>NZ_JAFCJK010000023.1 GCF_018131005.1 Bradyrhizobium lablabi
GAGCCGGCCGAACTCGGCATATGGGCGGTTTTCCTGACACGCGCACAAATGCCCGCCCGCGTGCGAGCGTTCATCGACGCATTGCGGGGACGGCTGCTCGCCGGCACAACTGCGAAATTGACGAAGGCCTGATTTGGTGGGCTTCAGAATGCGCTGGAGTTGGGAGGACGTTCACTGGATGGTTGGTGCTGCAGAGAGTGGGTCATGAGATCTCCCCAGAGCCTGCCGGCGAACCAGGGAGTGCCGTCTTCTCACCAGTTCCTTCGCTGTCAGAGAGGACACGATAGCGGGCCAGATCGGGGTCGCCGTCCACGTAGAGCCCGATGAAGCCGCGGTAGCCGAAGTCGTCGCGGAGAAGCGTGAGCAGTCGATCCAGATCCTTGTAAGTCCGATCTTGCTTGTCGCCCCATGTCCGCAGCGGCAGAAACTCGCGGCGCCAACTCGGCCGGACATAGGCTAGGTGTTCGGGCTCATCCCCATTCGTTTTAGTAACGATGAGGATGTTGCGCAGGTGTCCGCCGCTTTGCAGCTCCTGCCTGATTTCCCCCTCCTGTAACCCTTTCGCCAAAGGCCGCTCCCGCATGCTGATCGCCCAAGGGCGAGACCTCAACGCGGACAGACTTCCTGGCTCATGCCAACCCGCAGTCGCTTGGGCGATGCACGGACCAGAAGATCCGAAACGAGTCACGTCATAACGAAATCTGCCGCCCGCTCCGTGTTTACCAGCGGAGGGGGGGTGCTTGCGAGCGGACAATGAGACGAAGCGCTCTAGCAGCAAAGGAGGCATTTTCATAACTACGAGTTCTGTTATCTATTAGATGATGCTCCCACCTCACCCTTTTATGCTGTCCGCGCCGCAGCGACATGCATCAGGCTAATAATTGAGAATAAATATGTTTTTTCAACATTCGCACGCCATCACGAGAAGTTTAATAGATCGGCGATGAAAGCGTTTTTACAAAAACGCCATTGAGATATCGGAGATGCGCCGTGCCAAGGCTACTCTGCATCGAAGCCTCGCTGCGCGGATCCGAGTCGATCTCGAATCAGGTCGCGGCCTCGGGATCAGCGGAGTTCGACGTCACGCGTCCGGCCGCATATGCCGCACACCTTTCATGTACCGGGCCCTAGCATGGCTACAGGTGTGAAAGGCGATCGACGAAGTCGGAGCATTCCTGGCAGCCGGCAGCGCCGCGGCATCGAAGGCAAGCAGTCGAATATGAAAGGCTGGTGACTGAAGGCGCGTCGCAGAGCCCAGCCACGGCCTTGTCGTATCGCGCAGCATTACACGGCGCGCGTCGCAGTTGCGCTTCGTGCTCCGTGTTTCGGTTTGACCCATGAAGGAGATATTGCGATGACACAGCAAAGTGACCAGGAAGTAAGCCCCCCTTGGGATGCCGCGCGGGTAAACCTGACCTCGAAAGAGCTTGCCTCTGGCGTGTTCGCGGTCATGCCTGACGACGTGCTCGCCAAAGACCACGTCGCCACGACAGCCGGCTTTGTGGTCGGAGAGCGGAGCGTTCTCGTCATCGAGTCGATGCTGAACGGCGATCTCGCCTCGCAGCTCATCGGGCTCGTGCGCCAAGTGACGACGAAACCGATCCGCTTCCTCGTCAACACGAGCTACCACGGTGACCACGCCTACGGGAACTTCCTGTTCCCCGACACCACTGTCGTCATCCAGCATCCGGCGACCAAGCGCTACATGGATGAAAATTTCGAGGATGATCGCCGTTTCATGATCGGCCTTATGGGTGAGGGGAAGGGCATCGAACGTGTGCAGGCGCGAACCGCCGATATTGCCGTCGCTGACATGGTCAGTGTCGATCTCGGTGGCCGCACCGTCGAGGTGCGCCACTTCGGGTTTGCCCAGACGCCAGGCGATCTCGTCGTGTGGACGCCCGATGCCAAGGTTCTTTGGGTCGGCAACATGATTCAGGCACCGTCACCCGCTCTTCCCTGGCTTCTCGAAGGCCGACACAAGGAGACGATCGCGACCTTGACCCGAGTGCGCGACTTCCTGCCGGATGACGCTACCATCATTCCCGGCCACGGCCGGCCGATGCGTCCCGCCGATATCGAGTTCCCGCTTCGCTATCTTCGCGAGCTCGATAGCGCGGTGCGCAAGGCGATCGAAGAGGGGCGATCGGTCGAGGCAACGCTCGAGGCGGTCGCCATGCACGATTATGGCGAATACAGTCTGTTCGATTGGGCGCATAACATGGTCAATGTCCCAGCTGCCTATCATCACCTGCGAGACGGCAACGGAGGGGCCTAGCGGGGCAGGGCGAGCGGCAACCGCCCCATCACGAAGTCGGGAGTTCGCTCGCGGACACAGGATCGTCGCTCTATCTTCGCGGGATGTGTAGAGCGGAGATCGAACATGGCAAAGTCGGCGCTTGTAGTGGGTGCCAGTGGCATCGTTGGCAACAACCTTGGCCAGCATCTCCGCAATCAGGGATGGCAGGTTTATGGCCTGGCGCGCCGTCCTCCGGGCGATATCGCCGGCATGGTCGCCGTGGCCGCCGACCTCCTGGATCCGGCCTCCCTTCGCGCTGCACTGCAAGACCTGCGACCTACGCATGTTTTCATCAGCGCGTGGTTGAGGCAGAACACCGAGGCGGAAAACATCCGGATCAATTCGGCGATGGTGCGCAATGTGCTGGGCGCTTTGTCGGTGACCGGTTCAGTCGAGTACGTGGCGCTGGTAACCGGGCTCAAGCACTATCTCGGGCCGTTCGAGGCTTACGGTAAAGGCGCTCTGCCCCCGACACCCTTTCGCGAGGACCAGCCGCGGCTTGATGTCGAGAATTTCTATTACGCGCAGGAAGATGAAGTGTTCGCGGCGGCGAAACGTGACGGCTTTGGCTGGAGCATCCATCGGCCACATACGATCATCGGCTATGCGATCGGGAACGCCATGAATATGGGCGCGACGCTTGCAGTCTATGCCACGATCTGTCGTGAGACCGGACGGCCGTTTCTGTTTCCGGGTTCAGCGACCCAGTGGAACGGGCTGACGGATATGACGGATGCCCGGCTGCTGGCCCGGCATCTGGAATGGGCAGCCAGCACAGACAGCGCCCGCAACCAGGCTTTCAACGTCGTCAACGGCGATATCTTTCGCTGGAGCTGGATGTGGACGCGGTTGGCCGATTGGTTCGGGCTCCAGCCGGCGCGATTCCCGAGCAAGGGCATTCCGCTTCAGCGTCAAATGGCCGATGATGGCGCGATCTGGACTGACATCGCCCGCAAATATCGTTTGGCCGAACAAGATCTAAACGTGTTGACGTCGGCATGGCACACCGACGCCGACCTCGGTCGTCCGATCGAGGTCGTGACCGACATGAGCAAGAGCCGCAAGCTGGGATTCCTCGACTATCAGGCGACAGACGAGAGTTTTTTTGACCTGTTTTCCCGACTTCGCGAGATGCGAATCATACCTTGAGCGATGCGCGACTGGCTGGCATTGGGGCGGGTTCTAAGCAAAAAGTCCGCGAAGCGAGCTCAGCGCGGCCAGCGTTGAACGCACACCGAGATAGCCGGCGGGCGACACCGAAAGCAGTTGACCCGAGGCGAATTAGAATGCCTCGAATTGCGCCGGCCCCAAACCGGCGGTACGACCGTGTTCCGATCAACCGTCAACCATCCCGCGGGGTCTGCCCTCCTTGCTGTCGCGTCTCGCCGTGCTTGTCATGCTGTTCATTCTGGCGTTCGTCGGCGCGGCGAGCGCGGAGACGAGCGATGTCGAAACCACGTGGCGGCTGCTGGACTACATCGCGGTGGATTACGGTGGCGCCGTCTCGCATGGTGCGGTGTCGAGTCCCTCCGAATATGCCGAGCAGCAGGAATTCGCGGCGACCGTCGCGGCGAAGCTCGCGGCGCTGCCGCCCAAGCCGGAGCGGCAAGCACTGCTGACAGAGGCCGCGCGCCTGCAGCGCGCCATCGCCGCCAAGGCCGAGCCCGAGCAAGTCGCAGAGATCGCCCATGGCCTGGCCGCTGCGTTGCTTGCGGCCTATCCGGTGCCGCTGGCACCGAACAAGCTTCCCGACCTCGCGCGCGGCGCGACATTGTTCAGTCAGAACTGCGCCGCCTGCCACGGCGAGGCCGGCGATGGCCATGGGCCGGACGCAGCCAGGCTTGATACGCCGCCCATCGCGTTCACGGACGTCGAACGCGCTCGTCAACGCAGCGTGTTCGCCCTCTACCAGGTGATCACCCAGGGGCTCGACGGGACCGCGATGCCGGGCTTCGACAGTCTGCCGGTCAATGATCGTTGGGCTTTGGCATTCTACGCCAGTCGTTTCGCCTTCTCCGACGCCGCCGCGTCCGAAGGCGAAAAGTTGTGGAAGCAGGATGCTTCGCTTCGCCGGCTCATTCCCGATCTGAAGGCGCTGGTCGGGATGACGCCCGCGGCGCTCGCAAGCAAGATCGGGCAGGACAAGGCCGACGCTCTCATGGCCTATCTGCGGCGTCATCCCGACGCGGTGATGCCGCAGCAGGCCGGCTCCCTGTCACCGGCGCGCGGCCGTCTGACCGAGAGCCTCGCGGCCTATCGTGCAGGGGACCGCAAGCGCGCCGGCGAACTGGCCTTGTCTGCCTATCTCGATGGATTCGAGCCGGTCGAGCCGGCGCTGGCCGCGCGCGACCGCACGCTCATGGAGCGGATCGAGGGGGCGATGGGCGACTACCGCGCCGCCATCCAGAGCGGAGAGAATGCCGATGCGCTCGCTGGTCGCATCCAAGTCATCGACGTTCTTTTCGACGATGCGGAAGCATCGCTCTCGCCCGATGCCGCAAGCGGCCTCTCGACGTTTCTCGGGGCGGCAACCATCCTGCTGCGCGAGGGACTGGAAGCGCTGCTGATCGTCGTCGCGATGATCGCCTTCCTGCGCAAGGCCGAGCGGACAGAGGTCATGCCCTACATCCACGCGGGTTGGATAGGCGCCCTTGTCGCCGGTGTTGCAACCTGGGCCGTCGCGACCTGGGTGATCGGAATCAGCGGCGCAAGCCGCGAGCTGACTGAGGGCTTCGGCTCGATCTTCGCCGCCGTCGTCCTGCTCTCGGTCGGCATCTGGATGCACGGCAAGGCCCAAGCCGACCAGTGGCAACACTACATCCGCGAGAGGATGGCGAAGGCATTGTCCGGCAGCTCGGCCTGGCTTCTGTTCGGGCTCGCTTTCATCGTCGTCTATCGCGAGGTGTTCGAGACGATCCTTTTCTACGCCGCGCTGTGGACCCAGGGAAATGGCGGGACGATCGTCGCAGGCGCATTGAGCGCTTGCGCCGTGCTGGCGGTCATCGCATGGGCGATGCTGCGCTATAGCCGCAGGCTGCCGATCGGCAAGTTCTTCACCTACAGTTCGTGGCTCATGGCGGTTCTGACCGTCGTGCTGGCCGGCAAGGGCATCGCTGCCCTGCAAGAGGCCGGCATCGTCGGCATCGCACCATTGCACGCCGTGCCACGCATCTCGTGGGTCGGCCTTTTCCCGACCACGCAAACGGTCGCGGCCCAGGTCCTCATGATCGCGGCGCTGGCTGTCGGCTTCGCCCTCAACCGCCGCAAGGTCGCTTAAGCGCGCAAACGCGGCCTTCCGGGACCGGATTTAACGCTCGCGCTCGGAGATCTTGCCGTAGAGCCAGCCCGTCGTGACGCCGAGGAGGCTCCAGAACAATAGTCCGGTCAAGGCGACCGCGACGACGAACTGGTGCGAGAGCGAAGCCGGTACCTCGCTATGCCCCTCTGGCGCGACCGGCGCGCCGACCAGATGCGGAAGTGCGAACAGGGCAAGCCCAAGAACGGCAGCCCACGCCTCGCGCCGGAACGCCAGAAGATAGAGCGCGGCTGCCGTCGATCCAGCCGCGAAGATCCACCACAATTGTCGTGCGGTCAGATCAGCCACGGGAAGGCCCGGCAGCTCCGGCGGCAGGCCGAGGCCGGGCGCGGCCACGAACACGACGAAGCCGCCAAGTCCCCAAAACAGACCTTCCCTCCAGGAGACTGGCCGCTGCCGGATCGCATAGATGCCGGCAAGAATCAGCGCAAAGCCGATCGCCGTGAGGATGTTTGCCCCAACCGTCAGCGCGTTGCGCTGGAAGCCCTCTTCCGGCTCCCACTCCGCCTCATGATGATGCGCGGCATCGCTGCCGGCGCCCGTATGCTGATGTTGCACGTGAGCGGCGGCCTTTTCGTAGACTTCGCTCTTTTGGATCAGCGGCACCGTCGTGAAGAATTGGCAGGCGGAGACCACGGCGCCAACCATCAGCCCGGCCAGAACAGCCGAGAACACGATAGACCGGAAAACCTGCATCGATCTTCAGTGGCAGGGGAAGGCGTTTGCGTGGCGCACGTCGTGGGCGGCGTTATGGACGGCGCTGATGTGCGAGAAGCCGACCATTCCGACGACGAAGACGCCGAGCGCAATAGCAAGCAGAGCCTGCGCCAGCACATTCGAACTGGTCACCGCGACGGGAATGTTGGCGGACTGCGACGTTTGCATCTTGAAACCTCATTGAGTCTCGCATTCTAGCGGACCACTGATGGCGGCGCGACGAAATTTTTCAGCTGGCGCCTGACGTCGCGGCTGTTGATGTTGAAGTTCACCGTCTGTTCGATTTGCGCGCGCGCGATCTTTTCAAGCGCAGCCGCGGCAAAGACGTCCCGGTACTGTTGGTAGAAATTGATGCTTTGCTGCGCCGAAGGCTCGGAGCCAAGCAGGGCGCGGAAGGCGCGGCGATGAATGACGCAGAAACCCGCATGCCCGGGAGGGCGAAAGGCCAATGCGTCGAGATCGTTTCGCCAGACAGAATCAATACTCATCGATGGGATGTGCAGGAATGGGCGATTGCCGGCCGCATGATCTGTCCAAGCGTTGCTTCCTTGCCGTCATATTGACGTGATAACGTACCGATGCCAAGGTGCCGAGCGGTAGTGCCCGCAAGGGCTGATCAAAGGGAATGCGGTGCGTCCGTTGCGACGGGCAATTCCGCGGCTGCCCCCGCAACTGTAGGCGGATAGTCGACGATCAAATACGCCACTGGAGTCCGTTTTGACTCTGGGAAGGTGATCGGAGACCAGGACCCGCAAGCCAGGAAACCTGCTACCAGTCATGGTCACGCGTGGCCGCGTCGGGCGGGGTGCTCCGATGTCGGAAGAGTAGCCGGTGCTTCTGCCGCTTGGGCGATGGCAGAACGCGAGGCTCCGCGGTGACGTGTTGTCGCTTCGCCGCTGAGCACTGTAGTGAACATTCATAAGAATCGTGGGGGCCTCAGGCAGCTCCATCTTTGCGCCGATTCCGATCGAGCCGGTGACCCCGCCAGGATGCGGCGGAATACGGCCCTTGTTGCGCCGCTCACGCTTGCTCTCCTCTCGTCGGGCTTTCTGTCGTCCACGGCGTCGGCCCAAGGCATGGGAGCGCCGGGCGAAGCGCTGAGCCCGATCACGGTCTCGCCGCCGCCGAAGCCAAGGCCGGATCGCAATGTCGTCCCCGCGCGGCAGGACGGCAGGCGGACGGCACGCGTCGCCGGCCGCCCTCGCGCGTCCCGAACGAGCACCGCGTCCCCGGCCAAGCCGGCCAGCGAAGCTGCTCCGACGCCGCTCAATGGAAACGTCGTGACCGAGGTCGGCTCGCGGCTCGGCCTGACGGCGCGGCAGACGCCGGCGGCGGTCGAGGTCATCGACAAGAAGACCATCGAGGATCTGGGACTTCGGACCACGACCGATGCCGCCAAGGCCGCGGTTGGCGTGACCGGCGGCGACGCGCCGGGAGCGCCCTCGATATTCTCCATGCGCGGCTTCACCGGCGACCAGATCAACACGCTCTACAACGATATCAAGATCGGTCCCTCAACGATGACGGGCCGTCCCATGGACACGGCCAATCTCGACCGGGTCGAAATCCTGAAAGGGCCCTCGTCGCTGTTGTCCGGCATCGGAGCAACAGGCGGAGCTGTCAACTACGTGACAAAGGCTCCGACCACCGGACCGATCGTCAACGACGCGTTCACGTCAGTCGATTCCTTCAAAGGGTATCGCGCGGGTTATGGTTCGGGTGGCAGCACGCTGATCGACGGTTTGGACTATCGATTCGACGCCACGTATGCGAACGACCAGGGCTTCATCGACGATACATTCTCGAAGCTGACCGACGTGTCGGGTCAGCTCAACTACCGCGTCACCAACAATTTCAGGGTCTGGGGCGCGGCCGAATACAAGCAGGACAAGGATCGCTTCTACTGGGGCACGCCCCTCGTGCCGGCCAATGCGCCCGGTGTCATCCCGACCGTCGGAATCGTCTCGGGTCTGTGGACCAACTACTACCTGAATGGGCACACGGGTACGCTCAACCCGGTCACGGTCGACGCGCGCACGCTGAACACGACCTACAACGTGCTGGACAATCACAGCGGGGCAAACGAACTCTGGCTCCGCGGCGGCTTTCAGTGGGACATCACCAGCAATGTCTCGCTCAGGAGCCAGGTCTACGGCTACGATGCGCACCGGCACTGGTTCAACAACGAGATCAACTCGTTTGACGATTCCGGGCCAAACAACGTCTACCGCGAACGGTTGGCACTCGATCACGCGCAACGGCTGTACGGAAACATCACGGACCTGACCGTCAACTCGGATATCGGCGGGATGGACAATCGCTTCGTTGCCACGGTGGCGGCGAGCAGTCAGCAGTTCAATGTCTCGCAGGACACGCTGTTCTTTTCGGATATTGTCGAGCTGATCAATCCGGATCGAGGTCTCTACGGTCCCCGCAGCGACGAGAAGATCTATACGCATCTCGACAATGTTTCGCTGGCCTTCGAGGACCGTCTCAAGGTGACCTCGACCTTTGCCTTGATCGGGGGCATCCGCTTCGAGGAGATCGATCTGGCGCGCACGCGGTTTTCTCCGGATAGGGTGCTGCGAACGGATCGCGGCTATCCGTTCAGCAAGCCCTTCAATCCGGTCACCGGACGAGCCGGATTTACCTGGGACGTTGCGCCCGGCGTGATGTGGTATGGACAGTATGCCACGGCGGCCGATCCGACTGTCGCCAATATCTTCATCCTCGCGCCGCAAGTGCCGCTGCTTCTGACGACGTCGCGGACGTATGAGACGGGCGTCAAGCTGCTCAGTGCCGACAGGAAAATGGAGGCCACGGTGTCGCTGTTCGATATCGAGCGGCAGAATGTCTACGTGCCGGAGAGCGGCATCACGTTCAATGTCGCGGGCAAGATCAGGACCAAGGGTATTGAAGTCGCGGCGGCCGTGACCCCGATCGACGGACTGAAGCTTTGGGGCAACGCCGCGATCGTGCAGTCGCGCTTCGTGAATTTCAGCTATGTGGACGAAGCCGGAGCGTTCCAGTCGTACTCCGGCATGACGCCGCCCAACGTGCCGAACCTTGTCGTCAATGCCGGCGCGTCGTATCGTTTTGCGACGCCATGGCCGGTCGAAATCGGCACTTTGGTACGTCACGTCGGCGATCGCTTCAATTTCCAGGACAATCTCGTGACGATGGATCGCTACACGATCGCGGACGTCTATGCCTTCATCGACCTGCCCAAGGGATACTTCCGCGATGTCGAGCGGACGCGGATAACTTTCCGCGTCAAGAACCTGACCGACAGGCGGTATGCCGCATGGGGCGATCCCGGTTACACCGATCAGGTCATCCTAGGCGCACCGCGCAGTTATGAGCTGGCCGCCTCGTTCAAGTGGTGATCTTCAGCATGATTGCGGCGCAACGTCTGGCGAGGCAGCATCGATGAGAACGGTATGAGCGAGCGCAGCTCCCGCGATATCTCAGGTGTCATCGTGTGCCCGCTGAGCCAGCTAGCGCAGCTCGCCCGCGGAGCCGGCCCGTTCGCGCTGCTGTCGCTGTTTTCGCCGGGCCACGAAAGGTTTGATTGCTCCGCGTTCGACTGCAGGCGCCAGCTCGATCTGTCGTTCCATGACATCGTCGAACCGCGGCCGGGACTTGTTCCGCCAAACGCCGAAATCGTCCGGTCAATTATCGATTTTGGCCGGAACGTCGGTGAAGCCAGAGTGATCGTCAATTGCTTTGCCGGAATCAGCCGGTCGAGCGCGGCGGCTTATATTCTCGCTTGCGATCGAAATCCCGGCCTCGAGCGGGAGATTGCCGAAGAGCTTCGCCGGCGTTCCGTATCGGCCACGCCGAACCGGCTGATGATCTCCATTGCCGATGGCCTGCTTGGACGAGGCGGCGACATGGTGGAGGCGATCGCGAGGATCGGCCGTGGCGCCGATGCGTTCGAGGGAACGCCATTTGTCCTGCCGCTCAATTGGCCGTCGGTGTCGACGCCGCGAGCGCCAGCAGGAAGCTGATCTCGAATGTTTGCACGATGGCGCCGAGCACATCGCCTGTGTAGCCGCCAATCGATCGGCGTGACCAAAGCGCGAGCGCCGCCGCGATCATCGCGCCGCAGACCGCGCTTCCGAACAGCGGCAAAAGAAACACTGGTGTGAACGTTGCGATCAATGGTGCCGATGCGAGCGCGAGCGTGGCGCCGGCGAAGCAATATTCGCTCCCTCGCAGAGGGGAGTGCGAATAGCTGACCTTCATTGCGCTGGTGTCGCCGGCATAGTTCATCCTGTCGATGACCGGCAGCAACGAGGCGCGCGAGGCTGCGCCACTGACCAGCAATGCGCCGGCGGCCATCGAAGGCGGCATGAGCGCGAGTGCGGCAACCCTCAGCGCAACGCTGAAGATGAGCGCGAGCGCGCCGAAAGTCCCGATGCGGCTGTCTTTCATGATCGCGGTGCGCTGCTCGGGCGTCCAGCCGCCGCCGAAAGCGTCCGCCGTATCGGCAAGGCCGTCCTCGTGCAGGGCGCCTGTCACGACGCTGCCGGCCAGCACCGCCAGCAGCGCGGCGATGGTCGGTCCCCAGAGAGGGCTGGCGAGCAGAAGGACGGCCGCGGAGACGAGCCCGACAAGGAAGCCGACCGCCGGAAAGAATTTCAGCGACCGCGCCAGCCATTCGGAATCGGGACGGTCATCCGACGGTCCGATCGGCAGGATCGTCAGGAAGCGCGCCGCGTCGAAGAAGCGTCCTGGACACATCTTAGAGCCGTCCGGCAAGGACGTCCTCGAGATCCGCGACATCGGACAACAGGCGCGAGGCGGCCCGGACCAGCGGGACCGCGAGCAGGGCGCCGGTCCCCTCGCCAAGCCTCATTCCCAGATCGAGCAGCGGCTGTGCCTCCAGGCTTGCCAGGACGGCTTGGTGTCCCTTCTCCGCGGACCTGTGGGCGAAAATGCAATAGTCGCGGGCGGCCGGAGCGAGTCTGACCGCAGCGAGTGCTGCGACCGAGCAGATGAATCCGTCGATGATGACGGGACGGCGTCGCGACGCGGCTCCGAGCACTGCGCCGGCCATCATCGCGATCTCGAGTCCGCCGAACTCGCGCATGACGTCGATCGGGGCCTGGGCATCGCTGCGATTCGCGGCCTTGTGGATCGCAGCCCGCTTTCGTGCCATGCCCGGTTCGTTCTGGCCCGCTCCCATGCCGATGCAATCGTCCAGCGGGGCAGGTGCCAATCGATGCGCCAGCAGCGCCGAAGACGCGCTGTTGCCGATACCCATCTCTCCCAGCGCGAGGATGTCATTGCCGGCATCGATCTCGGCCACCGCGATATCGTGGCCCGTCGTCAGCGCCACGCTCACCTCCCGGTCGGACATCGCGGGCTGTCGGGCGGAATTTGCGGTGCCAGGCCGGATCTTGCGTCGGATGAGACCGGGATGCGCCGGCAATTCGGCCGCGACCCCTGCATCGACGACACGGATGCCGACATTGGCGGCGGCGGCAAAGGCGTTCGCGCTGGCGCGCCCCGCCAAATAGGTCGCGACCATGGCGGCTGTGACCGTCGAGGGATATTGCGAAACGCCTTCCTCGGTAATCCCATGATCACCGGCAAAGACCAGCAGGACCGCCCGTTCGAATTTTGCCGATGACGGATGCGCGATCATTCCGAGCTGCGTGGACAAATCTTCGATACGTCCAAGCGATCCCCGCGGTTTCGCCTTGCCGTCGATCCCGGCACGTATCGCCGCGGCAACGGCGGGATCGAGAGCGCTTATGGCAGGGGCCTGCCAGGTCGTTTCGGCGGTCATGGAATCCTCGATGCCGGCTCTAAGTGACCCAAGCAGGTCAGCCGGTCAACCGTGGTTGACCAGGACCGGCCTGGCGGCTAGCGTGCTCATGATGGTCCTTCGTTCGCGAAGGTGAAAAGGGAAGCCGGTGCGAGTTCGCTCAATGCCGGCGCTGCCCCCGCAACTGTAAGCGGCGAGCCATAGCCAAAGCCACTGGAGTATCCGGGAAGGCGGCGAAAGGCTAAGACCCGCGAGCCAGGAGACCTGCCATCGCGCATTGTGCTTTGGAGGCTCGTCGGGCGGGGTGCACCGGACGAGGCGAGTTGGATGACGATTGGTCATCGGACGCGATCCGACAAAGCTCGCGGCTGCTGCAGCCCGTAACACGAGCGACAGGATGGATCGCGAAGATCTCGATAGGATGGCCGGCGAGCTGCCGCCCGCAGAGGCGTCATGCTCCCAGGCCGCGACGCACGACGTGCCGGTCGTGAGCATCTGCATCACCTGCAAGACCGCTGACGGAATTCTGGTCGGCCCGGACCTGTTCGAGGCCGTGAAGGCGGCTGCCGACCGCATGGGCGCGGATGTGCAATTGCGCCGTGTGCAATGCCTGAGCGTCTGCAAGCGCCCGACGACGGTCGCCGTTTCCAGCTCCGGCGGATACACATTTCTGTTCGGCGACCTCCAGGTCGAAGCCGCGGACGATCTCCTGTCGTTCGTGCAGGCATATCAGGGCGCAGACTATGGACTGGTGCCGTGGCGGCAGCGCGCGGAAGTGCTGCGCAAGGGCATCGTTGCCCGGATACCGCCGTCGCGCTGGTCGCCTGACGATGGAAGCGCGCCCAAGTGACGGGACTGTCGACGACATTGGTGCTCGGCGGAGCGCGTTCCGGAAAGTCCACCTTTGCCGAGGGAATGATCACCGATTGCGGCCTGGCGCGGCTCTATCTCGCGACAGCGACGATCGGCGACGAAGAGATGCGTCAGCGCGTTGACCGTCACCGTGATCGACGCCGTGGCGACTGGACGACGATCGAGGAGCCAATCGCTCTGGTCGACCGGTTGGCGGAGCTGTGTCGTCCTGATCGTGCCATCCTCGTCGACTGTCTCACGCTTTGGTTGTCGAACCTGATGCTCGCCGAGGGCGATTTCGAAGCCGAAGCGGCTCGCCTCGCGCAGTTTCTTGGCGAGGCCGCCTGTCCGGTCGTTCTCGTTTCCAACGAGGTCGGGCTTGGCCTCGTCCCGGACAACCCGCTCGGCCGGGCATTTCGCGATGCCCAGGGCCGCCTCAATCAAAAGGTCGCAGCCGCGGTGCCAAACGTGGTGTTCGTCGCGGCCGGTCTCCCGCTATGGCTGAAGCGCTGCAAGGAGTTCTGACAATGTCTCGTGTTCCCGTCACGGTGCTCACCGGCTTTTTGGGTGCCGGAAAAACCACCTTGCTCCGCTCCCTGCTGACGCAGGCCGATGGCCGCCGCATCGCGGTCATTGTCAATGAGTTCGGCGACGCCGGGTTTGACGGAGGTCTCGTCGAGGAATGCGCCGCCAAGACCTGCGCTCCCGGAGACATCGTCGAACTCACCAACGGATGCATTTGCTGCACGGTCGCGGACGACTTCGTCCCGACCATGGACAAGCTCTTGACGCGCGAAAAGCCGCTCGACGCGATCGTCATCGAGACCTCCGGCCTCGCGCTGCCGCAGCCGCTGCTCAAGGCCTTCGCATGGCCGGCGGTCCGCACCCGCGCCACCGTCGACGGGGTCGTCACCGTCGTCGATGCGCTCGCTCTGACCGAAGGGCGGATCGTGCTCGACGACGATTTGGTCGCGGCCCGGCTTGGCGACGCCAAGCCGATCGATCACGACGATCCCGTCGAGGAGGTGTTCGAGGATCAGCTCGCCTGCGCCGACCTCGTCGTGCTCTCCAAGAGCGACCTTGTCGCGCCCGCCGCGCTCTCCGACATCGAGGCGCGGCTTGCGGCGGCCTTGCGGCCCGGCGTGCGCGTCGTTCGCTCACGCGGACATCTCGCGCCAGAAATTCTGGTCGGCATGGGCGCAGGCGCCGAGAATGATCTGGCCGCGCGGGTCGGTCATCACGACGAGGAGGAGGAGCACGATCACGACGACTTCGACAGCATCGTCGTTCGACCATCCGCGGCCGCAAGCATCGACGAGATGCGCGGGCGCGTCGGCGATGCGCTGAGCCTTCCGGGCGTGCTGCGGGTCAAGGGCTATGCCCGAATTGCGGAAAAGCCGGCGCCGATCGTGGTTCAGGCCGTCGGCGGCCGCGTCGAGCTGGCATTTGCGCGGCCCGACGCCAGGCAGGGCGAGCATCTCGTGGTCATCGGGCTCAAGGGCTTTGACGCCGGCGCGGCGCGGCGCATCCTGTCGACGTAACCGCCCGGGACGCTACCATGCACCTCAAGCTTGATAGTCACGCGACCATCGACGACGGTGACGTCGCCAGAGACCTGGGACAGGATCCGGCCGACATCGTCATATTGTCGGCGGCGGACAGCGATCTCTCGGCTTTCGGTGCGGCGCTCGCCACGATGCCGCCGGACTTCCCGAGCGTCCGGCTGACCAACCTTCTTGCATTGGGGCATCCGGCATCGGTCGATCTCTACGTCGAGCGCACGTTGCGCCGGGCCAGGATCGTTGTGCTGCGCATGCTCGGCGGCGAAAGCTATTGGCCTTATGGCGTCGACAGCTTGCGGCGGGATGCGCTTCAGCGTGGAGCATTGTTCGCCTGCATTCCCGGGGAAATGGAGTGGAACCGCGCCTTGGCCGCACGAGGGACGCTAGGTGCCGAAGACACACATGCGCTGTGGCGGTATTGCAGCGAGGGCGGGGTGGACAATGCCGGACTTGCGCTTCGTTTCGCGGCGCATCTCACGGGTTACGGGGAGCGGCCGCCGTCCGCCAGGCCAATGCCGGCAGCGGGATTTTGGCGCGGGGAGCCGCGGACAAGCGCTCAGCCAAACGCCGTTATCATCTTTTACCGTGCTCTGGTATCTGGCGGTGATACCGCGGGGATCGATGCGCTGTGCCTTGAGCTGCGCAGGCGCGGCCTCAACCCAATTGGCATCTACCTCACGAGCCTGAAGGACAAGCGCTCGCTCGCGTTCCTGCGCGCGGCGCTGGCCGCATTCCCTCCCGACATCGTGGTCAACGCCACCGCGTTTGCCACCGCGAAGGCCGGCGACAGTTCCGGCGTCCTCTCCGGCGTCGGATGCCCGGTCTTGCAGGTCGCGCTCGCCGGCATCTCGCGGAAGACCTGGGAAGCGTCACGACGCGGTCTCAATCCCCGCGATCTTGCGATGCACGTCGTCTTGCCCGAGGTCGATGGCCGCATCTTCGCCAATGCCATCGCCTTCAAGGAGCCTGGGCCGAGCCTCGGCCCCTTTACCCCCACAACCTATGTGGCGGCCGAGGATCGCATCCAGGCCACGGCCGAGCTTGCGCTCGGTTGGGTCAAGCTTCGGCAAACGCCACGCGCGGACAGGCGCGTGGCGATCGTGCTGGCGAACTATCCGAACCGCGACGGCCGTCTTGCCAATGGCGTGGGGCTCGATACGCCGCAAAGCCTGATCGAGCTGCTTTGCGCCATGGCGTCGGCCGGCTACGACATCCATGACGCGCCGCCCACGGCAGCCGATGCGATGCGCCTGCTGCAGGCGGGACCGACCAACGATCTCGTTGATCGCGCCGCAAGGAGCGGCGGCGTGTCATGGCCGCTTGCCGAGTATGAGGCCGCCTTCTCGACATTGCCGCTGAAAGTCAGGGAGGCGGTGACCACGCAATGGGGCAGTCCGGCAAACGATCCCTGCGTCGTGGGCGACGTCATCCGCCTTGGCCTGCACCCGTTCGGCAATGTCGTTATCGGCGTGCAGCCGGCGCGCGGGTACAACATCGACCCCAAGGCCACCTATCACGATCCCGATCTCGTTCCCCCGCACCATTATCTTGCGTTCTATCTCTGGCTCCGCGGCGTCTTCGCGATGCATGCCATCGTTCACCTTGGCAAGCACGGCAATCTCGAATGGTTGCCCGGCAAGAGCACGGGGCTTTCGGCCGAATGCATGCCGGACGCCGTGCTTGGTCCGCTCCCGCATCTGTATCCCTTCATCGTCAACGATCCGGGCGAGGGCATCCAGGCCAAGCGCCGCACCTCCGCTGTCATCATCGATCACCTGACACCGCCTTTGGCGCGCGCGGAGCTGCATGACGATCTCGCCCGGCTCGAAGCGATGGTCGATGAATATTCGGTCGCGGCCGATCTTGATCCCAGGCGCGCGGCGGCCATCGCCGAGGATATCCTGTCGATGGCGAGGGCAAATCGACTTGATCTTGATATCAACGTGACGCGTGACATGCCGGTCGGCGAAGCGCTCCGTGCGCTGGACGCGCATCTTTGCGATCTGAAGGAGCTCCAGATCCGCGACGGGCTGCATGTCTTCGGCTGCGCGCCGGATGAAAGCCGTTGCGCTGAGCTTGCGGTGTCGATCGCGCGCCTGCCGAGATCGGACAGCCGGCCCGAGGACGCCTCGTTGCACCGATCGTTGGCGTTCGACCTCGGCCTCGGCGAGTTCGACCCGCTGACCCGCGACCTGGCGCAAGCGTTTGCCGGACCGCGGCCGCACGCGCTTGCCGCCATCGACACCTCCCTGTGGCGCAGCAATGGCGATACCGTCGAGCGCATCGAGATGCTGGCGCTGTCGCTTGTATCAGGCAAGCGAGATCCGGACGCGTCATGGACGCGCACCACTGCCGTCTTGCGGTGGATCGAGACAAGGCTCAGGCCATCGATCCAGGCAAGCGGGCAGGAGGAGGTCGCAGCGTTCTTGCGAGCGCTCGACGGCGGATTTGTGCATCCGGGTCCGTCGGGGGCGCCGACGCGAGGACGTCCGGACGTGCTTCCGACCGGACGCAATTTCTTCGCGGTCGACGTCCGCGCCGTTCCGACGCCGTCGGCGTGGCGGATTGGCCGATTGGCGGCGGAGCGGCTGGTCGAGGCCTATTGGCAGGAAGCCGGCGAGTGGCCGCGCACGATCGCACTGTCAGCCTGGGGCACCGCCAACATGCGCACGGGCGGCGACGACGTCGCGCAGGCATTGGCGCTGATCGGCGTTCGGCCGGTCTGGGAGCAGGCGTCCGGACGCGTCACCGGGTTCGAGATAATACCGCTGTCCGAGCTCAGGCGCCCACGCATTGACGTCACCTTTCGCGTGTCGGGACTGTTTCGCGACGCCTTCCCGACGCAGATGGATATCATCGCGAGCGCTGTTGCCGCCGTGGCGTCGCTGGACGAACCTGATGACGCCAATCCGATCGCGGCCAACGTGCGAAGACGCCGGCAGGCGCTCGAAGCAAGCGGCGTCGAAAGCAAGCTCGCCGAGCGCCGCGCCACCAGCCGTGTCTTCGGCTCCAAGCCCGGGGCCTACGGAGCGGGACTACAGGCCTTGATCGATGAAGGTGGCTGGGACAGCCGCGCCGATATCGCCGATGTCTATCTCGACTGGGGCGGCTATTCCTACGGCAGCGGCGGCGAAGGAAACGGGGCGCGGGAGGACTTTGCCGATCGTCTGGCCGACGTCGATGTCGTCGTTCAGGCCCAGGACAACCGTGAACACGACATTCTGGACTCCGACGACTACTATCAGTTCATGGGCGGCCTGGCCGCGACGGTCGGAGTGTTGCGCGGCCGTTCGCCCCGAATAGCGCATCTCGACACGTCACGTCCGGAAACACCGGTAGCCAGATCGTTGTCGCAAGAGATTTCCCGTGTGGTGCGTGGCCGCGCCGCAAATCCAAAGTGGATTGCGGGCGTGATGCGTCATGGATACAAGGGCGCCTTCGAGATCGCCGCGACGGTGGATTATCTGTTCGGCTTTGCCGCCTCGACCGACGCGGTCTCGAGCCATCATTTCGATCAGCTGTTCGCGGCCTATCTGGAAGATGAGAAGGTGCGTGGCTTCATGTCGGACGCAAATCCCGCGGCGTTGCGGGAGGTGGCTGAAAGATTTTCGGAGGCCGTCAGGCGCGGGCTATGGGCGCCGCGGTCCAACCGTGCGGGTGATCTGATTTCCGAATCCCTCCGACAGCCAATCAAGGAAACCGCATGAGCGATCCAGTCGAAAATGCGAGCGACGAGAATGCGCGTCATCGCGAGAAGGCGCGCAAGCACAAGGCCGCGCGCGATAAGATCATGGCTACGAAGACCGGCGAGAAGGGCCTCTTGATCGTCCACACCGGCACCGGCAAGGGCAAGACGTCGGCGGCACTCGGCATGGTCTTCCGTCACATCGGCCATGGCTATCCGGTCGCCGTGGTGCAATTCACCAAGTCTCCGAAGTGGGACACGGGGGAAGCGCGCGTGCTGGCGAAGTTTCCCGAACTCGTCACGATGCACATCATGGGCGAGGGCTTTACCTGGGAAACCCAGGATCGCGAACGGGACATCGCGGCCGCAACGAAAGGCTGGGAGCGCGCCAAGGAATTGATCCGTGACAACCGCCATCGGATGGTTCTGCTGGATGAACTCAACATCGTGCTTCGTTACGACTATCTTCCGATCGAGGACGTTGTCGCCTTCCTGCGCAACGAAAAGCCTGCAGACAAGCACGTCGTGATCACCGGTCGCAATGCTCATGCCGCTCTGATCGAGATGGCCGACCTCGTGACGGAAATGACCCTGATCAAGCATCCGTTCCGCGCCGGAGTGAAGGGTCAGAAGGGGATCGAGTTCTGATGAGCCGACCGACGCCGGCGCTGATGATCCAGGCTACCGGCTCCAATGCCGGTAAGTCTACGATCGTCGCCGGCCTTGCGCGTGCCTTGGTCAGGCGTGGCCTCAAGGTTGCGCCGTTCAAGCCGCAAAACATGTCGAACAACGCTGCCGTTGCGGCGGATGGCGGGGAAATCGGCCGCGCGCAGGCCGTTCAGGCGCGGGCAGCCAGAATGTTGCCGAGTGTTCACATGAACCCGGTGTTACTCAAGCCGGAGACCGATACCGGCGCTCAGGTCATCGTTCAGGGAAAGCGGCGCGGTACGCTCCGCGCCAGGGACTATCTGGCAAGGAAGCCAGCGCTGCTGCCGGCCGTCCTCGAGAGCTTTTCTCACCTGGCAGGAGCGGCGGACATCGTATTGGTCGAGGGCGCGGGAAGTCCGGCCGAGGTCAATCTGCGCGATGGCGACATCGCCAATATGGGATTTGCGGAAGCCGCTGACGTCCCCGTGGTTCTGATGGGCGACATCGATCGCGGCGGCGTCATCGCAAGTCTCGTTGGCACGCACCTGCTGCTTCCGCAGGGGGAACGCGAACGAATCCGCGCCTTCATGGTGAACAAGTTTCGCGGCGATCCCCGTCTGTTCGATGATGGCCTCCGCGCGGTGTCGCAATTCACCGGCTGGCCGTCGCTCGGGGTCGTGCCCTGGCTTCCACAGGCCGCCTGGTTGCCCGCCGAGGATGCCGTCGATCTTGATCGCGCGCAGCCGTCCTCGGCGACGAGAACGATCGCCATTCCGGTGCTGTCCAGGATCGCGAATTTCGACGATCTCGATCCGTTGGGGATGGAGCCCGGCGTGCGGCTGGTGTTTGTCCGGCCCGGCGAACCGATCCCGATGGAAGCCGATGTCGTCATCCTGCCGGGCAGCAAGTCGACGATCGGAGATCTCGCCTTCCTGCGCGCCCAGGGCTGGGACATCGATATCAAGGTTCACGCGCGCAGGGGCGGCCACGTTCTCGGAATCTGTGGCGGCTACCAGATGCTTGGCCGGCTCATCGCCGATCCCGAAGGCGTCGACGGTTCGCCCGGCGTCGTCGAAGGGCTGGGTCTGCTCGATGTCACCACGACAATGAGCGCCGACAAATCAACCACGCTGGTGCGCGGCGTTCATTGTCCGACCGGAAGCCCGGTCGTGGGCTATGAGATCCACCTCGGCCGCAGCGAAGGCGCGGACTGCGCGCGCCCGCTTGTTATGGTCGACGGCCGTGCCGATGGCGCGTCGTCCACAGACGGACGGGTTCAGGGCACCTATCTGCACGGATTGTTCGCTGGCGACGCCTTCCGCAAAGCGTGGCTCTCGCGCTTTGGCATCGCCTCCTCTCTCGCCTATGAGGCGAGGATAGAAGCTGCGCTCGATGCGCTTGCGGATCATCTGGAAACGCATCTTGACGTGGATCAGATGATCAAGATTGCGCACAGCCGTCAAACGACCAGCGCCAGCGCCGCATAGGCGACCGCCTCCAGCATACAACCCGCGATCAGGACGTTGAGCGCCCTTCTGATGTCGCCAGGCTCCGCTGTCAGCCGTCCGGCCGCATTCAGGAACGGGTCGTTCACAAGCTTGTCGCCATATTGCCGGGGGCCCGCGAGCGCAAGGCCCAGCGCGCCGGCCATCGCGCTCTCGGGCCATCCCGCATTTGGCGAACGGTGCATCGACGCATCGCGCCACACGATCTTGAGCGTGCCCGTCACCGAGCCGCCGGCTATCGGAGACACCAGCGCCAGGATCAGCGCTGCGAGGCGGGCCGGAACAAGGTTCAGGAGATCGTCAAGCCTCGCCGCCGCCCAGCCGAACGATTCGTGCCTGATGGTGCGATGACCGATCATCGAGTCTGCGGTGTTGACCGCCTTGTACACCAGGAGGCCCGGCAATCCGAGGATGGCGAGCCAGAAGGCCGGCGCCACTACGCCATCGGAAAAGTTCTCCGCGCAGGATTCGATGGCGGCCCGCGATACGCCGCTGGCATCGAGCTGTCCGGTCTCGCGGCCAACGATCATGGACACCGCCCGCCTCGCGCCGGCAAGTCCGTCCGCCGCGAATTCCGCGCGCACCCGGTCCACATGCTGGTAGAGGCTGCGCTGTGCGACAAAGATCGAGGCAATGAGCCCTTGCGCGAGGAGGCCGGCGACGCTCTGGCCGAGCGCCTGCTCGATCAGCAACCCGGCGACATATGAGCCCGAAACCAGCGTAGCGACCGCCACGCAGCCGGTGGCCCTTCGCCGGGCGGCGGACCACCGCTCGTTGTTCAGGCTGCGATCGATCTGGGAAATCGCGGCGCCCATCCAGGCAACCGGATGCGGCAGCTTGCGCCACACGAGGTCCGGATCACCGATCAAGGCGTCAAACGCGAGGGCGAGGACAACGACGGTGGCAGGGTGTCCGGCCGCCATGTCATTTGGCCACGCGATCGAACTCGGAAACCATGCGCTTCAACGCCTCGGCCAGCACGGGACCGCCACACACCGTCAACTTCTCCGGGATCACGATCCGCCTGGACGCCGGATAGAAGCGTTCAAGGGCTGGATGCAGCAGGAAGGCCTTCCCCTCATCCTCGGCAAAATCGCCGCCGTCGGACACTAGCAGGAAATCGGGCCTCAGGCTGACGATTGCCTCCAGCGAGGCGAAGCCGCCCTGTTTGTAGCCGAGTTCGCTGGCGGCGTTCTTCAGGCCCACGGTCTCCAGCAAGGAACTCGTGAGACTGTCTCCCCCGGAAACATAACCGCGCCGCGACAGGGCAAGGACGCGATAGGGGCGGCGCGTCATGGCCTCCCTGGCGGCCTCGATTGCCGTATCGAGCCGCCGCACTTCGCTCTCGGCACGCTCGCCTTGCTGAAGCAGGGCGCCCATTTGACGGATCTGCTTCTTGACGCCATCAAGCGAGCGGGCGGTATCGAACTCGACGACGCGAACGCCCTTGTTCTTCAGAAGCTCCCGCGTTGCGCGCTTGGTAAAGCGGCCGGCAACGACGGCATCCGGCCGCAGCAGGAGAACGTCTTCGGCTTCGCCCGAAAGCTTTGGGAAGGCCTCGGCCTTGTCCGAATTCCAGGACCGCAGCGAATCCCGCGAATACGGACTGAGACCAAGGATCTGCTCGGGATTGGCCAGGGTCAGCAGCAGTTGATCGGTGCACAGATTGATCGACGCGATACGAGGCAGCGTCGCCGCATGCGAGTCTTGCGCGGCCATGAGCCCGCATACGAGAAAGATAGGAATGCGCGCCTTCGAAAATCGCTGCGCGGGCCTCTCGCGCTTCGCCGCGGATGATGGCAATAAGCCGTCATGGAACATGGCGGAGACCTGACGGAGGCGATTGCCCGCAACGGCGGCGACCCATCGGATTGGCTTGATCTTTCGACCGGGATCAATCCGTGGCCATGGGATGGATTGAAGGAGCTTCCCGCCAATGTCTGGTGCCGGCTTCCATCGCTTGCCGATCAGGAAGCCGCGATGTTTGCCGCGCGGAAGGCCTATGCCGTGCCCAGGAACGCCTGCGTTGCCGCCGCCGCCGGCACGCAGACGCTGATCCAGTGGATTCCGCACCTCGCTCCTCCGGGGCCGGTCGCGATATTGGCGCCCACCTACGCCGAGCATGAAACTGCCTGGAGAAGGGCGGGCCGCGAAACAATCGCGGTGAGCAATATCGCCGATGTGCCTGCCCACGCGAGAAATGTCGTCGTCGTCAATCCCAATAATCCGGACGGCCGTATCATCGGCTCCCACTCGCTTGAGCAACTTGCAGCGCGCCTGGACTCGCGCGGCGGCTGGCTGATCGTAGACGAGGCCTTTGCTGACGTCGACCCTGCGATCAGTGTGGTGGGCATGAGTGATGAGCGCCCGGCCGTCATTCTGCGCTCGTTCGGGAAGTTCTATGGACTGGCCGGTGTGCGGCTGGGTTTTGCGGTCGGCCGGCGCGACATCGTGGAGAGGATCGCGGCCAGTGTTGGACCCTGGCCGGTGTCGGGTCCCGCGCTTCACATCGGCACGGCCGCGCTGCGCGACGAGCAATGGGCCGCCGACACGCGCGCAAAGCTTGTTCGAAAGGCGCAGGACCTCGACCGCGTGCTGGTCGCCGCCGGCCTGCGGATTGTCGGCGGAACGTCGCTGTTTCGGCTCGCCGCCTGTTCGGATGCGGTGGCGCTTCACGCTCAATTGGCACGACGCCACGTCTGGTGTCGCCGGTTCGATTGGTCAGGCGAATATCTGAGGTTCGGTCTTGCTTCAAATGACGGACTCGATCGCCTGGCAACGGCACTCCGGTTGATCGAATAGCGCGCGTGCAGGAGCGCTTGATGCGCGCCCGCGCCGCGGCCCTGCCTGATCTACGCCGCCCGCGTCGTGCTGGCCGGTGCCTTCGCGGGCGCCTTGTCGACCCTCTTCGACCACGAACGGTAGTAGGCGAGCACGGTCATCAGCGCGATGCCCGCGGCGCTGACCAGGATCTGCATCCAGATGCTTTCGGAAACCTCGACCAGAATCAGATGCGCAATGACGGCGAGGAAGACGCCGGAGCAGAACACCTCGAGCGACTGCTGGCCGCACTTGATCATGGGCTGGACGATCGGCCACGCGAGCCCGGCCCAATCGCGCCGCAGGAAGCGCGTGACGAAAAAGGCCAGGACGATGAAGTGAACGACGCGATAGGGCGCGAGGTTGGTCTTGTCGTTCGGATTGAAGGCGTCATAGAGCCAGGCCGGCATCAATTGCGCGAGCTCGGGAAAGCGCCCGGCGAGCGTCATGACCAGCGCGAACAAGAGATAGGCTCCGCCCAGCACCAGGAACGCGCGCGAGCGGATGAAGCGCATGGATTCGATAGCACCGCCCAGCGCGAACCATCCGCCGAGGACGAACATGAATTGCCAGCAGAACGGATTGAAGTACCACGAGCCGGTCGGATAGGCCGGCAGGTTCCAGCCGAACTGGCGCGCCGCAAGATAGAGCAGCAATGACGCGCCGAGCGTCAGATTGGGACGCCGCAACATCGCCCAGAGCACCACGGGATAGACCAGCATCAGCACGATATAGAGCGGCAGCACGTCCATGTTGACCGGTTTGAAGGCCAGGATGAGGCCGTAATAGAGCGTCTCGGCCGGATTGTGCATGAAGCCGGCGACGTTGAACTCGTTCTCCAGGTTCGGATCGTGGTAGCGCTGCGCGAGGTAGCCGATCTCGGCGATGTAGATCACGAACAGCAGGACGTGCGCGACATAGATCTGCCAGGCGCGCTTGACGAGGCGGGTGCCGCCGACGATGAAGCCACGCTCCAGCATGATCCGCGCATAGACGAACGAGGCGGTGTAGCCGGAGATGAAGACGAAGAGGTCGGCCGCGTCGCTGAATCCGTAGTTCCGCTGCGTGATCCAGTTCACGGCGTTGTTGGGGATGTGATCGAGATAGATCGCCCAGTTGGCGAAGCCACGCAGCAGATCGAGTCGATAGTCGCGTCCGCGCGGCGGCAGGATGGCCCTGATCTGCATCGGTTCGCCCCATTCCGGCGTATTGCGAATTCCAATTTGGCAAGATGCGCGTTAGCTTACTCTAACAAGTCTAGTTGATCTGCATAGCACGAGTTTGACCAATCATCGCTGCGCCAATAAAACGCCTTGGCCTGTGATGGTTGCACCCTGTGAGCGGTCGGCTCTCCGGGATCGTCAGTGATGGTGACCGCCAATGCCCCTCTGGACCTGCGAACAATGCGGAGCACAATTTTCCGAGAGTGCTGCGCCGCCGCCTGCTTGCCCGATCTGTGAGGACGAGCGGCAGTTTGTGAACTGGAAGGGCCAAACCTGGCTGACGCGTGACGAGCTCGCCCAGCGGCACAAGCTGGTCTGGCGTGACGACCTCGGCCTTGCCGGCATTGGGCTGGAGCCATCCTTTGCGATCGGACAACGCGCGCTGCTTGTGCCCGATGGCGATGCTGTCGTCATGTGGGATTGCGTGCCGCTGGCGACGCCGGAGGCGATCGCGCATGTCAGATCGCTCGGCGGACTGAAGGCGATCGCGGTCTCGCATCCGCATTTCTATGGCGCGGTTGCCGACTGGAGCGCGGCGTTCGGCGATGCGCCGGTTTATCTGCACGGCGATGATGCGCAATGGGTGACGCGGCCATATCAGTCCGTCGTGCCGTGGCAGGGCGACAGCCATCGCATCTCCGACAACATCCTCTTGGTGCGCGCCGGCGGGCATTTCGCCGGCGCCACCGTGCTGCATTGGCGCAGCGGCGCGGACGGGCGAGGGGCGCTCCTGACCGGCGACATCGCCATGGTCGCGATGGACCGCCGCTCGGTCAGCTTCATGCACAGCTTCCCGAATTACATCCCGCTGAATGCGACCAAGGTGCAAGCGGTTGCGCGCGCTGTCGCGCCACTCGCCTTCGACCGCATCTACGGCGCCTGGTGGGGCAAGAATATCGCCGACGGCGCCAGGGCGGCGTTCGACCGTTCGGTGCGGCGCTACATCGCCGCGATCGCGGATCATGGATGAGCTCGCTGGCGCCCGCGCCGCCCGGCCCGGAGCCGCGGCAGCGTCCGCAAATCTTGTCACGAGCCGCCGCCGCGCTATATCAGGGCTTTCCAGCCACCACGCTTGCCAGAGTTGCTCATGACCACCACTGCTGCCGCCGAGTCCCAGCCCTTCCAGGCCGAAGTCGCCGAATTGCTGCACCTGATGGTGCATTCGGTCTATTCGGAGACCGACATCTTCCTGCGCGAGCTGATCTCTAACGCATCGGACGCCTGCGACAAGCTGCGCTACGAGGCGATCGCCGCGCCCGAGCTGATATCGGATGGCGCGCCGCCAAGGATCAGGATTGCGCCCGACAAGAAGGCCAACACCCTCGCCGTGATCGACTCGGGCATCGGCATGGACCGCCAGGAGCTGATCGACAATCTCGGCACCATCGCGCGCTCCGGCACCAGGTCGTTCCTGTCGAAGCTCACCGGAGCCAAGGACGGCGCCAACCTGATCGGCCAGTTCGGCGTTGGCTTCTATGCGGCCTTCATGGTCGCCGAGAAGATCGTCGTCACGAGCCGCCGCGCCGGCGCTGACGAGGTGTGGGCATGGTCGTCGGAAGGCGGCAGCGGCTTCGAGATCGCGCCGGCGAGCGAGGAGGCCGCCCAACGCGTGACGCGCGGCACCGAGATCGTGCTGCATTTGAAAAAGGACGCCGCCAAATATCTCGAGACTTACGAGATCGAGCGCATCGTGCGCGAATATTCCGACAACATCCAGTTTCCGATCGAGCTGGTGCCGGAGGAGGGCGAGCCGCGCCAGATCAATTCGGCGAGCGCGCTGTGGCAGCGGCCGAAATCCGAGCTGACGCCGGAAGACTACAAGCAGGCCTATCGGCAGATCGCCGGCGCCTTCGACGAACCGGCGATGACGCTGCATTACCGTGCCGAGGGTCGGCAGTCCTACGCCGTGCTGCTGTTCGCGCCGTCCACAAAGCCGTTCGACCTGTTCCAGGTGGAGCGCAAGGGCAAGGTAAAGCTCTACGTCCGCCGCGTTTTCATCGCCGACGACGCCGATCTGCTGCCGGCCTATTTGCGTTTCATCCGCGGCGTGATCGACAGCGAGGACCTGCCGCTCAACATCTCGCGCGAGATGTTGCAGAACAATCCGCAGCTCGCGCAGATTCGCAAGGCCGTCACCACCCGCGTGATCAGCGAACTCGAGATGCTCGGCGAGAAGGAGCCGGAGACCTTCACCAAGATCTGGGACGCCTTCGGTCCCGTCATCAAGGAGGGCCTGTGGGAGGATTTTGAGCGGCGTGAGAAGCTTCTGGCGCTGGCGCGCTTCACCACGACCTCGGGCGAGAAGCGCTCGCTGAAGCAATATGTCGACGACCTCAAGCCGAACCAGACCGAAATCTACTATCTGGTCGGTGACAGCATCGAGCGGCTGAAGTCGAACCCGAAGCTTGAATCGGCGCACGCGCGCGGCATCGAGGTGCTGCTCTTGACCGACCCGGTCGATGCGTTCTGGACGTCGGCGCCGCTCGATTTCGGCGGCAAGCCGCTCAAGTCGTTGAGTCAAGGCGATATCGATTTCGGCCTGATCCCGCTTGTCGACGACAAGGCTGAAGACAAGAAGGACGAGGCCACAGCCGATGCTGCGACGACGATCGCCGTGATCAAGGATGCGCTGGGCGAGCGCGTCTCCGACGTTCGCGCCTCGCAGCGGCTGACCTCGAGCGCGTCCTGCCTCGTCGCCGGCGGCGACGCGCGGGACCGCGCCCTTGAACGCTTGTTGGCGCAACAGAGCCGCGGCGCGGTCACCAGGCCGATCCTCGAGATCAATTTGCGCCATCCGCTGGTCGCCGCGCTCGTGGCTGACAAGACACAGGCAAAGGATCTGTCGTTCCTGCTGCTCGAGCAGGCCCAGATCCTCGACGGCGAAATGCCCGACGATCCCGCGGCGTTCGCGAGCCGCGTCAACCAGCTCGTGCTGCGGGGTTTGGCGAGGGGGTAGAGCCTCGTATCCCTGTCGCGTGGCCCTCCTATCCCGTCATCCTGAGGCGCGAGCAGAGCGAGCCTCGAAGGATGCACGGCCCGGCTCGGGCAGCCGGGGCCGTCGTACTTCGAGACGGCCGCTGTCGCGGCCTCCTCAGCATGACGGTACAAGTCTGTAACCCGGATTTCGCTTCGCTCCTGGGCTACGCCAGAACCCGATTCCAAACTGATCCGTATCTGCTAGACCATTCCGCAAAGGCGAATTCGGCGGCACCATGACGACTGACGGCAGCGAGATCTTCTACGGCGGCATTCCGGTGTTTCGCGGCTTTACCAGCCTGATGGATCCGGCGCTGTACGCGCCCTTGCCCGGCGACTGGACCGTCGGCGTCGCCGACATCGTGGAATCGACCAAGGCGATCGCCGCGCGGCGCTACAAGGCGGTCAACGTGGCCGGGGCCGCGGTCATCGCCTCCATCACCAACGCGCTGGATGGCCGGGAATTCCCGTTCGTGTTCGGCGGTGACGGCGCGAGCTTCGCGGTCGCGCCGTCCGATTTCGCCAGGGCCCGCGAAGCGCTGGCGGCGACCGCGGCTTGGGTTCGCGACGATCTCGAGCTTATGATGCGTGTGGCGCTGATACCGGTCGCGGCGATCCGCGCCGCCGGCGCCGATGTGCGCGTCGCGCGCTTCGGGCCGTCGGCCAATCTGTCCTACGCGATGTTCTCCGGCGGCGGCCTGGCGTTCGCGGACGCGGCGATGAAACGCGGCGAGTTCGCCGTCGAGCCGGCGCCGCCGGGCACGCAGCCCGATCTCTCCGGGCTGTCGTGCCGCTTCGAGGAGATGCCATCCGCCCGCGGCGTCATCCTGTCGGTGCTGGTGATGCCGGCGCGAGGAGCTGACCCCGCGGCGCTCCGCGTGGTGATCGAGGATATCATCGAGCGAGTGGAGCGGAGTCCCGATGGGGCGCGGCCGGTGCCCTCCGCCGGTCCGCCGCTGCGCTGGCCGCCGCAAGGGATCGAGTACGAGGCGCGTGCCGCGCGCGGCGGCTCGCTCGCAAAGCGGCGCGCGATTGCGCTCGTGTTCACGCTGTGGGCCTATGTCGTGATGCGCTTCGGCATCAAGGTCGGCAACTTCGTGCCGAAGACCTATGTGCGGCAGGTCGTCGAGAATTCCGACTTCCGCAAATATGACGACGGGCTGCGTATGGTGCTGGATTGCACGCCGGAGCTTGCGGCCGAACTCGAGCAGCGTCTTATGGCCGCGGCCTCACAAGGCATCGTTCGCTACGGGCTGCATCGCCAGGACGCCGCCATGATGACCTGCTTCACGCCCTCGGTGATGCGCAGCGACCATGTGCATTTCATCGATGGTGCCCGCGGCGGCTACGCGTCCGCGGCAACCGCGCTGAAGGCAAGCACGGGGTAGCGAATTTTCTCGACCACAGCCCGCTCGCGAGGAGAGTCGCGATTCAAGCGTGGCTTGAAGTGCGGGTGAGGGGATTCTCGCGGGCTCGATGCTCAGTAGAGCATGATCCGGAAAAGTGCGTAGCGGTTTTCCTCGCGACAAACGCGTAGCGCTTGCGCGGAGATCATGCTCAAACAAGGACCTGAAGCGCGATGACGAGTCGGCCTAATCTCATCGCGCTCTAGTGTCGTGGAGAGAGAGCCCCTCATCCCGACCTTCTCCCCGCGGGCGGGGAGAAGGAGAAGAGACAATGCCTACCGTCCCACCCGCGTCCAGGTCTCGCCGCCGCAGAGTGCGCCGACGCAGCCTTCGACGCGCAGCGTTCCGTCGCCGGGCGCGGTGATGCTGCTGGCATAGGTGCCGCCGTCGTCGGCGTTGTAAATCTGCCCCGACCATTTGTTGGCGGCAACGGCGTGCATGCCGGAGAACAGCCGCAGCCCGATGATCGGCCGGTTGGCCAGTGACGGATTGGGATTCTTGTTGTCGACCTGCGGCTTGCCGGTCGCAGGATTGATCGGCTCGCGCAGGCTCACGACCACGCCGCAGATGCCGCCGCCGCATTTGCTGACCTTGACGTGGGCGTCCCCGGCCTGGGTCTGCCAAATGCCGGTAGGCTCAGCCGCGCTTTGCGCGTGCGCGGCAGGTGCGGCGAGCGCCGCTAGAACGATCGCGATCACATATCCGAATCTGCAAGCCATGACTCATTCCCCAAGAAGCGGGGCCTGCGTAACAAGTCGGCTAATTCCTGCAATCTCATATTCGCGCGATCATGGTGTGATTCCGCAAGGGCGGGCTTTCGAAAAAAAGATCGCGCTCGCAAAACACCTGGCAGGCTGAAAATGAGTCGCTTTGACCGCGAACACAACCGAATCTGTGAACCGAACGCATTGCACGCGGATCGGGAACGCTGTTCTCTTTTTCGGCAGACTGCGGAGAGCATGATCTCCGCGCAGACGCTTCGCGTTTGTCGCGAGGGAAAACGTTACACACTTTTCCCGATCATGCCCTAGCTCCACCGGGTCAGCCTGATGGTAAGCGCGGTAGTGAGGCCGAACACCACCATCGCACCTCCGACCAGCGCGAACAACGTCCACGCCGGCGCGCCAGAGATCGTGAGCCACCAGCCGCCGATGGCGACAAGGAGAAGCCGAACCGTCCCGGCGAGCACGGGCCCGCCAACCTTCGCCGCGCCTTGCGACGAGAAGTAAAGGCAGACGCCGATGCCGAAGAAGCCGAACGCCGGACCGGCCAGTGCGAAGTACGAATACGCTGCGGCGGTGACGCCGGGATCGTTGGTGAACAGCGAGACCCAGAGCGCGGGCTTGACCGCAACCACCGCGCCGACGAGCCCGACGATCAGGCCCGCGACGGCGGCGGCGGTCCATGTCACGTGGCGCGCGCGTGTGACAAGGCCCGCGCCGATCGCCATGCCGACCATCGGCACCGAGGCGACGCCGACCGCAAACGCGATCGGGATCAGCAGAAACTCCAGCCTCGAGCCCATGCCATAGCCGGCCAGCGTCTCGGTGCCGAAGCCCGCCAGGATTTTTGTGAAGATCAGGATTGTCAGCACGCTCTGCAGCGGCGACAGGCAGGAGATCGCGCCGACCTTGAGGATGTCGACGAACATGGCGCGCTGGAAGCGGAAGGCGGCGAAATCAAGCTTCAATCGGCTGCGGCCGCTCGCGAGATACCAGGCAAGGAAGATCGCGCCCAGCGAGAATGCGGAAAGCTGGCCGGCCGCGACGCCGCGCATGCCGAAGCTCGGCACGCCGAACAGCCCGAGGCCGAACACGCCGCCGATCGCGACCTGAACCATCGAGACCGCGATCAGCGTCAACGACGGCGTGCGCATGTCGCCGGTGCCGCGTACCACCGAGGCGAGCGTGTTGACCAGCCAGATCGAGATCGCTCCGGAGAACAGCACCTGCGAATAATGCATCGATTGCTCCAGCACGCCGCCGCGCCCGCCGAGCAATGCGTAGAAGTTGCGGCCGAAGCCCAGCATCATCGCGGTGAAGAACAGCCCGGCGCAGGCGCCGATCATCGCAGCATGCAGCGCCAGATCGGCGGCGCGGTCGCGGTCGCCGGCGCCGAGCGAGCGGCTGATCGCGGAAGAGACGCCGCCGCCCATCGCGCCTGCCGACATCATCTGTGTCAGCATCGCGAACGGGAACACCAATGCGATCCCGGCGAGCGGCTCGGTGCCAAGCCGACCGATATAGGCGGTCTCGGCCACCGCGACCAGCGTGCTGCCGAACATCGCGATGGTATTCGGAATCGCAAGCCTGAGCAGCGTGGGCAGGATTGGCGCGGTCAGCAAATCGTCGACAGGCGCGGCAACGGGCACGGCGGAGCGACGCATGTCGATCGAGGCATCAATGGTCATGCGTCATTGCTCAAAGCGACAGGGGCTTCACTAAACCGACATGTCCGCGAGCTCGCTTCGGCTCTCCCGCAAGTGGGAGAGTGGGTGCAGTTCCTTCGCGGCTTGCAGTCTGATGTCACGACGTCACCGTACTTCGATAAATGATGATCGACATACTACGCGGCGCGTCAGATATAGGCCACCTGCGCCGGCGCAGGGGTCACCATGGCAGGCCGCATAGGTCGATCCTGCCCTGGCGCGGAGCGCGCACGATGTCGTAGACGAACGGCGCCATGGCCTCGAAGCGGATTGGCCCCGAAGATTGCTCGCATGTGACCCCGCCGGTGAAGGGATGCCAGGCGCGCGCCTGGTAGAAGGCGAAATTATGCGGCTCGCAGAACAGTAGCGCGAACTTTACCGCTTCATTGGCGCGCATGGTCTGCACCGCGGCGTCGATGGCGAGGCTGGCATAGCCGCGCCGCCGGCAGTCCTCGCGGGTCGCAACGCCGCCGATACCGCCGATATGCACCTTGTGGCCGTTCCAGGTGACGGTTCGAAAATACACGCCGACATGACAGGCGAGGCCGCTGTCGTCGGGCGCGTCGATCAGCACGCGCAAGTCCGGATGAGCCCATTCAATATGCGCCCAGGGCAATTTTTCGACGATATGACGACCCCAGACCGCCTGGTGCAGCGGTTTGGCCCGAGGCCATGATGCGTCTCCATTGAGGACGTCGATCTCGATGTTCATGTCCCGGCCCCCATGCTCGATCGGTCATACACGATCCGAAAATGCGGTATTTAAGCGCGATGGAACCTTCTATAAGGGGGTCCCGTTAAGTGTAGTCTCCCACCACTGTTGGACATCACCCCATGACCTTCACGCTACCCGATCTGCCCTACGCCCATGACGCCCTTGCGCCCTACATGTCCAAGGAAACGCTGGAGTTTCACCACGACAAGCATCATCAGGCCTACGTCACGAACGGCAACAACGCGATCAAGGGGACCGAATTCGAAGGCAAGTCCCTCGAGGAGATCGTCAAGGGCTCGTTCGGCAAGAACGCGGCCGTCTTCAACAATGCCGGGCAGCACTACAACCACATTCACTTCTGGAAATGGATGAAGCCGAACGGCGGCGGCAGCAAGCTGCCCGGCCGCCTCGAGAAGAAGATCAACGAGGACCTCGGCGGCTTCGAGAAGTTCAAGACCGATTTCGCCGCCGCCGGCGTCGGCCAGTTCGGCTCAGGCTGGTGCTGGCTCCAGGTCAAGGGCGGCAAGCTCGAAATCTCCAAGACCCCGAACGGCGAAAACCCGCTGGTGCACGGCGCGATCCCGATCCTCGGCTGCGATGTCTGGGAGCACTCCTACTACATCGACTACCGCAATCGCCGCCCGGATTACCTGAAGGCGTTCGTCGAGAATCTCGTCAACTGGGACCATGTCGACGAGATGTTCGGCAAGGCCGGCTGATCGCATTGACCGTCGCTTCGCGCTCGACCTCTTCACCCTCCCCCTCCGGGGAGGGTGAATTTTAGGTAGGGCGTCTGACGCTTCTCACACCAGCGGGGGCAATGGTGGGCAACGCGGCAAGCTATCTTCTTGTCTTCTTCGGCGGCGGACTCGGCGCGACGCTGCGTCATCTGATCAACATTGCCTGCGCGCGCTGCATCGGAACCGGGTTTCCCTACGGCACCTTCATCATCAACATCACGGGCTCGACCGTGATGGGCCTGATTGCCGGCTACCTTGCTTTGAAGGGCGAAGCCTCGCAGCCCTGGCGGCTGTTCGTGATGACGGGAATCCTCGGCGGCTACACCACATTCTCCGCCTTCTCGCTCGATGCCGCGCTGCTCTACGAGCGCGGCGAGCTCGCGCCCGCAGCGTTCTACGTGATGGGCTCGGTGATCCTCTCGATCACGGGATTGTTCGCGGGATTGGCGGTCGTCAGGCACCTCACGTGAGTTCAAAATGTAGGATGGATTAGCAAGGCGTAACCACCACCGTCACGCCAACGGCCTTCGGTGGAGGAGGATTGCGCTGGTGGGTTACGCCTTCGGCTAACCCCCCCTTCGACTGCGCTCGCAAGATCGAATTTCACGTGACGGATCAATGCGACTCTCGATGTCCAGTCCTTGCCGAAAAAACATTCCGCTTCGCGTTTCACCCAAATCAGTCGTTTAATCCGCCCGTCTCACCCGATTGAGGGGCGCGTCGCGATCGTCACGGGTGTTGGGTTGAGATGCGGTGGACGCGGCGGCACACGAGGCGAATGTGCCGAGGCGGACGGCGAAGTCGTGTGGTCCTGACGCCCCAGTGGCTGGTGTTAAGTCCTTCAGAAGCTCACGCTTCTCTGGGGCGACGGTGGCAACAAAGCCCGGTCTCACCGAGGAGAGCGCGAAGTAAGCCGTAAAACCATCGCGCAGGGAAAGCCGGGTTGTTTCCGGTTACACCTGTGGTCCTACCCCCGGTGCTTTTTGTTGC
>NZ_JAFCJK010000024.1 GCF_018131005.1 Bradyrhizobium lablabi
CGCGATGCCAAAAGCACGGCGTCGGATGCCGTTGCGGGCGCAGCAGATGCGGCCAAGGATCGGTTTGATGAGGGTGTCACCTATGCGCGGGAAAACTTGAGCAAGCTCGGCGACGCACTGCCTCGGAAGGAGACGATCGCAAAGGTCCAGTCGTCGTTCTCGGACCTGCTCGAGAGACAACCGCTTCTGCTCGGTGCAATAGGTTTGGTGGTCGGAGCGACCGTTGCGGGCGCGTTCAGTGCGTCCGATCTCGAAAACAAATGGGCGGGTGAGGTGAGCGACACCGTCAAAGAGGATCTGACTCTTCGGGCGGGGGCGGTGGCCCAGAGCGTGCGCGAATCCGCCGACACGCTTAAGGCCGAAGTCGATGACATCGGCGCCGAAACTCTCGAGCGGCTCCGAGAAGCTGGCCGGAGTGGGGCAGATGCCGTCCGAGAGAGTCTGAAGACGCGTTAGGGCCGTGTAGGTGAGCGAGGACCTTGAACCGAACTGTTCGGTCAAGCGCCTTTGTCGCGTGTGCAAGCCGCCGAAGAAGACCGAACGGTCTGGGCGGCCCTGGCACTACGTTTCCGATCGTTGGAGCCATGCGTACGGCAAATAGAACTCGAATAAGTGGTCTGCGCCGGGCGTCGAGCTTTCCAATCAGGATTCGGCCCACCAAGACGGATGTCTTGATCGCGCGCGCCATCGCGCGCGATACCGCGCCCGCCCCCGAAGAGATCGCCCGCGCCTTGACCTGGGGAGCCGACGAGAAGGTCCTTTTATTTCTCGCGGCGGCGGCTTGGATTGCTTCGCGCGGACGCAGCGAAGCGCTGCGGCGTGCTGGCAACCACACGCTTCTGGTCACGGTTGCAGCGTCTCTTCTGCCCCACGGTTTAAAACTTCTGTTCGACCAAACGCGTCCTGACCGAAGGACGGTGATCGGGCACGTTCACGGGGTCTCGTTTTCGGGCAAGCGCAACGATGCCTTTCCCTCCGGCCACGCACTTCACATGGGCGCCTTGGCATCCGCAGCCGGCGTCCTGCCGGCCGGTCCCCGCCGGGCGGTTCGCGCGGTCGCCGTCGGAATCTCGCTGACGCGCATCGCGGTCCTGGCGCACTGGGCAAGCGATGTCGTCGCGGGATTCGCGCTCGGAGCTGCCCTTGAGCGCCTGCTGCGGCTGTGGACCGGCCATCCGCTCGAAGTCTCAAAGGAGAACGATCATGCCGATACTTGAGGATCTGAAGGCGTACGCGGAGCGCGCCACCGGCCTCCGCCGGCCAGGCAAACGAAATGCGCCAGAGCTCGCGCAAGCGCGAAAACCCCACACTGTCCGCTTCAAGGATGATGGTCTCGTCCTTAACCATCCGCGATGGCCGCTGATCATCTATCGCGGCGCCGTCGATCTGGATGGGCGACACGACCCGGCAGCCGTGATCGAGGACCTTTTCGAGGCCAATGGATGGGGAGACACTTGGCGCGACGGGGTCTACGATTACGTGCATTATCACTCCCGAATCCATGAGGTGCTCGGCATTGGGCGCGGCAAGGGGCGCGTTAGATTCGGCGGCAACAGGGGGCGGATTTTCACGTTGAAGGCGGGCGATGTCGCCATTCTGCCCGCCGGAACCGGCCATCAGTGCCTTTCGGCCGATGACCACTTCCTCGTCATCGGCGCCTATCCGCCGGTGGGCACGTACGACGAATGCACGGCTGTGGAGGAGCGCGGGCAGGCGCTGAAGACCATCCCGAAGGTGCCGGTGCCGCGCAAGGATCCGGTCTATGGCGCGGGTGGGCCGCTGTTGAAACTCTGGAAGAAGGCGAAATGACAGAATACATCGTCCGCTTTCTCGTCGGAGGCGCTGTGGTCTCGGCCTTCGCGATGCTGGGAGATCTTCTCCGTCCCAAGAGCTTCGCCGGTCTCTTCGCAGCTGCGCCCTCGGTCGCACTCGCCACGCTCGGGATCGCGGTATATCAGCATGGACCGGGCTACGCGACTCTGCAAACCCACGCCATGATTGCGGGTGCGATCGCGCTCGCCGCCTATAGTGTCGTCGTCTGCCACGTCCTGGTTCGCGCGCGAATGCGAGCACTGCTGGCCACCGTGCTATCACTCGCCATCTGGCTCATTGTCGCCTTCGGGCTGCTGACCTTCGCTGGCGGGCAGGCATGACCCCGATCCGCTTTTCGCCCTCATCTCTTAAGGAAGGCCGCTGGTACGAATACCTGGTCCGCTTCGCACTCGGCGGCATCGCAACCGTCTTCACCGGTCTCATCAGCAGCCGCTATGGAGCGTCAGTAGGAGGGCTCTTTCTCGGTCTTCCTGCGATCTTCTGCGCCAGCGCGACGCTCATCGAGAAGCATGAGATCCGCCGCAAGCGGGATGCAGGCGTGGCCGGGGAGCGCCGCGGGCAAATGGCGGCCGCGGTCGACTCGGCCGGCGCCGCGCTCGGCGCGCTCGGCATGCTGGGCTTTGCGATCGTCTTCTCGTTGGCGGCGGAAACTAGCATCGCGGTCGCTTTTGTTGGCGCATCGCTTGCCTGGTTACTGGTCTCGGTGGCGGCTTGGTACGTGCGCCGCAAACTGCGATCAGTGCGGAGAGTCCGGACCGGACAAAAAAGCGGCTCCGCGATCCCGCGAAGCCGCTGAGATCGATCACGCGCGATATCAAGCGGCGCTCGAAGCCTTCGCGTTGACTCCCTTGCGTAGCGCCACGGTGTTAAGCTTGCTGTTCGCCGCCTTCTCTTCGTTCAGATTGGTGGTAAGGAACCGCACGATCTCGTCGTGGCCGAGCTGTTCGGCCCAGGCGATCAGAGTGCCATAGCGGCAGATCTCATAGTGCTCGACCGCCTGCGCCGCAGCGACGAGGGCGGCATCCAGCACTGCCTTGTCTTCGATTTCCCCTGCGGTCTCGTCGGCCTCCTTTATGATGCCGTCGATCGCCGGGCACTGTGTCGCGCTGGGCTCCTTGCCCAGCTTTTCGAACGCTTTTTGAAGCCGCTCGACTTGCTTGTTGGTCTCTTCGAGATGGGCTTTTAGCCCGGTCACGAGGTCGCGGTTGGTTGCCTTGTCGATCATTTTGGGCAGCGATTTAATGATCTGCTGTTCGGCGTAGTAAATGTCCTGAAGGCCGTGGATCAGCAGGTCTTCCATGGATTTGATGTCCTTGGTGAAGATTCCCATATTCGAGTCTCCTGTCGCAATGATGCAATGGAACGCGGCTGACCGGCCGCCGTTCCTGTCCATCAGCGCACTCGGAGGATGACTCGACATGGACGGACCGGAACGCTTCACCTTCCCAGATCGGAGAGCACGATGCCGCCATCGCCATGCACCATAACGGCGTTATACGGGGACTATGCGAAATCCCCTTTGTGCAGGACGTGAGCGCTGGGGCGTGCTGACGATCGGCACGGGTCCGGTTCACCAACCGCAACGGCAAGGGCGAACGCCTAAGGCCAACGCCGACGGCTGTGACAGTGGAGCCAGAGATTGTTCGCCAGTATATCGCGGATCGTCTGCCGCACCGCTCCGATGCCGTTGACACGATTCATCAAGGCGATCTCGCCCTCTTGTTCATGCCGTATGGAATAAGCCATCAGACGCAGGCGTGGGTCGAAGGACGAATGCCACCCCGCGTCTGCCATCTGGACTGCCCCGCATGATGCAAGCTCATCAGACGGACGAAGACCGCGTCAAATTCGGTGTTGGTTGGCTTCCGCAGCTCCGCCATCTGTGCTGGCGTCAAATAGCCCGGCATGGCCGCGCTCTCGGCATCTGAGCAGATCGGCATCTGTTCACTGAACCAGCCCCGCCACCAATGATCAAAAATGCGGTTGGTCGCAAGATCTCCAAGATCAACCACTCGCAGGCGCTTTCATCCGAGGCGCCGCGATCGTCTTCGACAAGATAAATGTCCTGCTTCAATGTCCTGCTCGTCATGGTGACGAACGATTGATTGGCATGAACATCTCTTCAGACTACAGACCACGGCCGCGCGCGATCGTCGCCTTCCACTGGTTATGCGTGGCGGCTCCGGATTAGGGCCGTTCCCCGGCGGGCGCGGCCTCATGTCAACGGCATTCCTGTCGATCCGCCGATGATCAATCGGCAGATCAGGTGGGCACTATTCGGTTTGCTCGACAGTAGCGGGCATCTTTGCGACCGACATCAAGGATCGCGCGACCTGGTTGAGCAACTGATCGGCATTTTCCTCCTCCGCCAGCGATTTCGATAACAAGCTGACGATCGCGCTATGGCGTAGCTGTTGGGCGAGGTTCCGCGCCGTGGTGTAGCCGGCAATCTCATAATGTTCGACCCGCTGCGCCGCACCGATCAGCGCGAGGTCGGCCGCGGCGTCCTCCTTGTTTTTGCCTTCGGCGATGATCTCCTGGCCTTCTTCGACCAGGCCCATCATGCCCTTGCACGGCTTTGCGCGCGCGGATTTGCCAAGCAGCTCGAAACACTCGTTGATGCGCTCGATCTGGGATTCGGTCTCGGTCAAATGCTGCTCGAAGAGGTCACGCAACTGATCGAAACGCGCGACCTCCGCCATTTTGGGGAGCGCCTTCGTCAATTGCTTCTCCGCATGCAAGATATCACGGAGTTCGTCGAGCAGGAGATCGCCAAGGCCGGTTTCGTCCACCGGCGGTGAACTCTCAGTTACGATGGCCGCAGCCGGACCAGGTTCACCCGCCTGAATGGCCGGCGATTCTGTAAAGATCCAGTCGCCGCCCTCGTTCCAGGGCCCGCGGGTGTCGATCTCACCATGCTCACCGGTGCCGGTAGAATCGTTGAAGAATTGATCGACGAGCCCCGGTGTCGGCGCGATGCGGCCGATACTGAAGGGCGGCTTGCCCATGCTCTCAAGTGCCAGAGCAAACGCCTTCATGTGGGTGATCTCGCGGGTCATCAGAAACTGCAGAGCATCCTTTGTACCTGCGTCGTCGCAAAAATTGATCAGGCGCTCGTATACAATCTTTGCGCGCGCTTCGGCGGCGATGTTGCTCCGTAGGTCCACGTCCAGTTCACCGGTAATCTTCAGGTAGTCGGCGGTCCAGGCGTTTCCCTGGGAGTTGAACAGGTTCACTCCGCCGCCGCCCGCGATCGCGATTAAAGGATCGGCTTCTGCGGCCTGACGGTCAAACTTTGATGGCTTGAGGTGCATGCGTGCGAGAGTGCCGACAACCTCAAGATGGCTCAGTTCCTCGGTGCCGATGTCCATCAGCAGGTCCTTGCGATCCGGATCCTCGCAGTTGAGCCCCTGTATTGAATACTGCATTGCGGCCGCGAGTTCGCCGTTGGCGCCGCCGAATTGTTCAAGCAGCATGTTGCCGAAACGAGGGTCCGGCTCATCGACGCGAACGGTGAACATCAGCTTCTTCACATGGTGGTACATGGAGGACCTCGGGCATGAGAGAGAATATCAGTCCCGAACGGGCAGGCGCTGCCGTTGTTCCTATCGCGCCGTGGCAACAATTCGCTGCAGCCGATGTAACTCCGTGATTCGCGGCGGCCATCGGATCGCGCGAGGGGCCGGACGGCTTGAACGACTGACTGACTGGCAGCGTCAGAGGAGGGGTCGTCACCTTTTGTCGAGCGGTGCGACTGCGGGAGCATTGATCGGTTGCCCCTTCACGTCGAACATCGAGCCATGGCATGGACAGTCCCAACACGTCTCGAAACTGTTCCAATGCAGGTGACAGCCAACGTGGCTGCAGCTTGCCGAATTCAGATGAAGCGCGCCGGCTTCGTCGCGGTAAGCTGCGATTTTCTCTAGGCCGCGTCGCACAATTGCGCCTTGTCCGCGCCTCAAATCATCTAGTGAATGAAGTTCACCCGGCGCGACATATTCCGCGAAACTCTTCACCGGGGTGACGTTCTCCATGACGAAGTTCTTGGCCGCCTTAAGCGGGATGCGGCCCGGGGCATAGAGTTCCTTCCACGGATGGTCCTCACCCATGATCAGCGCCGTATTCAGTATCGCCCCGACAACGCCGTGGGTAAGGCCCTGCCCTGAATCGCCCATGGCGACGTAGACATTCTTGCAGCCCGGATCCTGGCCGATAAAGCCAGCGTAGTCGATCGTGTCGAGCACTTGCCCCGACCAACGATGTGTCTCCCTGCCCAGACCGGAGATCAGTTCACGCGCCCATGCTTTGAGTCTTTTGAAACGCTCGTCCGCATCGTCGGCTTCGCCGCTCTTGTGGTCCTCGCCGCCCACAAGAACGTAGTCGATACGATCCGGTCCCGGCTGTAGACGCACATAATGGTAAGGCTCCTCGGTGTCCCAGTAGAGGGCATCGGGCAGGGCGTTTCGTTTGATTTCAAACGCCATGACATAAGTCCGGTAGGGTGCTGTCTTGGTATGGATGGCGAAGCGGTCGGAGATCGAGGAGTTGGTCGCAACGACCGCGTGCTTGGCGCGAATGACGCCGCGCGTCGTTCTCACCAACACAATGCCATTGTCCTCACTGATTTCTTCCACCGGGCTATCGCGGAAGAAAGTCACGCCGTTGTTCCGACAGGCTCTTGCTACGCCGGAGAGATACTTTAGGGGATGAAACGTCGCCTGCCTCGGATAGCGTAGCACGTGCCGGTTCGCACATCCGTTGAACGGCATGCCGACCAGCCGGTGCACCGGAGCTCCGATCTCCCGGACCGCGTCCATCTCTTGGTCGATGATGTCGGAGGTCATATCGCGGCCCTGGAACAGGTAGCCATCGAGCCTACGGAAATCGCAGTCGATCTCTTCCTGCTCTTGAATCACTTCAATACGGTCGATCGCCGCCTGGCTGTCGCAGAACAACTTCGTCGCATCCGATCCCTTGATCTCGCTGACAAGGTCGTCGCATAGCGGAGCCAGATGCGCGGAAGTACGCGAGGTCATCCCGCCCGCGATGCGGCCGCGGTCGATTATCACCACCGACTTGCCACGTTTGCAGACCTCGTAAGCCGTCGAAGTTCCCGCGATCCCCGATCCGACCACCACTACATCACACTCAACGTCCTCTGCCAGCGAACCTGCCGCAGGCATCACGTCAACGTCCGCCCAAAGGGACTTGCTGGTCATCCGTTGCTCCCAATCGTCGGAGAACGTTAGCCTGACCCGCGAAGTTCCAATACGTTCCGTCATGCCGACGATGCACGTTACCGCGGTGGCTGCGACCCAGCCCCGTGGATCGGTTCTCACGCAAGGCGTTTTGCCTGATTGTCGACGACCAACTTCGCAAGGTGAGTGTCGTAAGTTGGCGCTATCACCCAATGACCGTACAGGGCACGGGCGCACCCAATTATCGACCCTGCATCTGTTAGAACGGGATCAGCCAAGCGAACAAAGTCATAAGGCAACACCCAGATCGAGAGCCCAATGAGAATTGCGATAAGCGCTTCCCGGAATGCTGAACGCACCCAGGCCGCGAAATGTGAACGACCTCGTTCCGCGACGGGTTTCCTGGTTTCGTGCCGCCAATTTACTAATCTGGAGCCGAAAGAGCGTAAACGTAAGGCCGCCTCAGGTGGCGGCCGCTTCTAAGCCCGGCCGTCATCCTTCCCGTACCGTTTCGGGAGCGCTATAGGCTCGTCATCGATCGCCCAGCGATTAGTCGAGCGCTCTGGCGGGAGACGGCGACACAAGCCGCCATCCAGCAGGAATGGATCGTCGGGCTTGGGCGGGCGCACGGCGCAAACGCCGAGGTGTGGCGACCATGGGTGACGGGCAACACGGCCCCGAGACTGGCCATCACGGCGACAATCACGCCGCCGCCTGCAACCGCTTCCCAGTCGCAAGTGCGTTCGTCAGCACGTCGCCTGCGGAAGTCTCCTCGCGGCCGGTGAGATAGCCAATCGCGAACGCCTTTTGTGCGGCTTTGCTAGTGGAGGCGAACTTGCGTGCCCGCTCCAGATGTACGCGCATGTCGTTGAGGGTGCCGAGCTCGCTCTGAAGTCGCTTTAGGGCACGGTCGAGCTTACGTCCGGCTTTGCGGCCATCACAACGGAGCGTCGCGAAGAATTCACGACCATATCGCACCTTTTTTACCGCAATCCGAAGCTTGTGACGCTTGCGCCCATCGAGCCGCTCAAGCTTGCGCGCCTGCTTGCTAATCTTGTGGATGCGGCGCCCGAGCTCGTCTTGCGCGAACGTGCGCGCCAGTCGTTCCCTCAACGCTTGCCTCAATGCATCGGTATCGTTGCGCCAGCCGCCGTCAAGCAGCCACAACGCGCAATCCAGCACTAGGCTACGGAACCGTTCGCTTTCGGCCGCCGCTCTCGCAGTCGCGAAACCGGCATTGCGCGTTCGCTCGAAATCGTGCTCCAGTAACTCGAGCTCTTGCCGGTCCGGATGCTTGGCGCGATACGGCGCCAGCGTCTTACTGACAAACACATCGATGTCCCGCGCGAGCCCGAGCTGCTCGGTGAGCCATTTCAGCTCTCGTTTCAGTCCGTGCACTCGTGTAGCATTTCCTTGAACAGCGATAGCGCTGCGCGCATCCGTCTCAAGCCGACCCGCATCTGGTGAATGCCTTCGGGATCGCCGTTCCGCACTGCGTTCTCGTTGCCCGCGATCTGGCGGAGGCAGGCCAAGCCGACCCTGGTAAAGGCGTCTGCAACCGTGGCCTGTCGCGACACCATGACCGGCCCAGCGAAGATGGGCGCGTCCAGCGCGCCGTCGAGCAACGCATAGCCTAGCTCCGCCTTGGCGCGAACGGACAGCGCGACGGGTGCGGTGCGCGCGAGCTTTCTCGCAAGCCGCGCGACTTCGCTGCGGTCACCATGCTTCAATTCGATTTCGATTTCGGCGAGGTCGAGCTTCGCATCCGCCGTGGCCACGCAGCCTTGATCGAAGGCTAGCTCGACGTCGCTGTTGCCAATATGGCAAGGAATGACGACGCGCTCCACGCGCGTCTCGAACATGGGCTTCAGCTCTTTCGTCAGCTTCGCCGTCAGCAGCGGCGCGAGCGCGGTGTCGCGGGCCAACTGAAGTTTGGGCTCGTCGCGGTCAATCTCCGTTTCCCATTCCTCGCGGGCGAACAGAGCGCTGGAGTTGGCTTTTATGGTCTGCAGCCGTTGTGCACCGATCTTGCGTATCCGCAGGCTGATGTCATGTTTGCGGAGCGCGAGATCATTAGTATCATAATACACCGAGGTGAGCTCTTGCTTGCGGCTGCCTTCGCTGGCCTGCTTCTTCAGCAACGGCAGCGCTATCGCCTGCTGCAGGCCGCGCTTTGATGTGGCAAGCTTCAACTCAGTCTCCGTGCCCACAGTTCCTTCCTTCTCGTCACGGTGTATCCGACCAGAACGGCCTTAACTCTATCGAATACCTCGAGGACCGCACTGCAGGTGTGGTTGGATCGGGGGCCGCTGGGTTACCCGCCAGCGGTCCTATGAGTTTTGCTTGGACTTTCCGCATCCGCTCTAGCAATCGTTTGCGCCGCTCTTCGATTTTGCTCCTTGAGCTTCCTGAGAAGCGGTCGGCTGGTTCTGCATTTGCTTCTGTGCGTCCTGCGACGACGTAGCCACGTCGTCGATCGCCCGATTCATTCGGTTCGTGGGCGGGTGTTCGCTGCCGCTGGAAGTCGCGGATCCAACGGTCTGGTTCGTGTGCCCCGGGGTGGGACCAGAGCCCGCGTCCTTATTGGCCATGTTGCAAGGACCGGCCTGTGCGACGCCGGTGCCAAGAAGGGTTGCGGCGCAACTTGCAAAGAGGATCTGTCGTGCGTTCATGCGATGTCTCCATATTTCCCCATTTGGGGCAACGGTCGTAGGCAAGGAGTGTTCCTTGCGATATCCGGAGCCGGAGCTCGCCTATACCGGCTCTGACGACCAAGTCGCTGCAGCCTATGACCGCTGTCGAGCGGTGAATGAACCTCAGAACGAGCGGTCACCGAGAAGCAATTCTTGATCCGTCGACGCATTCGGCATCAGCTTTGCCGGGGAGGGCGCCGAAGAAGCGATCCGAAGAATCCCCTGATGGGAGGGTATTCCACTTGACCGCGTTCCTAGTTCCTGACCAGCTGAGCCAGTCGTCGTGCGTCGGCTGGCGCTGCACTCTTCTGGTCGTTGTCGAAATAGATATAGACGTCGTAGCCTTGCCTTTTCCAAGAACGGATGTGCTTCGCCCAATTTGCCAGCTGAGCGGGGCTGTAATGATCTTTGTAGTGCCCGCCCGGGCCATGACCCCTGACATAGACGAAGTCGGCGGTACGTCGCCAGGGCGCTGGTGCGTCGTGATGGTCGGACAGGCAGAGCGCGATGTTGCGATCGGTGAGGAGTCTTAGGATCGTCGGCTTATACCAGCTCGGATGCCGGAATTCGAAAGCGTAGCGCCGCCTTTTCCGCAGCAGCTTCAGGAACCCCGAGAGCCGCTCGGCATCGGCTTCGAAATTCGGCGGCAGCTGGAAGAGGATCGGACCGGCCTTTCCGCGCAGCAGCGACAACCGGTCTTCAAGCAGCTCAAGGCTGTTGACCGAATTCTGCGACAGCCGCTTCCAGTGCGTGATGAATTTCGACGCTTTCCAGGCAAAGACGAAATCCTTGCCGGTCTGCTCACGCCAGTTGCTGACAGCTTCGCGGGTCGGGGTGCGGTAGAAAACGCCGTTCAGCTCAGTTGTGCTGAATTGTCCCGCGTAATACGGGAGCTGGTCCTTCAGCCGCAAGTTCTTCGGGAAAAAAAGCCCGCGCCAGGACGCATAGTGCCAGCCCGATGTGCCGATACGAACGCACGCCATGCACGACCATTCTGCTCGACCAACCCATCAAGAACTGCGCCTTCATGGTTTGGTTGCTTTGGCAGGATCGGCAGGGTCAGTCTCCCAGCCGAACACCGAACGGCCGCTGAGCAGGGTGGAACCGGCGCGCTCACTGGCGACAAACGCGTCGAACGAGGGACCCGTCGCGGTGCGCTCTAGCCTTCGCGCCTGGTCGTCCAGCCGTTTCAGTGCGCCGATCTGTGCGTCACGGCCGAGCTTCGCCTGGCAGACGGCGCCCTTGAGCACCCGGATCGTCTCATCATAGACCATGATTGGAACCGGATAGGGATGGCGGTCCTTGCCGCCATGCGCCAGCGAGAACCGCGCCGGATCGCGAAAGCGACAAGGTGCGCCATGCACGACCTCGGCGACCATCGCAAGCGATTGCACGGTGCGGGCGCCCACGCCCGGCGTGAGCAGCAGCTCGGGAAAGTCGAGGGGACCGCGTTCGGCCGCTGCGGCGAGTGTCCCGTGCAGTCGCCTTGTGAAAACGTCGCTTGAGCGAACCTCGTGGTGCGGGGGCATCACTAGATGCGGAAGCGAAGGCTGAGACGCCGTCCGGTCCGTCAAGGCGATATATTGGTCCGTGATGCCGTCAGGCCCAAGGTCGGTGAGCAGATCGATCTGAATGCTGCGCGAGAGGGCGGCGCGGTGATCGGTAAGATTGATGATCTCGCCTTGCTCCGGCCCGTCGATCGCGCTATGCGGCTCATCGACAAAATTGCGCAGACTCTCCGAATGCCAGTGATAGCGCCGCGCCTGCCGCTTGTCGCCGTTCATGCCCTGCTGCACGACGGTCCATTTGCCGTCCTGCGTCACGAAGAAGCCGTGGAGATAGAGCTCGAAGCCGTCCTGAACCGCGGCACTGTCGACCTTGGCCACCAGCCGGCTCGCGCGCGTCAATCCCTGTCCATCGAATCCTGTGCGTTCGCCGAGTTGCGTCAATTCCTCCGGCGTTCGGCGGGAGTGCTTGCCGCGCCCGCCGCAGACATAAATCCCTAACTCGTTCTGCAGAGGGGCCAATCCGCGCTTCAGCGCGCCGATGACGCTGGTCGTGATGCCGGACGAGTGCCAATCCATCCCCATGACCGCGCCGAACGATTGGAACCAGAATGGGTGCGACAGCCGTTGCAGGAACTCATCGCGACCGTAATGATGGACGATAGCCTCGGTGATGACCGCGCCGAGTTCGGACATGCGTTCGGCGAGCCACGGCGGAACGCGTCCTCCATGGAGAGGAAGGTCCGCACTGCCGCTTCGTCTGGCCATCCTGTTCCCGCAATTCTGAGTCGACCGCAGTCTAGCAGTGCGCCGCTTGGGCGCGTCGCGTTTTTCTGTGGCCTTCTTACCAACTAGGAACACTGGCCCGGTCACGCCATTGAAATCCGTATCAAGATGCGGAGGCCTTTATGCTGGACCATCCCAAGCCGCCCTATCCCAACCAGAAGCAGCCAATGCCGGGCACGACCGCCAAGATGGATCCCCGCCCGGATCACGGCGAATCCAGCTATCGCGGCTCCGGCAAGCTGGCCGGAAAGAAAGCGGTGATCACCGGGGCTGACAGCGGCATCGGCCGCGCGGTTGCGCTCGCCTTTGCACGGGAGGGGGCCGACATACTGATCTCTTATCTGAGCGAACACGACGATGCGCAGGAGGTGAAGGGGCTGATCGAGGCCGAAGGACGTAAGGCCGTTTTGATCGCGGGCGATTTACGCAGTCCGGATCACTGTCGATCCGTGGTCGCACGGGCCGTGGACGACTTCGGCAGGATCGACATCCTCGTCAACAATGCCGCGCATCAGGCCACCTTCAAGGACATCGGCGACATCACCGATGAAGAATGGCAGCAGACGTTCGAGGTGAACATACACGCGATGTTTTATCTGGCAAAAGCGGCCGTGCCGCTCATGCCGCCGGGCAGCGCGATCATCAACACAGCATCGATCAACTCGGACATGCCGAACCCGATCTTGCTGGCCTATGCGACCACTAAAGGCGCAATTCACAACTTTTCCGGCGGCTTAGCGCAGATGCTGGCAGCGAAAGGCATTCGTGTGAATGCCGTTGCACCCGGACCGATCTGGACGCCGCTCATTCCCTCGACGATGCCGGAGGATGCCGTCACGAATTTCGGCAAGCAGGTTCCTTTGAAGAGGGCGGGGCAGCCCGCCGAATTGGCGACAGCCTACGTCATGCTGGCCGACCCGCTCTCGAGCTTCACGTCCGGCGCGACGGTCCCGGTGACTGGCGGAAAACCGTTCCTGTAGAGGGCCGCATATTGCGAGGGGTCTATCGGAAATCACCATCGGGAACGACCGAATATCTCAAACCGATGCCTTACACTCCTCGATGTGCTCGGCCTGGCGCTTCTGCTTTCCTGTGTAGCTTTGTTGCCGCCGGGGGCCTGATGCCCGCTGTTCCGGAATGGTTGGCCTAAGGGGTCGAACCCTCATCAATCGTCCCAAGAAACCTCAAAGCGCGATCGGCTGAAGCGGCCGAGGCGCCGCCGAATTCATAGTAGCCATCGCGTTCAAGATCGCTCGTCACCTCGTACAGCCGCCCACCGAGAGCTTGTCTCGCTGCAGGGCGTTGTCGACGCAGCGAACCTGAAAGATAGTGCCGATTTCAAGCATCTGCTATCCTTGATCAATCGCGTAAAGCGCGCATGCCCATCACTTGCAGTTCTTGTCCATGTCCTGCGCCATGTCGAGATGATGCTGAAGCGCAGGCAGCATCCGACCCGCCCATGCCTTCAGCTTGGCATCGCCGCCGCCCTTGGCGTAGCGATCGAACCGCGAGACCGCATCCTTGTGTGCATCTGACCTGCATAGGGACATAAATGGACGCGAAGTCTTCCGGCTTTGCATCGCGTAGCCTGTCGAGCTTCTTCTGCGAGCTGTCGTCAAGTTTCTCGGGGATCGCGGTCTGTTTGTTGGCGGGCGCCATGCTCTTCAGATCTGCGCTCGTCGTGGTATGGTCGGTAACCATCATGCCCGCGAATTTCTTTTCCTGGGCGTTGCCCTTCTACTCGGCAATCTTGGCCGCTTCGATCTCGAGCATATCGCTCATCGCGACCTCCTTGATGAAATCTTCCGTCTTCGGAGCTACGCCTAACACGGAATTTACGCCCGTCTTCTCGCCAACCGATTGAGCCGTCGCGGTCGTGGTCATCAAGCCCGCAATCGCGAGCGCCATAATCGTTGTCTTCATGATCATCTCCCTTGGCTGGTCTCGACAGAATGCCGCAACAGCCAACGCGATTCGCGCATCTGTACTGCGTGCCGGCCTTCAAACCAACACGTGGGGGGAAGCCGGTTCCTATGAGCCTTATCTACTGGCGACGGGTCCTTCGCGGCGAACGTTGGCCGGGACGCGTCGGTATTCCCCCGTCGTGCATCCGCATCCTCGCAACCCGTATGATCCGACGCTCACAAGGTCACACGCTTAGGAGAATCTGGACGCGGAGAAAGCCCGCGTCGAAGTGCGTTTGAAAATCTCGAACCCAGTCGAGATGTGACTTGCTGGAGCGTATCCGCGTAATCGAAATGTTTCATTGCTAGCGCGACCGAGGTCTCATTTTGATGGAATGGTCAGTTCCCATGACTTACCGCGGCGTGCCCGGCCGGTCCTCGCTGGAGATCAATCTGCAAGACAACCTTTGCGGTTGCAGGGGCAATGGCGACGGAAGATCAAATTGGGAATTACGCGCACCAACTCTGGGACAGGCCGGCCGCCCGAAGGCCGAGATGCTGAGTTCTGGCATGCGGCCGAAGTTGAGTTGAATGCCGAGAGTGAAAGTCCAGACGCGCCTACTCAGCCCGACCAACTCAATAGTAATAGCCTTCCTGGCTGATGATCAATCCGGATTTCCCTCGGTATCGGCTGGGTGTGCGAGAATCATCCGAAGCGGCCTTGGTCTGAAGCGGGGATGCGTTGCGAGAGTCAGGCCCCTCAAGAGGGAATTGAGGAGCCTGACGTCAGCCAAGTTCTAGAGCGCGATGATATGCAGGTAGAATGCCAGCAAGATGGCGATGCTCAGGATGACGATCCCGATAAAGAACCTGCCCATTAAGCGGCCGCTCTCGCGTTTCAATTCAGCAATCTTCCGGTCCCGCTGCCAAAGCTCCCCGAGGCCCTTGTAGCCGGAAGAAAACGTCCAAGGTTGGCGGCGCCTGCACCTTCCGTGCCTGGGGCCGTTTCCTGTCGGAACAGTTTGCGCAACTGGGACGTCTCTCTAGGAGACCATCCATATCACCCAGGTCAGAATGGCAGCGGACACCACGACCGGTGAGAGCCCGATTGCCATAGTCACCCAGAAGCCCCGGTCCCGCAACACCTCCCGGGCCATATACTCATGCACCGCACGCCTCCCTACACGCGACGCCTTGATCTGTAACATATAGCCCAAAACAGTCGCGGCAACATCGGAACAGGCACTCGCGACATTGATTGATTCGCATGGAACGCCTCTTTCTAGTCGTCATCACCTCCGCGCTGCTGATGCTCGCTACGGCGGCGACGATCCTCGTGGCCTCCAGGAACGACAAGGCGACCTCCATGATCCGAACGAGCCCGGTATCGTCCCTGCCTGCGAGGGGCCCGGCGCTCGTGGACAAGCCGCCGTCAGCTAACACATCCGGCACGCGCCCGTCTAAAGGTGATAGATGAGCGCGAAGCGTTCGCGACATCGCTTAGGAAATTTTTGGACGCTTCTCCATCGCGCTTCCGATCCGCCCCGACATCGAAGTCGCGTTCGAACCAATTGTTGTTTAGACTGTGGGTAGGACCAAACACCCAACCCAACCTATTCAATGCCTTTGTCAAAATGTCGCGGACCCCGTCTCCGCCAATCAACCTAGCTAGTCACTCGAGGCAAACATGGCGGCGGAGCCACTGCTGGTCGCGGGTGTGGAAGATTAGGCGATCGCGTCGTCGGCGCATGGCCGATTGGCGGCCTACTCCGCGAGCCTGCCGGCGGCGAGGGGCAACACCCGTTCTAAGATGGAAAACTTAAAAAAAACCCCAGCATCCGGAGCTAAAGGGGTTTCCGAGAGCCGGGCCAAGCGCGCATCGCCGCCTGCTGAGGGGCGAGCCGCTAAGGGCTAGGGCTTGTGGTGTCCTGAACGATCAGGGAAGCATGGAAGACAGGCGCGGTCTCAGATCGAACCTCAACCGTTACATTGATCCTCTCACTCGTCCGCGCTGTGTCCCGGGCCAAACTAGCCAAGGTCTGCGATGCCTCAATTACCGCGTCCCTCCGGGTGGCCAGTTCGAGGCCCTGTTCATCGGGATAGAAGCCTTGGCGGTCCCGGATGTCAAAAAAATAGCGTGCCATTCCATCACTTCCTTAGCAATGGAGCGGCAACGATAGCTCGTGGACTTCGTTCCTATTTTAGCGGCTGCAAGCCGGGAGATCGCAGCCACTCGCTCATGTGCAAGGCCGTTTCAGCTTGCCGCGCGCGGCGCAACAGTTGCTCACGTTCAATGCCTGCTGGCGTGCCCTGGGCTTCTTCGCGAAGGCGAATTGCCTCCCCCGCAAGGCGTTGTTCAAGAGATTTCGGTTTGATTGAAACGGCCGCTCGGCCATGCGCTGCTCCATTCCGTGAGAGGGGCGGGAGCGCAATGAGCGTTCTCATCACCGATAGTTGCCGGATGTCCGCGCGGCGATACTCGTCAACTGATAACTCTGGCGGCGGTTCCAAAGGGCGGGCGTCACGCCCGGGTGACCCCTGGCGACCCCCGTTATGGGAGAACCTTTGCGGCCTACTTTTTTGTGTCGACCTTTTTGGCGGCGTCTTTGGACGAGGCTTTCGTCTCGGCCTGGTTGGCCCGGTTCGCGTTCATGCCAGTCGTATCCATTGACCCTTTTTCGGTGGCGCCGTTTGTGTTTTCGGGCCTCTCCATCCCACTCTGCGGAGCTGGGCCGACATTCTGGGCAAGGGCCGCTGCCGAACCGCATAGGAGAGTGACGGCCGCAATTGCAGCGAGCTTTTTCATGACCTACCTCTTTTTCAATCCCGAAGCGAAAAGGGGTCGCCACACGCGGCGACCCCCGACCGTCGCCCGCCGGATCTACCGATAGTGACCGGCGAGTCAAACGAACGGCACGCCATAATAGTCGTTCACGGAACGACCAATCTTCGGGTCGTTCCAGTCCCACGCGCCCTCCTCGCGATATTTGGGCGCGCCGCGGAGCTGATCTTCGCGAAGGTCGGTGAGATATCCTTCGAGCTGAGTGTCATATTTCAGGGACTGCCACGGGATCGGATAGTGATCGTCGCCGATGCCCAGAAAGCCTCCGAAACCGAGCACGGCGTACGAAACCTTGCCGCTAACCTTGCCGATCATCACGCGCTCAATACTACCGATCTTCTCGCGATCCGCTCCATACACCGCTGTGCCCTCGACCCTGTCACTCCCAATCAGGTTTTCAGATTCTCTCGCTTCCATTGCCATGATCGTTACCTCGCTCGATGGGTTCAACCTGCTCGTCAAGCCGTATCATCCGAAAGCGTTCCTATTTGCGCCAAAGCGCCGCGGCATTCGCGCGGGCCATGCCGTCGGGCAGCCCACGACCTCGCTAGGAACGAGTGCCACACCTGTCCGTTGCTTGCAGAGTTGAACAGGAGGAACGTCCCATGAGAGTTACAAAGATCGCCTTGGCTGCTGCATTCGTCTTCGGATCCATCGTTGCGGCAAACGCACAAGGCGCAGGCGGTGGCGCAGGTGGCGCGGGCGGCGGAGCGGGGGGCGGCGGAAACTCTCCGGCTGCCACAACCGGCCAGGGCGCATCGAGCAGCCCAAGCTCAGCGAACCCTGGCGCTACGGCCAATGATCCGAAGATGAAGGGCGACTCGAAGATGAAGAGTCACAAATAGCGAGACAAGATTGCCGGCCGCGGCCGTCCGCGGCGGGCTGTCTTTAGCCCCACACGAACTTGCGCATCGCCCCGGCGATGGAGACGCGCGATCGCCTTCGCGCTCTGTCGCACGCGGCCTGATTGCCTTTATCGCTCCCGCTTTCCAGCAAGACGCTTCTCAAGGCGCTTCCGGCTGTTGCCGACTTTTTTCAACGCGCTCTTCACCGATGCTGCTGACTTGCGCGTCTTCCCGGCTTCGTAGTGAACCTCATAGTCCTTTCCGGCGGCAACGCGCGCCCGGTCCTGCTTGCGGCCTCGCGCGTCTTCTTGCCTTTGCCATTCTGGCCTCCTGTTGTTCGAGGCCAACGCGGACTAAATTGGCTCCGTTCCAGCCGGCCGTTAGCTGCCGGAACGATTGCGCCTGCGTCAGTTTGAATCACCTGCTTTGTTGCGGAGAGCGTGCTGTGGCGTTTCAGCGTAGGAAGCACGTGCATGTCAGACAGGATAAAGATGACGAGGGATGGTTTCGATGGCACTCGCATTGCTACCTGCAACTGCCTTCAAGTCGCCGGCGATCAGCCTTTCAGGTGTGGTCGACTACAGCATGTACACAAGCTTTAGGTTGCAATTCGATAGTGCGTCCGACCAAGAGCTTGTCGTGATCGAACTCTCGACATTGGGCGGCGACCCTGAGGTCGCCAGGATGATGGGCGAGGATGTCCGTTTCGCGAGCGAGATGGAGCCGCACAGGCGGTTCGTCTTCCTTGGTAAGGCCGTGATCTATTCAGCCGGCGTTACATTCATGAGCTTCCTCGCACGGCCAAACCGATACGTCACGCGAGGCACGCGGCTGATGATCCATCAGCGAAAGCTGTCAAAGAGCTTGGTGATAGATGGCCCTCTGACGACATGAACCTCGGTTGTCAGGGCGACGCTCAACGAAATCGAATGTTCAATTGCGATGCAGAACGAAGGATTTCAAAATCTCATTCTCGGGTCGAGCGTAACGCTCGATGAGGTTTTGCAGAAGGCGCCTTCCAACTGGTATCTTGAGGCGCAGGAAGCAAAGACCCTGGGCCTGATCGAGGCGGTTCTTTAATCCTTTCGACGTGGAAATGCGCGTCGTGAACGAGACGACGGCGCGGTCAGGGGATGGGCGACGCTGACCACGCTGACATCAGGCCCACCGATCCTGCTCTTCCCGGTCGGCTTGTTCGTTGAGCCGGTCAGCGATCTCTTCCGCTAGTGGCTCGTCCTTCGCAGTTGCGATAGGCTTTCCCTTGCTGGTCTTAACCGTGCTCTTGTCAGCTTCGACTGGGAAATCGCCGGGCTTGATCTCTGGCTTTTTCATCGCGGGCTCCTCGGGTCAGTACCAATCACCATTCGCCCGTTGCCGTCGCAAATGTTGCAGCGCCAAAGCGAGGGCGGTCAACTTGCTGTCTCAGCATCGTTAAATCACATCGTTCTCCGAAGCCGACAAAAAGACGCGCTCCGCTCCCATGACACCGCCGCGCGGGCGGCTACTTTACCTCGCCCGTCGTTGGGGTCGTTTCCGGAGTTTGAACCTTCCCGGCCTTCGGGATCACGGTGTCCTTCAAATTCGTCGGCGGCATATTTGGCAGCACCTCGACCCGGTTCTCCGGTTTGAGTGCCGCACAATCCATACCGTAGATCAATTCGCCCCTTGCCGATTGGCCAATCGGGCGACATTCTTTGAAGGCGTCAGGATCAACAACCTTATCTTCGGCGAAGGCTGGTGACGCTAGCGCGCCAACGCGGCTGCTGTTCTCCACATGTTTCGCTCCGAATTTTGTTGTTAAGGGTAACCGGCGCCGCAAGCACAGGTTCCAAAGCAGTGTCATTCGCTTGGAGGGTAACGAGCTTCTTCGAAGCTGGACGATCGAAGCGCAATGCAACAGGATTTAACCCAGGTTCGCGACAGCTGAGAAGCGAGCAGGGAGGAGAGACATTCGCGCATCAGCAAGACAGCGCTGTAAAGGCCGCCCCCGAATATTCACCTATGTGATTTCTGAAATTGTCGCGCGGGAGGATGATGATTGTACCGGAGCGGTGTCATTTCATTTCGTATATATTGAACCCCGGCAAGGGGCCCCTCGCGTGAGGCGGCCCCTTTCTATGTCCACTGGGGACGGACAACGCTCCTATTTCTTGGGGCTCGTACCCGTCGTCGACTGGCTGCTGTCCTTATTCGGCTGACCGGGAGGATGGGCAGCGGCGGCCGGCTTCTCCTGATCGGCCACAAATCCGGACTCGCCGGAGTTGCGGGTCTTGATGCCTTTATCGGCCTCCTCCTGCATCTTTTGATCCGGCTGCATTTGCTGGCTTGGCGTCGTGGATTGCTGAGCGTGCACTGGTAGGGCAATCGTCGCTCCAAACACGACCACGATGGTGAGAATTGAACTTCGCATGAGATATTCCTTCGTTGTCACCATCCGCGAAAACGCGCGAAACCCAGAAGGTTTCCTAACATTTCGGGTAGCGGAGGGCGGGCAGGATGGCGCAAACAAAAACCGCTTACGAGGCTGTCTCTCTGCAAGTCCTGACGTCAACCTAGTGTGACAATCCCTGTCAAACGTTGACCTGTCAGGCATGGGGTCTTTGTTTCCGCGTGCACTTCCCCTCGATCTATCCGTGTGATGGGCAAAACCCAGAAAATGGACATCCCGGCCCGATTTTACGAATTGCCATCAGTGCCGAGGGCCGCATCAACTGCGCCGGCGGCCAATCACAACGCCGACCAGGAACGCAACAGTGACCGCGTGCAGGGGCGCCTCGCGCGTCCAGCGAACCAGGCGATCAAGAGGCGCGCCGGGCTGCCTAGCTGCCTCGATGGCGTCAGCAACGTTCTGCGCTGCGGCCTTGACCGTCTCCGCAGCTGTATAAACGGCCTCCATGGCCTCGTCGAGTTTGCGCGGCCCATCGCTCTGTTGCAGCGGCTCGCCTTCGCCGATCATCTGGGGTTCTCCATGCACCGCATAGATCGACGTTCTTGAGGGACAATCGTTCCTGGCTCCGGCGCTGCGCCGAGTTGATAATGGCCAAGGTCCAGGGTGCAAGCGGGGTGACAGGTTTGAAAAGCCAACGACTCTGCCGCACAGGCGCTGAAGCCGCCGGACTGAGCGGCCTCTCTACAGGAAGACGGCGATAGCTGTTATTGCCATGGAGCTAAGCCCTAGTACGATGATCGAGGCGGTATAGAGTAGGTCGTTCCCCATCATGCAACTCCCGGTAGACGACCTAACCTAAGCTTAGGGCGTTCCGGGCGCCAGTGCAGTTTGTGCCAGCAATGATCAGCCTGACAGTGTCAGCGGCGGCTCTGTCCAAGCCGTGAAAAGCACGACGAGCGACAACAGAGTTAGGGCGATCGAGATATAGCTGGCGATGGCGATCCAATCGTGGCGGCGTGCGGTCATGCCGCAACGCTGATCCTGTAAGGTCCGGTGACCTTGACCCAGATCAAGCGCTCCGTTCACGGAGATACGGAAGGGCGTCTAGCCTTTCTGTTTCTTCGGGCGGGTGTTGGTTCTTCTGGCCATAGGCTCGTCGTGCTGAAGACGGCAGGACCGGCTGAAGGGCCGCGGGGAGGCCGCCAACTGAGGCGGTCTACTTTTTCAGCTCCATCAAAATGCGCTCACGCTCTTCATAATGCTGCGCAAGCAAGTCTTTCAAGGTAGCGAGAACGATCCTTGGCCGCTGCGACTCGCGGCCCTCTCGGTCCAACTCCGCGATCTGCGCCTCGTGTCGCGCGAGCCTGGACGCGCTTTCGGATATGTTCCGTTCGGCTTCGTTTAGTTGCTCTAGCAGGGCTGTCCGGTCCATGAGCCTCCGCCTCGCCTTGGTGGGGCCTTTAGGTGTCCACATCGGGAATTAACGATCGGTGAACATGCGCTTGGCGCGGGGTCATGACATCGCGTGTCCCCGGCGCATTGGGCAGCCGAAAATAGCATAAAGCCCTTGTTTCTGAACCGCCAGAGACTAGGAACCGGACGGTCGGAACAAAGTTGGCAATTGCCGCCTGCGTCCAGTATGGGCGGCTATCATGCGACCTCACCCTTACCCCAGCTCTCGGAAATACCCCTGCCCCCATGAGCTGGGGCCTTTTACTGCGATCTCCAATTGCTGAACTGTACCGCATTGCGATTCACATGCGTTATTGTCGTGGGGGATGACCTGGCGCACATTTCTTGATGCCGCTCGTCGTGGGTTCGGGCGGCAGCTTCCAAGCTACACTCCCGGCCCCGGCTCCCGAGAACCCCAAATCCCAGGAGCCGGGGCGTTGCTCGCACACTGGCCCGGTGTCATCACAGCTGACCGGTCAAAGATCCTCCCGCACGCCCCGAAAGAATGGATGCCGCACCTTGCCCTCGGCCAATTTGGCGCGGTACCCGATCTCGGCCAGCACCTCGGGGCTCGACCCAGATCGCCTTGTGCGTGATGCGCCTGGTGTAGGGCTGGTCTTGCGGATCAGCGGCGTCAAACGCTTGCGGAGGTCGGCGATCGAGGCCTTGTCGAAGCCGTAGTCGACCTTGCCGGCGTAGATCAGATCGTCGCCCTTGCGCCGGCCGACATAGATGCCGTTCCATTCGTCGCCGTCGAGCGCGAAGCCCGCGATCGTCAGCGTCTCGCGCTGCGCGCAGGTCTTCTTCACCCAGTCGCGGCCGCTTCTGCCGGTGGGATAGATGCTGTCGCGGACCTTGGAGACGACGCCCTCCAGGCCGATCTTGCAGGCGTGCGCGAACATCTCGCGGCCGTCGACTTCGAAGCTCTCGCTGAACTGGATGTCGCTGCCGGCGATGATCTTCTTGAGCTCGGCCTTGCGCTCGAGCAGCGGTAGCTTCTGCAGGTCGCGGCCGTTGAGATAGAGCAGATCGAAGGCGACCAGCACGATCCTGGTGGACTTGCCGCGCAGCTCGTTCTGTAGCACCCAGAAATCCGTGGTGCCGTTGGCGCTCGGCACCACGATCTCGCCGTCGACGATCGCGGAGGACGCCGAGATGTGCCAGTCGTCGTTGGCGACCTTCTTGAAGCGCTTGGTCCAGTCGTTGCCAGCCGGGTGAAGATCTTCACCGCTTCGTTGGCGAGGTGCACCTGGACGCGATAGCCATCGAACTTGATCTCGTGAATCCAGCGCGCGCCGCTCGGCACCTTGTCGACCGGCGAGGCGAGCGCAGGTGCAATGAAGCCGGGGAAGGGCGCCTTCGTCCCGATCGCCGGTGGCTTCCTGCGCTGAAACGCCACAACACACTCCGTAACTCAAACAGGTGATTCAAACTGACACAGGCGCAATCGTTCCGGTCGCTGCGGCCGGCGGAACCAGTCGAGGTTAGCCCGCGTTGGTCCAAGACCAGAGTGGGAGACCATAATGGCAAAGGCGAAGAAGACCGCGCGAGGCCGCAAACAGGACCGGGCGCGCATTGCCGGCGGAGAGGCCTATGAGGTTCGCTACGAGGCGAAGAAGACGCGCAAGTCGGCTGCGTCGGTCAAGAAAGCGGTGAAGAAGGTCGGCAATAACCGCAGGCGCGTGGAAAAGCGCCTCGGCGCGTGAACCCGTGAGGCGACTTCTCACAAATGCCGGGACATGGCTGTCAAGCCCATGGGCCGTGGCGGCCATCGGTCTTTACGCCGTGCTGTGGCTGATTTTGGATGCTACGACGCTCAACTGGCACGGCGTCGCCACACTCGCCACCCTGCTGATGACGCTGTTTATCCAGCGCTCGGAGCATCGCGATACGCAAGCCATTCACGCCAAGCTGGACGAACTCCTTCGGGTTGACCGCAAAGCGCGCGACGACTTGGCCAGCATCGACGAACGAGAGCCCGAAGAGGTTGAAAGTTTTCGCGACCGTCAGAGCGACACGAACAGCAAGAGCGCAATCGTTCCGCGGCTAGGCAGCCGGTTGGAACCGGTCGACGTTAGCCCGCGTTAGCCTTGCGCAGCGAGCAGAATGAAAAAGCAATGGCTGAACCGACTGACGACGAGATACGCGCTCTTGCTCATAGGTTGTGGGAAGAGGCTGGGCGGCCTGAAGGCCGCGACAAGGAATTTTGGGAATTGGCCGAACAGGAATTGCGTAATAGGGACAAATCATCCCCGCTTCGGACCCCCGACACTCTTTAGATGAACAGAAGCTGCTCAATCTGTTTCGGGGCTGGGTTGCGAGAACCATCCGCACCTCGCCTGGACTGAAGATCCGATGGGCTGTCAATGCGGAGCGGGGATGCCATTGCCGGCGCGAACAAGACGCCATTGATGTACCACATGGTAGAAGCCAACCCCTCGCAAAGCATCGACCACCGTAGCCGATACGTTGGCGAGAGAAGAGCTTACGATCGCGAGGGGGAGGCCGGGGATCGCGTCAAGCGGTCGCGCGAGGCTTCAGCCAAGCTATCATGCGCGCTGCCGATTCTTCGTACCGTGCCCTGCGCAACAGGTCGTTTCGCTGGGCGCCAGCGGGCATCAGCTTGGCCTGCTCGCGCAGCTCTCTGGCTTCGCTGATCAGGCGCTCTTCAAGGGACTGTGTTTGTTTGAAACGGCGCCGCTTGATCATGCGCTGCTCCATTCCGTTAGAGGAGGGCGTGATGGGCGATCCCATCACCGATAGTAGCCGGGGGTTCGTGCGGTGATGTTCCGTCAACTTCTAAACATAATGGATCGTTCGCAATTGGCGTAACGGTCGCCGACGCAAACCGCACGCGCCGTACATTGCGGATCAGGGTCCTCAGGGCCGCAGCGGCAGCGCCAACTGTGCACCGATCGGCCGGCCGATATAGCTCACGATGAAGTCCCTGAGGATGTCGGAGACCTCAAGACCCTCGGCGCCGATCAACCGCTCCAGATCGTGGGCCACTTCGGCGGAGGCGTCCCGCGACCAGCCCTCGGCCGCGTTGAAGGCGACTATCCGCAGCACATCGTCGTATTGGCCGGAGAGCAGGTCCTTGATCAGGGTCGGATAGTCCAAGCCCTCGTCGGTCTCGCGGAAGGCCGCGCCGCTCGTGAAGTCCTCAAGCACGATATAGAAGGTCCGGTCGAGCCGGTCGTCCGGAATGATGGAAGCGCCTGGCCCATGCGCAAAACTCCAAATGAACGGGCTCAAAGTTGAGTAGGGATGCGCCTGATGCGAGTCCTTGTAAAAAAATCGCATGTTAAAGAGACCCCAGCTTCGCTCAGGAGCTGGGGTTTTTTTGGGAGACTCGGATAGCACCATTTTATGCGGCCGGGATCGAAGACAGCCGGCCCACCCGATGATGAATGCCATGATCTGCCATATCCCCGAGGGGAGCTTCGGATTGAGCAGGAGGGAAAGACCTTTACGGCGAAGAAGAACTTTGTCTGGACCTGCAACAAGGACACAAAAGAGCAGGCGTACAAAGGTGGGAATGCGGTCGCGGTCATGCGGATCACGGACCTGAAGGCTTAAGGTTCGTTTCTTCGTAAGAGACCAATTGCATGCGGTTGGCGCATTCGACGAGGCGCCACTCCGCGAAATGTCGACCAAATGATTGCCGTGGACTCTGAAAGATCCGAGAAGGCGCGGCCGCCGAAAGTCTTGGTCAATCTCGCCATTCTGACGGTGCGCCGGTTACTTCCGGTCTACCGCGATGAACGGCCATGCGGTAAACGGGATGGCACTTCGCGATTGTGGACCAAGGGCCGGCCCCGAAGCTACTTCGGATTGCGCGGGAACGGGATAAACCCGTCGCGGTTCGGCATCCTCACCTTGGGCAGCGACTGCGCATCGATCACATCGTTCGGCCCAATGATCCCGTTGAGATTGAGGATATAGGCCGATACTGCGTAGAGTTCATCCGCGGTGAGCGATTTCGACTCCTGGAATGGCATTGCGCGGCGGATGTAGTCGAACAGGGTCGTTGCATAGGGCCAGAAACTTCCCACGGTCTTTATCGGTGTTTTGTCCGGCGCCAGTGAGCCCATGCCGCCGACGAGCGCTCCAGCGAGCGCGACGCTGGGGCTGATTCCCTTCTCGCCGTGACAGGCCTGACATTTCGCTACATAGATCGCTTCCCCCTCGATTGCGGTGCCACGACCAAGCGGCAGGCCTGCGCCGTCCGGTCCGATGCTGATGTCCCACGCCGCGGTGTCGGCGGGCGCGATCGGTTGCCCGAACTGCGGGGCCTGGGCGAGGGCCGCCGGTGCAATGGTCAGCATAGATACGCAGACTGCAATGGGTTTAAGCGTAAACATTGCTGGCCTCCCCCATCTCGTCGATGCGCCAGCTTGCGATGGCGTTGTAGTGGTAGACCCCACGCAAGCCGCGCTCGTCGGCGAACTGCACGCGCGTTGGCTGCACCATGCCCGTGTCGTCGGTGGCGCGACTTTGCAGCACGGCGGGCCCGCCATCCCATTGCCACGCTGCGCGGAAGCGCACGGGCGCCTTTGGCAGGATCGGACCCTGCAAAGCTGCCGGCGCCCAGCTTCGTCCGCCGTCAGCCGACACGGCGACCTGCCGGATGCTGCGTTGCCCGACCAGGCCAGCCCGGAAATCTCGTAGAATCCCGGTCCCCTCAGCGCAAGTCCCGGCGACGGACGCGTGATGACGGATTTTACCTCGATCGGGAACACGAACTGCCAGGCCTTTTCATCCTTGAGCAGGATCGTGTATTTCGATGTTTCGTCTTTGGTCATAGCGGGGCCGGCAGTCAGCTTGAGCCGGCGCAGCCACTTCACGTTCATGTTGCCCTTGAACCCAGGCAGCAGCAGCCGCAGCGGATAGCCGTTCGAAGGCCGCACTCGCTCGCCGTTCTGATAGAGACAGAGCAGCGCATCATCCATCGCCTTGGTGAGCGGGATGCTGCGGCTCATGGCGGTAGCATCAGCACCCTCGGCGATCATCCAGCGCGCCTCAGGTTGGATGCCAGCTTCGTCGAGCAACGTGGAGCTGCACGCCGGTCCATTCCGCGCAACCCAGCAGGCCGTGAATAGCCGCCACATTGAGCGGCTGCGCCTGAGGCGCGTTGAGCGCCTGGCTGTTGCCGCCACACTCGATGAAGGCGATGCGCGATTGCATCGGATAGCGCGACAGCGCTTCGACCGTAAACACAAGCGGCCGCTTCACAAGTCCATGGATCACCAGCCCGTGTTGATCCGGATCGATTTCTGGGATGCCGGAATGGCTACGCTCGAAATGCAGCCCAGATGGCGTGATCATTCCTTCGAGCAGGTGCAGCGGCGTGCGTGATGCGCCGACACCAGCCGGGTTGGGGGGCGGCGGAAAGACTTTGACGACCTTGCTCTCGAACGGTGAGGGCTGGCCGTAGTCCGCAAATCCCGGACCCGGCACCTTCATCCACGGCTGCACCGTAAGCGGTTCTGCCGATCCGCAGGACAGGCCCGCGCCGGTCGCACCGACAACGAGCGCGCCTTCAAGAAAAATGCGGCGGCTTAGAATTCCATTGCCGGCCGCTGGATCGCCTGGTTCGGGATGTGTTTTTCGAAACATGAGCGGCACTCGCTCGTTGCGGTCGAATCGAGCACATCGCGTGCCCTCGCATGCGCACGGCGAGCGCTCGGTGAGGGACCGGCACAAAAGAACTGTCGGTTTTATTGAGTGTAATGCCCGCCGACGGCATTCCGCACTGCCATTCGCCTCGAACGGAGACGTCGGCACGTCCTGTCTCGAATAGCAGCTCTAGAAAGACTACGCCCATCCAAGACACCTTCATACTGGCAAGGATGTCGCACGAGCAATCTGGTCAAAACCAGCGACTGCGAATGTCCGAGTTGGGTCTAAACCGGCAATGCTCTGATCGAGCGGAATATTTCTGCTCAGACCCCAAAAGCCGACATCCGCGGGACCTAGAATAGATGCGCCACGCGACTGTCGCGGGTGCGACCGGTTCTTCACCTCAATCTGCGATGCCCGCTTGCCCCCAGCAGCGGCGTGTGAGGAGACATTGCACGACGTCCGGGAAGTGGCCAATAACGTTGTGCAGTCGCGTTTTCCCTGGGAACAATTCGAAAGCGGCCAGTTTGCCGCCTGCTCCTGTTTTCTAGGGAATAGCTCGTGACCGATCGTGTCGCGGATGTCGCAGAGCCGATTGCCTCGCCGAACACTTTGCGGCGCAGCTACGGAACAGCGTTACAGCTGAGAAATTCGCGGAACGAAACCGCTTATCAATCTTTCTCTGAGCTTGGGAGGTGCCCATGAATGCTCAGGCAAGAGAAGGCGCGTGTGCGTTCGCTTGGCGGAACTACTTGCTGCGCCACAGCGGTATCAGTGAGAACGATAGCAGGCGTTCCGCCCTCTACCGCTACGTCACCAATCTTTGTGACACGGGCGATTATGATTTTGATCTCTTGCAAATGGCGGCAGTGGTATACTTGAAAGAACTGGACGAATTGCACGACGACCGACTTGCGAGCCTCGCGGCAGATCGAGCTTTGGCCGAGTATTTAGAATCACGCAGTGCACAATCCGACACTTAGCTTTTGGCCGTAAACCAGAAGGAGCGAACGCATGGCAGACCTGACCTCTAGCGCAAACCGTTTCGTGCGCGAGCCACAAAGGCGCACCGCCGCAGCGACAACAATCGGCATGAATGCCTTGAAACCGATGATGCGCCTTCAGGTCTCAATGCTGAGGATGTGGGCCGACGGTCTCGAGAGGTTCGCGAGCAACTACGAAAAGGGGTGGGAAGAAACCGCGACCACTGTCGAGGAACAGTCAGACAAGGAACGCATCGTGTGAAGTCACGCGAATCGCTACCCCGGAGTCGAGTTAGGCACCGCTGGCCAAAGATAATCCGAAAAGCCCGGTCTCGCTCGGCCGGGTTTGACTTGCGGCCAGCATTGCACCCCCCGTCGCGGCCGAGCGTCAGGACGTGTGTCCTTCTCAGGCACCGAAGATGAAGCGCGTGCCCGTGTAGGAGCGCAGGAGCTTGTTCGGCATCTCGGCCTTTGCCATCTCATAGAACGGCTCACCAGTGCAGTGCAGTGGAATGACGTAATCGATGTCGATACCCGTCAGCGCTGCGATCGTGTCACGCACATAGTCCTCCTTGTAGGGCGCAAGATGAAACCCGCCGATCACCGCATGAACCTTGCTGATACCCGCAGCCGCTTGAGCTTGCTTGATTGCGTTAATTACCCCGCGATGGCTGCAAGACGTCAACACGATCAACCCGCGACCTTTTAGATTGAATGCGGTGGCGATCTCGTGTCGGAATTGGTCCGGGATGACAGCCTTTGTCCGTTCGTCCTCCGGAAGCTTGTCGGCATAGCATCCAATGCCGTGGTCCACGCCGATCTTCATGGCGCTGGGGGACAGCAGCTTCTCAAAGCTCGTTTGGCTGATGTGCCCCGTCGTGAAGCCGTGATCGGCGACCAGTGCCGGCCCTTCTGCATAGATCACCGCAACATTGGCACCTTCCAGTGCCTTGCGATCCAAGGCTCCGAAGTCGCCGCGCACCGGCGGAGCCGTCCATTCGCGGGAGCAGAATGCGTCCTCGCCACCGATGTAAATCGGTAGCTTGGCTTTGAGCTTGCCGTTGTTTTGTTTTAGGAAGCCGGCGAGGCCGCCAAAAATGATCGTAGTGACCGTGGCTCAAGACAAAGGGCATCAAGCGCAGCCGGATCGATGCCTACGAGATTGGCGTTGTTGACCAGCGCGTCCGGTGTGAAGCCGAAATCGACCAGGACATGTCGCGTTTTGGCGCTGCGCCGCGACTCGACGTGCATCGACAGTCCGAACTCACTGATCAACGTTTTACCCGGCGGCTTGCCACCGCCGATGCCCCAGCC
>NZ_JAFCJK010000025.1 GCF_018131005.1 Bradyrhizobium lablabi
ACTTTGAGTAAGCAGCCAAATTGACTAAGTTGAATGTGACTCGCGCCGGCCCCCACATCGGTCATTACTTCTCGACAGCGCAGATTTCGACAAGCTCATCGCGGTTGCTTACAGTGGCCGCCGGTCTCAGCATGGTTTGCAGCGCCGATCGTGTTCTTGATCTGAAACCAGTTGATGATTGCCGGAGGAGAGTGCGATGAGGAAACGCAAGGAGGTGTATCCCAAGCGGCTCGCTACGGTGAATGGTTGGGAGGTCTGGCAACTAGAGGAGCAATTGTTCTCGTTGCGGCCAGACCTCGGTGTCAACTTCGTCAATCAGCATGATGCCGTGACCTATGCCAAGCTGATGATGACGGCAGATGAATACCTTGCCGGTCATCAAAAACTGCGCGGATAGTCGCCCGCTCCTGCAACTTTTGACCCCCGGCCGCCACCGTGACCGGCCGCCAGCAACCGCCTTACAGGCAATCCCGAGCTCGACCAGGCGGCGGATAGCCTCCGACACTATTTCCCCTCAGTCGCCGGACAAACAAGAATGGACGGCTGCTTATTCCGACACGCCCAGTCGTGATAGGCGGCCCATCCCTGAGCGGCAGCGCCGATCCCACCGATCACCGTGAATATGGCCACGATCACCGCGATCCAGAACTGTCCCCAGGTAAGGTCGAGACGCCGGCCGACAATCTCGACCGGTTTGCCGTTCCAGTAGAGGCGTCCCTCGTTATCAATGCCAAGGCCGTCGGTCTCCCGCCAAGCTATGGCTCTAACGCCCTTCGGCCATTTGCTCTTGTCGATCGCTTGAAGAGGGACTCGGCGCAGATCTTCCTCGCGCTCCGCATTTTGCCGAGCGACGCGCTCTGCTTCTGTCTCCACGCTATTTCCCCTTCGCCATCAGCCCAGCATCGATAAGTCGACGAATCGCCTCGGGGCGCGTCAAGCCGGGATCTTTTTGCTTTTTGATCCAGGTATCAATCGCAGCGAGTTGGTCCGGCAGCACCCGTAGATGTACGGACTCCGCTCCGGTTGGGGGGCGACCCCTTGATTTTCTAGTACGCGTTATTGCTTTGCTCATGAATTTCGTGTACCAGAAAAGCGAACCGGTAGCAAGGTTGCAACTTGCCACCGGCTCTAGGCCCAACCACGGAGGTTACCCGATGGCCAGACTTGTCTGTAATTCTATCATAGCCGCGCAAGCCGCGGCCGAAAAAGCCGAGGAGCTCGTCAGCGTCCTGCAGGCTGTTTCCAAACTCTATGCACAGCGCGAAAAAGAGCGCGCCGAGCGCATCAAGAAGCTGGTCGAACGGAAGGCCACGACGGCGGGCCTTGCCGTCGCCGCAGCGGTGTTGATTTGCTCCACCGGTGCCGTTGCCGCATCGTCTGCGATTGATGCGGAGAAGTTGCCCGAACCTGCGGTAGACGAGGCGCAACCATATCCGCTAGACGAGCCGACGCGCCAGTTCCTCCTCGAGCTGTCCAGAAAGCCATGGACGCCTGAAAAATACGTGGCGGCATCGCCTGCGCCCGCGCGCACCTCAGCCAACAGCCTGACCGTCGGCGCGGGCAGGCTTTGGTCGACCTCTTATCATTCAATTCAGGCTGTGTCGGTCAGGAACGAATCGGCGTCGACATATGATGTCGTCTGGGTCGAGTGTGGCTTTTTCCGCCGCGGCGAACTGATAGCAGCTGAAAAGGGCCACGTCAGGAATCTTGCCGCAGGCGCGACCGGATTCACCTCGCTCTATGCATCGCAACCCGGCGCCGACACGACCGAGTGCCGCGTGTCCAGCGTCGAGGGAGCCAGGTCATGACGAAGCCCCAAAACACGCTGTTCGACGTCGCCGGCGACATGGAAGATGACATCCTGGCGCTCATCGATTTCGGGCGTGCGATCACTTGCATTGCCGACTCGCTCGGCCCCGAGGACGCCAACATGACCGCGCGTCTCGGCTGGACGATCATTGAACGCGCTCAAGCGGTGCTGCGGCGGCAAAACGCGCTGTACCACGCCCTGCATCCCAGCCGGGCCGAACCGCCGCCAGTGCGCAATGGAGGGCAGCAGTCATGACAACGATCGCCTGCAGCATTCTGCTCGCGTGGCTCGGCTTGGGCCTTATCGAGGCTTTCCGGCGAATCCCGCGGTCGTAAAAGGCCCGAAGCAATGGCCCGTCGGTTACGCCGACGGGCTTCCTTTTGACCCCATGGTGAGAACGATATCGGAACGGAGAACGATAGCGGAACGGTTGGTGGTGTGGGTTACGTCCGCCCGCCTTTCGCGCCACCTAGCGAAACACCGCGCGCCGCATGCATATTAGGCGCACGTCAAGGCACACCAAAAACACCGGAGATTATTCGACTATGGCACTACCTGAACGGAAAGAAATCTACGTCAGACTCCCTGCCGACGTCACCGCCTGGGTGAGAGATCAGTCCGCACGCACGACGGCCAGCCAGAACGCCACGATTGTTATGGCCCTCCGCGCCCAGATGGACTCAGAGCGGCAGAAGGCGGTGCGATGATGAGCGGCACGGAACAGCAGGGGTACCGTATAGCGTTCGCAGGTCGCGATCGATATAACGGCGCCATCCTCCGAATCGGCGACAAGGTGATCAAGCTCGGCAAGGACAGCGACAGCCTCTTGCTTGCGCAGGAGGTCGCCGACCGCTGGAATATGGCCGAACCTTTAGAAGCTTGGATGCAGGCGAAGGCGGCCGGCTGATTATGTCCCGCCTGTCGCCGCGCGATCTGTCTCTTCCCCGCTTCGCGCTTCGTCGTGATGAGGCTGCGGCTTCGGTCGCCGTCTCGCCGTCGAAGTTCGACGAATGGGTGGCCGCCGGCAGGATGCCGAAGGGCCGCAAGATCGACGGCGTGGTGCTCTGGGATACCGGAGAGGTTAGAGATTATTGGGAGCGGATGCGCGATGGCGTGCAGGCCGATAATCCATTCGATCGGATCGTCGCATGATCAAGGCTCGCATCAGGTACCTGATCGAAGACCGCGGCATGTACTATGTGCGCAAGCCGGGACAACGCAAGATCCGGATTAGGGAGACGTTCCAAGATTCCGACGGCCAAGTCACGGCCGCTTTCATGGCTGCCTATTTCAAGGCACTTGAAACGCTTGATGGAAAGGCTGCGGCACCGCCGCCGACTCCGCGAGAGAAAACGTTCTTTTGGCTGGTCGACCAGTATTACCGTTCGGCAAAGTTTAAGGGCTTCGATCCGCTAACACAGGCAGACAAGCGCAGCGTCCTGAACCGCTTCTGTGAGACCGCAGGCAACCTGCCGTATGCGGCGCTGCGGAGGGATGATGTCGAAGCTAGTCAGGAAAAGCGCCGAGAGACGCCGGCGGCGGCTGACAAGCTCGTGAAGTATCTGCGGTCGCTATTCGTCTGGGCGATCAAGAATAAGCACGCTACGTTCAATCCCGCATTGGGTGTGGAGAAAATCCACGATTCCGATGGTTGGCACACATGGACGGCTGAAGAGGTCAGCGCCTATCGCGCCCATCATCCAGTGGGGACTAAAGCGCGGCTCGCACTCGAGATCATGCTCAACGTCGGTGCGCGGATATCTGATGCCTGCCGGATTGGTCGCCAGCACGAGGGCGAAGGGCGCCTTAAGTTTGTCGCCTGGAAGGGCCGTAACAAGAGCAAGACGCGCCGGACGATTGACGTCCCGATCCTACCGGAGCTCGCACACGCGCTATCCAGCGCGCCGACCGGCGACATGACCTATTTGGTCAACGATCTTGGCCGTGGCTTCACGATCAACGGGCTTGGCAACAAGATGCGCGACTGGTGCGACGCGGCGGGGCTGCCGCAGTGTTCGGCTCATGGTTTGCGAAAGGCTTCTGCGGTGATCTTCGCCGAGAACGAAGCTACAGCACCAGAGCTGTGCGCGATCTTTGGCTGGTCGAAATTGGAAACGGCGGAAATTTACATTCGTGAGGCGAACAAGCGTCGGATGACGACGAACGCCTTTGCGCGCCTTGAGGATCATCGGAAACGGAAAAGTGTCTCAGTTCCGGGTCCGAAAACGAGCAATGAGACAAATCGGAAAAATAGTCGTGACAAATCAAAGCCCAAATAGCCAGATGGTGGGCCCGGCAGGACTCGAACCTGCAACCAGACCGTTATGAGCGGCCGGCTCTAACCATTGAGCTACAGGCCCCGCCGCGGACGGCCGCATCATCAAGCGTTGGCGCAAGGTCAGCGCGCGATGCGGTCGGCAACGGTGCGGGCTCCGTTTACAGGCTGCCCGGCGTTCCGGCAATGCCGCTCGATTGATTTGCGCGACGCCACGTCTGCCATTGTTTGCCATGTCCCCGGTCGCGGAAGGGCTGGTTTCCGGGCGAAAATCCGCTGCGCGCGAAATCGAAATTCCCGAACGATCTCAGGCTGATTTGGGTCGTCCAGTCCTTCTTGAGAAAATATTCCGCTTCCGTCGTCGGGCAAATCAGCACTACGAATCTGGCCGTCTCACCCGAATGAGGGGCGGCTCGCGATCGTCACGAACGTGGTGTGGGATGCGGTGGACGTTGCGCGCGTGACTGACGAGCACGCCGTGCGGCGGACGGTGAAATCGTGTGGTCCTGACGCCCCAGTGGCTGGCGTTAAGTTCTTTAGAAGCTCACGCTTCTCAGGGATGACGGTGACAACCAAGCCCGGTCTCGCCGGGGAGAGCGCGAAGTAAGCCGTAAACCATCGCGCAGGGAAAGCCGGGTTGATCCGGTTACACCTGTGGTCCTACCCCGGTGCTTTTTGTTGCACCGGGCCCATGGGTGCGATCGGCGCCCGGCTTTCCCTGCGCCCTCCGATTCAGGAGAGCGCCAATGGCGATGCAACACTCGGGCAAATCATGTCGCGAGAGCGCGCAATGCTGTCCCGTTCGATGATCGACCGGATGCTGACCGAAGCGTTGGTTCAGTCCGCCCCATCAATCGACCGACACGCCGGCGAACTCCACGACCTTGCGCCATTTCTCGGTCTCGTCGGCGACGAGCTTGCCGAATTCGGCCGGGGTCATCGGCTTCGGAATGCCGCCGACCTCGGCGAGGCGCGCCACGACCTTCGGATCCTTCAGCGCCTCGCCGACCGCCTTGTTGAGGGTCTCGACGATCTCGGGCGGCGTGCCCTTCGGCGCGGAAATGCCATAGAACCCGACCGCCTCGAATCCCGGCACGGTCTCGGCGATCGCGGGCACATCGGGCACGCCGGGCCAGCGCTGCGGCGAGGTGACGCCGAGCGCGCGGACATTGCCGCCGCGCGACTGCTCCAGCGCCGAAGGCAGATTGTCGAAGATCAACTGCACCTTGTCGGAGATGATGTCGGGGAAGGCGATCGCAGATCCCCGATAGGGCACATGCTGCATGTCGCACTTGGTCATCGCCTTGAACAGTTCGGCCGACATGTGCACCGACGTGCCGTTGCCCGACGACGCATAGGAGATCTTGCCGGGATTGGCCTTGCAATAGTCGATGAACTCCTTGACGGTCTTCACCGGCATCGCATTCGATATCACCAGCATGTTGGTGAGCTGCATGATGCTGGCAACCGGGGTGGTGTCGCGCAGGAAGTCGTAGGGAAGCTTCTTGTAGAGCGACGTGGAAATCGCGTTGTTGGGCGCGACGAACAGCAGCGTGTAGCCGTCCGGCGGCGAATTGACCGCGGCGGCCGCGGCGATATTGCCGCCGGAGCCGGTGCGGTTTTCGACCACGAATTGCTGGCCGAAATGATCCGACAGCCACTGGCTCATGATGCGCGCGACGATGTCGACCGGACCGCCGGCGGCAAAGCCGATCAGCCAGCGCACCGGGCGGTTCGGATAATCGGCGGCGAAGGCGGGAGCAGCAGAACAGGTGAGACAAAACAGGCCAAGCAATGCATTGCGGACAAACCGGATCATCCTGACTCCCGTCATTTTCTTGTTACCGTTGCCGGCATGCTTTCACAAATTGCGGCGTTTGCCTACAACCTCCGCCGTGCGACGATAGTCTGCCCCGCATGAATGCTGTTTGAGGCCATCCATGAAATTCGCTGTTGTGATTTGTGCCGGCGCGTTGCTGTTTGCGAGCGGCGCGGCGGCCGAAGAGGGAGGCAAGGCCATTTCGAAGACAACGATCAGTTTCGGCACCGCGACGCCGGGCGGCGGATTTCCGCTCTATGGCAACGCCTTCGCCGAAGCCATGAACGCGGCCGATCCGACGCTGTCGATCGAGCCGCGCAACACCAAGGGTTCCAGCGAGAACATACCGTTATTGGAGGCCGGCACGATCGACATCGCAACCGTTGCGGGCGAGCCGACCTATGAGGCGTTGAAGGGCATCGGCCGGCCGCCGGCGACCAAGCTGAAGATCCTCACCGCGATGTATTCGAGCCCGGGCATGTTCGTGGTGCGCGCCGACAGCCCCTACCGGACCATCCGCGACCTGGTCGGCCAGCCCATCGCATTCGGCGCCAAGGGCTCGGGCCTGCCGATCCTGTCGCGCTATGTCCTCGACGGCATCGGGCTGAAGCAGGACGAGGATTTCAAGTCGATCTATCTCGATCGCGCCGGCGATGGGCCCGCGATGGTGCAGGACGGCCGCGCCGCTGCGCTCTGGGGCGCCGGCATCGGCTGGCCCGGCTTCACTGCGATGGCCGACAGCGCGACCGGCGCGCGCTTCATCGCGCCGAGCGCGGAAGAGATTGCGCGCATCCTCGCCAGGCACAGCTTCCTCAAGCCGCTGACCATTCCCGCGAACAGCTATCCGAAGCAGAGCGAGCCGATCGCCTCGGTCGGCTCGTGGAGCTACATCCTCGTGCGCGAGAGCCTGCCCGACGATGTCGCCTACCGGATGGCGAGGACGCTGCACGCCATCGAGGCGACGTTCTGCAACAAGCTCGCGCAGGCCTGCGAGACCACGGCGAAGAACACGCTCGCCGCCGCGCCCGACGTCGCGCTGATCCATCCCGGCGTGCTGAAATATCTCCGCGAGCTCGGTGTGGCGAAGTGAGAGGCGCGAATAGCGAGTGGCGAATAGCGAGTAGCAGAGGGTGCTGTCTGTTCGCTATTCCCCACTCGCTATTCGCTATTCGCTCACTTCATTTTTTCACCAGCGGACACGCCGGATCGGGCGGACCGAACGCGTCCTCGCCCGAAATCTTCGCCAGGATCTTGTAATAGTCCCATGGATATTTCGACTCGTCCGGCGTCTTCACCTGCACCAGCCAGAGGTCGTGCACCATCAGATTGTCGTCGCGCAGTTTGCCGTTGCGGGCGAAGAAGTCCTCGACCGGCTTCTCGCGCATCTTGGCCGCGACTTTCAGCGGCTCGTCGGTGCCGGCGTCCTTGATCGCGTTGAGATAGGCCATGACGGAGGAGTAGACGCCGGCCTGCCACATCGTCGGCATCCGGTTCATCTTGGCGAAATAGCGCTTCGACCATTCGCGGGTTTTGTCGTCCATGTCCCAGTAGAACGAGGTGGTGAGCAGCAGGCCCTGCGCCGCGGGGAGGCCGAGCGAGTGGATGTCGGTGATCAGCGCGAGCAGCGCCGCCATCTGCTGGCCGCCCTTGAAGACGCCGAATTCGGCACCGGTCTTGATCTCGTTCATGTTGTTGGGCGGGCCGGCGGCGATGCCGATGATCTTGGCCTTGGAGGCCTGCGCCTGCAATACGAAGGAGGACAGATCGGGGGTTGCCAGCGGCGGTCTCACCGAGCCCAGCACCTTGCCGCCGTTCCTGGTGATGACCGAGGTGGCGTCGCGCTCCAGCGAATGGCCGAACGCGTAGTCGTCGGTGATGAAGAACCAGCTGTCGCCGCCGCGCTTCACCACGGCGTCGGCCGTGCCGACCGCAAGCGCGCGGGTGTCGAACACCCATTGCATGGTGTAGGGCGAGCAGAACTTGCCGTGGAAATCGGCGGTGCCGGTCGAATGGGTGATGAAGAGCCTTTTCTTCTCGTTGGCGACGTTCTGCACCGCGAGCCCGACCGCCGAGACCGGAACGTCGACGATCAGGTCGACCTGGTCGACGTCGTACCAGCGCCGCGCGATCCCGGCGCCGATATCGGCCTTCAACTGGTGATCGCCGATGATGACGGAGATCGGCTTGCCGAGCACCTTGCCCCCGAAATCGTCGATCGCCATCTGCGCGGCGGTGACGGAGCCCTGTCCGGTCGGCGTGGAGGCCGGGCCGTTCATGTCGGTGAGCACGCCGATCTTGACCAAATCGTCGGAAACCTGCGCGGTCGCAGCCGAAGAAGCCAGCAGCGCGGCGACGAGCGTTCCGAGCATGGATAGACTTCTTGCGATCATCCTGTCTCCCTCCCTGGATTGGCGCATTGGCCGATTTTTGCTTGTGCCGGGACCTTGGGACCCCGCCATATTGGTTTCTTTTGCAACCATTTCGGGGGCGCCGTCAACGCGCCTTCGGTCTAATGGAGGGTGTCCCCGGAAAAGCCAGGGAGTTTCTTTCGAACCCGATTCAGTCCATAGCGGGCCATGACCATTGCTCAACGCCTGCCGGCTTCGCTGACCCCGCTCGAGGTGGCGCTCGATGCTGTGCTGCGCGGGCTCGGACCGGTGGCGCCGATCGAATTGCCGCTCGCGGAAGCCTTGAACTGCATCGCGGCCGATATGCCGCCGCCCGGTCCGCACCCGCCGCGCGACCTCGCCGCCTCCGACGGCTGGGCGATGCGCTCCGGCGATCTGGTCGGCGCGTCCTCCTATGCGCCGGTGCCGCTGACCGTGCCGCCGGCCTGGGTCGAGGCGGGGGAAGCGATGCCGGATGGTACCGATTGCGTCGTCGATGCCGATGCTCTCGATACATCCGGTCCGCTTCCTCAGGTGCTTGCCGAGGCGATCCCGGGGCAGGGCGTCCGCCGCGCCGGCAGCGACATTGCCGAAGGGCGCGCGGTGACGGAAACGGGACGACGTGTGCTGCCGCGCGATCTTCTGCGCGCGCGGGCCGCCGGATTGGAGACATTGAGCGTGCGGCGGCCACGGCTGCATCTCCTCAACGTTCCCGCCGGCGAGATCACGGCAGGTTTCATCGCCGAGGTCGCGCGCGTCGCCGGCGCGGAGGTGGTGCGCAGCGAGGCGCCCGGGCGGGATGTCGCAGCGATCGCGGGCGCGCTCGATGTGCGTGGTTGCGATCTCGTCATCACGATCGGCGGCAGCGGCGTTGGCCGCGCCGATGCAACAGTGACGGCGCTGGCCGGCCGTGGCGAGGTTCTCGCCCACGGCATTGCCCTGCAGCCGGGCCGTACCGCCGCCGTCGCGCGGATCGATGCCACGCCGGTCGTCGCGCTGCCGGGCGCGCCGGATCAGGCCTTCGCCGCTTGGTGCGCCATCGCACTGCCCGTGCTCGACCGCCTGTCGGGATCTCGCGCGCGGAAGACGCTGGCGTTGCCGCTGACGCGTAAGGTGGCGTCCAGCGTCGGCCTGGCCGAGGTGGTGCTGCTCGAACGCCGGCAGGGCACCTGGGCGCCGTTGGCAGTGGGCGAACTGTCGCTCGATGCAATTGCTCGCGCGGAGGCCTGGCTGGTCGTGCCCGGCGACTCCGAGGGCTTTGCTGCGGACGCGCTCGTCGATGCCTATATGTTGCGCGAGTAACTTGCTGAGATGATCGAGATGCCCGCACCGAAACCCGATCCGTCTGTCGATCAGGACCAGTTCCTGAGCATCCTCTCGCGCGAGGAGGCGCTCACTCGCTTCGAGGCGGCGCTGTTCCCGCGCGAATTGCCGCGCGAGGCGCGTCGGCTCGCTGATGCGCTCGGTTGCGCGCTCGCGGATGACGTGGTGGCGCCGATCGACGTGCCGCCGTTCGATCGCTCCAATGTCGACGGCTTCGCCGTGCGCTCGGCCGATCTCGCGACGGCGAGCGAAGCAGCACCAGTGCGCCTGATGCTGAACGACGAGACGATCGCCTGCGGCACAGCACCGGCGCGGCCGGTGTTATCGGGAACTGCGACTGCGATCGCAACCGGCGGGCCGGTGCCGCGCGGGGCCGATGCCGTCGTCATGGTCGAGCACACCCAGCCGGCGGGCAATCGCGCGATCGAAGTCCGCCGCGCGGCCTCGCCCGGCCAGTTCATCTCCTATGCCGGCTCGGACATCGCACGTGGCGAGTCGCTGCTGCGTGCCGGCACCATCATCGGCTCGCGTGAGATCGGCATGTGTGCGGCCTGCGGCATCGCCGACGTTGAGGTGACGCGACGTCCGCGCGTTGCGATCCTCTCGACCGGTGACGAACTGGTGCAGCCCGGCCAGCCGCTGCGACCGGCCGCGATCTACGACACCAACGGCGCGATCGTGACGGCGGCGATCACGGAAAATGGTGGCGACGCCGCTTTCCTTGGCGCCGTCGCGGATGACGAGGGTGAACTCGAGGCCGCCATGCGCAAGGCGCTGGCCGAGAGCGACATGCTTGTGCTTTCAGGCGGAACGTCGAAGGGCGCCGGCGATGTCTCGCACCGGATCATCTCCCGGCTAGGCAGGCCCGGGATCATCGCGCATGGCGTCGCTCTGAAGCCCGGCAAGCCGCTGTGCCTCGCGGTCTGCGACGGCAAGCCGGTGATCATCCTGCCGGGGTTTCCGACCTCGGCGATGTTCACCTTTCATGACATGATTGTGCCGGTGCTGCGGCGGATGGCCGGGCTGCCGCCGCGCCCGGACGCCAAGGTGAATGCAAAGGTGCCGGTGCGGATCGCCTCCGAGCTCGGCCGCACCGAGTTCGTCATGGTCTCGCTGGTCGAAGGCGAGAGAGGCCTGATCGCTTACCCTTCCGGCAAGGGCTCGGGCGCGATCACGTCGTTTGCGCAGGCCGATGGTTTCCTGAAGATCGATGCGCTGGCCGACCAGATGCCGGCGGGCAGCGATGTCGAGGTGACCTTGTTCACGCCGCATGTGCGGGTGCCCGATCTGGTGATCGTAGGCAGCCACTGCACCGGGCTTGACCTCGTCACCGCGCCGCTGGCGCGCGCCGGTCTTTCGGTGCGCTCGATCGCGGTCGGCAGCCTCGGCGGTCTTGCCGCTGCCAGGCGCGGTGAATGCGATTTCGCGCCAATCCATCTGTTCGACGAGAAGACCGAGACCTACAACACGCCCTATCTTGCCGAGGGCCTCGAACTCGTGCCGGGCTGGCGGCGCATGCAGGGCATCGTGTTCCGAGCGGGTGACATACGCTTTGAAGGATTGAGTGCGGAAGAGGCGGTGCGCGCCGCGCTCGCCGATCCCGCCTGCATCATGGTCAACCGCAATCAGGGCGCCGGAACGCGAATCCTGATCGATCGGCTGCTCGAAGGCATGAGACCAGACGGCTACTGGAATCAGCCACGCTCGCACAACGCGGTCGCCGCCGCCGTCGCCCAGCATCGCGCCGACTGGGGCATGACCATCGCGCCGGTCGCCGCTGCCTCCGGTCTCGGTTTCATTCCGTTTGCCGAAGAGCATTACGACTTTGCGCTCGTGACGGCGCGCAAGCAACGGTCCGCGGTGCAGGCCTTCCTCGATGCGCTGGCGTCGGAGGAGGGGCGTGCCGCACTGACAAAGGCGGGATTCCGGCCGGCCTGAACGGGTGCAACGTCGCGGGCGTCGTGGCTCATCGGCAGATCGTGAACTTGCTTGGCGACTGCCGCGACTAACGCCGTGATGTCATCGAGCACCCTCAATGTCCGCATGCTTGCGGTCGTCGTCGCCGCGGCCGGAACGTTGTTCTGGCTCTATACATTCTATGCCATCGCACACGTACCGCCGGGCGACGGCACGGGTTTTCAATGGCTCGCCGTCATTCCGCTCGGAGTGATCTTTGGCGTGTTCTTCCTGCCGGCGTGGCTGCTGCTCGCCGTCGGCCGTCTGCCACGGTTCACCGCGGCGCTCGGCATTTTTGGACTGATTGCGTTCGCGGTGGTCTGGATGCAGTTGCTGTCGGAATTTCCGAAGTCCTAAAGTGCAAAAGCCATCCCGTGCGCGTTCCACGAGTCAATCAGCATTGTTGACCAGTCGACGATCTCTGACAGGACCGCGCGGCGTGTTATGCTGGCGCCGAAATGCGAGGGACGGCGGGAGCGCGGGCTTCTCACCGGCGCGGTGATTGCGTGGTCGCCTTGGCATTCGAAGCCACTTTTTCGGGGTCCATATGAGGATCTCCAGTCATCGACAAGGGAGGAGCGACCATGAAGATCGTCGTGATCGGAGGCACCGGCCTGATCGGCACGAAGACCGTTACGATT
>NZ_JAFCJK010000026.1 GCF_018131005.1 Bradyrhizobium lablabi
CGGAAGGCCGCGCCGCTCGTGAAGTCCTCAAGCACGAGGTAGAAGGTTCGATCCAGCCGGTCGTTCGGAATGATGGAAGGCGTCTGGGCCATTACGCAATACTCCAATGGACGGAGTCCAAGCCAAGTCCACCGTGGCCAAATTGCGAATCGCCTGTGTTGATTAGGAACGCCTCGCCTTGCGGCGGGATCAAAAGGGAAGCCTCAGCCCCAGCTCCTCGTTGCCCCCAACCGTCAGGAGCTGGGGTCTTTTCGTGAGGGCTTCCCAATGCGGGAAGTTTTGTTCGCTAAACGTTTGAGCCCGCTAACGGCTGTTCTCATTCAAATAAACGTCTGTTCTCATTCACATCGATGAAAATGTTCTCACCGTTCCGAGCCGGAATCGAAAGGGGGCCGCCTGCGATTCACATGCGTTATTGCGGTCGGTGGATGAGCGGCGCAAGGTCACCGTTGCCGCCTGTTAGTGGGTTATGGGCGGCAACTGTGCTCACACTCCCGGCCCCAGCTCTGGAGAACCCTAAATCCCAGGAGCTGGGGCTTTACGCGAATGGGAATATTGCACTTGCCGTACCCACGCTAACGGCGGCGATGTCGACACCGGGCCAATCTCTCGGCCGCTTCCGCAATCTCAGTTTTAGAGCTGATATTCAGCTTCCTAAACAAGCGAAGGCGCTGGGTCGCAACCTGCGCCTCGGTCCCGCCTATCTGGCTGGCAATCTCGCGATCATTCCGCCCCAGGGCCATGCGTCTGAGAAGTTTCTTCTCGCGCGCCGTAATGATCGTCGCGTCCGCCAGCATTACTCTACGAGCACGGCGAAGGCCGCGAGAAGGAAGGGAGACATGCCCAGCACAATGATGCCGACCCGGAAGAATATGTCACTGCCCATGCCACAACCTCAGTAACAGCGTGGCAATTTTCGCCGGAAAATTCGGCAGAGCTAGTGCAGTTTGTGCCCGTTCCCATTCATATAGATGAACCCCGCTCTGCGTGTCACTGGGTCGGCTTTCCGACTTATAGCAACCTTCCGCGTTGCCACCTGTTAATGACGATCGCCCGCGCATCACTTACCGGCATCGGTGATGAGAACGCCAGTTGCGCTCCCGCCTCGACCTAACAGGGAGCAGCGCCCATGAAGAAGAGACGCCGTTTCAAACGATCGCAATCCCGTGAAGAACGTCTTTCCCGCGAAGCCAAGAGTTGCGCGAACAGGCTGGGCTACTTCATCCAGGCGCCGATAGAGAAGGCCTGCTCCGCAGGGCGCGATACGACGAAACCACAGTCCATATGACGGCGTGGCTGACTTCCCCCGGACTCCACTCACCAAGATGACCAAGCGCTTCGACTGGATTGCCATCGTGGGCTACGGCTCGATCGCCCTTGCGGTGTTCGCGATCATTGCCCTGTTTGCCTGAGGTGTAAGAGGCCGCATCAGGCGGCTTACCCGCGGCATCCAAGGTGGACTGAATTTTAGAGTTGCTATTGCTGCCCACGGGCGGCGATATGGCCCCCGCTCCTCTAGATTGATTGCCTGCGTCAAAAGGAGCTGGGGCTCTACGCGAACAGGTCTTTGCCCAGCTGGGTGAAATTCGCGTAGGTGCCGCTCTCGTGCAGCACGAGCCAGCCCCGCTCAACTTGGCGCGATCCAGCCCAGCCTTCCATCGTCGCCTCGGTTAAGGTCGCTGCGCCGATCTCGCGAAACTCACTTTCTCCCCTAAGCGCGTCAGTTCGCCAGCAATGGCAGGCGTGTGAAGAAACACCCCGTGCTCGCCGGGTCCCAGACTATCCGGACGATGTGCCCGCTCGGCGAGGCGAAGATCAGCGACCAGATCCCTTGGTCTGATGACCACCGAGCGACTCGGCCATTTCAAGGTGCTTCTTCAGCACGGGCAGTGTCCCCTGCGCAAAGTTGGCGACGGAACCTGATTTCTTGCTTTCCTGGTCGAACTTGCTGATGTCCTTCTTATGGTCTTGAACCATGTGCTGAGCAAATTCCTTATCGAACTGCTGGCCAGAGAGTTTGTTCAGCCTGTCGTATGTCGCCTTCTGCTCGGTGTTGACCGACGCCGGTGGGCTCATTCCGATTTCCTGTGCCACCGACTTGGCCTTCTCGAGATTCTGGCTGTGGTCGCTCTCCAGCATTTGGCCGAACTGCTTCACTTTATCGTCCGCGCCTTTTTGCTGGGCGAGCTGTCCCATTTTGACTTCCGCCATATCGCCTTGCATCGCCTGCTTCAAAAAGGATTCATCTGCTTTGCTGCCCTTGCTATTTTGCGCTTGCAAACCGCTCAAAGTCAGCATGCTTGCGAACGCCAGCACGGTCATTCCAATCGGCTTCCTGCTCATAGTCCACCTCGGATGTTCGACTTTCGCCGCGCGAAGCGGGGCTACCCGGGAAAGCAAAATGATAAGCGTTTGTTCCTTTGTTCCCGCCATTACCGGGGGTGGTTTCTCCGCACGTGGTAGCTCATTTGATGAGGCCGCCGAACTTGTTCGGCAGAGACGCCGGATTGATGCGTGAGAACCGCAACCGCGAGTTGGGCGATAAGCCGAGCTCAGCGCCACTCCGCCGCATGTTGCATGGCTGCGAGGCGATCCACACCACCGGATTTACTCGGGATGAGTCTTCGGCAGCTTGATCGTCAGCTCGCCCGAGCGCTGCAACGCCTCTTCGGCCTGTTGCCAGTGCGCACAGGCGCAGCCGAAGGCACTGAACGGCCCGACATCGAGGGCAGGCGTAGGGTGCGGATATTCAGGCGGCGGACCGGGGCCCGCTCAGTTCAGTCTGCTCGTCATGATAACGCGCTCGACGTGCCGTTCTCGCAGCAAACTGAAGGAGTAATCCGAGCTTGTCCGGAACGGTCTGCAAAACTGCATTAGCTTGCCTGACCGCCGGTCATTGTTCGTATTTCCGGCGGCACGGAATGGGCGGCCTCCACCCAGCCTCCGGGCCGAGGGCCACTCACGTGTCGGGAACGCAACGCTGGCGCGCGCAGCGGCTGAGGCGGCCTGCGAAACGACTTCAATGGGTCGTAGCGGGGATTGTCTCGATCACGCCCATGTCCTCGCCGCGTACCGTGACGGTGCGACCGGTCTCCAGGGCTATCTTCCGGGCCACCGTCTTTGCGACATCCTCGTCTGCGTATTCGAGCACGATGATGCTGCCTTTTCCCGAGAAGGCGGTGGGGTTCGAGACGGTGATGATGGTCAAGATTGCTTCTGGCTCATTGTGGAGACCAAAGGCCCGGGGAGCGCAGCCACTCGCTCATTTGCGAGCAGGTCTCAGCCTGTCGGGCCCTCCTCAAAAGGGAGTCACGGTCAGCCCCGGGGGCCAGCATGTGAGCCTGTTGGCGGAGGCGGATTGCCTCGTCAGCTAGGCGTTCTTCCAATGATTGAGTTTGCTTGAAACGACGCCGCTTTTGCATGGCGCTGCTCGCTGCTCCCTGTGAGTAGTTGGGCGTGAGCGCTAACCGGGCGTTCTCATCACGATGTATGCCTCAAGACCGCGCGGTGATGTCGCACAGCTTACTGGCAGCGGGAGGCGGCCTTCTCCATCAAATGTTAACTTTCGAGGAATTTAGGACTTGGGCCCACAAGACCTTCTCGGTTCCGAGCCATTAACGCACGACCAGATTTGCAAAGACGCTTGGAGCTACCTAGCTCGTGGTTATGCCGCGTCCACTCTTGTGCTCGAAAGGCGTTTGGAAATCCCTTCGCAGATCGCCCGCCAGTTCGCAGCCAACATGCGGGCATATCACGTCGAGGAGAACGACGTGCGCAGCGGCGACATCGCAGTTCGCACTCGACACATACTCCTAGAGCACATGCCATCCGGCTCAAAGTTGCGGGTGAGCGAAATCAAGGAACGGTTCGAGCCGATGAGATGACGGCCAGTCCCTGTATCCTCTGCGACGACACCGGCTGGGTTTGTGAGAACCACCCGGATTAGCCTTGGACCGGCAACCATTCTTGCACCTGTGGCGGGGCCGGGACGCCCTGTCCGGCGTGCAACAAGCCAGACGACCGTGACACGCAGCGGCTGTCGCGTGGATTCAGGAACATGTTCGACAACCGCGACCTGCGACACTGATCGCCCGAACAGGGTCGGTGCATAACGACTCAGAACTTCACCTATGTTAGCGCGCAAGTGTCACACTGATGTGATGGTATAGCCACTGGGACGCACGGTCTGTGACGGACTCGGCCACGCAGTCGTGCTCTGAACATTGACCTGATGTGGCTGCGTCGGAGCTGAGATGACGAGGACGAAGATCGATCTCCCTCTGCAATTCCGGCCAGTCGAGAATATGGAACTATGGATCGCAAACAGCGATGGCTTCTCGTTTGTGATCAGTTTCGCGAACACCACCGGTTCCGGATTTCACGGACGACCGGGCTAGGTGGCGTCGTGGCGTGCTTTCTCTGAGACCGGCGGGGCGATCAAGGTTAGCGGGTCACCATTCAAGACCTTCGGCGAAGCCGAGGAGGCGTGCAACCGGATGTCGGAGCATTTTAGTGCCGAATAAGTCCTAGGCGGCGGTGCTCAGGATCACGCCAGCGGCGAGGCGTCCTCGTGGCTTCGGTATTCACCGTGAAGCCGATGCCCTCTTTCTGTCAGCCTCGATCATCTCCGCCGACACGTCAGTCGGATGGCACAGGGGCGCAGCGCCCCTGGTCGTGAATAGCCACTCCTTGTGCCGCATGCTCGGCCGTTACGGATGAGATCGTCCGGGCAAGCACATGGATGGCCTGTCGCGTACTACCGGTCCCGGCTTGCGTTCACAATGATGGCGGCAATGGCCGCCGCGGTCAGTGCAATCTCTGCCTTGCGTTTCGTGTCCGATGGCGGAGCGGCTAGGCTTGGTTGGATTGCCTTCGGTCGGTGTCGGTGAGGGGCTCGGCGCAGGCTGGGGCTTGATCGCGGGGGCGTCGAGTGGTGCTTCAATGGAGGCGAGGGAACCTTGTGCTCCTCGGTGCCGCTGCACTGGCTGACGGCATCGGCGCAGCCGGAGGGGCAGCCAGGCTACTCACACCTTCGATATTGGCGTGTTGACGCACGCGCTGGCGGCCTTGGTATGTGGCATTCGGATGATAGCTCGCCGCCGAACGGGAGCCCGGCCTGCTGTGTCGTTGTCCGTCACTACCCTTAGGAGGCGTACGGGAGAACGGCGTCGTGAGCAGCAAAGCACGCGAGTTTATTGATTTCTGGATTGAGAACAGCGTTCACGCCGTAGAGCAGTATCGGAACGTTGGAGCCTCTCAAGACGTGACCGAGCTCACCGGACGCCTCATCGAAGCCGCGAAGGGGCAGGGCATCTCGGAGTTCGACTTGGAGGCGAAAAGGTGACATTGGCGACTGCATCCGCGACAAGCTCAAGGCGGCCAACGATGCCGAGAGTGATCGCCGCCGCCATCCTGAATAGGATCGCCAGCCCCCTTAGGAACGTCCTCGCTAGTCCTTGGTTTTTCTCGATACAAGGGAGAGCCGGGATGCGAGTGCGACAGGCGATCTTCATGACTGCATTGGCTGGGGTGATCGCGGCAGCCTCAGTGCAGCCTTTGTGTGCCCAAGGCGGCGGAGGCGGCGGTGCCGGTGGCAGCAGTGCCGGTGGCCCTTCGGGCGGAGGCGCAGCTTCGGGAAGCGCGTCAGGATCGTCAAGTGCGGGATCAGCGTTTGCCGGATCGCGTGGCGCGAATCGAATGTCTCAAAGTCCGGGGAGTGCGGCAGGACTGAATAGCTCCGGTGATACCCCCAGCGCGCCGAGCTCCAGTCAGGGCACGACAACAGGCATCGCCAACCCGCCAGCCAATCCGCAACAACAGGCGCCGCCTAATGGCGACCTGAGCAATTCACCGAGCCCGCCACAGGGCACGACTACGGCGGGCACAGCCAACTCGACCGATGTGGGCAATGGCGTACCTCGGAACGTGCCCACGAAGACACGGGAAGAAGGCAGCGACGCGCAGATCGACGCCGAGAACAGGAAGGCTGATGCGAAGACGATGAAAGGCATCTGCAAGGGGTGTTGACAGCAAAGTCGCGTCGCCGTGGACTGTGTGCTTGGTGCTAGCCACCCAAGGCCCGCCTTTACCTTACCTCTCGGGCTTCAACCGAGCCTTGATCAGTTCGTCGATAAACTTCTCCGCACGGCGAATTGCGTCTTCGCGGTCAAACGCCGTTCCGACCTTGTCGTTGTGGTCGCGCTTAACTGTCCAACGCCAACCGTTAGGCGAAATCTTCTGGACGACGGTATATTCGATGCCGCGATACTCCATCGGCATGCCCTCCCTGACCGCATGTAGGCAGGAGCTCGCTCGGTCAGTCACCGACGCACACGGATAACCGTTGCCGGTGATATGGCCACCATAGCTGGAATGGGCGTTTCGTGAAGCCGCCAACTGTGGGCAATCGCCCTTACTGCCTTGGACTTTTCGTCTCGAAAATGAAGGCCGCCTTGAAGATTGGGCCGTCCTCCGTCCGTACCTCGATTGCAACGTCTGTCCGGTCAACGGACGGCGCGACGTCTCCGGCCATTTCGCCCAAAGTACGGGCAGCTTCTGCTTCCGCGGCTCTCTGATCTGGGAAGTCGAGGCCTTCCTCGTCGGAATAGAGTGCAGTGCGGTGTCTGATATCGAAAAAATAGCGCGCCATTTCATCGCCTCCAGCGCGTGGCATTATATACGCGGCAACAAAACGAGCAGGAAAGTCGTTCCTAAGTTTGCGCTAGGGACCCGGTAACACTACGGCTTGGCTTCACCCATCGCCCGCTCGACCTCGTCGGCAAGGGTCCGATGATGTGCGGCGAGCTTGGCGAACAGCTCTTTCTTCGTGGCATTGGTCGCTAGCCGCTGATTAGCTCGCACTCTGTGGCCTGAGTGCGAAGCTTCTCCAGGTGGGCCTGCACGTCCTTCATCGGACGGTCCCTCGCGCCGACGAGAGAATGGCCCGCCAACGGGCAGGACTCAAGATGCCGCGCGCTTCGCGCGCCGTTACTGCTTTGTCGGAGTGTCCTGAACGATCCGAGAGGCTTGAAACATCGTCGCGGTCTCAGAAACCGAACCTCAATCCGCAGACGCCCCTTGGGTGACCCACGGCCGCAGCCGAAATAGGAACGTCGGCGGGCTTGCGGTGTCGGTCGCTTGCTCCCGGCATGCGTCCCCCAACTCCAGGCCGGGAGAAAACCCCAACCGGGTTGGCGATCCCTGGCGCCCCACCGCGCCGGGATCGTTTGGCGTTGCGCAGCGTTGCGGGCCATCGCTTCAACGTCGACGCAAGCGACTTAAGCGAACAGGTCCATTCCGGCCTGGGTGAACCTCGCGTACGTGCCGCTCTCATGCAGCACGAGCCAGCCCCGCTCAATGGCGCAGTCCAGCCCGGCATTCCATTCGGCCGGCGTCGCCTTGAACTCGAACAGCATCGGCTCATTGAGCCGTTCGATCAGCAGCCGGTGGTCCATGTAGGGCTCAAGGCCGTTGGCGATCTCCATGATCTTGCGCGCAGCCTTCCCCGGGTCGACGTAGGGGCGATCAAAAACGTATTTCAGTGGCGCCAACCATCTTTATCAAAGATCAAATTGAAGCCAGATGGCAAGGGCGGCGTCTCACGCTGGCGGGGCCACTAAAGTGCGGCCGCACATCCTTGGTCAGGATGTTCGGCGTCCGGGCTTGCGGGCTTTGGTTGTTCTCTGTTGCCGATAAGCTTTGAACCGAGCCAATAGCAGTTGGGTATCCGACGTTTCCGCTTGCCTAATCTGCTCTTTCAACCACTCCAACTCGGCAAGCTGTTCGAGTAGATCAGGCGAAAATTGCGCCAATAGTAATCGTCGCTTCCTGGAGATTTGGACCTTATGTCCCACAGGCGCAGCTCCTACACGCACGCGAGCGTTCCCCGATACCTCTTACGTTGAGACGCAATCCCGGGAAACACTGCTGCTGCTTAAGGTGAGCTTTCGTGTTTGTCTCTCGCACCTCGCCTGGGTCCTGCCCGGCAGGACCAAGGGCGGCCGCTTCGCGCTTGGCGGGCTTACCTAGTAATCGCGGTAATAGCGTCTCCTGGGACGCGCGTAGTAGTCATCGTCGTAATCGTATCCGCCGCCGCGATAGTAACGCTGCCTGGCGGCCTGGTCCTGCGGGGCGAGATAACCATTCGGATAGCAAAGCCCGTCGCGGGCGCTGATATCCCAGCCGTGGCCGCAGGGCGGCCGACGTACGGGCACACCGCCATACTGCACATTCTCCACCAGGGGAGAGGACCGAACAGGGCCCGCAGACGTCATGCTGAACTGAAGGGCCAATGCTGCGGCGGCAATGCTAACGATCATGGTCGGTCTCCGATCAAGCCAGAGGCTGCCGACGCTTCCACAAACCTCGCTGAGCGACGCCAATTGTGATCACGCGGCTGCAGTCTGACGCAACTTGTCAGGAACGCGCTGAACACCCGATGAACGCCCGCCACGGTGTCGCATATGGCGGGCCATCAAAGGGAACCCAGCACCTGCCAGACGATCGCCAGCACTCACGACCATCGAGCAGTGGTCCGCCGACCGATCGGTTCATTCCAGCACCTCATATTCGAATTGCTACGCGCCCTCGGGATCGTTCTCCTCGAACCATTTCTCGTCCCCGACTCAGGCGCGCGCTCCGCGGCGCAATTCTGCGCTTGGCGGAGGTGCCTAATCGTCCGCGCTGGCACCGCGTACTAGCTCTGAAAGAAGTAATTTGGCGATCATTTCCGGCGGCGACATTCCGAGCTGAGTCGCTTTGGCGCCGAGCACTGATCGTACCTGCACCATCGAACCTTGAACGAAATATGTTCCGTGGTGCGCGACACCGCCGACCGTGATGGTGACGGTTCTTACTGGATATGGTCCGCTGCTCATAATTCTGAAGCTCGGTCGGCCCCAGTTGGAATCCAATCGGAACGGGCGAGCGAAAGCAACTCCCCCTTTGGATTTCTAAGCACTTGGCTTTCTTGTCCACAGTGATGGTCGCGCAACACCGCTGGGACGCAACTCGTGATAGGCTCTAGGAGCATCTTCACGATGCTTCTCCCTAGGACTTCAAGCCCGTCGCGAATGGCGGGCTTCGTTTGTAACGCAGCATCAAGTGTGTGGAACTCTGCTGCGGGCCGGCGGGCGTATTGGGAACGTCTCCAGATCCTTCCCGTTGACCCACTGGTCTTCCTGGAGGACTTTCCCATGGACGACGATTACAAGATCATGCGCGGAGCGCATTTTGATGGAGTTGAAAAAGTAAGCCGCTTCGGTTGATGGCGCTCTCCTGTTTCTCCGGTGGTGGCGCAAACCGCACTTGCGTTGCCGAACCTCACGGTCGTAGCCTCCGTCTCGCCACCGTGATGCTCACCGAAGCCAGGCCTCTAACGGCGCGCGAGAAAAAGCTCCTCAGGCGCACGGCCTTGGGGCGGTCGGATTATGAGATCGCCAAGCAGATCGGCGGGACCGACGCACAGGTTGCGACCCAGCGCCTCCGCTTGCTGAGGAAGCTGGATATCCACGCTGAGCGAGAGATCACTGATGCTGCCGA
>NZ_JAFCJK010000027.1 GCF_018131005.1 Bradyrhizobium lablabi
CGCGGCCTCGTCGAACGCTGCATCGCCCGATCCCTTCTCGATCGCCATCGCAAGCACATGGCCGAGCCGGTCGAGCGAAAAGGCGCACTGTTTGTCACCGGGCGCCCGGCGCGAAACGCTATTCCGACGGGTCGTTGGTAATTGTCTACATGCCGACCATCCGCGCCATCGCGGTTGATATGTCGAAGCTCGCGGCACGACGACAGCTCGCTGGTACGATCCCACGAGCGGCGAGTACGCGGACGTGGAGGGTTCCCCGCTCACCAATGAGGGGAGCAGACAGTTTATTCCTTCAGGAGCCAACAAATCTGGCGACGGCGACTGGGTCTTGATCCTAGAAGCGTCACCCCGGCGCTGAAGGGCGGCTGCAACGACTTGCGGCTTTTGAACCGCCATCATTGGCCGCGCACGGCGCGGTCAGGTCGCCTTTGAGTCTAAAAATGAGAAAGGCGCGCATCGAGCACAAGTGGTTCGCTCTTGCTCTGACATCAGCTCGCAGCGGACATGCCGAATTGGGGGCAACGGGCCAAATCCGGACATTGTTCGCACGACGCCTAGAGTCATCGGCATCGCACTACGCGTTCGACACGGCGGTACGATTCGGATCCTCCAGCATCCGCTGGAGCCAGCAATTGCACCCCGTTCGCGGCCGTGAGCGCCAGGATTGCGCGTGTCCTTCTCAAGCACCGAAGATGAAGCGCGTGCCCGTGTAGGAGCGCAGGAGCCTGTTCGGCATCTCTGCCTTTGCCATTTCGTAGAACGGCTCACCGGTGCAGTGCAGTGGAATGACGTAATCGATGTCGATACCCTTCAGCGCTGTGATCGTGTCGCGCACATAGTCCTCCTTGTAGGGCGCGAGGTGAAACCCGCCGATCACCGCGTGAACCTTGCTGATACCCGAAGCCGCTTGGGCTTGTTTGATTGCGTTGATTACCCCGCGATGGCTGCAAGACGTCAACACGATCAACCCGCGGCCTTTTAGATTGAATGCGGTGGCTATCTCGTGCCGGAATTGGTCCGGGATGACAGCCTTCGTCCGTTCGTCCTCCGGAAGCTTGTCGGCGTAGCATCCAATGCCGTGGTCCACGCCGATCCTCATGGCGCTGGGGGACAGCAGCTTCTCAAAGCTCGTTTGGCCAATGTGCCCCGTGGTGAAGCCGTGATCGGCGACCAGTGCCGGCCCATCTGCATAGGTCACCGCAACATTGGCATCTTCCAGTGCCTTGCGATCCAAGGCTCCGAAGTCGCCGCGCACCGGCGGAGCCGTCCATTCGCGGGAGCAGAATGCGTCCTCGCCGCCGACGTAAATCGGTAGTTTGGCTTTGAGCTGGCCGTTGTTTTGTTTTAGGAAGCCGCCGAGACCGCCAAAATGATCGTAGTGACCGTGGCTCAAGACAAGGGCATCAAGCGCCGCCGGATCGATGCCTACGAGATTGGCGTTGTTGACCAGCGCGTCCGGTGTGAAGCCGAAATCGACCAAGACATGTCGTGTTTCGGCGCCGCGCTGGGACTCGACGTGCATCGACAGTCCGAACTCACTGATCAACGTTTTACCCGGCGGCTTGCCACCGCCGATGCCCCAGCCGAAGTGTTCAATCTCAACGTCGGAAACCTTTCGGCTCGGCGCGACAGCGAATTGGTAGCTGTCGACGACCACGCGCACTGCCACACGATCGATCTCCGGAACCCTACCGGCGACCGTTTCTGCGCGTAACGGCTTCCCGCTACCGATCAGCGTCGCCACGACGGCGCTGAACAAGGCAGCACCGCCGCCGCATATCAAATCGCGTCGATGAATTGCGTTGCATTGGCAAATTAACACAATCAACTCCTCCCTTTACGTGGTCTTTGCTACTGCAAGGCGTCACGCGGAAACGCACTCCAGGGCGAAGGTGTTGGGGTGCCGAACACATCAGCGTCTTGCAGCCCGCATACCGAGGATTAGAGGTATCCTATCCCGCGAGGGATAGCGTGGCGAGTCACATTGGTCCGGTGCGGGTCAAGATGCGAAAGGCTCGCATTGAGCACAAATTGTCCGCTTTCGCTCAGACATCCGACCTCACAGCGGACACGCTGAATCGGCAGCAACCGGCCATTTGCAGGACTCATGCGCCGCAGCAAACGCCTCCGTAGGTCGCGATGATTTACTCATCACTTCGTCGGCGAGCACACGCAAGCCTCGCGGCACAGTAAGGTCCAGCGGTTTGGCGGTCTTGGTATGCGATACCCCTTCGCGGAAGATGAAGGCGAACAGGCCGTCTCTCAACCGCCCATAAAGCACAAGCCGCGTGCCCGCCGCGGAGTGGATCACCTTATCGCCCAGTTCGGCGCGGGCGAGATCGTAGAAGCGGTCGCCGGTGCAGTGGCCGACGATGATGTATTCGGGATCAATCACACGGAGTTAAGCAATCACCCGGCGGATGTAGTCATCATTGAGCAGCGGCGCGATGTGAAACGCACCGACGATTGCAAGCACCTGGTCAATGCCCGAGGCGGACATCGCGGCGCGCACGGTATTGATCACGCCGCGATGACTACAGGCGGTTAGCACGACGAACCCGCGTCCCTTCACGTTGTAGACGGTGGCAAACTCGTGATCGAAATCGTCTGGAATGTAGGTACCCGTGTCCCTTTCCGGCGGCATTTTTTCCGGGAAGCAGCCGAAGCCGTCGAAGATGCCGATGATTTCCGTCGTTGGACGCAAAGGCTTCTCGAACGAAACCTGCTCGATGCGGCCAGTGGTGAAGGCGTGATCAGCGACGACCCCCGGCTCTGACGCCATCATCAGCGTCAGCCCGGAATAGAGAATTGCCTCGCGGTCGAGCGCACCGAACTCGCCCTCGACGTTGCGGCGCAGGCAAAAAGCGTCCTCGCCGCCGACATAGAACGGGATTTCCTTCTTCAGCGATGAGCCATTCTTCTCAAGGAACCCGACCATACCCCCGAAATGGTCGTAATGACCGTGGCTCGGGACCATCGTATCCAACGTTGACGGATCGATTCCGATGATCGCCATGTTGTTATTGAGGACTTCGGGCATGAAGCCGAAGTCGACAAGTACGTTCCGCTCCTGGCCACCGGTAAAGGATTGCACGTGTATTGAGAAACCCTCGCACAAAGGTGCGACAGATGATGCAAACGACGAAGCGCAGTTGCACAGATTGTGTCTACAAGGGACCTACGCGCGAAAACATGGCAATGGCGCAACAATATTTTGCAAAGGCTCTGGCCGCTGATCCGAGTAGCGTGGAAGCGCTGATTGGCCTGGCGCGGGTCGAGGTCGGCCTAGGGTCCACTTTTATAGACGACGGTCGATGGGCGCGATTTGCCGAAGCCGAGGCCCTGCTTGATCAAATCCTGACCTTTGGCGCCCAACAATGCGTGGGCGCACTCATTTCTCGGACTTGTCCAGATTCAGACCAAGCGAGTGGAAGCTGGAGTTGCCTTATGCGAGAGGGCTCTCGCGCTGGATCGAAACCTGGCGGGCGCGCATGGAATGATTGCGTTCGGCAAGCATCTCATGGGACGCAACATCGAGGCTGAGTTCCACGTCAAGGAAGCAGAGCGCCTCTCGCCTCGCGATATTTTTGCATTTCGATGGTTGAGCACTGCGGGCGTCTCCAAAATCACGCTTGGAGAGGACGCTGCTGCGGTGGCTTGGCTGCGTCGCTGCGTCGAAGCAAATCGCAACTATTCGATTGCATGGTTCCAACTTGCCGCCGCGTTGGCGCTGTCTGGCAACGTGGCCGAGGCCCAAGGAGCCGCCCGTTCTGGCTTGGCGCTGGATCCGAACTTTTCAATTCGGAAACTACCGTCTAAACGCAGCGGGCGACAATCCCATTTACCTTGCTGGCCGCGAACGCTTATACGAAGGTCTTCGCGTCGCAGGGCTACCAGAGCAGTAATGTCTGGTCCGGGTCGATTGTGTTGAAAAAGTCCGAACCGCCGTCGCGTCTGATTTTTTAAGGGCCGCTGATGAGTTTCGCGTCTATCAGACGCGGTGGACGACATCGACTTGAGCAGAACCTTTGAGCGATATTCTTCTTTGCATGAAGGGCGCGTCTTCAGAAGAAATCTGCAGCCGACAAGCTTTTGCGAGAATTTTACCTTGGCAGCATTTTCGACCTTTTCAACACAAACGGCCAGAAGCGGAAATGATGCCCGCAGCCCTATTCTCCCATACCGCACGTGGATCAGTCTCGCTCCGAGCATAACGGGTCCGCTTCACCTCAAACTCCTCTTTCTGAGGTTTCAAAAAAAGTTGTGAGTGATGTCGGGGGCCGGTCCGTTCGCTCGTCCTTCGTGAAGAGGAAATGGAGACGCCGAATGGTCCATATCGGCGCCCAAGCTATTCTGATAAACCTGGGACGGAGATTTTGCAGTGGCCAAGCTCGTTTTTGGAATGAACCAGTCTCTGGACGGCTACGTCGACCATATGGCGTTCGGGCCGAGCCCCACGCTCTTCCGCCACTTTATCAAGGAGGCCCAGGGGCAGGCGGGCAGTGTGTACGGCCGCCGAATGTATGAGATCATGCGTTACTGGGACGACGATCATCCCGAATGGGATGCGGAAGAATACGCCTTCGCGGCGGCGTGGCGGAACCAGCCGAAATGGGTCGTCTCGCGCTCGTTGAAGTCGGTCGGCCCCAACGCCAGGCTTGTCGAAAGTGACCTTGAGGACTCGATCCGTGACCTGAAATTAGGGCGCGACGGGGAGATCGAAGTTGCTGGGCCGGACTTGGCGCAAAGCCTCACCGAACTTGGTCTGATCGACGAGTATCGAATCTACCTGCACCCCGTCGTGCTTGGTCACGGCAAGCCATATTTCGCCGGACCCCGGCCGCCGCTCCGCCTTATGGCGCATGATCGGATCGGCGAGGATGTGATCAGGCTAACTTACACTCCTGCTTAATCACGCGACCTGCTCGCCGGACTGCGCCGACACTCGTCAGGTTCCCTTCGGGTCAAAACCGGTAAGGCTCAGGTCGACCAAAGATTTTTGCCCACCCCGAATACCTGACATTTGAGTGAACATCGTCGAGCGCCGCTTCGGGCCACTTTCGGACTCGTGCGTCCTCACCTTGTCACCGCGGGCGAGGAGCAGCGACATCACGAAACGGCAATGGGCGTGATTCAGCAATTTAGCTCCGTTGATCCAGATCAAGACCGCTGCCACCGGCCGGCCGCTACGCTGTCGGCCAGGAAGTGCCGCCCAACACGTATCGAAGGATGTTGGAAAGACTCAGGGAGGATCACATGAGCATTTTTGGTAAGCTCACGAGCGCAATCTTCGGTGCCAAGGCGGAGGCGACCTCGCCGGGCGTCTCCGAAACGTGGGAGCGATCATCGTACTCGTGATTTACGGCTTCATTGCCGGGGAGACGGAGCCACTCAGTCGGCTACTTCCCGCAGGAGCCTATCAAAAAGGACACAACTCATGTCGAACTACGATCGAAATGCAGCTGCGCCGGGCTCCCTCGCAAGCGGCGCCATAGCGATAGACGTCGGCCTTCGCGCTTTTATGCTGCGCGTATATAATTACATGACCGCCGGCGTTGGCTTGACCGGCGTTGCCGCGTTTTTGACCTATCAGTTCACCGGCCCTGAATTGCTTCAAAGTCCGCTGATGTGGGTGCTAATGCTGGCGCCACTGGGATTAGTGTTCTTTATTAGTGCACGAATCAACACGCTGTCGGTGGAAGCTGCGCGAGGATTGTTTTTCCTCTATGCGGCCCTGGTCGGGATTTCATTGTCGACCATTTTCCACATTTACACACAGTCCTCGATCACCAGGGTGTTCTTCATCTCAGCGGCAGCCTTCGGCGCGCTCAGTATCTGGGGCTACAGTACCCAGCGAAGCTTGTCGGGATTCGGAACGTTCCTGTTTATGGGCTTGATCGGCGTCATTTTCGCTAGCCTGGTCAATCTGTTTCTGAGATCGAGCGGGCTCGATTGGATGATTTCCATTATCGGAGTCGGCGTCTTTGCGGGGCTCACGGCCTACGATACCCAGCGGATCAAGGGAATGTACGACGGCGGCGATGATACCACTTCGGCCGGCCGCAAGGCAGTGTTGGGCGCGCTGTCGCTCTACCTCAACTTCATCAATCTGTTCATGATGATGCTGCGCCTGATGGGCGGCCGACGCTAGACTACGAGTGATTCTCGCGCGCGACCGCTCGCCACTGCGCGATGAGGCGCGACGATTGAACAATAAGGCCGCTTTGGCGTGGAAATGTCACATTTGGGACGATTCTGTTGAAAAAGGCGGCTGTTGCGACGCAGAGGGATCAGTGATTCAGTCTGTCTAGTTGGCAGGACTGAAGATCATGATGGGGCATCGGCAAGTCGAACGGGCTGCGTTGTTCTGTGATTTCTCGCTCGAAAGACATATCCCGACTGATCACTTGCTGCGGTTGATTGACAGGTTTGTCGATCTTGAACAGGTCCGGCGGGACTTGGCGCCTTTCGACAGCAGCATCGGTCGACCTTCGATCGATCCCGAACTGATGATCCGGATGCTCCTGATCGGTTACTGCTTCGGCATCCGATCGGAGCGGCGCCTGCGCGATGAGGTTCACCTCAATTTGGCCTACCGTTGGTTTTGCCTGACCTGCCCCTGCGTCTTTCCTCCAGATGGAGTTAGAGTCCGCCCCTCAGATGATCTGAGGCCCGCAGACTGGATCGTTTTTGGTTAGAGTTTTTCGCACCGATTCCCTGGCTGGGAGGAGCGTAGCCAGAGCACAGAGTGCGCGAGTCGCTCCCTTGCAGTATCACATCACGTTGCGGATCGACCTAAAGCCCATACCGCGTTTTTGCTTTGCGAATGGCCTTCTGCAGCGCGCCGGATTTTTTAGTCGTGCGCAGTATCGCTGCTTTCAAAAGCCGTCGCATCTTCATTCCGATCAGATACGTTCTGCCGATTGCAGTAACAGCGATGTTTGCTTGATAACAGTGAAGGGTTTCATCGACATAAGCAAACTTATAGCTCTCATTTCCGATACCAAAATCGAAGATCGAGGTCCTGTTGGTAAAGTTCCACTTGAGCAAGTCTTCGAGGAGAAGGCGTCCGGGTGAAAATCTCATCCATTCACCGCCTTCGTAGCTCATCACAATTCCTACAAATCGCCCGTTGGAGATGAGCCCCCAGTTTGTAGAAAGAATTTTGCCGTCGACCTCAAGCGCAGAAATAAGCAATGGCCCCGGCCAGGGAAAGCGTTCAACCATTGAGATATAATATTGTCTGCACCCCGGGGAATCGAACTCATCAACTCCAAGGGTCTCGATAAAGCGTCGCGACTTCTGCCGCATCATAGCTTCGAGGACGCGTTGCCGGTCGACGGGCGTCTGCGCGATAGTGAAAACAACTTGGCCAAATTTTGCTAGTCTTCGACGCTGGGCGCTCGAGTCCCTTTTGTAAGACAAACGCGTTGCGGCAAATTCCTCCCAGCTGCGGGTTATGTTGACCAAATACCCTGAAAGATCATAGGGCGCACTTGCAAGCCCAATGATGGGGTTGGGCACGCCGCAAATATCCGCGGGCATTTTGTCGAATATGGCTACGTCAAAGGGTGGCAATACGGCTATTAGTTGACTCCAAAGCCGGTCCAAGCTCTGGCGTTCCCACGTCCGCACGGGCTCGAACACCACGGGAGCATTGTAGTTCAAGACTCCGCCGTCAAGAAAACCCAGCACACGAACGCCGCGGCGTCGCTCTATACCCAACGGTAGAAGGAGAATCGGTCTTCCAACGTCATCGAAGACGCCGACGAAAATCGTTCGTACTCGCCTGGCTCGCCCTATAGTGTCGCACCATACTTCAAGGAAGTCTGCGCACTGGAATACGTAGCAATGTAAGGATGATCCGCAACGGTCAGTGCGTGGCCACAGCTCAGCCAGTTGGCTGAGTTCATCGACGACTTTGAATTTGAAAGCGACGCTCTCCTGCTTAATTTGAGACATGGGTCGCATTTCTTGCTTCCGCTCCTTTCCCAAGGGGCCACGCACCAGCACCTTCCGCCCACGGCAGAGGTTTTGAAGCTGCCGCCGGTCGCTTTTTAGTTTAGTGGGGCCGTTGATCGCCGGAAAGCAGTAACGCTGAACAGCGAGACGTATCGCTGCGGCATTTTGGCTTAGCTCCGTACGCCGCAAGCAGTAGCCCATAGGGGGGAGCGGCTGCCTGGCTGTATGGCTCGCACTCTCCTCGAAACCAAGCTCGTCTCCTTGCTGTCGGCAGAGTATCAGAACCACCGATCGTGACAGGAAGTTTGGTGAGTCAAAATGACTCACCTCCCTCCCCATCGAGGCCTACGAGCTTCCGCTGACGACTGGCGGCACTCGCAGTGCATCCAAGTCTGTAATTGCAAAATTTTCTCGCGCTGCCTTGCGACCGCTTCGACCTTGACGTTTGGGGGGCCAGGGGGCGGGTTGGCATGGACCGCTCAACATTCGATAACCATTCTTACTCGCCCCCGCAACGAAAACAGGCGCCGATCAAGACCGCAACTGCATGAACACCCGCCCGCTATCCTTCAAAAACTCTACATTGTGGAGGATCAGAATTGGCCTTGCATATCTCGCTTTTTAGATTCCAAAAGTCCCGCTTGCAAAATTGGGGGATTGCTGTGAACGGATACGCAAGAGTCAGTTCGAACACCCAGGACCACGCCGCCCAGGTTGAGGCGCTGAAGGCCGCCGGTTGCGAGCGGATCTTCAGTGAGAAGGCATCAGGCAAGTCGACCAACGGCAGGCCGGAGTTCGCTAAGCTGATCCGAGCCTCGCAGGCTCCAGCCTGAACGACATTTCAAACAGCAATCGACGCACCGATGCAGGCATTGCGGATTGCCGGCGGTCTGGTGGTCGCGGCGACTGGATGGTCGATGCTTCATGCTGCACCGGCTGCAGCAG
>NZ_JAFCJK010000028.1 GCF_018131005.1 Bradyrhizobium lablabi
GGAGACATGGATCGTGTCACCAACCTTGATCGCCTGTGCGTATCCGTAGGCATCTTCCCACGGCACACCGAAATAGGCGGCCTCTTTATCATTCACCGCGGCTCCGTTTACGTCGTTGCTTTGCATATCGAGCCTCCTGGCTTCTCAATCTGGCATCGCGCATCGCGTCTCGGTGGCGGCCCTGAAAGTTTCGGTACGACTATGCTTTGCAGAATGACCTTGCAACGCCGGCGAGGGAAATCACCTCTCGCCATGGAGTCGATAGACGATCATTATTGCCGCCGCGCCGCGTGATGCCGCAGCGAGGAATGCCACCAGCCGCATCTGCAGAGACTCCCGTTAGGCTGGGCGCGGCTCGACGCGGCACAGCGGTTTTTCGAGGCGTTCCTGAAGGCGGCGAGTCGACATGCGCCACATCGCGCACTGCCATCGCCGAGCAACGAAGCCATCCGGTCCGCAAGCGGAGGATTGTCGATCTCGATGGCGACGACGACTACGGACACGGGCCCCTCGCTCACCTCTCCGGCCTCTCGCCGATCGTCAACTTTAGCCGAACCGGCTCGCCCGCGACGCGATCCTACGCTATCGGGGCGAGCGTCTCTCGGGCAGGTCAAGCCGCCCTCGCGCCACCAGTGACGCGGCGGCCGCTGCATCTGCAACAGCGATCGCACCCGCCGCAATCCCGCGACTGCTTTCGTCCGGCGGAAGCCTCGATCACAAGCCGTGCCGGATTGGCTTCGCAATCATCGTCCAGAGAAGCCACAGTTTACGGGGCACAGGCGGCACACTGGTGGCATTCTGTCAGATATCAAGCAATTCGATGCGGAGCGTCACTAGAATGGGATAATTGGCTGCCCGCACGACGGGTCCAGCGAATGGCCATAGGCGGCATGATGAAAAAGGTACTGGTTTCGGTCGTTGAAGATGATCGGTCCTTTCGTGAGTTCATGTGTAGGCTCATGAGATCGTTGGGCCATTTTTTCATCTGCAACCGAGTTTCTCGCGTCCCCGCGCCTCGCCGAAACAGCCTGTCTGATCACCGACATCCACATGCCTGTCATGACTGGGTTCGAGCTCTATCGACGCCTCATCGACACGGGCCACGCGATTCCGACAATTCTCGTGACCGCTTCCCCAATGATGTTGACCGAACTCGCGCCTTGAACGACGGGGTCGTGTGCTACCTGCGCAAGCCAGTTGACGAAGAGCATCTCACCCAATGCGTTTGCGCAGCTCTGAGGTCCGGTGGCCTACCAGAAGCGGACTCGTGAGTTCGCCGTCGGTGCCTGGCAAGGTGAACTGAAATACACCTCCCCGAGGCTCGTTTGCTTCCGCCCATAGCTTGCCCCCATGAGCTTCGATGATGGAGCGGCATATCGAGAGCCCCATCCCGGTTCCACTGGACTTCGTGGTGTAGAAGGCATCAAAGACCCGATCGAGATGCGCCGGATCAATGCCCGGCCCGGAATCGCGCACGGCCACGAGGGCGCCTGCCTGATCCCGCTCGGTGCTGATCAACAGCTCTCTTGCCCCCTCCTCTACCGAGCCCATTGCTTCAGCCGCGTTCAGTATCAGGTTCAGCAAGACCTGTTGCAGCTGAACGCAATCCCCCATAACCGGAAGCGGTCCATCTGCAAGCCGAGTCTGGACCGAAACGCCATTCCTGCGGATCACGCTTTGCGCCAGTACAATCACTTCACGGGTAGCCGAATTGAGATCAAAACGCTCCTTTCGCAGAGGCGCTTTCTTGATGTGATCACGCATCCGTCCGACGATATCCTTGGCTCGGTCCGTGTCCCTGACAGCGCAAGCGAGCGCTTCCCTGGTCTCATCCAGGTTTGGCGGATTCATTTCCAAAAAGCGCATCCCTGCACGGACGTTGTTGCGCGCGGTAGCGATCGGATGCAGAATTTCGTGTGAGAGCGAAGCTGCTAACTCTCCCATCATGCTCACGCGGTTGATGTGGGCAAGGTCTGACTGCATCTGCTGCAACCGCGCCAACGCTTGTGTGCGATCTTCGGTGTCGGTCAGCAGAGAATACCAGCGAACAATGCGGTCGGCGGCATCCCGGACCGGAATGCCGCGGATCTCAAACCAACGAAATTCGCCGTCGAAGCGCTTCACGCGTGCTTCGGTCCCAAAGGGAACGCCGGCGGCGATCGATTTTGTGAAGACTTCAGCGAGATGGGGAAGATCATCGGGATCTATCGTTCCGTTTGTGCCCCAGTTCCTCAGCTCTTCCAGTGACTGGCCGCAATACTCTAAGATTTGACGATTTACGGCTTCGAGGTCACCATTCGGGGCCAAGACCGCAACGAGGCCCGGTATCCCGTCAATCGCAGAGCGCAAACTTCGCTCGCTTTCACGGAGCGCCTCCTCGGCACGTTTGCGTTCGGTCAAATCGAGCACGAATGCGAGGCCCTTGTCACCTCCTTCCTTGAACATCGCGGCGCCAATAAGCACAGGAACGCGGCTGCCGTCTTTCCGAAAATACTCCTTCTCGAAGGGCTGAACTATCCCGGTTGAGGACAGTTCTGCCTGAGTCAGTATGTCGCGGTCGCGCCATTCGGGCGGGGACAGCTCGGTCCAGCGCACGCGGCCCGAAACCAAGTCCTCACGGTCATATCCTACGATACGTAGAAACGCGTCATTGGCTTCAAGAATTCGACCTTCGCGGTCGGCAATGAGGATCCCAATGATGTTGGCGTCGACCAAACGCCGAATCTTCCCTTCGCGATCTGCGACGTCACGATAAAGTCGCGAATTTTCGAGCGAGATCGCCGCCTGAGACGCAAGCACCTTCAACAAAGCGACGCGATCGGACGTAAAGACTCTGGGTGTCAGATTGTTCTCCAGGTAGAGAATGCCTGTAAGCTTTCCCTGGTTGATTAACGGCAAACAGAGAATAGAACGGAGATAACTTTCAACGATGTAGGGATCGGCAGAAAATAGATTATGAGATGAAGCATCGTCGAGAATAACGCTTTCCCGGGTACGCAGGACATAGTGGAGCACCGACTCCGGCAGCACTGTCGCAGCCACGTCCTCGTCGCGCAGATGCACGGCCACCATATCGCCATCGGTCGTGGCTTCGGCGGCGATCCGCTGCTCGGCTCCGCGTGAAAAAATCAACAAGCCGCGTTCGGCGCCAGCCTGTTCGAGCGCCGTGCGCATAAGCATTTCGAGCAGCTTCTCCAGCACGATCTCGCCCGATATGGCCTGCGAAACCTTGATCACCGTTGCGAGGTCGAGCTGATCGACAGACGCTGCGATTGTGCTTGTCGGACCAGGTGCGGGCCCTTCCATTCTGAGGCGCGGATACATCGCATCGAGTTGTCTTACCTTTCCGTCCGCTCCCCAGCGCAGGTAGCAGTCCCGGGCGTTTCGCAAATATAGGTGCGCGATTTGTTCGAAGCCGCGCGCGGCGTAAAAGCGCGCCGCCAGCTCTCTGGCGAGCGCCTCGTTATGAACAAAGCCGTTTGCCTGTGCCGAACGGATGGCTTGTTCGTAAAGGTCCATGGCATCGAGAGCGCGGCCATCAATCCGGGCTATCTCCGCACCAACCAACGCAGCGCGGTTCTCGAAGTTTTCCGCACAGTGTTCCGCCCACATTTCGAGTTGTTTGTGGTGGGCCACAAGAGCCTCAAA
>NZ_JAFCJK010000029.1 GCF_018131005.1 Bradyrhizobium lablabi
CCTGACGCCCCAGTGGCTGGTGTTAAGTCCTTCAGAAGCTCACGCTTCTCAGGGGCGACGGTGGCAACAAAGCCCGGCCTCACCGAGGAGAGCGCGAAATAAGCCGTAAACCATCGCGCATGAAGAGTCCGGTCCTAAAAAGATCAAACAAATCAATGATATAATATCTCTGTGTACTTGGTTGTGTCCCAAATCGCTGAAGGGGCGCTGCAGCTAGCAACATGCTCTGATTGCACTCTGTCTTAGCTCCTCCTCCTCGGTTGCATTTCGCGCTATCCCGCACTGATCCCGCTTCGCAGGGACGCCCCGTGGTGCGTTCTAGGGGCTGAGCATGTCTCGACGCGCGATGGGGCAGACACGCACCACGACGCGTCCCTGCGCAGTCAGTGCTGTTTGTAAATTTGCACGACGTTCGAACCGTGCGCATCGCGTTTGCGGAAGGTCAGCTGGGTAGTGGAGCGGACTAAGGTCAGGGCGGGCAGGACTTCTGTTTTTTGACCCGACGCAGACTTCCTGAAGACTCATGTGGCGCGGCGAAGCAAATGATCAGGCCGCAGCGGCATGGACTAACTTTCGGCCGGACGCACGAAACAGAGGATGCCGGCCTCAGGCGTGAAACAGACTACGGCGCGGTTCGTCGGGTTGTCGGTTCTGTCGATGATCCTATTCGGCGGGACCCGCAACCAGAATGGGCTCGACATCTTCCAGCGACCATCGATTAATACCTCGTAGCCGTCCCCGTCCTGCCGGAACTCTACCGTTCGGCAATCCGCAATCGAGCAGCACGGCGCACCGGTGCCTGGTTGCTTAAGGCTCTCAAACCAAGGGGCAAGCTCGGGATTCGGGCGATTGGGCGGTGCTGCTACCGCCGCCTGGCTGAGAGCAAGTCCGACTGCAACGGCAATTTTCCTGCTAATCCCAGCCATCTCACATTGTGCCGTCGACGACGCTAGCAAAAGAGTAACCCTCCGCTGCGCACCGGAGCTTAGCGCCGACTCGGCTGGGCTTCTTCGGAATTTTTGACGTAGTTGCTGCAGCGCATGAGTCCGGAAGTGGCCCCTTTGAGACATGCCGAATGCGTCGAGCAATGTCCGAGTTCGAGGGAAAGCGGAAAACATATGCTCGCACTGAGTTCTCATTTTGACCCATAGCGGTCCTAGCCCGCATCGAAATCCCGCAACGCGGGGACGTCCTGCCCGGCGCAATGTGCTATGGTCCCGTCGCAATTGATGCTGCCCGAAGTGCAAGCTTCTACTGACGTGATGGGGGCGACAGCGATGAGCACGACGTTCGGGGCCGGTTTCCACGCTGCACCGGGTAAGACGGTCGATGCTTCGGCATACGAGCGGTGGACCGGCCGGTGGTCGAGGCTCTTTATTCCGGCGGTGCTCGCTGCCGCCGGTGTGGGACCCAAGTGCCGCGTCCTCGACGTCTCCACTGGAACAGGCGAAGCCGCGCGGATGGCGCTTTCGCTCGTCGGCACCGAGGGCGTCGTGGTTGGCGCGGACATCTCGCCTGAGATGCTTACGAGCGCACGCGCAGGGTTGCATGGGTCGCCGTTTCTGCCGGTCGCGGCCGATGGCCAAGCATTACCGTTCCGCGACACCAGCTTCGACGCCGTCGTTTGCCAGCTCGGCTTGCAGTTCTTTCCCGATCCAGCGCGGGGCGTCGGGGAATTCCGGCGCGTTCTGCGCAAGGGCGGTAGCGTGGCGATATGCGTGATCTCCACTCCGGATCGGGCACCCATGTGGGGTAATCTTGCCGAGGTCCTCAGCCGCTTCCTGCCGGAACTGCGCGACGTCCTGTTTCTCTCGTTCGCGCTGCACGACCCGAACCGGCTGGAAGCCATGCTCGTCGGCGCGGGCTTCCGCGACGTCCGAGTGGAGCGCACAACGCGCGAAGACAGCTTCGAGAGTTTCGAGGACTATTGGCAGCCGATAGAAGCCGGTGTCGGTTCCATACCCCAAGCCTTTTTGCGGCTCGCCACCGCTGACCGACAAACCGTGCGCGAGGAGGTGCAGTCGCGCCTCTCGCGTTTCGAGCTGAACGGTAAGCTGCGCATGAGCGTCGAGATGCTGATCGGCAGCGGGCGCGCGTAGGAGCGCGGCACAGGTCTGGTACAGCGTTCGCCGAAGCTATGAGTGATCTGGACTTCTGCAATTGGCACATCGCGTCATTTCGCTGTGCTGCGGACTTTGGTCGCTAATGGGGGCATAGCGGACATCGAACAGGCGCGCTGCTTCCCTGTAACTGCAACCACGAATATTCTCGCACCAGATGTCCTCGGTAGGTGTGGTCGCGCCGTCCCGGCGCCTTGCGACACCCTCCACAGGACCCTGACGACCGACAGGCACGCCCGGTGAGTAAGTATCTAACGACGCCAAACTAGCGCAGCGTCTCAACCGTCGCGACGTGTTCACGGATGAGCCTCGCGACATCCGACGCATGGGTCGCGATCATGAAGTGACTGGCACCGGGAACGGTCACCAGCGAGGATCTGGAGATCGCGTCATTCAGCACCTCGGCGGCGCGCTGAACGACGGGATGGCTGCGCTCGCCTCGCACGAGGAGGCTCGGCGCAGTGATATCCACATAGGCAGCGAGCGGCACATCGAAACACCACGCCGACGACCAGTCGAGAATGTTCGTCGGCGTGGTGGCAACAATGTAGTCCCGGGCCCGGGCTCCGAACGTATCAAAACTACCGTCGCCACCGTAGAAGTCGATGATGTTCCGCGCAGCCAGCAGATTTCCGTTAGCACATGAGCGGACATAGGCATCGCTCATCGCGCGCACTTGCTCGTACAGCCCGAGATCGCCGGAATGGCGGAGCAGATTGAACGGGGTCGCCTCGATCAAGGTCATGCTGGCGATTTTGGTCCGGTCACGAAGCGCCGTCGCCAAACAAACAGTGCCACCGTACGAATGGCCCACGAGGTGGACAGCGCTGTTGGTGCGCTGGATGACCGCCTCTATGACGTCGATCTCCCGCTCAATCGAAACGTCGTCCGGCGTTCGGCGCTCTTCAGTGTCGCCATAACCGAGTAGGCTCGTTGTCACCGCCCGAAAGCGATCTCCTAACAGGGCGATCACGCCCCGCCACAGTGCTCCCGTACTCCACGAGCCTGGCACGAAAAGAATTGTCGGCCCCGATCCTTGCTCGCGGTAGTCGATCCGTTTAGCAGGATATTCGACCATGGCTGGCCCGGCGCGTAGACGTGATCCGTATCGATAAAATATCACGAGCCGAGGACATCGGGCAGTCCGCGCTGGCGCTTCATGTGAAACTAGGGCCTATCGGGGCCCGGCGGGTTTCCGGCGGGGCCTTCGTTCGCCGAGCGGAGAGCGAAAATGCCTTTATTTTCTAGCGCTTCCGCCTTTTTCAACAGCCCGCAAAAACAGCTAGACATCAAGTCGTGTGGTCCTGACGCCCCAGTGGCTGGTGTTAAGTCCTTCAGAAGCTCACGCTTCTCAGGGGCGACGGTGGCAACAAAGCCCGG
>NZ_JAFCJK010000003.1 GCF_018131005.1 Bradyrhizobium lablabi
GTCCACCGCATCTCACCGCAACACTCGTGACGATCGCGAAGCGCCCCTCGATCGGGTGAGACGGGCGGAATTGAACAACTGATTTGCCCGACGACGGAAGTGCAATATTTTTCGTGGCAGCGCTTGCCTCGACGGGCAAAATCAGTGATCGGCAGATTGTGAAGATTTTTGCCTCATCGCGCTTGAGCTTGCCCCAGCGGCCGCCTCGAAAAACGATAGCGATCTGAAGGCGAGGTGATTCGATGAACGCAGCCGCACGATTCCTGAGCCCCTCCGAAGCTGCGAGGCGACTCGGCACTTCCACAAAGGCGTTGCGCCATTACGAACAGCGTGGCTTGGTTCGCCCGGCCCGCACGCCAGCCGGGTGGCGCGCCTATGGTCCCGCCGAGATCGACCGTTGCGCCGAGATCGTCGAATTACGCGCGCTTGGTCTCAGCCTTGGCGAAGTAGCGCAATTCCTTCACGGCGACGTGGAAAGCAGCGGCCGCGTGCTAGCCAAGCATGAAGCGGCGCTCGAGGATCGCATCCGCCAGGCCGGTGAGAGCATCGCCAAGGTCCGCCGGCTGCGCGCCAACCTCACCCGCGACAAGATGCCTGCCGCCGGCAATCTCATTCGCGCCTCGAGGGCCCGGCCGTCGATCGATGTCGCGTTCGACCTGCCCTGGCCATGGGGCGGCGAGCGCTTCGAACTGCGCAACATCCGGGCGCTGAACTACATCATCGGTCCGCTCGGCAGCGGAAAGACACGGCTCGCGCTGCGTCTCGCTGAGCTTCTCCCCGGCGCCGTGTTCGTGGGACTTGAGCGCATGGCGAACGGAGGCGCGGCTGCCTGCGCGCGTCTCGACGCCGATCCGGCGCTCAAGACGCGGATCGACGACGACGTCGCGGCCCTCATCGCCGATGGCGCCACTGCGTCGCCTGCGCTGATCGCCCTGCTGGCCGCGTTGCAGTCGGAGGATGCAGCCATCCTCGTCATCGACATGCTGGAGCAAGGACTCGACCTGGCGACACAGAAGGCCCTGATCGCGAGTTTGCGCCGTCGCGGACCGCATGCCCGGCCGTTGTTCTTCCTCACGCGCTCCAATGCAATCCTCGACCTCAAGGCCGTCGGCGACGACGAGGCGATCATCCTGTGCCCTGCCAATCACAGTCCGCCGGTTCCGGTAGCGCCCTACCCGGGAGCTGCTGGCTACGAGGCCGTTTCGACCTGCCTCGCCGCGCCCGAGGTGCGTGCTCGCACCGAGGGGATGATCGCGTGGCGGCCGACATGACGCCTTAGCGGCGTTAGTACTTGAACGTCAATGCTTCAACCGCAACCGGCAAGGCTCGCGCCAGGTTGAAGGCGTAGCGCAACGCCCGACGACACTGCTCCGGTTCTGCACCGACCTTGTCTTCTTCACCGCACGCGCAGCGGCCGGCACGGCGCCTCAGCTGCGTTGCATTATGCCGCGGCCACGCTAGTGTCGCAAAGAATCGCCATCACTTCCTCACTTGGCTCCGGTCCGGTGACCGCCGGGTTGTGCTATAAGTCCCTCAAATGAATGAGCTTCCGCGCACTCAGGCATTGCGTTGCTTCATCACGGTTGCGCGTGAAGGCACCGTGTCGCGCGCCGCCGCCGTGCTGAATCTGACCCAGCCGGCCGTCAGCCTGCAACTGAAGGGGCTGGAGGAAAGCGTCGGACTGCCGCTCTTCAACCGCACGCCTGGCGGCTTCGCGCTGACCGAGGCCGGCGCCGCGCTGCTGCCCTTGGCCCACAAGGCAGTGTCGGCGTCCTCCGAGTTCAAGGCGATGGCAGAAACGCTGAAGGAGGCGCAGTGCGGAACGCTGCGTGTCGGTACCATCCTGGATCCCGAATTCACCCGGCTCGGACCGTTCGTGCGCAGCCTTGCCGAGTCAGCGAAAGAGACCGAGGTGTTCCTGCACCATGGTGTGAGCGACGACGTGCTGGCGCGGATCGGCCGCGGCGAGCTCGACGTCGGCTATTACGTCGATGCCACGCCGCCCGATGCGCTGCCGCACCACAGCTTCGCCGAGCGCACCATCGAGGACGGCCGCTATCGGCTCGCGCCGCTTCTAAGCTACGATTACCGTATCATCGCGCCGATCGCGTGGAGCGGCCAGGTGATGGGCAAGGGCTGGGCGGAGCTCGCCGATCTGCCCTGGCTGGCGACGCCTACGCATTCGGGACACCGGCGGCTGCTGGACGAGATTTTCCGCCCGCTGGGCGCGCTGCCGAAACGCGTCGCCTTCACCGACCAGGAAGAGGCGATGATCGACTTCGTCGAGTCCGGCATCTGCCTCAGCCTCGCGCGCGACAGCGTGCTCGCACCGCGGCTGTCGCGCCTGCACAACTTCATCATCGCCGACAAGGTGAAGGTCACCTGCGACTTGAGCTTCGCCTGCCTCGCGACCCGCCGCCAGGAACCGGCGATTGCGCACGCCTTTGCTGCCGTGCAGACGGCCTGGGATATCAAGCCAACCATTGCCGTAACGGCGGGTCCGCGCACGCGAAGGGTCGCGCGGAACACGTAGCCAGGCGTGTGTTCAGCGCTGATCGAAGAATCTCGGAAATCCGCTTCACGGCAGACACCAGAGCATCGTGGAGCACCTTCAATGTGTCTCTGCCCACGAAATTAACATGCTTGCTGTAGCACCTCGTCAGCGCATAGCCGGTGCCGTAGATCCCAGTTACGCCGTCGTATCCCCAACCGTTATTGTTGCGGATCGATTTGCCGACGTTCGATGTCAGCGATGGGCCAGCCCAACATCTCCAACGTCAACGCTTCGAGACGAGTGGTCCGTCGCGGGGCAAAAAGTAATCTTAGTTTGATCCCCTCTTCTTTCGGCTTGCGCCCCGCAAAGTCGTGGCCGCGGTCGTGATTGATCCATCAGTCATCTGGAGACAGGTCAGGAAATCGACATAGCTCGGTTCGCCGACGGCCGTCGCCTCTCCTTCACACTGGGCTCTGACAGCCGGAGAATACGAAGACCAAATCGAGCCCAATTGGTCTCGCGCCGAGTTCTCATCGCTCATGCACTTGTCGAAAGTTTGAGGCAGGGCCAAACCCATCGCCTTGTCGGCTTCCACCGACGCCCTGCAGGTCGCTTCAACGTTGAGCTTTGGCACATTATCGGCAACGGGTGTCAAAAATTGCGTGCCCACCTCACTTGCCTTGATTGCCGGGTGCACAGGATTGAGCGACGGAAGTTGCTTGGCGTCGATCGTGGTCGTGGCGTTGAGCGAACCCGCGGCGCCGATCGTCACCTGCGCCATCGAGGGGGCCATCGTGAGCACGATCGACGTGGCAGCTGACAACAGCAGTGCGGACACTTTCATGATCAATCCTCCTACCGGGCCTTCTGCATGGACCAGGAATGCCCACTGACTGCACAGAAATAGGCGCCGGCCAGCGTAGCATTGATATAGATCAAGATATGCTTGTTTTTGGGGGCACCAGCGGGAGGGAAATGACCTCGTTCGGTTGGACCGTATTAGATTTCGATCGGGAGTCCTCCGGGATCGCCGTAACCGGCGAGAGCGCTCACGCCGCGGAGAAGGTCAAGTCTTCCTGCGCCTGTACGGGTGCTGACCACCAAGTTATGCTAGACCTGAATTGCATCATCAGGGGCTAAAGCGGAGACATGGGGAAGCGCCAAACGACGGCGCGCAAGGCAACCAAGAACAGGAAGGCCCTCGCTCCACGCCGCAGCAAGACGGCGAAGGCCGGTGCCAGCCAAGAAAACGCAAGGCTGAAGCGCGAGCTTGCCGAAACGCTGGAACGGCAGAAAGCCACCGGCGAAATTCTGGCTGCAATCAGCGGTTCGACAGCGGGGCTGCAGCCCATCCTCGACATGATCGTCCGCACGGCAAGCCGACTGTGTGATGCCGAGTTCGCGTTGATCTACAAATTGCAGGACGGAAAATATCATCTGGCCGCGACCAATAACACGGCGTCAGATTTCGTCGATTACGCCGCCAGGCATCCACTCACGCCGGGTCGCGGCTCCCTGATCGGCCGGACCGCCCTCGAGCAGAAGACCATCCATTTACCCGACTGCCTTGCCGACCCCGAATATGAGGCACTCGAATACCAGCGCGCCGGCCGATACCGCACCACGCTGGGCGTTCCGCTGCGGCAAAGCGCCGCTCCAGTCGGAGTGATCGCCCTGATGCGCACCAGGGTGAAGCCGTTCACCGACCGCCAGATTGAGCTGGTGACGACGTTCGCGAACCAGGCGGTGATCGCGATCGAGAACGCACGCCTATTCGACCAGGTCAAGACGCGCACCGAGGATTTGCGAGAATCGCTGCAGCAGCAGACAGCGACCGCCGAAGTACTCAAGGTGATCAGCCGCGCCGCTTTCGATCTTGATACTGTGTTGAAGACGCTGGTTGAGTCGGCCGCGAAGCTCTGCGAGGCGGAACGAGGCATCCTCTTTATTCAGAAGGGAAATGAATGCCACGTTGCAACCGTCCATGGCTTCTCCCCAGAACTCGAGGCGTTTGCAAGGTCGCATCCGATTCCGCTCGACGGCGCCAGCACGACGGCCCGCGCGGCCGCATCCGGCGCCGCCGTGCAAACCATCGACATCCTGGCGGACGCCACGCAGGGCGATATTGCCCGTCGGTATCAGCAGCTCGGCGGTCACCGTACCAATCTCGGCGTTCCTCTCAGACGCGACGGTCAGACCATCGGCGTCTTCACATTGACCCGGCAGACCGTGCGGGCATTTACCGCGAAGCAAATCGAGCTGGTTTCGACTTTTGCCGACCAGGCCGTTATCGCGATTGAAAACGTCCGCCTGTTCAACGAGGTCCAGGCCAAGACGCGCGACCTGTCGGAAGCCCTCACCTACCAGACGGCCAGTGGCAACATTCTGAAAGTGATCGCCTCCACGCCGACCGACGCCGAGCCGGCGTTGAAAGCGATTGTCGCAAGTGCCTGCGAACTATGCGAAGCCTATGACTGTGTGTTGGTCCTGAAGCATGGTGACAGCCTTCGCTTTGGCGCACATCACGGTCCAATACCGATGACGATCGAGAAGTGGCCGATCAACCGGCGATGGACCGCCGGCCGCGCCTTTATCGACCAGAAACCTGTACATGTGCACGACCTGCTCGCCGAAGGCGACGAGTTTCCCGACGGCCGTGAACTGTCGCAGCGCATGGGTCATCGCACTACCGTCAGCGTGCCACTCCTGCGCGAAGGCGAAAGCATCGGCACGATTGTGCTTCGACGCACCGAGGTACATCCGTTCAGCGAAAAGCAGATCAGCTTGCTGCAGACGTTTGCCGACCAGGCGGTGATCGCCATCGGCAATGTAAGGCTGTTTGAAGAGGTGCAGGCGAGGACGCTCGAGCTCACCGAGTCGCTGGAGCAGCAGACCGCTACCGCGGAAGTGCTTCAGGTGATCAGCCGCTCCGCCTTCGATCTTCAGGCGGTCCTCGATGAGCTGACGCGGTCGGCAGCAAGGCTTTGCAACGCCGATATGGCGTCCATCACGCGGCAGGGTGCTGACGGTCATTTCTATCACGTGACCAATCACAACTTCCCGCCGGACTGGGTGGAATACACCAGAGAGGTGCCGCTCCAGCCGTCGCGCGGCTCGGTGGTCGGCCGCACGCTGATGGAGAGGAAGGCCGTTCAGGTCGCCGACGTTCCGGCCGACCCCGAATACACCCATGGCGAACAGCAAAGGAAAGCAGGTTTTCGGACATTTCTTGGCGTGCCATTGCTCCGCGAAGGACAGCCCATCGGCGTGTTCAGCCTGTGCCGCAAGACCGTGGCTCCGTTCTCGGACAGGCAGGTCGCCTTGCTGTCGAGCTTCGCCAACCAGGCCGTCATCGCGATCGAAAACGTGCGGTTGTTCGAAGAACTCAGGGCGAAGTCCGAAGACCTGGCCGAATCGTTGCAGCAGCAGACCGCGACCGCCGACGTGCTCAAGGTGATCAGCCGCTCGACGTTCGACCTGCAGACGGTGCTCGACACACTGACGGAATCCGCCGCCCGGCTGTGCGGCGCCGACATGGCCACGGTAGCTCGTCAGGACGGTGGCGGCTTCTACAACGTTACCAATTACAATTTTCCGGAGGATTGGATCGAATACAGCAAATCGTTCCGGATGCTGCCCGATCGTGGAGGCGTCGTGGGACGCGCGCTTCTGGCCGGAGGACCGGTGCAAATCACGGATGTGCTGGCCGATCCGGACTACGCCTATCACGAGCAGCAGGAGCAAGCCGGTTTCAGGACGCTCCTGGCAACGCCGTTGCTCCGTGACGGGCAGCCAATCGGGGTGTTTTTGCTCGGACGCAAGTTCGTCCGGCCGTTCGACGACAAGCAGATGGCGCTGGTCTCGACCTTCGCCGACCAGGCCGTCATCGCGATCGAGAACGTGCGGCTTTTCGAAGAAGTCACCACCCGGACCGAGGATCTGCGGGAGGCGTTGCAGCAGCAGACCGCGACCGCCGATGTTCTCAAGGTCATCAGCCGTTCGACATTCGATCTGCAAACGGTGTTCGACACCCTGGTCGAGTCGGTCACCCGCCTCTGCGAAGCCGACCATGCCTGGCTGTTTCGGTGCGAGGGCGACTTGCTGCACTTCTCGTCGAGCTTCGGCCACGACACGGCCCACCATCAGCGGATCAAGGACTTCTTCAAGGCCCGCGAGGTGCGGATAGATCGTGGCAGCATCGTTGGCAGAAGCGCAACCGAAGGACGCGTCGTGCACGTTGCGGACGTGCTGACCGATCCGGAGTATACCTGGAGCGCGGCGCAAGAGGTTGGCGGCTACCGCGCGGCTCTCGGCGCGCCTCTGGTGCGCGACGGCAATGTGGTCGGTGTGATTTTTGTCGCCAAGACGAAGCCCGAGCCGTATAGCGCAAGGCAAATCGAGCTGGTCACGACCTTCGCGGACCAGGCGGTGATCGCGATCGAGAACGTCCGCCTGTTTGACGAGGTGCAGGCCCGAACCCACGAGCTCGCCGAGTCGCTGGAGCAGCAGACCGCCACATCGGAAGTGCTCGGCGCGATCAACAGCTCGCCCGAGGAACTGGCACCGCTGTTTCGGAAAATTCTTGAAAATGCCACCCGGGTCTGTGGCGCCAAGTTCGGCACCTTGAACCTCTACGACGGCGAAAGGTACGACGTCGCTGCCGCCTACAATATGCCGCCTGAATTTACCGCACGGTTCGACGATCCTTTCGTGGCTCATCCCCACAGCGCGCTCGGCATGGTCGCGGCAACGCACAGGACCGCCCATGTCGAAGACATCAGGGCGGAGGCCCCCTACCTTGAAGGGCATCCTGCTGTCGTTGCGATCTCGGATATCGCTGGCGCACGCACCCTCGTCGCGGCTCCGATGCTCAAGGACGACAGGTTGGTAGGCACAATCGCCATCTATCGCCAGGAGGTGAACCGGTTCAGCGACAAGCAAGTCGCGCTGCTGAGCAACTTCGCCCAGCAGGCTGTCATCGCTATCGAAAACCACCGGCTGCTGAAGGAGTTGCGGGAGTCATTGCAGCAGCAGACCGCGACCGCCGATGTCCTGAAGGTGATCAGCCGCTCGGCGTTCGACCTGCCGACCGTGCTGCAAACCCTGATCGAGTCGGCCGCGCGGCTCTGCGATGCGGACAAGGCGACCATCACGCGGCAGAAGGAAGGTACGTTCTACCGCGCCGAATTCGCGGGGTTCTCGCAGGAATTCATCGACTACGTCAGGCGGGTTCCGGTCAAGCCGGATCGCGGCAGCGCCATCGGACGCTCGTTGCTCGAAGGTGCCGTGGTGCATATTCCCGACGTGACTGCGGACCCCGACTACACCTTCACCGAGGCGCAGCGGATCGGCGAATTCCGCACCATGCTCTGCGTACCCATGCTGCGGGAGAGCACCGCGATCGGTGTGTTCACTTTGACCCGCTCCGAGGTCCGGCCGTTCACCGACAAGCAGATCGAGCTGGTCGCGACCTTTGCTGACCAGGCCGCCATCGCGATCGAGAATGCGCGGCTGTTTGACGAAGTCCAGCAGCGCACGCGGGAGCTATCGCGCTCACTGGAGGAATTGCGCGCCGCGCAGGATCGCCTTATCCAGACCGAGAAGCTCGCGTCGCTGGGTCAGCTCACGGCCGGCATTGCCCACGAAATAAAGAACCCGCTCAACTTCATCAACAATTTCTCGGCGCTGTCGATCGAGCTGGTCGACGAGCTCTGCGACGCGTTGAAACCGTTGCCGATTGATGACAAGACCCGCGAAGAGACCGACGAGTTCGCGCGGATATTGAAGGGTAATCTCGAGAAGGTGGTACAGCACGGCAAGCGCGCGGATTCCATCGTCAAGAACATGCTGCTGCATTCGCGCGAAGGCTCCGGAGATCGTCGCGCCGTCGATATCAACGCGCTGGTCGGGGAGAGCCTCAACCTCGCCTATCACGGCGCCCGCGCCGAGAAGCCGGATTTCCAGATCAGGCTCGAGCACGACCTCGATCCCGCGGCCGGCGAGGCCGAGGTGTTGCCGCAGGAGATCACCCGCGTATTGCTCAACCTGATCTCCAACGGCTTTTACGCCGCGATGAAGCGCAAGGTAGAGAGCGGCGCGAATGGCTACGAGCCGGCGCTCTCGGCGGCCACAAGAGGCCTCCGCGACAGCGTGGAAATCCGGATCCGCGACAACGGCAGCGGCATTCCACCCAACGTGCGGGCCAAGATGTTCAACCCGTTCTATACGACGAAACCACCTGGCGAGGGCACCGGCCTGGGACTTTCTCTGAGCCACGATATTGTCGTGAAACAACATGGCGGCAGGATCAACGTCGACACTGAACCTGGCGCATTCACCGAGTTCATTGTCACTCTGCCGCGCAAGGGACTTGTGCAATAGATGCGGGAGAAATCGAATTGACCACCTATATTGTTGTCGTTGACGACGAGCCGGATGTCGAAGGCATGTTTCGCCAGCATTTTCGGCGCGACCTGCGTTCAGGTCGCTTCGTGATGGAGTTCGCCATGTCGGCGCCCTCCGCACTCGAGCGGGTGAAAGCGATCCCGGATCCGTCGCTGATCCTGATTCTTTCGGACATCAACATGCCCGGAATGAGCGGGCTTGAAATGCTTCCAAAGGTAAAGGCCGATCGCCCGAACGTGCCTGTCATCATGATTACGGCTTATGGCGACGAAGCGACCAGGAAAAAGGCCGCAGACCTTGGGGCAGCCGGCCTGCTTACCAAACCCATCGAATTCGACCTCCTGCGTGCGGAAATCGACCAGCGACTGCAGCGGCCCCTCTAGCCCTGACACGGTGTTCCCGCGCCCGATCCGGGATTCGACGACGGCCGCCAACGAGGCGGCCGACCGAAGCGTCGCCGGCCTTCCGGGTAAAGACGTTGGAACCTCCGTTCGGGGCCAAGGAACCAACGATGCCTCCCGATCAGGCACGAAGTTTTGACCTCGCTCAAGCTGTCGTCAAATTCGGATTCTAAATTCGGGCGTCAATGGAACGGGTCGGGTCCGCCCGGAGCCGTTCTTCGCTTCTTCCGAGGAGGTCGGCAGTTGATGACAACCCCGAGTGAACAGGCGCGCGCTGACGATCTGGAAATGCTCGACCGATATTGGCGCGCCGCCAACTATCTCTCCGTTGGCCAGATCTACCTGTTGGACAATCCGCTGCTCAGGGAGCCGCTCAAGCCCGAGCATGTCAAGCCGCGGCTGCTCGGGCATTGGGGCACCACGCCGGGGCTCAACTTCATCTATGCCCACCTTAATCGCGCGATTCGCGCCTCCGATCTCGACGTCATTTATGTCTGCGGCCCCGGCCATGGCGGCCCCGGGATGGTCGCCAACACATATCTCGAAGGCACCTACACCGAAATCTATCCGGACGTGACGCGTGATGTGGATGGATTGCGAAAATTGTTTCGCCAGTTCTCCTTTCCCGGCGGGATTCCGAGCCATGCGGCGCCGGAAACACCCGGCTCGATCCATGAGGGTGGCGAACTCGGCTATGCGCTGGTGCACGCCTATGGCGCTGCGTTCGACAATCCCGATCTGATCGTGGCTTGTGTGGTCGGTGACGGCGAGGCCGAAACCGGCCCGCTCGCTGCATCCTGGCATTCCAACAAATTCCTCAGTCCAGTGCATGACGGCGCGGTGCTGCCGATCCTGCATCTCAACGGCTACAAGATCGCCAATCCCACCGTGCTCGGCCGCATGTCCGATCAGGAGCTCCGCAGTCTCTTCGTCGGCTATGGCTACGAACCGCTATTCGTCGAGGGCGACGATCCGCGAGTGATGCATCGGCTGATGGCTGATGCGCTCGGCGTCGCGCTTGCCAGCATCCGCTCGATCCAACAAGGCGCGCGCAACCGCGCCGCCGCCGTCCACCGGCCAAAATGGCCCATGATCGTGCTGCGGAGCCCGAAGGGCTGGACGGGACCGAAAGAGGTCGATGGACTGAAGGTGGAGGGATTCTGGCGCGCGCATCAGGTGCCGGTCGCCAATGCGCGTGGCAATCCCGGCCATTTGAAACTGCTTGAACACTGGATGAGGAGCTACGAGCCTGAAAAGCTGTTCGACGCGAACGGCCGACTCATGCCCGAATTGCAGGCCCTCGCGCCGGCAGGCAACCGCCGCATGGGGGCGAATCCGCATGCCAATGGCGGGCTCCTGAAGCGGGAGCTCAAGCTGCCGGATTTCCGCTCATGCGCCGTTGACGTCTCCCGTCCCGGTGGCGTTGTCGCCGAAGCCACGCGCGAACTCGGCAAATTCCTGCGCGAGGTCGTGAAGCTGAATGCTGACGCGCGCAATTTCCGGATCATGGGCCCGGACGAAACCTCATCCAACCGGCTGGACGCGGTGTTCGAGGCGACGGATCGGGTCTGGATGGAGGGGATCGAGCCCTATGACGTCCACCTCGCCCATGACGGCCGGGTGATGGAGGTGTTGAGCGAGCATCTCTGCCAAGGCTGGCTCGAGGGCTATCTGCTCACCGGACGGCACGGCTTTTTCTCCTGCTATGAGGCTTTCATCCACATCGTGGATTCGATGTTCAACCAGCATGCCAAATGGTTGAAGGTCTCTCGCGCGCTGCCGTGGCGGCGCCCGATCGCTTCGCTAAACTATCTTCTGACCTCGCATGTCTGGCGCCAGGATCACAACGGCTTCAGCCACCAGGATCCGGGCTTCGTCGATCTCGTCACCAACAAGAAGGCCGATATCGTTCGCGTCTATCTGCCGCCGGACGCCAACACGCTGCTCTGGGTCGCCGATCATTGCTTGCGTACCTATGACCGCATCAATGTGATCGTCGCAGGCAAGCAGCCCTCCCCGCAATGGCTGGGGATGCGCGAGGCAATCACTCATTGCGAAGCGGGCATCGGCATCTGGAAGTGGGCCGGCACAGAGGCGCCCCACGCCGAGCCCGACGTGGTCATGGCTTGCGCCGGCGACGTTCCGACGCTGGAGACGCTCGCGGCGGTAGACCTGCTGCGCAAGGCGCTGCCGAACTTGAAGATCCGCGTGGTCAACGTCGTCGATCTCATGACGCTGCAGCCGAACGAGCAGCATCCGCACGGCCTGTCCGACCGTGATTTCGACGGCCTTTTCACCCGCGACAAGCCGGTGATCTTTGCCTATCACGGCTATCCCTATCTGATCCACCGCCTGACCTACAACCGCACCAACCACGCCGGCATGCATGTTCGCGGCTTTGCGGAGGAAGGCACGACCACGACGCCGTTCGACATGGTGGTATTGAACCAGCTCGACCGATTCCATCTCGCCATCGAAGCGATCGAGCGCGTGCCGGGGCTCGGCGTCGCGGCCGCCGACGTCAAGCAGGGCTTCCGCGACGCACTGATCGAACATTCGCGCTACGTGCGCGAGCACGGCGAAGACATGCCGCGGATCCGCGACTGGGTCTGGCCGAACGGCGCAGCCGGCACGCCACCGCGCCAGACGACGGACTGAGGCGCTGCGTGCGCGGCGAAACAAGGAAAGGCTTCCATGTCCAATGTCGTGCTGGTGCCGGCTCGTCCAGCATCAAGTTCGTCCTGTTCGAGATCGCGTCGGCTGAACCGAAACTGAAATGCAAGGGCCTGCTCGACGAGCAGGAAAAAACCACCGCGCATCGTTATCACCGGCGCCTCAGGCAAGAAGCTGTTCGAAAAGCGCCGCTCTGCCGATCAGGGACACGAGGCCGGAATGTCAGGGCCGTTCGGACTAGCCACAGTTATCGCAAAAATTTTGGTCATGGCTTCGGCTTTTGTAAGCCCCCTCACACTCTTTACCGACAGGATCGACTATCTAGCTTCGAGAACGAACCGCTCGGGAGCTGCTGAACCATGCTCTATCGTTCACGGTACTTTAGTGTGGGCAGCCCGTAGGCTGGCGCTTGGCCCGAAAGAAATAGTCCTTTTAAATCAAACCGCTGAGGTGTAGCTTAGTGGCATTCATGTAAAGTTCGTAATTCAAATTCACCCGAAAGTGGTCGTTGGTGAAGGTGGTCGTGCGGAGACGCTAAACCTCGTTACACATTAACTTATCGGCATGATCACCTTTCTTGCAGGAGGAGAAGGTCATGCAACATGCACAATATCAATGGATTCAAAGCCGAGGCTGGACCCCGGAATTGCCGCCTGCCGAAGCAGGCTCGCAAAGACTTATTTTTACATTCGGCGCCAAGCAGTTGCTGAAGGAACGAACGCTGACTGGCGAGCTTCGCGAGCATTTTCCCGGGGCGATGCTGATCGGGGGCTCGACCTCAGGCGAGATTGCAGGGGATGAAGTGACGGACGACTCGTTGGTGGCGACCGTTATAGGATTTGATCACACGAGCTTCCGGACAGCCCACGCGACGATTGGCGAGGGACAGAGTAGTTTCGAGGTCGGAAAGGAGCTTGCCCGGCAGCTGAACGACGACAAGCTGCGCCATGTGTTCGTCATGTCGGACGGCTTGAAGGTCAACGGATCAGAGCTCGCGAAGGGCATCGCCAGCGGCGTCGCCTCGACCGTGTCGGTGACCGGCGGGCTGTCCGGAGACGGCGCCAACTTCGCTGAAACCTTGGTGGTCGACGAAACCGGCGCCGGCCCGCAATGCGTGGCCGCCATCGGTTTCTACGGCGACCGTCTCAAGATCGGGTATGGCTCGATGGGAGGCTGGGAGCCGTTCGGGCCGATCCGCGAGATCACGCGAGCCGAAGGAAACGTGCTCTACGAACTCGATGGACGGAACGCGCTCGATCTCTACAAGACGTATCTGGGACCACACGCCGAGAAGCTGCCGGCATCCGCACTTCTGTTTCCCATCGCCGTCACCGAGGCCAACTCCAAGGTGAGCGTGGTACGCACCATCCTGTCGATCGACGAGCAAAACAAGTCCATGACCTTCGCCGGCGACATTCCCCAGGGTGGAACGGCTCAGCTTATGAAGACCAATGTTGACGATCTCGTTGAGGGCGCCAGGGTCGCGGCTGAGACGAGCATGAAGGGACTCGGGGGGCAGAAGCCGGATCTGGCATTGCTGGTCAGCTGCGTCGGGCGAAAGCTCGTGATGGATCAGCGTACCGAGGAAGAGACCGAAGCAGTGCGGGAGGTGCTCGGCGACGATGCTACCATTGCGGGGTTCTACTCCTACGGTGAACTCGCCCCGTTCAGCCAGGGCGAAGCCTGCCGGTTGCATAATCAGACGATGACGATAACCGTGTTTTCGGAACACTAGTGCGCAATCGAGCCAAGTGGGCGCCGGTTTCGCGGGAAGAAAGCCTCAAGGCAAGAAGCTAGAGCAAGGACCGAGAAAACATAGGAATTTTCAGGAAGGGATCCACCCCAGTACGAACTGCACAGCGGGATGACGCGCCGCAGAGCCGTCGTCCCGCTTCTGCGGGGGAGTTCGAAGATGCATAGCCTCCTCAGTCGCCAGCTTCGGAAGCATCTCGGTATCAAGGATGAAATTCCGGAGGAACTGAAGGCATTCATCGCTGCCGTCGATGCCGGCTATACCAGTGCGGACAATCAACGCGCACTGCTCGAGCGCTCGCTCGAGCTCAGCTCGCAGGAACTGTCGGAGGCCAACGAACGGGTGCAACTGGCATCCGAAGAGATCGCGCTCAAGAACAAGAGGCTGGAGGCGCTGTCGAGCAAGCTCTCTAAATACCTATCGCCGCAGGTTTATGATTCGATCTTCTCCGGGAAGCAGGAAGTTAGAATTACGAGCGATCGCAAGCGGCTGACGGTCTTCTTTTCAGACATCGCCGGATTCACCGAGACAGCGGAGAACCTCGAATCCGAGGATCTGACGCAGCTTCTCAACCACTATCTGACGGAGATGTCCCGGATCGCACTGTCCTTTGGCGCCACTGTCGACAAGTACGTCGGGGACGCCATTGTCGCATTCTTTGGTGACCCGGAGACGAAGGGCGTCAAGGAGGACGCCCTCGCCTGTGTCAAGATGGCCATCGCCATGCGAGAGAGGCTGCACGACCTCAAGCACATCTGGCGGGATGCAGGCATCGAAAAGCCGCTGGAATGCCGGATCGGAATCAACACGGGCTACTGCACCGTGGGCAACTTTGGCAGCGAGGATCGCATGGAATACACGATCATCGGCAGCGGCGTGAATCTCGCGGCCCGGTTGGAGTCCGCCGCCACGCCGGGCGAGATCCTCATCGCCTACGAGACCTTCGCACATGTCAAGGATGAGGTCTACTGCGAGGAGTGCGAGCCGATCAAAGTGAAGGGCTTCACCCATGCCGTCCATACCTACCGGGTGATCGACCTCCACGAGAATTTAAAGGAGAAGCACGCGGTCCGCGCCGAGATGCCTCACTTCAAACTCGATGCCAATTTCAAGTTGATGTCCGACGACGAGCGGCAGGAGGCTACCCTGCTGCTGCGCGAGATGCTGGCACGACTCTCCGTTGACAAAGTCTCCGTTCTATCGCCGGTCCGCCTCCAAGCGGGAGCGTGAGCCTCCCGCCGTCGGATTCGGCACTACAATCGGGCACCCCTTGTTGCCGCAGCAGAAAAACGGAAGGAGCGTTTCGACTTCTCTATCGGCTCATTAGGGGCGGACGAGGTCAGCCGGACGCGACTTCCGATCTGGGTCATTCACGACTGAGTGAGCCGGTCCTCCCTCCTATTTGATGTCCGCTTTATCCGCGAACGACCTATCGGTACGCGCACGCGAAATGGCGCGAAAGGCCATCTAGCGACACTGCCGTCTCCCCTCATTGGGGTCACCTCCAGCCTGAGCTGAATGGCGTTCCGCGACCTTTCGCCACATCGCTGAACTTTTTGGCCTCTGTGCTGCACACACAAGACAGCTGGGACTGACTTTCAAAGCTTCCAGCTAAATTTCAACGTGGTAGCGGATACCTGGGTATCAGTCGTAGCAAGCCCACGATGTGAGGCTGACGACACGCATTTTGCCGCCCCAAATAAAAGACTTCAGCGGTCAATTCTGAGCCTTGCAGTGGGAAACTCTACTTTCAAGAAGGAGGGAGTCTCATGAAATTCGCGAGGAGTGGATTGGGAATCTTGACAGCATGTCTCACCGTCATCGCGTTACTTTTGCCGCAAGTCGGCCAAGCTCAGGACGCGAAGGTGAAGCTAGCAATGGAACTCTTGGAATCCTTGGCAGGCGAACTAGGTCCGCCGAAAATCGAGGGAACTGATCCCGTCGCCGGCAAAGAAGTACCTGCCATCTATTTTGGTTCAACCAAAATGAACAACAATTTCGATCTGGTTGATCGGGTTGTGAAGGAAGCTCAGGGTACTGCGACAATCTTCGTGAAGAGCGGTGACGAGTATGTGCGCGTCGCTACCAACGTGAAAAAGGACGACGGCTCACGCGCAACCGGAACTATTCTGGACCCCAAAGGCAAAGCCATTGAGTCTATCAGGAAGGACGAGCCGTTCTATGGAGAGGTGGACATTCTCGGCAAATCGTACATTACGGGTTACAAGCCGATACGAGATTCGTCGAAAAATGTGATTGGAATTTACTACGTGGGCTATCAGAAGTAGACGGCGTGAGAAAGAACTTACCAATCAAAGCCGTCTTCTTCGAGGGAAGGGTCGCAGGTGCGCTGCCTGGCCGATCCTTCCCTGCAACATGCCAACGGCCAACTTGTCCGGGTTCGCGTGCGCATCTTCATGCTTCGCGTGCATGCCTAACTTGGAAAACCGAAATCTTGGCGGCTAAACCAATACAATAGGGACCATTTCCGAGTGCATAGTTATGCCTCGGGTCATTCGCTACACCGGCGACCCGGCGGCTGGTCCAGCCATGCCCTCTTTGCGCAGACAGCGGAAGTCAATTCAGAACGTTAGCGGTCCGATCGACGAGTGAATTGGCTCTGATGAATCGTAACCGAAGCTCCGGACTATTGCTTTGACGCGGTTTTCTTCACGCGAACGGCATCAGTTTCGGCCGCGACGTGTTCGTTGCGACTCACGCGTGTCGCCCAAGCGTCATATGCGCGTCGTCAGCCAAGACAAATAATCGCGGCCTCGTTCGGCAAAGACCGGCGCAGATTGCGCAGCGAACATGGGGCGCCCACATGAATTTGAAGACTTTTCTCTCGCTGATAGCGACGATGTCGCTCGCGGCAGCGGTGGCCGTCGTTGCACCGGCGCATGCCGATCACGACGGCGATGACCGCGACCACGGTCACGGCGAGTCCCACGATCACGATCACGACGGCGACCATCATGGCCGCAAGCCGCCGCGGGTGGTGGTCATTTCGCTCGATGGCGCCAAGCCCGATTTCATCCGGCAATTCATCGACGACGGCGTGCTGCCTCATGACGGCGGCCTGGCGCGATTGAGCCGCCACGGCGCGGTGGCGGAGCAAAACGTGACGGCGTCACCGTCGCTTACGGCCGTGTCGCATATCGAGATCGCCACCGGCTCGACGGCGGTCCACAACGATATCCCGTCGAACACTTTCGAGGCGATCGTCGGGCCGATCTCATCGAGCCTCAGCGGATTCGCGGCGCCGATCGGCGGTTACCGCGAGAACCCGCTTGGACCTTCGTCGCGTCCGACAGCGGTGCCGCTGTGGGTGCAACTGCGCCAACACGGCAAGAAAGTGATCACTGCGACGTGGCCGGGCGGCGACGGCGCCGACATCTCCATCAACAACACCGTGGTGCAGCCGGCCCAGCCGACCCGCGTCACCGACTACACGGTGCCGTTCGGGGCATTCGGCGGCATCGGTGCCCAGGGCTTCTCGCTGTCCCGCGGGGACTTCACGTCCGATCCGGCAATCGTCGCGGCAGTCCAGGCCTCCGGCCACTTCTCGTTCAGCCCGGTGCTCGTGACATCGGCACCGATCGAGACGTTCTCGTGCTCCTCGGCGCCGACCGCGACCTGCGCCAATACAGCGACGCTCGACCTCAAATACGCGATCCGGGTGGCGGCGCTCGACACCACCAACGACAACAAGGTGAACTACGACACCCTGGTATTCTTCGACACGACGCGCGGCATCACGGCAGGACCGTTCCATGCGCCGTCCACCGGACCGGCCTACGCCAAGCTCGGCGGCGAAAATGCACCGTTCTTCTTTGAAGGCAGTGGCGCCAAGGTCGGCGCCGCCTACTTCGTCTCGGCGCTGGCGCCCGATCTTTCGGTCGTGCGCTTTGCCCGCTACGGCGCCAATTTCATCCCGCGCAACGCGCCGGTGCTGGCCGACGTCGACGACATCAACAACAACATCGGCTTCTGGCGACCGCAAGCCGACTTCCGCATTCCGGAGCGGCTGAGTCCGGGCTTCACCAACTTCCCCGACGTCGAGATCGAGACGATGTTCGAGGACATGGTGAAAACCTTCGTACGCTACCAGGCAGACATCGGCGAACGCGCGATCCGGAACCATCCCGACGCCGACCTGATCATGGTCTACATCGAGCAGCCCGACGGCTCCGAGCATCAGTTCCTGCTTACTGACCGCCGCCAAGGCACCAACCCGACCGATCCGAACTCGATCGGCGCCAACCAGGATCCCGCCAAGGTGAAGCGATACGCGTCGTATATCCGCTTCGCCTATCAGACGGCCGACAAGGCGGTGAAGCAGATAGCCGATGCGGCCGGTCGTGACAGCAACGTTATCGTGGTGTCGGATCACGGCTTCGCGCCGTTCCACACCTCGGTCAACATGACCAACATCCTGCGCAACGCCGGTATCGATACCTCCAAGCTGGCGATCCGCACCTCCGGTCCAGCGGTTAACATCTACGTCAACCTGCAGAACCGCGAGTCGGGCGGCACCGTCGATCTCGCGACCTACAAGGCGCTGGTCACGCAGATTACCGATGCGGTAACCAAGGCGGTCGATCCCAATCCCCGGTTCAACTTCTCGCTCAAGGACGGGCGGATCTTCACCGTCGTCGAGACCCGTCCGCTGCAGTGCGACGCCGGAACCGGGCAGTGCACCAGCAAGACCATTGGCCAGGATTTCGGCGATGTGTTCGCGCTGATGGCGCCGGGCTACAACTTTGACGGCATCCAGAACCCCGGCGTCGCTCGCCTTGGCGATGCACCGTTCAATGCGGCGACGACGATGCTGTCGATGCCAAACTTCTACGGTGCCCATGGCCACGATCCGGAGCTGCCGGTGATGAGCGCGACCTTCATCGCCGCCGGCCCCCAGATCCGCGAGGACGCAACGATCCGGCGCATGCACAACACCGACGTGGCGCCGACCATCATGACGATCATGGGCGTGACGCCGCAGCAGGTCGACGGCGAGGCGCTGCACGAGATCCTGCGCTGAAAGCTCTGCGCGCATTCCTCAACGCCATCTGGTGGGCGCTGATAGCCCATCGGAATTGATCTATTTGCTTACGCCGGCTCCAGTCCGAGCGTCTGTGCGGTCTCGATCCAGACTGGCAATTCGCGCTGATAGAGCGCATTGCTTTCCTTGAAGCCGAGCGTCGGCTCCAGCACGAACGTGCTGAGAACTTCCTTCACCTTGGGATCGCTATTGGCGGCCACGCAAAGTTCCGCCAGCCGGTCGACGATCGGCTGCGGCGTCGCCTTCGGCAACGCCCAGCCCGTAAAGCCGCTCACCGTGAAGAACTTCGACGTCGCGCCTAATTCGGGCAGCGTCTTGATGTTGGGGATCGCGTCGACTTTCTTTGAATGCACCGCGAACACGATGCCGCGATTACTTTGCAAAACGGGTTGCGCAGCCGTGTAGCTGCCCATCGCGACATCGAGCGTGCCTTCCATCAGCCCCGTCCACATCGGCGCTTCGCCCCGGTAGTGGACAGGCTGAATGTCGAGCCCATATTGCCTGTTGAGTTCGTTGATTGTCATGTGCGGCGCGGAGCCCGCGCTATAGGTGCCGAAGTTCACCTTGCCGGTCTTGCGCGCAAACGCGACGAATTCATCCAGCGTCTTGACACCGGATTTCGGACTCGCGACCAGCAGCAGCCCGGCGCCCGGGATGACACTGACGAGCGTCAGGTCCTTGTCCATGTCGTAGCCGGGGTTCTTCATCATCATCCTGTTCATCACATAAGTGGTCGAGATGGAGCACAGGATCGTGTGACCATCCGGCGTCGCGCGCGCGACTTCCGCCGCGCCAATCGAGCCGGAGGCCCCCGCCTTGTTTTCTATGACGACTGTTTGCCCGACCTGCCTGGAGATGAATTCGCCGAAGGCGCGCGCCAGCAGGTCGGTTTGCCCGCCCGCGGGGTAGCTGCAGATCATGCGGATTTGCCGCGACGGCCACGCGACCTGTGCCAAGGCGCCCCGCAAGACGAAAGGCATCGTGGCGGCCGCCGCGCCGGCGGCGATGAAACGACGGCGATTGAATTTCGCTGACATGGTCCCTCCCTGACTTTTTCACGAGGGTATCGCATCATCCGGCTTCGGCCACGCGCGAAAGACGGGACAGATTGGCGCAGAGGCGGCGCGGCCGGAGATGAACTCAGGGCGCGCAAAGACAGGCGATAAACCAGAGATAGAACTATGGTGAAACCGCTCGCGTCTCTCAAGACGGGGGAACAGTCTCACGCAGTCTTCTCGAACAGTTCGCGGCCGATCAGCATGCGACGAATCTTGCTGCTCCTGGCGCCGTTCTCGTAGAGCTTGGCGTCATGCAACAGCCTGCCGGTGGGGTAGTCCTTGATGTAGCCGTTACCGCCGAGCGGCTGCTGCGGTCGATCACGGCCGCGCGCGGCGCAATCTCGTTGCTGGCAAAATTATGGACGGCTTCGCGGATCGCATCCGCGGTTTTGCCAAGGTCGAGATTGAACATGTGCCGCGCGTTGAGAATCATGGTCGAGCGCCTCCGGCGGGGTAAAACACTGTTTGAAGCAGACTGATTTCCCCGCCCGAACGCCTGTCACGAGGCGAAACCGGCCAAAATCAGTGAGTTACAGGCGTGGTCGATCTGCGGCCAAAGCGCACAACCAGCCCTTGCGCGCGCGCTCCGGTCGGGATGTAATTCGATAAAACATGGCCGGCCGCCAAACCCCGGCGGCGACCATCGAAGGAGTTGCTCATGCACGGGACCATCGATCTTGAAGACGCCACGCTGGAGGCTGCGCGCGAGCGCGCCTATGCGACGCCGCTGTCGGAATTCGATCCTGGTCACCCCGATCTTTTCAAGACCGATACGTTCTGGCCGTATTTCGACCGGCTGCGCAAGGAAGAGCCGGTCCATTACTGCAAGGATTCGATGTTCGGGCCGTACTGGTCGATCACCAAATACAACGACATCATGGACATCGAGACCAATCACGCCGTGTTCTCCTCGGCCTCGTCGCTCGGCGGCATCACGATCCGCGACGTCGCACCGGATCTGCGCCGTGAGAGCTTCATCGCGATGGACCAGCCGCGGCACTCTGCGCAGCGCAAGACCGTGGCGCCGATGTTCACGCCGACCCATCTCGACGACCTCGCAATCAACATCCGCAGGCGCTCGGCCGAATGCCTCGATCATCTGCCGCGCGGCGAGGTGTTCGATTGGGTCGACAAGGTCTCGATCGAGCTGACCACGCAGATGCTCGCGGTGCTCTTCGACTTCCCCTGGGAAGATCGCCGCAAGCTGACGCGCTGGTCCGACGTTGCGACCACCCTGCCCGGCGCGGGAGGTCTGGTCGCGACGGAAGACGAGCGGCAGGCTGAGCTGATGGAATGCGCCACCTACTTCGCGCGCCTGTGGAAGGAGCGCATCAACCAACCACCGAAGAGCGACCTGCTCTCGATGATGGCCCACAGCGACGCGACGCGCAACATGGACCCGAAGAACTTCCTCGGCAATTTGATCCTCTTGATCGTCGGCGGCAACGACACCACGCGCAACACGCTGTCGGGCAGCATCTATGCGCTCAGCAAGTATCCGGAGCAGTACCGCAAGCTGAGGGAAAACCCCGCGCTGATCGACTCTTTCGTGCCCGAGGTGATTCGCTGGCAGACGCCGCTCGCCCATATGCGGCGCACCGCGCTGGCGGATTACGAGTTCCGCGGGCGTCGGATCAAGAAAGGTGACAAGGTGGTGATGTGGTACGTCTCGGGCAACCGTGACGAAGATGTGATCGAGCAACCCTATCAGTTCATCATCGACCGCGCGCGACCACGCACCCATATTTCGTTCGGGTTCGGCATCCACCGCTGCGTGGGTTTGCGACTGGCGGAGCTACAATTGAAGATCATCTGGGAAGAGATCCTCAAGCGCTTCGACAATATCGAGGTGTTCGAGGAGCCGCAGCGGGTGTATTCGAGCTTCATCAAGGGTTACGAGACGCTGCCGGTCCGAATCGCGGCCTGACGTCTTGCCATTCGGAGTGATCACGATGAACGTCCGGACCGCGATCCGCGCCGACAAGGCCGAGCTGCAGCGCGAGGCGCGCGAAGAGGCCTACTCGACGCCGCTGAAGGATTTCCATCCGGGCGCCCCCCGCCTGTTCCAGAACGACACGCTGTGGCCGTTCTTCGAGCGGCTGCGCAAGGAAGAGCCGGTGCACTACTGCACCAACGCTCCGATCGAGCCGTACTGGTCGGTGGTGAAATACAACGACATCATGCATGTCGATACCAACCACGGCATCTTCTCGTCCGACTCGACACTCGGCGGGATCTCGATCCGCGACCTGCCGCCGGGTTACGACTGGCCGAGCTTCATCACGATGGACCAGCCGAAGCACGCCCCTCAACGCAAGACCGTGTCGCCGATGTTCACCCCGGCGCATCTCGACGAGCTAGCAAAGCTGATCCGCGCGCGCTCGGCGCGCGTGCTCGACAATCTGCCGCGCAACGAGACCTTCAACTTCGTCGAACGCGTCTCGATTGAGCTGACCACGCAGATGCTGGCGACGCTGTTCGATTTCCCCTGGGAGGAACGGCGCAAGCTGACGCGCTGGTCCGACGTCTCGACCGCGCTGCCGAAGAGCGGCGTGGTGGAGTCGCCGGAGCAGCGGCGCCAGGAAATGGACGAGTGCTACGCCTATTTCTCGAAGCTATGGAACGAGCGCGTCAATGCGCCGCCGAAGAACGATCTGCTGTCGATGATGGCGCACAGCGACGCCACACGGCACATGGACCCCGACAATTTGATGGGCAACATCATCCTGCTCATCGTCGGCGGCAACGACACGACGCGCAACACCATGAGCGGCTCGGTGCTGGCGCTGCACGAGAACCCGGATCAGTTCCGCAAGCTGAAGGAGAACCCTGATCTGATCGACACCATGGTGCCGGAGGTGATCCGCTGGCAGACGCCGCTCGCGCATATGCGGCGCACGGCGCTGGTCGATACCGAGCTCGGCGGCAAGAAAATCCGCAAAGGCGATCGCGTCGTGATGTGGTACGTCTCGGGCAACCGCGACGAGGAGGTGATCGAGCGGCCCGACGAGTTCATCATCGACCGCGCCCGGCCGCGCATCCATCTGTCGTTCGGTTTCGGCATACACCGCTGCGTCGGCATGCGGCTCGCCGAGCTGCAACTCCGGATCGTCTGGGAGGAGATGCTGAAGCGGTTCGACCGCATCGAGGTGGTCGGCGAGCCGAAGCGGGTCTACTCCAGCTTCGTGCGCGGTATCGAGTCGCTGCCGGTGCGGATTCCGGGCTGAGGACGAACGTCGAGCTGAACCCCGCCCAGCCCGCCCCGAGGTCGCGCCGAGTCCGCCCTCGCAAAGCGGAACGATCTCACCCGGTGCTTCGGTTACTTCCGTGGCGGCGTGATCGTCTTGTCCGAAACGTTGTGCGCTTTCTGCACCGCGACCATGCGTGCGCGCGACCTCCCTCCCACGTTCGGCTGAGCCTCGCAGCGGCCGCAGGACCGGCGGCGAGAGCAAACGCCGCGACGCTCGGGGCGTCCCAGACCTGCGGAAATCCATACTTGCCAATCCCGGAAGGCGGGTTCATACGCTATGACAAAATCGCATAGGGAGTTTACGAGGGGCCTTACAACCGCAGGCGCGGCGCCCGGCATCGGCACAACCTCTCCACCAGACGCAACAATGACCGCTCACGATCCACAGCACGACGACCATTCCGACATCCGCGACGCCGTCGCGAAGCTCTGCGCGCAGTTTCCCGGCGAATACTGGCGCAAGCTCGATCGCGAGATGGCCTATCCGAAGGAGTTCGTCGATGCGCTGACAGAGGCCGGCTACCTCTCGGTGCTGATCCCGGAAGAATACGGCGGCGCCGGTCTGAAACTGTCGGCGGCGGCGGCGATCCTGGAAGAGATCCAGCGCGCCGGCTGCAACGGCGGCGGCTGCCATGCGCAGATGTACACGATGGGCACGGTGCTGCGGCACGGCAACGATGCGCAGAAGGCCACGTACCTGCCAAAGGTCGCGACCGGCGAATTGCGGTTGCAGGCGTTCGGCGTCACCGAACCGACCAGCGGCACCGACACCTCCTCGCTGAAGACCTTCGCCCGCCGCGACGGCGATCATTACGTCGTCAACGGACAGAAGATCTGGACCAGCCGCGCCGAACATTCGGACCTGATGATCCTGCTCGCGCGCACCACGCCGAAGGAGCGGGCCAAGAAGCGCACCGACGGCCTTTCCGTCTTCATCGTCGACATGCGTGAAGTCAAGGGCAAAGGGCTCGAGATCCGCCCCATCAGAACCATGATGAACCACGCCACCACCGAAGTGTTCTTTACCGACATGCGCGTGCCGGCGGAGAACCTGATCGGCGAGGAAGGCAAGGGGTTCCGCTACATCCTCTCCGGAATGAACGCCGAGCGCATCCTGATCGCGGCCGAATGCGTCGGCGACGCCAAATGGTTCATCGCCAAGGCAAGCAACTACGCCAGGGAGCGCAGCGTGTTCGGCCGCCCGATCGGCCAAAATCAGGGCATCCAGTTCCCGATCGCCAAGGCCTACGCCTCGATGCGCGCGGCCGAGCTGATGGTGAAGGAAGCCACCCGCAAATACGAAGCCGGCCTCGACTGCGGCGCCGAAGCCAACATGGCCAAGATGCTGGCGGCGGACGCATCGTGGGAGGCGGCGAATGCCTGCGTGCAGACCCACGGCGGCTTCGGCTTCGCGGAAGAATACGACGTCGAGCGCAAATTCCGCGAGACGCGGCTCTACCAGGTGGCACCGATCTCGACCAACCTGATCCTGTCCTTTGTCGCCGAGCACGTGCTCGGCATGCCCCGCTCCTACTGAGTTCCCATCATGCTGCCGCTTGAAGGATTGACCGTCATCACCGTCGAGCAGGCCGTTGCCGCGCCGTTCTGCTCGTCGCGCCTGGCCGACGCCGGCGCCCATGTCATCAAGGTCGAACGTCCCGAGGGCGATTTCGCCCGCGGCTACGACGCCGCGGCGAAAGGCCAGAGCAGCTATTTCGTCTGGCTCAACCGCGGCAAGGATTCGGTGGTGATCGACCTCGTCACGACGGAAGGCCGCGCCGCGCTGGAAGAGCTGATCGCCGGCGCCGACGTGCTGCTGCAGAACCTCAAGCCCGGCTCGATGGACAAGCTCGGCTTCTCGCGCGAGCGGCTGCGCAAGGATTATCCCAGGCTGATCATGTGCACGATATCAGGCTACGGCGACACCGGACCATATGCCGACCGCAAGGCCTATGATCTGCTGATCCAGGCCGAAAGCGGCCTGGCCTCCATTACCGGTGGCCCGGAGGGCGCCTCGCGAGTCGGCATCTCCCTCGTCGACGTCGCGACCGGCGCCACCGCGCATGCGTCCATCCTCGAAGCGCTGATCGCGCGCGGGCGCACCGGTCAGGGCGCCGACATCCGCATCTCGATGTTCGACGTGATGGCGGACTGGCTCACCGTGCCGCTGCTCAACGCCGAGGACGGCAAGCCGCCGAAGCGCATGGGCCTCGCCCATCCGTCGATAGCGCCCTATGGCGTGTTCCGTTCGAAGGACGGCAAGGAGATCCTGATCTCGATCCAGAGCGAGCGCGAATGGAAGAAGCTTTGCGCCGAGGTGCTCGGCCAGCCCGACCTGCCCAATGATCCGCGCTTTGCCAGCATGGTCGAGCGCGTGCGCAACCGGGCGCTGACCGACCGGACCGTCGGTGAAAGTTTCTCAAGACTGACGCGCGACGAACTGCTGGCCAAGCTCGCCGAGGCCGACATAGCCTTTGCCGAAGTCAACACCATGGCTGACCTCGCCATCCATCCGCATCTGCGCCGCATCGAGGTCGATACGCCGAACGGCCGCGTCGCCTATCCGGCGCCGGCCGCGATCTTCGTCGGCGAGACCAGGCATTACGGCAAGGTGCCTGCGATCGGCGAGCACACACGGCTTCCACAACGACCTCCCGCCCGGGCCAAGACCTCATGAGCGACAAACTCGACCTCGATCATCTTCGCCAGTGGATCGGCCGCACGCAGGAGGCCCAGGACGTCGTCACCGCTCATCTGGTGATGGGCCTGCGCGCAACGCTGTTCCAGGAGATCGGCGAGCCGAAGGCAGGCGACGCCGCACCGTTCACCACGCACTGGTGCCTGGCGCAGCCGGTGTTTCCGATGTCGCAGCTGAGCCAGGACGGTCACCCCACCCGCGGCGGCTTCCTGCCGCCGGTGCCGCTGCCGCGCCGGATGTGGGCCGGAGGCGAGCTCGAGTTTCTCGATGCATTGCGTGTCGGCGACGCGCCGAAGCGGACCTCGCGCATCTCAGACGTTACCGTGAAGACGGGCTCGACCGGCACGCTGTGTTTCGTCTCCGTCAGCCACGAGGTGACGACACCGCGTGGCCTTGCGATCCGCGAGCGGCAGGACATCGTCTATCGCGAGATGACGAGCACAGCATCGGCTGCGCCCGCCAAGGCGCCCCCGCCTCCACCGGTGGCAAAGCATCGCGAGACCCACATCTCCGATCCGGTGCTGCTGTTCCGCTACTCGGCGCTGACCTTCAACGGCCATCGCATCCACTACGATCGCGACTACGTCACCAAGGTCGAAGGCTATCCGGGCCTGATCTTCCACGGCCCGCTGCAAGCCTCCTTCATCGTCGAATTCGCGGCCAAGCTGCACGGCGGCGAGCCGCCGAAGAAGCTCGTCTATCGCGGCGTGCAGCCGCTGTTCGAAGGCGGCGAGTTTTCGGTCAATGCCAATGACAAGGACGGCGGAATGGAGCTGTGGACCGCAAACTCGGAACGACAGCCGACCATGAAGGGAACGGCGAGCTGGTAGGACCTGACAAGGGCGTGCGTGGGTGCAGGAGACAGGCTGGCAAACGTTGCTATAGACTGGTGTCGGCCTCCTTACCCGCAGGGAAACAAGGGATGATCGCATGACGCCCAGTCCTCTCGCCCTAGCCGCCACCATCATCCTGCTTTTTCCGATGGGCTATTTCCTGCTGGCCTCGCCCGCGTTCCTGCTGGTGAAACTTGACATCCCACCCGTCACGCAGCTGTTGCGCGGCATGTTCAATGCGCATTTCCTGATGGTGAGCATTGCCGGTGCCATCGGGACGGTCGCGTTCGCGATCGCTGGTCGATGGGCTTTCGCCGCTGGAATCAGCTTGATTGCGGCCTTCGCAGTCTGGGCGCGCCGCTGGTTTCTGCGACAGATGGATGCCCAGCTAAGCGCCAGGGATGCCGGCGATGCCGATGCGGTACGCCGGTTGCGCCGGCTGCATTGGGGCGGCATGCTGTGCAATGCGATCCAGCTCGTCGCGGTCGTGGGCAGCATTCCATATCTCGCCGCCGCTTCGGCTTCTTGAGGTTCGCCGAGGCCTGAACAGCGCCGGGCGAACAACAGCTTGATCACTCCGGAAGGCCTGCTTTGCGGAGTCCATCGGTGAACTTGGCGAGGTCTTCCGGCCGGCGAAAGGGTGCCAGATCCCTGACATTGGCGCTGCGCAAATCGGGACTGAGCTCGCGCACGCGTGCCATGGCTTTCTGTGCCTGCCCGAGCTGCCCTGCCAACGCGTTGCTGGCTGCCGATACGCAGGCCGAGTGCAAGAAAGTCGGATTCTCCCGAATACCCATTTCGGCATATGACGAAGCCAGATCGTATCGGCTTGCGATGAAATGAGCATACGCCATGCCTCCGTGGATGCTCATTTGCTCGAACGGATTCAGGCGCCGGGCCCGCGCCAGGTGATCGAGAGCCAACTCCGGCTCACCTCTCCAAACCCTCACCCAGCCACTCAGCGTCCAGGTTTGCGCTGCGTTCGGATTGAGCGCCAGTCCCCGATCCACGAAAGCCACGGCATCGTCGAACTCGCGCGCGATGCCGGCATATGCATAGGCCGCCATGCCCAGCGCCACCGGATCGTCTCCGCCGAGGTCCACGGCTTTCCGGGCGAGCCGCATGGCTTCGGCACCCTCCTGCACAGGCTCGATCATCCAGCCACGCGCCTTTCGCACCACGATGCTGTACGCGGCGATACCATAGGCGCAGGCCAGAGCGCGGTCGAGCTCGATCGCCTTGCAGAATAGCTGGAACGCCTCGCGGTTCGCTTGCGCGTTCATCCGGCGGAGTTTCGCCAGTCCGCGCAGGTAATAGTCATACGCGCCCAGGTTTTCGGTCGGCTTGCGGGCGGCCCGCTTGATCTCCTCGACTTGCACCTTCGGGGTGATTGCACCCACGACGCTGGTGGTCACATGGTCCTGCAGCTCGAACACATCCTCGAGCGCTCCCTCGAAGCGATCCGCCCACAGCAGTGCGCCGGTCTGGGCATCGATAAGCTGGCCGGCGATGCGAACCCGATTGCCGGCCTTGCGCACACTGCCCTCGAGCAGGTAGCGCACCCCAAGCTCGCGACCGACCTGCTTCACGTCGATGGCGCGGCCCTTGTACGTCAGACTCGAATTGCTTGCGATGACGAACAGCCAGTGAAAGCGTGACAAAGCAATCGTGATGTCCTCGACGACGCCGTCGGCGAAATACTCCTGCTCCGGATCGGCGCTCAGATTCTGGAAGGGCAGCACGGCAATCGAGGGCTTGGTGGGGAGCGCCAAAACCGGCGGCGGCTCCGTCGCATTGCCGGTGACTGCCGGGACTGCGGGCCGTTTGACTTCCACCTGTCCGACAAAACGGAAGCCTTTGCGCGGCAGTGTCTTGATGAGGCGCTGCTCCTCACCGGAATCACCAATCGCGCTGCGCGCGACATTCAGTCGCGTCGTCAGCGCGGCGTCGGATACGGCGCGGTCGTTCCAGACGTGTTTGATGAGGTCGTCCTTGCTCACGACCCGCTCGCGGTTGCGGATCAGGTAGTCGAGCAGATCGAACACCTGTGGCGCTACGGAAACGATCTCCGTCCCGCGGCGCAGCTCGCGAAGGTCAGTGTCAAAAGCGTATGCCTCGAAGAGATACCGCACGCTGGCAATTCCTTCGGGTCGCTCGCAGAGGCAACCGGCCTCTCACCTCGGTTGCAACGCAAGAATAAGCCGCCGATGAGGAAAATGTAAGCTGAATGTCAAGCGCGGCGTCGTGGTCCCTGGTACCCGCTGAAGTACGGAGCAACGTCTTCGGGAGACACCGCTATGACCATCGTTCACAGCGCGGGTGGATTGGGGCCGACGACCACCTCGGCGAGGCGAACAAGCCTGTTCGAGATTTGCTGGCTTGCATTGCAAGAGCGGCGCAAACGCCAGAGGATAAGAGCCGACCTGTCCGATCTCAGCTACAGGGAGCTCTTGGACATCGGCATCTCCCGCGGCGAGATCGAATATGTCGTTTCGAATCCCTCTCTCGACCCGCGCGGTCTTTGACCGGCCGCCCACCGCTCTTGGGCATGCGATCGTACGAATTTGACCGCCAATTTACAGGCACGCGATAGTCGGCGCGATTTGACGGCCGCCCCTGTCGCGCTGGTCGCCGGCGTGCTGCTGTCTCAAAGAACAGCGATCGCGCGATCTCTTGCGGGATGCGGTGCACAGCCCGCTCCAGATTTTCCAACCCGACCTGTCCACCTCGACCTGTGTTGATCCGAGCCTGGCGAACGAGACACGAAAGTCGATCTTCGCGGAGGCCGCGGACAGTGGCCGGCTGGCGGTCCGGCGCACTCTCCGGCGCCCATCCATCGCTTGACATCGGCAGGCAATCCACCGACAGGTGGGTCGCCTCCGTCTTCGAGAGCTAAAGCTGCCGTGGACAAGTCACCGCTTTTGCTCTTCGCAATAACGGAACGCCAAGAAACCGGAAATGGGAGCCGCACGATGTCGTCCCGCAAGCCTGCCGCCACGAAGAACAAGGCCCTCACCGTCAAGGACGCGACCTTCGACCTGTTGCGCGCCTTCGGCATCAAAAAGGTGTTCGGCAATCCCGGCTCGACCGAGTTGCCGTTCCTGAGCGACTGGCCCGACGACATCGATTACGTGCTCGGCCTGCAGGAGGCCTCCGTGGTCGGCATGGCTGACGGCTATGCGCTGGCGACTCGCAATGCCGGCTTCGTCAATCTGCATTCAGCGGCCGGCGTCGGCAACGCGCTCGGCAACATCTACAACGCCTACCGCAATCAGACGCCACTCGTGATCACTGCGGGCCAGCAGGCGCGCTCGATCATGCCGCTGCAAGCCTTCCTCTACGCCGAGCGGGCGAGCGAATTTCCGCGGCCGTACGTGAAATTCGCCGTCGAGCCTGCGCGCGCCGAGGACGTGCCGGCCGCGATCGCCCGCGCCTATTACGTCGCGATGCAACCGCCCTGCGGGCCGACTTTCGTTTCGGTGCCGATCGACGACTGGACAAAGGCAACGCAGCCGATCGAGGCACGCCAGCTCAGCCGCGAGATCGGGCCCGATCTGTCCGCGATGACGGCGTTGGCCACCGCACTCGGCGAAGCCAAGCGCCCTGCGCTCGTCGTCGGCCCCGCCGTCGATCGCGCAGAGGCCGTGGACCTCATGGTGAAGGTCGCCGAGAAATGCAAGGCCGCGGTCTGGGCCAGCCCGTTCTCGGCACGCTGCTCGTTCCCCGAGCGCCATCCGCAGTTTGCCGGCTTCCTGCACGCCGCGCCCGGGCAGCTTTCCGATGCGCTGCGCGACTACGACCTCGTGGTCGTGGTCGGCGCGCCGGTGTTCACCTTCCATGTCGAGGGCCATGCGGCGATCTTCGATGGATCGACCGCGATCTTCCAGATCACCGACGATCCCGACGCCGCCGCGATGACGCCCGTGGGCCAGAGCATCATCGCAACCATGAAGCCCGCGCTGTCGGCGCTGCTCGGGATATTGCCCGAGACGACGCGCGCCGCGCCCGCCGGCCGAGTGCCGCCGCCGGCGCCGAAGGCTGGTGATCCGATCCCGGCCGAGTATGCGCTGCATGCTCTGTCCGCCGCGATGGGGCCACAGGACGCGCTGGTCGAGGAAGTGCCCTCGCACCGTCCGCTGATGCAGAAGGTGATGCCGATGCGCGGCCAGGATAGCTTCTACACCATGGCAAGCGGCGGCCTCGGCTACAGCCTGCCCGCCGCGGTCGGCGTGGCGCTCGGCCGTCGGGAAGGCCGCACCGTCTGCCTGATCGGCGACGGGTCGGCGATGTATTCGATCCAGGCGCTGTGGACCGCGGCCCAGCGCGGACTGCCGCTCACTGTCGTGGTGCTCAACAATTCCGGCTACGGCGCGATGCGCTCGTTCAGCCAGGTCATGCAGGTGCGCAACGTGCCGGGGCTGGACCTGCCCGACATCGATTTCGTCAAGCTCGCTGACGGCATGGGTTGTGACGCGGTGCGGGTGACGAATCCGGCAGATCTGGCGAACGCCTACAAGCGTGGCCTGTCGCACAACGGCGCGAGCCTGATCGAGGTGATGGTGGATTCCGCAGTGCCGTTGCTTTACGCGCGGAAGGATTGAGGCAAAAACGGTCCGCACCGTTATTGCGAGCGAAGCAATCCATGCGTCCCGCGCGCCGAAGGATGGACTGCGCAATGACGGTGGATACGTCGCACTGCGGTCATTTCCCGTACGTTTCGCGCATCTTGGCCTGGATCTTGGCCATGCCGCCGATCCAGCGGTCGTAATTCTCGGTCTTCTTGCGCATGTAACCGAGCACCTGCGGGTGCGGGAGGATCAGGAAAATCTCCTGCTCAATGCCCTTCAGCGCGTCCTGCGCGACCTGTTCCGCCGTCAGGTCTCCGTCGCCGGATTGCGGACCCTTGGGGATCGAGCGCAGCATATTGGTGTCGACGCCTTGCGGGCAGAGGATCGAGACCTTGATGTTATCGGCGCGGTGCGAGATCGCGAGGTTTTCAGCAAAGCCGACCGCGGCATGCTTGGTTGTCGAATAGGCCGGGCTGCCGACCTGAGAAAGCAGGCCCGCCGCGGAAATCGTGTTGAGGAAATAGCCGCCGCCGCGCGCCTTCATGCGCGGTACCAAATGGCGGGCCGCGTAGACATGAGCCATCACATGGATCGCCCAGCTCCGCGACCACGGCTCGTCCGAGGTACCGCCGGCATTTTGCGACATCGGATCGAAACCGCCGCCGATGCCGGCGTTGGAACAGAACAGCGCGATCGGGCCGAACATGCGCTCGGTTGCCTCGATAACATGCAGGACGTTCTTCTCCTGCCCGACATCGCATTTGAATGCCGCACCGCCGACCGAGGCCGCAACCCTTTCGGCCGCACCGTGATCGAGATCGACCACCACCACTTTTGCGGCGCCCGCTCTATGAAACGCCTCGCACAGCGCCTTGCCGATGCCATTGCCGCCGCCGGTGACCACAACAACCTTACCCGCCACCTGCATGGCCATCCTCCCGATATCCTGATCCTGCCGGATCATGATATCGCATCTTTGGCGGACGCATGATTTTTTTGAGGACTGGTCCCGGGTTGCGGCTGGTATCGTCGCGCCAGCTCAGCTCTTCAGCACGAGATCGAGCACCGCGGTATAATGGCAGGCCGCGCCGAGCAGGACGAAGCCGTGCCAGATCGCGTTCTGGAAGCGCAGCCTTTGCCAGGCGTGGAAGATAACGCCCAGGCTGTACAGAATGCCGCCCGCCAGCACGAAGCCGATCGCCATCGCCGGCAGCGCTTTCACCACTGCATCATAGAGCATCAGCCCGCTCCAGCCCATGGCGAGATAGAGTCCGACCGAGAGGCGATCGAACCGGCCGGGATAGACGAGCTTCAGCACAATCCCGAAAATCGCCACGCACCACACCCCGACCAGCAGTGCGATTGCAAAAAAGCTGTCCTTCAACTGCATGATGAAGGGCGTATAGGTCGCCGCGATCAGCAAATAGATCGCCGAATGATCGAAGCGGCGCAACACCCATTTGGCGCGCGACACCGGCAAGAGATTGTAGATCGCCGACAGCACCAGCATGGCAAGCAGGCCCACGACATAGACCGACACCACCGCGACGTCGATCGTGCTGGAATAGATTGCGGTCAGCAAGATCAGCGCAGTCGCCGCGACCAGCCCGAAGCAGATACCGATGATGTGCACGACGCCGTCGGCGATCAGCTCGGCACGGTCGTAGTTCCAGAGCACGGCGCCGGCCGCATGGATCGAGTCCGAGGCGAACTGCTTCAGCCGGAAGATCGTCATGCCGGGACACTTTCCTTATGCGCAACTAGACGTTGGTATCGCGAGGGCGATCATCCGTTCAAGTCCTGGCCGCCTTTCCGCTGTCATCATCGCAAAGGCGAGTGATCGGGTATTGTACGGAAGTGGCTTTTTCGTGCGCTTGACATGACTGGGTACCCCGAATGCGCGGGTCACGACGCAATGCTTGATTTTGGCCCGACAATCGCCACCTTGCGGGTGACCGCCCGCCTCATTTGGCCCTTCCCGCCGGGTTTTCCAGACATTCATGGCCCTCAGTTTTTCTGACATCGTCGAGGAAGCGCGTCTCTCGGCGCGCGCGCTGCTCGACTACGGTGACAACTTTTTCAATCCCACGGTGCGTCTTGGCGTCACCGGATTGTCGCGCGCCGGTAAGACCGTGTTCATCACCGCGCTGGTCCACGGGCTGACGCGGGGCGGCCGTTTCCCGGTGTTCGAGGCCTATGCCTCGGGGCGCATCGCCCGCGCCTGTCTTGCGCCGCAGCCCGACGATGCGGTGCCGCGGTTCGGCTATGAAAACCACGTCCGCACCCTGATCGAGGAACGGCGCTGGCCGAATTCGACCACCGACATTTCCGAGCTTCGCCTGGTGATCGACTACCAGCGGCAAAATGGCGCGGACCGCACGCTGACCCTCGATATTGTCGACTATCCCGGCGAGTGGCTGCTCGACCTGCCGCTTTTGAACAAGAGCTACGAGCAATGGTCGGCCGAAAGTCTCGCGTTGTCGCGCGAGGCATTGCGCGCCGGGCTGGCCGCGCCCTGGCACGCGCATCTGAAGACGCTCACGCCGGAAGGCCGCGAGGACGAGCAGGCGGCGCTCAGTGAAGCAAGGCTGTTCACCGATTACTTGCGCGCCTGCCGCGACGAACGCTTCGCGATGAGCCTGCTGCCGCCCGGCCGCTTCCTGATGCCAGGCAATCTCGCCGGCTCCCCGGCGCTGACATTCGCGCCGCTCGACGTTCCCGTTGACGGCGGCGCGCCCGACCGCTCGCTATGGGCGATGATGCGGCGGCGCTACGAGGCCTACAAAGACGTCGTCGTGCGCCCGTTCTTCCGCGATCATTTTGCGCGGCTCGACCGCCAGATCGTACTCGCGGACGCGCTTGCCGCCTTCAATGCCGGACCGGAGGCGCTGCACGACCTCGAGGCCGCGCTCGCCGGCATCCTCGACTGCTTCCGGATCGGCCGCAGCACGGTGTTGAGCGCGCTGTTCCGGCCGCGGATCGACCGCATCCTGTTCGCGGCGACCAAGGCCGATCACTTGCATCATCAGAGCCACGACCGGCTGGAGGCAGTGCTGCGGCGGATCGTGGCCAAGGCCGCGGACCGTGCCGAATATGCCGGTGCCGCGATCGACGTGGTGGCGCTTGCCGCGGTGCGCGCCACGCGCGAGGCTCAGGTACAGCGCGGCCGGGAAAAACTGCCATCCATTCTCGGCACGCCGGCGCCGGGCGAGATCGCCAATGGCGAGACGCTGGATGGCGAAACGGAGGTTGCGACGTTTCCGGGAGACTTGCCGAGCAATCCCGAGGAGCTGTTCAGGGGTGAATTCCGCGGCCTCTCCAGCGCTGCCGTCGAGGCGGCCGACTTCCGCTTCCTGCGCTTCCGCCCGCCGAAGCTGGAGCGCACCGGCGATGAAGAACCCGTTCTGCCTCACATCCGCCTTGACCGCGCCCTCCAGTTCCTGATCGGAGACAGACTGCAATGAACGAGAAGACGCCTCACCGGCGGCCGGCGACGTTCAAGCTCGACGATCCCGGCGTGGTCGTGATGGATCCGGAGGACACCGGCCGCCTTGCCCGCGGCACGGTGCAGATCGTTCCCGAGGCCGAGCCCGCACAACTGCCGGTCCCTGTCGATGCGCCGCTCGTGCCGGCGCGCCGCGGCATCGGCTGGGGCGCGATGTTCTGGAGCGCGGTTGCGGGCCTCATACTGCTTGGCACCGGGCTCGGCGTCGTCAACCTGATCGAGGATCTGTTCGCGCGCAACGAAGGGCTCGGCTTCCTCGGGCTCGGCTTTGCCGTCATCGCAGCGGTGGCGCTGATCGTCGTGATCGTGCGCGAGGTGTTCGGACTGGCGCGGCTTGCTGCCATCGAGAAGCTGCATCAGCGCGCGGCCGAAGTGCTCATCAGCGACGACCGCCCGGCGAGCCGGGCGATCGTCGGCGATCTGCTCAAACTCGCGCACCAGACCCCGCAACTGGCGCGCGCCCGCAACACGCTGCAAAGCCATACGGACGATATTATCGACGGCGCCGACATGATCCGCCTTGCCGAGCGCGAATTGATGGCGCCGCTGGATGAAGAGGCGCGTCGGCTGGTCTCGTCGGCAGCGCAGCGCGTCTCCGTTGTCACCGCGGTGAGCCCGCGCGCGATGATCGACGTGCTGTTCGTGTTCGTGGCAAGCTTGCGAATGATCCGGCAATTGGCGCGGCTCTATGGCGGCCGGCCCGGCGCACTCGGCATGATCCGCCTGATGCGCCACGTGATTGCGCATCTAGCAATCACCGGCGGTATGGCGGCGAGCGACAGCCTGATCCAGCAGATGCTTGGCCACGGCATTGCAGCAAAGCTGTCGCAGCGGCTCGGCGAGGGCGTGCTCAACGGCCTGTTGACGGCAAGGCTCGGCCTTGCCGCGATCGACGTGACGCGGCCCCTCCCCTTCACCGCGCTGCCGCGCCCGGCGCTCGCCGACCTCGCCAAGGATCTGTTGCGCAAGAAGGATGACGAGGAGTGAGTGGCCTCGCCCCGCTTGCGGGCAGAGGCCGGAGCGCATCGTCAGATGCGACCCGGTGAGGGGAAGTCTCCGCGAGTCGATCTTTCACCGTCTCCGTGGAAACTCCGTTCACCCCGCCCTCTCGCCGCAAGCGGGGCGAGGGAGGAGCGACGCAGTCGCGCGTGACTCGATCAGCGTCGCCAGCACGCGCCAGCGGAAGAAGGTGGTGTCCGGCGGCGGCGAGAGCTCCGGGGTCCAGCCGGTCAGCTTCTCGAGCGCATAAGTGTCCATCACCATGCCGCGCCAGGTGCGCGCGACGTGCTCGAGCGGCTGCCGCACGGCTGACGTCTCGCCCCACAGCGGCAGATTGCTGTCGGACTCGCGCCCGACATAGAGGCCGATATGATCCCTGATCTGGTCCATGCCGGGATCGGCGAAGCCCTGGAAGCGGCCGCGCTCATTGACCTGGATCACGGGGACGCGACCGTTCAGGAACCAGCGTAACATCGCATAGGTGCGATAGTCGGTGGTTGCGATCCAGGTCGCACCGGTCTCCTGCAACTGCGCTTGCGCGCGCGCGGCAATCGTCTCGAAACCGGCCTCGCCGCCGATCGGGTCAGTACGGCCGATCAGATTCCAGGGCGCCACTGTGTAATAGAGGAAGACCGAGACGACGAAGACGATGCCGGTGACGATCGCGATCCGCGCCCAGGACATCGTCGACTTGATCATCCAGGCCGGCCAGCGCTCGAACGGCAGCCGCGTGATGTTGATGGCGGTGGCGGCAAAGCCGGCCGGCCACAGGAACATCGGCCAGGTGTCGCCGACCCGCAGCGTGAGCGATTTCCAGCAGAAATAGGCGAACGGCACGATGACCGCCGTCGACAGCAGGATCGCGACCGGCTCGCGATTGCGATAGCCGCGCCACGCTGACAGCGCCACGCCTGACAGCACCACCGGCAGGAGCACGAAGCCGACGAGGCCGAGCTGCATCCCTATGAATTCGCTGAAGGTGCGCAACGACACATCGCGCACCGCAACCGCGCGCACCGCCTGGAAGCGGAACGATGCCCAGTCGTGCTGCGCATTCCAGATCAGCACCGGCGAGAAGACGGCGATTGCGATCAATGCCGCGAGATAAGGATACGGGCTGCGTAGCCAGCGCCCTCTCCAGTCCGGCACCAGCGCGAAGGCCAGCACGGCCGGTGCCAGCATGATGGCGGTGAATTTCGACAACAACGACAGCCCGGCAAACAGGCCGGCGGCGAGCCACCAGCGCCCGTCATTGCTGTTCGCAAGCCGCACCAGCGACCACAGCATCGCCACCGCAAACGGGATCAGCGCCGTATCCGGCGCGACCTTGGCCATCAGCAGGCCGTAGTAAAGCGCGGCTTCCGGCATCAGCACCGCGAGCATGACGGCGCGGACATTGTTGCGGGTCGCTCGGCGGACGATATCAGCGAGCAGGAGCTGGGTCACCAGCATCGCCACGATCCCGGCAAAGCGGACGCCGAGATTGATGTCGCCGAAGATCGCGGTGCCGAGACGGATGAACCAGGCGACCATGGGTGGATGGTCGAGGAAGGACAGCACGCACTCCTTCGACCACGTCCAGTAATATGCCTCGTCGGTGCGCAGATCGAGCACGCTCGCATAGATCAACCGCATCACCGTCATCGCAGCGACCAGCGCCACGACGCCACGCCAGCGCAACGCACGTGAACGGGCTGGTTTGATGCTGGTCTTATCGGACAAAGCTATCGTCACGGCGCGCTTTTTGTTCGACTCTCAGGCAGGTGTCAACGTGCGGCGTCGCCGTTATCCGCCTGCGCGCGGGCCAGTAATGGTGTTCACGCCGGGAATTAAACACTACACTTGCCAATCATGAATCATATGGCCTCACCCTCGCGCGAACATTTGCAGGAGATGGTCCGCGGAGTCGGCCTGCGGCAGGTTCGGCTCACCTGCGGCGTGATCCTGTTTACCTATCTGCTCAGCCATTTCCTCAACCATGCGCTCGGCAATATCTCGATGGAGGCGTTGGCGACCGGGGTCTACTACCACACGCTTTTCTGGCACTTTCTGCCCATCTCCATCCTGTTCTACAGCGCTTGCCTGGCGCATGCCGGGCTCGGCATATGGGCACTGTACCAGCGGCGGGAGTTCCGCTGGAAAGCGCTCGAGCCTTTGCAACTGGTGCTCGGGCTGAGCATCCCGATGCTGGTGATCGCCCATATCGTCGGCGTGCGTCTCGGCTATTCCCTGTTCGGGCATCAAAAGCTCTACCCACAGGAATTATACGTGTTCTTCATCGCTTCGCCCTACCGGCTGTGGACCATGCTCGCGGTGCTGGTGATCGCCTGGGTGCATGGCTGCATCGGCCTGTATTTCTGGCTGCGGTTGCGATCCTTCTTCAAGCGCGTGGCGCCGTTCCTGCTTGCCGCCGCGGTATTGATCCCCACCCTGGCGATGCTGGGCATCTACCAGGGCGGCCGCCTCGCCTTGTCCGACTATGAGGATGCCGACTGGCGGCAGCAGACCCTATCGGTCGAGAAGGTCGGGACGGTGGCGCAGCAGAATGTGCTCGACCGCATCACCAGCGGCATGACGATCGGCTATCTCGGCCTGCTCGGCCTTGCCCTGGTCGCGCGCGGCGCGCGCGCCCTGCTCGACCGCCGCCGCGGCATGATCGCGCTGTCCTACGGCAACGGCCGGACCATCCGCGTGCCGAAGGGATTGAGCGTACTGGAGGCGAGCCTACGCAACAATGTTCCGCATGCGAGCATCTGCGGCGGCCGAGCGCGCTGCTCGACCTGTCGCATCCGCATCATCGGCGACTGCACCGGATTGCCCGATCCCTCGCCACGCGAAGCCTTCGTGCTGCACCGTGTCGGCAGCGACGACCCGTCGATCCGCCTCGCCTGCCAGTTGCGGCCCACCGCCGACCTCTCCTTCTTCCAGCTATTCTTGCCGCACACGATGTCGGCGAATGCGCATGCGTCGAATCCTGCGCGAATCGGCCAGGAGCGTTATCTCGTCAGCCTGTTCGTCGACATGCGCGGCTCGACGCAGCTTGCCGAGACGCGCCTGCCATTCGACACCGTGTTCATCGTCAACCGCTTCCTCGGCGCGGTGTCGCAGGCAGTGCTGGAAGCCGGCGGCCGGCCAAACCAGTTCGTCGGCGACGGCATGCTGGCGCTGTTCGGGCTCAGCACCGGCCGGCAGGACGCCTGCCGGCAGGCGCTGCGGGCAGCGGCAATGATCGCGGCCAATATCGACGAACTGAACGAATTCCTGAGCCATGATCTGCGCGAATCGATCCGCTTCGGCATCGGCATCCATGGCGGAGAGGTGATCGTCGGCGATATCGGCTATCGCGATCACATGGTGTTCACCGCGCTCGGCGATGCCGTCAACGTGGCGGCAAGGCTGCAGGACATGACCAAGGGACTGGCTTGCGAGGCTGTCATCTCGGATGAAGTGCGCGCCACTTCAGGGCTCGCCGACGACGCACTGCCCGCGCAGGAGGTCACGATTCGCGGTCGTAACGAGCCGATGATCGTGCGTTTGGTGAAGGACGCGCGACCTCTTTCCGCGCTGTCGCGCGACAAGCAGATCGCTGCGGCTTGAATACCCCGCGCTGAATGGCCAGGCGCACTTGCGTCGTGGCCGCCGCCCTGGCGCCAATTCGAACGTCAGGCCGCGGCACCGTCCATTTGCCAACGGCTCGCCGCCCGATCCTGTGATTTGCTGGTAGGCGAGAATCGCGGTTGGCGCCGAGAGATACATCGCTGGTTGCTCGCCGCAACAATTGGGTCGCCATGATGAGACTGGCGCGAAGCCTTGTTGAAGGCAAGGCGACCGTAAGTCGGCCTTGTTCCAAATTGGTTGTGGTGCTATGCCACAACAACCTCTCGAAGACGGTTTTGCGGGGATGGAAATTTGTACTAAGCCGGGTTATCGCCCGGATATTGATGGTCTTCGTGCGGTTGCGGTGCTTTCGGTCCTCGCGTTTCACTATGGTGCGCCGATCCGCGGCGGGTTCACCGGTGTGGACGTGTTTTTCGTCATCAGCGGATTTCTGATAACCCAGGTTCTGGCGACCGAGATCGCTGCCGGCACGTTCTCCGTTGTCGCGTTCTACGATCGCCGGATGCGACGGATTCTGCCAGCGCTCCTGACCATGCTGGCCACAGTTCTCCTGGCCGGAAGGCTGCTGCTTTCCCCCGGCGACTACGCATCGCTCGCAAAGAGCACGGCTGCGGCCGCGTTCGGCGTATCGAACTTCTTCTTCCACGGCCACACCGGCTACTTCGATCAGGCCGCAGACCTGATGCCGCTGCTACACACCTGGTCACTCGCGGTCGAGGAGCAGTTTTATCTGGTGTGGCCGCTGCTGTTGCTCGTTCTTGCTGCCGTCGGCTCGCGAATTCCCATTGCCGCTGCGCTCGCCGCAATCGTGGTCGTTGGATGCGCCGGCAGTATCATCTATTTCCAATATGATCAGAAGGCTGCGTTCTACATGGCGCTGCCGAGAGCATGGGAGCTTGCGCTCGGCGCGCTGCTGGCTTTCCTGCCCGCCCCGCCGCGCACCGTCGGTGAGATTGTCGCGGTCGTGGGCTTCATTCTCATCGGGATCGGGTTTACCATCTCGCCGGACAAATTTCCCGGACAGTTCGCCCTCTACCCGTGCATCGGCGCAGCACTGCTGATTTGGCCGCGCGCTCAAAGCACGATCTCAAGTCGGATCCTCGGGTTGCTCGCCCCGATCGGACTGATCTCGTACAGCCTGTATCTTTGGCACTGGCCGGTCTGGGTGTACTTCCGGATCTACATCAACAACGGCAGCCCAAGCACAGATGAGTCGATTGCGCTGGCCATCGTTTCAATCATCTTGGCAATACTTTCTTACCGCTACGTTGAACAGCCGTTCCGCAAGCGTCGCTGGAGCGCGCCGCGCACGGTGTCGGCCGGCCTTGCCTGCATCATAACGTTGTTCTGCGCGTCGATGTACGTCGATAGCGCCGATGGGCTGCCGCAACGTATCCCGCCCGGAGGGCAGGCCATGCGCAGCCTCGAGGTCATGTGGGACTGGCCATGTAACGAAGTCCCGATCGATGTGCTTCGCGGCACATATTGCGTGTTCGGACACCCCTGGCAGACCGCGAAGCGCAAGACGGTCATCTGGGGCGACAGCCACGCGCAACATTTTGCACCGGTCCTTGATGCCATCAATAGAGACCCCGAGCGATCATTCCTGGTGTTTGCCGGTTGCCCGGCGGCGCTTGGAGGCGAAATATTCATTATCAATTTCGATCCAGTCTACAAGGACCGTTGCAAGCGCTTCCATTTGGGCGGCATGAAGCTTCTCAAGGAAGACCCGTCGATAGATCAGGTGATCTTGCCATCGAATTGGTACGAACTGCCCTGGCGAATTGAAGGACATAAGGAGGACGGGCTGCCGGCAGTGACCCGCGCACTGACGAACCTCATCCGGACAACGTCGGCGCCGGATCGACACTTCGTTCTCATCGGAATGGTGCCCCACCTTCCCGCGGAAGTCGTTGAGTGCGCCATCCGCTCCAGCACTCAACTCTTGAGACGACGTTGCGATTCCACAGTCCGGTTTGCCGATGCCGTTGCCGTCAAGCAGCTGTCAGTCGCAACCGACGCCATGTTGCAAGACATCGCGACATCGCTTCCCAACGTCGCGGCCGTGCTCCCGAGTGAGGAATTGTGCCGGAATGACGCCTGCGACGTGTATTTGAACGGCGAATTTCTCTATCGCGATGTGGGCCACATCCGCCGCAATTTGCGCTTGCAGACGAGGAAGGATTTCGCCGCGAAGATCGGATTGACCGCCACGCTGGCCGCCATTCGGCCAAGCCTGCCTGGTGCTAAGACTCGATAACCGACATCGGAACGCAGGCGGCGGATGTATCCGCGAAAGCGCGATCTAGCACGGTCTTCGTCTGCGGCGCTGCCCGGCGTTGCTCTCCACAAGATTGCATGATAGCATATACGCTCGTTTTGGGTGCACAACTTCGCAATTGGTGTCATTTTGGTGCAACGGAGACTCCTCGTTCCATCACTCGCTTCGATCGGCTACGAACCCGGCTTTGCCGTAAGGACAAATGCCAGCTTGATCCGGGTGAGGACGTTTCAGAACGGCTCACTCACGTCGACCTTCGAGACGCGGCCTCGCAATCTCAATCGTTTTTGGCGATCGCAATGGGCGAGGGATCTGCCGGTTTTGGCTAACGAACTTCACACTGTTGAACTCGAGGGTGAGACTAATTCGGAGTTCGAGGGAGAGTTGCTGTTTCGAAACGGCCAGCAGCAAAACGCGGTGCTGACCGGCCTTGTTCCTCTCCGGGCGCCCGGCTTCAAATTTTCGCCGATTCTGCATCAGGCGCATTATAACGTGCTGTTCGATCAGTTTGAGACCAGTGTTGCTTTTGCGAATCTGGCTGGAGAAGGCGATCCGCCAGCGCATCCCAACAAGCTTCAGGTCGAGTTCAGAAATCTGAAGGCGGACGTGCTGGTCGTGACCGAAATCGAAATCGGATATAACTCGACTTATCTTCTCCCGGTTCGAGGGCTGGCCCAGATCCATGGCACCCCGGTCGATCGGGGCCTGTCTCTTCGTATCCGTGGCGGCTCGAGTCAGTTCGCGATTTTCACGGTCTTCCAAAATCACTCTAGTGGAGCCCTTGGCATCGAGCACTCGCTGCCTCCGATGTATTTTACCGAGGCGCCCTTCAATCCTGAACTGCGCCCGCGCTTTCAAAAGGCGGCGTTCGGAGACTTGAGGTCATGACCGCTCTCGTGCCGAAGATTCTTGCACGCGCGAGCCGAGCGGCCGATGCTTTTCACATGAGGTTGAAGAAGGCCCGCCCGGCTCTGTTTGGACCGCCCATTCGGCAGAACATGATCCAGCTTTACCGACACGATGCGGACTTTGACACTATTGTCAGCATTCCACACCATCTGAGCTTCCTTGCGCCCGACACCAATATCGACATCACCTACGCATTGCGGGTCTTTGACCGCCATGGCGGGCTCGTCGGTTCCTGCGAGCACCAGGTGAAGCACTTTGAAACGCTTCAAGAGCCGCTTTCGAAATTGCTGGGGCGCGAGCTTGACGAGCACGGTATGTTTGTCGTGTCCTGTCATTACAGTTCGCCGTCGGGAATCGATTTCCTGGGGATGACATCGCCCCAGTTCATGACGATATTCATGCCTCGAGGCGAGCGCACTGCGCCGCAAATCACGCACTCACATCTGTACATGGATCGAGTGCCGCCGCTGAAGTCCAAATATCCGCGCCGGTCGGCCCTCCTGGAGGGCGACGCGAACCTGACCGGAATCAGCTACTTCCTGATGAACTCCAGCCAAGCTACCACCAATGTGGACCTCACCTTGTCCGGCCCGGCGAGTTCGCTCGCGCGTTCAGTTAGGTTGAAGCCGTTCGGCACCGGACGGGTCGACATGGATGCGGTTGGCGAAGGGCCTTTCGAGCTCACCTATGAATTGGACCGTGCCATCAATCATCGAAAGCCCATCGCATTCAGGCGCTTCGCATCGGGCTTGATCACGGCCGCGCATTCATAGGCCTTTCCGCACAAGGCATTTACGGGTCCTATGCGATAATCAAAACGTTCCCGTCCGGGGGTGGTTTTGCTTTCTCCCTTCTGTCTTGGGTGAATTGACCCGACATCCAAGTGTCGCGCTGATGCCGCGGCTGATTAATGCCGCGCGGGGCTGCATCACGGCCGTTGCCGCAACGTGATTTTCCTCACACCTGAACAGACATTCATCAGATTGGCGGCTCCCGCAGCGCCATCGAACCCGTTTTCCACAGGGAGCGACTGATGGGCGATGGGCAGCACCACAAACCGCGCCGCGAGCGAACTCAAGGCGTGAAGGAGAAGACCATGTTTCGTAAAGTGACGCTTGCCCTCGCGACCGTCGCCACCATCGGCGCCGCCGCTCTGGCGCCGACCGCCGTATCCGCGAAGCCTTTCGGCTGGGGCGGGCATCCGCAGCATCATCACTTCTGGGGCCCGGGCTTCGGCATCGGGATCGGTTTCGTCAGCAGCAGCTGCTACGTAAGCCGCCTGGTGCTGACGCCGTACGGCTATCGCTATCGCACCGTGAACGTCTGCCTGGACTGATCGAACCCTCGGGTTTGATTCAAAACCCCGGCCGCCGATGCGGCCGGGGTCGTTCCGTTGTTGCAACGCAATGCGATGACCCGAAAGCATCAATTGACTCCGCGGTCGCCGATGCGACATTTGCGGGCATAAAAAATGAGCGAGTCTGGTGATGACCGGCTCGGACAGACAAGCTTCGGAGGAAGCGGTATGCTCGATCGACGAGACCTGATGAGGCGCGCCGGCCTGGCGGCGCTGGCGACGGGGCTGGGGTCGAGAGCAGCGTTCGCGCTCGATAGCGTGACACTGCCTTTCGGCAACGGCGAACGGCCACTGGTGCGTTATCCCCAGAAGCGTCCAATGATCGGCCTGACCAGCCGCCCACCGCAACTGGAGACGCCGTTTCCGATCTTCAACGACGGTCCGATCACGCCGAACAATGCGTTCTTCGTCCGCTATCACCTCGCCGACATCCCCTACAATCTCGACCCCGACAAGTTCACGCTCGAAATCAAGGGCAAGGTCGACAAACCGCTGAACCTGTCGCTGCGGGACATCAGGAAGATGAAGGCGACCGAGATCGTCGCCGTCAACCAGTGCTCCGGCAACAGCCGCGGCTTCTCCAATCCGCGGGTGGCCGGCGGTCAGCTCGGCAACGGCGCAATGGGCAACGCGCGCTGGCGCGGCGTGCCGCTCAAGACCGTGCTCGAGATGGCCGGCGTGCAGGCCAGCGCCAAGCAGGTCACCTTCAACGGCATGGACGGCCCGGTCAGCGACAAGACGCCGGACTTCGTGAAGGCACTCGACATCGATCACGCCCGCGACGGCGAAGTGATGTTGGCCTATGGCATGAACGGCGAGGATCTTCCGTTCCTCAATGGCTTCCCGCTTCGCCTCGTGGTGCCCGGCTACTATGGCACCTATTGGGTCAAGCATCTCAACGAGATCACCGTCATCGACGGCGTGTACGACGGCTTCTGGATGAAATCGGCCTATCGGATCCCGGACACGCCGAACAACGCCGTCGAGCCGGGCACCGCGCCGAAGGCAACCATCCCGATCAATCGCTTCACGGTGCGCTCGTTCATCACGAGCGTCGCCGACGGCGCCAAGCTGAAGGCCGGCCGCACCACGCTGCTGCGGGGCATCGCCTTCGACGGCGGAAAAGGCATCAAGGACGTCGCGGTCTCGACCGATGGGGGCAAGAGCTGGACACCGGCCAAGCTCGGCAAGGATCTCGGCAAATACTCGTTCCGTGAATGGAAGCTCCCGGTGAAGCTCGCCGAGGGCTCCCATGACTTGCGGGTGCGCGCCACCAACAACGCCGGCGACACCCAGCCGATGGATCCCTTGTGGAATCCGGCGGGCTATTTGCGCAATGTGGTCGAAACCGTGCGCGTAACTGCGGCGTGAGGAGAAGCACCATGAACCTCAAGCTGCTTCCCACGCTGGCCACGATCGCGGGTCTGTCAATCGCCGCGGCTTCTGCCGCGCCAGTGAACTACCAGCTTCCCGATGAGACCGTGGCGTTCAAGCCCGGGCCCAACCTGGACGTGGTGCAGAACAACTGCACCGCCTGCCACTCGGCTGACTACGTCAAGACCCAGCCGCAGGGCGAGAAGTTCAAGAAGGATTTCTGGCAGGCCGAAGTCACCAAGATGATCAAGGTCTATGGCGCGCCGATCGAGGACGGCGACGTCACCAAGATCGTCGACTACCTCGCCGCGACCTATTGAGGTCGCGGCGTCCCTCTCCGCAAAACGAGAGGGGACAGGGTCGCACCATGGCGCCGCCGCCCCTGCGCCCGTCGTGGCGGCGTGTGCCTGCTCGAACCCACCGATCTTGTGGCGCAAATGATCGGGAAAACGGGCAAAATCGGTGCCAAAGCACCGCGAAACCAGCATTCCCGGACAAATCGCCCTGTGGTTTGGCCTATCCAGCTTTTTTCAAACTGCTATCCTGCCCGGTACGGACAAGCCGGTTTGTGCGGGGATCGGCAGGTCTGATTTCGATCGATTCCGCGGAGACGACTGGAATGCCAAAAGGTACCGTGAAGTGGTTCAACCCGACCAAGGGCTACGGATTCATCCAGCCCGCGACGGGCGGCAAGGACATATTCGTGCATATTTCTGCAGTTCAGAAGGCTGGTCTTCAAACGCTCAATGAAGGCCAGACGGTCGAATACGAAGAGATTGCAAATCGCGGCAAGACGTCGGCAGAGAACCTGAAGGTCTAGCGCGTCAGCGCCAGGCGCAACGGTGCACTCTCGGACATTATCCGGGAGTGGGGGCCGACAGATCAACCAGACAACGTGACGTTCGGCGGGGCGGGCACAGCGCTCGCGCGCCACCACGTGCCGCTCCTGGATCGTGATGCGATCATGTCGAATCGCGCCGCGACCTCATCTCCTATTTGTTTGGACGCGTGTCGCGAGAGAAAACCGCTACACACTTTTCCGGATCATGCTTTAGCTGCGCGCGCCGCGATCGGTCCAGCGCGATACCGTAGACCCAACAAATGCTCGACTTTGCCCATGCTGTCACTAGCGCGCTGGGCAGCTCAATCTTCGGTTACCCATTGGGTGACCGGCATGACGTCAGGCGGCTGCAGATAGCCGCGCGGCCAGAGATCGACCGCCCATTCGACCTTTGTCGCGCGTTCGACCAGGACAGCGGTGTTGTGCGGCGTCTGCATCCACGAAAATCCCCGGTAATGGGGATCGCCGACGTCGTGAAACTTGAACAGATTCCATTGTTGCAGCACGAGGAGCAGGCTCGTGGTGTTACGGGTCGTGTCCCAGCAATCGAAATTGTGCTTGTCGTCGCGATAGCGGAAGTCGGCTTTCGCGACGCGCTTGTCGGTGCCGATGATTGGACCCATGCGTCGATCGAACCAGATCACCGCTTTCTGCACCGCGGCCCGCTCGGCGGCGGCGTTGGCATGGCCTGCGGCAATGATCTTGGTCAGTTCGAGCCTGTCGGCTGCGGTAAAATCGAGTGTTTCGCGGCGCCGGCAGACGAAGCCATAGCAGACCGTCATCGACGTCGCCGACGGCGGATAGATCGAGACCGACGTATAAAGTTGTGCCACGCCAGCGCTGAGTTCGGTCGAGTTCGCCGGCCCCGCGAGCAAGGACAGCACCGCGGCGGCAAGCCCGCCGGCAAATCCGGTCCGCCTCACGCGTATCGATTGATTGGCGTCTGTCATGATCGCTGCCCCATTGGAGTCAGGATTAGCGCGGGAGGAGCGTGATGCCAATACGCTTGCGGGGCGGCTGTGGATCACATCCGGAGGGTGTCAGCCGACCGGCAGCGGCGCGTCGCGCTTGACCTCTTCCATCACGGCGTAAGTTCGCGTCTCGCGCACGCCAGGCAGCGCGAGCAGGGTTTCGCCGAGGAACCGGCGATAGGCGGTCATGTCGGCGACGCGTGCCTTGACCAGATAGTCGAACCCGCCGGCCACCATGTGGCACTCCAGCACTTCCGGTGAGGTCTGGATCGCCTTCGCGAACCGCTCGAAGACGTCGGGGGTGGTCTTGTCGAGCATCACTTCGACGAAGACGAGCAAACCAAGTCCGAGCCGGTGTGGATTGAGCCGCGCGCCGTAGCCTTCGACAAAGCCGTCACGCTGCAATCGCTTCAGCCGTTCGCCCACAGAGGTCGGAGACAGCCCGATCCGTTCCGCCAGTTCGACATTGGCGATCCGACCATCCCCTTGCAAAATCGAGAGGATTTTGCGGTCTATCTTGTCAATTTCGGTCATATATCCCGCGCGGTACTACTTTCTCCTGATTTTCTAAGGCAAAACTGCTAATTTGTCTATCGAACTACGGTGCGAACACGCATAGCGTCCGATAAGCCAAAGGAACAGCCATGCCAGCCACGACCCGGCATTCTTCACCGTTCAGCGCCCCCTACGCGCCCGATGACGCCGCGATGGCTGTCGGCTTGCTACGGGACGCCACCCTCGGTGCGGAGCAGGAGGCGCGCATCGACCGCACCGCGACCGGCCTGATCGAGGCGATCAGAGCCAATGATGATCCGCTCGGCGGCGTCGAGGACATGCTGCGGGAGTTTGCTCTCTCGACCAGGGAGGGGCTCGCACTGATGGTGCTGGCCGAGGCGCTGCTGCGTGTGCCCGACGCGCGCACCGCTAACCAGTTCATCGAGGACAAGCTCGGCCAGGGCGACTTCATCCATCACGAAACCAAATCCACGGCCTTCCTGGTCAACGCGTCGGCCTGGGCGCTCGGCATGTCCGCGCGCGTAATTCAGCCCGGCGAGACGCCTCAGGGCACGATCGGGCGATTGACGAAGCGGCTCGGCGCGCCGGCGGTGCGCGCGGCGACGCGGCAGGCGATGCGGCTGATGGGCAACCATTTCGTGCTCGGGGAAACCATCGAGGCCGCGCTCGCGCGCGCGCAATCGCATTCGGTCCGCGCCTCGCGCTACTCCTTCGACATGCTCGGCGAAGGCGCGCGCACCGCCGACGACGCGCACCGCTATTTCGAATCCTACGCCCGCGCCATCGAAGCGATCGGCAAGGCGGCAGGCGGCCGTCCCCTGCCCGACCGGCCCGGGATCTCCGTGAAATTGTCCGCGCTGCATCCACGCTACGAGGCGGTGAGCCGGCCACGGGTGATGAGCGAGCTGGTGCCGCGCCTGGTCGATCTCGCGCACCGCGCCAAGGCGTTCGACCTGAATTTCACCGTCGATGCCGAGGAGGCCGACCGGCTGGAATTGTCGCTCGACGTGATAGAGGCCGCTTTCGCCGACAAATCGCTCGCCGGCTGGAGCGGCTTTGGCCTTGCGATCCAGGCCTACCAGAAGCGCGCCGGTGACGTCATCGACCATGTCGACGCGCTCGCGCGCAGCCCGAACCGCAGAATGATGGTCCGCCTCGTCAAGGGCGCCTATTGGGACACCGAGATCAAGCGCGCGCAGGAGCGCGGGCTCGACGGCTATCCCGTCTTCACCCGCAAGGCGATGACAGACCTGAACTACGTCGCGTGCGCGCGAAAGCTGCTTGCGTTGCGGCCTCGGCTGTTTCCGCAATTTGCGACCCACAACGCGTTGACGGTCGCGACCATCCTCGAACTCGCCGACGATCCCGGCAGCTTCGAGTTCCAGCGGTTGCACGGCATGGGCGAAGCGCTCTATGCGCAGCTCGGCAACGACAGACCCGAGATCGCCCATCGCACCTACGCACCGGTCGGCAGCCATCGCGACCTGCTCGCCTATCTGGTACGGCGGCTGCTCGAGAACGGCGCCAACTCCTCCTTCGTCGCGCTCGCGGCCGACGAGCAGATACCGGTCGCGCGCCTGCTGCGCCGCCCCGCCGAGATCATTGGCGCCGATAACGGTGCCAATCATCCCGACATTCCGCTGCCTGTGGACCTCTACCGGCCGCAGCGCGAGAATTCGCGCGGTATCGAATTCGGTGAACGCATGGCGCTCGAGAGGCTCACGTCAGAAGTTGCAGCCGCAAGCGCCGCGACCCGCGGCGCGATTGCGCCGTCCACGACGGAGCAGGCCAACGCCGCCGTCATCGCCGCACGCCGCGGCTTCAGCGCGTGGGACCGTACGCCGGCGCGGCGACGCGCCGTCATCCTGGGCAAAGCCGCCGATCTGCTGCAACAGCGACGCGCCCATTTCATCGCGCTGTTGCAAAGCGAGGGCGGCAAGACGCTGGACGATGCGCTCTCGGAGGTACGCGAGGCGACCGATTTCTGCCGCTACTACGCAGCAGCAGGACGCGATCTATTTGGCGAAGGCGAAGCGATGCCGGGCCCGACCGGTGAGAGCAACGTGCTGGGCTTGCGCGGCCGCGGCGCCTTCGTCGCGATCTCGCCGTGGAATTTTCCGCTGGCGATCTTCCTGGGCCAGGTCACGGCTGCACTGATGGCCGGCAACGCCGTGATTGCAAAGCCGGCCGAGCAGACACCGCTGATCGCGGCCGAGGCGGTTCGGTTGCTGCATGAGGCCGGCGTGCCGGCGTCGGCGCTGCATCTCGTCCAGGGTGACGGCGCGATCGGCGCCGCGCTCGTCACGCGTCCCGAGATCGCCGGCGTCGTCTTCACGGGCTCGACCGAGGTTGCGCGATCGATCAACCGCGCGCTCGCGGCCAAGGATGGCCCGATCGTACCGCTGATCGCCGAGACCGGCGGCATCAATGCGATGATCGTCGATGCGACTGCGCTGCCCGAACAGGTTGCCGACGACGTCGTGACGTCGGCATTCCGTTCCGCAGGCCAGCGCTGCTCGGCACTGCGGCTATTGTTCGTGCAGGACGACGTCGCCGACCGCATGATCGAGATGATTGCCGGTGCCGCGCGCGAGATGAAAATCGGCGCCCCCTCGGATCCCGCGACCCATATCGGGCCGGTGATCGATGCCGAGGCCAAGCAGAAGCTGGACCAGCATATCGCGCGGATGAACCGCGAGGCTCGTGTGCATTTAGCGGGCGAGGCGCCGGCCGGCAATTTCGTCGCGCCCCATATCTTCGAACTCTCGGACGCCGGCCAATTGAGGGAAGAGGTGTTCGGCCCGATCCTTCACGTGGTGCGCTACCACGCCGAAAGGCTGGCCGACGTGCTGGCCGCGATCGAGGCTACGGGTTTCGGGCTGACGCTCGGCATTCATTCGCGCATCGACGATACAATCGAGGATGTGATCGAGCGCCTGCAGGTCGGCAACATCTACATCAACCGCAACATGATCGGCGCCGTCGTCGGCGTGCAACCGTTTGGCGGCAGCGGCCTCTCCGGCACCGGCCCCAAGGCCGGCGGCCCGCATTACCTCGCAAGGTTCGCAACCGAGCAGACAGTGACAATCAACACCGCCGCCGCAGGCGGCAATGCCGCGCTGATGGCAGGAGTGGAGTAACGCTATCCCTGGAGGGGAGGCACAATCGCAGATCTCGTCGCCGGGCTTTGTCCTTGGGTTTGCGCATTGTCATGGCGGGCCTGTCCCGGGCATGACAAGCTTGTGAGAAGACCAGTGACCCAAACTCGCAGCATGATCGGCACATGTGTCCCGACCCTCCAGCAGAAGGGTAAGAAAGCGCCGTTGCATCGTGGCCCCGAGATGGGTCAAATGGCGGCTCGATCGGGATTCCGCACGCGATAATTCCAGCCACCGGAAAAAGACCAACAAACGTCACGGGAGCGACGGCACGATGGACAAAGGCATATTTGATGGGCTGAAGGTTTTGGACTGCGCGAGTTTCATCGCGGCCCCGGCGGCCGCCACCGTGCTGTCCGACTTCGGCGCCGACGTCATCAAGATCGAGCCGCCCGGCTCCGGCGATCCCTACCGGAACCTGCCGAACCTGCCCGGCTATCCGCACAGCGAGCACAATTTCGCCTGGATGCTGGAGGCGCGCAACAAAAAGAGCCTGGCGCTCGACCTCACCAAGCCGGAAGCGCGCGAGGTGCTCTACAAGCTCGTCGCGGAGTCCGATGTCTTCATCACCAACATGCCGCCACAGGTGCGCGAGAAGCTCGGCATCACCTACGACCACCTCGCACATCTCAACGACCGGCTGATCTATGCCTCCTTCACCGGCTATGGCGAGAAGGGCGAAGAGGCCAACAAGCCCGGCTTCGACTCCAATGCCTATTGGGCACGCTCCGGCCTGATGGATCTCGTCCGTGCCGACGAGGAGACCACGCCGGCCCGCTCGGTCGCCGGCATGGGCGACCACCCTTGCGCGATGGCGTTCTACGGCGCGATCGTCACCGCGCTATTCCAGCGCGAGAAGACCGGAAAGGGTTCGCATGTCGCGACCAATCTGATGGCCAACGGCATCTGGGCCAATGGCGTCTTGGCGCAGGCCAAGCTCGTTGGCGCCAAGTTCCAGAAGCGCAGGCCGCGCGAGCAGGCGCTCAACGCCGTGACCAACCATTACAAATGTCGCGATGGCCGCTGGATCATCCTGTCGCTGCTCAACGAGGAGCGGCAATGGCCGACGCTTGCGCGCTGCATGAGCCGCGAGGACCTCATCGCCGATGCGCGTTTCGTCACCAAGGCAGACCGCCATGCGCGTTCGATCGAACTGATCCGGATTTTCGACGAGGTGTTCGCGACGAAAGATCTCGCGGAATGGCGCAGGATCCTCGACGGCAACGGGCTGGTGTTCGGCGTCGTCGGCGTCCTCGATGACATCCCGAACGACCGGCAGATGATCGAGAACGAGGTGCTCGTGCGCTTCGAGAATGACACCATGCTCACCGTCAACAGCCCGATCTTCATCGACGGCGCCAAGAAGGTGCAACCGCGCAAGCCGCCCGCGGTTGGCGAGCACTCGGACGAGATCCTGCGGAAGGCGGGTTACGACGAGGCGACGATCAGGCAGCTACGCGCGTCGGGCGCGGTGGCTTAGCGGTTCAGCCACGCCCAGACGATGCCTGCGGCGATGACGCCGATGATGACCGCGAGCGCGATCGCCCAGCCGCTGACCCGGGCAGCGCCCACCATCTGCCGCTCGGCCTCGTTCTGCGCGATCTGGCGATTACGCTGCTTGTCCTGGTCGGAAGAGCTCATCGGCAGGTCTCCGCTCAAGGTTGGCTGTTCAGGTCCTCGGCGCGGCCTGTAGCTTAGCATCAAAAGATGACGTCTGGCTCGCGCTCGAAGCACCGCCGGGACCGACGAAGCGGCTCAGCAAGAAGGCCGCCAGCGCGGCACAGAGGGCGGCCGATGCCGCGGTCATGAACAGCGCGCCCGTGCTCCATTTCGCGCTCATCAACGCGCCGCCGATCAGGGGCCCGATGATCGAGCCGACCCGGCCGATGCCGAGCGCCCAGCCGACGCCGGTGGCGCGCACCGCGGTGGGATAGAAGGTTGCGGCCAGGGCGTTCGCCGCGATCTGGCCGCCGACGATGCAGAAACCCGCGGCGAAGATCGCGAGTGTGACCAGCGCCGCCGAATGACCGAGCTGGCCGATGGCGCCCACGGCAAATACGGCGACAACATAAACCAACGCCAGCGCACGGAACGAAAAGCGATCGACGACGCTGCCGAGCGCAAACGTGCCGACCACGCCTCCAACCTGCAGCATCGAGCCGATCAAGGCGGCGGCCGACACCAAGGCGCCGAGATCGTTGAGTACGGTCGGCAGCCAGTTCGACAGGAAATAGAGGTCGAGCAGGCTCATGAAGAACACGACCCACAAGAGCAGCGTCGGCAGCATTCGGCCGTCGCTGAAGAGGTGCCGCACCGGCAGACCTTCGAGTCGCGGCTCGTGCACCACGAACTGCGTGCCGGTGGTCGCCGGCGCAGCCTTCGGATTGATGCGGCCGAGCAAATCGGCCACCGCCCCGTGGGCGCGGCCGCCAAGCGCGAGGAAGCGCACGGATTCCGGCAAGCGCCACGCCAGGACCGGCGCCAGCAACAGCGGCGCGGCGCCGCCGACGATGAACACGGCGCGCCAGCCGTATTGCGGGATCAGCGCGGCTGCGAGCAGGCCGCCGAGCGCGGCTCCCACCGAGAAGCCGCAGAACATGATCATCACCATTGTGGCGCGGCGGCGGTGTGGGCTGAATTCGGAGGTCAGCGCCACCGCGTTCGGCATCGCGCCGCCAAGCCCGAGGCCGGTGAGCAGGCGGATCACCATCAGCGCGGTGACGTCGTTGACGAACGCGGTGGCCAACGTGCCGATGCCGAAGGCAAGGGTCGAGAACATGATGATCTTCTTGCGCCCGATGCGATCGGCGAGCGGTCCGAAGATCAGCGCGCCGATCATCAGCCCGAACAGGCCCGCGCTGAATACGGGCCCGAGCGCCGCGCGCGACAGGCTCCATTCCTTGGCAAGCGCAGGCGCCACGTAGCCGATCGCCTGGGTGTCGAAACCGTCGAGGAACAGCACGGCGGCGCAGATCAATAGCAGTCTGATCTGGAAACCGCCCACGGGCTGGCGGTCGATATAGCCGGCAACCTCGATCGTCTCTGTCTCCGCCATGACTGTATGTTCCCCGATCCGTCTAACCGCGCAGCGCTTCCTGCGAATAGCCGGCGATCCGCTTGTAACCATCGGACAGGCCGGCGAGCTCCTCGCGGCTGATGACATCCTCGATGGCGCGGAACGGCTTGTCGTTGGTGCGCAGGAACACCTCGCGCAGGATCGCATCCGGCGGGTTGGTGCGATTGGTCAGCACGATGCGCGTGGTCGCTTCCAGCCGCTGCTGCTCATAGGCCGAAAGCGCCGCGGCCGGATCGTCATGTGCGAGCAGCGCTGCTGTCAACGCGCGAGCATCGAGAATCGCCTGTCCGGCGCCGTTCGAACCGCGCGGCACCATGGGATGCGCCGCATCGCCGAGCAGGGTCACGCGACCAAAGCTCCAGCGCGGCAGCGGATCCTGATCGACCATCGGAAACTCGAGCACGCTGTCTGCGGCGCGGATGAAGGCCGGCACGTCGAGCCAGTCGAAATGCCAGTCGGCAAAGGCCCAGATGAAATCATCGAGCGCGCCGGCGCGATTCCAGTCACGCTTGCGATAATTCGGCGTCTCGATCTCGGCAACCCAGTTGAGGAGCTGCAACCCGTCGGCGCCGGCCGGGCGGATCGGGTAGATCACCATCTTGCCGTGGGACAGCCAGCCGGCGCGCACCATGCTGGCGCCCGAGAGCATCGGCTTCCACCGCGTCACGCCGCGCCACATGTTGACGCCCGAATAGCGTGGCTCTCCTTCATTCGGGAAAAATTGTTTGCGGACCGCCGAGTTGATGCCGTCGCAGGCGATCGCGACGCGGCCTCGCGCGTCGAAGCGACCGGTACCGCCGGGGCCGTCGGAGAAGGTCGCGCAGACGCCGTTCTCGTCCTGCGCGACGCCCACACAATGGCGGTTGACGACGACGCGATCGGCGCCGGCTCGCGCGCGGAAGGCCTCCAGCAGGACCATCTGCAAGTCGCCGCGATGGATCGAAAATTGCGGGTGACCGTAGCCGGCGAGGCGGCCAAGCGGCTCCTGATAGATCAACTGCCCGAACCGGTTGAAGAAGGTCGCGTCTGTCGTCGTGATCGCGACCCTTGCAAGCGCGTCCTCAAGGCCGAGGGCGGCGAGCTCCTTGGTCGCGTGCGGCAGCAGGTTGATGCCGACGCCGACCTGCCTGATCTCCGAGGCGGACTCGAAGATGCGGCAGGGAATGCCTGCCTGATGCAGCGCGAGGCCGAGCGTCAAGCCGCCGATGCCGGCGCCGACAATGATGACCTCGTCCATGTTTCCATCCCCGATGTATTTTCGCGGATGAAACAGATTAGTAAGCCTACTGTCAATCGACCTGGGCCGCTTTCTCGCGGACTGCGCCAGAAGCGAGACAGCGCCAGACGCGCTATCGTCCCTTCACGAAGCACATGCCCATGCGCGAGGTCTTGCCTGCGACCTGACAGGCGAGTCCCTCGGCGCAGGTCCAGCCGCGGAAGCTACGGTCTGCGCCCGCGGGCTTGGAGCCCGGCAGATAGCAATGTGCGCCCCAGCCGTCGCTGTATTCAGTGCCGGCAAGCTCGTGGCTGCCGCGCGCTTGCGGCCGGCTGGAGAACCCGCGTGAATAGTCCGGCGCCTTGCCGTCGCGCAAGGCCGCGAGGATGTCGCGGCGGCGGACCTGGTCGCCGAAGAAATGCGGCGAGGCCGGGACCACGGTGGAGTTCGAAGGTTTCGCGGCCATCCAGTCCACGCCGGGGAAATGGAAACCGCCGATGCCGCGGGTTTGGTGGCATCCTGCGCAAGTCACGTCGTTGAGACGCCGCTCGAAGCCCGCCAGCGACTGAATGTTCTGCAGCTTCGTTCCGTCGGCAGCGGCTTTCTTTAGCGCACTCACGACGTCGCTTTCCGAGAACACCGCCTTGTCGGATGCGCCCTCGCCCTGCACCAGCCCGAACTCGGGCTGCAGATCGGAGACGTCGAAGCCGACCGGTGTCGACGCGACGACGCCGGAGGCGAGGAACTTGTCGGGGATCAGGATCGTGCCACGATCAAGCTCGGCGAAATGCCCGGGATCGAGCAGCCACGCCCTGAAGTCGCGCTTGAGACCTTCGTCCGCCAGGATGCGATCACGGTCGATCTGGTCTTCCATCGGCGCTTCCTCGAAGCGCTTTGCGTCGCGATTGTAGTCGAACACCTTCAACAAATAGTCGGTGCGGAAGTCGCGGACGGCCGATTTCGGCGCATGAGCGATCTGCAGATTGGTCTCGATGCGGACGATGTTGTCAGGGCCGATCAAGTCGAGCGGGCCGTCCTGGCCGAGCAGTTTGTCCAGCGTCGGCGCCGATTCACCGGTTGCCAGCCAGCGACGCGCGATCTCGCGGCAGGTGTTGGCCATAGCGTTGCTCCCGCCCCTGGCCTTCAGCACCAGATTGAGCGTCATCGGCAAGCGCTGCGACACGCCGTTCTCGCCGATCGGCGGCACGTCGATGCGAGTTAGCCGATAGATCAGCCTGATCTCGCCGCAGTTGTCCGGCGCCACATAGGCGCGGTCCATCCGATTGACGATGCCGGCCAGCACGAAGCGGACGTCAGGAGAATCGAGCAGGCCACGGTCGAAAAGCTGGAACGCGAAACCATCGCCGACGCCGATGCTTTCGTTCGGAAGGCCGGCTTGGTGTTTCGCAATGTAGCGCTCGAACTCGCGGTCGAGCGCCTCGCGGACCGGCACCATCGCCGGCAACCGAAAGAGCTGGTTGTTGGAGAGCGAAACATTGGCGGATCGCTCCGGCCACAGCATGCGGCCGAGGCCGAAGCGCCCCTGGTCGAGTTCGCGCAGGATGGCAGGATCGATGATCGCCGCACCGCGTTCCAAGGTATGGTCCTCGCCTGCATGCGCCGCCAACGCGCCGCAGACCAGGACGGACAAGACGAGAAGGCATTGCAGCGCACGGCTCATGTCTCCACTAACACCGCGCGGCAAAGCCTATTCAAGACAAAAGGCGCTTCACATCGCAGTGAAGCGCCTTGTTGCTGTCGGGATTCCGCGTTCAGCGCGCGACGATCAGGCCCTTGCTGGTGACGACGACCCAGCGGCCGTCCTGCTTGCGGATGGCGTCAACGCGCCCGAGACCGGGAACGGGATCGCCAGCATAGACCTCATACATGCCCTGCCGGCCCTCGATCAGCGCGGCGCCACGGGCAACGTCGCGGAGTGTCCAGCCCTCGACGATCGGCAGGCGGCCGACCTCGGCCTTGGGTGGCGCGGCGGCCGCGCTCGCGGGCGGCGCCACGGTTCCCGTGACGTCCCTGGCCGGCGTCGCGGTCGCAGCGGCGGCGGGCGCGGCACGGAGCTTTTCGACGGCATCGCTGAGCTTGGCGAGCTTGGCCAGCGGCTCGGCCTGCGCCTTCTCGACCTTATCGAGGCGGTCACTGGTCCTGTTGAGCTGGCTCGTGGCCGTTTTGGCGGTGTGCTCGACGCTTGCTCTCAGCGCGGTGATGTCAGCATCGATCCGCGCGATGGAGGCTTCGAGCACTTCCTTCGCGACCGCGTCCTTGGCGGCCGTATCCTTGGCAGCCGTATCCTTTGCAGCAGCAACGTCGCTGTCGGAGAAATGGCCAAGGCCCGCGGTCGCAAGAGCGCCGCCGATGGCGCCTGCGAGCGTTGCGAGCACCACGACCGCGGCCATTGCCGCCACCCGCCCTGCGCCGGACGGTTTTGCGACCTGCTCTGCGGCCGGTTTCGAGGCGCTCGGCTCATGATCCCACGTGCGCTCGCCGGGCGCCATGATCATCAGCTTAGCTGGGAAGCGCAGCCCCTCGCGGCTGCCGGCCTCGACTTCGGGCACGTCCACCTTCGGCAACTCGACCTTGGGCGCTTCGACCTTGGGAGCAGCGTTCAGGTCAGCCTTGGGGGTATCCGTTCCGGGCGCTTCCGCAGGGGCCATTTCGGGCTTCGGCGCGATCTCTTCGGGCGCAGGTCGGGGAATCTCGACATTGGCCGCGACCGGCCCGCTCTTGGCCGCCATTTCAGCGCCGGTTTCACCGCCGACGACCCCGCTCTGCTGCTCACTCACGTTCACGTCTCCAGACTGGGTTGACTATTTGGTAACCTTCATTGCTTGCGAAATCGTTACCGCGCTCGGACTTACCGAAGTTTTAGGAAGTTTTCCGGGCCGGATGTCGACCTGATGCTGCCTTGCGGCAATCCGTTAGTTCCGTTTGCGCCCGGCGCGTTCCCGACTAACATGGCTGATCCAGCCAGAAGGCAGCGCAACCATGGCCATCGAAAAATGCATCAACGAATTTGATGTCGATGACGTCATTTTTGAGGAAGGCTCGACCGGGCGCGAGCTTTTCGTCGTGCTCGAGGGCAAGGTCGACATCGCCAAGATCAGTGCCGGGGACAAGGTCGTGATCGTCACTCTCGGCAAGGGCGAATTCTTCGGCGAGATGGCGGTCATCGACGGTTCCTCGCGATCCGCCACTGCTATCGCCGCGGCGCCGCGGACGCGAGTGATGCGGATCAATCACGCCCGCTTCGTTTACCTTGTCAGCCAGCAACCGGCGTTTGCACTGATGATCATGGACGCGCTCTCGAAGCGGCTGCGCGCTTCCAACGCCCTCAACTACCGGACTGCGGGCAACTCATGAGTGACCGGCGGCCAAGCCCCTTCAAGATCCTGCACGACAGCGATATGGCCACGCTGATCCAGGCGGCGGACGACGTCTACCAGATCCGCTTCAAGAACCGCGCGGCAAACGCCTATCTCGTCCGCGGCAGCAAGCGAACCATCCTGATCGACGTCGGGCTGTCGACCAACTATCCGCATCTGCTCACTTGCCTCGCCCATGTCGGGGTGACGTCAGACATGATCGACATGGTGGTGCTGAGCCACGAGCATCTCGACCATATCGGCGCCGCCTATCATTTCCACGGCCGCGCCTATATCGCAGCGCACCGGCTCGCCGCCAACAAGATCATGCTGCGCGACGACTTCTCGATGTTGCGCAAGATGTTCAACGAGCCGAACGAGCCTATCGACATCGATCTCTGGCTCGAGGAAGGCAACCTGATCGACCTCGGCAACTTCCGCCTCAACGTCATGTACACGCCAGGCCACACCTCGGCGTGCATCTCGCTGTTCGACCAGGACAAGGGCCTCCTGTTCGCCTCCGACACGCTGATGCCGGGCGGCGTGATGGGTGGCGTGTTCGGCTCCGGCAGCATCGCCGACTACATCCAGTCGCTGGAACGGCTGAAGGGACTGGACTCGAAGATCCTGCTCTCCGGCCACGGCCGGTTGTCCGACACGCCGCAGGAGGATGTCCGGATCGCGATCCAGCGCTCGCACGCACTGCTCGAGGACACCGCGCAATTGTTCGACGCGCTCGATGCGCGCGCAAACTTCGAACCGATCATGCAGTCGGTACGGGACCTCAACAAGCTCGACAACTGATGCCCGCGTGTGACGGCGCGGCTTATTCCCAGGCGCTGCCCGACTCTGCGTGAGCAACAATCGGCGGCCCGCCATTTGACAAATCCTCTCACGCCCTGTTCAACAGCGGCAACTACAACACTGAAAGCAGGGAGCGAGGACTATGAAGCTCTACGATTCGATCGGGCCGAACCCGCGCATCGTCCGCATGTTCATGGCGGAGAAGGGCATCGAGATGCCCAAGCAGACTGTCGATCTGCGCGGCGGCGAGAACCGGCAGGAGGCGCATCTCAAGCGCAACCCGCACGGCCAGATGCCGACGCTCGAGCTCGACGACGGCAGCTATCTCTCCGAAATCACTGCGATCTGCGAATATCTCGAGGAAAAGAAGCCCTCGCCCGCGATGATCGGCGCGACGCCGGAAGAGCGTGCCGAATGCCGGATGTGGACGCGCCGTCTCGATCTCAACATCGCCGAGCCGCTCGCCAATGGCTACCGCTTCGGCGAGGCGCTGAAGTTCTTCGAGAAGCGCATCCCGTGCGCGCCCGACGCCTCGCCCGGGCTGAAAATGATCGCCGCCAACCGCATCAAATGGCTCAACGACCAGATGGCAGACGGCCGCGAATTTATCTGCGGCAAGCGCTTCACCCTCGCCGACATCCTGCTCTATTGCTGGATCGATTTCGGCAATAAGGTCGGCCAGCCGCTCGACCAATCGAACGGGAACATCGTCGCGTGGTTTAACCGCGTCGGCGAGCGGCCGTCGGCGACGGCGTAGGCTCGCGCTCCGTTATTGCAAAGAGCGGCGGCGACGAGGCCAATCTGTCGCTGTCGTCAGGGTGCGCGCCTTCGCGCGGCCCGTTGGCTGGCATGGCTCTGGAAAGTTGGTTGCCTACATCACCACCGGCTTGTCCGGCAGCTCGTTCGGGCCGCCGGCTCTATGCGGGAAGTGTTTTGCGAGCTCCCGCGACACGGCCTCAATCCCCTTGATCACGCCATGCTCGAAGCGGCCGACCCCGAAGTCGGCCTCCATCTCGCGGCAGATCGCTTCCCAGCCTTCGTGACCGACCTTCGCGTTGATGCCGCGGTCGGCGACGATCTCGACGTCGCGGTCGGCGAGCAGGAGATAGATCAGGACGCCGTTGTTGTGCGCGGTGTCCCAGATACGCAGATGCGAGAATACATCGAGCGCCCGCTCGCGCGCCGGCTGATTGCGAAACAAAGGCGTGCCGTCGAGCGCGCCCTCGACGACGAAGCGAACCTGGCCGGAATGGGTGGTCTCACCCTCCCGGATCGCCCGCTCGATCGCATCGAGCACGCGCGGCGGAAAATCGCGCCGCACCCGCCAGCGGTGTGCGACCAGATGCCTGCCGATGCGCCTGATGCTCATGTGCATTGAGCCCTTTACCTACCAGCTTCCCGAGGCGCCGCCGCCGCCGAAACTGCCGCCCCCGCCGCTGAAACCGCCGCTGTCGCCCGAGCTCGAGCCGCCGCTCCAGCCACCGCCTCCAGACCAGCCGCCGGGATAGCCGCCGCCGCGCCGGTAGGGTCCCGAACCGACGACCGGCCCGCCAAAATTCAATCCGCCGAATATCATCGCCGCGACAAAGGCAAGCAGGCCGAGCGCGATGGCTGTGACGATCGAACCCGCCGCCATCCAGGCAAAGACGCCGACAATGCCGCCGGTTGCGGCCGAACCGAGCAGCCGTCCGAGGATCGCACGAAGGAAGCCTGCCACCACGATAATTGCAAAGATGACGACCGGATTGGCGAAATCGATCAGATCGGGCGCCTGCCAATGTTCCGGCTCCGACGCCGGCAATTTCTCGCCGTCGATCACGCGGATCATCTTGTCGACGCCGGCCGACACGCCGCCGGCGAAATCGCCGGCCTTGAATTTCGGCGTGATGTCCTCGTCGATGATACGGTGGGTGACGGCGTCGCTAAGGGCGCCCTCGAGGCCGTAGCCGACCTCGACGCGCAGATGGCGGTCGTTCTTGGCAATGACGAGCAGCGCGCCGTCGTCGATCTTCCGGCGTCCGATCTTCCAGGCCTCGGCAACACGAAGCGAAAACTGCTCGATGGTCTCCTCGCCCGTAGTCGGCACGATCAGCACCGCGACCTGGCTGCCCTTGTGTGTCTCCAGATCCTTCAGTCTCTCGGTCAGCGCCGCGATATCGCCCGACGACAGCGTCCCGGTCTGGTCGACGACCCGGCCGGTGAGCGGCGGCACGACGACGACTTCGGCCAGCGCCGGACACACCCAGCCCAGCAGAAAGGCAAACAGGATGACACGCGCGACGGCCATCGGAGTCGGGTCGCGACGCCGCTACTTCGACGGTGCCGGCGTCGGGTTGAAATCGACTTTGGGCGCGGTCGAAATCTCCTTCTCGTTTTCGACCGAGAAGTTCGGCTTCTCCTTGTAGCCGAACACCATCGCAGTCAGATTGTTCGGGAAGGTGCGGATGCCGACGTTATAGTCCTGCACTGCCTTGATGTAGCGGTTTCGCGCCACAGTGATGCGGTTCTCGGTTCCTTCGAGCTGCGCCGCCAGGTCCCGGAATAGCGCGTCCGATTTGAGCTGTGGGTAGTTCTCGGTCACGACCAGAAGCCTCGACAGCGCACTGGTGAGTTCGCCCTGCGCCTGTGTGAACTTCTGGAACGCGGCCGGATCGTTCAGCACCTCTGGTGTCGCCTGGATGCTGCCGACCTCGGCGCGCGCATTGGTGACGCCGAGCAGCACGTCCTTTTCCTGCTGCGCAAAGCCCTTCACCGAGTTGACGAGGTTCGGTACGAGATCGGCCCGCCTCTGGTACTGATTCACCACCTCCGACCAACCCGACTTGACCTGTTCATCATTGGTCTGAATCGTGTTGTAGCCGCAATTGGTCAGGCTCAATGTCGCCAGCGCCGCCAGCACGGTCCAAAGCTTGCGCATGAAAAGTCCTCCCGGTGAAATTCTCCGACAGCGTATCAGATCGTTTCCGCCGGGTAATCCCGCTTTGTCAGTCATTCCGGGATGGTGCGTCAGCACCTGCCCCCCGGAATGGCTTGTCGAGCAACGATGCTAGACGGACGCGGCCTCCGCATCGCGAATCGCCTGCCAGATCTTGGACGGCGTCAGCGGTGTATTGAGCTCGACGACGCCGAGTTCGCTCAATGCATCCATCACGCCGTTGGTGATGCAGGGTGGGCCGCCGATCGCGCCGGATTCTCCGCAGCCCTTTGAGCCCAGCGGATTGGTCCTGCAGGGTGCGGAGTCGTCGAGCGTCACGACGATCGGCGGAATGTCGTCGGCGCGCGGCACGCAATAGTCCTGGTAGCTTGCGGTGAGCAGCTGGCCGTCGTCGCTGTAGGTCACGCCCTCATAGAGCGCCTGGCCGATACCCTGAGCGACGCCGCCATGGATCTGGCCCGTCACCAGCATCGGATTGACGGCGACGCCGACGTCGTCGACCGTGGTGTAGCGCACCACCCGCGCGACGCCGGTCTCGGGATCGATCTCGACCTCGCAGATGTGGGTGCCGTTCGGCCAGCTCGGCCCGTCGACCTCGCCCTCGCTCTCGACGGAGAGCCTGGCGCCATTTTCCTTTTTCGCGATCTCGAACAGGCTGATGCGCTTGTCAGTGCCGACCACGGTAAGAAAGCCGTCGCGGTATTCAATATCCTCGACCGAAGTTTCCAGAAGGTGTGACGCCTTCTCGCGCGCCTTGCCGATCATATCGCCGGCGGAAACCGCGACGGCGGTGCCGCCGACGAACAGCGAGCGCGAACCGACGCTGCCGAACCCGGTGGCGAGATCGGTGTCGCCCTGCACCACGTCGATCCTGTCCATGGAAATGCCGAGCGTATCCGACACCATCTGCGTGTAGGTCGTCTGCAGGCCCTGGCCCATCGCCATGGTGCCTGAATGCAGGATGATGCGGCCCTCGGCGGTGGCGTGCAGCGAAACCTTCTCGGTGTGGGCGCGGCCGCCGGTCCATTCGATGTAGCTCGTCAGGCCGCGGCCGTAGAGCAGCCCCTTCTTCTTCGCCGCCTTCTTGCGGGCCGCAAAGCCGTTCCAATCGGCGAGATCGGAGGCACGCTCCAGCATGTGAGCGAAGGCGCCGCTATCGTACACCTGGCCGACCGCGTTGGTGTAGGGCAATTGCGCCGGCTTGACGTAGTTCACCTTGCGGATGGTGCGCGGATCCATGCCGATCTTGCGCGCGGCGGCGTCGAACAGACGCTCGACGATGAAGACCGCCTCGGGCCGGCCCGCGCCGCGATAGGCGCCGACCGGTGCGGTGTGCGTCATCACCGACTTCACCTCGAAATGCACCAGCGGCAGGTCGTAGACGCCAGTCTGCACGAACGGGCCGAGCACCAGGGGGATTATGTTGCCCGCACCCGACGAGTAGGCACCGGTGCCGCCGATCGAGCGCACGCGATAGGCCAACACACGGCCCTTGGCGTCCAGCGCGAACTCGCCGGTCGAGGTAAGATCACGCCCGTGGGTGCCGCCGACGAACTCGTCGGTCCGGTCGCCGCGCCATCGGACTTTCTTCGCGAGCTTCGTCGCCGCATAGGCGACGATGCCGTCCTCGGGATAGAGGTTGGTCTTCTGGCCAAAGCCTCCGCCAATATCGCCGACCAGCACGCGGACGCTGTCCTTTGGACGCTTAAGCACGGCTTCGGCCAGAACGTCACGGGTCGAGCCAGGCGTTTGCGACTGCACATGCAGGATCAGACGGCCGGTCTTCTTTTCTATCTCGGCGATTGTCGAGCGCGGCTCCATCGCCGATGGTACCAGGCGCTGGCTGACCAGGTCGAGCGAGACAGTGTGAGCGGCCGTGGCAAAAGCCTCCTCGACCTTGGCCGCATCGCCGTAGCTCATGGCGGCCACGATGTTGTCGGGCGCCTCCGGCCACACCACGGGCGCGCCGGGCTGGATGGCCTCGACCGGATCGACGACCGAGGGCAATACCTCATAATCGACCTCGATTGCTTCCGCCGCTGTCTGCGCCAGAACGCGCGAGGTCGCGACCACGGCCGCGACAGCCTCGCCGGCGTAACGCACCACGTCATGCGCGAGCAGGCGTCGCGGCGGCACCGTCATCGGCTTGCCATCCGGCCGCTTGAAGATCGCGAGCGTCGGCAGCGAGCCAATGTCGTCCTTGACGAGATCCGCACCCGTATACACGGCCTCGACGCCGGACATATCCAGCGCCACCTTCGGATCGATCGACTTGATCCTGGCGTGGGCGTGCGGGGAGCGCAGCACGTGCAGCCAGAGTGCGCCATCCTCCGGCTTGTCGTCGATGAACCGCCCCTTCCCGGTGAGCAGTCGCTGGTCTTCCAAACGCTTGACTGGCTGTCCCGCACCAAAACGCATATTGCCGGGAAGAATGTTCATCAGTTGGTCCTTCGAACTCGTAAGATTTTCGCGGGGGTTTTAGCGGATTTTCGGGACGAGACAACACGCGCCGGAACGACGGGCTATCGCGCGTTGGGCAGTTCGCAAGGCTGTTTCAGCTGAGGCCTCGCATCGCCGCCTCGACGATCTTGCGCTGCTCGGCCGATAGCGGCGCCTGCGGCGGCACGGGGTCGCCGACGTCATAGCCCTGGATCTCGAGCCCCGCCTTGATGCAGGCCGCGAGATTGAAACGGGCAAACGCCTCGTTGATACGCCAGAGCTTGCGCTGCAGGACCATCGCCTCGTCCCACCGGGCACGGCGGCAGAGGTTGTAGAGTTCGACGCTTTGCCTTGGAATGATGCAGGCCGGACCCGCCATCCAGCCATGGCCGCCGATCAGCATCACGGCTGCGGGAATATGGGCGGAGGCCGAGAATATCTTGATGCCGTCGCCGCAGCGATTGATGATCGACAACAGCCGCCCGGTATTGGTCGAGGCATCCTTGATGTAGCCGATACGCGGATGCGCGGCGAGGCGTTCGATGACGACGAGCGACAGGTCCGAACGCTGGAAATTCGGATTGGTATAGATGACGACGGGAACATCGACCGCATCCGCGATGGCGCGGAAATAGGATTCGACCTGCGCGTCACCAACCGGAAAATACGCCTCCATGATCGCGAGGATGCCGGCCGCGCCGCGCTTCTGGTAGGCCCTGGCCTGCGCCACCGCATCCGCCGTCGACGTCGAGGCGACGCCCGCGACGACAGGCACGCGGCCTTGCGCGGCCTCGATCGTCGCCTGAACCACGGTCGCGCGCTGTGCATTGTTGAGATAGGCGAACTCACCGGTCGAACCGAGCGGCGTCAACCCATGCACGCCGGCCTTGATCAGATCGTCACAGAGCCGGCCCAACACCTCGGTGCGAACATGGCCGGCGGGATCGACCGGAGATACGAGATACGGAAAGACGCCGTGGAAGTCAGCCATGGTCGGGGTCAAAATACCTTCGCGATCGCGGCCTGGGCCTCGCCCTGTATCTGCTTGAGATGATCCGGCCCACGAAAACTTTCTGCGTAGATCTTGTAGACGTCCTCGGTGCCGGACGGGCGCGCGGCGAACCAGCCCGACTCCGTTTCGACCTTGATGCCGCCAAACGACTGGTCGTTGCCCGGCGCCTTGGTCCTGACCGCGCGCACGGGATCGCCGCCGAGCTGCTTGATCTCGAGCTGCTCCGGCCCGAGCGCTTTCAGCGCACTCTTCTGTTGCGGCGTCGCCGCAACATCGGTGCGCTCGTAGAAGGGCACGCCGAGTTCGTCCGTCAGCTCCGAGAACAACTCGCTCGGATCGCGTCCGGTTCTGGCGATCATTTCCGCCGCCAGGAGACCGAGGATGATGCCGTCCTTGTCAGTGGTCCAGACAGAGCCGTCGCGCTTGAGGAAGGAGGCACCGGCGCTCTCCTCACCGGCAAACCCAAACGCCCCGCTGCCCAATCCCTCGACGAACCATTTGAAGCCGACTGGCGTCTCGACCAGCTTGCGGTTCAGCTTCTTGGCGACCCGATCGATGATCGAGCTTGAGACGATGGTCTTGCCGATCGCGGCGTCCCTGCTCCATTGCGGCCGGTGCGCAAACAGATAGGCGATCGCAGCGGCGAGGAAGTGGTTCGGGTTCATCAGCCCGTTCGAGCGCGTCACGATGCCGTGGCGGTCGGCGTCGGTGTCGTTGGCAAAGGCGATGTCGAACCGGTCGCGCATCTCGATCAGGCGCGCCATCGCAAAGGGCGACGAGCAGTCCATTCGGATCTTGCCATCCCAATCCGCCGTCATGAAACGGAACGTCGGATCGACCGCGTCGTTGACGACGGTTGCCTTGATGCCGTAGCGCGAGATGATCGGCTGCCAGTAATGCACCGCGGCGCCGCCGAGCGGATCGATGCCAATGTTGATGCCGGCGGACTTGATCAACGCGAGATCGACTGAATTGCCGAGATCGGCGATGTAAGGCGTCATGTAATCGTGCAGATGCGTCGTCGCGGCCTTCCGCGCGCGCTCGTAGGACATCCGCGCGACACCCTTGAGTCCGGCCTCGATGTAGCGATTGGCGTTCTTCTCGACGACTGAGGTGACGTCGGTATCGGCCGGGCCGCCATGCGGCGGATTGTATTTGTAACCGCCATCCTCCGGCGGATTGTGCGACGGCGTGATGACGACACCGTCGGCGAGGCCCGTGCTGCGACCCTTGTTGTAGCTCAGGATCGCGTGCGAGACGACCGGCGTCGGCGTGTAGCCGCCCTGCGCGTCGATCATGATCTCGACGCCGTTGGCCGCGAACACTTCCACGGCGCTCGCGAGCGCGGGCTCGGCCAGGGCATGCGTGTCGACGCCAATGTAGAGCGGTCCGTTCAGACGCGCCTCTCGGCGATAGTCGCAGATCGCCTGCGTGGTCGCGAGAATGTGGTCCTCGTTGAAGGAATTTCGCAGCGACGAGCCGCGATGGCCCGAGGTGCCGAACGCAACGCGTTGGGTTGGATCGGAAGCGTCGACCTTGCCTGCAAAATAGGCGGTGACGAGCCGCGGCACGTTGGCGAGCGAGGCGGGGTCAACGGGTTTGCCGGCGGCGGGATTTGGTGCAGTCACTTGGCCTCTCAAATAAGGGAATGCCGGTTCGATATGTGAATGAGTGATGCAATCGGGTGCTAGCATGTCCGGGCGGTCCGCAGCAAGCCAACGCGCTCCGCGCAGCGCGGCCCGCCGCCTTGGCCATCATGACGGATCGATCTGCTGGAGCTTTTCGCGAAGCTCCTCGACCAGCACCCGCTTGTTCTCGGAATAATCGACCGGAACCACGACGAGATGGACGCCGCCGCCCGCGAAAGCGCGCTCGAGCGTCGGGACGATCGCCTCCGTGCTCCCGATCCGCGATCCCTTGGCGCCGTAGCTTTCGGCGTATTTGACAAAGTCCGGATTGCCGAAGGTGAGGCCGAAGTCCGGAAAGTGGTCGACGGCCTGTTTCCAGCGGATCATGCCGTAGGCGAAATCCTCCAGAATCAGAATCACGAGGTTGAGCTTGAGACGAACGGCGGTTTCCAGTTCCTGGGAATTCATCATGAAGCCACCGTCGCCGCACACCGCCAGCACCCGGCCCTTCGGATAAAGCATCGCCGCCATCATCGCCGACGGCAGGCCGGCGCCCATGGTCGCGAGCGCGTTGTCGAGCAACAGCGAATTTGCCAACAGGGTGCGGTAGTTGCGCGCGAACCAGATCTTGTACATGCCGTTGTCGAGCGCGACGACGCCATCCTCCGGAATGACCTGCCGCACATCGTGCACGATGCGCTGCGGGGTCGGCGGCCAGCGGCCCTCGGTCGCGCGATCCGTGATCTTCGCAAGGATGCCTTCCCGCAAGCGCAGCAATGCGCTGGCGTGGGGAAGCTTTCCGGCCACGCGGTCCGCCAGCAGTTTCAGGCTCGGGCCAACATCGCCGATCACCTCACATTGCGGAAAGTAGACCTGTTCGACATTCGCCGGCGTGTAGCTGACGTGAATTACCTGCGGGCCCTTTCGGCCCATGATGAAAGGCGGCTTCTCGATGGTGTCATGACCGATCGCGATGATGAGATCGGCGCGGTCGATCGCCTCGTGCACGTAGTCACGCTCGCTCAGCGCAGCCGTCCCCATGTACAGATTGGTTCCACCGGACACCGTGCCCTTGCCCATCTGGGTGGTGAAGAACGGAATCTGCGTGCGGCGAACGAAGTCGCCGATCCCCGCCGTGCTGCGCGGACGCGACGCCGCTGCCCCAAGCATAATCAGCGGACGCTGCGCCGTCAGGATCATGTCGGCGGCGCGATCGAGCGCCGCGCTGTGCGCCACCGGAATTTCGATCGGATGCGGCGGCACCAGCTGTGCGAGCTCCGCCTCCTCGCCCGCAATGTCTTCCGGCAGTTCCAACAGCACCGGACCAGGTCGCTCCTGCGTCGCGATCCGGAAGGCGTCCCGCACCAGCGTCGGAATGGTCGCCGTGCTGACGATCTGCAGCGACAGCTTGGTCAGCGGGCGGAAGGTCGAGACGATATCAACGATTTGAAACTTGGCCTGACGGCTGCTCATGATGCCCTTCTGTCCGGTGAGCATCACCATCGGCATCGCGCCGAGCAGCGCGTAACCGGCGCCTGTCGCGAGATTGAGCGCGCCGGGCCCAAGCGTGGTCATGCACACACCGGGCTTTCCGGTCAGACGGCCATAGGTCGCGGCCATGAAGGCCGCAGACTGTTCGTGGCGGGTGACGATCAGCTTGATCGACGACGTGCGCAGGCTCTCGACGACATCGAGGTTCTCTTCCCCGGGAACACCGAAAACCCGCTCCACGCCCTCGTTCTCGAGGGCAGCAACCAGCAAATCGGATCCCTTGACCATTTTGAGCCTCGCACATTCGACAGGATGCGGCCGGGCAAGCATAGCGGCATCACGCCCGCACGGGGAGTCCCTCAGGTCTCTATTGCTCGCGCGGCTCGATCCGGGCATCGACTGCGGACAGCGCGCCTTTGAAATCCGCGGGAACGCGATGGATCCTAGTGCGGTGCGGCTCAACCGAGGCACCACGGTTCGTCGAGGGGAGAAAGTGCCATGCCCAAACCGGCAAGTGCACGATCTCGCGATCATTGCGGGAGACGGGTTACGTGCGTGTTGCCCGATAGCTAAATCAAAGGCTAGTTTAAGTTCCTGCCTATTGCCCTCATGCAAATTGATGACCGCCGAATGACTAAAAAATATCTAGTCGCGATCGCCTTTGCTGCTGTGCTGACGCCGGCCCTGGCGGCCGATGATTCCGAGGATGCACCTTTAGAACTGACCTTGCCCGTCACGACCGACCCCTCGACGATTCACTGCCGCCGCATCGAGATGCCGGCGCCGCCGTCGCTGTCCTTCCTGCCCATGCACCGGACCTTCCACGACGATTTCGACGAGCATCCGCTGTCGAGCGGACGATGGGTGCCCCATTACGCCGGCGGCGCCTCCTGGCCCGAGGCGCGCTATTGGGGCGGCGACGGGTCCGACTTCAAGCGGAAGACCAGCGCCAATGGCGAGCAGCAGATCTATGTCGATCCGCGCTATGCCGGACGCGGATCGGCACCGCTCGGGCTCAACCCGTTCAAGATCGCCAAGGGCGTGCTGTCCATCGTGGCAAGCCGCACGCCGTCGGAACTGAAAGCGGTGCTGTTCAACAACGAATACACCTCCGGCATCCTGACCACCCAGGGCACCTTCTCGCAGAAATACGGTTATTTCGAAATCCGCGCCAAGATCCCGATCGGCACCGGCGTTTGGCCGGCGTTCTGGCTCCTGGCCGATGACGGCGGCTGGCCGCCCGAGATCGACGCCATGGAAGGGCGCGGACAGCGTCCCGGCGATCTCGTGATGACGACGCACTGGCGGATCCCTGCGACCGGCCGCATCGAATCCTGCGGATTCGACTTCGCGGTCCCGGGCGCCGAGGCCGATTTCCATAACTACGGCGTGTTGTGGCAGCCGGACCGCCTGATCTATTTCATCGACCGCAAACCGGTGGCCGATATCAAGGTGCCGGTTGGCTACGACGATCCCATGTACATGATCGTGAACCTTGCGATGGGCTCGAAATTCTTCGGCGGTGTCGGCTTCGTCGATACAGAGTCGCCGGTCACTGTCTCGTTCGAGATTGACCGCATCTCCGTCTACCAGATCGGCATGAACCCGCCGGGAGCCCGCAATGATCGGTAAGTTCTCGCGTCGGCAGTTTGCCAAACTGGCCGGCCTCTCCACCCTCGGCCTGTCGACACCCGTCGGAGCCGCGGAGAGCGGGCCTGCACCAACCGGCGACCGTCACGCCGCGGCGAGTTTCCCCGCAGGCTTCATCTGGGGCACGGCGACGTCCTCGTACCAGATCGAGGGTGCCGTCACCGAGGACGGCCGCGGCCGCTCGATCTGGGACACCTTCAGCCACACGCCAGGCAAGATCGGTGACGGCAGCAACGGCGACCGCGCCAACGACCACTACCACCGCTACAAGGAAGACGTGCGCCTCATCAAGGACCTCGGCGTCAAGGCCTATCGCTTTTCCATCGCATGGCCGCGGGTATTTCCCGATGGCGCCGGCGCGCCGAATCCGAAGGGCCTCGACTTCTACAACCGTCTGGTTGACGAACTGCTGGCGAACGGCATCGAGCCCTACGCCACGCTCTATCACTGGGATCTGCCGCAGGCCTTGCAGGACCGCGTCGGGGGCTGGCGGTCCAGCGACACGTCGAAGGCCTTCGCGGATTATGCGGGCTATGTCGCGGAACGCCTGACCGACCGCGTCACGAATATCTTCACGCTGAACGAGGTCGGACGTTTCCTCAGCTTCGGCTATGGCCTCGGCATCGATGCGCCGGGCCTGACGCTGCCGCAGGCGGAGGTGAATCAGGCACGCCACCACGTCGCGCTGGGACATGGTCTCGCCGTGCAGGCGATCCGCGCAAGGGGACGCGCCGGGACGCGAGTCGGGCCGGCCGAGAACATCACCGCCTGCGTGCCCGCGATCAACACGCCGGAAAACATCCGCGCGACCGAGATCGCGACGCGCGAATTCAACTCGGGCTTCCTCGGCGTGGTCATGGAGGGCAAGTACACCGAAGGCTTCCTGGCTTATTCCGGCGCGACCGCGCCCAAATTCACCGCGGAAGAGCTCAAGATCATCTCTCAGCCCAATGATTTCGTCGGCCTGAACATCTACGCGCCGCAATTCTACATCGTCGCCACCGACCACGCGCCGGGCTGGAAACCGCTGCCGATGCCTGCCTCGTTTCCGCACATGAGTTCGGAATGGCTGTGGATCGCCCCCGAGGTGATCTATTGGGCGCCGCGGATCGCGGCGAAGCTTTGGAATATCGACACCATGTACATCAGCGAGAACGGGACGTCTTCGGAAGACAAGCTAAGACCCGACGGCCAGGTCTACGACCTCGATCGCATCATGTTCCTGCGCAACTATCTGACCCAGCTCCAGCGCGGCATTGCCGAAGGCGTGCCGGTCCGCGGCTACTTCCTGTGGAGCCTGATGGACAATTTCGAGTGGATCTTCGGTTACGAGAAACGCTTCGGCCTGTACCATGTGGACTTCGAGACCCAGACACGCGTGCCGAAGCTGAGCGCGGCGTTCTATCGCGACGTGATCGCACGCAACGCGATCGGCGTCTGAGGCCTGCGCATCGCCCACTCGGGCGGGCTGCGACGCGTTGCTGTGGCCTGTCCCGATCGCAGTCGGCTTCCGATCGGCATCGGCGGGCGCCGTCCTGCCCATCCGGCCAGTTTCAGGATACGCCGTAATGTTCCAGATTGAAGGAAGCCACGGGAGCTTCCCAATGACCGAACCGACTACACTCTCATCGTTGTCCTCAATGCTTTCGGCGGCGATCGCACGCGTTGCACCCGCAATCGTCTCCGTGCACTCGCATCGCCTGCGGGCGTCCGGCTTCGTCTGGAAGCCCGGCCTCATCGTCACCGCCGACGAGGCGCTGGCCGACGAGGGCGAGATCGAAATCCAATTCGCCGATGGCAGCACGCGACAAGCGCACATCGTCGGACGTGACCATACGACCGACATTGCTCTGCTGCGCTTTGACGGAAACATCGCCCCCGCCGGGCTGACGGCCACAATCCCTGCGCTGGGGTCGCTCTCGACCGTCGTTGCTGCGGATCGCGGCGCCCCGACCGCGTCGCTCGGCATGGTAGCGCTGTCCGGCCCAGCCTGGCGCAGCCTGCGCGGCGGTGAGATCGATGCCAGGATCGAGCTGGACGTCCGGCTGCGGCACAGCCAGCAAGGCGGACTCGCGCTGAATGCGTCGGGTGACGCCTTCGGCATGGCGGTGCTGGGTCCGCGCCGCGTGCTGACGATTCCTACGGCCACCATCGAGCGCGTGGCGCCGCAGCTCGAGAGCCGCGGCCGCATCGCGCGCGGATATCTTGGCCTCGGCCTGCAGCCGATCCGCCTCGACGACGGGATCGGCGCGATGGTGATGAACGTCGACAAAGGCGGCCCCTCGGCCACGGCCGGCATCCGGCAAGGCGACGTGATCGTCGCCATCGATGGTGAGAGACTGTCCGGCGTGCGGGCGCTGTCGCGAACACTCGGACCGCAGAGCGTCGGCTCGGTGGTCGACGTCACCGTCCGTCGCGGCGGCGAGCCGGTGCATTTCAAGGTCACGATCGGCGAGAGACCGGAGCCGTGAGCAAGGAGCCTGCGCCCGTTATCGTCGTCTCCCTGGAGATCGACGACCCCATCCTGGCGGACCGGCTGGCGACGCTGCTGGACGGCATCCCGGGGTTGCGCCTCGCAGCGCCTGGAGAGGCTGGCGCAGTCGCTCTCGTCGCTCGCGCACGCGACACCGCGGCGTTGTCCGGCGATAGCGAGCTGACGCCGCGCGAACTCGACGTGCTGGCGCTGCTCGCCGAGGGCGCATCGAACAAGATGATCGCTCGCGAGCTCGGCATCTCCGTTCATACCGTCAAGTTCCACGTCGGCTCCCTGCTCGACAAGCTCGATGCCACCGGCCGCACCGACGCGGTGGCGCATGCGGCGCGCCGGGGCGTGATCAATCTGTAGACTGTGCAGCATGCGCGAAGCGATCAATCGCGACATCAGCAGATGTATGGACTGCTTCGAGTCGGCGCGTGGCGAAGGGCTCCGCCGCTTCCACTACCCGGAAATGGCGATTTGCATTTCCCTCGATCCACCTGCACACTCGATCGATAGGCTCACGGAGCACCGGTTAAGGTCAACCCGGACCGGGCAAGGGGAATCGACCGATGCGACAACATGTCGAACGGCGTCTCGCAGCAATCCTTGCGGCCGACGTCGCGGGCTATAGCAGCCTGATGGCTGCTGACGAAGAAGGCACGCTCTCGTCCCTGAAAGCACATCGGAGCGCGATCAGCGATCCCAAAATCAGGGAACATCACGGACGCATTTTCAAGACGACCGGAGATGGACTCCTCGTCGAATTCCCGAGTGTCGTCGATGCGGTGAGATGCGCCCTGGCGATTCAGCGTGGGATGGCGGTGCGCAACGAAAGGACTAATCCCGATAAGCGCATCGAATTTCGAATCGGCATCAACATAGGTGACGTAATCGAGGATGCCGGCGACGTATTCGGCGACGGCGTGAATGTCGCTGCCCGGCTAGAAGGCATCGCGGCCCGCGGCGGCATCTGCATTTCCCGCCAGGTGCTCGACCTGATCGAGGGAAAGGTCAAGATTACCTGCCGAGAACTTGGCCGCCAGAACCTGAAGAATATCGCTCGGCCGATCGAAGTGTACGGCGTCGATGTCCAGGACGGCGGCTCACTGGCAGATCGCGTTCTGTCGAGATCCGACCTCAAGCAGGAGGTGCGATATTGCAGTGCGCCAGACGGCGTTCGGCTCGCCTATGCCAAGGTCGGTTCAGGGCCGCCGCTCGTGCGGTCGGCTCATTGGCTGGGTCATCTGGAGTACGACTGGGAACTGCCTATCGCCCGCTATCGCCTTCTCGACCTCGCCAAGGCCTTTACCCTGGTTCGCTACGATGCGCGGGGCAACGGTCTCTCTGACTGGGACGTTGGGGAGATCTCCTTCGATGCATGGGTCAGCGATATGGAGACCGTGGTCGATGCCGCCGGTCTTGATCGGTTTCCGCTGCTCGGCCTGTCACAGGGCTGCGCCGTGTCGATCGCCTACGCGGCAAAGCATCCGGATCGCGTATCGTGCCTGATCCTGTATGGCGGATTTGCCGTCGGGCACAACAGAAGGCCCAATATCACCGAAGCAGATCGCGAACGCTGGACGGCGATGAGGACGCTGATGAAATTGGGCTGGGGCTCGGATGATCCGACATTCCGCCAGATGTTCACGTCGCAGATGATGCCGACGGCAACGCGCGAGCAAGCCGACGCATTCAACGAGCTGCAACGGTTGAGCGCCTCTCCGGACTGCGCGGTGCGCTATCTTGAAACCGTAGGCGGGTTCGACGTCCGACATTTGCTGCCTCTGGTCAAGGCGCCGACACTTGTGATGCACGTCCGCGATGATATTCGAATTCCAATTACCCTGGGCCGCGAGATCGCCGCCGGAATCCCGAATGCCCGGTTTGTCGCACTACCGGGCAAGAACCACATCATGCTGGAGCAGGACCCCGGGGTGGCGCAGTCCTCCAGCGAGCTGAAGAGCTTTGTGGCCGCGTCGAGTTGACGATGCAGACTGCTTTTCGCAAGTCGAACGCAACCGTTACTCAATTATCTCGTCAGCACTTGCTAACAATGCTGGAGGGATTGAGAGGCCAAGGGTTTTTGCCGTCTTCAGATTCACAACAGTCTCGAACTTTGTGGGCTGCTGGATTGGCAGTTCGGACGGCTTTACGCCGTTCGCAATCCGATCAACGTAGGCGGCAAGCCGCCGGTATTGCTCAGACTGCAGGGGTCCGTAAGTGCATATTGCACCACTTCTAGCGAATAGGGACCATCCAGCCACGACCGGAACTTGCTGCTCCGCGGCAAAATCAAATATTGCTTTTCGATTTTGGACAGCAAAGCCGTCAGAGAAGATCGAGATCGCCTGCACCGGATCTGCCTTGATGCCGGCAAGTGCCTCTTCCAGTTTTGCGACAGAGGGCGTCGGACAGTAGCGGATCTCCATGCCGAGCCGCTGACCGGTTTGCTCGGAATTGGCACGTTCGAGATTGACCCCGTCATGCTCCGGGTTGGCGATGATTGCAACACGGCGCAACTCCGGAACGATATCGCGTAGGATTTCCAGCCGCTTGCCGTTCAGCTCCGCAGCCATCATGGTCACGCCCGTCATGTTGCCCCGCGGATGCGATAAGCCATCGGCGAAACCCGCTGCTGTGGGATCGCCGCTAAAGATGTAAACTATGGGAACAGGCAAGGACTGTTTTGCAACCTCCGATACGGCTGCGCCCTGCGCGACAATCAGTTCAACGCCGGATTTCACCAACTCTGCGGCAAGCTCGGGCACTCTCTGAAGTTGGTCATCTCCAAAACGATACTCTATGACGAGGTTCTGACCCTCAAGATAGCCGAGTTCGCCGAAACCCCGACGCAGAGCTGCTAGATAGGGCGCAAGGCTTACCTCTCGCTGGGCCGTCAGCCAACCGATTCTGATAGTCCTCTTGTCGATTTGCGCGATCACGTTCTGAGGCAGCATTGCCGCCGAGGCCACGAAGGCCAAAAAGGCGCGTCGGTCCATTTCACCCTCCCGTTCTGTAGTGATCGATCTTGGGCGCGAACTCGAGCGCCTGCTCCCTTAGGCTACAGCCAATCAATCGGACGAGACCATCAGCCTACTCGAGTGCCTTCCGGGCGACGGGGCAAAGCGGGCACTGAGCTATTCAATAACCTCGTCGGCGATGAGCTGGAAGTCGCGACCTATACTCAGCCCAAGCGCTTTGGCTGTTTTCAGGTTTATTACCAATTCGAATTTGGTCGGCTGCTGGATGGGCAACTCGGCCGGTTTTGCGCCTTTGAGAATTTTGTCCAGATAAATTGCCGTCGCGCGTGAGAGATCAGGCAGATTTACGCCGTAGGAAACCAGACCGCCCAACTCCACGCCTTCCCTCGCCGCATACATCGCCGGCAGGCGATTGTTCGCTGCAAAGGGTACGATGCGCGAGTATTGGCTGTAGAGCATTGGACTGGGAAACAGCATGAGACCGTCGGCCCGCTCCGCGGTCATCGAAGCGAAAGCGCCGTCCAGATCGGCCGGGCTGTTCGCCGGCACCAGTTGGAGCTTCGTTCCGAGGGATTGAGCGGCGCTGTCGATTTCCTTTATCATGCCTGCCATCGTGGTTTCGCCATACGCCCGGGGGTGCCACAACACGACAACTTGAGAAAGGCCCGGGACTATCTCCTTCAGCAACTGCAATCGTCTGGACACCAGCTTTGGGCCGAGAAAGGTGGTTCCTGTCACATTTCCTCCCGGCCGCGCCAGGCTTGAGGCAAGCCCATCCTCGATAGGATCGGCCATGCCTATGCCGACGATCGGTGTCGTCGAAGTCGCTTCTCTGGCCGCGCGGACGGGCGGTGTCGCTAAGGCGACAATGGCGTCGACCTGGTGTCCGACCAGGTCCCTCGCCAACTCACCGAGCCGGTTCACATCGCCATCTGCGAATTTGCGTTCAAACGCGATATTCTGCCCTTCAACATAACCGAGCTCGCGCAGCGCCGGTACGAACGCGTCGAGAGTGTTGAGGCTTGCGTCCGATATGTCGCCGCCGCCAAGCGAAAGGACACCAATCCGGTGACCTTTCGTCACCTGCTGTGCACGCGACGCGAGCGGCCAGGCAACCGTCACTCCCAAACCGGCAATTAAGTCTCGCCGCTTCATCGAGCACCCGACAGGCGTTGCAGGCGAGCTGATTTGATCACAGCAGCCGCCATTCGCCTAGAGCACGATCCGCAAAAGTGTGGAGCGGCCTTCCGGGAAGATCATGCTCTAGTGAAGGACGTCGCTCTGGCACTCACCTGTTCCTGAACGAGTGAGCGGTGGCGGACCCCTCAACCGACGGGCACGGGGAAGCAGAGCCTGAACAGCAGCCCCGGCGCATTGTCGCGCAACTCGATCCGCGCGCCGTGCAGTCTGGCGACGGCCGCAACCAGGCTGAGGCCGAGGCCGTTTCCCGGCGTGTAGCGGCTCTGCTCGAGCCGATAGAAGCGCTTGAAGACGCGGTCGTGCTGCTCGGCGGGAATGCCGGGGCCGTCATCGGCAACTGAGATCACCGCGCCGCCCTCGCCGCTATGGCAGGTCACGGTCACCCGGCCGCCGGCGCGGCCATGCTTGATGGCATTGTCGACCAGATTGGCGATCGCGTCGAACAGGAGGTCGCGGTCGCCGGTGACGCGTACCTCGCCCTCCCCGGAAAGAGCAAGCCGCGTCGAGTCCTGCTCGGCCGCGGCATCGTAGAGTTCGACCACCTCGCCCGCGATCTCGACGAGATTGACGGTGCGAAACGCATCCTTCCGAGCCCGCGTCTCGATTTCGGAAATCCGGGTGATGGATGCGAACATCCGCAGCACCGAGTCGAGATCGGCGATGGTGTCGCCGATCAGCGCCGCATCGCTCTCGCTGCTGCGCGGCGCATGATAGGCCTTCTCCAGCCGGCCGCGCATGCGGGTCAACGGCGTGCGCAGATCGTGCGCAACATTGTCGCTGGCCTGCTTCACCTCGCCCATCAGGGTCTCGATACGGTCAAGCATCTGGTTGAGGTTCTCGGCCACGCGATCCCACTCGTCATGGGTGCCACGGAGCGGGATGCGCTGGTCGAGTCCGGAAAGCATGAGGGCACGGCTGGTCGCATTGATGGACTCGATCCGGCCGACCGTTCGCCGCGTAACCCCAATGCTGGCGACGGCCGCCAGCACGAATATCAGTATGATGACCGCGACCGCGGCAGCCCTGATCTGCGCGGTAAAACTGTCGAGATCGCCGATGTCGCGGCCGACCAGAAGGCGGTCGCCGTTCGCAAATGTCTCGATCACCCCGCGCACGAGCGGTTCCGCCGGCGCGAGCGACGGCACCGGGGCGCGAAATTCGGTCCATCCCCTGTCTGCGGCGCCAGCCGGCCATTGCCTGAGGTTTCCGGCGAGCAGCGCGGATGTCGGCCCGGCAAGAGCGTAGACATGGCCGGCAAAGCTCTCATCGGTGATCCGGTGCCGGATCAGCTCGACCAGACCATCGCGTCCCGATCGGACGTAGGCCTCGCGCAGGCCCGCCTGCTCCGCCATGATCGCGCGATCGGACCGGGTGCGCACGTAGGAGGCGGTGGACCAGTAGACGTAGGCGAAGATCGCGGAGACGATCAGGCCGAAGGTGCCGATGGCGATCAACGCCAGCTTGAACGTCGATGACGTGAGGGTCTTAGCCAGGAGCACGGAGGCAGTACCCGATGCCACGGATCGTGTGGATCAGCGGATAGGCTTGCTGGTCGTCGACCTTGCGGCGCACGCGACCGACATAGACATCGATGATGTTCGTGGAAGGATCGAAGTGCAAATCCCACACGTGCTGCAACAGCATGGCGCGCGACACCACGCGGCCTTCGTTGCGCACGAGATATTCGAGTAGCTGGAACTCCTTCGGCAGCAGCGGAATTTTCCGGCCGCCGCGGCTCGCCGTCCGCGAGATCAGGTCGATCGCGAGATCGCCGACCCGCAGAATGGTTTCCTTGGCAATGGTTTCGCTGCGCCGGCCCAGCGCCTCCAGGCGCGCCAGCAATTCGACGAAGGAAAACGGCTTGACCAGATAGTCGTCGCCACCGGCGCGCAAGCCTCGCACCCGGTCGTCGACTTCGCCGAGCGCGCTGATGATCAGGAAGGGCACGAGGATGCCGTCCTCGCGCATCTGCTGCATGACCGTGATGCCATCGATATCGGGAAGCATGCGGTCGATCGTGATCACCGCATAGTCGCGCGCCGCACCCCGGTTCAGTGCCTCGCGGCCGCTCGCGGCCAGATCGACCTCGTAACCGCTGGTCGCGAGCTCATCGGCGAGCTGGCCCGCGGTCTCCGGATCGTCCTCGACTACGAGAATGCGGCGGTGACCTCCGGTCATCATCTTGAACTCTCCGAACGCCGCGCGACGGTCGCCACCAGACTATCCCAGTCCGGGGCAAGACGGAAATGCCCGGTGGCGACCGCGACAACGGTGCGGGTTGACGGCACGACTACCAGTAGTCCCCGCACACGTTGATCCACTGCAATCCGTAGGACGTCCATGCCCTGCGCCAGCAGCCGTCGTCGTAGTAGCCGTAATAGCCGGAGTACAGGAACGGGTCGCCGAAGAACGCGAAGCGACGGAAGCGGTGGTGGAAGAAGGGCCGGTTATGGGCGAAGCGCGCGCCGTGGAAGACGCGTGCGCCACGGAATCCGGCGCCGGCGAACCGCGGTGAGAATACCGCGCGGCTCGGTGCGCCCACGAAGCGCGGGCCTCCGAAGTGTGCGCTGCCGAAACGCGCACCGCCGCCCGCGGGAGCAAAGGCCATCGCGCCGCCGCGCATACCGCCCGCGAAACCACCGCCACGCATCCCGCCTGCGAAACCGCCGCCACGCATCCCGCCGCCGGCGAAGCCGGGCCCGCCGCCACTGAAGCCGCCGACATGTCCGCCTCCGCCGAAGCCGCCTCCATGCCCGCCGCCACCTCCGCCGAAGCCGCCGCCATGCCCGCCGCCGCCGCCACCGAAGCCGCCTCCGCCACCACCACCGAAGCCGCCTCCGCCACCCGGACCTCTGGCAAGGACCGGCGGGGCAAGCGCAACCGTTGCGGCGAGTGTCGCCGCCACGAGGCCCGTAAATAGTCTGTGTTTCATCGAACATCCTCCTCCGTTAACCGCGGCGAGCGCCGCATCGCCGCAGGAAGTTGAGGATCAGGAAACGCAAACCGGCAGCCGAGTTCAACTGACAAATGCGCCAGATTCTGACACCGAATTTAGTTAGTCAGGCTGAAGCGACGTCGCGCTTTAGGCCCCTGTTTGAGCACGATCTCCGCGCTTGTCGCGAGGCAAAAGCGCTTCACACTTTTCCGCATCATGCTCAAGCGTTTACGAATATGCGCCTCAGGTCTGCTTGCCGCGCCCGCTCTTCTCGGCCGCGCGACGCAGCGCTTCGGCGAGTGCACCGCCGCCAGACGGCTCGGCCGGCTTGCGCGCGGCCGGCATGCTGCTGGAGCTGCGCGAGCTGTCGCGCGCCGAGCCCGACACCTCTTTCTTGGACCCGGTCTCATCGTCGAGACGCAGCGTCAGCGCGATGCGCTTGCGCGCGACCTCGACATCGAGCACCTTCACCTTGACGATGTCACCCGGCTTCACCACCTCGCGCGGGTCCTTGATGAACGTCTTCGACATCGCCGAAATGTGCACGAGTCCGTCCTGGTGCACACCGATGTCGACAAAGGCGCCGAACGCCGCAACATTGGTCACGGTGCCCTCGAGGATCATGCCCTTCCTGAGATCCTTGACCTCCTCGACGCCCTCCTTGAACACTGCGGCCTTGAACGCCGGGCGCGGATCACGGCCGGGCTTCTCCAGCTCGCGCAGGATGTCGGTAACGGTCGGCAGGCCGAACGTGTCGTCCACGAAGACCTGCGGCTTCAACCCGCGTACCACCTCGGCATTGCCGATCAGCGCCTTGATGTCGCTCTTGGTCGCTTCGAGGATGCGCCGCACCACGGGATAGGCTTCCGGATGCACGCCGGACATATCCAAGGGATCCTCACCGTTGCTGATACGCAGGAAGCCGGCGCATTGCTCGAACGCCTTCGGCCCGAGCCGAGGCACATCCTTCAGCGCCTTGCGCGACTTGAACGGGCCGTTGGCGTCGCGATGCTGCACGATGCTCTGCGCGAGCCCCTGCCCGATGCCGGACACCCGCGCGAGCAGCGGAACCGACGCGGTGTTGGCATCGACGCCAACCGCGTTGACGCAATCCTCGACCACGGCATCGAGCGAGCGCGCGAGCTTCGCCTCGCCGAGATCGTGCTGATACTGGCCAACCCCGATCGCCTTCGGATCGATCTTCACGAGCTCGGCCAGCGGGTCCTGCAGGCGACGCGCGATCGACACCGCGCCGCGCATGGTGACGTCGAGATCGGGCAATTCATCCGACGCAAAGGCCGACGCCGAATAGACCGACGCGCCGGCCTCGGAGACGACGATCTTCGTCATCTTCTGCTCCGGCAGCCGCTTCACGAGTTCGGCCGCGAGCTTGTCGGTTTCGCGCGAGGCGGTTCCGTTGCCGATCGCGATCAGCTCGACGCGGTGTTCGATTGCGAGCTTGCCGAGCATGGCGAGCGCTTCGTCCCAGCGCCGCTGCGGCTCATGCGGAAAGACCGCCGTCGTCCCCAGCACCTTGCCGGTCGCATCGACCACGGCGACCTTCACGCCTGTCCGATAACCGGGATCGAGCCCCATCGTGGCGCGCGCGCCGGCCGGCGCCGCGAGCAGGAGGTCGCGCAGGTTCGAGGCGAACACGCGCACCGCCTCGGTCTCCGCGGCGGTCCACAGCCGCATGCGCAGGTCGATGTTGAGATGGATCTGGATTTTGGTGCGCCAGGCCCAGCGCACCGTCTCCATCAGCCACTTGTCGCCCTTGCGTCCCTGGTCGGAGACGGCGAAGCGATTCATGATCCTCAGCTCATACGCGCCGGGGACGCCGGCAACAGGGTCTTGTGCCTCCGGCTTGATCGCGAGGTCGAGGATTTCCTCCTTCTCGCCGCGGAACAGGGCCAGGATGCGGTGCGAGGGAAGCTTCGGCAGCGGCTCGCTGAAATCGAAATAGTCCTTGAACTTCTCGCCCTCGGTCTTCTTGCCCTTGCGGACGGTCGAGACCATCACGCCATTCGACCACATCAGCTCGCGCAGCGCGCCGATCAGATCGGCATCCTCGGCGAAGCGTTCGACCAGGATCGCGCGGGCGCCTTCGAGCGCAGCGGCGACATCGGCGACCTGCTTCTCGACGTCGACGAACGGCGCAGCTGCAATGCCCGGATCGCTCTGCGGATCGCGCAGCAGCATGTCGGCGAGCGGCTCCAGCCCCGCCTCCCGGGCGATCTCCGCCTTGGTGCGCCGCTTCGGCTTGAAAGGCAGATAGATGTCCTCGAGCCGCCCCTTGCTGTCGGCGGCCATGATCGAGGCTTCCAGCGCGGCGTCGAGCTTGCCCTGCTCGCGAATCGAATTGAGCACCGCGGTGCGGCGCTCCTCGAGCTCGCGCAAATAGGTCAGCCGCTCCTCCAGCGTGCGCAGTTGTGCATCATCGAGCGCGCCGGTCAGCTCCTTGCGGTAGCGCGCGATGAACGGCACCGTCGCACCGCCGTCGAGCAGTGTCACCGCCGCCTCGACCTGCTCCTCGCGAACACCCAGTTCCTGCGCAATCTGCTGATGAATTCTTGCCACGCCCGTCTCTCTGAAAAGTCACGCCGCCGAACCTCCGGCCGCCGGGAGGCCGCTTATGGACCATCATAGAATGATTCATCAAGGCGCGCTGTGGATCAAATTGGGCGTCCCGCGGGCGCCATGTCTTGACAAACAGGTGGGCGCTGCACTGATCCGGCTGGAACAGCAGGCGGGACAATGCGGCCACGAGATTGCTCAGCATTTCAGGAGGTCGACGACCGGCGCGTCGATCGCGGCGACACAGGGAAAAGACCCTTTTTCTCCCTGTGGTTACGACAATATGGGGGCTCTAGTTGCGCAACGATCGAACAACGGGACCGAAAGCGCAACGCACTATCATATTTGTCGGGAAAATGATGAAAGCGTCGAAGTATCTGCCCCTGACGGGTCATGAGATCCGGTTGCGCCGACCCGGCGGGGATTTTCGCTCTTGAAGACGACATCGCGCCCCCGCCTGTCCTGGGCAAGGGCGCGGCGCTAGCTTACATCAAGTCCTTCGGCGTCTTGTTCTTGATTTCAGGCCAGTTCTGATCCGCCTTCGTGATGTTGCCGGGAACGTCCCCTTTCCACGCCTTGTCCACGTCCGCGTTCACGTTGACGTAGAGCTTGCCATCGACAATTTTCCAATAGTTCGGGTCTCCGTCAAACTTCTTGCCGTTCGCAGTGCCCATTGCACAGAAGCCTCCATAGGCCGGCACATATTTTGCCGGATCCTTGACAAACGCTTCGCGGTTCTCGTTGTTGGCAAATCGATAGCGTACGCTGTCATAGGTGGCTTCGAATTTTTCGGATCCCACCGTAGGTTTGCCAACGGTGAAATAGGCTACCGGATCGTAGCCATGCAGCCCAACGCCTTTGGCATCGACGTTGTGCACGCTGTTGGACATTTCATCGAACGCATATACTTTGCCGCCATTCAGCATCGACAGTGTGATAACGGAAACTGCGACGACCACGGATGCGAGACGGCGAGAGATTGTTTTAGACGATTTTGACATTCCAGACTTTCCTTTTGTCGGCTTCGACCCCCCAACGGGCGTGGGCAATGGCGCCCAGCCAAAGCAAATACTCATTCGCTTCTCGGCACGTTGCAGGTTACGCGCATCACGGCGGATTGATGTTCTGGTTTACGCGCTGCGCCGTTCGTGTCAGCGTTCGACCGCAAGGACCGGATCGAAAAGGAAGCCGATCGGATTTGCGCTACCGCGCACCTAGCTCGGCAAACCGGAATCCGACAAAGACACCCGCGGCGATGAGTGCTGCTAAAGTCGAAGTTAGCTCGAACGAACTGGATTCACTGATGGCGGAATTGGTGGCGCTTATCAGCGTCTCGCCGCTTGCAAGAGAGCTAAGGAAGCTCGCGCCGCCTGGTGATAGCAGGTGTACATCGACATCCGTCTTCGGTCGCACGACCAACACGTCCTCTCCGCCGGCATCGAGATCTACCGGCGAAGGGACGCCATCCCCGACATTCATTCGCCATATCGTGAGCGATGGCAAATGGGAGCGGACGACGCGGAGCGATGGATGCAAGATCAAACAAAGCTCCGGGATTCTATGGTTCGGAATTTCGGCGAACGCGTCCGCGTCGAGTGCGGGTTGCTCGGCGGCGTGATAGGCTTCCGTGCCTGCACGTTCGATACGAGCGACATCAGCCAAGTACGGCAAGGCCGCAGCCGATTCGAAACGAACAATGAAGTCGGGAAATCCGGCGCCATAGTTGAAGAGCAACGGCGAGGCAGGAGGCTCCCGGAGCACATAGTCCCGCGCCATGGCGCGGAAGAACTCTTCCCCGACGATGCGGCACGTTGCCGGAAAGGCCGCTCTGAGCGCCTCGATCAGACCATGAACGACATTGTTGCGATAGATCGCATATCGCTTCCGGCTCGGCATGCGATCGGGGCCAAGCAGACCGACTGGCACATCCGAGGCCGGATCGGTCAGCGCTGCCGCAAACTCTCGCTGTCGGTCAGCCAACCGCACGGAAAAGATCCCTTCGATCGCGGGCGCAAATGACGGCGTCCGCTCGTCTAACCTCGACTTCCAGATCTCCCCATTCGGGGACGTTTGCATCCCATTCGATCAAGGTCGGTGTCGGGCCCAGCTGCCCGATCGCATGCGCAAACAATTCCCAAACAGCTTCGTCCACGGGACGATCGTGGGTATCGATCAACAGCGGACGCCCGTCGTCATCGGTCTGTCGCGTGTGCCCGGCCAGATGTATCTCTTGAACGTGCGCCAACGGGAAGTTGTCGATGTAGCCCTTCGGGTTCCATTCCTGATTGACCGATGAGACGTAGACATTATTGACGTCGAGCAACAAGCCACAGCCCGTCCGGCGAACAAGCTCGGCTATAAAGTCAATCTCCGAGTACGCGCTCTCGGCAAAGGCAAGATAGGTCGACGGATTCTCCAGCAGCATCTGCCGCGCGAGAGTCTCCTGTATCTGGTCGACATGCTCGCACACGAGGGCGAGACTTTCCGCCGTGTACGGTACCGGTAGAAGGTCATTGAGGAACGACGTTTCGTGCCTGGACCAAGCGAGATGTTCGGAGAACAGGCTCGGCCTGTATCGCTCGACAAGAAGCGAGAGCCTTTCGAGATGCTGACGATCAAGCGGTCCAGCACCGCCTATCGAGAGGCCGATGCCATGCAGAGAAACGGGATAGCGCTCGCGTATTTCGCCAAGATACCTGTGCGGGGGACCGCCTGCCCCCATGTAATTCTCGGCATGGACCTCGAAGAAGCCAATGTCAGGACTGGTTTCCAGGATCGTTTTGTAATGGTCCGGCTTGAGGCCAACCCCGGTGCGGGGCGGAATCCGGGGCGTGATCCCGAGCTGCGATGACATGAAACTACTCCCGACAGCGCCGGAAACTCGCTCACGACGGATCATCCGATCGTGATGAGGCTCCGGGAAGCCCGGACCCCGGTCGGCTCGTTGTCCGACCGGCGCACACGTGCCGAACTTCCGTCGCCAGTGCATGTCTTCGCGGTCGCGAACGAGAATGTTACGCCGAGAGCGCAACGAACAAACGCTTTAGTCTGATGAAGGCTCGAACCAGCGGCGAGATGGCAATCGGATCGCCGGATGAGATGAACGAGCATGGTTTTGAGCCTCGCTGGCATTAAGCGCCCCGCCCCACGGGGCTAAGTGACATCGCAGCAGGGATACTCGCTCAGAGTCCCTGCAGGGAATGTCACTATGCTTACCTCCAGTCCTGCTATCGCTCCGGCTCGCGAACCGAAGCCTCGCTCCAACGCCCCGATTCCAGCAAGCGCAGCCGATGCTCCGATCGCATCACGAAAGACGATGGCGGCGCAAGATCTGCGTCTTACGGCCCTCATGCGGTCCGCGCAGGCCGGCGACGCGCGTGCCTATGCCGAACTTCTGGCGCTAATCACACCTCGGTTACGAAGAGTCATCTCATGTCAACGCAGATTCCTGCAATACGCCGACGTAGAGGATCTCGTGCAAGAAATTCTTCTGTCGCTCCACGCCGTACGGGGCACTTATGATCCCGAGCGTTCATTCACGCCTTGGTTGATGGCGATCGCTCAGCATCGACTGGCCGATGCAGCCCGCCGGTACTATCGCAGTTCCGCGCGCCAAGACGAATATGAGGAATGGTCCTTAACCTTTGCCGAGGACGCGCCGAAACTGGAAGCTGAAATCTACAGTGATCGCGAAGGGTTGAAGCAAGCAATCGAGCGGCTGCCTTGCGGTCAGCGCAAAGCAATTCAGTTGCTAAAGTTGCGTGAGATGTCGCTGAAGGAAGCCTCGGAGGAAAGTGGCGCGAGCATCGGCGCGTTGAAGGTCTCGGTTCATCGTGCGATGGCGACGCTTCGTCGAACCCTGAAACGATGAGTTCATGGATACAGAAACACTCATCCAACGTCTTACCGTCACTGCGGATCCAGTTGCGCGGCTGCGTCGACCATCGGTGAGACTTGCGAATTGGCTTGCGTTGGCGGTCCCATACGTCGCTCTCACGATCATGCTGATGTCTCCGCGCGCTGACCTTGCGGCCAGGCTTACCGACTCAAAGTACCTTGTCGAGCAGCTCGCTGCCTTGCTTACGAGTATCGCAGCCGGCCTAGCGGCATTTGCGAGCATCATCCCGGGACTCGATCGCCGAGTTTTCGCTTTGCCGCTCGTTCCGTTTGCCATCTGGCTCAGCAGCCTCGGCGCAGGCTGCATAAACGCCTGGATACAGCTTGGTCCTGCCGGTCTGTCGGTTGATTCCGACTGGGACTGCTTCCGGACGATGGTCCTGATCAACATCGTCCCAGCGGTGACAATGGCATTGATGCTCCAACGCGGCGCTCCACTGACGCCACATCTGACAACCACGCTGGGCGGACTAGCAGCGGCCGCGCTCGGTAACTTCGGATTGCGGCTCTTTCATCCGCAAGATGCAAGTATCATGGTGCTCGTATGGCAAATGGGAACTGTTTTCGTATTCACAGCGCTTGCGGGATGGGCGGGTACACTCCTGCTCTCCTGGAACTTGCGTACCGCCGCGATCCGGCGGGCCTGCAAGCATATGAGAGCCGATCGGACCAACAACACCACACAGCAGCATTCGCGCTGCCGGGCGGAGAAGTCCGGCAACGAACCGCGCGATGTTGGCATGGCGGCAAGGCTCACACGATCACCTCGATGTGACAGCGGTGACGCAAGCCACACGTAACCTGATCCAACGGCATCGCGAACAACACCCGGCGCGTTCTATCCAGTTTGCGTCGGATAACGCTTGGCTGGTTACACCAAACATCCTACCGGAAGGACAATACACATGCTGAAGACCCCTCTCACGGCCGCCGCGCTGGCCGGATCGTTCGCAACTGCGCTAGCGCTCGCAGCGACATCGGCGTCAGCTCAGACAGCCCAGGCGAATTCGGAAAAATGCTATGGCGTGTCGCTCGCGGGCAAGAACGATTGCGCGGCCGGCCCCGGCACCACGTGCGCGGGCACATCCAAGGCCGATTATCAGGGCAATGCCTGGAAGTACGTGCCGAAAGGAACCTGCACAACCATGCAGACGCCGAAAGGCGTCGGTTCTTTGACAGCGATCAAATCGTGATTGTCGCAGTCGAGGCGCGTCTGACATGCGCGCCTCGAATGCTCAGCTATTCCAACAGGGCGTGCGGATGCGAAAACGTATCGGACGGAACGCATCGCTCGAACTCTCGGACGTGAAACAGGTCGCCTCCGTATCGCCGACTCCTCGGAGAGCCGGCCATTTTCCGCGACACCGGAAACGGCGATTCGATCTCGCGGCGGGTCTGTCGCCGGTTCGTCGACTCCGCCCAGCAGTGAGTGCTAACGACAATGATGATAACGACAACGAAAGCTAAGGAGCCTGGTCGATTGCTTGATGCTATCCTGGGTCTAGTCGAACGATGCCATGGCGTGATGGCGCGCATTCCTTATGCGTTGCTTGCCTTGATCACCCGCCTCTCGATCGCGGCGGTATTCTGGCAGTCGGGCCAAACCAAGCTGGACGGCTGGCACATCTCCGATTCCGCGATCGAACTATTTCGCAATGAATACCACCTCCCCTTAGTCGATCCGACCACCGCTGCCTATCTGGCGACCACGGCCGAACATTTCTTCCCCGTGCTGCTTGTTGTGGGATTTGCCACTCGCTTCGCGTCGCTGGCACTTCTCTTCATGACATTGATCATCGAGGTCTTTGTCTATCCGGATGCATGGCCAACCCACGGTACATGGGCAGCCTGCTTCCTGATCCTGATGACCCGCGGCGCCGGCGTCGTATCGGTGGATCATCTGATCGCGAAACGATTCAAATGAGCCTCAGGCTTTACAGTCCTGCCATCAAGCGCAATATCTTGAAGCCCGGATTAGGCAGATGATGATCGAAGAGCCATTCATCAATCTGCTTTAGCGGGTCGAAGATGGCTGGCTCGTTAAACGGCCATACCCCGCAGGGCGCAGCGGCGGAGTTCGACGCCAGGAGGATACCATTGACCGCCCGCCGCGCCGCCTCATTTGCTCCTTCCATCGTCGCGAGGTCCGTGTTGGTCCGCACGTAATCTGAGGCAAGAAACAAATTTGGAATTTCGGTTGTGGCGTCGGGGCGATCCACCCATGAACCAACGGTATTCACGAGCAGCGGCTGGGAATTCGTGGTCACGGGAAACGTTATGGAGGGATCGAGGAACCAGTACTTCTGATCGCTTGGCATCAATGGTTGACTGGTTGCGCTGAGATGATCGAACAATTGGGCCCAGGTTTCAGCCGCCACCTCGCTCGCGGAAGTGCATTGACGAGCTGTCTTTGTCGTCGTCTTGGTTCCCGGAGTGTCCCAATCCGAAATATCGATCGACATGATGCCCGCGATCGATCCATCCGCGAATTTCGTCATGTCCACTCCGCTCCAGAATTGCGGCTGCGAAATGCAGGTGATCGCCCAGGACGAATCCGCACAGATGACGTGGCCTGCGCAGCACTTCACATCGCGCAGCAGGTAGAACTGGATCCCGTTCATCCACTCGGTTCGCAGGTTGACTATCCGTTGCAGCGAGGGTGCAGAACCCAGCAGCGGCGTGAACAGGTTTTGAGCGACCTCCACCGGGAACGCAGCCAAATAGTAGTCGCCGGTCACCGTTTGACTACCGCTCGAAGTCTGAACCGTGACCCCCGTGATCCTTGAACCATCAAACTGCAGGCTTTGTACGTCATGGCCGACATGGAATGTCACCCCCTGTGCAGAGAGATAGTCGGTCCATGGCTTGATCCAGGCGTCATTGGTCGGGGCATTGAGAACCCGGTCCATTGTCGCGGCTTGCGACGTCATGGCCATCATCATTTGCACGAGGATCGTACCGACGGTCCGGGTGCTGGCTTCTTCCGCCTTCATCGCCACCAGCGAGCGGGTCAGCCCGGCCGCGCACAGTTTCTGATACTGAATTGAGTGGCTCGGGGCATCGACATAGTCCCACCACTTCTTGTACTCCAGCTTGGCCAATCTCCTCTTGGTGCAAGTCGACATGAAATCGAGCAGACATGCTACAAAGAATTCGGCCTCTCCTGACTTCAGACCAAGTTCGGCCCTGTCAAACCAGTCCTGAAGGACCATCAACCAGTCCTGCAGCGTTTTTGGAATATAGGTGAGAAATACAAAGAGCGGCTTTGTCTCCTGAGCGACCCCGGTCTGTTTTGCCGTGACCAGATTGTTCAGGACGTTCGATGCAGAAAACGGTATCCTGCTCATCGTATCGGGCAGATGCTGGTAGAAGCCGGGAAAAAAACGAAAGCCATGCTCACCCGGCAGCGGCTTTCCCGGTCCTCCGACCGCGTAGGTGTTGCTCTGGGCCTTGCCACCCAAGGTGAGCGCCTTTTCATAAACCTCGACGGTGAAGCCTCGCTCGACCAGTTCGTGCGCCGCGCTGAGCCCCGCCACGCCGCCTCCGAGCACCACGACCTTGTTCGTCATCGAGATCCTCCCTTCGACCAGGCACCGCCAACATTCGTCGTTCAACCCACCGCTTTGTCTTCGACGCTATAGACGCCGATCAGTTCGCTAACCCCCTTGAAGGCCTGACCGCCTCTGGCAACGAGATGGAACTCCGAACCGAGCCGGCTTGCCGTCGCTTCGCTCACCAGGATCGCGCCGTTTGAAGCGGCCGAACCAATTCGGGCGGCGACATTTACCGAGTATCCGGTCGCGGTATACACCCACAGCGTCTCTGCTGCGCTCTCGATCTTGTTGGCGCCCACCAGCGCCGTTCCGGAATGAATTCCGATATTGATGACCACACGCGGCCATTCTCCTCCAGAGTTGGCGTTCAGCGCAGAGGTCTTCTCTCTTATCGAAATTGCGGAACGTGTGGCCAGTCTGGCGTGCTCGTTCGGGTCCGGGTGCTGGAACACGATCATCAACCCATCCCCGGCGACTTCGTTGATCTCACCGCCGTTGCGGAAAATATCGTCCACGAAGCCAGAAAAGTAGGTCTCGATGATGCGCTTCAATTCCTCCGACCCGAGTTGCTCGCTCATGCTTGTAGAGCCGGCAACATCGAGAAACATGACGGTTATGTCCTGCTCATGCGTCGCCAGATCCGGATCCAGAGGGTTGTTCTCAATCAGCCGTTGCACCGACCTCGGAACGAATTTGGCCAGATGGCTCCGGATTCCGCTGAGCAGTTCAACGCTTTGCAGGGCCGACTTCAGCGTCTCGCTGTTCTCGTTCAGCCTCGTCTGAAGCTGCATATTCTCGATCGCGGCGAAAACCTGCTGCGATAGCAGGATCAAGCCTCGCACTCTCTCGTCGGAAAACGCTCCAGAGCGGCTGCTTTCGACATATGCCACCCGGTCTGTAGCTCCCATCTTCGTTATCGGAACACACGCGATCGATCGGGGATTGCCCCCGGCGACATACGGACAGGTCTGAAAACGCGCATCCGCCTTCGCGTCTTCCAGCACGATCTCCCGTCCGGTATGCAGGACATAGTTGACCACGCTTTCGGAGAATCGGAGACCATTTCTCGCGTCCGGTCCCAGGTCCAGGCGGACTTGTGTGCCGTCGGTAAGACCCATCGCCTCGACTTGCAGAGCACCGGCGCGTTTCGAAAGCATGAAGGCTCGCTCCCCTCCCATGCACTCGAGAATCAACCGCATGAGCTTGCCAAGCAGGCGATCGGACTCCAGGTCGCCGGACAGGGCCATTGTGGCCCGCATCACGGTATCGACATCGATGATGTCCGTTCGCGTCTCCGAGCGACGCCCCGCCGAAACGTCAGACGGCACATCGAGGTTCGGCACCTGAAATACCACACCGTATTTCTGCGAGAGTTGATTGGCCTTCGCGAACGCGCCCCACTGCACGTAGCATTTCCGGGCGGCAAGCAGGTATGTGCTAGCGACGCGCTCGCGATTAGAGGCAAGATAGCGCTCGCCCGCGAGCTCGTTCGCGAGCGCCTCGATCTGGTGAAATGTCTGCTGCCGGGCAAGCGCAGCGGCTTCGTCAAAAAGAACAGCCGCTCTTTCATTCCTTCCGCCGACGGATGCCGTCTCCGCTTGCAGCAGGTGGTGATGGCTGGCGAAATTCTCCGGGCAGTTCTTTGCATACCGGGCCAGCTTGGCGCTGCATCGCCTGAGGGCGGTCCAGAGCGCCGCGCGGTCGGTTCCATCTTGACGCATCAGCGCCGCACTGATCAGCCCTCGGTAGAAATAGTGCTCGACAACGATGATCTGGTTTACGATCGTCTTGATCCCTGCGTCGGCAGCGTCCGAATATCGACGCGCCTCGGAAAACGACCCGAACAAATAGGCAAGCTGCGCCTTGGCGACGAAATAGTAGGTAAGGGCCGTGAGATTCCCGGCCGCGCGCAGAACGGACGCCGTAGAATCTCGATCGAAGCCAATATCGCTCAAGTCGGTTAAGCCGCCCTTCCGGTCCTGCAGCGCAAGTATGAACTGTCTTCGGAAACCGAACGTCGTCTGCGTAAACCAGTCCGCCGCCCGTTCGATGACAGGCTGGTATTGATCGATCTCGTTCCTCAGCTCATCGAGATTCGCGCCTCGCGCAAATCGCAGGAAGATCGTCTGCAACACGGCATAATGCGCGTATTGAATGTCGCCGGCCTCCAACGCCAGCTTTAACGATGATCTCAGGAGTCGGACGCTGTCATCGACCGGTTCACGCCAGAAATTCAGCCATCCCGAAAAAATCGTGATGATCTTGCATTGCTGACTCGGGTCGGCGTCAGATGTCGCCAATTGCACCGCCAGGCGGCCGAATTCATGGCCTCCCTTGTAGTCGCCGAACAAGGCGCCTCTGGCTAGACCGTACAGCACGTATCCGAACGAGGATGCGCGGGAGTTTCCGTGCCGCAGGGAAAGGTTCATGATGCGGAGTGCAGCAAAGACCATCAGGTCGGGATTCCTGAAGTACGCCGCGGGGCAGATGCTCATTAGCAGCGTTACGACCACCTCCGTTGATGGGTCAGTCATTTTTGGCAGATCGACGAGTTCGCTTGCGCGCCTTCCTCGAAGACGCAAGATGACGGCCGCAAGCTCCCGGAAGAGCTGCACCTGGGTCGGATTTTCCGGAAGATATTCGTTGAACAATCGAAGCGCCTCACGCCCGATGGCGACAGCCTCCTCGCTCTTGTCCATGCCGGTGTTCAGCAAAATTTTGAGGTAGTAGGCCTTCGCCTTGTCGATTGGGGCCGCCGAATTGTCGAGGATGGCGACGAATAGAGCATTGGCTTCCTCAACCTGGCCGACCACGTAGGCGCATTCGAAGCAACCGAGGTGAAGATCAAGCGTCAGTTCGCGGTGCCGCCTCCAGCCATCAGGCTGGATCAGCTTGATGCCATTTCTGAAATAACCAAGGGCCGCATCGAATGCAGCAATTTCGCGAGCCCGGCGTCCTGCATGGGCATTCAGCCGCGCAAGAGATTCCGTCTCAGGACGATCGGTAATCAACTGCATTGCCGAATTCAGGTTGTCCAGGATAACGAAGCTTGCGGCATCGCGCTCCGCTGCAGGGAGCGCGGCTAGGAGGCGCCTCCCAATCTGCAGTCGCAGGGCCGGCCGAGACGCCTCCGGGATGAGTGCGTGGGCGGCCTGCTGCACCCGGTCGTGGAGAAACTTGAACTCGAACTCGTCCTTTGCCTCGCTCTCGCCGATCGAGATGATGAGCCCTTCACGCTCCGCAATACGCAGGACCTCCACAATCGACAGCGTCGGCTCCCGCATTACGAGGGAAAGAGTAGAGGCCGCAAACCGGTTCCCGACGCAGGATGCGACGCCCAACGCCGACTGCACCATATCCGGCACGTCGGCCAGTTTGCGCTTCATCAGCACCAGCACGTTGTCCGTGATGCCCTCTTCCGAGATTCTGCGAAGATCCCAGACCCAGCGGCCTTGCGCGAAATCAAATACGACAAGCCTCTGATGGTTCAGAAACGAAAGGAATTGGCTTATGAAGAATGGATTTCCGTCCGTCTTCGTCTTCACGAGCGCGGCAAAAGACGCCGCTTCCTGTTCGGAACAGTCCAGCGTATCGCGCAATAATTCGCAAATATGAACGATGTCCAACTGCGACAGTGAGATGCGGGTAATCCGCACTCCAGATCTTGCGATCTCGTCGAGACGCCTGCCGACGCCATCGTCGCCAATGTCCTCACTCGGACGGAGCGCTCCTACTACCAAGAGATGGGAAATTTCCCTGTCGGTCAACAGGGATTGGATCAACGCCAATGACGCGGGGTCCGCCCACTGAAGGTCATCAAGGAAAATACATAACGGATGATCTCGGTTCGAGAAGACTTTCACGAATTGACGAAATGCATAGTTGAAGCGATGTCGCTTCTCCGTGGTTGGAAGCTCCGGAAGCGCTTCTCCGCGGCCGATCAGATCGGCGAGAGCGGGAATAACATCGACGATCAGGTTGGCGTTCGGCCCAACCACCTCGATCACGCGCTCCCGCCATATTCGGATCCGCTCCGGATTGTTGCAGAGTAACTGCTCGATCAGGATTCCGAACGCCTGTGCAATGACCGAATAGGGCTCGTTCTGCTTGTACTGATCGGATTTGCCGCTTACGAAAGCGCCTGAGGATCTTGCTGCCGACTGCAGCGATTGCGCCAGAAACGATTTCCCGATTCCGGGAGGGCCTGATATGAGCACAAGTTCGGCTCCCCCATCCCTCGCTCGATCGAAGGCGGCTTGCAAGACCGCTCGCTCGGAATCGCGCCCATACAGCTTATTCGAGATTTTAAATATCGCGGACGCGTCGGTTAACCCGATCTTGATGTCCACAATGCTGCCGTGCGCGCGCCACTGCTTCAAACATTGCTGGAGATCGGATTTCAACCCGATGGCCGTCTGGTAGCGTTCTTCCGGAGCTTTCGACAGCAGCTTAGCCAGGATTGACGATACGGCTTGCGGTATCTCAGGATTGACAACGTGAATGGACGTCGGGACGCGAGCGAGATGCGCATGTATCAGCGCGAGCGGCTCGATGTCGTCGAAGGGCGGCCGGCCGCAAAGCAGATGATAGCCGACCGCGCCCACCGAATAGAGATCGGATCGAGCGTCAACCGCACGGGCCGTCCGGCCGGTTTGTTCCGGAGCGAGATAATGAAAGTCGATGTGAGGGTGATGTTCCGGCGAAATCTCGCTCGCAAATGTGGCGCGCGAAAAATCGGTCAGCCTCACCTGGCGCAAATCATTATCCGTCCATATGGTCCCGGGACTGAGGTTGCAGTGTACGATGCACTCCTGATGCGCTTCCGCGAGTGCGTCGGCGATCCGAATCAGAAGTTCTAGCGATTCGGCAAAAGACGGTTGCTTCTGAAGCAATATTTCCGCAAGCGGCAGCGTTCCATCATCCGGTGATACGAGATATTCCGCTTCGTCCAGCTTCACAAAATCCAGTGGCTTCAGGATCGCATTACATTGGGCCTTGGCGCAAATCTCGAAATCTCTTCGCAATGGACTGCGACGGCCGGCGTCTGGGCGACGGAGCTTGTTCATTCTGAGGTAAACGGCTCGGCCGCTCGAACTGTCGTGTCCGGCAAAGGTGATGCTGATCGCATCCTCCCAGCATCGTCCGAACACGGAGTATCCGGGCACGACGGGCACCAGACTCCCAGCGCTTTTCAGGGGCGGTACGTTCATAGGCTACCTGAGAGAATGCCGTAGAACCAAGCGCCTCTCTGGAGGAGTTGATATTGCCTCAGTGAGGCGATTACATTTCCATGCTGTGCCTTCGAGCGAAGCCCAAGGCCGTATAGAATCTGGTCGATCGGACGGGCGATGCATGCGAGCTTGTACAATCGGCGCAACGAGCGGTTGGTCGTGCCCGTATAGTCAGCTAACTGAACCCCGCCAAAGCCGGCGCTGGTAGCCGCCGCCACGTGCTCGTCCGCCGTATCGATGTCCGGAATGCACCAGCCATCCAGCCATTCGCGGATTTGCACATCGGTCCTCGTCCCCAGATCGCGCGAGGTGCGGATGTACTCCGCGATGACGATTCGACCGCCGGGGCGAAGAAGCCGTGCGGCTTCGCGATAAAACGCGCTCTTGCTTTCCGCATGGCAGAGGCTTTCGAGGGCCCAGATCACGTCAAAGGAAGCTTTTGGGAAAGGGGTGTTTGCGTAGTCAGCCACGTAGAAGCTCACCCGATCACTCAACGAAAGATCGTGAGCTCGCTTTCGGGCCGCATGGACATGTTGTGTCACAGGCGTAATCCCGACGACTTGAGCCGAGCGCCTTGCCGCCAGCCAAAAGCTGCTGCCACCGACGCCGCAGCCGGCGTCCAGGACCCGATCCCCGGGCTTTACGCGAGCAATTTCCGCAAGCACCTCGTTGGCATTCGTCAATGCATGCCCGTGCTCGTTGACACCGTCACCGTAGTAGCCAAAATGATAGGCGAGGCTATCGCCGCTGTGCCACACTCTCCTGTAGTCGAAATCGGTTTGAACATAATATTCGTTGACGGACTGGAGCCAACGAAGTTCAGAAGCTTCCGAAAACTCTCCCTTCATCGGCATACTCACCCCCAACGCGGATGTATGCGAACTTTGCTAAGCAAGCATCGATTGCAATTCTGCCTTTCAGATCCTTCGCGAGCAGCCATTATTGGACGGCGGAAATCCGCGCTCAAGGAAAAAAGCGCCTGGCGTCCCGCCCAAATCGGTAGTTTGACCGACCGTCCAACGCCGGGTGGGTACCCCGGACGACGCCGCCTCAACGACGATCAGCCGACGATGGCATTTGACCGAAACGCCTATGGCGTGTCGCGGTATGATACACTGTTTCGCGAGATGGCGCACCGACATCACGTCCGCTGGAGGATCACAGCTATTAACCGGAATGAGAGCTGGCGACCGGATTCCCGCTGAGCGCCGCCCAGAACGGTGGCACGTCACGATGGCGCGGATCGCAGTGGCAGGCGCTGACCGGGCGGAAGGTGGCGACGCCGGAGCTGCGCTTCGTCGACGGTGCGGTCTCCCTGGGGCCCTGAAGCTCGCGCAAAACGACGCCGCTGTTGTGATCCTGGTTGTGACATCATCACCGAAGCGTGATTGCGCCACCCCTGCGTCAGGGAATGCCGACGCCTAACTATCAGCGATGTCAACGGACAGTACGGGTTGGGTTGCGTGTCAGTAACAAGAGGATAGCATGATAAGCTTGAAATTCTTGGGCGCAACGCTCGTTCTTTCCGCACTCCTTGCGACGCCCGCCGCGGCATGGCAGGCGGCCTCGGAGCCCGCCGCGGCTGCGGCCGCGGACCCGAACTTCTCGATCTATTCGAACAATGGCCGCGGATATTCCGCCTACGGGATGGCCTCGCAGGCAACACTCGGCGACGCGTCGGGACTGCATAGATCGGTACGGCCGCATCACCGAAATCACACCGCCGGCGTCAGGCGCTACTGATCAGGACTTCGAATCACAGGCCATCCTGATCGAAGGCACGCCGTACACAGGCCAACGCCTCGTCGTGATTTCCGACGAATGCGGGACCGACCGCATAACGATCTTAAGATGGTGCGAAGGGACTTCCGGCTTTTGGACCACGGAGCGTTCTGGCCGGTCGCCCATCACTCTCGAACCACCTCCCGGTAAGCGGATCATTTCACAATCCGCCTATCCTTCGCATCAGCGCCACAACCACCCCTCGGCTGCTAAGGGCAAGTCAGACGAGGCGTAACCAGGAAGAGAAGGCTTCGATGCTGGGATGCTCGGGATGATTGGGAACGTGAACAACGTAAAAACCATAGCCTGACAGCGACAGATCGTGAGCCTTGACGAGAACTCCGCTCTTGAGCTCGCGGCCAACGACCACATCGCTGAACATGGCGATGCCTTGACCTGCCACCACAGCATCAATTGCGTGCAGTTCTTCCCTGAAACTCAAGTCCCACGCTTTGTTGGTCTCGGGAATGCCGGGGTCGATCGATCGCGCGGTCGCGAGCCAGCGCGACCAGGTCGGCGCGTCACGGTCGCGGTTCATCCAATCGAAGTGAATCAATGGATAGTGCAAGAGATCGGCGGCACGATCGATTCGCTGTCCTCGCCTCGCCAATAATTCGGGACTGCATACCGGAAAGAACGTGTCGCGAAATATCTCCCTGCCGCTTAGATCGAGCGGCATGCGGCGCGCGTAGCGAATTGCGATGTCGGCTTCTCCGACGCGCAAATCGAGGACTGCGTCCGTCCCGATGATCTCCAATGGAATCTTCGGATAAGCCTCGCGCCACTTCGGCAGTCGCGGGACCAACCATCGGCTGGCAAAGGCATTGGGGCTTGTCACTCGCAAGCGCTTGTGACTGACGCGCGGGGACGCAGAGGCGATCGCGCTCGCAAACGCGTCGAAACCGTTTCTAACTACCGGAAAGAGTCGTTCCCCGGCGCTTGTCAATTCAAGGGGACGCGGGCGACGACGAAAGAGCGGCTGACCACAAATGTCCTCAAGTGTCCGAATCTGGTGGCTGATCGCGGTCGGCGCGACGCCGAGTTCCTGGGCCGCCTCGCGGAAGCTCATGTGCCTTGCGGCAGCCTCGAAGGCGCGCAGCGATCCCAAAGGCGGAAGCTTTCGCATTCCGTAAGCGTAGGTGAATTCAGCTCATCTGGCGACTCAATAATTCGATTTTGCGGGCGATTGAGCAACGTGGGACGCTCCTTGCCGTTGCGCTGCGTCGCAGCAGCAGAACGGGAGGCCGCCATGGACGCAACCAGGTTTACAGAGAGCGACAACGGTGTATTGGGCCCGCAAATTTGTGACGCCGCCCTCCTGAGGCGAACGGTCCGCGGCGAAGTGGTCGCGCCGGGCGATGTGGCCTACGACCAGGCGCGAAAAGTGTGGAACGGCATGGTCGACCGACATCCAGCGGCAATCGTCTACTGCGCCGGCCCTGACGACGTTGCTGCGGCGGTCAATTTCGCGCGGTCGCACTCCCTGCTCGTCGCCGTGCGGGCCGGCGGCCACAACATCGGGGGCTCTTCGGTGTGCAACGATGGCCTCGTCATCGATCTCTCGCGCATGAAGCAAATCGAAGTCGATCCGAACAAACGAACCGCGCGAGCCCAGGCAGGGCTGAATCTCGGCGAGTTTGATGCCGCAACTCAGGCATACGGTCTTGCGACAACGATGGGAGTCAATGCCGACACTGGCATTGCCGGGCTGACGCTTGGCGGCGGCTTCGGCAAGCTCGGGCGCAAATATGGTCTTTCCTGCGATAATCTGGTCTCAGCGGAGGTCGTCACGGCGGACGGTCGACTGTTGCACACGAGCGCTGCGGAACATTCCGATCTATTCTGGGCGATCCGCGGCGGCGGCGGTAATTTCGGAATCGTCACGAGCTTTGAGTACCGGCTGTTTCCAGTCGGTCCCGTATTGTTGGCGGGCTCGATCGCGTACCCCTACGAGCGGGCGCACGACGCGATGCGCTTCTACCAGGCCTTTGCGAGCACGGCCGCGGACGAGTTGAGCCTGGATGCGGCGCTAGCGACGACGCCATCGGGCGAGCGGGTCTTCAGCATTTCGGCCTGCTATATCGGTCCAATCGATGAAGGCGAGCGGATCCTCAAGCCGCTGCGCGGATACGGAGCGCCAATCCAGGATCAAATTGCGCCGCGTTCTTATGTGGAGATCCAGTCCGCCGGCGATGCCATCTTTCCGCGCGGCCGTCGTTATTATTGGAAGGCACAGTTCCTGCGCGAACTGTCCAAGGCGGCGATCGATACACTCTTGAACGGATACGCGACCGCCCCCGCGGAATCGCTGCTTGTGCTGCAGCATGTCGGCGGAGCGATCGCGCGCATACCGGTCGACGCCACACCTTATGCGAACCGTGATGCGCTGTACGATTGCTTCCCCATTGCCATCTGGGACGATCCGGGTGAGGACGCGATGCGCATCCGCTGGGCGCGCGAGTTGTGGGACGCCATGCGACCTTTTTCGACCGGCGGCGTCTACGCAAACAATCTCGGCGAGGAAGGAATGGAGCGCATAGAGGCAGCCTACGGCGAGAACTATGTGCGGCTGCTTGCGCTCAAGAACAAATATGATCCGACGAATTTCTTCCGGCTGAACCAGAATATCGCGCCGACAGCGCAAACGACCCGCGGACGCGCCGATTGATCGCTGGCAAGTCGAAACGCCGCTGAGGCGTTCGCACTGCTTTCAGATCTGCTCAGGGACAAGAGGCGGCGTCAGTCAGCGTCGCGACAAAGTCGGCTTTAGCATGAGGCGGACATCACGGATGTCAAGTCAAATGTCCGAGACAGAAGCCGACATTCACATGATGCGATGCCAGCGCTCGTTGATCTGTTGCCATGTCCCGTCTGCCCGGATGGAAGCAATTACGGAGGTGAAGCGGGTGAGCAGAGGCGCGCACAAATAACGCTGAAGTCGAACAATTTTAATCGCTCTGGTGTGATGGAGAGGGGAAGTATGCATCAGCGCGCCCCTCTTGCAAGCTTGGGCCGCTCAATCGGCCGGGAGTTCAGACCTACAGTCGCGATAGCGCCGGTAGGATGCGATAGCGGGCGATCTCATGCGGAAACTCGCCGCGGTTTGCCAACAGAAGCACTCCGATCTTTCGCGCAGGCACAAGCCCCATATAGGCCGACGCGTTGTTCAGGCCCCCCGGCTTGTCGACGATCTCCACGCCGTCAATTTCGACGTTTTCCCAAGCCATCGCCTGCCCGAACTTTTCGTCGATGCGAACTATCTGCCTTTGGGTCATTCGCAGAGCCTCGCGCAGCTGTGGATCGGCCACGTTTCCGTCAATGCAGGCGGCCATGAACCTGGCGAGATCCTGCGCGGAGGAGAACATTTGTCCGGTGCCCGGAAAATCGAAGTAGCTCTGCTGATTTCCGATCGGACCAATCGGCTTGCCTTGGTCGGAGTAGCCCTGAACGGCTTTCTGCAACAAGTCCGCCGGCATAATCGCACGGTTGTCAGGCCCACGTTCCGGGATCAGCGTCGAGTGCATGCCAAGGGGCGTTAGTATGCGGTCTTTCATCAGCTGTGCGATCGGGAGGCCGTAACGGCGCTCAAGCACCAGCTGCAGCAGGACGTAACCGGCATGCGTATAGATGCGCTGCTTGCCAGGTTCCTCGCCGTCGGGCGGGGTCCAGGCATTCAGCATGTCAATGAATTCGGGCAAGGAATATGAGACGTTCGGCCACGGCGGATGATCAGTGGGTAGCAAGAGAGCGGAGGTGTGGGTAACGAGCTCGCCAATGGTCACCCGACGAATATAGTGGCCGTTCAATTCGGTGAGATATTTGCTGACGGGCTCATCCAACCTCAATTCGCCGCGGATCACACCTATCGCGACCAGTGTAGCTTCGAACACCTTCCGTACGGAAGCAACGTTAAAGAGCGTGTCCGACGTGACGGGCAGCTTCTCGGTCTGCTCGGCCAGCCCGAAGTTAAGGAACTGCATCCTGCCGCCGGCGTAAACCGCGGCGGCGACACCGCCCGGATGCTCGGCCGTCGCCGCGGGAGCCAGGCTCTCCGTCACGATCTCTCGGACATGCGCGTCCATCTCACTATCCGCGGTCACGGCTCGTACCCCCACGAGCATGACAAGCAAGAGGGATAGACCTGTGCTCGCGCCGCAAATCCATGACTTTATCGACATCGCGGGCGTTCGGACCGGTACGCTAGTTCGCTCTCACCGCCGGCCCTGGCAGGCAAGCAAGCGATCTGAACGATTGGAACATCGGAAATTACCACGGTTGTTGTAGGCCCAAGCCATATTTCGGATCGCCGTCGTAATCCTTCCTGTGGAAGGAGCCGCGGCCGCGGTTTTTGAAGGGCTCGACGCGTTCAGCTGCCGACTCGTTTGCATCGTCGACGATGCGGCTGCAAGCCGCGCCCCCGACCTCGGGCTTGTCGGCGCTGACGGCGCACTCATCCCGGTCGGCTGGCGTAGCGGCCAACGCCGGCATCGCAAGCAGGAGGCCCACGCAAAGAAGCAGTCCATCTGATCCACGCGCTGCCATGCCGTTACCTTCCGCCTCGCGCTCCGACGCAACGCGTACCGGGTGATGACTTTATTCAACGCCGTAATGCCCCGCGGAGGCCTGCTTGATCCGCTCAGGTTGGACGTTGTCAGGCCGCCACGTCAATCTTGGGTTTCTGTCTTCCGCGTGCGGGAGGGCTCCCATTTATGAACCGTGGCTCTCTGTTTTCGCTCGCAAATGTTTGACCCTCTTTCTTGTACGTTTCGATTGCTTTCATTGCGGCGCTCTTGCCGAGGTCTCGGCCCCTTTCTAAATTGCTGTGGTTCCATTTGAAGTCGATGTGATGCGGCACGTGAATCTCGACGACGGTACCGTTCCACTCCTTCCCAGATGGCAGCGTGTCGCACGCGACATGATATTCGAACAGTTTCACATCGTCCTCCCCGACGGTGGCTGCGAACAATTGGCAAAGATTTGCCAACGCATCGTGCAGGTTCTTTGGTTCATGAATTTGCTTCCTGTCGACAATCCTGCATACCCATATCTCGTCGAGATCAGGGTGCTCTTCGAGGAGGTCTAAGAAATTGACCGTGTCGACTAGAGCTCCTTCGCAATACGTGGTCCCCCTTATGTCGACGGTTTCCTCGACGAACGGAAGGGCTGAACAGGCACACAGGGTGGATCCGTTAATGTCTCCCTCATACCGCTCGCTCTTCATTTTCCAATTGGCAAAAAGCGCGAGATCCTGCTTGTGAAGATCGAAGGCATTGTGAAATATGTGCGGGACACCCTGCCCGTACAGCCTGTCGAAACGTATGCTCTCCATAAAGCGGCTGTTTGGATAATTGATTCTGGAGAGACCATTAACGTCGGACAGGAACATCATAGAGGTCAGATAGCGGACAAAGGGGTGAGGCGCCAAGACCTGATTGAGAATCCAGCCATTGATGTCTCCGATGTCCCATTTGATTCTGGGGTCAGAAAGCATCGATATGGTTTCGAAAAAGGCCCGCGTCATTCTATGCGGCAGCCACACACCCTGATAGTTGTTAAGATCCGAGATGAACTTCCAGAACGCCTCTGTGTTGCCGAACCAGTTCGTTCCAAACACAGAATTAATGGGAAAACGACTGTAGCTCTCGTCGTCCCGAAATATGTGGGTTTTGAAGAAGTCGTATGCCTGGCCAGCCTTGTTCGGCCCATCGTACTGGTTGTAAACGATGCCGACCCAGGCACCAATGCAGGATAACGACCACACATCAAAAGTAATCTCGGGAGCGTACTTCTCAAATGCCTTCAGAATCCCGAGATGCAATCCTGCTGCCGGCCCACCTCCTCCGAGCGTGATCGCTCTCTTTGGTCGCTTCTCACCCCCTTCGGAAGCAATAATTTCTGTTTGGCGTGTGGGCATCGGAGTCCTCCTTTGTCTCATGCAAAAGGAGCGGACGCGCTTCTGCAGTGTGTGCGAGAGCTAAGAAGCTGCGCTAACTCTGCGCTTACGATTCACTATTCCGCCCCGACTATGATGACGTGTTCGTAACTGCTGGTTAGAGCCATTGGCTCGGTCGGTCCCTTCAACTTATTCCAGGCGAGAACGCTGCGGCCTTCGACCGTCGCGGAGTTTTGGTGGCCGCCGTTGCAGTGGTCAGTACGGTTAGAGCGATCTATCGGTCGCGGCCTTTGCAACGGACGCGATCCGGGCGTCGCCTCATCCACCTCCCCGTTGACCCAAGGCCGCGCTTGCGCTGAATAGCACGGTGGTCGCGTTGTAGCTGTGATGCAATTCACAGAGCACGCGGTGTTGGATTGGCGAGATGCAGATCAATGCCAAGTCGGCCATTTTCGACCGAGTGAGCGGGCTTTGCTGACTCTGTTGGGAGTTGATTTCAAGGCAACAACTCATTCCAGCGAAGCATCTTTTCAGTGAACCATTTTTTTTGCTGCGAGGACTAATCTCCGAGCGGAAATTCACCGCTCGCCATGTCGAGCGGCATCGAAGACACGATTCGTCGCTCCCCGGCTGCAATTCGGTCGCATGCAGCGGTTGTCTTTCTGCTGACTTAGTCCGGAAGAAGTGAGTTGGCGCTTGCCGCAACCCTCACCATCGTACCTTTTTGGAGGAGATACCATGACCAGATTCGGTTGGGCTCGGTGCAGGGCGGGATGATTGCGCTTGGAAGCGATACTTGCGGGAGCTGAGGACCGAGCCCAGGGAGGAGCCAATTTGCCATGAGGGGCGTCACCGAGTGGCTCGAATCGATCGGCTTGTCAGAGTATGCCCAGCGCTTCGCCGAGAACGGCATTGACCTCTCGGTCGTCCGCGACCTGACAGACCAGGACCTCAAGGACCTCGGCGTCCTGTTGGGTCATCGCCGCAAGATGCTGCGCGCGATCGCGGAGCGTGATGACGCAGCCAGGCCTGAACCGGCGGAAACAGCGACCGAACTGAGGCGACCGGATGAAGGCGAGCGGCGCCATCTCACGGTGATGTTTTGTGACTTGGTTGGCTCCACGGCCCTTGCGGCGCGGTTGGACCCGGAGGACATGCGAGCGCTAATTGGCGCGTATCGAACCAGTATCGCAGAAGTCATAGGCCGTTATCAGGGAAGGATTGCTCGCTATATGGGTGACGGTGTGTTGGTCTACTTCGGCTATCCGCAATCACATGAGGATGATGCCGAACTGGCGGTGCGCGCCTCACTCGCACTCATTCATGCCGTAGCGAGCATCCGGAATGCCGCCGCGGCATTGCAGATTCGCATCGGAATTGCGACGGGCACCGTGGTCGTAGCCGAGCTGCTGATTGAGAATGTTCCGGCAGAGCGAGAGGTTGTTGGTGAGACGCCGAACCTTGCCGCGCGCCTGCAAGCGATGGCCGAGCCGGGGACTGTGTTGATCTGCGCGTGCACGCGCCGGCTCACCGCGGGAGAGTTCCACTACCGCGACCTCGGTCCGGTCGCGCTGAAAGGCTGGGAGGAGCCGCTCGGAGTCTATCAGGTGCTGGAGATGAGCGGTGTAGAGAGCCGTTTCGAGGCCATGCACACCACCAAGCTGCCGCCGCTGTTCGGGCGTGAGGAGGAAATAGAGCTGCTGTTACGCCGCTGGCGACAAGCTACACAGGAAGAAGGCCGGGTGGTGACGCTTACGGGAGAGCCGGGTATTGGCAAATCTCACATTGCTTTGGCGCTCAATGAGCGGCTCCAGGGGGAATCACACATCACACTGCGCTATTTCTGCTCCGAGCATCATACCCAGAGCGCCTTGTTCCCGTTTATCAGCCAGCTCGAACGTGCGGCCGGGTTCAAGCACAGCGACTCACCTCAGGAGAAGCTATCCAAACTGGAAGTTCTACTCGCGCAATCCACGCACGATCCCGAACACCTGCCAGTTCTCGCCAATTTGTTGGCGCTGCCGACCGATGATCACTACCGACTGCAAGACCTCACGCCACAAAAACGCAAAGAGAAGACCTTTGCGGCACTATTGGCCCAGCTCGATGGGTTAGTGGCGCAGCGGCCGGTTTTGCTCATTTTCGAAGATGTACACTGGATTGACCCAACCTCGCTTGAGCTCCTCGTAGCTACTGTGGAGCACGTGCCGCAGCTTCGGACACTCTTGCTGATCACGGCGAGGCCTGAATTCACTTCGCCCTGGCCGAGCTATCCCCACACCACAACGATCCGGCTGACTCGCCTTGGCCGACGCGACGGAACAGCGTTGGTCCTGCGGGTGACCGGTGGCAAACCGCTCCCCAAGGAGGTTATGGAGCACATTCTCGCACATACCGATGGGGTGCCGCTATTCGTCGAGGAACTAACGAAGATGGTGCTGGAAGGCGGCTTGTTGCGAGAACGGGAGGGTGAATATGTTCTCGAGGCGCCTCTACCGTCGTTGGCGATCCCAACCACGTTGCAAGCTTCGTTGATGGCTCGTCTTGACCGGTTGTCACCGGTGCGGGACGTCGCCCAAATCGGAGCCGTCGCAGGTCGCGAATTTCATTACGAACTTGTGAGTGCCGTCGCCTGGCTGCCGAAGCAGAGATTGGACGAGGCGCTCGACCAATTGGTGCGCTCGGAACTGTTGTTCTGCCGGGGTGAAATTCCACACGCGGTCTACACCTTCAAACACGCGCTGGTGCGGGACGCCGCCTACTCGGGACTCTTGAAGGGCCGACGCGCAACGCTGCACGCCAGCATCGCCGACGCCTTCGAGCAACGGTTCCCGGAAATTGTGGAGGCTCAACCCGAAACTCTCGCGCACCATCTCACGGTGGCGGGACTGTTTGAAAAAGCGGGAGGATATTGGCTGCAGGCCGGTAAGAAGGCCGCCATGCGCTCCGCCAACCTCGAAGCCATCGTTCACCTGCAGCGAGGAATCGAGACCTCGGTTCATTTGGTCGACGGGGCACGGAAGGACAGGCTGGAGCTTGATTTCCAATTCGCTCTGGGACCCTGCCTGATAGCTACCCAGGGCCCTGCCTCGAACAAGGCGGTGGCGACGTTCACGCGTGCGCGCGAGTTGTGCGAGCGCCTCGGAGATCCCCCGGAGCAGCTGCAAGTCATGTTTTGGTTGGCCACCGCGAGCGTTATTCGCGGTGAGTTGCCGGTTGCCGAGGAAATGGTCGCGGTCCTGCTCCATCTCGCCGAGGCGCGCGGCAATCGACCAGCGTTGCTCAACGCAATGCGGGGGCAAGCCATGATTCGGCTTTTCATGGGACATCTCACCGGTGCCCGCGACGCGATCGAACGGGCCGTTGAGGCGTTTGACGCAAGCACCGAGGAGGAGAGACTGGAGGCCCGTGCAGCTGGCCAGGATGCCGGAGTGGCGGACCTTGCCCTGATGTCTTGGGTTCTCTGGCTGCTCGGCCATGTCGACACGGCACTCACACGAATGGACGCCGCTATTCAGCGGGCAGACAAGATCGCTCATCCACATTCGCAGGCTTATGCTTGCTACTATGCGTCTGTTCTCCACGCTCTTCGCGGCGAGCTATTGACTGCGCACCGCTACGCTGAACGCTGTCTCACCTTGTCGGAGGAACACGGATTCCGGCAATGGCGAGGATTGGCGCGCGCAGTCCGAGGGATATGCGCGACCTTTCTTGACCCTTCATCCAGCGCACTCGAGGAAATCCGGACCGCGATGAATGAATATCGTGGCGCTGGGTATCAGCTGGGCATCACGGCACTGTACGTGCTCTTGTGTCCGGCCTTGTTGTTGAGCAATCAATGCGAGGCCGCGGTGGAGCTGATCGAGCAGGGCCTCGCTACGACCAGTCGTAATAGCGAACGGGTTTTTGAGGCCGAATTGTATCGCCTGAAAGCGCACGCGCTGCTTGTCCGCGGCGCACCGGAAGCCAACACCGAGGCGCAATCACGGCTCGATCAGGCATTGACCACGGCAAGAAGCCAACGCGCTAAAGCCCTCGAACTTCGCGCTGCGATGGACCTTGCAGCCCTATGGATCGACCAGGGCAGGCGCGAGGAAGCGCTCGAACTGCTCGAACCGATCTACGCCTGGTGTACCGAGGGCCTTGAAACGCACGATCTGAAGAAGGCGAAGGCTTTGCTCGATCGGCTGCGGTGATTTGCGCTGTCGCCTGTCCAAAACCGCGGCGGATCCAGGGCGTATCATAAGGCCGGTTCTGGGAGCGTGGCTCGGCTTTGGTCACTAACGGACATCCAGCCCCTTCTCGACCTTGGTCCCTCAGAACCCGAAAGCGGACATTATGGCGCGCTGGCGACGGGCTGGCGACTGAGACGGCGGCGTTGGCAGTCGCGGCGGTCGATTGATATCTTTCAGATATATAAGAGAAGCCACGGGGAGGTCCAACGTGCTGAAATCGATCGATCCCTTTCTAAACGCCGACGTGCTCTACGCGTTACGCTCCATGGGGCACGGCGACGATCTCGTCCTTTGCGATACCAACTTTCCGGCCGACTCTGTCGCCCGCCAGACTGTGCTCGGGCGATTGCTTCGCATTGACAATGTCACCGCCGCGCGCGCCGTGCGCGCCATCCTTTCGGTCATGCCGCTCGACTCCTTTGTCGACACGCCCGCCCTGCGGATGGAAATCGTCGGCCAGCCCAACGAAGTTCCTCCTGTACAAAGCGAAGTTCAGGCCGAGGTCGATGCGGCTCAGGGCCGTGCCTCACCCATGGCCGGCATCGAGCGGTTTGCTTTCTATGATCTTGCGAAGAAGGCCTATTGCGTCGTCCAAACTGGCGAGCGCCGCTTCTATGGCTGCTTTGTCTTCAAGAAGGGCGTCATCGGGCCCGAGGCGTGACGCTACGGCGGTCATGCTAGCGGCGGAGTAATCTCGTGGCGCGGCCCGTACGCGCGCCGATCTCTGCTGATGGTTCCATCGGCGTGGATTCGTTGACATTGATCAACGCCGTTGCATACTCAAAACCGCGCCTGCCCACCTGTCCTGCGCCACCAAGAGCGCAGCAATACATGCGTCTGTGAACGACATGTCCTGAAGAAACGGTGCCCGACTTCGCGGCAAAGAACATCAACAAAGGGAGGTTTCGTGATGAAACAGCAAGAGCACGATCAGCATTCGCTGATGCGGCCTGACCGTCGCACCGTTCTCAAGGGCGCGGCAAGTGCCGCCGCACTCGGCACGACCGGTGCACTGGGCGCGTTCTCCGATCTTGCACTGGCGCAGGACGATCTGCGCGCAAAAATCCTGCAGATTCCAGGTGTCGGCAAGGGCGCGCCGACCGATTCCGACTGGCAGAAGGTCGGAGAACTTTGCCTCGGCCCGACCAAGGCAGGCGTGAAAGAAGGCGAGTTCAAGGGCGTCGAGCTCTCCTTCATGGGACTCAATAATCAGAACCTCCACAACCTGCTGTTCCGCGGATTCCTGAAGCCATGGGAGGCCTATACCGGCGCGAAAATTTCCTGGATCGATCTTGCGCAGGCCGACTACAACCCGCGCCTGCAGCAGGCGATCGCGACCGGCACCGTCGACTTCGACGTGCTCGAGATGGGCGCTCCTTTCGAGGGCGATGTGTGCGGTAAGGGGCTGGCCTCGGAGATGCCAGAGTGGGTCAAGAAGCAGATCGACATCGATGACTACGTCGAATATCTGAAGCCGCCAGTCGGGACCTGGAACGGAAAAACCTATCGCGTCACCATCGACGGCGACTGCCACAATTTCAACTACCGGACCGACATCTTCTCCGACGCGACACTCGCCAAGGCGTGGAAGGACGCCGGCAACACCAGCGAATGGGGCATGCCGAAAACCTGGCAGCAGGTGCAGGCCGTCACGAAATTCCTCAAGGGCAAGAAGTTCAAGGGCCAGAACGTCTACGGCTATCTCGACGCGCCAAAGCCCTGGGGTGGGTTCGGGTTCTATTTCCTCGGCAGTCGCGCCACGGCCTATGCCAAGCATCCCGACGACAAAGCCTGGCTGTTCGATGTCGACACAATGAAGCCACGCATCAACAATCCGGCCTGGGTCCGCGCCATTCAGGACGTCATCGACGCGCTACCCTCCGAACCGGCCGATCAACTCAACGCCGATCCGAATACTACCGGCTTCCAGCAATTCCTGGCCGGAATCGGCTCGATGATTCCCTGGTGGGGAGACATCGGACAGGTCGCGAAGGCGAGCGACACGTCGGTGGTCGGCGACGTCGTCGGCTTCGACATCCTTCCCGGTTCGGACGACGTCTATAATTCCAAGACCGGCAAATGGGACAAGCTCGCGAGCGGACCGAACCATGCGCCGAACTGCGCCTATCTGGGCTGGGGCATTTACGTGATGGCTCGTGTCAACGGCGACGCGAAGAAACACAAGGCGGCCTGGAGCGCTGCCGCCCATCTCGGCGGCAAGGACCTGTCGCTGTGGATGGTGATGTATCCGTCCGGCTTCCAGGTTCACCGGACCAGCCATTCCAATATCGACGAATGGGTGGCCGCGGGCTACGACAAGAAATACATCACCTCCTATCTGAACTCGCAATTCAACTCGTACAATCATCCCAATCGGGCGGTTGAGCCGCGCATTCCCGGCATCTTCCAGTACTACAGCATTGCAGAGGACGAACTGACCAAGATCTTCGCTGGCAAGGTGGACGCTCAGACCGGCGCTAACAACATCGCCGCAGCCTGGGAGAAGTTGACGGACCAGCTCGGCCGCGAGAAGCAAATCGGGCTCTACAAGGCTTCGCTTGGCGCGTAGTCCTCTACCTCACTGGGGCTGGTGCCGCTTTCGGCACCAGCCGAAACTTTCAAGGCGACAGAGCGCGATCTTGATGCAGGACACATCACCGGCGGCGGCGGTCCGGCACGACAAGGTCGCTTGGCAACGTATCGCTGCCACCCGAAAAGCCCTGGGGCGAGGATTCGTCGTCCTGGCCTCGCTCGTGCTGGTGACCGTGCTGGTCGTGCAGATCCTGCATGTGAGTGGGACGATCACGCCCGGGTTTTCGGACTGGCGGCCGGTGCTCTATGGCTATGTCCTGTGGTCCGTCGCGCTCGGCGTCGGACAGGTGATGGCCCGCGGCGAACGTGGTCTGCGCGCGCTTTTCCTCTTGCCGGCAGTCCTGTTCACTGTGGCGGTGGTGATTTTTCCTTCTCTGTTCGGATTCTACATCGCCACACTGGACTGGAACCTGTCCTCGCTCGAAGGTCCGCACTTCAACGGTCTCAGCAATCTATACGCCCTGTTCCATGACGACTATTACTGGAATGCGCTGGGCAACATGATCTTCTACACCCTGTCCGTGCTTGGCGAATATGCGATCGCGTTCGGGCTGGCGCTGCTTCTGAATGCCGAGATCCGCGGACGGAAATTCTTTCGCGTCGTATTTCTGCTGCCGATGATGCTGAGCCCGGTCGCCGTGAGCTGGATGATCGGCAAATCACTGATGGAATACCGTTTCGGCCCGGCGGCGACGCTGGCGCGCGATCTCGGTTGGGACAATCCGGCGTTTTTCGCCGCACCTTGGATTGCGCGATTCAGCATCCAGGCGATGGATGCCTGGGTCTCGATTCCCTTCATCATGATCATTCTGCTTGCCGGGCTGCAGGCAATGCCGAAGGAAGTGCTTGAGGCCGCCAAGGTCGACGGCGCCAACGGCTGGCAGTCGTTCTGGCATGTCACCTTCCCGATCATGCTGCCGGTCAGCATCACCGTGCTCATCATCCGCATCATCTTCAAGCTGAAGCTTGCCGACATCGTGATCAACGTAACGGCGGGAGGCCCCGGCGGCGCAACCGATACGGTGTCGAGCTTCATCTATCGCGTCTATCGCGACCGCTCGAATGTCGGATACGGTACAGGGCTCGCGATCTTCTATCTGCTGCTCATCATCGTTTTCCTCACGGTACTGTTGCGCCTGTCCCATCGCTGGACGCAAAGAGTCAGCTGACAAGGAGCTATCCACTTGACCACGGTCGCATCAGTGCCGGTCCGCAAGCGTCGTGGAGCACTCGGCGCGAGAAGGTTCGCAAGCCGCGTTCTGATCTACGCCGCGCTGATCTTCTGGACGTTCATCTGCCTTTTCCCGATCTACTGGACGGTCACGACCTCGTTCAAGTCAGCCGTCGACGTGACGCAAGGCCACCTGATCCCCTGGCTCGATTTTCTGCCGGACTGGAAAGGCTGGCGCTCGCTCGGACTATCGCCCGATACAATTCTGAAGACGTCTACCGCCCGCACCGAGTTTATGAGCCGTTTCGTCAACAGCATCCTCACCTCGGTCGGCGCTTCGCTGCTGGCCCTGGTACTGGGGTCGCTTGCGGCCTACGGCCTCAGTCGCTTCCGTTACAAGTTCGCCTGGATGCGCAACGATGACATTTTGTTTTTCTTCATGTCCCAGCTGATCCTGCCGCCGGTCGTGCTGGCGCTTCCGTTCCTCGTTCTCTACAAAGCATTGGTGCTGCTCGACACGACGCTCGGGCTGATCCTGCTATACACGCTGACCGTGCTACCGATCGTGATCTGGATCATGCGCGACCAGTTCAACTCGATCCCGATCGAGCTCGATGAGGCAGCCTTCGTCGATGGCCTGTCGGTCTGGGGCGCCTTCATCCGCATCATTCTGCCGCTCGCCATTCCGGGCATGGCCGCCGCCTTCATCCTTTCGCTGGTGCTGTGCTGGAACGAATATTTCTTCGCCGCGCTGTTGACCAGCACGGATGCCAAGACCTTGCCCGTCATGGTGGCGAGCCAAACCGGCTCGCAGGGGATAAACTGGTGGTCGATGGCGGCCCTATCGACGGCTGCCATCGCGCCGCTCGTTCTGATCGGCATTTTCCTTGAACGCTACATCGTCAGCGGCCTGACCACGGGCGCGGGAAAATAGCCTTCAGCGCGTCTGCCGTCCGCGTCGCCCGAGATAGACCCGCGTGGCATTGCGCCCGAAAACATTGGCCTTTTCGTCCGACGACATATCCCCAAGCAAGGTCTCGGCGGCTGCAAACCAACGTTCATAGCCTCCCGCTAGATTGACGACCGGCCAGTCGCTTCCCCAGATCAGACGTTTCGGCCCGAAGCAGGCGCGGACATGGTCCACGGCCTCACGCAAATCGTTGAGTTGCCAATCCGGCGCGGCTTCCGTCACGAGACCCGATAATTTGCAGACGATGTTGGGCCGTTTGGCGAGCAGCGCGACGTCTTCCTTCCAGCCGTCGATATCCCGGCTCCTGAGCCCCGGCTTGGCACAATGATCCAGCACGAATTGCAGATCGGGATGGCGGTCGACCACCTGCACGAGTCTCAGCACGTGGCGCGGCAGCACCAGCGCGTCGAACACCAGACCTTGTCTGGCCATTGCCGCCAGCAACGGGACCAGTTCCGACCTCAACAACCAATCGTCGTCCGCGATGTCCTGCACCATCGGCCGCAAACCAACCAACAGCTTCTTCTCCGCCAGGGCTTCGATGCGTTCCACAGCATCGCCGGCCTCGAAATCCGCCCATCCAACCACGCCGCGTACCACATCTGCCGCTTCGGCAATATCGAGCAGGAAGATCGTCTCGGCCTCGGTCGGCGCTGCCTGCACCAGGATCGTGCCGTCGATCCTTGCCGCAGCCAGAAGCGGTGTCAGGTCCGCAAGATGGAAGTCGCGATAAATCGGCGCGAGATCGGATGTCAGCCAGCCGTAATCGCCGCGCGCGCGCGTCCAGAGGTGATGATGCGCATCGATCCGCATCAGGCCGGCACCGATGATGGGACAGGCGCGTTCGCGTCAAGAAGGTGCTCAGTCTTCAGATCGCTCCATAGCCCAGCGGGCACCCGGCTGGAGAGTGCCGCCACATTGCGTTCGACCTCGCGCGGGGCTTGCCCGCCCAGCACCAGGCTGGCAACGGCAGGATGCCCAAGCGCGAAATGCAATGCCGCGGTGGGCAAGTCCACATTGTGCGCGGCGCAAACCCGCTCGATCTCTGCGACCTTCTTCATGATTTCAGGCGGCGCATCGCGATAATTGTACTTGGCGCCACTGACCGCGCCAGTTGCGAGAATTCCCGAATTGAAGACACCGCCAAGCATGACGCCGATTCCCTGTTGCTGCGCGAGCGGCAGAAATTCCGATAGGGCCGGCTGCTCCAGCAGCGAATAGCGCCCGGCGAGCAGCATGGTGTCGAACGATCCGGCCTTCGCAAAGCGCACGCACATGTCGGCTTCGTTCACGCCCACACCGATACCCTTAACCACACCCTCGCCGCGCAACTTATCGAGCGCGAGATAGGCGCCGCTCATGGCTTCATGAAAGCGCTGCTCAATCGCGTCCGCGCCATGAGTCCAGACATCGACATCGTGGATCAGGAGCAAATCGATCCGGTCGGTCCCCAGCCGCAGCAGCGATTGCTCCACCGAGCGCATCGTTCCATCATAGGAATAGTCGAATATGGCCCGGTGCGGCTGTCCGCCGACAAATCCGGAATTGTCCGCCGGGAATTGAAACGGATCCATCCAGCGGCCAACCTTGGTGCAGAGCACGATATCCCGGCGCGGCACTCGCCGAAGCGCCGTCCCACAGCGGTGTTCGGCAAGGCCGCGCCCGTAAAGCGGTGAGGAATCGAGCAGATTGACGCCGAGCGCGAAGGCCCGTTCGATCGTCGCAATGGCGATGTCGTCGGCAAGCCGAACAAAGAGATCGCCAAGCGGTGCCGTCCCAAATCCAAGGACGGAGATTTCGAGCCCGGTCCGGCCAAGGACTCGACGGGGCAATGCGGAGACTGCGTCCATTTGGATCCCTTTCAGCCGAACGGCGCTGTATCGGATTGGCCCTCAGCAGCCGCTCGCGAATCTGGGCTCTCACTAATCGCGTTTCCACAAGGATTTGATCGGCACGCCTCAGTAGCAGATCCGTAATCGCGATGTTAGCACATTGAACCCTGCCGGCGTTGAGCATGACAGCGGCCTAAGACGGACATCGCCGGAGGTCCGAGGAGCGCCGGGACGCGGACCGATTGATTTACTCGATCATCTCGACCGCCGAGACGAGCCCTTCACCCGGGAAGAAATGGTAGGTAGGCTTCGAGCCGTGGTATCATTTCCGTCTGCCGTTATTGCCGGGGATCTGGGGTGAAGGGGTCGAACAGAAGTCACGTCGACCGGAGATCGGATCGCGATTTTCCGATCGCAATTGCGACTATTCCAGCTACGGTAGAACAGCGTCGAGCAGCGGTTGGTGTCATTATCGTCCTGGTGATCGTGGCGGCAGCAGTTGCGCCGTTCGCCGGTACGCAGCTGCCTCGCGTTGATGCGTTTGTGCCGGTACTTCAAACAGTTCTAGCCGTCGCGGATCTCATCACGGCAATTCTCCTTTTTGCGCAATACCGGATATTGCCAGAGCGAGCCCTCCTTGCGGTGGCGTCCGCCTACCTTTGTAGCGCCTCGTTCGCTTTTTTGCAGACGCTAACATTTCCCGGCGCCTATGCTCCGTCAGGGCTCATCGGCGACGGCTTCAACAGTCCGGCTTGGTTTTTCGTTCTATGGCACGCGACCTTTCCGCTAGGGATTTTGGCCTACACGCTTCTGAAGGATGGACCTGAACCCGTACTGAAAGTCGGCGGATCGGCCGCCACAATGATCGTTCTCACAGTTCTCGGCGTGCTCATCGTCGTCTCTGGATTGGCATGGCTCGCAACAGCAGGCGTTGGAAGCCTTCCGGCCTTCTACACGGACAGCGTCATCCGGCAAACTAATCTAGGAAATCAGGTCAATGTCGGCTTGTTGCTTTGGTACAGCATCGCACTGGTGGTGTTGCTGGCTCGTACACGGACAATTCTCGACGTTTGGCTGATCGTGATCTTGGTGGCGTGGATGCCGAACTTTTTGGTTGCTGCGCTCGCCAGTTCCGTAAGATTCTCTCTTGGTTGGTACGCGGCTCGCGGCTTTGCGCTCATTGCGAGCTTCCTGCTGCTGAGCGTGCTGCTGACCGAAATGACAGTACTGTATTCCCGCCTGGCTAACGCATTCTCTCTGTTGCGCCGTGAACGCGCCAACCGGCTCATGAGCGTGGACGCGGCGACCGCAGCAATCGCCCATGAAGTGCGCGCGCCACTAGGGGCAATCACCCTCAACGCAAGTACTGCGCTAGCACTTCTTCGATCCAAGCCAACCGAATTGGAAGAGGTCGACGTCATACTCAAGGATATTGAGAGGGATACGCTGCGAGCGAGCGCTGTCATTTCCGGCGTCCGGGCGTTGTTCAAGGAAGCGACGGACAACCGGACGGCCGCGAATCTATCTGACTGTGCTCGGCAGGTGCTGAATCTTGCAGAAGCGGAATTGCTCGCCAATCAAGTCACCGTAACAACGGAACTTCTGGATAATTACGGGCAAGTTCATACCGATCCGGCGCAGCTTCAACAGGTCGTTTTGAACCTTGTCAGGAATGCCATTGATGCGATGGTGTCGGTGACTCCTGATAACCGGCGATTGGCGGTGGCAACCGAGATCAGGAGAGGATCGACTGCCGTGCTAACTATCCAGGACACGGGCGTCGGCATCGCTGAAGAAGATCATGATCGCGTTTTTGATGCGTTCTTCACCACGAAGACTTCGGGTATGGGATTGGGTCTCGCGATAAGTCGAACAATTGTGGAAAGCCACGGGGGAGCTTTGCGTCTGGTTGGGTCGGGACCAGCGGGATCAACGTTTGAGGTCACCTTACCAATTAACCCAAGGTAACCCGGAGTCACCGGCCCTCTTGCCCTTCCTGGCCAAGATGGGGGTACCCGTCGATTGCAGGCCGCACGGTCTGCGTAAGACGTTCGGTCGCTTGCTCGCTGATGCCGGGGCTACCGCTCACGAGATCATGGCTGCGCTCGGACATCTGACGGTTGGCAGAAGCGGAATGTTACGTGCGCGAGGCCGATCGACGGCGCGGCGGACGCCGCGCGATCATGAAGCTTGAGGATCACGAGGCGAACAGAACTCCCCAAGCCTCTACGTACCGTTTGGGGGAACAGTCGAAAACCGAAGGAAAATCAAGATGAGGGAAAGACAGTTGGCGCTCCCTAGGGGAATCGAACGCCGGTCCAGGAAGACACTGAAATTCAAATGAAAATCAGCTTGGCTGCCTCGTCATTGCTACCACATGGTGCTACCACCAATCAATTGGCGGTGGATACTCCGACGGCACCGTTAGTGGCCTTTACATAATCAACCGCTGCACTAGCGCCGACTCACTTGAGTAGGTCAAAAGCGCCTCGTGGGTTGCCCGGGTAACCCCAACATACGTCAGTCGAACACATTCCTCGACCGGTTCGCCGTGGCGGCCGAGCAAGCCCAACCCTGCAATAGCGACGCACGGAAACTCGAGTCCTTTCGCGGTGTGCAAGCTCAACAGCCGCACCGCTACACGCTTCGTCGAAACTCTGTTCTTGTTGTTCTTGGCCATATCGATCGGCACTTCATGCTTGGCGAGTACCTGAGCAACCCGCTCCCCAATCCAGTGCTCCGGATAAAGGCAAGCCATTTGCGGCCACTCGTACCCCGCCTTTTTCCGCCCGAGGAACCACTCGGCGATGCAGTGAGCTTCTGCCTCGATGCTCACACACTGCCGCACTTCTGGCACCAGTCCCTGCCGACCCGCATCTTCGGGCAATAGGATGGCGTGCTCATCATCGGCTATCGTTCCAGGAGCGCCGATTACGTCCGAAGCGAAGCGTCTCGCGAAGGAAACGATTTGGGCGGTGTTGCGATAGTTAATTTTTAGCACGGTCGTTCTGCCCTGCGCCTCAATTCCGAGCTGCCTCCACACTGGGCGCTCACGCCCCTTGTAGATGGCCTGTATATCGTCGTAGACGACCATCAGCGCATTCGTGCGTGGGTTCACCATCTTGGCCGCAAGCGCTAGCCATTGCGGCTCGAAGTCGTGTGCCTCGTCGATTAGGACCGCGTCGTACTGTTCTGTTGGGATATGCCCCTGATCCACAGCCTTCACGACCTCTGAAACGCTCGCAGCCAGCCGCTTTTCGTAGTCCGGATATTCTCGCTCGGATGGGACGGGAATCCCATAAGTCCGCAGCATCCAGTAACACCACGAATGAAAGGTGCGGACCTGAACACGGTCCTCCACGCCGCGATTCTGCATGGTATCCTCAAGCCGCCCGGCGATACCGTTGGCGTAGCACAGGATGAGCACCGGCTTGGTCGCCGCGCGCGCCAGATATTCGGCTCGAAAGGCAAGGATCAGTGTCTTACCCGATCCAGCGACGCCGCGAATAATTCGATGCCCTTCTCCCAAGCTGCGCGCGATCTGTTCCTGATGCATGTCCATCGCTGCAAGCGTCCGGTCTGACGGATCAGGCACCATCGGCTCGTCCAGAGGCAGGGCAATTTGTCGTATGCGGATTTCGGGAAAGAGCAGCGCGCGCAGCCGGTCGAACTGCGGCATCGACAGAGGCTCTCCGAGACCGTCTCCGATCAACTACATCCGCGTCTCTCCGCATCGCCCCGCTCCTGCCAAACAAACGGCCTCCAAGGGCGACGCGGAGAGGAGCTGATAGGTTCCAGCGTGGCCAATGCCGGCATGGACGACCGCAGGCGGTGGCTCGAGAGTTAAGATGCCCTCTCAAAAGGCCATCGCTCTAACGACCACTCTACGATTTTACTAGCTCTCGTTGACAGATCATCTGGTGGCCATCGATCGCTGGAAGAGGTCGAGCGCTACACTAAGGCGGCGGATCGGAAAAAACTGGCCGATGTGGCAATGGCGAAGTTGAAATGATTATGAACGGAGATCAAAGCGATCAGATCGGGATTCTAAAATCGCTTTGGAAAAAGAACCAGGCGGGAGTCTGGGTCGTACATGACATTAAGGGAATCAACCTAACCCCCGCGAAGGCTTTGAAGCAGACTACTTTAAAATCAAAGACGAAATGGTTCTGCTCACTCAACAGCCGGGGCCGGTGATACGCGATTTTTTCACTACGTTTGGCCACACAGAATTTCTGATTAGACAGAGCATCGTTCCCATCGTTGCCTGGAACGATGGTGATAGAGGAATGCGCTGCATCGGAACGGGCTTCTTCATAAGCGCATCTGGTCTTCTAATGACAGCGGCCCATGTCGTCAGAGACCCGATAGATGACCAGTGCGCAGACTTCACCCAAATCGGCGATAACGCTTTCAGGTTCGACAAATCCTTGCACATGGGTGTTTTGCTTCCCGCTAACCCGGCGATGAAAACCGCCCCTCCTCAAGTGTTCAACGGGCCAGATGAAATTCGCGACGCAGACTCATTCATTGCACCTATCGAGTGGGCCATGCATTGGGGGCAGGAAGTCGTCGGACCTTTGTTTCACATGAAGCCAGAGTACAAACTCGATCTCGACATCGCGGTTTGCAAGGTCAGGGAAAATCAAATAGGCGGCTCGTACCAACCGCTCAATGTCGGTCAACACGATTTGAAAATCGGCGACCGTGCAGTCGCAATTGGATACGCCGAGATGGAGAATATTCAGTTTGGCGAGCGGGCGGCTTATCAGCCGTCATTGGTTGTATCCGTCGGCTCAGTTACGAATATCTATCCAGATAACATCACAAAAAAGGAGGCTACGACGCCGGGGCCATGTTTTGAGTTCGACGCGAAAATTCCGGGAAAGATGAGTGGTGCCCCAATTCTTGTTGGGTCGGGCGTCATTACCAACGGAGTCGTTAGCCGAAGCTGGCAAGATGAAAGGCGCGCTAGCGGCGGTCTGATAGCTCCGATGATGGGTTTGAGCTTAGCGAACGGAAAAAGCCTCCTCCAAATCGTACAGGATGGAAGCGAAGGAATGGCTCAAATAATGGGACGAGAAACTTTGATCGTGGTGCTCAGAACCCGGTGCCGCGAAGAACGGTTCATGATCAAACACTGTCCCACCCAGAACCGAGGTGGGACAAACCGGGGGAAAATCCCCTTTAGTTCAATGCTAAATTTTGGGAATGGCGCTCCCTAGGGAAATGGCAATCTTTTGAAAAATCAATGGCTTGGCGGGAGCGGTTAGCCACTTAGTTGCTAGGGCGTTCCCGGAACCCTGGCTAACCCTATTTCGGGCGCCGCCAGTTCATAAGCGGTTCCATGGCCAGCGCGGCCATGATCTCCTGTTCGGCCTCCCGGCTGTAGAGCTCGGCATGTTCCATGTTGTCGTGGCCGAGCACGTCCATCAGCCCCCGGGTCGTGGCCTTGTGCAGGGCGAGCTGCTTGCCGAGGGTCTTCCGCAGGCCGTGCAGGGTATAGCCGGGCGGGAGGCCGGCCGCCTTCGTCCATTGCCGCATTCGGACCGACAGCCCCTTGGCGCTGAACGGCTTGCCCCAGGCCGTCAGGACGACAAACTCCCGATCTTCAAAGTCGTTGATTGCATTGATTGCATCGCGCAGGTTCGGATGAATCGGCAGCACCAGTTTCTTGCCGGTCTTCTGCTGCACCACGTTATGGGCCGATGGTTTGAAGTCGGCCGGCTTCACCTTCGTCACGTCCGATCGGCGGTGGCCGAAATAGAGCGCCAGCGAGTAGACGAGGCGCGGCGTCGAGCCGATCGGCCAGTGTGCCTCGAACTTGTCGAGCATCTCGTCGGGCCATGCTTTCCAGCCGCCGTATCCGGGGCGGTATTTCACGCGATAGGTCGGGTCGTTCTCGATCCATTCCTGATCGAGCGCGACGGCGATAAGCTTCCGGATGACGCGCAACAGGTGCGAGGCTGCGTGCGGCGTGTCGGAGCGGCGCGCCAGCAAGGCCTTGACGTGTTTCCTTTTCAGGAAGGCGACGTCGACATCGCCGAAGGTCAGCGGCTCGCCTTCGATGATCTCCGATGTCAGGAATCGCTCGATGATGCGGGTCTGCGCGCCTCTGATGTCGGGGCCGAGCGCTTTCCAGTCCGGATCCTCGGCGCGCAGGAGGCGCCACGCCGCCTTGAACGAATGCGGCGCCGCCGCGGTCGGCAGCTGCACCACGGCCGCCGGCGCGGGCAAAGGCCGGCCCTGCACGGCTGCTAGATAGGCTGCCTCGTTGGCCTCGCTCTCGGCCGGGTCGCCAGGGAGCTGCACGACGCGATTGCCGCGACGGTAGCGCCAGCGGCGCTTGCCGTGGCGATCCCGATAGGATCCCGCCCCTGGAAATTCGTCTATCATAAGGGATGGGACGCTAGCCATCCTCGAACATGCGGTCCAGCGGGTTCTTAACTTTTTCTTCCGGAAGATCGGTAAAGGCGGCTTCGAGCCGGAGGCGATCCCACACCACGCGGCCGTCAACTCGCTTGGGCTTCGGCATCCGGCCGTCGGCCACCATCTCGTCGAACTTCGTAATGCTGACGCCGACATAGCGCGCGGCATCGTCGCGCGACATGCCGCGCGGCGGGTAAGAGAGATCGCGATGGTCAGGCGCGCGGGTCATACCAGTAGGACGCCTTTTCGATCAGCGCGGCGATGACGATGCCGCCGCCGATTGCGATAACGAGGATCGCCAACACCTCAGTCATAGTCGTCATCTTCCCAACGATTGATCGCCAGGGCGAGCGGGCCGAGCGCAATCGTCACCGGCAGGATCGCCAGATCGGGCGGCTCGAAGCCGGTCTCACAGATAATTTCCCACCACGCATACATGCCGAAAAGAGCCCAGGTGCAGATGGGGAGCATTGTCAGCGTCATGGCGTTGGCCTTCCATACCAGCAGTTCAGGCAGATCAAGTCGTCGAGCCGATCGCGGGCCGGCCGATAGACGTCGCAGCCGCAGCGCAGGCAGACGAAGCGCGCCGGCAATGGCGCCGGCGCCGGGCGCGGGATGAAGCGCCGATCAGCCACCGGCAGGCGCCGTCTCGTCAGCGAATAGCTTCATCATGTTGTTAAAGAGAAGTTCGCGCTTCCTGGCGGAATCGGCTGTTCGATCATGCAGCATGGCGATGATGAGCTCGAGCGGCGCACCTGTATCGCGGTGGCAGTCCCGCAGCTTGCGAACAGCCTCGAGCACGGCGAAGTCGGCGAGCATCTCGACGGCGGCCATGACGGCATCAACCTTGACGGGACGAGGCAGCTTGCTGTCGATGACGCACGAGAGGCCAAGGGTCGCCTTCATCGCGCCCTTCTGCCCAATTGTCCCTTTGTCATATGCTTCGGTGAACTTGGCCTGTGGAGAGAGGGTCATAGCTGGTCTTCCTTTCCGGTGGTGCAGAGGGTGGCGGCGAGTTTTCGAGCGCGCTTGTTCAGGTAGTAAGAGACGGTCGAGGGATCGCGACCGATCGCACTGGCGATCTCGTAGCGCTTGAACCCGAGGGCATGGAGTTTTTGCGCAACCTCGACGCGGGCCTCGACGTAGTCCTTCAAACATGACGGGCTCACGAGATGGCCGGAGTTCAGGCCGTGCGCGGGCAGCGTATCTTCCACGGTGGATTCGAGGATGCGGCGGCGCGCCGCGCGGGCAAGGGGCAGCTTGTCGGTCATGGCGATCATTCCATCATCGAGATGTCGCAATCGTCGCAGTGCATGTGCATGTGGCTCTTACGGCCCACCAGTCGACCATGCACAAAGCCTGCATCGCAGAACGGGCACTTGGCTTTCGCCGCGGTGATGCCCTTCTCGAGCATGATCTTCTTCAGCTTCGCCGCTGTCTCGATCACCTTGTCGGCCGTGGCGATGTCCATCAGAGCGGCTCCCACTTGATCAGCAGCATTTCGAAATTGCCGACGCCATGCTCGCGCAGCCAAAAAGCATGCATGTCACTGATGCTGGTGAAGCCATCGGCGCGGGCAAACGCGTCAGCGTCGATCACAATGTCTCTGAGGCTGAAGGAGTCGTTGCGCACACCTATCCACATGGGCTGAACGTAGATGCATCGCGCATCGCCGATCTTGATGCACTGCTTTGTGCGCATGCCGCTATATAGCTGCACGGTCTCGCCGGGCCGCGCGTGCCGGCGCTTGCCGACCGCGCGGATCGTCTGCCGCTTCGCGCCGGAGCGGATCGGATCGACGAAACGGCGGCGGAAGCTATAGGCTACCATCAGAAAAGTCCCGGAGGCGGCGTCAGTGACCAGTGTCGACGATGCTGCTCAGGCATAGTGTCGTAGACTTCTCGAGCAACCTGCACGCCAAACCCGGGCGGGACACAAAACGTCATCCGCGAAATAAGGTCAGCGAGCTCAAAAGCCGTGATGTCTGGCCGCGGCCTGAAGTAGACGGTGACCGTCTCTCGCTTCTGCCGCCGCTTTAAGATATCGAACATCATGATACCGATGCCTCGCCCTGGTTCAGTTCGGCAAACTCGGCGGCGATATCCGCGAGCTCCTCGCTCACCATCTGCGGCGACAGGCCGAACAGGCCGTACTTCTGTTCGATCGCGATGCAGGCGTCGGTCTCGCCTTTCGCGAGGTGCGCCGCGTAGCGGCTGAGATCGGCCTGCGCGTCTTTCAGATAGGCGTCGTCATCATTGCCGTCGCCGAAGCATCTGTCCCATTCATCTGCCGTGATGCCGGTCAGGATGAACTCGCGCTGGTCCGCCGTCAGGTGCGGAAAAGCGTCCTGCACCAGCGCGCCGCTGTCATACTTGGCCATCTGTTCGGCGGTAATCGGCAGGTCCATCGTGCTCACTTTGCCGGTGATGATCGATGTGCGGGTGATCTTCATGCGTTGCCCTCTGTCTGCATTTTGCTGGCCTGAAACGCGCGCAACTCCTCGTCGATCAACATCATGCGGTCGATGTCCTGGTCGGTCGCGTCGGCATCCGCGTCGTCGCACAGCATCACGATGCTGAAGAACAGATGTCGCGCGCCGGCAAAGAAGACGTTGCGCATTTGCTCAATCCTCTCCGGCGGCGTGGTGCTTGGGATGGCGGCGTTCTTGAAGCCGACCCAGCCGCCCTCGATCAGCTTGCCCTTGTCGACCCAGTCGCGGGCTATCTGTTCGGCCAGCTTTTCGATGTGCGATTTGCTCATGGCTTTGGCCTCCGCCCCTGGACGTGCTTCTCGATCGCGATGACGATTTCGGAATTCATCGATCGGCGATTATCGGCAGCGAGGCGCTTCAGCTTCTCGTGCAGGTCGGCGGGCAACCGGAGGTGATACTGCTCGAAGTCGCGGCTGACGAGTATGCGCTCCGTCATGACTTCCTCCGATACAGAAACGCATAGCCGGTGCGCGATCGATGGTTTGGCACGGTCTTCCGTTCGATGGTGCCGCGCTTCGTCAGCACTTTGAGAACGGAGCGAACGCTTCCGTCGTCGGAAGGGCGGCGGACACACCGGCAGACCTTCGCCGTGTTCACCCACTCGTCGGTCAGCGCTGCGAGGATCGCCGCCGAAAGCTTGTTCGTGGTGCTCGGCGCGTAGCTCGGGCGACGAAAAAGTGGGCCCGTCGGCGACTCGGCTCTCGCGTGAGTGCGGTTGTCAGGACCAGCGAGGCTGTCCCTGCCGCCGACGGGTTTCAGAATTTCGATGTCGTTCGTCATTGTCGTTTTTCCTGCCTGCCTTGCCTCGCCTCGCCCTGCCTCGCCTTGCCTCGCCTCGCCTGCCTGGCCTCGCCCGGCCTTGCCTGGCCAAGCCTTGCCGCGCCATGCCTGCATGGCCTCGCCTGGCCTTGCCCCGCCATGCCCTACCGCGCCTCGCCTAGCCATCACGTTGTCGACTCCAGTTGCACCGGAGGCGACTCCGTCACTTGCTCGACCTTGTCCATTCCGTGCTCAGCGCGCGTCAGCGCGACGGCTTGTCTGATGCCATCGAGCTCCGGCAGCGGATGCAGGTCGAGGATTGAGGAAATGCGATTGAGAATCGCGCCAATCAGCGCGCGCCTCTTATCTTGATCCGCGAGAACGACCTTGGTCTGAATGTAGCCATCAGCGCCATCGGCCTCATTTGCCAGCGAAACATAGGCGCGAATGTTGACCTTCTGACCGTCGCCTCGATCGAGGAGCTTGACATTCACGCGGATGATCTGGCGTGCCTGCCACAACCGATAAAGGTGCGCGACATGCGCATCATCCCAATCGAATTTTGCATGCAGCGCGGTGTTGGGGCTGCGCGCAAACTCGACCACCTTCTCGGGGTGCAGAGCCTTGTCGGGGCTCTGCTTTCGGATGAACTCAAGTTCCTCAAGGATCGTCATTGCGCGATCCTGAAGAGACCAAAACCGAGACCGGCCGAATCCTTGCTGTCGGGTCTCCCCTCGCCGATGCCGACCTGCATGCCGACGCGCGTCAACAGATTGGAGACGTCAGCCAAGCTGAACTGATCGTCGTCGAAACGGATGCGAAGCGTCGCGCTCCACTCGTCCCAGCGCGGCCGCGCGCGAATGTCAGCAACGCCGGTCGCGTTGCGCACCAGGCGCTCGTCGTGCTGCGGCTTGCCTATGATCTTGATCAGCGGCGTGCCGTCAACGCGGTCATAGCCATCGGCCTCGACGAACAGCGTCAGCTTGGCGAGCGTCATCTTAAAACCGACCAGGCGGCAAGCCGAGATCAGCGCGAGCCTAAAGCCGCTCGCCGGGATGCCGCACCAGCCCTCGCGCGAAACATGCATGGCTTGCTCGAAATCATCTTTGAAATCGCGCGCGTCGCGTTTCTTGCCCTTCTTGGCCTGCGATCCGCTGACCATCTTCTCGCGCATCATGTCGGCGGCTTTCTTCGCGAAACGCGCTTGCATGTATGGGGCGGTGCCGACCAGCTTAAACTCAGCGGTGCTAAACTTCGGCGCCGGGATTTGAACTTCCCGGATCGTATGCGACTTATCCAGCATTGCTGTCTCCTGTACTGTTAAAGCCCGCTCTAGGATTGATCCGCGTCGCGAATCTCGAATTGCTTTTGCTTTAGACTTTCCTGCAGCGCCTCGCGTGCCTCTCCGGAAACCTGCGCCTTGTTGCGCACGCCCTTCTCGTCCTTCCAGCGCTTCTCGCCGGCGTCAGCGTCATCGAGCGAGTTGATCCACGCGGTCGCATAGGCGATGTATTCTTGCTCGTTCTTCGGCGGTGCCGTCTTGTCGGTGGCCGCGGCCGACTCCTTGTCTTTCGCCTTGGAGGGTTCAGACTTGGAGCCGGCCTGGCCCGTCGCAGCCGACTGCCCGGCGGCCTGCGTCGAAGTTGTGGCGGGGTCCGCTATGGGCGTGGGGTTGGCGGACCCCGCCTCCGTCGCGTCCGATTGGGGACGGGACGCGGCGGAATTGGTTTGCTCGGTGACCTCGCCGGTCTCTGGATCGTGCGCTATCGTGGGCGCGCTACCTGCCGGCAATGACAGCATGTCCAGCTTACTGACGAGTGACGTGTGGCCGCGGTCTTGCGCATCGGTGCGCGCCTGATCGAAGTCGTACAGCGCGTCGTCGCGGCGAATGAGATCATCAATATCGGTGTTGAGCGGGAGCCGCTTCGACAGGCGGCGGATGGCGCTTTTCTTCGCCATCTCCTCCCACCAGTCGACCCACGGGCCCTTGTCCTTCGATCGGCTGACGGATCGGATTTTTTCGATGTCGGCGGGCTTCAGCACCTCGACTTCGATCGAGCCATCCTTAAGCTTTGCCATCGCGAACGCGCATCGAATGATATCGCGCTCCTGCGACTCGCCGGCCTCGTAATCGAGATGCTCGCCTTCGTTGTCGATCCAGTTCCGGAAGCGATCGCCGGCATAGACGACCTTGGCGACAATGGTCGAGAGCTCGCCGGAGTTACGGACCTTCTTCAAGATGCCAGCGACCATCGGCATGTACTGGACCGCATCGATCCAGACGTCGCCTTCGGAGGTTTTTTTCTTGGTCCGATAGATCACCAGCGCGGCTTCGCGGCCATCGCATAGCAATCCATCGGCAGCGGCCATCATCGCGGATGAAAACAGCGAGGCGCGATCGGCGTGGAGTAGTGCCGGGTTCTTGTTCACCGCGGTCAGAATGACGCGCGAGAACCGTTCGGCCGGAATATGGGCCGGGAGCACGGCGCCAAATTCCTGCTCGCGGCTCATAACCTGCTGCTTGAAAACGGCGATGGGATTCTGCTGGCGCTCGGCAACGTCGGTATCGGTCATGACAGACTCCTGATCAGCGGAATTGCGCGCTGGTCGTGGGGAAAATCCTCACGCCAGTTAGGGGCGCGGTATCCTTGTGAATGCGCACATAGGCGCGGATCGCCTTCTCAATGTCGGCGCGGCTGATGTGCGAGCGCAGCGCTTCGAGATCGACGGCGGCGAGCTCGGTGATCTCGAAGTCGAAGGATTGCGCGAGTGTGGCCATGCCACCGCTTGCGGCCCGCGTGCGAGCGAGATCGGCCGGCTTTTCATCAGCGGCGCGCTGCGCCTGGGTAGCGGCGGCGACGGCTTCGATCTCTTTCTGCCGGGCCGCGCGCGCCTCGGCATCCTTCCGGTCGGCTTCGGCCTTGGCTGCGGCTGCGGCCTGCTCGGCCGCTTTGCGCGTGGCTTCGTCGGCGGCCCGCTGCGCGGCCAGCCTTGCCTCTTCGGCCTTGCGCCGCTCCTCGTCGGCAGCGCGTTGCGCGGCGGCGGCCTCCTGCTGGCGCTTGCGTTCGGCCTCGCGAGCGATCCGCGCCTCTTCCTCACGGCGCTTGCGCTCCTCCTCCGCCTTCTTGTCTAGATAGCGTTTTGCGCTGGCCTCGATCGGCGCCTGCGCGTCGTTGATGCGCTTCATCAGCAACTTGAACCAGGAATCGACCACCCGGCCGGCATCGAGGTACGGCGCTTTCGTATCCTCGCGCTTCGCCTCCGCACGCTTGAACTCGTTGTGCAGACCCCGAACGGCCTCGCGTGCCGCCGAGATGTCATCTTCATCCTCGAACACCGGCGGCAGTTTGTTCGCAACCTCGATCGCAGCTGCGACCGCGGCTTCGAGATAATCGAAGTCCTTCGAGAGCTGGTCGGCGGTGATCAGCTTCGGGCGGTTGTCGTCGACCGCGGGTGTTTTGACGGGCGCGTTCATGTCAGCGACCTTTCAGGACGCGCAGCACGCGAAAGCTGGTCTCGTCGACGAAGTAGCCGGCGCGGTGCGTGGTTTTGAAGCTGATGCGGCGGCCGTCGGCGAGGCGCGCGAACGACGCCGCGCCCATCTTGGCGGAGAGCATGGCCTTGGCCGTCGTCTCCTGCGACCCTGCGTCCTTCTTGTGTTTCCTGGCGTTCTCGAGACATTCCACGATCTCAGGCACTTCGTTGTCGCCGCTGAGATCGATCTCGGCGCCGTTGTCCTGCGGATAGAGTTTCGCGATCAGCGCGCCGTCGCGGCCGTAGTCGGGATCATAATTTTTGCCCTCTTCGATCCGCTGCCAGAACCCGGCAACCTCGAACTTGAGGCGATCGATAATCCCGGCATGGATGGGAATCGGGACGATCGGCATCTCGAGCCCGAAGCCGACCACCAGCGGCGCGACCGCAGCCCATTCGGCGCCGGTCAGGTGCGCCTCGATGATCGCCTGTATGATGATCCACAGCGGCGGCTCGATCGAACCGTCGTCGCTTTTCCAGTCGCGGCGGAAGATCGAGGGCTCGATGCTCTTGATCTGGACGACGCCGGCCCTGCCCTTCTCGTCGACCGCCAGCACGTCAGGCGTGGCGCCGATGCGAGTATCGGTGTCGCGGAAGTAATAGCCGACCGGATGAACGATCAGCCGCCAGTCTGGCCGCTGCTCGCGCAATAGCTGCGCGGCGACCGGCTCAAGCAGGCGCCCGCGCTGCATCGGCGCGGTCTCTTCCGGATCCTCGGCGATCAGGCCTTTCTTGAGCAGATAGAGGCCGTAAGCCGTCGAATAGGGATGCACGCCGAGCAGCGCGCCGGCGATCGACGCGGTGACGTCCTGAGAGCGCAGCGCGAGCCACTGGTCGCGGTTCTCGATCGCGATTTTCTCAATCGCCATGACGCGCCTCGATTTCGGTGTGCTTGGTGGTCTCGGCGTGCAGCGACGAGGCCATGACGAAGGCCTGGCCGGCCTTGTTCTTTGCGACTTCGATTTCAGCCTGGAAGCGACCGGCCGCATCGTGCATCGCCGCGAGATCCTGTCTCACGCGGGCAACCTTGATCTGGGCCATCACCAGGGAGGCGGCGAGCAGCGCTTTGGCCGCGTCCAACAGCGCCGTCTCGCTTTCGTCGATAATCCAGACGGTGCCGACGAAAAGCTGCCTCAGCTGCGGCGACAGGTCCTTCGCGGCCTGTTGGGCGTGCACGAGCTTAAGATGCAGGACGTTGTCGTTCATGGCTGCGCCCTCCGCTTGCGAGCAAGCGCCTCGGTGCGCGCTTGACGCCTCGCGTTGCGGCGTGCGCCGCGATAGGTGTCAGCCTTCCGCGGCTTTTTGTTCCGCGAGATTTTTCTCGGCTTCTCGGGAGCGCCGCTCGCTTCAATGCGGGCGATCAGATCGAGATCGAGTTTCCGGGCCAGGGTGCGGGATGCGCTCATGGCTGCTCGCCCCCGTGCAGGGCGGCGTGCAGCGAGGCGCCGCTGGCCGTCAGGATTTGGGATTGCAGCTTGCTGGTCGCGCTCCGGTAGACCTTCAGGCCCTTGGTCGAGAGGCTGACGCCGTTCAGGCGGGAGATCAGGGCGACCCATTCCTCGCCGGTCATGGTGACGGGAATGTCGGTTTTAGAAAAACGGTTGCGGCGCATCGAACCCTCCAAGGCAATGGAGGGTTTTCTAGACTATAACAGAAATGCTGTCAACAGAGTTTCTGTTAAAATGACCGATCTGGACGAATTGTAATCATCCATCCACAACCGAGAATCCGAGAGTCGGATGCTGCACCTCATAGGTGCCGCCTTGCACGCACTGGCTATGGGTCAGGCCGGAGTAGAAATAGTGACCCGGCGGCAGCGGCTTTGCGGGGCGAAACGTCAGATGAAACTCGCGCCATTCGCCATTGGTGGTCGACGTGGTTACGCCATAGCGGCGGTCGGTGTAGAGCGGCGTATCATCCAGCTGAACTCGGATCATCCGGTCGAAGCTCGTCTGGCAGACGCGATCGCGGCGAAACTGGAAAACGATATCGATGTTCTCGCCGACCTTGAATGTCGGCTTTGCCATCTTGACCGACTTGTATTCGATGGGAGGGCCCGGCCTTGCAAGGCTGTAGGCAAGGAACGGCGAAGGGAGCGCGAGGGCGGCAATGACGAGCACCGCATAGCGCCAATGCGGCACTCGCGATCGCTGCTTGGGCGGGTCGGGGTTAGGTTCGCCAGGAGGCAGCGGCTTGCCGGTTGCGATCTCCGACAGCGCCATCAGCAGCGCGTGGTTTTCGCGGATCGCACTGATTGGAACGCGCAGCGTCAGAACGACGTGGTCATCCTGCTCGTCGATGATGGTCGCGTCTTGTTCCAGGATTCCAGTCGGCAGAAGAAAGCGAGTGCCCTCCATATGAGGATCCCTCTTCCGGATGTTGCTGTCTATTGAAAATCCATCCGCCCCCTCAAATAAAGACACATTTGTGACCGTGTTGCAAATGACATTTGGTGAATAGCGGGAGTTGCAGTTTCGGAACTTGCCCGAAACAGGCGTGAGGGTCAGATCGATAGTTTCGACACGATGACGCCTCGGATGATGGTCCGCACGTTGTCGACCGGCGTCGGCGGATTGCTGCCGCTCAAATGAAAGGACCATAGGTTCGTCGGCACGTATTGCCTGATGATCGGCACGCCAGCGCTCTCCGCCAGGACGAAGTTCTGCGGCCTCGGCCGCGCCCCGAGATCGACGACCACGAAATCACCGGGCAGGTAATTCGCGCCAGCCATCATGTCGCTCGTGATCCGCCAGACTTCGGCGTTCAGGCCGGCCATGGCGGCGGACAGCACCTTGACCTGCTGCGGTTCCAGCTGACCGACCTCGATCTTCTCGACGTCGGGAGCAAGTGCCGGCGGGTTCTCGCCCGGCCCTGGAAGATTGAGCAGCCACGAGACAGTCACCTTGAAGGCTTTCGCATATTCGCTGGCCGCCTCGCGCGGCACAGGCGTCTGTCCGTTCTCGTGGCTTGCATATGTCGAGGGCACCCAATGGTGCCGGAGCGCCGCCGACCTGGATGATCTGAAGCCGGCATTTTTCCGCGCTTGACGCAATCGCCTGTTGGTCTCGTCCAAAGCTCGAACCTTGAAATGCACTTGGGTCAAATTGCATTCTCCGCAAAACGTCGAACAGAAATCCTGTTAAAAAAACTTGACAGAGTTAACAGAACTTCTGTAAACAGCGGCGCCATGGCCGAACCGAAGACAATTTCCGAACTGATCGATGCCTTTGGCGGCGCGACCAAATTCGCTGAGGTCATCGACAAAATTCCAAGTACGGCCAGCGAAATGAAGCGCAGCGGATCAATCCGGCCGCGCTATTGGCCGAAGATTATTGAAGCCGCGGCCGCCCGCGGCATCGAGGGCGTTTCGCCTGAGTCATTGATGCAAATGCATCTCAATGAAGAGGCCGCCTCGTGAGAGTTATCAACAGAAAATTAAAGATAGGGCGGCCGGGCGGAAAAATCAAATCCACTCATAGCGGGGTCGGAGCATGCGAGCGCTCGACGTCTGGACCGAGGAGCGGGTCGCGCAGCTCACGAAGCTTTGGGCTAGCGGTCTAAGTTGCAGCCAAATAGCGGAAGCGATGGGGTGTTTCGCCCACTGCGGTGATCGTGGCCGCAGCGCGGTAATTGGCAAGATCCACCGGCTCGGGCTGCCGCAGCCGGAGGGCAAGCGAAAGCCTAAGCCGCTACGCCCGCGCGAGCCCAGACCCCCTCGCGTCAACCTCGGTCGGGGCAGGATCATGTCACTGCTGCCGGGCGGGCCCATCGCGCCGCGCCGCAAGCGGGAGGCGCCGCCAGCGCAGACGCCCGACCTGCACGAAGCCTTGAAGAGCGAGGCGCCGGACGGCACCGGCGTCAAGCTTCGCGAATTGACCGAGTTCAATTGCCATTGGCCAAAGGGCGACCCGCACGAACCAGACTTCGAGTTCTGCGGTGCTCCCGCCCTGCACGACCTGCCCTATTGCGCGCATCACTGCCGCATCGCCTACCAGGAGACGCGCACAAGAACCCGCGTCGACAAAGCGCTTCAGCACGAAGGGAGCCAACATGGCAAAACGCGGACGACCGAGGAAGAACCAGCCTGAAGCGCCACAAGCTTCGCCGGGTGAGAACATCAGCGAAGATCAGCTGCAGGCGCTGTTCTTCCAGAGCAAGACCGACTACGAAAAAATGCTCGCCTTGAAAAAGAAGGCGGACGCCGATTTCAAAAACTGCTGCAAACGCATCAAGGCGGAGCTCGGCAAGCGCGGCGTCGCCGAGATCAAGCTTGCGATAGGTCTCGGCACCGAAGAGGGCGAGGCCGAGGCCAAGGCCGACATCGAGTCGACGATGCGGATCATGGCCTGGATGGGCGTCCCGGTCGGCACGCAGGCCGATCTCTTCCCCGCCATCGATCCGGCGCCGATCACCGAGCGCGCCTTCAACGAAGGCAAGCGCCAGGGGCTCGCTGGCGAGACGCAGAAGAACCCGCACCATCACGCAACCGAGGCGCATCGATCGCACAACGATGGCTATGCCGCAGGCCAGGAGACCTTGGCAAAAGGCATCAAGCCGCTTGATGACACGCCGACCGGTTCGGTGCCGAAAGACGAGTGGCAGCGACAGCTGCGCGAAAACAACGACGCAGTTCAACAGGCCATCAGGGACAATGCGGTCGACAGTCTGACCGCGCAGTAAAGAGGCGTCTCATGGCAGGGGGAACCATTCTAGCTCTAGATGTCGCAAGCAAGACCGGGGTCGCCTTCGGGCGCCCCGGCGACGTCCCTCACCTCGAGACGATCGACTTCCGCCGCGGCGACGATGATCTCGCCGGGCTTTATGGCCGCGCGACATTGTGGATGGCAACCAGGATGCGAGACGATCCGCCCGACATGGTGGTGATCGAACAAGTCGTTGCACCTTCGGCCGCAAAAGGCCACACCAGCCATGATGTGACGATGATCTCGATCGGAATGTTCGGGATCATCTGCGGCATCGTTCGATGCAAAAACATCCGCCTTGAAGTCGCGCAGATATCGACTTGGCGCAAGCACTTCATCGGGGCCGGGCGCCTGACGCATATCGGTGACCGCCATCAACGCCGCAAGGAAGGCAAGCGCCTCGTCATAGAGCGCTGCCAGCTGCTCGGCTGGCTACCTGACGACGACAACCAAGCAGATGCCGCCGGCATATGGGACTGGGCCGGCGCGACCTTCATGGGCCGCATCCCGGAGGCGCTGCATCTGTTCGGGGAGCGCGCGCATGGCTGATCAATCGACCTTCGCCGACATCGCCGTGGCGATGACGCTGGCTTCCTCGAAGCTGCAGCTTGATCTCGCCAAGACCAAGATCATCGCCGAGCGCATCGGCCTGTCGAGGATGGGCTACGAACTGATCGTGCCGAGCCTCGAGCGCGACGTCGCCCTCGTCATGGAGGGCGCCGAACTGCTTAAGCAGATGTCGGAGCACGAGGCCGAGATCCGCGCACTGCTAGAGCGCAAGAAACGTCGCAGCTGGCTATCGGCGCTGAAGTCCGTCGCCGCGACGTGGCTTCTATAGAGGGATCATTGGCCTACTCTGAAACATTCCTTGATGACCTTAAATCGCGGGTTGCGGTGTCGGAGGTGATCGGCCGCAGCGTCAAGCTGCGCAGGGATGGCAAAGAGTTTCGCGCGATCGACAACAAGTCGCTGACCGTCAACGATCAGAAGGGCATCTGGTTCGATCACGCCACGAACGAAGGCGGCGACGTCCTGCAATGGCTGCAGAAGGACGGACTATCGTTCGCCGATGCAGTTGCCGATCTCGCCAGCATCGCCGGCGTGCCGCTGCCGAACGGCAATGGTCAGGCACCGCCGAGAAAGCAGCCCGCAAAGAAGCAAGAGCCAAAGGCCAAGCGCGAGATCACCGCGACCTATGACTATACCGACGCGCAGGGCGAGCTGCTCTATCAGGTCGTGCGCCTGGAATGGATCGAGGACGGCGAGCGACATAAGACATTCAGGCAGCGGCGGCCCGATCCGGAAAAGCCAAGCGAATGGCTTTGGAATCTCGAAGGCATAAGCCATGGGCTTTACCGCCTGCCCGATCTGCGCGAGGCCGGTGTCGACGAGACCGTCTATCTGCCCGAGGGCGAGAAAGACGTCGAGACGTTGATCGGCTTCGGCCTGGTCGCGACAACAAACTCAGGCGGCGCGAAGAACTGGCGCAACGATCACGCCGAGGCGCTGCGAGGGCGAGACGTCGTCGTCATGGTCGACAATGACGATCCAGGGCGCGAGCGCGGAAAGACGATCGTCGCGGCGTTGTACGGCATCGCAAGCCGCGTGCGGGTCCTGGACTTCTCGCGCAGGGACATCTGGCCGGAGGCGCCAAAGGGCGCCGACGTCACCGACTGGGTGAAGGCGCGCGAGGGTACCGCCGAGGAGCTCGCCGAGATCGTCGGGCGGCTGCCCGACGTGAAGCCGCCCCCCTTCGTTTCGCAGTTCGGCGGCATCCCGTTCGAGGAGTTGGATCGCCCCGGGCCCGAACACGAATTCATCATCGACGGCTGGCTGACGGTCGGCGAGAAATCGGTGATCGGGGGCGCCACCAAGTCGGGCAAGTCGTTCCTGGCGATTCACATGGCGATGTGCATCGCGACCGGCCGCCAGTTCTATGGCAACAACGTGCTGGCGCGCGGGCTCGTGATCTATCAGGCCGGCGAAGGCGGCCGCGGCATCCGCAAGCGATTCCGCGCCTGGCGCGAAAATTTCGGCATTCAGCAAGGCATCCGCGTGCCGGTCTACATCCTGCAGTCGAAGGTCGATATTCATAGCCACGAGGGCGACACGGCGAAACTGATTGAAGAGATCATCGCCATCTCGCGCCTCTACAATCTGCCGGTCACCGCCCTCTTCATCGATACGCTGGCGAAAGCGCAAGGCGCGGCGGATGAAAACTCCGGCCGCGACATGGCCGTGGTGATGGCCAACGTCGATCGCATCGCTGCCGCCGTTCCTGGCTGCCACGTCTGCCTCGTCCATCACATGAACGCCGGCGGCACCAAGCTCCGCGGGCATACATCGATCTCGGCCAATATCGATCAGGTCGTGTTGGTGGCAAAGGAGGAAGGCACCAAGGTTCGGACCGCAACGCTCGACAAGCAGAAGGACGAGGAAGACGGCGCCGAGATCCGCTTCGAGCTGATGCAGGTCGAGGTCGGCCGTCGCGCGATCGACGGCAAGCCGATCACCTCCTGCGTCACGGTGCCCGCCGGCACGGCTAGGACGCTGGTCAAGGGCAAGACGCTGGTCCTGTCCGATGATCAGACCAACATCTTCACGGCGCTGAAGGATGCGATCGCCGACGTCGGCATTCCGGCGCCGCCGGAACTGAAGCTGCCGAAATCGATCGTGAAGGTCTGCAAGGTCGCCGATTGGTACAACGCATATCGGGCAGTCGCCTCCAAGGAAGACGCCGCCCTGCGGCAAGCGATGGGGCGTGCCAGCGACAAGTTCGTGCGCCTGCGCATCATTGGCAGGATCAACCCGTATGTCTGGGTGACTGGCCGACCGGTGGCGGAGTTGAGCAACGACGAGAGGGGCGAGATCACTGGTGGGGATGCAATCCAGGAGGAATTCCCCGAGCAAGAATTTGCCCCGCGATGACGTGACATCTCTTCGGAAAGTGACGTGACAAGTGAATCGGGAATGGCTGGATCGGGCATAGGTATGTCACGGAAAGATAACGACAAATCCAAAAGTGACATTTCGCATCGGGATGTCACTTCTGACCTGTCACGCATGTCACTTTCAGACCGAGCGAAGCTCGCCACACTGATCGAAAAGGACGGCGATTCCGATCTCCGCCAGCATCTTTTAGGGGCGATAGGACGGGCGGAAACGGGCCGTGGATCGCTTAGGGCGCCACGGGAGGTGCCAAGTATGTGGACGATGATTTTCACGTTGGATCGCCTGGAGGAGGCCTTTCAGGTCATGGCGATGATGCCGGCGGCAACCCGGCCCAAAGCCTACGGGAGCGCCTGGCCGAGCGTTGTCCAGGAGAAAATCCCGCTGGTCGTCCTGGCCGAGATGTCGGAGAGCGGCGAGCTCGCGACGCGCGAGGGCGAGCAGAACCGGGTCCGCCTGCCGCCAACTTCCGCCCAGGTCTCCCGCATGGAGCAGGCCTCGCGCTGGCCGTTCGAGTATCTGCGCGATCAGCCCGAGCTAGCCAAGGCCATCAGCCTGAGAGCGATGTGGAGCGCGATGCGCGTCGACATCCGCCGGCGCTGCCAGCGGCGAGGTATCGACCACGATGAGTTCAACCGGCAGTGGCAGGAAGGACTCAAGATCATCACAGAGCAGCTGATCGCGCGCCGCGTGCCGGTCTCATGATCGACGCGTTAAGGCGCTCGGTTGAGGCGGCGAGCGAGGTAGACGTTTACGCGCGCACGGCGCAGGCTATCGGCATAGGTGTGGCGGCCGATTTCCAGATGCCAACGGCGCCCTGTTCCGGTCATCGTGGGTCGATCGTACTTGATGGCCATGGCCGTCTCTCGCCACATGCGGGCTTGGAAAAGCCGGGCGTGGAACGACATCCCACGAGCCGGCATGTTCACGACTAGGCCGCGCGTGGTGGGCTTTGGCATTCGCAGGAGCGTCTCGGTGATCGCGACGGGATCGCTCGGCTCCCACGATTCGTCGCCCCAGGCTCCAAGGCTCACGCTGCCCTCCCATCGCACCAGCCTTCGACGTATTCGCGGGCGCACAGCATCTTGGTGCGCCGTTCGTCTTCGCTGCCGTAGGACCAGCCGCGCAGCTCCTTCCCGTTGAAGGCGACAGTGATTTCGCCCCTGTCGTCATCGGTCACGCGCGGCTGATCGTCCTTTTGGACCGGAGGCTTTGGGCATGGACCGCTGTAGCCATGAAACCTGAACATCGTTTCGCCTTCCGGCATCTGCTCACCGCAGAGTTCACAATTCGACATTTTGATCTCCTGTGTTGGTACCGCTTAATCGTCGCCGCTTGGGGCGACCGGTAAAAGTTTCCTTCAGGGCGCGTCTGCACGACTATGCGCGCTTGAGTCCGGTCCAGTCGTCTTGTGCAATCGCAGCCGCCATCGATTGCGGCGGCTCGCCGGGCACGACCTTGCGGACGCTGAAGATCACGTCGCCCATGGTCTCGTGCTCTTTCGCGAAGGCTTTGGCCTCGCGCATTGTCGGGAATATCCGTTCCCAGGCCGGGAGAGTTTCGCCGTAGACCACTCGATAGCTCATGGGTTCGCTAACCTTTTTTCGATGTAAGCCAAGAAGAACTCGAAATCGCGGTCGATGCCCGCCATGATCAGCGACATCAGCACCGCGACCGGACCGCTCGGACCATCGCCCTCTTCCCACTTGCGCCACGTGTCGGCGCCGTTCCTCGGTGCGAGGCCGACGATCTTCGCCATGTCGGCGACCGAAAGGCGGCGGCCGATCGCCTCACCCAGATCGTGGCGGAGCTGCTTCAATTCTTCGCCGGTCATGTCTAATTCGCCAGTCCTGGGGTTTGCGGGATTCGATGGTTCGGATGGTACATTGTTCGGCATCGAAAATCTCTCCCGTCTCCTCGCAGATGCAGGCGGTGATCGCTGGCGCCGCCGGCCAAAAGCCCGGCTCATTGCGCAGGCCTGATCGCCGACAGATCCGCGCCTGATAGAACGCGATCGCGATCCGAAGGCCGCGGCCGATGTTGACCGGCTTGTCCTTCGCCGAGACCGCCGGCGCGCGCACCATCTCGCCGTCTTCGAACGTCACCACGATCGTCGGATTGCGCACCTTGAATGAGCCGAGGCGATCGACCGGGTAGTCGTGCCAGGGCGGCGCCGGCAGCGCCGTGGGCTTGTTTTGACGAAGCACGCGGGTTCTAGATGCCCGCCATTCGCTATCGCCTGTGAGGGCCGCTTTAAGGGCGAGGGCTGCCGCATGCCAGTCTGGCATTTCCGATTTGGCCGCCTGCTCGAAGGCGTGCAGCGCGATCTCGCGTGGCGTCGGGCTGATGGCGAAGGCGGCGGCGATGGGGTTGGCCATGCCGGATGCCAGTCGCGCGCGGCGCGTCTCCACCGCCTTGCGGGCGGCCGCGCTGCGGCGCGCGGCCAGATCGTCGATCACTGCGAGCTGGGTCATGGCTCACTTCCTCCTTTGGGCGAGCATGGCGCGCAATTTTTCCATGCCAGTTTCGAAGGCATAAAGCAGTCGCTCGCCGTGTTTGATATCAGGTTCGTCCTCGAAAACGGCAGGGGCATCGGCGGCGCCTGCAGCGGCCAAGATTGCCTCGATTTCGAGCGCAGTCAGTCGTGGGGACTTCGTCATCCTGTCCTCACTATCCGCACCGTGAACACGGCGCCGCTCTCCATGTAAAAAATCGGGTTGTCTGGATCGGAGATATCGATCCCCTTGATCTCGTCTTCGCCGTGGCGTTCTTTGCCGTCCTCGTCGACATGCGAGATGGTGGCGCAGTCGCAAAAGTCGCGGATAGCGAAGCCGATGTCGCGCGTCATGGTCTGGCGTCTGGTCATCTGGTCACCTCGGCGTCGATCACATGCAGCGCCGCGTAACTCTTGAGCACGACGGTCTTGTCCGAGCGCCAGACCTTGTCATAGGCGGCTCGCGCCAGATCCGCGTTCGCCGCGATGATGTGCCACTGCTTCACCATGCGGATTTTTCCGACGTTCATCTCGATGTCGAACTGCCAGACGATCCGAAGCTCGTTTGAGATTCGCTCGTTGTCTTTCAGAGTGCTCATTGCAACACACCCCTCAGTCGGGCGATCAGATCGCGCGTCTTGCGCGCTTCTTCGCCGTGGCCGTCGTCAGTCATCGAGAGCGCCGCGACGATGCGGCCAACCTCTTCCTGAGAGAGGTGCACCGAGCCGCCGAAATTGCGCTCGCGGCAGTAGCCGAAGCCGCGGCAGGCGACCGGCGAGCGGCATTGATCCTTGATGCAATTCATCGCTAAACCTCGTCGCCGGTATCGACATAGACCCACTTGAGACTGCATTCGCCGCCGCAACTCTCGCAGACCGAGCCCTTCTCGAAGGTCGCCGAAATCTCCCAGGTCTGGGATTCGACGCACCACTCGGCATAGGCATCAGCCTTGACGTCATCGGAGCCGCATTCGTCGCAGACGGGTTTTGTCGGCACCGCCGTCACCGTTAGCGCGACAACCTCGACCGCCTCGATCAGGCAGTCGCCGCAATTGGCTTTCGGCTTGGTGTTGTGCATCAGCTCGCCGGTGCGACTGCAACGAGGGCAGATGGTTTTGAATCGGGGCATGGTTCACTCCAGCATGTCGGCAATGAAGAGGATTGCATCCGAGTTGTTGCGGTGCAGGCGCAATAGCCGGACGACGTCAGGTCGCGTGTAATAGCCGGGCTTCACGCGATGGGAGTTCTCCGGGATGAAGATCGGCGGGATCGAGACGTTGCCGACCACTTCGCACTCTTCGATCAGGTGCCATTCTTCGCCGCGCTCCGTCATGAGGTGCCAATATTCGGCGATGAGCTCCGCGTCGTCGGGGCGATCGACGTCGGGAAACTCGAGCGGCCATTGCTCGTCGCAATAGCGCTGCACCTCCTGATCGGCGGCGGCCCTGGAGGCGAACGCGCTGACCTCGGTGCCGTGCTTGTGATCGATGACGAGCACGTAGACTTTCATCGCAGCACCTCCGACACTCTGGCCTGCTTGGCCTTTTTGGCGATCTCGCGAGTCTCGAAGGGCCCGACCCAGTCGCCACGCTCAGCGCGCCAGTAGTAGCCGTCGGGCCGATATTCGGTGTCGAGCGGTACAACACATCGGATGATGTGGCGCACGCGGCCCCAGCCATCGTCTTGGATGGTCATCGCAGCACCTCCAAGGCCTTGGCCGCGTCGGCGCCGCCGTCGCTCATGACGATCGACTGCGCCTGGGTGTTGATCTTGTCGGCGAGCGCGAGGTTCTGCCGGATGATGCGCGCGACCACGTCGCGCTTGGAATCGCGGGCATACTTCGCCTTGCGATCGAAGGTCAGCCGGTCGACCGTGATCGTGGTCAAGGTCGGGTAGTAGAACAGGCGGACGAGCCGCGGGCCGACCTCGAGCACGACGTAGCGGCGCATGCCGCAACCGATCGCGTGATGGTCGATATTGAGATCGACCACCGGCTTGGATTCCTTGAAGGCGGGCGCCGGCGTCTCGATACCGGCCTTCAGCGTCTCGCGGTCGGTCTGGATGGCCTTCATGGCGCGGCGCGTGGCCCACGCGCGTTGCGCGGCGTTCATGGGTTTCGGAGAGTTCTGCAGCATGGCTCAGCCCTCCCCGTGCGGGCGAACGAACTTGATCAGCTCGGGCCGCACCGGCAGCCACTGATCGGCGAACATGATCTCGATGCAGCCATTGCCTTCGCGGATGTCGGCGCGGCAGCGGATCGGGATCAGGATGTCGCGCGCGCTCACAAAGGCGATGACGCCGATTGCGTAGGCATGATCGAGTTTCTGGGTGATGGTCATGACGCACTCCCCTCACCCGACAGCGTGAATGGATTTGATGCGGCCGGCGTTGATCACGACGCAGGCGCCGTTGAAGTCCAGAACGGCGCAGTAGGTCGGCCGGTAGTCCGAAAGAAGGACGGCGACGGAGTCGCCGCCATTCGTGGTGGTGATGCGGACCTTGGTGCCTTTGCTGATCATCGGTGGTCTCCCGATATGGGCGGGGCGGTGCCCCGGAATGCATTTAGTAGATCACGCATCTTCCGGTTGCACAAGGCATTTTTGGGAAAAAATCAACAAAATCAACCACCTAAAGGACGTTTTGGGAGCCCCGTGGGGCGGCCTTCCGGCCGCCCGGTGGGTTGGTAGGCCGGAGGCTGGAAAACGCCTGTAGGCCGGTTTTTGGGGCGGGAATTTCAGCAAATCTGGAAGCCGCCGCAGCCGCGCAGGAAGGCGACGAACTTCTGCACGTTCTCGACGTCGAACGGGTAGTCGGTCGAATATGGGCGTCGGGTGCCGTTCCCATCGCAGCCGTTGCACTTGATGCCGGTGGTCTTCGGATCGCCGGCGCCGCGGTGAGGCACGGGCAACCGCGTGCCGGTGCCGGCGCAGATTGGACACGGCTCGTTCGCCGTCATCTCCTGCGCCGAGGTGTAGCGGCGCTGGAAGGACAATGTGCGGCCGCTCTCGATCTCTTTCTGCAGGACGTCTGCCAGCTTGATCGCGTCGCGCTTGCCGAGACCGTCGCCGTCATTGCTCTGCCAATAGGTGCATTTGCTGGTGATCTCCGGCGCAACCTCGCAGCAGTAGCCGGCGAGCGGCCGCCACCACCAAACGTTATTGCGGAAATACTTGCCTTCCTCGGTGCTCGGCTTCTTGCCGATAACGTCCATGCCCATCGTGGTCCCTCCTGTTGAAGCGGGCCGGTGGCCCTGTTGGGAAAAAACCGGGGCGCCCATTTGCGGCGCGCCCCGAGTCTTCGGGAGGAACTTAATCGGTTGTTGCCTCGAGCTTCCTAAGCTCAGCCTCGAGCGGCGCGTAATCGTCAAAGCGGGCGTTGCGCCAACCATCTCGCGATAGCTCGCAAAGCTGGCGGATGATTTCCAGGCGGCGCTTGCGGTCTCTCTTCGTCATGGTCGTATCTCCGATGGAGGGGCGGCTGATCGGCGCAGCCGCCCCGGTGGGCCGTTGTCAGTCCGCCATTTCCATGACGCGGGTCGCGGCCAAGTCGAGCTGATGGCGATCGGAGGCGTTCGGCAGATCGCGGGCGATCTCGGTGAGGCCTCCGGCATAGCCCCAGGCGGAGCGCGGCGAGCCGTACCAGTCGACGCGCTGCTCGGCCAAGTCATAGGCCTTGTTCGCGATCGTCTTGGTGATCGCCGGCACCTTCAGCTTGAAGATCGCATCCAGGACGTCATCCTTCGAGGCGCCGATCTGATAGGTGCGGCAGCGCTCGACCTTCAACTCGTCTTCGTCGGCGGAGGCCTCGGCATACTTCTTGACCTCGACCGTCATCGTCTCGAAGGCCTTCGACGATTGGTCGTGGCCGATGTGGATGATCTTCGCTTCGGCGATGCCCTGCGCGCCCCAGACGCGATGATTGCCGCACACATACTCATAGAAGAACGTCATGATCGAGAACGAGGCGTCGCCGACTTCGCTGTTCGACACGAAGAAACCGCGCGACAGTCCGCCGCCCGGGCCGGTCTCGAAAATGCGCCGCTCGTTGTCGACCAGGAACGCGAACATATCGCGCTCGCCGAGGTACAGGCCACGGGAGCCATCGAAGGCGGCCGGAGCCGGCTGCCACGGTCCGCGCGCCTCGAGCTCGAGCAGGCGGGCGGTAATGTCGGCATTCCAGATGCGCGAGTATTTGTCGGAGGTGACGGCGCGAATGTTGCTCGAGCCCGAGAGGATTTGCAGGGCCTTGTCGTCGGCGACGCGCTGCAGGCCGTGGTTGAGGCAGTCGGCCGCGATTTCGGTCGGCAGGGTGTTCAGATAGGCCGCCGGCGCCTTCGCGCGGGCCGCCAGCTGGTTGAACGAGTAGTTGTTCAGCGCGGCGCCTTCGAAGCCGCGGGCGCTCAGAACGAGATCGTCGCCGCGGGCGGAAACGGTCAGGGCGTTCGCCATGATCTCGTTAACGGTTGCGGAGGTGCGGAAAGAGCGGGCGGCGCGATCCATATCGACCAGCGAAGCGAAGCGCTCGTCGGCCGGACGCGATTCCCACTGGCGATTGGCATTGGTGAGGGTGGTGGACATCTGGTGGTCTCCCGGTTTGAGGGCGGGGCGGAATGCCCCTCAACAGGAAAAGAATAGGCCATTAACAGGATTTCTGTCAACACATATAAGAGAGAAGACTGAAAAAAAGATCGCAAAATCAACTATTTAGCAGCTAAACCATTCAAATCATGGGCTTTTTTGCCGGAAACTGCCTCGAACGGGGCCACGGCTGGCCCGTCATGAGACCAAATCAGGCGTTTCCAGCCCGAAAGATGGGCCGGACCGGCATCAATCCAACCCAGATCAAGCCATGGGCCGATCTCCGCATTCCGCACCATGTGAAACAACGGCATGATCAGACTGTGCCGATAAACAGAAATGCTGTCAATCGCCTGTTAACCGCCTTTGGTTAAGACTTTGCTCGCCATGGGGAGCAGGGAAAAACTCGTTGGCGTGTATATCGACGCCCTGAAAGGGCGGGCGATCTATGTCCATGCCGCCCCAGGTGGAAAGATCTCGCGCATAGGCTTTGAGCCCCAAAGGAATTTCGAGCTCGCGCACATATTCTGGTTTGCCAAGCCCTCCCATGCCGAACTTATCGTCATGCGGTGCTGCGCCGACTTCGAAGCGGTCGGCGCTATGCAGCCTGCCAATGTTGCAGCGGGCGGCTGGATCGATATGCGGCCGATCGACGTGCACGAAAAAATCAAGATCGTCGCCGACCAACTCGGCGCGCGATGGCGCAATGAGGCTCAGCTAAAACGCGAAGCTGAAAATGTCGTCGCGGAAATAATTGCCCGCGTCGAGAGCATGCGAAGGACCGGCCGCCTCGCCGAGATCAATGCCAAGTACAAAGCCTATCGCCTGGCGAAGGTCGCAAAGGGCGAGAAAGCGATCGGCTACCCAGCCTATATGTCGAGGTACACCCAGCACCTCGTCGCGCGCGCTGCAGAAGCCGCGCACGCTTGATCTTTCATCCCCAAAATGATGCCGTGACTGCTCGCGAATCATCGAGAGTGAAAGTTAAAATCGATTAAGAACCACGCAAAAGGTAATCCGGTGGGTGTCACTTTAGATGTCACTTTGCGCTTTTAACCGGCTGGTACAAAAAAAATATTTGAGCGCGATATCAATAGGCTGTAGCCAAAGTGACATACGTGACATCATATTTATTCCTAGGAAATGTCACTCTGTCACTTGACATTCCGAAAGTTGCGCGGCTCCCATCGCGGCCGCACCCACGCCTATAACCACGTCTGCCGGCCACAACACGAGGCCGACGGGGAGCGAGCCTCAAGCGAGCGATCCCCACCGACATCTCTCCAAGACAAAGAAACCAAGACAACAAGCCACACGCCGAGCTGCTGGTAGAGTCCTATGTCTCTCTGGCTTTTGGTGACAGCTATGCTCGCGCGCCTTATGGCGCTCGCATAGCACCGTTAGCACTTCCTCAACCACACAGCCCACGCCGAGCCGCTTTAAGAGCGGCCGCGCGCTTTTGTTTCACACATGCTTAACGCGAGGCTTTCATGGCCGTGCTCGCCCTTCTGATGGCGCTCGCCGCGATCCTGTGGACCGGCGTCGTCTGCTTCGGCAACAGCATGACGGACGCGCCGAACGCGCCGTTTCGGGGCGGCGAGACGGTCTGGCTGGTCTGGATCCTCGCCGCGGTCGCGATCGCAGCATGGGCGTTCAGCTGATGGACGTCGGACCGCACGCCGGCGGCGTCATCGCCCTCGTCTACCTCGCCGCGCTCATCGTGATGCTCGTTGGGGTCTACTGGGTGTTCCGGTGACGGAAAAGCCCGACCTGCTTGTCCGGCTGGCCGACTTCGACCGTTACGGCCTGACCGCTACCGAGCGGGTCGAGCTACGGGTCGAGGCCTGGCACGAGATCAGCAAGCTCCGCGACGAGCTCAAGAGGGCATCACGATGCGCTACGTCGGCCAACGGGGCTCCCACCCCCGCGTCGAAGACAGGTTAATCATTAGCCTCCTCGATGACGAATGGCGCACCCCGCCAGACGTCCATCGGATGCTCAACGCAGGCGACGCGCGCGCGGTCGGCTATGCGCTCGAGCGGCTCGCCCGTGAGGGCAAGATCGAGAACAGGCATGAGGCCACCATGGCACCGCGGTACCGCGACAAGTCGGGTCCGCCGGTGCTCTGCATCAATTATTACCGCAAGCTGCAGAGGCGAAAATGAAAATCCAGTTCTTCCCCGACAACTACGGCGCCGGCTGTTTCACGGTCATCCTGGTCGGAATCGCCGTGCCGGTGCTGATCGCGCTGGTTCTGGCCTACGTCTGATGGGCGAGCTCATCGACCTCGCCGAGCGGCGTAAGGCGCAGCAGCAACAGCATCAGGTCGGAGTGTTCCTGTTTTCTCTCGCGATGCTCATCGCCTGGCTGCAGCTCGGCGCTTCGCTTGCGAGCATGGTCAAGCATTTCTACCAGTCTCAGGAGTAAGTATGCATCGTGTGTATTGTTTTTCGGGTCAGTCGGCATCAGTGCGGGCGCTGCTCGATCAGGCCGGCCTCGGCACCGAGACCGGCGGCATCCAGGCCGTCAATGAGGCGCGACACCTCGCCGGCCTGAGCGGCGGCACGTTCGCCTATGTCAAAAACCACCGCAACTACGTGCCACCGGCGATGCTGGAAATGGTCGCGGCCTGCGGCATGAACGTCATCACACTGTCGGACGAATACGCGCGCGCCAGGGCGCTGCGCAGGGCGATCGCCTGATGGCCAAGCAGTCCAAGGTGCTGCGCACCGGCGAGCCCGTCATCACCGACGAAGTCCGTAAGGTCTCCGAGCTCTCGGCCGATCCGCGCAATGCGCGCCGCCACTCGGAAGGCCAGATCGCCCAGATCGTGCAATCGATCGAACGCTTCGGCTTCGTCGAGAAACTGACGATTAGGCCAGATGGCCAGATCATCGGTGGCCACGCCAGGCTCGAGGCGCTCAAGCGCTATGCCTGGCCAACCGTAGAGTGCCGCGTGGTCTCCGGTCTCACTGAGGCCGGCTATAAGGCGCTCGGCCTTGCGCTCAACCGAATCCCGGAAAATTCGACGTGGGACGACGACATCCTGCGCGAGATCCTCGGCGAATTGCAGGACGAGGGCGAAGACGCGATCGGCCTCGGCTTCTCGCCGAACGAAATCACCAAGCTATTGACCACGCCCGACGAGCTCGAGGTCAGGGAAGTCGAGACCGGTCCGGTCGATGACGAATTCTGGATCAGCCTCAGAGGGCCACTTGCGCATCAAGCGCACGTGCTCAAAGCACTGCAAGAGGCGATGAAGCCCTACGCCGGCGTCACCGTCGAGCAAGGCACGATCAATCTCGGGTAGCCACATGACAGCGACCTTCAACGCCTCGAACAGCCCGATCGCCAACATCGTCCTCTCTCAGGTCATGAAGGCGAAGGCCGACGTCTCGGCCGCCGATGCGGGCAGCGCCGGCTATTATGCCGTGTTCTTCGTGGTGCAGAAGCAGAACGCCGACGGCTCATGGACCTTCGTGACGGAGTACAGCCCGGCGACGCTGAACCTGACGCAGGCCCCGACCTCATTCGCCTTCACCTACACGCCACCGTCAGAGGGGACCTATCAGGTTTACATCTCGGTGCGCAATCCGCAGACCTGGGGCTGGCTGCCGGTCGTGCAGAACACGGTCACCTTCAGCGTCGGCCCGATCCCGGTCGTCAATGGCATCAAGTATTACGTGCCGATCTCGCCGCCGCCCGACGAAGTCGGCGTCGTGCCACTGATCAAGCAGTTCGACGGCTCGTATCTGCCAAGCGCCTTCAATTGGCAGATGATCCCCGGCATGAGCGTGGTCGACAACAGCGTGCTCGACCTGACGAAGTGGCGCCGCAAGTTCTGGTCCTTCTACGGCGACCACGCCGATCACCTCAACGACGAGCTGCAGCGCTACGTCGATAGCGGCGTGGCCTACAACAACGGCGTGTTGCAGCTGACCGCGACGCCGCGGCCGAACACGCAAGGGCACGCGCCGTCGTCCACTGGCATTCAATACCCGCTGTTCGATAGCGGCATGGTGCGCTCGGTCACCTCGGCGCGGTTCTTCTTTGCGCATCTGCAGCTGGTGATCCCGAAGGCGCTAGGCATCTGGCCTGCGTGGTGGATCATCCCGGCCGACGGCCGCATCGATCCGAATCCCGAGATGGATATGCTCGAGTTCGTCTACAACGGGCAGAACGAAACCGCGAACATGATCCATTGCAACTGCTCGGGCAACAAGGCGCTGCTCTGGCACGATGCGAGCTACAATGTGCAGTTTGGCTACTTAAAGCCGAACCCGACGTTTTATGACGCCGACTACTTCGTCAACCGCGTCGTCGACATATGCTTCCTCTGGTCGGAGGATTCAACGATGACGCTGTATCACGATGGCAATCCGACGGCGAAATGGTATTTCCCCTGGTTCTACCAGGGCGGCGTTGCCGTGCCGGCCACCGTGATGATCAACCTCGCGATCGGCGGCTCCTGGCCGACCAACGGCTTCACCACGCCGGTGCCGACCGCACCGGTGACGGTCAATTTCAATTTCCTGAAGACCTATTCCAAGATCGCGACCGTCTACGGTCCGCCGTCGCCCGTATAAATTTCCGCTGGTAGTGCGCTCCTGCCGCCGGAAGCAGGGACCGGGTCTGTTCTGAAGGGCGGCCCGGTCCCCTTTTTTCAGATCGCGCAAGCGACCTGCCACAGACCAGGTCCCCAGTCTGTGTTGGGGATACCCGCCGCGTAACGCTCACGCCCGCGGCGGCGAATGGCTCGCGCAAACTGCGGCCCGCTTGTTTACGGAAGTTGACCGCAAGCGGGCCGCTCTTCTCCTCCCCACCTTCGATCGGCAAAGGGGCAGCTGATGCTCAACTACCTCTATGCCCTCCTGACGCTCAACTCGCGCGTCACAACACTCGAAAGGACTTACAAGGACATGGCAAACGAACTCGACGATCTCACCGCAGCCGTTGCCACCATGCAGGCCGCCGTCACGTCCGCAGCCGCCGAGATGAAGGCCGAGGCTGACAAGATCCTCGCCGCCGTCTCCTCGCCCGCTGGCATCGATCCGGCTGCCGTCGAGCAGGCCGCGGTCAGCATCAAGGGCCTGGCCGACCAGCTCAACTCGGCAACCACTGCCGCGCACGATCAGGTAAATCCGACCGCGCCGCAGGGCTGATCACGAGCTTCCCCGGTCCAGACGTGGAGCGCAAAGCGGCTTAGCGCCGCCCGGGGGAACACCATCAGAAACAGTGCAAGAGGATCACGGGCAATGTCTGGCGTGCGCGTCACCGGTAAGGTCAAGTTCTTCACCGACGAAAAGGGTTTTGGTTTCATCATGCCGGATGACGGCGGGCCCGAGGTCTTCGTACACCGCACCGATCTCGCGCGATCGCTGAACATCCTGCTCTCTGACCAGCGTGTCAGTTACGAACTCATCGACAATCCGCGCAGGGGCGGCGGCAAGAAGGCGGCCAACGTCGAGCTCGTGTAGCTACTAGGGCGAGCGAGGGGCCTAGGCTCCTCAGCTCTTGGCGAAGGGAGGGGCCAGGGTCATACCTTGGCTCCTCCGCTCTTGATTTGGAGGCTTACCAAATGATCGAGATCCTCATCCATCTCGTCGTCGTTCTGCTGATCCTTGGCGTGGTCTGGTGGGCTGTCACCTCGCTGCTGCCGCTCGTGCCGCTGCCGCCGCCGGTCGCCCAGATCGTCAATGTGCTGCTGATCCTGATCCTCGCTCTCGTCGTGATCTTCTATATCCTGGTGCCGCTGCTGCATTCCGTGCCGCTCAAATCTCTCTAGTCGTCGGGGTGACCCTGGAGATTAGCGGCGAGTCCTGACAGGTACGCGGCCCTCACCATCTCGTCGATCGGTATCACCGCGACTGGCTTGCTATCGACGATGACATGAAAGCCGATCAGTTTCGGCGGATTTGTCGGGTGATATTCGGCGCGAAGCGTGGCGGTCGGGACTGTCATTAAGTTTCATCTCCTGTTGGCAATGGTAGTATAGCACGAAATGTTTCAGTCAGGCGTCAAGACCGACAACAACCCGCAGGCGTTCAAGGCCAAGGTCGCGATCCGCCGCAATGTCATGGCCGCGATCGGGCAGCCCGCCGTGTTCGATGCCTTCGCCGGATCCGGCAAGATGTATTCCGAGGTGTGGCGCGAGGCCGGCAGCTACACCGGCTGCGATCTCAAGCCGCAAAACGACGGCCGGCTGATGTTCTGCGCCGACAATCGCCGCGTCATGCGCGCGATCGATCTCACGCAGTTCAACATCATCGATCTCGACAGCTACGGCTCGCCGTGGGAGCAGGCGATCATCATCGCCGACCGCCGGCGCGTGGCGCCGGGCGAGCTGTTCGGGTTGATCCTGACTGAGGGCGCGGGCTTTGCCTACAAGTCCAACGTGGTGCCGACCGCGATCGCGCATCTGACAGGACTGCGCGCCGGCATCGTCGGGCTCGGCAAGAAACAGGACGCGGTGATCGACCGCGCCATCGCCGGCCTCGTGCGGCGAATGAGCTGCTCGATCGAGAAGCGCTGGCAGGCCGAGGGCAAGAGCGGCGCCGCCATGCGCTACATCGGCCTCGTACTCAAAGGGAAGGGTTAGGCAGCAGCGGTCCGCTCCATAGAATGAGATCGGAGCCATCGCAAAGCAGCAGCTCGCCGGTCTGCAAGTTCAGAAAGACAACGCCGCCGCAGCCGGCCGCGCGTTCAGCGTACAGCCCGATCGGGCTATCGTGGGGGATGCGAACCGCCTGCGGAAAAGCAGGATGGCGGTCGAAGATCGAATCCATGGTTTGTGCCTCTCTTCGGTGCTTGAAGGGAAAAGGGTTAGCGGCGCTTTGTTTTAGCCCACTTCCAAAACTCGATCGAGAGCATGACGCACATCCCGATCGTGAGGAGGACGAAATCCAGCGGAGTGTGCCACCATCGCGGCGGCAGCGGCGCCGGCTTCTCGTAAAAATACCGGCGGAGGTAGCCGCTATACATGACGGGGCCTCTTTGATGTGATGTTAGCGCGAACTAGCCGCCAGTGGTGCACTGGTTCGGATTGATGGCTAGACCGGATGATATGTTGGCAGGATAGTCAGCCGCGCCCTTAAATTCGACGCGCTTAACCGTGACGCCATCCGCGTGAAATTCGATAGCCTTCACCGCATTACACATTGGCCCATGCATCATCCCGCACCAACGGCAATGCTGGAAGGTCGTCGTCCCAGATACTTGGATCATTTCTGCTCGCTCCCTAACTGCTGATTAACAAACTGCTCTTGTTCGCGCTTCCAATCCTCTATGTCCCAAAGGCAATGTTGGCAGACGCCGCGTGTCGCGTCGCAGCGCATCATGTCGTGGGGCGTAATGTCTTTGCACTTTCGGCACCAGCGCCTATTCATCGTCACAGCGGGCCTCCAAATCTTCCAATGTTACGGGGTAAATCATTTGCGCGTTTCCTGCTGATCTGCGCGCGGTGGTCGCCGATCCTTGCAATCGTCGCACTGCACGGCGTATGGCTCCCATTCCGCGTCGGCGACGAGATACCCGCGCCCGTCGCAGCGCCCGCAGTACAGAGGGTTCGGGATCATCCTTGGCTGTTTTTCGCTCATACCCTACCTAATCCTGTCGCTGCTGATGAACGAGCTTATGGAATTCGGCATTGGCCTCGCGCTCCGCGTCTCTGTATTCGCGCTTTGCAAGCCAATACTGATACTCAACTTCGGTAAGGCGCTTTCTGGCGAGCCGTAATCGCTCTGATTCCTTGTCCATCGCTTCTATTCCTTAATGCGCCATCAGCATGAAATATGAATCGTGGCCTTGGGATGTTCCTTGCATCCTGCGAGCAAGTCGCTCAGGTAGCGCGTAGCCGCTTCGTGATTACCCCAACCATTTGCTGGGTTCATTGCCTCGTATTCTCTGGCGTTTGCCGGATCCGAAATGTGAGCCACGGCCGGCTCAAGGATTTTCACCGCCTCACTGCAGAACACCAAATCCAGGTGAGATAGAGAGCAGCCCAAAGCACGTCGCCACATCGGCGAGAGATTGCTGGTCATATTCCCGATCTCGCATACCGTTGCCGGCTCATAGCCGCCAGTATCGATCTTCAGATAAATGTCATAGCCCATAGTTGCCTGTCCTACCTACTAATGGTGCTGCGGGACGCGCAGCGGGTTGTGATAGCCGGGCTCGAGATAGCCCTGCAAATCCTTCTTGATGTAGTGCGCCTTGCCGAGCGATTGCAGCTTGTAAATCATGCGATGGGTGTACTCAGCCCAGTCCGTCGTGCGGGTTATAGGCAAGTAATTGACGCGGCCGACCTTGTAGAGATCGACGAATTCGTGGGTTGCGTCGACGATCGCGAGCGATGCATTGACGTCGATCGTCGGCTCGAGCGACACCCAGGTGAAAATGCCGCGCTCGTGGAACGCCTTGAGCGCAGCGATCCGGTCGCCGGGCAATGCGGCGCCGCTCTCCCATTTCTGAGAGAATCGATCATCGAGGCTGGTAAGCGTCGAGGCGAAGGCGTCGCGATCAGGTCGGAACAGACTGATGTCGCGCAGCGCTCGCGTGCCGCCCTTGGTCAGTGCGCAGATCGCAAGGCCATGTTCGATCAGGGTCTCGAACGATTTTCTGGTCAGCGTAGTGTCGCCCGGGTGATACGGGTCCGAGGTGAACGAGATCATCACCTGACCGGTCAACTTGGCTTCCTGATACTTCCGCGCATCCTTGCGGAGCTTTATGAGATAATCGTCGCGGTCGATCGCGCCGGCGTTGAACTCGCCGCGGTCCTGCTTGGTGATCAGCGGCACGTAACAGTAAGCACATTTGTGGCCGCAGCCGCGATAGGGGTTGGCGGCGAGCGCCGAGTATTCGCCCGCCTGGCCCTTCGGCGGATAGATGTAGCTGCAGCCGGCGATCGACACGCCGTCGGGATTAATGGTGATCATTCCTTGGTTTCCTTCACGCGGTAGGTGATGCCCATATAGCGAAATCGGTCGGTTATGGTGCCTCGGCCATCGAACTGCATCATGCCGCGGTGTTTCTGCTCCAGGCGCGTCCACATGCGCCACCATGCCTCCCTCGGCAAAAGTATCTCGATCTCCTTCGGATCGATTCCGTCCATGTGTAGCGCGGCGCAGAGCTTGTGCGACGCCGCATCGATATCATCCATCTGCATACTCCGTGATCTATAGTGAAAGTGTATCACTAACAGTCTGCAACTTCTACGCTTTTTGAATTTTTGGAGTGAAACGAGCTTCTGCTATGGCGCGAAAGAAAGAACCGACGCGGCGCGGCCGGCCGCCAGTAGAGATTTCACCGGAGCAGCTTGAAGCGCTCGGGATGATACATGCGACTATTGAAGAGGCTGCTGCATTCTTCAGTTGCACAAGGCGAACCATCCACAATCGACTGAAGGATCCCGAGTTTCTGCTTGCCTACGAGAACGGGAAAGCTAAAGGCCGGCTGAATCTGAGGCGCCTGCAATGGCGCCACGCCAATACCGCGACGAGCTCCGCATCCGTCAACATGACGATCCACCTGTCGAAGCATTGGCTGGGCGAGACCGACAAGCCTGCGGTCGCCGCTGTCATCGAGAACCACAACACCGCTGCAGTACAAGTCGAGGTATCCGGTGCTCGCGAGCGCATCGCCGCAAAACTCTCCGCTCTCTCCGAACGCATCGAAGGCCGAGTGGCTGAGCTCGCTGTCACCAGCGGAGCGCAACTCCTTCCTCGCGAGCCTGTCTCCGGCGGAGACTGACGCCCTCGAATTCGATTGGTCGTTCTGGGGCCGAAAGAACCAGTTCGCTCCGACTGGCCCTGCCCGCAACGGCAAGCCCTGGCAGAACTGGCTGATCCTCGCCGGCCGCGGCTTCGGAAAGACCCGCACCGGCGCCGAATGGGTCCGCGAGCAAATGTGCGGGCCAACGCCGCTCGCCGCCGGGCGGCGCGCGCATATGGCGATCATCGCCGAGACGGCAAAGGATGCCCGTGACGTCATGGTCGGCGACGGCAGAGTCGCTGGCGAAGGCTCGGGCCTGCTGCAGGTCCACCCGAAGGACTTCCGCCCGACCTATGAGCCGTCGAAACGGCGGCTGACCTGGCCGAACGGCGCGATCGCCTCGATCTACAACGGCAGCGAGCCCGACCAGCTGCGCGGCCCGCAGCACGACTCGGCCTGGGCCGACGAGCTCGCCAAATGGCAATACGCGCAAGAGGCATGGGACCAGCTGCAGTTCGGCCTTCGCCTCGGCAACAACCCGCAGTGCCTGATCTCGACGACGCCGCGGCCGATCAAGCTGATCAAGGATATCCTGGCCGACGAGGGCACGCTCGTCACCTCGGGCTCGACGCTCGAGAACGCAAACAATCTAGCCCCGCAGTTCGTCTCTACGATCAACCGCAAATATGCCGGCACCCGGCTCGGCCGGCAGGAAATCTACGCAGAGATCCTCGACGATGTGCCAGGCGCGCTATGGCAGCGCGCGCAGATCGACAAGCTGCGCGTCAAGCCGCAGGACGTGCCGAAGCTCATCCGCATCGTGGTCGCGATCGACCCGGCGGTGACGTCTGGCGAGGACGCGGACGAAACCGGCATCATCGCCGCCGGCATCGATGCCAACGATCACGGCTACATTCTCGAGGACGGCAGCGGCGTTTTTCAGCCAAGCGACTGGGCCACGAACGCGATCGCGATCTACAAGGCGCGAGGCGCCGATCGGATCATCGGCGAGACCAACAACGGCGGCGACATGGTCGAGAACACGATCCGCGTCGTCGATCGGAACGTCTCCTATCGCGGCGTTCACGCCTCGCGCGGCAAGGTCATCCGGGCCGAGCCGGTCAGCGCGCTCTACGAGCAAGGCCGCGTCCATCATGTCGGCGCGTTCCCGCAGCTCGAGGACCAGATGTGCGCCTTCACGCAGGATTTCGACCGCGACACCGCCGGCTACTCGCCAGACCGGATGGATGCACTCGTCTGGGCGATCTCGGAGCTGATGCTTAAAGAGCCCGCGCCAAAACCAGTCTTCGCGAGATATTAAAATTCTGGACATCGAGGGCGAATGGCTACCGATCCGACTGCAAAAAAAGGCCCGGATACGCCATCGTCCGACTACGAGGCCGTCAAGTGCGACTGGGACCGCGCCACCGCCATCATGGGCGGCGCCGACGCAATGCGGGCGGCCGGCGAAAAGTATCTGCCGCGCTACCCGAATGAAAAGCCGCCGAGCTTCGGCCGGCCGGAGGAAGTCGACGACTACAAGGTCAGGCTCGCAAAGGCACCATTCACGAACCTCTATGCAGACGTCCTGCACAATCTGTCGACCAAGCCATTCTCCAAGCAGGTGAAGTTGCTGGATGGCGCGCCGGCAACGATCGTCGACCTTGTTGGGGACGTCGACGGCCAGGGCAACAATCTGCACGTCTTCTCGGGCGACCTGTTCGAGGCCGGCATCAACAAGGGTGTCGACTGGATTTGCGTCGAGTATCCCAAGATGGCGCCGGGCGTCACGCTCGCCGACGAGCGTAGGTCTGGCGCGCGGCCATATTGGGTGCGGATCGCAGCCGAGCGCGTTGTCGCGGTCTATTCGGACTATCAGCGCGGCAAGCAGATTTTCACCCATGTGCGGATTCTTGAGCCGACGCTGGAACGCGACGGCTTCGGCGAGAAACTGACGCAGCGCGTCCGCGTCTACAATCGCAACAAGCGCGATGTTGAGATCGGCGGCATGATGGTCGCCGAATATGACCCGGCCACCAGCGAGCTCTGGGAGTTGGTCAAAGACCCGAGCGGCTTAAAGCAGCCCGAATGGGTGCTCGTCGAGGGCCCTCTTCCGATTTCGATCGGCGAGATACCTTTGGTGCCGTTCATAACCGGCGCGCGCTGCGGAGCCGGATGGGCCATCGAGCCGCCGCTTCGCGATATCGCGCACGCGCAGGTCAAGGAATATCAGATCGAGAGCAATCTCGATCACATCCTGGACCTGACCGCCTTTCCGATGCTCGCCGGCAACGGCGTAACTCCGCCAGGCGAAGAGAATGGGATCAAGGTCAAGGTCCCGGTCGGTCCGCGCGCCGTGCTGTTTGCTCCGCCAGACAACAACGGCAAGCACGGCGAATGGAAATGGATCGAGCCCAACGCCGACTCGATCGCCAAGCTCATGGAGCATCTCGAGACCGTGCGGAAGGAAATCCGCGATCTCGGGATGCAGCCGCTGCTACCCAAGACCGGCAATCTGACCGCCACGGCATCGGCACTCGCCGGTGCCAAGGCGCACAGCGCCGTTCAAGCGTGGGCACTCGGGCTGAAGGATGCACTCGAGCGCGCGCTCGCAATGAGCGCCAAATGGCTCGATGAGGCAGCGGCGCCGCAAGTTGCGGTTCATACCGACTTCGGCTCCGGCATCGAGGACCCGACCGAGCTCTCGATGCTGACCGACATGCGCCGCGAGAATGATCTATCGCAAGACACGCTCTGGTCGGAGATGGTGCGCCGTGGCGTTCTGTCCGACGACTTTGATGCCGAGAAAGAACGTCTGCTGATCAAGGCAAATCCCGCGCCGGCAGCAGCCAACCAGATTCCAGTGCAGATCCAGCGCTCCTAAGCCGCGACGGCAAAGGCGCCGATGAGTTGACCGCCCCGGGTGATCCGGCGGCGGCTTTTACCCGTGGCTAGCGCGATGCGGCCACATAGCGAGAGGCTATGCAATGCTCAAGCTTGTTGTCGACAAGATCGAGGACGTCGAAGAACCGCTCCGCACCCTGTACGAAGACAAGGACGGAAAATTCCGCCTCAAGGTCGACGGCGTCGAAGACACGTCGTCCCTGCATTCGGCGCTGCGAAGCGAGCGAGCTTCACGGGCGAACCTCGAGAAAAAGGTCAAGGCGTTCGAGTCCCTCGGCAAAAGCGATGAGGAGATCAAGCAGCTGATCGAGGCTGCCGAGAAGGCCGAGACCGAGAAGGCCGAGAAGGCCGGCGAATTCGAAAAGCTGAAAGACGCGCTGAAGACCCAGCACACCAAAGACCTCAAGGCCAAGGACGATGCGCTTGCCGCCATGCGCTCATCGCTCGAGCGCTACCTGGTAGATGCGCAGGCGACCAGCGCGATCGCCGCAGCGAAAGGATCGTCGGATCTGCTCTTGCCGCACGTGCAGAAGCATGTCCGCGTCATCGAGGAAAACGGAGACTACGTCGTCAAGGTTGTTGATGCGAAGGGCGAGCCTCGCATCAACGGCAAGGGCGAACCGATGAGCATCGCCGACCTCGTCGGCGAAATGCGCCAATCGGATGTTTATGGCCGGGCCTTCGAGGGCTCCGGCCAGTCCGGAAGCGGGATGCGACCGGCGAACGGAAACGGCGCGATGCCGGGCAACAAGACCATCACCCGCGCCGATTTTCTCAAGCTCTCACCTGCAGAGCAAATGGAGAAAGCAAAGGGCGGGTTCACCGTCACCGAATGAACCCCCGCGGCATGTGCCGCTGAAAAGGACTAGCCATGCCCGTTATTAACAACACCCTCACCAACCTGATCCCGACGCTTTACGAGTCGCTCGACGTTGTTTCGCGCGAGCTGGTCGGCTTCATCGGCGCCGTCAATCGCAATTCGTCGGCTACGCGCGCCGCGCTGAATGAATCGATCCTGGTGCCGATCGTTCCCACCAATACGATGGGCGACAACACGCCGGACATCACTGCGCCGGCTACCGGCAACCAGACAATCGGCAACGTGCCGATGACGATCAGCAAATCAAAGCATGTTCCGATCCGCTGGAACGGTGAGGAACAGCGCGGCATGCTCAATGCCGGCACCTATGGCGCCACGCTGCGGAATCAGTTCACCCAGGCATTCCGCACGATCTGCAACGCGGTCGAGACCGACTTGGCGGTTGCGGCCTATCAGGGCGCCTCGCGAGCCTTCGGCAACGCCGGCACCGCACCGTTCGGCACCGCTGGCGACCTCTCGGATATCGCCGGCGTGCTGAAGATCATGGACGATAACGGCGCACCGCCAAGCGATCGTCATCTCGTGCTCGGCACCGCGGCGATGGCCAACATCCGCGGCAAGCAGAACGTGCTATTCAAGGTCAACGAGGCCGGCACCGACCAGCTGCTGCGCGATGGCATGATCGGACGCCTGGAGGGTGCTGCGATCCACAACTCCGGCCAGACGCAGACCACGGTCAAGGGCACGGGCACGGCCTATACGACCACTGCAGCCGGCTTCGCAGCAGGCACGACCGTGATTCCCTTGATCACCGGCTCGGGCACCATCGTCGCGGGCGACGTCGTGACCTTTGCGAATGACCCGGCGGCAGGAAAGTACGTCGTGGCCGTGGGCATCGCAGCTCCTGGCTCGATCACGATCAACGCACCGGGCTTGGTGGCGGCGCTGCCATCCGGTGTGAATGCCGTAACCGTTGCCAACAACGCCGCGCAGAACGTGATGTTCGACCGCAACGCGATCCAGCTGATCACCCGCGCTCCGCAGATGCCGCTTGGCCCCGACGGCGTGCCGATGGACATGGCCGACGACGTCATCACCCTGACCGACCCGATCTCCAACATCTCTTTCGATGTGGCGGTCTATCGGCAGTTCATGTCGCTGGTCTACCACGTCCGCCTGGCGTGGGGCGTCGCTGCGGTGAAGTCTGCCCACATCGCCACGCTGATCGGCTGATTTTTGACGATAAGAGCGGCCCGCTACGCGCGGGCTGCTCATTCGAAATGGGGCCAACCAGGACAAGCGAAAATGTCAGCACATCATCCAACGAAAGCCGAAGCCGCTGCCGCTGAAGCAAAGGCAGAGAAGGCCGCCGAAGCCAAAGCCGAGAAAGCGGCCACGGTCGAAGCCAAGGCCAAACATGACCTCGCCGCGAGCATCAAGGATCGGATAGCAGCCGAACGTGCTGCACATCCCCACCTCGAGCCGGCCCTTGAAGGCAGCCTGATCGGGATGCTCGAAGGCAAGGCCGATGAGAAGACACCAGCGCAGGACGAGATCCATCTGCGACTTGAGCAAGTTCGCGTGTTCGTCGATCAAGCCATACGCGAGGCCGAAGGCGGTCTGAGGACGCTGCTCGAGCAGCTGCGCCGCCTGCTGTTCTGATCGAGGCCTGACGATGACGCTGGTGGTTGAAGATGGCACCGGAGTGGCCACCGCCAACTCCTATGCGACGGTGGACACCGCCAACGCCTATCACACGACGCGCGGCAACATGGCGTGGCTCACAACCGACGGCGACCCGACGTCTGCGTTGATCCGAGCCACGCAATACATCGAGGGCAAGTATCGCGGCCGGTGGCCAGGCCTGCCGATAAAGTATCGGCTCGGCGGTCTCTCCGATTCTCAGCAGGCATTGTCGTGGCCGCGCTATGGCGCCGTCGACAACAATGGCTTTGCGATCCTGCCCAACACGGTCCCGATCGAAGTCGTCTACGCGACCTGCGAGGCGGCACTGCGCGAGTTGCTCAGCCCCGGATCGCTGCAGCCCGACATCACCTTGACCGGCATCAAGCGCGAATGGGCCGGCGATACCGGTTTCGAATATTTCCAGGGCGTTGCCGTGCCGCCCCACGTGACCGTCATCGACGGGATTCTCGCACCCATCCTGCTCACAAGCAGCAAGCTATTTGGCTGCACCGAAAGGTTCTGAACACGACCGGCTCGAAGGCGCCGGCTGCATCTGGAAATAAACTCTAACCAGGATCGACAGCCATGACCGGCTTCAGCGACTTTGCCGCCAAGAACGTGTTGAACTATCTCACCGGTCAAGTGCCGATGCCGGGAACGACCGCAGTGCCCGCCGTCTTCCTCGCACTGTTCACCGCCGTCGGCACCGATGCCGGCAGCTTCACCGAGGTCACAGGCGGCTCCTATACCCGCGTGCAGGTCGCCGGCACGGCGACCGCAGCCGGATCGATCTCGACCGCGTCGGCCACCATCACTATGCCGAACGTCTCGGGCTTCCCGTGGGTGCAGCCCGGCATGGCGGTGTACGACATCACCGCCAACAAGGTGATCGGCACGGTTCTGACCTGGGTCGGCACCACGCTGACGTTGACCGCCAACGCCGCTAACAACGGCTCGGGCTCGACCGACACGCTGTCGTTCTCCGCATTCCCGAATGCATCGGGAAGCGCGCCGTCATCGCTAACCAACGGCTCGGTGATCAGCTTCCCGCAGGCCAGCGCCAGCTGGGGCAACGTGATCGCGTGGGGTCTCTACGACGCTTCCTCGTCGGGCAATCTGCTGTTCTGGGACTTCATGGGCAACTTCGCGTGGTTGCCGTTTGAAACCCCGACAGGCTCCAACCCGACGTTCACGGTCAAGGGTCACGGCTATAGCTCGAACGATCCGATCGTGTTCACCGCCGAGTATGGCGGCACGCTGCCCACCGCCTCGACCGGCGTATTCACGGGCTACAACATTCTTTTCGCCGCACCTCTGGCGACCGACACCCTCAACGTCGACACCGTCTCCGGACCATCAACGCCCGTTGTTCTCACCTCGTCCGGCTCCGGCATGGTGCGCAAGATCGTCCAGCAGACCATTCCATCCGGCGTCACTGCCTCGTTCGCGGCCTCGACGCTCACCCTCACTGCAGCTTGAAAGGTGAAAATAAACCCGCAACTCACAGGAGACTTTGATGGTTGCGCCACTGAGGTATGCAGCGAATTGTGACTTGAGTGATCCGAAGGCGGTCTCGATCGGCTTCAATCTGTCAGACTGCGCGCCTTGGGCGCTCGGCACATTGCCGGCAGGATGCAAGGGCCTCGTGTGGATCGGCGCCGCGACGCTCACCAATGCGGTCAAGAACCTGATCAACTCGTGCGCCAATCAGCCCCAGCTTTGGGGCTTCTACATCTACGACGAGCCGGATCCGCATTCGGTCGGCGCCGCCGGACTGAAGGCGATCTCGGACTACTGTCACGCCACCTGTCCGGGCTGCAAGACCTTCATCGTGATCGTCGACGGCGGCGACGGCATCACTCCGAACTACGCGCCATCCTCGATCTATCTGAACACCGGCATCGACTATTTCGGCATCGATCAGTATCCGGTGCAGATCCACATCCAGGACTCACAGATCGAAGCCACGATCACGAACTACATCAACAATGCCCTGGCGGCCGGCTTCCCGCTCGCGAAGCTCGTGCCGGTGGTGCAGTGCTCGGGCGGCGACGGCGTCATGATCATGCCGACCGCAAGCCAGATGACGCGGATGTTCAGCGCGTGGGATGCCGGCATTCCGAGCCCGGCGTTCGAGTACACCTACGAATGGGGTCTCAACTCCGGCGAGACCGCATCGCTGATGACGGCCTCGGCCGCGGTGCAGGCCGTCTATCAGCAGCGCTACAGCGCCGTTGCTCCGCCGCCTCCGCCTCCGCCCCCACCGCCTGCCGAAGCTTTCTTCACCGGCACCTCGGCGCCGGCCGCTTCGCTCGGCAATGTCGGCGACGTATACGCCCAGGTTGCCACCTCGGTGTCGCAGGGCGCGCCACAGGTGACAGTGCCGCCTCCGGTCGTCACCACCACCACTACGTTCTGGAAGAAAGGCTCTAGCGGCTGGGTCGCTCAGTAATCGGTCCCGGGCGCGGGGGCGTTTTCGCTCCCGCGCCTGTTCAATTACGCGGGGCTTGCGATGGCCGTAGCATTCGATGCGCAGGGCCATACGGGCTCCGGCGGCTCAAGCACCACGTCGATCTCGAGCTCGAGCATCATCACGGTCGGCGCCGGCTCGAACCGCGCGCTCGTCGTCTTCCTGATGTTCGTGACCGGCGGAGGCTCCGGCATACCGACCGGCATCAGCGTCACCTGGAACGGCGTCGCGATGACGGCGATCACAGGGGCGACGTTCTCCGACGTCACGTCGGGCGTGTCGATCATTGCGTACGGGCTGGTCAATCCGGCCAGCGGGGCCAATGTACTCGCCGCATCGTGGACTGGCGCGAGGTTCACTGGATTAGGCGCTATCTCGTTCACCGGCGTCAACCAGACCGGGGGCGCCACCTCGTTCGCGCACGGCAATGGCACACACGGCAACGCCGGGGGCACCGCCACCGTGGCCGTCACCAGCGCCACCGGCAACATGACGGCGGCGGCCTATACCAACGACGGCAGCAGCACCTTCACCGGTACCTCGGCGACGCAGGATTTCGTCGATACGACGCTGTCTAACAGCGCCATGAACCACACGGCCGGTTCGGCCAGCAACACGATGACGGCGACGCAGGGCGGCACCAACTGGGTCGCTGCCGGCGTCGATATCGTGGCCGCCGCCTCCACGCAAGCGCTGACGGCGGCAGCCAAGGCCATCACGCGCGGAGCCGCTGGCATCACCGGCAAGTCGGCAATCGCCGCGCGCACGATCGCGATCACAAAGGCGCGCGCCACGATTGCCGGCCGAGCTGCGCTGGCGGCAAGGACGATCACCGCGGCGACCGGCAAGTTCGGTACGATGTCGGGCAAGCTATCGCTCGCCGCGCGCACGCTTGCGGCGAGTTTTGCTAGGGGCATCGCGGCCCCGGCCAACGTCCTTCTCGTCCATACCGATCACGCCGAAGACGCGACCTCGCAGACGACCTATACATGGTCGTCAAGAAATTTTGCGATCGGCGCGGCCAACGTCAACCGGCTCGTCACGGTCGGCATCACGGCGCGGCTCGCCACCTCGTCGGCCACGCTCAACAGCGTCACGATCGGGGGCGTCACCGCCACCAAGATCGACGAAGCCCTCAACACGATCGGCGGCGCGCTCTCCATCACATCAGTGTGGATGGCCGCGATCCCCGCCGGCACCACCGCCACGGTATCCGCGACCTTCTCGACCGCGATGCTGCGCGCCGGCTGCGATGTCTGGACGGCAACCGGCCCCTCCGCGGTGCCAAGCGTATCGTCGAGCGCAGACAACAGCGGGAACACCGCGACCAACGTAGCCACTGACGGGCCACTCACGGTCCCTGCCGGCGGCGGCACGATCGTATTCGTCTCAACGTTCAACGGCAGCGCGCCAACGCTGACGCCGACCAATTACACAACCGCACCGTCCGGCGTGGTCCTGATCGGCGGCACGATGTACTACGCCTCCGGCTCCGACACCGTTGCCGGAAGCAAGACCTACACCTCGACCTGGACTCTCGGCAGCAGCGGCGCGACCGGCGTCGCCGTGGTGTTCAGTCTGGCGGCGAACACGCTTGTTGCCCTGGTCGCATCCAGCCTGGCCGCGGCCAAGGGCATGGCCGGGAACTCCGGCACGGTCGCCATCGCGGCCCGTTCGCTTGCGGCGAGCTTGGCCAGAGCAGCCCTCAGTTTTCCGGTGCTGCTCAGCGCGCGGTCGCAGGTCGAAAGCTTCGGCCGCGCCACCATCGCCGGCAAGACATCGCTTGCGGCGCGCAGCCAGGGCAGCGCAACCGGCAAGGCTGCAGGCAGCTTCAAGGCCGTGCTGGCAGCGGCCAGTAGCGCTGCGACCAAGGGCGCGTTGAGCTTTGCCGGCAAGCTCTCGCTCGCCGCGCGCGCTACAGCGGCGAGCTTCGGCAAGATGGTGCCGCCCGGCGCGGTCGCGCTGCTGGCGCGCTCGTTTGCCGCGGCAACCGGACGGATCGCTTTTGCTGGCAAGACATCGCTACAGGCCGCCACATCGGCCAGGACTAAGGCGAGCGCCGGTCTCGTCGCCGGCCTATTGCTGCAGGCTCGCAGCTTCGGCGCGACGCGGGGCCGGGCCGGATTGAGCGCACTGGCGCGACTGTCGGCCCGGTCGCTCAACGCCAGCAAGGGCGTCGCGTCTGGGGCGGCCAAGGCACTGCTGTCTGCGAATTCCCGCGCCGCAGCCGTGGGCCGCCTGGGTCTCATGTCCGGAAAGGTCGCGCTTGCCACCCGCAGCGCAGCCGCGGCCGCTAGTCGCACCATTCTGAATCTGGCCGTGCCGAATATCGCGTTGTTTGCGCGATCGATGGCCGCGGGCTTCGCCAGGGCGATGCTGTTTCTACCGTCGATCCGGTCAGTCAATGCACCAGCCGAGATCCGCAGCACAGATGCTCCGCATGAGACGCGCAGCGCAGATGCTCAGCAAGAGACGCGCAGCGTCGACGTGCCGCCACTAACGTGATCGGGGAGGTGACATGCTGACGTGGCCGCCGAAAGACCCGGGCGAGGTGCTCGACTACGACATCAACTGGGCCCCTCGCCTCGGCTCCGATACGATCGTCACGTCGGATTGGGTGACGCAGCCCGGCATCACGCTGACGATCAATTCGAAATCATTCACCTCGCAGCTAACCAAGGTCTGGCTATCGGGCGGCACGATCGGCGAAACCTACGTGCTGAAGAACACCGTCACGACGGTCGCGGGCGATACGGTGATCGAAAGCGTGTCCATCCTGATCAGGGCGAAGTGACGTGCTTCTCTTGCTCCTCAACCAGAGTCCGGTGGTGGTATCGCCGCCGCCACCAGATACGACCACGCCGCCACGAGCTGCGCCGGCGACGAGGGTTGCGAGCAAGCTCTATCCGCGCACGATCGATGTTCGTCGCCTCAAGACGGTAGCGGGCACGTCAGACACACTTGGCCTGACCGGCTACTCGGGCGCGGAGGCGTCGACCGGATCATCGCCGGAGGGCGAGACCGTGCTGTTCACGGGCATCCCCGCCTCGATCCAGGCACGAGCGACCGGCCGCAAGAAGGATTCATCGCTGCCGCAGGACGTGGTCTATGCGCCGACATGGCACATCTGGGTGCCGCGCGGAGCGCTGGCAAAAGACGCGGTGCGCGATCGCGACGTCATCGTCGATGACAATGGCTACCGCTACGAAGTCGCGCAGAACTACTGGAACTTGCTTGGCTACAAGCTGGTCTGCATCCGTCTTGAAGCATAAGGTGATTTAAAAATGTCGATCACACTTCCCGGCGCAGGCTCCCCAGTCGAAACGGTGCCTGGCGCCAACGGCCTCGATCAGCGCCAAGTCATCCTGGCCTATGGCGCTGGTGCGTCCGTCGAGGTCGTGCCGACTGTGACGGCCGGCGCCTATACCGCGGGCTTTGTGATCGGGGGCGTCATGACGTTCGCCAATATCCTGCCGCCCGGGTCGTTCAACGGCCTGCTGGAAAGCATCACGCTCAAGTTCAAGGCCACGGCACAAACGACAGAGTTCGACGTCGCGATCTTCTCGACCGCTCCAGGTGGGACCTTCGCCGATCACGGCGCGCCGGCGATTGCAGCTGGAGACAGCGCGCTTCTGCTCGGCATCTTCCAGCTTACCGCCAATCAAAGTCAGCTCGGCACTCACACGCTCTACATGCTTGACGGCATCGGCAAGCAGATCGTCGGCACCTCGACGTCGCTCTTTGCTGTCGTGATCTCGAAGGCCGTGCCTGTCGCTCCGGCATCGGCGTCGGATATGTCGCTCAAGCTTGGGATGATCTGGTAATGATCGGGGCGCGACGCGCGCTTCTCGGCAGATCGGGCGGATCGGCTGGTCGCCAGCCGACCTACTTCTTCTCGGCTGCTGGCAGCGACGCCAACGATGGGCGCAGCATCAGCTCGCCGAAGCAGACCTTGGCGGCATTCAACGCGCTATCACTGACGCCGACCGATTACGTCGCCTTCCGCGGTGGCGACACATTCTCGGGGACGATGACGATCCCGAATGGTGGCTCGGCGCTGTCGCGCGTGATCATCGGCAGCTACGGCGTCGGCAAGCCGACGATATCAGCCCCGGCCAACAGCAACGCAGTCGTCGCCAACAACCTGTCCTATCTGACGATCAAGAACATCTCGGTGACTGGGTCGGGCACGACCAACGGCGACGGCATCACGATCAACAATACGGCCGGCGCAGCCACCGACGTCACGATCGACAGCTGCACGGCAACTGGCTTCGCCCATGACGGCATCTGGGCAAATGTCACCGGCGGCTCGATTACCAACATTGCGATCACCAACTGCACGACGAACGGCAACTCGACCGGCGCGATCAACAACGGCTGCGGCATCCAGCTTCGCGGCGTCTACGGCGCCCAGATCTCCGGGGCCTATTCGTTCATCAACCCTCTGATCTTCAACTGCGTCGCCAACAACAACACGGGCGCCAACGGCACCACGAACTGGTGCGGCAGCGGTATCCACACCGCACAGTGCTCCGGCGGCGGCATCTTCGCATCATCCGCCGACAATAACGGCGCCGGCTGCAATGCCGGCTCGGGACCATCGGGCATATGGATTTCGGACTGCAGCGCGCACGTCATTCAGTCCTGCGAGTCGAGCAACAACAAGACCGCGCTCAACGACGGCGTCGGCTTCGACATGGATGGCGGCTGCGTCAACTGCATACTGCAGTATAGCTACAGCCACGGCAACATGGGCGCCGGGCTGATGTGCTTCGCCTATTCCGATCCGAGCTTCATCAACGGCAACCTCAACAACATCATCCGCTTCAACGTCAGCGCCAATGATGCGAACGGCGCCTCGACGATCGAGGGCGGCGTCTTCATCGTCTCGGCCAACGGAACGCCGAACACCGGCTTCCAGGTCTACGGCAACACGGTCTTTACCGCGGGATCATCGGCGACATCGGCCTGTGTCGTGCTGGGGCAGAACACCGGCGCGCTGAGCGGCACGATCGCGAACAACATCTTCATGTCGCGCGCGAACTCCAAGCTTACGATCACCAACGGGACCATGTCCGGCGTCGCGGTGACCGGCAATTGCTGGTTCCCGGTAGCAAACCAGTCGTTCTCGCTCAATTGGGCCGGCACCACTTACAGTTCGTATTCGGCATGGCAGACCGCGACCGGGCTCGAGAAGATCGCCGGCGTCAATGTCGGGCTCAACACCGACCCGCTGCTCTGCAATATCGGCTACAGCGCATCGCTGGCGTCGTCGTCGGCCTCTCAAAAGAACAGCTTCAAGCTACAGCCGACATCGCCGTGCCTTGGCACCGGCGTCAACCTGTTGACCCAGTATTCGATCAACGTCGGAGGCCGCGACTACTTCAACAATGTCGCGCCGCGCGCCGTTGGCGTCTACGACATGGGCTGCGCCCAAGGGGCGGCCGTGCTCGGCCCGCAGGTCACCGCAACCCTGACCGACAACGCCGCCGACACCACGTCCGGCACGACGTTCGCGTTCGGCAGCCGCAGCTGGTCGATCGGGACCGCGGACGCGAGCCGGATCGTAGTTGCAGATGTCGTCGCGCGCATAGCCGCCAGCACGACGGTGACGGCGACATCTCTCACCATCGGCGGGATCACGTTCACGCTGATCCCGGGCTCGGATGGCCGCCAGACCAACGGCGGCAACCTAACGACGCACTCCAAATGGATGGCGCTGATTCCGACTGGGACCACGCTCGGAGCGGCGTCGCTGGTGATGAGCGGCTCGACGGTGCGCGTGGCGATGACGCTGCATTCGGTCGTCAATGCGGATCAGGTCTTCCCGCAAAACTGCAACGTGGCGAACTTCACCGATGCGACCACCGGCGTGACCGCAACGGGCCTGCTGACGTGCCCGGGCAATGGCGTCGCCTTGATCGGCGCATCGCTTGCCAGCGTTGCCAGCGGCACGCCGACGTGCACGCCCACGAACTACACCAACGATCTCGCCGGGACGGCGTTCGGGATCAGCGCCTATAGCACCGGCACTTCGTCGGCCTCGGGCCAGAAAGTCTATTCATCGGTGTGGAGCGGGAACACGCCGCAGTCCGCCTCGGGTTCTTACGCGGCGTGGGGGCCGATCATTCAATAGGCAGGGTTGAATGGCCGATCTCTCCGACGTCACCGCCTATCTGGCGCAGCAGGCCGCCGCCGCGGTCTATCCGAATGGCACCTCGCAGCCCTCGGTCGCGGCGATGGACTGTCGCATCTTCGAGGGCTGGCCGCTGCCGGATCAACTCGACCGCGACATGCTCGGCCAGACGCTTGCCGGATCGCCGTCGGCGCCGGCCTCTCGTCCTGGTGGCACTGTCGCCAATGTCTCGATCTACCCGCTGCCGGGCACCGGCGTCGCGGTCTATCAGATCCTCGACGAGACCTACCTGATCACGCCGCCGGCGATCAGCACGACGTTCACGCTGGTCGGCAACCTGATCACGGTATCGGGTGCGCTATCGAGTGGCGAGTATCTGACGCTGGTCATCGACGATGCCGTGGTCTGCTCGCAGACCGGCGCCAACGTCGCAGCGATGTTGGCCGCGCTGGCGGCGCAAGCGGTCGCGGCTGGCTATGCCGCAACCTCGACGGCGACGACGCTGACCATTCCGTTCGGCCACTCGCTCGTTGTGCGCCAGGGCGGCAAGGCCGTTCAGGGCAAGGTCACGCATCGCCAGCGCCATTCGATCATGGTGACGGTATGGGCGCCAACGCATGCGGCGCGGTCGACGCTCGCAAGCGCGATCGATAACCTGATCAAGCAGTCGAACAAGGTCGCGATGCCCGACACGTCGCAGGCGATCGTGGTCTATAGCCGCACCAACATTTCTGACGAACTGCAAGCCGCCGCGATCTACCGCCGCGATCTGATCTATGACGTCGAGTATGCGACGGTCGAGCAATTCCCGGCCTACGTCATCACCTCGGTGCAGGTCTCGATCGCCAAGCCAGACAATTCCGCCATCGCTACCGCTCTAACATGAAGAGGTTGCCCGTGCGCCATCACCTGATCGTCGTGCATGAGTTCGGCCAATACGCTAAAGGCGACAAGATCATCGCATCTGACGAAGTCGCGAAGGTCCTCGACAGTCCGCAGCATACCCACGTCGTCAAGATCGCCGCGCCGGACGAGCCGCCGGCGCTGCCGGCGGACGAGGACGAGTAGCGCTCGCCTATCAACGCCACCCACCTAAAAAGGAACGTAGACCATGCCCGTCTTCCTCGACGGCCAGCAGAACCTTGCTGCGCTCACGGTACCCGGCGTTTATGGCGACATCGTACTGCCTTCACCGTTCATCGCGGGCACGCCGACCAACATCGAAGGTCTGGTCGGCGTCGGCAGCTGGGGGCCGCTCAACTCGCTGATCCCGGTCTCGAAGCCGTCCGATGCGGCGATTCAGATCGGGCCGCCAATGAGGCGCGACTATGACATCTCCTCCTATGTCTCGGCGGCATCGCAGGTCGGCGGCGCGATCGGATTCCTCTGCGTACGCGTCTCCGACGGCACCGATCTTGCCGCGAGTGCATCGATCCAGAGCGGCGCGCTGACGGTGACGGGCAAATATACCGGAACGCTCGGCAACGGCATCACCTTCTCGCTGCAGCAAGGCTCGCTCGCGAATTCGCTGATGGCCGTGATCGCCTTCCCGGGCCTCGTGCCGGAGCAGTTCAACAACATCATGGGCCCGACCCCGGCGTCCGGATCCGCGACCTTCTCCGGCAATCCTGTCGCCAACGACACGCTGACGATCGCCGGCACCGCGATCACCTTCGTGGTCTCCGGTGCGACCGGCCTGCAGGTCAATATCGGTTCTTCGCTCGCGGTCACGCTGTCGAACCTGTTGAACCTGCTGCAGACCTCGGCCGATGCCGGCCTCGTCAAATGCAACTATTCGCTCTCGGGCTCAGTGCTCACGATCGTCGCGAACCAGTTCCAGGGCACCGGCACGAATGCCGGCAGCGGCGGCAACGCGCTGACGCTCGCCAAGACCTCGACCGCGATCACGGTATCCGGCGCGACGCTCACCGGCGGCGTTGGCACCTGGCAGACGTTCTGGACCAACGCGGCGGCCGTCATCAATGCCGGCAACGCGACGCGCGGCCCGAGCTTCACCGTGGTCGCCACCGCGGGCACCTCGACCCTGGTGCCGCTCTTGAGCACGACGATCACGCTGTCGGGCGGCACCGATGGCGCCGGCAACGTCACCGATGCCACGCTGGTCGGGCAGGACATCGTGCCGCGCAAGGGCATGTATGCGCTCCGGCAATCGAACTGTGATTGCTTCACGCTATGCGACCTGTCGACCTCGTCGTTCTACGCGGCGATCGCTTCCTTCGCGCTGTCGGAAACCATGCTCGGCATCTTCGCGACGGTAAAGGGCGACACCATCCAGAACGCGATCGCCACGCGCATCAACTCCGGCGTCGACACGCCCTGGTTCAAGCTGATCCTGGGCGACTGGCCGACGTTCTTCGATAGCTTCAATCAGCTGTCGCGCCTGATCAGCCCGGCGGCGTTCGGCATCGGCATCTACGGCAATCTCTCGCCGCAGCAGTCGGCGCTCAACAAGCCGCTGCAGGGCATCTCGGCGACGCAGCGCTCACAGCTCGGCCAGACCTATTCCGACACCGAACTGTCGCTGATCAACACCGGCGGCATCGACGCCATCCTGCCGCCGACGTCCTCGCCGGGCGGGTTCTACTTCTCGTTCGCCACCGGCCGCAACTGCTCGAGCAACACGGCGGCGAACGGCGACGAGTACACGCGGATGACCAACTTCCTGATCCGCGCCTCGCAGAGCAAGGCGGCGGGCGCCTTCGTCGGTCAGCTGCAGTCGATCCAGCCGAACGATCAGACCCGCGCAAAGGCGAAAGCACTGTTCGACGGCTTCTCGGCGCAGCTGGCTTCGCCGGAAGTCGGCCTCGGAATCAACGGCCAGGGCATGATCGACAAGCCCTGGATGGTGATCTGCGATCTCACCAACAACCCGCCGGCGTTGCAGGCGCAGGGTTACCTATTCCTGTATTGGCAGGTTCGCTACCTCAATGTCATCCGCTACTTCGTGGTGAAATTCCAGGGTGGCGGCAACGTCACTGTGATCGACACCGGCTCCAACCAGCTGCCGAGCCCGTCGCAGTTCGCGACTGTCAACGCCTCGGTGTAGCCGAAGCCCAAAGGTCATTTTCCAACTCAATAGGAGGTCACCTTGCCGGTGAACGGAATGAACACGGGCGTCGACTACGCCCTATTCTACTTCGACGGTGCAACTGGCGCGCTGGTCGATCTCGGCGACGTCCAGAACGTCAAGATCATCGCGCTCAAGCACGACATCAAGTCGATGCCCTACAACCGGGTGCCGCGCTATGGCTATGTGCCTGACGGCTTCAAGATCGATTTCTCGATCACGCGGACCGGTGCGGCGCTTGAGGATTTCATGGTCGCGGCGTCGGCGTCGTTCAACGCCGGCGCCATTCAGAAGCCGGGCTATCTGCAGGAAACCATCATCAACCCAGACGGCTCGATCAGCCGCTACCAGTACACGGAGATGGTGATCTTCCTGACCGATCATGGCGAGATCAGCCGCGACAAGCCGGTCACACTCGCGCTCGAGGGCATGAGCAGCGAAAAGGTGCCGATCGCCTGATGCAGGTCGGCATCATCACCGTTGACGGCAGGCAGGTCGGCGTCGTCTCGCAGACCGAAGGCGATGTCGTCGACACGTTCACGCCAGACCTCGAAGGCTATGAGCCGCAGGGCCGCGCCTCGGAGACACCGCAGGGCGGCACGAAAGAGCCCGCGCCGGCGCCGCATCACGGCTACCACCATCACGGCGGCCGTCATCGCGAGCCGGGACATCACGAGCACCGCCAGCGCCGACGCGAGCCTGAAAAGCCGCGCATGCGCTTTGGTGGCGAGGGCGACACGGACCCCGTCAGCCCGCAGCGCCAGGGCTATCAACCGCGCGGCGAAGAGTATCGCGGCGAGCGTGGCCATCCGGTGCACCAGGGCTCGGCCGAAGTCGACCGCGCGATCGTCGAGGCCGCGCGCGCACACAACCTCGATCCGAACTTCATGCGCTCGATCGCCTCGATCGAAAGCGGCATGAATCCTTCGAGCAACGCCAACCGCTCGACGCAGTACAAGGGCCTGTTCCAGATGGGCTCTCGCGGGCCAAAGAGCGAATGGGCGCGGTTCGGCGGCGGCGGCAACATCTATTCCGCGCAAGACAACGCGATGGCCGCGGCGCGCTACTTCGACGCCAATAGGACCGTGTTCCGCCAGCACTATCACCGCGACCCGACCGACACTGAGATGTATATGATGCATCAGCAGGGGCTCGGCTTCTACACGCGCGGGGCGATGACGAACATCCGCGGCAACCCGTATCCGGGCATGCGAGGCGCACAGAGTCACGAGACCTTCGAAGAAGGATGGGGCCGCGAAGTCGCGCGGCGCAAGGCTGGCTATGCTGCGCGCTCGAAGCCGGAAGTCAAAGCCGAAGAGACGCCGCCGAAGCCCTTCGATCCCGAGACCGACCCGCTCTAGTAGTAGCGCTGTTCTTCGGTCCAGGGCGCTCGCAGCGCCGCCCAGATCGCCGACGGCCTGATGGCGATGGCGAGCCTCGGACCGATCCCGCTCCACACGCCGAGCAGGGTGACGACGACGCGCAGGATCCAGATCGCGAACGAATACACCAGCGCGCCAAGGGCGAGTTGGGTGTGTGTGATCGCTCCCGCTTGAAAGAGCGGCACCAGGCTGAAGAAAAACGTGTAGCCGAAAAACGCAATCGCCGGCGACAGCAGGACCCAGACCCACGCCGGCGGCCTGCCGCCGATCATGGGCGGATATTTCGGCGCGATCGCATCGGCATCGACCGGCTTGACGCGATAGCCGAGCCGGTGCGCGGCCGCCATCACGGCGGTGATCGCGACGTCTGGCGGCACCGTGAACCACTCGTCGCCGCCCGGCGATTTGTACTGGTTCAGCATGAAATGGGCTTCGACCTCGATCGGGCCGGCCACGTTGTCGATCGTCTCGCCGACGAATTCGAATTTCAGCGGAAAGGGCGACCCGGTTTGCAGGTCTTTAATGCGCTGCGCCGGGTTGTCAGTGATGCCGATCTTCTGCCGGCCGTGGTCGCCGGAAATCACGTAAATGAATGCCTTGGCCATCGTCTGGGTTCCATTAATGGTTGCGTCAACATAGGACAGTCATGAGTAAAGCGAAAGACACCCCCTCCGAATCGATAGCGGAAGCGGCCAATACGACCGATTGGGCGATGGACACCAGGGGCCGGCGGATCACGGTCAGCAAGCTTGATGCACTGCAATACTACCGCCTCGCCAAGGCGATGGGCGCCGTCTCCTCAAACCAGGCGGCAATGGATTTCGCGATGATCGCGGCCACGGTGCGCAAGATCGACGCGACCAAATTCCCGATCCCGAGCACGGAGCGGGATGTCGAGTTCATGATCCAGCAACTCGGCTTCGAGGGCATCAATGCTGCCGGCGTCGCGCTCGAAAAGCTGAACAGGCAGGACGAGGAAGCCAAAAAGGCAGAGGAAGAAGCCGCAAAAAACTAAGCAGGCGACCCTGGTTCAAGCTACGGGTCGCCGCTGTTCATGCTGGTCTCGACTTCGATGTGGCCTTCTCGGCCGACGACGGTTTCCTGATGGCGTGGATCGTCGCCAGCGGCGAGAACAAGGGCGCCTCATTCGATTGGGACGTCGGACAGTGGGTGAGGCCGACATGATGGAATTGAAAGAGTTCGAGGCGATGCTGTCGCGGTCGCTCGCGACCGTCGAGCCTAAGCTCGCCATCGGTCTCGACAAGGTCGGACAACTCGCCGAGTCCATCGCGGCCGAACTGCCAGGCCACTATCAGCCGGGCTGGGCTCCGCTCGCCGAGTCCACGATCAAGGACAAGGTCGCCAAGGGCTTCCCGGTCCCCTCGCCGTTGAAGCGCACCGGCGCCATGGCCGGCTCATATCGCAAGGAAGTCGACCCAGCCTCGCTTGCGATGGTGGTTGGCTCGGCGGACCCGAAAGCGCTCTGGCAGGAAATGGGAACGTCGCGCGGGATCCCGCCGCGGCCGGTGTGCGAGCCTGCGCTGAAACGGTCGCTGCCATTCGCCGCTGACGTGTTCGGCGCGATCGCGGTCTCGCTGTTGACGGGTAAGGCGCTGCTCAAGTGATCACATCGTTCGAAGTCGGCGCAGTCTTCCGGATCATCAATCAGGCGTCGCCGGCGCTTGCCCAGATTCTAAAACAGGTTCGCGAGCTCAGCGCCGCGATCGACAAGGCCAAGGCCAACATCGCCGGCATCGCCAAGATGCCAGGGCTTGCCGCCGCCACGGGCGAGGCGAAGGCACTGGCGCTGGCGTGGCGCGAGGTTGGCAAGGCGGCCTCATCGGCCAACCGGTCAATCACCGCGGCCAGCAAGAAATCCTTGGCGGGTCCTGGCGCGGCTGGCGTGGCCGAGGCGCAGTCGCTTGCGGCGGCCTGGGAGCGGATTGCAGTCGCATCTACGGCAGCGACCGGCAATGCGCGCCAGATCGCCACGGCAGCACGCCGGGGCGCCAGCGGGTCCGTAGGCGGCGGTGGTGGCGGTGGTGCTCCTCCCCGCATTGGCGGGCGGCATCAACCCGGCTTCATGGCGGGGCTATCCGGCGGCATGCACATCGGCGGGCCGTCGGCGGGTATCCCGGGCGGTGCACATATCCGCATGCGCGGTGGCGCAGCGGCGGCCGCGGGCCTCGTTGGCTATGGCGTCTATGAAGCGGCGCAGATGGAAGACGCGGTCTTCCAGCTGATCTATCACGCCGGCCTCGAGCAGAACGACGCCAACCGCGCCAAGTTTCGGAAGGTCCTGCAGGACTCGATGGTGGAATCGGGCTACGGCCTGCACGAAATCTCGGAGAGCGCAAAGCAGGAAATCCGCATGTTCCAGGGCACGCCCGGCGGCGGCCTGGATGTGCTGCCCGAGATGCTGCGCGCGGCGACGATCGAAAGCCGGCTGAAGGGAGAGAGTCCGCAGGAATCGATGAAGGCATTGATCGGCCTCGCGCACATGACGAAGCAGTATGATGCAAAGTCGATCGCGAAACTGGCCCCGGCGTTCGCGTTTCTCTCGACCGCCAATCCGGAGTCATTGAAATCGATCGAGCGCGCGGCCGGATATGCGACGCCGATCCTGCAATCGTCTCTCGAGGTCGACCCGATCCAGTCGCTGCTGATGGGGACCGCGCTGACGCGCGCCGGCGCGACGTCGACAAAATCGGGCACATGGCTCCGAGAAATGGCGATCCGCGCGATGCCGGGCACCGCGATCTTCGAGAGCGAGAAGAAGGCCGAGCGTCACGACGAGTTGCTGCGCCGGCTCGGCCTACTCGATAAGGATGACAAGCCGCTCTGGTTCACCAACGGCAAGCCCGACCTGTTCAAGATGTTGGACATCGCAGGGACCAATCTGGAAAAGATCCCGCTGACGGAGCGCGCCGGCGTCGAGCGCAAACTGTTCGGCGCGCAGGGTAGCGGCGGCCTCGCGCTGCTTTCAGATCCAGCGGTGCGCGAGCAGGTGCAGGCGCTTCGCAAGGAAATGGAATCTCCGGAGTTCAAGAATCGTTATGCCGGCTTCGTCGAGGCCTACAAGGAAGGATCGACGGTGCAGCAGGCGCGCACCTCGATGCAGGAATTTAATGTCCTGATGATGGACCTCGGCAAGGATATCCTGCCTTCCGTCAATGTGGCGCTGAAGAATTTCAAGCAGATCATCGAGGGCATCCGCGACCTGATCCCTGGCGCGAAGAATGACGGTAAGATGGGCGGCGCTGCGATCACCGGAGCCGTCGGCGGCGCGGCAGTCGGCTTCATGTATGGCGGCGTTCCAGGGGCGGTTGCTGGCGGAGTGGTCGGTGGCGTCGGCGGCGTCGCCGCGCAATACCTCGAGCAGCAGTCGCGCGATAGCAAGGCGAAGTTCGACGCTGAGGAAAAGGCGCGATCGAAAGCGAACCTCGATGCTCTCCGCGGCGTGCCAGCTGGCGGAGGCGGCGTCTTCCCTGGCGGCACCAAGGCCGTGGTGCCGCCGATCCATCTCAATCTCAACATCGATGGCCGCGCGCTCGCGGCCGCGGTGTCCGAACAGCAGAGCTCGGCGTCGAAATATGATACGTCCGCGCCGGATGTTAACGGCATCTCGTTCCCGGCGCCATAAACATGCCCAGCACCCTCATCCTCGCCGGCATCGCCTTCGACTCCTACTCGACGCCCCGGCGCATGGGCGCCGGCGGCCGGCAAGCGATGGTGGTGCATAAGCTGCCGGGCGGATCGCGCGCCATCGATACGCTTGGACCGGATGAGGCTGACATCGTCTGGCAAGGCGAGTTCTTCGGCGACGACGCCTACCAGACCGCGCTTGTGCTCGACGGCATCCGCGCCGCCGGTCAGGTGGTGACGCTGACCTGGGGCGGCCAATCGCGCCTCGTCATCGTCGCGGAGTTTCTCTACCTGATCAGGCGCGAGCCGGTCTGGGTTGAATATTCGGTGGTCTGCATGGTGGTCCAGAACCCGGGACTCGGACTGCTTGGCGTGGTGCCAGGCGGCATCGACAGGCTGATCTCCTCCGATCTTTCCCTCGCCGCAGGCCTGCTATGAGCATTCCCGCCAACATCGCAACCGAGATCGGGAGTCTGCAGCAGCAGGTCGCGGAGGCCGTGCCGCTGGCGCAGGCATCGCATGCCACGGTGACCGCGCTGCAGCTCAACGCCGGCAATCTGGTGAACGACATTCAGAGCGCGCTGACCGCGACCAGCACGCTCGACACATGGGTGCCGCCGGTCGACGCGCCCAGTATGGTCATTGGCTTCGATGCCGTCGTCACTGCAGCCGAAGATCAGGCCAATCTCTCACTGATGCGCGGCGTCGTCGGCCGCGTGTCGGCAAACCTGAACCAGCTATCATGACCGTCGGATTTATCGCGGCCACTGTGCCGGCCAAGGTGGTGCATGCAAGCGACACCACGCTGTTTCGCATAGCGATGCAGCAGACCGGCGATCCGCTGCAGTGGGTCGCGATCGCGCGGCTGAACGGCATCACCGATCCGTGGATCGTGGGCTCGCAAGACATCCTGATCCCGCCGGTGCTGCCGAGCGGTCCGCAGACCGGAATCCTGGGTCTATGAGATGGCAATCAGCAGTGGCGTCGGACCGCATGCGGCATGGCTGAACGTCGCCGGCGGTCAATTTCCGATCGAGCACGGCAACGTCGAGCAGACCGCTGACCGGAAGACCTCGTCGTTCTCCGGCGTGATCCCGATGGCCTTGAACGGCGCGCGCGCGACGTTCGCCGGCCTAGCGGCAGGAACGGAAGCCTCAGTCATCGTGATGACGCGCGGCCAGACCGCGACGCTGATCACCGGCGAGCTCGACGAGGTTGGCTTCGACTATATCGCGCGCACGATCCGTTTTCGGGGCCGCGACAAGTCGTCAAAGCTGCATGAGAACAACACGTCAGAGAAATGGCTGAACAAGAAGCCATCCGAGATCGTGCAGGACCTGATCGGCCGCGTCGGCCTCTCCGGCAACGTCGCCGCCAGCCTGGTCAAGGCCGGCAAGCAACTGCAGCAGGATTTCGTCAAGCTGTCGGAGAACAACACCTTTGCCCGCATCATCCATGAGATGGCGCGCCTCGATGGCGCGCGATGGTGGGTCGATCCGCAGGGCCAATTCCACTACCAGCCGATCGGAAGTCCGGAAGGCGTCTACTCGATCACCATCAACCAGGAGATCGAACCGATCTCTGCCGACTGCGTCGAACTGCGGGTTCTCCATAATCTGCAGGCCGCTCGCCCCGTCGCCGTCACCGTGCGGGGATGGCATCCGAAGAAGCGGCAGATCTTCTCCTACACGTCGAACGTCGAGGGCAAAGGCCCGAAGCTGAGCTATTTCTATCAGGTGCCGACGTTGACGGAGGACCATGCGAGGCGGCACGCGAAATCGGAAGCAACTGAAAAAGCGCGCCACGAGCTCCTGGTACATGCGACCGTGGTCGGCGATCCCTCAGTGCAGGCCGGCATGGGATTGCAGCTCAACGGCACCGACTTCGATCAGACCTACGATATCGATCACGTCAGCCACGACTTCGGCATGAGCGGGCATCGGACCCACATCTCGGCCCGGTCGCCGAAATCAGGAAGGTCGGCGTCGTGAGCAATCTGGACGACCTGATCTACCGGCAGATCATGCGCTATATGCACGGCGGCGTCGGCGCGATCGGCAACGCGCGCTTTCACGAGCGCCACGCAGTCGTCACGAGCTACGACCCCGAGAAGTATCTCGCCAAGGTCATGTTCATGCCGGAGCAGCAGGAGTCCGGTTGGCTGCCGATCGAGACCGGGCACATCGGCAATTCCTATGGCGTCGCCATCGGCCTGCAGCCGGGCGACGGCAAGAACTCTGGCGATCAGGTCATCGTTCGCTTCCAGGAAGGCGACCTCGAGTCCGGCAAGATCGTCCAGCGCGTTCACTCCGACGACGAAAAGCCGCCGGTGGTGCAGTCCGGCGAGATCGTGATCTGGTCGAAGTTCAAGAAGTCGACCGGCAAGTCAGGTCTTGGCGATGACAATACCGGCGGCGATTTCGACGAGACGGCCGAGAGTGGTCAGGGCGGAAGTGGCCAGCAACTCTACTTCAAGAACGACGGCACGCTGACCATCACCGACGGCAACGGCGCGACGCATTTCTACGACGGCAAGGGCAACATTACGGTCACCACGAAATGACGCATAAGATCCGGATCGTCCCATCGCAACCAGAGACGCCTGACAATCCGGGGCTCGACTCGCTCAATCAGCTTTCCGGCATGATCCAACAGGCCGCCGGGCTCTCCGGCGCTGGCGTCGGACTTCCCGGCCTCAACTCGCTCGGCTCGAGCATCTCCTCGCTGGCGTCCAGCTTCACCGGGGGCGCCGGCGGAACGTTCGCCTCGGCGATCGCCACGGCAGGGACATCGATGATGTCCGCAAGCGCCGGCGCCATGGCGGGGCTCGTCTCTTCGATGCAGTCGGCGCTGTCGTCGTTGACGGGCGCGCTCGGCGCCGGGTTGTTCGCGCAGGCGATCCACACCCATGTGCTCGACGCGAAGGACGGCATCCTGGCGAGCGCCTTCCAGGGCCAGCACAAGACGACATGGGACAACAACGGCGTGACCCATACGTCGAGCCAGGCGGTGACCACGACGGCGCCGCAGCTGCCGCACAACGGCAACCTTCTCGCCTCTGACAACCTGATCCTGACCAAGGTCATGACGGCGCTCAGCTACGTGACGACGTCGGATGCACGTCTCAAAAGCGACATCAAGGACCTGCCGCCGGTGCTCGACAAGGCCATGAAGATCAAGGTCAAGACCTTCCGCAAGCGGTTCGTCAGGACCAACGAGCGCGGCGAGCATTCCATCCATGAGGACGGCGTACGATCGATGGGTGTGATCGCGCAGGAATATCAGAAGCACTTCCCCGAGCTCGTCCACCGGACAACCGACTTCCTCGGCGTCGAAGAGTCAAAGATAGGCATCATCGCGCTGGTAGCGCTGCAGGAATTCGTCGAGGAGCAGCGGCGCGAGATCGCCGAGTTGAAACGCCAGCTGAAAGCGAAAGCCTGATGGCCGACGTCTCGCTTGAATGGAACGACGATTTTCAGCCGGATTCGAACGGCGATCTCTTGTTGGTCGACGGCGATGACGAGGTGCGCCAGCGCCTCGAGCGCCGCCTGTTCACCGCCGAGAAAGGCTACGTCTGGCATCCGAGCTACGGCGCCGGGCTGCCGCAGAAGATCGGCTCGGTGTACTCGGTGGAAGAGATCAAGTCGATCGTCGCCTCGCAGCTCGCGCTCGAAGCCTCTGTTGCGCCCTCGCCGCCGGCGCAGCTGACCGTCTCGCAAGCGGACGGCGGCATCGTCACGATCTCGATCCTCTATTGGGACGCCAAGACCGGCACGTCGGTCAGTTTCGAGATTACGTCGTGAGGACTTGATGGCAAACCTTCCGACGCAAAGCTTCGATACGATCGTCGCCAACACGATCGCCGGCATCCAGGGCCGCGCCAAAAAGCTGATCGACTTCTCGGAGGGATCGACGCTGCGTGCGATCGCCGAGGGCTTCACCGGCGTGTTCCTCTGGTTTCAGGGCCTGGTGCTGCTGGTGCTGCAGGCCTCGCGACTGTCGACCGCGAGCGGCGTCGACGTCGATACCTTCACCGCAGATTTCATGCCGCCGATTGTCGGAACGACATCGCCGCGGCTCGGCGCGCAGGCGGCCAGCGGGCAGGTGACATTCGCCCGCTTCACCGCGGCGCCGGCGACATGCTTCATCCCGGTCGGCGCGACAGTGCAGACCAACGATGGCCAGAACGATTTCGCCGTCATCGCCGATCCGACCTTCGGCACCTATTCGCAGGATCCGAACGGCTACACGCTGGCGGCCAATGTCGACTCGATCATCGTGCCGGTGCAGGCGGTTGTCGCGGGCTCCGCAGGCAACGTGGTCGCAGGCTCCATCACGGTGATGACGTCGCCGATCACCGGCATCGATACCGTCACCAATGTCGCGAGCTTCATCAACGGCGCCGACCAGGAAAGCGACAGCGCGCTGAAGGCGCGGTTCGCCGCCTACATCCTCGGCCTGTCGCGTGGCGATGCGTTCGGACTGCAGGCCTCGATCGAGGGCACCGCAGTCAATGTGCAGTACACGTTGACCGAGGCCTATAACCTCGACGGCAGCTTTCACCCCGGCTACTTCTTCGTCGTCGCCGATGACGGCTCGGGCTCGCCTTCGCCGGCCTTCCTGCAGATGGTCACGGATGCGGTCAACGCGGTGCGGCCGCTCTCGGTTCAGGCCGCGGTCTTCGCGCCAACGATCTTCATCGCCAATGTCTCGATGCAGATCCAGACCGCGCTCGGCTATGATCACAACACGGTAGTTTCGCAGGTCGTGGCGCTGATCGGCGTCAACATCAAGCAGCTCGGGCTCGGCAATCCGCTGCCGTTCTCGATCCTGTCGGCCTGGGCCTACTCGGTGCCGGGCGTCACGCAGGTCGGCGGCGTCCTGCTCAATGGCGCGAGCGGTGATGCGGCCTCGGTGCTGCCGACCAAGCTGACGCAGGATGGCACCTTCGTCATCCGCTACGCCACGATCAAGCCCGGCATCATTGCCGTGAGCTAAAGGCCCGATATGCTCCTGCTCCTCTTCGGCCAACAGTCCGATCCGACGCCGCCCCCTGTCGTCGTGACGGAGGCCGCTACGGCGCCGTCAACGAGTGACGACATCGTCGCCCGCGTCAAGAAGCTCATTCCGCATCGCTGGTTTAGGTGGGTCGCGCCGTATCGTGATGCCATCATCGGCGGCCTCGCCGACTCCGCGGCATGGAATTTCACGCTGATCGCATATGCGAAGGCTCAAACCCGGCTCGCGACGGCATATGGCATCTGGCTCGATATCTTCTGTTACGACTTCCTGGGCGGAGCGCTGACCCGCAGCGGGCTGCAGGACGACAGCTTCCGCGCCGTGATCCGCGCGACCATCCTGCAAGAGCGCGTGACGCGCGCCGGCATGAGCAACGCCGTGACGCGGATCACAGGCCTGGTGCCGCTGATCTTCGAGCCGTGGAACACTGGCGACACCGGCGGCTATGCCCATCAAGCGAGCGGAGTGATCAGCGGCGGCCAGTTCGGCTACGGCGTCGGCAACGGCGGCTATGGCAACATGAACCTGCCGGCCCAGGTCTTAATGCAGGTCCACCGCAGCGCGCCGAGCGGCGTGCCAGGCGTCGACGGCTACGACGGCACGATCGCCGGTTATGGCGCGGGCGCGATCGAATATGTCGGCAGCACCACGCAGCTCGAGGGCATCACCGATGCCCTGATCTACAACCAGATCAACATGACGAAGCCGACCGGATCGATTGCGTGGATCAGCTTCACGTCGCCGGCGCTGGTTTTGACTGATGACGCGGGCAATCCGCTGACGGACGGCAGCAACCTGCTTGTGACGAAATAAGGGAAATCGTCGTGATGATGATGGTGCGCAGCATTTTGCTGGCTGCTTTCGCTTGGCTCGCGGGCGCGGTGCCGGCGCTTGCGCAGGTGAACGTCCCGTTCTCGACCTACATCACGGGCGCGCCGACAGCGTCGTCGCTTGCAGGCACCGAGCGGATCGTCGGCCTGCAGTCGGGCGCGATCAAGACGCTGACGCCCTACCAGATCCTCTCGATCGTGGCCGGCGATTGCTCGATGGTGTCTCCGCCATCGCTGATCTGCACCAAGACCAACGGCCTGCCGTTTGTGGCCTCGGCGACCACCGATACCACCAACGCCGGCAACATCGGATCAGGCACGCTCAATCTTCAGCGGTTGTCGCTGGCAAACACGCACATCTATGTCGGCAACGCCTCCGGCAACCCGGCGGACGTGGCGCTGAGCGGCGACTGCACGATCAACGCGATCGGAGCGATCACCTGCACCAAGACCGGCGGCGCGAGCTTCGTCGCGAGCGCGACGACAAACACCACCAACGCCAGCAACATCAGTTCCGGCACGCTTGGCACTGCTCGCCTGCCTTCGCCCTTCACAAGCGGCGCGCGGCAGGGCAACACGTCGAACTTCGTCACCTATAGCGGCTCCGCACCGGTCTCAGGCCATGTCGCGACCTATGACGCCAGCGGCAATATCCAGGATGGTGGCGCGGCGGGATCCGGCACGGTCACCGAGCAGAAGAACACGGCCGGCGCGGGTCTGTCGACGTCAGGCAATTGCGACAACCTTTCGAGCAATGCCGGCTCGCCGTGCCAATACCAGATCGTGGCTGGCAGCGTCCCCGGCATCGCCACGAACACCGCAGCAAGCGCAGGCAACGTCGGCGAAGTCATCGTCTCGTCTCTCAACACCGGGACGTTGCCAAATGCGTCCCCCGTTGTCGGCGCCAGCATCTCGTTGACGGCCGGTGATTGGGACATATCAGGTCAGATCGAGTTCAACGCCGGCGGAAGCACTTCGGTGACCGATTGGAGCGCAGCCATCTCCACAACCGGCTCATCGCTCACTCCCATCACCAATTCGCTCGCCCTGCACGAGCGCGTGACGGCCATGAACGATCATTCGAGCTCGATGGCTTTTGCACCGATCCAGGTGCTGCCCTCCACGACCACGACCTATTTCCTCAACGTGCAGGCCACCTACACCGGCGTCGCGCCTAACGCCAACGTAGTCGTGCGCGCAAGGCGAATGCGCTGACCACTTCAAAACCTCACCTCTCCGAACCCGCCGCAAGGCGGGTTTTTTATTGGGCAAGGACGGCCATATGACTGACCGCGTGATCGTGTATCCAGGCCAGCTGCCGCAAGACACCGACATCCTCGACAGCAACTTGTTTGCGATGATCGGACAGGCGTATCTCAACGCCGCGGTCATCGGCTCCGCCACGGCGGTGTCCGGTCTCGCATGCACGCCGACCGCGCCCGCGTCTCTGGTGGTCAATGTCGGCGTAGGTTCGATCTATCAGATCGATCAGATCGACGCCTCCGCCTATGGCACGCTCGGGATCAACAGCAACAACATCGTCAAGCAGGGCATCCTGCAGGCGGCGCAGTCGCTGACGATCACGCCGCCCGGCACGACCGGCTTCTCGCAGGTCTTCCTGGTGCAGGCCGATCTGCAATCAATCGACACCGGCGCTACGGTGCTGAGCTACTATAACTCGGCGAACCCTGCGCAGCCGTTCTCTGGTCCCGCCAACTCGGGATCCTCGCAGTTCACGATCAGGTCGTGCAAATGCGTTGTGGCGCTCAAGGCCGGCGTGCCGGCGACCACCGGCACGCAGGTGACGCCCGCCGCTGATGCCGGCTTCGTCGGCCTCTATGCCATCACGGTGGCGAACGGCGCGACGCAGGTCATCGCGAACAACATCGCGCAGCTGCCGAGCGCGCCGTTCTTCCCGACGCTGCCGCAGGTGCCGTTCCAGGTCCAAGGCGGCAACTACATCTATGCCGGCCAGGACACCGGCACCGCGAACGCCTATGTCGTCACCTTCGTTGCCGGCCAGCCGATTCCGCTGGCGCTGACGGCTGGCCTCACCGTGAAGTTCAAGGCGCTGAACGCCAACACCGGCGCCTCGACCGTCAACGTCAATGGCCTCGGCAACGTCTCGATCCGGCGTGGCAACGGCATCGCGCTTTCGGCCAACGATATCGTATCCGGCGGCGTGGTCGAACTGACCTATGACGGCACCAATTTCCAGATGGCGAACTATCTGGGCACCGGCACCAACACGAACAGCAATACCGTCGTCGGCATCCCCTACGTCGCTGACACCGGCACGGTCAATGCGCTGATCGGCACCTATTCGCCGGCGATCACGGCCGGCCAGCAGGTTGCAGGCCTCACGCTCGAGATCAAGCTCGCCAATACCATCACCGGTGCCGCCACGATCAACGTCTCTGGCCTTGGCACCAAGGCGATCAAGACCGGCGATCTTCAGAACCCGCCGAACGGCCTGTTCGTGGCCGGCGAGGTGTTGCTGATCGTCTATGATGGCACCCAATATCAGGTCGCCAACTCCACCAGCCTGATCTATCGCAAGCCATCCGCCAACACGACGATCTTCGTCAATGGCTCGACCGGCAGCGATACGCTCTACGACGGCACCTCAGCGACCGTCGGCAGCGGCACCTCTGGACCGTTCGCGACGATCGGCAAGGCGGTAGCGGCCGCCTTTGGCTACGCGCCGAGCCAGTTCACGATCACGATCTCGGTTGCGGCAGGCACCTACAACGAGTCGGTTCAGACACCGTCGACGGCTGGTCCCGCGCTGGTCATCGATGGCGGCAGTGCTGCGACCACGACCGTAAATGGCGGCTCGATCGGGACCTGCTTTGCGGTCTTCGGGCCGAACACACTGACGGTCAAGAATTTCACCGTCCAGACGAGCAACCCTGCCTTCAACGGCTTCAGCGCATCGACCGGCGCGACCATGGTGACGATGAACACCGCGAGCAACGGCATCGGCCTCGCCGTGTTCGGCTGCAACTCAGGCGCCAGCCTGCAGCCGGGAACGCATACGTTCAACGGCTCATCGCAAGACCTATTCCTCGCGAACACCGGCGGCAGCATCAACCCTGCGGGCGGCACCGTCTACACGGTCTCGACGGCCATCTCGGTCAGCGCAGCAGCTGCGCAGGCCGTGGTGGGCGGCATCATCAACATGCCGATCACGATCCCCGTCACCTTCGTCAATCCGGCCTTCGTCAGTGGCAAGAAGTTCGACGCCACCGTCAACGGCGCGATCTTGGGCGCATCGCAGTTCCCCGGCACGATCGCCGGGACGCAGTCCACCGGCGGCCAGGCCGTCTTGTAAAGCTTACCCCTCGTAAATGGAATTGGAATGCCCATGATCGACCTGTCAGCACCACCCTATTGCGTCAGAGGAGACTGGTTTGGAAATGATGCCTGCGCCACCGACTGGTGGACAGCTATCCAGGATGCAGCGAACTGTGCCGGCGAGAATCCGGGCGGCATCTCGCCCGACTACGGCGGCTGCGAGGGCGACACGCTGATCCTGCCGAAGGGTTCGATCATGATCGGCCATCCACTGGTCCTGCCGCCCGGCGTATCGCTGCAGGGAAGCGGCAACTTCGCCACCACGCTGGTGGTCAAGGAGAGCTTCGATCCGAGCCGGCACTTCATCGATCTCGGCGATGGCACGCGGCACTACGCGGCGTTCGGCAACCAGATCAAAAACATGATCCTGTGGAATAACCCGAATGTCGACGCCGCCCAGGGCGCCGCGATGGTCTACACCAACAACACCCAGGACACCGACCCGATCCTCGATAACGTGAGGGTGATGGGCTACAAGCGGCGTTGCATCTGGGCCGAGATCGGCTTCGGCGGCGCCTCGATCGCGAAGTTCAGGCAGGTCACGACCGCCTGCACCAAACCCAATCTGCCCGGCGTGCTGCTCGACTATGGCGAGGGCACGCTGATCCACTTCGATGGCTTCGAACCCTGCGCCGGCCGGCAGTCGAACGATCCAGCAAGCCCGCTCTACAACCTGCCGATCCCCGGCACGATCGGCATGGTCATGAAGGGAGGCATCCTGCGCATGGAGCGGATGCATCCGGAGATCGTCGACACCTGCCTCCTGGTCAACCACAAGACCGCGCGCTGCTTCACCGATGTCGACTGGTCGACGATCGGCGGCGGCGTCAACGCCGGCATCGTGTTCATGGGCAACCCGCTGCAGAAGGGAAGGCTGCGCGTCGCCAACACCCAGTGCAACGCCAGTAACCCGAGCTGCCCGACCGTGCTGAACGGGCAATCCGGCGCCGTGTCGATCTTCGGCGACATCGTCGATCCGATCAGGCTGTGACGATGGCCGCCGACGTCTCAGCGCTGCAGGCGGCCTGGTCGCAGTATCCGGCCGGCATGACGACGATCGACAAGCTGACCGCGATCAACAGCCTGAAGGCGATCGGGCCTGCCGTGGATGTGCAGCGCTCCGAGATCCAGAAAGTCATGAGCGCCCACGGCGTGCTCGATAAGATGCAGGCCTACGTCGCCAATCCCGCCGCAGCGACGCAGCCCTGCCTCACCGCGACCAACTACATTCTAGCCGTCGTTCTCTATGAGGCGGAGACTCTCGGCGAGCTGATGCTGGTGACCTCGGACCCGGCCAACCTCAACCTCGTCCAGCAGATCGCGCCGGACCTGCTCGCCGATCCTGCCAACGGCATGACGGCAGACATCCTCGCTCAGATGATGGCGCTGATCACTCCGGGCGTCCCGTGGTGGCAGGCGCACGGCTTTGCCGGGCCGATCACCGTCAAAGACCTGATCGCCGCCGGCAATCTCTTCTGACCCTCACTCGACACGCTTCCCTGCACGCCGCCTCCGGGCGGCTTTTTCATGAGGACGTTACGCGATGAGTATCCCGGCGGAGTTCATGACGGCGCTTCCGTGGTTGGTGCTGATATTGGTTTTTCTCGGCATGGCCTGCCTGCAATGGCGGGTGATCAATGCACTGGATCAGGCGCTGTCGCGGCTGTCGCTGCCGACGGCGCCGCCTCCGCCGCCGGTGATCGTGCAAGGTCCGCCGCCGGTCACTCCCTCGCCGCCGCCTGCTCCGCCGGCACCGAAGTCGACCGGCCCTTTTGATGCAGCGCCGCCCTGGTTTCAAAAGGCGCTGCACGAGATCGGCTTTCACGAGACCGGCAACAACCAGGGCATTGACCGTTACATCGCGCTTGGCCATTGCGGCGCGCTCGGGGATCCGTGGTGCGCGATCTTCGCGAACGCGATGCTGGAATCATCCGGCATCGCCGGCACGCGATCGGCATCGTCGCAGTCGTTCCGCTCCAACCCCAACTTCGTGCAGCTGCAGGGCCCGGCGCTCGGCGCCATCGTCGTGTTCTGGCGCGGCACGCAGGACTCGGGTCTCGGTCATGTCGGCTTCTACCGCGGCGAGAATGCCAACAGCGTGTGGACGCTTGGCGGCAACGAAAACGACATGGTGCAGATCGAGGCGCTGGCGAAGTCGTCATCGACCTTTGGCCTGATCGGCTACTGGTGGCCGAAGTCGGTACCGCTGCCGACGACCGGCGCGGTGATGATGCCGACTGGATCGCCGACCAGCGTCACGGTTGCGCCATCCGCCTCCGCAGCACCGGCGCGGCAAGGCGTGCAGACCGACATCGTCGCGACCTATTTCGGCGGCCAGCAATCGGCCTACGGCGGCGCGATCGACGACAGCGCGCTCGGCGTCGCGCTGCCCTTCCACTTCCAGGGCGATCGGCCGCGCGTGCGCGTCACCGGCAAGCGCTCGGGTCTGTCCGTCGATTGCGACATCGTCGACGTCGGGCCGTGGAACACCAACGATCCCTATTGGCAGACCGGCGCGCGGCCGCAGGCCGAGACCGGCACCGACACGCGCGGCCGCCACACCAATCTCGCCGGCATCGATCTCACGCTCGCTGCCTCGCAGGCCATCCAGATCGACGGCAAAGGGCTCGTCGATTGGGAGTTCGTTCAAAGCCCTAAAGTCACATGAGGAGTAACGTTCGATGGTAGACGTGAAGACCGTTGCGGTCCAAGTCGCGCAAGTCGACGAGGCCGTCATGAAAGCCCTGCCGTTCATCTCGGGAATGATCGGCTTCATTCCAGGCGGCGCGGTCGCGGTGCCGTTCATGCCGCTGATCGCAGGGTTGCTGCAGGTGGTCGACAATGCGGCCAAGCATGTCGCCGAGGGCGACAATGGCGCAGCGATCAACGACGTCCTGTCTGAGATCATGGCCCACCTGACCCCGGGCATGCCGAACTCGAAGACACTGTCGCCGCCGCCGGTGATCATATCACCATCGAGCGCCGATCCGTCGGCACAGGGCTCCGGCTAGGGCCGAAGGCAATGGTAATGACCCCGGAATGGGTCCTGGCGATCTGCGCCGGGGTTACGCTCGCGATTCTGTGGACCGGCACCGTCATCGGCGCCGTGCTCTGGATCACGAACAGGCTCAACGAAATGAAGGCGGAGATCCTCGCCGACTTCAAAGCGAAGCATCAGGCCAACGAGCTGACGGTCAAGGCGCTCGAGTCGCTCGTCATCCGCCACGACGTCATCCTCAATCCAGAGTTCAACGGCGGCGGCGGACCGTCGGCGTATAGAAAGCATCACCCAAAATGAGAAACACAGGCGTGCCCCTCATCACAGGGGCGCTCGTCGCGCTGCTGCTTGCAGCGCAGGCGGGCTTTGCGTTCGCTCACGATCACAATCATCCCGAGCTTAACGAGTGGTATCGATCGCTGCAGTCCCGCAAGGGACCGTGCTGCGGCGGCCCTGACGAGGACGCCACATCGCTGAACGATCTGCAGTGGCGCACCAAGGGCAAGACCTTCGAGGTGTTCGTCGAAGGCGGATGGGTCGACGTGCCGGAAGAGGCGATCGTCAACGTGCCGAACGTCACCGGCACCGCGAAAGTCTGGCTCTATCACTTCAACGGTATGCCGGTGGTCCGGTGCTTCATGCCGGGGATGATGGGGTGATGAGCACGATCGACGACTACCTGATCTTGCAGGTGGACGGCCTGATCTTCTCCCGCACCATCCGCGATTTAAACGCGCTCGACGACTACTTCCCGAAGCTCGAGCCGCGCCACTTCCTGCACGGCTATTGGTGGCTCGCGTCGTTTCGTGGTGCGCCGGTCGCGTTCGCCGGCCTCGTGCCAATGACGCCGTTCGAGGGCGTCGGCTACCTGAAGCGCTGCTATGTGAAGGCCGATCATCACGGCCACGGCTTGCAGCTGCGCATGCTGGCCGCGCGCGAGGTCAAGGCGCGGCTGCTCGGCTGGACGCAGCTCGTCGCCGAGTGCCGGGCCGACAACGCTCACTGCATCAACAATTTCCGTAAGGCCGGATTTGAGCGGTGCGACCCCGAGCAGCGATGGGGCCAGCCCGGTTCGGCCTACTGGACGAAATCGCTGCGCTCCTGAAAAGGGAAATCCGAAAATGGCTACTGGGTGCCTGATGGCGGCTGCCATCTGCGCGGCGCTTGCGCCTGGCGCGCTCAACGATATCGACAAGACGCCGGGCGATGTCCGGACCATGAGCCGGCAGACGATCTGCACGACGAAGACCACGACCGTGCGCAACGTCACCGCCTCGACGAAGAAAAAGGTCTTCGCGCTCTACGGTCTCACCAACAAGACCGGATGGTGCAAGAAAGCCGGTTGCGAGGTCGATCATCTGATCTCGCTCGAGCTCGGTGGCAGCAACGACGCCAAGAACCTGTGGCCACAGCCATACGCCGGCGAGTGGAACGCGCATCAGAAGGACAAGCTTGAGAACAGGCTGCACCGGTTGATCTGCGATGGCACGCTGACGCCGAAAGAGGCGCAGCAGGCGATCGCGAGCGACTGGATCACGGCCTATAAGAAATTCGTCGCCCCACCAGACTGAGACCATCGGCGGACCTGCGCTGACTTGGCCCCGCTTGCCCTTACCGGGCGGCGGGGCCTTTTTTTGCGTTTTAGGCGGCCGCTTGCCAGCTTGCGCCTTTGCGCAAGTTGTCGATCGCCTTCAAGGGTTGAAGATTTGAAAGGGCCCAGCACTCCTTGATCTGCGCCGGGAGATCAAACGATGACACTGGTCGCCTATGGTCGATGTGCCATTCTGTGCCGTAGTTATCCCACGTCATCCAAGGTTCGAACTGCGCCTCGAGATGGGGCACCAGCAACGCCGGATCATAGCCGATCTGTTCCTGCCAGCCCTTCGGTCGTTTGCCGTTCAAGACCTTGGCAAGCCTCTTCCCGATACGCCGCGCGATGATGAAGGCAGGATTTTCTTTTCGATATGCGCGCTCTCGGAGGCGCGTCTGTTCAATGATCAGCGCTCTGTTTTCCCGATACCTGGCTTTTGCTCTATCGATGTGGGCTTCTCGATTTGACGTGTAGTAACGACGCTCCTTGTCGCGATCTCGCAATGAAGACCGGACGGCGTTCCTTGCAGTCCGGCGGCAAGGCTTGCAGATACGCCGCTGATGTTCAAAACAGTCAGCCGGCAGACATTGGGCGCAGGTCCGGCAGGTTTTGATTTTCGGGCGAATCATCGTGGCAATATTACCCGAATTTTGGGGAAACCGCGTAGGAAGCCCGTGGGTGCGTTATTTCCATGTCCCCCGTTGTGGAGTAGCGGGGCGATCCCGGGAACGTATGGGAGCGCCGGAATCCTGCGGGAATGGGCTGGCTAACCCGGTTGGCTAACCGTGCTGGCTAACCGTCCTATAGCGCTTTGATCGCGCTATTTTTTGGCGCTCCCTAGGGGAATCGAACCCCTGTTTCAGCCTTGAGAGGGCCGCGTCCTAACCGCTAGACGAAGGGAGCGTTGAGACCTCAGGCAATAGCCTTGAAATTCGCCTGCCGCAAGATGGCTTGTGCGTTGCGGTGGGGTTTTGTCACGTGATGCTTTACGGCTGTGGGCATTTTTTCGGCACGGAATGCCGCCATGTGGCCCGCCAAAGCCCGTACGCCCTCTCCCCAGCGCGAAATGCCTGGCCCAGGGGTGGAGCCAATCCGTGCCCACAGCCGCGAGTCGCCTCTCGTGCGTGGCGCGGGGCGGTCAGGACGGCCCTGCTTTTGACAAACGGCAGTGCAGGATAGCAAACTGTGAGTCATCTCCACCCCGGCGTCTGAATTCGCAGCACCGTCGCGCTGCGCCAGCCGGCGCCAAGGAGCGAAAAGGAGGGCTTGGAGCAACGCGCGAACTTGGCGCATCAGCAAATTTGTTCACGAGAAAATCTTGGCAAACAAAAAACAGCGCGGCTGCTGGCGAGTGGAAGTGTGTTCCGCCCTGCGCCGCATCGGTCAATAGCTTAGGCAGAGCGAGGACAGACCATGATCAAGATGAAAATCAACGGCCAGGAACAGAATTGGGACGGCGACCCCGATCTTTCGCTGCTCTGGTATCTCCGTGACGAAGCCGGACTGACCGGCACCAAATTCGGTTGCGGCCAGGCGCTGTGCGGTGCCTGCACCGTGATCGTCGACAAGCAGGCGGTGCGCGCCTGCATCACCTCGGTCTCCGACGTGGTCGGGCGCGAAGTCACCACCATCGAAGGCCTGCACCCGACCGGGGATCATCCGGTCCAGAAGGCGTGGCGCCAGATGAACGTTCCGCAGTGCGGCTATTGCCAGGTCGGCCAGATCATGCAGGCGGCGGCGCTATTGAATGAGACCCCAAAACCCTCGCACGAGCAAATCCGCGAGGCGATGTCGGGCAACATCTGCCGCTGCGGCTGCTACCAGCGCATCGAGAATGCCGTCCACCTCGCATCGACGGGAGTGTGACATGAACATCCTCACCAATCCCCGCAAGCTTCGCGGCTTCGAGAAGCACGTCAAGGTAGAGAACGTTTCCCGTCGCAGCATCCTGAAGGGCCTCGGCATCGCCGGCAGCTTCGTGCTCGCCGCGCCCGTGATGTCGCGCCCGGCCTTCGCGTACGAGACCGGCGCCGGCAAGATGCCTCATGGCGTCGTGATCGACCCGCGCGTATTCGTGGCAATCGCGCCCGACGGCATCGTTACCATCGTGGCACACCGTTCCGAGATGGGAACCGGAGTCCGCACCAGCCTGCCGCTGGTCGTTGCCGAGGAAATGGATGCCGACTGGTCACGCGTCCGCGTCCAGCAGGCGCATGGCGACGAGGTCAAATTCGGCAACCAGGATACCGACGGCTCGCGCAGCACGCGGCACTATTTGATCCCGATGCGCCAGATCGGCGCCTCGGCGCGCTCGATGCTGGAAGCCGCCGCCGCAAAGAAGTGGGGCGTGCCGGCGACCGAAGTGAAGGCGCAAAACCACGAGGTCGTTCACAGCGCGAGCGGACGCCGCATCGGCTTCGGCGATCTTGCCGCCGACGCCGCCAAGGAATCGGTGCCGGGTATCGAGGGCCTCAAGCTCAAGGATCCGAAGAATTTCCGCTATCTCGGCAAGGGCGAGGTCAGCATTGTCGACCTGCGCGACATCACCACCGGCAAGGCGCATTATGGCGCCGATGTCCGCCTGCCCGGCCTGAAATACGCCGTGATCGCGCGTCCCCCCGTCACCGGCGGCAAGTTGGTGTCATTTGATGGCAGCGCGGCCATGAAGGTGTCGGGCGTCGAGAAAGTGATGGAGGTCAAGGGATGGCCGTGGCCGTCCAAGTTCCAACCGCTCGGCGGTGTGGCGGTGATCGCGCGCAACACGGGCGCGGCGATCAAGGGCCGCGACGCGCTGAAGATCGTGTGGGATGATGGCGCCAACGGCAAATATGACTCTGTGGCTTATCGTGCCTCACTCGAGGAAGCCGCGCGAAAACCCGGCCTCGTCGTGCGTAAGGAAGGAGATGTCGAGGCGGCGCTCAAGAGCGCCGACAAGGTGATCACAGGCGAGTACTACCTGCCGCACCTCGCCCATGTCAGCATGGAGCCGCCGGTAGCGGTCGCTGACGTCAAGGGCGACCGGGCCGAGATCTGGGCGCCGGTGCAGAGCCCGGGTGGCACACGCGAGGATGTCGCCAAGACGCTCGGTATCCCCGAGGACAATGTCACCGTCAACGTCACGCTGCTTGGCGGCGGCTTCGGACGCAAATCGAAATGCGATTTCGCGCTCGAGGCGGCGCTACTGTCGAAGGAGCTCAACGCACCGGTGAAGGTGCAATGGACCCGCGAGGACGACGTTCGTCACGACTTCCTGCACACGGTCTCGGTGGAACGGATCGAGGCGGGCCTCGACAAGAACGGCAAGGTGATCGCCTGGCGGCACCGCAGCGTGGCGCCGACCATCGCCTCGACCTTCGCGGCCGGTGCTAACCACGCGGCCCCCTTCGAACTGGGCATGGGCCTGATCGACAATCCTTTCGAGATTGCGAACCTGCAATGCGAGAATCCGGAAGCCGCTGCGTTCACGCGCATCGGCTGGTTCCGCTCGGTGTCGAACATCCCGCGCGCCTTTGCGGTGCAGTCGATGGTGGCGGAAATCGCGCATGCGACAGGCCGCGACCCGAAGGATATGCTGCTGGAACTGATTGGGTCGCCACGGATCGTCAACTTGTCCTCGGTGAAGGATCCCTGGAACTATGGCGAGCCCTACGACAGTTACCCGATCGACACCGCGCGGCTGCGAAAAGTGGTCGAACTCGTCGCCGAAAAGGGCGGCTGGGGGCGCACGGTGCCGAAGGGCCATGGCCTCGGCATCGCGGTGCATCGCAGCTTCGTGAGCTACATCGCGAGCATCGTCGAGGTGGCGGTCAGCGAAAAGGGCCAGCTTACGGTGCCGCGGGTGGACACCGCGATCGATTGCGGCACCTACATCAACCCGGAGCGCATCCAATCGCAAATCGAAGGGGCCGCAATCATGGGCTTGAGTCTCGCCAAGTATGGCGAGATCTCTTTCAAGGACGGCAAGGTGGAGCAGGGCAATTTTGACGATTTCCCGGTGATCCGAATCGACGAATCTCCTGCCGTGACCAACGTCTACATCGTGCCTCCGGGTCCGGACACGCCACCGAGCGGCGTCGGCGAACCCGGCGTGCCGCCGTTCGCACCGGCCCTGATCAATGCGATCTTTGCCGCGACCGGAAAGCGTTTGCGCGCACTCCCGATCGGCAAGCAACTGGAGACTTGAGGCGGGCACCATAAAGATGGAACGATAGACGGAAGCAGCCGTTTTCATCGATCTGACAGGAGCGGATCGATGAACGCACTTCCCATGACGAACCGGACGCTCGCGGCATCCCTGCTCGCGGGCGTCCTCGCTTTAGGTATCCAGAGCGCCAGCGCTCAGAGCAACGCGCCATCGAGCACCGCGACAAGGCCCGCCAAGGTGCTGCCGAACCAGACGTCGGTTCCCGGCAACGGCCCGCCGGCGACCACCAGCCAGACCACCGGCGAAGCCAGCCGTGATCCGACCATCAAGAAGATGAACGACGACGAGAAGCGGAAGGTCGATACCAAAGGCAAATAGAACAAGAAGCGGCGGACTTTCATCCGCCGCTTCCCTGCCGAGCCGCTGCTGTCTCGTGTCGCCGCTACTTCTTGACGGCAAAGACCCAGACGACGCCTCCTTGCGGCACGTTGTTCTCGAAGCCGGGAACCTTGCCCGCGAGCGCATCCTGGATGCGTTGCGCATCGACGCCCCAGCCCGACTGGACCGCGATATATTGCGTGCCGTCCACCTCATAGGAGACCGGCATGCCGACGATTCCCGAGTTGGTCTTCTGCTCCCACAGCAACTCGCCGGTCTTGGCGTCGAAGGCACGGAAGTTGCGGTCGTTGGTGCCGCCGGCAAAAACGAGATCACCGGCGGTCGCAGTCACCGAGGCGAATAGTTGCGATGTCTTGAAGTTGTGCGACCAGACCTTCTTTCCGGTCGCCGGGTCCCACGCCTGCAACTCGCCGAAATGAGTGGCATCGGGGGCCGGCGTCAGTCCGATGTCCTCAGGCTTGGTGCCGAGCCAAAGCTGGCCGGGGACCAGCGGCTCTTTCTCGCCGGTGAAGCCGCCGCAGAAATTCTCGTTGGCGGGAACGTAGACGAGCTTGGTGTTTTGGCTGTAAGCCGCCGACGGCCAGTCCTTGCCGCCCCATAGCGACGGACAGAACTCGACCCGTTTGCCCATCACCGGCTTGTGCGCGGGATCGACGATCGGCCGGCCGGTCTCGGCTTCGATGCCCTTCCAGACATTGGTCTTAACGAATGGCCAGCCGGTGACGTAGTTGACCTTGTCAGCCTTGCGCTCCAGCACCCAGAAGATCGCATCGCGGCCCGGATGGATCAGGCTCTTGAACGAACGCCCGTCGCGCTGCAGGTCGATCAACATCGGCGCCTCGACCTCGTCCCAGTCCCAGGAATCGTTCTGGTGATACTGGAAGTGGGTCTTGATCTTGCCGGTCTCGGGATCGAGACCAAGCACGGAGCTGGTGTAGAGATTGTCGCCGGCGTGGGCTGATCCCGGCCACGGCGCGGCGTTGCCGACACCCCAGTAGACCGTCTTGGTATCCTTGTCGTAGTTGCCGGTCATCCAGGCCGATCCACCGCCCGACTTCCAGTCGTCACCGCTCCAGGTCTCATGGCCCGGCTCGCCTTCGCCGGGAATGGTAAAGGTGCGCCACAATTCCTTGCCGCTGTCGGCATCGTAGGCGACGACGTAGCCGCGCACGCCGAACTCACCGCCGGAACCGCCGACGATCACCTTGCCGTCGACCACCAGCGGCATCAGCGTCAGGTATTGCCCCTTCTTGTAGTCCTGCACCTTGGTGTCCCACAGCACCTTACCGGTTTTGGCGTCGAGCGCGACGACATGGTCGTCCGTGGTGGCGAGATAGAGCTTGTCCTGCCAAAGGCCGACGCCGCGGCTGGTCGGGTGCAGCTGGAACAGGTCGTCAGGGAGCTGCCGCTTGTAGCGCCAATATTCCTCGCCGGTCTTGGCGTTGAGCGCGATGACCTGCCCCGTCGGGGTCGCGACGAACATCACGCCATTGTTGACGATCGGCGGCGCTTCGTGGCCCTCGATCACGCCGGTGGAGAAGGTCCACACGGGTACCAGGTTCTTGACGTTGGAGGTGTTGATCTGGGTGAGCGGACTATAGCCCTGTCCGTCGTAGGTCCGGCGATAGAGCATCCAGTTGCCGGGTTCGGGATTTTCGAGACGTGCTGCCGTTACCGGGCTGTAGTTTTCGATCGGCCCTGCGACGGCGTAAGTCGAGACGAGGCATGTGAACGCGACACAATTCGACAATAACCACTGTTTCCTGCTCATGAGATGCTACCTCCCTAATCTGGTTGTTTTTTCAGTTCTAGGTCGTGCAGAAATCCCGATGCGGCCTCATCCTCCCTGCTGGGCGCCCACCTTTCCGACGAACGTTGCTGCGACAGTGATTGCGCCGTCCGCGATCGCGAGCGGCAATGCTGCCAGGCGCCGCGGCGCCGGCCCGAATACGACCTGCGCATTCTGCCGCGGGTCGTATTCGGAATTGTGGCACATGCATTTGAGGACGGCCTTGTCGCCCTGCTCCTGCTTGACCCAGGCGGTGATCGGGCAACCGGCGTGCGTGCAGATGACGGAATAGCCGACGATGCCGTCGGCGGCGCGCGCGCGCGTGTCGTCGTCGAGTTCGTTCGGGTCGAGCTTGACGATGACGACCTCGTTCAGTCGCGAACCTTTGCGCACGACCGACGTTTTCGGATCTTTCGGCCAGGCGCGCAGCGGTGGCCCGCCGAGCTTCAGGTCATCCGGCTTGATGACTTCGCCCGCCTTGTCGCCTTCGGCGCGAACCAGCAGATCGGCCTTTTGCGGCCGCTCATTGCTGCCCGGCTGTTCGTCTTCGGCAACGACGGGCTCGTTTGTCGCGAGGCAGGCGCAACCCGCGAGCGCGCTCAACAACAGCGTCCGCCGCGTGGGGTCTGCGCTTGGAACCACCCGTCTTGATTCATCGATCTGTTCGATCGAAGCGCTGAGGTTGGACTCCGACATGGCTCAAGCTGAACGTGCAACTCAGCCGAAAAGATGGCGGCAGACAATCTCGACGGCAAACGCAGGTGCAATATATGCTTTGGATACTTTGCACTCTTGGGTTGATCAGCCGCCCAGGTTCGCGATTGCTTAGGTGTCAGGGCTCGCTGACGAATGTCAGCCGGCCGGCCGGCTTCAGCGTCTTTGTATCGAACGTGCGGATCTCGGTTGCACCGCCTATATCAAGTGTCACCACCAGCCGATCGCCGGCGACGCCGGTCGAGACGATGCGGGCGCCCTTCGGCAGCGCAGCGGCGACGTCGGTTACCGATGCGGGGCTTCCCTCGCCGCGATAAAGGCGGTAGCCGATAGCTGTCAGCACGACCGCCACCGCCAGCGCTGAGGTCAGGCCCGCGATCAGCATCATGCGTCGCACCCGCGCGATCAGCGCAGCCTGTTCGGGGGTCGGTTCAGTCACGGCGGTGTCGGTCATCACAAGGCTTTCTTTTGCAGCACGTCTTTTCGAATAGCGGTCGGAGGCTGGAGGTCATTGTCGCGGGCGATGAGGGATCGGCCCGGCTCGACCGTGTGCTCGCGGTGCGTCACCCCGAGTTGTCGCGGTCGCGGCTAAAGTCGCTGATTCTCGCCGGTTCCGTGACTGTCAGGAACACGCCAATCCGCGACCCCGCTTATCATGTCGCCAGCGGCGATACGATCACAATCGACATCCCGGAGGCGGAGCCGGCCGAACCTCAGGGCGAGGAGATTGCGCTCGATATCGTGTTCGAGGACGACGACATCATCGTCATTGATAAGCCGAAGGGCCTCGTCGTGCATCCCGCCGCCGGCCACGCCACCGGCACGCTGGTCAACGCGCTCATCGCGCATTGCGGCACAAGCCTGTCCGGCATCGGCGGCGTCAGGCGGCCGGGCATCGTGCACCGCCTCGACAAGGACACGACGGGGTTGATGGTCGTCGCCAAGAACGACCGGGCCCATCAGTCGCTGACGGCGCAATTCGCGGATCACGGCCGCACCGGTCCGATGCAGCGCGGCTACATGGCCTTCGCCTGGGGCGTGCCAAACCGCCCCCATGGCACCATTGACGCGCCGATCGACCGCCACCCGCATGCCCGCGAGAAGATGGCCGTGCGCCAGGGCGGCCGCGAGGCGATCACCCATTTCGAGCAGCGGCAGAGCTTTGCCGGCCGGGACGGCAAGCCGGTCGCCTGCCTGCTCGCCTGCCGGCTCGAGACGGGCCGCACCCATCAGATCCGGGTCCATCTCGCCCATCTCGGCCATCCCCTGATCGGGGACTCCGTCTACGGCTCGCATTTCAAGACCAAGGCCAGTCATCTTGGGCCGCAGGCGCAAGCCGCGATTGCCGCCCTCGACCGGCAGGGCCTGCACGCCTATCTGCTCGCGTTGGAACATCCCCGGACCGGGCAAATTTTGCGCTGGGAGACGCCTTTGCCGGAGGATTTGCTTCTCCTGCAACGCGCGCTGGAGGCGGCGCTATGACGCAGAATCGTTAAAAAATAGCAATTATGACAACAGGTTATGGCAGCCACACGGGGACGTGACGTCAGCAATCCTTCCCTATTCGCCCCTGTTTAGTGTATGGTGCAGCTACGTTGGATGACCAACGCGGAACATCGCAGCACGGTCGGCTTTAACACAGCGGCCGCCTGCCGGGCCCGCCGCTATCGGGGGCCTGAACCACTGGAGGGCGCTAGAATGGCCCGTACAGCTACGTTACCGGTTCTCAACGGAGAATCTGGTCTTTCTCGATACCTCGCCGAGATCCGCAAGTTTCCCATGCTGGAGCCCCAGCAGGAGTACATGCTCGCCAAGCGTTGGCGTGAGCATGATGACCGCGACGCGGCGCATAAACTCGTGACCAGCCACCTCAGGCTCGTGGCCAAGATCGCCATGGGTTACCGCGGCTACGGCTTGCCCATTTCCGAGGTCGTCTCGGAAGGCAACGTCGGCCTGATGCAGGCAGTCAAGCGATTCGAGCCCGACAAGGGCTTCCGTCTCGCCACCTACGCCATGTGGTGGATCAAGGCGTCAATTCAAGAGTATATTCTGCGGTCGTGGTCGCTCGTGAAGATGGGCACAACCGCGAACCAGAAGAAGCTGTTCTTCAACCTGCGTAAGGCGAAGAGCAAGATTTCGGCCCTGGAAGACGGTGATCTCCACCCCGACCAGGTGAAACTGATCGCCAAGCGCCTCGGTGTGACCGATCAGGACGTGATCGACATGAACCGTCGCCTCGGCGGCGACGCCTCGCTCAACGCCCCGATCCGCGATGACGGTGAAGCGGGTGAGTGGCAGGACTGGCTGGTCGATACCGCTCCGAACGCGGAGGCCATCATGGCCGAAACCGAGGAGTTCGATCATCGCCGCCAGGCTCTGAACGGCGCGATCGGTGTGCTCAACCCGCGCGAACGCCGCATCTTCGAGGCGCGGCGTCTTGCCGATGAGCCGATGACGCTGGAAGATCTGGCCGCCGAGTTCGGCGTGTCGCGCGAGCGCGTTCGGCAGATCGAGGTCCGCGCTTTTGAAAAGGTGCAGTCGGCCGTCAAGGGCACGATCGCCAGACAGGAAGCCGAACTGGAAGCCGCGCACTGAAAACTCGCGGTACAGCAAGAGATGCGAAAGCCGGCGGAAACGCCGGCTTTTTTGTAGGCTACTCACCCCGCTCCCGTGCCTCGTCGCGAGCGCGCTGTGCGCATAGACGCGGTCGAGCGGGATGCGGATAGCGCGCGCAGCACGCTCAGGCGCGCCTGCGCAGCGCCGCCTCCGCCAGTTCGACCATGTCGGGAACCAGCGCCGGAGCCGGCTCGTAGGCGGCATAGCTGTTCTTGCCGCCCTTCTTGGCTTCGTAGAGCGCATGGTCAGCCGCCGCGATCAACCGGTCGGGATGCGCGCCGATTTCGCGGGTCCATTGCGCGACGCCGATCGAGACCGCGATCGGGATGTCGTTGCCGGTACACTGCGCCGCATCGACGCGGCAGACTTCCAGCACGCGGCGCGCGATCATCGCACCCTCGCGCAGCGTCGACGACGGCAGCACGATGCAGAACTCGTCGCCGCCGGTGCGGGCCAGCATGTCGCCGGGCCGGAGCCTGGTCTGCGCCATCAGGGTGAAATGCTGCAGGCACGCATCGCCGGCGGCATGGCCATGGGTGTCGTTGATGACCTTGAAGCCATCGAGGTCGATCACCAGCAGCGCAAACGGCTCGCCGCTGCGGTCCGACCGCGCGCATTCTTCCGCGAGCCGCTGCGCGAGGTGACGGCGGTTGCCGACGCCTGTGAGGTCGTCGATCAGCGCGAGGTCGGCGACCTCGTTGCGCAGGCGGTCCATCGCCATCAGCAGAAAACCGAAGTTCAGCGCCATCGACAGGAACACCAGCGACAGGATCACGAGCGACTGGCTGGCGTTGAAACGGATGAAGGAGAATTCGCCGGATTGTAGCAGCGCGCCGACGAGGCGCAGCACATAGATGCCGATGATCAGGCTTGCGACGATTCCGGCAAGCCGGGCGCCCGGGGAGACGTGACCGTTCTCGGGCGTCAGCAACAGCTTCAGCGCGAGCGCCATCGGCGCGACCTGCGCGAGCGTATAGATGAGGATGCGCATCTGCATGCTGTCGTACACGAAGATGAAGGTACTCAGTCCGGCAAAGGTGAGGCCGCTGAGCAGCGCGGTACCGCGCCACGTCACGGGGCGGTCGTGGAAGCGCATGACGCCCATCGCGGCGAGGCAGGCTGCGAACACCAGCACCGTGCCCGCGACCAGGAGCGGCACCAGCGATTCCATCGTCACCACGCGCACCATCGCGCTTGCCGCACCCGCGGCGGCGGCGAAAGCCGAGCCGGTCCAGAAGCGTGCCGCGCCGAACGCGGGATAGCTGCGCGCTACGTAGGCCCAGATCAGGCCGAGCGCGAGAAAGTTGATGACGAACACCGTCCAAAGCGTCGGAACGCTCAGCATCGCACTTCCGAGACCGCCTTGGCCCCGTTCCCCTCTGATTGAACCACCCGCCTCCGGGCTTCTCGCGGCGACAATCCCCGTTGTCCTGCGGGCCAAAATGCAGCCGCGCCGCTTAACGGACTGTCACCGCCATGCGCGCCAATCCATGCCGTGGTTTTAAATTGATGAAGAGCAGCGCGTTCCGTATTTGCGCCACGTTAAGCATGAGGCGAAATGTCGGCCGGGCCGCGCAGAATTTTGCGAAAAGATGCCGAAAACTCCTAACAACTGTGGATAACGCAATGACAGCGCCGTGACAGCACGCGGCAGCAGCCTGCGAATCTGCTGAGTTTGCGATCGAGGATGTTGCGAGGCTGGCCCTCCGCCAAGCATGCCTCGGTGTCGCGTTCAATCCATTTAACCCTGAGAGGATACTATGGCTAAGAAAGCGAAGAAGGCAAAGAAGGCGAAGAAGGCCAAGAAGGCGAAAAAGGCCAAGAAGTAGACAGATCCCGCCCGGGTAGAGGCTCTTGCCCTGCCCGGGCATCCAGACCAGGGACATTTTCAGCGGGCGAAAGGCCCGCTTTTTGTTTTGTCGATCGTCTTTCAGGCACGCCGCTCAGCTCATGCGCCGTCCCCGGATTCTCCGAGGACGACGCACCGTCATGAAGACCCGCGCGAGCCGCCCGCGCCGTTTCCGAAGAGCGCAGGCACCTTCGCTTCGGCAACCATCTCGGCGACGCGGATCACGTCCAGCGGCGCCCACGGCTTTGCCCAGAACGTGGCGCCGTCGGGCAACGGCTGTCGCAGCGGCCTGCCCGAGGTGACGATGACGTCGAGGTCGGGGTTGTGCTTCTTGGCGACATGGGCGAGCTCGACGCCGTTCATGTGCCCGGCCAGTTCGACATCGGTCATCATCAGCACAACGTTGCCGCCGCCATCCTGCAGCACCAGCTCGGCGGCCTCGGCGCTCTCGCAGGCGATGACGTCGAAGTCACTCTCCTCCAGCAAAAGGCCGATCATCTCGCGCTGCATCGGGTCGTCCTCCACCACCAGCGCTTTTGCACGATAGGGCGTTGACTGTCCCATGGGTGTGCCTCCCTTGAATGGTCGTCAATTGAAGCGGACACAGACTAAATGCCTAGAAGCGCTGGATGGTTCGGTTCCAATTTGAGAAAAGTAGCGGAACCTGCTGCTCTCTACTGATTCGCACGGAGTTGCCCATGACCGCGATCCAGGGATCCGCCGCTGCCGTGACCGGGGCTGCGAGTGGCATCGGCCGGGCGCTCGCCCTTGAGCTGTCGCTGCGCGGTTGCGACCTGGCGCTGGCCGATCGCGACGAAGCCGGCCTGCAAGCGGTCGGCGCCGAGATCGCCAAGGCAAGCCAGCGCAAAGTCACTGCGCACCGCTTGGATGTCGGCGAGCCTGGCCAGATCGAGGACTTTGCAAGAGCTGCGATCACGGCGCATCCCGCCCTCAACATCGTCATCAACAATGCCGGTGTCGCCCTGCTTGGCCAGTTCGGCGAAATCGAGCAGGCGCAGATGGACTGGCTGTTCAACATCAACTTCTGGGGCACCGTGCATGCCACGCGCGCCTTCCTGCCGCAGCTTTCGCGACAGCGCGAGGCCCATATCGTCAACATCTCCTCGATTTTCGGCATCGTCGCTCCGCCCGGCCAGAGCGCCTATTGCGCGGCGAAATTCGCGGTGCGCGGCTTCTCTGAAAGTCTGCGCCACGAACTCGCGGTGGCCGGAAGCCCCGTCAAGCTGTCGGTGGTGCATCCTGGCGGGGTCGCCACCAACATCGCCCGCAATGCGCGCACCGGCACCGGCGTCACCGACAACGCCCGCCGCGCCCAATCGATCGAACGTTTCGATGCGCTGGCCAAGACCACGCCAGCCGCCGCAGCGCTCCGCATCATCGCCGGCATAGAGAAGAACCGGCCACGCATCCTGATCGGCAACGACGCCCGCTTCATGGACCTGCTGCAGCGGTTTCGTCCGGCGACGTACTGGAAGCCGCTGCAACGGCGGATCGAGAAGGCGGCGGCCAAGGTGGCGACGGCGAAGTGAGGTCGAAAGTCTGGAAGGAAAGTAAGGGCGCGATCACTCGCCCAACTGCTTCTTCACTTCCAACGCCAGCCTGTACAGCGGGTCGCTCCGCTCCGACGGATAGAGCGCTGTCTTCGCGACCCGCGGAAAATTGTCGTTCTTCCAGAACGTCGCCGGATCGAAGACGAACTTCGCGACCAGCCGCCGGCCGAAATCCATCTCGTAGGGAAAGTAGTTTTCCTTCTGCTCGTAGCCGGTCATGTCAGGGTATTCGCCGAGCAGGTAGCCCTCCTGGATGTGCGGCCGCACGGCGGACGGCGGGCAGACGCTGGAGAGACGGACGATCTGCAGGCCCGCTTCGGCGCTCGCGGTGATCGCGCCGCTCAGATTCGGCACGCCCAGCACATAGAGGAAGGCGGTGTCGGATCCGGCGAGCGAGGCAAAGGACGCGGCGATGCGGATCGAATGCGTGACGTCGAGCAGCGGCGTGGTGCAGACTTCGTAATGCTGCAGGATCGACCAGCGCAGGATCCGATGCCGCTTCAGCCGCTCGATGCCGAGCAGCTTTGCTTTGCTATACTCTGCGATCAGGATTTGCTCGGCGCGCTCGAGCGCCCCAAACCGCGTGACCAGCGTCGCTCGGTCCGGATTACCGCTGATGCCACGGAACAGCGTCGGCTTCAGCGAGCTGTTGCGCTTGACGTTCCGGTGGTCGGCGTCCTGGCCGCGAAACAGCAGCACATGGTCGCGGTTGAGGAATTGCAGCTCGGCGATTTTTGTTGCGAGCTCGAGATAGCTGCCGACGCGATGACCCGCGCCCTGCCGCACCGCCGTGTTCTTCGCGATCTGGCAACCCTTGCGATCGAAGAACGACCAGATCTTTTGGCTGCCGATCGTTTCCATGAGACCACCTGAAACCGTAGGGCGGATTAAGCGAAGCGTAATCCGCCGCAGCATCGCGTGTGATCGGCGGATTACGCCTTCGGCTAATCCGCCCTACGAAGCGGCCGCGGCCTGCGCTCGCAATGACCGCCGAGGCTGTCTGGGAATGAAGCTACACCTCATCTTCCCACGAGCTGATCCGCGAAATACCCGATCGTCTTGCGGTAGATCACGGCTCTGTTCCACTCGCGCATCGCCTCGAAATTCGCGCTGCCCTCGCCGTAGGGCGCGCCCATCTTGAAGCCGTTGGTGTGGAGCAGGTTCGCGGTCGAGGCCAGCACGTCAGGCACCGAGTGACGCAGATCGACATGGCCGTTGCCGTCGAAGTCGACGCCATATTTGATATAGGACGACGGCAGGAATTGCGTTTGGCCGATCTCGCCGGCATAGGCGCCGATCATGTCGTTCAGCCGGAGATCGCCGCGCTGCACGATCTTGAGCGCGGCGAGCAATTCGCCCTGGAACAGCTCGGTGCGGCGACAGTCATGCGCCAGCGTCGCGAGCACGCGGAAGACCGGCAGTTTGCCCATGTCGCCCTTGCCGAAATCGGTCTCCAATCCCCAGATCGCGACCAGGATCTGCCGGGGCACGCCGAATTTGGCCTCGACCTGCGAGAGCAGCGCCGCATGCCGCTGTAGCATCGCCCGCCCGGTATTGATCCGCCCCGGCCCGACGCGCGTCGAGACATACTGCTCGAAGCTCTTGTTGAAGGTGTAACGCTGCCGCCGGTCGAAGGCGAGCACGCCGCCATCCTGCTGCACGCCGCCGAGCGCTGAGGCGACGACGTCCTGCGAGATGCCGGCCGCCACTGCCTCCTGCGAAAAGCCCTGGATGAAGGTGTTGAAATTGCCGCCGCAGCGGGCGGCGTAGGCCGGGGTGGCTAACAACAGGACGCCGAACACAACCGCCAGACGACACCTGAGCATGCAAAAATCCCCCTGCTTTGTGCGGTCGATCATGCCATGGCGGAAACGACACAGTCAAAGCGTTGGCGCGGATCAATTACCGCGCAAGGCAGGTGAGGGCGAAGGCGCGTGCGAATTGCTTTGACAGCGGCGGCCCTATCGAGGACAAGCCGCGCATGCCGAAAAAACCCGGAACCAATCCCAAAGGCGAGTTCGCCTTCTTCAACGTGGTGTACGAAGACAACAGTCAACGTTCGAACCGCCGTGTGCCGGCCGAACTCCTCGGCGGGCTCGACGGAGACGAGCCGGCGCGTGCGTTCATCCGCGAGCAGGATCGAGAGATCGCCGAAAAATCCGGCCGGCCGCAGCTTGAGATCAAGAGCATCAGCCGGGTCGGGGTGAAGAAGAAATAAAGCGGACAAACGAAAACGGCGGGACGAGGCCCGCCGTTTTTGATCTGAATGGATGCCCGTCGGCTTAGTTGTCCAGGAACGACCGCAGCTTCCGCGACCTTGACGGATGCTTCAGCTTGCGCAGCGCCTTGGCCTCGATCTGACGGATGCGTTCGCGGGTGACCGAGAACTGCTGGCCGACTTCTTCCAGCGTGTGGTCAGTGTTCATGCCGATGCCGAAACGCATGCGCAGCACGCGTTCCTCACGCGGCGTCAGCGAGGCCAGCACGCGCGTGGTGGTCTCGCGCAGGTTGGACTGGATCGCCGCGTCGATCGGCAGGATCGCGTTCTTGTCCTCGATGAAATCGCCGAGGTGCGAATCCTCTTCGTCACCGACCGGCGTCTCGAGCGACAAGGGCTCCTTGGCGATCTTGAGGACCTTGCGGACCTTCTCCAGGGGCATGCCGAGCTTCTCTGCAAGCTCCTCCGGCGTCGGCTCGCGGCCGATCTCGTTCAGCATCTGGCGAGAGGTGCGCACGATCTTGTTGATCGTCTCGATCATGTGCACGGGGATTCGGATGGTGCGGGCCTGGTCCGCAATCGAGCGGGTGATCGCCTGCCGGATCCACCAGGTCGCGTAGGTCGAGAACTTGTAGCCGCGGCGGTATTCGAACTTGTCGACCGCCTTCATCAAGCCGATGTTGCCTTCCTGGATCAGGTCGAGGAACTGCAGGCCACGGTTGGTATATTTCTTGGCGATCGAAATCACCAGACGGAGGTTGGCTTCCACCATCTCCTTCTTGGCCTGACGGGCCTCGCGCTCGCCCTTCTGCACGCCGTGCACGATCTTGCGGAACTCGCCGATCTCGAGACCCGTGAGGGCTGCGAGCGACTGGATCTCGTGGCGCAGCTCCTTGATGCGGTCCTTCTCGTGATGGACGAAGTTCTTCCAGCCCTTGGCACCGAGCTTCGAGACGCGGTTCAGCCAGCGCGGATCGAGTTCCGAGCCCTGGTAGTTGCGCAGGAAATCGTCGCGCGCGACGCCGTGGCTGTCGGCAAGCCGCATCATGCGGCCTTCGAACGACACCAGCTTCTTGTTGATGTCGTAGAGCTGCTCGACAAGGGAATCGATGCGGGCCTGGTTCAGGCGCAACGACTTCACCTCGACAATGATTTCGTCCTTCAGCTTCTTGTACTTGCGCTCCTGGTGAGGAGAGAGCGACTCGCTCTGCAGCTGGTTCGCGATGTCCTGCTCCTGCAGGCGGCGCAGCTTCTTGTACTCGGATGCGATCTTGTCGAAGGTCTCGACGACCTTCGGCTTCAGCTCGGCCTCGATCGCCGCGAGCGACATCTGGTTCTCGAACTCGTCATCCTCCATGTCGGCTTCGGCCGCGGCCTCGCCCGGATCCTTCTCCTCGCCTTCGGCCTCGCCGCCGGCGGGCTGAGTGCGGAACGGAGTCGGTGACGGCGGAGCGGCGGGCGGCGAGACATGTGCTAGTGCGGCGGCTTCAGCGCCATTGCCATTGCCGCTGCCATTGGCCTCGGCGGGAGCTCCCTCAGCGCCGGCGCCTGCCATCAGGTTCGGATTGATGCCGCCCTTGGACTCCGGGCCGGCATAGGTGGCCTCAAGGTCGATGATGTCGCGAAGGAAGATCTTTCCCTCGTTGAGCTCGTCGCGCCAGATGATGATGGCCTGGAAAGTTAGCGGGCTCTCGCAGAGCCCGGCAATCATCGCCTCGCGGCCGGCCTCGATGCGCTTTGCGATCGCGATTTCACCTTCACGCGAGAGCAGCTCGACGGTGCCCATCTCGCGCAGATACATGCGCACGGGATCGTCGGTGCGCTCGCCCGGCTCGCTCTTCTTGACCTCGGTGACGGCCTTCTGCGTGACCTCGACGAGCTCGTTGTCGCTATCGTCGTCGGTGTCCTTGTCCTCTTCCTCGCCCTCGGAATCATCCGCCTCGGTGACGTTGATGCCCATGTCCGAGAGCATCGACATGATGTCCTCGATCTGTTCAGGCGAGGTGGTGTCGGAGGGCAGCACTTCGTTGAGCTGATCGAAGGTCACGAAGCCGCGCTTCTTGGCCTGCTTGATCATCTTCTTCACCGCGGCATCCGACAGGTCGAGCAACGGCGACGGCGCGTCGACGGAATCCTTCTCAGGGGCATCCGCTGCCTTGTCGTCTTTTTCCTTGTCCTTTACCTGCAGCGTCTTTGCCTTGGTGGCCATTCACTCAGCTCCCGAAACGCGCTCATGCGACATGGCGCCACGCGCACACGCCGCATCATTTTTCACCTGATCAACTCTCGATGCACAAAGGGCGGCGCAAAAGATCGCCACCCCTGCCATCCGCCTCGACGGTTTCCATTTGCCTAGCCCGTCGCGTCTTCCGCAAAAGTGGGTGCCGGTTCTATCATCAGAAGACGCGCCAGACCGAGAGGCTGACACATTTTCTTCGCGGGCCGACCGGGCACCACTTCGCCTGAAAATGCTACCGTAGCTATTAAGTTTCGCTTAACCCTGTTTTTGCAGCCAAACCATGGATTTGGCGAGTCTTTTCGCGAGCATGGCCAGCGTCGTCCGCATGATTTTTTTCACTAGACGCTGCGCTGGAACCGGCCCGACAATTCGCCAAAACCCTCGATCAGGGCCTCGGTCCCGTCAGCTTCTGCCATCCGGGCCTGGATATCCTGCAGCCATGCCAAATTGGCTTCGCTCGAATCTTCAGCCAAAGCCGCTTCCGCATCCTTTCGTTCCCTAAGTAAGGCATGAGTTTTCTGATGCAAGGCAACAAGTTGGCGCCAGGTCGATAAAACGTCCTCCCGCGCCGCGCCGACCCTCACGCCCCACACCGCCTGGGTTGTAATCGCCCGCTCAACCCTTTGAAGGATTTGGGAGAATCCTGCAGTCTCGAGATCGGAGCGCATTTTTTCGGCCTGCTCCTCTTCGTCGGGGGAATGGTGATGATCATGGGCGAAGGCAGCGATGATGCCGGCACGCAGCTTATGGGCCTCGGGATGGGCGAGTTCGAGGGCCGCGACCTCCTCCAGATGATCGTGCAGGAGCCAGGGGTGGTTGATCAGGGATTGCAGGATCAAGGCCTCGCGGCGGGAGATCGCGCTGCGCTGGCCCCGCATGATCGGGCTATTGGCGAGTTGGGGGCTTGCCGCCTGGTAGGGCCCGTGGGCAAGGCCGGTGACGGCGCCCCTCGGGCCTGACCGGCCGGCCGGAACGGGTCCGCGGGGGGCGAAACGGCGCCCTGATTCGCCGCCTATCGCGCCCCGGAAATTGCCGCGGCCGTACCCGCCGCGTCCATTCTCGGGGGCAAAGCTGCGCTGCAGGCGTTCGGCAAGATCCTGACGATAATAGCGGCGCACCACCTCGTCACGAATGCCGCCCGTGAGTTCGCCGATGCGCGCCTCCAGCGCCGCGCGCCGTTCCGGCGTGACAAAACTTCCGCCCTCGATCTCGCGGGACCAGATCATGTCGGCGAGCGGACGCGCGGCCGATATCACGTCCTCGATCGCGCCGCGGCCGCCCGACCGCGCGAGATCGTCGGGATCCTGCCCCTCCGGCAGCAATGCGAAGCGGAGACTCTTTCCCGGCTTGAGCAGCGGCAACGCGAGATCGGCGGCGCGATGGGCCGCCTTCTGCCCGGCGCGGTCACCGTCGAAGCAGAGGATCGGCTCGTCCGCCATCTTCCAGAGCAGCGCCAGCTGGTTCTCGGTCAGCGCCGTGCCGAGCGGCGCGACACTGGCGGCAAACCCCGCGTTGACCATGGCGATGACGTCGACATAGCCCTCGACCACGATGAGCTGTGCGCCGTTGTGCGCGGCCTGGCGGGCGGTGAAGAGGTTGTAGAGATTATCGCCCTTGTGAAACAGCGTGGTTTCCGGCGAATTCAGGTATTTTGCCGGAACGTCCTTCTCCAGCGCGCGCCCGCCGAAGGCGATGACGCGGCCGCGGGCGTCGGTGATCGGAAACATCACACGGTCGCGGAAGCGGTCGAACGGCACGGGCTTGTCCTCGCCCGAGACGAGAAGCCCTGCCTCCACCATGTCGTCGCTCGAGATGCCTAGCCCGCCGAGATGCTCCTTGAGCGCGAAGCGATCCGGCGGAGCGTAACCCATGCGGAACTGGAGCTGCGTCGCCGGCGAGATGCCGCGGTCGGCGAGATAGCCGCGTGCCTTGGCGCCGTTGCGCGAAGCCAGCGTGTCGGCGAAGAATTTGGCCGCCAGTTCCATCACGTCATGCAGCGTGCGGCGGCGCTGCTCGTGGCGCGCGGCGTCAGGCGTCGCCGCCGGCACCGCCATGCCCGCCATGCCCGCGAGCCGCTCAACCGCTTCCGGAAAGGTGACGCCCTCAGTCTCCATCACGAAGTCGAAGATGTTGCCGTGCCGGCCCGAGGAGAAGTCGTGGTAAAATCCCTTCTGGTCGTTGACTGTGAAGGACGGCGTCTTCTCCTGCTGGAACGGCGACAGTCCCTTCCACTCGCGCCCTGCCTTCTTGAGCTTGACGCGCTTGCCCACGACTTCCGATACCGGTAGCCGGGCACGCAGCTCATCAAGAAATTGGGGCGTGAAGCGCATGAAGGTGATTCGAGCCGGAGCGATGAGTCGGACAACCGGCTAGCCATATAGGGACGCCGGATGAAATACTAAGTTTGTGGTGGCTTTTCCGGGCTATTCACAGGCCCCCTCATTCCACGGCTCAATCCGCAGGGCTACCCCGGAAATGACGGTGGAGAGGGGCTGCAGCCAACTTGAACCCCGCCCGCTTCCGCGCTTGGATAGGCCATGTTCACGACGTTCCGGGGCGGACAAAGCGGCGGCTGGAAGGTGACTTCGGTCGCGAGGATCAAGGGCGAAACGCTGCCGAAGGTGGCGGCGCTGTCGGTCATTGCGAGCGAGGCGATCGCGCTGCCGCTTCTGCCTTCCCAGACCTCGTGGCGGCTCGCCGGCGTCCTCAGCCATTTGCGCTATACCGAGACGGCCGAGAAGGAGCAACTCGCCGCCGCGCAGGCCGGGCTCGGCCGGCCTGAAGCGACGCATGCGGCGCTGATCCCGATCCGGAAATCGGCGGAATGGTGGGAACTCACCCAGGACGAGCGGCGCAAAATCTTCGAGGACAAGTCGCAGCACATCGCGGGCACCGTGAAATACCTGCCGGCGATCGCCCGCCAACTCTACCACTCGCGCGATCTGGGCGTGCCCTTCGACTTCCTGACCTGGTTCGAATTTTCGCCCGAGCACGTGCCGCTGTTCGACGAACTCGTCGGCATGCTGCGCGCCACCGAGGAATGGGCCTATGTCGAGCGCGAGGTCGACGTCCGCGTGATCAGGGAAGACTAGTTCACCGGAATTATGGCCGGCGGAAACCAATCGCCGCGCTTGACGATGTCCTTGGGCACGTAGGTGCGGAAGGTGAGGGAGAACGGCTTGCCATCGGGAGCCGGGAGCCAGTTCGATTCAGGAACGTCAGGCCCCGACTTGGGGGCGAGAAAGATCTTTAATGATCCATCGGCCTCTGATTTGGGCGGCGTGACGCTGTTAAACGTGTAGCGATTCAATCTATTTGGCACGGCCACGAAGCCGGGCACATCAACCACGCTCAGTGACCAGTACGCATTGACGACTTCATCCGGCAGGCCTGTCTTGGGGAAGTCGATGACATAGGTTCGCGAGCCGTCGAGCGGTTTGCCGTCGGCATCGCGGGTCGTCACGAAATAGATGACTTCATGGCGCGCGTTGGCCCAGAGGCCTACGTAGTTCGCAGCGGTACGGATGGCGAAGTCGTCGCCATAGTTTCCGATCACTGTCGTGCCGATCCAGTTGTTCTTGATGGCGCCAGCCTCAGCCACCGAATATTTCTGGAAGGCTGGAATGATCTTCGTACGCAGGAGATTGTCGATGTTCGCGCGATGCTTCGGATCGGCTGCGAGCCTTGCGACATCGCGCACCTTTGCCTGCAACTGAGCGGCTACCGGCGAAACGTCCGGTGCGCTGGCGAGGACCTTGTCCACGTTGTCAAAGAGTTCAACGCCGATCAGTTTCGCGTTGTCAAAAGTGGCCATCGGCAAAGCGGGCGTGACTTTCGGCTGCCCGAGGGACGCAAGCTTGAACCGCTTCTGCAGCGCGACCGCGCCCTCAGGATCGCCTCTAAGTTCAACGCGCGCCAGCATCTTTGCCTTGGGCGAGCGCAATTCGATCCGCACCGCGTCGGCAGGAATCTCGGCGTTCGAGCCCGGCGCTACCAAAGCGTATTTTCCGGACGGATGCTGCGGATAATTGCGCGGGTTGATATTGGTGATCACCTCGCCCCATTCGTCAAGGATCTGGGCGGTGTAATACCGCCCTTCAATGCGCGGGATCTCCAGCAAGGCCGGCGTGTTGTCGTCCACCAAAATCCAGGCTTCGTTGTTGGTTACATCGAGGTTTGGATTGACCCATTCCAGCGGCTTGCCGATCGGGTTGTATTTGATGACGTTGTAGCCGATGCCCTTCTCCTTGAGATCGGCCTGCTCCTGGCGGATCACCACGGCTCGACCTAGCAGATACACATAGGCGTCCGAGATCGTCGCCTCATCCAATGCTGCAGCGGCTGTGACCGACTTGTCCTGCGCAAGTCCTGCCAATGGCAAGGTTGACACCGTGACGGTCATGCAAGCGAGCACCACAGCGGACTGACAATAGAGGTTCATGACTGCATCTCCTCTGTTGCAACGAAGCCAGTGATATCAGTAATTTTGACATATGGTCTTGCGAAGCCGACAATCGTCAGCGCTTCACCAACTGGGGAACAGGCATCGCGTACCCATCCTTGATGATCCCGTCGACTGGGCGGTAGATGCGCACGCCGAGGTACCAATTGTCGCCGGGCGCATCCAACCTGTTCGGAACGTCGCCGCAGGCTGACTGGGGTCCGTAGTGAATAGTGAACGTGTCATCCGGATTGGATGTGATCACGTGGTTGTTCAGCGTCGAGCGCTCGCTATGAATATACTTGTCTGCGCCGTACATCGTGAACGAGAAGAATCCCTTATCGTTGAAGCCAGGCTTCGAGTAAGTGGCTCGATAACATTCGCTGCCTTTCAGGCCGTAGTCCCGATAGATGTACATCGCGTGTTGCGGCGGCTGCAGCCCGAGCGCCACCGATACGCCAAGGCGCTGCTTGTGAGGGTCGAGGGTGCCGTGTGCGCCGGAGGTTTCGTTCAGGTTGGGAAGCGCCTTGGCCTCTTCCCGATACTTGGCGCGCAATGCTTCAAGACTCGGCATATCCCAGTCGCGCGGCTTGTAGTCCTTGGCAACGGCTCCCGGCGGCAGCTTGACGACGATCTGGTCCTGAAGCGAATTGACGTATTTCACGTCTTCCGGGGCGGTCGCGTCGACTTGCGTGCGGATTGCTATGCCAGAGAATTCAGTCTGGGAACTGATTTCGAATGTTCCCGCCGCATAAAACGTCTGGTCGATGTAGTGATCAGTCTGCAGGATCATCGCCGACTGGTAGCGGTCATCCTTGGACTTCGGAAGGGTGATTGTGGTGCCCTTCGGGGCATAGAAGATGCCGAAAGAGTAAATGGTATCGCGGTTCATCGTCACCGCGGGCTGCTTGTCGAGTGGAATCAGCGAGCGGTCATGGCGGAATTTGTTTGAACCAACTTCGCGGACGATTTGGGAGAAGGTGATATCAACCTCGGCTTCGACATAGTTGTCCGGGGTCACCTTCTCGGCTGCAACCGCAGCTGTTGAGACCATCACGACCGTGCTGAGCAGGAATGCTGCGAATGCCCGGCTCGACTTGTTCGCGACGGCCGAAGAATCGAGCGCATGTGCCATGGCGTCCTCCATCTTCATCCAATGTCGATCACACTCCCGCGTCCAAGCGTTGCCTCGAACACGGCAGATCGGATTGGCAGGAGGAATAAACTTACGCCGCAACAGCGATTGTACCCGCCGGTACAATTACAAAAATGTGATGGCGGCAGACTCGATCCAGTTGACGTTGCTGTTAGTCGAGCCGCTTTTCCTTTATGAATTGAGTGAGGCCAGCTCTATCCGTGATCACCATCGAGCGATAACCCCGCCTAAGCCACCCCGCGGCTTCGAAGTGCTTGAGCGCAGCATTTACCTGCTTGCGAGAGGTATTGGAAATTACGCCAATATCGCTTTGGGAAAGCGGTACGATATTTTCACGATGTGACGTAATGCGTTCGAGCGTTGCTGCAACCCGGAATAGCTCATCCGGTGAATGGAGATCATAGAAGGCCTTCACAAGCGTATCGAGATTCATCATGAGCAATTTGGTAAATCGTCTTACCGCCAGGGGATCATGACTTGCAATCTCCTCCATAGCGGTGACCGCCAGATATACCATCCACGTTTCAATGGCGGCCTGCATTCCAACTCGCCGTGGCTCCTTGACCAGGAAGGGCCCTTCACCGATCCAATCACCGGGGACGCCGACATGAAATAGACGCGGCGCCGCAGTGACGGGGGAAGTCGTGACGGTCACCGCGCCAGAAATAATTCCATAGATGCCGCCAATAGGGTCGCCTACCCGAAAAACGACATCGTCGGGCATAAAGCGCTGAAGCAAAGCCTTGCGCCAAATCTCAGCTTGAAATGCCTCGGGCTGCTGCGACAGCCATCCCGTTCTGCCCAAGACTTCTTTGGCGTGAGCTAAAGTAGCCATTCGACCAATGTCCATGCGGGTTGTTCACGCGATCAGAAGGCGTGAAACATGCGGTCCGCCGCAGTTCAGTACTCGCTGCAAAGTCGCATCAGGCCGACACACTTCGTTGGTGACGAGTTAACGCTACAATTTTTCGACGAGATTTCAAGTGAGCACACTGTGGGTTCGCACCCGCAACTGAGCCGTTTGATTGACTGATCAGTCGGGGGACGGCGTTCGTATGGCGGCTTCCATCGGCATGGTCTGCTTTGGGGCATTTTCGACCGTTTGTCGGCTGGCTGATGTCTGGGGCCGTATCATGGACGCACTTGCCGCCGCCCAGATGATCGACACCTCGATTGTCCGCGTGCATCAGCATGGGGCCTGTATCGCAACCGCAGCGCGTTTGTCGCGAAGGAAGCCGCCCCACGCTGATCCGGATCATGATCTAGTGGTCGAGAAACTTTCCTGACTCGATCCGCGGCAGTTGCGTCACCGGCCAGTTGTAGAGATAGGTCCACGCCTCGCCGCTGCGGCCGTCGGCGAGCGCAACTGGCAGCATTTCGCGAACATATTCGGTCGGCGGCGGAAAGCCGTCGCCGCAGGCTTCATACATGTCGAACTCGCGCAGCATTGCCTCGCGCTCGCGCAAACGAAACAGTTCGCCATGGACGATGTCGTTGGGATCGTCGGACTTAACCAGGCCAGGATAGTGCTTCACGAGATAGAGCCGGCCGTGGCAGCACGCCTCGCCGAGGAAGTCTGCATTTGCCGACAGCAGCTTCGCCATCGGATGGTCGAAGCCACGCATCAGCGTGCCATAGACGAACAGGCGGTCGGAGATCATGGCCCTCTATGTCATTGTGGGCCGAGCGAAGCAATCCATCGGATCGCAGTAATGGATCGCTTCGTCGCCGCCGCCCCTCGCACCGACGAGATGCCACGTCACGCCGCTACCACTTCATCGGTGACGACCAGGAATTTGGCGAGCGTCATGCGGCCAAAACTCGTGGTGAGCGCCACGTCGGCGGCATCGCGGCCGGTGCCCATCAGGATGCGGCCGATCCGCGGCACGTTGTGGCGGGCATCGAACGTGTACCACTGGCCCGAGAGGTAGACCTCGAACCAGCCGGAAAAATCCATCGGCGCCGGGTCCCGAGGCACGCCGATGTCGCCGAGATAGCCGGTGCAGTAGCGCGCCGGGATGCCCATGCAGCGGCAGAGGGTCAGTGCAAGATGCGCGAAGTCGCGGCAGACGCCGGCGCGCTGCTCGTAGACGTCATGCGCCGACTTCATGTGATGGGCGTGCTGATAGCCGAACGTCACGTGATTGTGGACAAACTCCGTGATCGCCTGCACCCGTGCCCAGCCGGGCGGCGCATTGCCGAACAGCGACCAGGCGATGTCGGTCAGCTTGTCGGTCTCGCAATAGCGGCTCGGCATCAGATAGAGCAGTACCTCGTCGGGCAGTTGCTCGATCGGGATCTGCTCGGCGGCGGGATTGACGACGTCGGGCAGCCCGGAATCGCGCACCAGCGCATGCCCTCGGAAGGTGATGCCGCCAGCGGGCGCGACCAGCCGGCCGCAGACATTGCCGAAGCCGTCGCGATAGAAGCCGATCGGCACGTCGGGCTCGGTGACGATGCGCTCGGTGCCGACGATGTCGGAATAGCGCGAGGGATGGATCGACAGCATGATCACCATCGGCGTCGGCTGCGCCGCGGCATAAGTGATCTCGAAGCCGACTTTGATCTCCATCGTCAGGCCCTCTCCTGCTCCATGCCCTCGACGGCCGAAGCGACGCTGATCTCGACATCCATACGCTCGAAAGCATCCGTTGGTCCGAGATAGAGGCCGTGCAGCGGGATCGCCTGGCGCGGATCGCGCGCGACCGCGACTCGGATCAAATCGTGCGAGCCGACGATGCCGTTGGTGGGATCGAACTCGATCCAGCCAGCGCTCGGCAGGTAGACCTGCACCCAGGCGTGCGTCGAGCCGCCGCCGACATAGCCATGCGCGCGGCCGGGAGGCATCGCGAGATAGCCGGAGACAAAGCGCGCGGCGATGCCGAGCCGGCGCAGCGCCTCGATCATAAACAAGGCATAGTCGCGGCATGAACCGGACCTCGTCTGCAGCGTGTCGAGCGGATGCTGGGTGCCGCGCTCATGGCGTTTGCGGTAACTGAAGTCCTCGCGGATGCCGTGGGTCATGCTGCTCAGGATCTTGAACGTCGACGTCTGTGCCTTGATGTCGAGGAAGCGCCGCGCCCAGGCCGACAGTTCGCCGTTCGGGTCGCCGTATTGCGGCGTAATGAATTGCTGCAGGTCGGGGAATTCCTCGTCGTCATAGAGAAATGGATAGAAATAAGCGGGGTCGGCGGGCGTCAACGCGAACGTATCAGCCGGATTGTGCTGCACGGTCGCCGTCGAGACAAAGGACAGGGTGTCGGCGCGCTTGTCGAAGGCCGCGATCGCCACACTATTGCCGAACACATCGTGGATCCAGCGCAGCGACATCGGCTGCGGATCGATCGCAAGCTCGCTGCCAAGCAGCCGCAGATCGTGGCTGTCACGCGGGCGCAGCATGGCGCGGTGCTCGCCAAACGCCACCGGGCGCGAGTAGCGATAAACGGTCTTGTGATGAATACTCAGCAGCGGCATCGTCGAACAATCATCGTGATTCTGGGCGCTTTAATCTATAGAGAAAGCTGCTCAATTCCGCATCGGCATGCCGCCTGAATGGGCAAAGTTGGGGAAATGATCTTGAAACACGTCGGTAGTCCCTCGCTCCTGCTCGCAACCACCGACGTCTCACCGGTCCTCGAACATAATGCTGCCGGCCGCTCTCCGTTCCTGTTGACCAGCGACCATTATGGCCGGCTGATTCCGGGCTCGCTCGGCGATCTCGGGCTGCCCGATAGCGAGCTCGTGCGGCACATCGCCTGGGACATCGGAATTGCCGGCGTGGCAGCGCAGCTTGCCGATCGGCTCGACGCGCATCTGATCGCGCAGCGCTACTCGCGGCTCGTGATCGACTGCAACCGCCCGCCACATGTCGCAGGCTCGATCCCGCTGATCAGCGAAGCGACCACCGTTCCCGGTAATGAAGGCCTGTCGCGTGAGGATGCGGAGATGCGGCGCACGCAGATCTTTGATCCCTATCACAGGCGCATAGACGAGGTCATCGACCAGCGGCTGCATCAGGGCATGCCGACCGTGCTGTTGTCGCTGCACAGCTTCACCCCGGTTTATGCCGGCATCGCGCGGCCGTGGCACATCGGCACGCTCTATCACCGCGACAGGGTGTTGCCGCCGTTGCTGCTGCGGCATCTGCGCCGCGATGACGATCTCGTGGTCGGCGACAACGAACCCTATGCGGTCGGCGACGAGACCGACTACACGATCCCTGTGCACGGCGAAATGCGCGGCCTGCTGAACTCGGGCATCGAAATCCGCCAGGACCTGATCTCCGACCAGGCCGGCGAGACGACATGGGCCAACCGGCTGGCGCGCATCCTCGCCGAGATCGAGACGACGCTGCGCGCGGAGCAGCTCATTTAACGCTGCGCATTCGTCGATCGCGGCGGTAGATGCCAAAGCGATGTCAGCTCTTCCCCGAAACGAATTGCGTCAGGCGCGGCCGTTCTTGCCGTCAACGACGAGCCGACGTCGTGTCGAAAACAGCGTTACATCGTAGCGCTCGGAGAGCAGACCCCAGAGGCCCTTCGGCGCGAACAGCATGATCAGGATCGCGAGCGTCCCCAGGAGAATGAGATACCAGGCGCCGAAATCGGCAAGATAGCGCTGCATCAGATAGAAGATGATCGCGCCGATCACCGGACCTTCCATGGTGCCGATGCCGCCGATCACCACGATGAAGATCACATAGGCGGTCCAGTCGAGCACCGAGAACGCGGCGTCCGGCGAGATGCGCGCCTTCTGCAAGTAGATCAGCGCTCCGATCATGCCGGTCACGGCGGCGGTGGCGACATAGACTGCGAGCTTGATGCGATAGACGTCGACGCCGAGGCCCGAGGCGGCGGCCTCGTGATCGCGGATCGCGCCGAGCGCGAGCCCGCGGCGCGAGCGCAGGACCAGATAGACGAAGCCGAGCGTGGCGGTCATCAGCGCCAGCGCCACCCAATAGGAGACGATGTCGCGCGCCGCCGGCGTCCGCAGGTCGAGCAACGCCTTGATCGATTCGATGCCGGGGACCGACGACGTCACCGCCGGCGTCAGCGACGTTCCGGTGCCGCCGCCGAGCGGCTTGAATTGGGCGAAGACGAGCCGATAGACCTCGGCCACGACCCAGCTGCCGATCGCGAAGTAAGCGCCGCGCAGCCGGAACACGATCAGTGCGGTGGGAAATGCGAACAGCGCCGAGACGACGCCCGCAATGGGAATCGCAAGCAGCGGATTGACCCCGCCGAGCAGCGTGAGCGCGAACAAGAGGTAGCCACCGAGGCCGACAAAGGCCTGTTGGCCGACCGAGATCAGGCCGGCGTAACCCGCCAGCAGGTTCCAGCATTGCGCCAGCGCCAGCATGTAGAACAGGAAGATCAGATCCTGGACGAGGTTGCGGCCCGCGACGAGCGGAAGCAGCACCAACACGAGCAGGACGATGCAAGCCGCGGCCGCAGCAGCGCGCGAGGCGCGGCTCGCAGTCTCGATGCGGAACGCCTGCGTTGGCCTGGCGGCGTTGTCGTCCATCATCCCTCCCTTCAATCGAGCGCGCGGGGAAACAGGCCGCGCGGTCGCACGACCAGCACCAGCAGGAAGGCAAGATGGCCCGCCAGGATCTGCCACTCGGGGTCGATCCGCGCGCCGATGGTTTGCGCCACGCCTAGCACAATGCCGCCAGCGAGCGTGCCCCAGAAGCTGCCAAGCCCGCCGATGATCACGGCCTCGAAGGCATAGATCAGCCGCGCGGGACCGATGGTCGGATCGAAATTCGCGCGCAGCCCGAGAAAGAGCGCGGCGATCGCAATCACGACAAAGGCGACGCCCATCGCCGTGGCAAATATCCGGTTGATATCGATCCCCATCAGTTGCGCGACTTCAAGATCGTCGGATGTCGCGCGGAAGGCGCGGCCGACCGGGGTGCGATAGAAGATGAAGTTGAGAACGAGGATCACGGCAATCGCGGACAACAGCGTCAGCAGTGGCACGACGCCGACTGCAATGCCGCCCCCGAGCGGGATCGACGCCGTCTCGATCGCGCCCGAACGCAGGCGCTGGCTGTCGGCGGAGAAAGTTTGCAAGAGGCCGTTCTGGACGATGATCGAGAGGCCGAAGGTGACAAGCAGCGGCGGCAGCAGGTCGCGCCCGAGTGTCCGGTTCAGGAGCACGTGCTGAAGTGCGAAGCCGATCACGAACAGGATCGGACTTGCCAAGATCACAGCCACGAACGGATCGAGGCCGAGCTTGGTCGCGACGACGAGAATGGCGAAGGCGGCGAGCACGATGAGATCGCCATGGGCGAGGTTGACCAGCCGCATCACGCCGAACATCAGCGACAGGCCCGCCGCGAACAGCGCGTAGAGGCCGCCGAGCAGCGCGCCCTGGATCAGTGCATCGAGCCAGCCGGTCATCTCAGGCGCCAAAATAGGCGCGATGGATCTGCTCGCGCGTCAGATCGCGTGGCCGGCCGCTCAGTGAAAGCCGGCCCTCCTGGAAGCAGTAGACGCGGTCAGCAACCTTCATCGCCTGCACGATGTCCTGCTCCACCAGCACGACGCTGGTGCCCTCCGCCTTGATCTGCGGCAGGCTCGCGTAGATGTCGGCGATGATGATGGGCGCGAGACCGAGGCTGATCTCGTCGCACAGGAGAATGCGGGGATTGGACATCAGCGCGCGGCCGATCGCCGCCATCTGCTGCTGTCCGCCCGACAGGGTCGGCGTCGCCGACGACCGCCGCTCCTTCAGAATCGGAAACAACGCCTGGACGCGATCGAGCGTCCACGGCCCTCGCGCCTTACGGCCATAGCTCCCGATCAACAGATTCTCCTCCACGGTGAGCGACGCAAACAGCCGCCGCCCCTCGGGCACCAGGGCGATCCCGCGCCTGACGATTTCGGCCGCGGGCTTGGCTCCGATCGGTGCGCCGTCGAGCAGGACGCTGTCATCGGCGCCGTGAATGAGGCCGGCGATGGTCTTTAGGAAGGTCGACTTCCCCGCCCCGTTGGCGCCGATGATCGCGATGGTCTCGCCTCTCTCCAGCATCGTGTCGATGCCGTAGAGGGCCTGGAAATCACCGTAGAAGGCGGTGAGATTGCGCGTTTCCAGGAGCGCCATGCGTCACGCCTCGATGCCGATATAGATCTGGTGCACCTCGGGCAATTGCATCACCTCCCTCGGCGCGCCTTCCGCGATCTTGCGCCCGAAATTCAGCACGACGAGGCGATCGATCACCGCGAGCAATGCATGCACGACATGCTCGATCCAGAGGATCGCGACGCCGGTCCGGCGGATCTCGCGGATGGTCGCAACAAGCTCGCTGCACTCGCCCTCGGTCAGTCCACCCGCGATCTCGTCGAGCAACAGAACCCGCGGCGCGGTTGCGAGCGCGCGTGCCATCTCCAGTCGCTTGCGTTCCAAGAGCGTCAGCGAACCTGCAAGCGCATTGGCGCGCCTGAGCAGGCCGAGCCGCTCGAGGATTTCCCCGCAGGACTGCACGGCCTCGCGCTCCGACGTGCGACGGCCATAAACGGCGCCGACGAGCAGGTTCTCGAACACGGTGAGTTTTTCGAACGGTTGCGGAATCTGGTGGGTGCGGCCGATGCCGGAGCGGCAGCGTCCTTGCGGCGGCACACCCGCGAGATCACGGCCATCGAAACGAATGTGGCCCGCGCCCGGAGAGAGGCCGCCGGCGATCATGTTGAACAGCGTGGTCTTGCCCGCGCCGTTCGGCCCGATGATGCCGACCGCCTCGCCGGCCGCGACATGCAGGTCAAGATCATCGGCGACGATGATCGAGCCGAAGCTTTTCTTCAGGCCGGCGACTTCCAGCAGCATGAGATGTCAACGCGTCGCGCGATCAGGCGATAGCCTCCATCTGGCCGCCGACGGGGATCGCCGGTGCCGTCCGGTTGTCGGTGATGACGATATCGTATTTACCGTCCTTGTACCGCCACTGACCGCCGACAAGCGGCGTCTTCGCGACATTCTTGGCGGCGAACGGCGGCAGGTTCGCAGCCCCCCACTGCACCTTGCCGACGACGGTGTCGAGATTGGTGGCGGCGATCGTCGCGGCAATGGCCTTGCCGTCGCGATCAGGTGCGCGCTTGAGCACGTCAATGGCGACTTCGAACAGCGCATGCGCAAAACCGATCGGCTGCGTCCACTGCTTCTTGGTCGCGCTCTGATAGGCGCCTGCAAGATCCTTGGCGCTCACGCCCGTGAGCGACGACTTGAAGGGGTGGTTCGGCGACCACCAGACCTCGGAGGACAGATTGTGCCCGTCCTTGCCCAACGCCTCGACCGCGACCGGGAACAGGATCGCCTTGCCGATCGAGGCGACCTTCGGCTTGAATCCTTGCTGCAGCGCCTGTTTCCAGAAAGTAGTGAAATCCGGCGGCAGCACTACGCCGGTGATGATTTCGCAATTGGCCGACTTGAACGCCCCGATCTGCGCCGAGAAATTGTCGGTGAGATTCTGGTAGCGGCCGGGATCGGTGAGCTTGTAGCCGCCCTTGTCCAGCACCGGCGGGAATCCGACGACCTTGTCGCCCCAGGCGTTACCGTCGCCGTCGTTCGGAAACAGTCCGCCGACCGATTTGTTGGTTGCGACCTGGCTCCACATGTTGGTGAAGACGGCGATGACGTCCTCGAGGCCCCAGAAGAAGTGATAGGTGTAGTTGAAGCCCCTCCAGGCCGGCGGCCCGCCGGCGGGATTGGCCTGGCGTCCGATGAACCAGGGTTGCCACGGTGCAACCGTCGAGATGCAGGGCACCTCTTCGATCTCGCATTGGGTCGAGACCGGGTTGGTGGTCTCCGGTGTCGACGCCACGAGCATCAGATCGATCTTGTCGTGGACGATCAGGTCTTTCGCGACCTCGGCGGCACGGTTCGGATTGGACTGGCTGTCCTTGACGACAACCTCGACCGGCACGTTGGCGTTGCCGATCTTCGCGCCCGCCTTGGTCGCGTCCTTGAAATTGGCGATGATGAAATTGTCCGCCTCCGCGAAGGCCGCAAGCGGCCCGGTGAGCGGCGAGACATAGCCGAGCTTGATCGCTCGCGTTTGCGCGATCGCCGGCGCCTTCAATCCGACCGACAGGGCCGCGCCCGTTGCGGCCGAATATTTCAGGAGCGTGCGGCGATCGATCTGAGAGCGATGAGTCGAACCGTTCTCGTGGCAGGTCATCTGCGCGTCCTCCCCTCTGGATGCGCCGGATTCTCGTCGTGGATCGCGAATTGACACACGGGCCGGCGTTCGATATTCGAACATACGTTCGTAATTCGACCAGTCTCCGCCAGAGGCCAAAGCGAGTCAACAGGCCGCGTCATGACACAATCCCCAGCGCAACGTCAGGGCGATCCCGGGCATCGCAAGAGCGAGCCCGGGCATCGCAAGAGCGAGCCGGACGACAAGGAGTTCATGACGACGCTCGCCAAGGGCCTGGCGGTGCTCGGCGCGTTCGGCCGGCTTCGGCCGACCATGACCTTGTCGGAGGCCGCAGGGGTTGCGGACCTGTCGCGCGCCACGGCGCGCCGCGTGCTGCGCACCCTCACCCAGCTCGGCTATGTCGCGCAGGATGGACGGACGTTTTCCCTGGCGCCGAAAATTCTCGAGCTCGGGTTTGCCTATCTCTCGACGCAGAGCTGGATCGATCGCGCCCTGCCCCTGATGCGCGAGCTCAGCGAGCGTCTCGGCGAATCCTGTTCGGCAGCGATCCTGCAAGGCAATGACATTGTCTATGTCGCGCGCGTGCCTGCGCGCCGGATCATGTCGGCGGCACTCTCGGTCGGCAGCCGCCTGCCGGCGCTGCACACCGCACTCGGACGGGTGCTGTTCGGCTATCTCGATGAGGCCGAGATCTGGCGGCGGCTGATGTCGCAGCGCATCGAGGCCTACACGCCGCAGACGATCACCGATCCGCAGGCCCTGTTCGATCGCATCCACGCTGACCGCGCGCAGCACTTTTCCATCGTCGATGAAGAGCTGGAACTCGGCCTGCGCGCACTCGCCGTGCCGGTGCTCGACCGCGGCGGCCAGGCCGTCGGCGCAATCAATTTGTCGACACACTCGACCCGCACGACCCGCAACGATATGCGCGAGCACTTTCTGCCCGAGCTGAACCGCATCGCCGGGCAGGTCTCCTCGATGACGGTCTGATCGGAGCGCTCCCCTTGCCAACCGGCAGGTGCAGCCGTATCGTTGCGCCAAGTTCGGAATACGGACACAAGTTCGATAATCGAACATTGAGCGGAGGTCACGCTAATGGCAGGCAAGGCGCAGGCGAACGCAGCGGCGGCGATCCCGCCGGAGCACACGGGCAACGTCAAGGTCACGCGCCCGCAGACCGGCGCCGAATATCTGGACTCGCTGCGCGACGATCGCGCCGTCTACATCTATGGTGAGCGGGTCAAGGACGTCACCACGCACCCCGCCTTCCGGAACACCGCGCGCATGGTCGCCCGCCTCTACGACGCGCTCCATGACGAGAAGCGCAAGGACAGGCTGCTGCTGCCGACCGAGACCGGCAATGGCGGCGTGACGCACGCCTTCTTCAAGGCACCGAAAAACGTGGACGAGATGATCGCCGGCCGCGACGCGATCGCCGAATGGGCCAGGATCACCTACGGCTGGATGGGCCGAGCACCGGACTACAAGGCCGCGTTCCTCGCAACGCTGGGAGCGAACTCCGACTTCTACGAGCCATATCAGGAGAATGCGAAGCGCTGGTACAAGTTCAGCCAGGAGCGCGTGCCCTTCATCAACCACGCAATCATCCACCCGCCGGTCGATCGCGACCGTCCGCCAAACGAAGTCGCCGACGTCTGCTGCCATGTCGAGAAGGAGACCGACGCCGGCATCATCGTGTCGGGCGCGAAGGTGGTCGCGACCGGATCGGTGCTGACCAACTACACCTTCGTCGCCCATCACGGCTTGATTCCGCTACAGGACAAGAAGTTCGCGGTTGTGTTCATGGTGCCGACCAATGCGCCCGGCGTGAAATTCATCTGCCGCACGTCCTACGAGATGAGTGCGAGCGTGATGGGCAGCCCGTTCGACTATCCGATCTCGAGCCGGCTGGACGAGAACGACGCCGTGTTCATTCTCGACAAGGTGCTGGTGCCCTGGGAGAACGTCTTCGTCTATGGCGACATCGAGAAGGCGAATAACTTCTTCCCGCGCACCGGCTTCCTGCCGCGCTTCGTCGTGCACGGCTGCACCCGCCTTGCCGTCAAGCTCGACTTCATCAGCGGGCTGTTGCTGAAGGCGACGGAAGCGGCCGGCACCAAGGATTATCGCGGCGTGCAGGCCAATGTCGGCGAGGTCATCGCCTGGCGCAATTTGTTCTGGAGCCTGTCGGATGCGATGGTCCGCGATCCAAGGCCGTGGATCGGCGACTACAAGCTGCCCAACATGGATCCCGGAAACGCCTACCAGATCATCGCCACCATGGCCTACACCAAGGTAAAATACCTGATCGAGCAAACGGTCGCCTCAGGCCTGATCTACCTCAACAGCCATTCCAGCGACTTCAAGAACGGCGAGATCCGCCCCTATCTCGATCGCTATCTGCGCGGTTCCAACGGCTACAAGGCCGAGGAACGCGTCAAGCTGCTCAAACTGCTGTGGGACTGCATCGGCAGCGAATTCGGCGGGCGCCATGAGCTCTACGAGATCAACTATGGCGGTTCGACCGAAGAGATCCGACGTTACTGCCTGTTCGGCGCGCAGGCCTCCGGCAATGCCGACCGCTTCAAGGGCTTTGCCGAGGACTGCATGGCAGAATACGACCTCGACGGCTGGAAGGTGCCTGATCTCACCGACCCCGGCGAGCTGAGCTATCACATGATGCGGAAGTGACGAACAGATGCGCGACGCCTCGATCGATCCCAAGCGTTTCCGGTCGGTCATGGGGACCTTTCCGACCGGGGTCGCGGTCATCGCGACCGAATGGGACGGCGAGCTGTTCGGCGCCACCATCAACTCGCTGACGTCGGTGTCGCTTCAGCCGTGCATGTTGCTGGTCTGCACGAGCGAAGGCAGCGCGACGGGAGCGGCCATCCGAAAGCGGGGTCTGTTCTCGGTCAACATTCTCGGCGCGCATCAATCGGATCTGTCAGCGCGCTTCACGGGAACGCAGAAAAGCCGGTTCGAGGATCTCGCCCTCGCCTTCAGCGTCGAAGGTCTGCCGCTGTTGCGGGGCGCCGCAGCCCAGATGTGCTGCCGCGTCACCACGGTGCACAAGGCGGGTGACCACGAAATCGTCCTGGGTGAGGTCATATCGGGCGACGAGATGGCGTGCAGCCCGCTGGTCTTTCACAAGGGCGCATACGGACGCTTTCAGCGCGCCTGAAGACCACCACCTGAAACTTCATTTCTGTTTTTCGCTCCGAGCAGGTGGCGAGATTGAGCATCTCAACGCCCTCGCCTGGGCGCGCATCGTCGATCGTGCAGCGATGCTCAACGTCCGCCGGAGGCGACGGCCCGTGACGTGGTTGGCTGCATGACGTTCTGCACGACGTACTCACCGATCTGGCGGCCCATGGCGGTGCCCACGGCGGCCGAGGAGCGATAGTGGAAACCGGCCCAGACGCGGGCGTTCGATACCTCCTCACAAAGCGCGTCCAGATCGGTGAAGCGATGGGTGACGCCCGGCGCCGCCGTGCTGGTCATCGCGACCTCGGGGATCGTCCTGGAGCCGAGCACACCTTCGAGCACCGCAGCCCCCGCAGCTGCATTGATGCAATGCGCGCACGGATATTCCGGGTGCATCGGCGTGTTATCGATCGGCTGCCACGTCGCATCTCGCTTGTTCGTGGCATTCTCCTCGATGTCGCCGTTACGGATCGCGGTGATCGGCCGCCAGAATTCGTAGTGGTACTTGGCATCAAATACTGCAACGTAGGCGTCCGTCAGCGCGACGGAGTAGAGCGCCATCAACCGGGCGCTGTCGAGGATATCCATCTTCTGCGCGAGGATAAGCTGGCGCGGGATCTGGTGATAGGCTGCTGGTCCCACCGCCAGCCAGAAGCGCGCGGTCTCGGTCTGCTGCGGCGAGCGCAAGGCGCTGGTCTTGCTGCCATAGGCCTTGATCTCGTTGTAGTCGGCAGCCCATTCCTTGCTGTCGAGAGCAGGAGGCGGGCCTGGACGGAACTGCGACTGACTTGCCAATGCAAATGGCCTCATATTCGGCCACACGGAGGCCACGGCCGCCGGCGTCGGGACCCAGACCCCCGGCTTGGTCTTCGGCCGATACGCGTCGGGTGCCGTCGCCCCATCGGTCACTCGTGCCTGCAAGATTGCTGCGGCGACCGCTTCGCCGAGCCTGACGCCTTCCGTCTTCGCTGTGCTGTCCGCAATCGTTGCGAGATACTTACCCACCGCGGCTTTGATGTCGCTTGCGGCCTCAGGATGCAGCCCGGTGAGCACGGCCGCGGCGGCAGCCGCAGCGGCGGCTTCCTGCGAGGTTTCGGGGGCCGAGTCCTGCTTGAACAGATATGGTTGATAACGCCGCCCAATGGCGTTGACCGCGTCGAACATGGCGACATTGACCATGGCCGCCTCACGCTGGCTCAGCGGCGCCGGTACCGCCGGAGCTATGATAGCCACCGCCTTGGCATCCCAATCGGCGATGACGTTGGCCGATGCCGATGCGATCGGGCACGCGAGCGCAACACCGAGCAGAAGTTTGCGAAGGATTGCCGACATCATGTCCTCCCGGAAGCCCAGAGAGGTACGCGCCGCGCCCGGCGCCGCGATAGCTCTCGAGCATAGCTTGACCTCCGGAACCTGCAGAGCAGGTGCTGGCCCGGCAATCCGAAAGGCGCCCCGATTATCCACTTTGCGCCCCGATCGGCCTCCACTTTGTTCCCCAATCGACCTATGATCACGCCGGAGGCGCATCATGGGCCCTCAACTCCTTCCGCGCGGACTGAAGAAAGCGATCGAATTGCTCGAGGCTGAACCCGCTTATCCGTGGCGGGTTGGCGAACTGGCAGCGCTGTCCGGAATCGCGCCGCGCACGCTGGAAAAACACTTCCACCATTTCCTCGGCCAAGCGCCGCTGGCCTTTTTGCATGACCTCCGGTTTGACCGAGCGCGCCAAGAACTGCTGCGCAGCGCACAACACCCAAGCGTCACCGAGATCGCAACACGTCACGGCTTCACTCATCTCGGCCGCTTCGCGACCCACTACCGACGTCGCTATGGAGAGAGCCCGTCGGCGACGCTGCGGAGGTCGCAGCGGGCCAACGCGGCTTCAACGTCCCAATTGCCGATACTGGGGCCCAGGCTGGAGAGGCCGACCATCGCCGTTCTTCCTTTCGACGTCATCAGTCCGAACGCCAATGCCGCAACAGCCTTCGCCGATGAGATCGCCGTTGCGCTCTGGCGCCTGCACTGGCTCCACGTCGTTGCGACACCGAATGCGCGCTATCGATTGCATGGCAGAGTGCGCGAGGACGCGCATGGCGGCGCGCGGGTCACCGTGCGGCTGCTCGATGTCATGACTCGCCACTATCTATGGGCGGCAGTATGGGAAACCGATATGCGCGATCCCATCAGTTTCGAAGAGCGCGTTGCGCAGGGCGTGGTGCGCGCAATTCAGCCGGCACTGCGCGACGCCGAAGTCGATCGTGCGGCGCATCTCGAACGCGGCGACCTCACCGCATGGGAGCTGACCATGCGTGCGCTCCCGTGCGTAACCGCTGTCGACGCCGCGGCCGAAGGCATGGCGCTCGAATTGCTCGACGAGGCGATGGAGCGCGCCCCGCACGATCCGCTGCCGATTGCGACGGCCGCCTGGTGCCGCGGGCTGCGCGCCGGCCACCACTTCACGGCACGGCCTGAAGCGGAGAAAGCCGCGGCACGCGCTTTGGCCGCTCGTGCGGCAAAGCTCAATACCGGGGACGCGCTGGCAGAGACCATGCTGGCGGCCGGCTATACGCTGGCGCACGACCTCACATCGGCTGCGGTCCATGCAGACCGGGCACTTGCGCTTGATGGCGGTTCGGCCTGGGCGTGGGGCCGAAGCGCGTGGGTCAAGGCGTATCGTGGCCGCGCGAGCGAAGCGCTGGAGGAGTTCCAAATCGCGCGTGCCCTTGCTCCAGCAGATCCGCTGAGCTTTCTCTGGTCGGTTGGCATTGCCTCGACCAAATTCCAGAATGGGCGTTACGATGAATCGATCGGGTGGTTTCAGCGCGCAAAGGCCGAAAACCCCGCCAGCACCTGGACCAATCGTTTTCTCGCCGCGACCTATGTGTTGGCGGGACACGCCGACGAAGGTCGTCTCGCACTGACGACCTTCATGCGCGACTATCCGGGGCTAACCATCAGCGACGTGCGCTCCAGCCTGCCGTGGAACGCTTCTTATCTCGACCGAACCAGCGAAGGTCTTGAACAGGCCGGGATGCCTCCTTAACGCTCCCCAATGAGCGCGTCGCGAACCTTAACGCGTTGCCCGCCTGGCCTGCTGACATAAAGATGGCCCTCCAGGGTGGATTGCATGTTCTCCATCATCGAATAGAGATCGTCGCAATATACCGAAGGATTGTCGTAACCGTTTTCCTTGGAAAAGCGATGCGGAAGATATCCTCCGCCGCAGGCGTTCATGAATTTGCACTGCCGGCACTTCTCGCAAAGATTGATCGAAGCATCGCGCGCCGCTTTCCAGCGAGGCTCGTTCCTGACCTCGTCGATCTCATGATCGAAGATGTTGAATTTGGTCTGCGTGAAGCCGTCGCCGGCGATCCGCAGCACGTCATGGGCCTCCACCGTGCCGTCGGTCATCACGGTGCAAAGTTCGATGGGCTTATGGCCTACGCCCTCGGTCGGTGCATTGTTGCCAAGCAGGGCGGTGATCATGTCGGTAATAATGCGGATATTGACGGTCGGCGCCGCGCGGTTTGCCGCCAGCCACGAACTGAACAGTCCATTGTAGAACGACGCAATGGATGGCGGCGTCTCATCCACCGTCGCATCGGGAATCATGATGTCATAGTAGGAGATTCCACATGCAGCGAAAAACTCGACATACTGCTCCGGAGGATAAGCGGGATTGCAGACAGCCAAGGCACTCACGCCGATGTCGCGTGATACCAGCATGCGGGCAGCGCGTTCGACCGCAGCGTGGGTGCCCGTACCCTGAAACGTGCGACGGTGAATGTCGTGAATATGCGCCGGTCCATCGAGACTGATCGCAACCGAAATGTTGCGCGTCTCGAAGCAATCCAGCCATTCGTCGTCGATCAGCACGCCGTTCGTCGTGACCGAGATTGGTATGTCGCAGCCCGTTCGGGACGAAATGCCCTCGCAGGCCTCGGCAAAACGATGGAAATTCTCAACGCCCCACAGCAAGGGCTCGCCGCCATGCAGAACGATGGGAAAATCGATGAGCGAGAATTTGGCGACGTGTTGCTCGATGCGCTGCAACAATTGATGCAGCACATCGGCGCTCATCAGCTTGGGCTTATCGTAGACGGTCGCGTCGCGAAACCAGTAGCAATAGGAGCAATCAATGTTGCATCGCGTCGCCACCTTGACCAATAGCTGCGTGATCGGCTGATCATGGAAGGCGACAGTATCTGAAACGTCGACCAACATGCCGATACCGCTGTGCGCGTCAGGAAACTGCGACTAGCCTAGTATCCTCGAACAAAGCCACCTCTGCGGAATGCGCCCCCCGGGTAGTATCCGCCTCTGCGGAATGCACCCGCGCCGGGATAGTATCCGCCTCTGCGAAAGCCACCTGCGGCCGGCCCCCTGACAAAACCCCCTCGCCTGAAATAAACTTGGTTAACAACAGGTTGGTCGGGAGCAACTGCGGGTTGATCGGAAACGGCTTCTTCCTTTGGATCCTGTCCGCGCAGATCGTTCAGCAATGCATCGATGCCTGGATGATCGCTCTGAACTATTGCGTCCGGCCCGTGCAGTTGCAGGAGGCTCGCCAAAACCTTCAGCGTCGTAATCGCCATGGTCGTGCTCCTCTTCGCGATGCAGTTCAGGATCGAACGAAAGGCCGGTATTTATCTCCGGACGAGCAGCAGACAGTATATACGTTTTCTATTGCAGCGGAAATGTGGTGGAGCCGAAGTGTCGCATCGCTCAAGAACTGCGATCATTGGCTCGGCATCGTCACCCTCCGGTGGCTACGAGCAACGCTGCGAGCGTCTGCCCAGCAAATAACCTGTGTTTAATGGGCGTTTAACGCTTTTGCGCAACAGATAGGTTACCAGCGCGAAAGTACGTCATTAGTCATCAGTGATCTGCGGAACTCCGCCCCCGAGGAGGGGAATCGGATGGGATTGCTATTTATCGGCGCGCTGACCGGAATCCTGATCAGCCTTGGCTGGCTCGCGCCGTCGCAGGGGTATTATCAAAGCTGTGCTGCGCAACCTTGTTTCGACAAGGATGGCGGCGCCCGATCATGGGCGCAGCAGCCGACGGCCTTGGCGCCACCTCCTGCGGCCGCCAAGGCGATGTCTGCAACTCCGGAAAAATCCGGCGAGAGTTCATCTTCGAAGAAGCGCGCTCGGGTCGATGTCGCCAAGGCGGCGCCCGCGCGGACGAAGACCAGCACCGCTGCATCCGATGGCGCCGCGGAAACATCAGACGCCGTCATGAACAAGGCAAAAGCCGCGATCGCAGCAAAGCTGGAGGATCCTGCCTCCGCGGAATTCAGCGACATGAAGCGCGCGATGAGAAAGAACGTGTTCGGGCGTCCCGTGGATACGATTTGCGGGCGCGTCAGGGGAAGGACCGCGTCAGGTGAAGACACCGAACAAAGACCGTTTCTCTATCTTGTGAAGGAGGATGATTCTTATCTCGTCGACGGCAAGACGACTTCGGCGACGATCGCGTATCGAAATATCTGCAATTAGGGAATGCCTCGAGCGTTGTGGCGGCGGACCAAAACGCCGCACGCGCGCCCGAACGATTTGAGCGGAAAGAACTTCCAGGCGTCAGTCGATCCCGCAAATGGGCTCGGCTGGAATATTGGCGCCGCCGGTGCTCGTGACGATGCGTCCAGGATGAAGCCGCAGCGCGAGTTTGAACTGGGTAATACAGATCAAATGTGACTGCAGGAAAATTCCTTTGCATTTTCGAGGACATCATGGACGACATAACCAATTCCACAAAGCGGCTCAGTGGAACGTTCCATTTGCCGACCCTGGTGATCGTCGAGCCGCTTGCATTGTTTCGCACATGCATTCTGGACATCCTGAGGCGGGAATTCGACGCGTTCGAAATACTCGATATAGCGACGGTCCAAAGCCTGGACTGCGCGTCAGCGCACGTTGTGCGCCTGGTGGTGCTCAGTATCGCGGATAAGCCCATCGATGACCCGACCGTCGATGACGATCTCGCCGCAATTGCGGAGTGCTGTCCCGGCGCCTCGATTGCAATCCTGTCGAACCGCGATGATGAATCCACCGCGTTGGCCGCGATGCAGCGGGGTGTGCGCGGCTTCCTCCCCACCTCGATTCCGATCGAGCTGGCGGTGGCTGGCCTGCGGCTGGTTCTCGTCGGCGGCGTCTACAGGCCGCTGCCGGCCGTCGGATGGGGCAAGATGTCAGGTCTTGAATCCCCCTACACGCGCGGTCTTGCGACCGCCTATCCGGCGAATGACGGCAGAGCCGCCGCCGACAGGAACGTGGCCGAGTTCACGCCTCGCGAGCAACAGGTGCTGGCCGAATTGGAGCTTGGCCTGTCCAACAAGCTGATTGCCGCCCGGCTCAACCTGTCGGAAAACACCGTCAAGATGCACATTCAGCATATCATGCGAAAATGTGCCGCACATAATCGCACCGAAGCGGTGCTCCGGTGGAGGGGCCGATTGCTGACGCATCATCGCGAGATCGTGCCGGCGGCAGTTTCAATTCCGGAGAGTTAGAACAGGTTCTGATGTAGTCAGGACCTGCTCCAGATTCTTGTTATGATGCGTTTTCTTCACGAGAACCGGCGTCCACTTCGCTCGAAAACGCAATAGAGGTCAATCCTCGCGGAACGCACTGCGGAAGCTATCGAGCAGTGGCCTCAGCGCGTAGAGCGCGACGGTGCCGCGCCCCGTCGTGATGAACACCTGAACGGGCATGCCTGGAATGATCTGGACGTCATTTGCTGCGAGCTGAGTGTCGTCGACGCGAATTTTTGTCGCGTAATATGGCTGGTCGGTCCGCTTGTCGAGGAGCCGGTCGGCGGATACGTGCACCACGGTGCCCTTCAGGCGCGGCACGCGACGCTGGTTGTACGGTATCAGATGCACCTCGGCATTGAGGCCGGGATGAACCACATCGATGTCCTCGGGCCGCAGCCGCGCGGTCACGATGAGGCGGTCTTGCCGGGGCACCAGGTCCATCAGCGGAGAACCTGCCCCGATGACGCCGCCGGGCGTATGAATTCGCAAGTCGGTTATCACGCCGTCCTCGGGTGCCTTGACCTCGGTTCGGGACAGTTGATCCCTGGCCGCCAGCAGACGCTCGCGAAGCTGCAGCATCTGGTTCTGCGCCTCGCGCAGCGACTGAGCAATCTCGTTCTGCCTTTCGCTCTCGAGCTTGAACAATGTCGCCCGCGACTCGCTGATGACCTGCCCGGCGCGAGAGATCTGCGCAGCGATCTCGCCGCGGCGACCCTCGACGTCGACCATCTCGCGCTGCAGGCTCAGAAGGCGCGGCCGCCGCTCGAGCCCCTTGCTGACGAGGGTTGCGACCATGTCGAGCTCCTCCCGGACGATGTCGATGCGCTGCCCGGCGGAACTCTCCTGCGCCTTGAGACCTTCGATTTCCTTCTCGACCTGAAGCCTCCGCTCTCGAATGACCGCTAGCTGCGACCGATAGACCTGCCACCGCGCATCAAAAATGGTCTGCTGCGCCGACAGCGCAGCAGCAGCCGGCGCATGCTCCCTGCCGTCCTGCTCCAACACACCTGGCAATGCAATCTTCTCACGTCCCTGCTGCTCGGCCTGAAGCCGCGCCGCACGGGCCGCCGCATCCCACAGCTGCGCCTGAAGGCTTTGCACCTCGGCGCCGGCTCGCGTGTCATCCAGCGCGACCAGCGTCTGCCCGCTCCGCACGACATCGCCATCCGAAACCAGGATCTTCCTCACGATACCGCCTTCCAGATGCTGGATCGTCTTGCGGCTCGACTCCGATTCCACAGCGCCGGAAGCGATCGCCGCGCTCTCCAGAGATGCGAAGCTCGACCATGTGCCAAGCCCGATGACGAAGCAAAGCACCAGCAGATTGCCGGCAAGCGTGACGCCGCGGAGTCTCGCGCGCGGCGAGACCTGCGTGGGAGTCGAGAGCCAAGGATATTCGAGGGGCTCGAAATCGTCGATTGAGGTGATCATGACTCCGAACGGCCGGCCGGCGGGAGCGGCGCTTGCGGGCGAGCGCATGTTTTGGAGCCGGATCGTGGGAAGTTTCCAGATCATGGCGAACCCGGCCGTGCTGTCGCCTCGGTGGTCGGGGACGCTCCAGGCGGGACCTGCGCTGCGACCTGGGGCCGGCTCAGATGCTGCTCAAAGATCTCCTCGCTTTCGCCGAACGCGACGACGGCCCCGCCCTCCATGATGGCGAGCTTGTCGGTGGCCGCGAGAAGGCCCATCCGGTGGGTGACGACGACCACGGTGACGTTGGCGAGCTTCATTTGCTCGATCGCGTCCAGAAGCACCCGCTCGCCCGCGTAGTCGAGGCTGGCGTTCGGCTCGTCGAGAACGATGAGGCGCGGATTGTCAAAGAAGGCTCGGGCAAGGCCGAGGCGCTGCCGGTATCCGCGCGAGAGGGCATTTTCGCCGCTGGGGAGCGCAGTGTCATAGCCCCGCGGAAGCTGCATGATCGTCTCATGAATTCCGACGAGCTTGGCCGCTTCGACGACCTTGCGCCGATCGGCATTGCCAAGCCTTGCGATGACTTCGTTGATCGTTTCGCCGAACAGGTTGATGTCCTGGGGAAGATACCCGAGATGGCGGCAACTTCGTCCCTCGCGAAGCTGCGAGACGTCGGTATTGTCGAGCAGAACGCGGCCAAGAGTTGGCGGGGAGACCCCGGCGATCACCTCCCCAAGCAACGATTTGCCCGACCCTGAGGAACCGATAATGCCAAGGCATTCCCCGGGGGCGAGACTGAACGAGACGCCCTTCAGCAGAAGATGATCAGTCCCCGAAAGCCTGACAGCAACATTTTCGAGGACGAGCCCGCTCCTCGCCTGCTGCGGCGAACCATTTGCGTCCTCTCTCGGGGCCGGGAATGCCGCAAGGAGCGCACCGAGCCGTTGACAGGCACTCACGGCGCCTGCGAGCGATTTCCAGCTCGCGATCGCACCTTCGACCGGCGCGAGCGCCCGGCTGAACATCAGCGTCGCGGCAAAGATGATCGCCGGGCTCTTTCCGTGATCAAGCACGAGCCACGCCGCCGCGCCCATGATCAGGACCTGCGACAGCGCGCGAACGGGCTTGGTAGCCAGCATGACGATCTCGCTCCAGCGGAGCGCCACATCGTGTTCTCTGTGTGCCTCCTGCACGTCATGGTGGATCATGCGCGCCGCGTTATCGAACATCCCCATGGCGCGGATCAGGTGAACGTTGCCAGCCGCAGCCGCGAGGCGGCCATAACTTCTGGACAGCGCGGCGCCGGATTTGAGCAGCGCGTCTTCCGTGAGCACGTCTCCGGCAAGCGTGAGAGCGAACAGAACAGCGACGCTGCAGGCCCCCACCACGCCAAGCAATGGATGGATGAGAAACAGCACGCCGAGGAACAAGGGTGCCCAGAGCGCATCGAACAGCATCGGGCATGCGCCGGACTCGACGAACTGGCGCACAACGGTGAGATCCCGATAAGCATCCGTCGCCCGCATCCGATCGTTGCGAAACGCGGATTCGAGGCTCGCCGAAAGCACGTGGGGGCGGAGCCGCTGTTCGAGCCATGTGCCAAGACGGCCCAGCACGGCGCGCCGCAACGCGTCGAGCACGCCGCCGACCACAACAGCGACCGCGACGATAAGCGTGAGCATCAGCAGCGTGTCGCCGCTACGGCTCGACAGCACACGATCGTAGATCTGAAGAAGGTAGATGGGGGGCGCAAAGAGCAGAAGGTTGTAGCTGCAGCTATACGCAAACACGAGCCCGATCGGGCCCGCGCACGCCCACAGCGCGGCGTCCAGCGGCGTCCGCACCGGCGGCAGGACAGGTAATCGGAGGGGCGGCATCAGCATTGTCGTCACCGCCAGAGCTGGAGGTCCGATCCGCTTTCTCGACCCGTCGATCCGGTCTTGCGATGGATCGACGGGTCATTGCGGTAACTCCAGGACCAGCGGCACTCGCCGCCGGCCACCGCAAGATGAACGAGCCGTGGATCAGATGTCGACGTCGAAACTTACGTCTCCACCCAATGCGAGATTGCCATGCCCGCCATTGCCGCCGATCCCGGCAGCCGCCTCCTGGTGCATGTCCGCCCAGAACTTGTTTGTCTGAGTGGCGTCCGTATTGGCGTAGACCTTGGAGGTATCGTATCCGCTGTACGATTTCTGATTGCCGTTCGATTCGGCGTCTCCACCATGGGCCTTCGAAAACACTGAGGCTTTCGCGTTTGCACCGCCGGCGTCCCAGTCCGCCGTCTGTTTGACGTAATCGCCAGTCTTGACGTCCACGTGCGCACCGTCCGCCTTGTTGTAGGGGTCAAAGTTGATGGTCGGCTTGTTGACGATGTCACCCGAGGAACTTCCGTTACCGCCATTTCCGGCGCTTTGACCGCCAGTGTCCAACGATTTGATTGCGATGACGTCGGAAACTTTGGTGAATCCCTTTGACATTTCGGCCTCCGTGCTCTGTTTGCTTCCTGCAACATTCCATCTCCGCGAGGGACGACGGATGCGCGCGGACTCTGCTCCTCGGCTGCTCACACGGGATAGATGCCAAATCGGATGCCATTCGGTTGGGTGTATGTCTGCAGGCTAGGAATTCAGAAGCGAGCAAATCGAAGGCCTGACTCTCTCAATCCAGTGCGCTACGCACTCGGATTTGCCGCTTCGCCACAGGAGAAGCAGGCGAGACCACGCCTATCCGATCAAATGAAGATCCGACAATAGATGCGAAACAACGTCGCCGCCCATTGCGAGATTGCCATGGCCGCCATTGCCACCGATACCGGCCATCTGGACCGCGCTTTGATCGATATGCACGTTGTTGGTCTGATCTGCCTCGGCCGTCGCGTTGAATCCGGCGATTGCAATGTTGACGGGAGCATAGATTACGACGCCGACGTCGGAGAGACTGCCCGCAAAGTGTCCGCCGCCACCGTTGCCAGCGCCGTTTGAACCGGTCGCGATCGTATCGGAGCCGCCCCAAAAGCCCTGCGAGAGCAGGCTACCGCCGCCCATCGCAACGTTTCCATTCCCGCCATGCCCCCCGATGCCGGCGATCTGAAGCGCGGATTGATCCAGATCCACGTTGTTGATCTGGAGCGCGTGGCTATTGGAATTATAGCCCGCGACTGAAATGTTGATCGGGTCGTACAGCGCCACCGGCGTATGGACGAGTTCTCCATGGAAGGCGCCGTCTCCGCCATTACCGGCTTGATTAGCACCCGTTTGAATCAGGTCCGAGACGCTTCCGCCGTTGCCCGATGCCCAACTGGGGTCGAGCGTGATGACGCTGCCGCCGACGGCCGCATTGCCATTTCCGCCATCGCCGCCGATGCCTGCGATCTGTGTGGCCGATTGATCGATCTCGACCTCATTCAACTGATTTGCATGCGCGGTGCCACCGTGGCCGGCTATCGCTATGTTGATCGGGTGGTAGATCACGACTGGAGCATCCAGCAACGTGCCGAAGAACGAGCCATTGCCGCCGTCGCCGGCGCTGTTGCCGCCACTCGTGATCAGATCGGCGCCTGAGGAAGCCGCCGTGATGCTGCCGCCGGATGCGACGTTGCCGTTACCGCCGTTCCCTCCGATTCCGGCCGTCTGAATGGCGGATTGATCGACGTTCAGGTCGTTCGTCTGGTCGGCCAGGGCGACCGAACCGTATCCCACAGACACCGCGATGTTGACCGGTGCATAGATCAGCAGCGAGGCGTGAATGATGCCGCCGTAGAAAGAGCCGTCTCCGCCGTTGCCGGCGGTGTTCATCCCGCTCTCGACTGCGGTGGCGCCAATCCCGGAAGGGGATGAGCCGGATGCGGGCTCGGTGACTGTTGAAGCCGGACTCGGCACATCATGTTTGCTGGCGCTGCCGCTCGCGTTGTCACCCCATGTGGCGGCATGATCGGACTGACCTGGGCCGGAGGCAGGGGCCGGGACATATACGCTCGCGAAGTGCGCAGCAGGCCCCGCCGACACGTCGGGGCTGCCGGCCGGGACTCCGCCATGATACGCGTCAGTCGTGATGTGGAGCCAAGGGCCGCGCGGAACCGAAGCAGGTCCGTCATCGCCATCGAATCCATCATGGCGGTACGAGGCATGCAGCCGGATTCCGTCCGACACCTGCGAAAAATCCATTGGTCGCCTCCCTCATCGCAATCGCTTTGCGCAATCGGACGGGTCGAGGGAGACTGTCATCCCAGGACAGTCAAAAGCCCAGTCGTCAGTTCGGATGTAACGCGCGGGGTGGGCGCCGTCACATCGGCTATACCCATTCGGGTGCGGCTACAGCCCTTATGAGTTGCGTGAGCGCAAGTGAATCGGCGCGGGAAAGCTCCATCATCGGGATACAGCGGCGCTTGGACGCACCACTCCCGCGCCTTTACCGCGCTCTGGTCAACGCCAGCCAGATCCCGCCACCGATCATGAAGCCGCCGGAAATACGCGACATCAGCCGCGTCCGCTGCTTGGAAAAGAATTTGCGGGCGCGTCCGGCGAGCAGCGCATAGATCGCGTCCGTCATGACAGCGGTCACCATGAAGGTCGCGCCGAGCAGCGCCACTTGCGGAAAGTGGGGTTTGCTCATGTCCATGAACTGCGGGATGAAGGCGCCGAAGAACACCAGCACCTTCGGATTCGACAGCAGCACCAGAAAGCCCTGCAGGAAGAAGCCGCCGCGCGGCGGCGGAGGCGGATCGTCGGTGTTGATGCCCTCCACCGGCGAACGGATCAGCTTGATGCCGAGCCAGACCAGATAGGCGGCGCCGGCAAAGCGCACCCAGTCGAACCAGTAGCCCATGGTCGCCATCAGCGAGGTCAGGCCGACCGCGACGATCCCGATCACGATCGCCAATCCGGCCTGCGCGCCCAGCACGTTGGTGAGCGCGGCGCGCGTGCCGTGCCGCAGGCCGTTGGCAATGACCAGCGTGACGATCGGACCGGGCAACAGCGCGAGCGCAATGCAGGCGGCGACAAAGGCGAGATAGGCATGCAGGGACATCGGGGAACTCGTTGAAAAAATTGACGCTCAATTATGCACGTTGGATGTTGAAGAGGAAGCCGTTCTTGCTCATGGCCGTCATACCCGCGCGAAAGCGGGGCATCCGGTAGGCCGCGGCTCGTCCATGCAACATCATATCATGGTCTCTGGATACTGGATCACCCGCCTTCGCGGGTGACGACAACTGATTGGCTGCGGCAAGGTTGCGACCTCATTGCGCATCCAGCGCGGACCTGATGAATCGCTTTGCCTCTTGCGACCCCAGGAAGGTCAACGCCGCGTGCCGCACGCGTGTCACATCGCCTCTGGCCTGGGCAGATGCAACGAGGAGGTCGCAGCGGCGCGACACGGCAATGCCGATCGCAGTGCGGTTACCGCCGGGCATCTCGACGTCGTACGCCCTGATGCGTCCTGTCATTTCTGCCACGCGCACGACATCCCCGGCCCTCACCGGCACAAACCGTGGGCTGATCAGGTCGACGTCAGCGACGCGGTCGACCTCGTCGTCATCGGCGACGCCGGTGGTACAATTGCAAAAGCCGAGCTTGGCCCGAACATAGACCTCGACATCGTCGCCGCAATCCGCCGCCCCGCAGCGAAAGGCGCGGCCGGCGGGCCAGCCGTCGCGCGGGAACGGCCAGGCGATCTCCTGCCAGCCGCGCGAGCGCGGGACGATCATCTCATAGGCTGCGACTGCTGAGATGCCGCCGAGCAGGACGAGAGCAGCAACCATGACTCGCCACGCGCGCATCCATTCCTCACGGCAGGCCAGCGACCGCGCGCGCCTCGCCGGTCAGCTCGAGGATGTGCAGGCCGGTATTGGCGCGATCGACCGCGTAAATGTAGCCGCGCTCGTCGGTCTCGACATTGTTGGTCTGGATCGCGACCTTGCAACGGTCCTTGCCGTCGATGGTCACGCAGCGCTTGTCGGTCGCCGACGTGATCGCCGGGATGAAGTAACCCACCTCCTTGGGGTGATAGGGATCGCGGATGTCGAGCGCGCGGACGCCGGCATTGAAGAAGGCGATGAAGGCCATCTTCTTGTAGTAGACCGGCGCCATGCTCTCGTTCGACGAATGCGAGCCGAAGCGGCCGCCGCGTGCACAGAACGACCCGCTCGCCTCAGGCACTGTGTAGCTCGAGATCATCATCGGCCGCGTCTCGGTGGTGACGTCGGCGAACCACACCATCTGCCGCGCCTCGCCGCATTCGTTGAGGATCGCCTCATCGACAATCATGACAATGTCGCGCGTGCTGCCATCCTTGTCGTGCGAAAATTCCGCAATCGGCATGCTTGGCATCGGAAACACGGTATGCGCGCCATTGAGCGCCGACAGCGGCATACGGGCGATTTCCGGCAGCTTGAGGTTCTCAGGCGTCGGCTCCTTTGGCCCGTTGATAAGCTTGTCGCGATCGACGATTTGCAGGAAGCCGCCCTTATTGGTGCCGTAGCCGAAATAGACGCGATTGCCCTTTGGCCCGGTCGAGATCGGGCCGTGCAGTTCGGTCGGCACCGCACCGGTCGAACCCGGCTCCTGCCCGGGCAGGCCGAAATCCCTGATCTTCACAGGATGCGCGGGATCGGAGAGATCGTAGACCTGCGTCATGCGCCGCGTGCGCCAGTCCGGCGCGCCCGAGACGAGGAAGGCGATCCCGGTGTCGCATTCCCACCAGCTCTTGTGCGTGTCCTTCAAGCCGCCGATTCGCGTGATCAGCACGGGATTGGCGGGATCGGCGACATTCCAGATCTCGTGCGCCTCGCCGCCGAAGGTGCGCAGCATGTAGACCGCGCTGCGATCGCCCTTCGGCAAATTCTTGCCGTCACAGATGCGCACCATCTGCGCTCCCCCCGATTCGTATTTGCCCTCCTGCCCCGGAATGTGCCGCAGGTATTTCGGATGCGCGGGATCGGTGACATCGACAATCGAGGTGCCGTTCGGCTCGGCCTTGCCGGTCATCGGATTGACGGGATCGGGAATGTCGTCAGTGCCGCCGTGGTGACCGATATAGGCGATCCAGCTGTTACCCTGATGATGGATGGTCGGCTGATAGGCGCTGCGCGCCTGCAGGTCGTTGGCGCCGACCAGCTTCATGTTGGACGCTTCGGGCGGAGCGCCGACGGCTTGCTGCTCTGCAGCAACGGCGGAGGATGCGATCAGGAAAATCGAGAGATATGCGGCGAGTCTGACGTAACCGGCCATGCCGTTTCACCCCAAATGCTTTTGAAAACCAATCTTCGTTGGCTGTTGACGAAAGATACCATAGCGGAGCGCGGTGCGATTGCACTACGCTCGGACGATTGGACTGGTCTCTTCTTTTTGCGGAGGAGCAATGTTGTCTCGTCATACTCAATTCATGAGCCGCCGCCATCTGTTGCAATTCATTGCCGCAAGCCCGTTCGTCGCGCGAAACGCTTTTGCGGAGGGCCTGCGCCCTTCCGATCCGATGGAATGGGCGCCACGCGATCTCGACAAATTGATCGACAATCCGAAGCAGGCGCTCGATGTGTTCGACTTCGAGCCCGTCATGAAGAAGAACGTTCCACCAGCGCATTTCGGCTATATGGCGACCGGCGTCGACGACGAGGTAACCTTGCGCTCCAATCGTGAAGGCTTTCGCAAGATCGAGTTGCGGCCGCGGCGGCTGGTCGATGTCAGCAAGATCGACATGAGCGCGGAGATCCTTGGCGTTACATATGATACGCCGATCGTGTTAGCCCCGACCGGGAGCAACCGCGCCTTCCATCCCGACGGCGAGACCGCAGTGGCCAAGGCCGCAAAAACTGGCAACCACCTGCAGATCCTCTCGACCGTCGCTACAACGTCGATCGAGGACGCGATCGCCGCGCGCGGCGCACCCGTCTGGTTTCAGCTCTACACCACGCAGCGCTGGGAGGTCGCCGAGAGCATGGTGAAGCGGGCGGAAGCAGCCGGCGCGCCCGCGATCGTGCTGACGCTCGACGTACGATCGCCGGCGAAATGGGAAACCTTCGTCAGGCTGCGTCGCACCGACACCAGAGACTGCGGCAGCTGCCATGGCCTCAACGACTATCTGTCGCGCAAGCCCAATTTCACCGGGATCGATCTCGGCGGCGTCAGCAGCACCATCGTCACCAATTTGACATGGGAGCGGATCAAGCGGCTGCGCGAGATGGTGAAAGGCAGGCTTGTGCTCAAGGGAATCCTCGCAGCCGAAGATGCCAAGCTTGCCGCCGACATCGGCGTCGACGCCATCGTGGTGTCGAACCACGGCGGGCGCGTGGAAGACGGCGTCAGCGCCACGATCGACGTGCTGCCTGAAATCGTTGCAGCGGTCGGCGACGGCATGCCCGTGATGGTCGACAGCGGCTTCCGCCGTGGCAGCGACATCGTCAAGGCACTGGCGCTCGGCGCGCAGGCGGTGTGCATCGGCCGCCCATATCTTTGGGGACTGGGCGCCTTTGGCCAGGCGGGTGTCGAACGCGTGCTCGAAATGCTGCGCTTCGAGACGCGCAACGCAATGCAGCAGCTCGGCGCACCGTCGCTGAAGGACCTGACGCCGGCGATGGTGCGCCGCGTCTGAGTTTCGCCGCTCAAAATCGGCCCGCCCGGACGCAGCTGAAAACGCTCGCTTGACATGCAACCATTTGGTTGCCTATTATTCAGACCATGGATGAAGTCTTCAAAGCGCTCGCAGACGCTTCGCGGCGAACGCTGCTGGACCGGCTTCACACCAAGAACGGACAGACGCTCAATGAACTCTGCGACGGCCTCGACATGACGCGTCAGGCCGTGACGAAGCACCTTGTCATTCTCGAAGAAGCCAATCTCGTCACGACCTACAAGCACGGCCGCGAAAAGCTGCACTACCTCAACCCGGTTCCGATCCATCAGATCGGCGAACGGTGGATCAGGAAGTTCGAGCGCGGGAAACTTACCGCGCTCAGCGAATTGAAAAGACAACTGGAGAAGCGTGATGAGTAAGCCAGAATTCGTCTACGTCACCTACATCGAGACCACGCCGGAGAAGCTGTGGGACGCGCTGACCAGGAGCGAGTTCACCCGGCAGTACTGGTTCGACACTGAGGTCAGGTCCGACTGGAAGATGGGTTCGCCCTTTGCACTCGTGATGGGCGGCAAGACCACTGACACCGGCGAGATCCTCGAGGCCGACCGGCCGCGGCGCCTCGCCTACACTTTCAGGCACGAGCTCAACGAGGAGATGCGCAAGGAAGGGGCGACGAAGGTCACATTCACGCTCAAGCCTTACGATAATCTCGTCAAGCTGACCGTCACGCATGAGGGTTTTGCCGTGGGCAGCAAACTGCTCGACGGTATCTCCAAGGGTTGGCCGGCCATCCTGTCCGGACTCAAGAGCCTGCTCGAGACCGGCAAGGTGTTCGCGATCCCGCCTGTCGCGCTCGGGATCGAAGGTTTCGAGTGACAATGAAGATCTATCGAAGGGTACGTGCGGACATGAACATCGAAAAGTTCAAACCAGCGATCGTTTACACGATCTATATCGCCTCGCCCCCCGAGAAGGTGTGGCAGGCGCTGACCGATGCCGAGTTCAGCCGGAAGTATTTTTCCGGCAATGCCGTCGAAGTCGATCTCAAGGTCGGCGGCACATTCATCGTGCGCACGCCTGACGGCGCGGTGCACATCTCGGGCGAGGTGATCGAGTGCGATCCGCTGAAGCGGCTGACCGTCACCTTCAACGTCAACTGGCCGGCGCTGATCGAAAGGCTCGGGCCGACGCTCGTCACCTACGAAATCGAGCCCGCCGGCGCCGGCGTGAAGCTGACGCTGCTGCAATCGCATGACCGCCCGATCAGCGACGACATCCTGTCCGGCGGCCGCACCGGCTGGCCCGCGATCCTCTCCAGCCTCAAGAGCCTGCTGGAAACGGGACAGGCCATGGTGATCCCGATGAAGCCGCCTGAGCGCATGCTGGCGGCGCTGAAGGAATTGGGGATCGCGATGCCGACATGAGCCCCGATCACGGCGGACGTGCGTCGCAAGACCGACTGTGCTATTGTTTGGTATGGCTAAGAAGAACACCGAATCCAAGAGTAGCAAGACCGGTAGATTTGTCGTTGGCCGCGCCGCATTTGCAAAGATCAGTGCGGTAGAGGGTGTCCACTTGACCGCTCCTATGAAGAAGCGCGCCGACGACGCCCGAGCCAAAGGCCTCTCGGCGAGCGAGTATCGCGATGCTATCATTCGCAGCCATCGGAAGGACTGAGCGGCTGCGAATGTACGATGCGGTCGAAGATCCCTATACCTATGAGAACTCGACCGTCCTGATGAACAAGCTTGGCCTGCAAAGCCAGGCCGAACTAGACGCCTTCGAGACAGAAATCTCCAGCGCTCGTGCCGAGGAGCCGCTGCCCGATGGAACTCTGGATTTCGCACATTACAAGGCGATCCATCATCACCTATTCCAGGACGTCTACGAGTGGGCTGGGCAGGTCCGTACGGTCCGGATATCGAAGGGTGGCAATCCGTTTTGCTTTCCGGAGAATATTGAAGGTCAGGCCGCCAAATTGTTTGATGACCTGAAAATGGACAATTACTTGCGAAGGCTCGACACTGCGCGCTTCTCTATTAAGGCTGCGCACTTTCTGGCCGAGCTAAATGCAATTCATGCATTTCGCGAGGGCAACGGCCGGTCACAGCTCACGTTTTTCGCGTTGCTGGCTGATCGTGCCGCACATCCTCTCAATCTCGACAGACTGGAGCCGAAGGCGATGCTGGCTGCCATGATCGCGAGCTTCAATGGCGACGAGCATGCGCTGTCCGAGGTAATCGAAGGGCTTGTGGACTGACGGACCCGCAAGTGCCGGGTCTCTCCTTTCGCGGGCGGACGCCCCAACGACCGCGGAGAGAAACCTACCCCAGCGCCCTCAACTCACGCCGCAGCACCTTGCCCGTCGCAGTCATTGGCAGGCTTTCCGCGAATTGCACGACGCGCGGGTATTCGTGGGCCGCGAGCTGCACCTTCACGAACTCCTGAATCTCGCGCGCCAGCGCGTCGTTCGGGGAATAGCCCGGGCGCAGCACGATCCAGGCCTTGATCGACTCGGTGCGGATCGGATCGGGGATTCCGACCACGGCCGACATCGCGACCGCCGGATGCTTCATCAGCGTGTGCTCGATCTCGGAGGGGCCGACGCGGTAGCCGGCCGTGGTGATGACGTCGTCCTCGCGGCTGACGTACCAGAAATAGCCGTCCTCGTCCTGCACGCCGAGATCGCCGGTGAGCAGGAATTCGCCGACATATTTCCTGGCGGTGGCGTCTGGATTGCGCCAGTATTCGATCATGGTGCAGGGGCATGGCTGGCGGACGCCGATGATGCCGCGGGTGCCCGGCGGGAGCTCCTCGCCCTTGTCGTTGACGATGCGGACGTCGAAACCGGGCGTGGCGCGTCCCATCGATCCGGGACGGATCGGAAACAGGTTCGAATTGCTGCCGATCACGAGGTTGCATTCGGTCTGACCGAACACTTCATGCGCATCGACGCCGAAAGTGTCACGGACCCAGCCGAGCAGCTCGCCACCGAGAGATTCGCCGCCGGTGAAGATGCTGCGCAGCTTGACGCCGGAATTTTTCACGTTGGCCTGCCGCATCAGCTTCAGCGCGGTCGGCGGCAGGAAGACGTTGCGGATGCCGAGCTCGGCCATCATCTGCATCGCCGCCTGCGGCTCGAACTTGCGCGCGCGGTGACCGACCATCGGGATGCCGTGATACCAGAACGTGAACAGGCCGTTGATGAGGCCGCCGATCCAGGCCCAATCCGCCGGCGTCCACATCAGGTCGCCGGGTCTTGGCAGGAAATTGTGGCACATCTCGACATTGGGCAAATGGCCGAGCACCACGCGATGCGCGTGCAGCGCGCCCTTCGGATTTCCCGTCGTGCCCGAAGTGTAGATAATCAGGGCGGGATCGTCGGCCGAAGTGTCGACGGTCGCGAATTCAGCCGGGGCCGATCTGACCGCACCCCAGAACGGCTTTGCGCCGGCAGGCATGCGCTCGCCGACGACATAGACGTCCTTCAGGTCAGGCAGGCGATTGCGGATCTTCGCGATCTTCTCCCAGCCGGCCTCGTCGGTGACGATCGCCTTGGCCGCGGAGTTCGACAGGCGGAATTCGAGCGCGTCCTCGCCGAACAGCGCGAACAGCGGGATCGAGACCATCGCCGAGCGGAAGGCCGCGAGATGCGCGACCGGCAGTTCGAGGGACTGCAACAGGAACACCGCGACGCGGTCACCGCGCACGAGACCATCGGCTTTCAATACATTGGCGAAACGGCGTGAGGCTTCCGCGACCTCGTCGAATGTGGTGTGTGTCGTGCCGCCGTCTTCATCGACATAGACCAGCGCGAGCCTGCCCGTGCCGTCGGCGTGGCGATCGCAGCAAGCGGTCGCGATGTTGAACCGCGCAGGGATATCCCAGCGGAAATCGCGGTAGAGTTCGTCGTAAGTGGATGCTTCAGTCAGCATGGTTGCCAGCAAGGTTGGAAATCTGAAACCGGACTCTACCCTAACCAGGGATTTTTCGAGAAACGCTTTGCGGTGGCCTCTCGTTCAGCTATCCCTTTCGATCCAAGGCAAATCTCTGCGGAACGGCGGAAAGAACAAGGATCGCAATGGGGACTGTTTCATGCAGCGAATGACGCGCCGCAACATCCTTCACGCCGGTGCGACGCTGGCCGCGGCCGCTCCGTTTCAAGGTGCGTGGGCCGCCGAGGAGGCCGCAAAGCCGAAATCGCGCTTGATCCTGCTTGGCACCGCCGGCGGGCCCACGCCGAAGCCCAATCGCGCGGCTCCCGCGCAGGTCATCGTCGTCAACAACACGTCCTATGTCATCGACTGCGGCAATGGCGTCGCCCGCCAGATTATCCTGGCGAAACTCAAGCTGGCGTCAATCCGCGCCGTTTTCCTGACGCATCAGCATTCCGATCACAACGCCGACTACGGCAATCTGCTGCTGCTCGCCTGGGCGACCGATCTCGCCAGGCGCGTCGACACCTACGGTCCGCCGCCACTGGCGGAGATGACCCGGCAATTTCTCGCCCTCAACGACTATGACATTCGCACCCGCATGGCTGACGAGGGGCGCCCGGCGCTCAAGGACCTGATCATTCCGCACGAGATCACCGCCGATGGCATGGTCATGCAGGACGACAACGTCAAGGTCACCGCAGCACTGGTCGAACATCCGCCGGTCGAACCGGCTTTCGCCTACCGCTTCGATTGCCCCGACCGTTCGATCGTGATCTCGGGCGACACCAGGCCCTCGCAAAATCTCGTCAAGCTCGCGCAAGGCGCCGACATTCTGGTCCACGAAGTCATGCACCTGCCATCACTCGACCAGTTGATCGCGACCGAGCCGAACGCCAAGACGTTGCGCGAACACCTGCTGGCGAGCCACACCACGACCGAACAAGTCGGCCGCATCGCCACCGAAGCGGGGGTGAAGACGCTGGTGCTGTCGCACTTCGTCCCCGGCGGCTATCCCTTCCTCAAAGACGAGGTTTGGTTCGACGCGGTGCGGCCCCACTTTTCCGGAAATCTTGTGGTCGGTCACGACCTGCTGGAGCTCTAGACATCCACCGGCGCAAGACCGCTTGCCGCGCTCTTGGACTAGCCGGCGAGCGCGGATTTCACAATCCCGCTGGCCTTGCCGAAATCCATCTGGCCCGCGTATTTCGCCTTCAGCGCTGATATCACCTTGCCCATGTCCTTGATGCCGCTCGCGCCGGTCTCTGTGATGATCGCGGAGATCGCAGCCTTCACTTCGTCATCGGACATTTGCTTGGGAAGGTAGGCGGAGATCACCGCAATCTCCTCGCGCTCCTGGGCGGCGAGCTCGGCGCGGCCGCCCTTGTCGTAGAGCTCGACCGATTCCTGGCGCTGCTTGATCATCTTCTGCAAGACGCTCAGCAGATCACCATCGGAAAGCGGCGGCTTGCCCTGCCCGCGCGCCTCGATATCTGCATTCTTGATGGTCGAATTGACCATGCGCAGCGTGGAGAGCTTTCGCTCATCCTTGGCCTTCATGGCCTCCTTGACCGCATTGTTGATGTCGTCGCGCAGCATCATTGCATCCTTAAACTGGCAATCCTCTCATGTAGGCGGTTCGCTCAGGCAGAACAACTAGTTCCGCAGCCATGCCACCAGCGCGTCTGCGCAGGCCTGCGGCTGTTCCGGCTGCGGCAGGTGACCGCAATTTGGCAGGATCGCAAGCTTTGCGCCGGGAATTCCATCGGCCATCTCCGATGACAATATGTTCGGGATGGTGTGGTCCTCGTCGCCGGTCAGGACCAGCGTCGGGCACTTGATCCAGGCGAGCATGGGCCGCGAGTCCGGCCGGCTGATCACCGCGGTCTGCTGGCGGATGAAGGCCTCGACGCCGACGTCCTCGCCCATGTCATGGACGAGCTGACGCAGGCTCGCATCCTCGCGCCGCGACGGATGCACGAAGCCCAGAAAGAGCTCATCGAGCACGCCGCGATAGTCGCCGCCTCTCGCACGCTCCACCATGCCGCGGCGGCGCGCGGTCGCCTCCGGCGTATCCGGCCGGGCCTGAGTGTTGATCAGCGCCAGTTTCGCCACCCGCTCGGGCGCCTGGCGCATGATCTCGAATGCGATGTAGCCGCCCATCGAGTGGCCGGCGAGCGCGAAACGGGGCGGCGCCTCGGCAAGGATGCGGCGCGCGATCGTGCCCATATTGTCGTCGCGAATGTGGTTCGCGACCGTGACAGGCCCGAACCGCCACAGCGCCGGCATCACCGGCGCATAGATTCGGGGCGACGAGACGAGTCCCGGAACGAGGAGGATCGGCATCGTATTGTCCATGCAGGGCTCCCGAACCGGGTCATTTTCGGCAAGCAAACGGCCTGCGCGCGGAACTTTAGATTAAGAGGCCGTTCCGGCCTGTCAAATCGGTTGCCCGGTCGTGTGGATCGGCGCCCTTTCGCTTTGACGCCGCAGAGTGCGGCGACTATTTAAAGCGCTCATGACAACATCCGACAACGCTCCCGCCTGGCCGGACCACAAGCCGACCGCGCTCCTCGTGCTCGCCGATGGCACCGTTCTGGAAGGTTTTGGCCTCGGCGCGGAAGGCCACGCCGTAGGCGAGGTCTGCTTCAATACCGCGATGACCGGCTATGAGGAGATCCTCACCGATCCCTCCTATGCCGGACAGATCATCACTTTTACGTTCCCGCATATCGGCAATGTCGGCACCAACGACGAAGACATCGAGACGGTGAACATGGCCGCGACGCCGGGCGCGCGCGGCGTGATCCTGCGTTCGGCGATCACAGATCCCTCGAACTACCGCGCCACCCGCCACCTCGACCAGTGGTTGAAGGCGCGCGGCATCATCGGCCTCTCCGGCATCGACACCCGCGCGCTGACCGCGCTGATCCGCACCAAGGGCATGCCGAATGCCGTCATCGCGCATTCGCGAAAGGGCGAATTCGACCTGCACGGGCTGAAGGAAGAGGCGCGCGAATGGCCGGGCCTCGAGGGCATGGACCTGGTGCCGATGGTGACATCAGGCCAGCGCTTCACCTGGGACGAGACCCCGTGGGCCTGGCAGCAGGGCTTTGGCCGGCAGACGGCGCCGGAATTCAACGTGGTCGCGATCGACTACGGCATCAAGCGCAACATCCTGCGCCTGCTCGCCGGCGTCGGCTGCAAGATCACCGTCGTGCCGGCGACGACCTCGGCCGAGGACATCCTCGCGATGAATCCCGACGGCGTGTTCCTGTCGAACGGCCCCGGCGATCCCGCCGCGACCGGCAAATATGCCGTACCCGTGATCCAGAAGGTGATCGAGTCGGGCACGCCGACTTTCGGCATCTGCCTCGGTCACCAGATGCTCGGGCTCGCCGTCGGCGCCAAGACCATGAAGATGCATCAGGGCCATCACGGCGCCAACCATCCGGTCAAGGACGAGACCACCGGCAAGGTCGAGATCACCTCGATGAACCACGGCTTTGCCGTGGATCAGGCGACCCTGCCTGATGGCGCGACACAGACCCATGTCTCGCTGTTCGACGGCTCCAATTGCGGCATCGCGCTCGAGGGCAAGCCGGTGTTCTCGGTGCAGTACCACCCCGAGGCGTCACCCGGCCCGCGCGACTCGCACTATCTGTTCCAGCGCTTTGCCGATCTGATGCGGCAGAAGAAGAGCGCCGCGTAAATCGCCCCTTCAGAGGATTCCATGGCTGACAGCGCCGGTGCAAACGTCGAATATGGCGTGTCCTCGATTGAGGTGATGGCGTCGATGCCGGGGCTCGACTTCGTGCGCGCGATCTTCGACCGCCGCCTGCCGGAGCCGCCGATCATGCAGACGGTCGAGCCGTTCGACTGCACGGCCGAGCCCGGCGTCGTGGTGATCCACAGCGTACCGGCGCTTCGCCACTACAACCCGATCGGCTCGGTGCATGGCGGCTACGCCGCGATTCTGCTCGATTCGGCGATGGGGCTTGCGGTGCAGACCATGTTACCCGAGGGAATCGGCTACACCACGCTGGAGTTCAAGATTTCCTTCATCCGCGGCATGGGCAAGGACACCGGCAAGATCCGCACCGAGGGCCGCACACTCAATGTCGGCCGCCGCGCCGCGACCGCCGAAGCACGCATCACCGACGACAAGGGCCGGTTAATCGCGCACGCGACCACGACCTGCCTGGTGTTCGAGCTGCCCAAAGCTGGACTGCCCAACACGACGGCCTGAGACTGGAACGTGAGGCCCTGACAGCGGGTTGATCCGCGCGTAGTCTTCTGATCACGCGCGGAGGAAACCATGTCCGTTGTCAAAGCCGGGATCGAGCCGCTCGCCATCGTCTTTGGGGATGACGGGCTCGTGCCCAATAATCCAGTGCCATTCCTGGTCTACAAGGCCGCGGTCGATGTCGGCGGCGAACACCCCGAGGAGACCATCGAGCGCCTGTTCGACCGCAATGGCTGGGGCGCGATGTGGCGGAACGGCGTCTACGATTTTCTGCACTACCACGCGACCGTGCATGAGGTGCTGGGCGTTGCCCGTGGCGGCGCGCGCGTTCAGTTCGGCGGCGAGCGTGGACGCGCGCTCGAGATCTCCGCCGGCGACGTCGCGATTCTGCCCGCAGGCACCGGCCATCAGCGCCTGTCGTCGAGCGACGATTTCTGCGTGATCGGCGCCTATCCGCCGGGGCCGCCGATGGATCTTGTGCGGCCGACACGCGAAAGCCATGCGAAAGCGTTGAAGACAATTCCGCTGGTGGCCATTCCGAACACTGATCCCGTGATGGGTGCGAACGGACCGCTGGTGCGACTGTGGAAGCGATCCTGATTGATCAGGACGAATTGCGACCATTTGCCCCGTCGCGTCAGCCGCCGCTGCGACCGCCTCGTCGCTGGAGAAAGCGCGTTCTGTAAAAAGCGAAATAATGTTGATGGCGATCACGCCGTCGGCATTAACGCCATACCGCTCGGCAAGCCGCACCGACATAAATCGAGGACATGACGCCGCGACACGCCAATGTCCCTGGTTGGCCGTGATGATCCATTCGTGCTAGTTTGGTGCTGCTGCAGGCGGCCGAATGCTGTTCGATAATCGGCTGTACAAGATATTTCCAACGATCTGTTTTGACAAAGCAAGCGCGGCGCGCGGCGTTTGATGCAGCCGATGCGGCATGTCCACTTGCACACCCGGCGCGGCGCGGCGGGAAAGGATTTCAAGCCACCACACCACAGCCCCATTACATGAGGAGAATTTCGATATGTTTCGAGGAATTCTGGCGCTGACATTGTCTCTCTGTCTCGGCGCCGCCGCGTCGCCTGCAGCTCGGGCCCAAGCGGCGCAGGCCATCACCGAGCAGGAGGCGCACGCGATCGCAGTCGACGCCTACATCTATTTCTATTCGCTGCTGTCGATGGAGGTGACCCGCAAGCAATTCACCAACGTCGAGCCCGGCAAGGAATTCGGCAAGGGCCCGATGAACATGTTCGTCAATGTGCCCGAATATCCGCCGGCCAATTTCAAAGGCGTGGTGCGCTCCAACTTCGACACGTTGTACTCCATCGCATGGCTCGACATGACGAAGGAGCCCGTCGTCGTATCGGCGCCGGATACCAATGGACGCTACTATCTGCTGCCGATGCTCGACATGTGGACCGACGTCTTCGCATCGCCGGGCTGGCGAACCACCGGCACCAAGGCCGGGACGTTTCTGATTACCCCGCCGGGCTGGCGGCCGGATTTGCGCGACAGGTTTGCGGAAGAGTTCAAGCTTCCGAAGGATACCCAGCGGATCGACGCGCCGACGCCCTATGTCTGGGTAATCGGCCGCACCAAGACCGACGGTCCACCGGATTACGATGCCGTCCATAAGATCCAGGCCGGCTACAAGGTCAGCCTGCTATCCGAATATGGCAAGACGCCCAAGCCAATTGAATTCAAGCCGGACCCAAGCGTCGACATGAAGACGCCACCAAAGGTCCAGGTGGATACGATGACAGCGGGCGTGTATTTCGCCAATGCCGCCGAGTTGCTGAAGCTTCACCCGCCGCACATCACCGACCAGCCGATCATCGCGCAGATGAAAAGGATCGGCATCGAGCCCGGCAAGAGCTTTGATATCGGCAAGCTCGATCCGGTCGTGCAGCGGGCGCTTGAGACCGCCCCGCAGGACGGACAGAAACTGATGGCCTGGAAGGTGCCGACGCTGGCGCGGGTCGTCAATGGCTGGTCGATGAACACCGACACGATGGGTGTTTACGGCAACTACTATCTGAAGCGAGCCATCGTCGCGCAGCTGGGGTTGGGCGCCAACCTGCCCGAGGATGCCATCTATCCGCTCAATCTCGGCGACGAAACCGGCAAGCCGCTCGACGGCGCGAGCAAATACACCATCACGTTCGAGAAGGGCGCGGCGCCGCCGGTCAATGCATTCTGGTCGATCACCCTTTACGATCAGGAAGGCTTCCAGGTCGGCAACGTCTTGAACCGTTTTGCCGTCAGCAGCTGGATGCCGTTCAAATACAATGCCGACGGGTCGCTCGATCTTTACTTCCAGAACGAAAGCCCAGGCAAGGACATGGAAGCCAACTGGCTTCCGGCGCCGAAGGGAGCCTTCAACCTGACCATGCGTCTCTACAGTCCGAAGTCCGATGCGCTGACCGGCAAATGGAATCCGCCGCCAATCGTGAAGTCGCAAACAGCGGCGAGTTTCTCGGCACAGTAGAAGCTGAACAGCACCTGCTGTGCACTCTTGGCGAAAAAGACGGCGCGGCTGCAATCCGCGCCGGTACTACTGCAGTTGCGCTTGATGGAGAAGAAACGTGAACTGATGCGCCGGGCGGATGTCGATGCGTTAGTCGACGGCATTGGCCCCTTTCGGACAAGCCGAATGCGTCGAGCAATGTCCCGGTTCGAGGGTAAAGCGGAAAACATTGCTCGTACTGAGTTTTTCTCAGTTTGACCTAACTCGGACATCAGCCCTCAGGCACCCCGGCCAACCGCATGTCTTCAATCGCACGGTCGCGCCAGGCAAGGAAGGTCGGATTGTCGCTCCGTGCATACGTGGCATCACGAAAGCGACGAATGGTGAAGCTCGGATCGAGCGCGAGTCCCGCTTGCACTGCGGCTCGCGCTTCGTCCAGCTCCCCGAGCCGCACCAGCACAGCCGCGAGAGGGAAATGCGCGGCGGAATAATTTCGGTTTGCGTCAAGGCCTCGGCGCAGCCAGACGACTGCTTCGGCATCGGCACCGAGCTGCGCCTTGGCAAGGCCAACCCATACCAGCCATCGATGGGCGATAGTGTCGCGAGGAGAAAGGCGGAATGCCTCGTTGATGTGAGGTTCGGTTTCTGCGCCTCGACCAAGTAAAAACTTGGCGACGCCGATGAGAGCGTGAGCGCCGGCCAAATTGCGATCCAGCGCCAGTGCCCGCTCGCATTGAGCGATGCCTTGAGCCACCCGTTTCGTAAATATTTGCACGAGGCCCAGATACACGTGCGCCAAAGCGTGGTTCGGCGCGAGCGATAGCGCTTTGGTTAAAGTCGCCTCGGCCGAGATGAACCGCGCTGAATAGTCGTCGGTCATAAGGGCGGCTCCGAGTACGGCATCGACCCGCGCCAAACCGACCATAACCTCGATATTTCCCGGATCGAGCGCCATGGCCTGCTCGAAAAAGCCGCGCGCTTGTACCATATAATCGGGGGTCAGCCCCTTGTTAAACCAAGCCCTACCTCGGAACACCAAGTCCATCGCGTCTGGATGCGGTGAACGCTCCGCTCGCCGGGCCTCGGCGGCAACGAGCTCGGCATTTAATGAGTTGGCGAGCCTCGATACGATTTCGTCCTGCATGTCAAAGAGGTCGGCAACGGGCTTGTCAAAACGCTCCGCCCAGAGGTGGTTGCCGGTTTCGGCATCGACCAGTTGCACGTTGACCCGAAGGAGGTTGCCACCACGTTGCACCGACCCTTCGAGCACGTAGCGGACGTTCAACTCGCGTCCGAGCCTCACTACGTCGACCGCCTTACCTTTGAAGGTGAACGCGGTGTTGCGCGCAATCACGAACGCGCCATTGATCCGCGACAAGTCGGTGGTCAGGCTCTCTGTCACGCCATCGACGAAGTAGTCTTGTTCGGGATTGCCTCCGATGTTTGCGAACGGCAAAACAACGATGGACAACCGGGGAGTTGATGATGGCAGCGAAGCAGCTCGGTCGGTTTTCGCGTTCGGGCTAACGGCATAGGCCCGCACCGGGTCGTCGATGTTCTTGAGGTTCTGCTCACCCAGATCGGCGAACTCAACGCCGACCTTGCCTCGGACTTGATCGTAGGCAGCAGACGAGATGCAGATGCCGCCCGGTTCTGCGATGCTTTCAAGCCGCGCAGCAATGTTAACTCCGTCGCCGAAGATGTCGTGGGGTTCAACGATTACGTCACCAATATTGACGCCCACGCGGAATACAATGCGTCTCTCTTCCACGACACCGGTTGTAAGCTCGCTAACACGCGCTTGGAACTGCACCGCAGCTCGGATGGCTTCGACCGCGCTCGGAAACTCCGCCAAAAACCCGTCGCCGGTGTTCTTCACGACACGGCCGCCGTGTTCGGCAATTACCGGGGCGACGGCGTCGGTCAGGAGCGCGGCCAGTTTGGCATGGGTCGCCTCTTCGTCATTGTGCATCAACCGCGAGTAGCCAGCTACGTCGGCGGCCAATATCGCCGACAACCTCCGCTCGACCCGGACTGGCCGCTCCTGCACCATGGCCCACGATCCAACCTAGATGCGATTGTACGACAGATCAGATGGGATGCCCACTAAGGCTGATGTCGCATATTGGCCCAATGCGACGTGCGGTCCGACTGTAGATGGTCCGCTTATCGCGGTGGACCGGAAGTGACCGGCCGACCTCCCGAACGGCACTTTTGACCCAACTCGAATACGTGTCTGAAGCTTCTTACCGCTGACAATTCTTCCTGGTTACTGTCGCACGATGCTCTCTCCGCGCGACGTCGGTCGCTTTCTCCACACCCGCAAGTCAGCCATGACTTTTATGGTCGCGCCGAGGACCAGTGCACAAAGGGCCGCCTTCGATACCGTCTCCATCGTCCCCTCGACCAGCATGCAATGGACCACACTGCCTGCGACGATAACCACCGCGAGCGGCATATGAACCACGCGCCAGGTTCGCGCTCGCAGTCCCAATCGCCGGCGGAGTGCAGCCAATATCGCGACGGCGAAGATGGCCCACATGGCGGTCACACCCCAGGGGGAGAACGGCGTCGGCGATGAAAAGGAAAGAGCGTCAATCATGTCCGGCGGACTGGTGATCCAGAGCCCCCCGACGTGGACCACGAGCGCCACGACCAGCGCGCCTCCGATCCAGTGATGTGCACGCCGTCCGCGATAAGCCGAAAGCCCGGGCAAGTATCCGCCGATCAGCAGGGGCTGGACGAGCACAAGACCCAGTGCGATCATCCCCGCGAATCCCGCCAGGATGTAGACCGGACCGCGCCACGCGAGCAGTGGGCTCGCCGCCGCAGCGGCGATCGGCACGCAGATGGCGGCCACAAGGGCGGCCCAGATCAGGGGCGCCCGAGCCGATCTCTTCCCTTTTGATTCCAACTCGGTCAGGCCGGCTGAAGGACGAAATGCGCCTCCAGGCTGGTATCCTTTGCGCTCCGCATCACCGGCCGCAGAAAGACGGTTTTGAATTCACCGCTGTCATAGGCGAGGTGTCCGTGCGGTTGGCCAAAGATGGGTATGATCTGGGGCATCTCGAGGCGGAACGCCCCGTTCTTGTCGGTGAGCGTCGCCCCATGACTCTGTGGCTCCTGCTCCTGCCCCTCGGTCGTGTGCGCCCAAATCTGGATGCGCTGCCCGGCGAGCGGAGCCCCGTCGCCTGCCCGGCGCACGGTGCCACTCATCCAGAAGCCACCCTTGCCGATCCGATCCACGATCGGCGCGCCCTTGCGGTAGTTGTTCGCCCCGCCCGACATCGTTTCAGTCGGTGCAAGGCCTTCCGCGCGGGCCGGCAACAGCAGTCCGGCAGCCCCGGTTGCCAGGACGGAGCCGCCAGCGGCGAGAAGGTAGCGACGATTGAGCAGGACGGCGGTCATGTAAATTCCTCCCTGGCAGATCGTGCAGTTTGGTCCGAAGGTACAACAACAAGCGCGAGGTGCCCAGTTGAGGCAGGCGAAGAGCGCGATAGGTCACAATAACAGAGTTGTGAACGGATGTGCCGGCCGCTCAACCGGCGTCGTTGACGAAGCTTCCTCGGGAGCATCCGATGCCGCTACTGGCTGGGTGCGCTGTCATTGCAGCCGATATGAAGTGCCCGCCGAGCCGCCATTGCCTGGTGTCGGGATGCCCTGCGTGGGGCTGGGGAACGGGTTCCACCAGGCTTCCTCGCCCGGTCGGCCGCAGGGGTTTGCACCGGCGCGGTCGCCGCGCTGACCGTACTGCTCGCATTGAGCCACCGCACCTTGCCGGTTTGAGGCGTCGAGCGCCCGTCTTGCGGTGTGTGATCTGCGGGCGTGGCGGCGTGGATGATCTCGGTCTCGGACCTTCTTGGAGTCCACCTGCGGGTCCACCTCCGCCCGCGCGTTCCTCGTCTCCTCCCAGGCCTGAAATTGCCGGAACAGTGCTTCCTTGTCGGCCTCCGATTGGATGTTGGCGACGGCTGGGTTGTCTTGCAGGAATGCCTCAAAGCGTTGTCGCCTCGCCGGTTCGATGCCGTGCTTGTCGAGCCATTGCTGTGCAAGCGGCAGGCGATTCCAGCCGGCGAGCGGTGCCGACAGGGAAACCTCCTTCCACTTCGGATGAAACGGCGGATTCTGCAAAGCCGCGAATTTCGTGAAGAAGGCGTCCACGAACAGGGCAAGCTTGCGGCTGCGTTCAGTGTTGGGTGCCCAATTGTACGCGGCAAGCACCGCCGGCACTGCGATTGTGTCCACCGTCTCCCCCTTGGGAATCAGATTCGGATAGTCCTCTGTGGTCAGCCTCGCAGGCAGATAATCGTTCTGCAGGGACTTCGAATAGTCCACTGCAGCGAGATGAAAGCGGCCGTCATTTTTGAAGGTGGCAACCGACACGTACGGCTTGCCGCCAACCACGATGACGGCGTCGACCTCGCCCTTCTTCAGTTTCTCCATTGCGACTCTTTGCTCGATATAGACCAGGTTCGCCTTGATCCCGAGCCGTTCGAAAACTGTCAGTGCAGTCACAAACGTGCCGCCATTGGGCAGGTCGACGCTCACCGTCTTGCCTTCGAGATCCTGCAGATTCTTGATGGCCTTTGGTGCGATGACCTGCATCTCCTCGTTGTAGAGCTTGGTCACATAGGTGAACTGTTTCTTGATGCCATTGGCGAAGCCCTTCTTCTCCAGATAGTCGAGCGTGTCGGCGCGGACGATGCCGAGATCGACGCCCTTCAGGAAAAGGGTATCGGCGATGCCCTGCACCGAACCCCGACCGATGATCGGCAGGATGCGCAGATTGCCGTTGTCGTCGAGCACGGAAGCAAGGTCGGCGCCGAACTGGACATAGGTGCCGCCGATCGTGCCGGTCAGCAGAGTGACCGTATTGGCGTTCATCGCCTTCTTGGTCGAGGCCGAGCCGAATTTGAAGACCGCCTTCAGGCTGTCGCTGACCCTGGCCGGGTCATAGTCGGCCTCTTCAGCATGAGCCGCAACGCCGAAGGCCATCATCGTCGCGGCAAACAACATTCTAAATGGCATACTAAGGTGCTGACGCATGGCATCCTCGCGATGGAATATTCTGAAGTTGCATGAGCCGTTGTCGCGCGTCCGCCGAGCCAAGGCCGGCGGCCCTGCAGTACCAGTCGCGGGCCGTCTCCGGGTCGGGTGCGATGCTTCGCACATCGCGCACTCCGAGCACGGCCGGATCGTAGGTCAGTGCCAGCAGGAAAGCCGCAGCTGCGTCCTGCGCATTGGCGGCCCGTTCGAGCAGCAATCGCGCCGAGACGATGTCGCCGAGGGCCAGCAGGCGCTTCGCCCGCGTCACCAGCGCTGCCAACGTTTCGGTATCGAGCGTTCTCGATGGTGCAGCGGCTTCAATCCCTGGAGGGGCGGTCGGGACGGCCTGCATCGCCGATTGACCCGTGGTTGCGCCGCCCACGGATGCCGCCCTTGCCTTGTCGATAAGGACGCCGGTCGCATCGCAATTAAATATCGCGACCAGGATCGCGAATGCTGAAACAGAAACCGTTCGCTCCATCGCGTTTCGCACTCCCCTCTCTCTGGCAACGACGGGGAGCCCTTGGCGCTAAAACGCCGGGGCCATCAACACACAAAAGTGCGACCTGGCACATGCACATAACCTTACCGACCGTTGATCGTTCCCACGCAGACGGCCCGACGGCGGCTCGTTCGCAGCCGCAAAAACGGCGCCGCTGTTCAAAAAGTACACCGCACGTGTTTGGAATGCGGTAGGTGACCGTGGCGCTACACCTGATCTTTGCCATCGCGTGACGACAGGATGCGTGCGCGTTCTCGCCGGGAATTGCGGATCACTGATTTGCCCGACGCGGCAAGCCCCTACGCGCAAAATATTCCGCTTCGCGTTTGACCCAAATCAGCAGTCTAATCCGTCCGTCTCACCCGAATGAGGGGCGGCTCGCGATCGTCACGAACGTTGCGGTGAGATGCGGTGGACGCCGATTGCGTGACTGACGAGCACGCGTGAGGCGGACGGTGAAGTCGTGTGGTCCTGACGCCCCAGTGGCTGGTGTTAAGTCCGCGAGAGGCCAACGCTTCTTGCTGATGACGGTGGCAACAAAGCCCGGTCTCACCGAGGAGATCACGTATAAGCCGTAAACCATCGCGCAGGGAAAGCCGGGTCGTTTCCGGTTTCACCTGTGGTCCTACCCCGGTGCTTTTTGTTGCACCGGGCCCATGGGTGCAATCGGCACCCGGCTTTCCCTGCGCCCTCTGTCAAGGCGGGGCGAGAAGTAAGGCAGACCTCGGGTGCAGCACATCGCGGGAACGCGGACGTATGGCTCGTTCATTGCAAAACGAAGCGACTTGTCCGCCATGGCGTTGGCGAAGGCGGGAGCAATCCATCGCTCCGCAAGGATGGATTGCTGCGTCGCTGCGCTACGCCGCGTTGCTGCCTTCCTGACGGCTTGCCTCGAACAGGAACCAGGTGCGGCGCTCGGTTTCGTCGATGAAGGTCTCGAGCAGGCCGGCGGTGCCGGAATCCTCATGATCGTCGGCAAGCTTGTGCGCCTTGCGCATCGCGGCCGCCATGTGCTTGTTGTCATCCATCAATTCGCGCAGCATCTCGCGCGGCGGGACGTAGTCCTCGTCATTGTCCTTGATGGTCTGATGCTTGGCGATCTGGCCGATCGACTTCAGCGTCGCGCCGCCGAGCTTGCGCACCCGCTCGGCAAGCTGATCGGTGGTGGCGAAGATGGCGTCCGACTGCTCGTCCAGCATCAGATGATAGTCGTGGAAGTGGCGGCCGCTGACGTGCCAATGGAAATTCTTGGTCTTCAGGTAGAGCGCGAAGGCATCCGCCAGAAGCGTGTTGAGCGAGGCCGAGATCTGCTCCACCGCAGCTTTCGGCAGATCGCTCGGCGTATCGAGATCGGGGGAAATTTTGTCTGACTTGGCTTTGCTCACGTCGAACCTTCCTGTTAGGAACCCGGATATCGGCGCGATTGAACATCAAGCGCCAAACCGCTAACGCATCACGCACCCGCCAGTTCCTGCGCCAGGAACCATTCTGCCGGACCCCGAACGCGATGGATGAATGGATCGATTATTACGATTCCACGCACACGATCTATGTGAGCAGGCTGCACCGCGACCTGCACTTTGAGGCCATCGCGCGCGACATCATCGGCTATATCACCTCGCCTGATGCCGTGGTGCTGGATTACGCTTGCGGCGAGGCGCTCTCGGCGGCAAAGGTCGCCAATGCCTGCGCCAAGCTCTATCTGGCCGAGCCCGCGCCCGGCGTGCGCGGCCGGCTGATCGCACGCTTCGCGCCCGACACCAATATCCGCGTGCGCTCGCTCGACGATCTCAAGAAGATGGACGCGAACTCGGTCGACCTCGTCGTGATGAACTCGGTTGCGCAATACATGACGCCGGAGGAGCTTGACTCTGCCTTCGGCGTGATCCACCGGCTCTTGAGGCCGTCGGGCCGCTTCGTGCTTGGCGACGTCCTGCGGCCCGAGGTCGGCATGATCAGGGACGTCCTGGCGTTGCTGCGCTTCGCGGCACGCCACGGCTTCCTGCGCGATGCCCTGATCGGGTTGATCAGCACCGCGCTCTCCGATTACCGGCAACTGCGCACCAGGATCGGCCTGCAGCGCTACGGCGAGGGCGAGATGATCGCGAAACTTCGCGGCGCCGGCTTCAGCGCGACGCGTGCCCCCCGCAACATCGGGCACAATCCGTGGCGAATGACATTCGTTGCGCAGCACTGAACGTGACCGTGTGGCAGTTAGGGTTAATCAGAGGGAAGTGTGGCCGAGGCTGAAATAGTCGGCGATGATCCGCTCGGCCCGGTGGCGGAAAGCGTCGACGCGGGAGCGGTGCATCGCTCTTTATCCTGGTTCAAATCCAGGCCGGGCCTCCAGCCTTCGCCTGCTTCGCGGGCCTCGGCCCGGCAAGCCGGCCGGTCCCGGCCGGAAGGGCCAGGGCGAGCCGGCTCATTCGCCGGATTTCCCACAAAAACGGGGTCGATCGGCCTCCTTTGGGGGTTTCGCGGGTGCGGAAACTGGTCTAAAGACCACCCGCGCGCGAGAAATCGCGCTTCTAGGCTCGAGGGACGCGCAGGACGCGCGCCCTTTTTTTGTGCCTAAATTCCTGTCCGCGAGAGCTGATGCCCAAAAGAACCGACATCTCCACCATTCTTATCATCGGCGCCGGTCCCATCGTGATCGGCCAGGCCTGCGAATTCGACTATTCCGGCACGCAGGCCTGCAAGACGCTGAAGGAAGAGGGGTATCGGATCGTCCTCGTCAATTCCAACCCGGCGACGATCATGACCGACCCGGAGCTGGCGGACGCGACCTATATCGAGCCGATCACGCCTGAAATCGTGGCCAAGATTATCGAAAAAGAGCGCCACGTCGTCCCCGGCGGCTTCGCGCTCTTGCCGACGATGGGCGGGCAGACTGCGCTGAACTGCGCGCTGTCGCTGCGCAAGCACGGCACATTGGAAAAGTTCGACGTCGAGATGATCGGCGCCACCGCCGACGCCATCGACAAGGCCGAAGACCGCCAGCTGTTCCGCAATGCGATGGAGAAGATCGGCCTGCAGACGCCGAAATCGCGGCTCGCCAACGCCTCGGTGCTGAAGAAGGCCGATCGCGACAAATATCTCGCCGATCGCGCCAAGCTGTCCGGCGCTGGACTGGACGAATTCGAGCGGAACTGGGATGCGGGCGAGAACGAGCGGAGGAAGCGCTACCAGCAGCAGGCGTTTGCCGAAGCGCTGATGGCATTGTCCGACATCGGCCTGCCCGCGATCATCCGCCCCTCCTTCACGCTCGGCGGCACCGGCGGCGGCATCGCCTACAACAAGGAGGAATATCTCGACATCATCGAGCGTGGCCTTGACGCGTCGCCGACCAACGAGGTGTTGATCGAGGAATCCGTTCTCGGCTGGAAAGAGTACGAGATGGAGGTGGTGCGCGACAGGAAGGACAATTGCATCATCATCTGCTCGATCGAGAACGTCGATCCGATGGGCGTGCACACCGGCGATTCCATCACGGTGGCGCCGGCGCTGACCCTGACCGACAAGGAATACCAGATCATGCGCGACGCATCGATTGCGGTGCTGCGCGAGATCGGCGTGGAAACCGGCGGCTCCAACGTGCAGTTCGGCATCAATCCGGACGACGGTCGCATGGTCGTGATCGAGATGAATCCGCGCGTTTCGCGCTCCTCTGCGCTGGCATCGAAAGCCACCGGTTTCCCGATCGCCAAGGTGGCGGCCAAGCTCGCGATCGGCTACACGCTCGACGAGATCGCCAACGACATCACCGGTGGCGCCACGCCGGCATCGTTCGAGCCGACCATCGACTACGTCGTGACGAAGATCCCGCGCTTCGCGTTCGAGAAGTTCCCTGGCGCCTCCCCCACGCTGACTACCTCGATGAAGTCGGTCGGCGAGGTCATGGCGATCGGCCGCACCTTCCAGGAGAGCCTGCAGAAGGCCTTGCGCGGCCTCGAGACCGGGCTCACCGGGCTGGACGAGATCGAGATCGAGGGCCTCGGCCGCGGCGACGACAAGAACGCGATCCGCGCAGCGTTGGGCACGCCGACGCCGAATCGCCTGCTCCAGGTCGCACAAGCGATGCGGCTCGGCTGGTCCAATGAGGAGATCTTCAACTCCTGCAAGATCGACAAGTGGTTCCTCGCCGAGATGCGGGGCATCGTCGAGATGGAAGCAAGGGTGCGCGCCAACGGCCTGCCGCCTAATGGCACAGGCATGCGCATGCTGAAGGCGATGGGTTTTTCCGATGCGCGGCTTGCGGTGCTGACCGAAACCACCGAGGCCGAGGTCACGACGAAGCGCCACGCGCTCGGCGTCCGCCCGGTGTACAAGCGCATCGACACCTGCGCCGCGGAGTTCGCCTCGCCGACCGCCTACATGTATTCAACCTATGAGGGCCCGTTCGCCGGCAGCCTCGCCGACGAAAGCGAGCCGTCGGACCGCAAGAAGGTCATCATCCTCGGCGGCGGACCGAACCGCATCGGCCAGGGCATCGAGTTCGACTATTGCTGCTGCCACGCCTGCTTCGCACTCGGCGATGCCGGCTACGAGGCCATCATGGTCAACTGCAATCCGGAGACGGTGTCGACCGACTATGACACCGCCGACCGCCTCTATTTCGAGCCGCTCACATCCGAAGATGTGCTGGAGATCGTTGCGACCGAGCGCAAGAACGGAACGTTGCACGGCGTGATCGTGCAGTTCGGCGGCCAGACGCCGCTGAAGCTCGCGCGCGCGCTCGAAGCCGCAGACGTGCCGATCCTCGGCACTTCGCCCGACGCGATCGACCTCGCCGAGGACCGTGACCGCTTCAAGCGCATCCTCGACAAGCTCCGCCTCAAGCAGCCGAAGAACGGCATCGCCTATTCGGTCGAGCAGGCACGCCTGGTGGCCGCCGATCTCGGCCTGCCACTGGTGGTGCGTCCGTCCTACGTGCTCGGGGGGCGCGCGATGCAGATCATCCGCGAGGAGACGCAGCTCAATGATTATCTGCTCGGGACGTTGCCCGAGCTTGTGCCTGCCGACGTCAAGGCGCGCTACCCCAACGACAAGACCGGGCAGATCAACACGGTGCTCGGCAAGAATCCGCTGCTGTTCGATCGCTACCTGTCCGATGCGACCGAAGTCGACGTCGACTGCCTCTCAGACGGCAAGGACGTCTTTATCGTCGGCATCATGGAGCATATCGAGGAAGCCGGCATTCACTCGGGCGACTCCGCCTGCTCCCTACCGCCCCATTCGCTGGATACCGACATGATCGAGGAGCTCGAGCGCCAGACGCGAGAACTCGCGCTCGGACTCGACGTGATCGGCCTGATGAACGTGCAATATGCGATCAAGGACGGCGAGATCTACGTGCTCGAGGTCAATCCGCGTGCATCTCGCACCGTGCCGTTCGTCGCCAAGGTGATCGGCATGCCGGTCGCCAAGATTGCCGCGCGCATCATGGCCGGCGAGAAGCTTGCCGACTTCAAGCTGAAGAAGAAAAAGCTCGGCCATGTCGGCGTCAAGGAATCGGTATTCCCGTTCGCGCGCTTCCCCGGCGTCGACACCGTGCTCGGACCGGAGATGCGCTCGACCGGCGAAGTGATGGGCATCGACCGCTCGTTCGAGGTGGCATTCGCGAAGAGCCAGCTTGGCGGTGGCACGCGTGTGCCGCGTCAAGGCACCGTGTTCGTCTCGGTGCGCGGCGATGACAAGATTCGGATCTCCGACGCCGTGCGGCTGCTGCACTCCCTCGGCTTCAAGGTGATGGCAACATCAGGCACCCAGCGCTACCTCGTGGATCACGGCGTGCCGGCCGACAAGGTAAACAAAGTCTTGGAAGGACGTCCGCACATCGTCGATGCCATCACCAATGGCGACGTCCAGCTTGTCTTCAACACCACCGAAGGCCCGCAGGCATTGGCCGACAGCCGCTCGCTGCGGCGGGCTGCCCTCTTGCATAAAGTGCCATATTACACCACTCTTTCCGGCGCGGTGGCGGCCGCGCAGGGGATCCGTGCCTACCGGGACGGGGACCTTGAGGTCCGCACGCTTCAGAGTTACTTTTCCGAAAGCTGACCGCATCCGGGCCAAATCAGGCCACGAAACGGTCAGCAATTAGCCGAATGGCTGGAACTCACCGCGCGATTGGATGTTGTCACGGCCCTTAGCGGGGCCGAAAGTCAGTGGGCTTCAGGGCTTTCCAGCCCTGCTCCTGCGTTAGATGAACTGGATACTCGTGCACGTCAAACCGCGCACGATAAAGGACGAAGATGATGGAAAAGGTTCCGATGACTGCGGTCGGCTATGCCGCGCTGACGGACGAGTTGAAGCATCGCCAATCAGTGGATCGTCCGCGCATCATCGAACACATCGCGGAGGCGCGCTCGCATGGCGATCTCTCGGAGAATGCCGAGTATCACGCCGCCAAGGAAGAGCAGTCGCACAACGAAGGTCGCATCGCAGAGCTCGAGGACAAGCTCGCGCGCGCCGATGTGATCGACATCTCCAAGCTCTCCGGCGACACCATCAAGTTCGGCGCGACCGTGACGCTGGTCGACGAGGATACCGAAAAGAAGGCGGTGTGGCAGATCGTCGGCGAGGTCGAAGCCGACGCCAAGAAGGGGCGCATTTCCATCACCTCGCCGCTTGCGCGCGCGCTGATCGGCAAGACGAAGGGCACGACCGTGGAGGTGATGGCACCTGGCGGCGCCAAGGCCTACGAGATCACCAAGGTCGAGTGGCGATAGATTTCGCCTCTGCTGCAGGGTGAAAAGAGCCGCGTCTTGCACGCGGCTTTTTGCTGCGCGCACGGCATTGTGAGTGGAAAACTGCGACAGGAAATCGCCGCAGAAAGCGATTTGATTATCAGATATAATCATATCTGCGCGTTCGTCGGACAGCCGTGCAGCGAGGAATGATTTCGCTCACAAGGTGTTGACATCGTACCGGGGCGACAGACACCGTATTGCGCTGCGTCGCGCACAACGCACCAGCGCGGGCAAACAGGGGGTAAATGACAATGGACCAGGTTTTCTCCAAGTTTCAACCGGTGGTGCTGAGCCTGTTCAGGTTCATCACCGGACTGCTGTTGTTTCAGTACGGCGTCGCGAAGATCTTCAAATTTCCGGCGATGCCGTACTTCGCCAACGTCCCCCCGCTGATCATGACCGCGGGTGCGATTGAACTCGTCCTCGGCGCGTTATTGATGATCGGCCTGCTGTCGCGGCCCGTCGCCTTCATCCTGTCGGGTGAAATGGCTTTCGCCTACTTCCTGGGCCATATGTTCAAGAACCCGGCCGAGCCGGTGTTTCTGCCGCTGCTCAATGGCGGCACCGCGGCGATTCTGTTCTGCTTCGCCTGTCTCTATCTCTCGACCTCTGGACCGGGCCCGATCAGCGTCGACGAGATGCGAAAGAAGTAGCGGCCGCTCTTACCGCGTCATCGCGAGGAGCGGCCGGCAAAGGAGTCCGGTCGCTCACCCCGCCGCCTTGATAGCCAGCGGCACCGCAGCCTCGTATTTCGAATTGTGCAGCACCAGCGAGGTCCTGACATTGCGCACATGCGGCGCCGCGGTGAGGTGCGTGACGAAATCCTGGAACGTCGCCATATCGGGCGCCACACATTTGAGGATGAAATCGACTTCGCCCGACAGCATCCAGCATTCGCGCACCAGCGGCTCCGCGCGGACGAAATTCTCGAAGGCACGAAGATCGGCATCGGCCTGGCTCGATAGATGCACCGCGGCGAATACCGTTACATCGAAGCCGAGCCGGCGCGGATCGAGCAGGCCGCGGTAGCCCTGGATGTAACCTTCCTCCTCCAACGTCCTGACCCGGCGCAGACAGGGGGGCGGCGAGATCCCGACGCGCTTGGCCAGTTCCACATTGGTGATTCGGCCGTCGGCCTGGATTTCGGCAAGAATTTTGAGGTCGATCTCGTCAAGGTTCTTCGACACGCGGCTACATTTCCTTAGGGCTTGGAAGGCTCGGCAAGGTCTGCCGATGGTTCATAGCGCAGGCGAGCCGTGATGCGCAATTTTATTGCGCGTGCAGTGCACGATTTCGCGACCTTTAACTGCAGTTCCGGGGAAAAATCGCGGCCATGGATTGCAATTCTTGCATAGCTACCCAGATATCATAAACTGGGATTTGACACTTTTAGCGCCGCCGCGACCCGTTTGCGGGCGCTTTCCGCACAAGTCCTCAACAAAGTCCCCAAAACAAAGGGATCCGCCGATGCCCGCGCCTGCCCATGCCAAGATCGTCATCATCGGGTCCGGCCCAGCCGGTTACACCGCGGCGATCTACGCAGCGCGCGCGATGCTGGAGCCGGTATTGATCCAAGGCATCCAGCCTGGCGGACAGCTCACCATCACGACCGATGTAGAGAACTATCCGGGCTTCGCCGACGTGATCCAGGGCCCTTGGCTGATGGAGCAAATGGAGAAACAGGCCGCCCATGTCGGCACCAAGATCATCACCGACCACGTCAACAAGCTCGAACTCGGCCAGCGGCCGTTCCGCCTGACTTGCGACAGCGGCGACGTCTATCTCGCCGATACCGTGGTGCTCGCCACCGGGGCACAGGCGCGCTGGCTCGGTTTGCCGTCGGAAGAGGAATTCAAGGGCTTCGGCGTTTCGGCCTGCGCGACCTGCGACGGCTTCTTCTATCGCAACAAGGAGGTCGTGGTGGTCGGCGGCGGTAACACCGCGGTCGAGGAAGCGCTGTTCCTTACCAATTTCGCATCCCGGGTGACCATCGTGCACCGCCGCGATCATTTCCGCGCTGAGCGCATCCTGCAGGATCGCCTGTTCAAGCACCCCAAGATCAAGGTGGTCTGGGATTCGGTCGTTGACGAAATCCGCGGGAGTAAGAACCCCAGCAAGGTCACCCATGTAAGGCTGAAGAACGTCAAGACCGGCACACTGACGGACGTACCGACGGACGGCATCTTTGTCGCGATCGGGCACGCGCCGGCGACCGATCTCGTCAAGGGGCAGATCAAGCTGAAAACTTCGGGTTATGTCGAGGTGGCGCCGAATTCGACCGCGACCTCGGTTCCCGGCCTGTTTGCGGCCGGCGACGTGGCGGATGAGACCTATCGCCAGGCGGTTACGGCCGCCGGCCTCGGCTGCATGGCGGCACTCGAGGCGGAGCGTTTCCTGGCTCTTCGCGCGAGCGATCGCGCAGCGGCGGAATAATCATGGCACGATCTCGCGACGGATTTACTGATATGGATTGGGACAAGCTGAAGGTCTTTCACGCTGCGGCGGAAGCGGGCAGTTTCACGCATGCCGGCGAGCAGCTTGGGCTTTCACAATCGGCGGTCTCCCGCCAGGTCAGCGCGCTGGAGCAGGAGCTTGCGGTGTCGCTGTTCCACCGCCACGCGCGCGGACTGATCCTCACCGAACAAGGCGACCTGCTGTTCCGCACCGCGCATGACGTGTTCATGCAATTGCAGGCAGCGCGTGCCAAGCTCACCGACAGCCGTGAGCGGCCGAGCGGCGACCTCAAGATCACCACGCCACCTGCGCTCGGCATCAACTGGCTGATCCCACGGCTCGATGAGTTCACCGCGCTTTATCCGGACATCCGGATCTCGCTGATCGTGACCGACGAGGATCTCGACCTGTCGATGCGCGAGGCCGATGTCGCAATCCGCACCCGCAAGCCGACGCAGCCCGATCTGATCCAGAGAAAGCTGTTCTCGATCGGATTCCATGCTTATTGCTCGCCGGAATACATCAAGCGCTTCGGTACGCCGCGGACGCTCGACGATCTCGACTCGCACCGCATCATCATGCTCGGCGACTCCCAGGTGCCGCCGCACTTGCAGAACCGCAGTTGGCTGATCGATGCCGGCCGCAACGGCTCCGGTCCGCGCGAACCCTACTTCAAGGTTAACAACATCCTTGGACTGGTGCGTGCCTGTCAGCAGGGCCTCGGCATCGCCGCGCTGCCGGATTATCTGGTCGAAGAGAACAACCGTCTGGTGCAGTTGTTCGGCGAGTCCGACTCGATCGCCCTCGACACCTACTTCGTCTATCCTGAAGAGTTGAAGACAGTAGCGCGTGTGCAGGTGTTCCGCGACTTCGTCGTCAGCAAGGCTCAGCGCTGGCCCTCTTGACGCGAGGCGCTTATGCGCGCTTGGCGTAACTGCCTCGAGACGCCCCCAAATCTCCGCATGTCTGACATGCGGCTCGGACGGTTGCTGCATGGCGACGATGGGGATCATAGTGCTTACACGCTGAGCGGTCGCGTCGCGCATATGTCCCCCTCCTCCAGCGGCGCGGAAGTTCAGTAATCCCTCTTGGAAGGTGATTGTGTCGGCCTCACGTGGCCAATACCTTAAGCCGGGCTCTTATGGGCCCGGCTTTTTTTCGCCTGCACGTGACGGTGGTCTTTGCTGACATTGACAACGACAGCGCACCGCAGCATCATCAGCACATGATCACGATTTCGTGCGCAGGCCTCTCGTCGAAAAAAGCTCCCTGCCCGGGGGCACGAGATCGCGCGCGATAAGATCATTCTCGCAATTTGACGATCCCGAAACCCCGCCCGCCCGGACGGGGTTTTTTGTTGGGTCCCGTCTCCGGCCTGCTTTCCCCAAGGAGATGAAACATGACCAACCTACGAGACCAATTGCAGGGCCTGTGGTTGCCGCTGATCACGCCCTTCCACGATGGCGATCTCGACGAGCCCTCACTGCGCCGCCTTACGCGGCACTACGCAAGCAGCCCTGTTGAAGGCCTCGTACTCGGCGCCACCTCCGGCGAGGGCATGTCACTTTGCATGAAGGAGCTGGAACGGCTGGTGAGCGTGGTGCGGGGCGAAGTCGCTGCAAGCTGCCGCAACTTGCCACTCTGCCTCGGACTGTCGGGAGCCAGCACCAATATGATGAAGGACCTGCTGGACGAAACGGCTGACTGGCCAATCGACGGCTATTTGATCGCGAGCCCCTACTACACCCGCCCGTCACAGCGCGGGCTCTTGCAACACTTCATGGCGCTTGCCGATCACGCTGCCTGGCCGATCGTGCTCTACAACATCCCCTACCGCAGCGCCGTGAACCTGACCAACGAGACGCTACTCGCACTCGCCGCGCATCCCAATATCGTCGGCATGAAGGATTGCTGCGCCGACCGCGCGCAGTCGATCGATTTTATCGACCGGCGGCCGGCCGGCTTCCGCGTGCTCACCGGCGAGGACGCGCAAGCCTTCGATGCACTGTCCGACGGCGCCGACGGCGCGATCCTGCTGTCGGCACATTTGGAAACAGAAACCTTCGCCGCGATCCGGACGCTGTTGCAGCAAGGCAATCGCGAAGCCGCGCTGGCCGCATGGCGGAGCGTCGCCGGACTGACCAAGCTGTTGTTCGCCGAACCGAGCCCGGCGCCAGCCAAGCATTGGCTGTGGCGGCAGGGGCTGATCGAGAGTCCCGAAGTCCGGTTGCCGATGGTCGAGGTGAGTGCGGATCTCGCCACCTGGCTCGATGCCGAGATCGAGTGTCGCGCGCCACGCGTGCTTAGGACGGCCCGTACTCTCTCCCCGTTCTCGCGGGGAGAGGCGACAGGAGCCTAATCCAGCTTCGCGCGCGCGAGCCGCAGGGCGTTGCCGATGACGCTGACCGAGGACAGCGCCATCGCGGCGGCGGCGATGATCGGCGACAGCAGAATGCCGAACAACGGATACAGCACACCGGCCGCGATCGGCACGCCGGCGGCGTTGTAGACGAAGGCAAACGCCAGATTCTGGCGGATGTTGCGCATTGTCTTGACCGACAACCGCCGTGCGCGGACCAGGCCCATCAGATCGCCGGTCAGGAGCGTGACACCAGCGCTCTCGATTGCGACATCGGTGCCACCGCCCATGGCGATGCCGACATCGGCAGCCGCCAGCGCCGGGGCGTCATTGACGCCATCACCCGCCATCGCGACGATGCGGCCTTCGCTGCGAAGCCACTGAACCACCTCGCTCTTGCGCTCCGGCAGCACGCCGGCCTCGACCTCGTCGATACCAAGCGCCCGCGCCACCGCACGCGCCGTCGTCACATTGTCGCCGGTCAACATCACGATGCGCAGACCGTCGGCGCGCAACGCCTGCAGTGCTTCCATCGCCGACGGTTTGACCGGATCGGCGATCGCGATCACCCCGGCGATGCGGCCGTCGACAGCGATGTAGATCGCGGTGGCACCATTCTTGCGCGCAGCCTCGGCGGCCGGGTCCAGCACGATCGTTGCAACCTTCAGCTCACCCATCAGCATGGCATTGCCGAGCGCTACCTGCCTGCCATCGACCTTGCCGGCCGCACCCTTGCCGGAGGGGGAGGCGAAGCCAGAGACCGCGACGGGCGTGAGCTTGCGCTCCCTGGCGGCAGCGAGGATCGCCTGCGCCAGCGGATGCTCGCTGCCCTGCTCGACGCTGGCCGCAAGGCGCAGCAGCGCGTTTTCGTCGAAACCTTCGGCCGGCATGATGCGCGTCACCTTCGGCTTGCCCTCGGTGAGCGTGCCGGTCTTGTCGATCACCAGCGTGTCGACCGCTTCCATCCGCTCCAGCGCCTCGGCGTCGCGGACCAGGATGCCGGAATGCGCGCCGCGACCGACGCCGACCATGATCGACATCGGCGTTGCAAGTCCGAGCGCACAGGGGCAGGCAATGATCAGCACCGTGACCGCGGCGACCAGCGCAAAGGTCAGGCGCGGCTCCGGCCCGAAGGCGGCCCAGGCTATAAAGGCGAGCACGGCGGCGGCGATCACCGCCGGCACGAACCAGCCGGCGACGCGGTCGGCGAGCCGCTGGATCGGCGCGCGCGAGCGCTGCGCCTTGGCAACCATATCGACGATCCGCGCCAGCATGGTGTCGCGGCCGATCTTCTCCGCGCGCATCACGAGGCCGCCGCTCCGGTTGACGGTGCCACCGATGACGCTGGCGCCCTCGTCTTTCGACACCGGCATCGATTCGCCGGTGACCATGGTTTCATCGATTACTGCGTGGCCCTCGATGACGACGCCGTCGACCGGAATCTTCTCGCCGGGCCGCACGCGCAGGCGATCGCCGACCTTGATCGCATCGATCGCAACGTCCTCGTCGCCGTGGTCGGTGATGCGCCGCGCGGTCTTGGGCGCGAGGCCCAGCAGGGCGCGGATCGCGCCCGAGGTCTGGGCGCGTGCGCGCAATTCCAGCACCTGGCCTAGCAGCACCAGCACGGTGATGACGGCCGCCGCCTCGAAATACACTGCAACCGCGCCATGCGTGTCGCGGAAGGCTGATGGGAACAGACCCGGCGCCAGCGTGGCGACGACGCTGTAGACGTAGGCGACCCCGGTACCCATCGCGATCAGCGTGAACATGTTGAGATTGCGTGTGACCAGCGACTGCCAGCCGCGCACGAACAGCGGCGCGCCGGCCCACAGCACGACCGGCGTCCCCAGCACCAATGAGATCCAGTTCGACCAGTTCTGCGGCACCAGATGCATCAGGCCAAGATGGCTGCCCATCTCGAGCCCGAAGACCGGCAGCGTCAGCCAGAACGCAATCCAGAAGCGCCTGGTCATGTCGATCAGTTCTGGATCGGGTCCGTCGTCGAGCGAGACCTGCTCGGGCTCGAGCGCCATGCCGCAGATCGGGCAATTGCCGGGGCCGACCTGCCGCACCTCCGGATGCATCGGGCAAGTGTAGATCGTGCCGGCCGGCATCGGCGGCTCGGGCTGACGCGGCTTGAGATACTTTCCCGGCTCGGCCTCGAACCGCTCGCGGCAGCGTTCGCTGCAGAAAAAATAGACCTCGCCCTTATGGCTGACGCGATGCTTGGCGGTCGCCGGATTGACCTTCATGCCGCACACCGGATCGATCGCAAGTGTCGACTCCGCGGCCCCCGCGCCGTGATCGTGCTTGCCGCTGCAGCAGGACTGCGCGGCCGCACCGCGATGATGATCGGCGTGCGAATGGTTGTGCTCTGCCTGTGCCACGAAACTGTTCCAGACCTCTTGAACCATATACCCCATGGGGGTATATGAGGGCTATGCGCGAAGAGATCAAGACATCCTGCTTAAAACGGCTCAAGCGGGTCGAAGGGCAGATCCGCGGCCTCGCCGGCATGGTCGAGGACGATCGCTATTGCATCGACGTGGTGACGCAGATCGCTGCGGCGCGCGCGGCGCTGCGCCGCGTCGAGGAGGAGATCCTGCGCGATCACGTCGCCCATTGCGTGGAGCATGCGATCTCGGCCGGCGACAAGGCCGACCAGCGGCGCAAGATCGCCGAGTTGATGGATGTGATCGGTCGCGCGGATCGCTGATGCGATGGTTTCGGTTAAACCGGCCTTTCCGCAGGCCGGCATCACCCCTCCCGCCTGCTTGCGGGAGAGGCGGCGCGCAATGCCTCAAGTGTTGAAGCGGAAATGCATGACGTCGCCGTCGGCGACGACATAGTCCTTGCCCTCGAGCCGCAACTTGCCGGCATCGCGTGCCCCGGCTTCGCCATTGCCTGCGATGTAATCGTCATAGGCGATGGTCTCGGCGCGAATAAAACCCTTCTCGAAATCGGTGTGGATCACGCCGGCCGCGGCCGGGGCCTTGGTGCCACGGTCAATGGTCCAGGCGCGCGCTTCCTTCGGACCGACGGTGAAATAGGTGATGAGATCGAGCAGCTGGTAGCCGGCGCGGATCAGGCGGTCGAGTCCGGCCTCCTCCAGGCCCAACGTCTCGAGAAAATCGGCGCGCTCCTCGCGCGACAACGTTGCGATCTCGGATTCGATCTTGGCGGAGATGACCACCGCCACCGCGCCCTCTTCTTTCGCACGCTCGAACACCGCCTTGGAGAAATTGTTGCCGTCCCTGGCGGAGGCTTCCTCGACGTTGCAGACGTAAAGCACCGGCTTTGACGTCAGGAGGCCCAGCATGCGGAACGCGCGTTCCTCCTCAGGCTTGCGCTCCAGCGCGCGCGCCGGCTTGCCGTCGCGCAACAGCACCAGCGCGCGGTTGACGAGATCAAGCTGCTCCTTGGCTTCCTTGTCGTTGCCCTTGGCCTTCTTCGAGAGATTGTCGACGCGCTTTTCCAGGCTGTCGAGATCGGCGAGCATCAGTTCGGTCTCGATGGTCTCGATATCGGCGAGCGGCGCGATCTTGCCCTCGACATGGGTGATGTCGGAATCCTCGAAGCAGCGCACCACATGCGCGATGGCGTCGACCTCGCGGATATTGGCGAGGAACTGGTTGCCGAGACCTTCGCCCTTCGAGGCGCCGCGGACAAGGCCCGCAATGTCTACGAAGGTCAACCGGGTCGGGATGATCTGCGCGGACTTCGCGATCGCAGACAGTTTCTCCAGCCGCGGATCGGGCACCGCGACCTCACCGACGTTCGGCTCGATCGTGCAGAACGGATAGTTCGCCGCCTGCGCGGCAGCCGTCTCCGTCAGCGCATTGAACAGCGTCGATTTGCCGACATTAGGCAGCCCGACGATCCCGCATTTGAATCCCATAGTCCGTCCCGAAATCCGTTAGAGAAGCGCCGCCTCACGCGGTGTCGTTCTCATCCTTGTCGAAAAATCCCTTGGCCTGCATCACCAGATGCACCTTGTTGGCGAACGAGGCGTCATGACCTGTCGCCAGCAGGCCGGCATTGTCGGCGACGGCATGACACAACGCCTCCACCCACGGCCGGTCGCTCTTGGCGAAGTCCGACAACACGTGGCTGTGCACGAGCTCCTTGACGCCGGGATGACCGATGCCGAGCCGCACCCGGCGATAGTCGTTGCCGATATGAGCGGAGATCGAGCGCAACCCGTTGTGACCAGCGATCCCACCGCCAACCTTCACCCGCAGTTTCGCCGGTGGCAGTTCGAGCTCATCCTGGAACACGGTGACATCGCCGGCCGCAAGCCTGTAGAAGTTCGCCGCCTCCTGCACCGCACGCCCGGACTCGTTCATGAAAGTGGTCGGCTTCAAGAGCACGACCTTCTCACGGTCGAGCACGCCCTCGCAGGCCTCGCCCTGAAAGCGACGGCGCCATGATGCGAAACCATGACGCCGTGCAATTTCATCGACCGCCAGGTACCCGATATTGTGCCGGTTGCTGGCGTATTTCGCACCGGGATTACCGAGACCAACAAAGAGGCGCATGGCGCGGCATCCCGTGTCAGCGCGCGATCAACGGATGATCGCGCGCCGACCTGATCGGTTACTTCTTCTTGTCGCCACCGCCGGCAGGCGCCTTGGTGCCCGCGGCCGGAGCCGCAGCGCCCGCAGCCGGAGCGGCGGCAGGAGCGGGAGCCGCCGCAGCACCCGGGGCCGGCGCAGCGGTCGCGCCGGCGGCCGCCGCAGCCGCGGCCCTCTGTTCTTCCGCGTAACCGGACGGCGGCACGATGGTGACCAGCGTTGCGTCCTCGCGCGTCAGCGACTTCACGCCCTTCGGCAGCTTGATCTCGGAGAGATGCAGCGAGTAGCTGATCTCGAGCCCGCCGACGTCGGCCTCGATATATTGCGGAATGTTGTCAACCGAGCACTCGAGCTCGAGCGCGTGGGTGACGATGTTGACCGTTCCACCGCGCTTGACGCCCGGCGCCATTTCCGCGTTCACGACGTGCAGCGGCACGCTGACGCGGATGGTTGCGCCTTCCCCAAGCCGCATGAAGTCGACATGGAGCGGGAAATCCTTCACCGCATCGAGGTGGAAGTCGCGCGGAATCACGCGGTGCTTCTTGCCCTCGAGATCGATGTCATAAATCGTGGTCAGGAACCGGCCGGCGAGGATGCGCTGGCGCAGTTCGCGATCGTCAACCGAGATGGTCAACGGGGGCTGGTTGTTGCCGTAGATCACTCCGGGAACTCTCCCGGCGCGACGCTCTGCCCGGGCGGCCCCCTTGCCGCTCTTCGGACGCGCGGTCGCCTTCAATTCCATGACGGTTGCCATAGCCTTAAGTCCTTGTATTTAAAAAGTTAAAGGCCGCAGCGCGGCCCATGCTCAGATCCACGGCAAGCCTCCAGGGGTGCGGGGGCCGCGGATGTGGCGGGCTTTTAGCCCCAAAGGGACAAAATGACAAGGAAATGAAGGGATTTTTCTCAACGTTACCCCAGCCTCGCCACTCGCTCACACCCCTCCCCTGGAGGGGACCCACCCAGGGAAATCCATGCACGCCTTAGCCCGCAGTGCCCGGTGCGATGCCGAGCTTGGCCTCCAGAGCAATAATCCGCGCTTTGAGCACTTCGTTCTCCTCACGCGCCAAGCGCGCCATGTCCTTGACCGCGTCGAACTCCTCGCGCTTGACCACGTCGAGGTCGCGCAAGATGCGTTCTGCCTGGTTGCGCATGACCTGATCGACCTCGCGCTTGACGCCCTGGGCTGCACCCGCGGCATCGTTCATCAGACGGCCGATCTCGTCGAAAAACCGATTGCTGGTCTGGGTCATCTTGAAAACTCCGCGTTCACTGGATGGCAACGGAGACAATGGCGATCCGCGCGAGGCGGTTCAAGTCCGCGCCGTATGGCTGGCCCTCTCCGGCTCGCCTTGTCATGCTCCGGTTTCCTTGCAATCGTATTGAACACACAACAGAAATCGCACAAGGCGAGCAGAGAGTCATGATCGAGCACACGGTCGATATCGAAACCAAGGACGGCAAGACCACAACCTTCGTCGCGCACCCGGAGCGCGGCGGACCGTTTCCCGTCATCATCTTCTACATGGATGCGCCGGCGATCCGCGAGGAGCTGCGCGACATGGTACGCCGGCTCGGCACCTCGGGCTATTACGTGATGCTACCCAATATGTATTACCGCGCCGGCGTGATGGAGCTCGGCCCGATCAATCCCGATCCTGAATCGCCGGAGCGCAAGCGCATGTTCGCGCTGATGAGCTCGCTCAGCATCCCGCTCGTGATGGAGGATACCAAGGCGCTGCTCGCGTATGCCGAGACGCAACGGGCCGCGAACACGAAGATCGTCGGCACCGTGGGCTACTGCATGAGCGGGCGCTATGCGGTCAACGCCGCGACGCACTTCTCCGATCGCGTCAAGGCCGCCGCCTCGATCTACGGCACGCATCTGGCGACCGACCAGCCCGACAGCCCGCATCTTGCCGCACAGAAGACCAAGGCCGAACTCTATTTCGCCTGCGCCGAGACCGACGTCTATGCACCCGCCGAAATCATCGAGAAGGTGAAGGTGGGCATGAAGGGATCGAACAACGAGGTGGAGATCTATCCCGGTACGCATCACGGCTTTGCGTTCCCCAAGCGCCCGGTCTATGACCGCGACGCCGCCGAACGCCACTGGGAGCGGCTGCTCGCCCTCTATCGCCGCAACCTCGTCTAGAGCGACGAGATCAGGATCATCGCGCTTCACACGAGCCCCATCATGACGGTCGCCCTGCCCATGTATCGCGAGATGGGGTTCACCAAGGCCTATGACGCGCCGCCGATCCACGGCGTGCCCTACGCCGTCTACACGAAAGTGCTCTGATCCCGATGCCGTTCCTCCTGATCGACTTTCCGATCTTCGATCCCGTCGCGCTCTCGCTCGGGCCGATCGCGATCCGCTGGTATGCGCTGGCCTATATCGGCGGCATCGTGCTGGGGTGGATCTATGCCCGCTCGCTGATCAAAAAGGAACGGCTCTGGGGCGGGCCGGCGCCGATCACGCTGCCGCAGCTCGACGATTTCATCCTCTGGGTGACGATCGGCATCATCGTCGGCGGCCGCACCGGCTACGTGCTGTTCTACAACCTTCCCTTCTTCATTGCGCATCCGGCCGAGATCTTCGAATTGTGGAAGGGCGGCATGTCGTTCCATGGCGGTTTCCTCGGCTGCGTCGCCGCGGTGATGCTGTTCGCTCGGCGCAACAACATCTCGATCCTGTCGCTGGGCGACATCACCACCGCGGTCGGTCCGATCGGGCTGTTTCTCGGACGCCTCGCCAACTTCATCAACAGCGAGTTGTGGGGCCGTCCCGCCGACCCAAGCCTGCCTTGGGCCATGATCTTCCCCAATGGCGGGCCGCTGCCGCGCCACCCGAGCCAGCTCTACGAGGCCGGCCTCGAGGGCATTCTGCTGTTTACGGTGCTCGCCATAATGATCCGGATGGGCGCTCTGAGGCGGCCGGGCCTGATTCTCGGCAGCTTCATCGCCCTCTACGGCTTTGCCCGAATAACCGGTGAATTTTTCAGGGAGCCCGACCCGCAGCTGGGATTCCTGTGGGGCGGACTAACCATGGGCATGCTGCTGTCGGTGCCAATGATTATGGTTGGCGCTATCATCATTGCCGCTGCCGTCCGCCGCAAGACGGCCGGGCCGATGCCGAGTTCAATTCAAGGAAGACTGTGAGCGAAACTTCCCCGCTGCTGGACGAGATCAGGAAGCTGATCAGATCGTCCGGACCGATGCCGGTCTGGCGTTACATGGAATTGTGCCTGACGGATCCACAGTACGGCTACTACGTCTCGCGCGACCCACTCGGGCGCGAGGGCGATTTCACCACGGCGCCGGAAGTCAGCCAGATGTTCGGCGAATTGCTCGGGCTGTGGAGCGCGTCGATCTGGAGAGCAATCGAGTCGCCTTCGATACTGCGGCTGGTCGAGCTCGGGCCCGGACGCGGCACCATGATGGCGGATGCGCTGCGTGCGCTGCGTGTGCTGCCGCCGCTCTACCAGTCGCTCAGCATCCATCTCGTCGAGGTCAACCCGGTGCTGCGAGAGAAGCAGCGCGAGACGCTGTCGGGGGCGCCCAACATTGCCTGGCACGAGACGATCGACGACGTGCCCGAAGGGCCGGCGGTCATCCTCGCCAACGAATATTTCGACGTGTTGCCGGTCCACCAGATGGTTCGTCGCGAGACCGGCTGGCACGAACGCACGGTCGGGATGGACGCCAACGGCCGGCTGTATTTTGCCGCCGCGCCCGAGCCGACGCCGCGTTTTGAGGTGCTGCTGCCGCCCCTGGTGCGCGCCGCCCCCTTGGGCGCGGTGTTCGAATGGCGGCCCGACACCGAGATCATGAAGCTCGCCACGCGGGTGCGCGATCAGGACGGTGCGGCGCTGATCGTCGACTACGGCCATCTCCGCAGCGACGTCGGCGACACCTTCCAGGCAATCGCGCGCCACAGCTACTCCGATCCATTGCAGAATCCCGGAGAGGCCGACGTGACCGCCCATGTGGATTTCCAGGCGCTGGCGCGGGCCGCCGAAGACGTCGGCGCGCGGGTCCACGGACCGGTGACGCAGGGCGATTTCCTCAAGCGCCTCGGCGTCGAGGCCCGCGCCGCCGGCCTGATGGCCAAGGCGACGCACGAAGTCTCGGCCGACATCGCCGACGCGCTGAAGCGCCTGACCGACTCCGGCCGCGGCGGCATGGGCTCGATGTTCAAGGCAATGGCAGTCTCCGATCCGCGCATCACCTCGATCGCGGGATTGAGCGACCGGCCTGACGGGTATGAGCAGTCATGACTTTGGGATCACCGCTGCTATCGGCCATTCCGGGCCTGCGCCACGCTTTCTTCTCACGCGAGGGCGGAGTGTCCGAGGGCGTCTATGCCGGCCTCAATGGCGGTCTCGGCTCGAACGACGACCCGGCCAAGGTCGCTGAAAACCGGCGACGCATGGCCGAGCAGCTCGGCGTGCCGCTCGGGCATCTCCTCAGCGTCCATCAGATCCATTCGCCTGACGTCGTGGTCGCCACCGCCCCCTGGGACGGCGGCCCGCGCCCGAAGGCGGACGCGCTGGTGACGGCGACCGAAGGGCTCGCACTCTCGGTGACGGCCGCCGACTGCGGGCCGATCCTGCTCGTCGACCCCAATGCGCGCGTGATCGGTGCGGCACACGCCGGCTGGAAGGGGGCGCTGACCGGCGTGCTGGAATCAACCATCGACGCGATGGAGAAACTCGGCGCCGACCGCGGCGGCATCGTCGCGGCGATCGGCCCGCTGATCCGCCAGGAGTCCTACGAGGTCGGCAGCGAGTTCGTCGAGCGTTTCATCGAGGCCGACGCCGAGAACGGCGTTTTCTTCATTCCCGGCGAGCGCCGTGGCCACGCGATGTTCGATCTCGCCGGCTTCATCCGCATGCGGCTGGAGAACGCCGGCGTATTGATGATCGACGATCTCGGCATCGACACCTATTCCGACGAGCGCTTCTACAGCTACCGCCGTTCCGTGCATCGCAAGGAGGCCGATTACGGCCGTGGTGTTCACGCGATCGCCTTGGAAGGCTGAGCCGGACCTCAGGCTCGATTCCACGGCCCGACGGAAAGTCAGATGATTGCGGGCATCGTGAGCAAAGGAATTCGATCCTGTCCCCGGCCGCGTTGGCCAGATTGGCGCGTGCTGTGCCCTTGCTGCCCTAGACGTTAACCCGTTTTAACGATATCGCAGGGCGCAATGAGGGAAGCGTCAGAAAACCGGTTTCAAACCGGGACAATCGCGCGCGCCGGGATCGCGGCTGCGATGCTGGCGCTCGCCTGCGTGCTCGGCGGCTGTGCCGCCGGCAGTGGCGCGGCGAATAACTCCTACGCGATGGCGGGGGCCGTTGGCGGCAGCACTGTTACCTTCGAGTCGATCGATGGTCCACCGCCCCAGGTGTTCGACCGCATGGTGAGTGTGCTCGACAGCGAGTCCAAGCTGCGCAGTCTCTCGATCGTGTCACGCGAAAGCAGCGCGGCCTATCGCGTCCGCAGCTATCTGTCAGCGCAGGTCGTGCGCGGCCGTACCGTGATCTCGTGGGTGTGGGACGTCTACGACAGCAATCAGCAGCGCGCGCTGCGGCTCTCCGGCGAGGAGCCGGCCGGCAAGGCCGGACGCGACGCATGGGCGGCCGCCGACGATCTGATCCTGCGCAAGATTGCGCAAGCGGGCCTCAGCGGCCTGTCCGGCATGATCAATGGCGGCCCGGCTCAAGCCCCCGCGTCAGCCCCGGCACCGGACCGCAGCGGTCCCGCGGTCGCAAGTAGCCCGACAATTGAGGCGACCGAGACGGTGGCGCTCGGATACTCCGCCAACTAAGCCCCGCGCTATCCCGGATCGTGACCAATTTGATCGGGAAAAATAGGCTGACGGGTTGCCAGCCGAGGTGCCGGCCTGATATTCCCTCGCCCATTGAAAACCCGCCGGTTCTGTAGGACTTGAGATGCTGAACGTCGTATCCAGCAAGGCGCGGGGGGAAGCATCGATGTCGGCAAAGAACGGTTCAATCAAGCTCGTCGCCGGCAACTCCAATCCTGCGCTGGCGCAGGATATCGCCAAGGGGCTCGGCATCGAACTGACCAAAGCCGTGGTGCGGCGGTTCGCCGACATGGAGATCTTCGTCGAGATTCAGGAGAACATCCGCGGATCGGACATGTTCATCCTGCAGTCGACGTCGTATCCGGCGAACGACCACCTGATGGAGCTCTTGATCATCACCGACGCACTGCGCCGTGCTTCCGCGCGCCGCATCACCGCGGTGGTGCCCTATTTCGGCTATGCAAGGCAGGACCGGAAGGCCGGTTCGCGCACGCCGATCTCGGCCAAGCTCGTCGCCAATTTGATCTCGCGCGCCGGCGTCGACCGCGTCATGACGCTCGACCTGCATGCCGGCCAGATCCAGGGCTTCTTCGATATCCCGACCGACAACCTCTTCGCGGCGCCGTTGATGGTGCGCGACATCCGCGAACGTTTCGACCTCGCCAAGGTGATGGTGGTGTCGCCCGACGTCGGCGGCGTGGCGCGTGCGCGCGGGCTTGCCAAGCGCATCAACACCCCACTCGCGATCGTCGACAAGCGCCGCGAGCGCCCCGGTGAATCCGAGGTGATGAACGTGATCGGCGAGGTCGCGGGCTACACCTGCATCCTGGTCGACGACATCGTCGATTCCGGCGGCACGCTGGTGAACGCGGCCGAGGCGCTGATCGCCCACGGCGCCAAGGAAGTCTCGGCCTACATCACCCATGGCGTGCTGTCGGGCGGGGCCGCTGCGCGCATCGCCTCGTCGCGGCTGAAGGAACTTGTCATTACCGACTCGATCCAGCCGACGGAAGCAGTGTCGAAGGCGCCGAACATCCGCACGATCTCGATTGCCGGTCTGATCGCCGAAGCGATCGGCCGCACCGCGGCGGAAGAGTCGGTGTCGAGCCTGTTCGATTAAGTCGACCTGTCCGCGGCGTCGTCCCTGCGCAAGCAGGACCCGTAACCACAGGGCTCCATCGGTGAGTGCAACTGTGGCCACAGCCTTTTGCAACAACAGGCATTGGTGGTTATGGGTCGTCCCGGCTCCAGGCCGGGACGACAGAGAACATGTTGCACCTGTTCTTCAGAACCCCGGCCGCGGGACGTGGCTCATCAGCGTCCGTACATAGCCGCCGTCGACGATGATCTCCTCGCCGTTCACATAGGATGAGCGGTCGCTCGCCAGGAACAGGATCGCATCCGCCATGTCCTGCGGCGCGCCGATCCGGCGCATCGGCACCACGGCGGTGCGCCGCTCGGTGACCCCTGGCGTGTCGTAGAACGCCTGGCTCATCGGCGTGACCACGAGGCCTGGGCTCACGACATTGCTGCGGATGCCGTGCGGACCCCATTCGGCCGCGATTTGCTGCGACAGCATGATGACGCCCGCCTTGCTGACGCTGTAGGCGCCGCTCTGCCCCTGCGCGTTGCTGCCGGCAATCGAGGCGACGTGGACTATGCTGCCGCGGTCACCTCTTCGCATCTGGCGACCGAACGCCTGCGCGCAGATGAAGTAGCCGGTGAGGTTGACCGCGAGCACCGCGTTCCATTCGGCGAGCGAGAGCGTATCGAGCCCGCCGGGGCGCAACACCGCCGCAGTGTTGACGAGAATGCCGCATGGACCGAGTGCGCTTTCGATTTTGCCGGCGGCCGCCGCAACGCTCTCCGCGCTCGTCGTGTCGCAGCCGGCAATCAGATGATTGTCGCCGCATTCGCGGAGCTTTTCGCGCGTGCCTTCAAGCCCGCGCTCGTCACGATCAATCACGGCCACTTTGGCGCCGGCGCGCGCAAGGCTGACAGCCGTGGCGCGGCCGATGCCGCCCCCTCCGCCCGTGACAACAGCAATCCGGCCTGACAGGTCGAGCCAGTCCGAGGAATGTCGATCGTTCATCGTCGCGCCTCCCGTTCTCTTGGTTTATGCCGAGAGCATAGCCGAAAGCACGGCGCACGTGTGCGATCCCGGCGCGCATGCCGGAATCGCTCTCGTGCTGGCCATGACTATTTCGCGCGCAGCGAAAGCCGGTTCGCGTGACGAAAGCACGTCATGAGAATCCAGAGCTTCGGCCCTGATCCAATCAGAACCGAAAAGGCTCTAACCGACGATCCCCGCTGCAACCTGACCGCGCAGGCGTTCCAGGCTCAGCAACGTCTTGGCGCAAGCTTCCGCAACCTCGACGCCTTTGATGGCAAAGTGCCTGCGAAAGAAGTCGTAATGCACCTCGGTCTCGTGGAATTGCTGCGGCGTCAGCACCGCGGAGAACACCGGCACTTCGGTGCGCAATTGCACGTCCATCAGCGCCTTGATCACGGTGTCGGCGACGAACTCGTGTCGGTAGATGCCGCCATCGACCACCAGACCCGCGGCAACGATTGCGGTGTAGCGCCGCGTCTTGGCCAGGATCTGCGCATGCAGAGGGATCTCGAACGAGCCCGGCACCTCGAACACGTCGATATTGGTGATGTGGCGGGCCTCGATCTCCTTCAGAAACGCGATCCTGCATTCCTCCACCACGTCGCGGTGCCACGACGACTGCACGAATGCGACACGCTGGGGCTTTGCGAAGCGCGGATGCTCCACCGCCGGTGGACGATTTGGCGTTTCGGGAGTGACTTCGGGTTGGGAGGTTTGGACGTCTTGGTCTTGCAACATCTGATTCATGGGTTTCCTCTTTCAGGACCAGAATCAGGGCACACGGACAACGACATTGGCCCGCGCGAAAACGCGAAGGCCGCCGCAACCGTTCTCTTTCATCCGGACTGTAACCGTCGGCTTCGGAATTGCACCGAATCTGCTGACCCTTCCTCGACTTCGCGACGAAGGCGCTCGCGGGCTTGGGTTTGCACCCTTACCGCCGGTGGGGATTTCCACCCCGCCCTGAGAACGCGAGCATTTGCTGGCAAAGTGGGAACCGGTTTGCCGTAGAAAATGCTCGAACTATTTAAGCGACGCGTATCCTGATCGCAAAACCGGCACCCACTTTTGCGGAATACGCGCTGGCCCGCCCGGGATGGGCGCACCTGACGGCAAATATGACCAAACGGCGACAGCCGGGCAAGGACCTTTGGCATGGCGAAATGTCATGGTGCCATGAGCGGCAAACGAATCTCCCGTGGCGCCACTGCCGCAGAGTCGACAAAAAGTTAACAATCCGTTTCGCTGCCAATTCCGATTCCGATTTGTTCTCAAATTCATAGGTGTGGCGCGATGAACTGTGGACGAGCCACGCTTTGGCTGTGGACGGACTCGGCGTGCGGTTGCGCAGATTCCGCAAATCACATCACTTCATCCGCGTCAGGTCCAGGGCATCCGGAAGCCCGATGAGGAACTGCACTCGGCCACGACGCAGTCTGTCGCGCGTGCCGGCTTCCGTGTGCGTATCAACAGTTCATAAGAACAAGGGCCGAGACGGCATGTCCCTCCTCGAAAGCATCATCGACTCCCGGAACAACCCGCTTGCGGTGGTCGAGGATATCGCCACCGACAACAACTGGGCGTTCGAGCGTTCAGGCGATGACGAAGTGACGATCGTCTCCAAGGGCGACTGGATCGATTATCAGCTCTCCTTCACGTGGATGGGCGAGATCGAGGCGCTGCATCTCGCCTGCGCCTTCGACATGAAGATTCCGCAGGCGCGCCGCGCCGAAGTGCAGCGGCTCGTTGCCGCGATCAACGAACAATTGTGGGTCGGCCATTTCGACCTGTGGACTCACACCGGCATGATCATGCACCGCCAGGCGCTGGTGCTCCCCGGCGGCCTTTCCGCGTCTGCCGCGCAGTGCGAGAGCATGGTGGTCAACGCGATCCACGCTTGCGAGCGCTATTATCCCGCGTTCCAATTCGTGGTTTGGGCCGGCAAGTCGGCGGCAGAGGCGATGAGCGCCGCAATGTTTGATACCGAGGGCGAGGCGTAAGAGCAATTCGCTCCGGCGGCTCAACGACCCCACTGCCGTCCGGCGGAGGCCTGGACCCTTTTTCGCGGCGTCATGGTTCTCGCAAGCTGCTTGTGGCCCCCTCCCCACTTCACTAAAACCGCCTGTGGTTACGGGTCCGGCCCCCTGCGCAATTGCGCACCTGGCCGGACGACAGTGGCGGTGACACCGGTGAACACATCCAGCGACACACTGACGAACACGAGCGGCACCATCGCGCTGGCGGGCGCGGGCAAGATGGGCGGCGCCATGCTGACCGGCTGGCTTGCGCAGGGACTTGCGCCCGAACGCGTCGTCGTGATCGAGCCGCATCCCTCCGCCGAGATCACGGCACTTGCCGCCCAGGGCGTCCGCCTCAATGCCTTGGCGAAAGAGAGCGGAGCGGTCGATACACTTGTCGTCGCGGTGAAGCCGCAATCGTTCCGCGAGGCGGGTGCGGCGCTGAAGGAGTTTGTCGGACCATCGACGCTCGTGGTCTCGATCATGGCCGGCACGACGATATCAGCGCTCGAAGAGGTCTGCGGCGGCATGGTGGTGCGCGCGATGCCGAACACGCCGGCGGCGATCGGCCGCGGCATCACGGTCGCAGTGCCGGCGAAGACAGTCAGCGCCGCGCAACGCGCCACCGCGGATGCACTGCTGCGCGCGACCGGCCTCGTCGAATGGGTCGACGACGAAAGCCTGATGGACGCGGTGACCGCGGTCTCCGGCTCCGGCCCCGCCTATGTGTTCCTGCTCGCCGAGGAGCTCGCCCGCGCCGGCGTCGCGGCTGGCCTCCCCGAGGCGCTCGCCACGACGCTCGCGCGCGCGACGGTCGCAGGCTCGGGCGAATTGCTGCATCGGTCGGACCAGCCGTCCGCGAGCTTGCGTCAGAACGTGACCTCGCCAGGCGGGACGACGGCCGCGGCACTGGAAGTGCTGATGGCAAAGGACGGGCTGCAGCCGCTGATGATCCGCGCGATCGCCGCGGCGACCAAGCGATCGAAGGAGTTGGCGAAGTAGCCGGCTCTTGCCCATCCCGTCAGCCTGAGGTGCTCGCGGAGCGAGCCTCGAAGGGTGCACGGCCTGTGGCCCATCCTTCGAGGCGCGCGAGGGCGCACCTCGGGATAACGGTGGAGCAAGCGGCAAGGTCAAGTCAGCAATCGGCTACACGGCGCCGAGGCGCTTGTTGAAGCGCTCGACATTGATCAAGCCGCGGGCGTGGCGGCCTTCGCCGAGCTTGCGCGTGCCTTCATAGGCCGCGACCTCGAAGCGGATGATACGGCGCTCGACCGCGATCACCCTTGCCGTGGTCCGCACAGTGGCGCCGACGAGGGCTGCGGCGAGATGACGGATGTCGACCTCGGTCCCGACCGTAACCCAGCCCGGCTGCAACGCGCCGCGAATGGCATCGCCCGACGCTATCTCCATTTCCAGGATCATCATCGGCGTCGCATACACCATCGGCATGCCGTGCACGAAATGCCCGACCGTGCGCTCCGCCGGCACGACGAGCATCCGCTCGGCGCTCATGCCGACCTTGATGGCGTCGCGTGCGTCCATGGTGCCTCGGAAAGACTCTCGTCCCGCCTTGAGCCGGGACCCACAACCACTGAAGCCGGTTCTGCGAAAGCTGGAGTCCCGGCGAGCGCTAACAACCGAGATTGGTGGCTATGGGTCCCTGCATCCGCAGTGCATCCGCAGGGACGACGGAACAACTACTTGGTTTGCGCCGCCTTGCGCTCGACGAAGGTCTTGCCGCCCTTCATCTTGTGATGCAGCGGCGCCTCGTTGATCTGGATTACGACGGCTTCGGCGTCGACGCCGAGGTTTTTCACCAGCGCCTGGGTGATGTCGCGCATCATGCCGACCTTCTGCTCCTCGGTGCGGCCGGCGGCCATGCTGATGGTGATCTCGGGCATCTTGCTCTCCCTCTGCTGTCGCAACCCGGCTTGTCCCGGTCCTCGCGTTCGTCGTCATCAAACAAGACGCGGATATCAGGCACAAGGCCGGCTGTGGCGTCAGAAGCGAATGGCTATCCCCACTTAACGTCATGACGCGCCAGCACCTCGCGCACCTTGGCGACGAGTTCGGCTTCGGCGCAGGAGAACTGCGCGGGACGCGTCTCGCGCCACTCCTGGTTCGACGCGATCGCGGCTGCCGCCTTCGCGCCCTCGATCAGGTCCTTGATCTGCACCTCGCCGCGCGCCCTTTCATCGGACCCCTGGATGATCACGCAAGGCGAGTTGCGGCGATCGGCATATTTGAGCTGGTTGCCCATGTTCCTGGGATTGCCGAGATAGAGCTCGGCGCGGATGTTCGCGTTGCGCAATTGCGCGACCACCTTCTGGTAGTCGGGGATGCGATCGCGATCGAACACGGTGACGACCACGGGGCCGAATTCGGGGCGCGTGTCGAGCTTGCCGAGCATCGTGAGCGCGGCCTGCAGGCGCGACACGCCGATCGAAAATCCTGTCGCCGGCACCGGCTCGCCGCGGAAACGCGAGACGAGCCCATCGTAACGGCCCCCGCCGCCGACCGAGCCGAAGCGCACGGGGCGTCCCTTCTCGTCCTTGGTGTCGAGCAGGAGTTCGACCTCGTAGACCGGGCCGGTGTAATATTCGAGGCCGCGGACAACAGAGGGATCGATGATGACCTGGCTGTGATAGCCTGCCGCATCGACGAGGCGCGCGATCTCCACCAACTCATCCAGACCTTCGAGCGCGTTTTTTGAATCGTGGAAGGTGTCGCGCAGCGCGTCCGCGATCCGCCGCGCGACGTCGTATTCGTTTTCCTTGTGGTCTGGATCGCCGGCGAGCCTTTGCTGCACGCTGGCATCGCCAGCATAGGCCAGCAGCGGTCCCCGCACGCTGGCGCGCGCGTTCACAAAAGTTTCGATCTTGGCGATCTCCGCCGGCTCGAGGCCGGCGCCCTTGGTGAAGTCCCCGCTCTCATCCTTGCGGCCAGGGCCAAGCAGCTCGCGCACACCCTGCTCGCCGAGCCGGTCAAGCTTGTCGATCGCGCGAAGCACCGTGAGCCTTCGACCGGCATTCTCGTCGCCGCCGATTCCGATGCTCTCCATCACGCCATCAAGCACCTTGCGGTTGTTGACCTTCACCACGTACGAGCCGCGAGGGATGCCAAGCTCCTCCATCGTGTCCGCCGCCATCATGCACATCTCGGCATCCGCCGCTGGCGAGCCAGAGCCGACGGTGTCAGCATCGAATTGCATGAACTGACGGAATCGGCCGGGGCCGGGCTTCTCGTTGCGGAATACATAGCCGAAGCGATAGGAGCGATAGGGCTTTGGCAACGAATCGAAGTTTTCGGCGACATAACGCGCGAGCGGCGCGGTGAGGTCGTAGCGCAGCGAGATCCACTGCTCGTCGTCATCCTGGAACGAGAACACGCCTTCGTTGGGACGGTCCTGGTCGGGCAGAAACTTGCCGAGCGCATCGGTGTACTCCATCGCCGGCGTCTCCACCGGCTCGAAGCCGTAGCGCTCATAGACCTCGCGGATCTTCTCGACCATCTGGCGCGTGGCTGCGATCGCGGCAGGACCACGGTCCTCCAGCCCGCGCGGCAGACGCGCCTTCAATTTTTGCGTTTTTTTGGGTTTATCGGCCATGGGCGCCCAAGTTTGTCAGTCATGCTGACTGTCAACATAACGCCGGGTTACCAGTCGAGGCCGCGCCGGGCAAGGCTGGGCTTCCCTTAACCTCGCCCCGCTCTTCGCGGGGAGAGGTCAAAATTCGCGCCAGCGAATTTCGGGTGAGGGGACTCTCCGCGTGCTCGAGTCTCTCGAATTTGTGTTGACGGCCCCTCACCCCACCCTCTCCCCGCAAAGAGCGGGGCGAGGGAGGAGAGAGCGCGCTGTATGCCGCGCCCGCCGGTCAAAACACCTTTCTGATCCAGTTGTGCGGGTCGTTCGTCCGACCGTACTGGATGTCGACCAACTGCTTGCGCAGTCCCATGGCGACGGGCCCGGCCGCACCGCCACTGATTTGAAAATCGCCGTTCGCCGAACACACCTTGCCGATCGGCGAGATGACGGCCGCTGTGCCGCAGGCAAAAGCCTCCTTCAGCCTTCCGCTGGCGGCATCGCTGCGCCACTGGTCGATCGTATAGGGCTCCTCGCGCACGCGGGTGCCGGAATCCTTTGCAAGCTCGATGATCGAATCGCGGGTGATGCCCGGTAAGATCGTGCCCAGCGGCGGCGTCAGCAGCGAGCCGTCGTCGAAGACGAAGAAGACATTCATGCCGCCGAGTTCCTCGACGTAGCGGCGCTCGACCGCATCCAGGAAAACGACCTGATCGCAGCCGTGCTCGATCGCCTCGGCCTGCGCGCGCAGGCTCGCGGCGTAATTGCCGCCGCATTTGACGGCGCCGGTGCCGCCGATCGCGGCGCGCGTATAGTTCTCCGACACCCAGATCGACACTGGCGCAGGTCCGCCCTTGAAGTACGAGCCGACCGGCGAGGCGATGACGGCGAAGATGTATTCCGATGACGGTTTTACGCCGAGGAAGACCTCGCTCGCGATCATGAAGGGCCGCAGGTAGAGACTGCCCTCGCCGCCTGGAATCCAGGCGCGATCGATGCGGACGAGTTGCTCGACCCCGTCGATGAACACGGGTTCCGGCAGCGGCGCCATGGCCATGCGCTCCGCCGAATTCCGGAAGCGCCGTGCGTTGGCGTCGGGGCGGAACAGATTCACGCCGCCGTCGTCGCGCTTGTAGGCCTTGAGTCCCTCGAAAATCTCCTGTGCGTAGTGCAGGACGGCTCCGGCAGGGTCGAGCGGGAAATTCGCGCGGGTTTCGACGCGCGCCCCATGCCAACCACTCGCCTGATTGTAGCGGACGATCGCCATGTGATCGGTGAAGATCCGGCCGAAGCCCGGGTCCACGAGCCTTGCCGCACGCTCCTTCTCTTGAGTCGGATGCGCCGCAGGCTGGATGTCGAATTTCAAATTCATTCCCTTGCTTTCCGCTGTCGAAGGCCGGCGCAATTCCAGCACCGGCCTGTTTTCTTCCGACCTGCTGCCGGACCTCACCACTACCAGCCTGGCGGCCGGTTTCCGTTACCAACATGCCGTTGAGGACATGCTTTTGCGGAATGCTGAAGTCCAGTATGTTTGGCGATATGCCGCTCGACAATCGCACGGTAGTCCAAATTGCGGCGCAAACCGCCGTCACGAGCATCATCAGGCCGTTTCAGACGCTGTCTCAGGCATACGACTTAATGTTTCGTCGTGACAGTCAGTTTTGTAACATTGAACCCAAGATACGTCAATATGACTGACATAAATTTCTCGAACATGGCTGCCAAGCCCGATTCGCAGGGAAGCGACCATCCGTCTCCCACCACCGGCGGGCGCGAATTGCGCTGGGATGTCATCGAACTCCTGTTCTTCGCCTACCGGGATTTTGTCGGCGACGCCGACCATGAATTGGAAGCCTTCGGTTTCGGGCGCGCCCACCACCGGGTGATCCACTTCGTCACCCGCTATCCCGGGCTGAAGGTCGCCGACCTGCTCGACGTGCTGCGAATCACCAAACAGTCGCTCGGGCGTGTGCTGAAACAGCTGCTCGACGAAGGCTACATCGTGCAGAAGACCGGTAACAACGATCGCCGGCAGCGCCTGCTCTACGCCACGCCCAAGGGCGAGGCGCTGGTGGCGAAGCTTGCAGGACTGCAAACTGACCGCATCAACCGCGCGGTAGCCGACATCGATCCGGCCGGCGTCGAGACCGTGCGCCAGTTCTTGCGCGCCATGATCGACCGCGACGATCCCGACAAGGTGCTCGAGACAATCTTCGGCGGCGGCAGAAAGACGAGGGAGTGACCGTGGCGCAGGTTGCAACCATGGTGCGACCGCCGCTCCAGCCGGCCGACGATGCACCGCATCTGCTCCTGGTCGACGACGATCGCCGCATCCGCGACCTGTTGTCGCGCTTTCTCTCCAGCGAGGGTTATCGCGTCACGACGGCGATGAGCGCCAGCGACGCCCGCAGCAAGCTGCAGGGGCTGCATTTCGATCTCCTCATCCTCGACGTGATGATGCCCGGCGAGAACGGCTTCGATCTCGCCCGCTTCATCCGCACCTCCTCCTCGGTGCCGATCATCATGCTGACGGCACGCCATGAGGCGGAGGCCCGCATCGAGGGCCTGCAGATCGGCGCCGACGATTACGTCGCAAAGCCGTTCGAGCCGCGCGAGCTGGTCCTGCGCATCGGCAACATCCTCAAGCGCACCGCTCCGCCGCAGGTCACGGCCGTCGAGCAGATCGCATTCGGTCCCTACATCTTCCATCTCGAACGCAGCGAGCTGCGCCAGGGCGAGGAGATCGTCCACCTCACCGACCGTGAGCGCGAGATGCTGCGCATCCTCGCGAGCACCCCCGGCGAGACCGTGCCACGGGCAGCACTGACCAGCGGCGGCACCGTCAACGAGCGCGCCGTCGACGTGCAGATCAACCGGCTGCGGCGCAAGATCGAGCGCGATCCCGCCAATCCGTTGTTCCTGCAGGCCGTGCGCGGCATCGGCTATCGGCTGGTAGCCGCGCCTTAAGTCGCCGTCATGAGCACGCTTGACACCGGCCTGACCCTGATCCGCAACGCCTCGCGCCGCGTCTCGCGAGCGAATGGCCGGATGGGCAACGCGTTCAAGGGCTGGATGCCGACCGGCCTCTATGCTCGCGCGCTTCTGATCATGATCGTGCCGATGGTCATTCTGCAGACTGTGGTCGCCTTCGTGTTCATGGAGCGGCACTGGAACACGGTGACGCGGCGCCTCTCGGCCGCGGTGGTTCAGGACATCGCCGCGCTGATCGACGTCTACAAGAGCTACCCGCAGGACAAGGACCGCGCGCAGCTCCGCCGCATCGGCCAGCGGCTGCAGCTCGTGGTCGACTTCCTCCCCATGGGCGACATGCCGCCGCCCGGTCCGAAACCGTTCTTCTCTCTGCTCGACCAGGCGCTGTCGGTGCAGCTCGGCCGCCAGATCAACCGTCCGTTCTGGATCGACACCGTCGGCAAATCCAATCTGGTCGAGATCCGAGTGCAGCTCGATGACGCCGTGATGCGGATCTTCGCCCAGCGCAGCGCTGCCTACGCCTCCAATTCGGAGATCTTCATCTTCTGGATGCTCGGCACCTCGACGATCCTTCTGATCGTCGCCGTACTGTTCCTGCGCAACCAGATCAAGCCGATCCTGAGACTCGCCGACGCCGCGGAGAGCTTCGGCAAGGGCCGTGAGGCGCCCAACTTCCGGCCGCGCGGCGCCCGCGAGGTGCGGCGGGCGGCGCAGGCGTTTTTGGAGATGAAGGCGCGCGTCGAGCGCTCGATCGAGCAGCGCACCGCGATGCTCGCTGGCGTCTCGCATGACCTGCGCACCATCCTGACCCGCTTCAAGCTCGAGCTGGCCCTGCTTGGCGAAGGTCCCGAGATCGACGCGATGCGCAAGGACGTCGACGAGATGTCGATGATGCTGGAGGACTATCTCGCCTTCGCGCGTGGTGATTCCGGTGAAATCGCGCAGCCGACCGACATGGCGAAGGCGCTGGAGGAATTGAGCAACGACGCCGAACGTCACGGCCATACCCCCACGGTGACGTTCCACGGCCTGCCCGTCGTCACCGTAAAGCCGGCCTCGTTCAAGCGCTGTCTCGCCAATCTCGTCTCCAACGCAGCGCGCCACGCCAACTCGATCTCCATCACCGGTCATCGCGACCACCGTTATCTCACCGTGACCGTCGACGACGACGGGCCGGGCATTCCGGTCGAGATGCGCGAGGAAGTTTTCAAGCCCTTCCTTCGGCTCGATGATGCACGCAATCAAGATGAGGGCGGCACGGGGCTCGGGCTTGCGATCGCCCGCGACATCGCCCGCTCGCATGGCGGCGACATCACGCTCGGCGATAGTCCGATGGGTGGCTTGCGGGCGGCGGTACGAGTGCCGGTGTGACTCTCCCTCTCTCCGCTCGTGCGGGAGGAAGCCTACTTCTGCAGCTTGGGGATCAATCCCTTCAGCTTTTCCATGTCCTTGACGTTCATCTTCATGCCGCCGGACATGATGATGTCGCCGGGCTTCTGGTCGCTCTTGCAGGCGCCGAGCCACTTCGCCTCGATGGTCGTTGTGGTGTCGCGCCGCGCGCCGGACGCGCCGCCCTCGGAATGCGAGGTGGTCTTGACCGTATAGGCGGAGTTGAAGTCGCCGGTGATCTCGGCATGCGAGGTCACCGTGACGCCGGCCGCGCCGCAGACACTGTCGCTGACATAGCCGGTCGCAGTCTTCTGGATGTCCTGCTTGGAACAGACTTCCTTCGCCATCGGCGAGGCCGCCGTGCTCATCTCCTTGTCGGTGGTCTCGTCGGTGCAATGCTGCATGGTCATTTCCGGCATCGACGAGCCGGTCCTGACCATCTTCATCTCCCATAGGCCCGCCTTGCGGAGCGGAAGGTCGACCGCGCCGGCGGCGGTGGCCGACAGCAGTAGGCAAGCAGCCGAACCAAGCAACGCAAGCTGCCGCGTCATGCGAGGGCTCCCGGCTAATCTGTCGTAGGCGTCGAAAGTACTGTCAGTAGAGCGTCTGCAGCGGCCGTTGGGCTGCGCCGTAGGGCACCCAGCGGCAGGCGAATGAGAGGTAACCGCCCGGATAGAGCTGAACCGCCAGGAATTTCACCACCTTGCCATAGGCGGCGCAATGATCGACGGCGAGCTGGCGCGCATCGGTCTGGGTCGCCAGCGAGTAGGCGATGATGCCTCCGGTGTCATTGCCTTTGAACGGCGGCACCCAATCGGCCCGCGCCGGCGCAACGGACAGTATTCCGCAGACGGCAACCAGGCACGCAGCCAATTTCCTTCGCATCGCAGACTCCATTTCGCCTAGACTAAACATAAAGGGCGTCGACGGCCGTGAAAAGCGTGAGCCGGCGGCTGGAAGTGGAGTTCTTTGCAGGTGTTGCCGCGCTGCACTTGACCTTGCCGGGGCTTCGCGGCACCGTCTGGCGCATTCGACTATCGGGTGGATTCCCATGCGCAAGCTGTTCATTTTCCCCAGGACGCTCGGCCTCGGTGCCGCAGTCGTGCTCGGCCTGCTGGCATTCGGGGAGACCGCCCAGGCCGCCAATCCGTTCGAACTGAATTTCTGGCTGTCGGGTCCGCGCTATGACGGCCTGGTGGCCGAGTGCGAGAAGGCGTTGCCGACCATCACCTCGCAGTTCCAGGAGAAGGAAAGCGGCTTCTGGAATTCTCCGCTGGTCATCACCGGCTATAGTCGGATCCATGAGATCGCATTCCGTCCCTGGCAGTCGGACAATATTCCGCGGCGTTATTGCGTGGCCGAGGCGATGCTGAGCGACGGCAAGGCGCGCTCGGTGCATTACTCGATCCTCGAGGACGGCGGCTTCTCCGGTTTCGGCCAGGGGGTCGAGTGGTGCGTCACAGGTCTCGACCGCAACTGGGCCTACAACCCATCATGCAGAGCCGCGCGGCCCTGACCTTCTGCTGAAGCGAGCGACGCCTCACGGCTCACCCTATTTTGGGCCGACGCGTTTTGTTCTTGAAATGTTCCGGTTCCCTGCTAGGCTTGGCGAGGTCGAGTAAGGGAGCGTTTAATGCCGCGATTGGTCACCATTTCCCGATATTTGATGTCGATTGCCGCCTTGGTCCTGCTTGGCGCAGGCGGGGCGTCGGCACAGGACCGGCGGCAGAACACGCCGGGCGAGTTCGACTTCTATGTGCTGTCGTTGTCCTGGTCGCCTTCCTTTTGCGAGACAGCGAGCGAACGCGGCAATAACGGCCGCGGCACGCAGGTCCAGTGTGGCGGGCGGCCGTACGCCTTCGTGGTGCACGGCCTGTGGCCACAATATGAACGCGGCTTCCCGGAATATTGCCAACGGCCCTCGCCGCGGCTGGACCGCAACATCGTGTCCTCGATGCTGGACCTGATGCCGGCTCGGGGGTTGATCTTCAACGAATGGGACAAGCACGGCACCTGCTCCGGTCTGGGTGCGCGGGCCTATTTCGAGAGCATTCGCAGAGCCCGCGCCGCGGTCAAAATCCCCGAGGAATTCCTGCAATTGTCGGAGCCGAAGACGATCGCGCCTGAGGAGCTGGAGAATGCCTTCATCAAGGCCAATCCGGGGTTGAGCAATTCGGCGATATCGGTGACCTGCGACAGCAGACGTCTCAGCGAGGTGCGGATCTGTCTCAGCAAGGACCTGCAATTCCGCTCCTGCGAGGAGATCGACCGTCGCGCCTGCCGCCGCGAACAGGTGCTGATGCCGCCGATTCGCGGCGGCTAGAGCATGATCCGGAAAAGTGCGTTGCAGTTTTCCCTCGCGACAAACGCGTAGCGTTTGCGCGGAGATCACGCTCAAGCAAGGACATGAGATCATGATGCGATTCGATCTAATCGCATGATGATCCAGGAGCCGCTTTCCTTCATTGCAAAGACGTGTCGGTGCGAAGACCGCGCCCCCTCATCCCAACGAGCCATGCCGGAGACGTCGCTGCGCGCGCAATGACGTGGTAACTGCTATCTCATGAATTATCGTCACGCCTTTCACGCCGGCGGTTTCGCCGACGTCATCAAGCATATCGTGCTCGTGCGCATGCTCACCTATCTGCAGGAGAAGCAGGCGCCGTTTCGCGTCATCGACACCCATGCCGGCGCCGGGCTCTACGACTTGACATCGAGCGAGGCGCAGCGCGGCGGCGAATGGCTGACCGGCATTGCACGGCTGATGCAGGCGCGCTTCTCAGACAAAGCGCTGCCGCTGGTCACGTCCTATCTCGACATTATCAGAGCGTTCAATCCCGGCGGCGGCCTCAGGGCCTATCCCGGCTCGCCGTTGATCGCGCGCGCTCTCCTGCGGCCGCAGGATCGGCTTACCGCCTGCGAGGTCGAGCCAGCCGCACGCAAGCACTTGATCGATGCGCTGCGTCGCGACGCGCAGGCGCGCGTCGTCGATCTTGACGGATGGACCGCGTTGCCGGCCTTCGTGCCGCCGAACGAGCGACGTGGCCTCGTGCTGATCGATCCGCCGTTCGAGGCCAAGGACGAGTTCGAGCGTCTGGCCGACGGTTTTGCGAGCGCATTCGAAAAATGGCCAACCGGCGCTTACCTGATGTGGTACCCCGTAAAATCACGGCGTACCACCGACGAGTTAGCCCGCAAGGTTGTTGCTGGGGCTGCGAACAGCAAACCGCCCGGCAAGTGCTTGCGTTTGGAATTCAGTGTCGCCCCACAGGAAGCGGGCGGCGGGCTCGTTTCCACCGGGCTTTTGATCGTCAATCCGCCATGGAAGCTGGCAGGCGAGTTGAAGATCGTCCTGCCCGAACTCGAGAAGCCGCTCGGCCAGGGTGGCGCCGCAAGGTTCAGACTCGAGATGCCGAAGCGGTAAGCGTACCTCCCACTGAAAAGTGCGATTGAGGCGTAGGCAAGCCGCGCGGAACCGTATTATGCTCATCCTGTGATGACTGGCTTTACGTTCCGCTTCCGCGAATGGTTGCGGCGGAGTGACAAGGCCGAAATAAGATCCAGGCAGACCGGTGGCGTGAGCATCGGCCTGCTCAGGTGGCCAAGCTTCCGACAAGCGAATGTCGGTCAACTGCTACGCGGCGTGCGCGCAGCAGTGGAGCAATGCGGGGGAGGAGTTTCCCGATGGCCATGACTGGGACGGTCAAATTCTTTAACGGAGAGCGGGGCTATGGCTTCATCAAGCCCGATGACGGCGGTCGCGATGTGTTCGTTCACATCACGGCCGTCGAACGGGCGGGATTGAAGGATTTGACTGAAGGACAGCGCATTACATTCGAGGTCGAACCGGACAAGAAGGGCAAAGGCCCCAAGGCGGTCAACCTGGTGGTTTCGTCGTGAGTGCCTGAGCCTGAATCGTGATGCGATTGGTTTGGACCGCATCATGAGATCGGACTCGGGGTAAGCGCGGAATGACGTTTTGCGTGTGAGTTGATTGCCGGGCGCGACGACGGCGCGTGCTCGCTGTGGATTGCCTGCATGATGTGGCCGCTGCTCTGGCGGACTCCACACGGTGGTGATTGCGCGACTTGCGGACCGTGGACTTTGCGACAGGCATTCCGGGCGGACGTCAGCGCATGCTCCATCGGAGAAAAAATCCCGGCCGCGGGGTCGCGACCGGGAGTCGGTGGTCGACGTTTTCTCGTTCTTAGAAGTGATAGTTGACGCCGGCGCGGATCAGGCTGAACGCGTAGCCGTTCGGTGCTCCCGTGACCACGAAGTTGCTGTTGGCGATATCGACGTAGAGGTATTCGATTTTGGCGCTCCAGTTCGGGGCAAAGCCCATTTCGGCGCCGCCGCCGACCGTCCACCCCGCATTGGTGTGCGATTCCGACAGGCCGAAGGTCTCGCCGCGCAGCTCGCCGAATGCGAGACCACCGGTCGCGTAGAACAGGACATTGTTGAAGGCATAGCCGGCGCGGCCGCGCACGGTGCCGAACCAGGGGTTGGAAAACTTCCACGGCGCGAAAGTGTCGTCGGCAGCCGTTGCCTGGATGTCGCCCTCGATGCCGAACACCCACGGCCCGTTCTGGAAATTGTATCCGACCTGGACCCCGCCGGCGAAACCGGACGGCTTGGTCGGATTGTTGTCGACCGACCCCCAAGTGTAGCCAACATTCCCGCCGAGATACGGACCGGCCCAGCTATAGGCATTGAGCGGCTGGTAGACGGTGTAGGGCGCTTGCGAGCCATAATTGACGTCGGCCGAAGCCGCCGACGTGGTCCAGGCTCCGACGATCAAGCCCAGCACACGCAAAACCAACCGGGTCATCGGTACGCTCCACCACGCAACTGCCGCGACCCGCCGGCGAAAGGCCGGCATGGTTACGGATATCCACTTTTTTCGTTGGGATTTATCGAGAGTTTTAAGTTAAGGGCCTGTTAAGGCGGGTTACCGCCCGCCCATCAATCTTAACAATGCGTTGCGCTGCCTGGCGTGCGTTCCGTGTTCTGTAACCCCCTGCAATTGGGGCAGATTTCCCTGTGGCGGTGGTTCTGGCGCCGGCGCGCCCCAGCGCTTAATTTAGGCCACATGGTTCACGATTCTCGAAGCCAACCGACGCCGCCGGCCCGAAAGGCACGGAGCGGTCCGAACTCCGTCGCCCCACAGGACGACCTCGTGCTCGATACGGGCGACGTTGATCCTGAGACCTCTGCGGCCGACGAGGACGACGAGGCCCGCCTGCCCGACGTCCCGGACGACGCCGGCGAGGCGATTGCCGAGGGCCCGCTCGCGGTCGGGCACGCTGCGATCGAGAACGCGGTCCGCCTCGCGCCCACCTCGCCTGGCGTCTACAGGATGCTCAACAGCGCTAACGACGTGCTCTATGTCGGCAAGGCAAAGAACATCCGTAAACGGCTGTCGTCTTATGCGCGCGTGAATGCGCCACAGCCGGCCCGTATCCTGCGCATGATCGCGGCGACCACCAGCGTCGAGATCGTTTCGACCGCGACCGAAACCGAGGCGTTGCTGCTGGAAGCCAATCTGATCAAGCAACTCCGGCCGCGCTTCAACGTTCAATTGCGCGATGACAAGTCGTTTCCTTACATCCTTATCACCGGCGACCATTGGGCGCCTCAGATCCTCAAGCATCGCGGCGCGCAAACCCGGCCTGGCCGATACTTCGGACCGTTCGCCTCCGCGGGCGCCGTCAACCGCACCATTACGGCGCTGCAGCGCGCGTTCCTGATCCGCTCCTGCACCGACGGCTTCTTCGAAAGCCGCACGCGACCCTGCCTGCTCTACCAGATCAAACGTTGCGCGGGCCCCTGCACACGCGAAATCGATTTCACGGGCTATACCGAACTGGTGCGCGAGGCGACCGAATTCCTCTCCGGCCGCAGCCACGCCGTGAAGGAACTGCTCGCCGCCGAGATGGAGAAGGCGTCAGGCGAACTCGAGTTCGAGACCGCTGCGCTCTACCGCGACCGCCTCGCAGCGCTGTCGGCGATCCAGTCGCAGCAGGGCATCAACCCGCGCACAGTGGAAGAGGCCGACGTGTTCGCGATCCACCAGGAAGGCGGCTACTCCTGCGTCGAGGTCTTCTTCTTCCGCACCGGCCAGAACTGGGGCAACCGCGCCTATTTCCCGCGCGCGGAGAAGACGTTCACCCCCGAGGAAGTGCTGTCCTCGTTCCTCGCGCAATTCTACGACGACAAGCCGCCGCCGAAGCTGATCCTGCTCTCGCATGAGATCGAGGAGAGCGGGCTGCTCGCCGACGCGCTGTCGGTCAAGGCGGGACGCAAGGTAGAGGTGTCCGCACCCAGGCGCGGAGAGAAGAAGGAGCTGATCAGCCACGCGCTCACTAACGCGCGCGAAGCGCTTGGCCGCAGGCTTGCCGATACCGCGACCCAAGGCCGGTTGCTCGAGGGGATGGTCACGACCCTCGGCCTGCCGCACACGCCGAAGCGTATCGAAGTCTACGACAACAGCCACATCCAGGGCACCAATGCGGTTGGCGCGATGATCGTGGCGGGCCCGGACGGCTTCGTAAAGAACCAGTACCGCAAGTTCAACATCAAGTCCGAAGGGCTGACGCCCGGCGACGATTACGCGATGATGCGCGAGGTGTTGGAGCGGCGCTTCAAGCGGCTCTTGAAGTCCGCCGAGGGCGACGACGCCGCCAGGATCAAGGCGGACGACGATTCGTTCCCGCAATGGCCCGATCTCGTGATCATCGACGGCGGCCGCGGGCAACTGAATGCCGCGCGGGAGATCTTCGAGGTCCTCGGCCTGACCCAGGTCACGCTGATGGCGGTTGCCAAAGGGCCGGATCGCGACGCCGGCCGCGAAACGCTGTTCATGCCGGACCGCGAGGCCATCAAACTCGAGCCGCGCGATCCCGTGCTCTATTTCATCCAGCGGCTGCGCGACGAGGCGCATCGTTTCGTGATCGGCTCGCACCGCAAGCTGCGCAAAAAGGACATCCGCGAGGCCGGACTGCAGGAAATTCCGGGCATCGGCCCCTCACGCAAGCGGGCCTTGCTGCGCCATTTCGGAACGCTGAAGGAGATCGAGCGGGCCTCGATTGCCGATCTCGGCAAGGTTCCCGGCGTGAGCGCCGAGAGTGCCCGAAAGATTTTCGAGTTTTTCCACGCCCAGCCGGGTTAAAGGGAGGCAAGAGTCCCACGGGCGTCGCCTGTGACGAATCGTGTGGGTACGCACTGTTGACCTTCCGGCTTTAGCGGTATTGGTAGGACGAATGAACATCGCCACGACCAGGGGACAGCCCAAGACTATGTCCCTTCCGAATATTCTGACCTATGCACGCATCGCCGCCATCCCGGTGGTGATCGGCTGCGTCTACTGGCAGTCAATCCTGGACGGGCCGCTATGGCTGCGCTGGGTGGCACTGACCGTGTTCATCGCGGCCGGGGTGACCGACTATCTCGACGGTTACTACGCCCGGATGTGGGACCAGCAATCGGCCTTCGGCCGGATGCTCGATCCAATCGCCGACAAGCTCCTCGTCGCGTCGTGCCTGCTGATGCTGGCGGCCGACAACAGCATCCATGGCTGGACGCTGTGGGCGGCGATCGTGATCCTGTGCCGCGAGATCCTGGTCTCGGGCCTGCGCGAATATCTGGCCGGACTGCGCGTCAGCGTTCCCGTCACCAAGCTGGCGAAGTGGAAGACAACGGTCCAACTCGTGGCAATCGGCTTCCTGATTGCCGGCGAAGCCGGCGAGCAGATCATTCCGGCGACCACGCTGATCGGCATCGTGCTGTTGTGGATGTCGGCGATCTTCACGATCTACACCGGATGGGATTATTTCCGCGCCGGCATCCATCACCTCATCAAGGAGGATGAGGCATGAGGGTGAAGTATTTTGCCTGGGTCCGCGAGCGTATCGGCAAGGCGGAAGAGACCCTCGAACCGCCGGCCGAGGTACGCACTGTCGATGACCTGATCGGCTGGCTCGCCGCGCGCGGCGAGACCTATGCCCATGCCTTCGAGAAGCCGAAGGTGATCCGCGCCGCGATCGACCACGCGCATGTGAAGCCGGACGCAATGATTGCGGGTGCCCGCGAGATCGCGTTCTTCCCGCCAATGACCGGCGGCTAAAGCATGATCCGGAAAAGTGCGCAGCGGTTTTCCGAAAGATCATGCGCAAACAACAAGCTATAGCGCGATGATGATTCATCCTGATCTGATCGCGCTTCAGCTTGCGTTTTCAGGCGTAGCGGCTACCGGTTCGCCTGGAGAAACGTGTCGGACAAACGAGACCGCATGACCGTCGCTGCAACCATCCGCATCCAGGACGCCGACTTCGACGTCGCGCAGGAGATCGCGGCGCTGACGAAGGGCCGCACCGATATCGGCGCGGTCGTCAGCTTCACCGGCATCTGCCGCGGCAGCGAGAAGGGCGAACCAATCGCAGCGCTGACGCTCGAACACTATCCGGAAATGGCGGAAGCCGAGATCCGCCGCCATGCCGACGAGGCGCTGTCGCGCTGGCCGCTGCAGGGGCTCGCCGTCATCCATCGCTTCGGCCGGATCGCGCCGGGCGAGAACATCGTGCTGGTCGTGACCGCCTCGCCGCACCGGCGGGCCGCGTTCGAGGCCGCCGAATTTCTGATGGACTACCTCAAGACCAACGCGCCGTTCTGGAAGCGCGAGGAAGGCGTGCACGGCACCGGCTGGATCGAGGCCAGCGATCACGATGACGCAGCAGCCGCGCGCTGGACCAAGTCCTGATGGCCAAGCGCAGCAAAGTGCCGGCGAAGGGCCGTCCCGCCGCGCCCAAGCCGCCGAAGGTCCCGCCCGGCGAGCTCCAAACGTTGTTCGATTTCGTCCGCTACGCTGTCAGCCGCTTCAACGCGGCGAGCCTCGTATTCGCGCACGGCACCACCGATCCGATGGCCGAGGCCGCCTTCCTCGTCTGCGAGACGCTGCATCTGCATCCCGATCAGTTCGAGGCATTCGCGGCCGCGCGCGTCACGGCCGCGGAGGGTAAGCAGCTCCTCGAGCTGATCGAGCGCCGCATCGCGACGCGCAAGCCGGCCGCCTATCTCGTCAACAAGGTCTACATGCGCGGCCTACCGTTCTATGTCGACGAGCGCACCATCGTGCCGCGTTCCTTCATCGGCGAAGTGCTCGATTCGCATTTCGGCGACGGCGATGAGGGCACCTCGCTGATCGGCGATCCCGAGAACGTTACGGGCGTGCTCGACCTCTGCACCGGTTCCGGCTGCCTCGCGATCCTGGCATGCCGCACCTTTCCCAATGCCCCGATCGACGCGGTTGACATTTCAAAGGATGCGCTCGACGTCGCCGCGCGCAACGTCGCCGACTACGGCCTCGAGGGCCGCATGACGCTGCACCGCGGCGACCTGTTCAAGCCGCTCGGCGACAAACGCTACGACCTCATCATCTCCAATCCGCCGTATGTCGATGCCGAGGGCATGGCATCGCTCCCCCGCGAGTGCCGCGCCGAGCCAAAACTAGCCTTCGACGGCGGCGCTGATGGACTGGACGTCGTGCGCCGCATCCTCGATGAGGCGAAACAGCATCTCACGCCTCATGGCGGGCTGCTTTGCGAGATCGGCCGCGGCCGCGACAATCTGGAGGCCTCCTATCCGAGCCTGCCGCTGCTCTGGCTGGATACCGAGGATTCCGAGGGCGAAGTATTCTGGATCGCGGCGGGCGATCTCTGATCCGAAGCCGCCGGCAAGACGGCGGCGGCGCGAAAATCGTGTTCAGTTCCAGCCGGTTCCGAAGATCACGCGCCCGTCGAATCAACAATGATGCTAAGGTCAGCGCACTTGGGGACGCCGCGCACGACATGATTCGCATCTCGACGATCTTCATCGCCATCTGCATGGTGCTGGTCGCAGCCTCACTGGGTTTCGTCCTGTATTCGGTCGCGGGGATCAGCGGGTCGGAATCCGCGATCGTGGCTCTGACCGCCCTGACCTTCATGATCCTCTACAACGCCGTCACGATGCGGCTGCGTGACCGCACCGACGTTGGCGGCCAGATCGCGGACCTGTCGCGCGGCACCGCCGACCTCGCCCGCCAGGTAGCCGAATTCGGCCGTCGGCTCGCCGCAGTTGAAGGGCGCGTGGTATCAGCCAATTCCACCGGCGCCGATCGCATGCAGGCCCTGGCCGGCGAGATCAACGAACTTGGCGTGCTGGTGAATCAGCTCGCCGCCTCCGTCGCCAGCCATGAGGACATGCTGGCGGCAGGCGCGGCGGCCGCTCCTCCGTCTGCGGTCGGCCGGCGGGCTGAACCGCCACGGGACGAACCGTTGCCATTTGTCGCCCCTTTGCCGGAGGTCGGCACGACACCCCAACTGGCGCCCGGGCCTGTTGCCGCCGAGCCCGCCGCGGTCGCGCGCGGCGAAAGCCAACTGCTTGGCGCGGTAAAGAACGCGATCGAGGACAACCGCCTCGACATCTACCTACAGCCGATGGTGACGCTGCCGCAGCGCAAGGTGCGCTACTACGAGGCGGTGACGCGGCTGCGCGACGAGCGGGACCAGATTTTGGCCGCCGATGACTTCATCGGAATCGCCGAGGCCGGCGGCTTGATCGGCCGCATCGACCACATGGTGATGCTGCGGTGTGTCCAGGTGCTGCGCCGCCTGATGGTGCGCAACAAGGATGTCGGCGTGTTCTGCAACGTCTCCGCGGCGACGCTCGCGACATCAGCCAATTTTACCCAGTGCCTGGATTTCCTCGAGGCCAACCGTGCGCTGGCGCCCTCCTTCGTGCTCGAATTCAAGCAGGCCACCTTCCGCAATCTGGGCCCGACCGAGAGCGAAAATCTGGCCGCGCTATCGCAGCGCGGCTACCACTTCTCGATCGACCATGTCACCGATCTCCGCCTCGAGCCGCGCGAGCTTGCGGACCGCGGCGTCCGCTTCATCAAGGTGCCGGCGGCGCTGCTGCTCGACCCGAAGCAGAGCTCCGCCTCCGATATCCATCCCTCCGACCTTTCCGACCTGCTCGGCCGTTACGGCATCGACCTGATCGCCGAAAAGATCGAAGGCGAGCGCGCGGTGGTCGACCTGCTCGACTACGACGTACGGTTCGGCCAGGGCTTCCTGTTCGCGCCGCCGCGACCGTTGCGGCCGGAAGGCGCATCTGCTACCGCCGGGGCCCCGCAGACCAAGCCGCAGGACCCCAATGGCGCCAGCAATTCAACTCTCGTCTCCGCCTCCGCCACGGAGCCGGCGCGTGCAACGGGTAATGCCGCGCTGGCGCGCCGCGCCGTCGGCCCGGGCTAGCGGGTCAGCGTCGTCATGACATCGCTGCGCTTCGTCGAGCGGCTGCGCGACCTCGTCGGAGGTGTCGAGGTCGTACTGTCCGACATTTGGGGCGTCGTGCATAACGGGCTCGAATCCTTCCCCGAAGCCTGCGCGGCGCTGCACAACTTCCGCCAGCAGGGCGGCACCGTCATCCTGATCACAAATGCGCCGCGACCGGCCGATTCCGTGCAGCGACAGTTGCGCAAGCTCGGCGTCGCGGACGAGACCTGTGACGCGATCGTCTCGTCCGGCGACCTCACGCGTCACTTCGTTTCCGATCATCCTGGGCAGAAGATCCTCTGGGTCGGCCCCGAGCGCGACGGCTCGATTCACCGCGGCCTCGACGCCGTGCTGGTCCCGCTGGAGCAGGCGGACTACATCATCTGCACGGGACTGTTCGACGACGAGACCGAATCCGCGGAAGACTACCGCGATATGCTGTTGAAAGCGCGCGAGCGCAAGCTGACGCTGGTCTGCGCCAATCCCGACATCGTGGTCGAGCGCGGCGACCGCCTGATCTATTGCGCCGGCGCAATCGCCGAACTCTATCGCGAGCTTGGCGGCGAAGTGATCTTCTACGGCAAGCCGCACCGGCCGATCTATGAACGCGCCATGGCGTTGGCCGCCAAGCGGCGCGGACACGCCGTTGAGCCGAGCCGCGTGCTCGCGATCGGCGATTCCGTGCGCACCGATCTCGCCGGCGCTCACGGCTTCGGCATCGACTGCCTGTTCATCACCCGCGGCATCCACTCCGAGCAATTCGAGGGTATCGACCAGCTCGACCAGGGCTCGGTGAAGGAATTGTTCGGCCACCCGCCCCGCGCATTGATGCGCGAGCTGCGCTGGTAGTTGCCGCGCGCGATGCCGTCATGCCCGGGCTGTTGACCGGTATGACAAAAATTATCACCGAAGCGGTGAGCGCCTTACGCGGTCGCCATGTCGGGGAACACCGCCTCGATCTTCGTCTTCAGCGTGGCGGCGTTGAAGGGCTTGACGATGTAATTGTTCACGCCGGCCTTTTTGGCGGCGATCACGTTCTCGGTCTTGGATTCCGCCGTGATCATGATGAAAGGCGTGGTCGCGAGGTTGGGATCGGCGCGGACTTCCTTGAGCAGGTCGTAGCCGGTCATCGGCTCCATATTCCAGTCGGAAATCACGAGGCCATACTTCTTGCCGCGCATCTTGTTCAGCGCCGCCGAACCGTCGGAGGCATCGTCGATATTCTCGAAGCCGAGTTGCTTAAGAAGATTCCGGATGATGCGGATCATGGTGCTGTAGTCATCAACCACCAGAACCGGCATGGACAAATCAACCGCCATCTTCACTCCCCCACGCGACGCTAACGCAACCACGACAGACAGGCCTGCGCGGCCCGCAGTTTTCACGGAAGCTCTATCAGCCGGCGTTAAACAGCGCGTTAACCCGCAGAATTCGGATTGTTATCGATTTGATGCGAATTCCGACCGCTTGACTCCCGAGGCGCGAGCAAGTCACGGTCCGTCGGCAAGAGATCATGCTTGAGAATCCTTGAAGAATCCCGGAAATGACCACAGGCTTTACCGTTATCCGCGACGATACCCCTGCCGCCGCTATCCCGAAGGGAGCCGTTGTCGCGATGGGCAATTTCGACGGTGTCCACCTCGGTCACCGCGCCGTGATCGGAGCGGCCCTGCAAATGGGCAAGGCCCATGGCAAGCCGGCGCTCGCGGTGACTTTCGAGCCGCATCCACGCAGCTTCTTCAGCCCGAACAGCCCGCAATTCCGCCTCACCGACGAGACCAACAAGCTGCGCCTCCTGGCTGCGACGGGGCTCGCCGGCGCCGTGGTGATGACCTTCGACAAGGCGCGCGCCGGCACCACCGCGCAAGATTTCATTCACCACGACCTGGTCGGACGGCTCGGCATCAGCGGGATCGCGGTCGGCTACGACTTCCATTTCGGCAAGGGCCGCGTCGGCTCGCCGAGCCTTCTGGTCAGCGAGGCGCCGCGGCTCGGGATCGAGGTCGACGTGCAGGCCCATGTCGATATCGAGGAGCGTCCGGTGTCCTCCAGCGCGATCCGCATGGCGCTTGCCGAAGGTCACATCGCCGACGCCACCGCCATGCTGGGCGGGCCGTGGTTCATCACCGGCGAGGTGATCCACGGCGAGAAGCGCGGGCGCGATCTCGGCTATCCCACCGCCAATATCCGCCTCGACAGGCATTGCGGCTTGAAGCATGGAATCTATGCGGTGCGGGTCGGGCGCGGATCCAAACGGATCGACGGTGTCGCAAGCTTTGGCCGCCGCCCGACCTTCGACAACGGCGCGCCGTTGCTCGAAGTCTTCCTGTTCGACTTCACGGGCGACCTCTACGGCTCGGTGCTCGACGTCGCCTTCATCGCCTTCATCCGCGACGAGCTGAAATTCAGCAGCATCGATGCGCTGATCCGCCAGATGGACGACGATAGCGCCAAGGCACGTGCGGCCTTGGCTGCAGCACCGGACGCGTTCCCGAAGCTCGGAGCGATTGGTTGAACAAGACCGAGAAACAGAAAATGCTCGCTGGTGAGCTCTATCGTCCGGACCAGGAACTCGCCGCCGATCACACCGCCGCAGAACAATGGATGATGCGCTACAACGCATCATCGGCCTCCCACGCACACGAACTGCACGCGCTGCTCTGCGAACGCTTCCGTCGGGTCGGCAACGATTCGGTGATCCGCGCGCCGTTTTTCTGCGACTACGGCTACAACATCAGTCTCGGCGACGGCGTGTTCCTCAATTTCAATTGCGTGATCCTTGACGTCGTCGAGGTGACGATCGGCGACCGCACCCAGATCGGTCCCGCCGTGCAGATCTATACCGCCGATCATCCGCGTGACGCCGAGACACGGCGCGCCGGACTGGAATTTGGCCGTCCGATACGGATCGGCAACGACGTCTGGATCGGCGGTGGTGCCATCATCCTGCCCGGCGTTACCATTGGTGACGGTGCAGTCATCGGCGCCGGCAGCGTGGTGACGCGAGACGTGGCGCCACATGCGACCGTGACGGGAAATCCGGCCCGGCCACGCTTGGGCTGACGGCGTCCGGAGTCCCGATTTCGCGGAAAACCGGAGGCTTTGCGATTTCACTTTCGGCTGCTATGGAAGGCGCCCATGTTCGTGCGGCGCAACATCAATATTAGCGGCCCGGCTTCCGACTGAGCCTTTAGGCTCGGCGCAAGACCGGGATTTCGTCGTTTGCACCCGCGATTGATCGCGTTTCCGCGCCCTTCTGAGCCAGATCAGAGCCCTTATGTCCGATATGCCGCAAAAGACCGACGCCAGAGACTATTCCAAGACCCTCTATCTGCCGCAGACCGACTTCCCGATGCGCGCCGGCCTGCCGCAGCGCGAGCCGGAGATTCTCAAATATTGGAACGACATCGGCCTCTACGAGAAGCTGCGCCAGTCCGCCCGGGGCCGTGCCAAATTCGTGCTGCATGACGGCCCGCCCTACGCCAACGGCAACATCCATATCGGGCACGCGCTGAACAAGATCCTCAAGGACGTCGTCACCAAGAGCCAGCAAATGCTCGGCTTCGATTCCAATTACGTCCCGGGCTGGGACTGTCACGGCCTGCCGATCGAATGGAAGATCGAGGAGGAGAACTACCGGTCCAAGGGCAAGCCGAAACCCGATTTCCGCGACTCCGCCGCGATGGTCGCGTTCCGCAAGGAATGCCGCGCCTACGCAACGTACTGGATCAACGTGCAGCGCGAGGAGTTCAGACGGCTCGGCATCATCGGTGACTGGGACCACCCCTACGAGACGATGAGCTATCCTGCCGAAGCGCAGATCGCGCGCGAGCTGATGAAGTTCGCCGCCAACGGCACGCTGTATCGCGGCTCCAAGCCGGTGATGTGGAGCGTGGTCGAGAAGACCGCGCTTGCGGAAGCCGAGGTCGAATACGAGGACTATACCTCGGACATGGTGTGGGTGAAATTCCCGGTCACCTCGCCGGCGCACGGCGCGCTCGCCAATGCCTCTGTCGTGATCTGGACCACCACGCCCTGGACGCTGCCGGGCAACCGCGCCATCTCGTTCTCGCCGAGGATCGCCTACGGCCTCTACAAGGTCACCGAGGCACCCGCCGACAACTGGACCAGGGCGGGCGATTTGCTGATCCTCGCCGACGCCCTGGCGGAAGGCGTGTTCAAACAGGCGCGCGTCACGGCCTACGAGAAGGTGCGCGACATTCCAGGCGATACGCTGGACGCGGTGGAATGCGCCCATCCGTTGAAGGGCTTCTCCGGCGGCTATGAATTCACCGTGCCGCTGCTCGCCGGCGAGCATGTCACCGACGATGCCGGTACCGGCTTTGTGCATACGGCGCCGAGCCACGGCCGCGAAGACTTCGACGTCTGGACGGCCAACACGCGCGAACTCGAGGCGCGCGGCATCAACACGACGATCCCCTACACGGTCGACGAGAACGGCGCCTTCACCGCACAGGCCCCCGGCTTCACCGGCAAGCGCGTGCTCAACGACAAGGGCGAAAAGGGCGATGCCAACGAGGCCGTGATCAAGGCCCTGGTCGAGGCCGGCAAGCTGCTGGCGCGCGGGCGCCTCAAGCATCAATACCCGCATTCCTGGCGCTCCAAGAAGCCGGTGATCTTCCGCAACACGCCGCAATGGTTCATCGCGATGGACAAGGACATCGCCGAGAACGGCCATGCAAGGAAGGGCGACACGCTGCGCGCCCGCGCGCTGCGCGCGATCTCGGTGACGCAGTGGGTCCCGCCGGCGGGCCAGAACCGCATCAACGGCATGATCGCCAACCGCCCCGACTGGGTGATCTCGCGCCAGCGCGCATGGGGCGTGCCGATCGCCGTGTTCGTGCGCGAGAAAGGCGACGGCTCCGCCGAGATCCTGCAGGACGAGGTCATCAATCAGCGCATCACCGAGGCCTTCATGGAGGAAGGCGCCGACGCCTGGTACAAGGACGGCGCCCGCGAACGCTTCCTCGGGGCCCGCGCGACGGAAGACTGGAAGAAGGTCGACGACATCTGCGACGTCTGGTTCGATTCCGGCTCGACGCATGCGTTCGTGCTGGAAGACCGGCAGAACTTTCCGCAATTGGGCAACATCGTCCGCAAGGTCGACGGCGGCGACGACACTGTGATGTATCTCGAAGGGAGCGACCAGCATCGCGGCTGGTTCCACTCCTCGCTGCTGGAGAGCTGCGGCACGCGGGGTCGGGCTCCTTACGACATCGTGCTCACCCACGGCTTCACGCTCGACGAGAACGGCCGCAAGATGTCGAAATCGCTCGGCAACACCGTCGAGCCGCAGAAGGTGATCAAGGATTCCGGAGCGGACATCCTGCGGCTGTGGGTCTGCGCCACCGACTATGCCGACGACCAGCGCATCGGCCCCGAGATTCTCAAGAACACGATCGAGACCTATCGCAAGCTGCGCAACTCTATCCGCTGGATGCTCGGTACGCTGCACCATTTCAAGCCGACCGAGAAGATCGCTTATGCCGACATGCCGGAGCTGGAGCGGCTGATGCTGCATGGGCTGGCTGGTCAGGCGGAAAACATCCGCAAGGCCTATGCCGAGTTCGACTACAAGACCGTGGTCGCAAGCCTCTCCGCCTTCATGAACACAGAGTTGTCGGCGTTCTACTTCGACATCCGCAAGGACACGCTCTATTGCGATCCGCCGTCCTCGGTGGCACGCAAGGCGGCGCTGACCACGATCGACCTGCTGTGCGACGCGATCCTGAAGTGGTTCGCGCCGATCCTGAGTTTCACCGCCGACGAGGCCTGGCGGATGTACCGGCCGAACACCGAGCCGTCGGTGCACCTGACTCTGTTCCCCGAAGGCCTCGAGCAATTCCGCGACGACAAGCTCGCGGCGAAATGGGATGTTATCCGCGACGTGCGCCGTGTCGTCACCGGCGCGCTCGAGCTCGAACGCGCTGCCAAGAACATCGGTTCGTCGCTGGAGGCCTCGCCGCTGGTCTATGTCACGGAACCGAAGATCTTCGCGACGTTGTTCGACGTCGATCTCGCTGAGGTCTGCATCACCTCGAATGCGATGGCAACCAATGAGGCGCCGCCAGCGAACGCGTTCAGGCTGAACGACGTGCCCGGCGTCGCCGTGGTGGTGGAGAGGGCGATCGGAGCAAAGTGCGCGCGCTCGTGGAAGATCCTACCCACCATCGGCGAGGACCCCGAATATCCTGACGTCTCGCCGCGCGACGCGCAGGCGCTGCGCGAGTGGAAGGCGCTGGGGGTCACGGCTTGACCTCTCCGCTCCGCGCCGGCGTGATCGCGGCCATCGCGACATTGATCATTGATCAGGCCAGCAAGCTCTGGCTGCTCAACGTGTTCGATATCGCCCGTCGCGGCGCGGTTCGGGTGACGCCGTTCTTCGACCTTGTGCTGGCCTGGAACCCGGGCATCAGCTTTGGCTGGTTCCAGAGCGAGAGCCCGGCGGCCCAGCTCGCCCTGGTGGTGGTCAAAGCGGTTGCAGTCATCGTGCTGGCGATCTGGATGGCGCGATCCCGGACCTGGATTGCCACGGTAGCGCTTGGGCTGATCATTGGCGGCGCCATCGGCAACGGCATCGACCGATTCGCTTACGGAGCCGTGGTCGATTTTGCCCTGTTTCATGTCGAGATCGCGGGAAATACCTATAATTGGTATGTCTTTAACCTCGCCGATGCAGCGATCGTTGCCGGTGTTGCAGCCCTCCTGTATGATTCCTTCCTGGGGGTACCCGCCGTAAAAGCGCCCTGATCCCGACCGATACGAGCCGGGCGGCGGTCGCGTGGCTGCAGGCGGCGGAATTGCGCCTATGCCTGTGATCGCTTTGCCGAAATTTGAGATGGGAATCGCGCTATGCGCCACACCGAAGCCCGCGGTTATCTGATCGAAACCTCCCGGCCGACCCTGCTGCGCGGCCTGCGCCTGGCCGTGGTGGCCGCCGGGATCGGCCTGGTCATGGTGGCGGGCGCCGCGCGTGCCGGCGATGATGACGACGATGACGACGGCATGACCTTCGAAGAGAGGCTCATCGACAACCTCATGACCGGTCTCGGCGCCAAGAGCATGGCGAACAAGGGCATCGACTACCGCGAGCGCTCGCCCCTGGTGGTGCCGCCGAAGATCGACCTGCCTCCGCCGGCCTCCGCCGCGCAAGCGAACGCGCCGAACTGGCCGAAGGACCCTGACGTGGCCAAGCGCAAGGCGGCGATCGAGGCACGCAAGAAGGAAAAGAAGAAGGAGCAGTGGGAGGCGGCTCAGCCGCTTACGCGCCAGGAAATCGAGATTGGCAGGAAGCAGGCGACCGCTACCGATAAAAAGGATCCAATCGAGCCGGGCGTGACCAAAAATCCGTCGCTAAGCCCGGCCGAGCTCGGCTATACCGGCGGCCTGCTCGGTATGTTCAAGGGAAACAGCAGCGAGTCCACCCAGTTCAAGGGTGAACCGAACCGCGAATCCCTGACTGAGCCACCTCCGGGCTACCAGACGCCCTCACCGAACTTTGCCTACGGCACGGGGCCACAGAAGCCGATCGTGAACCAGGGCCAGTACGACGTGCAGAGCGGCAAGGAGATGAAATAGCCGCTTTGACGGACATCGCCAGCCGCTCAACCTTGCGATCATTTAATCCCGGAAGGCACCCGCCTCCCATCTTCGTGATGTCCGGCGTGAGCGACGCCGCGTATGATCCCGGGCTTTCGTGCCCCGGCGACAATGCCGGGCTCCCAAAAGGATCATGATGCCCTCACGTCGATCAACTGCCCTGTTCATTGCCGCGCTCGTCTCCACGATCTCGCTGTCCGGCAGCAGCCTTAGCGCCCAGACCACCGTCACGTCAGAGCGCCCCGCGAGCTTCACCCTCGGCAATGGCCTGCAGGTCGTGGTGATCCCCGATCACCGCACGCCGGTGGTTACCCAGATGATCTGGTACAAGGTCGGTTCTGCAGACGAGACGCCGGGCAAATCCGGGCTCGCCCATTTCCTCGAGCATCTGATGTTCAAGGGAACGACCAGGCACCCGGCCGGCGAGTTCTCGCAGACCGTGCTGCGGGTCGGCGGCAACGAGAACGCCTTCACCTCCGTCGACTACACGGGCTACTTCCAGCGCGTGCCGCGCGAGCAGCTTGCCACCATGATGGAGTTCGAGGCCGACCGCATGACCGGTCTCATCCTCAAGGATGAAAACGTCCTTCCCGAGCGCGACGTCGTGCTCGAGGAGTTCAACATGCGCGTCGCCAACAACCCGGATGCACGGCTGACCGAGCAGATCATGGCCGCGCTCTATCTCAACCATCCCTATGGCCGGCCAGTGATCGGCTGGCGCCAGGAGATCGAAAAGCTCGACCGCGAGGATGCGCTTGCCTTCTACCGCCGCTTCTACGCCCCGAACAACGCGATCCTGATCGTCGCCGGCGACGTCGACGCCAAGGATGTCCGCCCGCTGGCGGAAAAGAATTTCGGCGCGATCCCCGCGCAGCCCGCGATCCCCGAAAAGCGGATCCGGCCGCAGGAGCCGACGCCGGCGGCGCCGCGTACCGTCACCCTGTCCGATCCGCGCGTCGAGCAGCCTGGCCTGCGCCGCTATTACCTGGTGCCCTCGGCCTCGACCGCGGCGGCCGGCGAGAGCACGGCGCTCGACGTGCTCGCGCAACTGATGGGCGGCGGCGCCAACTCCTATCTGTACCGCGCGCTGGTGATCGAACGCGGGCTCGCGATCAGCGCCGGTGCCGGCTACCAGGGCACCGCGCTCGACCCGTCGCAATTCTCGATCTCGGTGACGCCGAAGCCCGGCGTCGAGTTCGCACAGATCGAGGAGGCGGTCGACAAGGTGATCGCCGATATCGCGCAGAATCCGGCCCGCGCCGAGGACCTCGAGCGGGTCAAGACCCAACTCATCGCAGAGGCGATCTACGCCCAGGACAATCAGGCAACGCTGGCGCGCTGGTATGGCGGCGCGCTGACTACGGGGCTCAGCGTCGACGACATCAGGAGCTGGCCGGAGCGCATCCGCGCCGTCACCGCCGAGCAGGTACGTGACGCCGCGGCAAAATGGCTCGACAAGAAGCGGTCGGTGACCGGCTATCTGATCAAGGATTCTGCGTCGAAACGCGAGGAGAAGCGCTCGTGAACTATTCCCTCACCCGCCGCGCGGCACTGATCGGCGGCGCCTGCGCCACGCTGCTGGCACTCTCGTCCGCGCCCTCGCAGGCTGCAGCCAAGATCCAGCGCCTGGTGTCGCCCGGCGGCATCGAAGCGTGGTTCGTGCAGGATTCGACCGTGCCGCTGATCGCGATGGAATATGCCTTCGGAGGCGGCGCAAGCCAGGATCCGGCGGGCAAGCCCGGCGTCGCCAACATGGTCGCCGACCTGCTCGACGAAGGCTCCGGCGACCTCGATTCCAAAACCTTCCACGAGCGGCTCGATCGCCGCGCCATCGAGCTCAGCTTCCAGGTGACGCGCGATCATTTCCGCGGCTCGCTCCGCATGCTCAAGGACAACAAGGACGAGGCCTACGACCTGCTGCGCATGGCGTTGACCTCGGCGCGGTTCGAGCCAACTGATGTCGAGCGTATTCGCGCCCAGTTGATCTCGACCCTGCGCCGCGACTCGACCAATCCGTCCGCGCTTGCCGGCCGCAAGTTCCTTGAACTTGCCTTCGCCGATCATCCCTATGGCAAGCCGTCAAACGGTACGCTCGAGAGCGTGCCGAAGATCGAGATCGCCGACCTGAAGGATTACGTCAGCCGCGTCATCGCCAGGGACACGTTGCGCATCGCTGTGGTCGGCGACATCGATCCTGACACTCTCGGCAAGCTGCTCGACAAGACCTTTGGCAGGCTGCCGGCCAAGGCCGAACTGACGCCGGTTTCCGATGTGGTCGCGACCACGCCGCCGCAGCGCGCGTTCATCCCGCTCGACGTGCCGCAGACGGTCGTGACCTTCGGCGGCCCTGGCATCCGCCGGCACGATCCGGATTTCATGGCGGCCTATGTGGTGAACCACATTCTCGGCGGCGGCGGGCTGTCGTCGCGGCTCTACAAGGAAGTCCGCGAGAAGCGTGGCCTTGCCTATTCGGTCTATCAGGCGCTGCTCTGGATGGAGCATTCGGCGCTGTTCATCGGCAACACCGGCACCCGCGCCGATCGCGCCGGCGAGACCGTCGATGCGATCGGAAAGGAGGTGCGCCGCATCGCCGAGGACGGTCCGACCCAGACCGAGCTCGACGAGGCGAAGTCTTATTTGAAGGGTTCGCAGATGCTGGCGCTCGACACCTCCTCCAAGCTCGCCCAGGCGATGCTGCAATACCAGGTCGACAAGCTGCCGATCGACTATATCGAAAAGCGCAACGCCATCGTCGACGCGGTGACGCTGGAGGATGCCAAGCGGGTTGCGAAAAAACTGTGGGGCGACGGTCTGCTCACCGTGATCGTCGGCCGCGCGCCACAGGCCGCCGCCCAGCCCGCCGCCGCGGCACCATCAGCGAACAACTGAACGAGCCATCCGTAGCACCGCCAAGCGGCATCTCTCCGTTCGCGGAGAGGGCCGCCAAAGCTCGCGCAAGCGCCTGCTCGCCAAACCGGCTATGGTGGACGGCGATTCCCACTTCCCGGTGACGCCATGCTGCGGCTTGCTCGCGACCTCTCCATCGACGAGAACGACATCGAGATCGGCTTCGTCCGCGCGTCGGGTCCTGGCGGGCAGAACGTCAACAAGCTTGCAACCGCTGCCCAGCTGCGCTTCGACACGCGCAGGATCGCGCTGCCGGAGGATGCCGCGGCGCGGCTGGTGCGACTCGCCGGCCAGCGCATGACCAAGGACGGCGTGATCGTGATCCATGCCCAGCGCTTCCGCACCCAGGAGCGCAACCGTGCCGACGCCATCGACCGCCTGCTCGAACTGTTGCGCGAGGCGCTGGTGCGGCCGACGCCGCGACGGCCGACCCGGCCGACGCTCGGCTCCAAGCAGCGCCGGCTCGACGGCAAGAAGCGCCGCGGCGACGTCAAGGCGCGCCGCGGCACCCGCGGTTTCGACGAGTGAGATCGACGTTCCGGGTGCGGCGTGAAGCACGCATCCGGAACAAGCATCGATTAACGTTTGCCGCCGGACTCGGTGCCGGTTGCTTTCGGCGTCGCGTGGCCCGCGCCGACCGTAGCCTTTGTGCCCGCCTTGGCGTTGACGCCACCCTTTTGCGTCGCCGCGTTCGGCTGCGCTTCGAACTCCTCATCGCCGCTGCCTGACATCGATCCCGGCGCGGTCATCGGTCTGCCCTGTGCGCCGCCGCGCATCTTGGTGTCAGGTGAAGCGCCTTGGGCGAGAACAGGGCTGGCCAGCGCGGCCGAGACGGCAAATGCGAGCACGGTGGTTTTCGCAAACTTCATCCATTTCTCCTGGATAGTGAATCACGATGGGGGTCCGGCGCCGGTGCGCGCCGTTTGCTGCGCCGACCCAGCCCATCGCACGAGACTGAACTTGCGCAAACGGCGCACGGTCCATGCAAGCTGCGCCGTGTGTTCATCATGCAGGGATTTCGCGGAGATTTTGCGAAATTGTCGTCCGCATATGCGGCAACACAGGTTCCACTCGCGAGAGGATCTCCTGCGGCGCACCCGGCGTTCCGGCTCCTATTCGCGGGGTCAGCACCCGCTTTTGTTCTGCACTGAAACAGCCCGCTACTACCACGGCCAGTTTTGACCGCCCTACAGTCTCTGCACGCCAACGGTGATGTATATGACAGAGCTGCGCGCAGGGTGGACGATCGGGCTGGGATTTTGCAGCGCGATGCTTGCAGTGCAAATGGCCGGTGCGCAAATGCCGCTGCCCGCGGCCAAGCCGCCTGACGGCGCGACGCTGTTCAAGCAGCAATGCGCGACCTGCCACACGACCAACACGTCCGATCCCGTCCGGCAAGGGCCGTCGCTCTACAAGATCGTCGGCAAGTCCGCAGGCAAGGGCGATGGTTTCAAATATTCCGCCGCGCTGGCTAGGGCCGACTTCGTCTGGGATGACGCCAAGCTCGATGCCTGGCTCGCCAATCCGCAAGAGTTGGTCCCCGGCGCGGTGATGGCCTACCGACAGGCCAAGCCCGACACCCGCGCCTTGATCATCGCCTTCCTGAAGGAGCTGAACTGAATGGCAAAACCCGTTCATTCGATGATCCGCGTGTTCGACGAGGCCAAATCGCTCGACTTCTACAAGCGCGCCTTCGGCCTCAATGTTGCCGATCACCTGAAATTCCCCGATTTCGCGCTGATCTATCTGCGTCACCCCTCCTCGCCCTTCGAGGTGGAGCTCACGGTCAATTTCGATCGCAAGGAGCCCTACGCGCTCGGCGACGGCTACGGCCATCTCGCCGTCGTCGTCGATGACGTCGATGGCGAGCACGCGCGCTTCGAGAAGGAGAAGCTGTCGCCCGGACCGCTGCGCGATTTCAAGCATGACGGCAAGACGCTGGCGCGCTTCTTCTTCGTCACCGATCCCGATGGCTACAAGATCGAGGTAATCCAGCGCGGCGGGCGCTTCGGTTAGTCGCAATGAACAAACAATCCACGGAGGAACCCCATGAGAGAAGTTGATCGTCGCAGTAAATATGATCGCCGCGTCTTCCTGAAGGGCGCGGCCACCACCGTGCCGGCGGTTGCGATCGCGGCCACCACGGGGCTCGGAGTCACCGACGCCTGGGCCGACGACGCGACCACGCTGACACCGGCCACGCTGAAGACGCTGTTGAAGATGTCGCGCGACATCTATCCGCACGATTTCCTCGGCGACAGCTACTACATCGCCGCGGTCAAGCCGTGGGATGACAAGGCCGCGAAGGATCCGGCGGTCAAATCCCTGATCAATGACGGCGTTGCGAGGCTCGACCAGGAGGCCAACGAGCGCCACAAGGTGCCATATGTCGAAGTCGCCTGGGAGAACGATCGCGTCGTGCTGCTGCAACGGATCGAACCGAGCGCCTTCTTCCAGAAGATCCGCGGCGATCTCGTCGTCTCGCTCTACAACAACAAGGAGGTCTGGCCGAGATTCGGCTACGAGGGCTCCTCCGCCGAGCATGGCGGCTACATCAAGCGCGGCTTCGCCGACATCGACTGGCTGCCTAAGGCCTAGGCGTCACGCAACGAACGGTCAGGAGGAAACCATGGCAAAATTCGATCTGAATGACAGCGGCGTTGTCGTGATCGTCGGCTCCGGCGCCGGCGGCGGAACGCTCGGCAATGAATTGGCGCAGAAGGGGGTCAAAGTCGTGATCCTGGAAGCCGGCGCGCGCATCGAGAACCAGGATTTCATCAACGACGAATGGGAAAGCTTCAGCCAACTCGCCTGGTCGGACATGCGCACCACGTCGGGAAGCTGGCGCGTGGCAAAGGACTTTCCAAGCATTCCGGCCTGGATCGTGAAGGCGGTCGGTGGCTCGACCACGCATTGGGCCGGCGCATCGCTGCGATTCCACGAACACGAATTCAAGATCAAGTCGGCCTACGGCAACATTCCCGGCGCCAATCTGCTGGATTGGCCGATCACGCTCTCCGAAATGGAGCCGTATTACGCCAAGGCCGAGGACAAGATGGGCGTCACCCGAACCAACGGCATTCCAGGGCTGCCCGGCAACAACAACTTCAAGGTGATGGAGGCCGGTGCGAGGAAGCTCGGCTACAAGGAAGTCCATACCGGACGGATGGCGATCAACAGCGAGCCGCGCGACGGCCGGGGATCCTGCCAGCAGATCGGCTTCTGCTTCCAGGGCTGCAAGTCCGGCGCCAAATGGTCGACGCTCTACACCGAGATTCCGAAAGGCGAGGCCACCGGCAATCTCGAAGTGCGCCCCAATAGCATGGTGATCAAGATCGAGCACGATCAGTCTGGCAAGGTGACCGGCGTGGTCTATGCCGATGCGACCGGCGCGATGCAGCGGCAAAAGGCGCGCGTGGTGGCGGTCGCCGGCAACTCGATCGAGAGCCCGCGGCTGTTGCTCAATAGCGCCTCCAACATGTTCCCGGACGGCCTTGCCAACTCATCCGGCCAGGTCGGGCGCAACTATATGCGGCACATGACCGGCAGCGTGTATGCGACCTTCGAGAAATCGGTGCACATGTATCGCGGCACAACCATGGCCGGCATCATCAGCGATGAGGCAAAGAACAATCCAAAGCGCGGCTTCGTCGGCGGTTACGAGATGGAGACGCTGTCGCTCGGCCTGCCGTTCATGGCGGCGTTCCTCAATCCCGGTGCATGGGGACGATCCTTCACGTCCGCGATGGAGGGCTATCCGCGGATGGCCGGCATGTGGCTGGTTGGCGAGGACATGCCGCAGGAGACCAACCGCATCACGCTGGACCCCACCGTCAAGGACAAGTTCGGCATGGCTGTCGCGAGCGTGCATTTCGACGATCATCCGAACGATGTCGCGATGCGCACGCACGCCTATAAGCAAGGGGCCGCCGTCTACGAGGCGGTCGGCGCCACCGTGACATACCCGACGCCGCCCTACCCGAGCACCCACAATCTCGGCACCAACCGGATGAGCGAGAAGCCGAAAGATGGCGTGGTCAACAAGTTCGGCCAGACCCACGATGTCAAGAACCTGTTCATCTCGGACGGCAGCCAGTTCACGTCGGGCGCGGCCTGCAACCCGACGCTGACGATCGTGTCGCTGGCGATCCGGCAGGCCGATCACATCGCCGGCGCGATGCAGCGCAAGGAGATCTAGTTTCTCTCAAAACACCAGCGGCCCTGTCCACCCCGGACAGGGCCGCCGTTTGATTGCGCGGTTAAAGCTCACGTCTACTCGGCCGCGTCGAGGATCGCCCCTGCGTCGCCATGATAATCCGCGACTGTGGCCGGTGCGGCCGCCCGTGACCGATAGATCAGGCAGGAGCAGCGCAAGAGCGAGGCAAAATTGTTCACCTCGCCGTGGTGGTCGAGCACTTCGTTGTGCAACGTGGTGAGGAACTTGGCGAGCGTCATGCCCTCTTTCGCCGCGATCTCGTCCAGCGTGTCCCAGAACGCCATTTCCAGCCGGATCGAGGTGCAATGGCCGTCGATCCGAAGCGATCGGGTCTGCGATTCGTAGTCGCGTTGCGGCTGGTGCGCGAACAAATGGCACATGGCGATCCTCCGGTCTGATTTATAATTTTTCTAAACGATATACCGGCGCGTGCGGCCTCACAATCGCCACGTGGCGGCTCGCGAGCCCGAACCCGAAGTCGAGCATCTTCAACGCGATAGGCCGGCTTCATCCCCAGCAGATGCCGGCATTTGCACCCACCCCATGCATTTGCGTCCGCAGCCCCCTAGAATGGAGCCGATCCTCGAATCTCCTCATGAACGCCGGTCCTATGCCCGTCCGCCAGCTTCCCGAACAGGTCGTCAACCGCATCGCCGCCGGCGAGGTGGTCGAACGTCCCGCAAGCGTGGTCAAGGAACTCGTGGAGAATTCGATCGACGCCGGCGCCAGCCGGATCGACATCTTCACCGATGGCGGCGGGCGGCGCCGGATCGGTATCACCGACGACGGCGGTGGCATGACGCGCGGCGATCTTGCGCTCGCGGTCGACCGCCATGCGACCTCCAAACTCGACGACGAAGACCTGCTGCGCATCAGGACGCTCGGGTTCCGCGGCGAAGCGTTGCCCTCGATCGGCGCGGTCGCAAAGCTCGGCATCACCACGCGCCACGCCGGCGAGCCGCACGCCTGGTCGCTATCGGTCGAGGGCGGCGCGAAATCACAGATCATGCCGGCCGCGCTCGGTCAGGGTACGCGTGTCGAGGTCAACGACCTCTTCTACGCGACGCCGGCGCGGCTGAAATTCCTCAAGACCGACCGCACCGAGGCCGAGGCGATCCGCGAGGTGGTACGGCGCCTTGCGATGGCGCGCCCCGACATCGCCTTCACGCTGGCGGGCGAAGAACGGGCGCAGGTGACGTGGGCCGCCGCCTTGCCCGGCGCCGCCGGCCGCCTGACGAGGCTCGGCGACATCCTCGGCGCCGACTTCCGCGGCAGCGCCGTTGAAGTCCGCGCGGAACGCGACGGCGTCATCGTGGAAGGCTTTGCCGCCGCGCCCTCGCTGACCCGCGCCAACGCACTCGGGCAATATCTGTTCGTCAACGGACGCCCGGTACGCGACAAACTGATCCTCGGCGCGGTGCGCGCGGCCTATTCCGACTACCTGCCGCGCGACCGCCATCCCGTCGTTGCGCTGTTTGTGAGCTGCGAGCCCGAGACCGTGGACGCCAATGTGCATCCGGCCAAAACCGAGGTGCGCTTCCGCAATGCGGGCCTTGTGCGTGCTTTGATCGTTCACGCGCTGAAGGACGGACTTGCGCGCGAAGGCAGGCGCACTGCGGCCAATGCCGATGGTGCAGCGCTACAGGCGTTCCGCCCCGCCTTCGCGCCGCCGCGTCCGGGCAATTGGGATTGGCGCAGCTCGCCATCGTTCCCAGTCAGCCCGATGCGGTCGTTCGAGGGGGCGACGGCGGCCTTCGCCGAGCCAGGGCAGGCTGCATTCGATGTCGGTGCGCCGGCTGCCGATGTGCGCTTCGAAGCAGAGTCAGCCCCCGATTTACTCGACCGTCCATTGGGGGCCGCGCGCACCCAGATCCACGAGACCTACATCGTCTCGCAGACACGCAATGGGCTCATCCTCGTGGACCAGCACGCGGCCCACGAGCGCATCGTTTACGAGAAGCTGAAGTCCTCGCTTGCCAGAAACGGTGTGCAGCGGCAAATCCTGCTGATCCCTGACATCGTCGAGCTTGACGAGGCAATTGTCGAAAAGCTGCTCGATCGCGTCGAGGAGTTGGCATCCTTCGGACTCGCGATTGAATCCTTCGGTCCCGGCGCGGTTGCGGTGCGCGAGACGCCCTCGCTGCTCGGCAAGATCAATGCCGCGGGCCTGTTGCGCGATCTCGCCGAGCACATGGCGGAATGGGACGAGGCGCTGCCGCTCGAGCGCCGCCTGATGCATGTCGCGGCCACCATGGCCTGCCACGGCTCGGTCCGCGCCGGAAGGCGTCTGAAGCCGGAAGAGATGAACGCGCTGTTGCGCGAGATGGAAGACACGCCCAACTCCGGTCAGTGCAACCACGGCCGCCCGACCTATGTGGAATTGAAGCTGTCGGATATCGAGAAGCTGTTCGGGCGAAGGTAACCACCCCACGCGGGGGTGATGACAGCCTCGTATGAGACGATGTTACGTCCTTCGCAGAAACACGAACTCCGTGTCGTCATACGCGCGCCGCTCAAGTTCCTCAAAACCGTCGGGCGCCGCGAACGCTGCGGCCTTCGCCTCCTCCACCACCACGAGCGCACCAGCCGTGAGCCAATCGCCATCGCGGAGCGAAGCGAGTGCCTTGTCGGCCAACCCCTTGCCATAGGGCGGATCGAGGAACGCCAGCGAGAACGGTTCCACCGGATGCGCAGGTCCGAGATCGGTGGCGTCGCGGCGATAAACCTTGGTCACGCCGCCGAGCCCGAGTGACTCCACATTGTTGCGCAACAGCGCGCGGGCTTCCGCACCATTGTCGACGAACAGCGTGAATTTGGCCCCGCGCGACACCGCCTCGATGCCGAGCGCGCCGGTGCCGGCGAAGAGATCGAGCACGCGCGCATCTGCGATCGGGTCGTCATAGGCGTGGATGAGGATGTTGAAGACGGACTCGCGCAAGCGATCGGCGGTCGGTCGGATCTCGCGTGACTGCGGCGACGCGAGATTACGGCCTCTCAATCGCCCCCCAACGACACGCATCGACGGTTACTCGTCGCGCGGCTTGAGATCGCGCTTGCCGTGATAGCCGCGCTTGACGCGACGGGGCGGACCGTAGCCATTGGCTTCGTCCTCGTTACGGGCGCGCGCCTCCTCGCTGCCGGTGCGTTGCACCAGCACGCGGCGGCCCTTGCGGTCATTGATCAACGCGCTCTTGCCCGCCGGCTTGAACGACTTCTTGCCGCGCCGGCCATCGCCGCCCTCATCCGCCTCACGCTGTTCCGGCGGAGCGAAGTCGGCGCCCGCAAGCTTTGCGACCTTCTCCCCAAGCTGCTCGCGCAGCACCCGCGTCTTGACCTCCTCAACCTGGCCCTCCTCAAGCTCGCCGAGCTGGAACGGCCCGTAGGACACCCGGATCAGCCGATTCACTTCGAGGCCGAGATGCGCCATCACGTTGCGGACCTCGCGGTTCTTGCCCTCGCGGATCGCGAACACGACCCAGACATTGGCGCTCTGGTCGCGCTCCAGCGCCGCCTCGATCGGCCCATATTTGACGCCATCGACCTCGACGCCCTTCTTCAATTGGTCGAGTTGCGCCTGCGTGACATCGCCATGCGCGCGCACGCGATAGCGCCGCAGCCAGCCAGTGTCCGGAAGCTCCAGCGTGCGTGCCAGCCCACCGTCATTGGTGAGCAGCAGCAGCCCTTCGGTGTTGAAATCGAGCCGACCGATCGAGATCAGCCGCGGCAAGCCTTCCGGCAGATTGTCGAACACCGTCGGCCGCCCTTCGGGATCGGCATGCGTCGTCATCAGCCCGCGCGGCTTGTGATACAGGAACAGCCGGGTGCGCTCACGCGGCGGCAACGGCTTGCCGTCGACCGCAACCACGTCGTTCTCGGTGATGTCGAGCGCCGGCGAATTGATCACGCGGCCGTTCACGGTGACCCGGCCCTGCGTCACAATCTCCTCGGCGTCGCGCCGCGAGGCAAGGCCGGAGCGCGCCAGCACTTTTGCGATCCGCTCGCCGGATTTCTTCGGCTTCGGCTCGGGGCGCGCACGCTTGTCGTCGTAGGAGCGCTCGCGATAGGCGCCGCGCCCGCCGAACGCCGGACGCTTCGCAAAGATCTTGCTGTCGTCCTCGTTGTCCCGACGCGGACGGTCGGAAAAGCGGCCTTCGCTGCGCGGATGCTCCTGCCAGTCCGTGCGCCCCTCGGGCCGCTCGCGCCGGCGGTTGTCTCGATCGCCGGATTCACCGTCGCGATCCCATCGCGGCCGGCTGAATTTCGGGCGGTCGCGGAACGGACGGTCGCCCTGGGCGCGATCCTCGCGGCCGCGCGAGAACCGTGGCCGTTCACCGTCGCCGCGATCGTCGCGCGGCTTGCCAACGCGCTTTTGCCAGGGCTTCCGCTCGCCGCGGTCACGACCTTCGAATTCGCGGTCGCGTCCACGGTCGTCGCGCTTGAAGCGCGGACGGTCGCCTAAATGACGGCGCGGTGCGTCGCCGTCCTCGCGGCGGCGGAACGGGCGCCCCTCTGACTTGTCGCCGAATGAACGCTTGTCGCGATCACCGCGCGAGAACTTTCTGTCCTCGAATTTGCGCTCGGCGCGGTCGGCCCGAGGCGCGTAGGGACGTTTCTCGCGGTCGCGATCACCATGGGGACGCTTGTCACCGAACTTCCTGTCGGAGAACTTCCCTGCGGGACGTGCGTCATCCCGATCCCCCCTACGCTCTCCACGCGGCCTGAAGGAACGCTTCTCCCCCTCGTCGCGGCCGCGATCGTCGCGCTTGAAGCGCGGACGGTCGCCGAAATCGCGGCGCGGCGCATCGCCGTCCTCGCGGCGGCGGAACGGACGGCCCTCGCGGTCGCCGCCAGACGAGCGCTTGTCGCGGTCGCCCTTGTCGCCAAAGCCGCGCTTGGCGAACTTCTTCTCAGGCCCGCGGGCAACGCCGGAGCGGCCCTTGCCGCCGGCGCGGCCATGGCCGCCGCCGGCTCGATCACGCCGGCCGCGGGAATCGTTGTTTTTGTCGCTGTCGCGGGGCATGAATGATCTCGCTGGACGTTCAATTGGGTGCAAGTGTAACCGGCCGTACGCGACCTGTTGGCGGCGCGTTTGACGCAAAACCGGCATCCACTTTTGCTGAAGGCGAAGCTACTAGCAGGTTTCTTCCGATGATACGAGGCATGTCAGCCCCATCTTTCATGGATTTGGCCCTGGAAACCGCCGAAAGTGCCGGAAAAGCGGGCGAAGTTCCGATCGGATGCGTGATTGTGCGGGACTACGAGGTAATCGCCAAGGCCGGCAACCGCACGCTGACCGATCGAGACCCGACGGCGCATGCGGAAATCCTTGCGATCCGGCAGGCGGCCGAAGCGATCGGCACCGAGCGGCTGGTCGATTGCGACCTCTACGTCACGCTGGAGCCTTGCACCATGTGCGCCGGGGCGATCTCGTTTGCCCGCATCCGCAGGCTCTATTACGGCGCCGCCGACCCCAAGGGCGGCGCGGTCGAATCCGGCGTGCGGTTCTTCGCGCAGCCGACCTGTCACCACGTGCCGGAGCTCTATGGCGCGGTCGGCGAGACCGAGGCGGCGACGCTGCTGAAGGACTTTTTCAAGGCGCGGCGGTAGCGATCCGCAGATGAAATATCGACCCGTCATCCTGTGAGGAGGCGCGATAGCGCCGTCTCGAAGGGCGACGGCCACCAGCTGGGCCGAGCATCCTTCGAGACGCGCTACGCGCTCCTCAGGATGACGGTGCAAGAGCCGAGTTACGCCGCCAGGAAAAACTCCCGCAACAGCTTCGCCGTCGCATCCGGGTTTTCCTCGGTCAAGAAATGCCCGGAATCGACCGGCGCGCCGCTTACATTGGTGGCCCACTTCTTCCAGGTATCGAGCGGCGTTGTCGCGGCGCTCGCTACGCCGGCATCACCCCACAGCGCCAGCATCGGGATCGTGATCTTCTTGCCGGCGTCGAAATCGGCCTTGTCGATCTCATAGTCGGCATACGCGCCGGCGCGGTAGTCCTCGCACATCGCATGCACGCGCGAGGGATCGCGGAACGGGGCGATGTAATGCTCCAGCGCACGCGGATCAATGGCATCGAGCGTCTTGCTCTTGGTCTGGCTCGCCATCTTCTCCTTCAGGAAGAACTCTCCGTGACCCGAGATCAGCGTTTCCGGCAGCGGATAAGGCTGCGCCAGAAATGCCCAATGGTAGATCTTCAACGCGGAAACCCGGTTCAGCCGCTGCCAGTAGTCATAGGTCGGCGCGATATCGAGCACGGCGAGCTTCGACAGCCTGCCGGGATGGTCAAGCGCCAGCCGATACGACACGCGTCCGCCGCGATCGTGACCAGCGAGCGCGAAATGCACATGACCGAGGCGCTGCATGACCTCGATCATGGTCTTCGCCATCGCCCGCTTGGTATATGGCGTGTGGTCCTTGTCGCTGTTGGGCATGTCGGACCAGCCGTAGCCTGGCAGATCGGCAATGATCAGCTTGAATTTGTCGTCGAGCTTCGGCGCGACGGCATGCCACATCACATGCGTCGATGAGAATCCATGGAGCAACAAAAGTGGCGGCCCCTTGCCGCCGACGCGGGCGAAGATGCGGCCCTGCGAGGTGTTGATCCATTCGGAGGCATAGCCGGGGAAAAGATCGGCGAGATCAGGCATCAGTCGCTCCTTCGCTCGCGCGGCACATGCTGCATCAGCCTTTCTGCCGCCGGCGCGAACCGACTTATGCCATCGACCATGGCAAGCCATCAAGGCAAGGAGAACTCAGCGGCCCAGTTCCGTCTCCACCGCCTGCCAGGCGATGTCGCGGCGGCAGAAGCCCTCAGGCCATTTGATGCGATCGACCGCCTGATAGGCGCGCTCTTTGGCTTCCGTGACCGTCCTGCCCATCGCGCAGACGTTCAAGACGCGGCCGCCATTGGCGAGGATCGCGCCGTCCTTCAAAATCGTGCCGGCGTGGAATATCTCGACGCCCTCGATCGTCGCGGCGTCGTCGAGCCCATCGATCCGCGTACCCTTGATGTAGTCGCCGGGATAGCCTTTTGCGGCCATCACAACCGTCAGCGCCGGCTCGGGATACCAGCGCAAATCGAAATTCTTCAGTTGCCCGTCACAGGCGGCGAGCAATGCCGGCACGATGTCCGACATCATCCGAAGCATCAGCACCTGGCATTCGGGGTCGCCGAAGCGGACATTGTACTCGAACAGTTTCGGACCTTGCGCGGTCAGCATCACCCCGGCGTAGAGCACACCCTTGAACGGGGTTCCGCGGTTCTTCATCCCGGCAACCGTCGGCAGGACGATCCGCGTCATGATCTGGTCGTGCACTTCAGCCGTCACAAACGGCGTCGGCGAATAGGCGCCCATGCCGCCGGTGTTCGGCCCCTCATCGTGATCGAACGCGCGCTTGTGGTCCTGTGCTGTGGCCAGCGGGATCGCGGTCCCGCCGTCACAGAGCGCGAAGAAGCTGATCTCGCGGCCCGTTAGGTACTCCTCGATCACGACCTCGGCGCCGGCAGCGCCGAACGCGCCGTCGAACATCATGGCAATTGCAGCCTCGGCCTCAGGCAGCGTCTTCGCCACCACGACACCCTTGCCGGCCGCAAGCCCGTCGGCTTTGACCACGATCGGCGCACCCTGCGCACGGACATACGCGAGCGCATCCTTCGCGTTGTCGAAGCGGCGATAGGTGCCAGTCGGTATGTTGAACTCGTTGCAGAGGTCCTTTGTAAATCCCTTGGAGCCCTCGAGTTGCGCGGCTTTCTTGCTCGGCCCGAACGCCTTGATGCCGGCAGCCGCGAGATCATCGACAATGCCTGCGGCCAGCGGCGTCTCCGGCCCGACCACCACCAAATCCACCGCGCAGCGCTTGCAGAACTCGATCACAGCCGCATGGTCGGCGACATTGAGCGCGACGCATTCGGCCTCACGCGCCATCCCGGCATTTCCCGGCGCGCACCAGAGTTTCGTCACCAGCGGAGACGCTGCGATCTTCCACGCCAGAGCATGTTCGCGGCCGCCGGAGCCGAGCAGGAGGATGTTCATTCGAGAGGGCTCAAAGCAGATGTAAGACCCGTGTCGGTCGCACGAATCTCACTTCGGCTGCAAGGGGCGATAACGCCGATTCCCCTGTCATTCCGGGCCACATGGGCCGAGCTAAGCCTGCCTGCCCGCGATGATCTCCTGCAACGTTGCGACATGGCGGGCGAAAGCGCCACGGCCCGCTGCGGTCGCAGTCACGGTGGTCTGCGGCTTTTTGCCGACGAAGGCTTTCTCGACGGAGACGTAGCCGGCCTTGGAGAGCGTCTCGATATGGGCGCCGAGATTGCCGTCGGTGGCACCTGTCAGCTTCTTCAGCCGCGCGAATTCAAGCCCGGTCGAGACCGGCAGTGCATTGAGCGCCGCCATGATCCGCAGCCGCAGCGGCTGGTGGATGATCTCGTCGAGTTCGGCCATCGCTTCAGATCCGGCGCATCCAGAAGCCCCCGAGCACAAGCCCGCCGCCATGGACCACCGCCATCCACAGCAGGAACGCGGCTCCGGCGTAGTAGTAATGGATCAATGTCACGATGAAGGCGAAGCCGAACCAAACGCCGGCAATCGCATAGAACAGCATGCCAGGGCGAGGTTGTGGGTCAATGGCCAGCCCTGCTCATCTCCTGCGATCGATATAAAGTACTCTGTATAACAGAGTACGTGGACAAACAAGCCCCGCGGATTGGCGATGGCGGCCAAAGTCCCTACCTTGGTTTGGAGTTCAACTCAGCCGAATCACTTGGAAATGACTGCAGCGCAGAATCTCGTCAACGCGCCTGAATTCACCGTCTCGGAACTCTCCTCCGCGCTGAAGCGGACAGTGGAGGATCGGTTCGGCCACGTCCGCGTGCGTGGCGAGATCTCCGGCTTCCGCGGTCCGCATTCCTCCGGTCACTGTTATTTTGCGCTGAAGGACGACAGCGCCAAGATCGAGGCTGTCATCTGGAAGTTCGCCCACGCGCGGATGCGATTCAAGCCGCAGGAAGGGCTTGAGGTCATCGCGACGGGCAAGCTCACGACCTATCCGAACTCGTCGAAATACCAGATCGTCATCGAGTCGCTCGAGCCCGCCGGGGTCGGCGCATTGATGGCGCTGATGGAGGAGCGCAAGAAGAAACTCGCGGCGGAGGGCCTGTTCGACGAGGCACGCAAGCAGCTTTTGCCCTGGCTGCCCGAAGTGATCGGTGTCGTAACCTCGCCAACCGGCGCGGTGATCCGCGACATCCTGCATCGGCTTGAGGACCGCTTCCCCCGCCGTGTGCTGGTCTGGCCGGTGAAGGTGCAGGGGGAAGGCTCGGCCGAGCAGGTTGCGGCCGCGATCCGCGGCTTCAACGCGCTGCCCGATGGCGGACGGATTCCGCGGCCTGATCTGCTCATCGTCGCGCGTGGCGGCGGATCACTGGAGGACCTCTGGTCATTCAACGAGGAGACCGTGGTCCGCGCCGCGGCCGACAGCCATATCCCGCTGATCTCGGCGGTCGGGCACGAGACCGACATCACGTTGATCGATTTCGCCGCCGACAGGCGCGCGCCGACCCCGACGGCGGCCGCCGAAATGGCTGTGCCGGTGCGCAGCGAATTGTTCGTCGAGGTCGCAGCGCTCAGCCGCCGCACGATGGTGTGCTGGCAACGGAGTCAGGAGGCCCGCCGCAACGAGTTGCGCGCGGCCGCCCGCGCGCTACCCGCCGCGAGCGAACTGCTCGCGATCCCGCGGCAGCGGCTCGATCATCTCGGCGCGGCGCTGCCGCGCGGGCTGAAGGCAAATACGCATGCGCATTTCCGCCGCTTCGCCACAAGCAGCGCGCGGCTGACGCTCGGAGTGCTGCACGGCCAGGTGACCCACGCGCGGCAACGGCTGACCGTCTCCAGTGAACGCATCTCGCTGTCGGCACGCTCGTTGTTGCGAAGCCGCCGCGAGCGTTTTGCCGGGCTTGGGATCCGGCTCAAGGCCTCGAGGCTCGCCAACGCGAAGGCGCAACGCAGCGCGATCGCGCGCGACCTTGAACGCACCCACCGCCTTGCCGAGCGCGCCCGCCGCGCGCTTGTGACCGCGATGCAGCGGCTTGAGGCGCGTGTCGTCCATAGCGGACAGTTGCTGTCGGCGTTGTCCTATCGCGGCGTGCTCGCGCGCGGCTTTGCGCTGGTGCGCGATGAACGCGGCCATGCGGTTCACTCCGCTGCGGCGATTGGACCCGGCGTCAACCTTTCGATCGAATTCGCCGACGGCCGCATCGCAGCCACCACCGACGCCGATCGTTCGTGGGCAATAGCAAGCGAGTCTAAAGCGCCGCGTGAGGCCAAGCCAGCGGCACCGAAGCGCACCACGAAACCGGTCGATCAAGGCACCCTGTTCTAATCGAGGATGCTAGCGCGAGATCGGGTCGGATTGTCATCGCGCCTTAGCTACCCGAGATGCTTCCTGAAAAACTCCGTTGCCCTGCCCCAGGCGAGTTCGGCGGCATGGCGGTCGTGCACGGATTGGCGCTGCTCATTGACGAAGGCATGTTCGGCGTCATAGCGGAACAGTTCGAGCGACTTGCCGGCGGCCTTCATTGCCTTCTCGAAGCCGTCGACCAACTCCGGCGTGCACCAGTCGTCCTTGTTGGCGAAATGGGCCTGCAACGGAATGCGGACGTCAGCCGGCTTGGCGGCCTGCTCCGGGGGGATGCCGTAGAACACCACGCCTGCGGTCAATTCCGGCACGTGCACTGCGCCGATGATGGTGACCGCGCCGCCGAGGCAGAAACCCGTCAACCCGACCTTCGCGCCGTTCCTGGCGAGATATTGGGCCGCGCCGCGCACGGTCTGTGTGGTGGCGTCCATGAAGTCCAGCGAGTTCATCTCTTTGCCGGCGGCGTCGGTGTCGTGATAGGGCACGACCTTGCCCTTGTAGAGATCCGGCGCCAGCGCATCAAAACCGGCCAGCGCGAAGCGGTCACACAGGCCCCTGATCTGGTCCGACAGACCCCACCACTCCTGGATCACGACGACTCCAGGCGCATTGCCGCGCGCGGCGTTCGCGAGATAACCGTTGGCTTCCTTGCCGTCCGGACGCTTGAAGCCGATGCTGGTACCCATGAGTTCCTCCGCGATGATTTGCCGGCCGATTGGCCGGCATTTTGTCTGCACTCAGTGACGGACGCAATCACTTCGCCGGGCGCTCGCGCACTCGTCATTTCAGCGCCAGCGCGGCGCGTTTGTCGACGGGACGCGGTTTTCCATGTTCCGATCAGGTCCCAACAAAAAAGCCCCCGCAGGGGCTTTCTTCAATTTCGCGACACGAGGCCTGTTTCAGTGCGCGTCGGCCCAGACCTTCTTCTTGGTGAAGTACATCAGGATCGCGAAGATGATCAGGAACACGAAGACCTGCATGCCGATCCGCTTGCGGGCCTCCATGTGCGGCTCGGCAGCCCACATCAGGAAGGTCGTGACGTCGTGGGCGTACTGCGCAACGGTGGTAGGCGAACCGTCGTCATAGGTCACCTGACCGTCGCTCAGCGGCTTCGGCATCTTGATCGCGTGGCCGGGGAAGTACGTGTTGTAGTACGAGCCCTCGGGAATCGTGATACCGGCCGGCGTCTTCTCCTCGAACCCCCGCAGGATCGCCGAGACGTAATCCGGCCCCTGCTCCTGGTACTGGGTAAAGAAGTCGAAGACAAACTGTGGGAAGCCGCGCTTGTAGGAGCGTGCTTTCGTTATCAGCGAGAGATCGGGCGGCGCCGCTCCGCCATTAGCCACGCGCGCGGCCTGCTCGTTCGGGAACGGTGACGGGAAATAGTCCGCCGGGCGGCCCGGCCGCTCGAACATCTCGCCCTGATCGTTCGGACCGTCCTTGATCTTGTACTCGGATGCGAACGCCGCCGCCTGCGCCGGCGAATAGCCGGGACCGCCCGGATCGGCGAGGTTACGGAACGCGATCAAGGACAGGCCGTGGCAAGCGGAGCAGACTTCCTTGTAGACCTTCAGGCCGCGCTGCAGCGAGCCGCGGTCATACATGCCGAAAGGGCCAGAGAACGACCATTTCTGCGCCGGCGGCGCGTTACCCCCCTCCTCGGCCCTGGCGGTCTGGGTGCTGCCGGCGAACAGGCCGCCGGCCACCACGAATGCAAGTGCGATCGAGGCTGCAGTCGCGATCTTGCCTCTGCTCCGTGACAAGACATCGTCGGCGATCGAGTTCGGCACGGGCCGCGGCGTCTCGATTCGGGCGAGCAGCGGCAGCACGATCAGGAAGTAGGCGAAGTAGCAGACCGTGAGGATGCGGCCGGCGATCACATAGACGCCTTCCGGCGGCTGCGAGCCGAGATAGCCGAGCAGGATGCAAACGACCACGAAGATCCAGAAGAACTGCTTGGCCAGCGGGCGATATTTCGACGAACGGGTCTTCGCGTTGTCGAGCCAGGGCAGGAACGCCAGGATGATGATCGCGCCGAACATGCACACCACACCGGCGAGCTTGTTCGGAATCGACCGCAGGATCGCGTAGAACGGCAGGTAGTACCATTCGGGCACGATGTGCGCCGGCGTGACGCCCGGGTTTGCCGGGATGTAGTTGTCGGCGTCGCCGAGATAGTTCGGCATGTAGAAGATGAACCAGGAATAGAAGATCAGGAAGCAGGTCACGCCGAACATGTCCTTTATCGTCGCATGCGGCGTGAACGGCACCGAGTCCTTTTCCGTCTTGATGTCGACGCCGGCCGGATTGTTCTGGCCCGCGACGTGTAGTGCCCAGACGTGCAGCACCACCACGCCGGCGATCACGAACGGCAGCAGATAGTGCAGCGAGAAGAAGCGATTCAGCGTCGGGTTGCCGACGGCAAAGCCGCCCCACAGCCAGGTCACGATGGTTTCGCCCAAATAGGGCACGGCGGAGAACAGGTTGGTGATGACAGTGGCGCCCCAGAAGCTCATCTGGCCCCACGGCAGCACGTAGCCCATGAAGCCGGTCGCCATCATCAGGAGGTAGATGATGACGCCGAGGATCCACAGCACCTCGCGCGGCTCCTTGTACGACCCGTAATAGAGGCCGCGGAACATGTGGATGTAAACTGCGAAGAAGAACATCGACGCGCCGCAGGCGTGCATATTGCGCAACAGCCAGCCATAATTGACGTTGCGGACGATGAGTTCGACCGATTGGAAGGCGAGATCGGCATGCGGCGTGTAATGCATCGCAAGGATCACGCCGGTCAGTATCTGTACCGCCAGCATCATCGAGAGGATGGCGCCGAAGGTCCACCAATAGTTGAGGTTACGCGGTGTCGGATAGGCCACGAACGAGGAATGGACCAGGCCAAAGATCGGAAGGCGCCGTTCGATCCACTTCAAGGCGGGGTTGGTCGGTTGAAAATCGGATGGTCCGCTCATTGATGCGATCCTGAGGAAGAAAAACGACGCGATGGGTCCAAGTCGAGGCAGAGGTCCCGGGAGGGCCGGGACTTAGCCAATCTGGATTTTGGTGTCGGACACGAACTGATATGGCGGCACCACCAGGTTGGCGGGCGCGGGTCCCTGACGGATACGGCCGGAGGAGTCGTATTGGGAGCCGTGGCAGGGACAGAAGAAGCCGTCGTAATTGCCCTCATGCGCGATCGGGATACAGCCGAGATGGGTGCAGATGCCGATCACGACCAGCCACTGATCGTGGCCGGGCTTGACGCGGGCCGAGTCGGGCTGCGGGTCGGGCAGGCTCGAGAGCGGCACGTTCTGGGCCTCCTCGATCTGCTTTTTGGTGCGGTGGCTGATGTAGATCGGCTTGCCGCGCCAGAAGACCTTGATGTCCTGGCCCTCGCCGATCGGCGTCAGATCGACCTCGATCGGCGCGCCGGCTGCGATCGTCGCGGCATCCGGATTCATCTGGGCGACCAGCGGCCAGACGGTCGCGGCTGCGCCAACAGCGGCCGCGGCTCCGGTTGCAACATAGAGGAAATCACGGCGTGTCGGATGGTCCGCCGAAGACGCTGTCGTCACGATTCCAAGCCCTTTCCTATCCGCAGCCGGTGGAACCGCCCCGGAAACGCGGAGCGCGCCCGGGAAAGGCTGCCGGCGCCCGCGACCCCCGCGGCGGCAGAAAACCGCCATTCCGCCACCCCAAACGGCGGAACAGCACTCCAGAATCGTTCTATTGGCACCCTTGCCGGACGAGCGCAAGCCCGCTATCGGCTCGCAAGCGTGCAATGCACGAAATCCGCGTCAGGCGATGTTTTATTGAGACAATTCCGTCCTGATCTCACAGGCCGCCACACCATGCAGATCGCGCTGTTTCAGCCAGATATCCCCCAGAACACAGGGACGATTCTGCGGCTCTGCGCCTGCCTGGGTGTTGCCGTCCATATTATCGAGCCGGCAGGCTTCGAAACCTCCGATCGGCATTTCCGCCGGGCGGGCATGGACTATCTGATCATGTCAGGCTAACGCGTCACGACTCATGGTCAAAATTCGAAGAATGGCGTAACGAGACGGGCTGTCGGCTGATCCTGTTCACGACCAAGGCGGCGACATCCTATCTTGATTTCCGCTATGCCGCCTCCGATGTGCTGCTGTTCGGGCGCGAGACCGCCGGCGTGACCGATGCGGTCGTGGCGGCCGCGGATGCGCGGCTGGTGATCCCGATCAAGCGATCCCTGCGCTCGCTCAATGTGGCGGTCACCGTGGCCATGGCAGTCGGCGAGGCGCTGCGCCAGACCGGTTCGGCAATCTGAAGGTGTGCAATGAGCTACGCGATCAAGGAGATCTTTCTGACGCTGCAGGGCGAAGGCGCACAAGCGGGCCGCGCCTCGGTGTTCTGCCGCTTCGCCGGCTGCAATCTGTGGACCGGGCGTGAGCAGGATCGTGCCGGTGCCATCTGTCAGTTCTGTGACACCGACTTCGTCGGCACCGACGGCACGCTGGGTGGCCGCTACGCGACGGCCGACGAACTCGCCGACACCATCGCCGCGCAATGGACCGGCGACGACACCAACCGCTACGTCGTGCTGACTGGCGGCGAACCGCTGCTGCAGGTCGACGCCCCCCTGATCGCGGCGCTGCACGACAGGGGCTTTGCGATCGCTGTCGAGACCAACGGGACCGTCGAGGTGCCCGACGGGCTCGACTGGATCTGCGTCAGCCCGAAGGCCGGCGCCGACCTCGTGGTCCGAAAGGGACATGAGCTCAAGCTGGTCTACCCCCAGGCACAGGCGACGCCAGAAGATTTCGCGGACCTCTCGTTCGAGCGCTTCTCGCTGCAGCCGATGGACAGTCCCGACGTGATCGAAAACACCGCGCGCGCAGTCGACTACTGCCTCAAGCATCCGCAATGGCGGCTCAGCCTGCAAACGCACAAGACACTCGGCATCAGGTAATTGGCATCAACAGAACTGGATTGTTGGAGAGATGTGGGAACTGACGAAATCGTTCCGCTTCGAGGCGGCACATGCGCTGTCCGGAACAACTTTTGGCGCCGCGAGCGAGGAGATTCACGGCCACTCCTTCCGGGCCGAAGTGACCGTGCGCGGCACGCCCGACCCGAAAACCGGAATGGTCATCGATCTCGGCCTCCTCGAACGCAGCATGGCGGAGGTGCAGAAGGCCCTCGACCACAAGCTTCTGAACAAGATCGAGGCGCTCGGGCCGCCGACGCTGGAAAACCTCTCGCGCTTCATCTGGGAGCGGCTGCAACACACGGGCCGACTGACCCGCGTCAGCGTGCACCGTGACAGCTACAGCGAGAGCTGCACCTATTATGGGCCGCAGGGCTAGATTTCATAACCGTCATTTCGAGGCGAAGCGACGAAGCAATCCGTTCTTTCCCTTGGCGCTATGCCTGCCTCGCGATGACGGAGAACAACCTCAGGAATTCTTTATGGATATCTCCATCATCGAGGATCGCAAGGCGCGGGCACGAAGCTGGTTCGAGTCATTGCGCAACGACATCTGCGCGGCCCTCGAACGGCTCGAGGACAACGCGCCCACCTCCCTCTATCCCGGCAGCGCCGGCCGTTTCGTGCGCACGCCCTGGGACCGCACCGACCACAGCGGCAAGCCAGGCGGCGGCGGCGTGATGTCGATGATGCACGGCCGGCTGTTCGAGAAGGTCGGCGTGCACTGCTCGACCGTGCACGGCGAATTCGCCCCCGAGTTCCGTGCGCAAATTCCGGGTGCCGCCGACGATCCGCGCTTTTGGGCCTCTGGCATTTCGCTGATCGCCCATTTGCACAATCCGAATGTGCCGGCGGTGCATATGAACACTCGTTTCGTCGTCACCACAAAGGCCTGGTTCGGTGGCGGCGCCGACCTGACGCCGCTGTTGAACCGGCGGCGCACGCAGGAGGATCCCGACACAATCGCGTTCCATGCCGCGATGAAGCACGCCTGCAGCGGGCCGAACAGTGTCGCCGACTACGACAAATACAAAAAATGGTGCGACGAATATTTCTATCTGCCGCACCGGCAAGAGGCGCGAGGCATCGGCGGCATCTTCTACGATTGGCATGACAGCGGCGACTGGGAGGCCGACCTCGTCTTCACCCAGGATGTCGGCCGCGCCTTTCTGAAAGTCTATCCCGAGCTGGTGCGGCGCAATTTCAGGACGCCGTGGACGGCCGAAGATCGCGACGAGCAATTGGTGCGGCGCGGCCGCTATGTCGAGTTCAACCTGCTCTACGATCGCGGCACCATCTTCGGCCTGAAGACCGGCGGCAACGTGGACTCGATCCTGTCGTCGCTGCCGCCGGAAGTGAAATGGCCATGACAAGACTCCCGCGCGCGATGCTGATCGACATGGATGACACGATCCTGTCGGCCTATGGGCGTCCCGAGATCGCCTGGAACAAGATCGCGGCGGAATTCGCCGACGAGCTTGCGCCGCTGTCATCGCAAGCGGTGGCAGCCGCCGTGCTGTCCTACGCGCGGCAATTCTGGTCGACCGCCGAGCCGGCATGGCGGATGAAGCTCACCGAGGCGCGGCGCCTCACGGTGAAGGGCGGCTTCGCCGCGCTCGCCGCCGACGGCCACCGTGCGCTACCCGACGATCTCGCGCACCGGATCGCCGACCGCTTCACCATTTATCGCGAGGAGGAGATGTTCGTCTTCCCCGGCGCGCATGAGGCGATCGATGCGCTGAAGGCGCTCGGCATCAAGCTCGCGCTGGTGACCAACGGCGCCGCCGACATGCAGCGCGCAAAGGTTGAGCGCTTCGCGCTGGGCCATCGCTTCGATCACATCCAGATCGAAGGCGAGCACGGCTTCGGCAAGCCGGAAGAGCGCGCCTATCAGCACGCGATGGACGCGCTCGGCGTCACCGCGCCGGAGACCTGGATGGTCGGCGACAATCTCGAATGGGAAGTCGAGGCGCCGCAGCGGCTCGGCATCTACGCGATCTGGATCGACGTGCACGGCAACGGCCTGCCGGCGGGATCGATGGTGAAGCCCGACCGCATCATCCGCTCGCTCACCGAACTCGTACCTGGCCTCTCTTCAGCGCAGCGCGCCTGACATCATCACGACGCCACCGATCATGGAAGCAAACAACGCGTCGGCGGCCACAACAAGAAGCTGCGCGAGCGAGATGTCGGCAAAACCCGAGAGAAGACTCACAGCCGATGGTCGCGGGTGAAGCGGGAGACGGTCTGATCGGCGATCGCCGACAAGACCCGGGGCTCCAGCGGAAAGTTTGCCGCAAGCCAAGCGTCCTCGGCCAAGGTCAGGACATGCCCCAGTGCCGGACCCTCCGCAATCCCGCGCGCGATGAAATCCGCGGCCTTCAAGGGAAATTGAGGCGCTTGCCAGCGCTGCGGCAGCGTGGCGAGCGCGCGCCATTGCTCGACATCCCGGCCTGCGCCGGTCCGCGCCCACGCCAGCAGGAGCCGGTCGCGATAGGCATCTTCACCCAGCCGGTAGAGCCTCCGGCGCGCCACCGTCTCGTCCATGCCGGGCAACCGCCACCAGCGATGGCCCATGGAGTCGAGCGCCTTGGCCTCGGCATTGGAGAGCCGCAGCCGCGTCGCGATGCGGCGCGCATCCTCGGTCACGGCGACCGTGAGCGCACCGAGCCTGCGCGTGGCGGATGTTGCAAGCCCCATCAGCTTCTCGATCTCGATCATCGCCGCGAACGGGCCGGTATAGGCGATGCCCCCGAACACCGGCAGCAACAGGCCGCCATCGGCCATCGCGACCACCGCTGCCACGGCGCCGTCCGCGACCACGAGCTTCAGCGTCTCCATACGGATGCGCTCGGCGGAAAGATCCGCAAGCCCCGCGCGAGCGTCGATGCAGGCGAGATAGCCGGCGCGATCGACCTCGCCTGAGCCGTAAGCGGCATGAAACCGGAAGAAACGAAGGATGCGCAGATAGTCCTCGGCGATCCGCCGCGCGGGATCGCCGATGAAGCGCACGCGCCGCGCGTCGATATCGGCGAGCCCGCCGACGCAATCGTGCACTACGCCGGCGGCGTCGACGGACAGGCCGTTGATGGTGAAATCGCGCCGCTCGGCGTCGCGCACCCAGTCGCGGCCGAATGCCACCTTGGCCCTGCGGCCATCGGTTTCGGTGTCCTCGCGCAGCGTCGTCACCTCGACTGGCTGACCGTCGACCACAAGCGTCACGGTGCCGTGCTCGACGCCGGTCGGCACGCTCTTGATGCCGGCGGCCTTCGCCCGTCGCATCACTTCGTCGGGCAAGGCCGTGGTGGCGACATCGATGTCGCCGGGCGCGATCCGCAGCAACGCGTTGCGCACCGCGCCGCCGACCACCCGCGCCTCCTCGCCGCCACCGTTGAGCAGGCCGAGCACGCGCGCCGCCGGGCCTGCGCTGAGCCAGGGTGCGTCCGACAGCAGGCGCGCCTGTTTCATCGCTCAACTCCGGGCACCAGCCTTCCATTCTCGATATGAGCGGGAACATAGGTGGAGTCTGGCGGCGCGCCGCCATAATGCGCGAGCAGGAGGAAGCTCGCGATGACGAGCAGCAGCGCCGCGAGGGTCAGCTTTGCAAGCATCGGCACCGGCCAGGACGCCGGCACCGTCACGCCGGAACGCGTCGCAATGAGAACGAGGGCATAGACGGCAAACGGGATCAGGAAAATCGCGATCTCGGTCAACGCCGTCCGGATCATGACAGATAGATCCGTTCGTAAAGAACGCGCAGAATCCCGGCCGTCGCCCCCCAAATATAGCGCTCGGCGAACGGCATCGCGTAATAGGAGCGATCCATGCCGCGGAATTCCTTGGTGTGGATCTGGTGGTTCTCAGGATTCATCAGGAACGCGAGCGGCACCTCGAAGGCATCGACGACCTCGGCTTCATTGATCTTCAGCGCAAAGCCCGGCTTCACCTTTGCGACCGTCGGCAGGATGCGGAAGCCGAAGGCTGTGCCGTAAAGGTCGAGATAGCCGATCGGCTCGATGAAATCGCGCTTGAGACCAACCTCCTCGCAGGCCTCGCGCACGGCGGCATCGACGGGCGAGGCGTCTGTTGCATCGATCTTGCCGCCCGGAAAGGAAATCTGGCCGGCATGACTGGACAGATGCGGCGAGCGCTGCGTCAGCAGCACGGTAGGTTCGCGACGGTCGATCACCGGGATCAGGACGGCGGCCGGCCGCACCGGCTGCTCCTTCGCGACCAGCTCCAGCATGCGGTCGTTGCCTGCATCGCCGGTGCGCGGAATAATGTTGGGATCGACGAGGCCTGGCGGCACGTCGAAGTTCAGCCGGGCACGGCTCCGCGCAAAAAACTCCGTCGAGCCGATCGCCGCCGCCGGTTGCACCCTTAGCATCGGCTCGTTCAAAGCGCGTCCCTCACCTGCTTCGCATCCGCCATCGCGAAGAATACGCCGCCGGACTCGACCCCGAACATCGGCCGACCATCGACCACCCGCTCCTCGCCCATGTCAACCAGATCGTAGTATAGCGCGCGCGTAACCTTGGCCCAGAGATCGGCGCGGACATGCAGATAAGGCGTTAGTCCGCCGTCCTCGGCGGCCTCGAAACGCAGGCCGTGTCCCCTCCCGCAATCGACCCAATCGTCGACATTGGTGCGGAACCTTAACAAACGTCCACGTTCGTCGTCCCGCGTCTGCATTTCGACCGCAAGGAACGGCGCATCGTCCACGCGGATGCCAACCTTCTCCACCGGCGTCACGAGAAAGTGCTTGCCGCTTTCGCGCTTGAGGATGGTTGAGAACAGTCGCACCAGAGCGGGCCGGCCGATCGGCGTTCCCATGTAGAACCACGTTCCATCGCCGGCGATTCGCATGTCGAGATCGCCACAAAACGGCGGATTCCAAAGGTGAACCGGCGGCAGGGCCTTGCCGCCTGCGGGCCCGGATGTCGCAGCGTGGCTCGCCGCAGCGGTGAGACCTTCGAGACTCTTACCTTCGAGGCCCGTTGTTTCACGGCCCTGATCGGTCTGCCCTTGCTTCGCCATTGTTTGCCTTGAAGTTTCCAGCTCTCAATCTGGCACGATTGGTGCACGTTCCCTACATGTGGGCGGGGCGTCATTCTCGCCACATCGTGATGCAGTTCATACCCCGAAATGCCGATAATGTGGGGATAGTTTAATTCAACGAATACATGGCCTTCGTGCCGGTTTAGCATGAGGCCCGTGAGATGACGATGCGGATTGATCGCACCGTCAAGAAGGAGTTGACGCAATGGCAGGTGCAGACAGCGTCGAGAAATTGGAGGATGTGATCGTCCGTTCGGCCGAGCAGGTCGCCGGTCAGATCCGTGCCGCCAAGGAAGCGATTTCCACCGTCATTTTTGGACAGGACCGGGTGATCGAAAACACCCTGGTGACGATCCTGTCGGGCGGCCATGCGCTGCTGATCGGTGTGCCCGGCCTTGCCAAGACGAAGCTGGTCGAAACGCTCGGTATCACGCTCGGGCTCGATGCCAAGCGCATCCAGTTCACGCCGGACCTGATGCCGTCAGACATTCTCGGCGCCGAGGTGCTTGACGAGAGTTCGACCGGCAAGCGTTCGTTCCGCTTCATCTCCGGTCCCGTCTTCGCACAGCTCCTGATGGCCGACGAGATCAACCGCGCGAGCCCGCGCACCCAGTCAGCGCTGTTGCAGGCGATGCAGGAGCAGCACATCACGGTGGCCGGCGCGCGGCACGACCTGCCGAAGCCGTTCCACGTGCTCGCGACGCAAAATCCGCTTGAGCAGGAAGGCACCTATCCGCTTCCCGAGGCGCAGCTCGACCGCTTCCTGATGGAGATTGACGTCGACTACCCCGATCGCGACGCCGAACGGCGCATCCTGTTCGAAACCACTGGCGCCGAGGAGACGCTCGCGAAGGCGTCGATGGACGCGGAAGCGCTGGTCGCCGCGCAGCGGCTGGTGCGCCGGCTGCCGGTCGGCGATTCCGTGGTCGAGGCGATCCTGTCGCTGGTTCGCGCCGCGCGGCCGGGCACCGAGAGCGGCGAGGCCGGCAAGCTGATCGCCTGGGGGCCGGGTCCCCGCGCCAGCCAATCGCTGATGCTCGCGGTTCGCGCCCGCGCGTTGCTCGATGGACGGCTCGCGCCTTCGATCGACGACGTGCTCGATCTCGCCGAACCCATACTCAAGCACCGGATGGCACTGACTTTCGCTGCGCGCGCCGAGGGCCGCACCATCCCTGACGTGATCAGGCAACTGAAGACACGGATCAGTTGATGGCCGGTGACAGCAGGCACCTGAACGGGGAGATCCTTGCGGTCCGACGTGCTGATGGCGAAAGCCGAACGCTCGCCGCGTCGCTGCCGCGTCTGGTGCTTGAAGCCCGCCGCATCGCCGCGAACGTCATCCACGGCCTGCATGGCCGACGCCGCGCTGGCGCCGGCGAAAGTTTTTGGCAATACCGGCGCTTTGTCTCCGGCGAGCCGTCGCAGCGCGTCGACTGGCGCCGCTCTGGGCGCGACGATCATCTCTATGTCCGCGAGCAGGAATGGGAGGCCGCGCACACGGTTTGGATCTGGCCCGACCGCTCACCCTCGATGGCCTTCGCCTCGCGGAATGCACGCGACAGCAAGCTAGAGCGCACCCTGATCGTCGCCTTCGCGCTCGCCGAACTCCTGGTCGCGGGCGGCGAGCGCGTCGGCATTCCGGGCCTGATGAACCCGACCGCGAGCCGCAGCGTTATCGACAAGATGGCCGAGGTGATGCTGCACGACGATACGGTGCGGACGAGCCTGCCGCCGTCCTTCGTGCCGTCGTCGCTCGCCGAGATCGTCGTGCTGTCCGACTTCTGGTCGCCGTTGCCTGAGATTACGACGATGCTGGCCGGACTGTCCTCCTCAGGCGCGCACGGCACGCTGATCCAGGTCGTCGATCCCGCCGAAGAGACTTTCCCGTATTCCGGCCGTGTCGAATTTGTCGAGCCGGAGGGCGGCGGTGTCATCACCGCAGGCCGCGCCGAAAACTGGGTGAGCGATTATGTCTCTCGCGTCGCGCTGCATCGCGATCAGATCCGCGACGAGACCAACCGGCTCGACTGGTTGTTCTCGACCCACACCACAAGCCGTTCGGCGGCTGAGCTTTTGTTGTTCCTGCATGCCGGCATGATGGTGAGCAAGGGCGGCGGACGCGCGACGGTCAAAGCGGGGCGAAGCGCATGATCGCGGGCTTGCCCCTCTCCTTCGCCGAACCACTGCTGCTTCTGGGACTGGTGAGCCTGCCGGTGCTGTGGTGGCTGTTGCGCGTGATGCCGCCGCGGCCGCGGCGCATCGAGTTCCCGCCGACGCGGCTGTTGTTCGACATCGCGCCAAAGGACGAGACGCCGGCGCGCACGCCGTGGTGGCTGACGCTACTGCGGCTCGCCGCCGCGGCGCTCGTTATCCTCGCCGCCGCCGGCCCGATCTGGAATCCGCCGACGGGGGTCGCCTCCAGCAAGTCGCCGCTGGTAATCCTGCTCGACGACGGCTGGAGCGCCGCCTCGAGCTGGGATGCGCGGATCAAGGCCGCCGACGAACTGATCGCCAACGCCGACAGCGATCGCCGCGGCGTCGCGCTGGTGCCGCTGTCGGAGCCTGCGCGCGACATCACGCTGATGCCCGCCGGCACCGCGCGCGTCGCGCTGCGCCAATTCGCGCCAAAGCCCTATTCGATCGATCGGGTCGAGACCCTTGCCACGATCGGGCGCTTCCTTAAATCCACCGGAGAGTGCGAAATCGTCTGGCTGTCTGACGGCGTCGACACCGGGCGCGGAACCGAATTCGTCGAAGGTCTCGGCAAGATGATCGAAAATCGAAGCCTGACGATCTTCGAGGGCGGCGCGTCTTCGGCGCAGGCGCTGGTCGCGGCGGAGAACGCTGCCGCCAAGATGACCGTGAAGGTGCTGCGGACCGAGACCGGGATTGCGGGTGGCGCTGTGCGCGCGATCGACGCCAAGGGCTCGCCGATCGGCGAGGCGCGCTACAGCTTCAGCCCGCAGGACCGCGAGACCGAGGCCACCTTCGACCTGCCGGTCGAATTGCGCAACGACATTGCGCGGCTCGAGATTTCAGGCGAGCGCTCGGCCGGCGCCGTGCAACTGCTCGACAAGCGCTGGCGGCGCCGCGCCATTGGCGTGGTGACGGGCTCGACCAGCGACACTGCGCAGCCGCTGCTCGCCTCGACCTTTTATCTTTCCCGCGCATTGCAGCCGTTCGCCGACGTCCGTTTGGGGGATCGCGGCGCGCCGCAGCAGGTGATCGCCCAGTTTCTCGATCAGCGGCTGCCGATGATCGTGATGGCCGATGTGGGTACGCTGTCGCCGGATATCCGCGAGCGGCTCAACGCCTGGATCGAGCAGGGCGGCGTGCTGGTGCGCTTCGCGGGCCCGCGCCTCGCGCAGGCCGACGACGACCTCGTTCCGGTAAAGCTACGCAGGGGCGGCCGTACGCTTGGCGGCAGCCTGACCTGGGAGAAGCCGCAGCATATGGCGTCATTTGCAGCCGATGGTCCGTTCGCCGGTCTTGTCGTGCCCAAGGACATCACGGTGAGCCGGCAGGTGCTGGCTGAGCCCGACGCAGTGCTTGCGACCAAGAGCTGGGCGTCATTGGAAGACGGCACGCCGCTCGTCACGGGCGAGCACCGCGGCAAGGGCGTGATCAGCCTGTTTCATGTCGGCGCCGACATGCGCTGGTCGGACCTGCCGATGTCCGGCAGCTTCGTCGAGATGCTGCGGCGGTTGGTCGATATGTCGGGATACACATCGACGCCGGGTGCAGGTGTCGCGGGCGATCCCAAGGCCGAGACGGTCGCGCCGCTGCGCACGCTCGACGGTTTCGGCGTGTTTGGCCCGCCGCCCCCGACCGCCAAGCCGATGTCGGCGGATTATCGCGACCGCGCCACCGCGGACCATCCGCCGGGCTTCTACGGTTCGGCTGAAGGACCCGTCGCCGTCAACACTCTTGCCTCCGGCGACCGCATCGCGCCGCTCGACACCTCAAACCTGCGCGCTCGGCGGGCGAGCTACACCAATGCCGAGCCTCGCGACCTGCGCGGCATCCTGCTGTCGTCCGCGCTCGCATTGTTCTTGATCGATGCGATCGTGGTGGCGATGCTCGGCGCTGGCCTCGCCGCTCTGCTCAGACGGCGCGCCGCGCCCGCCATGCTAGCCTTTGGCTTCATGCTAGCGGCGATATCGCCCTCGCCGACCCGGGCGCAGAACAATAATGACGACTTCGCCATCAAATCCACGTCGCAGACCCGTCTCGCCTATGTCGTCACCGGCAATGCCGACGTCGATTCCATCGTCAAGGCCGGGATGTCCGGGCTGACGCTGTTCCTGGCGCAGCGCACCGCGCTGGAAGCCGGTGATCCGGTCGGCGTCGATCCAGCGCGCGACGAACTGGCCTTTTTTCCGCTGATCTACTGGCCGATCGTGCCGGGCGCGCCGAAGCCGCCACAGGACGCGATCAACAAGATCGACGCCTACATGAAACAGGGCGGTACCGTGGTGTTCGACACTCGCGACGCGGTCGAAGCGCCGCCGGGCGATAATGGCGGCGCACAGACGCCGGGCATGCAGACCCTGCGCGAATTGCTCGCGACCCTCGACGTGCCTGAGCTCGAGCCGGTGCCGCGCGAGCACGTGCTAACCAAGACCTTCTACCTGCTGCGCGATTTCCCCGGCCGCTTCAATTCCGGCCAGACCTGGGTCGAGACCCTGCCGCGTGAGGACGAAGACGAAACCGCGCAGCGCCCGGCGCGCGGCGGCGATGGTGTTTCGCCGATCATCATCACCTCGAACGATCTCGCCGGCGCCTGGGCGATCCGCCCCGATGGCCAGCCGATGCTGCCGCTCACCCCCGGCGAACCCCGCCAGCGCGAATTCGCCTTCCGCGCCGGCGTCAACATCGTGATGTACACGCTGACCGGCAACTACAAGGCCGACCAGGTGCACGCGCCGGCTCTGATCGAGCGGCTGGGGCAGTGAGCATGATCCGGAGAAGTGGCAACCGGTTTTCCGAGCGCATCATGCTCCTAACCAATAGAAGCAAGCCATGAACTACGGTATCGCGTTCACGCCGCTGGTTCCCTCGCTCGTGCTGTGGCTCGCGTTCGGCGCGATCGTCGTCATCGCGGCGCTTCTGCTCCTGTCACGCGCCCGCGGGGCCGCCGTCCGCGTCACGGCGCTGGCGCTGATCCTGCTCGCGCTCGCCAATCCCTCCTTCACCCGCGAGGATCGCGAGCCCCTGTCATCCGTCGCCGCCGTCGTGATCGACAAGAGTCCGAGCCAGAATTTCGGCACGCGCAATCAGGAAACCGAGAAGGCCAGGGAAGCACTGGTCGACAGCCTGAAGCAGATCAAGGGGCTCGAGGTGCGCGTCGTTGAGGCCGGCCAAGCCGATGGCGAGACCGACGGCACGAAGCTGTTCGGCGCGCTGTCGTCGGCGCTGTCGGACGTTCCGGTTGAGCGCGTCGCCGGCGCGTTCATGGTCACCGATGGCCGCGTGCACGATATTCCGGCCAACGTTCAGGCACTCGGCTTCCAAGCACCGGTGCATGCGCTGGTTACCGGCCGCAAGGACGAACGCGACCGCCGCATCGCGATCACGGCCGCACCGCGCTTCGGCATCGTCGGCCAGACCCAGACGATCACTTACAGGCTCGACGATCAGGGCGTCACCGGTGAGCGCGCAAAGGTCGTGATCCGTCGCGACGGAGAAGTCATCAGCGAGCGCACGCTGACCAGCGGCCAGACCTCCAGCGTCGATATCGACATCAAGCATGCCGGTCCGAACATCGTGGAGATCGAGGCGTCGGCGCTCGACAACGAGCTGACGCCGGTCAACAACCGCGCTGTGGTTGCGATCGACGGCGTGCGCGACAAGCTGCGCGTGCTGCTCGTCTCCGGCGAACCGCATTCCGGCGAGCGTACCTGGCGCAACCTGCTGAAGTCAGACGCCAGCGTCGATCTTGTGCACTTCACCATTCTCCGTCCGCCGGAGAAACAGGATGGTACGCCGATCAACGAGCTGTCGCTGATTGCGTTTCCGACCCGCGAGCTGTTCCAGCAGAAGATCAACGAGTTCCAGTTGATCATCTTTGACCGCTACGCCCGACAGGGCGTGCTGCCGATCGCCTATTTCGACAACATTGCCCGCTATGTCCGTTCCGGCGGCGCGGTGCTGGTTTCGGCCGGGCCCGACTACGCGTCGACGACAAGCATCTGGCGCACGCCGCTGGATTCGGTGTTGCCGGCCGAGCCGGTCGGCGTCACCGAGAAACCGTATTACGCGCATCTGAGCGACGCCGGAAAACGCCACCCCGTCACCCGCGGGCTCGAAGGCTCGGCGTTCGAGCCGCCGCACTGGAGCCGCTTCTTCCGCACCGTCGACACGCGCAACGCGATCGGCCCGCCGGTCATGACCGGGGCAGACGGCAAGCCGCTGCTGCTATTGTCGCGCTTCGGCGAAGGCCGCGTCGCGCTGCTGCTCTCTGATCACATTTGGCTGTGGGCTCGCGGCTACGAGGGCGGCGGCCCGCATCTCGATCTGCTTCGACGGATGTCGCACTGGCTGATGAAGCAGCCGGACCTCGACGAGGAGGCGCTGCGCCTGCAGGTGCAGGGCAAGGACCTCATCGTGGTGCGTCAGACCATGGCCGACACCGTCGCGCCGGTCACCGTGACATCGCCGAGTGGCATGACACATGAACTGACCCTGAATGCCGGCGATCCCGGCGAATGGCGCGCGACGCTGCCCGCCAACGAGCTCGGCCTATGGCAGGCGACCGACGGCACGCTAAAGGCGCTGATCAATGTCGGTCCAACCAATCCGAAGGAATTTTCGGAAGTCACCTCCACCACTGACATGCTGAAGCCGCTCGCCCAGGCGACAGGCGGCGACGCACGGCGCATCGTCGATGGATCGAGCCTCGACATGCCACGCGTCGTGCCGGTACGCTCCTCCTCGGTCTTCCGCGGCGACGGCTGGCTCGGCGTCAGGATGCGCGACGCCAGCGTCGTCAAGGGCGTCGGCGTGCTGCCGATGTTCGCTGGCGTGATCGGACTGCTGCTATTGCTCGGCGCGTTTGCGGCGACCTGGCTGCGCGAGGGACGATAGCGGATACCTCTCCGAGAAGGCGGGCGAACCGAGCTTGCTCGCCCGCCGTATTTCCCGTGATCAGCGGTCTTGCTGTGCTCCGGTCGGAGTTCGAGGGCAAGCCGTTGCACCAAACACACAGCCCGTCGGGGATTGCGCGAAGCTCGCGTCAGCCACCGTTGACTTCGTGTGTGCCTTCCGATGTTATAATATAACATCGGAAGCGCTGGGATCATGGCGCTATCGCGATGGGGGTGGCGTGAATCGTCATGAAGTGGTTCCGGAAGCACATCAAGACCGGCTCTCGGCTGGCGCTGTTCGCGCTGGCCGTCCAGTTCGTCCTGTCATTCGGCCACTTCCATTCATTCGCAGCCGATGCGACGCCGGCGACCCAGGGCGGCCTGTCCAAGATCGAGCTCGCCTATATCGGAACCTCGGCAACGCCGGATCTCGCCATCCAGGTCTCCCAAACGCGGCTGCCCACCCATCGCGACGGCGACCGCCAACCGGCTGATAATTGCGCGATCTGCACCGTCATCTCGCTCGCGAGCAGCATTCTGCTCGCAGCGCCGCCCATGCTGTTGCTGCCGGAAGCCGTCGAGCTTCTTCGCCGCGCCACCGATGCCGAATTCGTCCACCTGAAGTCGGTGCCTTCGGCCTTTCACTCCCGCGCACCTCCCCTGTCCTGACATCGATTGATTGCTTCGCCCGCTGAGGACAGCCGCGTCACGCGCGGTCGCTTCCCCGGCGAGCAAATCGGAGTCGATCCGTCGTTTCGGCGGACTCAGGATCAGGGACAATGGAACTTCAGAAGAAACGAGCACTCCAGATCGGAGGAGCCAGCTGGCTGTTGCTGTGCGCGATGGGTCACGGCGCGATGGCCGACGACCCCCCGCCGGCGGCCTCCTCCACCGAACTGCCGGCCGTGACCGTGACCGCGCCGAGCCCGATTCAGCGGCATCGGACCGTGCCATCGCGCACGCCGGCGCGGGTCGCGCGCGCTGCGCCCAATCGTAATCGCGAACGGCCGACCGAGCCGCAACCGACACCGGCAGCGCCTACCCCGCAGCAGGGCGTGCTGCCTGTCATCACCGACCAGTTCGCGACCGTTACCGTGGTCCCGAGCGAGGAACTGCGCCGCGAGGGTACAGCCCAGCTCGGCGACCTGCTGTTCTCCAAGCCCGGCATCACCGGCTCGAGCTTCGCGCCGGGCGCGTCAAGCCGACCGATCATCCGCGGCCTCGACGTCAACCGCGTCGGCATCGTCGAGAACGGCACGGGTGGCGGCGGGGCCTCGGACCTCGGCGAAGATCACTTCGTGCCGATCGATCCGCTCGCGACCAACCAGGTCGAGGTGGTTCGCGGCCCGGCTGCGCTGCGCTATGGCTCAACCTCGATCGGCGGCGTGGTCAGCGCCACCAACAACCGCATTCCGGAGGCGATGCCGACCTGTGCGGCGCCGGCCTTCCAGAGCTACGGCCTTCCCGTGAAGGCGCCTCTCGCGGGCGCGCAAGGTGGGCCTTGCATGAACGTTGAGACGCGCACGGCCGTAAGTTCGGTCGATCGCGGGGTCGAAGGTGGCATGCTGCTCGATACCGGGGGCAACAATGTCGCCGTGCATGCCGATGTCTCCGGCCGCACGGCCGGCGATTACAACATTCCGAGCTATCCGTATCTGTTCAACCAGACGCGGCCGGTGGATGGCCGTCAGCCGAACTCCGCGGCACAATCGGACGGCGCCTCAGTCGGCGCCTCCTATTTCTTCCAGGGCGGCTACGTCGGCGCCGCGATCACGCAGAACGACTCGTTCTACCACATCCCCGGCATCGACGGCGCCGATCACCAGACCCGCATCGACGCGCACCAGACCAAGATCACCGCCAAGGGTGAGTACCGGCCGGACGCCGCGGCCATCGACGCCGTGCGGTTCTGGGCCGGCGCGACCGACTACCGACACAACGAACTCGGGCTGGCCGATCCGGTCGACCCCTTCAGCGACGGCGTGCGCCAGACCTTTACCAACAAGGAGCAGGAAGCGCGCGCAGAAGTGCAGATGATGCCGTTTAACGCGCGCTTTGCGACGGTGACGACGGCCTTTGGCCTGCAGGCCGGGCATCAGGAACTAACCGCGCCAAGTCCCGACGATCCCGGCAGCCCGCTCAACGGATTGTGGAACCCGAACACCAACAACAGGGTCGCAGGTTACGTCTTCAACGAATTCAAATTCAGCGAGACCACCAAGGCGCAGATTGCCGGACGCATCGAGCACGTCGACCTCTCCGGGACAACGCCGGCATTCATACCTCCCGTTTTCGACGTCAACATCGACCCTGCCAGTATCGGTCCTGCCACGCCGCGCAATCTGAGTTTCACACCGAAAAGTGCGAGCATCGGCCTGATCCAGAATCTGCCGTGGAATCTCGTCGCCAGCGTTACCGGTCAATACGTCGAACGAGCGCCGAAGCCGGCCGAACTGTTTTCACGCGGGGCCCATGATGCCACGGCCACCTTCGATATCGGCGATCCGAATCTCGGCATAGAAACGGCAAAATCGATCGAGGTCGGGTTGCGGCGGGCGGCAGGGCCGTTCCGATTCGAACTCACGGGCTACTACACGAAGTTCAACGGCTTCATATTCCGCCGATTGACCGGCAACACATGCGACAGTTCAGCATGTGTGGACATAGCCAATCCGGACCAGCTTGAGTTGCAGCAAGCGAGATACTCGCAGCGCAATGCCACCTTCCGTGGCGCCGAATTTCAGAGCCAGTTCGATGTCGGGCCGCTCTATGGCGGTATCTGGGGGATCGAAGACCAGTTCGATGTGGTGCGCGCCACCTTCGACGACGGCACAAACGTACCGCGCATCCCACCGGTCCGAATCGGCGGCGGGTTGTACTGGCGCGATACCAACTGGTTCGCGCGCGTCAACCTGCTGCACGCGTTCGCGCAAAACGACATCGCGCCGATCGGAGAGACGCCGACCGCAGGCTACAACCTCCTGAAGGCCGAGATCAGTTACAACACCAAGCTCGATTCGTCGTGGTTCGGCGCACGCGAGATAACGGTCGGTGTTTCCGGCAACAATCTGCTGAACGCAAACATCCGCAACTCCGTCTCCTATACCAAGGACGAAGTGCTGTTGCCGGGGATCGGCGTGCGGGCGTTTGCGAACCTGAAGTTCTGAGTCGAGCGAACTCCCTCTTCCGTTCGCGGCGGAGGGAGAACCCGAGCGCCCCGTCAGTCAGTGGCCGACGACGACTTCGCTAATCTGGATCACCGGTTGCTGATCGGTGTAATTCGGGATGTCGCCCAGGATTTCCTTGGCATGTGGCCCGAAGCCGGTCTGGAAGGCCTCAACCGAGTCGCAGAAGATGTGGCACATCCCGACATAGGTCGCGGGTGCGCCAGGCGCGCCGCCCGCAAGCCCCTTATCTATCGTGTAGTACTTGCACGCATCGCCCATGCGCGCCTTCACCAGCGGCATATGCTTGTCCCGATAATAGTCGTGATCGAAGCGCGCGCCGGGGTTGTTCGGATACATGACACTGACCTTGATCATTGCGCGCTCCCTTGCATGTGACATGCGCCGTCCAGCCTTCGGCGCTTGGCAGGACTCTGCTTCAGTTTTGTTGGTTGCGCAACCGCGCTGGATCATGATGCGATTCGTCGAATTACATCATGATCTCATCCCTTTGTTTGAGCATGATCTTTTCGGGAAACCGCTGCACACTTGGATCACGCTCTACCCGATCGGCGCCGCCGCTGCGTTAGAACGCCTTGCTCCAATCCGGATGGATCCGTCCGGACACGCCATCGAAGGCGCCCTCGACCAGTTCCATGACCAACAGGCGACTGTAATCGACCGGTCCAGGCATGATCGCCCGCCCCTTCGGGATGATCTTGAAGCCGACGCGTCCGTAATAGGGCTCGTCGCCGACCAGCACAATGAGACGGTGTCCCTTCTCACGGGCGTCGCTGATCGCACGGTCGAGCAGCGCGCGGCCGACGCCGCGGCTGCGGAACGGCGGCTCGACCGTCAACGGCCCGAGCATCAGCGCCGGCGTATCGCCGATGCGAATCGGAAGCTGGCGCACCGACCCGACCAGCAGGGTGCCGATCCGCGCGGTGAACGACACATCGAGCAGATGATCGACATGCTCGCGCAGCCGATAGGCGCTGAGCACGAAACGGCCGGGGCCGAAGGTGCGCTCATGCAGCCGGTCGATCGCCTGTGCGTCTTTCGGTGTCTCGGGCAGGATGGTCAGGGACGGATCAGTCATCGTGAGGCGGGGGATAGCACCTGTTCGGCGTGCGGTCCATCACTCTACCTGGCTGCATTCACCGCCACGTGGCAGGCAGCGGCTTGCCATCGAGCACCTCCGCGATCCGGAGCCGTGTGCCGGGAGTGGTGTCATCGGGCAGTGCGGACGGATCGAAAAAGCCGCAGTCCACGATCTCGCGGTTCGGCGCCGGCAGCCGGTCCTGGCGGAAATTTCTCACGACATAGACAGCGACGTGGTCGCGCGGCGAAACGTGGCTGTTGAAGAACACGCCATGCAGCAGCGGTTCGCCGGCAAGCTCAATCCGGCCCTCCTCGGCCAGCTCGCGCCGCAGCGCATCGAGGAAGCTCTCGCCGACCTCGACCCCGCCACCCGGCAGATACCAGCCATGAACATAGCTGTGCTTGACCAGGAACACCCTGTTGTGGGCGTCGAGCACGACGGCACGGACCCCGAGCGTCATGCTGCGGGCCAGCAGCCAGTAGAGATGAAAGACCCTCCGAATCTGCGGCTCGTAGCGTTTGCGTAAATCCTGCAGGACCGTCACTGAAGCCTCAACATCGTTGTGTTTCATCCTTGCGCGGAGGCACGCCGCTTGCCAATAGAGAGCAGGATTTTCGGGATAGCATGACATGACCGGGTGCCGGCCACCCATCACTGGCGATCCGAACGGGACCGAATGATGGCGGCGTTCCGCCTTGCGCATCTGTCCGATCCGCACCTGCCGCCTTTGCCGGCAACGCGGCTGCGCGATCTCGCAGGCAAACGCGCATTCGGCTACCTCAACTGGACGCGCAACCGCCACAAATACCACCGCCGCGACGTGCTCGACGCGCTTGTGTCGGACATGCGGGCTCAACAGCCGGATCATGTCGCCGTCACCGGCGATCTCGTCAATCTGGCGCTGGATGCGGAATTCAATCCGGCCCGGGAATGGCTCGAGGGCGTCGGCCGTCCTGCCGACGTGACCGTTGTTCCGGGCAATCACGATGCCTATGTGCGCGCCACGCGGCATCGCTTTGCCGGCATCTTCGCCGACTATCTGCGCGGTGATGTCGATGGCGCACCGGTTACCTTTCCGTTCGTGCGCCGGCGTGGGCCGGTGGCGCTGATCGGCGTCTCCTCGGCGGTGCCGACGCCGCCCTTGATGGCGACTGGCTGGCTCGGCCATGTGCAGCTCGCCGCTTTGGAGGCGATCCTTGGGCAATTGTCCAATGAGGACGCCTTCCGCATTCTCCTCGTGCATCACCCGCTGCACTCCGACGGACGCGCCAAGCGGCTGACCGACTCGCACCAGCTGTGCGGCCTGCTACAGCAGCATGGTGTCGAGCTGGTCCTGCACGGCCACGACCACATTCATTCGACGATGTGGTTCGACGGCCCCGACCGCAAGATCCCCGCGATCGGCGTGCCCTCGGCCTCGGCGCTGGCGCGCAAGCACTATCCGGCCGCGGCCTACAATTTGTTTTCGATCGAGCGCGACGGCAATGCCTGGCGTTGCGAGCAGATCGTGCGCGGCCTGGATGGCGATCGGCGCATCGCGCAGCTCTCCGCAACGCGGCTTCTCTAGAAATTCCTCAAGCTGGCGAACAGCGCGAGCCCGAACAGCGCCAGCGCCCCCACGATGAAGCCGAACACGAACATGCCGAAACCGCCGCGGCGCCTGGGCGCGACCGGCACAGGCGGCGGCTCCGTCGCCTTCGGCTCCACGATCGGGGTCGCCACCATCGCATGTTCGCGCTCGATCAGCCGGCGCGCGATATAATCGGTGACGGCATCGACGATCACGGGCACGTCGTGCGATTCGGCGAGCACGACACGGCCAAAGCGGGTGTCCTGCACGAAGCGGTAGATCCGCTTGTCGCGGCCCATCAGGACGTGCGCGACCACGTCGATCCACAGCCGCGGCGTCTCGCCCTGGCTGATGCCGCGGTCGAACAGATCGACCTTCTCGGGCACCTGCGCAAACAGCGGATCGAGCGCGTCGTTGAGAATTTCGAGACGCGCCACCTCGGCATCGCGCAGTTCGACGACGACGCCGGTCCGGTCGGCCGCCTCGATCCGCGCCCGGCGCAAGGCATCACGCAGCGTCGGCCGCATCTCGCGCGCCTCACTGCCGGTGTTCTGCGGATCTGACATCGGTCACGGCCTCGACTAGGTTTTTCCGCCGCTAACCTATCAGCAACCATGATTTGCGCAAAGGGCGTTGGTTCTCAAGGACTTGTTTGAGCGAGAAGTCCAACGTCCCGGAATCGGACGGCCTCACCCGGATGCACCGGATGAGGCCGCCCGTCCCTGGACGTTTCTTGATTGAGATGGCAGCGGTCAGGCCGAGACCCGCGACGGCTCCTCCACGATGGAGAAACGTACGCCGGCCTTGTGGCGGTTCTCTTCCGAAACCTCGCGCCAGCAGTCCTCTGCTTCCTTGCGGGTCTTGAAGGGGCCTTTGACCTGGGCGGAGCCTTCCACGAGCTTGTGGAAGTTCATCGAACCGAACTCGCCGCCGATCACCCAGAAGTTGCTGCCTTTGGTCATTATCAGTCTCCTCTAATCAATCGGGCCGCTGTTATTCAGCCGCCAATTCCACCGTTAGCCGAACTGGTTCATCGTGTTGTGGACGCCGCCCGCCTTCAGGGCAGCCTCGCCGGCGAAGTACTCCTTGTGATCGTCGCCGATGTCGGACCCGGCCATGTTCTGATGCTTCACGCAGGCGATGCCCTGACGGATCTCGGCGCGCTGGACGTTCTTCACATAGCCAAGCATGCCCTGCTCGCCGAAGTACTCCCTCGCGAGATTGTCGGTCGACAACGCCGCCGTGTGATAGGTCGGCAGCGTGATCAGATGGTGGAAGATACCGGCGCGCTTTGCCGAATCGGCCTGGAAGGTACGGATACGCTCGTCGGCTTCCTTCGCCAGCGGCGTGTCGTCGTATTCCGCCTTCATCAGCTCGGCGCGGTTGTACTTGCTGACGTCTTGGCCGGCTTCCTTCATCGCGTCGTAGACCTGCCAACGGAAGTTGAGCGTCCAGTTGAACGACGGCGAGTTGTTGTACGCCAGCTTCGCGTTCGGGACCACCTTGCGGATACGGTCGACCATCTTGGCGATCTGCTCGATATGCGGCTTCTCGGTCTCGATCCACAGCAGGTCGGCGCCGTTCTGCAGCGAGGTGATGCAGTCGAGCACGCAGCGATCTTCGCCGGTCCCGGGACGGAACTGGTAGAGGTTGCTGGGCAGCCGCTTCGGTCGCATCATCTTGCCGTTCTGGTTGATGATGACATCGCCGTTCCTTGCATTGGCGGCCGTGACTTCCTCGCAATCGAGGAAGCTGTTGTACTGGTCGCCGATGTCGCCGGGCTTGTGGCTCACGGCGATCTGCTGCGTGAGGCCGGCGCCGAGCGAGTCGGTGCGGGTCACGACGACGCCGTCTTCGACGCCGAGTTCGAGGAACGCGTGGCGGCAGGCACGGATCTTCGCCAGAAAGACGTCATGCGGCACCGTCACCTTACCGTCCTGGTGACCGCACTGCTTCTCGTCCGAGACCTGATTTTCGATCTGCAGGGCGCATGCGCCCGCCTCGATCATCTTCTTGGCGAGCAGGTAAGTCGCCTCCGCGTTGCCGAAGCCGGCGTCGATGTCGGCGATCACGGGCACGACATGGGTCTGGAAGTTGTCGATCTTCTCGATCAGCTCCTTCTCCTTCGCTTTGTCGCCTTCCTTGCGGGCGGCGTCGAGCGCGCGGAAGATATCGTTCAGCTCGCGTGAATCGGCCTGGCGGAGGAAAGTGTAGAGCTCTTCGATCAGCGCCGGCACCGACGTCTTCTCGTGCATCGATTGATCGGGAAGCGGTCCGAATTCCGAACGCAGCGCGGCGATCATCCAGCCGGACAGGTAGAGGTAACGACGATCGGTCGTGCCGAAATGCTTCTTGACCGAGACCAGTTTCTGCTGGGCGATGAAGCCATGCCAGCAGCCGAGCGACTGGGTGTACTTGGTGGGATCGCCATCATAGGCCGCCATGTCGGCGCGCATCAGCGCCGCAGTGTAGCGGGCGATGTCGAGGCCGGTCTTGAAGCGGTTCTGCAGGCGCATGCGCGCCACGGCTTCGGCGGTCACGCCGTTCCAGGTCTCCTTGGTCTTGAGGAGCGCTTCAGCCGCCTCAATCTCGCTCTGATACGAAGCCGGCCCCTGGATGCCCTGCTCGCTGATCCCGCGCGGTTGGAAGTTCATGTCCGTGATCCTTTCGGTGACGACGAATCTGCAGCGTTTAAGATCTCGTCTTCGTCACTCTTCTCTCAATCGACATTCTTGACAGTGCATTGCAAAATGCATTCAGGAGCTAAACGCTAAAAAATGAAGTTCGTACAGATAGCTTGCTTTTGAATGGTGATGTCTTGTAACATGCTGACTTGTAATAAATGTAACTTAGTAAATTTTGTCACAAATAGGTCAAGAAGGCTGCCATGCCGGCCGACTCCGGAAAAAAACTGTTCGTCGGGCCGCGCTTTCGGCGGATCCGTCAGCAATTAGGGCTGTCGCAGACCCAGATCGCCGAGGGCCTCGGCATCTCGCCGAGCTACGTCAACCTAATCGAGCGCAATCAGCGCCCGGTGACGGCACAAATCCTGCTGCGGCTCGCCGAAACCTACGACCTCGATCTGCGCGATCTTGCCACTGCCGACGAGGACCGCTTCTTCGCGGAACTCAACGAGATCTTCTCCGATCCGCTGTTCCGCCAGATCGACTTGCCGAAGCAGGAACTGCGCGACCTCGCCGAGCTATGCCCCGGCGTCACCCACGCGCTGCAGCGCCTCTACGCCGCCTACACCGAGGCGCGTCGCGGCGAGACCATGGCGGCCGCGCAGATGGCCAATCGCGAGGGCTCGCAGTTCGAGGCCAACCCGATCGAGCGGGTACGCGACCTGATCGAGGCGAACCGCAACTATTTCCCGGAGCTCGAAACCGCCGCGGAAACCCTCCGCGACGAGATCAACGCGCCGGCCGAAGGCCTGTTCGCGGCGCTTGCCGCGCGATTGCGTGAAAAACATTCGATCGTCACCCGCATCATGCCAGTCGACGTGATGCGCGAGACACTGCGCCGCTTCGACCGCCATCGCCGGCAGCTTCTGCTCTCCGAGCTCGTCGACGGCCCCGGCCGCAGCTTTCAGCTTGCGCTGCAGCTCGGTTTTGCCGAATGCGGCGCCAGCATCGATGCCATCGTCAGCCGAGCCGGCCCGCTCGACGACACCGCGCGCAGGCTCTATCGCATCACGCTCGCCAATTATTTCGCCGCCGCCGCGATGATGCCCTATCAGGCGTTCCATACCGCCGCGGAGGCGTTGAGCTACGACGTGCATGTGCTGGCGCAGCGCTTCAATTCGGGCTTCGAGCAGGTCTGTCATCGCCTCACTACACTGCAACGGCCGAACGCGCGCGGCGTGCCGTTCTTCATGCTGCGCGTCGACAACGCCGGCAATGTCTCCAAGCGATTCTCCTCCGGCACATTCCCATTTTCCAAGTTCGGCGGCACCTGCCCGCTCTGGAACGTCCATTCCACCTTCGACACGCCGGACCGCTTGCTCCAACAGGTGATCGAGCTACCCGACGGCACGCGCTACTTCTCGATCGCGCAGATGGTGCGCCGCCCGGTAGCGCCGCATCCGCAGCCGCAGCCGCGCTTTGCGATCGGCTTGGGCTGTGAAATCCGCCACGCCTCAAAACTCGTCTACGCCAGCGGCATTGATCTCGAGAAGGTTGAGGGCACCCCGATCGGCGTCAACTGCCGGCTCTGCGAGCGAGAAAACTGCAGCCAGCGCGCCGAGCCGCCAATCACGCGGAGCCTGATCCTGGACGAGAACACCCGGCGGCTGTCGTCCTTTGCGTTCTCGAATGCGCGGGAGCTGTAACTCTATCCCCTCCGAGGAAGCGGCAACGCACAGACACATATTCAGCGGAAGAAGTTGTTGGCAATTCTTGGAGCACTCCAGAATAATCCCAAGCCCACATTCACCACAAAGTGCCTCACCATTGGATCACGACTAATTGCTGCTGCTGGCAATTGCTACTTGGGGGGAGAGTCAAGATACAGGCCAGACTGCCGATCCGCAAATGGAGTCGAGAATGGCCGCTTCGATGACTGCCGTTCGCAGCCTGTCAGATTTGCCATCTCCGCGAGCGCTTCCGTTCCTTGGCAATGCACTTCAGCTGGATCCGTCGCGTCTGCATTTGATTCTTGAGGAATGGGCCAAGAAATTTGGCTCCATCTTCACTATCGGCCTCGGCCCAAAACGGGTTCTCGTGTGCTCCGACACCGACCTGCTACAAACCGCGTTACGTGAACGTCCGGCGCGCTACCGGCGCTTTTCAACGATTGAATCCGCCTCCAAGGAGATAAACCTCAATGGACTGGTCTCGGTCGAGGGCGAGGGCTGGGCGCCGCAGCGTCGGTTGGTAATGCAGGCAATGGCGTCAAAAACCTTCAGCGCGTTTTTCCCTGTTCTGAGGGATATCACCGGACGCCTGCACAAGAGGTGGCAGCATTCGGCCAAGACTGGTGAGGTTGTGGACGTGACGCAGGAGCTGCTCCGCTTTACCGTGGACGTGGCCACCGCGCTGGTGCTTGGCGAAGACTCAAATACGATCGAAGAGCGCGGCAACGTGATTCAGGCGCACTTTGCGGAAATATTGCCGGGGGCCGTGAAGCGCGCCAACGCGCCGGTGCCGTTGTGGCGATACTTCAAGCTGCCGAGCGATCGACGATTCGACCGCGCAGTCGCGGCTATGCATCGCGACATCGAATCGCTGATTGAGCGTTCAAGACGGCGCATGCGCGAACAACCGGACGAAAAATCCCGCAATTGGCTGGAAGCGATGCTGGCCACGGCGAGTCTTCCCGATTCCGGCATTACGGAAGAGGTCATCGCGGCTAACGTCATGACCCTGCTGATGGCCAGCGAAAACACGATGTCGCATTCGCTGGCATGGGCCACGTACTTCATCGCCCAGGATGCGGGCCTGCAGTCGAGGCTGCATCTGACAGCCATGGATGCACTGGGATCGTCGCCCGTGTGCCCTGAATTCGAAGACATCAAGAAACTGGATCTCTTTGAATTCGTGACGCTGGAAGCGTCGCGCTTCAAGCCGGTAACGCCGATGATATACCTGGAGCCGGTCGTGGATGTCGTACTCGGCGATGTCGCATTGCCGGCGGGCACGCCGCTTTTCTTCATCCTGCGGCCGTCGATGCTGGACGGCACGCACTTTGGCCGCCCTGACGAATTCCTGCCCGAACGCTGGTCCGCCGGACATCCGGTGCAACCCCACCAAGCCAGGGCCTATGTCCAATTCGGCGCCGGCCCGCGCGTTTGTCCCGGCCGCTCTTTGGCGGCGGTCGAGATGCGCCTCGTACTGTCGATGCTGGCCCGCAATTTCTCGATGGAGCTGGCAGCCAACCTCGACACCATCAAGGAAGTGCAGGGCTTCACCATGATGCCGAGCTCGTTGCCGGTGCGGCTTGAAGCATTGCATTGAAGGACCTGTCGCTCATATGAGTCACCAGGATCGATCGACGTCCTGAGTGCGTTTAGCGTGCGGCGTGGACGCACCGCATCCGGCATTCACCACAAAGTGCGTCACAACTGGAGGCGCATCACGACTAATTGCTGCTGCTGGCAATTGCTACTTGGGGGAGAGCCGGGATACAGGCCAGGCTGCCGGTCCGCAAATGGAGTCGAGGATGGCCGCTTCGATGACTGCCGTTCGCAGCTTGTCAGATTTGCCATCTCCGCGAGGGCTTCCGCTCCTTGGCAACGCACTTCAGCTGGATCTGTCGCGTCTGCATTTGATTCTTGAGGAATGGACCAGGGAATTTGGCTCCATCTTCACTATCGGCCTCGGCCCAAAACGGGTTCTCGTGTGCTCCGACACCGACCTGATGCAAACCGCGTTGCGCGAACGTCCGGCGCGCTACCGGCGCTTTTCAGCGATCGAATCCGTCTCCGAAGAGATCAACCTCAATGGGTTGTTTTCGGTCGAGGGCGAAGGCTGGGTGCCGCAGCGTCGGTTAGTGATGCAGGCAATGGCGTCAAAACCTCTCAGCGCGCTTTTCCCCGTCCTGAGGGATGCCACCGGACGCCTGCACAAGAGGTGGCAGCATTCGGCCAAGACCGGTGAGGTTGTGGACGTGACGCAGGATCTGCTCCGCTTTACCGTGGACGTCGCCACCGCGCTGGTGCTTGGCGAAGACCCGAATACGATCGGAGAGAGCCCCGACGTGATCCAGACGCAGTTGGCGGAGATAGTGCCGGTAACCGTGAAGCGCGTCAACGCGCCAGTGCCGTTGTGGCGATACTTCAAGCTGCCGAGCGATCGACGATTCGACCGCGCGGTCGCGGCTGTGCATCGCGACATCGAATCGCTGATTGAGCGCTCAAGACGGCGCATGCGCGAACAACCGAACGAAAAATCCCGCAACTGGCTGGAAGCGATGCTGGCCACGGCGAGTCTTCCCGATTCCGGAATTACGGACGAGGTCATCGCGGCTAACGTCATGACCCTGCTGCTGGCCAGCGAAAACACCACGGCGCACTCGCTGGCATGGGCCACCTACTTCATCGCCCAGGATGCGAGCCTGCAGTCGAGGCTGCGTCTGACAGCCACTGATGCACTCGGAACGTCGCCCTTGTGCCCTGAATTCGAAGACATCAAGAAACTGGATCTCTTTGAATTCGTGACGCTGGAAGCGTCGCGCTTCAAGCCGGTAGCCCCCATGATGTACCTGGAGCCGGTCGTGGATGTCGTGCTCGGCGATGTCGCTTTGCCGGCGGGCACGCCACTTTTCTTCATGCTACGGCCGTCAATGCTGGACGGCACGCACTTTGGCCGGCCTGACGAATTCCTGCCTGAACGATGGTCCGCCGGACATCCGGTGCAACCCCATCAAGCCAGGGCTTATGCCCAATTCGGCGCAGGCCCGCGCGTTTGTCCCGGCCGCTCCTTGGCGGCGGTCGAAATGCGCCTGGTACTGTCGATGCTGGCCCGCAATTTCTCGATGGAGCTGGCAGCCAGCCTCGACACCATCAAGGAAGTGCCGGGCTTCACCATGATGCCGAGCTCGTTGCCGGTGCGGCTTGAAGCATTGTATTGAAGGAGTTGCTCGCCAACATGAGCACGGGGGCGACGACGCCCTGAGTGCGCTAAGCCCCTATAGCGTCTTCGAGCGAAGTGACCACCGATTCGCGTGAAGAAAGCGTCTAAACAAGAATCTGGAGCTCGGGTTCTGATTCAATCAGAACCGACAATGCTGTAGACGGTGGAGAGCGGGTTGCAATCGCGCCGGCGCCACACTGCGGTGCGCCTCAATTCAACTCCAGGTCATCACGCCCTGGCGATTGGCGCGCCATAGCCGGCGATCATCGCGCTGAAAGACATGCTCGAGCAGGTGGCCGACATCAAGGAGCGGCACAAGCGGCCGGCGGTGCGGTCGAACGTGCACATGCACGCTACGTCCGCCTGATATTGCGTCAGCCCCACGGGCCGCGCGTCCCCGATGCGCCACCCCACGGGCTGCGCGGCGGATAGCCGGTCGTCGCCGGGCTGGCGACGCCGCCCTGCGCGCCGAGCTCGGCCGCAAGCTGCTGCAGGGCCGCGATGCGGTTGGCGGTCGAGGGGTGGGTGGCGAACAGATTGTCGACGCCGTGGCCTGACAGCGGGTTGATGATGAACATGTGCGCGGTCGCAGGATTGCGCTCTGCCTCCATGTTCGGAAGCTGGTGCGCGGCGTTCTCGATTTTTGACAGAGCGGAGGCGAGCCACATCGGCTGGCCGCAGATGCGCGCCCCAAGATTGTCGGCGGCGTATTCGCGGGTGCGGCTGATCGCCATCTGCACCAACATCGCGCCGAATGGCGCCAGGATCATCATGGCGATGGTGCCGATGATGCCCGGACCGCTGTTGTTGTTGCGGTGGCCGCCGAAGAACATGCCGAACTGTGCCAGCATCGAGATCGCGCCGGCGATCGTCGCGGTGATCGTCATCAACAGCGTGTCGTGATTTCTGATGTGCGCGAGCTCGTGCGCGATCACGCCGGCGAGCTCCTCGCGGCTGAGCTGCTGCATGATGCCCACCGTAACGGCGACCGCAGCGTTCTGCGGATTGCGGCCGGTCGCGAACGCATTGGGCTGCGCCTCGTCGATCAGGAAAACCCGCGGCATCGGTATTCCGACGCGCGAAGCGAGTTCGGCGACGAGATCGTAGAGCTCCGGCGCCGACTGGCGATCGACTTCATGGGCGCCATACATCGAGAGCACCATGCGGTCGGAATTCCAGTAGGCGAACAGATTCGTGGCAGCCGCGATGACCAGCGCGATTACAGCGCCGGTCCCGCCGCCGATGAGGTAGCCGACACCCATGAACAGCGCGGTGAGGCCGGCAAGCAGAAGTGCGGTGCGGAAATAGTTCATGGCGATGCCCTCTGGCCAGCCGTAATACTGCCACGACTTGCGCGGTTGAGGTAGGGATTTGGCCACCTGCGCCGCAAGGGGAATACCTGCGTCGCGGCGACGCGCGGACAAATTGTCTCTGCTTCCGGAACTGCCGGACGCCTTGATAACAGCGGCTATTGCGCCACGGCGGGCCGGTGTATGGAAGGAGCAAGCCCTCCCATTCTTCAGCCGGTGACATCGATGCCAGCACCTTTATCCCGCGCCACTACGTTTGCCGCAGCAATCACCGCATCGCTGGCCGTCTCGACCGCTGCACCGGCGCAGCAGCCGCTTCCAGCTCCCGCAGCGCCCACGTCTGCCAAGCCGCGGCCGGCCACCGTACCATCGTCGCGGGCTGCGTCCTGCCACAACGGCCAGACGTTTGATCGCTTCCTCGCTGAGCTCAAGAGCCAGGCGATCACCGCCGGCGTCTCGCGGAGCACGATCGCCGAGGCCTCACCTTATCTCGTCTACGACCAGGGCATCGTCAACCGCGACCGCGGGCAACGCGTGTTCGGCCAGATATTCACCCAGTTCGCGGGCCGCATGGCTGCAACCTACCGGATGCAGCAAGGCCAGCAGCACATCAGAACCTATGCAGCGGCGTTCGCGCGCGCCGAGAAGGAATACGGCGTTCCGCCGGCCGTGATCGCCGCGTTCTGGGGACTGGAGAGCGATTTCGGCGCCAACTTGGGCAATCTGCCAACGCTGAAATCACTGGTGTCGCTCGCCTATGATTGCCGTCGCTCGGAGATGTTCCAGGGCGAGACTATCGCCGCGCTGAAGATCATCGACCGCGGCGATCTCACGGCCGCCGAGATGGTCGGCTCATGGGCCGGCGAGCTCGGACAAACGCAATTCCTGCCGACGCATTACTTCAACTATGCCGTGGACTACGATGGCGACGGTCGTCGCGACCTGCTGCGCAGCGGGCCCGACATGATCGCCTCGACCGCGAACTATATCGCCAACGGATTGAAGTGGCGGCGCGGCGAGCCGTGGCTGCAGGAAGTGCGGGTACCGCAGAGCGTGGGCTTCCCATGGGACCAGGCCGATCTCACCATCAAGCTGCCGCGCGCGAAATGGGGTTCGCTCGGTGTGACCTATCCCGACGGCAAGCCGCTCGCCAACGACGACATGCCGGCCTCGCTGCTGCTGCCGATGGGCCGCACCGGACCCGCGTTTCTCGCCTACGCCAATTTCGCCGCCTATACCGAGTGGAATAACTCGCTGATCTATTCGACCACGGCGGGTTATCTTGCGAACCGCATCGCGGGCGCGCCGCCGATGCTGCGCCCCTCGGCGCCGGTCGCGCAACTACCGTTCAACGAGATCAAGGAGCTGCAGGGGCTGCTCGTGCGTGCGGGCTTCAATGTCGGCAAGGTCGACGGCGTACTGGGGCAGGCGAGCCGCAGCGCGGTGAAAGCGATGCAGATGAAACATGGCCTGCCGGCGGATTCCTGGCCGACCGCTGAGTTGCTGGCGCGGATGCGCGGCGTGCGCGCGCAGCCCGCAGAGGCGGCGATGCCAGGGATGCGCTGAGAAACTGCCGCATGCCCGATCAGCCGATGGCGCGATGTGTGCGAAGCTCGCGCACCGAGATGACGGCATAGTCGATCGCCCGGATGAGGGCCGAGCCGGGGCGCTTCTTCGGTAAGGTCACCACGGCTCTCTCACTGCCGCGACGGAGCGGCAGCAGTTCACCAAGTTGTGCAGCAGCCCCTTCAGGGTTTTGTTTTTCCTGTCACCGCCCATGTGCAGTATTGGCGCTCGGCACATTCCAGCTCAAGAAAAGACCATCACATGTCCTTCAGCGACGCCATCGTCCCCGCTTGCCTGCACATGCTCAACAGCCTCATCGGCCTGCTCACCAAGGCGGAGGCGCATTGCAAAGCCAGGAAGATTCAGCCGGAGGTGCTGTTGGCCTCGCGGCTCTATCCGGACATGATGCCGCTGTCGAAGCAGATACAGCTCGTCTGTGACATCGCGTCCATGGGTTGCGCGCGGCTGACGCACAGCGAAGTGCCCTCGACGCCGGACACCGAGAAAACGTTCGGCGAATTGCAGCAGCGGCTGGCAAAGACCATCGACTACGTGAAATCGTTCAAACCGGAGCAGTTCGGAGGCGCCGATGCCAGGGACATTACCTTCCCGGTCGGCCCGAACCGCAACGTCACGTTGAATGGCCAGCTATTCGTCAGCACGTTCCTGTTCCCGAACTTCTATTTCCACGCCGCCACCGCCCACGGCATCCTGCGCCACAACGGCGTCGAAATCGGCAAGCTCGATTTCCTCGGCATGAACTGACGCACGACGGCGTCATTCCTCCACGGCAGCAGAGATCGGGAGACGTCTCTGCTGCATCTGCCCGTTTTTTGAACATTTCTTGCTCCGCCGACCGTGGGCGCAGCTCCGCTGCGGAGCGCGAATGACTCCGCCATTGCGCTTGTCGTGGCGATGCACAATTCTTGCGTATTCGTCATTGTCTGGAATGTCCCCACATGAGCCAACCGACCAAACTCTTCGAGCCCTTCAAGCTTGGATCTCTGACGCTGCCGAACCGTCTGGTGATGGCGCCGTTGACGCGCAACCGCGCGGTGCCGCCCGCTATGGTGCCGAGCCTGCTTGCCGTAGATTATTACGGCCAGCGCGCCTCCGCGGGCCTCTTGATCACCGAAGCGAGCCAGGTTTCGCAGCAGGGACAGGGCTATCAGGACACGCCGGGCATCTACTCCGGGGAACAGGTTGAAGGCTGGCGGCGGGTGACCGACCGCGTGCATGAGCGCGGCGGGCGCATCTTCATCCAGATCTGGCATGTCGGCCGCATCTCGCACACCTCGCTCCAGCCCGGCGGGGGCAAGCCGGTCGCACCATCCGCGATCCGCGCCAAGGGCAAGACCTTTGTAAATGGCGCCTTCACCGACATCTCCGAACCGCGCGAGCTCGATCTGTCTGAAATTCCGGGCATCATCGATGATTTCAAGCGGGGTGCCGCAAACGCGCTCGCCGCGGGCTTCGACGGCGTCGAGATCCACGGCGCCAACGGCTATTTGCTCGATCAGTTTGCCAAGGACGGCACCAACAAGCGGACCGATGCGTATGGCGGCTCGATCGAGAACCGCGCAAGGCTGATGCTGGAAGTGTCCAAGGCCGTCGCTGCCGAAGCCGGCGCCGAGCGCACCGGCATCCGCATCTCGCCGGTAACACCTGCCAACGACATCTCCGACAGCGATCCGCAACCGCTGTTCGACTACGTCGCCGATGGGCTGAACGCGCTAAAGCTCACCTATCTCCATGTCGTCGAGGGCGCGACCGGCGGCCCGCGCGACATTGCGCCGTTCGACTATGCAAGCTTGCGCAAGCGCTTCAAGCAGGCCTATGTGGCGAACAACGGCTATGACTTCGCCCTCGCCACCGAGGTGCTCGAAGCCGGCGCCGCCGACCTGATCGCGTTCGGCAAGCCGTTCATTTCGAACCCCGACCTCGTCGAGCGGCTGAAGAAGGGCGCAGCCCTCAACGAATGGGACAAGGCGACATTCTACGGCGGCGGCGCGAAGGGCTACACCGACTATCCGACGCTGAAGGCCACCGAGGCGGTGGAATAAGGAAAAAAGGCCGGGATCGCTCCCGGCCTTTTGTCTGTTTCGGATGGCCTGGGCGTCAGGCTTACTTCGCCTCTGCCCGCTTGGGCGGGGTGGCCGGCCACGACTTGATCAGCGTGTCGTAGTCGACGGTCTCGCCCTTCGGCTTCTCGTTCGCGAGCTTGCGCTGCGGAGCGATAGTGCCGTCCTTCTCGACCTTGGCGAACCAGTGCTCGGCGGTGTCTTTCTTGTTGAGCTTCGGGCCGCAGGCGCCCTGTACGCCGGACTTCTCGAGACGCTCGAGCACCGAGTCCTGAGCGGCCGCGAGTGCATCCATCGCCTGCTGCGGCGTCTTGGTACCTGACGACGCATCGCCGATGTTCTGCCACCACAGCTGCGCGAGCTTCGGATAGTCGGGCACGTTGTTGCCGGTCGGGGTCCACTGCACGCGTGCGGGCGAGCGGTAGAACTCGATCAGGCCGCCGAGCTTCGGCGCACGCTCGGTGAACGACTTGTCCCAGATGTCGGATTCACGAATGAAGGTGAGACCGACATGGCTCTTCTTCAAGCTGACCGACTTGGAGACGATGAACTGCAGATAGAGCCAGGCCGCCTTGCGGCGATCCGCTGGTGTCGACTTCAGCAACGTCGCCGAGCCGGCGTCCTGGTAGCCGAGCTTCATGCCCTCCTTCCAGTACGAGCCGTGCGGCGACGGGGCCATGCGCCACTTCGGCGTGCCGTCGGCATTCACGACCGCGATGCCGGGCTTCACCATGTCGGCGGTGAAGGCGGTGTACCAGAAGATCTGCTGGGCGATGTTACCCTGCGCCGGAACGGGCCCCGCTTCGGAGAAAGTCATGCCTTGCGCCTGCGGCGGGGCATACTTCTTCAGCCACTCGAGATATTTGGTGATCGAGTAGACCGCGGCCGGGCCATTGGTGTCGCCACCGCGCTCGACTGACGAGCCGACCGGACGGCAACCTTCCATGCGGATGCCCCATTCGTCGACCGGCAGGCCATTCGGGATGCCCTTGTCGCCGTTGCCAGCCATCGACAGCCACGCGTCGGTGAAGCGCCAGCCGAGCGAGGGATCCTTCTTGCCATAGTCCATGTGGCCATAGACCTTGACGCCGTTGATCTCCTTGATGTCGTTGGTGAAGAACTCGGCGATGTCCTCGTAGGCCGACCAGTTCACGGGCACGCCGAGTTCATAGCCATACTTAGCCTTGAACTTGGCCTTGTATTCCGGGTTGGTGAACCAGTCGTAGCGGAACCAGTACAGGTTTGCGAACTGCTGGTCCGGCAATTGATACAGCTTCTTGTCCGGACCCGTCGTAAACGACTTGCCGATGAAGTCGTTGACGTCGAGCATCGGGTCGGTGACGTCCTTGCCCTCGCCCGTCATGTAGTCCGACAGGATCACGGTCTGGCCGTAGCGGAAGTGGGTGCCGATCAGGTCGGAGTCGTTGATCCAGCCGTCATAGACGTTCTTGCCTGACTGCATCTGGGTCTGCAGCTTCTCGACGACGTCGCCTTCCTGGATCAAGTCGTGCTTGAGCTTGATGCCAGTGATCTCCGAGAACGCCTTGGCGAGCGTCTGCGACTCATATTCGTGCGTCGTGATGGTCTCCGACACGACGTTGATTTCCATGCCCTTGAAGGGTTCGGCGGCCTTTGCGAACCACTCCAGCTCCTTCTTCTGGTCTTCCTTGGACAGCGTCGAGGGTTGGAATTCCGCGATCCACTTCTGGATCACGGCATCGTCGGCGGCGCGAACCGGCGCAGAGACGGCCACAGACACCGCAACGAGCGCAGCGGCGCTGGACATGGCCAGAAAGCTATTCTTGGTCAATGGACCTTTCCTTCTCCTAAACTGTCGCATGTTGTTCCTCCGTTGCAGCGACAAACTTTTAACAGGCCCGGGTTTGTTCCCGGATCTGGTCTTCTTCGCGAGCTTCAGACCGTGCGAAAAATGAGCACGGCCGTGGCAAGCGAAATTCCGGTTGCGAGCCACAGGCTCGAGACTTCAAAGCCCTCCTGCCCGATCGGCAGGGTTGCTATCGGGTCGGTACCGACGATGCCGATCCACAGCAGATGGATCACGGCGGCGAGCACCAGCGAAATGAACAGGCGGTCACCGCGCGTCGTCGGAATTCGCAGCACGCCGACCCGCTCGGCCTCGGGATAGACCGCCGCAAGCCAGGTCATGACCGCGAGCGTGCAGGCAAGAGCAGCGAAGAAGATCGCGGTTGGCAGCGTCCAGGCCATCCAAGCAATGGATTCCATAAACCCCTCCTACACCCGGCCGAGCGCGAAGCCGCGCGCGATGTAGTTGCGAACGAACCAGATCACGAGCGCGCCCGGAATGATGGTGAGTACGCCGGCGGCCGCGAGCAACCCCCAGTCCATGCCGGCCGCGGAAACCGTGCGCGTCATGATCGCCGCGATCGGCTTTGCCTGGACCGAGGTCAGCGTGCGCGCGAGCAGGAGCTCGACCCAGGAGAACATGAAGCAGAAGAAGGCCGCGACGCCGATACCGCTCGCGATCAGGGGCACCAGGATCTTGATGAAGAAGCGCGGAAAGGAATAGCCGTCGAGGAACGCGGTCTCGTCGATTTCGCGCGGCACGCCGGATACGAACCCTTCGAGGATCCAGACCGCCAGCGGCACGTTGAAGATGCAGTGCGCGAGCGCGACCGCCCAGGGCGTATCGAACAGGCCGATCGCCGAATAGAGGTTGAAGAATGGCAGCGCATACACCGCCGCCGGCGCCATGCGGTTCGAGAGCAGCCAGAAGAACAGGTGCTTGTCGCCGAGGAAGCGGTAACGCGAGAACGCGTAGGCCGCCGGCAGCGCCACCGAGATCGAGATGACGGTGTTGAGGACGACATATTCCAGCGAATTGATGTAGCCCGAATACCAGCTCTCATCGGTGAAGATGCGCCGGTAGTGCTGCAGCGTCGGCGTGTGGGGCCACAGCGTCATCGTCGAGACGATCTCGCTGTTGGTCTTGAAGCTCATGTTGACGAGCCAGTAGATCGGCAGCAGCAGGAAGATCAAGAACAGCGCCATGATGACGCGGCGGCCGGGAATCGAGTGCATCAGGCCACTCCTTCCTTCGGTTTGAGCACGCCCACAGGCTTGAGGCCGGCCGCTGGCTTGGGCTCGAGGGCCGCCTCGCTTTCCGGTGCCGCCTTACGCTCGGCTCCGGCATTGGTCATCACGGTGTAGAACACCCAGCACACGATCAGGATGATGAGGTTGTAGACCAGCGACAACGCCGCGGCCTTGCCGAGGTCGAACTGGCCGAGCGCGATCTTGACGAGCTCGATCGAGACGAAGGTCGTCGAGTTGCCCGGGCCGCCGCCGGTCACGACGAACGGCTCGGTGTAGATCATGAAACTGTCCATGAAGCGCAGCAGCACAGCGATCAGCAGCACGCGGTTCATCTTGGGCAGCTGGATGGCGCGGAATACCGCCCAGCGCGAGGCGCCGTCGATCTGCGCCGCCTGATAATAGGCATCGGGGATCGATTTGAGGCCGGCATAGCAGAGCAGCGCGACAAGGCTGGTCCAGTGCCAGACGTCCATGACGATCACGGTGACCCAGGCGTCGAAATCGTTGGAGACGTAATTATAGTCGATGCCGAGGGAGTTGAGCGTGTAGCCGAGCAGGCCGATGTCGGGGCGGCCGAAAATCTGCCAGATCGTGCCGACCACGTTCCACGGAATCAGCAGGGGCAGCGCCAGGATGACGAGGCAGGCCGCGACGCTCCAGCCCTCGCGCGGCATCGACAGCGCGACCACGATGCCGAGCGGGACTTGGATGGTGAGGATGATCGCGGAGAACAACAGATTCCGACCGAGCGAAGCCAGGAAGCGGCCGCCAAGATCGGTCGAGGGATCGAGCAATTCCTTGAACCAGCCGACGCCGTTCCAGAAGAACTGGTTGTTGCCGAAGGTGTCCTGCATCGAGTAATTCACGACGGTCATCAGCGGCAGAATCGCTGAGAACGCGACCACCAGGAACACCGGCAGCACCAGGAACCAGGCTTTCTGGTTGACGATCTTGTCCATCAGGCGCCCCCCTCGACCAAATGGCTGTCCGCATAGACGTGGACATGCGCCGGATCGAAGATCAGGCCCGCGCTGTTGCCTGAAGCCGTGAAGCCCGGCGGCACCCGCGCGGCGAACTTGGCGTCGCCGACGCGGACGCGCGCAAACTGGATGCGGCCGAGATCGTCGATTCGTTCGATCGTGGCCGACAGCAGGCCCGGCGTGGGCGGGGAAACGTCGACGAATTCCGGCCGCACGCCGATCTCGATCTTCTTGCCGGCCGGCAGCACGCCATAATTGCGGCGCAGGCTGATCACATGGCCGTCGATCCGCGCCTCGCGTCCGCTCACCTCCGCGGGCACGATGTTCATGCCGGGCGAGCCGATGAAATAGCCGACAAAGGTATGCGCGGGCTTGTCGAACAGCTCGGCCGGAGTGCCGCTTTGCACCACGCGGCCGTCATGCATGACGACGACGGTGTCCGCGAAGGTCAGCGCTTCGGTCTGGTCGTGAGTGACGTAGATCATCGTGAGGTCGAGCTCACGATGCAGCGCCTTCAGCTTCGAGCGGAGTTGCCATTTCAGCTCGGGATCGATCACCGTGAGCGGCTCGTCGAACAGCACCGCGGCGACGTCGGAGCGCACGAGACCACGGCCGAGCGAGATCTTCTGCTTGGCGTCCGCCGTCAGCCGCGTCGCCTTGCGCTTGAGATAGGGCGTGAGGTCGAGCAGGTCGGCGATCTGCCTGACGCGCGCTTCAACCTCCGCCTTCGGCACACCGCGGTTGTTGAGCGGGAAGGCAAGGTTCTGCCCGACCGTCATGGTGTCGTAGATCACCGGGAACTGGAATACCTGCGCGATGTTACGCTTTTGGGTCGAGAGCGGGGTGATGTCCTTGCCGTTGAACAGGATCTTGCCGCGCGACGGGGTCACGATGCCCGAGATCAGGTTGAGCAGCGTGGTCTTGCCGCAGCCGGATGGCCCAAGCAACGCGTAGGCACCGCCCTGCCGCCAGGTCATCGTCACCGGCTTCAGCGCGAAGGATTCGGGCGGCGCGGCGTTGCCGCCGTAGGAGTGCGCAAGGTCGACGAGGTCAATGCGGGCCATCGAGCATCTCCCTCATTTGCTGCTCGTTCTTGACGCGTTTTCTTCGCGCGAACCGCGACGCACTTCGCCTGAAAGCGCTGTTTCCGGCGAAGCGACGAGGCGCTCTGCCACATCGAACACAAAAAGATTGTCGGGATCGAGCGCGGCGTCGAGGACCTGCCCGGGCTCATATTCGTGCACGCCGTGCAGCACGGCGACCCAGTTCGCGCCGGCGCGATGCAGATGCACAAAGCTTTCCGAACCGGTGATCTCGGTCACCGTCACGGTGGCGGAAAATTTGTGGTGGCTGGCCGCACTGTTGCCGACCTCGAGCTGATGTGCGCGGAAGCCGACGCGGTAGGTGCCGTCGGCCAGATTGGCATAGAGGCCGGTCGCGGGAGCCAATTCGCCACCTGAATAGAGCACCTGCCCGCCCCTCTTCTCGATGCCGACGATGTTGAGCGGCGGATCGGAGAACACCTGAGCCACCCGCAGCGTATCCGGATGGCGGTAGACCGTGGAGGTGTTGCCGGCCTGCAGGGCGCGGCCCTCCCACATGCAGACGGTATTGCCGCCGAGCAGCAGGGCCTCCGACGGCTCGGTCGTGGCATAAACGAAGATCGCACCCGACGCCTCGAAGATGCGCGGCAGCTCGGCGCGCAGTTCCTCGCGAAGCTTGTAGTCGAGATTGGCGAGCGGCTCGTCCAGCAGCACGAGGTCGGCGCCCTTGACCAGCGCGCGCGCGATCGCGGTGCGCTGCTGCTGGCCGCCGGAAAGCTGCAGCGGCGTTCGCTTCAGAAACGGCTCGAGCCGCAGCAGGCTCGCTGCTTCGATCACCCGCTTCTCGATCATTTCGCGCGGCTTGCCCTGTACGCGCAAGGGCGATGCGATGTTCTCATAGACCGTCAGCGAGGGGTAGTTGATGAACTGCTGATAGACCATTGCGACCGAGCGTTGGCGCACGTCGGCTCCCGTGACGTCCTTGCCGTCGACCAGCACGCGGCCAGTCGTCGGCTTGTCGAGACCGGCAAGCAGCCGCATGATCGAGGTCTTGCCCGACAACGTCGGCCCGAGCAGCACGCTGAGCGTACCGCGCTCAAGCGTCAGCGAGACGTCGCGAATGGTCGGAACACCATCCACGGTTCGCATGACGTTTTGCAGCGTGACGCTCATGTACGTCCTCCCGCTTCGCGGAGGGAACGTTCGCCGGAAGCGCGATTGGCGGCCATCCACTCGTCGAGCGCGTCGATTTCGGTCGCCGACATCCGAAGACCCAGCTTGGAACGCCGCCAGACGACGTCCTCTGCGGTTTGGGCCCATTCGTTCGCCATCAGGTACCTGACTTCGCTCTCCGTCAAGGTAGCGCCAAAGGAACGGCCGAGATCGACTGCTGATTTCGCATTGCCGAGCAATTTTGTCGCACGCGTGCCGTAAGCATGCGCCAGCCGGCTGGCATGCGCGGGGCTGAGGAATGGATAGGTTCTCGCAAGCTCGGCGGCCAGCGCCGCGACCGCCGAAACGTCCATGTCGCCGCCGGGCAGTGGCGCCCTGCCAGTCCAACCTTCGCGCGCCTTGGAACTGCGCAAATACGGCTCAAGCCGCTCCAGCGCCTCTTCGGAAAGCCGGCGGTAGGTCGTGATCTTGCCGCCATAGATCGAGAGCAGCGGCGCACCGCCGGGCGTGTCGAGCTCGAACACGTAGTCGCGGGTTGCGGCCTTGGCCTCGCTTGCGCCATCGTCATAGAGTGGGCGGACGCCCGAATAATTCCAGACCACGTCCTCCGGCTTCACTTGCTTGGCGAGATATTCGCTTGCGGAGGCGCAGAGATACTGAATCTCCTCCTTGGTCGCCTTCACTTTGGCCGGGTCGCCCTCATAGTCGCGGTCGGTGGTGCCGATCAGCGTGAAATCGTCCTGATAGGGGATGACGAAGATGATGCGGCCGTCCGCGTTCTGAAAGATGTAGGCGCGGTCGTGGTCGTAGAGCTTCTTCACCACGATGTGCGAGCCCTGCACCAGCCGCACCTTCGCGCGCGCATTCACGCCCGCGCCTGACGCCAGCACTTCCTCGACCCACGGACCACCTGCATTGACCAGTGCGCGAGCCTTGATAGTGCTGCGCGTGCCGCTGGCGCGGTCTTCGACCGTAACATGCCAGATGCCGTCGGTCTGCCTGATCTCGACTGCGCGGGCGCGCGTGCGGATGTCGGCGCCGTGGTCGGCCGCATCGCGCGCGGTCAGCACGACGAGCCGGGCGTCATCGACGAAGCAGTCGGAATATTCGAAACCCTTGGTGTAGCGGTTCGCGATCAGCGGTCTCCCAACCTCATCACGCGTCAGATCGACAGAGCGCGTCGCGGGCAACAGATTGCGGCCGCCGATATGGTCGTAAAGCAGCAGCCCGAGCCGCAGCAGCCAGGCCGGACGAAGGCCAGCATGATGCGGCAAAACGAAACGCAGGGGACGGATGATGTGAGGAGCGATCTGCCACAGGATCTCCCGTTCGATCAGCGCCTCCCGCACAAGACGGAATTCATAATATTCGAGATAGCGCAGGCCGCCATGCACGAGCTTCGTCGACCAGGACGACGTCCCGCTCGCCAAATCATTCATTTCACAGAGGAAAACAGCATTTCCCCGACCCGCCGCGTCGCGCGCGATGCCGCAGCCGTTAACGCCGCCTCCGATGATGGCGAGGTCGTAAATCCGATCCAACGAACGCTTCCCCCGACAAACCGCCTTCGCTTCGGCGGTTTTACTTTCGAATTCGATTAGATCACAACCGAAAACGAAAGCAAACCGAAAATGGAACTTTCATGGGTCTTTTTGGTGGCGGCGCGAGACGGCGTGGTCGGCCTCATTCTTGGAGGCGTGCGCGCTCCTCAGGATGGAGAAAGAGTCGCGGAATGGGAAATAGCGAAGCGGCGTTTTGCGATCGTTACACGCTGCGCAGCGTAACCGGGACCGGTTCGGGGCCGTTGTCGTCGATATCGGCCTGTGGCTTTTCCATCGCGACGACGACTTCAATGCCGCGTGAATGACAGATGTTGGCGAGGCCCGCGGGCAGCGGGGAGTCGGTGACAAAGGTCTGGATCTGGCTGATATGCGCGATCCGCACCGGTGCACTGCGACGGAGCTTTGTCGAATCGGAAACCAGCATCACGTTGCGCGCATTGGCGATGATCGCCTGCGCCACCTGCACCTCGCGATAGTCGAAGTCGAGCAGAGCGCCCTCTTCATCGATCGCCGATGCGCCGATGATAGCGTAATCCACCTTGAACTGGCCGATCAGTTGCGTCGCCGTCGAGCCGACCACGGCGCCGTCGGCCCGGCGCACGGTGCCGCCGGCGACCACGACCTCGATGCGCGGATGACGGTACAGCAGCATCGCGACATTGAGGTTGTTGGTGATGACGAGCAGATCCTCATGCGAGGTCAGCGCGCTCGCGACCTCTTCCGTCGTGGTTCCGATATTAATGAACAGCGAGCAGCCGTTCGGAATCCGCGCAGCTGCCGCGGCGCCGATCGCCTTCTTCTCCTCCGCCGCGACGAAGCGGCGCGCCTCATAGGCAAGATTTTCCACGCCGGAGGCGATGATCGCGCCGCCATGGATGCGGGTCAGCGCGCGCTGGTCGCAAAGATCGTTGAGATCCTTCCGGATGGTCTGCGCAGACACCTCGAATCGCTTGGCCAGGTCCTCCACCACGACGCGGCCGAATGCGCGCGCGATGTTGAGAATCTCTGTCTGGCGGTGGGACAGTCCGGCCACGGCGGCATCCTCGGGACGAGCAAGTTTCCCATGGTGATGCCGTTCGGCACGGAGGTCAACGAGAAGGCCGGATTAAAAGTTAACGCTGCGAATGCTCACGCGCCGTTCTGCGAGCCATCCGGCCGGCACAAGTCGCCGGATGGCAGCCTACTCGCAGCGGAGCGAAGCGTTTATGACGCCATCGGCAGGGTATCGTCGTTGGCGAGGCGCCGCGCCGCCCGCTCGGCTTCGCGTGCATTGCGAAAAACCTGGCCTTCAAGCCGGTTGAAACGGTGCGAAGCAGCAAAGAACTGGTAACCGCGTGCATCTCGCACCACGATGCCCGCGGTCTGCGAACTCACCTCGATGATGTAGCTATCGGACATTGCCCAACCTCGATTTCTTTTCGGGCCGACAACGGGATCGGCGGCGGATTGTTCCTCCGCCTGCTCCGGTCGTGATGCCCCGCAGGATGCGGGGATATCCAGGACGGACGCCACAACACCTCGGTTGTGATCGACGCGTCGCCGGATAGTTGGGTCACGTTCGCAGATGATCGAGTCAATGTTGGGGCCGACCATCGCGGCGAAGCGCCGCAATTAAGTCGCGATCGATTGGCCGTTGCGCTGGATTGGCTGCGGATGGCCCTGTTCGTCGATGGACACGTAGGTGAAATCGCCATCGGTAACCAGCATCTGCTGCAGCCGCTCCTTGCGCCGCAGCACCCAGGCTTCGAGGTGAACAGTAATCGAGGTGCGGCCGATGCGCACCAGATTGGCATGCACCGAGAGGACATCGCCAACGTAGACCGGCTTTCGGAACGTCATCGCCTCGATGGCGACCGTCACCGTACGGGAGTTCGCGACCTTGGAGGCGAACACGCCGCCGCCGAGATCCATCTGGCTCAACAGCCAGCCGCCGAAGATATCGCCATTGGCATTGGTGTCGGCCGGCATCGCCAGCGCGCGGATGCAGAGATCGCCGCGCGGCTCGGCATCGGCGTCAACGGGGGCGTGAGCGTCTGTCATATCAAGTCCTCGATACTCGCGCGGACTCTGGATAGAGACCGCTCCGACTACGTGTGTAGCGGTTTTCCGGAAAGACCATGCTCACATAAAAGACAGAGCGCGATGATGATTCATCCTCATCTCATCGTGCTTCGGGAACAATCAAAAAAGGAATTGAGACGACAGATGAGGAGCACGATTATTGCGTCAGATTTTGCCAGCCGGCGTCGGGCGTAAAACGGCCGCCGAACTTTCGCACGAGCGCCTGCAACGCCGACACCACATTGTCGACGCCGCGGGTTCGTGCATAGTGCAGCGGGCCGCCGCGGAACGGAGCATAGCCGGTTCCGAAGATCATGGCGCCGTCGACCGCGTCAGCGTTGTCGACGATGCCTTCGCGCAAGGCTGCGACGCAGACATTCGACATCGGCAGCACCAGTCGGTCGATCATCTCGTCCGTCACCCGCGGGCCGGTTTCCGGCAACGGCGCCTTCACCGCCTTGCCGTCCTTCCAGGTGTAAAAGCCCTTGCCGGTCTTGCGGCCGAGCTCACCCTTGCCGACTTTCTCGCGCAGCCACGCCGGCGTCGGCGGCAGGCTATCGCCGAATTTCGAGCGCAGCATGTCGCCGACATCGAGGCAGATGTCGAGGCCGACCTGATCGGCGAGTTCGATCGGCCCCATCGGCATGCCGAACTCCTCCGCGGCGGCGTCGATCAGGCGTTGGTCGGTCTTCTCGTCCAGCATCACCATCGCCTCCAGCATGTAGGGCGTCAGCGCGCGGTTGACGAGGAAGCCGGGCGAGCTCTTCACCGGCAGCGGCAGCCGGTCGATCGCGCCGACAAAGGCCAATGCTTGCCTTAGAAGATCAGCGCTGGTGCTGTCATGGCTGACGACCTCGACGAGTTGCAGCCGCGATACCGGGTTGAAGAAATGCAGCCCGAGCAGCCGTTCGGGTGTCGCAAGCGTGGTGCGCAGATCCTGTAGCGGGATGCTCGAGGTGTTGGTCGCCAGAATCGCGCCGGGCTTCATCCTGGCCTCGAGACCGGCATAGACCTTCTGCTTCAGCTCGAGCTTTTCCGGCACGGCCTCGATGATGAGATCGGCGTTGCGGACGCCCTCGCCGTCCATGTCCGGGATCAGCCGGTCGAGCGCGTCGCGAACATCGATGCGCTTGCGCATGATCTTGCCGAACAGGTCGGCGGCGCGCTTCATCGCACCGGCGATCGGCTCGGCCTTCATGTCGGCAAGCGTCACCCGCATATCCTGGTTGGCGCACCAGGCGGCGATATCGCCGCCCATCGCGCCGGCGCCGATGACATGGACATGCCGGACCCTGTTGTCCGGACCGGCAAGCTTCTTCATCTGCTCACGCAGGAAGAACACCCGGATCAGGTTCTGCGCCGTCGGCGTCACCATCAGATTGGCGAACGACGTCTTCTCGGCATTGAGCATCGCCGAGCGGTTGCCGGCATGTTTTTCCCAGAGATCGATCAGTGCATAGGGCGCCGGATAATGCGCGCGCGGCGCCGCCTTTTGGGTCTCGCTGCGCATGCGGGAGGCGAGCAGGCCCCTGACAGGCCCGAGATTGAGCATCGCATTGAGTGCACCGGGCCTCGCGCGCTTGAGCCGGCCGAACACGGCGTCCTTCACCGCGTTGCGGACATGTCGCTCCTGCGTGACGGCATCGACCAGGCCGAGCGACTTGGCGCGGCGCGCATCGATGGTCTTGCCGGTCAGCATCAGCGTCATCGCCTGCATCGGATTGACAAGCTCGGTGAAGCGCACGGTGCCGCCGAGGCCCGGATGCAGGCCGAGCATCACCTCGGGAAAGCCGAACCGCGCATCGTCGATTGCAATCCGCATCTGACAGGCCAGCGCGACCTCGAGGCCGCCGCCGAGGCAGAAACCGTGGATGACGGCGACCGACGGCACGCGCAGCGCTTCGAGCCGGTCGATGATGGCATGCGCGCGGCCAATCGCTGTCTCAACCATGTTCGGATCGCTGGCGCCGCGGAATTCATTGACGTCAGCCCCGGCGATGAAGCCGCTCTTCTTCGCCGAGCGGATCACAAGGCCGGTCGGCCGCCTCGCCTCCAGCGCCGTGACGATGGCGTCGAGCTCTTCGAGCAGATCGGCCGACAGCGTGTTGGCGCTGGCGCCTGCACGGTCGAACAGGAGCCAGGCAATGCCGTCCTCGTCGCGCGTCAGCCTGAAGTTCTTGTAGGGGTTTTCCGCGGCCGGCTTCGGGCCGAGCTCGAGCACACGATCGCCCAGGACGTCCATGATCCTTGAATCCATGATCACACCGTCTCTATCAACATCGCGCCGCCCTGCCCGCCGCCGATACATTCGGTGGCGACGCCGAGCCTGGTGCCGAGCCGCCGCATCGCATTGACGAGATGCAGCACGATGCGGTTCCCGCTCGTGCCCACGGGATGGCCGAGGCTGATCGCGCCGCCATCGACGTTGAGCCTGGCGTGGTCGATCTCGCCCGCAGCGCCGTCGAGGCCGAGGATCTCGCGGCAAAATCTGTCGTCATTCCAGGCTGCGAGGCAGCCGAGCACCTGCGTCGCAAACGCCTCGTTCAATTCCCAGGTCTCGACGTCCTGCAAGGTCAGCTCGTTGCGCTTGAGCAGCGCGGTCGCAGACAGCACCGGGCCGAGGCCCATGATCGAGGGATCGAGCGCCGACCACTGGCTGTCGAGAATGACGGCTTTAGGCGTCAGCCCGTATTTTGCCACCGCCACTTCGGAGGCAAGAATCACCCAGGAGGCGCCGTCTGTGATCTGCGAGGAATTGCCGGCCGTGACCTGCCCCCAGGGACGCTCGAACACGGGTTTGAGCTTTGCCAGGGTCTCGGGCGTCGAGTCCGGACGTACGCCGTCGTCATGGTCGTAGAATTTGCCGTCACGCGCGAACGACGTTTCGAGCTCGCCCTTGAGCCAGCCCTGCGCCTGCGCATGCGCGAGCCGCTTGTGGCTTTCGGCGGCATAGGCATCCGATTGCGCACGCGTGATGCCGAAGAGATGGCCGACCTTCTCGGCCGTCTGCCCCATGTTCAGCTCGGTGATGGGATCGGTCAGGCCGCGCTCAAGGCCGATGATCGGCTTGAAATAGCTCGGCTTCACCTTCAACGCGGCGGCGATCTTGGCTGCCGCCCCCTTGGCGCCGGCAAGGCCTGCGAACCAGCGAACGCCGGCGTTCGGCCAGACCAAGGGCGCGTGGCTCAACGCCTCGGCGCCGCCGGCGAGGATCAGGTCGGAGATGCCCTCGCGGATGTAGCGGTAGCCGGTGTCGATCGACTGCATGCCGGAGCCGCAATTGATTTGCACCGTGAAGGCGACCATTCTCTCGCCCATGCCGAGGCGCAACGCCGCGACGCGCGCAGGATTCATCTCGTCGGCAATGACGTTGACGCAGCCGAGGATCACCTGGTCGAAGGCGGCGGGCGCGAAGGGCTGGCGCGCGAGCAGCGGCCGGCCGCATTGCACGGCGAGATCGACGGGGGTGAACGGGCCGGGACCAGTGCGCGCTTTCAGGAACGGCGTCCGGCTGCCGTCGACAATAAAAACTGGTCGCGCCATCAGCTCGCCGCCCTCTGCTCACCCAGCTCCTGGAAGAACTGATGCACGTCGGCGGATTTCTTGTAAATCGGCGAGAGCGCCTCGGGCGCGAAATCGTCAACGTCGATGACCTTTGCGACGGCTTCACGGGCGGCGGCGAGCTTCTCGCCCTCGCTCTCGGTGATGACGCCCCTCTTGACCGCTTCCTTCCAGTCATGCAGGCGCGCGGCGTGCAGTCGCTTGGCGGCATCCTCGGCCTCGGTCACGAGGCGGAAGGCCTTCTCCAGCCGCGCAATACCCCGGTCGTCGTCGACAAAGGCGAGATCGGGCGTCAGGCGCTCGCGGGCCGCCGAGGGCGACAACACGAGCTGCGCGCATTGATGCACCACGCGGTCCGACGGACCGACGCTACGCGCGCCGAAGGGCTGGATCATGAATCCGAGGATCACCGCGACGAAGCGGTTCGGAAGGTTGGCGAGGATCTCGGCAAAGCGGCTTTCGATGGTCTTGAAGCCAGCCGCCATGCACCATTCGAGCGCGGCGAAATCCTCCTTCTGCCGACCCTCATCCTGCCAGCGCTTCAGCGCGGCAGAGAGTAGATAAAGTTCAGAGAGGATGTCGCCGAAGCGGGCGGACAGCATCTCCTTTCGCTTCAGCGCGCCGCCGAGCGTGAGCAGCGCCATATCGGCGCAGAGCGCAAATGCCGCGGCATGGCGCGAGAGCCGGCGATAAAACCCCGTGGCCTCGCCGGCGTCGGGCGCAGGCGCGAACAACCCACCGGTCCAGCTTCGCCCCCAGGCGCGGAACATGGTCGCAAAGCTGTGGCCGACGTGCTTCCAGAACGCGGTGTCGAAGGCAGTGAGGCCCCTGTCGTGGTCGGCGTCACGAAGCGCGTTCATCTCCTCGAGCAGGTAGGGATGCGCGCGGATCGCGCCCTGCCCGAACACGATCAGATTGCGGGTCAGGATATTGGCGCCCTCGACCGTGATGCCGACCGGCACCGAGCGGTAAAGCTCGCCGAGATAATTCTGCGGGCCGTCGATGATGGCCTTGCCGCCATGAATGTCCATGGCGTCGTCGATCGCGATCCGCATCCGCTCGGTGGCGTGCAGCTTCATGATGCCGGAGATCACGGCTGGATGATGCCCTTCGTTCAGCGCGGCACAGGTCAAACGCCGTGCGGCATCCAGCAGATAGGCCGTGCCGGCGATGCGGGCGAGCGGCTCCTCGATGCCCTCGAACCTGGAGATCGAGATGCCGAACTGCTCGCGGATGCGGGCATAGGCGCCCGTGGTCCGCGCGGCATAGGCGGCACCGGCCGCCGACAGCGACGGCAGCGAGATGCCGCGGCCGGCGGCGAGCGCCGTCATCAGCATCTTCCAGCCCTGGCCAAGCCGTTCCTTTCCGCCGATGATGTAGTCGAGCGGAATGAACACGTCCCGGCCCCGGTTCGGGCCGTTCTGAAACACCTGCATCGCCGGCAGATGGCGGCGGCCGATCGAGACGCCGGGCAGACGGGTCGGGATCAGCGCGACCGTGATGCCGAGCTCGTCTTCTTCGCCGACAAGATGATCGGGATCATAGGCCTTGAAGGCGAGGCCGAGCAGCGTCGCGACAGGTCCGAGCGTAATGTAGCGCTTGTGCCAGTTGAGCCTGAGGCCGAGCACCTCGCGGCCCTCGAAATTGCCCTTGCAGATGATGCCGCTGTCGATCATCGAGGCGGCGTCCGAGCCGGCCTCCGGGCTGGTCAGGCCGAAACAGGGAATGTCGCGGCCGTCGGCCAGCCGGGGCAGCCATTTGTCCTGCTGCTCCCTGGTGCCGAAGCGCATCAGCAATTCGCCTGGCCCGAGCGAATTCGGCACCATCACGGTGACGGCGGCGGTGAGCGAGCGCGAGGAGAGCTTGCGCACAACTTCGGAATGCGCATAGGGCGAGAAGCCGAGCCCGCCGAATTCCTTCGGGATGATCATGCCGAAGAACTTTTTGCGCTTGATGAAGTCCCACACCTCGGGCGGCAGATCACGCCACTCCCAGTTGATCTTCCATTCGTCGAGCATCACACAGAGCTCGTCGACCGGTCCGTGAAGGAAGGCCTTCTCCTCGTCGGTCAGGGTTGCCGGTGCGAACGCCAGCAGCTTCGACCAGTCGGGATTGCCGGTGAAGAGATCGGCGTCCCACCAAACGTCGCCGGCCTCGAGCGCCTCGCGCTCGGTGTCCGACATCGCCGGCAGCACGCCACGCGCGAGGCCGAAGATCGGCTTGGTGATGTAATCGCGGCGGAAGTTCATGGTGTTGTCCCTCATGGGGCGGGCGCGGTGGGGCATCCTAGCGGAAAGTGCCGATCATGGGTGAACAGTTCGCCCGAAAAATAAAGCGAAATTGATACGGCTGGCGTGCTGCTCGTTAACGGCAGGCCGAGCGTACAGTTCCGAAATGCAAGGCGTGGCAATCACGTAGCGGGCGACTGCCGCTGGTCGCGCGGACGTCGAAGTTCACCTCTCCCCGTCGGGGGAGAGGTGAGCCGCATCTGTCGTCGCAGCGATCAATTCATCTCTAGCCCGGTCCCGCGCCTTGGGTCGCCGTATAAACCGCGTAGAGCGACTGGCTCGCGGCCATGAACAGGCGGTTGCGCTTGGGGCCGCCGAAGCAGACGTTGCCGCACACTTCGGGCAGACGGATGCGTCCGATCAGCTTGCCCTCCGGCGTCCACACGGTCACGCCGCTATAGCCGACGGCACGGCCGGCATTGCTGGACGACCAGACATTGCCGTTGACGTCGCAGCGCAGGCCGTCCGGTCCACATTTCACGCCGTCGATCATGCAGTCGCTGAACCGCTTCACGTTCGACAGCTTGTTGTCGGTGCCGACGTCGAACACGAAGATCTCCCCCTTGCCGCCCGGCCCGGTATCGCCCGGTCCCTTGCCAGTGGAGGCGACGTAAAGCTTCTTGTAGTCGGGCGAGAAGCAGAGACCGTTCGGGTCGGGCACTTGATCCTCGCTGACCACGAGGTCGAGGCGGCCGGACGGATCGATGCGGTAGCAATTGGTCGGCAATTCGCGCTTGCCCGGCACGAAGCCGGCCGGCTGGCCGATCCGCGGATTGAGCTTGCCAGCAGAATTGCTGGCGCCTCCCGCGCCGTCGGGCTCGCCCTCATAGAGCTGTCCGCCATAGGGAGGGTCGGTGAACCAATAGCTGCCGTCGGGATGAGCGACGACGTCGTTCGGCGAGTTCAGCCGCTTGCCATTGTAGGAGTCGGCGAGCACGGTCGCGGTGCCGTCGTGCTCGTAGCGCACCACGCGACGGGTAAGATGTTCGCAGGAGAGCTGGCGGCCCTGGAAGTCGAACGAGTTGCCGTTGGAGTTGTTGGACGGCGCCCGAAAGACGCTGACATGGCCATCGTCCTCCGACCACCGCATCTGCCTGTTGTTCGGGATGTCGCTCCACAGGAGATAGCGGCCCTGCGAGCTCCAGGCCGGGCCTTCCGCCCACAACAGTCCGGTATGGAGGCGCTTGATCGAGGTATTCGGCTGGGCGATGTCGTTGAAGGACGGATCGACCGCGATGATGTCAGGGTCCCAGAAATAGGTGGTCGGCGCACCGCGCGGACTAAAATCGCGCGGCGGGCTCGTGACAGTCGTCGGCGGCGAAGCGGGGCCGCCCTGGGCCCGCGCGCCGGTGATTCCTGTTACGGCGGCGCCCGCGCCTACCGCCAATCCCTGGACAAGTGTTCGTCGTGAAATCGCGACTGTTGGATCGCGCTGCTCCTCGCGTGTCATCGCATCCTCCCACTGTGTTCGCCGGCCGTTGATCCGGCCTTAGCGACCTCAGCGTAATGCGCTCCTTGTCAGGTTGCGAGTGATCCTTTCATGTCAACGCGCGGCAAAGGCCCGCAATGCTGCGCTGCCCGCTTCCGTTCGCCCCGCCATTGCGAGGGCAAGGCGGCGAACCAATCCACCCTTCCGGTTGCCGGACGATGGATCGCTTCACCGCAATGACGGTTGCGCAGGCGGTCAATCCGGGCGGATCATTTCGAACATGTTTTCGGGCTTGATCTCAAAATAGTCGCCGCGGCGGCCGGCGCGGACGATCGGGCGGGCGAGCCCGGTCTGGTAGACGCCGTCCTTGATGAAAGCCTTGTCGATATGGACGGCGACGACCTCGCCAAGCGTCAGCCAGGCTTGCGCCTTCTCGCCATTGGCGCCTTGGAGCTGCATGATCTGGGTCACCTTGCACTCGAAGGCGACCGGGCTCTCGGCGACGCGCGGCACGTTGACGAGTTTGCCCGGCACTGCCGTCACGCCGGCGAGCTTGAACTCGTCGACATCGCGGGCGACATGGGCGGCGGTTGCGTTCATCGCCTTGGCGAGATCCATGGTCGCGAGATTCCAGACGAACTCGCCGGTTTCCTGGATGTTGGCGACGCTGTCCTTCCAGTTGGTCGAGGAAAAGCCGATGATCGGCGGGACATAGCAGAAGGCGTTGAAAAAGCTGTAGGGCGCGAGATTGACGTTGCCCTTGGGATCGCGCGACGAGATCCAGCCGATCGGACGCGGCGCCACGATGGCGTTGAAGGGATCGTGCTTGAGGCCATGGCCGTTCTTCGGCTCGTAGAAATGCAGGTCTTTCGCAGTCACGCTGAGCCCCTTTCGTCCCGTGTCATTGCGAGGAGCGCAAGGCACGAAGCAATCGCGCCGCGCCCATGAATTGCTTCGCTTCTAATTGCTTCGCTTCGCCCGCGATGACCGAAGAGTCAACTGAAGAATGATTCAATTCGCCCTGGAGCGCGGCGAGAGGCCGGCGATGACGAAATCGATCATTTGGTCGATTGTCGGGCCCGGCTTGTTGGCGCATTGGGCGATCATCTGCGGGTGGAAGAAGCGCATCATCGCGGTGCAGGCGCACAACGAGGCGAGCTGCAGGTCCGGCGCCTCGAACTCGCCCGAGGCCACACCCTGGGCAATCACCTCGCCAATGATGGAGGCAATACACTCAATATGGACGACGCAAACGTCCCAGTCCTCCTGCATCGCGATCTCGACCATCTCGTGCAGCTTGGAGTCGCCGACATAGCGCTCCGTGTTCATGCGATTGACGGTCGTCATCAGCTCACGCAGGCGCACGGCCGCCGGTCCTGGGGTCCGCGCAATCCGCCGCGCCTCCACCTCGACCTCGCCCATCAGGCCGCGCGCCACGCCCTCGTGGATCGCCTTCTTCGATTCGAAGAAGCGGTACACGTTGGCGGGGCTCATGCGCAATTCTTTGGCGATGTCGGCGACCGTGGTCTTCTGATAGCCGATCTGGCGGAACAGCCGCTCGGCCACCACGAGAATCCGCTCCCGGGTGTCGCGCTCGATATGTTCCGAAACCAGCGTCATTTGTCAGGACTCGTCAATGCATGCCGCACTGTTCAATTATTCAGCCGCTTCAGCAAGCGGAATTGCCGGTTTTGCATCCCCCGCATGCTGCGGCGCAGAAATGGATGTCTCCCCGACTCCGCTTTCCTCCAGGCTCTTGCGGAACCACAGGGCGTATAACCCCGGCAGATACAGCAAGGTCAGAAAGGTCGCAACAAACAGACCGCCCATGATTGTGATTGCCATCGGGCCCCAGAACGCCGACCGCGACAGCGGGATCATGGCGAGGATTGCAGCAAGCGCAGTCAGCACCACCGGCCGGGCGCGCCGGACGGTGGCCTCCACGATCGCCTCCCGCCGGGTCAGGCCGTGCGCGACGTCGGTCTCGATTTGATCGACCAGGATCACCGCGTTGCGCATGATCATGCCGGCAAGTGCGATCAAGCCGAGTAGCGCCACGAAGCCGAACGGCTGGTTGGCGACGTTCAGCCCCAGCGAGGCACCGACAATGCCGAGCGGCGCGGTCAGGAAGACCAGTAACAGGCGTGAGAAGCTCTGGAGCTGGATCATCAACAGCGTCAGCATCACCATGACCATCACGGGGAAGAGGATGAAGATCGAAGCATTGCCCTTCGCGGACTCCTCGAACGCTCCACCCGGCTCGATCCGATAGGCCGGCTCGAGATGGTCCTGGATCTCTTTCAGTTTCGGCGAGATCTGGTTGGTCACGTCAGGCGCCTGCACGCCGTCGACGACGTCGGAGCGCACCGTGATCGCCATGTCGCGGTTGCGCCGCCACAGGATCGGCTCCTCATGTGCATACTCGATTTTCGCAATCTGTTGCAGCGGCACAGCGACACCATTGCGTGAGGTCACCGTGAGTTCGCCGACGCGGCCGAGATCGAGCCGCTCCGATGGCACCGCGCGGGCGACCACGCCGACCTTTTCGATGCCGTCGCGGATGGTGGTCACGGGCGCACCCGAGATCAGCATCGACAGCGCCTGCGAGACTTCCTGTGGCGTGAGGCCGAGCGCTCGCGCCCGGTCCTGGTCCACGACCAGCTTCAGGTATGGCGACTGCTCGTTCCAGTCGAGCTGCACGTCCTTGACGTTCGGGTTCTGGCGCATGATGTCGCGCACCTGGTAGGCGATGTCGCGCACCTTGCCTGCGTCAGGCCCAATCACGCGGAACTGGACGGGGAAGCCAACCGGCGGTCCGAAGTTGAAGCGATCGACCCGGACCCGGGCCTCGTTCAGTGCACCGTCAGCAACCGCCTGCTCGATCCTGGCCTTGACGCGCTCGCGCGCCTCGACGTCCTTGGAGAGGATGACGATCTCGGCAAAGGCCTCGTTCGGCAGTTGCGGATTGAGGCCGAGCCAGAAGCGCGGCGAGCCCTGGCCCACATAGGCCGTATAAGTCGTGATGTCATTGTCGTCCTTGAGCAGCGCCTCGGCCTTCTTCACCGCCTTTTCCGTGACGTTGAAGGCGGTGCCCTCGGGCAGGCGGAGCTGCAGGAATAGTTCGGGCCGCTCCGACAGCGGGAAGAACTGCTGCTGCACGTGACCGAATGCGACGATCGCGGCCACGAAAATTCCGGCGGTAGCCGCCACCACCTTCCCGCGATGGTTGACGCACCACTGCACCACACTGCGCAAGGCGCGATAGAGCCGCGTCTCGTAGATTGCGTGCGGATCGTGATTGGCATGAACCGCGATGTTCGGCAGCAGCTTGACGCCGATATAGGGCGTGAAGATCACAGCGACGAACCAGGAGGCGACCAGCGAGATCGCCACGATCCAGAAGATGCCGCCCGCATATTCGCCGACCGCCGAATTGGCAAAACCGATCGGGAGGAAGCCGGCCGCCGTGACCAGCGTGCCGGTCAGCATCGGAAACGCAGTGGATTCCCAGGCAAAGGACGCGGCGCGGACGCGGTCCCAGCCCTGCTCCATCTTCACCACCATCATCTCGACTGCAATGATCGCGTCGTCGACCAACAGGCCGAGCGCGATGATCAGCGCGCCCAGCGTGATACGGTGCAGGTCGAGCGACATCGTGTTCATCACGATGAAGACGATCGCGAGCACCAGAGGGACCGACAGCGCGACCACGATGCCAGTGCGCCAGCCGAGGGCAACGAAGGAGACGAACAGCACGATCGCGAGCGCTTCGATGAAGGAATGAACGAATTCGCCGACGGCATGCTCGACGACCTTCGGCTGGTCGGCGATCTGCTCGACGTCGATGCCCTGCGGCACGGCCTTCATGAACTCCTCGGTCGCCTTTTCGACGTCCTTGCCGAGTTCGATGATGTTGGCGCCCTTGGCGGTAACGATGCCGATGCCGAGCGCCGGCTTGCCTTCCTGGCGTACGACGAAGCTCGGCGGATCGACGAAGCCGTGGGTGACCGTCGCGATGTCGCCGAGACGGAATACCCGGCCGTTGCTCTCGACCGGCGTTTCGGCGACGGCCTTGGCGCCATCGAGCGCGCCGGTCACGCGCAGCGGCACACGCTGCGAGGAGGTCTCGACCATGCCGGCCGGCGTAACGTTGTTCTGCTTGGCGAGGGAATCGAACAACGCCTGCGGCGTGATGCCCAGCGTCGCTAGCTTTGCATGCGAGAATTCCACATATATGCGCTCATCCTGGACGCCGTAGAGATCGATCTTGGTTACGCCCGGCACCTTGAGCAGGCGCTGGCGAAAGCCCTCGGCGGCCTTCTTGAGCTGCGCGTAGTCGGCGCCGCTACCCGTCATCATATAGAGGATAGAGTCGACGTCGGAGAATTCGTCATTGACGACGGGGCCGAGAATACCTGATGGCAACTGGCCTTGCACATCGGCGAGCTTTTTGCGCAGGAGATAGAAGAGGTAAGGCACGTCCTTCGGCGGCGTCGAGTCCCGGAAGGTGACCTGCATCGCGGTGAAGCCCGGCTTGGAATAGGTCTGTACTTTCTCGAAGAACGGCAGCTCCTGCAGCTTCTTCTCGATCGGGTCGGCGACCTGTGTCTGCATTTCCTGCGAGGTCGCGCCCGGCCACATCACAGAAACGTTCACGACCTTCACGGTGAAGAACGGATCCTCGGCGCGGCCGAGCTTCTGATAGGAGAAGAAGCCGGCGGCGGCGAGCACGATCATCAGGAACAGGACCAGGGTCGGATGGCTGACCGCCCAGCCTGAGAGATTGAAGCGCTTCATGTCACTCTCCAATTTCCAAAACCGTTATTGCTTCGATCGCAACGACGCGGACTAGAACGACAGCGACGACACGACCCGCACCTTTTGGCTCGGATCGATCTTCTGCACACCGAGCGCCACAGCCTGGGCGCCTTCATCGACACCGCCCGCGATGACGACGCAGTTGCTCTCATAGCCCTTCACCTTGACCGGTTTCAGCGCGACCTCGCCCTTGTCATCAACGATGTAGAGGGAAGGATCGCCGCCCTGGCTGTACAGCGCCGACAGCGGCAACTTCGCCACGCGCTCGGTTGCGGCGTCGGCGAGCGTCAGGGTCGCGGTCATGCCGAGCGAAACGTCGTCACCCGCGTCAGGCAGCGAGAATTTTGCGAGATAGGTGCGCGTTGCGGGATCGGCCGAGGGCGCGACCTCGCGGAGCTTCGCGGCATAGGTCTTCTTCGCATCGGTCCATAGTGTCACAGTGGCGACGCCCGACCTGGCACGATTGAGAAGCGTCTCGGGGATCGCGACGACGGCTTCCTTCTCGCCTAGTCGGGCGACACGGATCGCGGCCTGGCCCGCGGCAACCACCTGGCCGGGCTCGATCATGGTCGCAGTGACGACACCACGGGTGTCAGCAACCAGCGTCGCGTAGGAGAGGGAATTCCTGGTCAACTCGACCGAGCGCTCGGCTCGGTTGAGGCGAGCGCGGGCCTCATCGGCAGCGGCCTTGGCGGAATCGAGCTGCGCGTCGGTAGTCCAGCCCTTGCCTTTCAAGTCCATGGCACGCTGCTCGGCGGCGCCTGCCTGCGCCAGCACACCGGTGGCCGCGCGGAATTCGGCCTCCGCCTGCTCGGCCTGCAGCTTCAAATCGACCTCATCAAGGGTGGCAAGTGGCTGGCCGATATCGACGGTCTGTCCGACCTCGACAAGGCGCCTGGCCACCTTGCCGGCAACGCGGAAGCCCATGTCGGCCTCGATCCGGGGCTTGATCGTGCCGACAAAGCTGCGCTCGGGGGTCTCAGCCTCATAATGGACGGTTGCGACAAGCACCGGGCGTCCCGGGTCGACCTTTTCAGCCGCCATTTCATTGCAGCCGGTCAGCGCAATCACCGAAAAGGCCAGCGCGGCACCCATGAAGAGCTTGTAATAGTTAGAAAAAATCGAACGGACGAGCATCGTATATCTCCATCAGCTGACCGCTTATGATGAGTATTGATTGAACACTGACAAATGTCAATATTCATCAGTAAACACCAAATCGTGAGGTTCCATCCCCCGAGCGCGGGGCGGCGGATGTGCAATGGAGGTTGGCGTGGGCTGAAGACGGCGCGTTGCCGGATTTGTGGGTTCGCGACAAACGCGAAGCGTTTGCGCGGGGCATCATGCTCAAACGAGGAGATCAGATCATGATGGGATGCGACCTAATCGCATCATGATTCTACAGCGAGTGAAGCCCCTCGAAGGTCGCAAAGAGATGATGCGACTAGTTCGTCTGCCCTGCCCCGGCGAACTCCGTCTTGGTGTCATGGCCACCGAGAAACACGAGCAGGCCGGCCGCGAGCGGCAGCAGCGACAGCACGAGCAATCCCGTCGAGGTGCTGCCGGTCGATTCTTTGACCCAACCGATCAGATACGGTCCGCCGAAACCGGCGAGATTGCCGATCGAGTTGATCAACGCGATGGCGCCGGCTGCCGCGGTGCCGGAAAGCCAGGCGGTCGGCAGCGTCCAGAACACAGCGAAGGTACAGAAGATGCCGATCGCGGCGATCGTCAGCACGATCATCGTCGTGGTTGGATCGGTGATGTAGCTGGAGATCCCTAGCGCGAGCGCCGTGAGGAGCAACGGACCACCGACATGGGCGACGCGCTCGCGCGTAGCGTCGGAATGGCGTGCCCACAGGATCATCGCGATGGTGCCGAACAGATAGGGGATCGCGGTGACGAAACCGGTCTGCGCATTGGTGAGGCCGAAGGCCTTGACGATCTGCGGCAGCCAGAACTGCATGCCATAGAGCGCGCCGACGAAACCGAAATAGATCGCGCTGAGCGCAAGCACCCGGGGCGACGTCAGTGCTTCGCCAAGCGTGAAGTGCTTCACCGCCTGCTTGGCCGCGACTTCGGCGTCGAGTTTCGTCCTCAGCCACGCGTTCTGCTCGGCCGTGAGCCAGTCCGCTTTCTCCGGCTTGTCGGTGAGATAGAACCAGGTGACGATACCGAGCAGCACCGAGGGGATGCCCTCGATGATGAACAGCCACTGCCAGCCCTTCAGTCCCATCACCCCGTCGAGCCCAAGCAGCAGGCCGGAGATCGGCGCGCCGATCACTGTGGAGATGGGAACCGCGAGCGCGAAGGCCGCCAGGAACCGGGCACGGTATTCGGCCGGGTACCAATAGGTGAGATAGAGGATGATGCCAGGGAAGAAACCTGCCTCCGCAACGCCGAGCAAAAAGCGGAGCACGTAGAAGCTCCATTCCCCGCTGACGGTCGCCATCAGCGCCGAGATGATGCCCCAGGTCACCATGATACGGGCGATCCAGCGGCTGGCGCCGAATTTTTCCAGCGCGAGATTACTCGGCACTTCGAATATGAAGTAACCGATGAAGAAGATGCCAGCGCCCCAGGCGAATACCAATGGCGAGAATTTCAGGTCGGCGTTCATCTCGAGCGCAGCGAACCCGAGATTGACGCGGTCGAGATAGGAAAAAAAATAGGCCAGCACCAGGAAAGGAATCAACCGGACCGAGATCGCGCGGATGGTGGATGTCTCGATGTCGCTGCGGGTGCCGCTTTTCGGCGCCATCGTGGCGGTCTGGCTCATGAGTTTCCCTCGGGGGTATTGCTTGGCTTGACGGATTATTGACTGACAGCGCGTCGAGCAATGGCAAAAACTCATAGCACACAGCGCCAAACGGATTAGCGCATGGCAACGATCGACTGGTTCGTCGTTGCTCCTCGCAAAATGACGGATGGGCTGTCCGCCGGGGCGCGTACTCGTAAACGGCCGGAACGGGAAATCCGCTTCTGGGAGCGCAGAAGACTAGTTGTGCTCAAAGGATTGTGGACCCTCAGCCGACAATTGGGGAGGGACGAATCGATACGTGGGGCAACCTGACGCAGAGTTAGGCGAGTGACGAACCCTGCTGAATTCCAATATTGTTAGCTATTCATTTCGACCTCCCAACGCCATTGATGACTGGGAGACGACATCATGACAGCGGAGTCGGAAGTCAAATCCGCGGGCGTAAACGTTCAAGCAAGCGCCATCAGCACCATTGTGCTCGGCTTTGCAGCCGATCCAATGACCCGCTGGGCTTGGCCCGACTCTTCCGAATATCTCAGGATTATGCCTCAATTCGTCAAGGCATTTGGCGGCCGGGCATTCGAGCATGGCACAGCAGACATCACGGAAGGGGCTCGCGCGGCCGCCCTGTGGCTGCCGCCCGGCGTCGAGCCCGATGAATCGGCCATGGGGGCAGCGGTGGCGAGCGCCCTGCGTCCGGAAATCTCAGAGGATATGGCGCACGTGCTTCAGGGAATGGCCAAACACCATCCCCGCGAGCCGCATTGGTATTTGCCCCTCATTGCCGCCGATCCGAACTGGATCGGCCAAGGTCTCGGCACGTTGCTGATGAGACACGCACTTCGACGATGCGACAAGGACGGCATCGCCGCCTATCTCGAAAGTTCGAATCCTCGAAACATTTCCTTTTATGAACGCCACGGCTTCAGAATCATCGGTGAGATACAACACGGTTCTTCGCCGACGATGACGCCGATGTTGCGGACGGTTTCTTGAGCGGCATCCAATCCGCCGAAGGAAAAATGCGCACGCTTGCAACCACCGCCACTGGCGACCTCCCACGACGTCCGCTTTGCGCCGGTACGATAAGCGGAGGTCAAGTGCGCCGAGTGTCGCGATTTATAGGCACGCGCCCTACTCCGCCAACTGGAAGCGCTCGAAGCGGTGCAGCTCATCCTCGATGCGGCGCTTCAGTTCCTTGCGTGCGGCCTGTTTCTTTCCAACGCCGACCCAGGTCCACTTCTGCATCAAAAGTTTCCTGTTCTGGCGATCGGTCTTGAGATCGATGGCGGCGACGATATCGTCGCCGACCAGCACCGGCAGCGCGAAATAGCCGAACACGCGCTTGTCCTTCGGCACATAGGCCTCGAAGCGATGGCCGTAGTTGAAGAAAAGCTCTGAGCGCTTGCGCTGGATAACAAGCGGATCGAACGGCGACAGGATATGGACGAGACCGGGATCGCCATCGCCGGCCGGCTCGAGCGCTTCGGGCCGCGCCCAGTGCTCCTGCTTGCCCGCGCCTTCGACTGCGACCGGCACCAGCTCCCCGCGGCGGAGACGCGCGTCGATCAGCCGCCGCACCGCCTTCTTGCTCGGCGCATCGAGATGGCAAATCGAGTCCAGGCTGACGATCCCCTGCGAGCGCAGCGCGCGATCGAGGAGATAGTTTATCGTCTCCGCCGCCGAGGCCGGCTTCGGCGGCCTGTCCCAGCCGAAATGCCGCGTCATCAGCTCGTAGGTCTTGAGCATGCCGTTGCGCTCGCTGATGGTGAGCACGCCGGTGTAGAAGCCGAGCTGCAGCGCGCGCTTGGATGGCTTGCGGCTCTGCCAGAGGTGCTCTTTCTCGGTCAGCACATCATCCTCGATGTCGCGGATGGTGAGCGGACCGGCCTTGATCAGGCGCATGACCTTCCGCATGTCTGTGGGCGTCACCGACGCATACCATTTATGGCCGTCCCGCTTGTGCGCCTTCATCGCCGGCAGGAAGAAGCGGATGTCCCTGGCGGGAACGTAGGACAATGCGTGCGTCCAGTATTCGAACACGCTCTTGTCTGCGGTCTGCGCCTGGCGGAGGTCGGCGCGGCGATACTCCGGGATGCGGGTAAACAGGATGTGGTGATGGCAGCGCTCGATCACGTTGATAGTGTCGATCTGGACATAGCCGAGGTGATCGACGGCGGCGGCGACCGCAGCCGCTCCCTCGCCGAACGGCGTCGCTGTGTCGAGCCGCTGCGCGCGCAGCCAGATACGGCGGGCATCCGCATTGCTCACGATAAGGGGTTCGGTGGTGCGGGACATCGCGCTGCAATGTAGCGGGATTCGCGCCGTTGTGGAAAGCGCACCCGCGGATATCTGTGATTCGACCCAATCGCATCGTGATCCAGGAGCTTCGGTTCTGATTCGATCAGGGCCTATAATGCTGTAAGGAGACCGGCACGGACGAACCGGGATTGCGACTGGCAACATGCCGCAAAAACAGCGGCCGCCGGCCCCCCTTCAGATCCTTATTCGAAATCCGGAACTCGGCAACTGAACAATCCGCCATCACGTCATCCAGCGGGCCTCAGATCCAACTCTGGAACAGCATCAGCCGATTGAATGTCGCCGTCGACGTGCCGACAAAGGCCGCCGTGATCGGCAGCATCGCGATGAAGCCGGCGCCGCCGATCGCGACGAAGGCCCATAGCAGCCAGCGCGGCGCCTTGCCGCGCGTGAGCGCGTAGACCAGCGCGAAGCTCGCCGTGGTCGCGGCTGGCAGATAATAATAGATGAAGCCGAGGGTGCGCGGCAGCACCGCCCAGGCAAGATACGGACCGAAATAGAAGGCCAGCACCAGGAACGCATCGGCCCTTCGCGCAACGATCCAGTCGCGCAGCGCAACTGCAAGCGCGAGCAACGCCGGCCACAGGATCAGCGGATTGCCGAGAAAGACGACCGCCGCGATGCGGTCCTCTCCGATCTTGTCGAAGAGATACCAGACCGGCCGCGTCAGGAACGGCCAGGACGGCCATGAGCTCATATAGGTGTGGCTGGCGATCGCGGTCGTGGTGTTGTCGGCGAGGATCCGGCGCTGCGCCTCCACGATATCGGGGAGCGAGAGGCCATAGAGCGGCACGAAGGTCGACAGATAGGCGACCGCGGGGATCAGCACGAAGCACGCAGCGACGTGATGCAAACGGAGATCCGGCCACAGGTCGGGCCGGTACCAATCCTCCGCATTGCCGTCGGCGAAGCGCGTGCGCCAACCCTGCATCAGGTGGATCACGGCAACGATCGCGACGCACGTCGCCAGCACGAACAGCCCGCTCCATTTGCAGGCGATCGCAAAACCCGCCGCGAGCCCAGCGAGCGCAAACCAGCGTTGCGGCCGCTGCTGTCTGAAGCCGTGGACAAAAGCTGCGATCGCGAACAGGCCGAAGGCAAGCGCGAAAACATCCAGCATCGCGATGCGCGACTGCACGAACAGCATCTGGTTGAAGAAAGCGATCAGCACCGCCGCTATCGCACGTTCCTGCGAGGAAAACAGCGCCAGCCCGCAGAGATAGACGCCGACCAACGCCAGCGCACCAAACAGCGTCGCGCCATAGCGCCATCCGAGCGGCCCGTCGCCGAACGATCTGATCGAGAGCGCAATGATCTGCTTGGCGAGTGGCGGATGCATCGGGTTCAGCAGCGGCTCTCGCGTGTCCGGCGCCAGCAGCTGCCGCGCCGCCGGCACGTAATGCACCTCGTCGAAATAGAACTTTTCCGGCGTGGTGATACCCAGCAGCAAAACGATGTGAGCAACGACAAAGATCGTCAGCGCGACGACCACCGTGCGCGTTGCCTGACGCCGCAGGACAAAATGTGATTCGGACACGGGGTTCACAGACCGAGTGTGGCGCAGGGGGCGCGCGTGAGGCAAGTGCGGGCTGAACCGGCTTCATCGCGCGAGCACCGCCCGATCCCCTCATGGCGAGAAGGCGCGAAAGCGCCGTCTCGAACCAAGGTCAGCACAATGGCCTCATGGTTCGACAACGCGCGTTTCGCGCTCCTCTGCACCGGTAGAGAGCCCGCCCGCGGGAAGGCCCCGAGGGAATTCGTCGATCAGGCCGCCGACCTGCCCTCATAGGCCTTGCGCAGGCCTTCGATGTCGAGCTTGACCATGCCGAGCATCGCCTGCATCGCGCGCGCTGCACCTGCGCGGTCGGAGCCGCCGATATATTTTCCAAGCGCGGTCGGCACGATCTGCCAGGACACGCCGAAGCGGTCGCGCAGCCAGCCGCACCGATCGGCCTTGCCGCCGTTCGCAAGCAGTGCGTCCCAGAGACGATCGACCTCGGCCTGGTCGGCGCAGTCGATCTTGAACGAGACCGCATGGGTGTACTCCACCTTCATGCCGCCGTTCAGCGCCATGAAGCGCTGGCCGGCGAGAGTGAACTCGGCCACCAGCACGGTGCCGGCCTTGCCGGCCGGACCGTCCACGGTGTTCTTCTGGATGGTCTCGATCCGCGAATCCGGCAGCAGCGAGACATAGAGGTTCGCGGCCTGCTCGGCCTCGCCGTCGAACCACAGGCAGGGGGACACTTTGGACATGGAGGGCTCCTTTGCGCTGCTGGAGGCGGTTCAGGCGGTGGCGTCGGCCGAATGGGCCTTCGTCGCGGCCTCGACATCCATCCACATCACTTCCCAGATGTGGCCATCGGGATCCTCGAAGCTCCGGCCATACATGAAGCCGAAATCCTGCTTCGGCGTCGGATCGGCGGCGCCGCCGGCCGAAATGGCCTTCTTGACCATCTCGTCGACGGCCTCGCGGCTGTCAGCCGAAAGGCAGATCAGCACTTCGCTCGAGGTCTTGGCGTCGACGATCTTTTTCGGCGTGAACTGCCGGAACTTGTCGTGTGTCAGCAACATGGCGAAGATGGTCTCGGAGATAACCATGCAGGACGCGGTGTCATCCGAGAATTGGGGGTTCTTGGTCGCGCCGACCGCCTCATAGAAGGCGGTGGACCGGGGCAGATTGCTCACCGGCAGGTTGACGAAGATCATCTTGGCCATGGGAACTCCTTTTCATGGGCTCTGCCTCAAGGACGAACCCGATGACAGGCTCCCGACATCACCGCGAAGGATTTTTTGCGACCTCCTGCCGCAGCCCGACCTTAGGTCGCGATCGGGCTCGGCATGGTCAGGAACGCCCGCGTCACGTGCCAGAACAGCTGGCGGTTGATCGCCAGCGCCACCGAATGGGCGGTGCCGGGCAGGATGATGAACTGCCGGTCGCCATTCGGCAGCTTGTTATAGAACTCCTCGAGGTCGGCGACAGTCGCGATGCCGTCATGCTCGCCGCGCACCAGCAGCACCGGCGCGAGCACTTTCTCCGGATGCACGATCGGCAGGTTCGCGGTCATGTCGAGATAGGTCCCGGTTGGAATCTGGTCGCCGAACTGCATCTCGACATCGGCCAGCGCCTCGATGGCGGTGGGATCTGACGTGCCGGGCTTGTCGCGGGTCGCGATCGAGCGGATCATGTCGCGGTCGCGCTTGCGCATGTTGTGGGTGCGATAATAGGCGAGTTGCTCGGCGCGCTTTGTCAGCGTCGGCGAGCCCTCGCCCTTATAGGTGAAGGCCGCGAACACCAGACGGTCGACGCGCTCCGGCGCCGCCATCGCATAGGCACCTGCGCGCAGCGCGCCGGAGGATTCGCCTACGAAGTGATACTTCGCCTGCCCGGTCTCGCGGGCGATGACCTCGACCGCCGCCTTCAGATCCTCGACGCCGCTCGCGATATCGGCATTGCCGGAGGTGCGGCCCGATTTGCCGTAGTTCTCGTGGTCCATGGTCCAGCAGTCGAAGCCATAGCGGGCAAATTCGTTCAGGAGCGAATATTCGCCCTTATCAGGCACAGTGAGGTCGAACACCCTGGATGTCACCGACGAGCCATGGACGAAGAACACCACGGGCCGCGCGGGCTCCGCCGGCTTCGGCGCGCCGATCCGCTTGCGAAACATCCACAACGGAATGTCGCCCTTCTTCGCCCAGTATTCGCTGCTCCAGATGTCACCTTCGGCCGGGACCGCCGTTGCGGCCCGCGCCTGCGCCGCGGCCAGCATGCCGGCCGCTGCCGCACTGCCGACACCCCTGATGACCGCGCGGCGCGAGTGGCCGCGCGAATGGTCGGACTGCGTCATGGGCGATGCTCCCGCGTTTTGGATTCTTCGTCCAATCTCTTGTTCGACCATAGCAGTGCGCGCGAAGCGTTAGCAAACTCGCGGGCGACGGCATTTCACGATGGCAAAATGCAGTGCACGACTTTGTGAACGCAACGGCTGGTGGACGGAGCGGACGACCGGCGAGGTTAAGCCTAGTCTGGACCACGGTCCGACCGGAAACATCCGGCGTGAAGCGGGAGCAAGGAATGAGCAGCAATCTGACCGAACAAGAACTTGCCGCCTTGATGCCATCCGAACTGTGCCAGTACCAGACGCCGATCCCGACCCAAATTGTCTCCAGCGACGAATTCTATCCGGATCCGCAGAACGCACGGCAGCGCGAGGTCGAGGCGCGGCTGCTCGCGATGGCCGACGATCTCGGCGGCAAGCAAGGCCTGGACCGACGCCGGTTTTTCCAGACCGCGGCCGGCATGGCGGCCTCCTTCGTCGCGATGAATCAGGTCTACGGCCCGCTGTTCAATGTGACGTCGGCGGAAGCCGCGACGCCGGCGATGGCCGATGAGCGCGCCGCCGCACTGAAAGACCAGTTCATCATGGATATGCACACGCATTTCCTGCGCGACGATACCCGCATCATGGGCTTCGTCGAAATGCGCAAAGCCGTCGGCAAGGCGGGCTGGAACAAGCAGCTCTCCGATCACGAGCAGACCATCGAGGATCTGAAGTTCAACAACTACAAGAAGGAGATGTTTCTCGACTCCGACACCAAGATCTCGCTGATCTCATCGGCGCCGTCGGATATCGAGCAGGACTGGTTCCTGACCAACGAGCAGATGGCGGAGGCGCGCAAGAAGATCAACGAGGAGGCCGGCTCGCGGCGGGTATTCTGCCACGCCATCTTCACGCCGGGCCAGCCCGGCTGGCTGGACAAGCTGGATGCGGCGCTGGCGCTGAAGCCGGAGTCCTGCAAGGGCTACACGATCGGCGACAACACCCACAAGGAAATCAGCCGCTATCCCTGGCGCCTCGACGACGAGAAGGTCGCCTACAAGGGCTATGAGAAGATGGTGAAAGCGGGCATCAAGAATGTCTGCGTCCACAAGGGACTGTTCCCGCCCGGCATCGAAAAGCAATATCCGAACCTGCGCGGCTTCGCCGACGTTGCCGATGTCGGCCAGGCCGCCAAGGACTGGCCGCAACTCAACTTCATCATCTATCACTCCGCCTATCGCCATGTCGGCGGCGATCCGAGGGTCGCGCTCGCGGAGTTCGAGCGCACCGGCCGCATCGCCTGGACGAGCGACCTCGCCGATATCCCCGCGCAATACGGCGTGAGCAATGTCTATGGTGACGTCGGGCAGTTGTTCGCGACCACACTGGTCGCAGAACCCAATGTTTGCGCAGCGCTGATGGGCACGCTGATCAAGGGACTCGGCGTCGATCACGTCTGCTGGGGCACCGATGCGCTCTGGACCGGCGCGCCGCAATGGCAGATCGAGGGATTGCGGCGGCTCGAAATCCCCGAAGCGATGCAGAAGAAGTTCGGCTATGCGCCGCTCGGCGCGGCCGACGGGCCGGTGAAGAGCGCGATCATCGGCGGCAACAATGCCCGCCTCTACGACATCCAGCCGAGGCGTGCGATGCTGGAGCTGAAAGGCGACCGCTTCGCCATGATGAAGGCCGCGTATGAGAAGGCAGGCGCTGAGCCGTCGAACACCCGTTACGGGTATGTGGTGCCGACCCGGCCGATCGATCACCGGGTATTTGTGTAGGGCACCAACCACGCCATTGCGAGGATTTCACGACAAAATCGCAAAGCGATTTTGCGCTGAAGCAACGAAGTAATCCATTCGTCCGCGTGCGCGCATTCGCGCGACCCGGTGGCTCGCAATGACAGGAGACGCGGGGGTCGCGATGCGATCCGTGCTCTCATACCGAATCAAGGTCACGCGAATCCTCCGTTGCCTGAAGGCTCCGCGACGGCGGTAAGCCCGCTATCCGTTACCGGGTCTCGTCGGGATGGCGGTGCACCGGATCGACCCACAGCACCGTCTCCGGCTTCTCCACCGGTTCGATGTCGAGGTTGATCGCAACCGCCTCGCCGTCCGAGCGGACCAACACACATTCCAGCACCTCGTCGCGGCTCGCATTGATCTCCTGATGCGGCACATAGGGCGGCACGAAGATGAAATCGCCGGGACCGGCTTCGGCAGTGAATTGCAACCTCTCGCCCCAGCGCATCCGCGCCTTGCCCTTCACGACATAGATGATGCTTTCGAGATGGCCGTGATGATGCGCACCGGTCTTGGCATCCGGCTTGATGCTGACCGTGCCGGCCCACAATTTTTGCGCACCGACACGGGCGAAATTGATCGCTGCCTTGCGATCCATGCCCGCCGTCGAGGGAACATTTGGATCAAGCTGATTGCCGGGAATCACGCGAACGCCGTCATGCTTCCAGCGTTCGTCGTCGCGGTGGTGATGGGTGTGGTCGTGGGAGCCGCTCATCGTTCCTGCTTTCGCAAGGCAAGTTTCGCATCCGGAACGCTAACGAAAAGCGCGTCCCCCGGCGAGCAAAAAATCGGAACGTTTCGCGATTCCGAAGCGTTGACCGTCATACCAATCAAGACCGCAATGCATACAGAGGGAGAAGTTCATGGGTAGCACGACCGACAAGATCAAGGGCACTGCCAACGAGGCGATGGGCAAGGCAAAGCAGAAAATCGGCGAAGCCACGGGTTCCGAGGAAATGCAGGGCGAAGGCGCGATTCAGGAGACCAAGGGCAAGGGCCAGAAGGCGCTTGGCGATGCCAAGGAAGTCGCCAAGGATGCGGTCGACAGGGCTGCCGCGGCGGCGAACAAGAAAGCCTGATCCAAAGTCTTCGATCGGATTGCGACTAAACTGAAAAGACCGGCCTCGCGGGCCGGTCTTCTTCTGTGATGGCGGCGGACTTTGCCTCGCCGCCAAGGTGATTTTTACTTCACCGCCAGCAGTTCGACATCGAACATCAGCGTTGCGTTTGGCGGAATCGCACCGCCGGCGCCGCGCGCGCCGTAGCCGAGCTCCGGCGGGATGATGAGCGTGCGCTTGCCACCGACCTTCATGGTGGCAACGCCTTCGTCCCAGCCTGCGATGACCCGGCGCCGGCCGATCGGAAATTCGAAGGGCTCGTTCCGATCCACGGAAGAGTCGAATTTCTTGCCCTTCTGGCCGTTCTCGTACAGCCAGCCGGTGTAGTGCATGACGCAGATCTGGCCGGGCTTCGGCGAGGCGCCCGTGCCGACCTTGCTGTCGATGATCTGAAGGCCTGAGGATGTGGTCATGGGCTTTCCTGCGGTTTGAGCCGTTGCGGTGCGGACAACGGGCGTGGAGATCGTGGCCGCAATCGCGGCAAGCGCAGTCGTGATAATCGTGCGTCGGGAAGATCGCATCTTGAGACCTCTTCGGAAAGACGGCCGTCTCTAGCGCAGCGCGGGCGAAATCCCTAGCCATTTTTCAGTGACCGGCCATGCCGCCGTCGCGGTCCAGCGCAAAATCGTCCAGCAGCGGCGACGTCGCACCGCCGATGAGATCGCCGATCAATTGCGCCGCCAGATAGCTGAAGGTGATGCCATTGCCACCGTAGCCATAGGCGGCGTAGACGCCCTTCGCGCCCGGAACGGGACCGATCAACGGCAGGCCGTCGCTCGTGGTATCGAATGTTCCGGCCCAGCGGTGATCGATCTCCGTCTCGGCAAACGGCCATAGCGCCACGAGGCGCTGCACCAGCCGGCGCGATTTCTCCGGGATCAGCCGATCGCGCGCATCCGGCTCGACGATCTCCGCGCTGTCCTCGCCGCCGATGATGATGCGACCCGCCGGCGTCGTGCGTGCGTAGAGATAGTCTCTGGCGTTCTCCCAGATCAGCGCACCATTCCTCCAGATGTTCTGCGGCTGCGGCGCGGTCGCGATCGCCCAGCTCGAGGACACGGTGTGGACCGAGGAGCGGACGATATCAGGCATCACGTAGCCGGTCGCAAGCACCACTGATCTGGCTTCGATGTTCCGGCCGTTGTCCAGACCAACGACGACGGCATGCCCCGCCGCATCGAAGGCGGTGGCTTCGGCGTCAAACAGACGGGCGCCGCGTGTCACGGCGAGCTGCAACAGGCCGCGTGCGAGCAGCAAGGGATCGGCATCGGCCGCGCAGGGCGATACGATCGCACCAGCCCGCGCCATTCCGTAAGCCTCGAGCAGGCGTGCATGGTCCAGGAAATCGCCGGGCAGCCCGGCGCGGCGACGAAGCCGGTGCTCCTCCAGCAAATCTGATGCCGTGTCACCGGCGGCGAGATAGAGCGAGGTCTTGTTCCTGATATTGCCGGGGAGCTTGAGATCGCGTGCGAGCGAGGTCAGGCCCTTCACAGCATCGAGGCTCGCGCGATAGGCCCGCGCGGCGCGCTCGAAGCCGTAGAACTCCGTCAGTTCGACGAGCGGGCGATCGATCTCCCACAGCAGCATCGAGGTGCTGGCCGCGGTGCTGCCGCGGCTGGGATGTTCACGATCGACGATGACGACGTCGAGCCCCTGACGCGTGAGGCGCTCGGCGACCAGCGAGCCGGTGATACCGGCGCCGACGATAAGCGCATCGCAGGCAAGATTCTCGGTAAGTGTCGGCCGCGGCGGATGCTTGGCCGCGGCAAACCAGGGTGAGGAGCCGCCGCGCAAATCGGCCTGTTCGATGTCATCTGAATCGAGGGTACGGATCATGAACCTCGCGAGGAAGGGCTTTCAGCACCAACCTCTGCGATCACAGCTTGTTCCGTGCGGACCTGCAGGTTTGCCGGCTTGCGCGAAGATCAATAGCCGAGCGCGCAGCCGTCCTTGCGCGGATCGGAGCCGCCGGTCAGCGTGCCCTTGTCCCAATCGATCCAGATCGCCTGGCCGCCGCCGAGCGGCCCGACCACGCTGGTGGTCTTGTGGCCGATCTTCTTCAGGCCTTCGACGACGTCGGCCGGCACGCTGTCTTCGAGCTGGTAGACGCCCTCGTAGTGCAGGCCGCGCGGCATGTCGATCGCCTCCTGCACGTCGCAGCCATAGTCGAGCATGTTGGTCAGCACATGGGTCTGGCCGACCGGCTGGTACTGACCGCCCATCACGCCGAACGGCATCACGGCGCGGCCATTCTTCGTGACCAGCGCCGGGATGATCGTGTGCAGGGGACGCTTGCCCGGCGCGATGCAGTTGGGATGACCGGGCTGGATGCGGAAGCCGCCGGCGCGGTTCTGCAGCAGGATGCCAGTCTTGTCAGACACGATCGCCGAGCCGAAGGAATGCGCGATCGAATTGATGAAGGAGCAGATGTTGCGGTCCTTGTCGACCACGGTGATGTAGACGGTCGACGGATTCATCGGCGGCGCGACGTTTGGCAGGTCGAGCAGCCGGTCCATCCGGATGTTCTTGATATGCTCCTCGGCGAATTCCTTTGCGAGGATGCCGGCGACGTCGACATGGACGTGCCGGGGATCGCCGATATACTGCTCGCGCATCATGTAGGCGATGCGCGCGGCTTCTGCCTCGAGATGGAAGCGCTCGATGCTCAGCGGCTTGAACTTCGTGAGGTCGAAGCGCGACAGGATGTTCAGCATCACGAGCATGGTGATGCCCGGGCCGTTCGGCGGGCATTGCCAGACGTCGTAGCCCTTGTACGTCGTGCCGATCGGCGAGGTCGTCTCGGTCGAATGCGTCGCGAAGTCCTCGAGCGTGTGCAGGCCGCCGATCCCGCGCAGCGTCTCCACCATATCGGCGGCCACCTCGCCGCTGTAGAAGGCATCGCGGCCTTTTTGCGCGATCGCGCGCAGCGTCTTGCCGAGCTCGGGCTGGCGGATCACGTCGCCGGCGACCGCCGGCTTGCCGTGCGGCAGCAGATAGCGCTCGGTATTGGTGCCGTTCTTCAACTTCTCGAACTGGTTCTTCCAATCGAACGCAATGCGCGGAGCGACGACATAGCCCTGTTCGGCGGCCTTGATGGCAGGCTGCAGCAGCCGGTCGAAGCCGAACTTGCCGTGGTCCCTCAGGATCACGTCCCACGCATCGACCGCGCCGGGAATGCTGACGGCATGTGCTGACGTCAACGGCACCGCATGGATCTTGCGCTCGAGATACCAGTCCGCGGTCGCCGCCATCGGGGCACGGCCGGACCCGTTATAGGCTGTGATCTTGCCCTCTCCCCTGGGCTGGATCAGCGCAAAACAGTCGCCGCCGATGCCGGTCGATTGCGGCTCGATCACGCCGAGCAGCGCGCAGGCCGCGACTGCGGCGTCCGCCGCCGTGCCGCCCTCGCGCATCACCTCGATGGCCGCCAGCGCCGCCTCAGGATGCGACGTCGCCACCATCGCGTTCTGGGAATGGACCGTGGAACGGCCGGCGAAATGGAAATTCCTCATAGCGGACTGCTCGCTTGATCGTGGTTCTTGATCGTGGTTGCTGGGCTGGTCGGGTGGATGGCACGTACATGACACATTCATGCCCGGCTGAGCAATGCCTGGCATGCCAGAGGATTCATCCCGGTAACGCATGGCTTTGCCGGTTTCGCCGGCCCTGCCGGCCTGATAAACCCCCGGCCATGTCGCTCAAGGTCGCTGCCTTCTACCAGTTCGCCGCACTGCCCGACTTTCACGTGCTGCGCGAGCCGCTGCGCGAACTCGGTGCCGCCCTTGGCCTCAGGGGCAGCGTCCTGCTCGCACATGAAGGCATCAACGGCACCATCGCCGGCGCCGCCAGGGGCATCGATATCTTCGTCGCCGAACTGCAGCGCGGCCCCCTGTTCGGCGGCCGGCTCGATAATCTCGAACTGAAATTCTCGGAAACCCTCGCGATGCCGTTCCAGCGGCTGAAGGTGCGGCTCAAAAAGGAGATCGTGACGCTCGGCGACGCCACTGTCGATCCGGCGCGGCACGTCGGCACTTACGTCGATGCCGCCGACTGGAACGCGTTGATCTCATCTCCCGACACGCTCGTGCTCGACACCCGGAACGCCTTCGAGGTAGCGATGGGCACCTTCGAGGGCGCCGTCGATCCAAAGATCGCGAGCTTTGGACAGTTCAGGGAATTTGCCGCGCGCCACCTCAATCCCGCACGACATCGGAAGATCGCAATGTTCTGCACCGGGGGCATCCGCTGCGAGAAGGCGAGTTCCTATCTGCTCGCCCACGACTTTGCCGAGGTCTATCACCTGAAGGGCGGCATCCTGAAATACCTCGAGCAGGTGCCGGAACAAGACAGCCGATGGCGTGGCGAATGCTTTGTGTTCGATGAGCGCGTCGCGCTCGGCCATGGCCTGCGCCAACGTGCGCGCGGGGGCGCCGCCTATGAATGACGCCGCGAAACTTGGCGAACGCATCGATGCGCTCGAGGTCCGCCTGACCTATCAGGACGAAACCATCGAGACGCTGAACCAGACTATCATGGCACAGTGGAAGCAGATCGACGCGATGGCGCGCCAGATCGCGGAACTGCGCGACCGGCTGCAGGAAGCCGAGCGTCATGCGCCGGGCCCAGCCAACGAGCGCCCGCCGCATTATTGAGGCGTGCATCGGCGGCGCGCGCCGCCGGCTGTCCGTACGCCTGGCATCATGTGTGGAACTTCAACCACAATGTCACGGCAATGATCGCAAGCACAATCATGCATCCGACCACGGGCGTGACCAGTTTCGAGCCGCCGCTGCGCGGCGAGACATTGCCTGAATGATCGAACCCGGTTCGCATCGTCACTAGCGGAAGATTGCGATGACCTTGTCCCATAGCGACTGGTTTTCCCGATCGCCATCAGGCTTGGTCGGCGCGGGCTGCGCCGCGCTGACCGGGTCCGACCCCGGAAAGCTGTGCTCCAGGCCGGCCTGCAACCTCGCGTGAGTTTCTCGGTCCGCAGCCAATGCGTCGCGGGGATCTTCGGCGTGCTTGTCATGCGCGGCAGGATCAAATTTCTCGGCCATCTGCGTCCTCCGTGTTTGGCGGATAACGTTGCGGGTGAAGCGGGAGTTCCAAAACCGTCTTGGCCCGGCGCGACGCGCCGTGTATCAGATGCCCCCGATATCCGCTGTGGTCAGGAACCTTTGCGTGCCCCAGGATTCCGCAACGAAGCCGTTCATTGAAGTGCTGGCCGGGCGCCGGCAGAGCACTCCGCCGATCTGGATGATGCGACAGGCCGGCCGCTATCTGCCGGAATATCGCGAACTGCGCGCAAAGGCCGGCAGCTTCCTCGACCTCTGCTTCACGCCGGACTACGCAGCCGAAGTCACGCTGCAGCCGATCCGCCGCTTTGCCTTCGATGCGGCGATTATCTTCTCCGATATCCTCGTCATTCCCTACGCGCTCGGTCGCTCTGTTCGCTTCGAGGCCGGCGAAGGTCCAAGGCTAGATCCGCTGGCTACGCCTGATGAGATCGCAACGCTTGCCGCGCGCGCCGATTCCGGCAAGCTCGAGCCGGTGTACGAGGCACTGCGGCGGGTGCGGCGCGAGCTTAGCCCGCACGTCGCGCTGATCGGATTCTGCGGCGCGCCGTGGACGGTCGCGACCTACATGGTGGCGGGCCAGGGCACGCCGGATCAGGCGCCAGCGCGGATGCTTGCCTATCGGCATCCGGAGGCGTTCGCAAAGATCATCGATGTGCTGGTCGAGAGCTCGATTGCGTATCTCGTCGGCCAGCTCAAGGCGGGAGCCGATTGCCTGCAGATATTCGACACCTGGGCCGGCGTGCTGCCACCGCGCGAATTCGCGCGCTGGTCGATCGAACCGGCCAGACGCATCGTCGCCGGCGTGCGCAAACAGGTGCCGGATGCCAGGATCATCGGTTTTCCCCGCGGCGCCGGCGGCTTGCTGCCGGCCTATGTGGAGCGGACCGGCGTCGATGCCGTCAGCATCGACTGGACGGCCGAACCGTCGATGATTCGCGAGCGCGTGCAGACACGCGTCGCCGTTCAGGGCAATCTCGATCCGCTCGCTCTGATCGCCGGCGGCGCCGCGCTCGACCGCTCGGTCGACGATGTACTTGAGAATTACGGCGAGGGCCGGCTGATCTTCAATCTCGGCCACGGCATCCAGCCGGAAACCCCGATCGCCCATGTCGAGCAGATGGTGGCGCGCGTGCGGGCGCATCGGGGGTGAGGTCTCCACTCCCCCGTTTCTTGTTCAGACGGGGGACATGGTGGACGGGTGTTCGGAGAGATCGTGGAGATGACCCCTCACCCCCGGCTTCACGTCGGCCTCTCCCGCAAGCGGGCCGCGACAATCACCGCGCATCCTCCAGGATCATGTCCGACGCCTTCTCGGCGATCATGATGGTTGGTGCGTTGGTGTTGCCCGACATCAGATCCGGCATGATCGATGCATCGACAACCCGCAGTCCCTCGATGCCGCGAACCTTGAGCCGCTGGTCGACCACGGCAAGCGGATCGTTACCCATGCGGCAGGTCGAAGTCGGGTGATAGACCGTGCTGCCGGTGTTGCGGCAGAAGTCCAGCAGGTCTTCGTCGCTGACCGTCTTGGGCCCCGGATAGACTTCCTCTGCGCAGTAGGCATTCAGCGCCGGCGCGGCGAGGATCTTGCGCAGAATGCGGATGCCGTCGATGAAAGCACGGCGATCGGTCTCGGTCGCGAGATAGTTGATCCGGATCTCGGGCGGCGCGCTTGGGTCCGCGCTCTTGATCTTCAGCGTACCGCGGCTTTCCGGCCGCAGCTGGCAGACCGACGCGGTGAAGCCCGAGAACGGATGCAGGTTCTCGCCCATCTTGTCTGTAGAGAACGGGATGAAGTGGATTTGAATATCCGGCGAAGCCAGTCGCGGATTGGTCTTGAAGAACGCGCCTGAGGTGCCGGCTGCGATAGTCAGTGGCCCGCGGCGGAACGCGGCGTAGTGCACGCCGGCCCAGATCCGCCGCAGCGGATGATTGACGACATCATTCAGCGTTACCCGCTGGAGGCATCGCGTCACCACCCGGACCTGAAGATGATCCTGCAGGTCGTTGCCGACGCCGGGCGCGTCGAGCACGACGTTAATGCCGTGCTGTTTCAACAGCCCGGCGGGACCGACGCCGGAGAGCTGCAGCAATTGCGGCGAGTTGTACGCGCCGCTCGAAACCAGAATTTCCTTGCGCGCTTTCGCCGTGCGGACGCGTCCTTCCTGCTTGTACTCGACCGCGCTCGCCCGCCGCCCCTCGAACAGGATGCGCTGCGCCACCGCCGAGGTCTCGACGCGCAGACTGCTGCGCGCTATTGCCGGCCGCAGATAGGATTGCGCCGTGCTGGCGCGGCGGCCGCGCCGCGTCGTAGTCTGGAAGAAGCCCGCGCCTTCCTGCGTTGCGCCGTTGAAATCGCGGTTGGTAGGGATACCGGCCTCAGCCGCGGCGGCGACAAAGGCCTCCGAAAGCGGATCGTGATGCCGCCAGTCTGAGACCGGCAGCGGGCCGCCGCTGCCATGATACTCGTCGGCGCCGCGCTGCTGGTCCTCGGCCTTCTTGAAATAGGGCAGCACGTCGTCATAGCCCCAACCGGCATTGCCGCGCTGGCGCCAGCGATCGTAATCCTCATGCTGGCCGCGCACATAGAGCAGGCCGTTGATCGAGCTGGAGCCTCCGAGCACCTTGCCGCGCGGCTGGAACACCTGGCGACCGTTCAGACCGGGCTCGGGCTCGGTCTGGTACATCCAGTTGACGGATTTTTCCTTGAACAGCTTGCCATAGCCGAGCGGGACATGAATCCAGATGTTGCTGTCCTTGGGCCCGGCCTCGAGCAGCAGAACCGAATGATTTCCGTCGGCGCTCAACCGATTGGCGAGCACGCAGCCAGCCGAGCCGGCACCGACGACGACATAATCATATTTCGCAACGTCGTTGTTGTTGTTCACTGATTCCCCCCGAGGCGGTCTTTTCCTGCGGTGGTACAGACAAAGCATCGCCTTGAAAAGGCTGGCGCCCTGCGCTGACGTTCTGGAGCCTTTGCTTGAGGGGCATATTGAGCGGCCGCCGCGCACCCGGCCAACGCACGGCCTTTGTATCGATTTGTTAGCGATGCCGCCCGGTGGAACCACCACCGCCACGCAAGCACCGCGCGAGGCCGGAATAATTCATAGATTGTCAAAGGTTTGCAGTGAATTTGCGCGTCAAGGCCAACGGCTGGGCCAACCGTCCAGGGTCCGGAATGCGAATGTTCTTGAGTACCTACTTCAAGCAGCTCTTTGCTGGCGATCTCGCAGCGTTCGGCGGACCGCAGACGGATGAATCCCTCGCAGGCCATATCCGTGCCGAACAGATCTGCCTGGTGCTCGGCTATTCCACGGGCATCATGCTGGCCAATGCCTGCAACGCGGTCGTACTCGCTGTCGCGCTCTGGCATTCGCCCAACTGGATCTACGCTCTGGTCTGGGCCGCCGCAGTTGCCACGGGAGCGCTCGCTTTCGGCCTGCACGCCCACTCCGCGCGGCGGATCACAAAGCCACAGTTCGTGTCGCGCAAGACCATGTACCGCCTGGTGCGCAATGCGTTCGTGCTTGGAACCGCCTGGGGAATCGTCCCGGTGGCGTTCTTCACGAATGCATCGAGCGGCGCGCAATTGGTGATCACCTGTCTTTGCGCGGGAATGCTTGCCGGCGGCGCATTCGCTTTCGCCACGATACCGGTGGCTGCCATCGCGTTCACCATGCCGATCTTCCTTGGCACGGCGATTTGCCTCGGCCGTAACGGCGATTTCGTTTATCTGCTGGTCGCGGTGCTGGTCGTTGTCTATGGCGCAGTGCTGTTGCGCGCGGTCTTCGTCAACGCCTTCGAATTCACGCGACGCATCATCGCGCAATTCCACGCCGAGCAGTCGGTCCGGCAGGATCCGCTGACACATCTGCCCAACCGCTTCGCTTTCAATGAAACCCTCGCCGATGCCTTGAGGCGGCTTGCGCATTCCGGCGAGGAATTCGCGGTGCTATTGCTCGACCTCGATCGTTTCAAGGAGATCAACGACAAGTTCGGCCACCCGGCCGGCGACGAATTCCTGGTTCAGGTCGCAGCGCGGTTGCAACGTTGCACGCGCGCGGCCGAGCATGTCGCCCGCATCGGCGGCGACGAATTCGCGCTGATCATGGCCAACCTGACCAGGGCGGAAGACGCATTGGAAGTCGCCGAGAAGTTTGTCGCAGCCTTTGCCGAACCTTTCCTGATCGAGGGATGCGAAGTCGTCGGTGCGATGAGCGTCGGGATCGTATTGGCGCCGCGGGACGGCAACACCTCCCCCGATCTGCTCAAGCATGTGGACATCGCCCTCTATCGCGCCAAGAAGGCAGGCCCGGGCACCATCTGCTTCTTCGAAGCCACCGATGACCGGTCGGCACGCGACCGCAAGGCGCTCCAGCGCGATCTGGAGCTCGCAATCGAGCGGGACGAGCTGTTTCTCGTGTACCAGCCATTTCTCGACGTCCGTCACAACCGGATTACCGGCTTCGAGGCGCTGCTGCGCTGGCAGCATCCCGTGCGCGGATTGGTTCCGCCAAGCGTCTTCATTCCGATCGCCGAGGAGACCGGACTGATCCACCAAATCGGCGAGTGGGTAATCCGCCGCGCCTGCGCGACATTATCGACTTGGCCGGCCAATGTCAGAATGGCCGTGAACTTCTCCGCGGCCCAATTCCACAATAGTGGTATCCTGCAGACGGTGGTGCAGGCGCTCGGCGATTCCGGCGTTTCGCCCCGGCGGCTCGAGATCGAGATCACCGAGTCGATGCTGATCTCGAAATACGGCTCGGCCTCATCGATCCTGAATGCGCTGTTGCAGCTCGGCGTGACGGTTGCGCTCGATGACTTTGGCACCGGCTTCTCCTCGCTGACCTATCTGCGCAAGCTGCCGTTCAGCCGGATCAAGATCGATCAGTCCTTCATCCGGGACATGCTGACCCAGCCGGATTGCGCCGCGATCGTGAAGTCCGTCATCGGCCTTGCACAGGATTTGCGTATCGGCGTGGTGGCCGAGGGCGTCGAAACGACGGACCAGCTCGAGTACCTCCGTCAGACCAATTGCGATGAAGTCCAGGGCTATCTGATCGGCCGGCCGATCTCGGCCGACCAGATCGCAGCCCTGCTTGATCCGCGAAAGCAGCGTTCAACACACGCCGCCTAGAGCCCTTTCGTTCCGATGGAATCGGAACGGGGCTCTAGATTCTTGTTTTGACGCGTTTTCTTTACGCGAACCGGTATCCACTTCGCTCGAAAACGCTCTAGATGTGGAGCCTCAGGAATTCGATGCAGATCGCGTCTGCGCCGATTGCGTGTCCTTGATGCTGACCACAACGGCGATGCGCTTGATCAGGCCGTTCCGGTAGGCCTGCAGGAACCTGTCGTAGTTCTTGACCGAGATGCAGCCGTTGGAATCGCCATTCGGCCCGAGCATGTAGCTGTGGACGAGCAGGCCCACCCGTCCGAACGTGTCGCTGCCATCGACCGGGGTCATGCGCAGGGCCGGCACGCCATGGAACAGCTTTTCGCGCGGCTTCATCTCATAGATGCCGGGCGGCGTCGCGCCCGCGTTACGGGTCTTCACATACGCCGGGTCGTCCAGCAGGTTGCCAAGACCAGAATGCGCCTCGAACTTGGTTCCGTCGGGCATGTATACGACGCGAGCGGAGATGTCGTAGACCGCCGTGCTGCCGTCGTAGCCGAGCGCATTGAGATTGGGGCTCGGACCGGAGAGCAGCCCGTCGTTCGGATCGGCCGACGCCAGAGTCAACTTCGCCGGCATCAGGTCAGCGATCTTCTGCAGGAATGTCCGGTTGTCGGCCCGCTGCACCGGCGTTGGCGGCGGTGGCGGCTGGTCATTCCTGGCAAGCAGGCTTGCCTCGGCCGGGCGGGACCTCGGCATCGGGATGCCGGCCACGGCGGCCGGCGGCGCGGCCGGCGGACTCGGCAGATCAGTCTGGGTGTCGCGCAGCTGGCCGGCCAGCAAGTCTTCGATCTGATTGAACTCGGATCGGAATTCGCCGCGGTCCGAACGGATGCCGCGTCGGGATGGATAATAGAGTGAGGCCGAGCTGAGCGTAGAGCGGGAGCCGAAACGATCGTCAAAAGTCAGCGCGGCGGTGGTGTTTGCAAGGGCTGGTCCATGCAGCCAAGCGGTAGGATCTACGTCGGCCATCCACGCCGCAACGGCAGACGACAGGGCAAGCGCACCGACGACGAACGCCGTGCCACCCACCAAGGACATGCCGCGGCTAGACCGGTGCCCGGCAGCTTTTGTCGCCTTCTGACCCATCCATCCCCAGTTCGGCGAATTGGTGCCTTTCCGGCCCCCCGGAGAGATTCACCGAATACACATCGTATCAGGGAACTAGAGTAAGGCATATTCGAGGCCAAGGCGCCGATCACCGATTTTTGGTCGCGCAGCCCGCAAATGGCAAGAATCCTGGTTCGAAGGGCCGAAAGGCCCTCTGGCCGTCAGGCGAAAAGGGGGTCTCACCCCGCGTGGGATCAGAACCGGTACCGCCTTACAGATCGCGCCCGGGATTCTGCGCATCCGGCGCGCTGAGGGCCTCGCCGCCAGACTCAGGGACGAAGTGCCGGCGTCGTGTTTGGAGTCGGCGCGTGCTCCATCTCGGCGTGCTCGGGCAGTCGGTCACCATGCACGGCGAGCGGCGTGCCGATCCAGAGCGCGTCAGCAAGATGATCGCGACGCGGATTGGTCGTGTTGGGGTGAACCAGGATGCTGAGGCTGCCATGGTTGAGCATAAGCCACGGCACGAGTTGCGCAAACACCTCCGCCGCAAAGGCTACCTGATACATCGCCTGATCGTGCGGACCGACCTTGACGTCATGCCACCGCCCAAGAGTGACCGCGAAGCGCTCGCCAACCCAGTGGCGCAGGCGCTCGGCCTCGCCGCGGCTGGTGGCGGGGTCGTAATAGACATGGGCGTGGTAGCTCCCGATCTCGCCGGTCATGCGCGGGGCGGCCTTGTCGGTTCGATCGGTCATCTTGCGCGATCCTTTTTCTGTCCATCACTTCCGCCGCAGCACGCTGAACTGGAACGACTGCGTGGAGCCCCAGGGCGTGACATGCCGATGGTATTGATGAGCGATCGGCTCGAAAGCTTTGCCAATCGCTTGGCTAAGCGACGCGGGGTCATATCGCTGCACCGGCAGGCCGCTGCATTTCTCCGGACCGTCGAGCGCGAATGTGCCGATGATGGCATGGCCGCCCGGCCTGACGCCGCGATGCAGGCGCTCGAGGTAGGCGGAGCGGTCGCGCTCTTCGACCAGGAAGTGGAATGCGGCTCGATCGTGCCAGATGTCGAAGGGCTGCGGCGGCTGCCACACCGTTGCGTCAGCGGCGATCCACCGCACAGTATTGGCCGCCGGCCCTATCCGCTCGCTCGCGGTCCGCAACGCCGCCTCGGACAGGTCGAGCACCGTCACGGCGTCAAAGCCGTTCCGCAGCAGCGTATCGACCAGGCGCGAAGCGCCGCCGCCGATGTCGATGATGGACGCGCGAGGAGTTGCCGCGACGCTTTCGATCAGCCGCAGCGACGGTTGCGGATCGGCTTGCGACCAACTCACCTCCTGCTCGTTCTTGGTGAGGTAGACGGTCTGCCAGTGCGACTGGCGGTCAGGAACGGTCATGGTTATGGGCCCCGCAGGCGGGCGGAAACAGGGTGCTCCGCAATCCCTATTATCCCTGACCTAGGAGGCATGATTTCAGCCGTCAACCCGGCAGCGGGCGCATCGGACACCGACCGCCTGGGCTGCAAATGCCGCATTTGCATTGCCGTATTTTCCATTTAGCGTGGAACCAGGTTGAGACGGGGGCACTCGCATGGCGACGTTCGGCTGGACGCGCGACAAGGCGCCCGCGGCAGCTGAGGACGCCGACCTCAGCTTCGGCGGCCTCTCCGATCCCATTGCCATGCTCGAAGCGCTCGACAAGGCCGTGCCACGCTATCTCGACCTTGTCGATAACGGCACGTGGATCTACCCGGCCTGCAAGCGCAAGCCCACGGACGCCAAGGGCGATATCCGCGAGATATGGGAGCACACGCGGCTGGAGGCCATGCGCTATATCGCGATGGTACCGCGGCAGGATGCAGCGCTGCTGGTCGATCCGGAGCGCCAGCCGGAGATGATCGACGCCTTCCTGCGCCAACGACCACACGAGGACACCATCATCGACTTCACGGGAACGGCGATCGACGACTACGGAATTGCGATCTATGCCGGGCTGAACTGGCTAACCCGTTGCGGAGCGCTCTCAGGCGCCGATTCGCAAAAGTTCTCCGGCATGTTGCGTAGCTTCCGCAGGGTCATGGTTGTCGCGCAGCAGTGGTGGGCAATCGATGGCGCCGCCGAGCGCTGCAAGCAAATGCTTCAGGCGCTGGAAAGACCGCCGCTGGTCTTCTTTCTGGTTTTGGCCGAATACACCCACCTCGCGAAGCAGATCACGCTGACGGTCGCACGCGGTTCGGCAGCGCAGGACGACAGCGTGTCACGATTGCAGTTGGCACAGGATCCGGAAGAACTGGCGCGACGGGGATAGATCGTCGACGGCCTGACCGCCATGCCACCAGTTCGCGGGATGGGCCTCTCTGGCGCTCGCCCGAGGTTTTCGTTAGAAACCTGACTATCAGACTGGACCAACGCATGCTCAACGTTCCGCAGAAATCGCTCGCCGACGGCAAGATCCTGCAAGGAGTGGCCGACGGCGTTGGTATCATCACCTTCAACAATCCCGACAAGCGCAACGCGATGTCGCTGGAGATGTGGGAGGGCTTCGGACAGGCGCTGACCGACCTGCGTGACGATCCCGATGTTCGAGTCGTGGTCCTGGCCGGCGGCGAGAAGGCGTTCGTGTCGGGCGCCGATATCAGCCAGTTCGAAAAGGTCAGGCACAATGCCGAGGCGTCGGAAGAATATTCGCGGCGCAGCGCGGACCACCGCGCCCTGCTCGCCGACTATCCCAAGCCGACCATCGCCTGCATCAGGGGCTTCTGCCTTGGCGGCGGCATGCAGATCGCGATGCTCGCGGACATCCGTATCTCCAGCCTAAGCGGCCAGTTCGGCATTCCCGCGGCGAAGCTCGGGATCGCCTATGGCTATGACGGGCTACGCCATCTGGTGTCGCTGGTCGGCCCATCCTGGGCGCGGCTGATCATGTACACGGGCATGCGGATCGACTCCGCCGAAGCGCTGCGCATCGGGCTGGTCGACCGCGTGCTGCCCGATGCCGAATTGTGGGATGCGACCATGGAGATCGCACGTACCATCGCGGGCAACGCGCCACTCGCGATCAAGGCCGCCAAGATCACCATCGCTCAGGTGTTGAAGGATCCAGCCGATCGCGACATGCCCGCGATCAGGCAGATCGGAATCGACTGCATGGACAGCGAAGATTTTCGCGAAGGCCGCCGCGCCTTCATGGAAAAGCGAAAGCCGGACTTCAAGGGACGCTAGATCATGATCCGGAAGAGCGTGTCGCCGCTTTCCGAAAAGATCATCTAGGTCCGCTCGTTCACCGGTACGGTATAGTTCAGGATCAACCGTCCGCCGTCGGGATAGATGGTCTGGCCGGTGATGTAGGAAGCATCGTCGCTGGCGAGGAAGGCCACGACGGAAGCGACCTCGCTCGGCTCGCCGCAGCGGCCAGCCGGCGTCCGCGACAGCACGCTGCGTCGCGCCTCCTCGGAGGAGAAGATCGCGGTCGCGACCATCTCGGTGAGGATCGTCCCCGGTCCGACCGCCACGACACGGATGCGATGCGGGGCCAGCGCCACCGCCGCGACCGAAGTGAGCTGCTTCATCGCGCCCTTGGACATGGCGTAGGTCGCAAGCGAGGGAATCGCAAGCAGCGCGTTGACCGAGGACATGTTGACGACGACCCCGCCGCCGCCTTGGGCGATCATCTGACGCGCCGCGGCCTGGACGCCGAAGAATGCGCCCTTGAGGTTGATCCCCATTACATCGTCGAACTCAGCTTCGGTGATCTCGAGAAAATCCCGGTTACGCGCGACGCCGGCATTGTTGACCATGACGTCGAGCCGGCCGAATTCCTTCACGGCCGCGCCGACAAGCCGATCGACGTCGGCGCGCTTGCTGACGTCGGCCTCCACCGCACGCAACTGATCCGGGCGCCCAAGCTCTCCTGCCGTCTTGTTCAGCGTCCCGCCATCAATGTCGGACATGACGACGTTTGCACCGTCTGCGAGGAAGCGCTCTGCGCAGGCCCGACCGATGCCGCGCGCCGCCCCCGTGATGACGACCACCTTGCCGGAAAATTTCATGACTGCCTCCAGATCGATGTTGCCAGAGCAATAGCGCATCGTGCGGCAGCAGGAAACGCGGCGGATTCACCGCCGTCGTCCGTCGCAGCGCGACGCGGCCCGCCGCTACCGCGGCTTGATCCGCACGAGGATTCGATCCGCCTCGGTGCGCCAGTCCGCGCTTCGGGCGAACCCGGGCGCGCCCTTGATCCCGAACACGCCCTCGTCGGCGAGATCGGCGACCCAGGCCTGCCGCTCGGCAGTGCCCGTCGCCGACCAGGGCTCGAGCCCGGCCTCGCGCACGGTTTCGGCTACCTCGCGCACTTCCTCGCTGCGCCGCCGGCCGTGCTCGATGACGCGCTGGAAGAAATAGGCACCCTGCCCTTCCCAGTCGATGCCGGGAAAGGTTTCCGCGAGCGAGGCCAGCACCGCGTCCTCAACGCCATAGGCGCGCGCGGTGGTGAAGCCCTCGATGACCATGGCCTCGAGACCCTTGATCATGATGCTGCGGCACATCTTCACCGCCGAGGAGACGCCGAGTTCGTCGCTCGCAACCTTCGCGGCAAAGCCGAGCGCCACGAGTTGCGGCGCGAGCTCCCGCGCCCCGTTGCCGCCAAGCAGCAGCGGCACCTTGATCCGCTTGGGCGGCACCGACGTCATCACGGCGCCTTCGACATAGCGCCCACCGGCGCCATCGATGACGGAAGCCGCGCGCTGCTTGGCACCGGGCGAGGCCGAGTTGAAATCCAGGAACCAGCCGCCCTCCTTGAGCGCGGGCGCGCAGGCCTGCGCGACGGACACAGCCTGGCTCGCGGTCACCGCGGAGATGATGAAGTCGGCGCGGGCCGCGAGGTCGACATGCGATCGCGTCAGCTCAACCCCGATGCCCGCCGCGTGCTGCTCTAGCGGCGCCGCCTGCGCACCACCCAGCTTGATGTCGCAGGCACTCACTCTGAGGCCCTGCTTGCGCAGATCCTCCGCGAGGATGCGGCCGACCTCTCCATAGCCGAGGAGGCCGACTTGCCACTGCCTTGGATCGCTCGATATCGCCATCAGTTCAGATTCCGTGTTGTATCGTCAAACAACTCGTCCACCGCGAAACGGCGCGGGATCAAGGCCTGCTGGAATGCATATTCGATGATAAGTTCCAGCGGCCTCCTGTTGGCCTCGACGCCGAACGGCGCGAGGTCCGGCGTGGCGGATGGACCGGCGCTCGCCTTGCCGCGCTTTAACAGATCGTAGACGCCGCGCACCACGTCGGGCCGCGACCGCGCGAGCTTCTCCGTCACCACGACCAGATGATTGACCGGCACCGCGCCATGTTGGCGGTGCCACCGTGCCGCCTCGGCCGCGGGATCGGCAAACAGCGGCTTCAGTGCGGGATCTGTCGAGGTCTCGCCGAGCGCCGCGTCGAGTTCGCCATCCTTCAGCATCTGCAAGATGGCCTTGCCCTTCGGCGCACGCTCGGTGGTATCGACATATTCGGCGACATGCGGGTCCTCGAAGGTGACCCAGCTGACCTTGTTGAGGTCGACGCCATGATCGTTGGCAAGGATGCCACGGATCCAGGCTCCGGTCGTGGTGGTGAACGAGCGGATGCCGACGCGCCTGCCTTCGAGATCTGCGGGACCGAATGCGCCGCGATCGCCGCGGTAGAGGGCGTAGCCGTGCTGGAATCGGCCGAGCATCGCGGCCGGCAGCAACACCAGCGGCTTGCCGTGCGCCCTGGCCATCAGGTAGGTGACGACAGCCATCTCGCAGACGTCGAAGGCCTGCTCCCGCACCATCGGCTTGAACGCGGCGTTGGTCGGTGAGAAATCGACAAATTCCAGGTCGAACAGGTCCGACCGCAGTGCGCCGTTCTTGACCGGCTGGATGTGCGGATGATTGCCGATGACGGCGCGCAGCCGAGGCTTGTCCATATCGGCAAACTCCCAAATCGAGGCCGAGGCTGCCGCCGGCCTGTGTCAGTCTTCGGCACGATCGAGATAGACGAGCCCGGCCTTCGCCAGCGCCTCGCGCATATTGTACATGTCGAGCCCAAGCTCGCCGGAAGCGAGCCGCTTGCGCTTGCCGTCCTCGTCGTCATTGCGCTTTCTCGCCTTCTGTGCAACGTCGGCGACGAGCTTCTTCGGCACGATCACCACGCCGTCATCATCGGCTACGACGATGTCGCCTGGATGCACGTTAACGCCGGCGCACACGACTGGAACGTTCACCGAACCGAGCGTCGCCTTGACCGTGCCTTTGGCGGAGACTGCCCGCGACCACACCGGAAATTTCATCTCGTGCAGCGCCTTCACGTCGCGGCAGCCTGCATCGATGATCAGGCCCTTGACACCGCGCGCGGCGAGGGATGTCGCGAGCAATTCACCGAACATGCCGTCGGTGTTGTCGGCGGTGCAGCCGACAACGAGCACGTCGCCCTTCTGGCATTGTTCGACGGCGACATGGATCATCCAGTTGTCGCCGGGCTGCGCCAGCACGGTCACGGCAGGACCGGCGATCTGCGCGCCCGGCCAGATCGGCCGCATATAGGGTTTCAGCAGGCCGAAGCGGCCCATCGCCTCATGTACGGTGGAGACGCCAAAGACGTCGAGGCCGTGCGGGTCGGCGCGCTCGATATTTCTGATGACGACCGGCTTCATTGCAGGATCTCCTCGACGGTCGGAAACAGGCGCTGATAGGCCTCGCCATAGGTCATGGGCACGCCGGTGTTGCGGCTGCCCTGGATGCCGCGGTTGAGCGCGACCCGCTCGTAGTAGCCCCACAGATGCTTCTGCGCGGCGAGGATCTGGAACGCCTCGTACTTCTCCTTCCAGACCTCGTCGATCTTCAGGATCAGGTTTGGCCTGAAATTGCACATCTCCGGCTGATGCGGCTCGAACAGGAACACCGGCGGCGCCGCGTATTTGTACTTGGCATCGGGCTTGTGGCCCATGGCCTGCGCCACCACGCGGGTCTGCTGCGCGAAATGCGCCGCATCGGGGTGGTCGAAGTTGTAAGGGTCTTCCAAAGCGTGGGTCAGCACGAAGCTCGGACTGAGCTCGCGATAGATATCGACCATGCGGTCGAAGTGCGTCTCGTTCAGCTTCAGCGGATAGTCGCCGCAATCGAAGAACTCGATCTCGGCGCCGAGCAGTTTCGCCGCGCGTTCGGCCTCGTCCTTGCGGCCGGCCTTGACGGATTCGAGCGTCGCACCGGCCTCCTTCCAGGCGAACTGGCTTTCGCCGCGCTCGCCATAGGACAGGCACACGATCTTGACGCGATAACCCTTTCTGGCGTGCAGCGCGATGGCGCCGCCGGCGCGCCAGACGAAATCGCCGGGATGGGCGGTGATGACCAGACCTGTCTTCATGGGATGAAGGTTCCCTCTTGTTCGATGTGCGCAAACATAGTCTGTGAAAGGTCGTACCGCCGACTCCGTCAGCGCCCGCTCTAGCTCTTGATTGGGACGAGGTCCTTGCGCCGTGCGGGCGCGGTTTGATCGAGCGGCTCGGCCTGCAGCGAGGCAACCGTCGCGCGCACGAGTTCTTCGATCGCGCGGCCCGCGTCGGTGCCGTCGGCGCTGCCGCGCGACAACCGCGACACGCGCTCCGGTGTCACCAGCGTATAGTACAGCGCGCCGAGCAGGAAGTGGCTGCGCCAAACGATGTCGGTGCGGGGAATATGCGGCAGGCTTTCGTGGATCGCGTCGACGAAGGCGTGGCTGGTGTCGTCGAAGGTTTGCGCAATGATCCGCCGCACGACCTCGTTGCCTTCTGCCGACATCACTGCGCGGAGCCGCGTGAAACGCGTTCCGCCGCCGGCCAGATCGCTGCCCGAGGTGAAGGCCGGCAACACATAGGCGCGCACGATGGCTTCCAGCCGGTCCTGCAAGTCGCGCACCCGCTTGGCGGCGGCGAGCAACTCGGCGCGGCGCAGGTTCATCGGGCCGCAATGGCGCCGATAGATTTCAAGCAGCAAGCCGTCCTTGGTCTCGAAATGATAGGTCACGCTGCCGGGATTGGCGCCCGCGGCCTGCGCGATGTCGCGCACCGACACGGCATTGAAGCCGTAGGTCGAGAACAATTCCTCCGCGGCAGCGAGGATCGCCTCGCGCATGTTTGGCTTGCGCGTGCTGGGGACCTTTGCGGACTTGCGAACCATATTTGTACTATCGTACAAAAGATCAGGTCACGTCAACAAGTGCGACGCCGACACTTGTGGCGTCCTGCGGATCGGGAAGGACACGCGCGAAAATGACGAGCTTGAAAACGATCGGCCGTGCCGTCGCGGCCGCCGCGATAATCCTCGCCGGCAGCGCGCAGGCAGAGAACTTCCCGAGCAAGCCGGTTCACATCCTGGTGCCCTATGCGGCCGGCGGCGCAGTCGACGTGCTTGCGCGCACGCTCGGCCAGGCGCTGGCGAAGACGTGGGGCCAGCAGCCGGTGATCGAGAACCGGCCGGGCGCCGGCGGCGTGATCGCTTCTCAGGCGCTGGCCCAGGCCGCGCCCGACGGCACCACGCTGATCCTGGTCGCGAGCGGCCATCCGCTCAATCAGTTCATCTATCCGAGCCTGCCCTACGACACGTTCAAGGATTTCACTGCGATCACCGAAGTGGCGTCATCCCCGCTTGCCATCGTGGTGTCGAAGACGAGTCCCTACAAGACGCTTGCCGATGTGCTGGCCGCCGCCAGCAAGGAACCGGACAAATTATCCTATGGCATGTCGGGCAATGGCACCTCGGCGCATCTCGCCGGTGAACTCCTGAACTACATGGCGAAGGTCAAGATCGTCGCCATTCCCTACAAGGGCGGTGCCCCGGCGTTATCGGCGGTGATCGCCGGCGACATCCCGCTCAGCATCAATCCGCTCGCCGAAGCCATCGGCCAAATCGACGGCGGCGCAGTGCGCGCACTCGCGGTCACATCGGCCGAACGCTCCAAGGCGTTGCGCGATGTCCCGACTGTCGCGGAATCTGGCGTGCCCGGATATGACGTGTCGGTGTGGTGGGGCTTCCTCGGGCCGGCCCGGATGGCGCCGGATGTAGTCGCAAAGCTGCAGGCCGACCTGAGGGCTGCGCTGCAGGATCCAACCGTGCAAGCGACGCTGGACAAGCTCGGGGCCGCCCCGATCGGCAACACCGCGAGCGAGTTCGACGCTTACATGCACGCGGAGGCAGCCAAGTGGGAGCCGGTGCTGAAGGCGGCCGGCATCAAGGCACAGTGAGCGCGTCGTTCAGGACAGTTTGACATCAGGCTCGGCGCGACCGCGCGCCGCTACATCGAGCAGGAAGGTCTTGCCATGACCCGGATCGGCGGCGCGCTGCGCGTCGTCCATGTCCTGCCAGGCCGAGGTTACGAGCACTTGCGAAAAATCGCGGCCGACAAAGGCCGGGCAACTGGATTGCCGCGCCGGTACACGCAGCGAGCGCAAGCGCCGGCCCGCGGGATCGTAGATATCGATGCAGGCGCCGCCCCAGCGCGCGTTCCAGATCATCCCGTCCGCATCGACGATGGCGCCGTCGAGCCCGCCGACGCCTCGATGCCGGATCAATGCGGCGGGTTCACCGACCGGCAGGCCGGTCGATGCATCGAGCGGCACACGGTAGAGGATATTGGTCGCGGTATCCGCGAAATAGCCGACCTCGCCGTTGGGCGAGAAGCAGATCGCATTCGGGATGGTAATGCCGGGGTAGAGCCGCGTGATGCGGCCACGGTGAAGCGCGTAGATCGCGCCTGCGCCCATCTCCGCATGGCGTCCCATGGTTCCAAGCCAGAACGTGCCCGACGGATGCACACGCGCATCGTTCGAACGCGTCACCGGGTTGTCCGCCTCAAGCGCAGTGAACAGCTGGAGATGGCCGCCGGCGACCTCGCGGACATAGAGGCCGTCCTCGGCCAGGATGAGCTGCCGCGCGCCGTCTATCCGTGCGAGTGCGCTCGCCATCTTCGGCAGCACATGAATGATGGTGCCCGCAGCGGCGAAGCGATGTTCGAACAGGCGCCGCTCGGCGATGTCAAACCACCAGGCGGTATCGGTCGACACGTCGTAGGTCGGCCCCTCACCGAGATGGCAGCGCTCCGCCGACAGCACCGACGTCGGCACGTCCTCCATCACCTCATCCGCGATGCGGTCCGGCGTCATGGCGCTCACACGGTGGAAAAACGATAGACGATGGTGCGTCGATAGATTTCCCCTGGATCGAGCCGCGCCGACGGGAAGTCCGGGCGGTTCGGCGTATCCGGCCAGGCGTGCGGCTCGAGACACAGCGCGTCGGATTGCCGGTAGAGCCGGCCGCCCTTACCGGCCGTACTGCCATCGAGGAAGTTGCCTGAATAGAATTGCAATCCCGGCTGATCGGTCAGCAATTCCATCACCCTGCCGCTGCGCGGCGCTTCGAGCCGCGCGGCAAGGCGAATGCCCGGCTCCGATCCCAGGCAGAAATTGTGATCATAGCCGCGGCCGAGCCTCAGTTGCTCGTCGTTCAAGCGAATGCGCGAACCGATCTCGGTCGGCGTTCGAAAGTCGAACGGCGTGCCGTCGACCAGCCGTGGCGGTTCCGGCAGAGGGATTGCCGAGCCGTCGACGGCTAGAAAATGATCCGCCGGGATCGTCAACCGATGGTCGAGGATCTGGGTCGCGGAGCGGGCGCCGTTGAGATTGAAGAAACTGTGGTTGGTGAGGTTGACGATCGTCGGACGATCGGACGTCGCCTGGTACGTGACGGAAAGCTCGGTCGCGCTTCTGACGCGATAAGTCGCGCGGACCTCCAGACTCCCCGGATAACCTTCCTCGCCATGCGGGCTCGTGCGCGCCAGCACCAGCGTCGGTCCCGGACTGTCGGTGAGTTCAACGATCTGCCAGAGCTTGCGATCAAAACCCTGCGGACCACCATGCAGCGCGTTGGGACCGTTATTGGCATCGAGGCTGACCGCCGCCTCGTCGAGCACGAAGCGCGCTCCAGCGATCCGGTTGGCGTAACGCCCGACGGTGGCGCCGAAGAATTTGCGCTGCGCGAGATAGCCGTCGCATTCGTCGTGCCCGAGGACGATATCATCGCAATGCCCGTTGCGATCGGGGATCTTGAGCGACTGCAGCGTGGCACCGAAAGGAATGATGGCGGCCTCGAAGCCGTTGCCGCCACGCAGAGTCACGCGCTCGATCACTGAACCATTGGACAATCTGCCGAATGGAGCGCGATCGATCGTGGCTGATGTCATGGTCAATCCTCAAACGGCTCGACGAAGCGCCGCCGTCCCAGCATGAAGCTGTCGGCCACGAGCTGCAATGGCGTCAGGTCGACGTCGGATTTGCCTTGCGACGCCAGGGTGGCGAAGCGGCGATAGAGTCCAGGATACTCCTCGTCCCTGGCATCGACGATCAGCCTGTCGCCGTCACGCAATTGCGCGCCACCCTTCGACAGCGTCACGTTGCCCGCATCGGTTTCGAAAAGCATGTCCCAGCTCTGTGGACCGGTCTGGCGGAAATCGAACTCGGCGCGGATCGGCAGGCCGTTCACGTCCGACAGGTCCAGCTCCGCCGCGATCGGCGCGGCGCGGTTGACCGGAAAGGCCAGTTCGGCGCGCCTGACGAACACCTGATCCGGCAGGATGCGGGTCAGGATGGACAGCGCATTGATGCCGGGATCGAACACGCCAAAGCCACCGGCCTCGAAGATCCAGGCCTGTCCGGGATGCCAGATCCGCACGTCTTCCTTCCAGATGATCGTCACCCTGACGAGCCTGCGGTCAGCGAGCAGACGCCGGGCCGGCTCGACCGCGGACGCGTAACGCGAGTGCCAGGTCGCGAACAATGTCCGGCCCGCGCCCTCTGCGGCCGCAATCAGCGGCATGACTTCGCTCACAGTCGCGCCCGGCGGCTTTTCCAGGAGGACGTGCTTGTGTGCGGCAAGCGCGAGCGCGGCCTGCGCGTGACGGATCTGCGGCGGCGTGCACAGCGCAACGGCGTCGATCTCGGGCCCGCTCCGCAACAGCTCCTGCAGATCGCTGAAGTGCGCCAGGCCGGGCGAGGCATTGACGGGATCGGCGATCGCGACAAGCGCAGTGCCCTGCGTCTTCGCGATCGCCGGCGCGTGCTGCCTGCGCGCGATCTCTCCGAATCCGACGATAGCGATGCGGAGCACCTCACTCATGACGCATTCTCACGTTCCGGACCCGGGTTCGGCGATGCCGGCCATGGGGTCGTGCAGCGCGGGATCTACGACCGCCGCGCCGTGGCGGCGTATGCCGTTGAAGATCACGGCGGTCATGGCGGCAGCGGCGTCTTCCGCATTGCCGTCGGCGATCGCATCGACGATGCGCTGATGACAGCATAGCACCGTCTCGCGGTCGGCGGGATCGACGGGCGCGCTCAGCACGAAGGAGGCGCGCAGCGCGGCCTCGATCACTCCGTCGACCGACCGCATGAAGGGATTGCCGGAGGCCTTGGCGACGGCGATATGCAGGGCGAGATCGCCATCGGCGAATGCGTCGGAATCGGATGGTTCGTGCCGCATGATCGCGATGCAGCGGCGCAGTTCGACGATATCGGGCTCGGTGCGCCGCGCCGCCGCCAGCGCCGCCGCGCGCGGCTCGATCGCAAGGCGGATCTCGGCGAGATCGCCAAGGAACTGCTTGTCGATGCCGACATCAAGGTGCCAGGCCAGAACATCGGCATCGAACATGTTCCAGGCGCCACGGCCGCGCACCACGGTGCCGACCCGCGCCTTGGTGGTAAGCAGGCCCTTCGCGACCAGCGTCTTGATGCTCTCGCGCAATACGGGACGGGAAATGCCAAAATTCGCCGTCAGCTCGGCATCGCCGGGCAGCCGCGTGCCCTCGGCGTAGCGGCCGGCGATGATATCGATGCCAATGCTGCGCGCGACTTCGGCGTGGTTGGAATGCGCCCGCCGCGCCGGAATGATCACCAAGCCGGAATTCATCAATCGGCTGCCCTTCGGCTGATGCCGCCGCAGCATGACCATAAGTCAGGATCGATTACTAGTCATATAATCTTACTTTTTGACTCTCGTCTTCCCAAGGCAAATCTGCGAGCTTCGGGAGGTGGTGCCGCTTTCGCGCGCGTCTATCGCGCCGCTTCGAACCCGCTGAGCCCAGCCGCGAGATTGGCGCCGAGGATGTCGGAGAGATAGCCGCCCTCCTGCACCAGCACCGTCGGCAGTCCGATTCGCGCGAGCGCCGCGCCGATGCGGCGAAAGCCCTCGGTCGTCACCGCGAGGCCCGCGAGGGGATCATGCTCGGAGGCATCGAGGCCGAACGCGACGACGAGCGCGCCCGGCGCGAACGCGTGGATCGCCTCCGTCGCGGTTGCGAGTGCGTGCATGTAGCCGTCGTCGCCAGTGCCCTTCGGCAGCGGAATGTTGAGATTGGCGCCGAGGCCGGCCCCCGCACCACGCTCATGGGCATAACCCCAGACGTACGGGTAGAAGAACGATGGGTCAGCGTGGATCGAGACGGTAAACACGTCCCGCCGCTCGTAGAAGATGCCCTGCGTGCCGTTGCCATGATGTACGTCGACATCGAGGATCGCGACGCGCTCGTGTCGCTGACGCAGATGCTCGGCAGCGATTGCGCTGTTGTTGAGGAAACAGAAGCCACCGGCGAGATCGCGATAAGCATGATGGCCAGGCGGTCGGCAAAGCGCGTACACGGCGTCCTCCCCATCGAGCACCATCTGCGCGGCCGTGGTCGCAACGTCGGTCGCAACACACGCGGCGGCCCAGGTGCCCGGACCGATCGGACAGCCGGTGTCGACAGTGTGCCATCCGAGCCTGCCGACGATATGGGTCGGATAGGTGCCGGGATTGCGGACGGGATGCACGTTCGCGATCATCTCCGGCCCCGCATCGCCGAGCGCGGACCACGCATCCCACGCTTCGGCGAGAAAGCTCAGATATTCCGGGCTGTGCACCCGCGCGCGCGGACCCTGGCCGAATGCGGTCGGCGCGACCAGCGCGTGGTTTCCAGTCCTCAGTCCGGCCAGCAGGCGATCGGCACGTTCCGGCTGCTCGGTGGTGCGCTTGACCACGCCACGCACCAGGAAGAATTGCGGATCGTGGCTGCGGTGCAGTTCGCTGTAAACGGCCTTCACTGAATGCTCCCGTTCGCTTGAGAGGCCAAAATAGTCGATCCCAAGGCGGTATCAATCGATGCCGTATCGCGGTCAAGGTCCGGATGCCGGCGTCGAGATCGATCGCAGTGCCATCGCGGCTGCGAACGCGCTATACAGGCGGCACGTCAATCCTGGTCCCGGGGCCGGACCATTGGCTGCAAGCATCCTTTGCCTCGCGCATCGACAAGAAAGGTTGGAGAGAAACATGACCGCCCTGCAGAAAAACTTCATCGCCGGCGACTGGGTCGACGGATCTGGTATCACGCGGGACATCAATCCCTCCAACACGAACGACGTCGTCGGCGAATACGCCAAGGCCGACAAGGCGCAGACCGAGAAGGCGATCGCCGCGGCGAAGGGCGCCTTTCCCGCCTGGTCGCGCTCGACCCCGCAGGAGCGTTTTGACGCGCTCAACAGGATTTCGACCGAAATCCTCGCCCGCAAGGAGGAACTCGGACGCCTGCTCGCGCGCGAGGAAGGCAAGACGCTGCCGGAGGGCATCGGCGAGGTCGCACGTGCCGGACAGATCTTTGCGTTCTTCGCCGGCGAAGCGCTGCGGCTGATGGGCGAGAAGGGCGCCTCCGTTCGCCCCGGGCTCGAGGTCGAGATCACCCGCGAGCCGGTCGGCGTGGTCGGCATGATCACACCATGGAATTTCCCGATCGCGATCCCGGCCTGGAAGATCGCGCCCGCGCTCTGCTACGGCAACACAGTCGTGTTCAAGCCGGCCGAGCTCGTGCCGGGCTCCGCGCACGCGCTGTCCGAGATCATCGCGCGTTCCGGCCTTCCGGCCGGGGTCTTCAACCTCGTGGTGGGCTCAGGCTCCGTCGTGGGCCAGACCCTGCTCGAACATCCCGATGTCTCCGCGATCTCCTTCACCGGCTCGGTCGCCACAGGCCGCAAGATCGCGCAGGCCTGCGTGCTTTCCAATCCCATGAAGAAGTTCCAGCTCGAGATGGGCGGCAAGAATCCGCTGGTCGTGCTCGACGATGCGGACCTCAAGGTCGCGGTCGAGGTGGCCGTCAACGGCGCCTATTTCTCGACCGGCCAGCGCTGCACGGCGTCCTCGCGCCTGATCGTCACCTCGGGCATCCATGACCGCTTTGTCGCGGCGATGACCGAACGGATGAAGGGCCTCTCGGTCGGCGACGCCCTGAAGAGCGGCGTACATGTCGGCCCGGTCGTGGACCAGAGCCAGCTCGACCAGGATCTGCGCTACATCAAGATCGGCCAGGATGAAGGCGCCCGCCTGTACTGGGGTGGTGAGCTCTTGAACCGTGAGACGCCCGGCTTCTACCTGCAACCGGCGCTGTTCACCGAGGCCAATAACGCCATGCGCATCGCGCGCGAGGAGATATTTGGCCCGGTTGCCTGCGTGATCCGCGCCAAGGACTACGAGGAGGCGCTTGCAATCTCCAACGACACCGAGTTCGGCCTCGCCTCCGGCATCTGCACTACCAGCCTGAAATACGCCTCGCATTACAAGCGCAACAGCGAGGCTGGCATGGTGATGGTCAACCTGCCGACCGCCGGCGTCGACTATCACGTACCGTTCGGCGGCCGCAAAGGCTCGAGCTACGGCGCCCGCGAACAGGGCTCCTATGCTCGCGAATTCTACACCACGGTGAAGACCGCTTACGCCAATCCGGGCTGATCGTAACGGCGGAGCGCGTGCCGCCACGGAAAGTCCGCTGCCGACATGGTCGGCAGCGGACTATTCCAATCATATGCAAGATCGCTCGGTCCGCCATCACTCGTTGTCGTGATGGATCACGGTCTTGCTGCGGTTACCGAACTCATCTTCCTTCTTGATCACAGTGGTCCGGTCGCGGGGTTCGCGCTCCTTGATGACCGTGGTGCGGTCACGATCGCGGTCGCGATACTCGTGGGACTGACCGACCGTCACTCCGGCGCCGACGGGACCGACGCGAACACCAACTTCATCGGCAATAGCAGGCATCGCGATCGAGCCCACCATGGCCGCAGCCAACAGATACTTTTTCATATGTCTTCTCCAGCCTTACGTGTGGCGGAGGAACGTCGCGTACGACGGATTGTTCCTGCACGATCCGACCGCTCGGCTGCGAAACTCCATGAACAGGCATTCACCTGTGTGGCGAAATGATCATGTTCCCCGCGTTGAATAGCCCGAATTGCTGCCCCACGTCGTTCTCCAACAGGAGGACGTCTCATGAAGCAGTCGCAACATTTTCTCGAGAATGCAGCCAACTGTGCGCAGCTCGCCGAGCGAGCGACCGACGAGCCAACCTACAATCGCTACAAACGAATGGAAGCCGCCTGGAGGGCGTTGGCCAAGGAGCAGGACTGGCTCGACGGTGAAACCTCGCCGTCGGAAACTGGCTTGGATGCCTAACGTGCTCGACGAGTCCAACCACGACGACGGGAGGAGCGCGGAACCCGCTACGGCGCCCAGCGTTTAGGCTCTGACAACGTGGAGACCGTGCCATGGAGCAACTTCGCTATCCGAACGAAAGTGCGGAGTACCGAGCCGCCCGCACCGCGCTCCTGAATGACGAAATCGCACTCCGCGCGCAGATCGAGGCGGTGGCGGCCAAGCGCCGCGCGCTGCCGCCGGGCGGTGAGGTGCCCGAGGACTACGTGTTCGAGCGCATCGGCAGCAATCAGTCGCCCGAGACGGTGAAGATGTCGGAGCTGTTCGGCCCGCACGATACACTCATTCTCTACAGCTTCATGTACGGGCCCGAGCGCGACCTACCTTGTCCCGGTTGCACGCATCTGATCGACGGTCTCGACGGCGCGGCGCGACATGTCGGCCGACGCGCTGCGATGCATATCGTCGCAAAATCCCCGATCGCCCGCCTCGCCGCGTGGGCACATGCCCGCGGCTGGAATCATCTTTCGCTGGTGTCGACCGCGGGCAACAATTACGACGCGGACTATTTCGGCGACACCTCAAAACTGTCCCGGGAAATGCGCACGCAGCACGACGTCCCGGACGGCCAGAACTGGGACGAAACGATCTTCAACGTGTTCAAAAAACAGGGCGGCGTGATCCGCCACTTCTGGGGCTCGGAGATGAGCTACGCACAATCGCCTCCCGGGCAGCATCACCGCGCAGGGGATCTTGTCGATCCGCTATGGGGTCTTCTGGACATGACGCCCGCCGGCCGCGGCGATTTCTTTCCGAAGGTCAATTACGTCTGAAGCCGCTCAGGACGCCGGCGCCGCCGCAAGGGCTGGTGAGCTGCCGTCCTATGAGGCGAATCGTTTCCGATTTCGCCGACCCAATTCCAGTTGCTCGGCACGCCGCCTACTCCGCGCTTGGTTGCCGCTGCCAGCGCAGCAGATAGGCCTGCAGCCGCCAGATGATCGCCGACAGCACCACGCCGACCAGCATCAGCACGACGACGGCGACCATCATACCCGAGGCCTCGCCCCGCGCCTCGGATTCGATGATCAGCCGGCCGATGCCGCGTTCGGCGCCGATGAACTCGCCGACGATCACGCCGATCAACGCAAACGAAATCGCCGGCGTCAGTGAGGCGAACACCCAGGCCATGGTCGACGGGATCACGACGGTGCGGGTGATCTGCCATTCGCTGGCGCCGAGCAGCCGCGCGGCGTTGGTGAAACCTTCGTCGATCGACCGCGCGCCCTCGAATGTGTTGAAGAACACCAGGAACACCACGACGATCCAGGAGGTCACGATCTTCGACATGTCGCCGATCCCGAACGCCAGCACGATGATCGGCGCCAGTGCGATCCGGGGGATCGAATTTACCGCGGTTATGAACGGCTGGAAGATCGCGCTCAAGCGGTCCGAGCGCCCGAGGATCAGCCCGGCGACGAAGCCGCTGATCACGCCGGTGATGAAGCCGAAGAACGTGTTCTGCAGCGTCACGCCGGTTGCAGCCCAGAGATTGTTCTGGTTGCGCGCCAAACATTTTGCGAAGTCGCCGTTCAGCCAGCCGTTCCAGCCGCCGAGCTTCGAGGTGAGGCAGCTCTGGATCAGGAAATTCTCGAAAATCATCGACGGTTTTGAGATGAAGTAGGGATCGAGCAGGTCAGGCACCAGCCACGGCAATCGCGTGCGCAGGTCGTAGCCCCATTGCCAGATCGACAGCACCACGATGCAGATCAGGGCCTGCCACGCGATCGTGTTGAGCCTGCTGTATCGCTTCATGCGCTGCGGCCTTTAACAAATTCTTCGCCGAGCGAATGCCAGATGTGCTGGAACAGCTCGGCGTAGCGCGGCGTCTCGCGCACCTTGACCGCGTCGCGCGGCCGCGCGACGTCGACCTCGAACATGTCCTTGATCCGGCCCGGCCGCGCCGAGAACAGGATGATGCGGTCGGCAAGCGTCAGCGCCTCGCCGAGATCGTGGGTGACGAACAGCACGGTCTGCTGCTCGCGCTCCCAGATCCTGAGCAGCACCTCATGCATGTCGATCTTGGTGTGGGTGTCGAGCGCGCCGAACGGCTCGTCCATCAGCAGGATCTGCGGCTCGACGATCAGGGTGCGCATCAGTGCCGCGCGCTGGCGCATGCCTCCCGACAGCGCCGAGGGATAGGCGTTCTCGAATCCTTTCAACCCGGCCTGCGCCACGCATTCGGCGATGCGCCCTTTCCTCTCCTGCGCCGGCACGCCGGCGAGTTCCAACCCGTAGCCGATATTGTCGGCGACGGTCCGCCAGGGGAACAGCGTGTCGCGCTGGAACACGTAGCCGACCTCCGGCGTCGCCTTGCCCGCCACGACGCGCTTGCCGTCGATCAGGATTTCGCCGCCGCTCGGCCGGATCAGGGAGGCGATCATGTTGAGCACGGTGCTCTTGCCGGAGCCCGAGGGACCGAGCAGCGCGACGAATTCGCCGCGTCGGACATCGAAGGAAACGTCGCGCACCGCCTCGATCGCGGTATTGGCGAGTTGGAACGACTTGCTCAAGCCCCTGACCTCGACCCGCCGGACATCGAGGGATCGCGGCAATGGCGCGGCGCTCGTCTCCAGCGCGCTCAACCCGGATAGGCCTTTCGCGCCGCGTCGATGAAGGTCGGGACGACGACATCAGCGATGGTCAGCGGCTTGATGCCGGTCATCTCGCGGAACCAGACCTTTTCCCCGCGCGCGAATTCAGCGGCGTCGATCGTGGCGTCATAGTCGGCGACCTTCTGCAGCGCGGTGATCTCCAGCAGGTTGGCGCCGCGCGAGGTGCTGCCGACATAGGGCTCAATGGCGTCGTAGATCTGCTCCGGCGTATGCGTCTTGATCCACTGCGTCGCGCGCCAGATCGCGGTGACGAAGGCCTGCATCTTGGCAGGGTCCTTATCGATAGTCGCCTGCGTCGAGAAATGCGACGTCACCGGCACCTTCCCACCGATATACTTGTTCCAGATGGCCTCGTCGGTGCCGTCGAACAACAGTTCGCCCCAGCCCTGCTCGCGTGACTCATTCAGAAGCGATAGCGAGCTGACGAGGATGTCGGCCTGCTTCGACTTCAACGTGCCGAGCATGGTGTCGACATTGCCGGTGCCGATCCATGTCACCTTGTCGTCAAGCCCCATGGTTTCCATGTAGTAGGAGGCCCAGACGTGGTTGGTGCCGCCGAGCGACGAGACCGAGACGATCGGCTTGCGGCCATCCGGCCGTTTCCACTGCGTGAAGGCCTCCAGCGTGTTGATGCCCTGGTCCTTCAGGTCCTTGCGGATGATGAACATCACCGAGCTCGATCTTGTGTCGACCGGCATCAGCACCCGCCCGCCGCGGCCGCGGTTTGAGAGCTGCATCGGATGCGTGATGTCGCCGATCCCGATGTCGCCTTGCGAGGAGGCGATGATCTCGCGGGTCTTCACGCCGCTGCCGCCCTGGATCAGCTTGCAGTCGAGCCCTGCCTCCTTGAAAAAGCCGATACGGTCGGCGACGAACTGCGTCTGGTAGACCGGGACTGCGACGGGATAGATCACGCGGCCCGAATTGTCCGCGGCCCTTGCCCGACCGCCGAGCGCGGCGGCGCCGCCGGCTGCGATGATCGTCAGCGCCGAACGTCTTGAAACATTGGCCATCACGCGTGCTCCCTGGCCGAGACCTTGTCGAGCGCGCTCAGCACCGCGTCGCCGATCTCGACGGTCGAGAGCTTTTTCGCGCCGGCCTCGGCGATGTCGGCCGTCCGCGCACCGGATGCGAGCGCGGTCTGAACCGCCTTCTCCAGGAGGTCGGCGTCCTCGGGGCGGTTCAGCGTCAGGCGCAGCATCATCGCGACGCTCAGAATCGAGCCGAGCGGATTGGCGATGCCCTTGCCGGCGATATCGGGTGCGCTGCCATGTACCGGCTCGTACAACGCCTTGCGCCTTCCGTAGCGATCCACCGGCCCGAGCGAGGCCGACGGCAGCATGCCGAGCGAGCCCGAGGCCATCGCCGCGCAGTCGGAGAGGATGTCGCCGAAGATGTTGCCGGTCACCATCACGTCGAATTGCCGCGGCTCCCGCACGATTTGCATCGCGGCGTTGTCGACATAGAGATGGGTCAGCTCAACGTCGGAGAATTCCTCCTCGTGCAGCTTGATCACCTCCTCGCGCCACACCACGCTGGTCTCCAGTACATTGGCCTTGTCGACCGAGCAGACCTTGTTGCGCCGCGTCCGCGCCAGCTCGAATGCGGAACGCGCGACGCGGCGGATCTGGTTGGTGGTGTATTGCTCGGTGTTGAAGCCGCGGCGCTGGCCGTCCGGCAGGGTCTCGATGCCGCGCGGCTCGCCGAAATAGATGCCGCTGGTGAGCTCGCGGATGATCACGAAGTCGACGCCGTCGAGCACCTCGGCCTTGAGCGGTGCCGAGGCGGCAAGCGCCGGGCTTGCAACGATCGGCCGCAGATTGGCGTAGAGATCGTATTTGCTCCGGAGTCCCAGCAGGCTCCCCGCTTTGCGCGCCGCGGCCGGCACCTCCCTGGTTTCCGGCCCGCCGGTCGCGCCCCACAGAATCGCGTCGGCTTCGTCCATCGCTTCAGCAGTGTCCTCCGGCAGCACCTTGCCGGTTGCGAGATACGGAATGAGCCCATACTGCGCTTCACGCAACGTCATCGGCACGCCGCGCTTGGCGGCGAACCAGTCGAGCACGCGGCGCGACTGCGCGGTGACCTCGGGGCCGATGCCCTCGCCGCCGACCACGGCGACCTTGATCATGTTGGATTGATTGCTCATGCCGGTGTCCTTGCGAAATGAATCCATGGGCGTGCCGCGCGGTCGGAGGCCTGGAAGGCGCGGATCTCGTCGTCGCGCGTCAGCGTCAGTGCGACCTCATCGAGCCCCTGCAAAAGTCCCTCGCGCCGTCGCGGGTCGATCTCGAACGTATGGCGCTGGCCGGACGGCGAGACGATGGTCTGCGCCTCAAGATCGATCGAGACTTTGCCCGCGCCCTGCGTCGCCTCGATGTCGGCGGCCAGTCCATCAACCACGGACTTGTCGACGACGATGGGCAATATGCCGTTCTGGAAGCAGTTGGCGAAGAAGATGTCGCCAAACCCCGAGCCGATGACGGCACGGATCCCCATCTCCTGCAACGACCACACCGCGCCTTCGCGCGATGAGCCGCAGCCGAAATTCGGTCCCGTCACGAGGATCTCCGCCTGCCGGTACGGCTCGCGGTTCAGGATGAAATCGGGATTTTCGGAGCCGTCCGGCAGATAGCGCAGCGAACCGAACGCCCATTTGCCGAGCGTGCCGCGCACGGAATTGCCGACCAGCCGCTCGATGCGGATGATCACGTCGGTATCGATATTGCTTCGCATGATCGGTGCTGCGGTTGCGGTGAGCTTGTTGAACGGTTTTGGCATCTCAGCGCCCCATGGTCCTGACGTCGGCGATCGCGCCGACAATGGCGGATGCGGCGGCGCTTGCGGGGCTTGCGAGATGCGTCCGCGCCCGCGGCCCTTGCCGCCCGACAAAGTTGCGGTTCGAGGTAGAGACCGAGCGCTGCCCGGGCGCGACCACCTCACCATTGGCGGCAAGGCACATCGAGCAGCCCGGCTCGCGCCACTCAAATCCTGCGTCGGTGAAGATCTTGTCGAGCCCTTCGGCGACAGCCTCGCGCTTGACGTTCTCCGAACCCGGCACGACCCAAGCGCGGACGCCAGCCGCCACCTTGCGACCGCGCGCCACTTCCGCCGCGGCGCGCAGATCGCTCAGCCGACTGTTGGTGCAGGAGCCGATGAACACCCAGTCCACCGGCGTGCCCGCGATCGGCGCGCCAGCCTGCAGCCCCATATAGTCCAGCGCGGCTTCGATCGCGGCGCGGCGCACGGGATCGTCGACCGCCCTCGGATCGGGAATGTGACCATCGATGCCGATGACATGCTCGGGGCTGATGCCCCACGTCACCTGCGGAATGATTTTCTCAACATCGATCACGACCTCGCGGTCGAACACAGCGTCCGGATCGCTTCTTAGTTCGCGCCACGTCGCAACCGCCTGCTCCCACATCGCGCCGTGCGGTGCGTAGGGGCGGCCGCGCAGGAATTCGAACGTCTTTTCGTCGGGCGCGACCATGCCCATCTTGGCGCCCAGTTCGATCGAGAGGTTGCAGATCGTGAGCCGCCCCTCGATCGGCAGCTCGCGGATCGCGCTGCCTGCATATTCGACCGCATAGCCGGTGCCGCCAGCGGCGCCGACATGCCCGATCAGCGCGAGGATCATGTCCTTGGCGGTGACGCCGAGCGGCAGCTTGCCCTCGAACCGCGCGCGCATGGTTTTTGGACGGCGCTGGATCAGTGCCTGCGTCGCCAGCACATGCGTGAGCTCGCTCGACCCGATCCCGAAGGCGAGCGCGCCGAGCCCGCCATGAGTGCAGGTGTGGCTGTCGCCGCAAACGATCGTGCAGCCCGGCAGGCTCAAGCCGAGTTCGGGCCCGATGACATGAACGATGCCCTGGCCGGGTTGATCGACGTCGAACATCGTAATCCCGCTCGCGGAAGTCTCGGCCCGCAACGCAGTCAGCAATTCCTGCCCGATCTTGCTGGTCCCGGCTCGGCCATGCGCCGTGGATATGGCGTGGTCGGGGGTCGCAAATGTCAGCTCGGGATTGTGGACCTCGAGCCCCCTGCTCTTGAGGTCAAGCAGGCCGCGCGAGCCGCCGAGATCGTGCAGCAGATGACGGTCGATATGCAGGAGATCGGTGTCCTCGCTCAGGCGCGCGATGACATGCTGGTCCCAGATCTTGGCCAGCATTGTTCGACCGGTCTTTTCCAAGACAGTCCTCCCTTTGGGATTCTCGAGGCTAGCGGCGAGACCCGCTGATCGTCGCTTTGGCGCGGCGTTGGTTGGCGGCATCAAATCATGCAGGCCGCCGTCCCGCCAGAGCGGAGTGACGAGCATGGCATGGAGGGAGGCCTGCGCCCGCGCGGCTTGACAAGATCGGACGATGGTCCGGAGCGGCGCGCCAAGAATTGTACGGTGTCGCTCAGGACGCCAGCGCCTCCTCCGGCATCACCACCGCGAGGTGTTGGCTCTCGGCGACAGCACGGTTGGTGATCCGGCCACGATGAACGTTGAGGCCGGCGCGTAGATGCGGATCCTCGATCAGCGCGCTAAGCCCTTTGGCCGCCAGCGCGAGGCCGAACGGCAGGGTCGCATGGTTGAGCGCGTGGCTCGAGGTGACCGGCACCGCGCCCGGCATGTTGGCCACGCAGTAATGCACGATGTCATCGACGAGGTAGGTCGGCGCCTGATGCGTGGTCGGCTTCGAGGTCTCGAAGCAACCGCCCTGGTCGATCGCGACATCGACCAGCACTGCGCGACGCTTCATGCCCGCGAGTTGCGCGCGCGACACCAGCTTGGGCGCGCTCGCGCCAGGAACCAACACCGCGCCGATCACGACATCGGCAGCGAAGACTTCCTGCTCGATCGCCTCCAGCGTGGCATAGCGGGTGCGGACGCGTCCAAGAAAGATGTCATCGAGCGCGCGAAGCCGCTGCACCGAGCGATCGAGAATGGTGATGTCGCCGCCGAGCCCCGCCGCCATGCGGGCCGCATGCGTGCCGACCACGCCGCCGCCGATGATCGCGATCCGCGCCGGCGGGACGCCTGGCACGCCGCCGATCAACTTGCCCATGCCGTCGGCCGACTTGCGCAGCGCCGCGCCCGCAGCCTCGATCGCAAGCCTACCGGCGACCTCGCTCATCGGCGCCAGCAGCGGCAATCCGCCATGCGCGTCGGTGACGGTCTCGTAGGCGACAGCCGTGCATCCGGATGCGAGCAGACCGTTGGTCTGGGCAACATCAGGCGCGAGGTGAAGATAGGTGAAGAGGATCTGGCCTTCACGCAGCCTGATCCATTCGGACGGCTGCGGCTCCTTCACCTTCACGATCATGTCGGCGACCGAAAAGACTTCTTCAGCGGTATCCGCAATCCGGGCTCCGGCCTGGGTATAGACTTCATCAACGGCGCCGATGCCATCGCCCGCGCCGCGCTGCACGACGACCTCGTGCCCGTGGGCCACATATTCCCGCACGGAGGCCGGTGTCAGTCCGACCCGGTATTCCTCGACCTTGATCTCCGTGGGCACACCGACGCGCATGGTCCGCTCCCGCAAAATTCCGCCGCCGCCGCCCAACCCAAGTTAATCGCAATCGGCCGGCGTTTCTCGGCGAAATCCGGCTTGTCCACGCCGCGATACGCCCATATTCTTCGCAGTTGGCCAGTGACCTAGAGGAAAACTGCGTGAACGGTCTTGATCGCATCGATTTCCGAATCCTGGCCGAACTGGTCTCCGATGCCCGCGCGAGCCAGATCGAGATAGCCGAGAAAGTGGGGCTGTCGCCGACCGCCTGCGCGCGGCGTATCCGGCATCTCGAGGAAAGCGGCGTCATCCGCGGCTACCGCGTCGACCTCGAACCTCAAGCGCTCGGACTGGTCACGACGGTCGTCGTCACCATCACACTTGAAAAGCAGAGCGAGGACTATCTCGCGGCGTTCGAGGCCGCGATCGCGCGCTGTCCGGACGTCGTGTCCTGCCATCTGATGTCGGGCAGCGACGACTATCACTTGCAGGTCATCGCCCGCGACATCGCCGACTTCGAGCGCATTCACAAGCAGCATCTGTCGCGGATGCCCGGCGTCGCCCGCATCCATTCGAGCTTCGCCATGCGCGAGGTCGTCCGCCGCACCATTCCGGAAACCGCGCTGCGCGGCTGAGTTACGCCGCAGGCTCATCCCGCCCGCATGCATTTTTGTGTCGTGATTCGCGACGAATTGTGACAGAACTACTACACATACATGTCACTTCGGTTACGCGTGGAGCGGTGATGAGCTTGGAATGGCGTTCGAGGCCGGTTTCCCTGGCCTGGTCTAACCCGGTGGCCTGGTGGTGGAGCCTGTTGACGCTGGTCAGCGGCGTCAACATCGCGGTCTGGTTCACGCTGTATCGCGAGCTCGCCGAGCACCCGGCCAAGGGCCTGGGCGACGCTCCCGGCATCGGGCTGATGCTCGTACTCTGCGCGGCCTATGTGTTCGGCTGCGCGTTTCGGTCGCTGTTGCCGCGCGCGGATGTCCAACGCATCTGTCTGTTCGACACCTGGCTGTCGAGCGTCACGGTTGGCCGCTCGGTCGCCACCGTGGCCGAGCTGGGCTTCGCCGCGCAATGGGCGATCATCCTGTATCAGCTCGGCACCATGACGGGCGCACAGACCGTCGTGAACGTCGCCTGGGTGATCGTGCCGCTGATCCTGATCGCCGAATGCTTCTCCTGGTATGCTGTACTGACCACCCACTATCTCGGCAATGCGATCGAGAATTCGATCTGGGCGGTCGCCTTCTTCCTGGTCGGCATCGCCCTTTGCCGTCTGCTGCCTGAATTTCACGGCCCGGTGCGCTGGGCCTTCATCATCGCGATCCTCGGGGTCGCGGGCTACCTCGCGTTCCTCATGACCGTCGACGTCCCGATGTATCTGAGCCGCTGGCGGGCCGAACTCGCCGAGGGCAGCAAGCTGCTCCACCCGCTCGAGGGCCTGCGCGACGCCAGCACGCGCTGGGTCGTGACGCATGATATCGCTGAGTGGAAGGATGAGATCATCTGGATGTCGCTTTATTTCAGCATGGCGGTCTGGGCGAGCCTTGCGCTCTGCGTCTGCTACTCGCTCGAGGATCATCTCCTGCGCTACCGCACCGAGGCGCCGATCGCGAGCGGGCCGTCGCGCACGGCGCCGGTCGCGCATCATGCCATCGCGGCGACCGGGCCGGCGCACATGCGCCAGAACTGATCTTCCGCCGTTCTGCGTGGCTTGAGGCAAGCTGCGCTTTCGGAGTAAAGCACCACCTGCTTGATCCTCCAGCCCGGGCGTCCCATGCCGCGCGTCACGATCATCGAAACCGGTCGGGTTGGCTCTCCTCGCCGCGAACTTTATGGAACCTATCCGCAGATGTTCGAGCGGATGATCCGCGCCGCGGATGCAACCGTCGCCTGCGATGTCGTCAGCGTCATCAACGGCGAGCTGCTGCCCGATCCTGCGGGGCTCGATGCAATCCTCATCACCGGCTCTGCGGCCGGCGCCTATGATGATATCGCCTGGATTGCTCGAGGACTTCGTGCGCGCAGCCCACGACAACAACGTTCCGATGGTGGGCGTCTGCTTCGGCCATCAACTGATCGCGCAGGCACTGGGCGGCACCGTGCGCAAATCCAAAAATGGCTGGGGCACCGGACGCCACGTCTATCGGGTGGCGCCGGACAACGGACTGATCGAAGGCGATGAGATCGCCATCGCGTGCTCGCATCAGGATCAGGTGATCGCGCCACCTGCGTCGGCGCGCACGATCATGTCGTCCGCGTTCACACCCTATGCCGGACTGCTCTACGCGAACGGCACGACGCTGTCGGTGCAGCCGCATCCGGAATTCGACGTCGGCTACGCCTACGCGGTGTGCGAACTGATCGCCGGCCACGCGCCCGATGCCGTGATCGCCACGGCCAAGGCATCGCTTGCGCAGCCACTCGACCACGCCAAACTCGGCGGCGCCATCACGCGCTTCCTCACGAGCCGATCGAGGTAGCGACGCGTCGGCGGCGAGGCCGTTCGGCTCATTGTCGAGTCCGTCGTTGCGAGGAGGGACAAGAATTTCCCGCAGCGATGAGGGTGTGGGTTCGCGTTCTCGCAGCATGTTTTGCCCGAGGCTTGCATCATCTTCGCGCCCTTAAGAGCGAGGGCGCAGGGAAAGCCGGGCGCCGATCGCACCCATGGGTCCCGTGCAACAAAAAGCACGGGGGTAGGACCACAGGTGTAACCGGAAACAACCCGGCTTTCCCTGCGCGATGGTTTACGGCTTATACGTGATCTCCTCGGTGAGACCGGGCTTTGTTGCCACCGTCGCCCCTGAGAAGCGCGAGCTTCTTAAGGACTTAACACCAGCCACTGGGGCGTCAGGACCACACGACTTCGCCGTCCGCGTTGCGCGCACTCGTCAGTTGCGCACTCCGCGTCCACCGCATCTCACCGCAACACTCGTGACGATCGCGAAGCGCCCCTCAATCGGGTGAGACGGGCGGAATTGAACACCTGATTTGCCCGACGACGGAAGTGGAATATTTTTCGCGCGAGGACTGGACGACGAGCCCAAATCAATGATCGCCAATCTCCGCGCCGGTGGCGACACGAAGCCAAGCAAAGATCACTAAGCGCTCGCGGCCGACGCCGCGATGGATGAGGCCGAGCCGTCAGGATCAACGGGCACCGTAAAGTGAAAAATAGCGCCGCCACGGCTCGTGTCGACGGTGACCCACAATCGTCCCTCATGCGCTTCGATGATCGACCGGCAGATCGACAGCCCCATACCCATGCCGTGCGTCTTGGTCGTGAACATCGGGTTGAATATCCGATCCACAGCGTCGCGATCGAGGCCCTTCCCCGTATCCTCCACCGACACCATCACATATCTGGACTGACGGGCTTCAGACTTGATGGACAGGCGCCGCTCTCCATTCTTTGCAGCCATGGCGTCGATAGCGTTCGTGATCAAATTCACCAGCACTTGCTGGAGCTGAATGCGCTCGCCCATGACCCGCGGCAGCCGCTCGTCGGATCGAGCTTGGACCGCGATCTGATATGCCTGCAGCTTGTCGCGAACGACGGACAGAGCTTCCTGAATGACATCGTCGATATCAAGCGACGCGCGGGTCCGTGCGCCCATCCTGTACTGCGCCCGGATATTTTCGATCACGGCGTCCGCACGGTGGCCGGCGGCCACGACGCGCCCAAATGCCTTCCTGACACCATCAAGGTCGGGCTCGACACGATCAAGCCAATTCAATCCCGCGTTCGCACTCGCAATGATCGCCGTCAACGGTTGTTTGACTTCGTGGGCAATTGAAGCCGAGACCGCATCGCCGGTGACGAGGCGCGCATCGCGTTCGCGGCGTTGCGCGAGGACCGCGTGGAGCAGTTGCGCGTAAAGCGTTGTTATCTCGTGCAACAGCACGAAGAGCACGAGAATACTGGACACGAACCCGAAAATCCGGCCAGCATACCAGCTGCCGCTGAAGCGGGCCGGATCGGGAAACGAGACCAGGTAGATCTCAATTGCGCACGCGCAGACAACCACCATCAGCCACAGATCGAGCACCGAGCTTTGGCGGATCCAGAGCAAAATGAGGGCAACTGCGTTCCACAGGATCAGACAACCGGCAAGATAAAGCCAGAGGGTAGAGAAACGGACCGGATCGATTGAGACGCGGGGCAAGTATGCATCACCCGCTGTGACAACAACTGTCACGGAGCACACGACGGCCGCGGACATCAGCACACTCGAAACGATGGTCGTGCCCACTGAGCCATCCCACGATTGCTTGGGCGGATCGGTATCCTTCAACAGGACGTATGCGATGACGAACGTGGGAAAACTGGCGTACTGCAGAACGTAGAGCCAATGCGTGCTCTGTAGCCCCGCGCCAAGCAGACCATCTGGCGTGAGCAGCCCCGGAAACGTCAGCATCCATGGGATGACCATGAGCGCCGTGACGAGATACCCAGTCGAGATTGCGAGGAGGGAACGCGAGCGCAGGATGGCGAACTGATTGAACAGCAGGACCGCGGTGATCAAGTCATTCACGAAGATCGCCGTGCCATAGGCCGGGACGAAGGCGTCGATCCGCCCCAGCTGGATGTTCGAGAGCGTCCCTGCCGAGACGAGAAGCACGCCAAGGAAGGAGAGCGCAACCGCAAGGGCAAGCCGTCTCTGCGACGGGCTGGGCGACAAGTTCGCGAGGGTGAGGGGCTGATCCTCTGGAACAATTACGACCGGCTTCATCATCGGAAGGACTCTTCACAACGGCCGGAACGCGCGGCTTGATGCCCCGAACGCCTCGCCGTTTTCATCGCCGGCCGCCGCAGCTCATGCCGTTTCCGCCCTGAGCAGAGATATATCGTGTTTGGACGAGGATATCGATGGGCCCGGCGCGGGCAATTAGTCTGGCTCCGTCCTCCCTAACGGCCATTTTCGCTTAGCCCGACAGACGACAACGGGACCATACCCGGCCTCGTCCCAAGCCAATCTCATACGACATCACAGCGAGCCCGAATGCCGACGTTTCCGCGTCGTCATTGCCGGTTTCATCCGAGCCTTCCATGTCTTTCCTCACGTGGTAATCAGGACGTGGATGCCGGGACAAGACCTGTGCGAGAACCGCTTGCGGGACGACCGGCCATGCAGGCGTCGAGACTTGTCCTTGAGGGAAACCTGACCTGCCCGGCACGCGCTGGGCGAGGTCATGCCAAGCTGCTAGCTTCCGACACTTCATATTGTTGCTTTGCAATCAGGGACCAGAGCAAATGGATAATCGTAGTGATGTCTGGCGCGGCGTCGACGCGATCAAACCGCGTTTCATTGAATTGAGCGACAGGGTGTGGGCGACACCGGAGGTTTGCTACACCGAAGCGCGTTCGTCCGCCGAACATCTTGCCGAACTACGCCACCAGGGCTTCCGCGTCACCGAAAGCATCGCCGGGATCCCGACCGCGCTGATCGGCGAATGGGGCGAAGGCGGCCCGGTGATCGCCTTCCTCGGCGAATATGATGCCCTGCCCGGCCTGAGCCAGGAGGCCGGTGTAGCCGAGCACTGTCCGATCGAGACCGGCGGCCACGGCCATGGCTGCGGCCACAATTTGCTCGGCTCCTCGGCATTGCTCGCCGCCACCGCAGTAAAGGACTGGCTTGCCGCGAACAAGGCACCAGGGCGCGTGCGCTATTACGGCTGCCCCGCCGAGGAAGGCGGCGCGGCGAAGACCTTCATGGTGCGCTCCGGCGCGTTCGATGACGCCGACATCGCCATCACCTGGCATCCGCACAGTTTTTGGGAAGTAGCGGTAACGCCGTCGCTCGCAAACACCCGCGCCGACTTCACCTTCACCGGGCGCACGTCGCATGCCGCGGCCTCGCCGCATCTCGGCCGCAGCGCGCTCGATGCGGTGGAGTTGATGAATGTCGGCGTGAACTATATGCGCGAGCACATGCCAAGCGACGCCCGCGTGCACTATGCGCTGCTCGACACCGGCGGCATCGCCCCTAACGTGGTGCAGGCACATGCCCGCGTGCGCTATTCGATCCGCGCCCGTGACCTGGCCGGCATGAACGAACTGGTGCAGCGCGTGCACAAGATCGCGCAGGGCGCGGCGCTGATGACCGAAACCACGATGGAGATGAAGATCATTTCAGCGGTCTCCAACATCCTGCCCAACACGCCGCTGGAACGGACATTGCACCGGATCATGGAAGACCTCGGCCCGCCGCATTTCGACGACGCGGACAAGGACTTTGCGAGCCAAATCCGCGCGACCTTGACCGAGAAGGACATCGCTTCGGTTTATTATGCGATCGGGATGGATCCGACCGATCGGCCGCTCGCCGATTTCCTGGTGCCGATCGACGCCAGGCGCAATCCGCTGATCGGCTCGACCGATGTCGGCGACGTCAGTTGGGTGGTGCCGACCGTGCAGGTCCACGCCCCCACGGTCGCGATCGGCACCCCCTTCCACACCTGGCAGGTGGTGGCGCAGGGCAAGACCCCGGCCGCCCACAAGGCCATGGTGCAGGCCGCCAAGGCGATGGCGGGCCTCGGCGTCAAGGCGCTGATGGAGCCGGAGCTGATCGCCGCCGCCAAGGCCGACCTGAAAAAGCGGACGACCCGGACCCCGTATGTCAGCCCGCTTCCGGCCGATGCTGCACCGCCGTTGGACATGTCCCTGGCCTGACCCGGTGCCTTCGAATGACGCCCGGCCCGAGCGCCGCTCGGGCGGGAGCGCGAAAAGCACGCCGGAACAAAGAATAACGAACAAATTTTTCGCAGTCCGAGGTGCGCCAAGGGCGTACTTCGGCACGAAATTGCCGCAGCCGTGTGCGCCGGCAAGGCAGTCTGCATAGGCGATAGCCAAAAAGACCTACGGCTTGGGCTCCGCGAGGCGTTGACCTCCGAGGCCATTCGGTGTGCCATCTGCCGCCAATATCCGGCGGCCCGTTTCCGCGGCCGGCCGCAATCAACCAGAACCGGACGAGGGGCGACGATGTTCGACAAAGACCTGCGCACCATGATCGACGACGTGAAGGATGGACGGATTGACCGCCGCGCCTTCGTCAAGCGCATGATTGCCGTCGGCCTGACCGCGCCGATGGCGAACCAGATCCTCGCGATCGGCGGTGTCGCAATGGCGCAGAGCCCCACCCCCTACAAGCCGACCAAGCGCGGCGGCGGCGGTCCGTTGAAGCTGTTGTGGTGGCAGGGCCCGACCCTGCTCAATCCGCATTTCGCCACAGGCACCAAGGATCAGGACGGCAGCCGCATCTTCTACGAGCCGCTCGCCAGCTGGGACGCCGACGGCCATCTCAACCCGATCCTCGCCGCGGAAATTCCGTCGATCCAGAACGGCGGGCTCGCCGCCGACGCCAAATCGGTGGTCTGGAAACTCAAGCCCGGCGTGAAATGGCATGACGGCAAACCGGTCACCGCCGACGACCTCGTGTTCAACTGGGAATATGCGAGCGATCCCGCGACCGCAGCCGTATCGGTCAGCACGTACACCGGCCTCACCGTCGAGAAGCTCGACGACCTCACCGTCCGCATCAACTTCAAGGACCCGACGCCGTTCTGGGCCAACGCCTTCGTCGGAGCCTATGGCTGCATCATCCCGAAGCATCTGTTTGCCGAGTACAAGGGCGGCAAGTCGCGCGAAGCGCCAAACAATCTGAAGCCGATCGGCACCGGCCCCTACAAATTCGTCGAGTTCAAGCCCGGCGATCTGGTGCGCGGCGAGATCAATGCCGACTACCACATGGCCAACCGACCCTATTTCGACACCATCGAGATGAAGGGCGGCGGCGACGCGGTGTCGGCGGCTCGCGCGGTGATCCAGACCGGCGAATATGACTTCGCCTGGAATATCCAGGTGGAAGACGAGGTGCTGCTGCGCCTCGAGAAGGGCGGCAAGGGCAAGACCGTCTATGCCGTCGGCGGGGACATCGAGTTCATCGCCATCAACTTCACCGACCCCAACACCGAGGTCGACGGCGAGCGCTCGTCGATGAAGACCAGGCATCCGATCCTGTCGGACGCGGCCGTGCGCAAGGCGCTGGCACTCCTCGTCGATCGCGAATCCGTCAAGAAGGTGATCTACGGCCGTGCCGGCCGCACCACCGCGAACTACCTCAACGGTCCCGAGGAATTCGTTTCCAAGAACACGCGCTGGGAATTCAGCATCGACAAGGCGAGCCAGCTCCTGGAACAGGCCGGGTGGAAAGCCGGCGCCGACGGCATTCGCGAGAAGGACGGCAAGAAGCTGAAACTGCTCTACCAGACCTCGATCAACGGGCCGCGCCAGAAAACCCAGGCGATCGTCAAGCAGGCCTGCCAGAAGGCCGGCATCGACGTCGAACTGAAGTCGGTCGTGGCGTCCGTCTTCTTCTCCTCCGATGTCGCCAACCCCGACACTTACTCCAAGTTCTACTCCGACATCGAGATGTTCCAGATCCCGATGACCCAGCCCGACCCGGCCCTGCACATGCGCCGCTACCATTCGCGGAACGTCGCCACCAAGGAGAACAAGTGGCAGGGCCAGAACTTCCCGCGCTGGGTCAACAAGGATTTCGATGTCGCGATCGACGCGGCGGAGACTGAGACCGATCCGCTCAAGCGCGCCGACCTCTACATCAAGTGCAACGATCTGATGTGGCAGGACACGGTGGTGATTCCCGTGATGCATCGCCTTGCAGTGGACGCCTGCTCGAACACGCTGCGTCCGGCACTCTCGGGCTGGGCCAACCGATCCGACAATCTGCAGGACTGGTATCGTGAAGCCTGAGACGTGATGGATTCGGAATTGAATGAGTCCATCTTCTCGCTCTCCCCGTTCTTACGGGGTCAAGGCGAGCGAAGCTCGCTCTTGGAAGGCTGAGTGAGGGGCTCTGTCTACGAATGCGGCGGAAGGTGAGTTCGTGGAGAGTCCCCCTCACCCGGAATTCAAGCTGCGTTTGAATTCCGGCCTTTGCCCGCATGCGGGACGAGGTAAATCCGAGTTCGCCTTTCGATTTGAAGCACATCATCATGCTCTAGCCGGGTGCGAGCGTTAGTCGGATGATCCCATGAGTCAGTACGTCCTGCGTCGCCTCCTGATCGCAATCCCGAGCCTGCTCGGCATCTCGCTCGTGCTGTTCGTCGTGCTGGCGCTCGCGCCGGGCGATCCGTTCGGCGAACTCGCGACCAATCCGAACGTGCCGCCCGAGGTACAGGCCGCGCTTCGCACCAAGTTCGGCCTCGATGATCCGATCTACATCCGCTATTTGCGCTGGCTCGCGGCGATGGCGCAGGGCGACTGGGGCTTCTCCTTTGTCAGCCGGATGAACGTCGACACGTTGATCCTGCAGCGGCTGCCAGCCACGCTCTATGTGATCGGCTCGGCGCAACTGCTGGCGCTGTTGATCGCGATCCCGGTCGGCGTCTATGCGGCAACCCGGCCCTATTCGATCTTCGACCAGGTCGCCAACACGCTGGCCTTCGTCGGCTTCTCGCTGCCGACCTTCTTCACCGGCATCCTGTTCATCCTGATCTTTTCGGTGAAGCTCGATTGGCTGCCCTTTGTCTACACCACCGACATCAAGGAGACCGGCATCCTCTGGGTGCTCGAGATGATCCGGCAAGCCATCATGCCGGTGATGGTGCTCGGCCTGTTCCAGGCAGCCTCGATGACCCGCTTCGTGCGCTCCGCGATGCTCGACGTGATCCGCCTCGACTACGTCACCACCGCGCGCGCCAAAGGGCTCGGACAGGCCAAGGTGATCGTCAAGCATGTGATGCGCAATGCGATGATCCCGGTCGTCACCCTGATCGCGCTGCAGATGCCCGCCGTGTTCGGCGGCGCCATCGTTACCGAGCAGATCTTCCGGATTCCCGGCATCGGCTCGCTGCTGATTTCCTCCATCCTCGCCAACGACACGCCGGTCATCATGGCCGTAACCTTCGTCTTCGCGTGTCTCGTGGTGCTGTTCAACCTGATCGCTGATGTCCTCTATGGCTGGCTTGACCCTCGCATCTCCTTCCGCTGAGCGGCGCGGCTATTCGCCCTGGCGCGAGACCTGGCGCCGCTATCGCCGGCACAAGCCGGCCGTGGTCAGCGCCGTGCTGCTGCTGGTGCTGATCCTCGCCGTCGTGCTCGGCCCCTTCGTCTGGCGCGTCTCGATCAACGACATGGATGTCGTGGCCGGCCTGCAGGGGCCCTCGCTGGCGCATCCGTTCGGCACCGACGATCTCGGGCAGGACATCCTCGCCCGCATGATCTACGGCGGACGCATCTCGCTCGCGGTGGGGCTTGCCGCGATGATCGTCTCGGTCGTCGTCGGCACGCTGATCGGCGCGGTCGCGGGCATGTCGCGCGGCGCGGTCGGATACATCCTGATGTGGCTGACCGACCTGTTCCTGTCGCTGCCGCAACTTCCGCTGCTGCTGCTCCTGATCTACCTGTTCCGCGACGGACTGAAGGCGGTGTTCGGTCCCGAGGGCGGCATCTTCATTCTGATCGTGCTCGTGATCGGAGGCTTGCGCTGGATGCCGGTCGCGCGCCTGGTGCGCGCCCAGTTCCTCTCCTTGCGCGAGAAGGAGTTCGTCGAGGCAGCGCGCGCGCTCGGCGCGAGCCCCGTGCGGCAGGTGGTGCGCCATATCCTGCCCAATGCGGTCGGACCCGTCATCATCGCCGGCACGATCGACGTTGCCGCCGCCATCATCGCGGAATCCACGCTGTCGTTTCTCGGCCTCGGCTTTCCGCCCGACACTCCGACCTGGGGCCGCATCCTCTATGATGCCAAGGACTTTCTCGACATCGGCCCGCATTGGGCGCTGTTCCCGGGCGGCGCTATCTTCATCGCAGTCGTCGCCATCAACTTCATCGGCGACGGTCTGCGCGACGCGCTCGATGCGCGCAAGGTGATCTGATGCGGCCGCTGCTTCAGATCAAGGGCCTGAAGACCCATTTCGCCACCGACGACGGCATCCTGCAGGCCGTCGATGGCGTCGACATCAGCATCAACAAGGGCGAGACGCTCTGCGTCGTTGGCGAATCAGGTTGCGGCAAGACCGTGACCGCGATGTCGATCCTGAAGCTGATTGCGATGCCGCCGGGCCGCATCGTCGAGGGCGAGATCATCTTCGAGGGGCGCGACCTCGTGCCGCTGACGAGCAATCAGCTCGACGACATCAGAGCCAAGGAGATCGGATTCATCTTCCAGGAGCCGATGACGTCGCTCAACCCGGTGCTGACGATAGGCGAACAGATCTCGGAAAGCCTGCGCCGCCACGAGGCGGTGACGAAAAAGCAGGCGCTCGAGCGGACGATCGAGATGCTCAAGCTCGTGCAGATCCCCAACGCCGAGGGACGCGTGCATCATTATCCGCACCAGTTCTCGGGCGGCATGCGCCAGCGCGTCATGATCGCGATGGCGCTTGCCTGCCGGCCCAAGCTCGTGATCGCCGACGAGCCGACCACCGCGCTCGACGTCACGATCCAGGCGCAGATCCTCGACCTCTTGCAGGACATGAAGGAGCGCTTCGGCATGGCGGTGATGCTGATCACCCATGCCATGGGCGTGGTCGCCGAGACGGCGCAGCGCGTCGTCGTGATGTATGCCGGCAAAGTTGTGGAGGAGGCCGATGTCGATGCGCTGTTCGCCGATCCGCGCCATCCCTACACGCAGGGCCTGATCCGCTCGATCCCGCGTATCGATCTCGACGCCGAGCACAAGACGCGGCTGGAGGCGATCGGCGGCTCGGTGCCAATCCTGATCAAGCCTGCGCCCGGCTGCCGCTTCGCGCCGCGCTGCCGTTACGCCATGGGCATCTGCTCCGAGAAAGAGCCGCGTTTGCGAGAAATCGCCCCGGGCCATCGCATGGCCTGCCACCTCGGAGACGCGCCATGAACCAACCATTGCTGCGCGTCACCAGCCTCAAGAAGCATTTCCCGGTGCTCGGCGGATTGCTGTCGCGCGAGGTCGGGCAGGTTTACGCGGTGGACGGCGTGTCGTTTGCGATCAATCGCGGTGAGACGCTGGGCCTGGTCGGCGAATCCGGTTGCGGCAAATCAACCACGGGTCGCTGCGTGCTGCGCCTGATCGAGCCGACCTCCGGCGAGATCGTGTTCGACGGGCAAACGGTGACCGGCCTCGGCAGCGGCGATTTGCGCGCGATGCGGCGCAACATGCAGCTCGTGTTCCAGGACCCGTTCGCCTCGCTCAATCCGCGCATGACGATCGGCGCGATCCTCGGCGAGCCCTTCATCATCCACAACCTCGTCGCCTCATCGAGCGAGCGCGAAGAGCGGGTCGCAAGCCTCCTCGTCAAGGTCGGGCTGAAGGCCGAGCACATGCGCCGATATCCGCACGAATTCTCGGGCGGCCAGCGCCAGCGCATCGCGATTGCGCGTGCGCTTGCGCTGGAGCCGAAGCTGCTGGTCTGCGACGAGCCCGTGTCGGCGCTCGACGTCTCGATCCAGGCACAGGTGATCAATCTCCTGGAAGATTTGCAGGCCGAGCTGAACCTCACCTATCTGTTCGTCGCCCACGACCTCTCCGTCGTGGAGCACATCTCCGACCGCGTCGCGGTGATGTATCTCGGCCGCATCGTCGAGCTTGCCAAGGCGAGCGACCTCTACCGCAATCCGCAACATCCTTACACCAAGGCTCTGCTTTCGGCGGTGCCGGTGCCGGACCCCAAGGCGAAGCGCGCGCGGATCCGCCTCAAGGGCGACGTTCCGAGCCCGATGAATCCGCCGAAGGGCTGTCATTTTCACACCCGCTGCCCGATAGCCGAGGAGCGCTGCCGGCAGAGCGCGCCCGAACTCCGGGAAGGAAGCAGCGGCCACTTCGTGGCGTGCCATCTGGCATAGCGGGTGGCTGAGGTCGGGCGGTTGCCTTGCGCATCGCTACCGTATTGAAGCAGCTCTCCGGACCGGCCGTTGCGCGTTGCCACGCGCGACTTGGCAGCAGCGGGGGATCGTGCGACGCTGACCGAAACGGCGATAGTGTTCACAGCGCCGTGGCGGAGGAGCGCATCTTGTATCGTCGCATTGCCCTGGCGGCGCTTTTCGTGGTTGGCGCCGCGCAGGCGGCTCCGGCCGCGACGGATCCAGCACGGTGCCGCGAGCTCAACCGCAAGTATGAGACGGGCAAGGCCCAGTTCACCGCGATCGAGGTGTCGTTGACGCTGTTCGCGGCCGCAAACGCCAACTGCGTCAACCTCGCCACCCGATTGCTCGATCAAGGCGCGTCCGTCGATGCGCGGGACCGGCTGGGCGCGCGGCCGCTCAGCCAGGCCGCGCGGTCCGGCCATCTCGAAATGGTCGACCTTCTGCTTGAGCGCGGCGCGCCGGTCGACGCACGCAACCTGGCGGGATCGACGGCGCTCTATTTCGCTGCCGAACGCGGCCATGTCGCCATCGTGCAGCGACTGATCGATCGCGGCGCCGACGTCAATCTCAGCGGTCGCAGCGGCGCGTCCCCGGTCGCAGCCGCGGCCTATGCGGGCAGGGATATGATTGTCAAAATGCTGCTGGCACGCGGCGCCGACGGCCGCAAGCCTGACGACACCGGCAAGCCGCCGATCGTATATGCGGCCGCGGGCGGCCAGCTCGGCATCGTCAAGCAGTTGCTGGCGCTCGATATCGACGTCAATGCCCGCTACGCCAACGACCTTACGCTGTTGATGTGGGCATCCGGCCCCGACGAGGCCGTGCCGGAAGCGCAGGCACTCGAAATCGTCGCGTATCTCCTGCAAGCGGGCGCGAAGATCGACGATTACGATGCGCGCGGGCGCACCGCGCTGATGATCGCGGCGGAGGGCAATCATCCAGCGATCGTCAAGGCGCTGCTGGCGCATGGCGCGGATCCTGCGCTGACCGACAAGGCGGGAAAACGCGCCGCTGACCTCACGGTGTTGTCGGCGCTGCGCGAGGAGCTGACACCGCGCTGATCGCGCTCAAAGCCCCGCCAGATAGTCGACCAGCGCCGCAAGGTCGTCGGGCGACGTCGCCAGCATCAGGTCGGACATTCCGGGGTTGTTGGCGCGGGCGCGCGTGCGGAAATCGGCGATGGTCTTGGCGAGATAGTCGCGCCCCATGCCGGCGAGGCGCGGCACCGTGCCGTCCCCCTGGAAGCGGTCGAGATGACAGGCCGGACAGCCGACCGAGCGGCTGGCGTTGATGGCCTTCTCCGCCACTTCCTTGGATGCGCGCGGCTGCCCGAGATCGGGCCACGGCTTCTGCGAGAAGTACTCGGCAATCGCCAGCATGTCGTCGCGCTCGAACGTCGAAGCGATCGGCTGCATGATCTCGCTTTTGCGGTCGCCGCGCTTGAAGTCGCGAAGCTGGATGTAGAGATAGCCTGCCTGCTGGCCCCAGATGGTCGGAATCGTCTTGTCGACCGGCTTGCCGTTCTCGCCATGGCAGCCGGCGCACACCTGGGCCTTCTCCGCGATCGTTTCCGCACGCGCCCCGCCTGCGAACAAGAGCACCAAGGCACCGCTAATCGCCAGTTTAGCGAACATCAATCCATCCAACGGAAACAGAAGCGGGACCGACCGGGTCCCGCTTCGCCACAAATGATTGCCGCTCGGCTCAGTCGAGCGTGAAAGCGATGATGTTGTTGCCGCGCTTGTAATCGAGCTGGGTGTTACCGCCCGCCCCGACCACGATGTACTGCTTGCCGCCGATCATATAGCTCGACGGTGGCGCGTTGACGCCGGCGCCCGCGCGGAAGCTCCACAATTCCTTGCCGTTCGAGGAATTGTAGGCCGCGAACTTGCCGTTGCCTTCACCGGTGAACACCAGGCCGCCGGCGGTGGCGAGAATGCCGCCAATCATCGGCTCGGGCGTCTTGACCTGCCATTTGATCTTGCCGGTGTTGTAGTTCACCGCCGTGATGTTACCCGACTGCTGCTCGCTCGGGATCACCTTGAAAGCGCCGCCCAGCCACAGCTTGCCGTTCGGATAGGGCGAGTTCTCGACGTGATAGGTCATCGGCTGGTGCAGGTTGATGGCGTAGGCCAGCTCCTGCCCCGGGTCGGTCGCAATCGGCGACCATTCGACGCCGCCATTGGCGCCCGGCAGCATGCGCGCGCCTTCCTTGGTCGGCAAGACCCACATGTTCTCCTGCGGCACCATCGCTTCCGAGAAGCGGATCATGCTGCAGTCCTTGCGATCGTGCACATAGATGTGCCCGGTCTTGCCGGCGTGGATGACCCCGGGAATGGTCTTGCCGTCCTTCCCCTTGACGTTGACCAGCACCGTCGGGCTGACCGCGTCGAGGTCCCACACGTCATGGGCGATGTACTGAAAGTGGCAGACATACTTGCCGGTCTCGAGATCGAGCGAGACCAGCGAGTTGGTGTAGAGGTTGTCGCCGGGCCGGTTCGATCCGTCGAGGTCGGGCGACGGATTGCCGACGACGAAGTAGATCCGGTTGGTCGCAAGATCGACCGAAGGGTTCTGCCACACGCCGCCGCCGAGCTTGGCGTAGGGATCGCCAATCTTGGCCAGCGTATCCTTTTCTGCCTGGATGTTGCGATGCATGTCGCGGCCGGTGGCATCCTTGGTCGCCCAGACGCCGACGGAATTCTCCGGAATGGTGTTGAAATTCCAGAGCTGCTTGCCGGTCTTGGCATCATAGGCTCGCACGAAGCCGCGGATGCCGTATTCGCCGCCATTGGTGCCGATCAGCACCTTGTCCTTGATCACCGTCGGCGCCATCGTCTCGCTGTAGCCGAGTTCGGGATCGGCGATGTTGGTGGTCCAGACCACTTCGCCGGTCTTGGCATTCAACGCCATCAGCTTGGAATCGAGGGTCGCCAGGTAGACGCGATCATTGAGGACCTGAATGCCGCGATTGTTGGGACCGCAGCAATAGACGGTGATCGGCCCCATCTTGTGCGCGTAGTGCCAGAGCTGCTGGCCGGTTTTGGCATCGAGTGCATAGACATGGCTGAACGAGGTCGTGACAAACATCACGCCGTCGACGACGATCGGCGATGTCTCGAGCGATTCCTTGACGTCGGTCTGGAAGATCCAGGCCACGTGCAGGTTCTTCACATTGTCGCGGCTGATCTGCTTGCCTGGATAGAAGCGCGTCTGCGCATAATTGCCGTTCGTCAGCAGAAAATCCTTGGCATTCTTGTCCGCCGCGTTGAGCTGCTCCTGCGTGACCGGAGGAACGTTGGCGTTCCCCACCACCGATTTCTGCTCCTGCTTGACTTCCTGTCCAATGGCGACGCCGGACAGCAAGCCAACACCGATCATTGCGGCAAACGCCGCACGCCCTTTCATGATACTCATCATTCCCCCCGCTAATTCTTGGTTGCGATATGACGGATGGTATTTGCCAATTCCCCTTCAAAACCTGATCGCCCGCAGACGGCGACGCCCGCTGGTCGGTTCGTTGCACTGCAATAGCTCGCCGGAAAACGACGACAGGCATCGATGGACGAGTTCCACCATAGCGCCGTCCTGCACAAAGACAACTGATCCGCGCTATGCGAAATGCGATCCGCGCGTGCACATGCCGTCGGCGGCGCGGCTGATGGAGGCCGGTCCCATCAGATCATGATGCGATCAGGTCGAATCGCATCATGATCTAATCTCTTTATTTGAGCATGATCTTGCTCGGAAAACCGCCACGCACTTTTCCGGATCATGCTTTCGCGCCGATAGATGCCTCACCCACGGCCATCGTCGCATGGTGAGCGGGAATCGCCTTCGCGGCGCAGCATACAAAATGAGACTGCGCGTCAAGCAAGGCGGTGGCACAAACACCCTCGTGGAGACGATCTCCGCGCAAACGCTACGCGTTTATCGCGAAGGAAAACCGCTACACACTTTTCCGGATCATGCCGAGTCAAGCGGGCCAATCATCGGCCGGAAGCTCGCCGCTGCGCGGCGGATCGGCGCCCGCCCGCGTGCAGGTGAAAGCGGCACATTTGCAGGCGAATGACAGCGCGCGCCTGAGCTCGGCCGCGGTGATGTCGCCCAGCCCCCGCCTGCCGATGCGATCCAGCCGATGCAAGGCCGCGAGCAGCGCAGCCTGAAAACTGTCACCGGCGCCGATCGTGTCGACCACCTTCACGAGGGGAGCCTCGGCCTCGATCATCCCCGCCTGACCGTGCCAGGCGCACGCACCGAGATTCCCGCGCGTCACCACGACCAGAGACGAACCTTCCGAAAGCAGCGCCCCGGCCCTCTCCCCATAGGCCTCGTCGCCGAACAGATAGGCGAAATCGACGTCCGACATTTTCACGATGTCGGCCTGGCGGCAGAATGCCATCATGCGTGCGCGGTAGGCGTCCTTGTCCGTGACCAAGTTTGGCCGGCAGTTCGGGTCGAACGCAATGGTGGCCGTCCGCCCGGCGTCCGCGACCAGGGCCAAGGTCTCGGCCGCGCCCTTCTCGTTGACGAGCGTCGTCGAGCCGACGTGGAGACAAGCGACGTCATCGAGCGCAATCGCCTCGCTTCGATAAACCCAGTTTCGCGACGCAGTGTCGGCGTCGTAGAAGGCGTATTCGGTCTCGGTACCGGTTACACGCGCGAAAGCGAGCGTCGCCTGGCGATCGCTTCGTGTCGCGTAGCTGAGATCGACGCCCGAGTTCGAGGCGTGGTCGGCGATCATTCTGCCGAACGTATCGTTCGCGATGCCGCCGACGAAGCCCGCGGGCACATCGAGCCGCGCGATCCCGACCGCGATGTTGAGGCAGGAGCCGCCGACCGCGGGCGTCAGGGCCTCGCGCCCGTCAGCCGTCTTCGACGGGAGGAAATCGATCAGCGCATCTCCGCAAACGAGCAGCATCCAGCAAACGTCCTACATCGATGGCGCTTCGCCCGGCGCCCGCTTCATGACCTCGCGGCTGCCGCGATCGAGATCGCGGAGCATGGCATGCACGCTGCGCTTCCGGCGGTGGAAGTCAGCCATTTCGGGCCTGGTCGGTTCGCTGAGGCGCCCGAGCGCGGACATGCCGGCCATCGCCCCGTTGATCGAACTATGCGCGCCGCTTGCGACTGCGCCGAGCATCGCAGCTCCGAGCAGCACCGACTCCTGCGTCTGCGGCAGCGCCACGGTGTAGCCGGTGGTGTCAGCCATGATCTGGCGGACCAGCGGGCTGCGGCTCGCGCCACCGCCGATCACGATGGTCTTGCCCTCGACGCCATGGGCCTGAAAAGCGTCGATGACGTCGGCGAGGCCATAGGCGAGCCCGCACAGCCCGGCCACGAACAGCCGCTCCATCGCGCCGATGTCGGTGTCGAGATCGAGGCCGGCGATTACCGCGCGCGACCCGGGATCGGCATAGGGCGAACGGTTGCCGAGGAATTCCGGCAGCACGTGCACATTGCGCGCGAGCAGCGCCGCGGCGCCGGCTGTTCCCGCGCGCGCCAGGATGCGTTTCTCGAGAAAATCGATGATGTCGAGGCCGTTGCCCTTCGCAGCGGCCTGCACCTCGGCGTGCGCCGGATGCGAGCGCAGCAGATGATCGATCGCAGCACCCGCTGCGGATTGCCCGCCCTCGTTCAGCCAGAAGCCCGGCACCATGCCCGAAAAATACGGGCCCCAGACGCCGGGAACGAAACAGGGATCGACGGTCGTCGCCATGATGCAGGCCGACGTTCCCATGATGTAGGCGAGCCGCTTGCAGACATCGACATCGGCGCCAGAGCCGTCGCGGCCGCCGATCGCGCCTACACCGCCGGCATGGGCATCGATCAGCGAGGCGCCGACCGCGGTCCCCGGTGTGAGGCCGAGATCGAGCGCTGCGGCTTCCGACAGTCCCCGGCCAAGCGGCGACCCCGGGGGCACGATCTCGGTGCCGATGCGCGCATAACGCTCGGTCACGAAATCATCGAGGCCGACCCGCTTGAAGAAGCGCTCGCTCCAGCCGCCCTCGCCTGCCACGTAGGTCCATTTGCAGGTGACGGTGCAGGTCGACCGCGCCAGCGATCCGGTGGCGCGGAACGAGAGATAGTCGGCGAGGTCGAAGAAATGCCCGGCCGCGTCGAAGCTTGCGCGTAGATGCCGCTTCAGCCAAAGCAGCTTCGGGATTTCCATTTCGGGCGAGATGAGGCCGCCGACATAGCGCAGCACGCCGTCGCCGGTCTCGTTGACGAACTGCGCCTCCTCGATCGCGCGATGGTCCATCCACACCACCACATTGCGCGCATGATCGCCCGACATACTGACGGTGAGCGGCTGCCCAGCCTTGTCGAGCACCACGAGCGAGCAGGTCGCATCGAAACCGATGCCCTTGACCTGCTCCGCTGCGATTGCCGCCTCGCGCACCGCGCCGCGGACAGATGCGACGCTCGCGGCCCAGATGTCCTCGGAGGACTGCTCGACGATGTCGCCGGTTTCATGCCAGACGCGGATCGGGTGGCGGGCCGCTCCCAGCAATTTTCCGGCCTCGTCAAACACGCCAGCCCGGGCGCTCGTGCTGCCGACGTCCACGCCGATATAGGCTTGCCGCATTGCCGCTCCGTCAGAGCGTGATGACTTTTCTTCGAACAGTCACCGCGCTCTCTCGTTTTGCGTGTTCATGATCCCAAAGCGGTTTCCACTTTTCCGGATCATGCTCCGGCGCAAGCTTACCAGCAAGTGTAGCCGCCATCGACCAGGACGATGCTCCCGGTCATCAGGCTCGCGGCCTCGGAGGCCAGGAACAGAACCACGGATGCGATCTCGTCGACCTGCCCCATGCGTGCCATCGGAGTTCCACCGATCCAGGCGTCATACATCCTGGGGCTGTTCTTCACGAAGGCGTTGAGCGGCGTCTCGATATAGGTCGGCGCCACCGCATTGACGCGGACGCCGCGCGTCGCCCATTCGGCGGCGAGCGATTTGGTCAGATGGTGCACTGCGGCCTTGGACGCATTGTAGAAGCACTGCTCCTGCGGCTTGTTGACGATGAAGCCTGACATCGAGCCGACATTGACGATGGTGCCCGACTTCGCCTTGAGCATGTGATTGCCGAAGGCGCGGCAGCACCAGAACGTGCCGTTCAGATTGACGTCGATGACGTTCAGCCAATGCTCGTCGGTCACGGTCTCGGCCGGCGTCTCGCTGCGCGCGATGCCGGCATTGTTGACGAGGATGTCGACCTTTCCATATTTGCCGGCCAACTCGTCGGCGACCTCGGAGACGCGCTTGGAATCGGTGACGTCCATCAGCGCGATATCGGTGTCGAACCCCTTGGCCTTCAGCGCCGCCTTCGCATCATTGGCCGCCTTCGCGTCGCGATCGCCGATGATGACCTTGGCGCCCGCCTCCGCCAGCGCTTCGCTACATGCAAGACCAATGCCTTGGCCGGCGCCGGTGATGATGGCGGTCTTGCCGTCCAACCTGAATTTCTCGAGATACATTCTCTTCTTCCTTTTGCTTTGGCCCTGTCGAGTGCGGGCGGGCGCATCGCCCCGGCCCGGGCGAGATCGATGGAGACGCCATCCGCGCTAGGCGCGGATCGAGTTTCCGCTGTCGTCGAAACGATGGATCCGCGACGGCTCGGGCGTCAGCGACACCTGGTCGCCGGGGCTCAGGCCGAGCTCGCCGACATAGCGCGCCGTCAGCGTCCCGAGCGGTCCGGTATCGACATAGAGGAAGGTGTCGCTGCCGAGATGCTCGGCAACTGCGACCGTGCCCTGCCATCCCTGTCCATCGCGCTCGACCTTGAGGTGCTCCGGCCTCACGCCGATGGTCGCGGCACCGTGCTCCTTCGCCTGCTCGCCGGTGACGAAGTTCATCTTTGGCGAGCCGATAAAGCCTGCAACGAACAGGTTCGCCGGCCTCTCATAGAGTTCCAGCGGCGAGCCGTACTGCTCGATCTTGCCGCCGTTCAGCACGACGATCTTGTCGGCCATCGTCATCGCCTCGACCTGGTCGTGGGTGACGTAGATCGCTGTGGTGCCGAGTTGCTTTTGCAGCCGCGTCACTTCGAGCCGCATCTGCACCCGCAGCGCCGCGTCGAGGTTCGAGAGGGGTTCATCGAACAGGAACGCCTTGGGCTCGCGCACGATGGCCCGCCCGATCGCCACGCGTTGCCGCTGGCCGCCGGACAGTTCGCGCGGCTTGCGGTCGAGATAGGGCGTCAGATTGAGGGTTGCTGCGGCCCTCTCGACCTTGCGGTTGATCTCGTCCTTCGGCAGGCCGGCCATCTTGAGACCGAAGGCGATGTTGCCGCGCACGCTCATATGCGGATAGAGCGCGTAGGATTGAAACACCATCGACAGGCCGCGCTTGGCCGGCGGCACATCCACGACGTTGCGCCCGTCGATCAGGATGGCCCCGCCGGTGACGTCCTCGAGCCCCGCAATCAGGCGCAAGAGCGTGGTCTTGCCGCACCCGGACGGTCCGACGAAGACGACGAAGGAGCCGTCGGCGATATCGAGGTCGGCGCCCTTGATGATGTGGACCGGCCCGAACGACTTTTCTACACCCTGCAGCGTAATCTGACCCATGCCGAAAGCCTTTCTGCTACTTGACCGCGCCGAAGGTCAGGCCGCGGACGAGCTGCCGCTGACTGAACCAGCCGAGCACGAGGATGGGCGCGATCGCGAGCGTCGACGCCGCCGACAATTTTGCCCAGAACAATCCCTCCGGGCTCGAATAGGATGCGATGAACACGGTGAGCGGCGCAGCCTCCAGCGTCGACAAATTGAGTGTCCAGAACGCCTCGTTCCAGGCCAGAATCAGATTGAGCAGCAGGGTCGACGCGAGTCCCGGCACGGCCATCGGCGTCAGCACATAGACCAGCTCGCGTCCGATCGTGGCGCCGTCCATCCGCGCAGCCTCGAGGATGTCCTTCGGGATCTCCTTAAAATAGGTGAACAGCATCCAGATCACGATCGGCAGATTACCGAGGCACAGGATGAAGATCAGCCCGGCGCGGGTGTCGAGCAGGCCGAAATTCCGGTAGATCAGATAGATCGGCACCAGCACGCCGACCGGCGGCATCATTTTGGTCGAGAGCATCCAGAGCAGGGTGTCCTTGGTGCGCCTGGTCGGCGAAAACGCCATTGACCACGCCGCCGGGATCGCGATGAGCATGGCAATCAGGGTCGATCCGCCAGCGATAATGATCGAGTTGACCGCGTGGTGGACATAGTCACTGCGCTCCTGGACGGTGATGTAGTTCTCCAAGGTCCAGTGGAAGAACAAGAACGACGGCGGGATCGCGAAGGCCTCGAGCTCGGTCTTGAAACTCGCCAGCACCATCCAGAGGATCGGGAAGAAGATCAGGAAGCCGGCCAGCCAGGCCGCGACCGTCGAGATCACCTTGCGCTGCGTCGTCACCATCCGAGCCATGGCATCACGCCTCCAGATTCCGGCCGACGATGCGGACGAGGAAGAACGCGACGATATTGGCGATCACGACCGCGACCAGGCCCCCCGCCGACGCACTCCCGACATCGTACTGGATCAAAGCCTGCGAATAGATCAGGAAGGCGATGTTGGTAGTCTGCAGCCCCGGACCGCCGCCGGTGGTGACGAAGATTTCCGCGAACACGGTGAGCAGGAAAATGGTCTCGATCAGGATCACCACCGTGATCGGGCGCGCCAGATGCGGCAGCGTTATGTAGATGAAGGTCGAGATCGCACTTGCGCCGTCCATCTCGGCCGCCTCCTTCTGCTCCTCGTCGAGCGACTGCAGCGCGGTGAGCAGGATCAACGTCGCGAACGGCAGCCACTGCCAGGCAATGATGAGTATCACCGACAGCAATGGGACATCGTTGAACCAGTCGATCGGCGTAAGGCCAAGCAACTTGGCAAGCCAGGCGAACAATCCCGAGACTGGGTGCATCAGAAGGTTCTTCCACACCAGCGCGCTCACCGTCGGCATCACGAAGAACGGCGCGATGACCATCAACCGGACGATGCTGAGCCCGACCACCTGCTGATCGAGCAGCAGCGCAAGCGGCACGCCCACCACGATCGTGATGGCGAGCACCGACCCGACCAGCACAAGCGTGTTCTGCAACGAGGCGAGGAAGGCCGGATCGGTCAGGAAGTAGCGGAAATTCTCCAGTCCGACGAATTGTTCGGAGCCTGGATCGAGCAGATTGTAGTGCAGCGTCGAGAAATAGACCGTGAGCGCAAGCGGCACGATCATCCAGATGAAGAGCAACGCAACCGCGGGGGTGAGCAATGTTCGCGCGAGCAGTTGGGTCTGCTGGGTCGCCATCCCCGCCTCCTTTCAATGAAAGGGCGACCATCCTCGTCGCGGCGCGGGATGGTCGCGAGCGTCCGGCCGGGAGGGGTGAGCCGGACGCGTGGAACCAAGCTTACTTGATGTAGCCCGCGCGCTTCATCTCGCGCTCGGTCGAGGATTGAGCGGCCGCGAGTGCGGCGTCGACGGAGGTTGAGCCGGAGAGCGCAGCCGAGAACTGCTGGCCTACCTGGGTGCCGATGCCCTGGAATTCGGGGATCGCCGCGTATTGCACGCCGACATAAGGCACCTGCTTGACGGTCGGCTTGTTCGGATCGGCCGCATCGATCGACTGCAATGTCAGCATCGCGAAGGGCGCGACCTTCAGATAATCCGGATTCTGGTACAGCGAGGTCCGCGTGCCCGGAGGCACATTGGCCCAACCTTCCTTGGACGCCACGAGTTTCGTGTAGTCCTTGCTGGTCGCCCAGGCGATGAACTTCTCGGCCGCCTCGACCTTCTTTGAGCCGGCGGGGATCGCCAGATTCCACGCCCACAGCCAATTGGCATTCTTGCCAAGGCCGGTGTTCGGCGCGAGCGCGAAGCCGACCTGGTCCGCGACCCTGGAATCCTTCGGGTTGGTCACAAAGGACGCGGCCACGGTGGCGTCGATCCACATCGCGCACTTGCCGGCGTTGAACAGCGCGAGGTTCTCATTGAAGCCGTTGGAGCTTGCGCCGGGAGGACCGGCCTGCTTCATGAGGTCGACATAGGTCGAGAGCGTCTTTTTCCATTCCGGAGAGTTGAATTGCGGCTCCCACTTCTCGTCGAACCAGCGCGCACCGTAAGAATTGGCCATCGCGGTCAGGAACGCCATGTTCTCGCCCCAGCCGGCCTTGCCGCGCAGGCATATGCCGTAAACGCCTGCTGATTTGTCGGTCAACTTCTTCGCCGCATCGATTACGAAGTCCCAGGTCGGCTTTTCCGGCATCTTCAGCCCGGCCTTCTCGAACAGATCGGTGCGATACATCACCATCGAACTCTCGCCGTAGAATGGAGCGGCGTAGAGCTTGCCGTCGACCGAGACTGCGTCACGGATTCTCGGCAAGAGATCGTTGACGTCGTAGTCGGCGCCGAGCTTGTCGAGCGGGACCAGCCAATTCTTCTTGGCCCAGATCGGCACCTCATAGGTGCCGATGGTGAGCACGTCGAACTGACCGCCCTTGGTGGCAATATCGGTCGTCACACGCTGGCGCAGCACGTTCTCCTCGAGCGTCACCCACTTGACGGTGATGTCCGGATTCTTGGCGGTGAATTCGTTGGTGAGCCCCTGCATGCGGATCATGTCGCCATTGTTGACAGTCGCAACGGTCAGGGTGGTCTGGGCGATGGAGGGAGCGGAGATCAAAAGAGCAGCCGCACCCGCAACGGCGCAAAGGACGTTTTTCAAGGTAACCTCCCATGGTCACGCTGAGCATATGCCCACGTGTTGAGCGTATGTTCAACCTGCCGCTGATTTTTGTCAAGCGCGCGGACGCGCCGGCACGCGCGAATTCCCAGGCTTCGACACCCCCGGAATGGAATTCTTGCAAGCGCGAGGAACTCGGCCAAGGCAGGATAAGGTTGTGCTGGCCTAGCGCTCGAGCACCGCGCGGGCGGTTGCCTCGTCGGTGATCAAGCCATTGACCACGCGCCCGGCGAGCGCGGCCTTGATCGCCGGCACCTTGGCCGAGCCGATGGCTGCGGCAATCGTGGTTCCCTCCGCCGGAATCTGCGGCGGAATACTGGTCAGCCGCTTGTTGGTGCCGCCCTTGATCAGCCGTCCCCTGGCATCAAAGGCCCAGCCCGTCACCTCGCCGATCGCGCCGAGCCGCATCATCTCCAACAGCTCCTCGCGGGTCACAAAGCCGTCGACATGCACCTGCGCCTTCTGGTCCATCTGGCCGATGCCGATCAGCCTGAGATCGGCCTTGGCCGCGACCGCCTTCACCTTCGCGATCGGCTCAATGCGGACCATGCGATTGCGCTCGTCCTCGCTCGACATCAGGAACGGCAGCGGCATCGGGTAATGGCGCGCACCGGTGCGGTCGGCGAGCCGTCCGACGGTATCGTAGAAGCTCGCCGAACCGTCGGCGGAGATGTTGCCGACCAGCGAGACGATCTGGTGAAAAGGACGCTCGATCGGCGAGACCCGCTCGACAGCGGCCCGCACGGCGCGGCCGGTGCCGAGCGCCACGATCACCGGCGTCTCCGACCGCAGTGTCGTCTCCAGGATGTTGGCGCTGCGCTCGGCGATGCCGGCGGTCGACAGGGGCGCCGACGGGTCGGTCGGCACGACCTCGCAATGGACCAGATCGAAGTGGCTCTTCAGCCTGGACGCCAATTCCATGCAGGCTGCGATCGGATGCTCCAGACGGAAGGTGATCAGCCGCTCCGCGAGGCAGAGCGACACCAGCCGCTGCGCCGAGGCGCGCGAGACTTGCAGCATCCTGGCGATCTCGTCCTGGGTGTGGCCCGCGATGAAATAGAGCCAGCCGGCGCGCGCCGCATCATCGAGACGGGATTTTTCGCTGTCTTGCGTCGCCATGTCCGTGTGTCAACCTTCCGTCCAGAAATCGATCATCCTGTCGAAGATCCGATCCGCGCCGGCTTCCCGGAGCAGGCCGTCGCCGTTTCGCGATCGATAGTGGGAGCCGCCGACAAATCCCCACACCCTCATGCCTGCCGCCTTTGCGGCCATCACGCCGCTGACGCTGTCCTCGATCACCAGCGTCCGGCGCGGCTGCGCTCCCATCGCGCTCGCCGCATGCAGGAACAGGTCCGGCGCCGGCTTGCCACGCTTGACCATCTGGGATGTGTAGACGCTTGGACCAAAATGATTGGCGAGTCCCGTCAACTCCAGCGAAAAGGTGACCCGGTCCAGGTCGCTCGATGATGCGACGCAGCGGGGCAGAGCCAGATCCGCCAGCAACGCCCCGACACCGATGATCGGCTTCAGTTCGGAGCGAAAGGTCTTCCGCACCTGCTGCGCCAGATCGGTCAGGAAATTCGCGGGCACCGGTCGGCCCAGGGTATCGCAATACTCGACCACGGCCGCCGTGCTGCGGCCAAGGAAGAGTTTCAGCGCCTCCTCGGTGCTCAGCGCGACGCCAACCCCGTTGAGCGCCTCGGACAGGCACCGGCAGCTCAGCACTTCGCTGTCGACGAGCACGCCGTCGCAGTCGAAGATCACGAGGTCGGTCTCGGGGAGGCTGGCTTCCATTCAGGCATGAGATCATATGCTCAGGCTATGAGCAATAGATCAGCACCCCCGCGCCGCGTCAGGTCCCGAGGAATCCAGGCGCCAGGTCTTCCTGGACGATGATTTGCGCCGCCTCCGGTGTCAGCTCGCTGCCGACGAGGTCCAGCCCCCTGGCGGCATCGAACAGCAGCGCGCGGACGTCGTCCGGCGTGAGCACGCCCTTGGCGACAAGCTTGCGGACCAAAGCCCGCAGAATCAGAACCTCGATCTCGCCATGCGCAAGCGGCGCTGCCTTCTCGGTCATGATCGTCTCCCCGGTCGTTCGGTCCGTCATTCGCGGGTTGGCGCGGCGACCTGAATCTCCTTGTGCAGTTGCGCGAACGCATGGCGCAGCCCATGGAGCTGATCGATGAGATGGAGAATGACGTCGACTCCCTCGTCGTTGACTCCGAGACCGCCCTTCAAGTCCTGGATCAGGTGAGCGCGCGCAACGTCCTTGTCGGAGAAATTGGTTTCCGTGGCCGTCTGCTCCGGGATGAGCCACTGCTGCTCGATCCAAAATTCCAGCGTCTGCACTTCGAGGCCGGCGCTCGCCAGGAACTCCTGCTTGGTCATGGTCATGATGTGCCATCCTCGCGCGGGTTGAACGCCTTGCCCTTATCCCACTTTGAAACGAATTCCTCGAGTTCGGGATCCGGCCCCTTGGGCAAAACCACCTTCAATTTGACGAACTGATCGCCATGACCTCCGCCGGGGTGCGGCCCGCCCTTGCCCTTGAGGCGCATGATCGTACCGGTGTTCGATCCCTTCGGGACCGTCATCGTTACGGCGCCAGTGGGCGTCGGAACGCGAACGCGTCCGCCGAGCACTGCTTCGGACAACGAGATCGGCAATTCCAGCGAGATGTCATCGCCCTCGCGCGTGAAACGAGGATCAGGTCGGACCTCGACCTCGATCAGCGCATCGCCGGGGCCGCCGCTGCCGGTGCCGGGCGCTCCCTTGCCGCGCAGTCGAAGGATCTGCCCGTCCACCAGGCCGGGCGGAATCGTCACGTCGAGCGTACCTCCGTCAGGCAGCGTCAACCGCTTGTTTGCGCCCGCGATCGACTCGGCGAATTCGATCGGCAGGCTGTAATGCAGATCGCGGCCGCGCCGGTTCGCGCGCGCCCTCTCGCTGCGCCTCAAGAACTCGGCCAGCGCCTCGTCGGAATCGATGAAATCCGCGTATCCGGAGCTGTCCGTGTAAGGATTGCCGCCATCCGATGTCGCATACTCCCGGTAGAAATGTTGCGGCGGCCGCTCCGCACCAGCGGCGTCGATCTCTCCGGCATCGAAGCGCTTGCGCTTCTCGGCGTCACCCAGAAGGTCGTAGGCCGCGGCGACCTCCTTGAATTTTTCTTCGGCCGCCTTGTCACCGGGATTAAGGTCCGGATGCAATTTCTTGGCGAGCTTTCGGTAGGCCTTCTGGATGTCGGCTGAAGAAGCCGCAGGCACAACGCCGAGGACTTCGTACGGATTTCTCACGATCGACCCCGCAAGAACGTCAGTTTGTCCAATGTCATGTGGACGCAAAAGCGGAATATTTGCAACACCATTCGCCACGCCCGGTATTGCCGGTCGGCGAATGCGTGACGGACGCGCGAGCCAGGCCTTTGGCCGCGGACTGGTTCCATTGTTGACTATCCTCGGAAACGATCACACCATGACAACGATCGGCGCCGCAACGCCCGCCGGCGTCTCGGCGAGTGACTTCGTGGTTGTCATCGTCCCGTTGTCTTGTCGACGGCGCAGATGTGTGGCACGCAGCAACTTCTGTCACCTGGCGCCATTGCCTGGAGGTGCCGCGATGAACATTGAAAAATACACCGATCGCGTAAAGGGCTTCATCCAGTCGGCACAGTCGCTCGCGATGCGCGAGGGCCACCAGCAATTCTCGACGCTTCACATCCTCAAGGTGCTGCTGGATGACAGCGAGGGCCTCGCGGCGGGCCTGATCGATCGCTCGGGAGGCAATTCGCGTGCAATCCTGAAGGCGACCGAAGAGGCCCTGGCAAAATTGCCGAAGGTGACCGGTGCCGGTTCGGGACAGATCTATCTCGCTCCGGAGACCGCGCGCGCCTTCGCCGCCGCAGAGCAGGCCGCGGACAAGGCGGGCGACAGCTTTGTCACCGTCGAGCGCCTGCTGCAGGCCCTCGCCGCCGACAAGGACAGCGAGGCCGGCAGGCTGCTCGCCAGGGGCGGCGTCAGTCCGCAGAACCTCAACGCTGCGATCAACGCGCTGCGCAAGGGCCGCACCGCCGACAGCGCTTCCGCAGAGAACGCTTACGACGCCTTGAAAAAATATGCCCGCGACCTGACGCAATCCGCCCGCGATGGCAAGCTCGATCCGGTGATCGGCCGCGACGAGGAGATCCGCCGCACCATCCAGGTGTTGTCGCGGCGGACCAAGAACAATCCCGTGCTGATCGGCGAGCCCGGCGTCGGCAAGACCGCGATCGTCGAGGGACTGGCGCTGCGCATCGTCAACGGCGACGTGCCGGAAAGCCTGCAGGACAAGGCGTTGCTCGCGCTCGACCTCGGCGCGCTGATCGCGGGCGCGAAGTACCGCGGCGAATTCGAGGAGCGGCTGAAGGCCGTGCTGCAGGAGGTGACGTCGGCGGAAGGCGGCATCATCCTGTTCATCGACGAGATGCACACGCTGATCGGCGCCGGCAAGGCCGATGGCGCGATGGACGCGTCCAACCTGCTGAAGCCCGCGCTCGCCCGCGGCGAATTGCACTGCATCGGCGCGACCACGCTCGACGAATACCGCAAGCATGTCGAGAAGGACGCCGCATTGGCGCGACGCTTCCAGCCGGTCTTCGTCAGCGAGCCGACCGTGGAAGACACGATCTCGATCCTGCGCGGCTTGAAGGACAAGTACGAGCAGCATCACGGTGTGCGCATCGCAGACTCGGCGCTGGTCGCGGCGGCGACCCTGTCGAACCGCTACATCACCGACCGCTTCCTTCCCGACAAGGCCATCGACCTGATGGACGAGGCGGCGGCACGACTGAAGATGCAGGTCGATTCCAAGCCGGAAGAACTCGACACGCTCGATCGCGAGATCATCCGCCTCAAGATCGAGCAGGAGGCGCTCAAGAAGGAGACCGACCGCGGCTCGAAGAGCCGCCTGGAGACTCTCGAGCGCGACCTGACCGAGCTGGAAAAAAGGTCGGCCGACCTGACGTCGCAATGGCGGTCGGAAAAGAGCAAGCTTTCCGATGCGCAGAAGATGAAGAGCGAGCTTGAACACCTGCGCACCGAACTCGCCAACGCACAACGCAAAGGGGAATTTCAGAAAGCGGGCGAGCTTGCTTACAGCCGCATACCCGAGCTCGAGAAGAAGCTCGCGGCCGTCGAGGCCAGCGAGACGTCGTCGATCAGCGAGACGGTGACCGCCGACAATATCGCGCAGGTGGTCTCGCGCTGGACCGGCGTGCCGGTCGACAAGATGCTCGAGGGTGAAAAGGACAAGCTGCTGCGCATGGAGGAGATGCTCGGCAAGCGCGTGGTCGGCCAGTCGCAGGCCGTTCGCGCGGTCTCAACGGCGGTGCGCCGCGCGCGCGCCGGCCTGCAGGATCCCAACCGTCCGATCGGCTCTTTCATGTTCCTGGGCCCCACGGGCGTCGGCAAGACAGAGCTTGCCAAGGCCCTCGCCGAATATCTGTTCGACGATGAAACCGCGATGATTCGTCTCGACATGTCCGAATACATGGAGAAGCACTCGGTTGCGCGATTGATTGGAGCTCCTCCCGGCTATGTCGGCTATGACGAGGGCGGCGCGCTCACCGAGGCGGTGCGGCGCCGGCCTTATCAGGTCGTGCTGTTTGACGAGATCGAGAAGGCGCATCCCGACGTCTTCAACGTGCTGTTGCAGGTGCTCGACGACGGCCGCCTCACCGATGGCCAGGGCCGTACCGTCGACTTCCGCAACACGCTGATCATCATGACCTCGAATATCGGGGCGGAGTATCTCGTCGCCCAGCCGGATGGCCAGGACACCGGCGCGGTGCGCGAGCAGGTGATGAACATGGTGCGTGCCCACTTCCGTCCCGAATTCCTGAACCGCATCGACGAGATCATCCTGTTCCACCGCTTGCAGAAGAACGAGATGGGCCGGATCGTCGAAATCCAGTTCACGCGGCTGCGGAAGCTGCTCGAGGATCGCAAGATCGAGCTGTCGCTCGATGCCAAGGCGCGGGACTGGCTGGCGGAGAAAGGCTGGGATCCGGCCTATGGCGCCCGGCCGCTGAAGCGCGTGATCCAGCGCAGCGTGCAGGACCCGCTCGCCGAAATGATCCTCGCCGGCGACGTGCGCGACGGCTCGCAGGTGAAGATCTCCGCGACCAAGGCAGGCCTCACCTTCAACGGCAAGACGCCGGAAACGACACAAGCGGACGAGTTCGAATCGGTGTGAAAAGAACCTGGACGCCGGACGGCGTTGTTGACGCGCCATTCATCGCGCGTCGTCGATTGCGAGGCATCATCGCCGTGCAAAGCTTCAACCAGGAGGAAGCCATGTCGGAGCACAAGATCGAACACAATATGGAGGTGATCGGGGCCGACGGCGTGCATGTCGGTACGGTCGATCGCGTCATCGACAACCGCATCAAGCTCAAGAGGCACGACAGCGGAGACGGGATGCACAAGGATCATCATCACTACATCGAGCTCGGCTTCGTCGCGGGCGTTGAGGGCTCAAAGGTCCGTCTTTCCGCGAATGCCGCCATCGCGGTGACCCTCGAGGAGGAGAGGTCCGGAAAACCTGTCGATTGAAGTCGCGGCTACGGCCTCTGGCAATTTGACGATACGGGCACCACTCCGCGAACACGGTCGAGCCAGGCAATCCGGGCCCTTGTAAAGGCGCCGGTTGCATGCTCCTCTCCTTGTGTCGTGGTCGCCTGCCGGCGCTCTGTCCTGCTCCCTGCGGCCGCGGGATGACAATTCAACAAGGAGTGACGCGTGCCATCAGCCGTCCCGCAACCGGTCGCTGCGAAGCTGACGCGTGCCGCTATCTTCCTCGTCGTCACGATCAAGCCTGACCCGGACCATGATGCCGTCGTGCGGTCGCTGTGCGGTGACCTGGGTGCTCTTCTTCGCGCCGTGGGCTTCCGTGACCTCGAGGGCCGGCTCTCATGCGTCATGGGAATCGGCTCCGACGCATGGGACCGGTTGTTCGACGTGCCGAAGCCGAAGGATCTGCACCCGTTCCGCGAGATTCACGGACGCCATCATGCCGTCGCAACGCCGGGCGACATCATGTTTCACATCCGCGCGGTGAGCATGGACCTGTGCTTCGAATTGGCGGCACAGATCATGGCGCGGCTCGGCGACGCAGTCGCCACGTCGGACGAGGTGCACGGCTTCAAATATTTTGACGAGCGCGACCTGCTCGGTTTCGTCGACGGGACGGAGAATCCGGTCGATCAGGCGGCCCTTGATGCCACCATTATCGGCGAGGAGGACGCTGCATTCGCTGGCGGCAGTTACGTGATCGTGCAGAAATACCTTCACGACTTGAAGGGCTGGAATGAACTGCCCGTCGAGATGCAGGAAAAATTCATCGGCCGAACCAAATTGTCCGACATCGAGCTGGACGATGCGGTCAAGCCGACCTACGCGCACAACGCCCTGACCACGATCGTGGAAGACGGCGAGGAGCTCGATATCGTGCGCGACAACATGCCGTTCGGCGAGGTGAGCAAGGGGGAGTTCGGCACCTATTTCATCGGCTACGCAAGATCGCCGCACAGGATCGAGCAAATGCTTGTGAACATGTTCGTGGGCCGGCCGCCGGGCAATTACGATCGTCTGCTCGATTTCAGCCGCGCCGTGACCGGCACGCTGTTCTTCGTGCCTTCGGCGACATTCCTCGAGGAGGCCGCGGACATGCCGCCCGCGGCTGCGGATCCGTCCGCAGGCGAAGCCAAGGCCAACAACGCGCCGACATCGAACATGCCGCCGTCCGACGGCTCGCTCGGGATCGGCTCACTCAAAGGAGAAGCTGGACATGAATAATCTTCATCGGGGACTCGCCCCCATCTCGGACGCGGCATGGGCCCAGATCGAAGAGGAGGCCTCCCGCACCGTCAAGCGCCATCTGGCGGCGCGGCGCGTGGTGGACGTGGAAGGCCCGAAGGGAGCCGATTTTTCGGCTGTCGGCACCGGCCACCAGCGGCAGATCCACACGCCGGGTGACGGAATCGAAGCGGCACAGCGCGACGTCAAGGCGCTCGTCGAGCTGCGCGTTCCGTTCGAACTCACACGTCAGGCGATCGACGACGTGGAGCGCGGCGCCAACGATTCCGACTGGGAGCCGCTCAAGCAGGCGGCGCGCAGAATCGCCTTCGCGGAAGACCGGGCCGTCTTCGACGGCTACGCCGCTGCAGGCATTCAGGGCATCCGCGAGGGCAGCAGCAACCCCGTGCTGACGTTGCCGTCCAGCGTAAAGGGCTATCCCGGCGTGGTCGCGCTGGCGGTGAGCCAGTTGCGGCTCGAGGGCGTCAATGGACCCTACACGCTCTTGCTGGGCACCGAGCCATACACCGCGATCGGCGGCGCGACCGACGACGGCTATCCAGTCCTGCAGCACATCCAGCGTCTCGTGGATGGAAAGATCATCTGGGCGCCCGCCATCGAGGGCGGCATCGTGCTCACCACCCGAGGCGGTGATTTTCAGCTCGCGCTCGGCCAGGACATCTCAATCGGCTACCTGAGCCATTCGGCGACCACAGTTCGCCTCTACTTCCAGGAGACCATGACCTTTCTCATGCTGACAAGCGAGGCCTCGGTGGTGCTCGCGCCGGAAACGAAGAAGCCTGCCTAGCCGGGGCCGGTCGCGATTCGTCCAGGCGGCGATGGATGTCTCGCGCTCGATCTCGTCAATCTCGAACCGGATGAGGAGACACCCAATGCAGGAATATGACCTGTACATCAACCCGCAGAAGGCATCGATCGGCCTCTATGTCCGCAAGGGCGCAGGCCTCCCCGACCTCGCCGACTCCAAGGACTGGGTGTTTGACGGCACCGCGGCGCAGGCCGATCTGCCGCCGGCGCTTGTGAAGCAGATCGAGACCAATGGTCACGCCTTTCGCGATATGGATTGAGCCTCCGCGTTTGCTCGCGATTGGATCGTGACGTCGTGTCGTAACTGCTCCGGCCCGCGCGGCCGCGCGCCCAACAAAAAAGTGAACAGCCATTCATGGGTGAAAGTTATTTCTGGCGGCACGGTCGCGAGCCGCGTTGAACCTGCCTGGTTTGGGAGTAAGTTGTGCGAGACGACTGTCTTGAGAGGCCGCAAATGCCGACACGAGATCCGTTTGACTGGATGCTGTCCGAGGCGATCGAATCGCTGACCCGCGCCGAGCGGCTGCAAAAGCGATTATTCAGCCTGCAGCCGAGCGCAGGGCCCGCCTGGGAGCCTCCGATCGATGTGCTCGAGACCGACCGGGAACTGTTGATCTTTGTCGCGCTGCCTGGCGTCGATCCGGATCACGTGATTGCGGCGATCGACAACGACACATTGATCATCACCGGACAACGGATCCTGCCGGCTGAACTGCAGGACGCGCTGATCCGCCGGCTAGAGCTTCCGCAAGGCCGCTTTGAACGCCGGATTGCCTTGCCGGTCGGGCGCTATGCCGTCAGCCGCTACGCCTCGAACGGATGCGTCGTGCTGCGCTTGTCGAAATCTGCGTGAGAGGCACCATGTCGCCTGACAACGATACGGCGGCTCCGGCTGCCGCCGCTCCGAAGACGGAATCAGTATCGATCCCATCGGATGCCATGATCATCATCCCGGTGCGCAATGTCGTGCTGTTTCCCGGCGTCATCGCACCCATCACCATCGCCCGCGCGAAATCGATTGCCGCCGCTCAACAGGCCCTGCGCGAGCAGCGGCAGGTCGGAATTCTCCTGCAGCGAAACCCCGACGAAGAGGACCCGGCTCCCGATGGACTCCATCGGGTCTGCACGGTTGCCAACATCGTGCGGTACATCACCGCGCCGGATGAGAGTCATCACGTTGTCTGCCAGGGCGTGCAACGCGCCCGTATCCTGGATTTTCTTCCGGGCACCCCGTTCCTGGCCGCGCGCGTCCTTCACATTCCGGAGCCTGCGGCAACCTCTCCCGAAATCGAGGCGCGGTTTCTCAATCTGCAAAGACAGGCTGTCGAGGCCGTTCAATTGCTCCCGCAGGCGCCGCCGGAGCTCGTGACCGCGTTTGAGGCCATGACATCTCCCGGCGCTCTGGCCGATCTCACCGCCTCCTACATGGACATCAAGCCGCAGGACAAGCAGGAGATCCTCGAGACCATCGACCTGTCGTCCAGGATGGACAAGGTCTCGAGCTACCTGGCAGAGCGGCTGGAAGTGCTCCGCCTGACGAACGAGATCGGCCAGAAGACCAGGGCCGCTTTCGACGAGCGCCAGCGCGAAGCCATCCTTCGCGAGCAGATGGCAACGATCCAGCGCCAATTGGGCGAAGGCGACGGCAAGAACCAGGAAGTCGCGGAACTGACCGCGGCGATCGCCAAGGCGAAGATGCCGTCCGAGGCGGAAAGCCAGGCCAAGAAGGAGCTTCGCAGATACGAGCGGATGCCGGAATCGGCCGCCGAGGCCGGGATGGTTCGCAGCTATCTCGATTGGCTGATCGATCTGCCCTGGGCGCTTCCCGATGAGAAGACGATCAACATCAGCGAAGCCAGGCGCATTCTCGATGAGGACCATTTTGGTCTCGAGAAGATCAAGGCGCGCATCATCGAGTATCTCGCGGTCCGCAAGCTCGCACCTCACGGCAAGGCGCCGATCCTCTGCTTTGTGGGTCCGCCCGGCGTCGGCAAGACCTCGCTCGGACAGTCGATCGCGCGCGCCATGGACCGCCCTTTCGTTCGCGTCAGCCTCGGCGGCGTTCATGATGAAGCCGAGATCCGGGGGCACCGCCGCACCTATATCGGCGCCCTGCCCGGTAACATCATCCAGGGCATCAAGAAGGCCGGCTCGCGCGCCTGCGTCATGATGCTCGACGAGATCGACAAGATGGGGCGCGGCATTCAGGGCGACCCGTCGGCCGCGATGCTCGAAGTGCTCGATCCCGAGCAGAACGCGACATTCCGCGACAACTACCTCGCCGTCCCCTTCGATCTCTCGCGCGTCGTGTTCATCGCGACCGCAAACATGCTCGACACGATTCCGGGACCGCTGCGGGATCGCATGGAGATCATCAGCCTGCCCGGGTACACCGAGGAGGAGAAACTGGAGATTGCACGGCGCTATCTGGTTCGCCGGCAGCTCGAGGCGAACGGCCTCAAAACGGACCAGGCCGAAATCGATGACGACGCGCTCAGGCTCATCATCAAGGGGTATACCCGCGAGGCCGGCGTTCGCTCTCTCGAGAGGGAGATCGGCAAGGCGCTGCGGTTCGCCGCGGTGCAGATCGCGGAAGGCAGCGCGAGCAAGGTCGCGCTCGGGACAAAGGATCTCGCAAGTGTTCTCGGTCAACCACGCTTCGAGGGCGAGATCGCCTTGCGGACCAGCATTCCCGGCGTCGCCACCGGGCTCGCGTGGACGCCGGTCGGCGGCGACATCCTCTTCATCGAGGCCACCCGCGTGCCAGGCAGGGGCGGGCTGATCCTGACTGGCCAACTCGGCGACGTCATGCGCGAAAGCGCGCAGGCGGCCCTGACCCTGGTGAAAAGCCGCGTGTCTCAGCTCGGGATTGATCCGGCCCTGTTTGAGAAGAGCGATATTCATGTCCACGTGCCTGCGGGCGCCACACCGAAGGACGGCCCGAGCGCAGGCGTAGCGATGTTTACGGCCCTCGCATCCCTCCTGACCGATCGTACCGTCAGGCACGACACGGCGATGACCGGAGAGATATCGCTTCGTGGTCTGGTGCTACCGGTCGGCGGCATCAAGGAGAAGGTCGTCGCCGCCGCGGCCGCCGGCCTTACCCGCGTCATGCTGCCCGCCCGGAACCGCCGGGATTACGATGACATTCCGCAGGGCGCGCGCGAGAGGCTGGAGTTCATCTGGCTCGAGAACGTCGACGACGCGATCTCACAGGCGCTGGCCGCCAAGAGCTGAACGACCGCGCCTCGGGTTTCTCCGTGGGCCGCTGGCGCGGGCCTCACATCACAGAATGTGTCGAAGGAGGCGCAAATGGCGATCCGTTGTCACTGGCGCATCTACGTCGGTATCACGCTTGCAATCGCCTTGGCCATCTGTGGATCTATTGCGGCCTCCGATGCTCAATCGCCGGCGCCTGACAAGGTGTCGCTCAGGGAGTCGACGATCACGTGGAGCACCGTCAAATATGCGACCGATGCGGAAAACGGATTCATTGACGGGTCGCTCAACAAGAACGTCATTGTCAATCGCACGCTGAAGGCAAAAGTGCTTGAGAATCGTTATCTGAAAGTAACGCTGGTGCCCGAATTCGGCGGGCGCATTCTTTCAATCATTTACAAGCCAACCGGCCACGAGGAGCTCTATCGCACGGAAGTTGGCGTGCCCTATGGCATCAAGGCGCGCAATTTCTATTACGACTGGCTGATGGTGTATGGAGGCATCTTTCCCACATTCCCGGATGCCGAGCACGGCAAGACATGGCTGAAGCCATGGGATTTCAAGGTGGTGAAGGAGGACGCCGACGAAGTGACGGTGGCGATGTCTCTGAGGGACGATTTCGCGTATAGCGCGCCACCGGCGAAATTCAGGATCGGCTCGACGGGTATCGAAGCGACCTACTATGTCACGCTGAAGGCCGAACGCGCCGCGCTCGACGCGCGCGTCGTGCTGAAAAACCCGCAAGCCAGGACGATCCAATATGAGTACTGGACCTGCACGACGCTCGCGCCTGGATCGGACCCGAAAAATCCCAGGACGACGGGGGGCGCTGAAATCATCGCGCCGATCTCGGCCTACACCACGCCCGCCTGGTCGGCCAATCTGGCCAAGAGCGACGAGAGTGCGGGCATGGGCAGTCACCGCTTCGAACAGCTGCGCTATTTCAAGAACTGGCCGACGATGGGCATCGCTTACGCATCGCCCGATATGCAGGGTGGCAATTTCTGGGGCGTCATCAACCACGATAACGAAGAAGGAATTATTCGGATCGCGGACAATACCGTCACGCGAGGCCTCAAGATGTGGACCTGGGGGTTTCCGTCATTCACCAACGAAATCGATGCACGCAAAGAGCCGACCGAATCGCGGCCCTACGTCGAACTGTGGGCGGGCGTGTCGGACCAGTTTTTCCATAGCGCTGATTTCCCCGCCCTGGGCGAGGTGTCCATTCGAGAGACTTACAGCCCGACCGTCGGCATGAGCAACGTGACTCATGCGAATGAGAACATTCTGGTCAATCTCTCCGCGGGGGCGTCCGGCGTGACGGCTCAGTTCTTCAGTATCGAACCGGCCACGCCGTTGCGCGTCGTGTTGCGGCGAGGCAATGCCGTCCTGTTCGATGACCGTGTCACGGCCGACCCGAACAATGGAAATCGCGTTACGGCCGGAATTCCTGCCGCTAGCAGCGGGCCGATACAATTGACGATTCAGACCATCGAAGGCAAGGCCCTGATCGCGGCCGAGACGAACGTAAGGTAGGTACCCAAGCGATCTCCGCTCTTGCAAGCCGGCAGCGCTGGTCAGGAGATTTTGTCGATCCTCACCCAGAGTGCGCTTCCCAGCGTCGATGAATTCCTGGCCGCGTCGGTCCATGCTGGCAAGCGTGATGGTGAAAACGCGAGGGCGGTCAGAGCGAGCGCAATCCGTTGCGCCTGGCTCCGCGGCAGGCCACGCACGAATTCGCCCACGCTACCGGGCTTCTCTGCCCTGGACAAGAAGCTCTCCACAAGGTCTTGTTTGAGGAAACTGACGAGCTTGAACGGTTCGCGCTCGCATTTGGTCAATTGCAGACCGTGCCGCCGACAGATTGCGCCGAACGCTTCCCTGGTCCAGCGGCCAATGTGGTTCGGCGGCACGTCGACCAGCGAGCCGTGGCGTTCCATGAAATAGGTTCTGATGTCATTTGGCACGGCGATGAACACGGACCCTTGCGCCTTTAGAAGATATTTCAATCGCGCGAAGACTTCATCCACCCGGTCCATGTGCTCGAAGACCTGAAACATGCAAATAATGTCGAACGCCTCTTTCATGGGCTCGAAGCTGTCCGATCGAAGGTCGCTGGAATAGGCGTTGAAGCCTTTCAATTTCAGGACGGATATCGCCTGCTCGTTGTAGTCGACCGCATAAATGTCCGACGTGCGGAACAACTTGTTGTTGACGAGATCGAGAAAATACCCAAATCCCGCTCCCACATCGATGACAGTTCTTCCCGCTGTCTTCATGACCCTGAACTCTTCGATCGTCCTTGCGTACTCCCACTTCATGGTTGGATAGGAAGGGTGCGGCGCGGCCAGATTATAAAATTCGGGCCCGCCCGCGACGAACGGCTCTGCGAAGCCGAAACCGCAATCCGCGCATCTGCGGACGTCACATCTGCTGCAGCCCCAAAGCAGCGCCAGGTGCCGTGTCAGCTCCTTCGAGCGATCTGGATACTGACGTGGATTGACGAAACTTCGGGAGGCCTGGTCCGCTGTTACATCGAACAGTTTGGCAGTTGAGTGACCGCCACATGCAGGACAATTGCTCATCTCATCGGGCGCTGTTCAGGTCTGCGACCGCATGGTGCTTGAGCTCGGCAGCCCCGTCATCATTCAAATGGAGGTTGGTGAAACCTCGACGGCGCAATTGCGCGAGCCAGCTCTCGGAACCGCTTGTAAAACTCGGTCAGCCGCATCGCGGATGCGGCTGGCCTCAACTGGTCTCCATCGCGCGCTCAATGTCCTCGGCGAATGGATCGGCGATTTAGCCGTTTGCATGCTCCGCCGATTACTGTGCCGTCCAACCACCATCGACAGAGATCGTCGTGCCGGTGATCTGGTCTGCCGCGGCCGAACAGAGGAACGCGACGGTGCCGCCAAGCTGCGCCGGAGAGACGAAATCCGAGGACGGTTGCTTCTCGGCCAGGAGATCTTTTGCGGCTTCCTCGTGACTGATGCCTTTTTGCGAGGCGATGTCGTTGATCTGTTTTTCGACCAAAGGCGTGAGCACCCAGCCGGGACAGACGGCATTGCAGGTCACGCCGCTTCCGGCGGTCTCAAGTCCGACCACTTTCGTCAGGCCGACCAGTCCATGCTTGGCCGCGACGTAGGCTGCCTTGTGCGTTGATGCGACGAGGCCATGCGCGGAGGCGATGTTGACGATCCGTCCCCAACGTTGCTTTTTCATCTGGGGCACCGCCGCGGCAATGCCATGGAAGGCCGCCGACAGGTTGATGTCAATGATCGCGTTCCACTTCGCAGGCGGGAATTCTTCCACCGGCGCGGTGAACTGTATGCCGGCATTGTTCACAAGGATGTCGAGGCGTCCGAATCTCTCGATCGTCGTGGCGATCAATCCGCGCACGGCTTCTTCCTTCGACATGTCCGCGCCGTTGTAGACGACGCTCACTCCGTGCTCGCGCTCGATCCCGCTGCGGACCGCCTCGATCTCGCCTGCATCGCCGAAGCCGTTCAGCACGAGGTTGGCGCGGAGCCTGGCCAACTCCCTGGCGATCCCCAGCCCGATGCCGCTGGTGGATCCGGTGACGATGGCTATCTTGCCCTTCAGCATGAGGGGTTCCTTTCGATGCTTTGAGAGATGAAACCTGCCGCCGCTCAATCACGGCGATGAATATCGTGGGTGACGAGGCCGAGCTCGGGAGCCGGCGGGTCCAGGCGCCGCGGATCGGCCAGCGTGCGGCGGATGTCCTCCAGCCCGCTCTGCCAGTGGGCACGCATCGCGTTCAACCCGAACTCGTAGTCCTTTGAATGGCCCTCGTAGATCTTGGACTGGTAGATCAGGTGGATGATGTTGCAGGAGCGATGACGGGCCATCTCCGCGATGGCACGGATTTCCGGATCCTGCCTCGCGGCTTCAGGCAACAGCTCTATCGTGCGCTGCAACGCCTGACGCATCTTCTGCATCCGCTTTGCCTGGTCCGTGATCGCGCGCGTGCGGCTGGAATATTGGATGTCCTTTTGCCGGCTCGACACTTCCATCATGTCGTAGGGAACGCGGCCCTTGGCCGACCAGAGATCAATCTGGAAGGTCAGCGTGTCGCACGGATCACCGGACAACACTCGAGAGAGGGGCGTATTCGAGACCACGCCACCATCCCAATAGTGTTCGCCATCAATTTCGACCGATGGAAATCCCGGCGGCAAGGCGCCTGAGGCCATGAAATGCTCGGCTCCCAGCCGGCGCTCGGCCGTGTCGAAATAGACCAGATTGCCGGTGCGGACATTGACCGCGCCGACGCTGACACGCACCTCGCCCGAATTCAGCCGATCGAAATCGACCAGCCGCTCCAGCGTCCGGCTCAGTGGAGACGTATCGTAGAAGCTTGTCGCCGCGTCGCCTGAAAAGGGCGACCAAAGCGGCGGCGGGAAGCGTGGCTTGAAGAAGCCGGGCTGCCCCTGAACCAAGGCCCTCATCGCTGCGAATGCATTGTGCAGCGAGCGCATGTCGAAAGCGAACGGCATGGCATCGGCAAGCCCCTCGCCGGCTGGCCATTCCACGGGAGTGGCACAGATGGTTTCCCAGAATTCGCGCAGGCGCGCCACGCGTTCGGCTTCGGGCGAGCCGCCGATGATCGCGGCGTTGAGCGCGCCGATCGAAATGCCGGCGAGCCAGTTCGGCCGGATGCCGGCCTCATGCAGGCCCTCATAGACTCCCGCTTGATAGGCTCCGAGCGCTCCACCACCCTGCAGCACCAGGGCGATGACGTCGTACGGCAGCGATTTGGTCTGCTGCGACACAGGATCGATTTGCTCGCGTAACACGTTCAGCATTTCCCAAACTCCCGATGTAACTGTTGATCCGATCAGCCGGCGTTCGCGTCGCATCTCGGAGGACGATCCGCGCCGCCGCACGGTCTCGCTCGGGGCGAGATAGTCGTGGACCACGGTGCCAAGCCCAAGCGTCAGGTCGGCGACAAGGTGCTTGGCTGACAGCACTTGAAGCACCGGCAATTCGGCGACTGGCGCCAAAGCATGCGAGCAGAGGTCGAGGGCCGCGGGTCCCGTCCATGCGCCCTTCACGGTGACGTCTTCGAGGTGGTAGCGCACCAGCTCGCAAATGCGCGGCGTGCCGTCGACATGCGGAATGATCTTGAGCAGGAAATTGGGTGCGGCAAGCTTCCTGGCTTCGAGCGCGGCGTCGAGGGCGCGGTGCTTGTAGCCCATGGTGCCGGTCGCGATACGGACCGAGCCGTAGTTCAAGGTGCCGACCAGCGTGTCGATCTCGACCGCGAGCTTCGGTTGCGCCAGCTTCTTGGGAAAGGCCCACAGCTCGCGCCCACCGGCTATGGGCGGATGATCGTTGAGAAACATCTGGTGGGTGAAGCTGCCGCGCTCGCCCTGGTAGGACACCCGGATGACCTGGCCGCTTTCGGTGTAGTCGCCGAAGCCGGTCGAGTCAGGCATGCGGATGAATTCGTAGTTCACCACCGGCTCGGTCAACTCGAGCGGAGCCGGCACGATCCGCCGCAACGCCTCGGGATCGGTGCGGTACTGGATGATGAAGTACTCGCGGTTGATGAAGCGATAGGGGCCGGGTGGAAAGGCCGGATTGGTCAGCGGCATGGCGAACGCTGTCGCGCGCACGGTCTCGTGTTTCATCGTGGTCGAACTCCAGAGTGATCTGAGGTGAGCGGGCCGCGCTTCGGCGGGAAAGCGCGGCCCGTTTCGCGTGAAGGGTCTAGAAGAATCCTGTCACATCAGTCACACGCTCCGGATCGGCCGAGGCCAGCGCGGCGGCGCGCTCGGGCCGCGGCGGATAGATCCAGACGGTGTTGATCTCCTGCTTGGTCTTCTTGGCGGCGTCGCCGACCATCGCCACCTCGCGCTCCCAGCCCCGCGTGAACAATGCGCCGGCTTTGCCGAGGTCGAGGCAGGTGACGTAACCCTTCTGGTGGTAGGGCTTGGTCGGAACGCCCAACAGTTCGGCGGCGGCATTGTTGCCGGCAAAGGCGCCCATCCGCGTGGCGTGCTGGCACGACATCAGCGCATAGTTGCCAATATCGTCGCATGCCGCCCTGGCGGCATCGCCGGTCGCAAAGACGCCCGCCACCGACGGCACGCGCAGATCCCGGTCGACGAGCAGCCGGCCGAAATTGTCGCGCTCTGAGGGAATCTGCGCGGTCAACGGAGCGGCGCGAATCCCCGCAGCCCAGATCACGGTCGCGCACTCGATGCGTTCGCCGTCAGATAACGTGACGCCGGACTTGTCCAGCGACGCGACGCCGGCGCCGAGCCGGGTCTCCACGCCGAGCTTGCGCAGAGCGTCCTCGATGACGGGGCGAGGACCTTCGCCCATGTCGGGCGCGATCGCCTTGTTGCGATCAACGATGATGACGCGAGGCTTGGCATCCTTGCCGAGGATCGCACGGAGCCGGGAGGGCGCTTCGGTCGCCGCCTCGATGCCGGTAAAGCCGCCCCCGGCAACGACGACAGTGTCGCGCGCCCTCGAGGCCGGCTGGCCTGCGAGACTGTGCAGGTGCCGGTCGAGCGCAATTGCGTCGTCGAGCTGGTCGACGCTGAACCCGTGCTCCGCAAGGCCTGGAACGTTCGGACGGAACAATCGGCTGCCGGTGGCCACGACCAGCCGATCGTAAGGCAGCGTCTTTCGTGCGCCCTTGGCGGTGACGAGTTGCACGGTGCGTGCCTTGGTGTCGACCGTCTCGGCGCTGCCCTGCACATAGACGACATCGATCGCGTTGAGGACGTCCAGGAGAGGCGCCGTCAGGGTCTCCGGCTTCGGCTCATAGAGCCGAGGACGAATCACGAGCGTCGGTTCCGGCGCGATCAGCGCGATCTCGAGCGCCTCGGGCGAAACGCCCTGGATGTCGCGCAGTCGGGCTGCGGAAAGTGCGGCGTACATGCCGGCGAAGCCGGCGCCTATGATGACAAGTCGCATGTGATCTACTCCTGTGGGTTGGCATTCTCGAATTTGCGCGCGTTACCGCCGCCGCTGATCGATGGCGGCAAGGCTTCTTGCAATCGTGAGTGGGGCAATGACGACGCCGGGCCCTCTATGGATGAGAGGCGCAGCCCGGCGTGAACGGCATCGGCACGGCACCTTCACATTCCGCGCGGCAGCCTCTGGACCCGAGCCATCCGCGGTGAAACGCACTTGTCAGCCAGTCTTTGTGGAGGATTTGCGCGCCGTCGTTGATCATGATGGACATCATGGGATTGGCGCCTCGAGCAGCCGGCGCCGGAGCTTCGATTTCTTCGCCCGCCGCGGAAGTGAAGCGAACGGTCAATGAAAGGCCGTATAGAAGGGCGGTCGCCACGACTCTGCGTCGCCGGGCGATTGCAAGGGAGCTGCCGAGCTTCCTCCAGTTCATCGCTTGTCTCCGTTGGTTGTGACGTAGGCACTGCGCTGATCTAGCGAATTGCGTACGCGACTGCCCCAGAGCGATTGCCGTATCTGAAGGGAGATTGCTGCTAACGCGTGCGTTTGCGCCAATCGCTAGGCGTTTCGCCGGTCAGCTTCCGGAACGCGGCAGCGAACGCGGTCTGGGAGGAATAGCCAAGCGCGGCCGCGATCGAGACGACCGATTCGTCCGTATCGCGCAGCATGTTCATGGCCTGGTCGAGCCGATGCTGGCGCAGCCAGGCATGAGGTGAAAGCCCGGTGCTTTCCTTGAAAGCTCTGCAGAAATGGAAGCGCGACAGCCCGGCGTCCGCAGCGAGCGCGCCGAGAGACACGTCCGCATCGCTGTCCGAGCGCAATCGCTCGATGGCGCGGCGCAGGACCGTCGGTGACAGCCCGCCCACGGTCGGGTGGACCACGGTTGACGAGCCGACATGCGCAGTCAGCAGGCGCGTCGCCAGCAGATCCGTCAGCTGTTGCCTGAACAGGTTATCCAGCGCCGCGTTGCCCTCGATGACATCAGCTGCACTCAAGAGCAGCCGCGAAGTGATGGAGTCGGGATGCCCCGTTCGTTCCAGCAGATCGCTGGGCGCGGCCATACGGGCTTCGCCGGCAACGCGCTGGAGCGTTGTATGCGGAAGGTAGAGCTGAACGACGCTGACGGGCCCAGCAATATCCCATCGCGAGGTCGAGCCGGCCGGAATGATCGTCACAACTCCAGGACGCGCCGTTCCAATCGCCGCTGATTTCCCGGTGCGTCGTTCCAGACGCTGTGGTCCGGCAGGATAGGTCATGACGACGTGATCGAGCATGGGCTCGACAACGTCGTGCAGGGCACCATGCTTCCAGTAGGCGATCGCGCCATTGGACGGGTCCGACGCAATGCGAAGCGGGTTGGTCTTGAGCACGCGGCTCATCTCCACATCGGCCCGGCGTCGCTCTGCGCTACGCAACTCGCGCGGACGCGTCTCGGAGGCAGCGGGCGGATCCGGCAAACGATCGTGCAAGATCGGCTTACTCATCGCTTGAGCTCGCGTTTGGAGGGTCATGCGCTCACTCCGTACAGACCTGGCCGTGGGCCAAATGAGACGCGGAGCCGTCGTGTGCTCGTAACGGCGAGCCGCGTAACGGTGTCGTGCGGCGAATCCGATCTCGCCGATTCAGTCGGGATTGTCGGTTTGTGTTTTCGGTGCGGTTACTAAGGGCTGAGCTGGCCGGCGTCTTTCCCAAATCGGCGGCGCTTTGTCCGATCCTGCTCCAAGCTCGCCATCGCTGGGCACTTTGCCGCATGCGACGAAAGTCGAAATTGTCAGCAGCGCGCGCTCTGACTCGCTGTTGCTGAACATGGCCATCGTCGCTGCCGCAAAATCAAGTCTAAATCACTTTGAATCAATTAACCGCGATTGATCCGGCATGCTGTCACAATCGCTACGCATTTCGCGAGCACCTAGACGGCCATTCGCTGATCCCCGATAATGAGCGTTCCCGCGGGGTGATTTGACCTGCCTTGTCCAACATTCACTGATAGGTCGATTTGTATGTCAGAGGCTGGCGGCCACGGACAGCGGCTCGGGCAGTTCGGTCAGAGACTCGGGCAGTTCTTGCACCTGGAGCATGCACCACCCTCGCTGATCACGCGTTCACTGCGCAGCGTCGAACTCGCGGTCACCGAGACGCGAAATGATGCTCCCGTGCCCGGTCTCTCCGGCTCTCTGACAGCAGAGGACGCCTTTCTCGTCAGCCTGAAGCTTCACGATTACCCCGACTGCGAGCTCTGGGAGCGCGGCAAATGCGTCATGAAGGCGGATGTCCAGGCGGGCGCAACATATCTTTACGACCTCAAGCGCGATCCGCGCTACGTAATCGACAAGCCGTTCCACTCGCTCTTTTTCTATGTTACGCGCTCGGCGCTCGACGGCATTGCTGAACAGTCAGGCGCGCCGCGCGTTGGCGACCTCGACTGCCGGCTCGGTGTGGGCCATGACGACGAGGTCATCCGTCATACGGGCGCGTCGCTCTTGCAAGCCCTGCGCCGGCCGGCCGAGACCAACCAGCTTTTCATCGATTACACGATGCTCGCGCTCACTGCCCACGTCGCTCAGACCTATGGCGGACTGCGGCGCGTCAGCGAACCGGCCCGCGGCGGCCTTGCCCCGTGGCAGGCGAAGCGGGCCTGCGAAAGGCTCGAGGCCGATCTCGGCGGAAAGTTCTCATTGCAGCAAATCGCGGCAGAGTTTGACCTCTCGGTCAGCCATTTTTCTCGCGCATTTCGTCTCTCGGTCGGCCTGCCGCCGCACCAATGGCTGCTCCGCCAGCGCGTGAAGGTGGCCAAGCAGTTGATGACCATCCGCGACCTTCCGCTGTCCGAGATTGCGATATCGGCCGGGTTTGCCAATCAAAGCCATTTTACGCGGGTGTTTTCGGCGGTGGTCGGCGCCAGCCCGGGAGCGTGGCGCCGCGAGGTGCACGGCGCCCCGGAAAGCTAATTCAGGACGGGGCCACACCGCATCCGGTCAGCGCCGCTTCGCCAATGAGATCGCGTAGGCCGCGCGGCGCGCTGCGAAGATCTCGTCCGGCGGATGACCGATGCCTTCGGCGAGGTTTGCCGGATTGAAGATGGACGCGTCGCATGCATCGTCGGCTTCAACGCCGGTAATGACGATCGATCCAAGTCGCACGGCGTCGCGCTTGTCCTCATCCGGCCAGCGGATGGTCACGTCCATGGTGGGATCGCCGGGACGGCCGAGCAGCGCCATCACGTTGAACCGAACACCGCCTGAAGCGATTCGATGTACGAGGTCCTCGTGCAGGAAGTCGGCCGATTTCGCCTTGGCCTCCTCCTCCGTCAGCGTGATTTCCCCGCCGGCCGGAACGACCCTGAATTTGATGAAGCGCGTCTCACCTTTTGAATTCGTGGCCGGGAAGGCGTGCACACCCCAATAGGCCGTGCCGGCAAAGCTCCCGGGCAGCGGGCGCGTGGCAATGTAGCTTGCCTGACGCAACGTTTCGGGATTGGCGGCGGAGAATGCCTTGACTTTCGCCACATTCACGTTGCCGTCCGGTCCAGGAATTCGCGCTTTGAGGAAAGCCAGCATCTGATCGAGCGTTCTCGCAAAGTGCACCGGCGCGCTTTCCGTGAGAATGTCCGAGCGATGGCTGTCATCACCGAGCCTGAAGCTGAAACCGCGCAGCACGAGCCCATTGGTATCCGCCACATTGGGATCGCCGCCGCCCATCGAGAAGCGCGCCAGCACGCGTGATGGCCGTGTGAAGCTTCGGGATTTCGTAATCTCCTGCGCCTGGTCCGACGGGGCATAGGTGCCGCGAACGCATCGGCCCTTGGCAAAGCTTGCCCGCGCCCTCGGCGGATTGCCAGCGACCGCCTTCAGGGCGTCGACGATCGACGCCGGCGTGGCGGCGCCGTCCGGGAACTTGGGCATAATGAGGCCTTGGTTTGAGCGTCCGGGGTGCGTTTTAGGCGCGGGAAAGATCCGGCGTCTTCCCTAAAGCGGCCATGCCTTGTCCGATCCTGCTCCAAGCTTGCGGTCCAAAATCCGGCCAGCGCACCCCGTGCACTTCCAGTCCGCGCTCGGCACAGCGTACCACCCCAGTCGACGACGGAGTTCTATGCCTTTGCGCTTCCGCCTTCGCGTGCGGTTACCAGGCTTCACCAAACGGCCGCAGTTCGACATTGAATGACCACGCGCTGCGATCCTGGTGAACGAGGTGCCAAATCTCGTTCGCGATCGCCCGCGGCTTAATGAAGAAGTCGTCCGGCCGGTCCGGCCAGCGCTTCCTCGTCCACTCCAGGTCGATGACAGCATCGATAACGACATACGCGACGTGCACTCCTCGCGGTCCCAACTCGCGCGCCATCGCTTCGGCCAGGATCCGCTGCGCTGCCTTGGTCGGCGCGAAGCCGGCGAAACCAGGCTTGCCTCGCAATGCCGACGTGTTGCCGGTGGCGACGATGGCGCCCTCACCCGCGCCAACCATCGCCGGGGCAAATCGCCTGGCGAGGTACAACAGCCCCATCGTATTGACCTGGAAGTTGCGATTGAGAATGGACGGATCGATCTCGCGGAACGTGCCGAATGCGCCGCCGACCGCGTTGTGGATGACGACGCCGGGATGACCGAGATCGCGCTCCACCGCCGAGGCCACCGCCTCGACCTGCGCGGGATCCGACACGTCGCAGCGATATCCCTTTGAGTTCGACAGCTCCTTCTCCAGCGCGGCAAGGCGCTCTTCGCTTCTTGCGAGAAGCGCCACGCGATAGCCGCCCTCGGCAAATCTCCTCGCGAGTGCCGAACCCGTGCCGGGTCCGACGCCGGTGATCAGGCAAACAGGCGCGGTCATGCGATTAATCCTCCTCGTTGCAGCCGGCAGACCTCGCGTTCAGGGTGCCGCTTTCGACAACAATTTTTCGACGTATGGCTTGAGCTCCGGCCTGAAATGCTCGTGCTCGAGCAACCGAGCGAAATGAGCAAACATCAGGGGATAATCGTTCTGGACGCGCGGGTGCAGGATCTGGTCCAGCCCACGCTCCCTCAACTGCTCCGCCCGCGCATGCTCATTCATGAACAGAGCAAGCTCTGCGGCAAAGCAGATATCGGCGAGCGTAATGCCGTTCCCCACCAGCGTCTCCTTCCGCGGAGACAACGCCTGTTCGAGTCCTGAGGCGTAGATCGCGAACGCCTCCTTGGCGCGCGCGTGAATCGCCGCGTCAACCGTGCCACCCGACAGCGCAAGGAGGTAGATTTGGGAGTCCCTCGCAAAGACCAGGCTGACATCCAGAAAGCTGTCGATCCGCGACGCCTCAAGGGCGTCACGCCCGTAGAGCGGAAACCCCGCCTCGCCCAGACGCGCCACTGCCCGCATGATGCTGTTCGACTCGAAAACTCCAATCCTTCCATCGGGCCCAAAAGCGGCGGGCACGTTGCCGAACGGCTGCGCCTCCAGGAAAGCCTCGGTCTTGAAGAGCTGGGCGCCGGCCAGCCCGACCCGCCCGGTGCGCGCGAAGGACGAAAGCGATTGACGTTCATTCGCGGCCAGAGGACGCGCGTCATAGTCCCACAACCAGTCCCGCAACTCCTTGCCCGACGCCCCTCTGACCTCGACCTCCAGGCAGCAGAACCGGGCAGCGATGGTCGCCTTCCATACACGGGGGTTCGGCAGGTATGAGAATATTCGCAAGTCAGCCATGGTGGAGCTCTCCTGACGAACTGTTTCTTCGCGCGGCGATGCCCATGCCTGTGCTCCCGGGCATCAGGTCGGCGGACGTCTACTCCGAGCCCGCGTCGAGAATTTCACCGAACTGCTCCCAGCGTGTCCCGGTCCAGCGCTGGAGTTGCAACTGCGTCCAGATCATGTTGTTGCTCTCGCTGGTGTTGATCCGGACACCGGGCAGCGCTGTCGGCAACGCGAGGCTCTTCAGAGACTTCGCCTGCTTGATGACGTTGTCTCGCGAGAGATCGTCGCCGCATTGCCGGAGGATCTGCTCCAGCACCATTCCTTGCTGATAGCCGGTGAGGTAGCTCGTGTTGCTGATATCGGATCCCGCCAGATATTTCTCGAAGAAGGCGCGGTAGGCCTTGACGCCCTCGTCATCCTTCCAATTCTCGTCGTTCGGATCCTTGTTCGGAGTGCCGACAATCACACCGACGGAGTTTTCCAGGCCCGCCGGCTTCAGCGTGCCGGCGACCGATGACGAGGGGAAATTGATAAAGACCATCGGCTTCCAGCCCGTCTCGGCCGCGCGGCGGATAGCCTGTGCGGCAAACTTCGGCGTACCTGCAATGAACAGAGCTTGGGCGCCGGAGCTCTTAAGTGCCACCACCTGCGAGTCAACCGTCGGCTCCGTTACCTCGTAACTGGCGGTGATCACACGCTTGTTGAAATCTGCGCCCAGGACGGCCTTGAAGGCGTTGACGTAGTCACGGCCAAGATCGTCGTTCTGGAACAGGATTGCGTATTTTGCCGTGGGCAAGGAACGCATCAGATATCTTGCGTAGATCTTCCCCTCGGTGTCGTAACTGACAAGGCCGGTGGTCGTGAGCGGATAGTCCTTGATAGCGGTGAACTTGCTCGCGCCTGTGACGATCGCGATCGTCGGCACCCGCTTCGTGGCAAGATATTTTGCCACGGCCGAATTGCCCGCCGTACCGAGCTGGCTGAACATGAACGCGATCTCGTCACTCTCCACCAACTTGCGCGCATGTTCAAACGCCTTCGGCGGGCTATATGCATCATCGAGAACAATGTATTCGATCTTGCGTCCGTTGATACCTCCGCGATCGTTGATCGATTGCACGTAGGCATGCACGCCGTGGCCAACCTGACCGATTGAGGAAGCGGCTCCACTTAACGGAAATATGCCCCCGATCTTGATTCCTGTCGCCGTGACGCCGGGCGCATCGCCCGCCCAGCAGGGTGCCGAAATCGTAATCGCAAGTGCATAGGCCAGTCGGATGCTTCGAAACACCGTACGTTCCTCCACTATTTGCGCGGTCTACCTATGGCCCGCGAAGTCGAACGCGAGGCTGGCTTCATCATCAGACCACTATTCAGGCCGCTAGCTTCAGTATCTTGACGACATCGGCTGGCTCGCGGATCGGTTGCGGGTTCGCGCGTGTAAAAATCGACAGCATCGCGTTCTTGCCGATCAGATCGAAACGGCCCTCGTCCACGCCGACCTCGGCCAGCCGCCGTGGCAGGCCGAGCTCCGCAATGAAGTCTGCGAAAGCTTCGCTGGCGTCGCGATCCGGCGCGCCGAGCGCCGCGGCTATCGTTTTCTGAGCGGCTTCTGTAGCCGGGTGATTGTACCGCAGCACACTCGGCATCATTACCGCTGTGCAGAAGTAGTGCGGTACGTCGCAGGTACCTCCGAGCACATGGCCGATGGCATGGCTCGCGCCCATCGGCACCCTTGCCTGCAATCCGAAGGCCGACATCCACGAGCCCAACTGACAATTCAGTCGCGCCTCTTCGTCGTTCGGGTCGTTCTTGGTGCGCAGCAGACCATCATGCAGATAGCGTAACCCCCGTTGACACACGGTATCGACGAGCACATTGGGACGGCTGGAGCAAATCGCCTCGATGCCGTGATCCATGGCGCGAGTGCCGGAGCCAAGCCAGAGTTTCTCCGGCGTGTATCTGGTCATCGCGGGATCGAGGATGATGCTGCGCGGCATCATCATGGGGTGATTGAAGATCTGCTTCAGCTTGCGCCTGACATCGGTGACCAGCGCGCCGGAATTGTATTCGCCGCCCGATAGTGTGCTCGGAATGGCGATCATACGGACCTTCGGGGTCCGGAATTGCCCGAAGCGCCGCTCCGGCGTGGTCTCGAAGCCATCGAGCCCGTCTTGTTCGAAAATCTCGTGCTCCATGCACATCAGCGCGATCTTGGCTGCATCGACCACCGAGCCGCCGCCGATCGCAACCACCAGATCGGCTTTCGCGTCCTTGGCTTGTCTTGCCACCTTGACCACCACTTCGCGCGTGGTGTGCTGCGGGATGCCGTCGAAGGTCGCGGCGTGACGGTCGCCAAGGGCCGTGCGGATCTTCTCGATCTCGCTTGTCGTCGTATTGAGCGTGCGGCTTGCGATCAGATAGACGCGTTTGGCACCGAGACGTTCGGCCTCGTCGCGCAGCGCCTCGGCCGCGGGCCTACCGTAGATCACCGATTCCATGGTCGGATACTGATAACTGCCCGCGCTGCCCATGCTCGCTCCCTCGGTGTTGTGATCCGCTCGCCCGTTGATCAGCCGACTTTCGAGAAATCCGGCGGACGCCGTTCGGCGAAGGCTGCAAACGCCTCGCGCGCCTCCGGTGTCTTCAGGCGCTCCTTGAACAATTGACTTTCTTCGGCAATCTGCGCCGCGATCCGCTGGTGATCACGCATCAGCTTCTTGGTCTGGCCCAGCGCGCCCGCGGGGCGTTTGGTCAGCGTCGTCGCTGCGTCAAGCGCCCGCTTGCGCAATTCGGCCTGCGGCACCACTGCGTTGGCCAGACCACACGCGAGCGCAGCGGACGCCTCCATCGGCTCGCCCAGCGCAAACATGGCGTAGGCGCGCGCATGTCCGATCCGCAACGGCAACAGCCAGCTCGACGCCGCTTCCGGAACCAGCGCGAGATTGACGAAAGGCGTGATCAGCCGCGCGTTGTCGGCGAGATAGACGAGATCGCAATGCAGCAGAATTGTGGTGCCGACGCCGACGGCATTGCCCTGCACGGCGGCGACCAGCGGCTTGCCGGCCTTGCTGATGGTCTCGATGAAACGGTGGGCAGGACTATCGACGGGAACCTCGCCGCGCGCTTGGCTCGCGAAATCGGCCAGATCATTGCCGGCCGTAAAGCTGTCGCCGTCACCCTGGATCAGCACCACGCGGACGGAGGCATCCGCCTCCGCCTTTCTCAGCGCATCAGATAGAGCGTCGTACATGGCGCCCGTCAGCGCATTCTTCTTCTCCGGGCGCTGCAGCGTCAGCGTTAGGATGCCGTTGGTGATTTCGGTTTTGACATGCTCGGTCATGGCGGTCTCCGTCAGGCCACTGCGCGGGCCGGTGCATTTTGAACGGTACCGTCGAGGAAGCCGGTCAACCGCTGCCGGATGATCTGCTCGGCCTCGACCATGATGCGGTCGATCAACCCTTTGACCGTCGGGACATCGTGGATCAGGCCGACCACCATGCCGCAGCTCCAGGCGCCGACATCCATCTCGCCCTCGATCATCACCTTGGGATAGACGCCGGCGACCTGCTCGTGGATGTCCTGGATTTTCAGGCTCGCGCCCTTCTCGCGTTCGATCTCGAGAAGCTGGTCGACGCCCTTGTTCTTCAGAACGCGCTCGGTGTTGCGCAGCGCGCGCATGACGAGGCGGGTATCGAGCTCGGTCGCCTCGACCAGCGCCTTCTTCACATTGGGATGGACTGGCGCCTCCTTCGTCGCGATGAAGCGGGTGCCCATGTTCATGCCGGCCGCGCCCATGGCGAGTGCCGCGACCAGGCTGCGCGCATCCGCCATGCCGCCCGAGGCCACAAAGGGGATCGTCAACTCGTCGGCCGCACGAGGCAGCAGAATCATGTTCGGGATGTCGTCCTCGCCGGGATGGCCGCCGCATTCAAATCCGTCAACGCTGACCGCGTCGCAGCCGATCTTCTCGGCCTTGAGCGAATGCCGCACCGAGGTGCATTTGTGGATCACCTTGATGCCGGCCGCCTTCAGCGCCGGCATGTACTGCTCCGGGCTGCGCCCGGCCGTCTCGACGATCCTGACGCCGCCTTCACGGATGGCGGCGATGTATTCCGGATAGGGCGGCGCCGTGAAGCTTGGCAGGAAGGTCAGGTTCACTCCGAACGGCTTGTCGGTCATCTCGCGGCAGCGCGCGATTTCCTTCGCCAGCAGTTCCGGCGTCTTCTGGGTGAGCCCCGTTATAATGCCAAGTCCTCCGGCGCTCGACACCGCCGCGGCGAGTTCGGCGAAGCCGACATAATGCATGCCGCCCTGGATGATCGGATGCTGGATGCCGAACAGTTCGGTGATTGCTGTCTTCACGATTTGCTCCCGCGTTTTCCGATCAGTGGACGATTTCAAACAGGCCGGCTGCACCCATGCCGCCGCCGATGCACATGGTGACCACGCCGTACTTGGCCTTGCGCCGGCGGCCCTCGATCAGGAGGTGGCCGGTTAGCCGCGCGCCGGTCATGCCGTAGGGATGGCCGATTGCGATCGAGCCGCCATTGACGTTCAACTTGTCTGGATCGATGCCAAGCTTGTCGCGGCAATAGATCACCTGCACCGCATAGGCTTCATTGAGCTCCCAGAGATCGATGTCGTCGATCTTCAGATTGTGGCGCTTCAGCAGCCTCGGGATCGCGGCGACGGGGCCGACACCCATTTCGTCCGGCTCGACGCCCGCGGCCACGAAGCCGCGGAAGATGCCGAGCGGCTTCAGGCCCTTCCTGGCCGCGATCTTGTCGCTCATGATCACGCACGCAGAAGCGCCATCCGAGAGCTGGCTGGCATTGCCGGCGCTGATCGTCTTGCCCTCGAACACGGGCTTGATCTTTGCGAGTCCTTCGGCGGTGGTGTCGGGACGCGGGCCCTCATCCTTCGCCAGGGTCACCTGCTGATAGCTGACTTCCTTGGTATCCTTGTTGACGACGGCCATCTTCGTGGTGATCGGCACGATCTCGTCGTTGAAGCGGCCGCCCTGCAGCGCCGCGCCGACGCGGCGCTGGCATTCGAGGCTGTATTCATCCTGCCGGTCACGGCCGATGCCGTAGCGCTCGGCGACGACTTCGGCGGTCTCCAGCATCGACATGTACATGTCCGGCTTCATCGCCATCAGCTCCTCGTCGACGGCGTGGAAGCGGTTCATGTGTTCGTTCTGCACCAGGCTGATCGACTCGATGCCGCCTCCGATCGCGATCTCGACGCCGTCAAGCATCACCGAGCGCGCGGCGACCGCAATCGCCTGCAGCCCGGAGGCGCACTGGCGGTCGATCGTGGTGCCGGCGACCGTGACCGGGAGGCCGGCGCGGATCGCGCCCTTGCGCGCAACGTTCATCACCATGGTGCCCTGCTGCATCGCACAGCCCATCACCACGTCCTCGACCTCGCCGGGCGCGATGCCGGCACGCTTCACTGCCTCGGCCATCACATGGCCGGCCATGGTCGGTCCGTCGGTGTTGTTGAGCGCGCCGCGATAGGCCTTGCCGACGCCGGTGCGGGCGGTGGAAACGATCACTGCTTCAGTCGTCATGCTTGCCTCTCTGCCTTAAGCGGCCGTATCGAGCTGCGCGTAGCGCAGCACGTGGTAGGCGGGATCGCCGAACTGGATGTTGATGGAGGAAATTCGCTTGAAGTAATGGCCGACATCGAGCTCGTCGGTCATGCCCATACCACCGTGGAGCTGGACGGCCTGGTCGGCGACGAACTTTCCAGCATAACCGATCTTCGACTTGGCGCCCGACGCCAGCCGGGAGACACCGGCCTCGCTCGCGCCGAGGCTGAGATTGAGGTGCTGCATCAGCGAGAGCGCCTCCTGATGCGCGATGAACATGTCGACCATCCGGTGCTGCAGCACCTGGAAGGTGCCGAGCGTGACGCCAAACTGCTTTCGGGTCTTGGAATATTCCAGCGTCGCCGAGTTCAGCTCCTCCATCGCGCCGACGGCCTCGGCGCACAGCGCGCCGATCGCGCGGTCGCGACAGGCTTCCAGCACGGCCATGCCCTCGCCTTCTCTTCCAAGCAATTGACCGCGCACATCGCGCAGGCTGACCTCGGCAGCACGGCGGCCGTCGATGGTCTTGAAACCTTGCAGATGCAAATTCGCAGCGCGGCGATCGACCACGAACAGGCTGACGCCGCCGCGGTCGTGGCGGTGCCCCGAGGTACGGGCGGAGACGATGAGGTAGTCAGCCCAAGGAGCTGCAAGAACGGCGGTCTTGTCGCCGGTCAGGACATAATCCTCGCCATCGCGGCGAGCGGTGGTCGTCACCGCCGCCAGATCGAAGCGCGAGCCCTTCTCGGTCCACGCCAACGCCCAGATCTTGCTCCCCGCGATGATGTCGGGGATGAAGCTCTGCTTTTGCCCTTCAGATCCTGCCTGCTCGATCACGCCGCCGGCGAGCACGACCGTCTCGACGAATGGCTCGACGACAAGGTGACGGCCGAACTCCTGCATGATGATCATGGTCGACAGCACCCCGCCGCCGAGCCCGCCGACATCTTCCGAAAATGGCGCGGCGAGCAGACCAAGCTCGGCGAAGGCCGCCCAGTGTTTGCGGCTGAAGCCGTCCTCGCTTGCGATGATCTTGCGCCGGGCATCGAAATCATACTGGTCCCGTAGGAGCCGCTGGACGCTCGATCGCAACAATTCCTGCTCTTCCGTAAACTGGATATCCATCCGATCCTCTCGTGACGCTGCCGCTTACAGACCGAGCACCGCTTTCGCGATGATGTTGCGCTGGATCTCGTTCGATCCGCCGTAGATACTGAGCTTGCGCGAGTTGAGATATTTTTCCGACACGGTGTGGCCGTAATCCGGGCCCGGCATGAAATGATTGGCGCTGACCGGATGCTCGCGGATCGCAAGGCCGTAATTGCCGATCGCGCGATGGGTCAATTCCGTAATGGTCTGGAAAATCTCGGTGCCGCGAATCTTGAACAACGATGCCGCGGGCCCCGGGTCGATGCCGCGCGCCATTTGGGCGACGACGCGAAGTTCGGTTGCTTCCAGCGCCAGGACGTCGAGCTCGACGCGGGCGATGTCCCTGAGGAATTCGAGATACGCCGGATCGTGTTCCGGGATCTCGGCCTTCACGACCTTCTTCAGGCGCGCAATGTAACGCGTGGAACGGCCGATCCCGGCCATGCTGGTGCGCTCATTGCCGAGCAGGAATTTCGCGTAGGTCCAGCCCTTGTTCTCTTCGCCGATCAGATTCTCGGCGGGCACACGGACGTTCTCGAGGAAAACATCGTTGACTTCGTGGCTGCCGTCGATGGTGATGATCGGCCGGACTGTGACGCCCGGCGACTTCATGTCGATCAGCAGGAAAGAGATGCCGGACTGCGGTTTGGCGGCGGGATCGGTGCGCACCAGACAGAAAATCCAGTCGGCGTGTTGTGCGAGCGTGGTCCAGGTCTTGTGACCGTTGACGATATAATGGTCGCCGTCACGCACTGCTTTGGTCCGGACCGAGGCGAGATCGGAGCCCGATCCCGGCTCGGAATAGCCCTGGCACCACCAGTCCTCGCCGGAGAGAATGCGTGGCAAAAACCTTTTCTTTTGCGCGCCGCTGCCGAAGGTATAGATGACCGGGCCGACCATGGTGACGCTGAACGCCAGTGGCGGCATGGTGCCCCCGCGGGTCGTTTCCTGTTCGAAGATGAAGCGGCGGGTGATCGACCAGCCGGGCCCGCCATATTCCTTCGGCCAGAGCGGCGCGATCCAGCCCTTCTTGTGCAGGATGCGATGCCAGAGCAGCATCTGCTCCTTGGAGAGGTCGGTCTCCGGATTGGCGACGCGCATCTCGGCCGGATAGTTGTCCTTGATGAAGGCGCGAACCTCGTCGCGAAACGCCGCATCTTCAGGAGAAAGCGCGAGCTCCATCGAACGGACTCCCTACCACTTCTCGCCGAAGGGACGGATTTCCAGCTCGAACGTCCAGGCGCTCTTCGGCTGCTGATAGAGCTGCCAGTAGGACGCCGCGACCGACGACGGCGGCATCAAGAGGTCGGGATCGTCAAGCGCATTGGGTCCCAGCGCCTCGACGCGGCGCTGCCGCACCCATTCGGTATCAACGCCGGAGTCGATGATCAGATGCGCGACGTGAATGTTCTTCGGCCCCAATTCGCGCGCCATCGCCTGCGCCACCGCCCGCAGTCCGAACTTGGCGCTGGCGAAGGCGGCATAGCCGCTACCGCCACGCAAGGACGCAGTCGCGCCGGTGAAGAAGATGTTGCCACCTCCGCGCGGCAGCATCAGCCGTGCCGCCTCGCGTCCCGCCAGGAAGCCGGAATAGCAGGCCATTTCCCAGACCTTCCGGAACACGCGCTCGGTGGTCTCCAGAATCGGGAAATTGACGTTGGCGCCGATGTTGAAGATGCAGACTTCCAGCGGGGCATGCTTGTCGGCGTCGTTGAGGAAGGAAAAGATCTCTTCCTCCTTGCGCGCGTCAAGCGAGCGGGCGTGAATCTCGCCGCCAGCGGCCTCGATGTCCTTGACCAGCGGCTCGAGCTTCGCGCCGTTGCGGCGGCCGGCGAAGATCGTAAAGCCTTCGGAAGCAAATTTCTTGGCAATCTCGCCGCCGATGTAGTCGCCGGCACCGATCACAGCTACCGTTGCGTTTCTCTTCTGCATGGTTTTCTCCGGCCTTGCGTTGAGGTGAACTCTTCTCCGGGCGAGGCATCAGCCCGCACTGCGCAGCGACTCCGCCAGTTTGTGCTTCAGGATCTTCCCGGTTGATGTCGCCGGGAGCGCATCGAGAAGGATGATCTCGGACGGGCGCTTGTAGGAGGTGAGCTGCGGAGAGACATGGGCCAGCAGGTCCTGCGCGGTGGTGTTCGAGCCTTTGATCAATTGCACAAAGGCCACGACCTCCTCGTTGCCCTCCACCTGCCGCCCGACCACGGCGCATTGCACCACCGCATCGTGCGTGCTCAGCACCGCTTCGATCTCCGCAGGATAGACGTTGAAGCCGGACCGGATGATCATCTCCTTGGTCCGTCCGACGATGTAGAGGCAGTCGCGGTCGAACCGGGCAAGGTCGCCGGTGTTGAACCAGCCGTCGGGATCGATCGCCTTCGCAGTCAGATCGGGAGCGCGATAGTAACCGCGCATCACATTCGGGCCGCGCACATGGAGTTCGCCGACTTCACCGCTGGCGACAACCTTGCCATCACGCCCGATGACCTTGGCTTCGAGCCCCGGCAGGATCGAGCCGACCGCATGATCGGCCCGCGGCGCATCGGGCCGGACGCCGGAAATCCCCGGTGAACATTCGGTGATACCGTAGCCGTTGAGCAGCGGCAGGCCGAGCTCCTGCTCGACCCGTGATTTGAGCTCGAGGTCGAGCGGCGCACCGGCCACCGAAATCACGCGCAACCTGCCGCGATCAAGCTGCGGCAGCCCCGCATTGCGCCGGTATTCGAGCAGGCGCTGATAGGTCGCGGGCACTCCGTTGAGGATAGTGATGCCTTCTTCCGCCATCGCCTTCACAAGAGCAGCGGGATCGTATTTCGTGACCAGTCGCACGGTGGCGCCCACCATCAGCGTCATGGTCAGCAGCGAGATGCCGACAATATGGGAGATCGGCAGCACGCAATATTGCACGTCATCCGCCGTCATCTTGCGCCAGGCGGCGGTGCCACGTGCGCTGAACAAGAGATTCCGGTGGGTCAGCATCACACCCTTCGGCGTGCCCGTGGTGCCCGACGTGTAGATCAGAACGGCGACCTGCCTGGCGCCCTCAGCCTCGACCGGCTCCGCCGGCGTGGCCTCGTTCAGGCGGCTTACGCCGATGCCATGGAGCGGGCCGACATCCCGCACCGGCGCGTCATAGCGCCTGGCGTGGGCGGCGGCCTCCTGCGACACGTCAGCGGTGAAGAAGGCGCGGCGGGCGCCGCTGTGATCCCTGATCTGATCGACTTCGCGCGGCGACAGTCGCGGATTGACCACGATCGCCCAGGCATCGAGCCGACTTGCGGCCAGCAGCAGACAGGCGAGCGCAATCGAGTTCTCGCTGACGATCATCATCCGGTCGCCGGCGCGGATGCCGAGCGCCTGCAGCGCCGCCGCGACAGTACTCACTGCCCGATCGAGCTCGCGATAGGTCAGCCTTGCCTTGTCGTCAATCAGCGCGAGCCGGTCCGGCGTCGCGCCGACGTGCCGGTCCATCACCTCGTGGAGGCGGTTCGGCAAGCCTTCCAGATGTTCTACCGCCGCCGTCTGCATCGAAGCCACCACTGACACCTCCCTGCAACGGCCCTCGGGCCCGTTTTTGTCCTGCGCGCTGAATCAGGCGGTCTTGCGCCGCTCGGCAGCCAATTGCGCGACGATCTCCTCTTCGACCTCGCGCAGACGATCCTTTCCAAAGAAGATCTCGTCGCCGACGTAGAAGGTCGGCGATCCGAACGAACCCCGGGCCACGGCGTCATCGGTGTTTGCAATCAGCTTCTTCTTGACTTCATCCTGCTGCGCGCGAGCGATGATGCGATCGATATCGAGGCCCGAGGACAGGAACGCGTCACGAAAGACTTGGGGATCGTCCATCTTCTTGGGTTCGACCCACATGTGATGATAGGCGGCGCGGAAATAGGGTTCGAACAGCCCTTCGAACCCGGCCGCGACGACGCCGCGCATCAGCATCAGCGTGTTGACGGGGAAGAACGGATTGAACCTGAACTTCGTGATGTTATGGCGCCGCAAGAAGCGCTCGGTCTCGAGCGCGTTGTATTCGGGCTTGTTCTTGATCCCGCGCAATGACTCGCCGGGGGACAGGTTGCCGGTCGCCTTGTACACGCCGCCGAGCAGAACGGGAACGTAGGCAAACTTAACGCCAGTCCGCTGCTCGATCTCCGGCAGCACGAGTTCGGCGAGATAGGCGTTGGGACTGCCGAAATCGAAGTGGAACTCAAGCTTGAGCGGGGTTGCCATGGAATGCACATCCCTTCCGATTTGTCGCAGCGGTGTCATCAGCTTCATCCTCAGCGCATCCATAAAGTTCTTTTTTAGAACTGTCAACTCATGAATCGCACAAAACCTCATTATTTGCCGCACAGGCGTTGACTTCATTTCGTTCTGATTTAGAATTCAAATCGCTTTCGCGTCGGAGGTGACTGGAGACATTGATGAAATGGGATACGCTTGAAGAGGAACCCTGCTCGCTGGCTCGCACCGTTGCGGTGATCGGTGACCGCTGGAGCCTGCTGATCCTGCGCGAATGCTTTCTTCGCATCCGCCGGTTCGATGAATTCCAGTCGACGCTGGGAATTACCCGGCATTTGCTCGCCGACCGGCTGAAGAAACTGGTCCGCTTTGGCGTGCTGCGCCGGATCCCGTACCAGGAATCGCCGAAGCGCTACGAATACATTCTGACGCAGAAGGGCCTCGACCTCTACCCGATCATCATGTCGATCGTGCATTGGGGCGACATCCACATGGGCGACTCGCGCGGGCGGCCGATGCTGCACGAGCATAAGACCTGCAAGAAGGTGTTCGACCCCGTCATGGTCTGCTCGGAATGCGGCGAGCCGCTCACGGCCAAGGCCGTCCATGTGCATCCGGGTCCCGGCGCGCGACAATCTTCACCGGTGCATGCGAGCGCTCAAGAGAGAGCCAACAGAGCCGTCAAGTCGGGTTAGCGCGGCAGTTTGACAACACCGACAGTCCGCGTCGGTGCGGCTGCTAGAGGGTCATGTCATGATCGCGCGGCGCGGGGCCGCAAGCAAAGTAGCCCGCCCTTCGGCCGCGACAACGCGCCCTCCCTCCGGGCCATCAAAGATAGGAACTTGGCTGTGACGCGCGTGTTGAGACGCACGAAGCAACCCCCGACCAACGGAGAGCGCCCATGCCGGACAAGGATCTCAGTGCCCTCTTCCTCGATACGGTGAAGGACATCTACTACGCCGAGAAACAGATCTACAAGGCGCTGCCGCGGATGGCCAAGGCCGCGGCCTCGGACCAACTGCGCGCCGCCTTCGATAAGCATCATGACGAGACGGAAGGCCACATCGAACGGCTCGAGAAGATCTTCGAACTCATGGGCAAGCCGGCACGCGGCAAAAAGTGCGATGCGATCGAGGGAATCATCGACGAGGGCAAGGAAATCATGGAGGAGTACGCCGACACGCCGGCGCTCGACCCCGGGCTGCTTGCCGCCGCCCAGGCAGTCGAACACTACGAGATCGCCCGCTACGGCACGTTAAAGGCTTGGGCAACCAAACTAGGCATGCAGGACGCCGTCAGGCTCATCGACCAGACGCTGGCCGAGGAAAAGAAGACTGACGAGGCGCTCAGCAAGCTCGCCGTAACCGCCATCAATGCCGAGGCCGCATGATTGAACAAGGTCCCGAGCTTAGCCAGGGCTGAAAATCATATAGATCAGGATCGCGGCCACGACGACCGTCCAACCGATGGACGTGGCGAAAGCCCATAATACCTGGGTAGGCACATCGGACCTCCCTCCTACGATTGAAATAAACTAAGAGACCGCTGGCGCTGGACAGCGGCCTCCTGAACCCGGCCTCAAAATGACTTCGAGATAAAATCCCATGCCCCAGGTCCGCCATAATTAAACGCCGGATTCGTCATCCTGTGAAGTCGAAATGACTGCGCGGGACTACGGAACAATTGTAACGTTGCGAGAGCGACACACATCGGGCACTCATCGCGCTTTGATCCATCCATTTGCTGTCGAAGCATTGCCCCTGCGATTATTGGCGGCTTCCGGTAGGCCGGGATTCCCGAGTCTGCTGAGCCGGCAACCTGTAGTATTACGCTCCCGCGAATGCATGGCCTCTTACACACGTAATGGCCCCGGATACGGTTTTTGCCGCGGGCGTCGTTAGCCATACGGCATGACGACTTCCGAAGTATCGCCACTAAGCGGCGGCGCGCACCAGAGGGTCGATAGCCCTCAACTGATGATCCAGGGTACGAATGGTCGCCAACAGGTTCTGGCGACGCTCTCTTAGGTTCATCGCAAGGATCGAATAAGCGACGTTCGCTGGATCGAATACCTTCGTCCTTTTTTCTTCCTCTGAGATGTCCGCGTTGAAGAGTTGCACTCTCCAATTCAAGTCCTCGATCAGCGCCTGCAGCTGCAAGGAATCTGTCATATCAGGACGGGACATCAGATGCATAACAATTGCCTCATGTTGGAACACCACTTCGCCGGATCGGCGAACTGAACAACACTCAGCAAAGGTGATGCCAAAGATGAGCGCGAGCTAACCCATGCATTGGGGCGTTGACCCGCGGCCGAGTTCCGGAATTAACGACTTCCGCCGTCATCAAGCTTAATTCGAGGGATCAGTTGCGTGTCGCTGCCGTCCAACTACCTTCGTGCCGCCGGACATTGCCGTCGTCCGGGTCCAGCATGGCGAAGTCGTCGCGTTAACATATTAAGCGCGGCGGCTTCGTTGGCCGAAGAAGCGGACGTTAGATAATGCGTAGAATCCTGTCGCGATCATTTGCGACCGTCACGTGGTTCACTCTGCTCTTGCTCGTCGTCGGAGGAATAACGCGCGCCAGCATATACGCCAAGGAACGGCGACAAGAGCGTGAAGGCGCATTCGCTCGATCGGAAGCTCGACCCAAATCGCCCACCACGCGAAGCTGAACGCCGGTGCGCGCGGCTCGACATCACGGTCGCCTTTTCGTCGCGCGTCTCAAATCGCGTCCGCGTCGAACGATGGGTAGAGGGGAGTATTTAAGCCTTCCCGGCCCGGCTCCATCGGGAAGCCGGCCCGCTACCCGTTAGCTCACAGATGCCAATCTGGTTCGGCGGTAGCAGCCGAGCTGGCAAATGCCTTGGCCGCGTCGACATCCGAGGCTTTCTCGGCTCGTCGCTGGTACTCGTCGGCCAAGGCCTTGAGCTGATGAGCAATCGCTCCGTCGGTCATTGTTTGAGCAGCACGCAACAAGGTTCGTGCCGTTTCCATATATTCCTTGCTTCGTTGCGATATCCGTAACGTCATAAAGGCCTCGCGCGGTTCTCGGACTGCTCGTTGAAGTCAATTTGGAACCAACCTACCCAGTTGCGGTCACGCTTTCGGCGAGCCGTGAATCGATCGACGCACTTCTTGGAACAAAGGGGTGTCCGCCACGAGTAGTGACGGATGAGACCAAACGCGCCATCACAAACGGCGCATCGCTTGGCTCTGCCATGTCGAAGGTCTTCGGAGAAATTGGGCATCATTGTCTCCTGTTGGCTCTATCGTGACGTCAACCATCCTTCATTGCTGTTTGCTTATCTCGACCCATGCAGCCTAGGACGATCGAGCCCAACGGCTCAATTGTACGGAGGTAAGTTTCAGGCATCCAAAGGGATCACCGACCCCATACGAAGGTGTACCTGAGGAGCACCTATGGGTCGGATGATGGCAGACTGGTTGTCGTTGGCTTCGCCCGGAAGCTGGCAAATCGGTATCGCCAAATGCGTCGAACGTGCGAACCGGATGTTCTCGTCAGATTGTGAAAGACAGGCCGGCAACATCTTGGCGTCTTAGCATCGCGGTCACGATCTCTTTAGTTGTTGTTACTGTCTGCAAGTCTTCAAAGACGGCCGAGGAACAACCAAATGCAGGAATGATCAAAAGAATCATTTCATGCTGATGGAGAAGCCATGCGTGAGCTCGTTCGATTTGTGCCGAAGTCCGTGCTTCAGCGAGGGCGCCTGACCGAGGCGGCTCGCACGAAATCTGACAGCATCTTTCCGGTCGCCGGGCAGCGCGAGGTAAGAAATGCGGCCGGTGGCGTGGTCGCTCATGGCAGCGACGAGGTTCTCTCATCGTGATCAAGATTATCGCCGTGCTTTGCAGCCTCTCGTCCCCGACAAATTGCCACGAACAGATCGTCACCACTTCGGACTTCGCCGAGGTTTCGATGCAGGCGTGCCTTATAGGCGCGCCGCAACTCGCCGAGTGGATGAAGCAGCATCCTGCAGAACGCTTGGCGGCCTGGCGCTGCGTGTTCGGCAAACAGGATGGCAGGGGGGTCTAGATCATTATCCGGAAGAGGGTGTGCGTGTTCCCTCGCGACGACGCGAAGCGCTTGCGCGGAAATCATGCTCAAACAAAAGGCCGGACTGCGATGGCAATCGATCCTCATATCATCGCACTTTAGAGTAGGCAGCACCTCTCCCACGACTTTCCGGCTTTGCGTTTCAATTCTGGCAACCAGTGCCACGAGCGCAGACGGCTTGGGAAGTAGTCCCACCCGCAAGCAACGTCCCCGCTTTCGCTACCGAGGTGCTCAGCACACCGGCCCGATCGCGACCGTCAGCTCGAACGCGTTACGACGATTTCCTGTGGATGCCTGGGCCCAGTGTCATTGCTGTCGGCATCGCCGACACAGGCGATCGAATTGGCCGTGACGGAGCTGCCCCTGCACCGATCGAGGCCGGGCTTGCATTGATGTCGCGCGCGGGAGCGCGACGGCGCGGTCGAGGGATGACTCGTCGCGCGATACGCCGACGTCCGCGACATTGCGCCGCGAGGCTCGTTGCGGCGCAGCATGCAAAATGAGACTGCCCGTCAAGCCACGTCAGCGCCACGACATCCGCGTTGGGCCCGCCATCGGCTAGCCTTTGGCCAACGATCGGACGTTCGCGGACATTGCGCGCGTGCGGCGAAAACACAGAGGGAGGAGTGCAATGCTGAAAGGCAGTGTGGGACTAATTGCGCTGGGCAGCCTGCTGCTCTCGGGGACGGCGTTCGCACAGGAGAAGATCAAGGTCGGCGTGACCGCGACGCTCGAGGGCACCTACACGGTGCTCGGCGAGGACGGCATCCGCGGCTTCCAGACTGCCCTCAACACGCTCGGCAAGAAGGTCGGCGACAAGGAACTCGAGTTCGTCATCGCCTCAACCGACGCCACGCCCGACTCCGCGGTACGCGCGGTGCGCAAGCTGATCGAGCAGGACAAGGTGCAGATCCTGCTGTCGCCGCTGTCAGGCGACGAAGGCATCGCAGTGAAGAATTTTGCCAAGACCCATCCGGAACTGACCTTCATCAACGCAGCCTCCGGTGCGCAGGAGACGACCTATGTCGACCCGGCGCCGAACTTCTTCCGTTACAACATGGACGGCGCGCAGTGGCAGGTGGGTCTCGGCAAATACGCCTATGAGACCAAAGGCTATCGCAAGATCGCGACTGTCGGCGAGGATTACTCTTTCATCTACACTCAGGTGTTTGGCCTCGTGCTTGAATTTTGCGGCGCCGGCGGCCAGGTCACCAACCGGCAATGGGTGCCACTCGGCACCAAGGACTTCGCCTCAGTCATCGCGGCGCTGCCCGACGATGTCGATGCGATCTATCTCGGGCTCGGCGGCGCCGACGCCGTCAATTTCCTGAACCAGTACCAGCAGGCCGGCGGCAAGGCGCACCTGATGGGCGGCTCGATCATGATCGACCAAACCATCCTGTCGTCAAAGGGCAGCGCCAAGAACGCGCTGATCGGCACCATCGCGGCAAGCGGCCAGGCCGACACCTGGGAGGATCCCGCCTGGCAGAAATTTGTGAAGGCCTATCAGGACTCCTTCCCGCCGAATAAGCGCTTCCCGAGCCCGTCGCTGCTCGCGACCAACTATTACGGCTCGACCATGGCGCTGATCCTAGGCTTGCGGCAGGTCAATGGCGACCTCTCCAACAACCAGGCCAAGTTGAAGGAAGCATTGGCGAAAATCGAACTCGACGCGCCCAATGGCAAGATCAAGCTCGACTCCAACCGGCAGGCGATCGGCACCAACTTCGTGACCGAGGTGGTGGATGACGGCAAAGGCGCGCTGTTCAGCAAGGTCGTGAAGGTGATCCCTAACGTCAACCAGACGCTCGGCTACGATCCGGCTGTCTTTGCCAAAATCGGCCTACCGAGCCGGACGGTCCCGGAGTGCAAGAAATACTGACGCCTTTTTTGCAGTGCGAGCTAGCCGGTGGCTGACTGGTTGCGAGAGGCATTCCTCTCGCTCTTGCAATCTCCGCGCGGATGTTGAACGCTGGTCGAAAAGCTAAAAACATCCGCGGGAGGTAAGGCATGAGCAGGGCGCTTGCCGTCTTCCACGGCCGGTTCGGTCGCGCGACGGTCTATCAGTTGAACCGCCCCTTCAACGTGCATGCGCATCGCGAAGGGCACTTGATCTTTCATGTCGGCGGGACGCCGGCGCAGATCGACGTCTCCGATCAGCGCTGGCTACTCAAGGATGACTCCGTCGTTGCGATCAACCCCTGGGAGCCGCATAATTTCCTGCCGACCGACATGAATCACGGCGCGATCTTCTTCGTGCTCTACGTCAACGCCGAATGGTTCGCGCCCGACGCCGCCCACGCGCAAAGCTTGCGTTTCGGGCGCACCCATTTCAAGCGCACCGACGCGCTCGACAAGCACATTCGCCGGACCGCGGCGCTGGTGTGCGGCGCGCCGTCGCTGCGCAGCCTCGACTGCGAATTGAGGCAGCTGATCGACAGTTGCTACGAGCAGAGCTGGCAGCGGGCCGAGACCGCGCAGGAGGCGCGCGCGGCTGCCGCGATCACCGATTTTCGGGTCCGCAAGTCGATCAAGCTGATGTCGGAGAGCCCGGGCGCTGAGATCGAGCTGGACTCGATTGCCCGCGAATCCGGGCTGTCGCGGCCGCATTTCTACCGGCTGTTCAGGACGCAAACCGGCGTCACCCCCCACCTCTACATGAACACGCTGATCATGGAGCAGGCGCTGGACGCGCTGGTCGCAACCGAGGCGCCAATAGCCGATATCAGCGTGGATCTTGGCTTTACCTCCCAGAGCGGCTTCACTCGCTTCTTCGCCGCCAATGTCGGCATGGCCCCGACCGATTACCGCCGCGCCGCCAAGGTGTTGCGTCCCTGAGCGGGTTCCTGACGCATGATAAAAGATACTCTCGATCAAATCCGCCGCGTTCTCCCTCGATAGGATGCGCCAGAACGCGATCCGCAGACGGTCGCGGCTTCCGAGGGAACGCAGCGGAGATGACGAGGTTCATCGAACGCCATCCGGCCTGGGCGCTGATCGCCATCATCGCCGTCGCGGTGCTGATTTGGCTGGTCTTCGCGATCTGGCCGCCCGGGCTCGAACAGGCGATCGGCCGCAAGCGGGTGTTCCTCAACGCCGTCTTCAACGGCATAACGCTCGGCGGGCTCTACTTTCTGGTGGCGAGCGGCTTCACGTTGATCTTCGGCCTGATGCGCAACGTCAACCTCGCGCACGGCTCGCTCTATCTGTTCGGCGGCTATATCGGCTACGCGATCAGCGCCTGGACCGGATCCTGGATCCTGAGCTTCATCGTCGCCTTCATCGCAGCGGCGCTGGTCGGTGTGATCCTGCAGATCGTCGTGTTCCGCCGCATGGAGGGCCAGGACCTCAGGCAAACCATGGTGACGATCGGGCTGTCGATCGTGTTCGCCGATCTGATGCTGTGGGTGTTCGGCGGCGATTTCTACCAGATTCCGACGCCGAGCTGGCTGATCGGTCCGGTGCAGATGCCGCTAGTCACGGCGGTGAAATCTTCCGGCGAGCCGGTCTATCTGCAATACCCGCTGGTGCGACTTGCGATCTTCGCCGCCTCCTGCGTGATCGGGATCGCGATGTGGCTCGCGCTGAACCGCACGCGGATCGGCATGATCGTGCGGGCCGGTGTCGATGACCGCGACATACTGGCTGCCACGGGGGTGCGGATCCAGCTCGTCTTCGTGCTGGTGTTCGCGCTTGGCGCCGGACTCGCCGGCATTGCCGGCGTCGTCGGCGGCACCTTTCAATCGCTGTCGCCGGGCGAGGACACGCGCTTTCTGCTGGCGTCGCTCGTCGTGGTGATCGTCGGCGGCATGGGCTCGATCCCTGGCGCGGCGCTCGGTGCCGTCATCATCGGCCTCGCCGAACAGCTCGGCTCGGTCTACATCCCGACCTACGCCATCGTCGTCACCTTCCTGATCATGGTGCTGGTGCTGGCCCTGCGGCCGCAGGGCCTGCTCGCGAGGCGATGAGATGTCGTTGTTGCAGAGCACCCAGCTTCGCACCGAGCCGACCGCGTCCGCAGCACGTCGGGCCTTGGTTCGCGCCTGGCCAGAGCTGCAGAACCCCGTGGCATGGCTGGTCGCGCTCATCCTCGTGATCATGCCGCTGATCGCCAATGGCTTCTTCCTGATCGAGATCTTCGCCACCACGCTGATCCTTGGCATCATCGCACTCAGCCTGATGTTCCTTGCCGGCTATGGCGGCATGGTCAGCCTGATGCAGCTCACGATCGCGGGCTTCGCCGGCTACATGGTCGCGGTGTTTGGTATGAGCGGCAACGCCAATATCAGCCTGGGGTGGCCGTGGTGGCTCGCGACGCCGATGGCGCTGGCCCTTGCCACGATCTTCGGCACGCTCGGCGGCGCGCTCGCGGTGCGCACCGAGGGCATCTATACCATCATGATCACGCTCGCGATCGGCGCGGCCTTCTACTACTTTACCAACCAGAACTGGGCGATCTTCAACGGCCACACCGGCATCAACACCGTCGCGACACCGTATTTTTGGGGCATCGACTGGCGTGCCGATATCGCGTTCTATTATGTGACACTCGGGGTCGCCGCAATCTGCTACTTCGCGGTCCAGTATGTGTCGAGAGCCCCGTTCGGCCTCGCGCTGCAGGGCGTTCGCGACAATTCCCGCCGCATGGCGGCGCTCGGCTTCAATACTAACGCGCATCGGGTCGCGGCTTACGCGTTCGCCTCCTTCATCGCGGCGCTCGGCGGCGTTCTGCAAGTCTGGAACTACCGGCAGATCTCACCCGGTTCGGTCAGCGTCGGTGCCTGCATCGACATCCTGATCATCGCGGTGGTCGGCGGCATCACGCGGCCGATCGGGCCGTTCATCGGCGCCTTCATCTTCGTGATCCTGCGCACCTTCGCGCTCGATTTGCTGGTGAAGTTCGGACTCGATGGCAACCGCTTCCGCCTTCTGATCGGACTTGGCTTCCTTGCCATCGTGTTCTGGTCGTCCGACGGGGTGATCGGGCTCTGGGAGCGCTGGCGCTGGCGCCGCCGCAAGCCGTCAGCACCGACACGTCCGGGCGGAGGTCGCCATGGATAGCGTCGCGCAGCGCCTTTCGGCAGTCGGTGCCGGCGCGGCCCTGGAGCTGCGCGGCGTGACGCGCCTGTTCGGCGCACTCGCGGCGCTGACCGATGTCACCATCACCGTGCGGCCGGGTGAGCGGCGCGCGGTGCTCGGCTCGAACGGTGCCGGCAAGACCACGTTGTTCAACTGCATTACCGGCGACTTCCCACCCTCCTCCGGCACGATCCGGTTCTTTGGTGAGGACATCACCCACTTCCCGCCCTACGAACGGATCCGCCGTGGCCTGCGCCGTACCTACCAGATTTCGGCACTGTTCCCCGCCCTCACGGTTCAGGACAATGTCTATCTCGCCTGCTGCGGCGTCTCGCGTGGACGGTTTTCGCCAATCCGTCCCGGCACAGACGACGCGCTCATACATGCCGCCGACACGCTGGTTCAGGCGGTGCATCTGACCTCCGTGAAGCAGCAGCGCGTCGCCGAGCTTGCGCATGGCCAGCAACGGCAGCTTGAAATCGCGCTCGCGCTCGCCGGCGCGCCGCGCTTCATCCTGTTCGACGAGCCAGCCGCGGGTCTGTCGCCGACCGAACGGCGCGAGCTGATCGAGATCCTGACGTCGCTGCCTGCCCATATCGGCTACATCATCATCGAGCACGACATGGACGTCGCGCTGCGCGTGGTCGAGAGCGTAACGATGATGCACAACGGCCGCGTCTTCAAGGAAGGGCTGCCACGCGACATAGAGTCCGACCCCGAGGTGCAGGAACTCTATCTTGGAGGCGGCCATGAGTGACCGCCGCAGCGCGCCTGCGCTCGACGTCAAGGGCCTGGACGTTTACTACGGGCATTCGCATGCACTGCAAGGCGTTGACCTCACTCTCGAGTCCGGTGTGTTCTCGGTGGTCGGCCGCAACGGTATGGGCAAGAGCACGCTGTGCAAGGCCATCATGGGCCTGGTCCGCCCCAGCGGTGGCTCGATCCGCTTCCGCGGCGAAGAAATCACGACGCTGAGCCCAGCCCGCATCGCGCGCCTCGGGGTCGGCTATGTGCCACAGGGACGGCGCCTGTGGCGCTCGCTGACGGTCGATGAGCATCTGCAGCTTGCCGGCGGCCTCCGGCGCGGTCCCTGGACCGTCGAGCGCATCTACGACACGTTCCCGCGCCTTGGCGAGCGCAAGAACAACGGCGGCAGCCAGCTCTCCGGCGGCGAGCAGCAGATGCTCGCGATCTCCCGCGCGCTGCTCACCAACCCGCATCTGCTGATCATGGACGAGCCGACCGAAGGACTGGCGCCCGTGATCGTCGCGCAGGTCGAGGAGATGCTGGTGCGGCTGGGCGAGGACGGCGACATCGCAGTGCTGGTGATCGAGCAGAACATCGGCGTAGCGACCGCGGTATCGCGAAATGTCGCGATCATGGTCAACGGCCGCGTCAATCGCATCATCGACTCCGCGCAGCTTTCCGCCGATCGCGATTTGCAGCAACGCCTGCTCGGCGTCGGCATGCACGGCGATCTCGACACGGATGCCGTGGCGAGCTCGGCAAGGGCGGAAGCGGACAACACGCGAGAACCGGCGCGCAAGGGGCCGGTGCGCATCTACATCTCCAACCCTGTGGCGCCGACACGCTGGTCTCAGCCGGTGCCGATCGCCCGCATCGAAGCCGGCGCACGCACCCAATCAGGTGGCGCTACCCGGCTCGAAGAGGCCACCGGCCGGCGCCGCGATCCGACGCCGGCGCAAGCGTCGGGCCCGCCGGTCGTGCTGGTCGTCGGCACACTCGACACCAAGGGCGCCGAGTTGCGTTACATCCGCGACATCATCGCCGGCAGCGGGCTGCGCACGCGCCTGGTCGACGTCTCGACCAGCGGCAAGGCCTCCAGTTGCGACGTCACCGCGCAGGAGATCGCGCTGAACCACAGCCGCGGCGGCGCGGGCGTGTTCGGTGCCGATCGCGGCACCTCAGTGACGGCGATGGCGGATGCGTTTGAAAGATGGCTACGGCGCCAGAGCAATGTCACCGGCATCGTCTCGGCTGGCGGCTCTGGTGGCGCGTCGCTGGTGGCGCCGGGCATGCGCAGCCTTCCCGTTGGCGTGCCCAAGATCATCATCTCCTCGGTCGCATCAGGCGACGTCGGTCCCTATGTCGGGCCTGCCGACATCATGATGATGTATTCGGTGACCGACGTGCAGGGCCTGAATTCGATCTCGCGTACGGTGCTTGCCAATGGCGCAAACGCCTTGGTTGGGATGGTCAAGGCCCGTCTCGACGAGCGCGACGCCAAGCAGCGCGACACGAGCGGCGGCCTTCCCGCTATCGGCATCACCATGTTCGGCGTGACCACGCCGGCCGTGCAGAGGATCACGGCCGACCTGCGCGACGATTTCGAGTGCCTCGTCTTCCATGCCACAGGGGTCGGCGGCCGCTCGATGGAAAAGCTGGTCGAGTCCGGGCAGCTTGCCGGCGTGATCGATCTCACCACAACGGAGGTCTGCGATCTCCTGATGGGCGGCGTGTTCCCAGCAGCCGAGGACCGCTTCGGCGCGGTCATCCGCAGCCGCGTGCCCTATATCGGCTCGGTCGGTGCGCTCGACATGGTCAATTTCGGCGCGCCCGACACGATTCCGGAGCGCTATCGCCAACGCAAGTTCCAGGTCCACAACCCGCAGGTCACGCTGATGCGGACCACGCCGGAAGAGAACGAGCGCATGGGCCGATGGATCGGGGAGCGGCTCAACCAGATGGACGGGCCGGTGCGTTTCTTCCTGCCCGAAGGCGGGATTTCCGCCCTCGACGCGCCGGGTCAGCCGTTCTGGGATGCTGATGCCGATGCGGCGCTGTTCCGTTCGCTGGAGCGAACGGTGCGCCAGACCAGCAACCGCCAGATCATTCGCGTCAAGCGCAACATCAACGATCCCGAGTTCACCGCAGCTATCGTCAGCGCGTTCCGTTCCTTGTTCGGACGCACCGGCGGGCGGCGGAGAGTGGCGAGGTGACCAATGGCCAGGTTTGAACGCGCGGCGCTGTTGAAGAAGTTTCGAGACATGGCGGCCCGCGGCGAGCCGATCGTCGGCGGCGGTGCCGGCACCGGGCTGTCGGCGAAGTGCGAGGAGGCCGGGGGCGTCGACCTGATCGTGATCTACAATTCCGGCCGCTACCGCATGGCCGGCCGCGGCTCACTTGCGGGGCTGATGCCGTATGGCGACGCCAACGCCATCGTGCTGGAAATGGCCGGCGAGGTCCTGCCGGTGGTGACGAATACGCCCGTGCTTGCCGGCGTCAACGGTACCGATCCGTTCCGCGACATCGACGTCTTCCTTGACCAGCTCAAGGCGCTGGGCTTTGCCGGCGTGCAGAACTTCCCGACCGTCGGCCTGATCGACGGCGTCTTCCGCGCCAATCTCGAGGAGACCGGCATGTCTTACGCGCTCGAGATCGACATGATCGCGAAAGCGCATGACAAGGACATGCTGACGACGCCCTACGTGTTCAGCGAACAGGAGGCCGCCGCGATGGCAATCGCCGGCGCCGATATCATCGTCTGCCATATGGGCTTGACCACCGGCGGCAGCATCGGCGCGCAGACTGCGCTGAGGCTGGAGGACTGCCCGCCCCGCATCGAAGCCTGGGCGGACGCCGCGCTCAGCGTCAATTCGAACATCCTCGTACTCGCGCATGGCGGTCCGATCGCGGACCCGGCCGACGCCGATTTCATCATGAAGAAGACCCGCAACTGCCACGGCTTCTACGGCGCCTCCTCGATGGAGCGGCTACCCGTGGAGCGGGCGCTGACGGATCAGGTTCGCAAGTTCAAGGCGATCGGCGCGCGCTGAAGCGCCGTGACCAAGGGAGGAAAAGATGTCGGGGATGCTGGTTGGTGAATTGATCCTCTGGTTCATCGTCGCAATCATCGCGATCGTCATCATCGTCTACGTCGTGAACTGGCTCTACCATCGTTCGTCGAAGGAGGTTTCCTTCGTCCGCACCGGCTTCCTGGGCGAACGCGTGGTCATCAACGGCGGCGCCTTCGTGCTGCCGTTCATCCACGACTACACGCCCGTCAACATGAACGTGCTGCCTATGGGCATCGTGCGTGCCCGGCAGGACGCGGTCATTACCCGCGACCGCATGCGCGTCGACGTCGAGGCCGACTTTTACGTCCGGGTCGAGCCGACCCGCGAAGCCGTGTCGATCGCAGCCGCCACCCTCGGCCGCCGCACCATGGAGCCCGAACAGCTTCACACCCTGCTCTCCGGCAAGTTCATTTCCGCAATCCGCTCGGTCGCCTCTGAAATGACCATGGAGCAGATGCACGAGCAGCGCGGAGAATACGTCGCCCGCGTCAAGGCCAACGCCGCCGAGGCGCTAGCGCAGAACGGTCTCGAACTGGAGTCGGTAGCGATCACCGATCTCGACCAGACCGACCTCGAATATTTCAACCCTTCGAATCGCTTCGACGCCGAAGGTTTGACCCGCCTGATGGAAGACATCGAAGCGAGGCGCAAGCTGCGCAACGACATCGAGCAGGACTCGATGATCAAGATCCGCTCCCGAAACCTCGAGGCCGAGCGGCAGGCGCTGGAAATCGAGCGCGAAAGCGAGACCGCCCGCCTCGAACAGGAACGCGACATCGAGATGCGCCGCGCCCTGCAGCGCACCGAAGTCGCCCGCGAGCGCGCGCTGCGCGAAACTGAGGCCGAACAGGCCCAGATCACCGCGCGCGAGGCGATCGAGAAAGCGCGAATCGCCAACGAGCAAGCCATTACCGAGGCTCGCATCGCCTCCGAGCGCGAGACACGGCAGAAGGAGATCGAGCGGACGCGCGTGGTCGAGGAGAAGGAGCTCCTTGCTCGCGAGGAAATCGAGAAGGCGCGGATCACCAACCAGCGTTCGATCGACACCACACGCATCGCCTCGGAGCGGGAGGTCCGCCAGCGCGAGATCGAGCGCATGCGCACGGTGGAGGAAGCCGAGATCGCGGCCCGTGAGGCGATCGAGAAGGCCCGCATCCAGCAGGACCGCGTCGTGACCGATGCGCGCATCGCCAACGAAGAGGAGACGCGCCGACGCGAAATCGAGCGCACCCGCGCGGTCGAGGAAGCCGAAATCTCAGCGCGCGAGGCGACCGAGAAGGCGCGCATCACGCAGACCATGACGGTCAATGTCGAGCGCATCTCGTCCGATGAGCGCACCCGCGCGCTGGAGATCCAGCAAGTGCGCACAATCCAGGAGGCCGAGATCGAGGCGCAGAAGGCGGTCGAAGCCGCCCGCATCGCGCGCGAGAAGACGCTGGCCGCCGAGCGGATCAGCGCCGATCACAACACCCGCAAGCTCGAGATCGAGCGCAACCAGGCAATCGAGATCGCAGGCATCGCAGCGCGCGAGGCCACCGAAGCCTCGCGTATCACCCAGGAGGAGCACGTCCGGGCGCTGGAGATCGCGCGGACCCGCGCGGTCGAAGAGGCCGATATCGCCTCGCGCGAGGCGATCGAAGCCGCGAGAATCGCGCAAGAGAAGACCGTCGCTGCCCAACGCATCCGCGCCGAAAAGGAGACGCGCGGATTGGAGATCGAGCGCACCGAGGCGATCGAGGCCGCCGAACTCAGGCGTCGCGACGCGATCGAGCGGCAACGCATCGATGTCGAGCTGGCGCTTGAGAGCGAGCGGATCGCTTCGTCGAGGACGCGCGAGGTGCTCAATATCGACCAGAAGAAGGTGATCGAACTCGCCGACGAGGAGCGCGTCATTGCGCTGGCCGCGAAGCGCTCGGAGCGCATCGATGCCGACCGGCAGGTCAGGCAGGCCGAGATCGTCGCTCGCAAGGAGGTCGACACGACAGACGTCTCCCGCGAGCAGGCGCTGGAGGCGGCGCGGATCGAGCGGCGGCGCGCCATCGAGCAGCTCGATGTCGCCCGAAATCAATCGCTGCAGGAGGCGGAGATCGCATCACGCGAGGAAGTCGAGCGCGCGCGCATCGCCTCCGATCGCGGCCTGGACGAAGCCCGGATCGGCAGGGAACGCGATCTGCGAAAGCTAGAGGTCAACCGTGAGAAGGACGTCGAGACCGCCCTGATGGAGAAGGCGATCGCCCTGTACGAGAAATCCCTGGAAGAGTCGGCAGCCAAGGTGGCGGCGGAGGACGCGCGGGTGCGGGCGACCGAGGCTGCCGAACGGGTCGTCACCGCCCGCGAAAGCGAGATTGCCAAGCGGCGCAAGACCGTCGAGGTGCTGCTCGCCGAGAAGCAGGCCGAGGAAACAAGGATCGCGGCTGAGGCGGAACGGGTGCGCGCAGCCGTGGAGGCCGAAGCGCAGCGATTGCTCAACGAGGCCGAGAACGTGCTTACCGATCAGGCACGCTATTCGCTGTTCCGCCGCAAGCTGCTCGATCGGATCGAGGGCATCGTGCGCGAGAGCGTCAAGCCGATGGAAAAGATCGAGGGCATCCGCATCCTCCAGGTCGATGGCCTCAACGGCAACAGCCATGGCGGCGGCACCGGCCGCAGCGCCACCGACGAGGTGATCGACTCCGCGCTACGCTACCGCGTACAGGCGCCGCTCATCGACTCGATTCTGTCGGATATCGGCGTCGAAGGCGGCAGCCTCGCCAAGATGCCGGGGCTCATTCGCGAAGCGCGCGACATGCAGGGCATCCGGGATTCCTCGCGCAAGGGGGCCGGCGGCGACAAGCCCGAGTCTGATGGAACACAGTCGGGCGGGCCCCGCCCCGAGCGCACGCCGCGCAAGAAGGATTGAGCTCACGTCATGGCAAGAGTTTATGTGTCCACCGTCGTCAACGCCCGCAACGACCGGGTCTGGGCGCGCGTGCGCGACTTCAACGGGATGCCGAATTGGCATCCCGCGATCGCGGAAAGTCGGATCGAGGGCGGCGAGCCATCCGACAAGATAGGCTGCGTCCGCGACTTCCGCCTCCGCAACGGCGACCGCATCCGCGAAAAGCTTCTGGGGCTCTCCGACTACGACATGTTCTGCACCTACTCCATCCTGGAGTCGCCGATGGGCGTCGAGAACTATGTCGCGACGCTGCGGCTGACCCCGGTGACCGACGGCGACCAGACTTTCCTGGAATGGACCGCGGAATTCGACTGCGCGCCCGAGCGCGAGACGGAGCTCGTCAACAATATTGGCGGTGGTGTGTTCCAGGGCGGATTCGACGCGCTGAAGCGGGCATTCGGAGGGTGAGCCGTGCCTCATATCGTCAAAAGCACAATCCTGGACGCACCGACCGAGACGGTGTGGGCTGTGCTGCGCGATTTCAACGGTCACGACCGCTGGCATCCGGCAGTCGCGACCAGCACCATCGAGCGCGCGCAATCGGCCGACAAGATCGGCTGTATCAGGCGCTTCAGGCTGAAAGACGGTTCTGAGTTGCGCGAGCAACTGCTGGCGCTGTCCGATCTCGAACAGGCCTTCAGTTACTGCCTGCTTGATACGCCGATTGCGATGTTCAATTACGTGGCGCATGTCCGCCTGCTGCCGGTTACGGACGGCGACCGAACCTTCTGGCACTGGGAATCGCGCTTCACGACGCGGCCCGAAGACAGCGACCGCATTGCGCACATGGTTTCGGAAGACATCTATCAGGCGGGATTCGAGGCGATCCGCCGGCATCTGAAGGAGGCCGCCTGAGCGCGGAGACAGATCATGCCCGTAACGGTAAAAACATTTACCTCGTCCGGAGAGGCGGCGGCCGCGCTCTCCTCCGACCGCAGCGCGCGCTATCTCGGCGGCGGCACGCTGGTGATGCGCGCGCTGAACGAGGGCGACGTCTCGATCTCCACCATCGTGCGCGCCAATGATCATGCAATGATGCGGATCGACGCCACCGGTTCGCGTGTCACGCTCGGCGCCGGCGTCACTTTCGCGCGCATCCTGGCCGAGCGCGATCTCGCCTTCCTGCATCCACCTGCCCGCTCGATCGGCGGACCGGCGGTGCGCAACATGGGGACCGTCGGCGGCAATCTGTTCGCGTCGAACCCCTACGGTGACTTCACCGTTGCCATGCTCGCGCTCGACGCGACGGTGTCGGTGCAGGGCGGCCTCGGCAGCCGCGAGGTGCCGATCGAGGAATTCCTGCAGTCGCGCGAACGGCAGACCGGAACACTCGTGTTGGCGATCTCTTTTACGAAGCCGGCCAGTGCCGATGCCTTCCGCTATTGCAAGATCGCGCGGATCAAGCCGAAGGGCGGCGCGGTGATTACGCTGGCCGCATATCTGCCGATGAACGGCAGCCGCATTGTCGGCGCGCGCGTCGCGCTTGGCTCGATGGCACCAATCCCGATCCGCGCCCGCGCCGCTGAACGTGCGCTCGAGGGCCGCTCGCTCGATGCATCGACGATCAGTGCTGCCGCAACAGCAGCGGTGGAAGGAACTTCGCCCGGTGACAACGCGCTCGCCAGCGCCTGGTATCGCCGCGAGATTGTCGGCGTTCACCTGCGCCGTCTATTGTCCGGTCAGGAATAGCATCTCATGGCCAAGACCGCCCTCCAATTCCGCCACAATGGCCGCGACGTTGCGATCTTCGTCGACGGTGGCACCAACCTCCTGGTCGCGCTGCGCGAGCTGATCGGCGACATGACGCCGAAATTCGGCTGCGGCCAGGGCGGCTGCGGCACCTGCAGCGTGTTGATCGACGGCGAACTGCATCTTTCTTGCCTGACCCTCGCGGAGACGGTTGCCGGTCGTTCCGTCGAGACGCTCGACGGCATCAAGGACGGCCCGAACCTGCATCCGCTACAGCGCGCCTTTGCGGACAATTTTGCCGCGCAGTGCGGCTACTGCACGCCGGGCATGCTGATGGCCGCCAAAGCATTGCTCGATCGTAATTCACAACCGAGCCGCGCCGAGGTCGTCGAGGCGATCTCCGGCAACATCTGCCGCTGCACCGGTTACGAGCCGATCATCAACGCCGTGCTCGCCGCCGCGTCCGTCAGCCGGGCGCGCGCGTAAGGGGACTTGAGCCATGCTGGAACTGCGCAAGGACATCTTCGCCGACGAGCGCGACGACAATCTCAAGGAGATTGGCAAGGGCACGCAACGCCAGGACATGCTCGGCCACGTCACAGGCACCTCGCCTTATTTCGACGATCACAAGCTGCAGGGCATGCTGCATCTGAAGGTGGTCCGCAGCGCACATTCACACGCACGGCTGCGCCGCGTCGACACGAGCGAGGCGGAGCGATCGCAGGGCGTGCGGCGCGTCATCCGCGGCTCTGACGTGCCGCGCAACTTGAACACGCTGCTCAGCCTGATCAATTTCGGCAAGGACGACGAGCCGTCTCTTGCGGTCGACAAAGTGCGCTACAAGGGCGAGCCGATCGTCGCAATCGTCGCCGAAAGCCCGCGCGAGGCCTATGAGGCAATCGCGAAGGTCAAGATCGATTATGAGCCCCTGCCGGCCGTGTTCGACGTCGAGGAGGCGCTGAAGCCCGGCGCCCCCGTGGTCAACGAGGTCTATCCGAAGAACACCTTCACCTACTACGAGACTTACGATCACCAGAAGCTGCGCTTCGGCGACGCCGACCGCGCGCTCGCTTCCGCCGACCACGTGCTGGAGCAGCGCTATGAGATGTCGCCAATCGAGCACGCGCCGACCGAGACCAATGGCTCGATCGCGGCGCCCGACACCAACGGTCGCTACATCGTCTACACGTCGACGCAGGCGCTGTTCTTCTCGGTCGATACCTGCGCAAAGATCCTCGACGTCCCCTCCAACACCTTCCACTTCATCGGCGGTACCGTCGGCGGCGGCTTCGGCGGCAAGGTGGATACGCTGACCGAGCCGCTCTGCATCCTCGGCGCGATGCTGACCGGACGCCCCGTGCGCTATGTCTTCGGGCGCGAGGAGGAGATGCAATATGGCCCACCGCGCGGCGCCGAGCGCATCTACATCAAGGACGGCGTGACGCGCGACGGCCGCATCGTGGCGCGCAAAATTCGCGCTTATTTCGATAGCGGCGCCTATACGCGGCTGTCGAGCTATGCAGCCGTGAAATGTGCCGCGCATCTCCCCGGCCCCTACACGATCCCGAATGTCTATGGCGACGTCTACTGCGTCTTCACCAACCGCACACCGGCCACCGCGATGCGCGGCTTCGGTGTCACCGCGATGGACTTCGCCATCGAATGCCAGATGGACAAGCTCGCGCATCTCGTCGGCATGGACCCCATGGAGTTCAGGATCCTCAATGCGTATCGCGACGGCGATATGAAGGCGCACCGGCGCGAGGCCAAGAACACGGCGCTGATCGAATGTGTGCAGGTCGCCGCCGAAAAGGCCAAATGGCCGATCCGCGAGGAGTTCAAGCGCATGTCCTCGCGCAAGGATGGTGGCGGCGCTCGCGCCGCCGTGACGCCGACCCCGCGCGAGACGCATGCGCCGCTGGCCGCACCGCCCCAGCAGCGCACGACGTATGACCGCCCCCCGGTCGCGACCCGCGAGCCGCCGCCACCGCCCCCTCCGCCGGTGTCGCCACCGCCATCGCGACCGACCGCGCCGTCGCATGGCGCGACCCGTTTCTCATCCGTTTTCGGCACGAGGAGGCGCTGACAATGACCAGGCATCGCGGACGCGGAATCGCATCGGTCAACTATCCGATCGGCATGAACCTTGGCGGCGATCCGAGCCAGGCGCTGGTGCATTCCAACCCCAGCGGCAAATTCACGGTCGCACTGTCGTCGATCGATCTCGGCCAGGGCATGAAATCCGTGACGCGGCAGATCTGTGCCGAGACGCTCGGTGTGCCGGTCGAAGACGTCTATGTCGACACCGCTGATTCCGATACCGGACCGCATTGCATGGGCTCCTTCGCCTCGCGCGGCACTCATCGCGTCGGCAACGCGGTGATGGCGGCTGCGCGCGAGGCGCGCGGCGTAATGATGGAGGCGGCGGCCGAGGAGCTCGAAGTCAATGCCGCCGATCTCGAGACCGACGGTCGGGGCAATATTCACGTGAAGGGCGCGCCGCACCGCTCGATATCGACCAAGGACGTCGCGATTGCGGCTCAGTTCAAGCAGGGCAAGACGATCTCTGGCCGTGGAATCTTCCTGGTGCCTCTCTCCGACGTCGATCCGGAAACGGGAGAGATGTCGCCGGCGACGTGCTATGCGCATGCCTGCCTGGTCGCTGAGGTCGAGGTCGATGACGAGACCGGCGAAGTCGCGATGGTGCGGATGGACAGTGCCTATGAGCTCGGACGCGCGCTCAATCCCCGCCTGGTTGAGCAGCAGCTCGTCGGCGGAGCATGGATGGGCGTCAGCCACGCGCTCTATGAGACACCGGAACCTTATTATCCCGATCCGGTCCACGGGCCGCGCGACTTCGTCGAATATCTGATGCCGGGTCCCGGCGATATCTGCCCGCACGACATCGCGGTGCTGGAACGCCCCGCGCCCGACGGCCCGTTCGGAGCCAAGGGCCCGGGCGAAATGTGCGCCAACCCGGTGCTGCCTGCCGTAGCCAATGCGATCTTCAACGCGGTCGGTGTCCGCATCGACGATCTGCCGATCACGCCGGAAAAGGTGTTGCGCGCGATCAAGGCGCAGGGCGGCGCACGGCCGCAGGCGCGGCGCTGAGGCTATCCAATGCCGGTCCGCAGCAACATCGTCGGCATCGACAGCCCCGAAGCGCTGGAAAGGGCGCTGCGCGCGGCCTACTACCTCGCCGACGACGGCATCGCGACCGCCTCCTACCTTTCACTTGCGCTCGGCAAGCCGCTGCTGCTCGAAGGCGCGCCTGGTGTCGGCAAGACCGAGGCCGCGAAGGCCATCGCGGCCGTGCTCGGTCGCAAGCTGATCCGATTGCAGTGCTATGAAGGCATCGACGCGGCCGCGGCACTCTACGAGTGGAACTATCCGCGCCAGATGCTCGCGATCCGACAGGCAGGCGATGAGAGCATCGACATCTATGGCGAGTCGTTCCTGATCGAACGCCCCATGCTCGCCGCGCTGCGGGCGCCCGACGCGACGGTGCTTCTGATCGACGAGATCGACCGCGCCGATCAGGAGTTCGAGGCATTCCTGCTGGAGTTTCTGTCCGACTTCCAGATCTCCATTCCTGAGCGCGGCACCGTGCGCGCGGCCGAACATCCCGTCGTCGTGCTGACGTCGAACCGGACGCGCGATCTGCACGAGGCATTACGGCGTCGCTGCGTTTACCACTGGATCGATTACCCGAATGCCGAGCGCGAGGCACGCATCGTCATGATGCGCGCCTCCAGCGTCGCCGAGGCCACAGCGCGCGCGGTCGTCGCAGCCGTCGGCCGGCTTCGCCGCGAGCCGCTGAGCAAGGCGCCTGGCATTGCGGAGGCCGTCGACTGGGCGGAGGCGGCGACCTTGCTCCACAAGGGCGGCGCGCGGTGGCCTGATGCATTCAAGCGCTCGATCGGCGTCGCACTGAAGGACGAGGAGGACCTGCATTTCATCTCACCCCGGCTGGACGCGCTGATCGCGGAGGCGGCCGCGTGAGTGACGATCTCAGGCTGCCGCGCGCGGCGCAGATCTTCATCTCGTTCGTGGCGCTGTTGCGCTCCAACGGGTTCTCCGTCGCGCCGGAGCAGACCACTGCATTCCTCGCCGCGATCGGGCTGCTCGGGCCGCGCAGCCTGGAGCACATTCGGCAGGCCGGGCTCGCGACGCTGGCGCCACCGCCGGAGCGGCGTGCGACGTATGACCGGCTCTTCGATATCCATTTCCACGGCAGCGAGGCAATCGAACAGGCCGAAGGCGAGGACGAGGAGACTGTCCGCCTGCAGGAGGAAGGCCGCGGCGAGGACGAGCCACCGCTCGCCGACGAGGCGAACGAATCCGGCCTTGCCGCAGCGCGCGCCGACGCGCTGGTCGAGCGCCGCTTTGCGCAGGCCTCGATCAGCGACGCTTTGCGCCGGCTGTCGCGCGAAGCGGCGGCACGCCTGCCGCGGCGGCGCGGCCACAGGCGCAGGCGCGCGCGGCGTGGTCCATTTGCGGATTTGCGCCACACTCTGCGGGAGAGCGTCCGCAACGACGGCGAGGTGCTTCGGCTGGGGCGCCTGCAGCGGCGCCAGCGCCCGCGGAAGATCCTGCTGTTGATCGACGTCTCCGGCTCGATGAAGGCGCGCACCGAGGAAAACATGAAGCTCGCACATGCGCTGGCGCAGGCGGCCGGCAGTGTCGAGGTCTTCACGTTCGGCACGCGGCTGACCCGCATCACCAGGGCAATGCGGCTGAAGCGCCGCGAGCAGGCGTTGAATGCGGCGTCCTTTCTGGTCAGCGACTGGGATGGCGGCACTCGCATCGGCGATGCGCTGCAGGCGTTCCTCGCCGTGCCGCGGTTCGGGGGATACGCGCGCGGTGCCGCCGTCGTGATCGTGTCGGACGGTCTGGAGCGCGGCGACCCCACGGCGCTGCGCGATGCCGTCGCAAGATTGTCGCGGCGAGCCTGGCGTCTGAGCTGGCTGACGCCGCTCGCGACATCGCCGGGCTTCCGGCCGCAGACCGAGGCCCTGATCGCGATCCAGCGCTTCGTCGATGATCTCGTGGACGGCGGATCGAGCGCAGCGGTGGTCGCACATCTGCTGTCGCTTGGAAGACGAGGGAGAGCTGCGTGACCGATATCGTCGACGCACATCATCATATCTGGCGTCAGGCCGATCTCGCCTGGCTGTCCGGCCCGATGCAGCCGCGCATCTTCGGCCCCTATGAGCCGATCCGCCGCGATTATCCGATCCAGGAATATCTCGACGACTTGAAGGGCACCGGCGTCGTCCGTTCGGTCTATGTGCAGACCAACTGGCCCAACGAAAGGTTCGAGGACGAGGCGGCCTGGGTACAGCAGACGGCGAACGAGCATGGCTGGCCGCATGCGATCGTCGCCTATGCCGATTTCAGCATCGACGAAGTCCGCCCGCAACTCGATCGGCTCGCGCGCTATGCGCTGGTCCGCGGCGTGCGCATGCAACTGCACTGGCACGAGAACCCGCTCTACCGTTTCGCCGCACGGCCCGACCTCTGCGCCGATCGCGTGATCCGGCGCAACGTCGGACACCTCGCCGACTATGGCTGGAGCTTCGACCTGCAGGTGTTCGCGCCGCAAATGGCGGATGCCGCAGGTCTCGCCGAAGCCTGTCCCAAGGTGACCTTCATCCTGCAGCATGCGGGCATGCCGGAGGATCTGTCGCCGCGGGGCCGCGCCGCCTGGCGCGCCGGCATGACACGGCTCGCGCAATGTCCGAACGTGGTGTCGAAGCTCTCCGGGCTCGGCACCTTCATTCACCGCAACGATGTTGCCCATATTGCCGACGTCATCAGCGAGACCGTTGCGGTCTTCGGCGCGGACCGCTGCCTGTTCGGATCGAATTTTCCAATCGAGAAACTCTGGACCAGCTATCGCGATATGGTCGACGCCTTCCGCGCCGCTGCCGCGCGGCTCACTGCGGAACAACGTGAGGCGATCTTCGAGACGACTGCCGCGCGCGTGTACCGGCTCGGGCCATGAGCGGGCGCGAAGGACTGGTCGACTATTAAGGGAAAGTCGGATTTTGGGAGGGACGCAATGCCGTTGGAGATCAAGATTCTTGACTATGGCGATATCGAGCTGGAATCGAGCTTCCTGGTGCTGGGGCGCGATTGCGGCCGCACCCGCCGCGTGCTGACGCTCGGTTTCTTGATCCTCGGCGGCCCCTATCCCGTGCTGGTCGATACCGGCTATCGCTCCAACCAGATCATGGAGACGCTGGGCATGCGCGGCCTTCAGTTCCACGAGAACATGATCGAGAACCAGCTTGCGCGTCACGGCCTGCGAATGGGCGACGTGCGTTTCGTCTGCCACACCCATCTGCACATCGACCACGCCGGCAAGGACGATCTGTTCCCGATGAACACAACCGTGGTCGTCAACCGCAGGGAGCTCGAATACTCGGTGTCCGGCCTGATGCACCCGCAGTATCCGGCGCCTGATATCAAGCACCTGATCGACCGCCTGCACACCAAGAGCGCGCTGCGCTTCCTCGATCTCGAGATCACCGGCCCGGTCGAGCTGATGCCTGGCGTCTATTGCGATGCGGCCAACGCCCACACCGAAGGCTCGATGAACATCCATGTTCACACCGCCGACGGCATCGCGACGATCTGCGGTGACGTGATCTATGATTTCAACGACCAGATCGTCACACCCTTTCACGAAATCCAGGATGCCGAGCCGCGCACGACCGGCAACCATGGCACCAGCAAGCGAGCGGAAAAGGCCGCGATCAAGAAGCTGCTCTCCAGCTCGCGCTACCTGCTGCCCGTCCATGATCGCCCGGCCAAGATCGAGGGCGGCATGGTCGTTGGGCGGTTGCATGACCAGGTGCCTGGGCCTGTGGTGCAGAGCCTGCCGCAGCGCAACTGGTTCCCGGCATAGAGGGGGCGCACGCGATGACGCATGTCACACTGCGCTCCGGCTTCGAAGACCTCATCGATCCCTACGCGCCGGTCGGCCAGGTGGGAACGGGCTTCGATTTCACCGAGGGACCGATCTGGCATCCGCTCGATCACTTCCTCTTGTTTTCCGACATGCCGGGCGACGTGCGGCGACGCTGGGATGCGCGGCGCGGCGTCGTCGAAGTCAAACGTCCGTCGAACAAATGCAACGGCATGACCTATGACGCGGAGCTCAACCTGATCGTCTGCGAGCATGCCACCTCGTCGCTGATCCGCGAGCGCCCCGATGGACGGCGCGAGGTGCTCGCCTCGCATTTCGAGAACCAGGAGCTCAACAGCCCGAACGACGTTTGCGTCCATTCCAGCGGCGCGATCTACTTCTCCGATCCCTGGTACGGCCGGATGCCGGTCTATGGTGTCGAGCGACCGCGCCAGCTTGGCTTCCAGGGCGTTTATCGCGTGCAGCCCGGCGGCGGCGCGCCAAAGCTTCTGGTCGACCGCCATCTCTTCGAGCAGCCGAACGGGCTTTGCTTCTCGCCGGACGAGCGCATCCTCTATGTCAATGACACTGTTCAGGCCCTGATTCGCGCCTTCGATGTCACCGCCGATGGTTCGCTCGCCAATCCGCGCGTGTTTGCCAGCGGCATCCGCTCCGAACTCGAGCCCGGCGTGCCTGACGGCATGAAATGCGATCAGCGCGGCAATGTCTGGGTCACGGCGCCCGGAGGCGTCTGGGTCTATTCGCCCGCCGGGGACCTGCTCGGCAAGCTGCGCCTGCCGGAACCTGTCGCCAATCTCGCCTGGGGCGGCGCCGATTTCCGCACGCTCTATCTGACCGCGACCCATTCCGTCTATGCGATCCCGACCAAGATCGGCCCACGGCACGAACCCTATATGAGCGGCAAGCGCGGCGGTGCGGCCGCGACGTCGTCTGCGCCTGCGCCGAACCTGGCCGGCGGCGACATGCGGCTCGATCCGCAGCGCTGCGCGATGATCATCCAGGATCTGCAGAATGATGTCATCATGGATGGCGGCGCGTTCGCCGACTCCGGCGCGCCGGCCCATGCGCGCCAGCAACATGTTGTCGAGAACGTCCGACGACTCGCCGAAGTCGCGCGCGCCCGCGGCGTCGTCATCATCCATGTCTGGTTCATCGTCGAGGCCGGCGCGCCTGGCGTCACGCTTAACGCGCCCCTGTTCGAGGGCCTGGTCGACAGCAAGGCCATGGTGCGTGGGAGCTGGGGCGCGGCACCGGTCTCAGGTCTGGAGCCGCGTCCGGGCGATTTCGTCGTCGAGAAGATGCGGATGAGCGCCTGGGAAGGCACGCGGCTCGAGACCATCCTGAAGGCGACCGGCCGCGACATGATCATCAACACCGGAGCCTGGACCAACATGTCGGTTGAGCACACTGCGCGCACCGGCGCCGACAAGGGTTATTTCATGATCGTACCCGAGGACTGCTGTTCAACCATGAACGCCGACTGGCACAACGCGGCAATCAACTTCGCGCTGCAGAACGTCTCGGTCGTGACCAGCGCCGACACCGTCATCAAGGCGCTCGGCTGAAAGGCGCGCGTGGTGCCGAAGCTGCTCCATCTCGCCTGCTCTCCCCGGGCCGATTCGGAATCGGCGGCCGGCGCTCGTGTCTTTCTCGATCAGTTCCGCAACTCACGGCCGGAATGGGAGATCGACGCGATGAACCTCTGGCGCGACCATTTACCCGACTTCGAAGGCTATGTGCTGGAAGCCAAATACGCGCGGATCAATGGCAAGCCCTTCACTGATTCGCAGCGGGACGCATTTGCGGTCGTCGAACGCCTTGCGCTACGCCTGTCACTGGCCGATCGGGTGCTGATCTCGACCCCGATGTGGAATTTCAGCATTCCCTACAAGCTGAAGCAGTGGCTTGACGTCATCGTGCAGCCCGGCCTGACCTTCCGCTTCGATCCTGGCCAAGGCTATCTGCCGCTGCTGAAGGACCGGCCCACGATCGTGATCCTGGCCAGCGGCAGCGACTTCGTCACGGGCATGAACCGCGGCCGCATCGATATGGCGACCCCCTATCTGCGCGAGGTGCTGCGCTTCATCGGCATCAGCAACGTGCGCTTCGTGCCGATCGGGCCGACCACCGGCTCCACCGAGCCGATCCGCGCGGCACGCGAGGCTGCACACCGGCTGCTTGCGGAGATGGCGACGAGGTTTTGATGGAAGTATCGTCAATCTGGGTTGTGACGGCCGGCGCAGCAGGGCTCACACTTGAGATCCGCGCGCGATACAGGGTTCCGTCATCGGAAGGTCGATGACGCGACTATCTGGAAACCGCCTCGGCTCGCCCAACCACATCCTCATATCGCCCTGCCAACCGTATCGGCCATTCTGGCGCCACGCGCCCCAAGCGGCTTCTGCCGGCCCTCCGTTGAATCGACGATCGTCTGGTGTTCGATCTCGGAATTGAGCTCCGCCCCACAGAGCACGATGATGGCGGACATCCACATCCAGGTCATCATACCGATCGCCGCGCCGAGCGAGCCATAGGTCGCATTGTAGTCGCCAAAATTCGAAAGATACCAGGACAGTAGCGACGAACCGATCAGCCACAACACGGCTGCTGCGACGGCACCCACACTCAGCCACTGCCAGCGCGGTGTCGCCCGGCTCGGGCCGTAGCGGTAAAGCACCGCGAGCGCGACGAGAAGCAAGAGGGTCAGGACGGGCCACCGCCCAAGCCTGATGATGAATTCGGCGCGTGTGCCCAACCCAACCTGCTCCAACAGGAGTGGTACCACGACAACGGCGCCCACCATCACCAGAATAGCAACGAGCGCCGCGACGGTGAAACTGAGCGACACCAGGTTCAATTTGATGAAGCCGCGCTTCTCCTTCTCATCGTAGACGACGTTGAGCGCATCGATGATCGCCTTCATGCCGGCATTGGCGCTCCAGATCGCGATGAACAAGCCGAAGACGAAAGTGATTCCCAGGGTCGAGGTGCCCTTGGCAAGGACCCGGGAAATCTGGTCGTGGACGATCGCAAAGGAACCTTCAGGCAGCATCAGCGCCAAGCTCTGCAGATGGCCCGCGATCGTGAACGGGTCGGCAAACAGGCCGTAGCTCGATACGACGGCCGTGATCGACGGGAAGATTGCCAGGAGGCCATAGAACACGACGCCGGCCGCCGTCGCGAGGAGCCGGTCTTCGTCGATCTGCTGATAAGTGCGGATGAGGATGTCCTTCCAGCCAGCGAACGGAATTTGCAGCGGACTGCGCGACAATCGTCCACGGTCGACCGCTTCGGCCAGGCCGGGCTCGGCACTCTCCTCTGCTTCGGGTTGTCCGGACGACCGCGCGAGGTGTCGATAGATCGCCGCGGTCGCCAGTGCGGTTGCCCCAACGAGCGCCAGATCATTCTGCCAGCTGGAGCGCGGAGCCATCTCGCTAATCCCGGATGTCTCCCGACCGCCGTTTGAAGCGCGAGGCGGCGATCCAGCCCACGAGAGTTACGGCAGCCGCGGCAGCGAGTGCCTGTGTCACCGGATCGGCTTGCACTCGGGCCATCCGGGAGGTGGATATCAGGCGAGCCGCAACGGGTACCGCGACAGCCCGCTTGAGCATGTCGGCTTGCCGGCGCGGACGCGGCACCGGCGGCGCCGAGCGCTTCAGCAAGCCGCGGCCGACCAGCAGCCCCGCGATCCCGAGCACCAGGAATAATCCTCCGACGACACCATAGGCGAGAGGCGCACCGTACCGCACTTCAATGACATGGAAGGCCGCGGCAACGCCAACACCGACGGCGATGACGAGTGAGATCAATCCCATCAACATGAGACCAAGCGCCAATGCGTATCCAGTCGCCAGACGCATGACCCATTTTCGCAAATCCGATGCATAGGAGTGCAGGATGAAGCTGAGTGAAGTCGGTCGGGGTGTTGCGGGCATCGCTCAAGTCCAGTGAAAGCCGGTGTTCATCAACCCAGCATTCGGACCGGCGTTCCTCTATCCGGCGGATCCCGCTGCTGCCGGACGCGTTGTCGTCACTGAGCGCTGTGCGGGTCGAGGAGGCCGTGGCTCTTGCGCTGACCGTCAGCTCAACCAGCGGGCTCGTCGCATCGGTGTTCTACCACCATTGAAACAAGCAGCTCCAGTCGACATCGCGAGAATGAGGCAGAACGCTTCGGAACAGCTTGCATTCGGCGCGCAGGCCTAGAGCCGGCTAACCAACCGGAAGTGGCCCCGAACTGGGCGGCATGGAGCCGGGAAATGGCTTCGCGACCGCGAGAGCCGCACGCTCGTTGGTTTCGAGCGCAATTTTTTGAGCAAGCATTACGTCGCCCGCCACGAGCGAGCCGGCAGGCCGAAAGCACCAGCCGACCACGACGCGTCCCCTCTCGTTCATCTCATAGACGTTTGTCGCTGTGCCATAGCAAATCCGATACCGCCTTCTGGAATCCGAACCGATGACATCGAAACACTTGTCTCTCTTGAATTGCAACAATTGCGCCGGCGAAAGCCAATCCTGAAGCAGCGCAACTCCCCGGGCTTCGACCTTTTCGTACGCCTGCCACCGCTCGCGCATGGCAAGTGATGCTGCGCGCAGATTTGCGAATGCACGTCGGAGAGCCAAGAGTATGGTCGTTTCGCCCAGCTTGACCATGATGCGGTCAACCGCCGACGAGCCGAGGGTAGAACAGCGTTTCTTCCGCATTGGGATCCAGTGACCTGACAAGCTCTGCTTCGCCGGGTGCCTTCCGCGTCGCCGCCGTGTATCCTTCCGACGTCAGCTTCCTAAAGCGCGCTTCGGCCCAGGCGAGTTGCTCGCTGTTTTCGGGGTCGAAATGGTGGCGGCTGTCACCGGTGCGATCCATGATCAGAAGCGTTGCCATTCTTGTCTCCTTCAAGTGACCTTAAATTCCCGGACGATCGGCAGTTCTCAGACGATGGGGACGGCAGTCTCCGGCCTGCCACCCATCCACACTGGAAGCGGCGCGCCATCACGATGCCGACCGCCCGAGCACGCTGCCACCCACGCCGCAACGGCGCCAAACAACAGCGCAGTAGCGACCGAGAAGGCCAGAATGATCGAACTGCGCCGCGATTGCATGATTGCGGTTCTCGCATCCCAGATTGCATTGTCGACCCGCTTTTCAGCGTCGGCGGCAGGCACTCCGGTTGCGGCAGCAACCTGCTGGATCAGGTAGCTCCGATCGTCGTTGCTGACTCCGCTGTGGCCGGAACTGGTCAGCAGAATTCGCCCTGCTTCGGCGCGCACGACGTTGATATCGGCATTGGAGGGGCGCCGCAGTGACCGGTACAGACGGTCAAGCTCGTAACTCAGAAGCGGCTCCGCGGATACGGTCGTTCGGGAGTGTTCATCGGATGGGCGGTGCGCGGCCGACAAGCCGACCAATGCCAACGCGGTCGCGCCGATGATGACGCCGAGCGCCCACGCCGTCAGGCCGTGAAGCCCGTCGTTATGCTCGATCGCGTCGGCCGGCGCCGTGGAGACGACGCGTTGAGCGCGACCGGCGATGTAGCCGCCAACGCCGAAGCTCACCAGCGCTTGCAGGACCAGGTACAGACCGGACAAGAGTGCCAGCGCGGCGGATGCATCACGCCACGATGGCGAACTGGAACTGACGCCCAACCCGACCGCCGCACCGAAGCTGACCAGAATCAACGACAGCGCTGCGGCGGTGAGCGCGCCCGCGAAAACCGCGCTCCACTGCAGCCGCAGCTGGCGCCTGCTGTCAACATATGCTGCAAGAGCTGGGTTATTGTCCATTTGCGTCCTATCGCAGTCCGAAGAACGACAGCACTGCAAGAATTACAACAATCAAACCGACCAGATAGATCAGCTGGTTCATGAGCGCCTCCGCTTGTCCTCCCCTGACAATCACGACCAAGAACCAAGGTTCCTATGCGCGCGGTGTACTGCCACGCGAGGTTAAGTGCAGCCTCAGCACCGTAAACTTGATCCGGATGACCGAGCTCGTTTTGACCTAAGGAATTGTGGCAGGCACCCTTGCCAATCATTCCCAAGGGAAAACCCGCCCCCCTTTTGCGAATATTTTTCGATCTCCTTGAACCTCCGCGAGGGTGCCGAGACAAAAGAGTGCTGGGGGATTTCAGGGCCCAGTGATTAGGCCAGCGCTGCGCGACGAACATATTCCGTCTACGCAGCGCTGTTGCTTTTTTAGAATTCAACCTTAAGTTAGAGTCCACAGTTGGCGGCTCACGCCCTGATTCCCCAGTCCGTCAGCTGGGAAAACCCCGCACCCAGCCTGCGGGGTTTTCTTTTTGAATCGGCCGGGGCGTATCTTTCATCTATTGGAACACGTCGCGTCATCGGCACCGGGAACATGACTCAATATTCACGGTGAAACCTCTTGTTCCACGCAACGCACCGCGTCGCTGGTCGTTGCCCCATCGCAAAATGACCAAGGGAGTTGACGATGGAATTCCGAAGGATTGCCGCGGCGGCTACGTTGACGGTTGCGATGGCGGCTCCAGCGTTCGCCCAGGATCCCGCGCCCCGCTCGGCAGCAGCTGAGCAGCAACGCGCAGAGCGGATGCATTATCAGCGGAACAGTGGCTTCTGGCCGGCCGATGTAGCGGCCGGTGTCGTGGGCGGCGCCATAGGCACAGCGGGCGCCATCGCAGCAGCGCCGTTCCGTAACGACGCCTATGCCTACAGCCAAGGCTACTATAATCAGGGCTTCGTCTGTCAGCCGGGGACGTGGTTCCGAGGCGCGGATGGGCGGCGGCACATCTGCCAATAACGGCTCCGTTCCCTATCGGAGAGGAGAGGTGGCCCGAAGCCGCCTCTCCTTTTGTTTGCGTCATCGTCCTGAAAAGCCGGTTGTTTGCGTCATCGTCCTGAAAAGCCGGTCTCGATCGCGAGAAGCGGAATTCAGATGGCCGTTACTTCCTGCCCGTGTCATTCGCATTCGATTGCGCCGGCATTGTTGCCTAGGCTCACGTCGATCCAGCGGCGAGCAAATTCAAGGAGCTACCGCGCCAAGTCTATTCGCCGCCGAAAGCCGCCTCCGGGCGGGTTGGCAACCACGTCGGCTCAATCCCCATTTCCGTCAACTTTGATCGCCATGTGAATAGTGGATATTTTCGCCAAGACGTGGCCCGCGGGGGCACGTGATCGATTCTTCCAATCGAAGCGGTTTGCAGAAAGCACATGAAAAACGCTGCACTATTTGCTCTTGGCCTCTTGTCCGGCAGTCTTTGGCTGCACGACAGCGCTAGATGTCAGACTTCGCTTGCCCCGCCGCTTTCGCTTGCGCCGCCGAAGCCGTCGACAGACCAGGGTTCGGCACCTCCTGCCACGACCAACAGCGTTTGGCCTCCGATAGCGGCACCCAACGTCTCGCCGCCGCGCGCGACTGCCAAGAGTTCCACGCCATCAGCAAAGACCAATGTCAGGTCGTCATCGCCGACCGATGACATTACGCTGCCGCGGGCGACCGCCAAGGGTTCGGTACCACCCCCAGCCGCTAAGGATGCGCCGCCCCGGGCGACCAGCACCGCGGGCTCCCAGCCATCAGCCAACGACATGCCGCCGACCGCGTCCGGCGGCGTTTCGTCTGCACCCCTCATCGGTAGGCCGTCGCCTAAGCCGGCCGCCGACTACGATGGCTTTAGCATCGGCATCGACGACGACGACGCGCCTGTCCAGACGACGCGGCCCGCGAGGTCGCGCTCGGCAAAACAGTCCAGGCCTGGTCAAGAACCAGACAGTACGGCGGGGCAGCAATCGGTCGACCAGGCGGAAGATGAGGCGTTAACCCGCAAGCTTACGATTTGCCGCGGCTGCAAGTAGTAGCCTCGTAACGGGGACAGCTCCATCTGGTTTCGTCACCTCGAATTTTCACTTAATCTGGCGGTCTAAAGGGACACTACCGGCTGCTGTGGGGTGCCCGCTAAGTGCGTAGGATGGGTGGCCCTTGCGAAACCCACCCTCTTACGTTGCTCCGCCCATCTTACGGGCCGCGAGCTGAGGCCGACCCATCGGAACGGTCGCGCCCCTCACCAATCCGGATAGTCCCAAGGTCCGATGATGTCCGGCGGGGCCATCCAAGGCGCCCGCGGCCGCTTGGACGGCCGAGGCGCGGCTGCGCGCAGCTGATGGCGCGCAACCGCATCATTCTCCTTCATCAAGCTCCGTCCGGAGGATTTCGCGGATAATGCGGCAAGCTGCGTTTGCAGCGTCTGCACCTGGTCAGCGATGCGCGCGTTGTCTCGGGCACTTTGCTCCTGCGCCGCCTTGAGCTGTTGAATCGCCTCGGCATGGTCGCGAAGCGTCTGTTCATGATTGCTTCTCAGTTGCTCAAGCTTTTCGTTGATGCTGGCAAGGCCTTGCGAGATGGTCCTGAGCGATTGCGCCAAATCGGCGGATGTCGAATCGGTTGACGTGGTGGGGCCGGTTGACCGAACATCGTCGGTTTCTTTGCGGCTCGGAGCTGGGGGCGGGGAAGGCTGTTCATCGGCATCTGCCACCCGGACAGGCAACGATCCCGCCGGACCGCGAAGTTCGGTCGCCTCCGGGGGCGCTATCGAGATCAACGGGGCCCATCGAGCCATGATCGCCTTGGCCTCATGGCCATGTCGCGAAGCAAACGCGGCACCAAGGATGCCTATCGCCAACAAGAGGCCGACGAGGCCTCTTACCATGAGCCGCTTCCCTCTCAGGCCCAGATGGCGAGCATTGCTCTCCGGCATTGTCGCCTTGTCCACGGTCGCGTCGCTTCGTTCCGCGGCGGCGCCTTCCTGCGGGATCGGTGGGCTGTCGTTCCCACGCTCCAATCCGGAGACCAATCGGTCCAACCGTGCAAGTTCTTCATCGGCACTCTTGATCCGTTCATAGGCCTGCGCCAGCGCGTCATCGGCGCGCTGCAGCCCTTGGGGATCGCCCGGCTTCGGGTCATTCGTCTCAGGCAAGAATGCGCTCTCCATTCAGTCCGCATCAACGGGATGAGTGCGGCAGTCCACGGTTTGTGGAGAGGATAGTTCCGGCCGCCGTCTCGATCAAGACAACGGGACCGTGAGGATAATTTATGGCGACCTCGGCCTGGCCACTTCCCCCGAGTTCATGGTTCTCTGCTAATGGCTACATTGCTTCATGGATCATTGCGCCGCAGCCCGTAGGACAGGTGATGACGAGATCGGCCAAAGTCGAAAGCAGGAAGTCAGCCGAGGGAGGCCTGTGGCTATTCTCGCTGAGGTGACTTCTTGAAATCGTACATTTCGCCAACGCTTCTAGCCGCTGCCAAGAGCGCCTGTTTCAGCCGGTTTGCTACTAGCCAACCCGCCTAAGGTTCAGCCTAACCCGAAATAGGTAGGTGGGTTCTCCATAAGAGACATAGGATCGCGTGTAGGCGAACGCATAATTCTGGACGGAGGTCGAACAATACATCTGTAGAATTGATTGCAGAAGGAGCCGAGGTGCTCGCCTGCGAGTTCGCTGTCATAAAGCCATAGCCGAGCGAAGCAGGATGAAGCTCTCAATCAGTTGTGGCGGCGGGCACGCCAAACCAACATCGGAGGCCGCGATGATCATGCGATCTGCGACCTCATCAACGAGGTGCAGATCCCGGCAGCCGTGTCGGCGATCCGAAAACCCGGCGTCGCGTTCGAAGGCGACGGGCCTCTGACAAGATTTGCGAGGGAGAAACACGATGAGCATGTTTCAGCAACTTGCAAAGGCTGCGACGATGGCGGCGATCGCGATCCTGCTTCCCGCGCCGGTCGCCGCAGCGGAGCAAGGCGGACGATATTGGGTGCCGAAGACGACGAGCCTCGGCCCATACTGGAGACCGTCAACGGCCGACCCCGCTCAATATTCTGAGCCAGCAACAGCGACCCAGGCCCCATACTCGGGACCGACAACGACGAGCCCAGCCCCATATTCTGGATTGATCAAGACGGAACGCGCCAGGCATGCGCAATGGCTTGTGAGAAACCCGACTAAACGGTCCGCCACTACGCAGGTGCGGAAGCGATCCCCTCCCACTGCGATGGCCCGAGCGGCCCCCGTTTCCAAAACGCACCATTTGATCCTGCAGGTCAACACGAATGACGCTGCCGCGATGAATCTCACGTTGAACAATGCAACGAACGTTACGCAACATTATAAGGATCTCGGGGAGACGGTGAAAATCGAGGTGGTCACGTTCGGGCCCGGGCTGCATATGCTTCGCGATGACACGTCGCCGGTGAAGGCCCGAATTGAGCAAATGGCGCTGAGTACGCCGGAGGTATCGTTCAAGGCTTGCGGCAACACCCAAGAAAAAATGCACCAGGCCGAGCACAAGGACATCCCGATTGTCCCTCAGGCGCAGGTGGTAGCATCAGGCGTGGTGCGCGTGATGCAACTGCAGGAGACGGGTTGGGCCTACGTAAGACCTTGACCGGGGCAAATCGTCATACCGGCGTTGGTTTGTCCAGAAGGGTCGACGCAGGATGGGCAAACTACGACGCGTCCCGGTCAGCAAGAAGCCTGACTTTTACGAGAGCTGACCGTGCAGAATGTCAGGCAGCGAAACCACTGCAAGGAAACCACTGTAAGTATCAGTGTGGCCGACTACGCTAAAGCACGAAGACTGTTAGCCAGCTCACAATCTCTATCGAACCGATCGGGTTATCTTGCTTTGAGAATGGCCGCTCGGTTGGCAAAAGGATGAATACGTCCGAATGGTGTGTCGTCCCGGCGAGCATTGCCTGCGTCGCGGCCCTAGTCCTTCTTTGACTGTGGTTTGAGCTTGATAAGGTTTGAGGTCATGAGCCTGTACATGGCGGCAGAGCACGCAGTTGGCAGGTGGCGATGTCGTCGACCGTGATGGGCAAGCAGGCGGTCGTGATCGGCGCCGGCATGGCCGGGCTCACGGCCGCAGGGGCACTCTCCGACCGCTTCGATCAGGTGGTTCTACTGGAGCGCGACACTCTGCCCTCGGAGCCTGCCCACCGCGCGGGCACGCCGCAGGCGCGGCACGTGCATGCACTGTTGCTCAGCGGCCAGCGCGCCCTCAGCGAGTTGTTCCCGGGGTTCGAACAGGATCTCGCACGGGCGGGAGCCGTGCCGCTCAGGGCTGGTCTCGATGTTCGCGTTGAACGCCCGGGTTACGATCCCTTCCCGCAACGTGATCTCGGCTGGTTCGGTTACGCGGCGTCACGGCCGACAATCGAGCGTGCCGTGCGCCGGCGGGTGGAAAGCCGCGGCAATACCACGCTGTACCAGCGCTGCCGGGTGCAGGAGGTATTGGCGACGCCAAATGGAGATGAGGTCACCGGCGTGCGCTACGAGAACGGCGATGGCGCGAGCGAAACGATTGCGGCGGATCTCGTCGTCGACGCCTCCGGACGCGGCGCCCTCACTCTCGCTCTGCTGCAATCGATCGGCCGACCACTGCCGGAGGAGACCACAATTGGCATCGATCTCGGCTATGCCACATGCGTCTTTGCCATTCCGGACGACGCCTCGACTGACTGGAAAGGTGTCATGACCTTCGGCCAGGCACCCCAGAACAGCCGTGGCGGCCTGATGTTGCCGCTCGAGGGCAACCGCTGGATGGCGACCATTGGTGGACGACATGGCGACGGGCCGCCTGGCGATCCAGACGGATTCCTGACTTATGCAAAAGCGCTGCGGACCCCGACGATCTACAACGCGATCAGCCGCGCCAAGCGCCTGGACGGGGTCGCACGCTACGGCTTCCCTGAGAGTGTGCGGCGTCATTTCGAGCGACTTGACGTCTTCCCCCGCGGGCTTTTGCCCATCGGCGACGCAATCTGCCGCTTCAATCCCGTCTACGGCCAAGGCATGAGCGTGGCTGCGCTGGAGGCATGCCTGCTGAAGAGGCTGCTCAAGAGACTAGAGGAAAACAGCAATCCAATCGCCGCGCTGGCACCTGCTTTCTTCGCCGAGGTGCAGACGTTGATCGAGACGCCCTGGTCGGTGGCCATACTCGACTTCGTGTTTCCCGATACCCGGGGGCAACGTCCGGCGGATTTCGAGACCACGCTCAAATTCGGTATCGCCCTGACCCGGCTCGCCGCCGAAGATCCGGCCGTCCACAAGCTGACCATCGAGGTCCAACATCTATTGAAGCCACGCAGCGTTTATCGCGATCCCACGCTCGTGCAGCGGGTACTCGCGAAGATGGCCGAGACGTGAACGAGCTTGCGCATCGGTGTCGTTGTCCTCGCCTTCCCACCACTCGACGATATGTCAAATGGCGCCATCGACATAAACCGAGGCGCGCGGCGCGCACATGCGGTAATTGTGCCCGCCATATTTGAAACAGTCCTCGGCCATGCCGGCAGCCATTTTCCATCACATTGCACGGCAAGCCCGTCGCCGTCCGCGACCCGAGGGAAGCGGCGGCGTCGCCGCCTTCCATAATCGCCCGGCCGGTTGGCACGCTGCCAATAACGGTACACTATGCGCGGAGCTGCGCATTAGATTGCACAAAACTGCTCTCCGCGCGATTGGAAATGCTTGATGGCCTCCCGACGTATTCTCGAGATCCGACACCTTCGTCTTGTCTCTTCCATCGCCAACGAAGGAAGCGTGAGTCGCGCGGCACGCCATCTGAATCTTTCCCAATCAGCGGTTAGCCATCAGCTCATCAGTCTTGAGCAGGCACTTGGTTGCCAGCTTTTCGAAAGAATCGGCAAACGCATGGCACCGACGTCTGCAGGCGTGAAAATTGCAACAGCCGCCGGTCCAATCATAGATGCATTGGACGATGTCGAACGCGCAGTCTTGCACCCGGCCACCGGACAGTCGGTTATCCGCGTCGCTGCGAGCTGTTCCACGATTCTTGGCTGGCTCGGCAAGCAGGCCGCGCGCCTGTCTACGCGATTTCCTTACGCTAACGTGAAGCTGTCCTACGACGTTGGAGACCAACACGCCCATGCTCTGCTGAACGCGCGCCTTGACCTCGTCGTCACGAACCGTCCTTACGATGACCCTCGGCTGAAACACCTCCCCTTGTTCGCACTGGAGACGGTGGCGATAACCTCGTCAGATAAGGCTGTCCCGATGACACGATCGGGCAGAATAAGGTGGGCCGACTTACGTCACTCGACGATCCTCATTCATGATCTTCCACGTGAAGATCAAATCGCGCTGCGACGAGCGATCGGAGCAAACCCATCGACAAGGATCATGCAAATTCAACTCACTGAAGCGATCTTTCAGCTCGTGCGCGATGGCCATGGCATCGGTTTGATCTCTCGATGGCCCGGCGATCACATCGATATCAGCGGCCTCACGATGCGGTCACTTAGTCCACGACACTCGCGTGAATTCTACGCTTCCTATCGAGCAAGTGCCGATGACGAAGTGCTTGCGGGGCTGATAGAGCAGATGGCGTCAGGTAAGTCAGACAGTTCAGTCAGTTGGACCTAACGATGCATCGATTGCATTATTCTGTCGCAATAAATGCGCTGTTTTAATCGATTGCGGGCATATACGCTTCAGATATGTCCGATTATCTTTACTTTTCCATGGGTTCCTGTGCTCTCGCGTCGATAGCCTCCTGCGAGGCGGCTGGACACCCTTACAATGCGGTTCGGTTGGAGATGGGGGCCGATGGCGCAGGTGAAAGTACCTATGCTGCCCTGAGCCCGCTCCGCCAAGTGCCGGTACTATTGACCGAGGACGGACCGATCAGAGAAACCGGCGCGATCCTGTTTTATCTCGATCGCCTGCATTCGGAGATCGGCTTACTTCCCAAAGATCCCAAAGGTCGCGAACTTGCCGTTCGCTGGCTCGGCTTTCTCGGCGGTACGCTCCATCCGACATTCCGCCTGCTGTGGCGGCCGTCGCGTTACGTGGGTAATGACACTGCAGCGCAACGGGCACTTCGTGCAAGCACTGTCAACTATCTGGCGAAGGCATGGGAAGCCGTGGCGTCCGATCTCGGCACGTCTGCTTGGGCTCTGAGCTCGGAATCGGCCATCGATTATTACCTGCACGTCTTCACGCGATGGACGCTCGGGGCGCAACTGTCGCTCCCAGAAGCACTGCGCAAGCACCACGAGCGTCTGGCAGCGGCGCCAGCGATGGTCCGCGCTGTGTCCATTGAGGCATCGACTCCGATCAAGCCATCCAAGGAAGAAAAATAGAAATGTCGCCTATCGTTCTAGTCCACGGAGCCTGGCAGGGCGGATGGGCGTGGCGCCTCGTCAAGCCCTTGCTTGTGAACATCGGGCGCACGGTCCATGCGCCCACACTCACTGGCCTTGGCGAGCGCTCCGGAACTGCCGACCCGCCCGGTCTATCCGAACATATTCAGGACATTTGTCGTGTGATCGAGTTCGAGGAACTTGAGAACGTCGTGCTCGTCGGCCACTCATATGCAGGGATGGTCATTACCGGAGTGGCAGATCACCTTCGCGATCGCATCGGCCATCTTGTCTACCTCGATGCCGCGGTTCCTGCTGATGGCGACGATTTCGCCTCCGCCATCCCGAAATTGCCGCAGGAGCGAGCTGAGGCACGGCGACAAGCCTTCCGATCAATGGCGCCAGATGGAGACTGGCTGCCTCCACCACAAGCGACATTGCTCGGCATCCGCGATCCAGCTATCGCAGACTGGGTTGAACGCAGGTCGACACCACACCCCTTACGCAGCTGGCTTGAACCTCTACATTTCAAGAACGGCGGACACTCCGGTATTTCAAAGACATATGTGCTCGCGACCGAGCCGGCCACCGAGATCATGGGATACCCGGCTCATGCCGCTGTTGCTCGACAAGGCGGCGACTGGACATATCGCGACATCCGCTGCGGACATCAGATGCAGGCTCTGCGTCCAGACGAGACCGCGCGCATTATAGCCGAGGCAATATGATGCGGGCTTGGCGATATCGGGAGCGAATCGACATCGACGATCTTCAGGAGATTTCACTCCCGAAGCCGACGCCGAAGGAAAACGAGATCGTCGTCCGCATTCGGGCAGCCGGACTGAACCATCGGGACTTGGCCATTGCGGCCGGCAATTACCATGTGGGCGTCGCTGCACCGTTAACTCCGCTCTCGGACGGCGCTGGTGAGATCGTTGCGGTTGGCTCGGCAGTGCGCCGGTTCCGGGTGGGCGAGAAGGTATGTCCTCTTTATCTGCCGGACTGGCACACGGGTGTGGTGCGCACGGGCGCGGTAGGCCGTCGACTGGGCGGTCCGACCAACGGCACGATGATAGAGCTGTTCTGCGCGGATGCAGATGATTTTGTGAACATTCCCCAGCATCTTAGCTTCGAAGAGGCGGCGGCCCTGCCGGTCGCTTGGTTGACGGCTTTCCACACGCTGACAACGATTGGTAAACTCCAGCCCGGTCAAAAGCTCGCGGTCCAGGGCACAGGCGGCGTTTCGACCGCGGCCATCCAGCTCGGCAACGCATTGGGCTTGCAGGTGATAAGCGTGACGCGCAAAAAAGAGCGCGTTGCCCTCATGCAGCAGTGTGGCGCGGTGGCGACCGTGCTCGATCGTGGCGATAACAATTGGCCGAAGGACGTCATGCGTCTCGCAGGAGGCGGAGTTGATGCTGTCTTGACGGTCGCCGGCGGAGACCACTTCGGTGCTGCTCTTAACGCGCTTTGTCTTGGGGGACGGATACTTATGGTTGGCTATGCCGGGGGAACGATTGCGAAGTTCGACGTCTTTGATGCGATCCGGCATGCCGCCACAATCCACACTGCCATCGCCGGCCACACTGAAAGCTTCAAGGCGATGAACGCACTGATCGATTCCCGGAAAATCCGTCCCCTAATAGGGCGCGTGTTCCCAGTTAACGAATATAGAGCAGCATTTGCGGCGCTCGCGCATGAGACGAGTCCGGGCAAGTTGATCTTGCGAATCTGATCGCCGTGCTTGGGCGCATCCCGAAGCTGAAGTTAAGGAAGGTCTGACTTGCTCGACGTGCGCCGGGGTGCAGTAGGATGACCCGCGTTTCCCAGCTTGTTTCGGGACGACGACGCGGTAGGCCGCCGGCATTTGACAGAAGCGAAGCTCTGTCGGCTGTAATCGAAACATTCCTCACGTGGGGTTATTGGGGGACGACTCTAGATCAGATCAAAGCCGCCACAGGCATGAACCGGCCCAGCATCTACGCGGCGTTCGGCGACAAGAAGCAACTCTATCTGACGGCGCTGAAACTCGAGTCTGAGGAGACGTTAGCCGTGATGACGGCAGAACTGGCTCATAGCTCATCTTTGGGGCACAGACTCACAAACGCTTTCACGGGAGCGATCAAGAGGTTTGTAGGTCGGTCCGCGGCCGCTCGGGGCTGCATGCTCACAGCGGCGGCAACGACCGCTGCGCACACTGACGGCGAGGTCAGAGCTTATGTACTGGCCGCACTTGCAGCTCGCGAACAGCTTTTCCGAATCCACTTCGAGCACGCTACGGATCTCGAAGCAGTTTTGAATGTCGTTGACGCCATTTCTGCTGCGGAGTTCGCCAACGCTTTTGTGCATCGTCTCGCCGTGAAAGCTAGCTGCGGCGTCGATGAACGCGACCTTAGACTAAGTGCAATGGCCGCGGCCGCCTTTCTATGTGGGTCGTCCTAATTTCGTATGATGGCGCTCAGGATCTGGAATACCACTCGCTACGTTACTGCCGTGAACACGTGGCGCGAGATAGGCACCCGGAATCCACATGATCACGACATCATTCGACACCGAAATGGACACCGTCGTCGTGCCGTCGGCTTGCCTGCGGACTGTTCCAGGTAGGTTGGATTGCGCCGCTATGCCTCGTGTTCGGTTGAGTAGAGGCCAGTCAAAGCGTCACGACAATTTTTCCAAATTGTTCGTTCGATTCCAGAAAGCGGTGCGCCTCAACGATTTGTTCGAATGAAAACGTTTTGGCGATCACCGGTTTCAGCGAACCCGACAGCAGCCCATCAATGATGAATTCCTTGGCAACTTCCAGCCGCGCTTTGTTGCCCGTGATCTCGTGAACGAGATAGCCGCGCAGCGTCAGGCATTTGCCCAGCACCGTAGCCAACGGAAACGGGGTCGGTTCAGAACTCAAGCCACCATATTCGATAAGGATGCCTCCCCGCGACATTGCGGCCGTGAGGGGGTTAAAGATCGGTCCACCAATCGGGTCCAGAACAACGCGTACCCCGATGGGCCCGGTGATGTCCTTAAGCCTGCTCTCAAGGTCCTCCTCTTCCGAGACTATCACGTGCTCCGCTCCCATCTCGAGCAAAGCCTGCTTCTTCCGAGACGTCCTTGTGACCGCGATCGTGGTTGCACCAACACCTTGAGCGATCTGAATAGCAGCGAGGCCAACGCTGCTTGAGGCGGCCGTAACGACGAAATGATCGCTGTTGCTGAGTTTGGCAACTTCGATCAGAGCACCATAGGCAGTGAGATACTGCATCCAGGCGGCGGCGGCCGACGCAAAGCTGAGCGATGGCGGGTGTCTCACCAGGATCTCCGCCGGAAACGTGGCGAGTTCGCTATACGTTGGCCAGCGAACCATCGAAATCGGCGGGATGATGCTAACGGCGTCACCGGGCATGAAGCCTTCAACATATTCTCCAACCTGTTCGACGATGCCCGCGGCCTCTAGCCCAAGGCTGGACGGTAACCTCGCCGTTTCGATATAGGCGCCTTTACGCAGGCTAGCTTCGGCCCGGTTAAGGCCCAATGCCTTAACCCGGACCTGAATCTCTCCTCGACCTGGGGGCCGAATTTCGACCTCCTCGATGCGCAGAACCTCGGGACCACCATATTCATGGAAACGAACGACACGGGCCATCTAGCGCCACTCCAAAACTATTCAGTGGAATAAGACTTGCCTGCAGGCGCCGCACAAATAAATTGGCCTTTGAGCAGAATGGCAGAAACTGAGAGTTTCGAAATGGAGCGTCTGACGAGCATGGCTGCGTTCGTGAAGGCCGTTGAGCCGGCCACCGCCCCTTTACAAGTCGTGCCGGAGGACGACTTTCCCTTGGATTCGCCCCGATTCCAGTTCGCTATGGGCCAATAGCGCGTCTGAGCACGGAAACACTGCGTGGACCGCGGGACTTATCCGGCCCTGCTCCAAATCCTGCGCGACTCGTCGAAGGATCGCACGGAATGCCGCCTTTCTCGTTCGCCAAAGCGTGTAGATATCCGAGCTTCTAACGGAAACGCTCTTGGTGAAATTAGGCAAAAGCAGGTCGCTGGCCGATCCCGATGGAGGACCACCAAGATGCCCGAAGCTGATAATCTGGCCGAAATCCCCGAGCAGCTTTAGATCTTCGATGATGGTGTTACCAGCAACAGAATTCAGGCTGAGAGCCACACCCCGATCCCCCACCACCTGCAACACAGCCGCAACAACATCGCTTCGATTTCGGTCAATAGCCACCGTTGCGCCGTGCCTTCTCACAAAATCGAGCTTTGCCGATGTCGTGAGCGCGATCGTTCTGTAGCCTGCACTCCGCGCCACCTGAAGCGTGGCAATGCCAACGCCCCCCGCTGCCGAGTGTACCAGAATCCAATCCTCAGGCGCCGGAGAGCCATAACCAAAGATATTGTTGAGGGCGGTCGAATAGGCGACAGGGACCGCGGCCGCCACTTCGGGCGGGATCTCGTCTGCGATTTTCGTCGCGCAATAGCTCTCTACGACAGTGTACGGGCCGTAACCACCCGCTCCGAGCCAACCGAACCAGATCACGCGGTCACCGGGCTCCAAATCATCGACCCCCACACCGACACTTTCGATTGTACCAACCCCCTCGACCCCCAAGACATGCGGTAGAGCAATTGCATTCCCCGAAAGCGCCCCACGGCGGATCAGTAAATCAATATTGTTCACGCCCGCGGCATGATTGCGCACCAGAACTTCTTCCGCTTTGACCTTCGGCTCCGGTAGAGTGATGCGCTCAAGTGAATCAGCTCCGAACGCCGTCAGCGCGTAAGCTTCCATGGCCTGATCCTTCGCTGAGCCGGCCGGGCAACCGACAAGTTACCACCGCCAGGGTTTTTCCGTCGCCGAGGTTGCGCTCCAGCCAGAGCTCTGACAAATTGATTGTCGTGAGCAAGAACATCACTGAGATTGAACCTATCGACGCCGGGTTCGACGAAGCGACGCTTCGCCGAATTGATTTGAATCTCATTCTCGTATTCGCGACGATATTCAGGCACGGTTCAGTTCGTGCTGCCGCGCAAAGGCTCTACCTCGGGCCGTCAGGCGTCAGCATGGCGCTTCGACGCCTACGCTCGCTTGCGTCCGATCCGCTGTTCGTCAGAGGCAAGCGAGGGCTCGAGCCTACCTCGTTTGCTCGGGCACTGTATGGGCAGGTCGCTCCAGCGCTACTTGCGATCGGCGACGCGATGAGCCCACGGTCATTTCTTCCTGAACAGGCACGAGGTGCAATCAGACTTGCACTATCGGACGATCTCGAAATCGCGCTCGCTCCAAAGCTGACCGCTGCACTCGCTGACCTCGCGCCAGGACTACATTTATTGTTCCGCCATGCGGATTATAGGCGGGCTTCAGCGCTTCTCGACGAAGGCGCGGCTGACATCGTCTTAACTGCTAGACCAGCAAGCGTCGAAACAAGGCATAGATGTGAGAATCTTCTTGAGGAGAGGTTCATTGTTCTAAGTCCGCCAGGCCTTTTCAAGTCCGGTCGTTCCATTACGCTTGAGGAATATCTTGCTTATGAGCATGCATTGGTCTCGGCGCAGGGAAGCACGAGAGGTCGTATTGACGAAGCTCTCGCGGAAATCGACTGTAGTCGAACAGTGCGGGTCATAACCGAGAGCTTCACGGCTCTTCCATTTTTGCTTCGAAGAGGCAATCTGATAGCAAGTGTTCCGCGGTCCGCGGGCGTGGCCCTAGCTGAAGCTTTTGGGCTGGCAGTACACGATTTGCCGTTGGATAGCCCATCCTTCGCGATCGCCATGACCTGGCGGATACGCGACGAACAAGACGCTGGTCTCCGGTGGACTCGAGAATTAGTTCGAAAGCAAGTGATGTCGCTCAGACATCAATTTTCCAATTGAGCCGTGACTCTCTTCACCCTCAGTCAAGCGCGGTTAGTCTGGTCGGTTAGCTCTATGTTGAGGAGGAGTACCAATTTTAAGCAGGTTCTGTGAAATCATCGGTTAGGGGGATCAAGTGGGGAAGATCGAAAAATGGAAACAGACTTTGCGCTAGGGGCTTTGCAAAAAGCGTCAACGCGGAAACGGTGTCGTTCTCCACGGTCAGGACCTGGAGGGAATGTGCTGTCCAAGGCGCATCGGTACTAGCACGAGAATAGGCTGCGAACGCGGGCTGGTTGTTGGCGGCCGTTCGAATTAGACGAAAGCTATCGTAAGATCTCCAGGCCCATTTGAAGAAGTTGCCGATAGCCGTGCGGCCGGCGTACCACTGCGCAAGCGGCGGCATTGTGTACGTCGCATCCTCCTTAAGGAGAGCCACAAGACCGTCTACGTCAAGCCGTTCCCACGCCCCCAAATAACGATCTAGAAGTTCCTGTTCATTTGGATTGGGCGAGTGCGACGCCGCCGGTCGACCATCGGGATACCTCCTAGACAGCGTCTCGCGCGCCCGCTGCAAGATACTGTTAATCGAAGCCGTTGTGCCGCCAAGAAGGGTTGCCGCCTCGTTAGCTGACCAATCCAGTACGTCGCACAACAGAAGCGCGGCTCGCTGGCGAGGGGGTAAGCCCTGTATTGCGGCAACGAAGGCAAGTTGGACCGCTTCCCTCGACAAATATCGTCCCTCGGGGTTCGCCGACTCATCAATGCTCTCAAGGAACGAGTCTGGATAAGGTTCTAGCCACGATACGTCGGTTACCGGAGTACCGTCCGGCATTGCTGCGCCCGCAGCAGGCAGCCATTCGTTGGGGAGGAGGCGCGGCGCGTTCTTTCGAGCTGCGAGAGTATTCAGGCACACGTTCGTAGCAATCTGATACAGCCAGGCACGGAAAGATCCTCGCCCCTCAAATCGATCAACGGCGCGCCAAGCCCGCAGAAAGGTCTCCTGAACAGCGTCTTCGGCTTCGTGGACAGACCCAAGCATCCGATAACAATGCAATTTTAGCTCGCGGCGGAACGGCTCAACCAGCCGACCAAACTCTTCGCCGGTGCGGTTTGGATTTCGCTTTGAGTTTGGTGCTTCAGCCACGGACATCGCCATCCAGTATTTTCATTGGGGCAGCAATCCTCAACCGCTGATCGGGATGCAGCTTCGTAGGCCCGACCCAGGGGAGATAAACGTTGCCGCCGTTGCAAGTCAAATCGCCTGTCATTGGCGAACAGCTTCGAGCCCATTGCCTGAGACAACAAAGGTGTTGCCCTCGAAACGATCAGCGTTCGTGGTTAACTCTATGAATGCCATCGCGACGTGCAGCGAAGTTGGTGGCGACGCCATACTCCGAACGAAGTCGCCCGGGGATATGCCGAGATAGCGAGAGTAACCGGCGATCGCATGCTTGCCCAGGTCGGTATCCGGCATGATACGGGGCGCTAGCGAAATGAACCGCAACCCAAGTCGCAAACGATCCGATTCCTTCTGCGCATAGTTAGCGATGAACAGTTGCGTACGCTTGGCCCCGGCATATCCACCCGAGTTCGGAGAACCTGCAAGGGCGGCACCGCTCGATATCAGAACGACCTGAGTCCCGACGGGCGGCGGGCGCGATATTGCAGCCTTGCAGAAATTGAACGCTATTCTGACATCTGTCTCCCAATTTACACCGAACTCGTGCCAGCTCTGCGTATGAAACGGGGCCGCGGGCGGAAAGGCTCCGGCACAAATGGCAAGAACGCTTGGCTCGAGTGCCTCGAATACCTTGATGGGGGCGTCTTCGTCCGTCGCATCGAGCGACAGAATCTGAACACCCGTGACCTCATTCTGAAGCCGCTTAAGGCGCTCCTCGCGCCGTGCGACCGCGAGCACCCGCGCGCCATTGCTACGAGCTGCCTCCACGATACGCCGGCCTACGCTTCCGCTCGCCCCGATCACCGCGATGCTCTTTCCCGTCAACGCAACCATCCTTTCCTCCTAACGCTTTCCGTGATCATGCTTGACCATCCGATGAATAGACCATCTCGAAAACCGGAACTCATCGGCAAGATCGACTTTCTTTCGCTGACGGGGCTCTTTGAGCGATGTTGAAGCAGTACTGCAAGTTACGGGCGCAGATACGAAGAGCCCGGAGCACAATCAGCGAACGTTGTTCCGATACTGCACCAGCTCTCACGTGTGAGAAAATCGAGGCGGCTTGGAATCACCGGCTCCCATTGGCACCAGCTTCCTGGATGCCTTCCATAGCTGTCTGTGAATGAAATCCGGTGCAAGTCGACGCATGAATGCGAGTTGCTTCGACTGACCCGGCCGGATTTCGAGACCGCCCACTTTGAGCGCCTCGAACGCTTCCTTCACCAACCGGTCGGTTGTGATCATGGTAATGCCATCTTCCTCGCGAAGGTCAGCTGTCATCTCGGTCCTCACCGCCGGAGGCATGAGCTCGATGACCTCGACCCCCGTTTCCTCCAACTGGAAACGAAGCGATTTGGTGTACGAATGAATCGCCGCCTTGGTCGCGCAGTATATCGGTAGGCATGGCAACGGCACGAACGCCAGGGCAGACGATACGTTGATGAGCGTGCCTCTGTTAGCCTTAAGTGTGTCGATAAATGCGGAAGTCATTCGGATCACGCCACCGGCGTTAACGTCCAATTCCACTGTCAAACTCGCAAGATCGGTCGCCGTGCCCTTGAGATTCTTATAGTGGCTGATGCCGGCATTGTTCATCAGCACGTCGAGCTTGGGAAAGTCCACCCTCACGCGCGCCGCAAGCGCAGCGATCTGCACAGGGTCGGAGACATCGCTCTGGATCGTGCGAAGCTTCGGGTATTGCAGCCTCACCTGATCGAGCACTTCCTTACGTCGACCCGTCACGATGACTTGGTTACCAAGCTCCGCAAATTTGAGCGCAAACGAAAGACCAATGCCGGCGGATCCTCCGGTGATGAGAACTGTCCGACCAGTGAGTTTCATGAGATTCCCTTACTGTGTTGTGCTCGCGCATCAGCGCGCTATCATCCAGCAGTTGCGATCAAGAGCGCATCGAGAGTTTGGGGAGCTGCAAGTTCTCTCTCCTCAACTCGCATGCACCCGCGCGCATGTATCCCTCTACCGATGAAGCATGCCGAACTCCTCTCTGGCAGCTTCACAGGTATGACCAGCCACACGGACCGAATTCATCGGTGGCTGTTCACCTTTTTTCGCGTCAGTTTGGCAGGTGCCGTTTTGGAGATTTCGGATCAACGCCGACCGACAGTTTGAGAGTGACCACCGCGGATGGAGCTCACGGGCGCTTGGCGATGCTTGCGCCGATAACCCGCCAATCGCCCAGCTCCGCGATCGACGGCGCAAGGCGCCGGCAGAGGCGAAGCTCACATCAGTCGTCGAGGCTTCCCAAGCTCATGTTGACGACAGTACCGGTCATTGCACTCGCCTGATCGGAGGCCATGAAAGCAGCTGCATTAGCCATCTCCGCCAGGGTCGTCAGACGGCGCGAGTGGGTCCTGCTGGCGATCAGATCGTGGAATTGGTCCCAGGAAATGCCCCATGCTTTGGCATGAAGGCCGTAAACTTCCTTGATCGTGCCGGAATCCGGCATGCCGAGCGGTCGAAGACCGACGACGCGAACGCCGTGACGCGCGAGTTCGGCTGAGAGATTTCGCGTGAGCGCCTCCACAGCGGCCATGGCCGGACCGACCCCTCCCATCATCGGAATACCAGTCCGTGAGGGGGTTGAGGTGACCGTCATGATCACGCCGGATTTTCTTTCGACCATCCTGCGGGCAGCCAGACGCGCGGTCAAAAGATACGATTCCGTATAGGTTACGATCGGCAGGACGAACTGATCGAGCGCGAGCTCGACCAGCGGAACTCCCTGCAAATTCGTGTTTGGGATTCCGACGGCATTGAATGAGATGTCAATGCGGCCGGCCTCATCCACAACCGACTTCAGATGCCGATCGATCGCCTGCTCTTCAAGAGCATCGACCTTCGCCACTTGCACTGCCGCTCCATTCAAGGAGATTTGGCTCGCGACAGCTTCGACCGAAGCTCGGTTGCGGCCGGTGAGAAACAGCCTGGCCCCTTCGCGCGCGAAAGCCTGCGCGACAGCGCCACCGACCGCGCCGCCGGCCCCGTAGATCACCGCAACCTTGTCCTTCAGCATCATCCCTAGTCTCCCGTCCGCATATTCGCTCGTCATTCGGAGCGACTTCGTGCGTAAGACCGGGATGCCAAGCAAAATTCATCGGTGTCGTGCGAGATTTTTTTTCCATCCGTTCCTTGGCTCAACAAGTCCGGGCGCTGTTCAGTGATGTTGGACCAGCTGGCCCCCTCAGCGATCGGGCAACTAAAACCAGTCTGCAATGCCCACGCTGGAATTAACGACTAGAACGCCACGCCGGCAAGATCAGATCGCTGTCCGTGATCGAGGCGACGTGAAGCACTCCATCAGGTCGGCGTGTCGCCCGGGCTCCGATTTGGCATTAACAACTGGCCGAGCTCTTACTCGATCGTTGTTGGCGACCCGGGCTCAAATGCCCAGCGTCGATTGACGCTCTTCATTACAGAAAAAGATCAGAGGAGATCGGCCTGCGGCGAAGGCTGTATGCGTACCCTAGCCTATCCGGTGATCATGTTCGCCTTGAAGCTTTTCGCTGCGCGCGGTCCAGTAGCCTATCGATTGCCCGCCCGGCTCGCCGACGATCGGCCGCATTTACATGCGCAGCTCCTTGGAAAGCGAGTATTTCGAATGTCAGTTGCTTCAAATCGACATGCGGCTCAAGGCTACCCTCCTTCTGAGCCTCTTGAGCGGCAGCAAAGAGTGTCTTCCGCCAAGCTTCTTGATAGCCGGCGACGAGTTGTTGGACGGCACCGGGCCTCGCCCGATACTCCGCGGATACGGCGGTTACCAGGCATCCTCCTGGGAACTGGTCCTCTTCGAGGAGTTCGAACCATGCATCGCAGAGACCTCGTAGTCGCCCCAGCGCGCCTGAACGAGTTCGTAAACGCCCTCGTAGAGCATCGGCAAATGCCTCGGCGCCAAAACGTAAAGTTTGCAACTGAAGCTCTTCGCGATCCTTGAACAGCGCGGCTAACGTGCTTTTGGGTACGGCAGCAGCAAGAGCCACGCCACCAAAAGTTAGGCCTTCGAGCCCTTCGACTCCCGCTATGTGCATGGCCCGCTCAAGAACTGCAGCCCGGGTCCGATCTCCTCTAGCCCGCCGGCCATCCGGCTTCTGATTTCTGATAGCTGCTTCCGTCATAGTTCAACTAATTATACGTGCGGTCGTACGATTTCAAGTTGACTATGCATACATCGGCCATCACGTACGATCGTACGTCAATAAAGTGCATGGCTGACCGTCCGGTCCGCGGCGGCACCCTAAATAGCACGGTGAGTCAGAGAACGAGAACGGACGCCTTCATTTTGGACACGGTCCGAGGACCGCCTTGCCGGATGACGCGGCAAGGCGGCACCGCGATTGAACATCGAGATAGCGAAAGGCGCCGGAATGACTATGCCGACGCGGCAGCCTGCGTCTTCTGAACAGCTTCCGCCATGCGCTCAGCGAGACCGCGCGTATCCCAGTACACTCTTGCCTCGTACATGCGATCTCCCCGGACGTTGAAGCGATCAACACCTGTCCACGAAAGCGGCTGACCGGCCACGGTTGCCGTGGCCCTCCATTCAATCATCACCGCATCGTCGGTCGGAGCCCAACGAACCACCTGAATGCGAAGATCGGGAAGCATCTTTAGAACCCCCCTGAAGTGCTCAACAACTGCTTCGCGATTGCCCGGTTGCGCCATCGGCGGAATGAGGTTTTGGGTGTCATGATGCATTAGGTCGCGGAGGGAGTCGGCATCAGGCCTGTCCCAGCGCTCGGCGAAGCGACCCACAATATCCATTGCGAGTGCGAGCTGCGCTGCATTGGGCGCTATATATGAGTTCTCGGCTCTAAGACGAACTTCGGACACTTGGCTCTCCATTTCAAATGAATATAGACGACCGATCGTATTCTTTCATGCTCTCACGGTCAAGATAATACGCACGATCGTTCGTCTTTTTAATTGAGGACGTTTCTTTCGACCGAAATGATGATGCTGCCCGTGGGATCGTCGACGCCACTGGTGCACGGCGCTTCAGACGTCATAGGATTTCGCTCCCCTGCCGTGCCGTTGTCGCGCCCGGCACCGAGATCGAATTCATCTGCGAAAAGACAGTAAGCCGGACCGGGGGCCGATTATGCACTGACCCTTGCGTTGCTCCGGATGCGCGGGTCGGTTGCACCCTCCTCTGCGTTCACAGGCAGGAGCTCGACTGCGCCGAAGGCAATTTCACCTACCGTAAAGGCTAGGACAATCGCGGGCGCTCCATGCCAAACGGCCCAAACTTCCCAAATCGCGAACAAGGCCCGTGACAGCGCATCAAATCGACCCATGGCCTGGTTTGGAAAGGCAAGCCTTGCCAACGCCCAGACCAGCACGGCCGACCCCATTAGATTTACGAACAGCATTTGCATAGGATCGAAGGTCGGATGAGCCGCCTGCAAGCCCACGATTTCTCCGATTCCAAGGATCAGTGCAAGCGTTGGTCCCGTGGTCCACGGCGTAACAAACCCGAGAACGGTGAAGAGATCGTAGACTGCACTGACCCGAACAACTTTCTGGTTCTGAGTTTTCGTAAGCACCGCATTGCTCCCTGGTTAGGATGGAGCCTCGTTGGTAAACTATGGACATAAGTCCAAGGTCAAGGGGATGATGATGCGAATTGGAGAGCTGGCGAGGGGCGCAGGAATGAGCCGCGACGCGGTGAGGTTCTACGAGCGGCTGGGACTCATAGCTTCGATGCGAACGAGAAGCGGCTATCGTGATTTTCCGGACGAAATGTTGCAGCAACTGCTCTACGTTCGCACAGCGCAGTCTCTCGGCTTTTCGCTCTCGGAGATTGGCACGGGATTGACGCATCTTCTCCGCGGTACCAGCACGCCGCAAGACGCGAGGCGCGTTCTTCTGGATAAGATCGCAATGATCGATCAGCGAATCGCCGACCTGCGCGCTCTACGAAAGGAGCTCCACGCGAGGACCAAGCTCGACTGCCCCTTTGCTGTTAGAGGCGTCACCCCGATCGGAGCTTCGCGAGGCAAAAAGCACCATGCCTCGGTAGGCACGCGAGCACCTTAGCGTGCGTAAACGTACGCAACTTCACCAGGTGAGCGGGCTTTGGACCAACGTAAGACGATCGGTGACGCCCTGATCAAGACAAAGAGTGCTTCCCTCTCCTTGCGAATCCGTGAGCTGCTCGATCCTTGCACGGGATTCACGGTTATTTCTGAATGCAGGTATCCGCGGTCTCCCTGGTGCATTCGTCGAGGCCGGTAAATACGGGGTCATCCACCTTACCCACGATCAGAGCGATCATGACCGATCGCGCCTTGTAACCCATCTCGAACGGCCGTTGACCGACCAGTGCTTCGATGCGACCTTCCTTGGCGATCGCGACTTATCTCATGGCAGCAATATCCGGACATGATTGTGCAGGAGAATGAGCCATCCCTGGCTTGGCAGTCCCGCCGTTTTGACTATGTACTTGGCAACACTCGACTGAGCGACCTCAAACCTGAGCTTGAGCAGTTCGCCGTGAACGCGCGGCGCGCGCCAAAAGCGGACTTCTCACGCTCATCCGCCGGGATCAAAACGCGCAGCTCGACCGCGGGGGGTGGCCGCCGCCTTCCGGGCCTCGAAAAGCTGTAAGCCGACCCGCCGCATGCGGCCTTCTATTTTTTTAATTCGGTGTAGAGCTGCACCACACGTTGCGGCAGCACATCAACACGAGATACGCGCAGCGCTCGCCGCTCCCCGAATATTCGATCTATCTGCAAGAATGGCCCGTTGCCCACACCGAATGCGAAGATGTCGATTCCGTGTCGGCGGAGGTGATGCACAGCGCGCCGTGCGTCCTCCGCAAGATATCGCGGTTCAGGCACATCGACGTCGGACGGCTCACCGTCGGTCAGCACCAAGAGCACCTTGCGAAATGCCCGCCGTTGCGAAAGGTAGCTGCCAGCGTGGCGCAGCGCAGCACCCAACCGGGTCGAATGGCTGCTTTGCAGACCGGCAAGTCGCGAGCACACGAAAGCATCCATTCTTTCGTCAAAGCTCTTTATGCGGACGTATCGCACCCGCTCGCGTCCGTCGGAGTTGAAGCCGTGCACGGCGATCGTATCATCGGCAGCCTCCACGGCCGTCGTGATGATCGCAGCCGCCTTGCGCTCGACATCAAGGATCGTGCGGCCCAAACGATCACGATCGGCAGTGGACTGAGACAGATCCAACAGAAGCAGGATAGCGAGGTCGCGAGGACCCGGCGCATCGCGCAGATAAACCCGAGGCTCGAGTATGCGTCCCGCGCGCCTTTCGATCATTAGCGCAATGGCCGCATCAACATCTAGCGCATCACCCTCACGCTGCCTCTTGTAACGCTGCCGCCGACCGATCGATGCATCGCGCGTGACCGTCGTGACGCGGCGCGTCACATCCTCATCCAGCGGAACGTCGACAAGCTTCGGCAATGTCGTCGCATCAGCCTCCAGGATTGTCGTCCAGTCCGGACGCTCGATGCGAGCTGCATAATCCCATTCCGGATAGGTCGCTACCGGAAATCCGTCGAGCATCGCGATGGTGCGTGCCCGGGCACGCAAGGTTTCTTCGGGCGGCGCCGTTTCATCCTCTCTGTCGCCCTCGGCATCCTGGCGCCGCTCGACCCGGACGGAGTCGACGGGAAGTTCGATCTCGTCGACCTGGCCATCGTGCTGCCCGTCGAATTCCCATAGCGCCAAATTGTCGTCACGATAGGTGGGTTCGACAACATAGCTTTTGGCATTGAACTGCAACCGCATCTGTCCGATGTCATTACCTAACAGCCCGCCAATCTCGCGGCTGATCGCCGGGTCGTCCCATCGGTCGGCCGCCGCCTCGAACAGTACCCGCCCCTTCCCGACCCACGCGTCGGAATCTGCATAATCAGGATCAATGAGCGCTCGCGCCAGGCGCACCATTAGGCCTGCTGCCGTTGCCTGCGGGGATGGCGTTGCGGTGTGGAACGGCAGCCAAAGCCGGCCTAGGCCAGGCATATCGCGGAGTGCCAGCGCCTCGACTCGCGCATCCTCGACGAGCGAGATCAACGCGATCTGCAGTGGCTTCAAGCGGCCGATGAGAAATCGCGCGCTGGAATGCCTGAGATGCGCGCCCGCATGCGCCAATGCGGCGAGATAGATGCCGTCTGCGCGTTCAGCTTGGAAACCGGGATAGGTCTCCGGCAAGCCGAGCATCCCCCCAACAAGGGAGGCTCGGCGCGGCACCGCGGGCATCGCTCCAATCGCAAGTTTGCGCAAACGGGGCTTCTTGTTCCAGAGCGCGAGCATGGTCGCACCCAGACGCCTCTCAAGGCGTGTAAAGTCGTCGCCCGCCCCGCTCCGTCCATACAACAGGCGCGTCGAGTGCGGATCGTCGAGTCCGAAAAAAGCTCGTCGACGAGCCGGGTTGCCGCCTGCGGAGCGCAAGCCAGCTGCGACCCAGGCGGAAAAGCCTTCCGCGCTCGCATGCAGCAGAAGTTGCTCCAGCCGACTCACGATGAGGCCAAGGGACTCCGGTCCATTATCGGCCAACTGCTGTAGTGCAGCAAAGACTACCGTCAGCTCGTCGGTCGTCGCGACCCGAGTGAGAACCTTCGGCAATTCTGCGAGTATCGCGTGCGCGATCCGGCTTCCAACGACCTGACCGATGTTTCGTACTGCCCGACCCACCGCAACTGCATCTTCTATGGGCCGCTGCGCTGGCCATTGCTCCGACAGGCGCAAGAAGCTGAGAACGACGGCTTCGCCCAGATTGGCTTCGAAGAGGTCGAGCACGGCGTCGTTCCAGGTCGAAACTTGCCCGACCGGGTCCAGCCGTTTTTCCATTGCCTTTTGCGTAGCCTGAAGGGCCGCCCTGACGGCGTCATGTCCACGTAGCCGCTCCACAAGTCGGCGACTTGTCCGGAAATGATCGAGCGAGCTGACGCGCATGACCGCACTTACCTTCCACCGTAAGCTCGGGCCAGGATCACGTCTCGCAACGTGTTCCTTATGTCGAGGTCGTCGGTCAGCGGAACCACAATCGTGATCTCGCAAGCTTCCTTTAGGTCGATTCCACATCCGATCAGCCGACCGGCGTTTACGAGCATTCGGGTCGACGCACCTTCGTCGAGACCCTGGCCCTTCAGGTTGCGGCTATGCGAGCCGATCTTGACAAGGAGGTCCGCGATCCTGGGGTCGATACCCGCCTCCCGCGAGACGACCTCTACCTCCACGCCGTGATCTGGGTAGCCGAAATCGAGGGCGGCGAAGCGCTGCTTGGTGGACTCCTTGAGATCCTTGATCGCGCTCTGGTAACCAGGATTGTATGAGATCACCAACTGGAAATCGGAATGGGCGCGGATCAGCTCGCCGCGCTTTTCCAGCGGCAGTACCCGGCGGTCGTCGGTCAATGGGTGGATCACCACGGTCGTGTCCTGGCGCGCTTCAACGATCTCGTCGAGATAGCAGATCGCACCATGCCGGACGGCGGTGGTCAGTGGGCCGTCATTCCACACGGTACCGTCGGGATCGAGTAACCATCGTCCGACCAGATCCGCTGCCGTCATATCCTCGTGGCAGGCCACCGTGATAAGCGGCCGGCCTAGCCTCCAGGCCATGTATTCTATGAAGCGGGTCTTGCCGCACCCCGTCGGCCCCTTCAGCATGACAGGCATTCGGCTCGCATAGGCTGCGGCGAACAATCCGACTTCGTCTTTCAAAGCCCGATAATATGGCTCATCCTGAATTCGGTATTGATCAAGCAGCAACGGGACGTCTGACAATTGCACGCCTCTTCGAATGTGCCTGCGGCCGCCGCAACGGACTCATCCTGCAGCCGATCGAGGCGCCAAGAACGCGCCGGCGCGCCAGGAACGCGCCGGCGAGAGAGTAGCCACGGCGCTTAACGATGCGCGACCTTTTGGTTCGGAATGCCTTCGATTGGACATTCCTCGGTGCCGACGACTGGTCGCGTCATAGCCTCGACCATCTCGCGGGTCCCCTCCGGGTCCGTAATCCAGTTCTTGTAGAAGGTGTAGGGACAGACCGCATGGCCGCGGTCGCCATCTCCGGAGTTGATGAGGCCAGTATAGCCGCGATGCATCAGCTTGAAGAGATGGTTCTGAGACTGCATGTTTTGCCGTGCGTCACGGATCAGCGACACGGAAAGCTGGGCATATTGGATGCCGTTATCTTCCGTTCCGCACTCGCCGAGCGTCCGGCCATCGAATCCAATGATCGCGGAATGCCCAAAATACGAGTAGACACCATCGAAGCCCGACGCGTTAGCAACTGCCACATAGCAATTGTTCGCCCACGCCATCGACTTCGAGATCTGAATCTGTTGCTCCTTAGCCGGATACATATAGCCCTGGCAGCGAATGATCAGCTCGGCGCCGCGCATGGCACAGTCCCGCCAGATTTCCGGATAGTTGCCGTCGTCACAGATGATCAGGCTGATCTTTAGGCCTTTCGGCCCTTCCGAGACGTAGGTGCAGTCGCCGGGGTACCACCCCTCGATGGGAACCCAAGGCATGATCTTTCGGTACTTCTGGACGATTTCGCCCTTGTCGTTCATCAGGATCAACGTGTTGTAGGGCGCCTTGTTCGGGTGCTCCTCATGGCGCTCACCAGTCAGCGAAAATACGCCCCACACCTTCGCCTTGCGGCATGCGTCGGCGAAGATTTTTGTTTCCTCGCCCGGGACGCTCGACGCGGTCTCGTACATCTCCTTGGAATCGTACATGATCCCGTGCGTGGAGTATTCCGGGAAGATGACAAGATCCATTCCCGGCAAGCCGAGCTTCATGCCCTCAACCATCTTGGCAATATTGCGGGCATTATTCAGCACCTCCGCCTTGGTGTGTAAGCGCGGCATCTTGTAGTTAACGACGGCAACGCCGACCGTGTCCTTGCTGCTCGATATGTCTCCGTGTAACATTTGCTCGACTCCCTTTGATGTGAAAGTTGTAGATTTCGTTAGACCGCCATGTGCCTTTGGATGAGGTCGTCCGTGAGTTCGGCGATGGCACCCTTGGCAACCACTCTTCCTTTCTCCAGCAACGCAAACCGATTGGAGGCGCGCCGCGCGAACGCGACGTTCTGCTCAACGAGAATCACAGTGATGCCGTGCTCCCGGTTGAGCCGCGTGATCACGGCCTCGATTTGCTCGACGATGTTGGGTTGGATACCTTCGGTGGGTTCGTCCAGCAGGATGATTTTCGGCTGCGCCAGCAATGCACGTGCAATGGCGAGCTGCTGCTGCTGACCGCCGGATAGATTTCCACCGTGGCGATTCAAAAACTCCCTCAGCACCGGAAAGAGCTCGATTACCCAATCCTCGATGCCATTTGGCGCTTTTGCAGCAAAAGTACCTAGCGTCAGGTTTTCCCTCACGGTGAAGCGCGGGAGAATACCCCTACCTTGCGGTACGTAGGCGATTCCCGCCTTTGCGCGCTGGTAGGTGCGCAGGTTCGAGATGTCCGAGCCGTCGAGTGTCAGCCGTCCTGTCACGCGGTCCATTAGGCCCAGGATGCTACGCATCAGCGTCGTTTTCCCCACGCCATTGCGGCCCAGCACGGAGAGGAACTCGCCGGTGCCGACATTGAGGTTGATGTTTTGCAGCGCGCGGCTGTTGCCGTAGAACGCATCGACATCAATCAACTCAAGCATTGGTGATGCCTCCAGATCCGAGATAGGCGCGGCGAACTTCCGGATGCGCCTCCACTTCCGCGGCGGTACCTTCCGCCAACAACTGGCCCATGTGCATCACCGAGATGATGTCGCCGATCGCCTTGACGAAACCCATGTCGTGTTCGACGACGATAAGGGTGTGCTTGCCCCTCAGTCGTTCAAACAGTTCGGCTGTCTTGCGTGTCTCCTGAGCGGTCATGCCGGCGGTCGGTTCGTCCATCAAGATCAGCTCGACATCCTGCGCAACAAGCATGCCGATTTCGAGCCATTGGGTTTGTCCGTGCGAGAGGTAGGCCGCTGGCCGTTCGAGATGCTCAGTGAGGCCGATCAGTTCCGCGAGCCGTTCAATATCTGCGCGTCCGGCACGGCGCACATCCCACCGCAAATTGGCCCACACGCCCGGGCGGCGCGCCCGCGCGACCTCGAGATTCTCAGCGACCGTCAAATCACGGAACACGCTCGGTACCTGGAACTTGCGACCGACGCCGGCACGTGCAATCTCATGCTCCTCCAGATCCTGCAGCGCGGTACCGTCGAAGGTCACGGCTCCCGTGCTCGGCTTGACCTTTCCGCAGATGATGTCGAGCGCGGTGGTTTTCCCGGCTCCGTTGGGTCCGATCAAACAGCGCAATTCGCCCTTGCGAACGCTCAAGTTGAGCCCGTTGAGTGCCTTGAAGCCGTTGAACGAGACGGAGATGTCGCGCAGGTCGAGATGAGTGGTCACGCGCTGCCCTCCCTGGTCTGACCGACCCCTCGGGCAATGCCTTGCGAAGCCAGACGACGCCGCACGATCCAGCGCCACGCACTCTTCGTGAGGCCGGCGAGTCCCTTCGGCAGGAACAGCACGACCAGCACGAACAACGCACCCATCACCAACGTCCAGGTTTCCAAGAACGCCGCAGATTCGGACAGTGCACCCTGCATGCCTGCGACCAGCACCGCGCCGAGAAACGCGCCGACGAGGCTCTGACGACCGCCGACCGCACACCACACCACGACCGACAACGAGAGTTGCACTCCGAGGAAGGTTGGCGATGCGAATTCCATGACGATCGTGTAGAGCATGCCGGCAAGTCCGGCGATTGCCGCCGACAACGCGAATACGAAGATCTGGTAGGCGGCGACATCGTAGCCGAAATAGCGCACTCGGCCTTCGTGATCGCGGATTGCTTGCACCACGAGCCCGGCCTTGGTGCGGGTGAAGGCGAACGCGACAAGCAGACTCAACGCCACGCAGCTCGCCACGAGATAGAATGTGGCGCGACCATAGGCATCGAAAGCAAAGCCGAATATCTCGAGCTGGGCGAGGTCGGTTATCCCGTTGAAACCGCCGGTGAAGCTCTGCTGATCGATGATCACGAGGTTAAGTACCACCATGGTGGCAAGCGTAATGATCGAGACATAGACTCCTGTGACGCGACTGCGGAAGATGAACCAGCCCAGTGCCGCGGCCACCAGCGCCGGCACGATGATGCCGGCGGCTAGCGCAAAACTGAGCGACTTGAACGGCTGCCAGAACCACGGCAACCGCGCCACGTTGTTCCACACCATGAAGTCAGGCAGTCCGCCTGAGCCGGTATGCACGGGGATCGTCTTCAACTTCAGCGCCATCGCCATCGCGTAGGAGCCGATGCCGAAGCTCATCGCCTGGCCGAGATTGAGAATGCCGCCAAAACCCCACGACAGCGCGAGTGACACCGTGAGAATGCCGAGTACGAGATAGCGTGCGACCTTATTGAGCAGGAAGTCGTTATTGAGGACCAGCGGTAGCGCAAACACGATTGCGCATACAATGAGGATCGGCGCGATCTGCGCTCCGAGCCGAGGCAGTCCAGTTGGGAATGACGTCTTCGATGTCATGGATCGGCGATCTGAACCTTAGGCGCGCACGCGCGTTGTGAATAGCCCCTCGGGGCGGAATCGGATCAGCACGACGATGGCGATCAGCACCAGTGCCTTGGCCACCGTGTCGTTCTGCAGGAAAGCGATGCCACCGGAGAGCTCACCGAGAATGAAGGCGCTGGCGACGGTACCGCCGAGGCTTTGCACGCCGCCGAGCACCACCACCATGAAGGCGTCGATCACATAGCCGGTGCCCATATCGGGCGACACGCTCTTCAGCGGCGACACCAACGCGCCTGCAAGCCCTGCAAGGCCCGCGCCGTAGCCAAAGGTCAGGCCATAGACGCGCCTGGAATTGATGCCAAATGATGCAGCAACCGAGCGGTCCTGCATAATGGCTCTCAGCTTCATGCCGATTGTCGTGCGGTTCATCAGGAACCACGTGGCCGCGAACAGCGCGATCGCCACGATGAACAGAAACATCCGATAGGACGAGACTGAAAGCCCGAAGACATCCACGCTGTCGGATAGCGACGGTGGCATCTGCACGTAGCGCAGTTCGCTGCCGAACATCAGGCGGATTCCCTGCTGCAGCATGATGCCGACGCCCCAGGTCGCAAGGATGGTGTCGAGCGGACGATTGTGGAGCAAGCTCAGCACCAGGCGCTCGATGATCCAGCCGATTACCGCAACGGCAATAAAGATCGGAACGAGGCTCGCGAGCAGCCCGAGGCCAAAATAGGTCTGAAACAGCCACGCCGTGTACGCGCCGAGCATAACGAACTCGCCATGCGCGAGATTGATGATGCCCATCGACCCGTAGATGATCGACAACCCCAGCGCAACCAGCAGCAGGATCGATCCGATGCTCAGGCCCGTTATGATTTGTTCAAAGAATTGGTCCACGCGCGCGTTCTCCGAAGGCGGCCGCCGGCGAGATGTGGCGCCGGCGACCGTTGTCGCCCTGATCGTTAGCTTTTCTCGACCAGGCCCTTTTCGGTGCAAACCTGCCCAGGATAAGCCGCATAGGGCACCGGCTTCAGCCACTCCTTAGCCTCGACCAGGATCTCGAACTGGCCGCTGGATTTGCACTGAGCGATTTTTGGCCACAGCCAGGTATGGAGGTTCTCGGGCTCGATGCGTACCTTGCCCTGGGGGGCAATGGTCTCCGCGCCTTTCACCGCATCACGAATGGTCGGCGGAGCGATGTCGCTGGTGGCGAGTTTTTCCACCGCCTGCTTGAACAGATAGGTCTGGAAGTAGCAGGCCTCGGAGACGAAATGTGTGACCTTGTCGGCGCCCCAGCGTTTCTGGTAGGCGGCGACAAATTTTTCATTTTCCGGTGACTTGTACACCTGAAAATACGGCGCCGAAGTAAAGTGCCCGGCGGCCGCCTCACCTCCCATGGCCGCCACCTCGTTCTCCGACGTTGTGAGGCTCGCCATCGGCATCTTTTCGGGATCAAGGCCTGCGGCGCGATACTGCCGATGCAGCGCCACCACGGAGTCGCCGACCACGGTAGAGAAGATTACGTTCGGCTGCGTCGAACGCATCTTGTTGATGACGGAGGAAAACTCCGAATGACCGAGCGGCACATACTCTTCGGCGACAACTTCGCCGCCATACTTCTCCAGGAGCTTCTTGCAGTAGTTGTTCTCTTCTTTCGGATAGATGTAGTTGGAGCCGATAAGATAGAACTTCTTGCCGAACTTCTTGATTAGCCACGGCACGAACTCGTCCTGCTGCTGGTTCGGCACCGCGCCCGTGTAGACCACGTTCTTCGAACACTCGCGGCCCTCATAGAGCGTTGGATACCAATAAAGATTGTTCTGCCGTTCGAAAACCGGCAGCACGGCCTTGCGGCTCGCCGACGTGTAGGAGCCGAACACGCTGACGCATTTGTCGCCGACGACGAGCTTGCGCGCCTTCTCCGAGAAGGTCGCCGGATCGGAGGCCGGATCCTCGATGATCGGCACGATCTTACTTCCCTTGATTCCCCCGGCGGCGTTGATTTCCTCGATCGCAAGTATCGTCGCCTTGTTGAGAGATTCCTCGATGATGGCGGTTGTTCCTGTCAGCGAAAACAGCACGCCGACCTTGATCTCGCCTCCGGCCGCACGCGCAAGATCCGCGTTCTTGACCCATATGTGCGGGAAGCCCGCACCCGCGAACGCGCCAAGCGCCGCCGCATTCTTCATCAACGTCCGTCTAGAAATTCTCATCACTCGTGCTCCTGGAATGAAAAACAAAAAAGCCCTCCCGATGCGCGCTTACGCGAGCATTGGGAGGGCTTTGTCGCCGGTTGTCAGCTTGGCAGCAGTGTCGCCGCCGGATCCCCGCTATTGGGGATCAATGCTGAGGATCGTAGCCAAGCAATTCGAAGGAGTCAACGATTGCCGCAGCGACCGCACTCGCGGACACACGGCGGTCCATCGCCTGCCGACGGATGAAGCCGTATGCTTCGGTCTCTGGCATTTGTCGTGTCGCCATCAAAATCGCTTTCGCGCGTTCGACCGTTCGCATCGACCGAAGATTCTCATCGAGCTTTTCGATCTTGCTGCGCAGCCGGCGTTCATAGCCGAACTGGCTTCGCGCCAATACCAGGCTCGATAGCACCGCATTTGGCGTGAACGGCCGCGGCAGCACAGCGTTCGGTGTCGCATGGGACAGCGGTTCTGCCTGAATTGGTTCCGTCGCTGGCACGATCACCACGAGCGCGGATCGTGCGTCACCCGGGATCCAGGGCAAGCGCCGGGCGAGGTCCGGACAATACTCACAGAATACGAAGTCAGCATCACCTGGGACGGAGGTGGGCATCGGCCACACCTGCTGTACGCGCATGCGATACCGCTGCAACTCTCGCAACAGCAGGCTCGTTTGATCATCCATCGAGGCAAGAACGACAGCCGTCAAATCGGCCAGTTCCTGCACCATGGACTTGCGGCCGACCGTCTCCCGGTTACTGGGGGCTCTGCGCAGGGCTTCATTCATATGGCGTTTCCTGCCTGAGTGGTTGCGCGTCCATACCCGATGAGGAACGGATCCGCATGTACCGCTTCTCTCGATTGATTGATGACGTCGAATTGCCCTTCTCGATTGGCGCGGCCTATGCGCGTCCAGAGATCGGCATGGCCCGTGTTCGGGTTGATGGTGACCGCACCTTGCGGTGCGTCAAAGGCAGTGCCCAGCACCATTGTGCGCAAAATCTCGGTATCGAGCGTGTTGGCCTGTTCGAGCGCTTTCGCGAACAGATGAAGCTGAAAGTAGGAAGCCTCCACGCACATATTGGTCGAGACGTCTCCGCCAAACCGCTTCTTGAATCTGTTCACGAAGGAGATGTTTGCTTCGCCTTCGACGCCCTGAAAATAAGATGCCGCCGTGATATGCCCTTCACCCACATCGAAGCCCATAGCAGCGATCTCGGCTTCCGTTGTCGTAAGGCTTGCGATCGGCATCTTCTGGGGGTCAAGCCCAACGTTTGCATACGCTTGGTAGAGGAAAATCGTCGCCTCACCGACGACCGTCGAGAAGATCACGTCGGGTCGGAGCCTTCGAATGTCCTGCACGATTGGCAGGAAGTCCTGCCAGCGGGCATGCACGCTCACATAACGCTCGCCGACGACCGATCCGCCGTTGGCCTTCAAAACTTCCCGCATCACGCGGTTGGACTCGCGCGGATAAATGTAATCCGATCCAACGAAGTAGAACCGGCTTCCGTAGTTATCCATCAGATACCGACAAAGTGCGAGGCTGTTCTGATTGGGCGAAGCGCCGGTGTAGATCACATTGGGGGATGCCTCGAAGCCTTCATAAAGTGTCGGATACCACAACAGACCATTCAGCCGTTCCACCACGGGCAAGACGGCTTTTCGGCTTGACGACGTGTAACAACCGAAGATGGTGCTGACCTCGTCCTCGATCATTAGACGCTTGGCGTAGTGCCCATAGGCCGTTGAATTGGAGCCGGGATCATACGACACGGGGACCAATTCCCGGCCGCAAACACCACCGGCGGCGTTGATCTCTTCGATAGCGAGCAAGGTCCCCAGATACTGGGTTTCCTCAATCACCGACATGAATCCAGTTCGCGAGAACAGCACTCCGATGTGCCAAGGAGCGGTCGTACGCTGCAGAAGATTAGACATTATTGGGCCCCCGAGGTCATGGGAGGACGGGAGGATCGTTGTTATTCCGCTTGTCTGTTTTCCGGCGAACACAAGGATTGCACGTCGTCCGCAGCCCGACAAGGATAAATCGCGAAGTCCAAGGATGCGCCAACGTGATCAAAACCTCGCTCGGGCGAGATGCAGCGCGATCATTCGTAGTGCGGCCTTGTGCTGTCGAGTGCTTGGCGGCGTTCATTAGCTCGTGCAGCGAATAAATGTGTTTTGAACATATCTTTGGCAGCGCCACGACGGTCTTCGGAGACGCGCCGGACCACCCGAGCACGAAGCCGGTCGGGCATGCCGCTAACCATTCCGAATACCGTGACCCGTCCGGAACCGCGACGACCGGCGGGAGTTCGCGATGGAACGTTACGGCGTATTGTCCTGACAAGTTGGCTCTAACTCTTGTTGCCCCGCCGGTCGATGTCATGCTTATAAATGGCGCAAGGCGCGATAATCGCCTGGTGTTGCTGGCCAAGAAAGAAAACTAGAGCGTTCGGCGCAGCCGCGAATATTCGGGCAGCGATATCGATTTCGTTTCCTTTGATCTGCCGCAAATGTTTCGCCACAGATTCGGCAAGCGACGTGGCGTGGCCGCCACCCAGGACGCCGCGCTGGCTTGGACCGACTGGCAAAGCAAAGTTGATCAGTCGGACCACGTTCGGCAAGGATGCTGCGCAATATGCGCGGGCGGCGGTTTCCGCAGACTGCGCCACGCTGACTGAGACCGCGACCTCGGATCGCTTGCCAAGCCCGTGCTCCGTGATCTGAAACTAGCGCCCTGCGTTCCGAGCCATCGTCGTCACGCTACACGCGCGAACCCACACGACCTTTTTGGACAAGCTCGACCGAGACGCCGGATTTCACATCAAGGACCGAGCCTGCGATAAGGGCGACGGACGCATGCGCGTCGAGGATCAGATGCAGCTTCGAGCTTTGTACGGCCTTCGCGCGTAGGTGGCGTTGCCAATCAAGGTCATCACGGAGATAACGCTGCCGGAATGAATCGGTCAGGACGAGAGTGTGTTCTGGCAATGCCCCCACAATGCCGACGCCGGCCCGAGGAACGAGCGAACAGCTACGGGCAAATAGGGGTCGACAGGGACGATGACGTCCGCGACCATGGCCTCATCCTTAGCCGCTTGAACGTTTCACGCGTAAACGAGTTCAGGCGCGCTTCTTGAGTGCGCGCGCCAACTCATCAAACCGGAAGTCAGCGTCAGTGGGCGCGGTCCTGATGACCCCGACTGTCCTGGCGCGCCACGTGATCGATTCTTTAAGTTCCTCTAGCGAGTGGTGCCTGTCGAATATCCGGAACCCAGTCAAAACCTCGCGCAAAGCGTCGCTATCCCGTAGACCCAGATGTTCGCGCCCGTAGTTTGCGAATAGCGCCCATCCGGCTCCCGTCAGTCTTGGTTCCATCAAAAAGCTTTTCGACCAGAAGCCACCGGTCGTTCGCCGACACGAGCTCGGCGAGCGGATCACCGGCCAGGATGCGGTACGTAGTGAGGAACGAAAAACAAGGCCCAGGCCCAGGTTTTTCCATGCGCCCGTAAGGCATTGCAGGCGGAGAAGGTCTTTGCGCCAATGAACGCTGGATCGATGAAATCAGCATAACCGAAGCGGACGGCGAGATGCTCCGCAAGTTCGGCGTCATAGGAAGCGTAATCGGCAGCGCCTGGCATCACACACACCAGGCGTCTGTGGCGGTAGTTTTCCACAATCCCGGTGATGTTTGCATCTTGTTTCGGTGCCGCCGGGGTTCAGGATCACACTGCGACTCACGGGAGAGCATGTCATGCGCAACAGGAAAGCGGCGGGAGTAGATGCCGATGTTGAGGCGCGGATAGTTCAAATCGAGCAGATGACGTTAGATCAGATCGCGGCGTTTCAGTGCAGGATACTGAGCGAGATCACCTTGGGAAGAATCGCGCCTAGAGAAGTCAGCGCCCTAGATCGCGCGCTCAGAAAACGGCTGAAAGCGATTGAGCAGAAACTGCGCGAGGGCGGCTGAGGCATGACAAGAGCCGACGCGGGACTTCGGTCTCGCGCTCACTGTGACCGTCGCACCGAATCATAGTGTCGTGACGGGCGTAGCCCTTTGACGAGAGGAGTCGGTCGTGGCGCGGATTGTCCTGATCTTCCTGCTGCTCTGCTCTCCCGCACTCGCCCACGATCCTGAGCATCCGGAATTGAATGCCTGGTTCGATAGCCTGAGATCGATCAAGGGCCTATGCTGTTCGTTCGCAGACGGCTTCGCTGTCAGCGATGTTGATTGGGAATCGAAGGACGGCCATTACCGCGTCCGTCTCGAGGGCGGCTGGATCGATGTTCCCGACGACGCCGTGATCACCGAGCCGAACCGCGCCGGCAGAACCATGGTTTGGCCCTACACGGCCGATCGCGGAACGGATCATCCGCATACTGAAATCCGGTGCTTCATGCCGGGCAGTATGGGCTAGGTGGCGTGGACTCTAAGCACAGGCGCGCCGCCTGGTGCCCAACCAACCGCCAAAGAGTTAGCAATCCCTGCGCTATCATTCATGTCCGCTACTGCACTACCAACACCGGCGCGCTTCCGTCCACCAGGACCTCCGATGTTTGACTCCCCAACAATAGCTTCCTAAGGCCGCGACGCCCGTGAGACGCCATCACGATCAGGTCGCAGCCTCTCGACTTTTCTTTTTCGATGATTGCGGTGGCTGGGCACGCATTCGGAACGTGCAAGAGTTCTGCAGTTATCCTGATCTGCTCCGCCATCGCTCGAGCTTCATCGAGCACTTTACCGGCATGTTGCGTCAAAGTTATCAACTACTTCCTGCGCGGGAATTCACCCCCGTCGCAATCGTCCGGGCCCCACGGACACGGTCTGAAATTCCGCATCCGCGATTACCGACGGCGGTGGGACTCAAACGAAAATAAGGAGGGTGTCACGCACTTCCCCCTCCTTCTTGCGAACCCGTGACCTGCTCGATCCCTGCACTGGATTCGCGGCTATTTCTGAATGCAAGTATCCGCGGTCTCCCTCGTGCATTCGTCGAGGCCGGTAAATACCGGGTCATCCACCTTCTTGCCCTCGATCAGATCGATCATGACCGACGGCGCCTTGTAACCCATCTCAAACGGCCGCTGACCGACCAGTGCTTCGACGCGACCTTCCTTGGCGATCGCGACTTCATCGCCGATGGTATCGGCGGCGACGATCACCAGCGACTTGCTGGCGATCTGAGCCTTATACTGATCCGTCAGCTGACGATAGGGTTGTGGCGCGCCAAACAGCGGCCATCCGCCCTCGATCACGAAGGCATCGAGTTTTGGATTGGCAGCGAGGATGTCCGACATGGCCTGCACACCCCGCGGCCCGTCGTCATTGGTGAAGACAGGGCAACCTGCGATCTCGGTCCAGCCGCCTTCGCCCTTGAGTCTGTCCAGATCCTTCTTGCCGGACAAGGCATCCCGCGTTCCGGAGGCGCGGCGCAGAATGTTGTCTGCCGCGGCATTGCCCTCGATCAGGCACACAGTGCCACCGTTCGGCTTTGCCTTCTTCAAATATTCGCCGAGCCGAAAGCCCATCAGGTAATTGTCGGTGCCGAGATAAGTCTTACGAAGCGCGGCGTCTTCTTTTTTGAGATCGGCGTCGAGTGTCATGACAGGAATTTTGGGTTTGGCGGCCTTGATCGCGTTGGCGATCAAGGGCGCGTTGGAAGGCGAGATCGCAATCGCCGCGGTATCGGACTTGCCCAGCATATCCTGAACGATCTGGGCCTCGCCCGCCTCGTCTGATGTTGAGGCAGGCCCCGTGTAGAAGCAATGATAGGGGGAACTGGCGTTTTCCTTATTCCACTTCTCGCAGCCTTGATGAATGGCCTCAAAGAATGGATTGTCGAGTCCCTTGACGACGATGACGAGTTGCTTCTTCTGAGCCATGGCCGACCCGGCCGACAGGCTCATCGCCGCAGCAATCAATGCCAATACTGCCTTGTTCATTTGTCCCTCGCACGTGTTGCAGCGGACGCTTGTTCGCCCGTTTTACCGAACATCATCTGATTCAAAACTTCACGAAGGCAAGGAAACCGCTTGATGTGAGGGTGTGGCTATCAGGTCCCCTACCACCTGCACCATTTTCGAGCCTGTCCTCGAATGTGTTCCCAGCAACGACAGAGTCCAATTGCGCGATAGCCACAATCAGCGATTGACAAAGATAATTCGGACGCCTGACGAGTCAACGGCTATATGCAAAGAAATAAGACGAGGCCTTGTTTGGTGCGTCGCACCACATGCAATATGTTTTCGCGAAGGTGCGGCGTTGATCCCCGCCGAGATCATTGACTGACCACAGACCCTGTAATTCAATGTCCGCTCGCGTCTTTTGAAGAACAAGACGCGCGTCGCGGCAACGATTCCGCACCAGGTGTATCCGGAATGGCCCTTCTCGAACTAAGAAATGTTTCGAAGCATTTCGGCGCAATTCATGCCCTCAACGACGTTTCGCTGTCGCTCGAGCCTGGCCAGGTCGTGGGACTGATGGGAGACAACGGGGCCGGCAAGTCAACCCTCGTCAAGATCGTCGCCGGAAATTTTCGTCCCACGCATGGAACGATGCAGATGGAAGGCCAGGATTTGTCCATGCACCGTCCGATCGAAGCCCGCCGGCACGGTATCGAGATCGTACATCAGGACCTCGCGCTCTGCGACAATCTCAGCGCGGCCGCCAATGTTTTCCTCGGCCGCGAAATCCGTAAGGGCGTCGGCCCCTTCAAAATTCTCGACTATGCCGCGATGTATCGCCGAGCCGGACAGATCTTCTCCGAACTGCGATCCGAAACGCGGCCGCGCGATCTGGTAAGGCAAATGTCCGGCGGACAGCGACAGGCGGTCGCCATTGCCCGAACCCGGATTGCCGACGCCAAGGTCGTTCTGATGGACGAACCGACCGCGGCTATTTCGGTGCGGCAGGTCGCGGAGGTACTTAACCTGATGCGACGGCTGCGCGATCGCGGCATCGCGATCGTGTTCATCAGCCATCGCATGCCGGACGTGTTCAGCATTGCCGATCGCGTCGTGGTATTGCGCCGCGGCCGCAAGGTCGCCGACAAGGACGTCGCTGCCAGTTCGCCGGAGGAAGTGACGGGACTGATTACCGGGGCCATCGAATACGCATAGTGAGGCGTCTGGAGCTTGCTGGTAACCGAAAGTTTGATGGATGGAAATTCAGTTCGACGACAACATCAAGCGCACAAGATTCCCGCTGCTCAGCTGGCTGACCTCGCGACAGGCCTTCTGGGTCTCGCTGGCGGTCATCCTGGCCTGCGTCTTCCTGTCGTTTGCGACCAACTCGTTTGCGACCTCGAACAACATTTACAACGTCGCCCGCAACTTCACCTTCGTCGCGATCATTGCGCTCGGGATGACGATCGTGATCATCACCGGCGGCATCGATCTTTCGGTCGGATCGGTGCTGTGCCTGTGTAGTATGATCCTCGCGGTCGTTATGCACGCCGGTTACAGTATCGAGATCGGCATCGCTGCCTCGCTTGGAACGGCGTTGCTGATCGGCGCGATCAACGGCGTGCTGATCGCGTATCTGGGCATCCCGCCGTTTGTGGTCACGCTCGGCATGTTGTCGATCGCGCGGAGTCTCGCGATGGTCGCGTCCAACAACACTGTGGTGTTCCAGTTCGGTCCGGATCACGACAAGCTCTTGTTTCTTGGTGGCGGCGCCTGGCTGTTCGGGATCGCCAACCCCGTGATCTACATGCTCGCGCTTACGCTGTTGACGGGTTTTGTGCTGCACTTCACCCGGTTTGGCCGGTACGTCTTCGCGATCGGCGGCAACGAGCACGCGGCGATCGTGACCGGCGTTCCGGTGCGACGCACCAAGGTGGCCGTCTATATGATTTCCGCGCTCTCGGCCGGCGTTGCCGGTGTGATCGAAACCGGCTGGCTCGGCGCCGTCACCACCAATCTTGGCTCGGGCTTGGAATTGCAAGTGATCGCCGCCGCAGTGATCGGCGGCGCCAATCTCGCCGGTGGAACTGGCACCGCCTTCGGCGCGCTGATCGGTTCGGCGCTGATCGAGGTGATACGCAACAGTCTCGGGCTATTGGGCATTAGCGCGTTCTGGCAGGGCACCTTTGTCGGCTCGTTCATTATCATTGCCGTGGCCTTCGACCGGATCCGAAATCTCCGGTCGCCGGCATGAGCGCCGATCACAATACGTCTCCACCATTTGATCAACGACGGACGGAAAAAGGAAAATGACAGGCAAGCGCGTAGTATTCACCGGAGGAACTGGCAAGGCCGGCAGGCACGTCCTTCCGCATCTGAAGAGCAAGGGCTATGACCTTCTCAACGTCGATCTGAAACCGCTCGATCATCCCGGCATCAGCACCCTGATCGCCGATCTGACGCACAGCGGCCAGGCCTTCAATGCCCTGACCACGCATTTCGGCTTCGACCGTTTCGAAGCCGGCAGCCCGCCGGCGGCGCCGGACGCCGTCGTGCATTTTGCCGCGATACCGCGAGTGCTAATCGAGCCAGATAACGAGACGTTTCGCGTCAACACGATCAGCACCTATAACGTGATCGAGGCCGCGGCAAAACTCGGCGTCCGCAAGATCGTGATCGCTTCCAGCGAGACTACCTACGGTGTGTGCTTTGCCGAAGGCGAGAAGGATTTCAGAAGCTTCCCGCTCGAGGAGGACTACGACACCGATCCCATGGACTCGTACGGCCTTTCCAAGGTCGTGAATGAAAAGACCGCGCGAGCCTTCGCCATGCGCTACGGCATCGACATCTACGCGCTCCGGATCGCGAACGTCATCGAGCCGCATGAATACGACATGTTTCCGCTTTTCCTGGCCAATCTGCCGTCGCGAAAACGCAACGCCTGGGGCTATATCGACGCCCGCGACCTTGGTGAGATCGTGCATCTGGCAATCCAGAAGGATGGCCTCGGCTTTCAGGTCTTCAACGCCGTCAACGACACCATTACCGCCAACATTCCGACCCGCGAAGTGCTAAACCGCTATTGTCCCGACGTCCCGATCACCCGACAGCTCGGAGACTACGAGGCGCCCTTGTCGAACCGCAAGGCGCGCGAGGTGCTGGGCTTCAGGGAAACGCACAACTGGCGCAAATACGTAAAGGGCGGATAGCGGCTGCGACCTCGTTGGTCCCCAAAAGGATAGTAAAACGAGGGAAAAGACGCCGTGATGGAAAGCAGGCCGTCACCTTGAACCATCACTTGCCGATACTTGCTTCAAATGCAGACCGCTGAGTCGGCGTTAGATGCAGGCCATGCTTCGTGCGTCGGTCTAGAAAGTCGGCAGAGTTCGCAGCCCACTCCGTTTCGCGCAGGAACGACGCCTCGCACTCATAGAAGTTTCCGCCAAAGTGACGTCCAAGATCTCCGCAGGTGCGGGCCGCACCCAGCACCTCTCTTGCGCGCGTCCCGTACAACCGCGCGTAGTGATAAACCAGTGTCTTGGGAAGAGCCGGATAGTCGCTTTCGATATCCAGCACAAAATCGGTGAAGGTGCCCGGGATGTCCCCGCCGGGAAGCGGCGCACCCGCGGTCCAGGCTCGCTGCATCCTGGGGAGCCAGGGGGCCAGACGTGACAGTGCATGTTCGGCGAGCTTGCGATAGGTGGTGATCTTGCCGCCGAAAATCGATAGCAGCGGCGGAACATCAGGCGTGCCATCGATCTCGAACACGTAGTCCCGCGTCACCGCCGATGGATTCGTCGCATTGTCGTCGTAGAGAGGCCGGACACCGGAGAAGGCATGAATGATGTCGTGATCCAGCGGAGCGGTCCGGAAATATCGGCCTACTATGCCGAGCAGGTAATCGATCTCGCTCTCATCAATCGATACATCCTCCGCTCGCCCATCATAGGTGATATCGGTGGTGCCGATCAGCGCGAGATTACCCTCATAGGGATTGACGAAGATAACGCGGCGATCGTCGTTCTGCAGCAGATAGGCCTGCGGTCCACTCCAGAATTTCGGCACTACCACGTGGCTACCTTTGACGAGCCGAACATTGTGGGCCGAATTCAACTCCGCCACACCTTGCACGACTTGCTGAACCCATGGGCCTGCCGCATTGACAAGCGCGCGCGCCCGCACGAGATGCGCACTCCCATCCTGACCGTACATTTCAATCAGCCATTTGCCGTCTTCCCGGCGCGCGCTTAGGGCGCGGGTGCGGGGCAGTATCCGCGCGCCCTTGCGTGATGCGTCGACGAGATTAAGGATAACAAGCCGAGCGTCGTCGACCCAGCAATCTGAATATTCAAAACCGCGACGAAACTCCGGCCGCAGTGACGCTCCTTCAGGTGCGCGCGAGAGGTCGAGTCCGCGGCTCGGCGGCAATTTCTTGCGGCCGCCGAGATGATCGTAGAGGAACAACCCGGTCCGAACCAGCCAGGCCGGCCGCTGCTCGGGCGAATGCGGCAAAACGAACCGCATCGGCCAGATGATATGAGGCGCGGAGGCGAGCAGCACTTCGCGCTCGATCAGAGCCTCCCGCACAAGGCGGAACTCATAATATTCGAGATAGCGAAGGCCGCCATGCACGAGTTTGCCGGAGCGCGACGACGTTCCTTCGGCAAAATCGTCCTTCTCGCAGAGCAGGACCTTGAGGCCGCGACCGGCGGCATCGCGGGCGATACCGGCCCCATTTATTCCGCCGCCGATCACTGCGATATCGACCAGCCCGTGATCGCTCCTCGGGCCCGGCAGCGTGTTCGTCATCACTTCTTGCTGCGCTTCTTCTCGACCCGGTGCCGTACTGCCTTCGATGAAGTGCGCGCCCTGGCCGTCGGTTCTGGTTTGGGCGGTTGCAGCCCATAAGTTGAAAATCCGCGCGCCGTATCCGCGATTTCCTCTTCGCTGAGGATAAAACGATGATCGAGCGCGAGCGAAAGGTAGTATTGGCGTGCTATCGTCTCAAGCTCGACGGCGAGCCACATCGCCTTGTCGAGGTTGGCGCCAAGCGCAATCATCCCGTGATTGGCCAAGAGGCAACCGTTGCGCCCTTCGAGCGCGGCCAGCGCAAACTCCGACAGCTGCTTGGTCCCGTAGCGCGCGTAGCCGGCGCACCGGATATCGGTGCCGCCGAACGCTGCCATCATGTAGTGGCAGGCCGGAATCGTCTTCCGCGCGATCGCGAGCACAGTGGCATAGGTGGAATGGGTGTGGACGATGGCGCCGACATCCGCGCGCGCGCGCATGATATCGAGATGAAAGCGCCACTCGGTGGACGGCTGCAACGGTCCCTTCCACGTACCATACTCGCCTTCGAGTGGCATCGATACAATCATCTCCATCTTCATGGCGTCATAGGGCACGGCCGACGGCGTGATCAGCATCTCCTCGCCATAGCGGGCGGAGATGTTGCCGGATGTCCCCTGATTGAGGCCCGAGGCGTTCATCCACCGGCATTTTGCGATGATCGCTTCGCGCAATTGTTGCTCCTCACGGGTCATGTTCAAATGCCTTTCGTCTTCAGCACGGATTGAGCGGCGGTTCGCCCGCGAGAAAGCGGCGAACCTCCTCGGCCACCTGGTTGGCGGCGATGGTGACGGTACGCACCGAGGCGCCCGCGATGTGAGGCGTCAGCGTCACGTTCGGCAGCTTCAATAGCGGCCAGTCCGGCGGCGCCGGTTCTGCGGCGAAGGTATCGAGCATGGCGCCACCAAGCTGTCCGGACGCCAGCGCGTCATAAAGAGCGTCATAGTCGACCAACGGGCCGCGCGCGGTATTGATGATAAATGCGCCCTTCCTGACGCTCGCCAGCGCCTCGCGGCTGATGAAGCCGGTGGTCTCAGGCGTTACCCGGGCGTGCAGGCTGATGATGTCGGAGCGCGCCAGCAGGTCGGCGAGCGCGACATGCTCGACGCCGTCGTCGCGATCCTGGGCGCTAAGCTGGACATAGGGGTCGGCTACCAGGAGCTTACAGCCGAACGCCTTGAGCAGCTTCACCACGCGGCTGCCGATCGCGCCATAACCGACAATGCCGACGGTCATTTCGCCAAGCTCCCGCGCGGTGCGATCGGCGCGATAGAGGTCGCCGCGCCATTCGCCGGCACGGAGCGCTTCGTGGCCGCTGCGAATAAGGCGCGTCTCGGCAAGGATGGCGCCGATGGTGAATTCCGCGACTGCGCTCGCATTGCGGCCGGGCGTATTGACGACCAGCACGTTGTGATCGCGCGCGGCCTCAAGATCAATATTGACCGGACCGCCGCGCGACACTGCGATGAATTTGAGGCCAGGCAGCCGCTCCAGCATCGGCCGCGAGATCGGCGCCAGGTGCGTCACCAGGAGGGTCGCATCGCCGATGAACGCCGCAACCTCGTCCGGATGACCCATGAACTCCTTGAGACCGTCGAGCGGCGAGCCTGCGTAGCCGTGCTCCATCGGTTCATCGGGCCAGGGTTGCTCGAGTGTACGGATGCTGACGCCCTTGCCGCAGGCGGCCGCGATCCGCTCGGCGAAGACCGACGGCAACATGAAGCGATCACCGACGATGGCAATCGACCTAGACATGATCGCCTCCCGTGCGCAGGGCAGCGAGCTGCTTCCATAGCGACCGTGACGCCAGCCGCCCGTCGAGATAGGTGGGGAACATGCGAGCGTAACGCGTCGCCAAGACGGTATCGGGAGCCTGCGGCTTGTTGAGATGCGGGCTCACCCAATCCTCGGCGCAGGCCCGCATATGTGGATAGACGCCGGTTGCGACAGCGGCAATCATCGCGGCCCCCCCTGCGCCCGCCTCGACGCGGTTGCAGACGCGCACGTTGCATTCGAGCGCGGCACCAAGGATGGCCGTGAGGGCGTGGCTGCGCGCCGCGCCACCGGTGATACGGACCTCGCGCGGCAAAGCGCCCATGGCGGCGTAGCAATCGCGCGCAGCGAATGCGAGCCCTTCCATCACCGCCCGCATCAGGTCGCCATAGCGGTGGTGGGAGCGCAGGCCGAAAAACTGCGCACACGCCTCATGCGCGATAAACGGACCACGTTCGCCGGCGTCCGATATAAAGGGGTGAAACAGCACTTCGCCGGGCTTCGCCTGTAGCACCTGCTGATCCAGGCGATGAATCAGGTCGGCGCGCGAGCGCGTCACGCCTTCAGCGGCGAGCACGCCCAATGCGAGATCTAGCAGCCAGTCGATATTGAGTGTCGCCGCCATGTTGGATTGCATCTGGGCATAGTGGCCAGGCACCGGAAACGGCATGGTATAGCCCGTGGCCTCCTCATTCAGCGTCACCGCGTCGGCATGAGGCGCCAGCCGCATATGCATGCCGGTCGAACCGATGATGGTGCAGCCGACATCGGGTGCCGGATCGTAAAGGCCGGCACCAAGCGCATTGCAGATCACGTCGACATAGCCGAGCGAGACGGGAACGCCCTCGGGCAGGCCGGTCTCGGCCGCCGCGCTTGCCCCGAGTGGATGCGTGACTGTCACTCCGTCGACCACCTCAGGGAAAAGCCGCACGAGTTCGTAAATACCGATCAGCCGCGCCGTTTCAGAATCGAAGGCCCGCTTGCGGAAATCACCGCAGGTGAAAGTCGCCTCCGAAGGATCGGTGGCGCGTTTACCGGTGAGCAGGAAGTAGAGCCAGTCTTTGCAGTGGAACACGGTCGCGGCGCGCGAAAGTGTCTGAGGAGCATGCGCCTGCAGCCAGGCCAATTGCGGTCCCTGCTGGCAGGCGTTCAACCCGGAGCCGGTTCGCCGATAAAGCACCGTGTTGTGCTCGCTGCCACGAATCTCGTCCACCAATCGGGCGGCGCGGGAGTCGAGCCACAGCAGCGCCGGCGCGACCGGACGCCCGTCATCGTCGATCAGCCAGGTACCGTCGCCTTGCCCGGTGACCGCCACAGCCGCCAGCCTTGGGCCGAGATCGGGTACCTTCGCCGCAAGCCCGCGCAGCACGGCGGCCGTGTCGTCCCAGGTGCGCGACATGTCCTGCTCGACCCGGCCACCGGCTGACGTGCTGTAGCTGTTCGGCAACGAGAAATCGCCAAGCTGCCGGCCATCCCGCGTAAAGGCGACGGTCTTGATCAGTGAGGTGCCGGCATCGATGCCGACGATGACGTCACGAGGCATCGTCAGGACACCTCCGCATGGCGAATACAGACCCCGTCGGGGCCGAAAATGTTCAAGTGCCGCGGCGCAATTGCGAACTGCACCACGTCTCCGGGTCGCGCCGCGATTCTGTTGGGAATGACAGCAATCAGAAGATAACCGGCACATTCGCCGGCGATATGCGACTGATCGCCCAGCCACTGATTGGAGCCGATACGCACACGCACGGCTCCTTCGCCGACGCCAATCCTTTGCGGCCGGATTCCGACCTGCACGCGCGGTACCGCCGCAAGAACGCCGCGGGCCGCCTGGTCGAGGCCGTCGCCGCTGATGTCAAAGGCCACGTCCGGGCCGGCCGAGAGGCGGAAACCACTACCGGCCTGCTTCACTTCCATCTCCAGCAGGTTCATCGGCGGCTCTCCGATGAAGCTTGCGACAAACAGATTGGCAGGACGCTCCTTGAGCTCCTTCTCGCTTGCGAATTGCTGCAGCACGCCATCTTCCATGACCACGATACGATCGGCCAGTGCGCTCGCCTCGGTCTGGTCGTGTGTGACGAAGATCGCCGTCATCTCGCGCTCGGCGAGCAGGCTCTTGATCCGTCCCCGCAGCACCGCGCGGAGCTGCGGTTCGAGCTGCCCCATCGGCTCATCAAGCAGATAGAGATCGGCATCGCGCACCAGCGCCCGCGCCAGCGACACCCGCTGCTGCTGGCCGCCGGAGATGACACGCGGGTAGCTCTCCAGAATGTCGTCGATCTCGACCAGCCGGGCGATCGCCTCCACGCGGCGTGAAACCTCGCTGCGCGAGAGCTGCTGCGACTTCAGCGCGAACGCGATGTTCTCGCGAACCGTCAGCGGCGGATAGAGGGAATAACCTTCGAAGGCCATTGCGACCTTTCGCCGGGCCGGCGGTAGCTCGTCGATCCGCCGACCACGCAAGGCGATGGAGCCGGCGGTCACGCTTTCGAAACCCGCGATCATGCGCAAGGTCGAGGTCTTGCCGCATCCCGACGATCCCAGGAGCGCGACGATCTCGCCTTTCTCGACCGCCATGTCGAGCGAGCGCACGGCATGCACGGCCGGCCGGCCGCGGCTGCGATACACCTTGTCGATACTTCGAAGCTCAAGCATGCCCATGGTCACCCCGCTCCGATCACGCAGCCTGCCGCCGGTGCGACAGCGAGACCCGAAGCCCGGTTTCCCGGTCGAACAATTGCACCGCCTCCTGCGCGAAACGGACAAAGACGGAGTCTTCGGCGGCAAGCTTCAGTGCGTCCGGCCGCAGCGAAGCCAGCCATTCCTTTCCATCCTCGAGCCGGAGCAGCAACACCACCTTCTCGTGCATCGGCGTGATCGCGAGAACGCGCGCCGGCATGGCGTCCCCGCCGCCCAAAAGGGAAATGCCGAGATCCTCGGGCCGAACACCGAGCCAGTACGGCCGGTCTCCTGGAAGCGCATCGGCCGCGCCGAGCAGGACCCGCGCTCCGGAGATTGTGGCAAAGACTGTTCCATGCTCGACAAAAGGCACGATCTCCGCCAGATTGATACTGGGATCACCAAACAATCGTGCGACCGCGACGGATGCAGGACGCGCATAGATTTCTTCAGGGCTGGCAACCTGCTCAAACCGGCCAGCAGTGAGAACCGCGATGCGATCGGCGATCGCCATCGCCTCGCGATAGTCCTGGGTCACATAGAGAACCGCAGCCTCACCGCGCCGCAACAGGTTTGGAAGCTCGAGCCGCATTTCATAGCGAAGCTTGGCATCGACGTTGCGCAGGGGATCATCGAGCAACAGCACCTCCGGATTGCCGACCAGCGCTCGCGCCAACGCCGTGCGCTGCTTCTGGCCATTCGACAATTCGCGGGGCACGTGCCCCAGCACATGCTCGATTTTCAACAGCCGGCTGATCGTCTGCACACGGGCGGCAGCATCCGCCCCGCGTTTTTTCCGCAAGCCACTCGCAATATTGTCGCGGGCCGTCATATGCGGAAACAGCGCGAAATTCTGGAACGCCATTCCGATGCTGCGCCGCTCGGGCGCAGCACCGACGATCGAGCGACCGCCGATAAGGATATCGCCCTCATCCGGCTCAAACATGCCTGCAATCATGCGCAAGAGTACAGTCTTGCCTCCGCCCGACGGCCCGAACACGGCAACAATCTCACCAGGTTCGACCGAGAGCGACAGGCTGTCGGCGGTTCGCACCGTGCCGAAGGTCTTACTGACGGATTTGATTTCAAGTCCCGCCATTGCCTCAGCCCTTTACCGCGCCGAGAGACAGGCCCTCGACTAGATAGCGCTGCGCATAGAGCGCAAGCAGCAGCGTTGGCGTCACCGAGAGTACAATCGCGGCAGCGATCTGCCCATACTGGATGCCGGACGCCGTCACGAAGGCGAGCGCGCCCACCGTCACCGGCTGCTTGTCGGCGGAAGCGAGGATCAAGGCGAAGATGAAATTGTTCCAGCAGAAGATGAACGACAACAGTCCGGCAGCCGCGATACCGGGGCCGGCGAGCGGCACGGCGATGCGTGTAAACGCCTCGCTCCAGGAATGTCCGGCAAGACGATAAGCATGCTCGATATCCGGGCTGATATCCTCGAAATAGCCGCGCACGATCCACAGGATCAGCGGCAGTGCGATGAGCTGGTAGACCCAGACGATGCCGACATAGGTATCATTGAGGCCGAGCTCCTGATAATAGAGCGACAATGGCAGCAGCACGAGCAAAGGCGGCGCGAAACGGAACGACAGCAGCGTGAACGCGATCGTCTCGCCAAGCCGGAATTTAAAACGGGCAAAGGCATAGGCCGCAGGCACACCCAAGAGCAGTGCCAGCACGACCGCGCCGCTCGACAGAACGAAACTGTTCCACAGATTGCGCATGAAGGTGATTTCAAGATTCCCCGCCGCCGTACGTAACTGACCTGAGATCAGCGCCTCGTAGTTGGCAAGCGTCGGCTCGAACAGGATGCGCGGCGGAATACGCAGAATCTGCTCGTTGGTCTGGAACGACATCAAGAGGATCCAGACGATCGGAAACATGAAGAAGACAAGAATCAACGTGAGCGCCGCGCCCCGGAAGATGCGACCGGCAAGACTTTCATGTTCCATCGCCGCGCTCCTCGAACCTCAAGCCTGGCGGTGCACGCGTGCACGCAACCGCAGCCAGTTCTTGATGAAGATGTTGGACAGGATGTTGGTGATGAGCCACAGGATCATCAACAATGCCGCCGAACGGCCCACGTTGGTGTATTGAAAGAACTCGAGATAGGCCTGCACCTGAAACACCATCAGCCTGTCACCAGGACCGCCTTGCGTCATCGCGTAGATGATGTCGAACTGCTGGATCGAGTCCAGAAGCCGAAACAGCGAGGCCGTGATGATGTACGGCGCCAGCATCGGCAGCGTGATGCGGAAAAACACGAAGGTTGCCGGTACTCCATCCAGCGCCGCAGCCTCGAACGGCTGCCGCGGAAGCGACCGCAGCCCGGCGAGCAGCAGGATCATGATGAAAGGCGTGTAAACCCAGACATCGACCAACACCACCGTGAACAGCGCAGTCGAAGGATCGGAGGCCCACTTGAAATCGGTGAAGCCGAGCAAACCGACCAAATACGACAAGATGCCGAATCCCGGGTTGGTCATGAGTTTCCACATCAAGGCGGCAATTGCAGGTGCCGTCATCAATGGCAGCAGCAGCACAATCGAAACCGCGTTGTGAAAGCGGGTCGGGCGTCGAAGCAGAAGCGCGATCGCGAGGCCGAGCAGAAGCTCGAGGACAACTGTCAAAGCTGTATAGACTAGCGAAATGCGCAACGTATTCCAGAACGCGGGATCGGTGAGAAAATCGACGTAGTTCTGAACACCTATGAAGCTACGCAGATACGGCAGGTTCAGCCGGTAGCGCTGCAGCGAATAGATCGCGGCGACCACAAACGGGACAATAATCGCCACACAAACCAGCAGCGCCGGCAGGCTCAACAGGTAAGGCAGCGCGCGACCGCGCGCTCGTGGCTTGCGCCCGACCGGCGCATTCGCCTGAAGGAGTTGCAGCATGCTCATGGTGACGAAGGCTCAAGCGTTCGCGGCATGCCACCGGCCCGAGGGAATTAGGTCCTGGGCCGGCGGCCCGTCATGGTGCGGAGGAACAGGCACCAAGCGGTGTATCAGCCGAGACCAGCCGACTTCAACTGGCGATTGATGCTGTCGGCGAGCTTGTCGAGCCCTTCGTCGACGCTGACTTCCTTCGCGACCATCTTCTGCAGCGAGGCCGCCCATTCTGTGGTCAGATCAAAGAACAGCGGCTGCGCTGTGAAGTAAATCTTCGCGCCGGGAGAAGAGACGTCGTATTGCTCGACATAGCCGGGATAGGATTTCGATATCCTGTCGCGGAACTCGCTATCCTTCCACACCGAAGCACGCACCGGGTTCACGAAGTCCATCTTGCGCGCGCCGAACAGGTCGTGCTCGGTGGACGCGGCCCACTGCATGAACAACCAAGCCGCATCCTTCTGCTTGGAGAAGCTCGACAGAGCAAGCGACCAGATCCACACATTGGGCGTCGGCGCCTTGGCGGCCGGATTGGCCGCAAATGCCGCATAGCCCATGTGGCCCTTTTCCTTGTTGTCCCCGCCATTCATGAAGTAGCCGAGGATGTCGGCATCGAAGATCATGCCGGAGGCGCCGGCGCCGAGATCGGTGCCGACCTGATACCAGGTATAGGTCGACCAGTTCTTGGGCCCCGATTGCTGGATCATCTTGACCCATTTCTCGTGGAACTCCTTCGAGGCCTTGGTGTTCATCGCGGCTTTCAGTTTGCCGCCTTCCATCACGAAATCCTTCTGTCCGAAGTTCGAGTAGCCCGACAAGAAGCCCGGATGGATGGTGGCCCAAGAACGCGAGCCGCGGACGCCGATGCCGTAGGGCCCGCCCGCGTCCTTGGTGATCTTTGCCGCGACCTCAATCATGTCATCCAGGTTCTTCGGCGGCTTGGCCCCAACCTTGTCGAAGATGTTGCGGTTATAGGTGATGTTGTTGAGCTCGAATCCCCACGGGATGCACCACTGCTTGGCTTTACCCGAACCGAGCTCGGAGCCAGGGACGCCGTCCCACGCGGTCGAGGCGCGCAGGTTTGGCAGCACGTCGTCCCAATTGAAGTCGGGGCTCGTCTTCGACGCATCACGAATGTAGGCGTTGAGGTCCTCGACCCAACCGGCCGGGCCATAGGTCCAGGTCATGTACGCGCCGGTCATGAAGGCATCGTACTGGTCGGACTTCGACGACAATGCCGCCGTCACCTTATCGAAATAGACATCCTCCGGAAAGATGTCGTAGGTGACGTTCATCCCGGTGAGCGACTTGAAGGCGGCGATGTCCGCGATCATCGCATCGGCGTAGGGATGCTTGTTCAGCAACAGCTTTACCGTCTTGCCGCTCTGGGACTTCCAGTCGAAATTCGCAGCCATCGCCCGCGAGACCGAGGATGCGAAGGCGGCGTTGGCTGCGATGCCGGCGATTCCAAGCTTGGCGGCACCATCGAGCAGATCACGCCGGCTGATGCGTCCCTTGGCGTAGGAATCAAACAGATTCTTTTCGCGATCGAACATGTACTCACCTCCCTGTTTGCACTTGCTTCCGTCCCCTGATTTTTCTGGTCGAGCCGGATGTGTTCTCCGGCTTGTCTTGAGCGAGCGCAGAAGCGGTCGCCTCGTCGATGATCAGTCCATGCAACATGCCGCTGCGCAGCACGCCACGTAGCGCCGTCATCTTGGGCTGCCCACCGGCGACCGCAACGATGCGATGTTTCTTCAGATCGGTCGGGCTCATCGAGGTCGCGCGCGCCGACAAATCGATGTCCAGCACCCGGCCATCCGCACTGAAGAAATGTCCGAGCAGATCGGCGCAGGCGCCGACCCGCTTCAATTCGGTGACTTCATCGGGTTTGATCATGCCGCTCGACACCAGGAAGCCGTCGCGGCTTACCTGACCTATGCCGACGAACAACAACGATGCCTTGCGGGCCAGCGCGAAGACGTCGGAAATGCCGTATTGTTTCATCAGCACCGCCCTGTCGCCGACCGAGTTGGCAAATACCGGGACCGGCAGCAGAAAGGCCTCGGCGCCGGTACGCTCGGCCAGGCGGTGGATCACATCGAATGGATTGGCGGCGAATTTCCGGGTCAATCCTCCGAGCAGCGACACGAATTTTACGTCGTGCGCTGGCGTCTGGGGCAACTGTTCGACGACGGCTGCGAGCGTACGGCCGTGACCGACGCCGATCACCGTGTCCTCGCCGCGCTCGAGGATCTGGCGCAGGAAGCTTGCGCCCTCGAGGGCCAGCGCTTTCAGCGGCAGATCTCCCTCGCCGAGATCCGGCGCGACGCGGCAGAACGCAAGCCCGAAGCGCTGGGCCAGCGTGTTTTCCAGCGCCACGCATTCGGCGACCGGACCTTCGACGAAGACACGGATCATGCCCTCGCGGCTCGCGCGCGCAATCAGGCGATGCGCCTTGGTGTTCTGGATGTTAAGGCGGTTTGCGATCTCCGACTGCGTCATTCCCGCGGCGAAATAGAGCCACGCCGCGCGCGTCGCGAGCGATGCCTCGCCATCGATGATGGACAGCCTGTCGGAAGCCGAAGTCACCCCGAAAGACCTCGCTTGCAAATTTCTTCACCTAGTGCAAAAAATTGCAGACGCTAGCCGACCCGTCAAGTCCTTCCTCATGCTGCGACGCAAATGAGATCGATCCGCGAGGACGTTCCGCCATCTGCAGGACGCGGCGGGATGGCGCGGACGCCTCGAGGGTTCAAGGATAGGGCCGTGCGATCAAAGGTATGGCGCAAGGCGGACTGATGGGAATCGCGCCTATGCGACGTTCGGCCTCGCGGAAAGCGACTTTCAAACGACGGCGGTGAGTGGAAATGGCGGGATGGTTCCTGGGCATCGACATCGGGACGGGTGGGGTTCGCGCCTGTGCCATCGATGCGCGCGGCGACGTCCAAGGCATGACGTCAACCGTCTTGCCCGCGCCGCGGCAGGACGGCGACGCCGTCGATCAGGATCCGGAGCTGTGGTGGCAGGCTGCCGTTACTGCAATTCTCAAGCTCGGCGAGATGATCGACCTCGCACATGTCGAGCGTATTGCCGTGGATGGAACATCCGGCACCCTGTTGCTCATCGATGGCGCCGGCCAGCCACGCTCGCGAGGTATCATGTACAACGATGCCCGCGCGGCAGAGGAGTCGGCGCGTATCGCAGACGTGGCGCCGGCGGAAAGCGGCGCCCATGGCCGCAGCAGCGCGCTCGCAAAGCTGCTTCATCTCCTGCATAAGCGCGATACCAGCGATGCATGCCACGCCGTGCATCAGGCCGACTGGATTGCCGGCCGACTCGCCGCTTGCCACGGCATAAGCGATGAAAACAACGCGCTTAAACTCGGCTATGATCCGGTGACGCGCAGTTGGCCTTCGTGGCTCGACCGGCTCGGCGTGCCGCGCGAATTTCTGCCGAAGGTGCTGGTTCCCGGCACACCCTTTGCCGAAATCGACCCGAATGTTGCAAGGACGCTTGGCCTGCCGCGATCGACGCTCATCGCCGGCGGCACCACAGACGGCGTCGCAGCCTTCATCGCTACCCGTGCCGATCAGCCGGGCGATGCCGTGACCTCGTTGGGCACGACACTGGTGGTGAAGCTGCTTGCGGCGCGGCCGATCTTCGCAGCCGACCAGGGCGTTTACTCGCACCGGCTCGGCGAACGCTGGCTCGCTGGCGGCGCCTCCAATACGGGGGGTGCAGCCTTGTTGGTGCATTTCACCGCCGAGGAGATGGAACGTCTCACTCCGCAGCTCAGGCCGGAGCAACCGACTGGACTCGATTATTATCCGCTGCCTAGGGCCGGCGAGCGTTTCCCCATTGCTGATCCACAGCTTGCGGCACGTGTCAGCCCGCGTCCAGCCGAGGACGAACGTTTCTTCCAGGGTCTTCTCGAAGGGATCGCGTCGGTGGAGGCCCTCGCCTACCAACGCCTGGCTCGACTCGGAGCCCCACCCTTGCGCCGCGTCATTAGTATCGGCGGCGGCGCCAGGAATGAGGCATGGACTCTGATCCGGCATCGCACGCTGGGGGTTCCAGTGACCGTCGTCGGGCAGACCGAAGCAAGTTACGGCGCCGCGCTGCTTGCCCTGCACGGCGGCCCGCCATGAAAGCGAGCCCTGTCACCATCAGCGGTCTTCGTGCCATCGCCGAAAGGTTCGATCACGTCTTGGTCGACCAATGGGGAACCCTGCACGAAGGCAAGGCGATATTTCCGGAAGCATATGAATGCGTGACGCGGTTGAGGGAAGCCGGGAAGCGCGTGCTGGTCCTTTCCAACTCAGGAAAGCGTGCCAACGACAATGAGCAGCGCCTCGCCGCGCTCGGCCTGGCGAGAGATGCCTATGACGGCATGCTGTCGTCCGGCGAGGTTGCCTGGAATGGCTTGCGCGCGAGAGAGTGCGAACCCTTCAATGAGCTTGGCCATACCTGCTTCTTGATCGCGCGCGGAGGTGACCGATCGATCGTGGACGGCGTTGGCATCGGTCTTGTCGAGGACATGCGGGATGCCGAGTTCATCCTGCTCGGCGGACTGGACGAAACTGCGTCCGAACCTGAGCACTGGCGTGACGACCTGACCGCAGCAGCGGCGCGTCGCCTGCCGATGCTGTGCGCCAATCCCGATCTGATCATGTTCGGCGCTGGCGGATTGATGCCGGCGCCAGGCGCGCTGGCGGCCTTCTACCAATCGCTCGGTGGCATCGTGAAATTCGTCGGCAAGCCGTATGCGCCGATCTTCGCCGCGGCGCTTGAGAGACTTGGCAATCCCAAGCCCCCGCGCGTGCTCGTCGTCGGCGATTCCCTTGATCATGACATTGCCGGCGGACGAGCGGCTGGAATGCTGACCGCGCTCATCCGTTCCGGGGTTCATCGGGAACTGCTGGCAAAGACAGTCGACCTGCCACGGGCGATCAGGACGATGGCTGGCTCGGAAGCCCACACACCGCATTGGACAATCGAACGTCTGACCTGGTGAGGTCCCAAAGATGCCGCAACCCGCCCATCTGAACGAACTGCGACGCATGTCGGCGCGGGTCGGCAAGAACATCCTGCTGACGCAAGCGGCCGGCGGCAATTCTTCGATGAAACATGGTGATGTGCTCTGGGTGAAAGCTTCGGGCACCTGGCTCGCCGATGCCGAGGACAAGGACATCTTTCTGCCGATCACTCTTTCCGGCGCTCGCGCGGCTCTCGCTGACGGCAATGAGCGCATGCCGGTGGCGCCGGACCATGCGGCAAGCCAGCTTCGCGCCTCCATCGAGACGTCGCTGCACGCGCTGATGCCGCATCCGGTTGTGCTGCACGTCCATTCGGTCAACACGATCGCTTGGTCGGTGCGGAAGGATGCACGCGACGAACTTTCCGAGCGGCTTCGCGGACTGTCCTGGCAGCGGCTCGATTATCACCATCCCGGCCTGCCGCTGGCGCAGGCGGTGAATGAGAGCCTCGCGCAAAGACCTGCCGACGTGCTGATTCTCGGCAATCATGGTCTGGTCGTCGGCGCCGCGACTTGTGGGGCGGCGCAAGAGCTGATGATGGAGGTTGAGCGCCGGCTTTCGTTGGTACCGCGCACCAGCCCGCCCGCCGCCCATGATACGCTCGCGCAGATCTGCGCAGGTACCGAGTATCGACCTGCTCCGGATCCGCTCCACCACGCCCTTGCCACCGACCCGCATAATCTCTCGATTGCGGCCGGAGGTTCGCTCTATCCGGATCATGTGATCTTTCTTGGTCGCGCCCTGCCTGCCCTTCTCGAAGGAGAGGATCTGGCTCTGCCGGGAGCCGGGCTTGTGGCAGACGGACCTCCGCCGGTCGCTGTGCTGGTCCGAGGCAAAGGTGCGGTCATTCGCAAGGATGCAAACGCAGCCGCGCAAGCGCTGCTGACCTGCCTGGCCCTCGTGGTCACTCGCCTGCCGCTCGATGCTGCGGTTGAATATCTGTCGCCTGCCAAGGAGCAGGCCCTGCTCGATTGGGATGCCGAGCACTATCGCCAGCAAATGATGGCGAAACGCTAAGCACGGCCGTTTCGGTTCATCTCATGGCAGATAGCGACGATGCCTTGGCGCAGTTCGGTATGCTTGTTGTCCGTCATGGCGCGTGCTCCGACAGGGCGACCCAAGACTGATACGCAGAGGAAATATGGTGTAAATTAGTAGCTCCCGAACAAAGGACCTTGTGGCCGAGCGAGATCAGATCGCAGAGGAACTTCGCCAGATGGCCGAAACGCCGAATGTGACGCCCTGCACCCCACTGCGCTAAAGCGTTCAAGCGGGCCGTGACCGATTTGGCGGGTGCGGTCGGCCGCAAAACCCGCCGCATGTCCCTAGGTTCGCCGACGACGCTCGATCCAGGCAAAGCAAGGTCGACCGCCAAGGATTTGCTGGCCGCCGTGCGGCTTGGCCGGGATCCCGCCGGCGAAAAGCTGGCGAGAGAAGGCCGCAGAGACCTTCGGCCGGCACCTCCCACAATTCCTGGTGAGCAAACGGGCCGAGCTCAAGCCCCAATCCTTCTCCTGTGTCGATCGCTTCCTGTCCGTCTACGCCCAGCCGTGGCATGGCCGTGCGCTCGACAGCATCGATCGTCGCGTAGTGGCTATTCGGTTGTCCGAGATTGCCGCTAAGCACGGCCCCGGCGCCGCCAATCGTTTTCGTTCCGCGCTGTCCAACTATTTCGCGTGGTTGATTGGTGCCGGACTCACCGAAAGCAATCCGGTTACCGGCACCAACAAGGCGCCGGGTGAAGGCGGCGCCCGCACCCGTCTCCTGGACGACGGCGAATTGGCGGCAATCTGGCGAGCTGCGGGCAGTGATCAGTTTGGTTCGATCGTCAGATTGCTGATACTAACCGGCGCCCGTCGAGAAGAAATTGGCGGCCTGCGCTGGAGCGAAATCGATCTTGATCGCGCAGTGATCTTGCTGCCAGGCGAGCGCACCAATAACTCTCGCGAGCATCTCGTGGCGCTATCGCCTGCCGCGATCTCGATTCTTGAAGCGCAGCCGCGTCGTCTCGATCCGGGCGGCGCGTCGAGGGATCTCATATTTGGCCACGGCGACCGCGCCTATTCGGGCTGGTCTAAAAGCCGGCGTGAGCTGGATGTGCGACTGGAGGCCGCCGGCACCCCGGTTCTGGATTTCGTGTTGCACGATTTCCGGCGAGCGTTGTCGACCTGGCTGCACGAAGCCGGCTTCCCGCCGCGCGTCGTCGAGCGGCTGTTGGGCCACCTCCAGCCCGGCGTTGGCCGCGTCTACAACGCCGCGGAATATCTCGAGGAGCGTAGGCGCGCGCTGGAGAAGTGGGCCGGCCACATCGAAGAAATCACCACCGGCAAGCCGCCGGCAACCGTCGTGCAATTGAGGCGATGAATCAGCCGCCGGCCGGGGCGCCTTCAACGTCCCCTGCCGGACTGACCTCGACCAAAGGATCGGACCCGATGGACGAAGTTGCCCTCCTTCCTGCCATGAGCCAGTGGGGCACGCCAGACCCGCGCAATGCGAGCGCCTATCCCGACACGGACGCGCCATTGACGCTGTATGCCTGGCAATTCCTTCGTCGCCGCCCGGATTACCGCAAGCGCTGGACCCAATTGCAGAGCGGTGGGCTGGCGAGCCGCAGGAGGGCCGAGCAAAAGCGGCTGACCGAGCTCGACGCCGCCCGGTCCAGCGCGTGGCGATTGTGCGGAAACCTGCTGTCGAATGTGCAGGCTTGGATTCGAGACGGCCGCCCGGGCAACACGACAATGCAGGCGATCGAGGTCCCGACTCCGAAGTTGCAGAAGTCGGAAACGGTCCCGGCCGCGATCGATCGGCTGCGCCAGCAAGCCGCGTCACTGCGAACCAAGCTTGCCGAGATCGAGAAAGCGCCGCTGCCTAGCGCCCTGGCGCGCGCCAAGATGCGAGAACAGCTCGGCCGCATCGCCGAGCGCGGCGCGATCGATGTGTCCGGACTGTTCAGGCCCGCGGCCGGCCAGCTCGGATTCCCTGAAACGCAGCTAATGCTGAAGGTGTTCAACTCCGAGCCGGCCGCGGCCGCGATCGGCGCGTTGCCGGACATCGTCGGCCTGCTGGTCGCGACCAATCTTGAGGCCGTGACCGCCCTGTCGGACAAGAAGATCGCCGCCGAGGCGCGGGATGATTAAGCGTTAACGCCGGAGCAGCGGCAGGAACAAACGGCTAAGGCGATGGATTCGCTGTTTGCGGTTGAAGCCGACGAAGCGACGCTGACATTTCAGGCGTGGGCGGACGGGTTGCCCGTTGAGGCCAACGCCAACATCAGCCCGGCAGCCCTGCTGGCCGTGCGCAACGTCGTGATGCCGCCCGCCAATCCGTCGCCTGGGACAAGCCCCGGCCTTTCCTACTCGCCGCGCCGATGATGAGGCCGAGCGTGGCGACGGTCGATGTCAACGAGATCGATGACGACGAGTTTGATGACGACGAAATCTGGATGATGATCTGCCGGACGGCCAGCACGCGTGACGGCGTCACCTTCGAGGACGCCAGGGCCTATCCTTGAGGACGCCGGCCTGACCGCCGGCAATCACAGCGGCATCAGCGAGGCGATCGAGATCGTGCGGTGGGAGGTCAAGCGAAAGCGGTGGCTGCCTTGGCGATGACGATCGGTCGCGCGGGTCCTGTGGAGGGCGTCACCCTCCGCGGGGAACGCGCTACCGCATCTGTCGTGGATATTTGGTGCGAGAAAATCCGTGGTTGCAGTTGCAGGCGAATGGCGAAGGTCCGCTATGCCCCGATAGCGACCAAGGTCCGCAGCGCAGCGAAATGTCGCGAAGGGCCGTGTCGTCCTAATCGATTATTGGTGGATACAGCGATGAGCAACCCACGACTTTAGCCGACGAGAATGCGCCCTGTGGTAACGCCCGATGCGTCTCAGACGATGGATCAACTGTCAGCATCACTGACGTGCCTCAGCTGGCGCTTTCGATCGCGAGGAGGAAATTCATAGCCGACCACAAGAAGTCTGCGTATCCTTCCTGATCGCTAAGGTCGAAATTCGATACTGACCCTAGAGCACCATTATGATCAAAACGCCAATCGCTACTGCTGCTGCGGCCGCAGTAGAACTTTGGTTCTGCGCAACAGGAACGTTGGAAATTGGAGGTGACCCCAATGACAACAGAGATGCGGAAGACCGGTATCGACGTCGTTGGCGACATGGTGGCCTGGGGTGCCCACTTTTGCCTCTTCTATGAGACGAGAGAGGATCTCCTCGACACGTTGATCGAATACTTCAAGTCGGGTTTGGGAAGGGAGGAGTACTGCCTGTGGGTTGTTGCCGCGCCTTTTACGGTCGAAGAAGCCACAGCTGCTTTGAAAGCCGCGGTGCCTGACCTGGATCGACACCTGGCGGACTCCATGATGGAAATTGGGTCGGCAAGCGATTGGTTTCTCCAGGGCGGGACGTTTGATGGCAAGAGAGTGACAGACGCTTTGCATGAGAAGTTCGCTCGCGTATCGGCCAGAGGGTACGCCGGCATGAGAGCGACCGCGGATACCACCTGGTTAGCAAAGAAGGACTTCTGGAGACACTTTTGCGACTATGAAGATGGTCTCAACGAGGTTATCGGCAATCAGAGCCTTGCCCTGCTGTGCACGTACCCGCTTGCGACGTGCGGAGCTCATGAAATCCTGGATGTGGTGCGTACACACCAGTTTGTCCTCGCAAGGCGACACGGGAATTGGGACATTGTCGAAACCGCCGCGCTCAAGCGAGCCAAGGCCGAAATCAAGGAGCTCAATGAGGAACTCGAACAACGTGTCGTAGAGCGGACCAACCAGCTGATGTTAGCGTCGGAAGCGTTGCGTGAGGCGCAGACGCAGCTCGCGCACGTCAATCGCGTCGCAACGATGGGAGAGCTGTCGGCCTCGATTGCCCATGAAGTCACTCAGCCAATCGCGACGACAGTTACCAATGCCCAAGTTGCCTTGCGCTTTCTAAACGCCCAGCCGCCAAATCTGGAGGAGGCCCGGGAGGCGCTCGGTGCCACGGTCAGGGCAGGCAACCGAACCATCGACGTCATCGAGGGGATGCGCGGCCTAATCAAGAAGGCGCCCCCACGGAAGGGTGCCTTGGAGATCAACGGAGCAATCCTTGAGGTCATTGTCCTGACCCGTGGCGAAATTTTAAAGAACGGCGTCTCGGTGCAGACACAACTCGCGGAGGGCTTGCCGCTCATTCAAGGAGATCGAGTCCAACTGCAACAAGTGATCCTCAACTTGATCATCAACGCCGTCGAAGCGATGAGCGCGGTCAGTGAAGGGGCGCGAGAGTTGCTAATCAGCACCGAGAAAGATGCATCGGGCGGGGTGCTTGTCGCCGTGCGGGATTCGGGCCCGGGACTGAATCCGGAGAGTGTTGCCCGCCTGTTCGACGCATTCTACACCACCAAGCCCGGTGGCATGGGCATGGGACTATCGATCTGCCGATCGATCGTCGAAGCTCATGGAGGACGAATATGGGCCTCTCGTACTGCCGCCCCGGGTACAGTCCTTCAATGCATCCTGCCTGTAGGGTGAGAGTGTAAACGCAAGATTACACTCGTCCTCGCAACCCCGGCGTCGTGAACGGTAGCCTGCCGTTCCGAAAGGCGTTCTTGGGCCTGAAGTCCGGAATGGGTCATTTTCGACCGAGTCAGCGGGTCTTGACTGTCAACTGATGTCCGCTTCGCGCCGAGTGCGACCGAAGTGTTGCATTGCCGCGAAATGACGCGATGGGCCAATAAGCGACGTGGCAACTGCGCCAGAGGAAGTAAGGGGTGACTGCGCGCCGAGAATGTGGGCGCGCTGCGGATTACCGGAGACCGGTTGCAGGACAAGATCGAGGCGCAAGGCTGCGGCCCGGCCCATCCAGTCAAAACGCCGAGTGTCGCCTATGTCGCCGACTGATGAGTAATAAAGCTGTATGCTCTGGTGGACGTGATGAGCGCGGCGGCGCCCAAGAACACCGAGATCGGATACCAAAAGGTGGGATGGACGATGACGAACGGTATCAAACCAACGGCGAGGGCTGGCGGCATATGGACTTTAAACACCCGTAAAATAGCAATCGAGCAAAGCATGGTAACCGTCACGCCCAAAAATTCGGTGTGGAAGCTCGTGCTCAAGAGTAAGCCGACGGACGCGGTCAGGAAACATACGAGGGGAAACAATACTGGCCGTGACATCCAGCCAGGAAGGTCCGGGTGACCAAATAATTCATAGGCTACGACGATCAGCGGAGGGAATAACAGGAAGCGCAATCCCGTTGTTTGAGCCACCGCTCCCAGCGCGAAGACGAAGGCCGTCAGTGCGAAGATCCAGAACCGACCTCTCGGCGGAGTTTCGGCGGTCTCTATAATCCGGCTCTCTTTGCTCCCCTCAGATAGGTAACGATGGGGATCAAGGCGCTTCCAGAGCGTCAACGCAATGGCGAGTACTGCGAGTCCCGCCAGAATGGCGGCGGGATACACCCAACTCATCACGCCGAGGGTCATTGGAAGCACACCCGCAGAGATCGCCGCTCCGATGTTCGATCGGAGCAGTTCAATAGCGAGTAGGCTCAGGAGGGCAACAACAGTTACCGCGAGGGCGCTGTATTCCCAGTGTCGGGTAATCATCACCCCTAAGATCGCGGTGATCGTAGGGGTAGCAATCAGTCTGATTGGTTGGCTTGCCCATTTTCCGCGGGGGCGCGTGAATACATCATACGCTAGAGCGGCAATCTCAGGAAACAGGATAAGAGATATGCCAGTGGCATCGACCGCAAGCCCAATTCCTCCAACGAAGGTAAGCGCAAGAAATTCGGCAAATAATCTCGTTGTGTATTTCACAATAGTCCAATCTTCCGAATTTCTTTGGCAGACGAGACGAAAATAGAAACGCGAAACTCGATTTCTAATGACCATCGGTTATTGAATCGATGCCATCAACGCGGCTTACCACGTCGGGCTTGCTGGCTTATTCTATGGGTACCTCGCGTTACTGACGCGGCCGTACAAAATACGCTTACGCAGGTCCGCTGGCGGGTCTCCCCGAGGCTTCCGCGCCGGACCTGAAAAATAATTCGTTCGATCAGTGCCAAGGCTAGATGTCCCAAGTCGACTGGCTAAGCCATCTCCTACAAATCGTCACCATAACCGGCCAGCTCGAGGCTCGCTGCGCCTATGGTGCGCCGTGGCGCATTACCTGGAGCCAAGCCGCCGCGAACGAAATTCCCTACCACGTCATAGTCAAGGGCCGCGCCATTATCGAGTACCCAGAGACGCGAACAGCACGAGAGCTGGTGAGCGGAGATATCGTGCTGCTACCTCACGGTGCGGCGAATGTGCTGCACGACGGTAGTGGGCAAACACCTATCCGTACCCAGGAACACCGGGGATCTGCCGGATGGGTGCTGAGCGAGAACGAGGGCGAGGGCGAGAAACTCGATCTAATGTGTGGGCGATTTTTCATCGCGCCACCACATGATCGGCTGATCCGCAACTACATGCCCGCGGATCTGGTGACGCGGGGTATGAATCGTCATGGAGAAGACGGAATCGACTCCGCCTCCAACCAACTCGCCAGCCTGGTGAGTCTGATGCGAATGGAGTCCTCGGGTGACAGAGCCGGAGGACGTGCCATTCTCAACGCACTTTCTTCGGTCCTATTCACGTTGGTATTACGCGCGGCAAGCGAAGGCGACAGACCACCCGAAGGCTTGTTGGCCGTGGCCGGCCATCCGCGGCTGGCTCCATCAATTGCGGCGATGTTCGCCGATCCGACGCGGTCTTGGAAACTGCCTGATCTGGCGGACTTGTGCGGCATGTCACGCGCAACGTTCATGAGGCACTTTCAAGACAGGCTAGGTTGCTCCGCCCTCGACCTGTTGACCGATCTCCGCATGAGTCTGGCGGCCAACGAGTTGAAAAAGCCAGCGATCAGCACCGAGGCTGTGGCCGAGACAGTCGGGTACCAATCTGTTTCGGCATTCCGGCGTGCGTTTGCCGAAAGGATGGGGATGACGCCAGGGGAATGGCGCCGACTGGCGCACAATGGCGAGCAATCGGGCGTGGTCCGAGACCTATAAGTGTCAGATTGATCCTTTTGGACATCTTATTGATCTGATCCAGTCTCGAAGTCTGCATCGCCGATCGTACTGTGTGGTGGTGGCGCGATCGAAGCGCCCGCCAAACGGTTGAACCAGCACGAGTAGGAGATCAATGATGTCTGAGTCCTTTCCACTCCCTACTAAGCCCGAAGACGTTGTCCCGTCGCTGATTGAGCGGTTTAAATCCGGGAGGCTCAGCGAGGTAATGGCCTTGTTCGAACCGAAGTCCGTGTTCGTCGAGAATGACGGGCGAACCATCACTGGTCACGCAGAGATCGCCGCCAAACTCGAGCGCGATGTCATGCTCGGCCTGCCAGTGAAGACCGTAGTGCGCCATGTGTTCGCCGGCAACGAGATCGCCCAGCTCGTGGTGGACTGGTCAATTGATGGCACAGGGCCCGACGGCAAGGACGTGCTCCTCGGAGGAACGGCATGCGATGTCGTGCGCCGCGGTGCGGACGGATTCTGGCGGTTCATAATCGATAACAATCAAGGGACGGCAGTGCGAAAGCCCGCCTGACATATGCGCCAGACGAGCACCTACTATCAAAAGTACGGAATGAAACCCATCGGAGTATAGGCCGCAGGTCCGCTTGCACCTTTCTTACATGGTGGCGCGATCGAAGCGCCCGCCAAACCGTTTCAACCAGCACGAACAGGAGATCAATGATGTCTGAGTCCTTTCCACTCCCTACTGAACCCGAAGGCGTTGTCCCGTCGCTGATCGAGCGACTCAACTCCGGCAAGGTCAGCGCGTTGATTGAAATGTTCGACCCGAAGTGCGTGTTCGTCGAGGATGACGGGCGAACCGTCACTGGTCACGCAGACATCACCGTCCGACTCGAGCGCTTTGTCGAGCCCGGCGTGCCGCTCGTGACTAAGGTGCGCCATGTGTTCGTCGCCGACGATATCGCCCAGCTCGTGTATGACTGGTGGATCGATGGCACGGGTCGCGACGGCAAGGAGGTGCACCTCAAAGGCACGGCGTGCGATATCGTGCGCCGCGGCGCGGATGGGCGCTGGCGGTTCATAATCGATAACAATCAAGGGACGGCAGTGCGAAAGCCCGCCTGACATATGCGCCAGCCAAGCACCTACGATCAAAAGTACGGTGCGAAACCCATCGGAGTATAGGCGCAGGGTCCGCTTGCACCTTGCCTATAGATCATGTTCTCGCATTTGATCCTCGTTCAACCTGCGGGGCCCAAGACGAGCCCCGCAGGACGATGCCAGCCTCGAAATCGATACCGGCGTCGAGCATGCGGTCACAAAGGTTGAGGAAGCTCGTGCGGGTGGGACCGGGCTGAGGCAGCAGGACATGCGGCTCCGTCCTCAATGCCGCCGAAAGCGGAAGTGAGATAATTCTGCCGCAACGCAACAGGAACAAACACAATGCCCGAGACCGCTGCCGTTGATGGCCCGCACCTCGCCAATGGGCCCGCCACCGTCAGCGCGTCGGCACTGGCGCTGCACCTCGATTGCAGCAGGGCCTACCTCGGCAAGCTCGAAGCCGAAGGCGTGATCCAGCGGCAAGGTGACGGCTTCCCGCTCGACCAGAGCCGCGTTGCGTACCTGCGATACTTGCGGCGCGAGCGGCGGCAATCGCCACGCAGTGAGGCAAACGCCGATCTTCAGAGGGCGAAGTCCGAACCGATCCGGCTCCGCATTGCCGAGAAGCAGCGGCACCTAATCCCGGTCGATGAAGCGACCAGCAATATGGAGCAACTGGTCGGGTTGTTCTTGACCGGCTTGAGTGGTCTGTCGGCCCAGTGCGGCGGTCGCGATCTGGCCGTGCGTCGCGCTATCGACAAGGCCGTATACGATTTGCGTGTCGAGATCTCCGAAGCCCGCTCCAAACTGGCCGACGAGCGCGGCGAGCCGCCACCGGATGGCGACGCATGATGACCGATGTCGAGATGACCGACGACGAGGTTGCGGCACAGATCGCTCGCGCCGACTGCTTCATCGAGCGACTGCGCGACGCGATCACCACAACGGTCGTTAATCCTGGGAGCCTATGCGCCGACGCTCAACGTCGCGGGCTTCAGCGGATCGCGGCGACGCTGGACGCGGTACCTTACGTGACGATGTGCAATCTGGCGAACCTCAACGCGGCGATGCGCGGCGGGCTGCTGGACGTGATCAAGGTGGGTCTGCTCGCGGTCGGCGGCGTGACAGCGCGCGATTCGCAGGACGACAGACGGTAACGTCTCGTCTGCCCTAGGTCTGCCCCGGTCAGTTTTCTGAGCAGGTTAAACGCCGTAAAACTCCGTAAGACCTTGATTTTGCTGGTAGCGGGGGAGGGACTCGAACCCCCGACCCCAGGATTATGATTCCCGTGCTCTAACCAGCTGAGCTACCCCGCCACGGTGTCGCTGTCGTCCGCGTCAAGCCGCGGGTCCGAACGCGCGGCATATAAAGAGTGGGCCGCGCGCCTGTCAAGCAAGCCGGGCCTTGCCAGCAACTCATTGTACGCTGGCGCTATTTCGGCCTGACCGAGGGGTCGCCGCCGGGGCTGCCGGGCGGCGGAATCACCGGGGTATTGCCACCTCCCGGCGTCGGCGCCCGCATCTCGGGATCGACGCCCGCGGGCGGGCACAGCACACCGTCAGATTTTGCGAGCTTCTCGCCGAGCGGTTCGGTGCGCTGGCCGGTGGTGGTTCCCTCCGGAGCGGCCGCACCCGGGTGGGGTGGCTGCTGCTGCATCGGAGCGCAGTTGGCCGCGCGCGTCGGCGACGGCGGCGCGGTCTGGGCCGGCGGCGTCGCCGGCGTGGGTGGCGCTTGCGCCGACGCCATGGCGGGCGCCATCAGCGCACATGACAAAAGGAGTGACTGAGTGATCCGCATGGAGAGGAAACGGCGCTTCCGCGCCGTTGTTCCGCATCAGAATCATCGCAACTTCACGATTTGCGAAATCGGATCAGCGAAAAATGTCCCATCGGCGGCATCGGCCGCCGTTCCGCGAGGCTGACCCCGCCGTGCCGGGCCGCCCAATCTGTCAGCCGGACCCACGGGAATTCCGGCCGCCAGCCGAGCCGTCGCGCCAGCGGCGCGAAGGCGAGTTCGAATATCCTGCGCGGCCCGCTTTCGGCGCCGATGTGATTGACCAGGATGAGTTCGCCGCCGGGCTTCAGCACGCGGATGAAATCGTCGAGCGTCGCCTCGGGGTCCGGCACCGCGGTGATGACATATTGCGCCACCACCGCATCGAAAAACGAATCCGGGAATGCGAGGTTCTTGGCGTCCATTACCGCGAGCGTCTCGACGTTGGTCAGGCCCAGAGCGCGCACGCGCTGCTGCGCCCGACGCAGCATCGGCTCGGAAATATCGACTCCGCAGAGCTTGGTCGTGCGTGAATAATCCGACAGCGACAATCCGGTGCCGACGCCGACATCGAGCACGCGGCCGCCGATCCGATCGGCTTCCACGATCGTGGACTGACGGCCCTGATCGAAGACCTTGCCGAACACCAGATCGTAGATCGGCGCCCAGCGCCCATACGCCTTTTCGACCCCGTCGCGGTCGATGTCCCCCGTCATTTCCCGCCCCGAAATCCTTATCCGCGGACCACCTCTGCTGCGAGCGGCGCAATTCCGGCCCGCGCGCGGCTTGCGGTCGCGCTCCTGATGAACCCGCCGCCGAGCACGCGCGCCTGCCCCGCCGGCGCGTCATAGAATACGCAGGCCTGCCCGGGCGACACGCCCTCCTCTCCGGCGACGAGTTCGATTTCGTAGCCGCCATCGACGGCACGCAGCCAGGCTGGTTGCGGCGCGCGCGTCGAGCGCACGCGGACATACATTTCGATGCCGTCGCCGATCACGTGATCGAGCGCACCGTCACCGATCCAGTTGACGTCACGGAGCGCAATGCGGTCCATCCGAAGGGCCTCGCGCGGTCCGACCACGACGCGGCGGGTCGCGGCATCGAGCTTCACAACATAGAGCGGACTGCCCGAGGCAATGCCGAGCCCCTTGCGCTGCCCGACGGTGAAATGAACGATGCCCTGGTGTCGGCCAATGACACTACCGTCGAGATCGACGATGTCGCCGGGCGCAATCGCATTCGGCTTCAGGCGGCTGATAATGTCGGTGTAGCGGCCGGTCGGTACGAAGCAGATGTCCTGGCTGTCCTGCTTGTCCGCGACCTCGAGCCCGAAGCGCCGGGCGAGTTCCCGGGTCTGCGGCTTGGTCAGGTCGCCGAGAGGGAAGCGCAGGAAGTCGAGCTGCTCGCGCGTGGTCGCGAACAGGAAGTAGCTCTGATCGCGATCCGCATCCGCCGCGCAGACCAGCGCGCGCGATCCACCGGCGAGGCGGCGCGAGGCGACGTAGTGGCCGGTGGCGAGCGCCTGCGCGCCGAGTTCGCGCGCGGTCGCAAGCAGGTCGCGAAACTTGACCGAACGGTTGCATTCGATGCAAGGCACAGGAGTTTCGCCGAGCGCGTAGCTGTCGGCGAAATTATCGATCACCTGCTCCTTGAAGCGGCTCTCATAGTCAAGAACGTAGTGCGGGATGCCGATCCGCTCGGCGACGTTGCGCGCGTCGTGAATATCGCGGCCGGCACAGCAGGCGCCCCTGCGATGGGTCGCGGCGCCATGGTCGTACAGCTGCAAGGTGATCCCGACCACGTCGTAGCCTTGCGACTTCAACAGCGCGGCCGTCACCGAGGAGTCGACGCCGCCGGACATGGCGACCACGATCCGTGTGTCTTCAGGACGGCCTTCGAGATCCAGATTGTTGAGCATCGCAGCGGTCATCGATCATTGTCGCGAGGAGCTTCATGGGCTCCGCGACGGGTTTTGAAAAGCTTTTTGTTCACAAGGCCTTGGAATACATCCAGGCCAGGCTGCCCGGTTCGGGATGCCTCGGAAGCCCTCCTTAATATAAGCGCGGTTGGGGGGAGACAATCATGGGAAAGCCGCAGGCTGGCGTGCACGGACGGCAAATCTTGCCGCTGGACAGTAACGAAAATGCCCAACGGCCCGGGTGGACGAAATGGCGGATCTTCATGGAACCAATTGAAATAGCTTGAAAATATCCTGATGACCCGCGCTGGCCCGGTCCTTGCTCGATGATCGACGGAAGTTTCACTGCGAGGGTCGGCTGTGGTTAGCGTCACGTCGGAAGCATTGGCAAATCTGTCTTTCCAGGGCTCGACCCAGTGGTCGGCGCGTCCCGATTCCGCGCCGCCGCGGGGCAACGACGGCTTTGCGGCACTGCTCGACAGCAGTACGGCCGCCCGCAACAACGACGATCGTGCCCCCGACCTCGCGAATCCGCAGCCTGCTCCCCCCCGCCGGGCCGACGATTCCTCCCAGGCGACGGACGCTCCGGCGCGCGACAGCGCCACGGCGCCCGACCGGACCACGCGCAATTCCGACAGAGCGGACGAGACGCAAGATGACAGCAAGGTCGGCCACGATGCGCGCCCGGCGAAATCAAGATCGAAGTCCGATGACGCGAAGTCGAACGGCAAGTCGGACGCTAAGGCAGACACCGAAGATGATACGATCACCACCGGCCAGGCCGATGTCGGGCAAGACGTCTCCAATGTGACGCCAGTCGTCGCCAACGCGATTCCCCTCGCGGCTGCGCCGTCCGCCGATGCCGTCGTCCCGGCAGCCGCATCCGGCAATGCTGCGGCTCCGCTGGCGATCGCGGCCGCGGCCATCGCCGCAAGCGCGGCGATCGCCGGCACGGGCGGACAGGCCGGTACAACTGACGCCGCCACAGCCACAGCGGCGGCAGCAAATGCCGCGAGCGTCGCCAAGGCGGTCGGCGTGAAGACAGAAGCGCCGATCGTGACCGCCGCGGATACAGCCACGGCCCAGGCAACGTCCGCGACCACGACAGGCACCGCGACCGCGGGCATTACGCTTGCCGCAACGGGGAAGCCCGCGGTCAAGCCGCAGGCTGCCACCCCTTTGGCCGTCGCGGCGACCGATCAGGAAGGCGGATCCGGATCCGCCACGACCAGTACCTCTGATACACCGACGACCATTATTCCCGGTGTCAACCAGCCAGCCGCCGTCGCGGGCAAGACGAAGGCCGAAGACGGCGTGATCGATGCCTTCAAGGCCGACGTGTCAGGCAATGCCACGCTGACGGCCACGGTCACCGGACATTCAACCGCCGTTCCGCAGACGCCGGTCAACGCAGCCGACACTGGCGCATCGTCAGCCAACGCGATCCCGCTGCAAGTGCCGGCCACGCCCGCGACAGCCCAACTGACCGCGACCGCTGCGACGCAAAACACCGCGGTACCGCTGAGCGGGCTTGCAGTGGAGATCGCGGCTTCGGTGAAGAGCGGCAAGAGCCGTTTCGAGATCAGGCTCGATCCGGCCGAGCTTGGCCGCATCGACGTGCGCATCGACGTCGACCGTAACGGCCAGGTCACCTCTCATCTCACGGTCGAGCGACCGGAAACGCTGTCAATGTTGCGCCAGGACGCCAACCAATTGCAGCGCGCGCTCGACAATGCCGGCCTCTCGACCGGCAATGGTGGGCTGCAGTTCAGCCTGCGCGACCAGTCGCAGTCGGGTCAAAACAGCAACGGCCAGTCCAATCCAAATGCCCATCGCCTGATCGTCAGCGAAGAAGAAACCATTCCTGCCGCCATTGCTGGCCGCTCCTATGGGCGTATGGCCGGTGCGACCAGCGGCGTCGATATCAGAGTCTAGGGAGTCCACGATGTCAGTCGATGCAACCATGCCATCGCCGGTGGTTTCGGCGCCCGGGACCGGCGGAACGAGCTCGAGCAACGGCACCTCGTCGTCCTCGACGCCGGGCATCGCCGATAATTTCCAGACCTTCCTGACGCTGCTGACGACGCAGCTACAGAACCAGAACCCGCTCGATCCACTCGACACCAACCAGTTCACCCAGCAACTCGTGCAATTCGCCGGTGTCGAGCAGCAGCTCAAGTCGAACGACCAGTTGACGTCGCTGATCAACATCGAAAAGAGCGCGCAGTCGACGCAGGCGCTGATCTATGTCGGCAGTACGGTATCGGTCGACGGCAGCAAGGCCCAGTTCGACCAGTCCGCGACCTGGAACCTGAGAGCGGATCAGGGCACCGACGCCACGATCACGATCACGAGTTCGACCGGCCAGACCGCTTATTCCGGCAAATTCACACTCAATCAGGGCAATGCCAGCTTTGTCTGGGACGGCAAGGGCAACGACGGCACCCAGTGGCCCCCCGGCACCTATACCCTCACCGCGACTGGCAAGGACTCCAACGGCAAGGATGTCTCGATCTCGACGGAGGTTCAGGGTGTGGTCGATTCTGTCGACCTGACCTCCTCCCCGCCCCTGCTCTCGATCGGAGGACAGACCTACACGACCGATCAGATCAAGCGCGTGGTCCGTCCATCCATCGGCAGCAGCGACGGCAGCGGCAGCAACGGCAGTGGCGGTAGCAGCAACAGTAGCAACAGTAGCGGCAGCAGCAGTAGCAGCTAAGCCTGCGTCCTCGCCGCGGGCGGCCTGCGTGGAGCGGCCCGCGGCGGCTGATCAGGCCTGCTGCCCCGCGGCTTCGAGGATCAACTGTGCAATCTCGTCGGGGCGCGAAATCAGCGCGAGATGGCTCGCCTTCACCTCGATCGTCTTGGCACCCATTCGTTTGGCCATAAAGCGTTCGAGATCCGGATTGATCGTGCGGTCTTCCGTCGAGACCGCGTAGTAGCTGGGTTTGGTTCGCCATGCTGCGTGGCTGGTCTTGCCCGCCAGCAGAGCCTTGTGGAAGGGCTGCTGGACCGCGTAGAGCACTCTCGCCTTTGCTTCCGGCAAGTCGCCCGCGAAATCGTGCAGGAAGGCCTGCTCGGAAAGTCGTCCTTCGTCGCCGTCGAATACGATGCCTGCGCTGGCCGGTGGCGTCGGGTAGGTCTTCGCCAAAGCAGTGTAATCCTCTCCCGCATCCGGTGCGCGCGCGGCCACGTAGACCAGCGCGGACACATTCGGATGCACGCCGGCCTCGGTGACGATCATTCCGGAGAACGAATGGCCGACCAGAACAGTCGGGCCATCCTGGCGATCGAGCACGCGCTGGGCGGAGGCGACGGCTTCCGGCAGGGTGGTCAGCGGATTCTGCACGGACGTGACGTTGAGCCCGGCCGCCTGCAATCGTGGAATGACCTCAGACCAGCAGGATCCATCGGCAAACAAGCCGTGCACGAGCACGACGTTGCGAGCCTTGATCGGAGCCGGATTTGCGGCCATGCCCCGAGCCGAGATCAGCGAGGCTGCCGCGCCGGCAAGCAATGCGGTTGAGAAAGTACGCCTGTCCATCATCATGATGTCGCTCCATCGTTGTGCAGTGAGCTGGATGTCCGAAGCAGCGCGTCCACCTGTGGTGAACGCACGATCTCTCCCTCGCGCACGAAGGCCTCGTGGTTGCTTTCGATGCTGTCGCGGTCGTAAAGATAGTTGACCATGATGCCGAAGGATTCCCGGATCGCACGGTCGGCCGTATTGCCGAGCCAATTAATCCGCTCCAGGCGGGCGCCGTTGCCCAGGTGAAAGCGCGCTACCGGGTCGATGCGGCGTCCCTGCAGTGGCGAAAGCGTGAGATATCGCGCGCATAGCCTCATCAAGACCGGACGCAGTTGCTCGCTCTTCGTCTGGTCGTGCCACCAGCCTTCGTTGCCAAGCTCCCGCAGCATCGCGTCGTCATCGCGGTCGGACCCAGGCCGTTGGCTGAGCCAGCGCCGGAAGCCCGGCACCGGCGACAGGGTGGAGAAACGTTCGAGCTGCGGAAATTCCATCTGCAGTTCCTCGACCACTTGCTTGATCAGGAAATTGCCGAACGAAACGCCGCGAAGTCCATCCTGACAATTGGAGATCGAATAGAAGATCGCGGTGTCGGCACGCACGGCCGTCGCCCGCGCTGCGTCCTCATCCGAATCCCGCAACAACAGCGGAGGCACGGCGGTGGCCAGCCCCTCCACCAGCGCGACCTCGACAAAGATCAGAGGTTCGCCCGGAAGCGCGGGATGGAAGAAAGCGAAGCAGCGCCGGTCGGGCGCGAGGCGACGTCGCAGATCATCCCAGCCCTTGATCTCGTGCACCGCCTCATAGGCGATCAGTTTCTCGAGCACAGCGGCCGGCGATTGCCAGTCGATGCGGCGAAGTTCCAGAAATCCGCGGTTGAACCACGAGGCAAACAGATGCTTGAGATCGGCATCGAGCAGCTTCAGGTTCGGTTCGGAGTTCAGGTGCGCGGCGATTTCGCTGCGCATCGCGATCAGCGCGGCCGTGCCGCCGGGCGCCATGTTCATTCGACGCAGCACTTCCTGCCGGGGTGGATCGGCGGCCCGCGCGAGCGCAGCCGCGGCTTCCGCCGTGCTGCCCGCGAGATAGCGCTTCGCCGCGTCGCGCAGCACTGTCTCGTCGGGTTGAAAGGCGGCTGCCAGATAGCGTTGAAAGCCATGCCGACCGTCGGCATCGAGTATGTGCATCGTTTGATTGAGCTGTCGCGCAATCAGCGCGCCCGATGCTTCGCCACGCTCTGACAGCAAGGCGGCGGCAAGTTGCATGGCGCGGTCGAGCGGCGTCGGGGCGCTGCTCGAGAGTTGCTCCGTTCGGATCATTGTGGCCTCCTTTCAGGCGCGAGTGCCGGCGAGGAACCTTGCCGGCGGCTCATAGAGCCCGCCGGACGAGGCGACCAGGTCATCGATGCTTTTGGCGGCGAGCCAGTCACGGCTCGCCGTTCCGGTCTCGATGCCGAGATCGGAAGGAAACATCACGATGCCGTGGCGGCGCAGGCTGTCGGTTGCGTCGGCATTTTGGCGCCTGCCGAATTCGGTATCGCCGGCAACCGCGCGTAGTGCGGCCTCGCGCTCCTGCGCCGAGCGGCACCGCAACAGGTTGCAGACGCCGCGCTCAGTGATGACGTGGGTCACGTCATCGCCATGGATCATCACCGGAGGCAATGCGAAGCCGGCCGATCTTGCAAGGTCAAACGCGTCAAGGCGCTCGACAAAGCTCGGCGCGCCGTTCGGTTGATGGGTTTGCACCATCTGCACCACGAGCTTGCGGCCGCGCAGGGTCTCGCCCGCTTCCTCGCCGGCACGCAACCAGGCCGGAGTGTCGTGGCGCCGGCCACGCGCGTCCGCGCCCATATTCGGCGCTCCGCCGAAACCGGTGATCCGCCCCCTCGTCGCCGTGGAGCTGTTGCCCTGCGCGTCGATCTGCAATGTGCCGCCGATGAAGAGGTCGCAGGCATATTGTCCCGCGATCTGGGCGAGCGTCCGGTTCGAGCGCAGACTACCGTCTGCGCCGATCGGAAACACGTGGGCGCGGTTCGCGACGTAGCGCTCCATGCCCGGTTCGGAGCCGAAGCAATAGACGTTCTCGACGAAGCCTGCTTCGATCGCAGGGATCAGCGTCGGATGAGGATTGAGCACGAAATTGCGCGCGACCTTGCCCTTCAGCCCGCGCCGCGCCGCGAAGGTCGGCAGGATCAATTCTATCGCGGCCGTGGCGTAGCCGATCCCGTGATTGAGGCGAGCCACCTGATAGGGTTCGTACACCGCTGATATCGCCATCATGGCCATTAGGACATTCTCATCCCTGATTTTGGCGGGATCGCGCGTGAACAGCGGATCGATCGAATACGGCTTCGGACCAGGCACCACGAAATCGACCCAGTCGCCGGGGATGTCGACGCGCGGTAGACGATCGACGATCTCATTGACCTGCGCCACGACGATTCCACCGCGGAACGCGGTCGCCTCGGCGATGGTGGGTGTGTCCTCGGTATTCGGACCGGTGTAGAGGTTGCCGTTGCGGTCGGCCTTGTCGGCGACGATGAGCGCAACATGCGGCGTCAGGTCCACCAGCATGCGCGCGTAAAGCTCGAGATAGGTGTGGATCGCGCCGATCCTCACCGTCTTCGAGGCGACGAGTTCGGCAAGCCGTCGGCTCTGCGGGCCGGCGAAAGCAAAGTCCAGTCGATTTGCGATGCCGCGCTCGAACACGGCGAGATGGTCGGGAAGCGCCAGAACCGATTGCACCATGTGCAGATCATGGACGCGCGCAGGATCCATGCTCGCAAGGCTCGCTGCAAGAAAGTCCGCGTGCTTCTGATTGTCGCCTTCGAGCGCCACGCGATCGCCGGGTGCGATGATCGCTTCGAGCAATTGCGTCGTGCGCCCGAAAGGGCAGATCTTTCCGCTCGCACCGCAGATGCCTTTTGCGCGCGTCAACCGCGCACCGCGATCGGCCGTGACTTGTGAACTCTGGACCATGATGAACCTCATTCGCTCGGTGACCTGAAGCGAAGGTAGGAGGCCATCATTGATAATAGAAACGATATTCTATGATATCATTGATCTCAATATTGGATTAATCCATGCTCGATTTTTGGGCCTTCGTTGCAGTGGTGCACGCACGCGGATCAGGCTCGCCGCCGCGCAACGCGGAGAGCAACCTCTCGTGAAGCGAACCGTTGGCGAGCGGTAGCGGTGCGCCGCGAATGAGATCGGATGGAGCAGTGACGAAATCAGCGACCGCATGTACGGGGCCTGCCCCACGCAGACAACGCCGCGGATGGCAGGTCGCCCTCAGTCGAGGGCTCTCTTCCAGAGGTGCGGCGCCAGCTGAATTTTGTCCTGTTCCCGGCCGTTCCAACGAGACTCGTATTGAACGCTTGGGCTTAGGCAAATTTTAAGCCGAGGGGCGTAGCTTTCCAGCGTGAGTTCAGTGGTTGAGAGTATGTGAGTACGCCATGACAGAACCCCATCGCCCGAGGGTGAAGTACGTCATCGGGCCTGACGGCAGCCCGTTGACCATCGCAGACTTGCCGGCGCCCGGCACCAAGCGTTGGGTGATCCGCCGCAAGGCCGAAGTCGTAGCCGCGGTCCGTGGCGGCCTGCTTTCCCTCGAGGAAGCCTGCAGCCGCTACACCCTGACCGTTGATGAATTCCTCTCCTGGCAATTCTCGATCGACCAGCATGGTCTCGCCGGGCTGCGCACCACCCGCATCCAGCAGTATCGACAATAGGTTCAGGCCAAATCCGCGGCATTTGACAAAAACCGGCCTCGTTTCGCGAAGCCGGTTTTTTTCATGTCCGCATTTCGCCGCGGACCTTAACCATCGTTAACCAGATGGAAACCATACCCTAGGCAATAATTGCCCAGTCGGACCCATTGGGGCCGAATCCCTGGGGGCCGTTGGTGCAAAGTCTGGTTGCTTTCCTGAAGGGTCTTGGTGCGGCCCGCCTTACGGCAATGGTAGCGGTCACCGTGGCCCTGATCGGGTTCTTTGCCTTCGTCATCATGCGCGTCACCACACCGCAGATGACTACCCTCTTCACCGACCTGTCGACCGAAGATTCGTCGGCCATTATCAAGGAGCTGGAGCGCCAGGCGATACCGTTTGAGCTGCGCAATGACGGCGCCGTGATCATGGTGCCGAAGGACAAGGTGACGCGGCTGCGCATGAAGCTCGCGGAAGGCGGAATGCCCAAGGGCGGCGGCGTCGGCTACGAGATCTTCGACAAGTCGGACGCGCTCGGCACCACGAGTTTCGTCCAGAACATCAATCATCTGCGCGCGCTGGAGGGCGAACTCGCCCGGACCATCCGCGCCATCGACCGCGTCCAGGCCGCTCGCGTCCACCTCGTGCTGCCGGAGAAGCCGCTGTTTTCACGCGAGACCCCGGAGCCGTCGGCCTCGATCGTGGTTCGGGTGCGCGGGGCGCTGGAACCGCAGCAGATCCGCGCCATCCGTCATGTGGTCGCCTCCGCCGTGAACGGGCTGAAGCCGCAGCGCGTCTCGATCGTCGACGAAGCCGGCCAGTTGCTGGCCGACGGCGCCACCACCGATGCCGAAAGCGCCATCGGCGACGAGCGCCGCGCCGCCTTCGAGAAGCGGATGCGCAAACAGGTCGAAGACATCGTCTCCTCCGTGGTCGGCGCTGGCCGCGCCCGCGTCCAGCTCTCGGCAGATTTCGACTACAACAAGATCACCCAGACCTCGGACAAGTTCGATCCCGAAGGCCGCGTGCTGCGCTCGAGCCAGACCCGAGAGGAATCGAGCGTCACCTCCGACAACAGCGGCCAGGTCACGGTCAACAACGAACTGCCGGGCAACCAGAACCAGGACAACGCCTCCCGCGCCAGGGACCAGAGCAAGAAGAGCGAGGAAACCAACAACTACGAGATTTCCCGCACTACAAAGACCGAGGTCACCGAGATCGGCCGCGTCAACCGGATCTCGGTCGCCGTGCTGGTCGACGGTAGCTACGCCAAGAACGAAAAGGGCGAGATGGTCTATCAGGATCGCAGCCAGGAGCAGCTTGACCGCATCGCCGCATTGGTGCGCTCGGCGATCGGTTTCGATCAGAAGCGTGGCGACCAGGTCGAGGTCGTCAATCTCCGTTTTGCCGAGCCGCCGGCCGTCGCGCCGCTCGCCGAGCCGACCGGCCTGCTCGGCATCCTGCAATTCACCAAGGACGACGTCATGTACGTCATCGAGCTCTGCGTGATGATGCTACTCGGACTGGTCGTGCTGTTCATGGTGATCCGCCCGCTGGTCAAGCGCATCGTCGCATCCGATGTCATTCCCGCGCTGAGCGGTGCCACGGTGCCCGCGCTGGCCGAAGCCGGCGCACAGGCCGGTGACGGCGTCGGCGGATCGGGCCAGGCGCTGCTGCCCGCCGGCACCGGCGCGGCACAAAGAATCGACGTCGCCCAGATTCAGGGCCAGGTCCACGCCCAGGCCGTGCACCGGGTCGGTGAACTGGCCGAACGCAATCCGAACGAAACCGTCTCCATTGTCCGTCAATGGCTGAGCGAGCCCGTCGAGAGCTGATATGGCCGTACCGCAGACCGTGAACGCCAACGATGTCACCAGCGTCCTGTCGACGCTGGCGAGCCGGCAGAGCAACCGGCCAAGGGGCAAGCCGTTGAGCGGTCCCAAGCGGGCAGCGATTCTGATGCTGGCGCTCGGCGAACAATATGGCGGCAAGATCTGGTCGATGCTCGACGACGACGAGGTCCGTGACCTGTCGATGCAGATGTCGACGCTCGGTACCGTCGAGGCCGAAGTGGTCGAGGACCTCCTGCTCGAATTCGTCTCGCGCATGTCGGCGTCGGGCGCCTTGATGGGCAATTTCGACGCCACCGAGCGGCTGTTGCAGCAATACCTGCCGGCCGAGCGCGTCTCCGGCATCATGGACGAAATCCGCGGCCCGGCCGGCCGCAACATGTGGGAGAAGCTCTCCAACGTCCAGGAAGAGGTGCTGGCGAACTATCTCAAGAACGAATACCCCCAGACAATCGCAGTCGTGCTGTCGAAACTGAAGCCGGAACACGCCGCGCGGGTACTCGCGATCCTGCCCGAGGATATCGCGCTCGACGTCGTCAACCGCATGCTCAAGATGGAAGCGGTGCAGAAGGAAGTCATCGAGCGCGTCGAGCAGACGCTGCGCACCGAATTCATGTCCAACCTGTCGCAGACCCGCCGCCGCGACGCCCACGAGGTGATGGCGGAAATCTTCAACAATTTCGACCGCCAGACCGAAACCCGCTTCATCACCTCGCTGGAAGAGGAAAACCGCGAATCCGCCGAGCGCATCAAGGCGCTGATGTTCACCTTCGACGACCTGATCAAGCTCGATGCCGGCTCGGCCCAGACGCTGATGCGCAATATCGACAAGGACAAGCTTGGCGTCGCGCTGAAGAGCGCCAACGAGGAGGTCCGCGCCTTCTTCCTCGGCAACATGTCCTCGCGGGCCGGCAAGATGTTGATGGACGACATGGCGGCGATGGGACCGGTCCGGCTGCGCGACGTCGACGAGGCACAAGCGCTGCTCGTCAACCTCGCCAAGGACCTTGCCGCCAAGGGCGAGATCACGCTGACGAAGAACCGTGCCGATGACGAGCTGGTGTACTGATGGCCGCGCCCGCAAAATTCCTGTTCGACACGGACTTCGCGGCGCCGGACCGCTCGCGCGAGCGCGCTGCGACGCCGGCCGAAATCGCTCAGAAGATCGCCGATGCCGAAGCCAGAGCCTATCGCGCGGGGTACGACGCGGCGCAGCGAGAAGCCAAGGTCGAGAGCGACCGCCGGGCCGCCCTGGCGCTGGAGGAGATCGGGGTCGCGATCAAGGGCATCGCGGCGCGCTTTTCCGGCATCGAGGCGCGGATGGAGACGGAGGCCGTCGACGTCGCGGTCGCTGTTGCCCGCAAGCTCTGCACCGAATTGATCGCGCGCGAGCCCCTGGGCGAGATCAACGCGCTGGTCGGCGACTGCTTCTCACACCTGGTCTCAACGCCGCATATCGTAGTCCGCATCAACGACGCGGTCTACGATGGCGCACGCGAAAGCATCGAGCGGATGGCCGCGCATAGCGGCTTCCAGGGCCGGCTCGTGATCCTGGCCGAGCCCACCATCGCGACCGGCGACTGCCGGATCGAATGGGCCGACGGCGGCGTGGTGCTGGAACGCGCGGCGATCGAAGCCAAGATCAACGAACTTGTCGGGCGCTATCTGGCGTCCCGCGATCGGGCCGGCTGACGGCGATAAGGACTGAGCCATGAGCGACAACGACGCACACGTCCCGCTTCCCGATCTCAACTCGGCAGACGCGCCGGGGATCGACGATATCGGGTACAACGAAGATGAAAACGCCTCGCGCATCGCCGCCGATCTCGAAGCCGTGTTCGACGTGCCGGTGCAGGTGTCGGCCGTGCTTGGTCGCTCCAAGATGGACGTCGGCGATCTCCTGAAGCTCGGACCCGGCACAGTGCTCGAGCTCGACCGGCGCGTCGGCGAGGCGATCGACATCTACGTGAACAACCGCCTGGTGGCGCGCGGCGAAGTGGTGCTGGTGGAAGACAAGCTCGGCGTGACCATGACCGAAATCATCAAGGCGGAACGCTCTTAACATCTTTAACGCGACCGCGCTGGCAGGGCGCGGCCAGACGAACGGAGATCACCATGCGGCTACTCATCGTTGGCACCCTCAAGGGCCAGCTCACGACCGCGACCAAGATCGCGATGGACAACGGCGCGTCGGTGACCCACGCCGAGGGCGTCGAGCAGGCAATGAACGTGCTGCGCGGCGGCAAGGGCGCCGACCTGCTGCTGGTCGATGTCGGCCTCGACATCCGCGATCTCGTGATGCGGTTGGAGGCCGAGCATATCCACGTGCCGATCGTCGCCTGCGGCATTTCCAACGATGCGCGCGCCGCGGTCGCCGCGATCCATGCCGGCGCCAAGGAATACATCCCGCTGCCGCCCGATCCCGAATTGATCGCAGCCGTGCTCGCCGCGGTCGCCAACGACGCGCGAGATCTCGTCTATCGTGACGAGGCCATGGGCAAGGTGATCAAGCTCGCGCAGCAGATCGCAGGCTCCGACGCCTCAGTCATGATCACCGGCGAGTCCGGTACCGGCAAGGAAGTGCTGGCGCGCTACGTCCATTCGCGCTCGGCCCGCGCCAAGCGGCCGTTCATCTCGATCAACTGCGCGGCGATCCCCGAGCACCTCCTGGAATCCGAGCTGTTTGGCCATGAGAAGGGCGCGTTCACGGGCGCCGTCGCCCGCCGCATCGGCAAGTTCGAGGAGGCCACCGGCGGCACGCTGCTGCTCGACGAAATCTCCGAAATGGAGGTACGTCTGCAATCCAAACTGCTACGCGCAATTCAGGAGCGCGTGATCGATCGGGTCGGCGGCACCAAGCCGGTGCCGGTCGACATCCGCATCATCGCGACCTCCAACCGCAACCTGAACGACGCTGTGCGCGACGGTACCTTCCGCGAGGACCTGCTGTTTCGCCTCAACGTCGTCAACCTGAAGATCCCGCCGCTGCGAGACCGCCCAGCCGACATCCTCGAACTGGCGCAACACTTCGCCAAGAAGTATGCCGCAGCCAACGGCGTACCGCTACGCCCGATCTCCGCGGAGGCGCGGCGCGTGCTGACCTCCAACCGCTGGAAGGGCAACGTCCGCGAGCTCGAGAATACCATTCATCGCTCGGTCCTGATGGCGCAGGGCGACGAAATCGGCCCCGAGGCGATCCTGACCCCCGACGGCGACCGCCTCGACCTCGCCAAGACCGCGCCCGCGGTGGCGCACGCAACCCTCGCCGCCGAACAGGTCACCCGCGCGCTCATCGGCCGTACCGTCGCCGACGTCGAACGGGACTTGATCCTGGAAACACTGAAGCATTGCCTCGGCAACCGCACCCACGCAGCCAATATCCTCGGCATCTCGATCCGCACGCTGCGCAACAAGCTGAACGAGTATGCTGATGGCGGCATCCCGATCACGCCGGCCGGCAACGGCTCTCCCGACTATCAGCGGATGGCAAACGCGGGATGATGCCCGCGACAGGCGTCGCCATTTGCGGGACGCGCCGCGAATAGCTTGGCGCGTCCGGCTTGCGGAAGATACGAATGGGATCGCCGGGCGTGATGTCGCGCCCGGTGATGGCCACATAGGCATACAGCGCCAGATAGGCGACCGCGAGCGCGCCTATGCCGTAGAAAGCCCAGACAGCAATGCGTTTCATCCCGCAAGAATATCAGCCGGCACGCCAGCATCAAAGCGCGGGGCGGCGCGAAATTCGGACGCTGATATGGTGGGATCGACGGAGAGATTGCGGATGACTGCGCTCATGGCGGCCTCACAAGCCGGGTGTGTCTTCATTGCCTTCGAGCAGGTGGCTCAAGATCTCGCCCTCCAGTGCCGCGAGCTCAGCCGAACCGCGCCGGCGCGGACGCGGCTGGTCGACCACGACATCCTGCGCGACGCGGCCGTCCTCGATCACCAGCACCCGATCGGCGAGCGCGACAGCCTCGGAAACGTCATGAGTTACGAGGATCGCGGTGAAGCCCTGATCACGCCAGACCCGTTCGAGTAACCGCTGCATCGAGATCCGCGTCAGCGCATCGAGTGCACCGAGCGGTTCGTCGAAGGCCAGCACGCGCGGCTGGCTGACCAGCGCGCGCGCAAGCGCCACCCGCTGTTTCTGGCCGCCAGAGAGCACCGAAGGCCATTGCCCGCGCTTGTCGCCAAGGCCGACCTCGACCAGCGCACGCTCGGCACGTGCCTGCGCACCGGCCGACGCGCGCTCGCGGCCGAGTCCGACCTCGACATTGGCAAGCACGCGCGCCCAGGGCAGCAACCGCGGCTCCTGGAACATGACACGGACGTCCTGCGCGCGTGTCTCTTCGCCGAACGCAATGCTTCCTGCGGTCGCCACCTCGAGCCCCGCGATCAGGCGCAACAGCGTGCTCTTGCCGCAACCGCTACGGCCGACGATCGCGACGAACTGACCGGCCGGAATATGCAGGTCGACGCCGCGCAGCACCTCGTTATCGCCGAAAGCCTTGCGCAAGTCGCGGATGGTGAGAGACAGCCCGCGCGCCGCGCTGTCCGAACCGCGCCGAACCAGCCGCGCCTGCGTCAGCATACCGGCACGGTCGACCGGTTCGACGTCGACAGACTGGAAACGAAGCGCCTCTTGCATTTTTGTCCTCACTTTTTCTGGAAGGCCGGGTGCCAGGACAGAGTCAGCCGCTCGAGCGCCCGCGAAGCGCTGTCGGCAACCTTGCCCAGCACTGCGTAGATCAGGATCGAGAGCACGACGACGTCGATCAGCATGAATTCGCGCGCCTGCATCGCCATGTAGCCGAGGCCGGACGAGGCGGCGATGGTTTCCGCCACGATCAGCGTCAGCCACATGATGCCGAGCGCGAAGCGCAGGCCGGCGAAGATCGACGGCAGCGCACCCGGAAAGATCACCCGGCGGAACAGTTCGCCGTCGGTCATGCCGTAGATGCGACCCATTTCGATCAGCTGCGGATCGACGGTGCGGATGCCGTGCAGCGCGTTGAGATAGATCGGGAAGAACACGCCGAGCGCGACCAGGAACAGCTTTGCCGACTCATCGATGCCGAACCACAGGATGACCAGCGGGATCAGCGCCAGATGCGGGATATTGCGGACCATCTGCAGCGTCGTATCGGTGAGCTTCGCGGACAGCTGCGACAAGCCATTGGCGAGGCCGAACGCAAAGCCGATGCTGCCGCCAATCAGGAAGCCGATGCTGGCGCGCCAGAAGCTGACCCAGATGTTCTTGATGAGCTCGCCTGAGAGCAGCAGCTTCCAGCCGGCCAGCGCGACATCGCTCGGCGCCGGCAGCACCCGCGCGGGCACGAAGCCGGTGACGCAGGCGAGCTGCCACACCAGGATGATGGCGAGCGGTACGATCCAGGGAATCAGGCCGTCGACCCTTGGCAGTTTTGGTGCGCGGACGCGCGGAAAACTGTCGATGAGACTCATGATTGGGACGCTTGTTTATGCGGGCGGTAATCGTTGCCGATAGTCTCGCCGAACGGCCCAGTGTTGACGCGGATCGGTGTCACGTTACTCGGCTGCGCCCGCGACAGCAGAGGGAACACCAACTCGGCAAAGCGATAGGCTTCCTCGAGATGCGGGTAGCCGGACATGATGAAGGTATCGATCCCGATCTGCTGATACTCTCGGATGCGCGACGCGACCGTCTGGGGATCGCCGACCAGCGCCGTGCCGGCGCCACCGCGCACCAGCCCGACGCCGGCCCAGAGATTGGGGCTGATCTCGAGCTTGTCGCGGCGCCCGCCGTGCAACTCCGCCATGCGCTGCTGGCCGACCGAATCCATTCGCGCAAATATCTTCTGCGCAGCGGCTACAGTGTCGTCCGTGACGTACTGGATCAGTTCGTCAGCGGCCCTCCAGGCCTCCGCGTTGGTCTCGCGCACGATCACATGCAGACGAATGCCGAACGACAGCTCGCGGCCGCGCTTTGCAGCCGCCGCCTTCACCCGCGCAACCTTCTCGGCGACCTGCTCCGGCGGCTCGCCCCAGGTCAGGTATTTGTCGACGGTATCGACGGCGACCTCGATCCCGGCATCCGACGATCCGCCGAAATAGAGCGGCGGGCGCGGCGACTGCACCGGCCGGAACAGCAGGCGGCCATCCTCGATCCGGATGTGCCTGCCTTCCGCATTGACCGTCTTGCCGGCAAGAAGATCGCTGTAGACGTCGAGAAACTCGCGCGTCACCGCGTAGCGCTCGTCGTGGGGCAGGAAGATGCCGTCACCCTTGTTCTCAACGGGATCGCCGCCGGTGACGACGTTGATCAGCAGGCGACCGTTCGACAATCGATCCAGCGTCGCGGTCATCCGCGCCGCGACAGCAGGGGATTGCAGGCCCGGCCTGACCGCTACGAGGTAACGGAGGCGCTCGGTCCAGGGCGCGACGGCCGAGGCCGCCACCCAGGAGTCCTCGCAGCTTCGACCCGTCGGCAACAGCACGCCGTAATAGCCGAGTTGGTCGACCGCCTGCGCGATCTGGCGCAGATAGTTGAAGTTCACCTCGCGGCCGCCGATCGACGTACCCAGATAGCGGCCGTCGCCATGGGTCGGCAGAAACCAGAGGATATTGGCGTTATCAGGCGTGCTCACGTTCCCGGCCTCCATGCGACGTCAGAAATCTTGATCTGTTTGGGTATCAGGCCCAACGCGAAGAAAGTCTCGGCGACCTGCTGCTGCTCGGCAATTACGGCGTCGGTGACCGGCAGCACCGCGCGAGAAATCCAGCGTCGAAACAAACGCGTCATGATGACGTCCCCTGGTTTGACGAAAATTGGCGATCAGGTCTGCGTGTTGCGCCAGACGATGTCGCGGATCGCAATCTGCCTCGGGATCAGGCCCAGCTTGAAGAAGCGGTCGGCAACGCCCTGCTGGGTCGCGATGACGTCATCGGTGACCGGCCCGACTGCGAAGGAAGAGCGGTTGGCAGCAATCGTTTGGATGTCGAGCGCGATGCCGGTGACCGCGCTCAGCGATTTCGCTACCTCGTCGCGATGCGACTCCGCCCAAGCCGCTGTCGACGTCGTAACGTCGATGATCTGCTGCAGCACCGGCGCGTGGTTCCGCGCAAACTCACGGTTGGCGATGTAGAACGAGTTGGTCTTGGTGATCTCATGCGCATTGACCAGGATACGCCCATTCTGCTTGGTCTCTCCGATCGCAAAATACGGATCCCAGATCGCCCAGGCATCGATGCTGCCATTGGCGAATGCCGGCCCGGCATCGGGTGGCGTCAGGTAGACGGGCGCGATGTCCTTATAGGTAAGGCCTGCCTTCTCCAGAGTCTGCACAACGACGTTGTGTGCACTGGACCCCTTGGTGAAGCCGATGCGCCCACCCTTGAGATCCGCAATCGTCCGGATCGCTGAATTCTGCTGCACTAAAATGCCCTGGCCATTGGTAATCGGCTGTCCCGCGGCATAGACGATCGCCGCGCCTGCCGCCTGGGCAAACACCGGCGGCGAGTCGCCTACCGCGCCATAATCGATGCTTCCGACATTCATCGCCTCCATCATCGGCGGACCCGAGGAGAACTCGACCCATTTGACGTCGACACCCTGCGGACTGAAATGATTTTCCAGCGTCGCGCGCTGCCGCGCGATAACCAGCACACCGTTCTTCTGGTAGCCGATACGAATCTCCTTCACGCCCGTATGCGCGCGTGCATGCGGCGGCAACGCGGCGATCGCAGCCGATCCCAAAGACAATTTTAGAAAGTCGCGACGCTTCATTGCCAACATCTCCGCTCCATCCATGTTCACGATCAACGCGATCATGCGGTGCAAGGATGATGGTTGCGCTTGAAGATGCTGTCGAGCACCCCTGAAAAATAGCGATGTCCACGCTGTCCGGCGGGCATTTCGCGTTCGGATTCTTTCAGCAACCGAAAATACTGCAGCGAAATTCTTTCACGATGAGATCGTGAAGTTCGAACTGCTCGCAAATCGATCAGCCCGCAGCCGCCTTTCGCGGCCCGACGTTGATCGCCAGCCTGCCGTAGCGGTCCGTGAAGGCCTCGGTGTCGATTTCCTCGAGCTGGATCGCGCCGCTGAGCACGCCCCGCTTCCATGCGTCGTGTTCGGGATCGTTCTGGAATTCCGGCATTACCTCTCTGGCGAACAATTCCAGCGACTCGCAGATATGCTCGTGAGTGTTCTTGCCGGCCTGGTTGAGCAGGATCACCTGGTCGATGTGCGAGGTGCGGAAGCGCCGCAGTTTCTTCCGGATGGTTTCCGGAGAGCCGATCAGGCCGCCACGCAGTGCTGCCTCCTGCGCCTCCGGGTTCTCGCGCTTCCATTTGTTGTACTCGTCCCACATGTTGACGGTACCGGGCGCCGGCCGTTGGCGGTTTTGCGACTGGCCGTAATAGCGCAGCGCGAACTGAAAGAACGTGGCGCCGTCGGCGCGCTTGCGGGCTTCTTCATCCGTCTCCGCGCACATGAAGAACGAGACCAGCGCCATGTTCGGATTGATCTCGTAGTCGGCGAGCTTCCTCAGGCGTTTCGTGATCGCGTTGTAATAGGCATGCACCCAGGCGTGAGCCGCCTCCGCACTGACGAACTGGAAACCGAGCGCGCCAAACCCGTTCTCCCCGGCTCGCTCGATTGTCGGCAGTTGCGAACACGCCATCCAGAGCGGCGGGTGCGGCTTCTGAACCGGCTTGGGCACGACATTGCGCAAGGGAATGTCGAAGTACTTGCCATGATGCTCGGTGCCGACCTTGGTAAACATCGGGAAGATCGCGCTCACGGCCTCCTCGAACACCTCGCGCTTGGTCTCCATGTCGCGACCGAACGGCGTCAGCTCGGTAATCGAGGCGCTTTCGCCCATGCCGAATTCACAGCGCCCATTGGACAAGAGATCGAGCACCGCGATGCGTTCGGCGACGCGTGCCGGATGATTGGTGGTGAGCTGGAAGATGCCGTGGCCGAGGCGGATCTGCCTGGTGCGTTGGCTCGCGGCGGCGAGGAAGGATTCCGGCGCCGGCGAGTGGGAATATTCCTCGAGGAAGTGATGCTCCACGACCCAGGCATAATCGTAGCCGAGCCGGTCGGCCGACTCCATTTGCGTCAGCGCGTTCTGGTAAAGCCGGAACTCGTCGCCGTCTTTCCATGGACGCGGCAGTTGCAGCTCGTAGAAAATGCCGAACTTCATGGCTTCACTCCCAAATCGCTCGTTCGAGCTTGCTGTTTTCGGTCAGTCTAGTGCCGGCACGAACCAAATCTAGCCTTGGCCGCGAAACTCCAATTCCGCCAAGTGGAAGATGCAGGGAGCGGCTCGCGCTTGTCATCCCGTGAGTTGCTGCGCCGCCGAACCCATTCCGCCCACAATGCAATTCTGGCGCACATTGATCTAGATCAATGTGCGCGTTCGGGTCGTCGTTACCTTTGTTGGAGGCAACGAGGCCCTCCCCACACAATCCGGATTGAAGCGAGACGACGTATGTCGGCGACCGGCGACGATACGATCGCGAGACCGCGCCGCAGGCGCATGGAGATCATCGCGTTTCTTTTTCTGACGGCAGTCGTGATGCCCGCTTTGGCGGTCGCCACGGTGGGCAGCTACGGCCTCGCCGTATGGATCTATCAGATGATCGCGGGCCCACCGGGCCCTCCCTCGTCGCATTGAGCGGCCGATTTGAGGAAACCCTCGTCATGATCAGGGTCCGAACTGCCATCGATCGCCGGGCGCTCATCACGGGCCGAGCCCTGCAAGCCGACCGCGTGGTGTCGCCGCCCGGCTGCGAGATCGCCAGCATTCTTGTGCAGGCCAGGCCCGACCGGCTCGATGCGGTCGAAGCCGCAATCACGACGATGCCGGGGTGCGAAATCTACGGCCGCGACGCCAAGGGAACGCTCGTGATCGTTGTCGATGCACCGGACGCCAGTTCGCTCGGGTCCACCCTCACCGAGATCTCCGCACTATCCAATGTCTATTCCGCCTCGCTCGTGTTCCACGCCGTCGATCCCGGCAGCGCCTGACGTCGCGCGATCGAAGGCAACCGATCCGGAAGGAAACGCCATGACCGGCCCCAAGCTTGATCGCCGCGAGATTTTGAAGTTAGAGGCGGCCGCGATGGCAGCGCTAGCCGGAGGCATGCCAATCGCGGCCGGCGCCGCCAACCTCGTTACCGAACGCAACGAGAGTGAATTGAAGTGGGACAAGGCGCCGTGCCGCTTCTGCGGCACCGGATGCAGCGTCATGGTTGCGACCAAGGAAAACCGCGTCGTCGCCACCCATGGCGATATCAAGTCGGAGGTCAATCGCGGTCTCAACTGCGTCAAGGGCTACTTTCTTTCCAAGATCATGTACGGGCACGACCGCTTGACCCGGCCGATGCTGCGCAAGACCGACGGCAAGTACGACAAGAACGGCGAGTTCACGCCGGTCTCGTGGGACGAGGCTTTCGACGTGATGGCCGAGAAGTTCAAGGCCGCGCTGAAGAGGCGTGGGCCGAGCGGCATCGGCATGTTCGGCTCCGGCCAGTGGACGATCTGGGAGGGTTATGCGGCGTCGAAGCTGTTCAAGGCCGGCTTCCGCTCCAACAATATCGATCCCAACGCGCGGCACTGCATGGCGTCGGCGGTTGCCGGCATGATGCGGACCTTCGGCATCGACGAGCCGATGGGTTGCTATGACGACATCGAAGCGACCGACGCCTTCGTGCTGTGGGGCTCGAACATGGCGGAGATGCACCCGATCCTGTGGACCCGGGTAGCCGATCGGCGCCTGTCCGCGCCGCATGTACAGGTCGCGGTGCTGTCGACATTCGAGCACCGCTCGTTCGATCTCGCCGACCTCGGGATCGTATTCACGCCGCAGACGGACCTCTACATCCTCAACGCGATCGCCCACCACATCATCAAGACGGGACGCGTCAACAAGGACTTCGTCACCGCACACACCGTGTTCAAGCGCGGGCAGACCGACATTGGTTACGGCCTGCGGCCGGAACATCCGCTCCAGAAGAAGGCTACCGGCGCGGCCAAGGCCAACGACGCGACCGACATGAGCTTTGACGAGTTCGCGAAGTTCGTCTCCGACTACACGCTGGAGAAGGCGGCGAAAATGTCCGGCGTGCCGCTCAACCGGATCGAGGCGCTGGCGGAGCTCTACGCCGACCCAAAGACCAAGGTGGTCAGCTTCTGGACCATGGGCTTCAACCAGCACACCCGCGGTGTATGGTGCAACAACCTCGTCTACAACCTGCACCTCCTGACCGGAAAGATATCGACCCCCGGCAACAGCCCGTTCTCGCTCACCGGCCAGCCCTCGGCCTGCGGCACGGCGCGCGAAGTCGGCACCTTCTCGCACCGCCTGCCTGCCGACATGGTGGTGAACAACAAGGAGCATCGCGACAAGACCGAAAAGATCTGGCAGGTGCCTGAAGGAACCATTCCCGACAAGCCGGGCTATCACGCCGTGCTGCAGAGCCGAATGCTGCGTGACGGGCTGCTGAATGCCTACTGGGTGCAGGTCAACAACAACCTGCAGGCCGGCCCCAACATCAACGAGGAGACCTATCCGGGCTTCCGCCATCCGGAGAATTTCATCGTGGTGTCGGATGCTTATCCAACGGTCACCGCGCAGGCGGCCGATCTGATCCTGCCGGCCGCGATGTGGGTGGAGAAGGAGGGAGCCTACGGCAACGCGGAGCGACGCACCCAGTTCTGGCACCAGCTCGTCAACGCTCCCGGCGAATCCCGCTCCGACCTCTGGCAACTCATGGAGTTCTCGAAGCGCTTCAAGATCGAGGAAGTCTGGCCGGAAGAGTTGATCGCGAAGAAGCCGGAATATCGCGGCAAGACGCTGTTCGACGTCCTCTACAAGAATGGGCAGATCGACAAGTTTCCGCTGTCCGACATCGACGAGGGCTATGCCAACGACGAGTCGAAGGCGTTCGGCTTCTACGTCCAGAAGGGCCTCTTCGAGGAGTACGCCCAGTTCGGCCGGGGCCACGGCCACGACCTCGCGCCGTTCCAGACCTACCATGTCGAGCGCGGGCTGCGCTGGCCGGTGGTCAATGGGAGAGAAACCAAATGGCGCTTCCACGAGGGGACCGATCCTTACGTGAAGCAGGGCGCCAACTTCCAGTTCTATGGTCACCCCGACGGCAAAGCCCGCATCTTCGCCCTGCCCTACGAGCCGGCGGCGGAATCTCCCGACAATGATTACCCGCTCTGGCTGTCGACCGGTCGCGTCCTGGAGCACTGGCATTCCGGCAGCATGACGCGACGCGTGCCGGAGCTCTATCGCGCGGTCCCCGAGGCTGTCTGCTTCATGCATCCTGACGACGCGCAGGAGGCGAAGTTGCGCCGCGGCGATGAGGTCAAGGTGGTCTCTCGCCGTGGCTTCATCCGTGCCCGCCTCGAGACCCGTGGACGCGACAAACCACCGCGCGGCCTGGTGTTCGTGCCCTGGTTTGACGAATCCAAGCTGATCAACAAGGTGACGCTGGACGCCACCGACCCGATCTCCCTGCAGACCGACTTCAAGAAATGCGCTGTGCGTATCGAGCGGGTTTCAGCATGACCAGCGCACTCCGAACGCTCCTCGTCGTCGCCGTGCTCCTGGTCGCCGCCGGCTCGCTCGCCGCGCAAACCCTCAATTTTGGCCTGCGTGGCGCCACCCCGCTCAATGATGAAGGCCCGGCGCCACCGATGGCGCCGACGCGCAATACAGCGGAGCGAGAAGCCCGCAACTACCCGGAACAGCCGCCCGTAATACCCCACTCCATTGATGGCTACCAGGTCGATATCCGCGGCAACAAATGCCTGTCCTGCCATGCCCGCGCGCGCACCGCGGAATCACAGGCACCGATGGTCTCCATCACCCACTTCATGGATCGCGACGGCCAGTTCCTCGCGTCGGTCTCGCCACGGAGATTCTTCTGCACCGAATGCCACGTCCCGCAGAGCGTCACCAATCCGCCGGTCAGCAATGATTTCGTCGATATCGATACGATGCTGAGCCGCGAAGCGCCCGGTGGACGGCGATGAACGAGCAGGCCAAGCCTCTGGCGCGCGAAACGTGGTTCGCCCGCGCGAAACGTTTTGCCCTCGAGCTGTGGGACGTACTGATCAGCCCCAGCTCGGTGTTCGGGCTCGGCGTGCTGGTGCTTGCCGGCTTTGTCGCCGGCATCATCTTCTGGGGCGGCTTCAACACGGCGCTCGAACTGACCAACACCGAGAAATTCTGCACGAGCTGCCACGAGATGCGCGACAATGTCTTTACGGAGCTGAAATCGACGATCCATTTCACCAACCGCTCGGGCGTCCGCGCGAGCTGCCCGGATTGCCACGTCCCGCACAACTGGACCGACAAGATCGCTCGCAAGATGCAGGCGTCGAAAGAGGTGTGGGGCCACCTTTTCGGCAGCATCGACACCCGCGAAAAATTCGTCGATCATCGGCTCGAACTCGCGGCGCATGAATGGGCACGCTTCAAGGCCAATGATTCGCTCGAATGCCGCAACTGCCACAGCGCTGACTCAATGGACATCACCAAGCAATCGCCTCGGGCGAGCGCTGCGCACCAGCGCTTCCTGTTTCCCGGCGAGAAGACCTGCATCGATTGCCACAAGGGCATCGCACACCAATTGCCTGATATGCGGGGCGTTCCGGGCTGGCAGTAGACCGGGACAGACCGGCAGCTCGCCCGCCACCTTGCGCAGACGGCCCGAATGGCTAGGTTGAGGGTGTGAGTCGCGGCGCGCCATGGCTGCCGGCTCTTTCTCCGAAAGCCTCATGACCACCTTTACGCCGCACCAGGATTCCGCGCTGAAAGCTGTTGCCGACTGGCTGGAGGCCAGGCCCGGCAAGAATGGCACGCCGCCGGTCTTCCGCCTGTTCGGCTATGCCGGAACCGGCAAGACCACGCTCGCCCGCCACATCGCCGAGGGCGTCGACGGCGAGGTCAAGTTCGCCGCCTTCACCGGCAAGGCAGCGCTCGTCATGCGCAACAAGGGTTGCGACAATGCCTCCACCATTCATTCGCTGATCTACCGCGCGCGGGAATCCGGGGTTGAGCAGCCGAGCTTTGAATTGTGGGACGACGCGCCGGCGTCGAAGGCGAAGCTGATCGTGATCGACGAATGCTCGATGGTCGACGCCGAGCTCGGCCGCGACCTGATGTCGTTCGATTGCCCGCTGCTCGTGCTCGGCGATCCCGCGCAATTGCCGCCGATCCAGGGCGGCGGCTTCTTCACCGATGCCGAGCCCGACGCAATGCTGACCGAGGTGCATCGCCAGGCGCAGGACGATCCGATCGTGCGGATGTCGATGGATATCCGCGAGGGCCGGGAGCTCGAGATCGGTCGCCACGGCGAGAGCGAAGTGGTGCGACGCTCCGAGCTCGATCCCGACCGCGTGATGGGTGCCGACCAGGTGCTGGTCGGCCGCAACAACACCCGGCGCGCCTACAACATGCGGGTGCGGCAGCGGCAGAACATCGAGGATCCCCTCCCTGTTGCCGGCGACAAGCTCGTCTGCCTGCGCAACAATCGCAAGAAGGGGCTGTTCAATGGCGGGCTGTGGCGGGTGAAGGCACGCGCGCAGTCGAAATCCAGGATCGTCACCATGCGCGTGATGCCGGACGAGGACTTCGGCTACAAGGTGACGAAAGTCTCGGTGCGCGGCGAATGCTTCGACGGCGGGATCGAGACCGTTCCGTGGGAGCAGCGCAAGCCCTATGACGAGTTCGACTACGGCTACGTGCTGACCGTGCACAAGTCGCAGGGCTCGCAATGGGACGACGTGGTGCTGTTCGACGAGAGCTTTGCGTTCCAGGACAGCCGCGCGAGGTGGCTGTACACCGGCATCACCCGCGCGGCAAAGCGATTGAGTGTCGTGGTTTGACGGCGCTGAAACCTCTTCCTGAGGAGCGGCCGCAGGCGTGTTTTGAAGGATTGGCCACGGTCGAGATCGGGGCCTCATGGTTAAGATGGCGCTCTGCGCGACAGGTCAGCCGGCCATATGGCCAGGGCAATCCAGAGACACGAATTATGTTCACGAAACCTTGCAGCCCGGGCTGTAACAAAACCCGGTTCGGACCGTATATACCAGCGTCGGAGCAAGCCGTGCGGATTGCGAACGCCGGCCGTCGCTCTAGACTGGCCCCAATGCGATCTCACGAGGAACCCATGTCCCGTCGCTCATTCAGCCGCTTCTCGCTTTGCGCCGCCGCGATCGGCGCGCTGGCCGTCGCCGCCTTTGCCGTTGCGCCCTCGAGCGCGGCGGAAGATGCGGTTATCATTCCGCCGCCCGCGACCAACGCGCAGGAGACCGGCGGCATCGAGACAGCGGTGCTCGCGGGCGGCTGCTTCTGGGGCGTGCAGGGCGTATTCCAGCACACCGCCGGCGTCGTCAATGCCGTGTCCGGCTACGCTGGAGGCAACAAGGCGACCGCGGACTACAACATGGTCTCGACCGGCTCGACCGGTCATGCGGAATCGGTTGAGATCAAATACGACCCGAAAAAGATCTCCTACGGCAAGATCCTGCAGATCTTCTTCTCGGTCGTGCACGACCCGACCCAGCTCAACCGGCAGGGCCCCGACACCGGGACGCAGTACCGCTCGGCGATCTTCACTACCAGCGACGAGCAGAGGAAGGTGGCGGATGCCTATATCGCCCAACTCAATGCAGCGAAGGTCTACAAGAAGCCGATCGTAACCAAGGTGGGCGCGCTGGAAGCATTCTATCCGGCGGAAGCCTATCACCAGGACTATCTTACGCTGCACCCGAACCAACCCTATATTGCATATAATGACATCCCGAAGGTCGAGAACCTGAAGAAGATCTTCGCGGACAACTACGTTGAGAAGCCGACGCTGGTGGGCAACGCCAAGGTCACCAACTGAGGCAATCCTTCGCGTCATTGCGAGAAGCGACGAAGCAATTCATCGTGTGCGTCCCTCACACTGGATTGCTTCGCTGCGCTCGCAACCACCATCGACCAGGGAGTTTCCATGTCTGACACCAAGAGCGACGGGAAGGTCCGGAAGAGCGAAGCCGAATGGCGCAAGGAGCTGACCCCGGTGCAATACGCCGTGCTGCGCGAGAAGGCGACCGAACGCCCCTTCACCGGCGAGTATGAGCACGACCATCGCAACGGAACCTATGTGTGTGCCGGCTGCGGGCAGACGCTATTCGAGTCCGACGCCAAGTTTGATTCCGGTTGCGGCTGGCCGAGCTTCTCGCAGCCCGCGGTCGAGGGCCATATCGGCGAAGAGCGCGATGTCAGCCACGGCATGATCCGCACCGAAGTGTTGTGCTCGAAATGCAACGGCCATCTTGGCCACGTCTTCGACGACGGCCCGGGCCCCACCGGCCTGCGCTACTGCATCAACTCGGCGGCGCTCAAGCTCAACCCGAAATAGCGGCTCGCCATGGACGCCGCCGTCATGCGCGGGCTCGCCCTGCCCATGCACGGGCCGCGATCGGCGGGAATTAAAATAAAATAACCTCCTCAACAGGTTACGTCGATATGCACGGATTCATTATATGCCCTGTCCAAGCGCTTCTGGGGTCGCATTTCTGTCAAAGAGGCTTATATTAGGCGACAGGAAATGACGGTACGCCGCCCGTTACGGACCGCCGTCCCGAAATCCCTTAGCCAGTCAAAGCCAAAACACAAGAGGTCGTCGACCATGCGCCCCATGCGTCCGTTCAACTTTAATACGTCCGCCGAGCTTTTCCCCGCTGCGATCCGAAAGAAGAAGCGGGCCGGCTTCGCCTATCGCCGTTTCGGCACTGCCGCCGAAGCCGTGCGTTTTGCGATGGAAGAGTTGCCGGCGGATTCACTGAACGGCGCCTATCTGCAGGTCGAGGAAGCACGCTTCGACCAAAACGGCATCCGCTCGCTCTATGAGAGCGAGGCATTTCCGCTACCGCGCCGTCCGCGCACTGCTCAGCCCCAGACCGACGCCGACGCGGCGTAGGCTTTTCTCTCTTCCTCACGAAAATGCCCCCGGACCTGTCCGGGGGCTTTTGTTTTTGGATCCCTCGCCTCTTACAGCCTTGGCTGCTTGTCGAGCCAGCGGCGCAGTAGCCGCACATTGCGGACGTTGGCGCGGAACACGACGTCGAAGGCGTCGCCCGCGACCGGAACAAGGCCGACCATGCCATCCACGGCGACATTGGCCAGCATACGCGCGGTGATGTGCCAGGGCGCACCGAGCGCGCGGGCCTCGCGGACCAGCCACAGCGAGATCGCCGTCGTGATGATGTCGCCGATCACGGGGATCAAGCCGATCAGCCCGTCGATGCCGTAGCGGACTTTGGTGCCCGGAACGATGAAGGCGACGTCGAGCAGCTTTGCGATCGCCTCCAGCCGCGCCAGCCGCTGCTCGCGCGTCAGATCACCGAAGGGATTTGCGGCGGACTTGCCGAAATCCACGCGAAAGCTCTCGAAGCGCTGAAACGGCGAAGCCTCGGGAATCTCGCGCCCGTCCTGATCGATCACCTTGCCGCGCGCCTGCGCACCGCCGAAAGGCGGCCGCGATCGGGTGCGATTGGGCGTAAGAATGTCGTCGTTGGTCATCGCCATTCAAATGGTAGCGCAAATGACCCGCGCAAGCCGCGTCAGATTACCGCTGCGTCATCTGCGGCTCTGAAGACACGTCGCCTGTGGTGGCGATACAGGCGACCATCGTCATCGTGCCGGCGGAAACCGGGGCCCATGACCGCCGGCCGTCCACTGAGTAGCTTGATCCATTTTCGGCGGGGACGCGATGAATCATCTGGTCGAGGAAATTCGACACATCCCTCGTGCTGTGGATGTTTAGCCGTGCCGATCGTGCCGGTAGCGCAAAGAGTTTCACCGTCCGTATTTCATTTACATCATATGCGCCATGGCCCTTTACATGGGTGCCGCCGGGATCGCACGCTCCGGCGTGAAGCGGAAATTGGCAAGAGGACAGCACCATGATGCGGAGTGCAGTCTGCCTCGCATTGCGGACGCTTGATGTAAAGCGATGGCCCCCGGCCCTCATTCGCGCTACAATCGAGGGGCCATAGAGGTGGATTTCAAGCAGCCATGGAGAAGCATGCATGAGTGATCTTGTCGTGATCGCATTTCCGACTGAGGCAAAAGCAGAGGAAGTTCGCCAGAAATTGCTGGCCATGCAAAAGGAGTACCTGATCGAACTGGGCGATGCAGTGATCGCCGTAAAGGACGCCAAAGGTGGCGTTAAGCTGAATCAGATGATCAACACCACGGCTGCCGGCGCGGTGTCGGGTGCGTTCTGGGGGACACTTATTGGCCTGATCTTCCTGATGCCGCTGGCTGGTGCCGCTCTGGGTGCGGCATCCGGCACACTCGGCGGATATCTCACCGACGTCGGCATCGATGACAAATGGATGAAAGAGACTGCCGCTGCCATCCAACCGGGAACGGCCGCCCTCTTCGTCCTGGTGCGCAAGGTGACGGCAGACAAGGTGCTCGAGGGCCTCAAGGGAGAAGGCGGAACGATCTTGAAGACGTCTCTCGATCACACCAAGGAGGCAGCGTTACAAGCGGCGCTGGCTGGCGTCCAGGCGGCTGTCCCGTCTTCACCGCCCGCATGATCCGGAAAAGGGTGTAACGGGTTTCCCCCGCGACAAACGCGGAGGGTTTGCGCGGAGCTTATCCTCAAACAAAAGCTGGAGCGCGATGATGATTGATCGCGCTTCAGGCGAGATCGCACAACTGCGCACGCTCTGCGTATTGGATTATCGGACCCGACTAAATGCGGGACCGCCGCTTGCGTCCATATACATGCGGCGGATGTTCGCGTTGCTCATGCATGTAATCAGCCTCCGGTCACAGTAGAGCAGACATCTGTTCTGGGGCCCCCCTCCCCAGTCGCCCGCTCCCGCCGTCCTGGAAGCACATCTGCCTATGCAATTCGCGGCTCTGTCCTCACATTGGAACTGGTCCGCTGCTGCTGGTGAGCTGAGGAGCACACCGCTGCCGAGGAGGGTGATCGCGAGTAAAAGATACCGTGTCATGGTCCAATCTCCCGACAAAGACGCAGAGCGCCACGCTATCTGGCCGCCTCGCTCATGGGTCTGTCCCGCAGCGGCGGTGCGGTCACGATGATAACACTTAAAGCCGTGCTTTGGCCATGTGACCGTCGAACTATCCAGTCAAATACAGCATGGCCCTGCACGACGTTCCGTGACGTCGGGCTTTAGCGCGATGACGATCGCTTCCAGCGGCGGGTGAGAAATCAAAACGGCAGCGCCACGCCGGTCTTGATTTCCTTCAGGATCACGTTCGTGCGGACGTGACGGATGCCAGGGATGCGGAACATGAAGTCGTCGAGAAATCTGTTGTAAGCGTCCATGTCGCGCACGACGACGCGCAGGTGGTAGTCGGCGTCCCCGGTGGTCGCAAAGCACTCCAATACTTCGCGGCGCTCCATGACGCGCGAGACGAACTCCTCGACGAATTTCACATCATGCCGTTCCAGCGAGACGTGGAGGATCGCAGACGTGGCGAACCCGGCACGCTCGCGCGCGACCAGCGCCGAATAGCCTGCGATGACGCCGTGCTCCTCCAGCGCGCGGACCCGACGCCAGCAGGCCGAGGTCGACATGCCGACATTTTCCGCGAGTTGCTGATTGGTCGCGCGACCGTCTTTTTGCAGCTCGGCGAGGATTCTCTCATCCTGCGCTTCGACCATGGATACACTCCAAGTTGGTAGAGTCTACCGTACGGCGGACCAATACGCAATGATCTACCGCAAATGGTTCCATCGGGGGAACGGATAGGTATGACCTACCAGGCATCGGGGCGTAGCGTTGTCAGTCGAGAGAATATTGCGACCAGCGAGCGTCAGTCATGGGCACGATGCCAGCACTCGACACCTACCAGCTCTCCGACCGCTACACGCGCGAACATGGCCGCGTCTTCCTCACGGGCACGCAGGCGATCGTCCGCATCGCACTCGAGCAAGCCAGGCGCGATCGCGCTGCCGGGCTGAGCACCGCCGGATTGATCTCGGGCTACCGGGGCTCGCCGCTCGGCGGCGTCGATCTCGAACTCTGGAAGATCAGGCAGCAATTGAAGGACAGCCGTATCGAATTCCTACCCGCGGTGAACGAGGACCTGGCTGCGACCGCCGTGCTCGGTTCGCAGCAGGTGGAGACGCAAAGCGACCGCGAGGTCGACGGCGTGTTCGGGCTTTGGTACGGCAAGGGGCCCGGCGTCGATCGTTCCGGCGACGCACTGAAACATGGCAACGCTTACGGCTCCTCGCCGCATGGCGGCGTGCTGGTGGTCGCCGGAGACGACCATGGCTGCGTATCCTCGTCGATGCCGCACCAGTCCGATGTCGCCTTCATGAGCTGGTTCATGCCGACGCTGCATCCGGCCGATGTCAGTGAATATCTCGCGTTCGGCGAATATGGCTACGCGCTGAGCCGCTTCTCCGGCATGTGGGTCGGCTTCAAGGCAATTTCGGAGATCGTGGAATCGGGCGCCTCGGTGGAGTTGCGCGCGCCACGTCTGTTCGCGCGGCCGGATTTCGTGCCGCCGGCTGGCGGCCTGCATTATCGCTGGCCGGATCTGCCGGGTCCGCAGATCGAGGAGCGGCTGGAGGCGAAGAAGCATGCGGTCTACGCCTTTGCAAAAGCGAATCCGATTGACCGCCACATCTACGACATTCCGGATGCGACCTACGGCATCGTCACCACGGGCAAGGCTCATCTCGATCTGATGGAAGCGCTGCGGCTGGTCGGACTTGATGAAGCCGCCTGCCGCCGCTTCGGGATCGACGTTTACAAGGTCGGCATGGTGTGGCCACTGGCGCTGCACGACGCGATGGAGTTCGTGAAAGGCAAGCGCGAGATCCTCGTGGTCGAGGAGAAGCGTGGCATCATCGAAAGCCAGTTCAAGGAATATTTCTATGACTATCCCGGCGCCAAGCCGGAGCGCATGGTCGGCAAGCATGACGAGGCCGGCGCGCGGCTGATTTCCTGGATCGGCGAACTCTCGCCATGCATGCTCGCAGGAGTATTGGCGCGGCGGCTCGATCCGATGTTTCCGGAACTGCAGCTTGCACGCCGCGTCGTCGCGTTGGCGCCGGAAGAGGAGCGCTTGATCGCGGTGCCGGGCGCGACGCGCACGCCGTATTTCTGTTCCGGCTGCCCGCACAACACGTCCACAAAGGTGCCTGAAGGCTCCAAAGCGCTGGCCGGGATCGGCTGTCACTTCATGGCAAGCTGGATGGACCGCGAGACCTCGTCGCTGATCCAGATGGGCGGCGAGGGCGTCAACTGGGCGGCGTCGTCAAGATTCACGGGCAACAAACACATCTTTCAGAACCTCGGCGAAGGTACCTACTACCACTCCGGCTCGATGGCGATCCGGCAGGCGATCGCGGCCGGGGCCAACATCACCTACAAGATCCTGTTCAACGATGCGGTCGCGATGACCGGCGGTCAGCCTGTCGACGGTCCCATCAGCGTGCAGGCGATCGCGCACAGCGTCCGCGCCGAGGGCGTGGCGCGCATCGCGCTGGTCTCGGACAATCCCGCGCAGTTCTCGCCCGCAGATTTGCCCGGCGGCGTCACCATCCATCCGCGCGAGGAGATGGATACCGTGCAGCGCGAGCTCCGCGACATTCCCGGCGTCACCGTGCTGATCTACCAGCAGACCTGCGCCACCGAGAAACGCCGCCGCCGCAAGCGCGGGCAGATCGCGGATCCCCCGCGCTTTGCCTATATCAACGATCTCGTCTGCGAGGGCTGTGGCGATTGCTCGGTCGAGTCCAATTGCCTGAGCGTCGAGCCGAAGGCGACGCCATTCGGCCGCAAGCGCAGGATCAACCTTTCGACCTGCAACAAGGACTTTTCCTGCCTCAACGGCTTCTGCCCAAGCTTTGTGACCATCGAAGGCGGCAGGCGGCGCGCGAAGACCGCAAGCGGGATCGATCCTTTGACACGTGCCGCGACGCTGCCGAAGCCGGAGCTTGCCGCGCTCGACCGGCCCTATGATCTGCTCGTCACCGGTGTCGGCGGCACCGGCGTGATCACCGTCGGCGCGCTGGTCGCGATGGCGGCGCATCTCGAGGCACGCGGCGTCTCGGTGCTCGACTTCACCGGTTTCGCACAGAAATTCGGCCCCGTGCTGAGTTACCTGCGGCTGGCTGCGACGCCAGAGGCGTTGCATCAGGTGCGGATCGACCAGGGCGCGGCGGACGCGCTGATCGGCTGCGATCTGGTGGTCAGCTCAGCGGCCAAGGCGTCCGGCACCTATCGAAAGGGGATGCGCGCCGTGATCAACACCGCCGAGATGCCGACCGGCGATGTCGTGCGCTTCCGGGATGCCGACCTCGCCTCGCCGGTTCGCCTGCGCGCGCTCGCGCGGGTGATCGGCGCCGGCAACCTCACCACGATCGATGCCAATGCACTGGCCGAGCGGCTGCTCGGCGACAGCGTCTATGCCAACATCATGATGCTCGGCTTCGCCTGGCAGCAGGGACTGGTGCCGGTGTCGCTTGCGGCATTGACCCGCGCCATCGAACTCAACGATGTGACCATCGAACGCAACAAGCAGGCGCTGGCCTGGGGCCGGATCGCATTCGCTGACCCGGACTTTTTGCCGAAGGCCGATCAGGCGACACCAGACGCACAGGAAACGCTCGATCAGGTGATCGCGCGGCGCGCCGATTTTCTCACTGCATATCAGGACGCAGCCTACGCGGCGCGCTACCGGACGGCCGTCGATCGGGTGCGCCGTGCCGAGTCCACCCTTGGCGCCGAAACCCTCACCGATGCGGTGGCGCGCTCGCTGTTCAAGCTGATGGCCTACAAGGACGAATATGAGGTGGCGCGGCTGCACATGGAAAGCGGCTTCCGCGACGAACTCAGGCGCGAATTTGACGGCGACTTCACCGTGACATACCACCTCGCGCCGCCGTTGCTGCCTGCGCGACGCGACGCGCGCGGACGACCGGTGAAGCGCGCCTTCGATCAGTGGATCGAGACGCCACTGCGCCTGCTCGCGCGGCTCAAGCGGCTACGCGGCACGCCGTTCGACTTGTTCGGCCACACGGCGGAGCGGCGGTCCGAGCGCGAGTTGATCGCCTGGTATGAGACGCTGATCGACACCGTGCTCGGCAGGCTCGACGACAAGCGCCTGCCCGACCTTGTCGCGATCGCGAAGGCGCCGATGGAGATCAGGGGCTACGGCCCGGTGAAGGACGCCGCCATCGACAAGGTCAAGGCCGAGGTCGCGCTGTTGGCCGCGCGGCTCAATGCCGATCCGACGGAGACCGGTAACGGTTCAGGAACCGATCATCGCGCTACGCTTGGAGTGAGGTGACAGCCAGCCAACAACGACGGTCGCGAGCACGGCGCGAAACGCCCTACTCCGCCTTGATTCCGGCGTCCCGGATCACTTTGCGCCAGCGCGCCTCCTCGCCCGCGAAGTAACGGTCAAGCTCGGCCGGAGGCGCCGCGACCATCACGAGGCCCTCGTTGCCCCCGAGCTTTTTGAAGGCGTCCGATTGCACGGCCCTGGCGGCCGACGCGTTGAGGCGAGTAATGATCTCAGCCGGCGTGTTCGCGGGCGCGTAAAGACCGTACCAGGCTTCCGCCGCATAACCTGGAACGCCCGCTTCCGACACGGTCGGCAGTTGCGGAAACGCCGCCGAGCGCTCTGCCGAAGTCACGGCGATCGCGCGTAGCTGACCAGCATCGACCAGCGCCGCGCAGCTTGCGACCGTCGTGAACATCACCTGGATCTGATCGCCGATCAGGTCCGATATCGCCGGCGCAGCGCCTTTGTAGGGCACGGTGGTGAGATTGACCCCGGCCATGTGCTTGAACAGTTCGCCGGCAAGATGCGCGGAGGTGCCGGTGCCGTATGTACCGTAAGAAAGCTTTTCCGGGTCCGCCTTGGCTGCCGCGATCAGATCGGCGATCGATTTGACCGGCGAGGCCGGATTGACCACGACCACGTTGAAGGAGCGCGCAATCAGCGCGACCGGCGCAAAGTCCTTGTGCGCGTCATAGGGCAGCTTGCTGTAGAGGCTCGGATTGACGGCATTGGCAAATGTACCCATCAAGAGCGTGTAGCCGTCGGGCGCGCTGGTCGCGACGCCCTGCGTGCCGATGATGGTGCCGGCGCCTGGCTTGTTCTCGATGATGATGGAGACGCCGAGGTCCTTCTGCATCTCCTGCGCAAGTGTGCGCGCAACGACATCGGTGCCGCCGCCGGGCGCAAACGGCACCACGATCTTGATGAGGCGCTCGGGATAGCCGGCGAGGACCGGGGATTGCAGCAGCACGAATGCTGCAATCGCGAACAGAATGGATGTCAGACACCGAAAGAGCATGAACGACCCCGCTCACAACAGCGTCTCTTTCATACACGCGCATGCCATGCAAGGAACGACGATCCGTCATGACGCGGCAAGGAGCGCATGTGGGCACAGGGCGCCAGTGCGTACCCTACCTATCCGCATCACGAATACGGATTGATCAGCTTCTGCTGCTCGGTGGCGTGGCGCACCAAAAGGTCGATGAAGATTCGTACCTTCGCCGACAGGTGATGGCGATGCGGGTAGACCGCATTCATCGTGAACTCGACCGGCCGGTATTCGGGCAGCAGGCGGACCAACTCGCCGGCTTCCAGTTCGTCGCGGACGAGGAAACCCGCCGCCAGAAAGACCCCGACGCCGGCAAGCGCGGCGAGCTTCAGCGTTTCGCCGCTGTTGGAGACGAGATTGCCCGAGATCTTGACCGACGCCGGTGTCCCCTTGCGGTCCATGAACCGCCATTCCTCGCCATAGGGGTAGCTGGCGTGGCGAAGGCAGTTGCGATTCCCGAGATCGGCGAGTTGTTCCGGTTTGCCGTGCTGCTCGATATACCCGTGCGAGCAGCACAGCACGTGCCGCCAGGTCGCGAGGCTGCGCACGATCAAGCTGGAATCGGGCGGCGGGATCATCCGCACCGCGAGGTCGATATTTTCGTCGATCATGTCGACGTTGCGCTCGCCGATCGCGAGGTCGACCTTGACCTCGGGATAGGACGCAAGGAACTGGGCTACCACCGGCGAGAGGAATTGGACGATGTGGGTGTTGGTGTAGATGCGCAGCGTGCCCCGCGGCACGGAGTGCAGTGCGCCGGCAATGTCGTCGGCCTGCTCGATATCGGAGAGGATCTGGATGCAGCGGTCATAATAGGCCCGGCCGACCTCGGTCAGGCTCACCTTGCGCGTGGTGCGATTGAGCAGCCGCACGCCGAGCCGGTCCTCCAGCGACTGGACGTGGTTGCTCACCATTGTCGTCGACATGTTGAGTTTGCGGGCGGCGGCAGAGAAGCCGCCGGAGTCGACGACCCGGCTGAACACTTCGAGACTGGTGAGGCGATCCATGTCGACCCGATTATATGCTTCTGATTGACAATAGCGGACATTTTGCCGGGATTATCTATCAGGTTGCTTAGGCGACTGCACGCGCCTGCCCTTGACCTTCCCCTGGCTGGATCGGCAAACGAGTTGCACAGCCAAGCGCGGAAGACCTCCAGATTGCCGCCGTCCGTCGGAACGGACGACGGAGGCCGAGCCCTTCCTCACACCGATCGCGGACAAGCTCCCCGGGGCCCGGAGTTGGCGGCGTCGTTCAGGGAGGCGCGCCTTGGCAGCAATCGCTCTGCGGGTAGAGCAACCGCTCTGGGGCAGTCGCAGTGCCGGCTCGCTACAACATCACGGTGCCCACGCCAACAACGGAGAGCGATCGGCTTGGTCTAAGGGCGGCTGCAGTTCGGAAGCTCCGGATGAGATGGCTCGTGATGGGGAATTATCCTCCCCGAGCGGACAATCCTTCCAATCTTTCTCCGATTATCGCTCCCGGCCTAAAGGACCATGTTGTCGCTGACACCGCGCGTTCCAGGCCGACAGGAGACGACAATGTCCGAGATGCCCCGCACCGAGAGTTTCCAGCAAGCCGCTCAGATCGCTCAGGAAATCCCCGCGGTTCAGGCCAAGCGGACAGGCCGTAACACGCTGCGGCGCACGGCGCTGGTGATCGCACTGCTGGCTGCCACTTCCGCCGCCGCCTACTACGGCCACGACTACTGGACAAACGGCCGTTACCTCGAGACCACCGACGACGCCTATGTGAAGGCGGATTCCACGATCATCGCGCCGAAGGTGTCGGGCTATATCGCCCGAGTGCTGGTCAGCGACAACCAGCCGGTGAAGGCGGGGCAATTGCTGGCGCAGATCGACGATCGCGATTTCCGCGCCGCACTCGGCCAGGCGACGGCCGATGTCGATGCGGCCGAGGCGTCAGTGCGCAACCTCGATGCGCAGCTCGCCATGCAGCAGCCGATCATTGACCAAGGCACCGCCGACGTCGCCGCGGCCGAAGCCAATCTGAAATTCGCGCAGGAAGAGCAGGCCCGTTACGACGGGCTGATGAAGACCGGCTCCGGCACGGTGCAACGCGCGCAGCAGACCGACGCGGCGCTGCGCTCGAGCACCGCACAATTGCAGCACTCGAAGTCGGGGCTGTCGGCGGCCGAGCACAAGGTCGACGTGCTCACCACTCAGCGCGCCCAGTCGCTCGCTCAGCTCGAACGCGCCCGCGCGGTGGAGCAGCAGGCGGAGCTGAACCTGTCCTACACGAAGATCACCGCGCCGGTGGACGGAACGGTCGGCGCACGCACGTTGCGTGTCGGCCAGTATGTGCAGGCCGGTACCCAGCTGATGGCCGTGGTACCGCTCGATGCGGTTTATGTGGTTGCCAACTTCAAGGAGACGCAGCTCACGAACGTGCGCAACGGCCAGCCGGTCGAACTCAGTGTCGACAGTTTTCGCGGCACTAAGCTGAAAGGCCATGTCGACAGCCTGTCGCCGGCGAGCGGGCTCGAATTCGCGCTGCTGCCGCCCGACAACGCAACCGGCAACTTCACCAAGATCGTGCAGCGTGTGCCGGTGAAGATCGTGCTCAACGACCATACGCTGACCGGCCTGCTGCGTCCGGGCATGTCAGCGGAGCCCACCATCGACACCAAGGCAACCGTGCTGGCGGAGCGCGAAGCGAAGCGCCGGCTCGCCTTGGAGGCTCCGGCAGCCAGCGGTAACGGCGGCTGATACGCGCCGTCCGGGCAGGTCTTCAATCCTGGCTAAACAATCCTTCCGCGCTTTCCTCAATTATCGAAGTTCAGCGCCTGGTGCATTCTCGATCTACCAAAAGCAAGGGGACATCCCCATGACCACGCTCCAGCCCACGATTGAAACAGCTTCAGGCCTCCCCGCCCTCAGCGCCACTCCGAAGGCTGCCGCGCCTGTCGCGCCCTCGGTCTCCGCAAAGGCCTGGATCGCGGTCATCGGCTCCACGCTCGGCGCCTTCATGGCAGTGCTCAACATCCAGATCGTCAACGCTTCGCTCGCCGACATCCAGGGCGCGATCGGCGCCGGTATCGACGACGGCGGCTGGATCTCGACCTCCTATCTGATCGCCGAGATCGTGGTGATCCCCTTGAGCAGCTGGCTCGCTCAGGTGTTCTCCGTGCGGATCTATCTCCTGACCAACGCCACCTTGTTCCTGGTGTTCTCGGCGGCGTGTGCGCTGGCGCAGGACCTGCCGCAGATGATTGCGCTGCGCGCCGTGCAGGGCTTTACCGGCGGCGTGCTGATCCCGATGGCGTTCACGCTGATCATTACGTTGCTGCCGAAAGCGAAACAGCCGATCGGCCTGGCGATGTTCGCGATCTCCGCGACGTTTGCGCCCGCGATCGGACCGACCATCGGCGGCTATCTCACCGAGAACTGGGGCTGGCAGTACATCTTCTATGTCAATCTGGTGCCGGGCACCCTGATGATCGCAATGCTGTTCGTCTCTCTGGAATCGAAGCCGATGAAGCTGTCGCTGCTGCGCGAGGGCGACTGGCCCGGCATCATCACGATGGCGATCGGCCTTGCCGCGCTGCAGACCGTGCTGGAAGAGGGCAACAAGGACGACTGGTTCGGCTCGCCCTTCATCGTCAGGCTGTCGCTGATCGCGGCCGTTGCGCTGACCACCTTCCTGGTGATCGAGCTCAGCGTCAGCAAGCCGCTGCTCAACCTGCGCCTGCTGCTCCGACGCAATTTCGGCTTCGGCATCCTCGCCAACTTCCTGCTCGGCATCGCATTGTACGGTTCGGTGTTCATCCTGCCGGTCTATTTGTCACGGATCCAGGGCTACAACGCCGAACAGATTGGCATGGTGCTGGCCTGGACCGGTCTGCCGCAGCTGTTCCTGATCCCGCTGGTGCCGCGGCTGATGCAGCGCTTCGACGCGCGGATCATCATCGGAGTCGGCTTCGCCTTGTTCGCCGCATCCAATTTCATGAACATCTACATGACCAACGACTACGCAACCGATCAGCTGTTCTGGCCCAATGTCGTCCGCGCCGTCGGCCAGGCGCTTGTGTTCGCGCCGCTGTCGGCGGTCGCCACCGCGGGCATCGAGGCGGAGAACGCGGGCTCGGCGTCCGGCCTGTTCAACATGATGCGCAATCTCGGCGGTGCCGTCGGCATCGCTCTGCTGCAGACGCTCCTGACCAAGCGCGAGCAGTATCACTCCAACGTGCTGATGCAGTCCGTCTCGACGCTGGAGCAGGCGACGCAGTCGCGGATCGAGAAGCTGACGCAGTATTTCATGAATCACGGTGTCACCGACCATGCCGAAGCGGTCCATCGCGCCATCGTCGCGATCGGCAAGATCGTGCAGAAGCAGGCGTTCATCATGGCCTTCAGCGACCTGTTCTTTCTGCTGGGCGCGGCGCTGATTGTCGCGCTTGTTGCGTCCATGCTGCTGAAGAACCCCGGCCATCTCGAAGGCGGCGGCGCCCACTAGATATCGGCTCACGTGAAGAGACGCGTCAAGCAACCAGATCCTTATCTCAACCAACAAAGGAGAACGACCATGAAACCCCGGATGAACTTCTACCAGGCCGCCCCTGACACCATGAAGGCTCTGGGCTCGCTCGAGGCCCAGATACAGGCTTGCGGCCTCGAGAAATCGCTGATCGAGTTGGTCAAGATCCGCGCCTCGCAGATCAACGGCTGTGCCTATTGCATCAACATGCACACCTCTGACGCCCGCAAGCAGGGCGAGACCGAGCAACGGATCTATCTCCTGGGCGCCTGGCGCGAGTCGCCGCTCTACACCGACCGCGAACGTGCGGCGCTGGCCTGGACCGAGGCGGTAACGCTGATCGCCGATACGCATGCGCCGGACGCCGACTATGAATCCGTGCGCGCCCAGTTCTCGGAATCTGAAACCGTCAACCTGACCATGCTGATCGCAACCATCAACGCCTGGAACAGGCTCGCCATCAGCTTCCGGGCGATCCACCCGGTGAAGGCGAAGGCAGCAGCGGCGTAAGAACGGCCCGCTGCACGCTTCGTGTCATGCCCCGCTTCGTGTGGGGCATTCAGTACGCCACGGCTCGCTGCTCAAGCATTAAAGCGTTTTCGAGCGAAGTGGACGCCGGTTCGCGCGAAGAAAACGCGTCAAAACAAGAATCGAGAGCTTCGGTTCTGATTCAATCAGAATCGAAAATGCTCTAGCGTCTGTGGAATGCTGGGTCGCCCGCCTTCGCGGGCGACGACATATCGGGGGCGCGGCGGACCGCACTACACCGCCGTCGCCTTCGCGAACTCGATATAGATCTCGCGCAGGCGGTCGGTCATCGGGCCCACCTCGCCGTTGCCGACCTTCTTGCCGTCGATCGCAACCACGCCCTGCACGAAGACCGAGGCGCTGGTGATGAAGGCTTCCTTGGCGGCGAGCGCTTCCTCGACCGTGAATGCGCGCTCCTCGACGCGGAGCTGGCGCTCCTCGGCGAGCTTCACCACCGCCTTGCGGGTGCAGCCCGGCAGGATCTCGCTGCCATTCTGACGCGTCACCAGCACGTCGTCCTGGGTCAGGATGAAGCAGGAGGACGAGCCACCCTCGGTGACCTTGCCGTCCTCGATCATCCAGGCTTCCCCGGCGCCGGCTGCGGCGGCGGCCTGCTTGGCCAGCACCTGCGCAAGCAGCGCCACGCTTTTGATGTCGCGCCGTGTCCAACGGATGTCAGGCACTGTGATGACGTTGATTCCCACCTTGGCCGAGGGCGCGTTGATGATGTCCTTCTCCGAAATGAACATCACCAAGGTCGGCTCGACATCTCCCTTCGGGAAAGCGAAATCGCGCCCCGTGTCCGCGCCGCGCGTCACCTCGAGATAGACCATGCCGTTGACGAGATTGTTGCGCGCGACGAGCTCCTTCTGGATCTCCTCGATCCGCGCCAGGGTTTCGGGTAGCGCGAGCTGGATCTCTCCGACCGATCGCCGCAGCCGCGCCAGGTGCGAGGCGTTGTCGATCAGCTTGCCGTCGAGCACCGCGGCCACCTCGTAGATGCCGTCGGCGAACAGGAAACCGCGATCGAAGACGGAGACCTTGGCCTCCGAGTGCGGCACGAACGAGCCGTTGACGTAAGCGATCTTTTCCAAGCGAGTTCTCCTGCGGACGCTGCGCGGCTTTCGCTCCCTCCTATACGCAAATTGTCGACGGCGATAAACCCCGGACGCGGTATTCCGGAGCCCCTACTCGTGATTGCGAGCCAACGGGTCGCGCGAATGAGTTCCTCGCAATGCCTTGACAGGTCGAAGCCTCAGCGTCAGTGCGACAGGATCTTCGACAGAAACTTCTGCGCCCGGTCGCTGCGGGGTTTTCCGAAGAAGTCGGCCTTCTTGGCGTCTTCAACGATCTCGCCGCGGTCCATGAAGATCACGCGGTCGGCGACCTTGTTGGCAAAGCCCATCTCGTGGGTGACCACCATCATGGTCATGCCTTCGCGGGCGAGGTCGACCATCACGTCGAGCACCTCGCTGATCATCTCGGGATCGAGCGCCGATGTCGGCTCGTCGAACAGCATCGCGATCGGATCCATGGCGAGCGCGCGCGCGATGGCGACCCGTTGCTGCTGGCCGCCGGAAAGCTCCGCCGGGTACTTCTTCGCATGTTCCGTCAGCCCGACGCGCTCCAGGAGCTTCATGCCTTTGGCTACGGCGTCGTCATGCTTGCGCCCCAGCACCTTTTCCTGCGCGAGGCAGAGATTGTCGACGATCCGCAAATGCGGAAACAGCTCGAAATGCTGGAAAACCATGCCGACGCGCGAGCGCAATTTCGGCAGATCGGTCTTGGGATCGTTGACCCTGATACCGTCGAGGATGATCTCGCCGCCCTGGATCGGCTCCAGCGCGTTGACGCATTTGATCAAGGTCGACTTGCCCGAACCGGAGGGACCGCAGACTACGACGACCTCGCCCTTCAGGACACTGGTGGTGCAATCCTTCAGCGCCTGGAAGTTCGGCCCGTACCATTTATCGACGTGCTTGATCTGGATCATGAATGACTCGCTAGCGCACAATGGCAATACGCGCCTGCAGGCGGCGGACGCAGTAGGAGGCAACACAGGAAATGGTGAAGTAGACCAGCGCGGCGAACAGGTACATCTCGACGAGGCGGCCGTCACGCTGCGCCACCTTGCTGGCGGCGCCGAGAAAATCCGGGATCGACAGCACGTAGACCAGCGAGGTGTCCTGGAACAGCACGATGGTCTGGGTCAGCAGCACCGGCAGCATGTTGCGGAACGCCTGCGGCAGCACGACGTAGCGCATGCTCTGACCGTAGGTCAGGCCGAGCGCGCTCGCGGCAGCCGGTTGCCCCTTGGAGATCGACTGGATGCCGGCGCGCATGATCTCGGAGAAATACGCCGCCTCGAACATGATGAAGGTGATCAGCGAGGAAGCGAATGCCCCGACGGTGATCGGGCGCGATGCTCCAGTCAGCCACTGCCCGATATAGGGCACCAGGAAGTAGAACCAGAAGATCACGAGCACCAGCGGCAGCGAGCGCATGAAGTCGACATAGAAGCCTGCAACGCGGCCGAGCAGCCTGTAGCCGGAGAGCCGCATCAACGCGATCAGCGTGCCGAACACGAGACCGCCGACGGCGGCGAGCGCGGTCAAGGTCAGCGTGAAGCGCATGCCCTCGAAGAACAGGTAGGGCAGCGAGCGGCGGATGACGTCGAAATCGAAACTGCCGAGCATAGCTATTTCCCCGAGATGTAGCCGGGGATCGCGACGTAGCGCTCGAGCCAGCGCATCGCGGTGACCACGATGAAATTGAGGAGGAGATAGAGCACGGTAGCCGCCGTGAACGCTTCGAACACCTGGAAGGAGAATTCCTGCATCGAGCGCGCCTGCCCCGTCAGTTCGATCAGCCCGATGGTGATCGCGACCGCGGTGTTCTTGATGGTGTTGAGGAACTCGGAGGTCAGCGGAGGCAGAATGATGCGGAACGCCATCGGCAGCAGGACGTAGCGATAGGTCTGAAACGTAGTGAGACCAAGCGCGGTCGCGGCCTGCCTCTGGCCGCGCGGCAGCGAGGAGATGCCGGCCTGCAACTGCACGGCGACGCGAGCCGACATGAACAGGCCGACGCCGATCGCGGCGGTCCAGAACGGCGCATTCGGCAACTGCTTGAGCCAGAGGCCCGCGGCCTTCGGGAGCAGTTCCGGCAGCACGAAGAACCACAGGAAAAGCTGCACGAGAAGCGGCATGTTGCGGAAGAACTCGACCCAGCAAAAGCCGATCCAGGATGCCGCCCGCGACGGCAGCGTCCGCAACACACCGATCACCGAGCCGAAGATCAGCGCGATGATCCACGCGAGCAGCGCCGTCTTGATGGTCAGCACCAGTCCCGCCAGCAGGAGGTCGAGATAGGTGCCGGTCCCCATCGGGTTCGGCTCAAGGAAGATGTGCCAATTCCAGTTGTAGTTCACAGGTCCCCCGCGCAAACGCGTCAGCCACGCATTCTCGCCTCTATGCACTCGCCTCTATGCAAATGTCCGGCCATCTCCTCTCCAAAATGGCCGGACTCCATCTGCCGCCTCGCCCCGCCTGCGGGGAGAGGCCGGATCGCATCCGCAAGATGCGACCCGCTCCGCGAGTTCAGCTTTCACCGCTTTTGCGGAGCGAGCCCCTCACCCTGACCCTCTCTCGCGGAAGCGCGGTGAGAGGGAACGGTGCGGCTCTCAAATCTTCGCCGCTTGCGCGGCCCCCCACAATGAGGGTCTTCTTTACTTATACGCGTCCGGATCGGGCGAGTCGGAGGGCTTGGCGAACTCGTTCTTCAGCTCTGTCCCGATCGGCACGTTGAGGTTCAACCCCTTGGGCGGGACCTTCTGGGTGAACCACTTGTCGTAGATTTTCTGGCCCTCGCCGCCGGTGTAGAGCGCGGCGGTGGCGGCGTCGACGACCTTCTTGAACGCAGCGTCATCCTTGCGCAGCATGATGCCGTAGGGCTCGGGCTTTGAGAATGCGTCCTTGGAGATCACGTAATCGCCCGGCGCCTTCGAGCCGGCGACCAGGCTCGCGAGCAGGATGTCATCCATCACGAAGGCGACCGCGCGATCGGTCTCGACCATCAGGAAGGCCTCGGCGTGGTCCTTTGCCGGAATGATGTTGACACCCAGGCCGCGCGCCACGTTGGCTTCGGTGAGCTGCTTGATGTTGGTGGTGCCGGCGGTCGAGACCACGGTCTTGCCCTTCAGGTCGTCGATCGAATTAATCTTGCTCGATTTCTTCGAGACGTAGCGGCTCGCGGTCAAGAAATGGGTGTTGGTGAACCAGACCTGCTTCTGGCGCTCGGCGTTGTTGGTGGTCGAGCCGCATTCGAGATCGACGGTTCCGTTCGCCATCAGCGGGATGCGCGTCGCCGAGGTGACCGGGTTGAGCTTGACCTCGAGCTTGTCGAGTTTCAGCTCCTTCTTCACGGCATCGACGATCTTGTAGCAGATGTCCATGGCGTAGCCGATCGGCTTCTGGTTGTCGTCGAGATAGGAGAAGGGAATCGAGGAATCGCGGAAGCCGAGCGTGATCGCGCCGGTCTCCTTGATGTTCTTCAGCGTGCCAGTCAGCTCCTCCGCCTGTGCCTGGCCTGCGCCGAGCGCCGCGGCGAGCGCGAGGCCGATCAGGTATTTGCGTGTCATACGTCTACTCCTTGCCTGAAAATGGTCGATTGCGTGAGAATGTCAGTGAGGACGGGCGCGGTTGGGCGGCGAAACTGTTCGGATTCTCGTTCATCTGAAATGACCGAGTGTTTCCATGATCGTGACGCTGGCGCCCCCTATTTTGCCGCTGCCGCCTAATGTCCTCGGGCGTGCGGCCGAAATCATACCTGTCTGCGAGCCGATAGAGCCTGCATACTTTAGTATCGATTGACGCGAAATCGCCCCGCGCGGACGGGCACGAACGCCTGGACCGGCCTATCAAAACAGATGATGGCCTGAAGCGCTCACCGCCGCAAGGCGCCGCAGTCGTTAGATTCCCCTGTTGATCGGCTTGGCCGGATGGGGACGTGCCGGCTGTGCGATCGCGCGCGCCAGCACCTGCGCCTCCTTCTTTAGCATGTCGGAGAGTTCCGCCTCGCGGCGACGGATGCGGTCGCTGGCGGCGCCGATCGAGAGCGCGGCGACCACCTCGCCGGAATCGTCGCGGACGGGAACGCCGACCCCGCCCATGCCGGGAAAGGCGGCATCGATCAGCACGGTATGCCCGACCTTGCGCGCGGAAGCGATGCGCTCGCGCAGCAGTTTTGGCGTGATGCGCGGCGACTTGGCAAGCCGCGGTACGATCACCTCGATGATGGCGTCGATCTCGGCATCCGGCAGCCACACCAGAAGCGCGAGCGCGCCGGCGCCAACACCGAGCGGGCGGCGGCTGCCGATCTGCAGATAGTTCGGCTGCAACGGATGGCTGCCGACCGAGCGCGCGAGGTACAGCGCCTCGACGCCGGAGCGCACCGATAACAGCGCCGTGTCGGCGGAGCGCTCGGACAGCCGCAGCAGGCTCGGCTGCGCCAGCTCGGCGATATCGACCGAGCGCCGCGCGCCGACCGCCATCACCCGTGCCTCCTGACCGAGCTCATAGGTCTTGGCGCCCATGACCCGGCTGACGAAGCCCTCCTCGATCAGCGAATTGAGGATGCGCAGCGCGGTAGCCTTGTTCAGCGAGGTGGCGTCGGCGATGTCGGTGAGACGCAGGGGCGAGCGCTGCGCCAGCACGCGCAGGATCGCGCAGACCTTCTGGATCGCGTTGAACTTGTCCGGCTGCCCCGGCTCCGGTGGGAATCTTCTGCGGCCGCCCCGCGCTGATGTGATTGTGGATGCGTTCATTGCCAGCCCCTTCAACGTCGCGAATTCCGATCCGGCCATCCATCGCGGACACAGTCTCCGCAGGCTTCATCCTAGAGCCGTTGGGCTCGGCGCGACATCCTCTATTTTCATCAGACAAAACGCGCGTTTCAACTAATTGCAGTGCTATGCAGCACGTCCGTCCGGTTAATTTCGTGGTATGAAATCCGGCGGTACGGCGATGCCGCAACATCGTGTGCGAAGACGCACGTCGCGCCTTTTCCCGGCCGTGACGCAAGCAGGCCTGCGCACCTCACGACTTGCGCGGCGTCTCGCCGAGATCCCAGAACAGGCCGGCCATGATCGTGAGCGCCTCTTCGGTGACCGGCAACAGGATGTGCTCGTCAGGCGCGTGCTGGGAGCAACCCGGATAGGAATGCGGTACCCATATCGTCGGCAGGCCGAGACCTTCCGAGAACACGTCGTTGGGAAGCGAGCCGCCGGTATTCGGCAGCACTGCGGGCGCCTTGCCAGTGGTCGTGCGGATCGAGTCCACGGCCCAGTCGATCCAGGGACTGTCCATATCGGTGCGCGAGGCCGCAAAGCGCTGCGCGCCCGAGACCTCCACCATCGGAAAGCCGTTGGCGTGCAGATACGTGCGCACCGCGTCGATCACCTCGAGATGTTTGGTGCCGACCACGAAGCGAAGCTGCAACACGGCGTTCGCCCTGCCCGGAATGGCATTTGCCGGCTTTTCGATATTGCCTGACGACATCGCGAGCACTTCCAGCGTGTTCCAGGCATATAGCCGCTCCGCCGGCGTCAGGCCTTCCTCGCCCCAGTCCGGCGCGAGCGCAGGCTCGTCTGCTGATGGTTCGATCTTGACGTCCGCGAGCGCGGCACGGACGCGGTTCGAGATCGGCGGCGGCTTCAGCACCTCGAGCTTCATGCGGCCCTTGCCGTCAACGAGGCTCGCGATGGCGTTGGCGAGGATGGTTGCGGGATTGGCCAGCACGCCGCCCCAATTGCCGGAATGATGCGCCCCTTCGCGCAGATTGACATCGAGATGGATGCGGTTTCCGCCGCGGCAGCCGAGATAGATGGTCGGCCTGTCAGCCGAAAGTCGCGGCCCGTCCGAGGCCAGGAACAGATCGGCCTTGAGCTCCTCGCGATGCGCGTCGCAGACCTGGCGCAGGTCGGGCGAGCCGATCTCCTCGCCGGTCTCGATGATGAATTTGGCGTTGAAGCCGAGCTTGCCGCCGCGCGCTTGCTTCACCGCCCGAAGCGCAGCCATGTTGATCGAGTGCTGACCCTTGTTGTCGGCGGTGCCGCGGCCATATGCGCGATCGCCCCGGATCGTGGTCTGCCATGGGTTGAGACCCTCGCCCCATTCGCCGGCCATGCCGTCGACGACATCGCCATGGCCGTAGGTCAGCACGGTCGGCCGCGAGGCGTCTTCCTGGTAGTCGGCGATCAGATAGGGCCCGCGCCCCGTGGGCGATTCGATCAGCCGGGTCTTGAAATCGAGCTCGGCGAGGGCCGGCTGCAAATTCTCGACCAGATAGGCACGCAGCGCGTCGGCCTTGTCGGCATTCACGCTTTCCGTCTGGTAGGCGACCCTGGCGCCCAATTCCTTGAGAAACTGTCCGGATTGAAAATGCTCTCGCGCGATCGCGATCGCGTCGGCCCGTGTCGCCATGATTGTCCCTTCAGAATGACGCCCAAGATCTCTTTGTTTGAGCATGATCCCCGCGCAAACGCTTCGCGTTTGTCGCGAGGAGAGCCGCTACGCGCCTTCGGATCATGCCTAAGGCGCCAAACTATCGGGATCGGCATGCGACCGGAAGTGGGGCGAATGCGAATGGGCCTTGCCAAAACAAGGCAAGTCGCAGCAACTTCTGCCCGGAAAGCCCGGCGCATGACCGGGCGTCAATCGAGCGCTCCCAGGTTTTCAGCGATGACAAAGCAAATTCGACTCAACGCCTTTGCCATGAATTGCGTGGCGCACCAGTCGCCGGGGCTGTGGACCCATCCGCGCGACCGCACCAAGGACTACAACAAGCTGCCCTACTGGATCGATCTGGCGAAGACGCTGGAGCGAGGGCGGTTCGACGGGCTGTTCCTTGCCGACGTACTCGGGGTCTATGACGTCTATGCCGGCAATCCGGATGCGGCGCTGCGCAACGCGGCGCAAACTCCCGCCAACGAGCCGCTGATGCTGATCCCGGCGATGGCCGCAGTGACGGAAAATCTAGGCTTCGGCGTCACCAGCAACCTGTCGTTCGAGCCGCCATACCCGTTTGCGCGTCGTATGTCCACGCTCGACCATCTGACCGACGGACGGGTCGGCTGGAACGTGGTGACCGGCTATCTGGATTCCGCGGCCCGGGGCGCCGGCAAGGACAAGCAGACCGCGCATGACGACCGCTACGACATCGCCGACGAATATATGGAAATGGTGTACAAGCTCTGGGAAGGCAGCTGGGAAGACGACGCCGCCATCCGCGATATCGCGCGCGGCATCTTTACCGATCCTTCGAAGGTGCATCCGGTGCACCACGAGGGCAAGAATTACCGGCTCAACGCGATCCATCTCAGCGAGCCGTCGCCGCAGCGCACGCCGGTGCTTTACCAGGCCGGCACCTCGCCGCGCGGCCGGCAGTTCGCGGCCGCGCACGCCGAATGCGTGTTCATGTCGGGCCCGTCGTCCAAGGTGATCGCGCCGCGGGTCGCGGCGATCCGCGAACTCGCTGCCGAGAAGGGCCGCAACCCGGCCGAGATCCTGATGTTCTCGATGATGTGCCTGATCGTCGGCCGCACCGAAGCGGAGGCGAAGGCGAAATATGCCGACTATCGCAGCCATGTCAGCCATGAGGGCGCGCTGGCGCTGATGTCGGGCTGGACCGGCGTCGATTTCTCGACCTATTCGCTCGACCAGGAAGTGCGCCACGTGCAGAACGAGGCGGGCCGCTCCGCGATGGACAACGTCACCCGCGCCGATCCCGGCCGCGTGTGGACCGTGCGCGAGGTCGCCGAACATGTCGGGATCGGCGGCGCCGGACCCGTCGTGGTCGGCACGCCGGAGCAGGTCGCGGACAAAATCGAGCAGTGGTTCGAGGAGACCGACGTCGACGGCCTCAACGTTGCGTTTGCGATCTCGCCCGGCGATTTCGAGGACATCGCCGACATGCTCGTGCCCGAATTAACGAGGCGCGGACGCTACAAGCGCGATTATGCCAAGGGCACCTTGCGCGAGAAGCTGTTCGGTGCCGGGCGCGCCCGGCTAAACGACACGCATCCGGCAAGCCGCTATCGCGTCTAGACTGGAAGTGCTCGCGAAGGACGAACGGGCAGCTCTCCATGCTCGGCGCAGCGCTCCAAGTTCATCAGCCACGTCGTCAAAAATGTCGCGGTGCCAACCTTTCATCGTCTTGAACGATTCCACACGGATTGTCGTATTGGCTCTCCAGTAAGAGAAAAGTGAGCCAGCCACGCTACGGCCGCCTGTCACGACCGTTTGATCCGGCCGGCCCGCCTGCATTTCATCTGTAACCAACCGGCCAACCTTTGCCACGGTCTGGCAACAAGGGCCTTGTACCAGCCTTGCCTTCTGCACGGTGCCGGCACGATGCCGGCTCCTTTTCAAGGAGGCGCTCTTGGTCACAGGCAAGACGGCACGCGGCCGCATTGATGCATCTATTTCGCGAGAGGCACCCGCAGGCGAAGCCGCACGCTTGCTCGCAGCCCTTCGCGATCTCGCGCCGGAATTTACCGCACGCTCGAAGGAAATCGAGGAGGGCCGGCGGGTGCCGTCCGATATTGCCGACAAGCTTCGGCACCTCGGCTTGTTCCGCACAATGATGCCGCGCAGCCTCGGCGGCCTCGAACTGAATGCCGCCGAGGTGGCGCCGATGATCGAGACAATGGCGGCGGCTGACAGCTCTATTGGCTGGATGACGATGATCTACATAACGTCGGCCATCTTCACGACCAGGGCGCCGCGAGCGGTCCTCGAGCGGATCTTTCTCCAGGACCCCGACGCGATCTTGGCGGGGTCAGGTGCCCCAGCCGGACAGGCGGAGAAGATCAACGGAAGCTACCGGGTTTCCGGACGCTGGCCGTTCGTCAGCGGCTGTCAGAACGCCCAGTGGATCGGCGGTCATTTTGTGATCTGTAAGGACGGACAGCCCGTGATGTCGGAGCAAGGTCCGCAATCCAGATTCTTCGTTCTTCCCGCCGATCGCTGGCAGATCGAGGACACGTGGCGAGCCTCAGGATTGACCGGCACCGGTAGCCACCATGTGGCGCTGGAGAATGTGGAAGTCCCCGAACAGGACGTGTTCGACTTGTTTCAGGGCAAGTCGTCCGTGCCGGGCCCGCTCGAAACCGCAATCTTTCCGTTCAGCGCGAGCTTCCATGCGGCTGTCGCCGTCGGCATCGCGGCGGGCGCAACCGCAGAGCTCGCCGCCGTGGCTGGCTCCGGCCGGCGTCAGCTTTTCGCCGCCACCGATATCAAGGATTCGCCCATCGTCCAGCATGAATTCGGCCGGCTGAACGCCGTGCTGCGAGCTGCCCGCGCGCTCACGCAGACGCAGGCTGAAGATCAGTGGCGCCGGGCGCTCGAAGGCACGCTCGACAACAAGGCCGATCTGGCCGAGGGCCTTCAGGGCAGTGCCTGGGTTCATGCGGCCTGCACTGAAGTCGTCAGTGGCTGCTACACGCTTGGCGGTTCGAGCTCCATCATGAATACCTCGCCGCTGCAGCGCCGCCTGCGCGATATCCACGCGGCCAGACAGCACTTCTTCGCGCAGGAGAGGCTCTACGGCGCTGCCGGTAAGAACGCGCTCGGCTTTCCGCCAGTTGATCCGATATCAGGTCAATAGAGGTTTTCTGAGCATGATCCGAAAAGGTGTTTCGCGGTTTTCCCCACACGGCAAACCCGAAGCATTTGCGCGGAGATCGCGCACAAATAGGGCGATGAACTGCACGGCAATGGCGGAAGCAAGGCGATGACGGCTCACGTCTGCTTCGTCCGGTAGTCCCCGAACGTGGTGTCGCGCTGGTCGAGCTGGGCCTTCACGCTGGAGCCGTCGCGGCGGAAGCTGGACATGTAGGCCCGGCTCGCCTCGGTGGTGAAGGCGAGCGCCTGGATTTCGGTGCCGGCGCGCATCGCGGCGCGGGCCCCCATGATTTCCATCGCGCGATGCACGGAGCGCTTGTTGAGCTGTTGCAGCTCGATCGGCACTTTCGCCGCACGCTCGGCGAAGTCGAGTGTCTTCGCCTCCAGTTCGGCAAGCGGAAATGCGCGCGTGGCAAAGCCCGACTCGGCGGCCTCGCGGCCCGACATCGCATCACCCGTCAGCATCAACTCCATGGCGCGACGCATGCCGACCAGCCAGGGGTGATATTGCATGTCGGGCGGACTCATCAGCCGCACCGGCGGATAGCCGATCTGGGCATCATCGGCGACGTAGACAACGTCGCAGGCGGTCGCAAGCTCGGTGCCGCCGGCAAGGCAGTAGCCGTGCACCTGCGCGATGACCGGCTTTGCGAGATCCCAGATCGAGAACCAACCCTCGACCACATGGCGCGACCATTGGCCGGGTCCCGCTGCGGAATGATAAGGCTGATCCACGCGATTGTCCGCGGAAAGATCGTAGCCGGCCGAAAAGCACGGACCGGCGCCGCGCACGATCGAGATGGAAACATCCGGATCGCGGTCGATCTGCTCCAGCACCTCGAAGATTTCGGCGCGCAGGCGGTTGTTCAGCGCATTGCGCTTCTCCGGCCGGTTCAGCGTGATTCGGCGGACGCGCGGGCGCGGATCGTCGACGATGATGTGCTGGTAACTCATGGATCCTCCCGATCTCCGGCATTGATCGCCTTTGGCAGAGTCATGCCCGAGATCGGGAAGGATGTCATCGGCGCTGGATGCAAGTCACCCCGCCGGAACCATCACGACGCCCTTGTCCTTTGGCCAGCGCACCCGCCAGGCAAAGTTGACATCGCGGACCTCGCCCGCCTTGGCCTCGAACGCCCATTCGAGCACGCCGCGCTTGTCGCGGAGGTTGGTGGTGGTCGCAGGCGTCGACGCTGGCAGCATCTCGACCACGATGTCTTCGTTCTCGCTGACCGGCAATTGATCCTGGATCGCAACCTTGATCGGGAAATCATGCCCGTTTCGCACCGTGGTCCTGAATGCGCGCTCGTCGGTCTTCGACGTCGTCACGATCAGGCCGGCGGAGCCTTCGTTGCGCTTCACCACCGTGCGTTCGATCTTGACCTTGTCGTCCGCGCCAAAGCCGAGCCGAACGATTTCGTCCTTGGCGGTAGCGGCCAGCTTGCCACGGCCCACGAACATGCCGTCGCGATAGATTGACACCTGCCCCGGCAGCAGCGGCGCATCCTCGCCCTGCACGAAGCTCGCTTCGAGGAATGCGGTGGAATCGATCACCGGCACCGCGCGGACCGCGAGATCGGGCACGATGGTCGCGGTCGAGATGCGCAGGCTCTTGGCACCCTCCTTGGCGGCGACGCTGATACGGCCGGGAATCCGGAAAGTCGCCTGGAAGGCACCGAGCTCGGCGAGCGCCTCTCGCTCGTCTGCGCGCTTGGCAAAATTCTCGACAGGCTCGGACGCCGGCGCAGCAGTCAGCGCGGACCTGTCCGACATCTTGCCCGCGGCCATCGGACGCAGCGCCTGCGGATACTGCACGATCAGCGAAGAAAGGTCCGGCGCATTGCCGCCGCGCGCGACGCGGACAGTGGAGACCCCGAGCGCCACGTTCGACCAGTCCTCGCCGGTCGATTGCGTGATCTCGGCGCGGCGCACCAGCTCGATCGCGGGCTTCCGGTCCTTCGCGCCGGTGTCGAGACGCGCGTCGTAGAGCGGCGTCCAGCGCGCGTTGCGTACCGCATAGGTTATGCGCAGCGTCGCTTTTGTCGGGGCAGCCGAAGCGACTTCGATTCGCACTTCAAGCTTGCTCGGCGGCTTGGCGGCGCGATCGGCTTCGAGCCGGGCGATCTCGCGATCGATCTCGCGCTGCTTGCGCCCGGCGTCACGGATCGCGCTGTTGGCGGTCGCGACCTCGTCCGCAACCGCGGAGAACGCGGCACGCCATTCGCTCACCGGACGCGCCTCGCCCTTCTCGCCGAGGCCGACTGGCGAAGCCTCGGCGAAGCGTTCGGCGAATTTCTTCCGTGCCTCGGCGGCAGTGATGATCCCCTGCAGATCGGCGCGCTCGTCCTTCAACGTCTCGATGCGCTTGTCGATCTCGGGCAGGCTCGCCGGCGCGACCTGCCGCGGCGGCCGCGCATCGATCGCGCCGATCGTCAGCCTCGTGCCGGCCTCGCCTTCCACCCGCAACGAGGATGGATCGAGCGAGAGCGGGAAGTCCTTCACCACCAGCGTATTGTCGCCGGGGGGCACATCGAGCGTAATGACGCGGGTGACGCTTGCGCCATCGGGATAGACGGTGACCGCGTCGACATTGGAGGCCGCGTCGAGATCGGCCGCGCGAAGCGGACCGACGGACAGCACCGTCACCAGTACGAGGCTGGTCGTGACAAGACAGTTCGCAATCAATCGCATGATATCTCTCCTGCAAATCATCACGCCACGCGAAATCATCGATGTGCTCCGCTCGGGCGCGCACCCCTCGTGCTTGGACGCGGCAGGAAGGCAACCGGTTCGATTGAGGCTTCCGCGCGGCGTGGCGGTGGCGCCGGCGCGGCGGCGACGTGGCGGGACGGCGTCCATCGCCGTCATTGCGAGCGCAGCGAAGCAATCCATCTCTCGGCGCAAGCGGAGCTGTCTATGGATTGCTTCGCTTCGCTCGCAATGACGATTGAGAGACTGTCACAAAAAAGCACGGCGCCCTGAGACGCCGTGCTGACACTTCCCTTGAATCAGCCGAGCCGATGACTCAGCTATAGATCTCGAAGAGTCCCGCGCCGCCCTGGCCGCCGCCGATGCACATCGTCACGACGCCCCATTTGGCCTTGCGGCGACGGCCTTCCTGCAGCAGGTGGCCGGTGAGACGGGCACCGGTCATGCCGAAGGGATGGCCGATCGCGATCGAGCCGCCATTGACGTTGTACTTCTCGGGATCGATGCCGAGCTTGTCGCGTGAATAGAGGCACTGGCTGGCGAACGCCTCGTTGAGTTCCCAGAGATCGATGTCGTCGATCTTCAAGCCGTGGCGCTTCAAGAGCTTCGGCACGGCGTAGATCGGGCCGATGCCCATCTCGTCCGGCTCGCAGCCGGCCGAAGCCCAAGCAACGAAGCGGCCCATCGGGTTGAGCCCTCGCTTCTCGGCATCCTTGGCCTCCATCAGCACCACGGCGGCGGCGCCGTCGGAGAGCTGGCTGGCATTGCCCGCCGTGATGTACTTGCCGGGGCCCCTCACGGGCTCGAGCTTGGCGAGGCCTTCGAGCGTCGTCTCGGGACGGTTGCACTCGTCGCGGTCGACGACGTAGTCGACGATCGACTCGGCCTTGGTCGCCTTGTCGACCACCTTCATCTTGGTCTTCATCGGGACGATCTCGTCCTTGAACTTGTTGGCCTGCTGCGCTGCCGCCATGCGACGTTGCGACTCCAGCGAATATTCGTCCTGGTATTCGCGGCTGAGCTTGTAGCGCTCCGCGACGATGTCGGCGGTGTCGATCATCGCCATGAAGATGTCGGGCGCGGTCTTCAGCAGGTCCGGATCAATCGATTCCTTCGGCGAGCCGCCGCCGGGGATCGAGATGCTCTCGACGCCGCCGGCGACGATGCAATCGGCGCCGTCCGATCGGATCGAGTTGGCGGCCATCGCGATGGTCTGCAGGCCCGATGAGCAGAAGCGGTTCACCGACACGCCGGCGGTCGATTTCGGCAAGCCGGCGAGCAGCGCCGCCTGGCGGCCGATGTTCGGTGCGCCATGCGCGCAATTGCCGAGATAGCAATCCTCGACATAGTCCTTGTCGACACCGGCGCGATCGACCGCATGCTTGATCGCGTGGGCGGCGAGCGTCATCGGCGGGGTGATGTTGAATCCGCCACGGGCGGACTTCGCCAGGCCCGTGCGCGCATAGGAAACGATTACGGCTTCACGCATTGTTTTCTCCCTTTGAGATCGCCGATTGTGGCGCGTCTTGACCCATTGGTACACATATTTTCGGCGCCGCGACAGCGATACCAGAGGCCACCCGACCACAAACGCCGTCTCCGCGGCCGGAGACGGCGCTTGGTTCCGCAGATCGGAATATTGGCGTGCTTGAGAGCTGTTACTGATTCAATCAGAACCGATAAGGTTCTAAAACGACAGCGCCTTGGCCTGCTTCACCTGCGGCAGCGCCTGCACCTTGGCAAGCACATCCGCTGGCACCGCGCCGTCAACCTCGACCAGCGCGATGGCGTCGCCGCCCTGCTTGACGCGACCGAGATGGAAGGTTGCGATGTTGATCCTGGCGTCGCCGAGCAGGCTCGCGAACGAGCCGATGAAGCCGGGCTTGTCCTCGTTGGTCACGTAGATCATCGACTTGCCGAACTCGGCATCGACGCGGATGCCCTTGATGTCGACGAGGCGCGGCTTGCCGTCGGCATAGACCGTACCCGACACCGAACGCTCCTGCCGCTCGGTGGTGACGGTGACCGAGATGAGGCTTTCATAATCGCTCTGCGCGGCGCGGACGATTTCGTCCACCACCATGCCGCGTTCCTTGGCAACCACAGGCGCCGAAACCACGTTGACATCGCCCAGCATCGGCCGCAGCAGGCCGGTCAGCACCGCCGAGGTGATCGCCTTGATCTTCATCTCGGCAACGTGCCCCTCATAGATGATCTGGGTCTTGATGATGCCTGTCTCGGTGAGCTGGCCGGCGAACGAGCCGAGCTTTTCGGCGAGCTCGATGAACGGCTTCAGCTTCGGCGCCTCTTCCGCAGTGATCGAGGGGAAGTTCACCGCATTCGAGATCGCGCCCGACAGCAGATAGTCCGACATCTGTTCGGCGACCTGCAGCGCCACGTTCTCCTGCGCTTCAGTGGTGGAGGCGCCGAGATGCGGCGTGCAAATCACGTTGGGATGGCCGAACAGCACGTTCGAGGTCGCGGGTTCCTCGGAGAACACGTCGAAGGCGGCGCCCGCGACGTGCTTTGAATTGAGCGCGTCGACCAGCGCCTGCTCGTCGACGAGCCCGCCGCGGGCGCAATTGATGAGACGCACGCCCTTCTTCATCTTGGCGATCGCCGCCGCGTCGATCAGGTTCCTGGTCTTCTCGGTCAGCGGCGTGTGCAGCGTGATGAAGTCGGCTCGCTTGAAGAGTTCGTCGAGATCGACCTTCTCGACGCCGATGTCCTTTGCGCGCTCCGGCGACAGGAAGGGGTCATAGGCGATCACCTTCATGCGCAGGCCGAGCGCGCGGTCGGCGACGATCGACCCGATATTGCCGCAGCCGACCACGCCCAGCGTCTTGGCGGTGATCTCGACGCCCATGAAGCGGTTCTTCTCCCACTTGCCGGCCTGGGTCGAGGCGTCGGCCTGCGGAATCTCGCGCGCCAGTGCCAGCATCAGCGTGACCGCATGTTCGGCGGTCGTGATCGAATTGCCGAACGGCGTGTTCATCACGATGATGCCCTTGGCGGTGGCGGCCGGAATCTCGACATTGTCGACGCCGATGCCGGCGCGGCCGATCACCTTCAGCTTCTTGGCCTTGTCGAGGATCTTCGCCGTCGCCTTGGTAGCCGAGCGGATCGCGAGGCCGTCGTAATTGCCGATGATCTCGGCGAGCTTCTCCTTGTCCTTGCCAAGGTTGGGCTGGAAATCGACCTCGATGCCGCGATCCTTGAAGATCTGCACGGCGGCGGGAGACAGCGCGTCGGAAATGAGGACTTTGGGCTTGGTCATCGGATCGTTCCTTCGCCTCCCCTTCAGGAAGGCTCGGCCCGCGGGCCGGAATGGGTGAAAAGCTCGGAGCTATTTCTTCTCCCTCTCCCCGCTCTTGCGGGGAGAGGGTTGGGGTGAGGGGCAGCCACAAGCACGAGTGCAAGCGGTGATAGGCCTCTCGCCCGGCGCTATGCGCAGACTCTCCCCATGAGAACGGAGAGAGGTGAAAGTCAGCATCACGCTGCCTTCGGCAACGCGGCCTTGGTCTCGGCGAAGGCCCAGTCGATCCACCTGGTCAGCAGTTCGACATCCCTGGCTTCGACGGTAGCGCCGCACCAGACCCGCAGGCCCGCCGGCGCGTCGCGGTAATGCGCGAAATCGAAGCCGGCGCCTTCCTTCTCGACCAGTGCAACCAGCTTCTTGCAGAAGTCGGCCTGCGCGTCCGCCGAGAGCGAGGTGATCGCGGGATCGGTGATCTTGAGGCACACCGAAGTGTTGGAGCGGATCGCGGCATCCTTGGCGAGGAAATCGATCCACGGCGTCTTCGCCTTCCAATCGGCGAGCACCTTGGTGCTGGCATCGGCGCGCGCGATCAGCGCCTTCAACCCGCCGATCGACTTCGCCCAGTTCAGCGCGTCGAGATAGTCCTCGACGCACAGCATCGACGGCGTGTTGATGGTCTCGCCCTCGAAGATACCCTGGTTGAGCTTGCCGCCCTTGGTGAGGCGGAAGATTTTCGGCAGCGGCCACGCCGGCTTGTACGTCTCCAGCCGCTCGACCGCACGCGGCGAGAGGATCAGCATGCCATGCGCAGCCTCGCCGCCGAGCGCCTTCTGCCAGGAGAAGGTGACGACGTCGAGTTTTGCGAAGTCGAGCGGCTGCGCGAAAGCGGCCGACGTCGCATCGCAAATCGTGAGGCCTTCGCGGGTGGCGCTGATCCAGTCAGCGTTTGGCACGCGAACGCCCGATGTGGTGCCGTTCCAGGTGAAGACGACGTCGGATTTCGGATCGACCTTGGAGAGATCGGGGATTTCACCATAGCCCGCGTTGAGCTTGGTGACGTCCTTCAGCCTGAGTTCCTTGACGATGTCGCTGACCCAGCCTTCACCGAAGGATTCCCAGGCGAGCGTGGTGACGGGGCGCGCGCCAAGCAGCGACCACAGCGCCATTTCGACCGCGCCGGTGTCGGACGCGGGAACGATGCCGATCTTGTAATCGGCAGGGACTTCAAGCACTTCGCGCGTCAGTTCGATCGCGAGCTTGAGCTTGGCCTTGCCGGCCTTCGCGCGATGCGAGCGGCCGAGAGCGGCATCCTTGAGATTTTCGGGGTTCCAGCCGGGGCGCTTGGCACAGGGGCCGGAGGAGAAATGCGGCACGTTGGGCCGCGAAGCGGGCTTCGCTGCAGTCATGATCTACCCTTCCAGATAGCTGCCTCTCGGTGGGGAGAGGTATCCCGCCGCGGGAGATAGTGGAAAGGTCGCCAAACGTCAAGAAACTTCGGGCATATCAGGTCCTGCGTCGGAAGCACGGCTGATCGACGGGGAATCGTCGACCTGTTGCACCGTTGTCTCCTGATCAAGCAGTTCCGCCGCGTCGGTCACGAGCTTGACCGCCTTGCGCCGGCTCGAGATTTTCAGAACGCTCTTGTCGTCGACCTGCACAATGTATTCGTTGCCAATCCGGACGATCGTATAATTTGTCATCTGAAATCCCCAAGCTGCCGCCGCGCCCGATGGGAGACGCTGACATAGCGCACTCGTTCCTCTCGGTAAAATTACGGAGGCGGGCTTAGTTTATCGCACCTTAACCGAATAGAAGAGCGAGGACCCACCGGCGGCATAGGTGACAACTGATACGCATCTCAAAAGCGAATTGTCATGCCGACATGGCTGCGCGCAAATCCAAGCCGTTCATAGAATCGCTGCGCGTCGACGCGCGTGTGATGCGTCAGCAGTTCCACCAGCGTGCAGCCTTTCGCGCGTGCCTCCGCAATCGCCCATCGCACGAGCTGTTCGCCGATGCCGCGGCTGCGGCAATGCTTTGCGACGCGAACATCCTCGATCAGGCCGCGCGAGGCACCCTGCGAAGAGAGGCCCGGCATAATGCAAAGCTGCAGGCAGCCGACAACCGTCCCCGCGCCATCGGTGGCGACGACGAGCTGCAAGTTCGGATCACGATCGACCCGCTCGAAGGCCTGATAATAGCTTTGCGGCAGCGGATCCCCGATCCGCTCGCGCGCGCTGCCGAGCGGATCATCCGCGAGCATGCCGACGATGAAAGGGACATCATCGCGGCGGGCGCGGCGGATGCTGATGGATGTGGCTGCGGTCATGTTCGGTCCGGTCAGAATGCGACGTTTCCAGCGAAGAAGAAGCTGGTTCGCGTCAGGAAGGCGCATCAGGACAAGGTCGAGGGCCCGGCTCCGATTCAATCAGAATCGATGGATCTAACGTGCCGGCGGCAGGCCGAGCACACGTTCGGCGTCGCCGATCCAGCGGCTGATCACAGGATAGCGGTCGAGATCGAAACCGCCCTGATGTGCGCAGCGCGTATAGGCGAGCAGCGATACATCGGCAAGCGAGAACGCGGCGCCGGCAAGAAACCGCGTGCCGCCAAGATGCCGCTCGAGTTGATCGAGCGCCACATAGCCGCGCTTCACCAGGTTCGGATCGAGCTCCGCAACGGCCTTGCCCAGATACACGACATGAAAGCGGCAGACAGCCACATAGGGTTCATGCGAGTTCTGCTCCCAGAACATCCATGCATCCATCTGCGCCGCGCGATAGGGTTCGACCGGGATGAGGTCGCTGCCGCGCGCAAGATAGCGAATGATCGCATTGGACTGCGCCAGCGTGCGGCCGTCGTCCAATTCGACGGTCGGCACCTGTCCCCAGCCGTTCAGCTTCTGGAATTCGGGCGTCCGGCTGCCGCCCTTCATGGTGTCGATCTCGATCCATGCATAGGGCAGCGCGAGCTTGTCGCACACCCATTTCACCTTCAGGCAATTGCCCGAATTGCTGTCGCCATGGATTTTCATCGATTGCGCTCCGCTTGCGGAGCGCGCATCCGACCAGCCGCGCTATGTGCTGTCAAGCCGCGCGGCTGTCGTTCAGAACTTGTAGCCGAGGCCCGCGCGCACCGTGTTGATGCTGGTATCGACGCTGGAGGTAAAGCGAACGTATTCCCATTCGGCACGCGCGAAGAGGCCGCCCACCAGGTTCACGTCGAAACCGAGACCGCCGCTATAGCCGTAGACCAGGTGATTATGCACGGCGTCCGTCGCGTTCAGTATCGCCGGCGCCGAGAATGGGCCGAATATGGTGGTGCTCACCGAGTCGTGGACGGTGACGGAGCGCGAGATATCGGCATTGCCGAGCGCGACGCCGCCGAAGATATAGGGCAGGAAGCAACCCCAGGTCCATCCGGCGCGACCGCGGAAGGTGGCCATATCCGAGATCCTGATCGCGGCCGAAGAATCGACGCGTACGTCGTGGAACAGACCATCCGACAACGCGGTGCCGCTGACGAGCTCCTTGCTCGCGACCGAGGCGCCGCCGAAATTACCGTGGACGTAGCTCGCTTCCACGCCGACCACGACGTCATCCCATTGCCAGTTGTAGCCGGCAAAGGCGCCGTACGCCGAAGACCGCTCGGATACCTTTCCGAGGCCGAGATTCCAATTTGCGACATCCATCTGCTGGATCACGTTGTGATCGAGCAGGCCCGCGAGCAGGGTGGCGTTGCTGCCGCTGAAGCTCTCGTCGGATGATCCGTAGCCACCCTGGCCGCCGACATAGAAGCCCTGCCAGTTGGGAATCGACCTCGGCACCTCGGTGAAGCCGCCGCGCAGAACGGGCATATCGGCGGCGCGCGCGCCGCTCACCGCGCCCAACATTATTACCGCCAGCAAGATCCTACGCATTGCAAACGCTCCCTCGAACCCCCGATTTGCGCGTTGATCATCGCCTGTTAACCTTAACCAATCGTTGTCTCGGCGCATTTTTGTCATGCGCTCGTTGCAGAGCGCGCCAGGCACGCGGCAAAGCAAACGGCGCGGGATGATCCCGCGCCGGCTGCAACTGTTAACCGATGATGCTCGGCGTTAACCCTTGCGAATGAGCGGAGCCGGCGGCATGTAGGGCTCCGGGCTGTCGAGATACCAGCGCACGCCGAGCTTGAAGTCGTGCGAGGTCAGGTGATTGAAGGTGGTCGGATTGACGACGGAGTTGAGGCCGTCAAAGGTCCTGAGATCGCCGGTCAGACCATCGCCCATGTCGAGATAGCGATATGCGAGCTCGACCGTGAAGTTTGGCGAGACCCTGTAAGCAAGGCCGGCGTGCACCGCCCAGGCGAAGTTCCACCTGGAGACGCTGTCGCCAAAGGCAAGACCCGGCAGCGCGCCGGTTCCGATGTTGGTGATGCCGGTATCGGTGAAGCCGTTGATCGAAACCCGCGCGCCACCGACGCCGGCACCGACGAACGGAGTCAGGCCCCACCAGGTGCCGAGATCGGCATAGATGTTGCCGAGAACCACCCACTCGTTCTTGGTCGCGTGATAGGTGTCTGCGCCGACGCCACCCGGAAAGGTAATCTGGTCGGTGCCGTAGAACTGGGAATTGCCGCGATACTCACCGGTCACGTCAGCGCGAAACCAGTTGTTGAATTGATAACCCACGCCGAGGCCGAAGATGCCGGCGGTGTTGAAACTGAGGTTCTGGATCGACGACGTGGTGGTGACATCCAGTGCATTGCTCAGGTGGTCGACGCGCTGGTTCGAAAATCCGATGTCGCCGCGCAGATACCAGCCGCCGAAGTCGTCAACGATCGGGGGCGCGTACGCCGGCGGAGGCGCGATCGGCATGTCGGCGGCGAACGCCACCGAGGACATCAGGGATGCCGCGGCGGCGACGAGGGACTTAACGTTACGCATTGGGTTCGTCCTTTTGACCGGTGAGGCGAACGCAAAAGCCCCACATCTGAAACTCAAAACGGACGATGCCAGCAAATGTTTAAGCCGCACTTAACCCTAATTTTTAAGGTTGATTTTCTCTCACTCGCGTTCGCCCATTTCTCTACTTCGCGCCGCAAGCGATGCATCTGCGACACAACGAAATGGCCAGCATGTCACAGATGCTAACGATGCGTTGACGCAGGACGCGTCGCCACGTGCGCAAGACGGCATCCGTTAGAAGAAGCTTAACGAGCGGCGGCAGTGCGCGGCCTTCGATGCACGACCGTCAATGGGCGTCCTTGGGCATTTTCGGCAGCAACACCGCGAGCAGCCCGATCGCCGGAAGGAAGGCGCAGAGATGGTAGACGAAGGCGATTGAGGTGTGGTCGGCGAGCTTGCCGAGCACGGCAGCGCCGAGTCCGCCGATGCCGAAGGCGACGCCAAAGAACACACCCGAGATCATGCCGAAGCGATGCGGCATCAGTTCCTGCGCGAACACGATGATCGACGGCGTCGCCGACGAGATGATCAGGCCGATGAAGACTGTCAGCACGGCGCTTGCGAACAGGCCGGCATAGGGCAGCACCAGCGTGAATGGCAGCGCGCCGAGGATCGAGAACCAGATCACATATTTGCGGCCAAAACGGTCGCCGAGTGGACCGCCGAAAAACGCACCGGCCGCGTTAGCGGCAAGGAAGATGAAGAGATAGAGCTGCGCCGCCTGCGTCGAGACGCCGAACCTGTCGATCAGATAGAAGATGTAGTAGCTCGACAGGCTCGAGACGTAGAGCTGCTTGGAAAACAGGAGCGCGACCAGCACGACGAGCGCGATCTTCACCCGCCTCCGGTCCGGATGGTCGGGATGCTGCGCGATCCGGGCTCCCTTCTTCGGCGCGATCTGCGGCCTGTACCAGATGCCGATGCGCCACAGGATCACGATCGCCAGGAAGGCGATCGAGGAAAACCACGCGATCGACGGCTGGCCGAACGGCACTACGATCAGCGCCGCGAGTACCGGCCCCATCGAGGTGCCGAAGCTGCCGCCGAGTTGGAACACCGATTGCGCGAAGCCATAGCGCCCGCCAGAGGCAAGCCGCGCGATCCGCGCCGATTCCGGGTGAAACACCGCGGATCCGAGGCCGACCAACGACGCCGCGATCAGGATGATTCCGTAGCTGTGCGCGGCGCTGAGCAGCAAGAGGCCGAAGAAAGTGAAACCCATGCCGATCGCAAGCGAGAACGGCTGCGCCTTCTTGTCGGTAAAATGTCCGACCACCGGCTGCAGCAGCGAGGCCGTGAACTGGAACGCCAGCGTGATCAGGCCGATCTGCGCAAAGTCGAGCGCGTAGTTGTCCTTCAGGATCGGATAGACCGACGCGATCAGCGACTGCATTGTGTCGTTGAGGAAGTGCGAGAAGCTGATGCCGACAAGCACGACATAGGCCGGCCCCGCCGCGGCGGACCTTGCGGCCAGCGCGGGCGTCAACTCGGGGACCAGCACCGGCTCACCCAGTGCCTCTTCGCTCACGACGGGCTTGTTCAAGGAATATTCCGAAACGGTTTGATCAATATCTTTGTGTCGTACGACGCGGAAGCGGCTCAGACCAGCCCGATTAGGTGATGGCAGCGATGCGGCGGACGGGCGCCCGTCTTCTCTCTCTCTCCCGCTCTGGAGGGTTGGCGCAGAGTGTTCTTCCGCAAAGACGGTGGTGGGAGTTCGCGGAGACTCCCCCTCAGGGATTCAAGCTTCGCCAGAATTCCGGCCTCCCCACCGGAGGGGCACGGCAGCAGCCGAACTCGCTCGTCGATTCAGCACATGATCAAGCGTTATGCCGCGGCCTGACCGAGCGCGTTGACGATGTTGTCGACGACGTCCTCGACCAGAATGCGATCGTCGCCTTCGCCCATCACGCGGATCACGGGCTCGGTGCCGGAGGCGCGGATCAGCAGGCGGCCATGGCCGTTGAGGCGCTTCTCGCCATCAACGATCGCGGACTTCACCTCGGCGTCGTCAAGCGGCTTGCCGCTGCGATAGCGCACGTTCTTCAGGATCTGCGGCAGCGGATCGAAACGGCGGCAGACTTCCGACACCGGGCGGCGAAGCTTCTGCACCACCGCGAGCACTTGCAGCGCAGCGACGAAGCCGTCGCCGGTCGTCGCGTAATCCGACAAAATGATGTGGCCCGACGGCTCGCCGCCGAGATTGTAGCCGCCGTTCAGCATCCGCTCGAGTACATAGCGGTCGCCGACCGCCGTGCGCTCCATCTGCAGGCCGATGCCGTCAAGGAAGCGCTCGAGCCCGAGATTGGACATCACGGTGGTGACGATGCCGGGCCTCGCCAGCCTGCCCTCTTCCTTCCAGCTTTGCGCGATGACAGCGAGAAGCTGGTCGCCGTCCACCAAATGGCCGCGCTCGTCGACCAGGATCACGCGATCGGCGTCGCCATCGAGCGCGACGCCGATGTCGGCGCGCATCTCGCGCACCTTCCTGGCGAGGGCCTCCGGTGAGGTCGAGCCGCATTCCTTGTTGATGTTGAAGCCGTCGGGCTCGACGCCGATCGGCACGACGTCGGCGCCAAGCTCCCACAGCGCTTCCGGCACCACCTTGTAGGCGGCGCCGTGGGCGCAGTCGACCACCACGCGCAGGCCATCGAGGCTGAGGTCGCGCGGCAGCGTGCGCTTGGCGAATTCGATATAGCGGTCGTGGACGCCGTCGATGCGGCGGGCGCGGCCGAGGCTCGCGCTCTGCGCCAGGCGGCGGTCGAGCGATTCGTCGAGCAACTGCTCGATCTGCCTCTCGACATCGTCGGAGAGCTTGAAGCCCTGCGGCCCGAACAGCTTGATGCCGTTATCCTCGAACAGATTATGCGACGCCGAGATCATGACGCCGAGGTCGGCGCGCATCGACTTGGTGAGCATCGCAACCGCCGGCGTCGGCATCGGCCCGAGCAGCAGCACGTCCATGCCGACCGACGTGAAGCCGGCAACCATGGCGTACTCGATCATGTAGCCGGACAACCGCGTGTCCTTGCCGATGACGACGCGATGGCGATGATCGCCGCGCTGAAAAACCAGGCCTGCCGCCTGTCCGACCTTGAGCGCAAGCTCAGGCGTGATCAGTCCATTGGCGCGGCCCCTAATCCCGTCCGTCCCAAAATATTTGCGGCTCATATCACCCCCAAGCAGCGGCTTCCCGACCACCCACGAGAAAACCCTGAATGCCCGCCATTTTAACGTGCATTGGCCTTATAGTCCCTCAGGCGCCAAAATGATTTCAAAAAATATGATGAATCATTACCGGCGCCGAAGCGCAATACCTCATGCTAAATGATTGTGAGATAAAGGATTACTCCCCACGGGAACCTTGTCGGCGTAACGCGCCGTTATCCCTCGCCCTTGCGCTTGACGTGGCGGTCGCCCTTGCTTGGCGCCGGCTGAGTGACGTTGACGGGGTCGGAACCCGGAAAGGTTTCTTCCAAACCCTCCTCCAGGGCATCGTCCAGACGGCGCTTCTCCGCGTTTTCGTCGGCTTTCGGCTTCGAGATCGGTTGTATCATCGCGCTCTCCCTTCGGTTCGGTCGGGCGATTTGGCAGGCGATCCAACCATGCTAGATGACGCACGACTTGCGACATAAAGGAGGGGCCGGAACGTCCATGAAGCACATTACCTGCATCGAAGATTTGCGCCAACTGCACAAACGCCGCGTGCCGAAGGCCTTCTTCGATTACGCCGACCGCGGCTCCTACACTGAGGAGACGCTGCGGGCCAATTCTGAGGATCTTCAGCAGATCAAGTTTCGCCAACGCATCCTTGTCGACGTTTCCAAACGTTCCCTTTCGACGACGATCCTCGGCGAGCCCGCGGCGATGCCGCTGATCCTGGCGCCGGTCGGGCTGCTCGGCATGCAGCACGGCGACGGCGAAATCCACGCCTGCCGCGCGGCGCAGGCGGCCGGCATCCCCTTTACCCAAAGCACGATGTCGATCTGCTCGATCGAGGACATTGCGGCTGCGGTCGACAAGCCGTTCTGGTTTCAGCTCTACGTCATGAGGGATCGCGGCTTCATCAAGTCGCTGATCGAGCGCGCGCTCGCGGCGAAATGCTCGGCGCTGGTGCTCACCGTCGATCTGCAGGTGATCGGCCAGCGTCACCAGGACATCAAGAACGGCATGACCGTGCCGCCGGAATGGTCACTGTCGAAGCTCATCGATTTCGCGACCAAGCCCGCCTGGGTGTCCGGCGTGCTCCGCGGCAAGCGCCGCACCTTCGGCAACATCGCCGGGCACGTCAAAGGCACCGAGGATCTCACCAAACTGTCGGAGTGGACCGCCTCGCAGTTCGACACCTCGTTGAACTGGAAGGACATCGACTGGATCCGCAGCATCTGGCCGGGCAAGCTCATTCTGAAGGGCATTCTCGACGTCGAGGACGCGGAGCTCGCGGCCAAGACCGGCGCACAGGCAATCGTCGTCTCCAACCATGGCGGCCGTCAGCTCGACGGCGCGCCGTCGTCGATCGAGGTGCTGCCGGAGATCGTCGACGCGATCGGCTCGCAGATGGAGATCATGTTCGACGGCGGCATCCGCACCGGCATGGACGTGATGCGCGCGCTCGCGCTCGGTGCAAAGTCCTGCATGATCGGCCGCGCCTATGCCTATGGCTTGGGTGCTGGCGGTGAGGCCGGTGTCGCCAAGGCGATCGACATCCTGGGCAAGGAGCTGACCACGACGATGGGGCTGTGCGGCGTCAACACCATTGCCGAGATCGACGATCACGTGCTGGCGGTCTGATTGAACGAGCCGCCAAGGTAAGTCGTCCCGGCCTTCGCCGGGACGACAACGGAGCGTGCCGATCGAGTTCCCAGGCGCGTTTTGCGTCACATCGGCGGCGTGATGCCATCGCGGCCGACATTGACGCGATTGGCTTCCAGCGTGCCGTCTTCCTTCTTCACCGCGCCGAAGATGATGATCTTTGCGCCCGGCTTCAGCTCGGACTTTTCGCCGGCCACGAAGGTCACGACTGGCGTGCCCGGCGGCACCACGACCTTTTTCTCACCATCCTTGTATTTGACCAGGATGTTCTGGCCGTCAGTGCCTTTCACGGTCTCCGCCACCGTGGCATTGGTCATGGTGGAGTTGGCGCGGAGATCCCACGGACGAAAACCTTCCGCGGCACCGCGCTGGTTCTCGGGAAAGATGTGAACGGCAATCGCGTTCTGCGTTCCGTCGGGCTCCGGCATCGCGGTGACGCCGATGTAGGAGCCCTGCTTGATCTCGGATAGCTCGGTCTTGGCGACGCCGAACACCGCGACGTTGTCAGTCGTTCGTACTTTCATATCGGCGCCGTCGCGCGACTTGATCGACAACATCGGGCCGTCGACGCCCTCGATAGTGCCTCGAATGCGCACCGTCGGCGGCTGCTGCGCCGATGCGATCGAGACGAATGCAATGGCGAGCAACGCGCCGGACAATAGCGATTTTGGCATGGTGTCCCTCCCGGAAATTTGGCTGGCCAACGACAAACACCGTCCGCTCTGCGGTATTCCGCAAGTACAGCTGGCTTTGGCCAACCACTTTCTCCCACGATGGGAGGGTGCAAGGAGCGTTACATTGGCGGGGTGAGGCCGTCGCGGCCGACGCTGACGCGATCGGTCTCCAACGAATCGTCCGGCAGCTTCTTCGTGAAGGCGATGATCTTTGCGCCGGCCTTCAGGTCCGTTTTGTCGGCTGGAACATAGGTCACGACCGGCGTCTCCGGAGACACCAGCACCTTCTTCTCGCCGTCCCTGTACTTGACCAGGAGCGTGTGACCGTCATTGCTGACGACCGATTGCGCGACCGTCGCATTGGTCATGCTGCTGTTGGGCTTGAGATCATAGGGCCGGGAGCCTTCGCCGGTGCCGCGCATGTTCTCGGGGAATACGTGTACCTCGACGGCGCTCGGCACACCATCAGGGCCCGGAACCGTGGTGGTGCCGATGAAGGAACCGACCTTGATATCGGCAAGCGCGATCTTGGTGAGGCCGAGGACGCGGATGTCGCTGGTCATGTGCAGCTTGACCTCCTCGCCGTTGCGCGACTTCACTGCGAGCGTATTGCCATCGACACCCTCGATGGTTCCGCGCACCCGCGTTGGTGACGGCGGCTGCTGCGCGATCGCATATAGTGTGGACACCGTCACCATCGCGAGCGCAAACAGCGGGCGAACGAACGGGATGTGGCGAGCAGACATGGGTGATCTCCGGGAAGTGGGGCTGACGTAGCTTAGACCCCGGCTTTGCAGCGTTATTCCCAACCTTAAGTCTTTGTAAGGTCGGCTTCGACCAGCGCGCGCAACTCCGATGTCACGCGCGGGCGCTGCCCGAACCACAATTCAAAGCCGCGCACCGCCTGATGCAGAAGCATGCCGAGCCCGTCCGACGTCTTCAGTCCGCGCGCCTGCGCCGCGGCGAGCAACGGCGTCACCAACGGCACATAGACGAGATCGGCGACCACGGACTCTGCCGGCAACAGGCCGACATCAAGCGAGAGCGCGGGCTGGCCGTGCATGCCGAGTGACGTCGTGTTCACGAGCAGGCCGGCGTTCGGCAACAGCTCGTCGACGGCTTCCCAGGCGGCGGGATGAACACGCGGGCCGAACTGATCGGCGAGCGTGCGGGCGCGGTCGAGGGTCCGGTTGACGAGATGGATGCGCGCAATGCCACGTTCGATCAAGCCGAATACCACGGCGCGCGCCGAGCCGCCGGCGCCAAGCACCATCGCGTCCGTTACCTTGTCCCAGCCGGGCGCGCTGGCGTCGAGGTTGTTGATGAAGCCCTCGACATCGGTGTTGGTCGAGCGCAACTCGCCGTCCTCGAACCAAAGCGTGTTGGCGGCACCGATGGCGCGGGCGCGATCGTCTGGCGTCGACAGGGCGAGCGCCCGCTCCTTGTGCGGGATCGTGACGTTGGCGCCGACGAAGCCGCGCAGCGACAGGCGCAGCACGAAATCCCTGAAATCGCCCGGCGGCACCGCCTCGATGACGTAGCCGCCCTCAATGCCGAGGGTGCGCAGCCAATAGTGATGTATCAGCGGCGAGCGGGAATGCGCTGCCGGCCATCCGATCAGGCATGCGGCACGGGCCTTGGTCGCGGACGTCATTGCCGTGACATCGGCCAAGCCGATGTCGCTGTCAATCCTTCCGCTTCGCGGTTGCGGCAACGAGAGCGCAGAACGCACAGGCGGCGCCGGCCGCGAACCAGATCGCGGCCAGGTTGATCCAGCGGTAGGCGGAGGCGCCGAGCAGCGCGCCCACGACCAGCGCCGTCCACAACAGCAGGTTCGGCAGCCAGGCCCAGCGCGCACCGCCGGACAGGGCCGCAGCGATGAGCTGGCCGACCTTAACCAGCGCACCGGTGACATAGGTGAGACCGAGGCCGGCACCGCCATCGATCTGGAACACCGCGTTCTCCAGTCCCATCGCCAGCACCATGGCGACGACAGCGATGTTTGGCTGCCCAAGCGCGTCGGCCGACGCGGCCGCCGTGAGCAGCAACGCCTCGGTGAGCAGGATCAAGGGCTGCCGACGCGCGCCGCGGCCGAGCACGATCAGGCTTCCGGCCGCTGCTCCGACGACGAACAGGACGATGAGCCCGAACGCTTGCAGGGCGCCGTTCCAATGCCCTCCGGCAAGGCTGACGCCGAGCCGGGTCGAATTACCGCTCATGAAGGAGACGAACAGTCCGCCGAGATGAAGGAAGCCGATCCCGTCGACATAGCCGGCGAGCGCACTCAGCGCGCAGGCCAGCGCCAGGTTGCGGCGGGATTCAACCATGATGTCCTTGCGCCCCCATCGTGAGGCACAAGCTACAACATGATGTAGCGAAGTCGAATTGCTGCCGCACCAGACATTCACCTCTCGCTCGAAGGAGAGGTGAATGGGAGTGCTGTCTCGAATGAACCGACCGATCTTGCCAGCGATCACGTCCTGGACGTGACCGCCGGCATCAGGCCGCGTCGCGATGGGCGGCGATGATCTGATCGGCGGCGCGGCCCGTCACCTCCGCCATACGGTCGAATTGGCGGGTGAAGCTGCCGGCGCCGGCCGTGGCCGAGCGCAACTCCACGATCAGGTCGCCGATCTCCGCCTCCGGCATGGTGGCGCGGACGCAGTCCCATCCACTCCAACCCTCGCGGGTATCGAAGCCGAGGATCTGGCCGCGGCGTGCCGACAGGATCGCGTTGATCTTGGCGGTCGCCTCCGTCGGGCACACGATCTCGACCAGGTGGATCGGTTCCAGCAGCACCGGCTGGCACTGCGGCAACGCCTCGCTGACGCCGATCCGCGCCGCCGTCCGGAATGCCAGATCGGACGAATCGACGCTGTGATAGGAGCCGTCCGTCAACGTGACGTCGACATCGATGACCGGGAAGCCGAGCGGTCCGCGCGTGAGCCCGTCGACGACGCCCTCTTCCACCGCGGGAATGTAATTGCGCGGCACCGCGCCGCCGACCACCTTCTCGTGGAATTCGAAACCGCTGCCGCGCGGTTTCGGCTTGATCTCCAGCACGACATCTCCGAACTGGCCGTGGCCGCCGGACTGCTTCTTGTGCCGGCCGCGCTGGGTGATCGGTTTGCGGATGGTCTCCTGGTAGCCGATCGCCGGCGTATGCGATTTGACGTTGACGCCGAAACGGTCCTTGAGCCGCTCCTGCGCGACGCGCAGATGCATCTCGCCCTGCCCCCACAGCACGGTGTCGTGGGTGCGCGGATTCTGGATCATCGACAGCGAGGGATCTTCCTCGTTGAGCCGCAACAGCGCCTGGCCGAGCTTGACATCGTCCTTGCGGTCGGTCGCAGCGATCGAGATCGACAGCACCGGCGCGGTTGGCTCGACGTTCAACAGCGAGGCCGGCGCGACCTTGCCGCTCGCGATCGTGTCACCGGTCCTGATCGCGTCGAGCTTGCCGAGCGCAACCGTGTCGCCGGCTTCCGCCGACGGACGCTTGCTGTCATGCGCGCCGCTGACGCTGAGGATGCCGGAAACGCGCCCGCTCTCGCCGGACGACGAGAGCAGCGTCGTGCCGTCGTCAAGACGGCCGGCGAGCAGGCGCACCAGCGACAGCTTGCCGCCGTGTTGCAGATGCGTGCTCTTGAAGACAAAGGCGAGCGCTTCCTTCTGGTCCGGCACGCCGAGGCGTTTCGCGGTATCGGCAACGCCAGGTGCTTCATGACGCAACGCCTTCATCAACCGCAGCACGCCGTTGCCGCGGCAGGCCGCGCCGAGCAGCACCGGGCAGATCAGGCCGTCGCGCAATTCGCGGGCGAGATCGTCGAACACCGCGTCGCGCGGCGGCTGGATGTCCTCCAGCAACTGCTCCATCAGAGCATCGTCATGATCGGCGAGCTTCTCCAGCATCGAGAAGCGCGCCTCCTTCTCGCGATCGAGATTGCCGCCTTCGAGAGCGACGACCTCCGACGGCTTGTGCTCGCGATAGACAAAGGCGCGCTCCAGCGCGAGATCGACGAAACCTTCGATCAGATCGCCGTTCCAGATCGGAATCTGGCGCAGCACCAGCGGCACGCGCGAGGCCGGTTGCAGGATCGCAAGCGTTTCACGGATGCGCTTGTTGGCGCGATCGATCTTGTTCAGGAAAAGAAAACGGGGAATGCCGAGCTCTTCCAGCTCACGTAGAATGATCTGCAGCTGCGGCAGCTTCTTCTCATCTGCCTCACAGACTACGACCGCGGCGTCAACCGCCGGTAGCGCGGCGCGCATGTCGTGCGCGAACTCGATTGAGCCGGGACAATCGATGAAGGTATAGCTGTCGCCCATGAAGGTGGTGGTGGCGGCGGTCAGGCCCACGCCCATCTTGTGATGGCGCGCTTCGGGGCTCGCATCGCCGACGGTAGTTCCGGCATCGACGCTGCCGGCAGTTTTGATGGCGCCTGTACGCGCCAGAATCGCTTCCAGAAGTGTGGTTTTACCGCTTTGGAAAGGGCCCACCAGCGCGATGCACCGTGGACCTCGGGGACTTCTGACGTCTTGTCCCATTGCCGCCTCCTCGAGTTGGAGCTCGGCCCGTGATTGGGTCGGCGACCTTTGATGCTCCGCCCGTCGATGGATTTTGGCAAGCGGGAAATGTCGCTGCGGTGCGATGGAAGGGAGTGCGGCCTTACGACCCCATCATCTCGCGCTTACGGACCGCACGAAGCGCACGCAATAGAGTGTTAGCGTCCCGGGCGCAGTTCCATGCTCTCCAGCCCGGCGGCGATGTTGACACCGACCTGACCTTGCACGCTCAGGGGTTGCAAAGCGATTGTGTTGTTGGAACCGCCGATCAGCACATTGCCGCCGACGCCGACGCCGAGCGTCGCGCTGCCCTGCGCGCCGGCATAATCGCCGGTGAGGTCGCCCGGCCCGAGCCGCGACACCGGCGCGTAGACGCCCCAGGCGAGTACCGATTCCTGGGTGATGCCGAGATCGATGCCGACCTTGCGAATGGTCGCGATATAGCGATCCTCGGGCAATCCTTCGGCGCGCATCACGCAGCCGAGATGGGTGAGGGATCCGACGATAAATCCAATGCTGGCGCCGCCGCGGCATTCGAGGACGCCGACCTGCGCGCGCTGCACCGGCTGTTGCGCGTTGGCGCCGGCGATTGCGGCCACCAGCGTGACCGCACCGGCGAGGAGAACGAAGCGACGCATGAGGATATCTCCGGCTTTAGGGCGTGACGCGAAGAGAGAAAAGAAAGCGCCGTTTCAGCGGCGCCTGGCCTCCTATGCCATAGCATCGGATGTCGTGCCAGATTTGAGGCCCTCGCGCGGCTTGGTGACAGCAAGTAAGGACAAACAAAAAGAGGCCCGCTTGCGCGAACCCCTTTTGATTGATGCGACTTGAGTGAAGCGCAGACTTCGCTCAGTGGCGGTGATGCCGGCGGTGATGGTGGTGGCGGTGCGGGCCGCCGATGCTGACCGGCGCGAGGTCGAGCGCCGCGACACCGGCTGCCACGTTGAAGCCGGTCTGGCCCTGCACGCTGACCGGCTGTAGCGCGTAGGCATTCTGCGCGCCACCGACAAGGAAGTTGCCGCCGCCGCCAATGCCGACCGACACGTTGGCGCCGACACCGCCGTAGCTGCCGGCGAGTTCGCCGCGTCCGATCCGATCGGTTGGCGCGCTCACTGCCCAAGCGAGCTGCGTCTGCGCGGTAACGCCGAGGTCAACGCCAACGCGACGCACGGTCGCGATATAGGGCTCAGGCCGGCGGCCCTCACTCTGAAATACGCACTCGAGCTGGGTGACCGAACCGAGCACGAAACCGACGTTCTCGCCGCCCTGGCATTGCAGGACGCCGGCGGGAGCCGGCTGCATCGCGTTGGCAGTGGCGATCGGCGCCAGCAGCGCGAGCGTGGCAAGGGTTAGTGTCGAAAGTCGCATTGGTCTGTCTCCGTGAGCTGAATTTGCGCGGCGGACAGAAGGAAAGCGACGTGTCTAAAAGAAGGCGCACCGCAAAGATGCCGCAAAAACTTCCCGCGTGTGACGCAGGAAACCTGATCAAGATGTGATTTGACACATTGCCTGTTTCGAGGCGCGCATTTCAATGCTCGGTTCGGTCGCGCACCACAGGCGAGACCGAACCTTCGCGCAAAGCAGTCCTATCGCAGATTGCCGCAGAAGCGCTGGATGCGCTTGCAAGCATCCTCGAGGTCCGAGGTCTTGGTGGCGTAGGAGATGCGGAACGCAGGTCCGAGCCCGAACGCAGAACCCTGCACGACGGCGACGCCTTCGCTCTCGAGCAGTTCGGTGACGAAGTCCTCGTCATTGCCGATCACCTTGCCGGACGGCCCCGTCTTGCCGATCGTGCCGGAGCAGGACGGATAGACGTAGAAGGCGCCCTCGGGACGCGGACATTCGATGCCGCTTGCCTGGTTGAGCATCGACACCACGAGGTCGCGCCGCTCCTTGAACACCTTGTTGTTCGCTGGAATGAAGTCCTGCGGGCCGTTGAGCGCCTCGACCGACGCCCACTGCGCGATCGACGACGGGTTCGAGGTCGACTGTGACTGGATCGTCGCCATTGCCTTGATGAGTTGCGCCGGTCCTCCGGCATAGCCGATGCGCCAGCCTGTCATGCAATAGGCCTTCGACACGCCGTTCACGGTCAGCGTGCGCTCGTAGAGCCTGGGCTCGACCTGCGCTGCGGTCGTGAAGACGAAGTCGTCATAGACGAGATGCTCATACATGTCGTCGGTCATCACCCAGACATGCGGATGCTTCACCAGCACGTCGGTGATCGCCTTCAATTCGGCGCGGGTATAGGCGGCGCCGGTCGGGTTCGACGGCGAGCACAGGATGACCCATTTGGTCTTCGGCGTGATCGCCTTTTCGAGATCCTCGGGCTTGAGCTTGAAGCCGTTCGCGGCTGTGCAGACCACGGGCACCGACTCGCCGCCGGCAAGTGCCACCATCTCCGGATAGCTGACCCAGTAAGGCGCGGGGATGATCACCTCGTCGCCCGGATTGATGGTCGCCATCAGCGCATTGTAGAGCACCTGCTTGCCGCCGGTGCCGACGATGACCTGGTTGGGCTTGTAGCTCAGGCCGTTCTCGCGCTGAAACTTGCTGATGATGGCGTCCTTGAGCTCCGGAATGCCGCCGACATCGGTGTACTTGGTCTTGCCGGCCTCGATCGCGCGGATCGCGGCCAGCTTGATGTTGGCAGGCGTGTCGAAGTCAGGCTCACCAGCGCCGAGGCCGATGACGTTGCGGCCCGCGGCTTTCAGCGCGCGTGCTTTGTCCGTGACCGCGATCGTCGCGGACGGCTTCACACGGTCGAGCGCAGCGGACAGGAAGGCCATCATCATCTCCTGGCAAACGTCGTGAGCCAATGACCACGACTTGATTTGAATGGGATCACGGCACCCTAGGCCTCTCGCCGTTGCGCCGCAAGAAGCTTCCGTTTCGACGCTCACAATTTAGGGAACCTTAAAGACGCGGGGTTACGCTCGCGCAACAATCCTAAACATCCGCGACCAAATGGCTCATATCTGGCAAGCCCTGCGATCCGGCGACTGGCTGACGCCCGCGCGTACCCGCGCCTATTGCCTGATCCTGATCGGCCTTGCGTGCCTTGCCATCTGTGGCTGGATCGCTCTGTCGCATGACCTGGTCGACCGCTCCGGCAAGCCGATCGGAACCGACTTCTCGAGCTTCTACGCCGCTGGATCGCTGGCGCTCGAACACAATGCCACCGAGGCCTACGACATGGTCGCGCACCATGCGCGCGAACAACGCCTGTTCGGGCCCGATACGCCCTATTACAGCTGGCTGTATCCGCCGAGCTTCTTCCTGCTCGCAGCCCCGCTGGCGCTGCTGCCCTACCCGTTGGCGCTCGCCCTCTGGCAGGCCATGACATTCGCGGTCTATCTCGGTGTAATCGGTGCAATTCTGCGCCGGGCTCGTCATGACGATGGCCCCGTCGCAAGGCTTTGGCTGCTCGCGGCCGCGGCCTTTCCCGCCGTCTTCATCAATCTCGGCCACGGTCAGAACGGATTTCTTACTGCCGCGCTATTGGGAGGCGCGCTCGTCTTGCTGCCGCGGCGGCCGGGACTTGCCGGCGTGCTGTTCGGTCTGCTCGCCTATAAGCCGCAATTCGCGCTCGTCATTCCGTTCGCGCTCGTGGCGGGCGGACAGTGGCGATCCATCATGGCGGCCACGATCACCGTGATCGCGCTCGCCGGCGCCTCACTCCTGTTGTTCGGCGCCGATGCATGGACGGCATTCTTCGCATCCACCGAGACCTCACGCAACTTGCTGCTGGAACAAGGCAATGTCGGTTTCGAGAAGCTGCAGAGCGCGTTCGCCGCAGTCCGCCTCTGGGGCGGCAGCGTGCCGCTGGCCTATCTGGTTCAGGGCGCGGTCTGCGCGATCACGGCCGGCTGCACCGCCTGGGTCTGGCGCTCGCCGGGCGCTGACGACATCAAGGCAGCGCTCCTGATCGCCGCGACCGCGCTCGCTTCGCCCCATATCCTCGACTATGACCTCATGCTGCTTGCGCCCGCGATGGCCTTTCTTGTCGCCGCGCGAGCCGGCGCAGCTTTCCTCGACCACGAGATCAGCCTGCTCGCCGCGGTGTGGATCGCGCCGCTGCTCGCACGCTCGTTGGCCGGCGCCACTGGCATCCCACTCGGCTTCCTTGCCAGTGCGACGATGTTCATCTTGATTGCTCGCGCTGCAGTCCACGCGCGCGGCGCAGCCGGCGCAGGCTCGCTGCGAGTCGCGCAAGCGTGATCCAAGTTGTTCTCGTGTGTTGTTAGAATCGTTCTGCGCGCGTGCAGTGCGGTAGACGTTTCGACTTTTTCCACGACGCGGGACTTGCTACGCAACCCCGCCGGCATCATTCTCTGTGCGCGGTGCGCTGGCAGCATGCCACGCACGTGGAGCCGCGCAGTCTTCTCGATCGAGTGAATTTAAAAACGATGTACAAGCTCTATTCGATGCAGCGCTCCGGCAACAGCTACAAGGTTCGTCTGGCGCTAGCCCTGCTCAACACGCCCTACCAAGCGGTCGAGGTCGACATCCTGCGCGGCGAGAGCCGCACACCGGAATTCCTGGCCAAGAACCCGAGCGGCCAGGTGCCGTTGCTTGAAGTCGCGGAAGGCCGCTACCTCGCCGAGTCGAACGCCATCCTCTGGTATGTCGCCACGGGCACGTCGCTGTCCCCGGATTCACGGATCGAACGCGCCGAGGCGCTGCAGTGGATGTTCTTCGAACAGCATGCGCTGGAGCCGAACATCGGCGCTGCCTTTTTCTGGCTCTCGCTGGTCAGAGGTGGGCGCGACCTGCAGACGCATGCGCTTGAAGACTGGATGGAGCGAGGCTACGCGGCGCTGCAGGTGATGGAAAATCACCTGAAGGGACATGCCTATTTTGCCGCCGACCAGCTCACGGTCGCCGACATCGCGCTCTACGGCTACACCCATGTCGCCGACCGCTGCGACTACGACCTCGCCGCCTTCCCGGCGATCCGCGCCTGGCTGAAACGGGTGGAGCAAACACCCCGTTTCGTCACGATGGACTGGCGACCCGGAAACGAAGTCGACGACCCGGCCGGCGTCGTGACCGGTGCCTGAAGAGCGGGGATAGCGGGATAATTGCCCAAAATAGCGGGCAAGCCTGCTTTTTCGCCGTGTTTTAGCCGCACTTTGGGCGCCGCCGCCGCAATATTGCCGGCGACGATTTGCAAATTCCCGCCGATGTCGCGGGTGATTCGCCCGCGCCCTGAAGGATTTAGACCATGATACGGTCGTCCGGCACGGTGGGCTTCCAGGACCGCCCTGCCCCAGTGGCATCCTCCCGGCTGACGAACGCGATCGCCGCTTCGCTCGCGATCGGTTCGCTGACGCTCTGCCTTGCCGTCCTGCTGACGGTGGTGTCGAGCAAGATCACCATGGCGATGTCAATTCCAACGTAGTTGAGCATTTTCCGATTAGCACCTCTACGCGGCAAGGCCGCGGCTGGCACATCACGGCTCGAATATATGAAGACACCCGTCGGACTTGTGAGACTTGTGACCGTGACATTGACGGTGGCGATCCTGCTTGCGGCCTCGCTGTTGATAGTGAGCGGCACGCATGGCGAAGACCGTGCGCGGCCGCAGCGGATCCTGACGCCCGCTGGCAGATAGGCGGCAGCCTTGCCGTGAACGCTTGAGCGGCGCCATCATGCCCACTTATGGAAGATCAGGAATGCCCCGGCCGCGATGAAGGCAAAGCCGAGCGCGTGATTCCAGCCCAGCGGCTCCTTCAGATACAGCACCGAGAATGCAGCGAACACGACCAGCGTGATCACTTCCTGTATGGTCTTGAGCTGCGCCGCCGAATAGACCGCGCTGCCCCAGCGATTGGCCGGCACCGCCAGCCAGTACTCGAAGAAGGCGATACCCCAGCTTGCGAGGACGACGAGCGGAAGCGAATGACCCTTGAACCTGAGGTGGCCATACCAGGCAAACGTCATGAAGACGTTGGAGGCAAGCAGCATCAGGACTGGCAGCAGCGACGGCGAAATGGTGGGCATCGAAATCCTCTTCAAGGCGGGCACGCGCCAACCCTCGGCGCAGGGACCCGGTTCCATGCGCATCTGCATATCATTTGATTCGAAAGCAGCGAAAGCTCGCTCGCCCTCAACAGGATCGCCTTAACGTTCAAACGGGAAATGCCGGCAATGTTGCAGCCGTGCCGTCAAACTGCGGCCTTGTTCTTCGACGGGCAAAGAGAACGAACATGCGGTTCGACTGGCGTGCAATCTCAGGTCCGGCCCTGACGGCAATCATTGCGTTGACCACGTTCGCGGTCGATCGATATGTGATCTTCATGCCCAATCCGGCGCCGCTGTTCGTCTGTATCGTTGCGCTTGCAAGCTCCGTCAGCGGCACTACGTCCGGGCTGGCCAGTGCCGCGATCGCGGTAGTGTCCTCGGCGTTGCTGTTCCTGGATCACCGCGCCACGCCCGGTTTCGGCATGTCCGACGTCGCGCGGATGCTGATGCTTGCTGCAACCGCCGCCGGCACGGCCGTGATCACCGGCCTGTTGCGGCAGAAGTGGGTCGACGCCTTCGTTGCCGAGCAGGAGGAGCATGCGACCGCGGCGCGGCTCGCATCCGCGCTGGACCAGGTTGACATCGGTATCGTGCTGCTGGATTCCGACACCCGCGCCGAGTTCATCAACCGCGCCTTCCGCGATTACTTCGCGCTCTCCGACGCGCAGGCCGACTCCAGGCCGCCCTTCATCGCGCTGATGTATCACGGCCGGGACACTGGCGCCTACGAGCTGCCCGAGGACGAGCTCGGAGCGTTCATCGCCGAGCGCACCGAGAAGATGCGCACAGGCGATTCGACGCCGATCAACATCAACCTCGCCGACGGACAGGTACTGCGCTTCAGTTGCACCGCGTTGCCCGACGGCGGACGCATGCTGAGCTACACGCCGGTGACCGATCTCGTTCGGCACACCGATGACCCCGCCAAGGCGGACTACTATCGCTCGCTGCGCGGCGGCGCGCGCAATGCCGCGCGGCAACTCCGCGCGGCCGAGTGAGGCGCGCATTCTCGACAATTGCTCCGGCCTGATTGCGCCGATAGAAGTGACGGGCGTCTCGCACGCGCATGTCCGTCAACGAGGGATCACCGATGTCCGACGATGTCATCATCCGCTTCGTCACCGGGCAGGACTACGCCCAGTGGCTTCCCTTGTGGGACGGCTACAACGCGTTCTACGGGCGTTCCGGCCCGACTGCGCTCGCGCCCGAGATTACGGCGACCACCTGGCAGCGCTTCTTCGACGCCTATGAGCCGGTGCATGCCCTGGTCGCGGAAAGCAGCGGCAAGCTGCTCGGGCTGACGCATTACCTGTTTCATCGCTCGACCACGGCGATCGAGCCGAGCTGCTATCTGCAGGATCTCTTCACCAGCGAAGCGGCGCGCGGCAAGGGCGTCGGCCGCGCCTTGATCAACGGCGTCTATGCCCAGGCGAAGCTCGCGGGATCGCCTCGGGTCTATTGGCAGACGCACAAGACCAATCACGTTGCGATGCAGCTCTACGACAAGGTCGCCGAGAACTCGGGCTTCATCGTCTATCGCAGGATCTTCTGAAAAGCTCGCTCGAAGCAATCGTGGATGAGGCCTGGTGTCACCGGGGCGTAACAAAGCCAAGCTACGCTTCCCGTCGCGCAAGATCAGGCCCCCCGTCTGAGATCTGCGCCCCCCGAGCGGTCCCGTCAGTCGCCGCGTCTGACCGGGGCCGCTTTTTTGCCCCATCGCCATGCGCGGCGCGCAGCCGGTCCGCAGCTTGCAGGTCTCCGCGACGCGCGCCACAATGGCCGGGTTCCGCGCTTCCCGTGGGTGTCTCATGGAAATTCGCAATCTCGGCGGCTCCGGCCTGCGCGTGTCGGCCGTCGGCATCGGCTGCAATAATTTCGGCCAGCGCACCGATCTGGAGGCCTCGCGCAAGGTGATCCACAGGGCGATCGACCTCGGTATCACCCTGTTCGACACCGCCGACATCTATGCCGGCATGGGCGGTTCGGAGACCGTTCTTGGCACTGTGTTAGGCGACCGGCGCAAGGAGATCGTGCTCGCCACCAAATACGCCAAGCCGATGGCGACCGACGGCACCAGGCAGGGCGCCTCGCGCCGCTATATCATGACCGCTGTGGAAGCGAGCCTGACCCGGCTCAAGACCGACTACATCGATCTCTACCAGCAGCACGATTGCGACCCGCTGACGCCGATCGACGAGACGCTGCGCGCGCTCGACGACCTCGTTCGCCAGGGCAAGGTTCGCTACGTCGGCAATTCGAACTTCCCGGCGTGGCGCGTCGCGGAGGCCGAGCACGTCGCGCGCGCAATGAATGTCAATCGCTTCATCTCCTGCCAGGACGAATACAGCCTCGTGGTGCGCGACATCGAGAAGGATCTGCTGCCCGCCGCGCAAGAATACAATCTCGGCCTGCTGCCGTTCTTTCCACTCGCGAGCGGCCTGCTCACCGGCAAGTACCAACGCGGCGCGGCGGCGCCACCCGACACCCGCTTTGCAAAGGCCCCGGCGCTACGCGACCGCTACGTCACGGCGCGCAACGAGAACATCGTCGAGAAGCTGGGCGTGTTTGCAAAGGAGCGTGGCCACACCATGCTCGAACTCGCCTTCTCGTGGCTCGCTGCACGCCCGCAAGTCGCAAGCGTGATCGCAGGCGCAACGCGCGTCGAGCAGGTCGAACAGAACGTCAAGGCGATTGGCTGGAAGCTGAGCGCGGAGGAGATGGCGGAGATCGACAGGATTACGAAGGGCTGACTTTGCCCTTGGGGCTCTATCCAGGCAGCTCGAGCTGAATCGTGCCTCGATATTCCCGAATACGTCCGGCGGTCGGGGATGCGATTCCAGAGCACGGTTTCCGCTTCCGTTTGATTGGCGCGTAACCGTCTTGCGCGCCGGATAGGCTCTTCGTTGCGGCCACGCATTGCCATGCCCTTCACCCGGATCGCATCTTGCGATGCAATCCGACCTCTCCCCGCAAAAGAGCGGGGAGAGGTTGGAAAAGCAACACTTGTCTCGGCGAAACAGCAAGCGACACTCCCTCTCCCCGTCCTTCACGGGGGGAGGGTTGGGGTGAGGGGCTCTATCCACGCAGCTCAAGCTGAATCGTGATCAAGACACCCTCGATATTCCTGAGCACATCGTTATTCCAGAAGCGAAGAACTCGATATCCCTCGCTGGCTAGGTAGCGATCACGGAGCGCATCGGCGGCCGACTCGGCATGCTGCCCGCCGTCAACCTCGATCACCATCCGGCTTTCGCGGCATACGAAATCACGGATGTAATGTCCGATCGGAACCTGCCGCGCGAATTTGTAGCCATCGATCTGGCGGTTACGGATGCGATTCCAGAGCACGGTTTCCGCTTCCGTTTGATTGGCGCGTAACCGTCTTGCGCGCCGGATAGGCTCTTCGTTGCGGCCACGCATTGCCATGCCCCTCACCCGGATCGCATCTTGCGATGCAATCCGACCTCTCCCCGCAAAAGAGCGGGGAGAGGTTGGAAAAGCAACACTTGTCTCGGCGAAACAGCAAGCGACACTC
>NZ_JAFCJK010000030.1 GCF_018131005.1 Bradyrhizobium lablabi
GACTCGACGTGCATCGACAGTCCGAACTCACTGATCAACGTTTTACCCGGCGGCTTGCCACCGCCGATGCCCCAGCCGAAGTGTTCAATCTCAACATCGGAAGCCTTCCGGCTCGGCGCGACAGCGAATTGGTAGATGTCGACGACCACGCGCACTGCCACACGATCGATCTCCGGAACCTTACCAGCGACCGTTTCTGCGCGTAACGGCTTCCCGCTGCCGATCAGCGCCGCCACGACGGCGCTGAACAAGGCAGCACCGCCGCCGCATACCACATCGCGTCGATGAATTGCGTTGCATTGGCAAATTAACATGATCAAACCCTCCCTTTACGTGGCCTTTGCTACCGCAAGGCATCACGCGGAAACGCACTCAATGGCGGAGGCGTTGGGGTGCCGAACACACCAGCGTCTGGCAGCCCGCACACCGAGGATTAGACCTATCGTATCCCACGCCGGATGCCGTGGCGAGTCGCACTGGTCCGGTTCGGGTCCAAAAGGCGGCATCAGTCAGGATGATGGCTATGTCCGCTTTAGCCCTCGAAGGCGGACATCACGGACGTCAAATCGAATGTCCGAGAAGGGCCAATAGCTGCCCACAACGTTAAGATGACCGCGCGCACTTCGAAACTAACCACCGGCACGTCCGGTCAAATCTTCCGTGCCAACGCGACGCGCCCGTTCCAATCGAAAGTAAAAAAGGCGAAAACCTTCTGAGAAACAATGCTACACTCCGCCTATGAAAACGTTTTCGGATAAGGTCCGCGACATCGTTCGCAAGATCCCAAAGGGGAAGACCCTCACGTACAAAGCTGTCGCTGCTAAAGCCGGCAATCCAAAAGCTGCACGCGCGGTTGGCGCCATAATGCGCACGAATTACGACCCGTCGATCCCGTGTCATCGCGTTATTGCAAGCGACGGCTCAATGCGCGGCTACGTTCGTCCGCGCCGTCGGCAACAATGATCCGCTTGACAAGGAGCTTCACCGCTGTATCGCGGAAGAACGCGACGTCGCGCGCTTTACCGCTGCTTTGGGTCAAAACCGGGCTATGCTCTGACTGAGCAGAAAATTTCCGCTTAAACCCCAAAAGCAGGCGTCAGCGCCCTAGAGTTGATCCACCACGCGGCTGTACGCGGGGTGCGCCCGGTTGGCTCACCTTGATTCTGCGATGTCCGCTTAACCCCTAACAGCGGCGCAGAAGCGGACATCATGCGAGGTCCGGAACGGGCCAGAATTGGAACCAAGTGGCATCGTGCTTGTTCCAATCTCCACCGATTGATCGGATCAAAGCCGGAGGTTGCGATCTTCGCGCTTTGGACGAACCACTTCCTGCATCCGTGCTTACCGTGGACCATTGTCTTGCGAGCGGAGGAGAGGAAGATGAAACTGGTCGCCACTATCGTGCTCGTGATGATCGCCTCGTCCATCGGCGCGACGCACATTGCTTCAGCAAAACCCAAGTCGCGAATGTGCGCCTGCTTCTGCTTTGGGGGAGGGGGCTACGATACAAACGCCTATGATGCGCACGGTCTGCCCTGCTACCTTTTCGAGAACCAAGCCTGCAGCGTCCTCAATGCCGACACCGGCCAAGTTTCATCCGGTACAACGGATCATTGCACGGACTATTACCCTCGTCGAGCTTGGCCCCGACCGCCGCCCCATCTGGGCAATCCCCGCTAACGTGGAAGCGGGCCATGCTTCAATTGAGCAGAAATTTTTGCTTAGACCCCAAAAGCAGTACGCTCGCGTCCTAGAATTGATCCACCACGCGGCTGTACGCGGGGTGCGTCCGGTTCTTCACCTTGACCCAGTCGCAAGTCTTCGGCCGGTATCGCCGCAGCCGGTGCTTGGAGACAAGACCCTCCAGCTTCATTCGGCAGGCAGCATCGAATAGGTCGGGGCCGATCTCGCCTTGCTCATAGGGCGCCACGAAGATGCCTTCGGGTCGCCGAACCAGGAGCTGGGCGAGCTTGCTCTTGCGATCGACCAGGGGGACGTCGCGCAGGTCGTTACCCTCCATCACAAGAAGGTCGAAGGCGTAGAGCTGGGCCTCCTCGTTGCGGCGATTGGAGTGCAGCGCATCGAAGTCCGATATGCCCTGTACGTCGAGGACAACGATCTCGCCGTCGATCATGAAGCGGCTCTTGCGGATCTTCAGCGCGGTCTCGGCGATCCACGGGAAGCGCCACGTCCAGTCCAGGCCGGACCTAGAGAGGATCTTCACGTCCTTGCCGTCGCGGATCACGCGCCCGCGGTAGCCGTCGTATTTAACCTCGTGGATCCAATCCGGGCCACTCGGTACGACCTTGTGAGCCGCGGGAGTGCAAAACTCAAATGTTCTTCGCATGGCCGGCATCTATGCATCACCGGCCGGAATGCGAGTCTGCCGCAGCGATGTCATGGCGGCGTGATGTCGATACAATTGTCGCCATTAATTCCTATAGAACCTGGAAAGCACACCTGAGCTTTGCCAGTCACCTCATCAATTTGCCAAGCTACAACTGTATGATCCGCTTGGTACTTCTGGACGTTGTATGTGGTCTTCACATTGGAGCTTGCAGGCAATTTGCTCTGCCAGTCAGTGAATTGATTGCAATAGGCAAAGAAGCGCCATTTGCTATGATCTGCGTCCCGGGCGTCCCAGTGAGCACTGCAGGAAAAAACTCGACGATTCGCATTGTCGTGAAGCCGCGCTGTCCACATTTGATAACTCAGATCGGTACCGGGATCCGAATATCCCGGAATAATCTCGAAATTGGCGCCGCGCGCGGTTTCGGGCAAAAGGACTACCAGTAAGGCAAGAGCTGCAAGGACTTTCATCTTGGCCTCCCCGAGTGAAACGAAACCATAGCCTACACCCGCGAGTAGAGGCCGTGGAGGGAGATCACTGAGGGGTCGAGTACCGAAGACCCGTGGAGTGGCAGCTGCACGCGATCGGTCAGTTACTGATCGTGGTCTTCGTTATCGAGTAGTCGTCGTCTTTTTTCAGCAGCCGGGCTCTGCAGCTCGGTCCATCATGTCGCTCTCGATGAGGTTTAGCTACGTGGCCAGCTCGACCATCGCGGTAACCAGCGCCTCGTAATCGTTCAGCGATGGATCGGCGCCGAGGTGCTTTGCGACGAGCCGGTTCAGCTCTTCCGCAAATGCGGCCCTCTTGATTTGGCGTTGCTGTTCCTGCGTCATCGTCAGCTCCGTACTGGCAGCGCCACGCGTCAGCCAGAAGGGTCTGCCTACGCTGACGAAATTCCCCTTGGACCTACGGAGGAAGAGCTTGCATCGCTTGTGCGGCGAGAGCTCATTTCGCGGGTCAAGGCGGGTGGTAAAAATAAATA
>NZ_JAFCJK010000031.1 GCF_018131005.1 Bradyrhizobium lablabi
ACAAAAAGCACGGGGGTAGGACCACAGGTGTAACCGGAAACAGCCCGGCTTTCCCTGCGCGATGGTTTACGGCTTATACGTGATCTCCTCGGTGAGACCGGGCTTTGTTGCCACCGTCATCAGCAAGAGGCGCTGGCCTCTCGCTGACTTAACACCAGCCACTGGGGCGTCAGGACCACACGACTTCGCCGTCCGCGTTGCGCGCACTCGTCAGTTGCGCACTCCGCGTCCACCGCATCTCACCGCAACACTCGTGACGATCGCGAAGCGCCCCTCGATCGGGTGAGACGGGCGGGATTGGACAACTGATTTGCCCGACGATGGAAGGGGAAAGTTTTTGCGCGAAGGACTGGACGTCGTGAGTCGCGTTGATTGCGCTAGAGAATTTGGATACTGCGCGCATTCCGCCTTCACCATCCCCTGGAAGGGAGCGTATCGACGCGAAAAGCGCGGGATCAAGGGCTCGGCTTGTCAGTATCCCACCATGGGGCCGCCGAACTTATTTCGGAAGACATTCCACATTATAGGCAATGATGATCTGCGCCGGGTCAGCCTTGCCTATGCTCTTCAAGTCTTCCATGCCGCTTTTTAGCTTGGCTCCCGCCTCCTTCAGGCTGCCTTCGAGCGTCGCCTTGGCCGACCTGCATCGCTCCTCGCTTGTGAATTCCTGAAACACCACGGTTGGGAGGAGCCTCCATTCGGCCCTGTCCATGGTAGCGGCCGGACTGACTGAGTAGGAGAAGACGTACATCAGGACCCACATCCGTTTGCTCCATCTGTGGCGACGAGCAGTGGCGCCTGTACCTCTAACGCCATCCTCGACCTAGCCGGTTGCGCCTCGCTGCTTCGTTATCCTGGGGCCGGCCAACTGGCAGCCCATCCGGGACTGGCAATTCCTCGGGGGCCGCTCGGCTGTCTTGATCTAGATCAACGCGGAGCATCAAACTTCATCGGCCTCCTTGATGTCTGAAAAATGGGATGAGGGGTCATGCTCGCCTGGTTGGAACAGTTCCTGGTTCGTTACCCCGAGCTCGCGCTGTTCCTTGTCATCGCCGCCGGATACTGGATCGGAAGCTTCAGGATCGGGACCTTCACGATTGGTCCGGTAACGGGTGCTCTGTTCGCCGGGCTACTGGTCGGACAATTCGCCCGCATCCCCGTCTCCAGTATGACCAAGTCTTTTCTCTTTCTGCTGTTCTTGTTTGGGGTCGGTTACTCCGTCGGACCGCAGTTCGTTCTTGCCCTGAAGCGCAACGGCGTGAAGCCGCTCTTGCTCGCGATATGCGTTAGCCTGGTGGGTCTCGCAGCTTCGGTTCTCGTCGCCAGGATCTTGGGGCTCGACGCCGGCTTTGCAGCGGGGCTGCTGTCGGGCGGCCTCACGCAAAGCGCAGCCATGGGCACAGCGACGGATGCAATCAACGGGCTGGGACTGCCCTCCGCTGACCGCGAACGACTGATTGCTCACATGGCCGTCGCAGATGCTGTTTGCTACATCTTCGGCTATGCGGGCGTGATCCTGTTTTGCACGACAATCGCCCCGGCACTCCTGAAGATCGACCTGAAGGCGGAAGCACGAAAGCTCGAACATTCACTGGGAATGGACAGCGCCAGGCCGGACCTGGCGTCGGCCTGGCGGAAGTTTGAACTGCGTGCGTATCGATTGGCCGAAGGAGCGCGTTTGGCCGGGATGTCGGTGGCGGTTGCCGAAACACTGGTGCCGGAGCAGCGTCTCTTCATTCACCGGATTCGTCGTGGACAGCACATCATCGATGCGATGCCCAACCTGATGCTCGAAGCGGGCGACGTGGTCGCGCTGTCTGGACCACGTCAGGTCATTGTCGAACTGATCGGTCCGCTTGCCGAGGAACGCGAGGACAGGGAGCTTTTGGACATTCCGGTCACCAGCGCCGACGTCCTCGTGATCAATCCGGACCTTGCAGGCTCCAACCTGAACGACATTTCGAAACAGGAATGGACGCGCGGCATTTATGTGCGATCCATCAAGCGCGGCGATGAGCAGATTCCCGTTGCAGCCAACGTCACTATCGAGCGTGGCGACATGCTTCGCATCGTCGGACCCGACGCACTCGTACAGTCAGCCGCCTCAAGGATCGGCGTTGTCATCGCGCCGAGCGGCACCATTGATTTCGTCGTGCTTGGAGCCGCGATATTCCTCGGCGGGTTAGCTGGTGTTCTGGCGACGTTTTCCGTGGGAAACGTCAAGATCAATCTCAGTACGAGCGTCGGGGTGCTGCTCGCCGGGCTACTGGTCGGCTATCTCCGCACGCGATATCCCCTGTTCGGGCGAATTCCCGATGGCGCTGTCACGCTGATGACCTCGCTGGGTCTCGCAGCGTTTGTCGGTCTCACCGGGATACAGGCCGGGCCGACGTTCTTCGCGGCACTCAGGGAAACGGGTCTGGGGCTCTTCCTGGGCGGCGTGGCCGTAACGCTGTTGCCGCAGTTCATTGGACTGTTCTTCGGTCATCTGGTGCTCCGCATGAACCCGATCCACCTTCTCGGCGCACTCGCCGGGGCGCAGACCGTGACAGCCGCGATGGCGGCGGTCCAGGAGCGCTCCGGAAGCCCGGTGGCGGTGCTCGGCTACACGCCGGCCTATCCGGTCGCGAACATTCTGCTGACGATGTGGGGCTCGATCATCGTCCTTGTCGTTGCCGGCTAAATCGTCCGACATCAACGGGCTGAGCGAGATTGTACGATGGTCGAAACATCATGACAGAGTTCGTGACTTCCAGATGGATCGGTGACTTCCTGTTCGGCTTCAGCGCCCTGTTTGCCGTGATCAATCCCTACGGGCTGGCCTTCATCTTCCTGGACAGGACGATGGGACTTTCCGAAACTGAGCGCTCGCACGTCGCGCTGCTTGTCGCGGCCTATGCGTTCTGTGTGCTTCTGGTGTCCCTTTTCCTCGGAAGTCAGATCCTCAACTTCTTCGGCATCACGATGCCGGCATTGCGGATTGCCGGCGGTCTGGTGGTCGCGGCGACTGGATGGTCGATGCTTCATGCTGCACCGGCTGCAGCAG
>NZ_JAFCJK010000032.1 GCF_018131005.1 Bradyrhizobium lablabi
TGTCGAGAAGTAATGACCGATGTGGGGGCCGGCGCGAGTCACATTCAACTTAGTCAATTTGGCTGCTTACTCAAAGTGCAGCCTTTAACCAAATCTTTAGCGCGGCACTCATACTCGACAGCTATATCTCTAAGTTTGCGGGCGGCAACCTCGTGCACTGTTTCGGCCGCGACCTGCCGGCAGTAAGCGGCGTGGTCAAGCAGGGCACGGATTTCTCGCTCCTCCATTGTGTAACAACAGCTCTCGTTTAACTCGGTTGCAATTTTCGACTAAAGTTCTGAAATAACCAGCAACGAAAGCAACAGCAGGTTGTTTGAACTAGTGTCACGACTTCCGCAGCGAGGTGCTGGATGGAATGCTGTCTGTGTGCCCTCGCGGCAGAACAAGCGTGGTCAATCTACCTGGATCGGAATGACACGGTCTCGCCAGAGGACGAGCGACGCTGCGCGCTAGAACGCTTTGTGCGTGGACGTTGGCAAGCCGGAGAGAGAGACCTCGATGAGTTGACGTGCTCGGGCTTGTTCTTCATATCGCGTCTTGCTCCGGCGGAGGATGGTGAGGATTGATTCGGCGCATCTCCCTAACCTTGGTACATGAAATCCTGGCGCATAGTGCGCAGCCCAATCTCGTTCTGGCTGCGCTGTCTTTTTGCGCCGCGGCTTGTGCAATTGTCGTATTGAGAGCAGCGATGGCCTTAGGAGCGAGGAGCTTTGACGCTTTGCTTTCCTAGGGAGGCGAGTGGACGTTTGGCTGCGAGCAGGTTTCCTGCGATATCTGCGTTCCGCACGTAGTCGCGATAGTTAATCCCGTGTTGCCGGCCTATTCCCGGGCGCAGCGCTTCCTTCGGCCTCTTCCACTCGCTCTGCCAGCGGGCTTCTCTCCCTCCACCCGCTTCTCGATCCCGGCACGTCCGGCATCCAGGATTCGGCCCGCTCTTCGTGCTGCGCCTTGTCCAGCGCCGCCTGGACTTTCGCTACTAACTCTTCGCGACCGGCCCGCTCTCTTTTTCCTTAGCCGCCTCTTCCCTGCGGCGCCCGGCATCGCTGCTCCTGCTCGCGCTCGAACTGCGCAGCGGCCTTGCGTTCGGTTTTGGGGGCTGGTTTATTCCAGCCGCCAATCCTTCGTGAATTTGTGATTGCCCGGCTTATAGACTAGATAGACTTGGATTATGGGCGAGATGATGTTGATTGTGGCCGGCGTTGGCCTGCTCGCGTTGGCCGCGACCTTTGCGATCTCGGCGTATCTTGAAGCGCGGGCCGAGCGACGACGCCAGAAAGAGTGAAGCTGCCCCACCAAGGGGTGGACCTCATAGCGAAGCGGGGCCTGCTCAGAGCGGAATCCACATGCCAACCCCGATGATGGCCAGCGAAACCAAAATCACCAGAATGTCGACTGAGAGCCAGTCGGGAATGCGTTTCGAGGGTTGTTCGCTCATAGCGCGACTCTCTGGTTCGCGTCGGAAGTGGGATGCTGAATCGGAACAGCGCGGGCGAATATGATCCATTTCACAAGGACTGAACAAAGACAAAAGCCTGAGCGCTCGCCCCGGACGAGCAGATGAGAAGCCTCAATCCCGACAAGTTGTCGCGAATGAAACCCTGCCTCTTTTTGAGCCTTCCGAATTGGCGAAGGCGTGCCAGATGCCCATATCCAGGCCATGTTCAAACGTAGCCCCATCGAGATCCCGCCACAGATCGCCCGTCAGTTCGCAGCCCACATGCGCGCATATCATGCCGAGCAGAACGACACGCAGCGCGGCGAGATCGCAGTCCGCACCCGGCACATGCTGCTAGAGCACATGCCATCCGGCTCAAATCTGCGACTGAACGAGATCAGGAAACTGTTCGATCTGATGAGATGAGAAATCGCCAGCTGGCTTGGTGAGCTTTCGACCATAGCGCCGCGAAGAAGCCCCAGCTCCTGGGATTGGGAGTTCTCGGGAGCCGAGGCCGGAGTGTCGGGAGTGCAAATTTGGAAGTTGCCGCTCGAACCCACCACGGGCGGCATCAAGGAATTTGCACCAAGTCATCCATCTACGACAATAACGCATGTGAATCGCAGTGCGGTGCACAGCGGCATCGCGCATGCTGTGCCAATCAGCAAAGACCTGGAAGTCGTGATTCTTGTCGATGAAGTACGCCGAAAGCCGCCCCTACGCCGACACGGAAAAAGCCGCCCGCATGGAGCACGCCAACGCCACGAGAATGACGCATAAGGTCGGCGCCCTTATTCCACGAACATGGCGATCGCTATAATTACGATGGGAGTAAGCCCCAGGAGCACAGCCCACACGGGAAAAACGCGGTCATTGGTACGCACGATGCGGCCCCTCGTCATTGGGCACTTAACATATGTTAAGGAGACCGCCGATTCATAGTGCAGTTTGTGCCACCCCGGGTTGGCTTGGCCTACGCCGCGAAAAGAGCAATGAGAGCCATCGCGGCGAGCGCGAATGAGACGTACCCGGCTATGGTGATCCAGTCGAAGTGCTTGGCCATGCCGAGAATGCTGATCTTGGTAAGATGACGGAGGTTGATCCAGATCAAGGGGCTCCGATTCCCAGCATCGAGATGTTCGATAAAAAACCCCAGTCCCGAGGACTGAGGCCAAGTTGCGAGTCGCCGCCAAGTGCAACTGCGGCAACGAGCGCCGCTTACCCCCGGCCGTCCAGCTCGGCAAAGCGGCAAAAGGCCCCAGCTCATGGGACAGGGGGGGTCC
>NZ_JAFCJK010000033.1 GCF_018131005.1 Bradyrhizobium lablabi
ATGCCGAGGTGGCGGAGATAGTCGAGACCGACTGCGATCGCGCGGCTGGCCTGATCCAGGGTCGTGTAAAGATCCACGCGCAGACACGCGACGGTCGCTCGCTCGACCGGATCTGTCGCGTGAGCGGAAAGCGCTTCCAAGCGCTGATCCGCTTCCGCCAGCGCACCGGTCAGGAACTCGCATTCGGCCCGATTCAGTTCCAGCGCGAAGGGGAGCTCGCGCCGGTGCCCCCAGCAATCCTCCGCCAACAACGCGGCACCGGCGATGAGATAGTTCAGCGCCGCGACGTACGCAGTTGAGGCTTTGGCGCGCTCGCCCGCGAGCAGATTGAGCGCGGCGAGCTGCTCGCGCTCCTGCATCGAGGTCATTAAGCTCGCCCCACGATTGAGCTGATTGACGATATCGAAGATCGCCTTTTCCGGTTTTTCGGGAGGCGTATGCGCCGCGAGCAGTCTCCCTATTCGAAGGTGCACTTCGCCGCGCAGTTGCTCCGGGATCAACCCATAGGCGGCCTCCTGAACGCGATCGTGGACGAACCGGTAAGCGCCTGCCACACCCTCGACCAACTCCTGATAGCGGGCCGGCCACAGAATCGTATCGAGCTGCCCCTCCGGAATCCCGAGGACCATCGAAAGTGCTGTGCTCTCAGCAATGTTTCCAAGACAAGCCAGCTGCTGCAATGCATTCTGCGTCTCGGCCGGCAGGCGGGTGAGCTTCCCGACCACAAGATCAACGACGTTGTCGGTGAACCCCTTGGCCTGAATGCGGTCGATATTCCAGGACCAGCGCGCGCCATCATAATCGAATGTGAGTAATCCTTCCTCGACGAGCGAAGACAGGAATTGAATGGCGAAAAACGGATTGCCGCCGGTCTTCACGTGCACCAGCTTCGCAAGCGGCGCAGCGCGCTCAAACTCGCAGTGAAGAGCGTCCGCAACCAACTGCCCAAGGTGCTCTTTGGCGAGCGACGACAGCTTGATCTCCGAGACCTTTCCGCCGGCGGCCTTGATGGCTTCGAGCCTTCTCATTAGCGGATGCGCCGCAGCGACTTCGTTGTCGCGATAGGCACCGATCAGCATGAGATGCTCCAGATCTGGCCGCAGCAAATCCTCCAGCAGATCAAGCGTCGCCGCGTCGACCCACTGCAGGTCGTCGAGGAAGAGAGCCAGTGGCTGGTCCGGCCCGGCAAATGCGCTAATGAAGCGCCGAAATACGAGTTGAAAACGGCTTTGTGCTTGCTGTGGCGGCAACTCAGGAACCGGTGGCTGGTCTCCGATGATTAACTTGAGTTCGGGTATGAGGTCGATCATGAGCCGCCCGTTCGATCCCAGCGCCTCTAAAAGCGCGTGGCGCCAGCTTGCCCACTCGGTGTCGCTCTTGCTGAGGAGAGGCCGAACGAGACTTTGAAAAGCCTCCACGAGTGTCGCGTAAGGGATATCGCGCTTGTACTGGTCGAACTTGCCGGACGCGAACAGGCCGCGCGACGGCACTAGCGCCTTGTGTAGTTCGTCAACGACCGAGGACTTGCCGATGCCCGAATATCCTGAGACCAGCACCAACTCCGGCACACCGGTCTCGATGATGCGATCGAAGCAGGAAAGCAACGTCGCGATCTCACGATCTCGTCCGTACAGCCTTTCGGGGATGAGCAGCTGGTTCGGCGTGTCCTGCAGGCCGAGCGGGAAGTCTTCGATGCGGCTGCGCGCTTCCCATTCCGCCAAGCAGCGTCGCAGATCGCGCTCGACACCGCCGGCGGTCTGGTAACGATCCTCGGGTGTCTTGGCCAGCAGCTTCATGATGATCGTCGAGACGGGCGCTGGGACACTTTCTAACCACTCCCTTGGTGGCACCGGCTGTCTGGCAATATGGCAGTGCACCCACTCCATGGGATCGGCCGCTGTGAAGGGCAGAACGCCCGTGAGCATCTGGTACAGCGTGACGCCGAGGGCGTAGAGATCGCTGCGAGCGTCGATCGAGCGGTTCATCCGCCCGGTTTGTTCGGGCGCCATGTAGGCAAGCGTACCGGCGATGGTCTCGGGCGCCTCAGGCGCCTGCCGTTCGCGGGACAGGCGCGATGCGAT
>NZ_JAFCJK010000034.1 GCF_018131005.1 Bradyrhizobium lablabi
GCCGCCAACGACACCATCAGCATGAAACCAAGCGCAGCCACGAGCCCCAGGCTGGCCGCACGGGTTCGGATCAGCGACGAGACCGGCTCGTCGATCGGCTTGGCCTTAAACGTGGCGTTCAGCGCTGTGTGCATTTCGCCGAAGACACCTGAAGCGGTAATCACGACCGTGAGAACGCCAACGAGCGTCGCCAGAGTTCCGGAGCGCGGATCGCTCGATCGCTCGAGGATAGACTTGATGAAATCGCCACCTGCAGGGCCGAGGAGCTGGCCAAGCTCGTGGCTGATCGCCGCGCGCGCAGCGTCCTGGCCGAATGCGAGGCCGGCGATTGCAACCACGATGAGAAGTACGGGCGCGAGCGAGGTCGCGGCATAGAAGGCAATAGCCGCCCCGCGGCTCAAGGCATCGTTGGCCACAAAACCGGAAATTGCCACCTTCAAAACCCGCCACAAGCGTCCCATTCGGTTCTTTCATGGCTCGGTACGAACGGCACATGCTTGCGGCAACGACCAAAGGTCCTGGATGGTTTCCTTGAGTTCACGGACTCAACGTCGCGAGGGAGCAAAGATTAATCGTGGGCTTCTCGATGACTGGAGCCTCAGGCAACTGCATCCCCAGAGGGCTATGGCCTTAGGCTACTACCCGGCCGGCTTTCGAGGACTGATGGTGGTTCGAGACAGTGAAGCCAAATCGACACCGATAAGACGACCGGCACTGGCCGTGTCGTCAACCGCTCCTCACAAAGTTCGGAATCAGTCGGCGTGGCCAATGTTGACATGAAGCCAGCGGTCGCCCGGACGACGCACGTGCTTACCGCCGCCCCGCCCCCTTTTTCCTGCCAGCTTTCGTGACTGTTTTCTTGCCTACGGTCCCGCGTCGAGCTCTTGACTGAGTCGTTTTTGACCTCTTCGAAGACTTCTTGGCGGTTTTCTTAACTGTCTTTTTTCGCGCCTTCGTCGCATTGGCTATTGTCGTCGCCACTTTCTTGACGGGCCTTGGAAGTCGCTTAGCAACCTCCTTTTTTGCTTTTCTTGATGCCGCTTTAACAGCAGTTTCAGCAAGGGTCCCGGCGGCCTGCGCCGCTAAATCGGTCATTTGATCAATGATGGGCTTTCTTTCCTCAGGAGCGTTGTCGCGTCCATTCCCGTGCGGTGTTTTCTCAGTATCCATGGCCGGCTCGTTGGGTCCACCGTCGTCGCTTCGATCACCCGTCGTCGGGCAACGGTATCCCGTCGTCAAATTCCTGCGTGACCGAATCTGGACAATAAAGCCCGCACCAACCCATTTTGTTCCTGGAAGGCACTCGCACAAAAACCGCCCAAGCCCTTCGCCAGGCGCCAGCAAAGGTGCTCGGCGACGCAGTCAGCGCCGGCAACAGCCTTTTCCATAGCGCCGCCCGGGCTCGGGTTATCGCCCTTCGATGAAGGAGATTCGATGAGCCGCCCAGCCCGGCCCAAGCGCAAACGCTGGGCCGAATTAGCTCCGCACGAGACCGGCTGCCTTCAATGCCGCCGCGATGATCGGGCCGGGCGCAACGCGCGGCGACGGGCCGGGCAGCGCTGCGGGAATCTCCGGAACCGGAAGACCTGCGGCCTTGAAGGCCGCCGCAATGATGGCATTGGGGTCGAGTGGGTGACGCGACTGCCGCTCTTCATCGTCAGCAAGCGAGGCTTCGGCCGAACCGCGCGCGCCTTCGGCGGCCGCCCCTGCCATGACGAGGGCGCCGCCGTCGTTCGCAATCTGGATAGTTGCTGACACCGGCGTCGCGTCATCCGGCAAATCAATCATGGATTCGTGTTTGTGCAGGCACCAGAAGCGTGCGATGTGATGCGTAGAAGAGGCTCCCACATCAAGGAAAAATGCACCCGCAGAGCCGCAACTCTCATCCGTGGTCGTCGCGAGCGGCACGCCATGCGCCATTCCACTGATGGAGAAAGCCTCGATAAGAGCCTCACCGTTTGGATCGCTCCAAACGCGGCGGGTGAAGCTCTCGGCGAATTCGTGATGCGAGGAATTCTCCGGAAGTCCGTGCACATTGGTCCACTGCCGAACGATGTC
>NZ_JAFCJK010000035.1 GCF_018131005.1 Bradyrhizobium lablabi
TTCTGCCCTTCACGGCGGCCGATCCCATGGAGTGGGTGCACTGCCATATTGCCAGAAAGCCGGTGCCGCCAGGGGAGTGGTTGCAGAGTGTCCCAGCGCCCGTCTCGGCGATCATCATGAGGCTGCTGGCCAAGACACCCGAGGATCGTTACCAGACCGCTGGCGGTGTCGAGCGCGATCTACGGCGTTGCCTTGCCGAATGGGAAACCCGAGGCGATATCGACGAATTCCCGCCCGGGGAACACGACACTCCGGACCGGCTGCTGATCCCCGAAAAATTGTATGGTCGGACGGCCGAGATCGATACCCTGCTCGCCTCCTTCGACCGTATCGTCGCCGGCGGCAGGCCGGAGTTGGTGCTGGTTTCAGGATACTCCGGCATCGGCAAGTCCGCGGTCGTCAACGAGCTTCAAAAGGCACTTGTTCCGCCCCGCGGTCTTTTTGCATCGGGCAAGTTTGACCAGTACAAGCGCGACATCCCCTACGCTACCCTTGCGCAGGCCTTTCAGAGCCTGATCCGCCCGCTTTTGAGCAAGACTGAAGCGGAGGTGCGGCAATGGCGGAAGGCGCTGCTCGAGGCGCTTGAACCGAACGGTCGGCTCATTGTTGATCTCGTCCCGGAATTGAAGCACATCATCGGCGAACGGCCACCGGTCCCCGAGCTGCCGCCACAGGATGCGCAGGGCCGCTTTCAGCTGGTGTTCCGGCGGTTTATCAGCGTATTCGCGCGGCCGGAACATCCGCTCGCCCTGTTCCTCGACGATCTCCAATGGCTCGATGCAGCAACGCTCGATTTGCTCGAGGATCTGTTGACCAGGCCGGATGTGCAGAACCTGTTGTTGATTGGCGCTTACCGCAACAACGAAGTCGATCCCATCCACCCGCTGATGCGCAAGCTCGAAGCGATGCGCCAGGCTGGAGCGATATTGCAAGACATCGTATTGGCACCCCTAACCTGTGAAGACTTGGGACAACTCATCGCGGATTCTGTTCACGGCGAACCAGAGAGAATCACGCCGCTGGCACAGCTGATCCACGAGAAGACAACCGGCAATCCGCTTTTCGCTATTCAGTTCATTTCTGCGCTCGCCGACGAAGCATTGCTCATTTTCGATTATGGCGAGGCGCGATGGTGCTGGGACCTGAATCGCATTCACGCCAAAGGCTACACCGACAATGTGGTGGACCTTATGGTGGGGAAGCTGAACCGCCTGTCCGCCGAAACCCGGAACGCATTGCAGAAGCTCGCCTGTCTGGGCAACGACGCAGGGTTCACCATGTTGCGGATCGTCTACCAGGACTCCGAGCAGGAGGTACATGGCCAGCTTTGGGAAGCGGTGCGGGCAGGGCTGATCTTTCGTTCGGAAGATTCCTACAAGTTTCTCCACGACCGTGTTCAGGAAGCCGCCTACTCCTTGATCCCGGAGGAATCGCGTGCCGAAGCCCATCTCCGAATAGGGATGCTGCTCGCAGCGCTGACTCCTCCAGAGAAGCTGGAGGAGACGGTCTTCGAAATCGTCAATCAGCTCAATCGCGGCTCGCATCTCATCACGTCAATTGGGGAGCTTGAGCGGGTCGCAGAGTTGAATTTCATTGCAGGTAAACGCGCCAAGACCTCGACGGCGTATGCCTCGGCGCTGAACTATCTGGTCTCCGGCGTAGCACTGCTGCCAGGGGAGTCTTGGGAGCGCCGGCATGACCTGATCTTTGAGCTGGAGCTGCACCGGGCCGAATGTGAGTTCCTCACTGGTGCACTGGCGGAAGCCGAGCAGCGCCTGGCGGTGCTGTCGGCCCATGCCGCAACGACGATCGAACGAGCCCGCGTTACCTGCCTGCAGGTGGATCTTTACACGACCCTGGATCAGGCCAGCCGCGCGATCGCAGTCGGTCTCGACTATCTCCGCCACCTCGGCAT
>NZ_JAFCJK010000036.1 GCF_018131005.1 Bradyrhizobium lablabi
CCGCCACGTCGCTGACGACCTCGACCGCCGCCGACTCGATCACCGCGACCATCGCCGACGGCGATACGCTGACCGTCGACGGTCACACCATCACCTTCAAGACCGGTGCGCCCCCCGCCGCCGGCTCGGTGACGCCCGGCTCCGGCGTCTCCGGCAACGTCGTCACGGACGGTGCGGGCAACTCGCAGGTCTATCTCAACGCTGGTGGCGGCACCGTCGGCGACCTCCTGTCCGCGATCGACCTCGCCACCGGCGTCAAGACCGCCGCCAACTCGGCTGGCGTAGCCACCATCACCACCGCGACCGGCGCCACCGCCGCCTCGGTCAACGGCTCCGGCCAGCTCGTCATCTCGACCGGCACCACCGCCGACCTCTCGATCAGCTCGAGCAACGCGACCCTGCTGTCCTCGCTCGGTATCGGCACCGGCGGCGCGACCACGACCTTGGCGCGTACGCCGTCGAGCGGTTCGAACCTCACTATCGGCACTGTCCTGCAGATTGCCGCGGTCGGTACCGGCACGGCGACCAACATCACGTTTGGCACCGGCGCCGGCCAGGTCCACGATCTCAACGGGCTGAACGCGGCACTGGCGGGCAACAACCTGCAGGCCACCCTGGACTCCTCGGGCACCCTGACGATCCAGACCAACAACGACAACGCCTCGCAGCAGATCGGCGCGCTCACCGGCTCAACCAACCTGTTTGCCGGCAAGTCGGCCTCGGCTCCGGTCCAGGATCCGACCGCGCAGGCCACCCGCGCCGGCCTGGTCACGCAGTTCAACAACATCCTGTCGCAGATCACCACCACCGCGCAGGACTCCTCGTTCAACGGTGTCAACCTGCTGAACGGCGACTCGCTGAAGCTGGTGTTCAACGAGACCGGCAAGTCGACGCTGAGCATCACTGGCACGACGTTCAGCGCGGCCGGTCTTGGCCTGTCCAACCTGACGATCGGCATCGACTTCATCGACAACGTGGCGACCAACAAGGTGTTGACTTCGCTCTCGAACGCCTCCGACTCGCTGCGTGCGGAAGCGTCCTCGCTTGGATCCAACCTCTCGGTCGTGCAGATTCGGCAGGACTTTTCCAAGAACCTGATCAACGTGCTGCAGACCGGCTCGTCCAACCTGACGCTCGCCGACACCAACGAGGAAGCGGCCAACAGCCAGGCGCTGTCGACCCGCCAGTCGATCGCGGTGTCCGCGCTGGCGCTCGCCAACCAGAGCCAGCAGAGCGTGCTCCAGCTGCTCCGCTAAGCCACGCAACCAGAACGACAGCTAAAACGGCGGGGAAATCCCCGCCGTTTTCTTGTTAGGCGACCAATCGGGCGCGTTGGCCCCGTCAACGCGCCCGAGCGACATGCTTTGGCGATTTGAATTAACCTTCTGGTAGCCATAATCGAAATAAAATGGCGGCATCGGGCCAAGACAGTCCATCCAAAAGGTTGCCAGCATGTCCAGCATTGTTCTCTCCGCGTCCGTGCGCCAAAACCTGCTTTCGCTGCAGTCGACGGCTGATCTGCTCGCCACCACGCAGGTCCGCCTCTCCACCGGCAAGAAGGTCAACACCGCTCTCGACAATCCGACCAACTTCTTCACGGCGCAGTCGCTCGACAACCGTGCCAGCGACATCAACAATCTGCTGGACGGCATCAGCAACGGTGTGCAGGTGCTTCAGGCCGCCAACACCGGCCTCACCTCGCTGCAGAAGCTGGTCGACAGCGCCAAGTCGGTCGCCACTCAGGCGCTGCAGACCCAGGTCGGCTATTCCCCGAAGTCGAGCTTCTCGGTCTCCCTCGGCGCCGGCGCAACCGCCTCGAATCTGTTCGGCGGCAACTCCTACACCGCCGCGACCCTGACCGGTGTCGCCGCGGGCAACGCCAACACCACGGCGACCAC
>NZ_JAFCJK010000037.1 GCF_018131005.1 Bradyrhizobium lablabi
GCCGCGCGGGTGAAGTTGAGCGTGGACGCGACGGCGAGGAAGTAGCGAACTTGATGAAGCTCCATGGGTTGTTCTGTTCTCCGTCAAGGTGCGGTTGCCTATACTGACGAACCTTTGCACTCGACGACGTGACGAGGCACGTCGCAATCATGGGGCCTAGATGCAACTTGCATGCACGCCTTGGAACGGCCCGGTCTATTGATTTGGACGCACGGACACGCCTTCTGGAACCTCTGAGAGCCGGGCTAGTGCGCGGCGAAGCGTACGAGGACCGGGATCAATTCGGACGGGTCGCCGCGCGGCGTGTAGTCGACGCTGTTGTCAGCATGCTCGATGGTCCGGCCGTGCGGCTACGACGTACCGGGCCGGCATGGTCAACGTCCAGCTCGAATCGCCGTTGAGGCAACGCCGTGGAGCTCGCTGACTACCTCGCGGCACCCCAGTCGCGGTCGATGTTCGGGATCGGAATCTTGCTCAAGTCGTCGTCATGGCTCGCCGCGAGCCCGACGCTGACGTTGTCGTTCATGCCGATGTCGGCGTCGGCCCTTCCCGACGGAACGATGTCAGGCGTGGAGGGTTTCGCCGCCCTTGGCATCAGCGTAGTACTGAGGCGCCTCGCGTCGGTCGTATTTCCCGTAGTCACGCACGATCCGCACTCTCCGGACCCTGGCCTTGTCATTCGGCTCGGAAGCGTCCTCGTAGGCCTGCGCTGCAGCGGCGTCCTTCCAGGATATGAGGAGAATCAGCTCGCCGGGCGCAAGTATGGCGTCGAAGATGTCCCATGACGTGGTGTCGGCGGCCCACGGATTCAGGCCAAGCCACTCGGCGCAATCGTACGGGTTATTAGTCTGCTTCCACTCCGCGGGGCGAGTCGCGTTGATGAGCGTGACCGTCGTTCCCTCCCCGACTTCGGTCTCGTCGAGCCTCTGCTCCGTGAGGGCGTACCCCGGCGGTACTTGATTGTCAGCAGTGATCTGGCCGACGCGCAGGTGGTAGTCTGCGAGGATTTCGTCGCGTCCCTTCTGCTGGACCTCGTGATGGCGCCTGCGGGTACGCCAGCGGACGAGCGACTTCTCGTCCCGCCAGTTCGAAAGCGAAAGGATCCAGCCCTCGCGGGTCAGGCTCTTGTAGCGGATGTTGTCAATGAAGCCCTCTTCCTGCTCCAGCTCGGGGCGCAGCATCTTGGCGTCGTCGAGGTAGTCATCCCAGTTCTCTTTATTGGGGAGGACCTCGAAAATCACTGAAAACATGATCGTATCTCGCTTCTAGAGTGCCGCGACGTAGTCGATCTCGATGTCAAGGCGCCCCGACGACGCGCCGCGTTCGCGGCAGAAGACAGGTATGGTGCGCCGCATGAGCGTGGTACCGCCGGAGCATGGGATTCCGCGCGGCGAATGGGAAATGACGTCACGCCATGAAGTCGATAGCCGCGCGTTATGATGGGCTGAGTGCTGAGCTCGGTGCCGCTCGCGGCGGACTACCCGGAGGCCGGGCCAACGCAAAGGTAGGGCGTCAGGCTGCGGATCGATCGGCTGGAAGCGGTCGGCCGCCGGCGTGCGTGTCGTGGTCATGCGGGCGCCCTCGCCGGTCGGGGCCTTCGAACGACCAGTCGCGAAGCCGCGCGACCTTGACGAAAGCGTCCAGCGCCGGCGAGTAGCGGCGCCCCTGCACAGCCAGTAGCCGCACCTCCCGCGAAACCGGGTCGCCTTCGAGCGGAATGGTCTTGAGCG
>NZ_JAFCJK010000038.1 GCF_018131005.1 Bradyrhizobium lablabi
TGCTCACCGGTGCCGGTAGAATCGTTGAAGAATTGATCGACGAGCCCCGGTGTCGGCGCGATGCGGCCGATACTGAAGGGCGGCTTGCCCATGCTCTCAAGTGCCAGAGCAAACGCCTTCATGTGAGTGATCTCGCGGGTCATCAGAAACTGCAGAGCATCCTTTGTACCTGCGTCGTCGCAAAAATTGATCAGGCGCTCGTAGACGATCTTGGCGCGCGCTTCGGCGGCGATGTTGCTTCGTAGGTCCACGTCCACTTCACCAGTAATCTTCAGATAATCGGCAGTCCAGGCGTTCCCTTGCGAGTTGAACAGGTTCAAGCCACCACCGCCCGCGATTGCAATCAGAGGATCGGCTTCGGCCGCCTGACGATCAAACTTCGACGGCTTAAGGTGTAGCCGCGCGAGAGTGCCCACAATTTCGAGATGGCTCAGTTCCTCGGTGCCGATGTCCATCAACAGGTCCTTACGATCCGGATCTTCGCAATTCAGACCCTGAATCGAGTATTGCATCGCGGCCGCGAGCTCACCGTTGGCACCGCCGAATTGTTCAAGCAGCATATTGCCAAAACGGGGGTCCGGCTCATCGACGCGAACGGTGAACATCAGCTTCTTGACGTGATGGTACATGGGGAGCCTCAGAATGGGAGCAAGATTAATCCCGAACGGGCAGGCGCTGCGGTTGTTCCTATCGCGGCGGAGCAACTCGCCGCAGCCGATGGAGCTCTGTGATTAACGCGGCTATCGAATCGCGCAAGAGGCCGGACGGCTTGAACGAATGACTGATTGGCGGCGGAGAAGGGGTCGTCACCTTTTGTCGAGCGATGCGACTGCTGGAGCGTTGATCGGCTGTCCCAACACGTCGAACATTGAGCCATGGCATGGACAGTCCCAGCACGTCTCGAAACTGTTCCAATGCAGGTGACAGCCGACATGGCTACAGCTTGCCGAATTCAGATGAAGCGCGCCGGCGTCGTCGCGGTAAGCTGCGATTTTCTCTAGGCCGCGTCGCACAATCGCGCCTTGCCCGCGCCTCAAATCATCTAGTGAATGAAGTTCACCCGGCGCGACATATTCCGCGAAACTCTTCAGCGGGGTGACGTTCTCCATGACGAAGTTCTTGGCCGCCTTAAGCGGGATGCGGCTCGGGGCGTAGAGCTCCTTCCACGGATGGTCCTCACCCATAATCAGCGCCGTATTCAGTATCGCCGCGACAACGCCGTGGGTAAGACCCTGTCCCGAATCGCCCATAGCGACGTAGACATTCTTGCAGCCCGGATCCTGCCCGATAAAGCCGGCGTAGTCGATCGTATCGAGCACTTGCCCCGACCAACGATGTGTCTCCCTGCCCAGACCGGAGATCAGTTCGCGCGCCCATGCTTCGAGTCTTTTGAAACGCTCGTCCGCATCGTCGGCTTCGCCGCTCTTGTGGTCCTCGCCGCCCACAAGAACGTAGTCGA
>NZ_JAFCJK010000039.1 GCF_018131005.1 Bradyrhizobium lablabi
GCCGATCGATATGCGCGTGCAGGAGATGATCAGCGGTGTACGCGGCGACGTCGCGGTCAAGATCTTCGGCCCGGACATCGTCAGACTCAATGAGATCGCGGCGAAACTGTCGTCCATCCTGTCCGGCATCGATGGTGCCGAAGACGTCTACACCACGCTCAACGAAGGCGCCCAATACTACACTGTAGCCGTGAACCGGATGGAGGCCGGCCGCCTCGGCCTGTCGGTCGACTCCATTGCGAACCCCGCGGGTCACTTCAAATTCCTCCGGGTGTGGTCAGTCAAATTCCTCCACCCGCGAGGCAGGACAAGGGACTGTTAGTTTGAGTTTGTTTCCCGGGCAAGAGCTTCAGCGGCTTCTTTGAGCCGATAGCTGCGTCCGTCGAACTCAAGCAGATGGCAATGATGCATAAGGCGATCGAGGATCGTCGTGCTCATAGTGTTGTCCCCAAGGTATGCCCCCCAATCCTGCACGACGCGATTGGAGGTGACGATGACGCTGCGGCGCAGTTTGTAACGCTGATGGATCAGGGTCTGCAGCAAAGTGCCGGCGTCGTCGGGGATGGCGCGTGCGAGGAATAGATCGTCCAGCACGAGGAGATCGCAGTCGATGATGGTTCGCAGCCGGACCTCGCGTTGTGCCGGAGAGTTCAGGGCGTAGCGGTGGAAGAAGTCGTCGGTCTCAAGATACTGGACCTTGTGGCTTTGCAGGATCGCCTGATAGGCAATCGCCTTGGCGATGTGCGACTTCCCGGTGCCAGGTTTGCCAACAAGCAGAGCGTTCTCGCCAGCGGCAATGAACGCCAGGGTGTGGAGCTGGAAGCAGGTCTGACGTGGCAGTTTGGGATTGAAGGACCAGTCGAACTCGGCGAGCGTCAGCTTTTCGTCGAGCCCGGATTGCTGGTATCGCCGCTCGATAAGACGGGACTGACGACGGTCCAGTTCATCCTGCAGGATAAGGGAGAAGGTCTCGAGGAAGGGCTGGTTGGCGCCCTGCGCCTGGAGCACGCGCGTCTGCAGCGTGTCGCGGACACCCGACAGGCGCAGCTGTC
>NZ_JAFCJK010000004.1 GCF_018131005.1 Bradyrhizobium lablabi
GACACCACGATCGGCATGCCGAAAACAGTGGCAGTGCGTGCTAGAGCGATCACGTTGTTCAGAAGCATTTGGCGATCAATCGATCCCACGCCGAAAGCAAGTCCGGCTTGCTGATCAACCAGCACCAAGGCGCAATCCTTCGCCTCGATCAGGATGTCGGGCATTGCCCCCGCGGTTCCGGGTCCTGTCATGATTTCGTTAACTCCAAACATTGGGGATCTGTCACCGCGGCTTCGCTTCTGCTCCCGACAGCATGGCCTTGAAGGTGATTTCGATGAGCTGTTCAGAAAAGGCCAGTCTCGTCACGCCGATCAGGTTGCTGGCGCACCGAGGTCGTGCCGTGCCGTAGGCCTCCTTGCGCACCTTGCCCGCGGCAACGAATGCGGCGTCAACATCGAGGACATAGAGCGTCTCCTCGACGACGTTGTCGAGCGTTGCCCCGAAGCGCGCCAAGAGCTTGACGGCATTGGCGTAGGTCGCCCGCATCTGCCGTTCCATCATCGAGAACTCGGCCGGCTTGCCGGATTCGTCGAGAGAAGCAGGCGCGATCAGGTTCCCCTTCTCGTCGTGGCTGAGCTGGCCGGAAACATGAATCGTGTCATCAACCTTGATCGCCTGCGCGTATCCGTAGGCATCTTCCCACGGCACACCGAAATAGGTCGCCTCTTTACCATTCACCGCGGCTACGTTTACGTCGTGATCTTGCATATCGAACCTCCTGGCTTCTCAATCTGGCATCGCGCCTCGGTGGCGGCACTCAAAGCTTCGGTACGACGATGCTTTGGAGAATGACCTTGCAACGCCGGCGAGGGAAATCACCTCTCGCCATAGAGTCGATAGACGATCGTTATTCCCGTCACGCCGCGTGATGCAGTAGCGAGGAATGCCACCAGCCGCATCTGCAGAGACTTCTAGACCTGTCGTGTGCCACGTCGCCGACCGGATGCCCGACAATGGCCGGATCATCGTGATCGGCTCGACCAACGGCGACGCTGTGCCCTTTCCGCGCATAAGCGCCTATGCGCTCACCAACTCGGCGGTGCAGGGCATGGTGCGTGGGCTCGCACGCGATTTCGGCGCGCGTGGAATTACAGCATCGAGCCTGGACCGAGCGACAGCGACATGAATCCAGCGAACGGACCGAGCGCCGAGTTCATGCGTAGCTTCTGGCCATCAAGCACGGCGCGAGAAAACTCGATGCGGGGAATTTCAATGGAGACCGGTTCGTATCCGAACGCTCATGGACAGGGTGAGGCTTGCGTCAAATTCGCCATCAACGGTCCCTTGGTCGCGGCTGTGCCGGAGCCTGCCACCTTGGCCGTCCGAATAAACATCTGCGCTGTAGGGGTCGGCTCCGCGCGGCACGCCCGTGGGTTGCCTCGCGGTTAGCCCAATCCGATGCGGGCCTGGCGATATCCTCCATCGAGGATAGCCCGCCACCAATCACGGTTCTCGTGATACCAGCGGACGGTCTTCGCCAATCCGCTCTCGAAATTCTCCGCCGCCTTCCACCCCAGTTCGCGTTCGAGCTTCGAGGCGTCGATTGCATAGCGTCGATCGTGTCCAGGCCGATCGGCGACGAACGAGATCAGCCTTCGTCTTGAATCGGGTCCGGGAACCAGCCCGTCGAGCAGGTCGCAAATCGCTTCAACCACTTCGAGATTGGTCCTCTCGTTGCGGCCGCCGACATTGTAGGTTTCGCCGACCACGCCCCGCTCGAGCACCTTTGTGAGCGCTCGCGCGTGATCCTCGACATAGAGCCAGTCGCGGATGTTGCGACCGTCGCCATAGACCGGCAAAGCCTCTCCCGCGAGCCCCTTGATGATCATGTGGGGGATCAGCTTTTCCGGGAAATGGTAGGGACCATAATTGTTGGAGCAGTTCGTGATCATGGTCGGAAGTTCGTAGGTTTCCCGCCAGGCACGGACCAAATGATCGGAGGCGGCCTTGCTCGCCGAATAGGGAGAGTTCGGCGCATAGGCGGTGGTTTCCGAGAACAGGCCGCTCGCGCCCAGTGAGCCGAATACCTCGTCGGTCGAGACGTGGAGCAAGCGAAATGCGGCTCGTGCCTCCGGTGACAGGCTGCGCCAGTAGCGCAGGGATTCCTGCAGCAAGGTGAACGTGCCGATGATGTTCGTCTGCATGAACTCGTCCGGTCCGTCGATCGATCGGTCGACATGACTCTCGGCCGCAAGATTGATAACCGCATGCGGGCGGTACTTGTCGAAAAGTCCACGCAGGGAGGGTGCCTCGCGGATGCATTGCCGCTCGAAAGCATATCGCGGGTTCCCGACGGCGCCCGGCAGCGAGTTGAGATTGGCTGCATAGGTGAGCTTGTCGATGTTGACGACGCGCGCGCCGGTGTCCGCCAGCAGATGACGCACGACGGCGGAGCCTATGAAGCCCGCGCCGCCGGTGACGAAGACAATACTGTCCTTGAAGCGCACGATCTGACGAACTAGCTGGCGAACGAACGAGCGACGGATTTCAGATATTCTCCGTAGCTGCTCTTTGCGGTCTTATCGGCCGTGCGATTGAACGCTTCAAGCGTAATGTATCCTTGCCGCAATGCGATCTCCTCCGGGCAGGCGATGCGCAGCCCCTGGCGTTGTTCGAGAATTTGGACGAAGTGGCTGGCCTCGACCAGCGACGAATGGGTGCCGGTGTCGAGCCATGCGAAGCCGCGGCCAAGCACTTCCACAAACAGATCTCCACGCTCCAGATAGGCCTTGTTGACGTCGGTGATTTCGATCTCGCCTCTTGCGGAGGGTTTCAGTCCCGCCGCGATGTCGACCACGTCGTTGTCGTAGAAATAGAGCCCGGTCACAGCGACGTTGGATTTCGGGACCTTCGGCTTTTCCTCGATCGATCGTGCCCGTCCGCTCTTGTCCAATTCGATCACGCCGTATTGCTCGGGGCTGTTCACGTAATAACCGAACACAGTGGCGCCGCGCTCGCGGCCGGCGGCCTTCGTGAGCATTTCGGGTAGTCCGTGGCCATAAAAGATATTGTCGCCAAGAACGAGCGCGACGGGATCGTTCCCGACGAAGCGGCGGCCGACGATAAAGGCATCGGCCAATCCGCGCGGCGTTTCCTGGCTGGCGTAGGAGAAGGTGAGGCCGATCTCTGAGCCGTCGCCGAGCAGACGCTGAAACAGAGGCGCGTCCTGAGGCGTCGAGATGATGAGAATGTCGCGAATGCCACCCAACATGAGAGTGGATAGCGGATAGTAAATCATCGGCTTGTCAAAGACCGGCAGCAACTGCTTCGAAACGACGGTCGTTACCGGAAAAAGGCGTGACCCGGTTCCGCCGGCGAGTATTATGCCCTTCATTGTTCCTCGCAAATTCCCAAGTAAAGAATATCACTTGTGGTGCGACGCACAAGTTTGTTTACGGCACCTAAGATTTGAGAAGTGTAAATGAAGGTAATTCCGACAGATATTCCTGAGATTTTGGTTATCGAGCCTGAATTATTCGGCGACCAGCGAGGATTTTTCCTAGAAACCTACCAGCTTGCGCGCTATGCGGCGCACGGCATCACGCGGCCCTTCATCCAGGATAATCTTTCGCGTTCGCGGCGCGGCGTGCTGCGTGGGCTGCATCTTCAGAATCCTTCGACGCAGGGCAAGCTTGTGACCGTTCTTAGCGGGTGCGTGCTCGATGTCGCCGTTGACGTCCGCATCGGAAGTCCGACCTTCGGGCGTCACGTCGCTGTCGAGCTGAACGACGAGAACCGGCGTCAAATGTGGGTTCCTCGCGGCTTTGCCCACGGTTTTGCGGTGGTCTCTGAGACCGTGGATTTCTTCTACAAATGCGACGAAGCCTATAGTCCCCAGCATGAAGTTGCCATCCGGTGGAATGACCCGGCGATCGGGATCGCGTGGGGGATTACCAATCCTGCGCTTTCCCCGAAAGATGCCGCGGCGCCGCTGCTCGCTGACGTCAAGGGCCTGCCGAGATACGGAGAGGTCTGATGCGGGTTCTCGTGACGGGAAGCGCGGGCCAGGTTGGCGGAGCTCTGTTGCCGCTTGTCGAAAATCAAGCGGTCGTATTGGCGCCGTCGCGCCAGGACTTTGATCTGTCTCGACCCGCTGACCTGCCGGACAGGCTGAGCGCGCTGAAGCCGGACCTGATTATCAATCCTGCAGCCTACACGGTGGTTGACCGGGCCGAAGACGAATCCGAACTCGCATTCCGCATCAATGCGGAGGCGCCTGGCGCAATCGCAGAGTGGGCCGCGCGCCATCGGGTTCCTTTTCTCCATTTTTCCACCGACTATGTCTTCGACGGTTCGGGAGCGGCGCCCTGGCGGGAAGACGGCCCCACAGGACCTCTTTCCGTCTATGGCGCGAGCAAGCTTGCAGGCGAGGAAGCGGTGAAAAGCGCCGGTGGGCCTCATCTCATCGTTCGCACATCCTGGGTGTATGCGGCGAAGGGCGCGAATTTCCTCCGCACGATTGCGCGGCTCGCGGCCGAGCGGGAGGAGTTGCGGATTGTCGACGATCAGATTGGGGCGCCGACCTCGGCGCACGCAATCGCTCATGCGGTCTGCACGATCCTGCCACCGGGCTTCGAGGACGTCGGCGCTGCACTGGAGAAGCGCGGAGGGATCGTCAACATCGTTTGCGCGGGAGAGACCAGTTGGTACGGCTTCGCGGTCGCGATCGTTGCAGGCTTGAGGTCGCGAGGCGCCAATCTGAGGGTAGAGCGCATCCTTCCAATAGGGTCCGCAGAATTCCCGGCAAAGGCGAAACGCCCCTTCAATTCACGCCTTGATCTAACGCGGTTGCGCCATGCATTCGGTGTGAGCATGCCATCATGGCAGCAGGCGCTTGATCGCGAACTGGACTTGATCCGGGAATTGGCCTGAACGATCCTGTCGTGCGGTCTCGGCACCAGAGCCGCCCCGGTCAGTGCCTTCCCGCAGGCGTGGCAGCACGAGTCAGTTGCAGCAACCCGTTCGGGCCTTGCTTAAGGTCGCCCCGATTTGCGCGTCACGACATTGCAGGTTCACGGGGGTCGAACTGATTGTTCCTTCACTCACACCGTCGCGCGCCATCGTCTCGATCGTTGTCCAGTTCTCCCGAAAGATTCTGGTCGCCTCGTTGGCGCTAGCCGCCTGGATCGTCAGGCTGCAGGCGCGTCTCGCGCCGTTGCTGGCCAGTTGAAAATAAAAAACATATCCAGGCGAATCCGCGCTCACCGCGCCCGGCCGGGGTTGCTGCTGCATGAAGGCACTTTCCATTGTGAGTCTGTGGCCCGTTGCAGGCAGGATCGAACCTCGATGCGGCACAGTCGTGTTTGCAGTCGGGCAATCTGCGCGATCGTGCTTTTTCTTCGACGGTGTTGCCCGAATTCAACACCGGGCAGGGGAGTCCGGTCCGACGAAAGCGTGGACACGTGCAGGATCGACGTTTGCGCACCCTCGCGACAGCTTGCAGTTGTGGCGGATAGAGGTGCGATCTCACCGGCCGTTTCGGCGATTTCGTGTACACACCATCGTGAACCGGGCGACCGGGCCTGCGGGTAACGGCATCACCGAGTCCTACGTAGCTCCGAGTAGAACAAGGCCGGCGCGCCGGCCGATGTTGCTATCGTATAATCAGAAAAGAGCTCTTCATGGATATGTCATTCAACGTCGCCGAAAAGGGCGGCGGATCATACAGCCTGCTCGCGATCCTGCGCTGGGTCATGGTCATCATCTTCGTGTCGTTCGGCATGCAGAAATTCACGCTGCAGTCGGCGCAGGGCCTGGTGCAGTTCATCAGCAACAGTCCCTTCATCTCATGGATATCGGTGTTCGGCTTCAGGGGCGAAGCCTATGTCCTCGGCGTCATCGAGTTCATCATCGCCGCGCTGCTGGTGGCGGGCGCGTTCAGCCCCATCCTGTCGGCTCTCGGTTCGCTGATGGGTGTGGTCACGTTCATGATCACATGGTCGTTCTTTTTCACGACGCCGGGCGTCGTGAAGTGGAGCTGGTCGACGGATCCGATGGCCTGGAATCTCGCCGGCGAGTTCATCTTCAAGGACATCGTCCTGCTCTGCGTCTGTATCGTGCTGTTCCTGGCTTCGCTGCCGAAGTCCGTCGTCGGGTTGCGGGCTCCGTAGTTGGCTGCGTTTCGACGGCAGTGCGGTTCTCACAGTAAAATGCAGCCACATGACAAGGCTGCCGAAACGGGGGAGAGAGATGCAAAAATCGCCGTGGCGCTGCCAACCCTTCGGCTGTATAAACCGGTAGCTTCTTCTCCTAAACGAAGAGGCTGACATGATCGATTTGCATACGTGGCTTTCGCAACAGCACCACGGCTTGCGGACCTTCAAGACCTTCCAGCAAAAACTCGAAACTTTGAGCCGCGACGACCCGGAGCAGCGCGCCTTGTGCCGGCTGCTGAGCGGCCTCGTCGGCAGCTATATCGAGGCGTTCGACGAAGAGCCATTGCCCGTCGCGGTTGCCGATCAGGCGTATGGCCGCCTGCTCGACCTCGTGGCAAGCCTCGATCTTCGGGCGAATGCCGATCGCCGGCTTGCCGACGTCAACCGCATTGCCGCCTGCGATCTCCTGCATTGATCGCGCAGGAAGTCCGGTTCTGCTTCAATCAGCGCCGATGATGCTCTGGTCACGGCGCGTCGCCGCTAATTCGCGGTAGAGCGCGGCGTAGCGGCCCGCGCGATTGTGCCACGACACGTCGGTCGTCATGCCGTTGTGCTGAAGCCGGCGCCAGGTCACCTTGTCGTTGAACAGGAGGTTGGCCTTGCGCAGGGCGTGGGCGAGCGCCTCCGGGACGACCGGGCCGAACTTGATGCCGGTCGCTTCGCCGCCGGCGACTGCCGCTTCGTCGACATCCAGAACCGTGTCCGCGAGGCCGCCGACATCGGAGACGATCGGGACCGCCCCATAGCGCAGAGCGCACAACTGGGTGAGGCCGCAGGGCTCGAAGCGCGATGGCACGACGAGCGCATCCGCGCCGGCCTGGATGAGGTGGGCGAGCTCCTCGTCATAGCCGATCACGACCGCGATCCGCCCCGGATTGGCGTGCGCCAGCGACTGATAGCGATCCTGGAGATCGCGGTCGCCGCTTCCGAGCAGCGCCAACTGCATGCCTTCGCTCAGGAGGGTTTGGGCATTCTCGAGCAGCAGATCGAGACCCTTCTGCCAGGACAGCCGGCTGATGACGCCGAGCAGCAGCGCGTCCGGTGACGGATCGAGGCCGAAGCGTTGCCGCAGCGCCGCCTTGTTTGCCGCGCGCGCCGGCAATTGCTCCGCGCAGAAACGAGTAGCGAGATGCGGATCGGTGCCCGGATTCCACACCGAAACGTCGATGCCGTTGAGGATGCCACTCAGCACCTCGGACCGTTCACGCAACAAGCCAGCAAACCCCATGCCGCCTTGATCGCTCTGGATCTCGCGCGCATAGGTCGGGGACACCGTGGTGATGCGATCCGCGAACTGCACGCCCGCCTTCAGGAAGCTGATCGTTCCGTAATATTCGACGCCGTGGATGGTGTAGGACTCGGCGGGCAGTCCGAAAGCGGCGAGCATCTCCGGCGAAAATTGGCCCTGATAGGCGAGGTTATGCACCGTCATCACGGTGCCCGGCCGCGGACGCCTGCCATAGTGCAGGTGGGCGGGAACAAGCCCGGCCTGCCAGTCGTGTGCGTGCACGACGTCAGGTACAAAGGACGAAACGGCACCCTGGCCAATCTCGGCGGCCATGCGCGAGAGCGCAGCAAAGCGGATCCCGTTGTCCGGCCAGTCCCGGCCGTCCGGCCCGAGATAGGGATTGCCCGGGCGTGCAAACAGATGCGGTGCCTCGAGCGCATAGAGGTCGAGGCCGTCGTGCCGGCCGCCGAGCAGGCGGATCGGCCCGCCGTAGAAGTCCGGCCGGTGCAGCAATGTTTCCGCTGATTGCAGCGCCTTGAGAACGTCGGGATACCCAGGCACCAGCGTCCGGGTCGCGATGCCGTGCTCCTTCAAGGCGGCCGGCAGCGCACCGACGACGTCGGCAAGGCCGCCGGTCTTGACGAGAGGAAAAATTTCCGAGGCGACCGCGAGGACGCTGACCGATGTCATGCGCCGAGCCTGTCGATCATCGGCTGCGTGATCAGCGAGATGCCCTGCGGGGTGGTGCGGAACCGCTTCGCATCGAATTCCTGGTCCTCCCCGACCACCAGTCCCTCCGGAATCTGAACCCCCCGGTCGATGACGACATTCCTGAGCCGCGCGCCCCGGCCTACATTGACGTAAGGCATGATCACCGCATTTTCGATACTGGCAAATGAATTGACGTGCACCCCGGTGAAGAGAAGGGAGCGGCGCAGAGCCGCACCGGAGATGATGCATCCTCCCGATACCAGCGACGTCACTGCTTGTCCGCGCCGCCCGTCCTCGTCATGAACGAACTTGGCGGGCGGAGTGATTTCGGCATAGGTCCAGATTGGCCATGCGCGGTCGTAGAGGTCGAGCTCCGGCAGGACATCCGTGAGATCGATGTTGGCGGCCCAGTAGGCGTCGACGGTGCCGACGTCCCGCCAATAGGCGCGGGGATCGTCGCCGGAGCGGACACAGGATTCGCCGAACTGATGAGCAACCGCCCGGCCGTGCTTCACGAGATGGGGGATGATGTCCTTGCCGAAATCATGGCTCGAATTCGGATCGGCCGCATCGCGCCGCAGCTCGTCGAACAGGAATTCTGAATCGAACACGTAGATTCCCATGCTGGCGAGCGACCTGTCGGGCTTGCCCGGCATCGGCGGCGGATTGATCGGCTTCTCGAGGAAGGATTGGATGACGCCGTCATTATCGATATGCATGATGCCAAAGCCGCTCGATTCCGCCCGCGGCATCTCGAGGCAGCCGACGGTCACGTCGGCGTGGCTCTCGACGTGCTGCTTCAGCATCAGCTCGTAGTCCATCTTGTAGATGTGGTCGCCCGCGAGCACGACGATGAACCTGCTGCCGTGCGGCTTGATGATGTCGATGTTCTGATAGACGGCATCAGCCGTGCCGAGATACCAGTTCGTTTCCGAGACACGCTGGCTCGCCGGGAGGATATCAAAGCTCTCGTTGCGTTCCGGGCGAAAGAAGTTCCAGCCCATCTGCAAATGCCGGATCAGGCTGTGGGCCTTGTACTGGGTTGCCACCGCGATGCGACGGATGCCGGAGTTCACCGCGTTGGAGAGGGCGAAATCGATGATCCGCGATTTTCCGCCGAAATAGACCGCCGGCTTGGCGCGCTTGTCGGTCAGCTCGAGCAGCCTGCTGCCGCGCCCGCCGGCGAGCACGAACGCAAGCGCGTGGCGCGACAGCGGTTCTTGTCCGGCGGTTCTCATGTTGGTCCTCCCAGCCGTAAGGCCATGGCTCCATTACCTTCTCTTGTCCGGAAGGTTTGGTCGGGCGCCAATGCGGCCGACGGCGAGCCTAGCAAGCACAACCATTGTTAGCAAAGCGGCATCCCGGCCTTTCGTTCCGCGGGCTGGCATTTTTGGCCGCGGCCGCCGGGCTCGCAAGCGGAGGCCGAACCGCATCGCAGAAACCATTGACGAGGCAGCGTTTCGGTATAGAGCACTCGGTGAATCCGTCGTCTCGCGCGAGCCAGCAATCCATGAGTATTCCAACCGTCACGCCCCAGGACATCCGCGCTGCGCTACTGCTGCGCCGGGAGATCGCGCTGCTCGATCTCAGGCATGAGGCGGCGTTCGCCACCGGTCATCCTCTGTTCGCCGCCAACATGGCGGCTGGCCGGATCGAGATCGAAGCCAGCGTGCGGTTGCCGCGCAAGGATGTGCCGATCGCTGTTTATGATGACGGTGAAGGTCTGGTCGCCGCCGCGAAGGATCAATTCGAAGCCCTCGGCTACCACAATGTTCGCGCGCTGGCCGGGGGCCTCCAGGCCTGGCGTTCGGCCGGCTACGAGGTATTCCAGGACGTCAATTCCTATGCCAAGGCGTTCGGCGAGTTGGTCGAGGCGCGCCGCCATACGCCGTCGCTGAGCGCGGACGAAGTAGCATCGTTGATCGCAGACAAGGCCAATATCGTCATCCTCGATGTCCGCCGCTTCGATGAATATGCCACGATGAACATCCCGGGGTCGGTCAGTGTGCCGGGCGCCGAACTCGTGCTGCGTGCGGCCCGCGCCGCCCCCGATCCCGAGACCACCATCATCGTCAACTGCGCGGGCCGCACGCGCTCGATTATCGGAACGCAATCCCTGATCAATGCGGGGCTGCCAAACAAGGTTCAGGCATTGCGCAACGGCACGATCGGCTGGACGCTCGCCAAGCATCGCCTTGAACATGGCGCCAATCGGCGCGGCGGCATCGGCCTGTTCGACCACGCCGGCGACAATGCCCGCGAGGTCGCCTATCGCGCCGGCGTGCGACATATCGGTATGCGCGAACTGGCCACGCTGCAGAACGACGGTACGCGCACGCTCTACCGCTTCGACGTCCGCGACGCGGACGAATATGCGGCCGGTCATCTTCCGGGCTTTCGTCACTACGCTGGCGGCCAGCTTGTGCAGGAGATCGACATCGCGGCTCCCGTGCGCGGCGCGCGCATCCTGCTGAGCGACGACAGGAGTGTCCGCGCGGAAATGACGGCTTCGTGGCTCGGGCAGATGGGGTGGGAAACTTACGTCGTTGAAGGCGGCTATGACAGCGCGCTCGAGGTCGGGCCGCCGCAGGTTGTGCCAAAACCAGATCCCGCGCACCGTTACCGGCGTCCCTATGAGGGCACCGACGTGGCGGAGGCAGCGATGCAGGCCTATCTCGACTGGGAATTCGGCCTTGTCGAGCAACTGCGCCGCGACGCAACGCACGGGTTCTACGTGATCTGACGGACGAGGTGCGCCGGCCTCGCCCACCGGACAAGGCCGATCCACCTCTTGAGGTTTGATGCTTGACCTAGTCGGCCGTCATTTCGGCAGCGCGACGGGCTTCAGCGTGAACGGGCCAGGATCCTTTTCCTTGTTGTCGCCGATGATATAGGACAGCTTGCCCTCGGCGATCCAGCCGATGTCACCGACCTGCGTCACCGAGACCGGCTCGGTGAGCCCGTCCTTGATGGTTTCAATCTTGGCGTCGTCACCCGTCACCGTAACCTTGTCGAGCTTGCCACTGCCCTCGATCAGCAGGAAGCCATTGCCATGGGCGCGGAAGGCATCGGCATGATCGAGCGGATGCGACGATTTTAGTTCCGTCACCGCGCCGGCCTTGCCGTCCTTGAGCGCCACCCGAAACAGCTTCGCGGGGATGTAGGTCGTGACATAGAGATTGCCGTCCGCGCCGATGGCGATACCGTCGAGTCCGACGCCGTCCTTTGCGGGCGCGAGCTGAGGATCGGTGACGAAGGTTGCAAGCGCCGTGCCGCCCGGTTTCAGGCTGTACACGATCGGCGTGAAGGAATCGGTCACGTAAGCCGTTCCGTCGCTGCCGACTGCGATGTCGTTGCAAAGCGATTTTGGATCGCTCAGCGCAAAGCTGCCCTTCGGCGCACCGCTCTTGAGGTCGAAGGTCTTGAGCCACGAGCCCTTGACGTCGTTCGGACCGGCAACGCCGAAGCCGCTGATGTCGTTCGAGCAGACATAGAGCGTGCCGCTCTTCTCGTCCGCCAGTACGCCGAGCGTCGAGCGGCTGTCGCCGGCGCCCGGCTTGACGAATTGCTCCGCCTTGCCGCCTGACGACACCTTTGTCACGCCACCGAGGTTGAAGCTGCCGACGTAGAGTGTGCCGTCCGATGTCGACGTTATGCTCTCCGGAAAGCTCTTGTCGGGGACGCCAACCGGTGATTCCGCGCGCACGGCCCCTGTCGATGCGGGGTTGAGCATGATGATGATGGCCGCCGCGCTAAGCGCAGTTCCACGACGGATACTGAGCGGTTCTCCCTTTGCGAGCGGACGTTCCGTTCTGCCGTTCTGTCTTGTCATGATGGCGTTTCCTGATGGGACATGGTCCGACCAGGCAGGAAGTTCGAGGCGATCGTCGCCGGTCGACGGCTTGTTGTTGTCTGCAGGTTCCCGACCGGGATTGCTCACCGCCTGCCTTGTCGCCAACGATATATACAATAGTATATAACGAGAGGGAAGCGGTGACGATGGAGAGAGCCGATTATGGAGCCTGAGCTGATTGCGCAGCACCGATGCTTGTGCTGTGACGGCGTTATCTGCGATCTCGCCGATGACGGTGCAGTCGGATTCGACCACCGGATTGGCCTGTTCTCGGACGAATGCGCGTTCATCTGCAACGACTGTACGGTGAGCTTGATCGAAGCGGCAGCCCGGCGAAGGCAGCAAACGAGCCGCCGAAGGTAGCTGTGCTGCGATCACCGCGTTCAGTTAGCCCCGAACGCGTCGTAGACCAGCTTCTTGAATGCCGGTGTGATGCGGCCGCGTTCCTTCTGGGTCTGCTCCAGCATGATGTAGATCATGTCGAGCTTTCGATCGACGCCGAAATAGGTGCCGCTGCCGCTGTCCCATTTCAACTCGCCGATCGAGCCCGCCGGCGGCGGCTTCGCGTTGCCCGGATCGGTGCGCACGGCGATGCCATAGCCATAGCCGAAGCCGTCGCCCGGGAAATAGAAATAGTCGCGCGCGATACCTGAGCCCGGCCCGATATGATCGGTTGTCATGTCCTTGAACGCCGCGGGGCTGAGATAGCGCTTGCCGTCAAATTCTCCGCCATTCAGCAACATCTGGGCAAAGCGCGCATAGTCTGTCACGGTCGACACGAGCCCGCCGCCGCCCGACTCCCATTCGGGGTGCGTGCGCCGGTCATGCTCGGCGGCGAGCAGGATCCTGTCGGTCGGCAACGGCTCGGCCATCCGCGCGCGTTCCTCGTCGGTGTCGAGCACGAACTTGGTGCTGGTCATATGCAGCGGATCGAGGACGCGCTCCTTCTCGAATGCGTAGAGCGTCTTGCCCGAAACGATCTCGATGACGCGGCCAAGCACGTCGGTCGAATGGCCGTAGCGCCAGAGCGTGCCGGGCTGCCGCGATAGCGGCAGCTTCGCGATCCGTTCGGCAAACTCCCTGTTGTCGAACTTGCCGTCGTACAGATGGCCCTGCGAGTAGAGCTGCTCGATCCATTTCGCGCCGATATATTCGTAGGTGATGCCGGAGGTGTGCCGCATCAGGTCCTGTATCGTGACCGGGCGTGCCGGCGGCTCCAGCTCCAGTGTCGCCAGGCTGTTCTCATCCGGCGGCTCGATGCCGACCTGCACGTTGGCAAAGGATGGTATGTACTTCGACAGCGGATCCTGCAGCGACAGCTTGCCCTCGTCGATCAGCGTCATGGCCGCGACACTCGTGATCGGCTTGGTCATCGAATGCAGCGCGAAGATCGTGTCGATCGTCATCGGCGCCTTGGTGGTGACGTCGCGCATGCCGAAGGTCTTGAGATAGACCGGCTTGCCGTGCTGCTGGATCAGGATCACGGCGCCGGGAATTCGTCCGGTCGCGACCTCGTTGTCGAAGAACTCGGTGATGCGCTCGAGCTTTTCCGGCGACGGAGTGGGGACGTCGGCCGCACGGCAGGCGCCGATGCAACCGGCGAGGGTTGCGATCACCAAGGCTATCGCTCGAAGCAGCCGCGGTGCAACCGAAGCGAGCCGCCGATTAAATCCGCTTGACATTGAAGAGAGCGTCCCGATTGTCTGATGCGATCCTGAAATCATTCTTCAGGGATTGCCTGCCGACTGTAGCGCGGGCACCAACCGGTATACAGTGCGTTTCCGCGGCGTCGTGCTGCGACGAACGTCGCGGCCTACACAATCTGGGTTGCGCCGACCGGCGCTCGCACCGCGTTCGACAGCATCTGGAGCGCATGGCTCAACTCGGCGCGGTTGCGCGCTGCGCCAAGCGACACGCGCAGGCCGCGCGTAGCGCCGCTTCCGACCGCGAAGGCATCTTCGCCGACAATAGCCAAACCATTGCGCATCAAATGCGATAGCAGGTCCGTGCCGTCGAGGTCCCTGGGCAGCGGCATCCAGAGGTGATGGCTTGCCGGCCGCGCCGCATAGGTGACACCTTTGAGGAAGCGCGCCGCGAGCTGTTGGCGCGCCGCCGCCTCGTTGCGAATGGCGCGGATGATCTCGCCGGCAACGCCGGATTTGAGCCACTGTGTGACCAGCGCAACCATCAGAGACGGCGGCATCTGCATCGTGGCCTGCAGGCCCGCGCGCATGCGCTGCTCGGTGGTCGGATCGGGTGCCAGAAAATAGGCAACCCGAAGCGCCGGTGCGATGCATTTGGAGATGCTTGCGGCGTAAAAGGTGCGTTCGGGGATTAGCGTTGTGATCGGTTCGACTTGCGGCTCGAGCGGGCCATAGACATCGTCCTCGATCAGGACGCAGTCGCTCTTGCGGATGATTTCGGCGATCGCCTTGCGCCGGGCGGCGCTCATCGTTGCCGTGGTCGGATTCTGTTGCGTCGGCACCAGATAGACCGCCTTTGGCTTGTGCTTGCGGCAGGCTTCGTCGAGCGCGTCGGGATGAGCGCCTTCGCCGTCCATCGCGACGCCGACCAGCCGGATATCGAGCCGCGCGGCGGCGGCCTTCACGCCGGGAAACGTCAATGCTTCCGTCAGGACCACGTCGCCTGGCGAGGCCAGCGCGAGCAGGGCGTTGAAGATGATGGCCTGCGACCCCGGATAGATCACGATGCGGTCGGCCGACGCCTGCGGCACGCGCGCCCGCAACCAGTTCGCCGCGACCTCACGCTCCCCGGGCGTGCCGCCGGGACGTGCATAGCCCAGATAGGCGCTGAAGCCGGCGTCTGAGCGGATGGTCGCAAGCCCCTGCGCGATGCGCAGATCGAGATTGGCTTCGACCGGCTGCGGCGGAAGGTTCATCGACAGATCGATATTGACCGGCGCTGGCAGGTCGGAAGCCGCGCGCGCGGTCGTCTCCGATACGAAGGTGCCCTGGCCGACGCGGGCCTCCAGCAATCCGCGCCGCCGCGCCTCGCCATAGGCCCGCGTCACTGTGGTGAGATCGATGCCGAGCGCGGACGCCAGCGCGCGATGGGTCGGCAGCCGCTGGCCGCGCACCAGCCGGCCGGCGGCGATATCGGCTCCCAGCGCATCGACGATGCGCAGGAACATCGGGCCTTGCCATTCGGAAACTGTAGGGATCCAATCCATGCAATCTGGGCCATTTGTCTTTGATTGTAGGCGCTAGAATACATATTGTATGGATCAACAGATCAGGTCAAGGATGACGGCAATGGTACAAGCGGTTTCCCTGTCAAAGGCATTATGGCGCGGCTTTACGATGAAGTGCCCGAACTGCGGGCGCGGCCATTTGTTCGGCCGTTTCCTGAAAGTCGCCGATCATTGCGAGGTGTGCGGCGAGGATTTCACCCCGCAGCGCGCCGACGATCTTCCGGCCTATCTCGTGATCGTCGTGGTCGGCCACATCGTCGTGCCGACGCTGCTCTGGGTCGAGATGACCTATGCACCGCCCGCCTGGCTGCAGCTTGCGATCTGGCTGCCGGTGACGCTGTTCAGCGCGCTCGCGCTGCTGCAACCGACCAAGGGCGCGATCGTCGGCCTGCAATGGCAGACTGGCATGCACGGATTCGAAACGACACGGCGGCACGCGATGCAAACGTGCCGCGGCGTCGGACGAATTAGCGAGGCGTAGTTCGCCGGTCCACATCCCTCTCTCCCTCATCAGCACAGGGCGGATGAGGTCGGCGACCTGGACGCTCAAATCACGCCCAGCATTGCCTTCAGTTTCGCCACGGCGCTGTCGGGCGTCGTCAGCACCGGCCTGCCGGTTGCTTCGGCAACGCGGTCGGCCGCCGGTGCCATGCTGTACTGGGCGAGCGCGATCAGATCGCAGTCCCGTAAAGCCCGGGACGTCTCGACCACAATGCGGTCATGCTCGGCTCGGTCGCCGCGATCGAGCGCGGCGAGAGCACCTTCGGCGAGCCTGGGCACGAGCTGGACGGACGAAGGAAACTCCGGCGGCATCGAACCGAGCGTCGGCGGGAAGGTCGAGAGCAGCCCGATCCGCTTTCCCTTCGCCGCCGCCTGTTCGATCATGGCCTCGTTCGGCTTCAGCACCGGCATCGGCGCATGTTCGCGCGCGACCGCCTCGATGCAGGGACCGAATGCGGAGCATGTGAAAAGGATGCCGTTGGTGCCGGTGCCGGCCGCATATCGGCCGATGGTCAGGAAGCGCTCTGTCATGCGCTCGGTGAGCCTGCCGTCGCGCGCGAGGTCGGCGGAAAGGCTATCGTCGAGCAGGTTCATCAGCCGCGCCTGCGGCCATAATCTTGCGAACGACGCCTCGATCGGGGCGATCGAGTGTTTGAGAGCGTGAACGAGGGCGATGCGCATGACGTCGTTGTCTCTTCTCCCTCTCCCCGCACTTCGCTGGGAGAGGGTCGGGGTGAGGGGCTCTATCGGCGTGGAAGGTGGGAGGAGGATTCGCGGGAGACTCCCTTTCACCCGTCATTCAAGCTCTGCTTGAATGACGACCTCTTCCCGCAAGCAGGGAGAGGTGAAGGTCATTATTTGAACGGAATCGCGTACATCAGGCCGCCCTTGCTCCAGGTGCCGTTGAGGCCGCGCTCGAGCTTCAGGGGGCTAGCCTTGCCGACATTGCGCTCGAAGATCTCACCGTAATTGCCGCCGGACTTGATCGCAGCTACCAGCCATTTGTTGTCGAGGCCGAGGCGCGAGCCGAGATCACCCGAGGTGCCGAGCAGGCGCTGGATCGCTGGTATCTGCGACTTCGTCATTTCATCGACATTGGCCTGGGTGATGCCGAGCTCTTCGGCCTCGATCAGGCCGTAGTGCAGCCAGGTGATGATGTCGCTCCAGACCTCGTCCCCGTTGCGGGTGAATGGGCCGAGTGGCTCCTTGCTGATGGTTTGCGGCAGTACGACGTAATCGGCCGCGTTCGGTGCCGCGGTCGCGACCGCGCCGGCGAGCGCAGAGGCGTCCTGAGTCATGGCATCGCAGCGGCCCCCGAAGAAGGTTTGGTACATGGTGTCGACGCGGTCGAACACCAGGGGCTTCCAGTCGATGCCGTTGGCGCGGCCGTAGTCGCCGAGCGTCACTTCATGCGTGGTGCCCTGGGCGACGCAGACGGTCGCGCCGTTGAGGCCCTTGAGATCCTTCACGCCGGTGTCCTTTTTCACCACAAACCCCTGACCGTCATAGAAATTGACCGGGCCTTGGCGCAGCCCCAGGGTGACACCGCGGAGAAAGGTCTGAGTCGAATTGCGGTAGAGCACGTCGATCTCGCCGGATTGCAAGGCGGTGAAACGGTTCTGCGCGGTCAGCGCGACGTAGCGCACCTTGTTGGGATCGCCGAGCACGCCGGCCGCGAGCGCGCGGCAGTAGTCGACGTCGAGGCCCTTGTAGTTGCCTTGCGAGTCCGGCGCCGAGAAGCCGGCAAAACCGGCGCTGACGCCGCACACCAGCGTGCCGCGCTGCTTCACGGTGTCGAGGGTGGCCGCGCTTGCGCTGGATATGCCTGCGGCGAGCAAGCCCGCCGCAATCATCACTTTCCTCATTCTGTCCTCCTCCTAGTGACCAACACTTTTCAACGCGCTGTCTACCGCAGCGCCGAGTCTCTCGACGATCATGTCAATGTCGCCGGAAGTTGCGATGTAGGGCGGGGCGAGCAACACATGGTCGCCGTTATGGCCGTCGGCCGTGCCGCCCGCGGGATAGCAGGCAAGGCCGCCGGCGAAGGCGGCGGATTTGATCCGCTGGTGCAGTTTCAGTTTGGGATCGAACGGCCGCCGCTTGCTGCGGTCGGCGACAAGTTCGATCGCCCAGAACAGGCCGCGGCCCCTGATGTCGCCGACATGTCGATGATTGCCGAAGCGTTCGACAAGGCGGCGCTCGAGCTGGTTGCCGCGTTGCTTGACCCGGTCGAGCAGGCGTTCGTCGCTGATCGTTCGCTGCACTTCGAGCGCGGCAGCGCATGCGAGCGGATGCGCCAGATAGGTGTGGCCATGCTGGAACGCACCGGAGCCGCCACGCACAGTATCGACGATGGTGCCGCTCGCGAGCATCGCGCCGATCGGCTGGTAGCCGCCGCCAAGGCCCTTGGCGATCGCCTGGATGTCAGGCGCGATGCCTTCCTGTTCCCATGCGTGCAGCGTGCCGGTGCGTCCCATGCCGCACATCACCTCGTCGAGGATCAACAGCGCGCCGTGGCGATTGCATATTTCGCGCACCGCCTTGAAGTAGCCTTCCGGAGCCGGGACGCAGCCGGCGGTGGCGCCGACCACGGGTTCGGCGATGAAGGCCGCGACCGTGTCGGGGCCGAGTCGCTGGAATTCGGCCTCCAACTCGGCGGCAAGTCGCGCCATGAAGCCGGCCTCGGACTCATCATCGCGCTTTTCGTGATAGGCGAAGGCCGGCGTGACATGGCTGAATGACGGCGACAGCAGCGGGGCGTAGGGCTCGCGGCGCCAGGCATTGCCGCCGGCCGAGAGCGCGCCGAGCGTATTGCCGTGATAGCTCTGGCGGCGTGCGATGAAACGCGTCCGCTTCGGCTCGCCGCGCTCGATGAAATATTGACGCGCCAGTTTGATGCTGGCCTCGATCGCTTCCGATCCGCCGCTGACGAAATAGGCATAGGCCAAGCCGCCGGGTTCATGGCCCACCAGGCGCTCGGCCAATTCTTCTGCGGGCTCTGACGAGAAGAAGGCCGTATGGGCATAGGCGAGCGTCGAGGCTTGCCTTGCGATCGCGTCGAGCACGCGTGGATGCTGATGGCCGAGGCAGGAGACCGCGGCGCCACCGGAGGAATCGAGAACGCGGCGGCCATCTTCCGCGATCAGCCAGACCCCATCGCCGCCGACTGCTTTCGGCGGCGTCTCGCGCAGGCTTCGGTGCATCACGCGGCTCTTGGTGGCTGCCATGACAGTCATCCTCTCTCGGAAAAATATTGCGACGTCTCGGCCAGCCGGTCCTCGGTCTCTTCCAGCCTGCGCTTAGCGCCCGCGCCGCCCAGCGTGAAGGCGACGGCTGCGAGCGACTGCGCAATGGCGATCGCGCCGGTAAGGCTCGGGAAGAAGCCGGGAGAGGCGGCGGCTTCATACAGCAGGAGGTGATCGGCGCCTTCGGCCATCGGCGCGGCAATGGTGTCGGCGATCGCGATCAGCGTTGCGCCTGCCCGATGCGCGGCGCGCGCCGACAGCACGCTCGCGGTGGAGTAGGGCGCAAAGCCAATGACGACGACCGCATCGCCGGCGCGGAAGGCGCCATGGTCGATATCGTCGGGCCCGGAACCGCCGACGAGTTGCACGGCGCCGGGACGGAACAGGCGAAGCTGGTAGGTCAGGAGTTCCGCGACGCTGCGGCAGCTACGAAAGCCGGCGATCCAGACCCGGTCTGCTCCGTGCAGCGCGCGCGCGGCGTCGGCGATGGCGGTCGATGAGATGCGTCCGAGACCCGCGGCCTCGGCTTCCAGCTTCTCATTTACCAGCGTGACATCCGCATTGGGGCCGGCGCGGCGGCCCCTGGCACGTCCGGAGAACGGCGCGGCCTGCGCCGGCCGGCGCGCTTCGGTCAGCGCCGCGCGCAGTTCGTCCCAGCCGGAATAGCCGATTGCTTTTGCAAGGCGGGTGAATGAGGCGGGATCGGCGCCGGCGACGGCGGCGAGTTCCCGCATCGAGCGCGTGGTTGCGTCATAGTCGTTGGCGGCGACAAACCGGCCGACTTCCTGCAACCGCATCGGCAGCGATGGCAATGCGCTGCACAATTCGTTCAAGGGCGACGCTTTCGGCTGGGCCTGAGCCATGAAACATATGTTGCACGAATATGAATTTGGTGCAACATATGAAGTGCGCACCCCGCGCATGGCAGAAGATCGCTTTCAAGGGGATCCGGTGCTGTGACGACGTCGACGCCGAAACGCCCTCCTGCGCGGCCCTGGCGGCTTTCGCTGAGCGATCCGCGCGTCGCCGGTCTGTTCTGGCAGATCGTGGTGGTCGCCATCGCAGTCGCGGCCGTCGCCTGGCTATGGTCAAACGCCGTCCATAATCTCTCGGTGCGGCGCATCTCGACCGGCTTTGCCTTCCTTGGCCGCGAGGCCGGCATGCCGATCGCCGATAGCTGGATCGAGTACAGCCCGAAGAACACCTACCTGCGCGCCTTCATCGTCGGCATCGTCAATACGCTGCGCGTCGCCGTGATCGGCATCGTGCTTGCGACCGTGCTTGGAACGGCGGTCGGCATCGCGCGGCTGTCGTCGAACTGGCTGCTGTCGCGGCTTGCCGCCGTGTATGTCGAGGTGCTGCGCGACCTGCCGCTGCTGCTGCAACTGCTGTTCTGGTACGTGCTGATGCAGGGGCTGCCGGCTGCGCGGCAGGCATGGAAGCCGGTGGAAGGCGTGTTTCTGTCGAATCGCGGCCTCGTGCTGCCGTCGATCCCACTCGATGCGGCCAATCTGTGGACGACCCTCGCCGCGGTTGTCGGATTGACCGTGTTGCATTTCATCCGGCGACGGCTGATCGCGCAACAGATGCTGGACGGGAGGGCGCGGCCAGCCTGGCCCTATGCAATCGTCCTCGTTGTCGTGCTGCCGGCGCTGGTGTCGCTCCTGTCGGGTGCGAGCTGGCGTATCACGCTGCCCGAATTGCGCGGCTTCAATTTCGTCGGCGGACTGACGTTGGCGCCGGAATATTTCGCACTGCTGATCGCGCTCGTCACCTATACCTCGGCCTTCATTGCCGAGATTGTGCGCAGCGGCATCCAGGCGGTGCCACGCGGGCAGTGGGACGCCGCCAAGGCGCTGGGGCTGAAGCGCAGCTTCGTGCTGCAACACATCGTGCTGCCGCAGGCGCTGCGTGTCATCATTCCGCCAATGACGAGCCAGTACCTGAACCTGACCAAGAATTCCTCCCTGGCAGTTGCCGTCGGCTATCAGGACATCGTCTCGATTGCCAACACCACGCTGAACCAGACCGGCCAGGCGATCGAGGCGATCGCGCTGATCATGATGGTGTTCCTCACCATAAGCCTCGGCATCAGCCTGTTCATGAACTGGTACAATGCGCGGATCGCGCTGGTGGAGCGCTGACATGACCTCGATCGCTCACATTCCCGAGGATCCGCTTCCACTCAGCCGGCCGCGCGCGCGGCGGACCCTCGGCGGCCAGATCGTCGTCTGGCTGCGCGCAAATCTGTTCGCCTCGATCCCCTCGACCATCGTCACGCTGCTGCTTGTGGCCTTGCTTGGCAAGGCCTGCGTCAGCCTCTGGCAATGGGGTATCGCCAACGCGGTCTGGATCGTCGCAGGCAACGACACCGCCGCCTGCCGCGCGTTGCGCGGGCTGGGGGCCTGCTGGGCGGTGATCCCCGAGAAATACCGCTTCATCCTGTTCGGCACCTACCCGTTCGAGGAGCAGTGGCGACCGGCGCTCGCGGTACTGATCTTCATCTTGCTGTTTGTTCTTTCCAGCCGCCGCAGCTTCTGGCGCAAGGAATTGATCCTGCTCTGGGCGGGCGCGCTGATCATCATCGGACTCTTGATGTGGGGCGGCATTTTCGGCATGTCTTATGTGACGCAGGATCGCTGGGGCGGCTTGCCGGTGACGCTGATTTTGGCAACTTTCGGGCTTGCCTTCGGATTCCCGCTCGGCATCCTGGTCGCGCTCGGTCGGCGCTCCAAGCTTCCGGCGATCCGCTCGCTTTGCGTGCTCTATGTAGAGTTGATCCGCGGCGTGCCGCTGATCAGCCTCCTGTTCATGGCGAGTGTGATGTTTCCGCTGTTCATGCCCGACGGCGTCAACATCGACAAGCTGCTGCGCGCACAGATCGCCTTCGTGCTCTATGCCGGCGCTTACCTGGCCGAGGTCGTGCGCGGCGGCCTCCAGGCAGTGCCGCGCGGACAATATGAGGCGGCGGATGCGCTCGGGCTGTCATATTGGCAGAAAAATGCGCTGATCGTGCTGCCGCAGGCGATCCGTCACGTGATACCGCCGCTGGTCAATACCTTCATCGCCTTCTTCAAGGACACCAGCCTTGTTCTGATCATCGGCATCTTCGACCTGCTGACGACGGCGAAGACCGCGATTATCGACCCGGCTTGGCAATCGTTCAGCGTCGAGGTCTATGTTTTCGTCGGGCTGATCTATTTCGCGTTCTGCTTTGCAATGTCACGCTATAGCCGCAGTCTTGAGTCGCAGGCCGCGCCGCGCTGACTGTGCCTCCCTGGCATGCATCAAAAGCGCGTGTGGCTGCGCGCGGAACGCAGGCGCTTTCTTGACAGGGTCGTGCCCAACCTCTTCCCTCATCCGCGGATGATGAATTGTGGCTGGGATCGCGGCGTGCAAAACGAACCTGTCGTCAAGCGGCGTGACCTGCTCGCGCTGATCGGCACCATCGCCGGCAGCTCCGCGATGTATCACGCAATGACCAGCCTCGGTTTCGCGTCCGAATCCGCCTACAGGGGGCCACCCAGGCTCGCCGGCGATCCGAGGGGCGCTTCCGTCCTGATCCTGGGCGCCGGGCTCGCCGGCATGACAGCGGCGCTGGAACTGCGCAAGGCCGGCTACAAGGTTCAGGTCCTCGAGTTCAACAACCGCGCCGGCGGCCGCAACTGGACGATCCGTGGCGGCGACACTGTTGTCGAACTCGGCGGCTTCACGCAGAAATGCCAATTCGAGCAGGGACTCTACATCAATCCCGGCCCGTGGCGGATTCCCTATCACCACCACGCGCTGCTCGACTACTGCCGACGTCTCAATGTCACGTTGGAGCCATTTATCCAGCTCAATCACAACGCGTACCTGCATGCGACGCGCGCGTTCGACGGCGCGCCGCAGCGCATCCGCAGCATCAAGGCCGATTTCCAGGGCCAGCTGTCGGAACTGCTCGCCAAAGTGACCCAGCAGGGCAAGCTCGACGAGGCGATCACGAAGGAGGATCGCGAGATCCTGTTGCAGTCGTTGCGTGCCTGGGGAGCGCTCGACCGCGACTACAGGTACAATGCCAATCTCATCTCGGCCGCGTTCCGCGGTTATGCGCGCGATCCTGGCGGTGGGCTGACGGCCGCGCCGGTGCCCGGCGAGCCGGTCGCGCTGTCGGAGATCCTGCGCTCGCGGCTATGGCGCTACCTGCAGGCCTTTTCCCTCTACAATTTCCAGACCACGATGTTCCAGCCGGTCGGCGGCATGGACATGATCGGCAAGGCGTTCGCGCGTGAGGTCGGCGACGTCATCCGCTACAATGCCAAGGTCACGCAGATCCGCCAGAATGGCAGCGGCGTCACCGTGAGCTATGTCGATACCGCGAATCCGTCCGCCGTGCAGCAGGCGACCGCGGATTGGTGCATCTGCACCATCCCGCTCTCGATTTTGAGCCAATTGGCGATCGACGTCAGTGCGCCCCTGAGGAACGCGATCGACGCCTTGCCCTATGCCGGTGCGGTGAAAATCGGGCTGCAGTTCAAGCGCCGCTTCTGGGAAGAGGACGAGGCGATCTATGGCGGCATCAGCTTTACCGACCTTCCGATCCGCCAGATCTCCTATCCGAGCTACGGCTTCAACCGCGCCGGCCGCGGCATCCTGCTCGGCGCCTATCTGTTCGAGGGCGCCAATGCTTACGAATTCACGGCCATGACGCCTTCCGAACGGGTCGCGAGCGCAGTCGAATTTGGCGCCATGATCCATCCGCAATACAAGGCGGAGTTCGAGACCGGCGTCGCGGTCGCCTGGCATCGTGTGCCTTTTACGCTCGGTTGCAGCGGCGAGTGGACCGATGCCGGACGGGCACAGCATTACCGAAATCTCTGCCAGATCGACGGCCGCATTGTGCTGGCGGGTGAACATGTCTCCCACCTGCCGGCCTGGCAGGAAGGCGCGATCCTGTCCTCGCTCGACGCTATCGCGCGGCTGCACGAACGCGTGGTGAAGACATGATGGCCCAAGTAGTGACGAGAGCCGCGGTGGTGCTGGCGCTGCTGTCAGCGACCGCGGTGTTCGCAGAGGACAATACGGCGAGCAGACGCACGTTCAGTTCCGACTATCGCTTCGTCGAGATGACCGGCGAGGAGCTGTTCGCCAATGTCTGTCAGGGTTGTCATATGCCGGATGCGATGGGCGCGACCGGCGCCGGGATCTATCCGTCGCTCGCCGGCAACCAGCACCTCGAATCCAGCGGATATCCGATCTACGTCATCATTAATGGCAGGCACGGCATGCCGGCGTTCGGCGACATGATGACCGATGGCCAGATTGCCGCCGTTGTGAACTATGTCCGCACGCATTTTGGCAATAATTTTCGGGATGCGGTGACGGCCAGCGACGTCCAGGACGCGCGCCGCTAGAAGCAGTCCATACTTTTGGGGAGGCCATCATGAAGCTCGTTGCGATCGTGCTTGGTTCAGCGCTGTCGGCAATGGCGACGGCGGCGGCCGCGGACGTGATCCGGCACCCGATCCCCAATTCGACATTCCCGATCGCACAGGCCGTGACGGTCACCGGTGGTACCACGACAGTCTATGTCAGCGGGCAGGTGCCGCCGGTCGTGAACAAGGACGCCGATCCGTCCAGCCCGCAGGCCTACGGCGATGTGAAGACCCAGACGGTCGGCGTACTCAACCGCATCAAGGGCATCCTGGAAGGCCTCGGGCTTGGCATGGGCGATGTCGTCAAGATGCAGGTTTTCCTGGTGCACAACGCCTCCGCGCCGATGGACTTCAAGGCGTTCATGGACGGGTATACCCAGTTCTTCGGTGGCAGCCAGCCGAACCTGCCGGCGCGATCGGTGGTCGGCGTCGCCTCTCTCGCCAATCCCGGCTTCCTGGTCGAGATCGAGGTGATCGCGGCAAAGGACGCGAAGTAGCGCTGCCTGCGCGCGAAAATTGAGGGCTCGCCATCTTGCCAAAGCACGTGCCGCCTGTCTGAATTCGATCAGGCGAGGCCATCGAGTTTTGGGGGATAGTACGATGTCGCGAAAAGCCCGGAGGACGATTCGTTCGCTGTCGCTGTCGGCCGCGTTCGGCCCGGCGCTGCTTGCAACCTGCGCCGCGGCGCAGGGATTGACCGAACAGCAGCAGCTCGCCCGCAGCATCTATCAGGAGTTGGTCGAGATAGACACGACCACCGCGACCGGCGATACGCAAAAGGCGGCCGAAGCGATGGCGGCGCGGCTGCGTGCTGCGGGCTTCCCTGAAGGCGACGTCCGTGTGTTCTCGCCCGCGCCGCGCAAGGGCAATCTGGTGGCGCGGCTCCGCGGCTCCGGCGCGCGCAAGCCGATCCTGCTGCTCGCCCATATCGACGTCGTTCCCGCCAAGCGCGAGGACTGGACGGTCGATCCGTTCAAGCTCACCGAGCAGGACGGCTATTTCTACGGGCGCGGCACTGGCGACGACAAATACATGGCGACGGCTTTCGTCACCAATTTGATTCGCTACAAGAAGGAGGGATACAAGCCCGACCGCGACATCATCGTCGCGCTCGAAACCGACGAGGAGATCCTCGACAGCAATGGTCTCGGCATCCAGTGGCTGATCAGGAACCATCGCGATCTGATCGACGCCGAATTCGCGCTGAACGAGGGCGGCCCGGTCGGGCTGAAGAACGGCAAGGCAATCCGCAACGCCGTGCAGACCAGCGAAAAAGTGTCGATCGGCTATCAGCTGACGGTGAAGAACCGCGGCGGCCACAGTTCGCTGCCGCGCAAGGACAATGCGATCTACCGCCTCGCCGAAGGGCTTGTTCGCCTGTCGAACCACGGCTTTCCGCTGAACCTCAATGAGACGACGCGGATCTATTTCGAGCGGATGGCCGAGATCGAGAGCAAGCAGAACACGGACGACATTCGCGCCGTTCTAGCGCCGCAGCCTGATCCGGCCGCACTGGCGCGACTGTCCGAGAATGTCGGCTATAACGCGCAGCTGCGCACCACCTGCATCGCTACGATGCTGGAAGGCGGTCACGCGATCAACGCCCTGCCGCAGCTTGCAACCGCCAAGGTCAGTTGTCGGATCATGCCAGGCGAATCGGTCGAAGGCGTTCAGGCCACGATCGAGCGGGTGCTCGCCGACAAGGAGATCGAGGTCGCTCCGACCGGCAAGGCAGTGCTGAGCGCGCCGTCGCCACTGAACGAGGAGATCATGGGGGCGATCGAGAAACTGTCGAAGGATTTCTGGCCGAATGCCGCGATCGTGCCGGTCATGAGCACCGGCGCAACCGACGGCAGCTATCTGCGTAATGCTGGCATCCCGACCTACGGCCATTCCGGCCTTGCGAGCGATGTCGACGACAACCGATCCCATGGCAAGGATGAGCGCGTGCTGGTGAGATCGTTCTACGAGGGCGAGGAGTATCTCTATCGCCTGGTCAAGATGCTTGCCGGCGGCAAGTCGTAGCCAATGGCGGACAGGACAAGGACAAGCGTTGCAGTCGCCGGCCTCGGGGCGATCGGTGCCGATGTCGTGAAGGCACTCGATCAGGGCATTGAGGGGCTGACGCTGGTGGCGGTATCGGCACAAAATCCCGACAAGCACCGTGGTTGGCTGGCCGGCCTGAAGACGGCGCCCAAGATGGTGGCGATCGAAGAGCTTGCCGATGTTGCCGACATCGTGGTCGAATGCGCGCCGAGCAAGGTTGTCCGCTCGATCGTCGCGCCGGTGGTCGAGCGCGGTAAGACCGCAGTGGTGCTGAGTGTCGGTGCGCTCCTGCAGAACGAAGACCTCATCGACATTGCGCGGCGCAACGGCGGCCAGATCATCGTGCCGACCGGTGCGCTGATCGGGCTAGATGCCGTGACGGCCGCCGCGGTCGGATCGATCCATTCGGCGAAGCTTGTGACACGTAAGCCGATCGCGGGTTTGCTCGGCGCGCCGCACCTCGTCGAGAACAGGATTCCGATCGAAGGCATCACGGAACCGCTGCGGATTTTCGAAGGCACCGCGCGCGACGCCGCAGAGGGCTTTCCCGCCAACCTCAATGTCGCGGTCGCATTGTCGCTCGCCGGGATCGGGCCCGACCGGACGCGTGTCGAGATCTGGGCCGATCCGACGGTGACGCGCAACACCCACCGTATCGAGGTCGATTCCGACTCGGCGCGGTTCTCGATGACGATCGAGAATATCCCGTCGGAGAATCCCAAGACCGGCCGGATCACGGCTCTGTCGGTGATCGCCTGCCTGCGCAAGCTGCGCGCCTCGCTGCGCATCGGGACATGACAATAGTGAGGATTTAGCCCGACGATCTGTTTCTCGTCATCGATGTGCAAAACGACCTCCGTCCGCGCGACGCGATGCGCGCCGGCCAGAGCATGATGCGGAAAAGTGTGTAGCGGTTTTCCGAAAGGATCATGCTCAAATAAGGACCTAAAGCGCGATGACGATTCAGCCTAATCTCATCGCGATTTAGGCTCCGAGACCGTGGTGGTGACGGCAGGCTGCCGCGCCATCGATCCCGCGGGCTCGCTCACTGAGGCGTCGGTGGGCATGCGCGCGGCCGGCGTGGCGTTGACCGACGACCCCGCCTGAGCTGATGACGGTGGCAAGAACCATTGTTTTGACTGGACTTTTGCTTTAATCCCCGACGATTGACGGCATTCGCAGGCGGAGACCCCGTGTCGGGACAGGTGTTACGGATTGGCACGCGCAAAAGCGCGATGGCGCTGGCGCAGACCGAGGAGGTCGCACGCCTGCTGCGCATCTCCGCTCCTGACCTTGCGGTTGACGTCGTCAAATTCGAGACCCGCGGCGACCAGGACCAGACCAGCAAGCTGTTGCGCCACGGCGGCAAGGGCGGGGCGTTCGTCGCCGAGATCCGCGAGGCGATGCGCGCCGGCACGCTGCAGGCGGCGATGCACTCACTCAAGGACGTGCCTGGCAATGAGGAGACGCCGGGGCTCGTGCTCGCCGCAATGCTTGCGCGCGACGCGGCGAACGACTCCCTCGTGCTGCGTCCCGGCCTGTCGCTGCAGACGTTTCGCGCAACTCGCGGCAAGGGCTTCAAGATCGGCACCAATGCGGTGCGGCGCGCCGCCTATCTGCGCCGGCTGTTCCCGCAAGCCACCGTGATCCACTACCGCGGTGCTGCCGACACGCGGATCGCAAAGCTCGATCGCGGCGACAAGCAGCGGTTGCCCGATGGCGGCGAAGTCGGTCCGGCGGACGCCCTTGTCATGGCGCGCTCGGGGCTCGCGCGCATCGGCATGACCGCGCGCATCGCGCATGATTTCTCCGTCGACGAGATGCTGCCCGCGGTGGGTCAGGGGATCGTCGCTGTGGAATGCGTCGAGACGGATTGGGCGACGCGCGCGCGGCTCGCCAGCATCGCGAACGTGGAGTCGCGGATCAGCGCCGAGGCCGAGCGCGAGGTGTTGTGGGTGCTCAACGGCCATTGCAACTCGCCGATCGGCGGTCATGCGACGCTCGCAGGCGGCGAGATGACGCTGCGCGCCTCCGTGCTCGATGAGACTGGCGACAGCTTCATAGAGGCGACGCGGACCGGCGCCGCGAACCGGCCGCGCGAACTCGGTCGCGCTGTTGGGCTCGAGCTGCTGGACAAGGGCGCTGCCGAGCTCATCGCGCGGACCAGGCCGGACGAGTAGGCCTGCGACCCACTCCGGCGGCGCCCCGGCCTTCGTCGGACGACGGGAGAGTTATGAGCGCAGCGGCCAGCTCCCGATGATCCGGAAGCACGATGCGGCGTCATCCTGCCTGAACAGCGCGATGCGATCGATCGCCAGCGTCGCGAGTCCGATTGCAGCGAACCGCTCCCGCAGCCATACCAGGGTCTGCCCGCGCCGCTCATCGCTCAACCGTCCCGTCAGCGTCATGTGGAAGCGGAACTCCTCCATCACGTAAGGGTAGCCCCAACGATCCAGATGGTCGCGCTGCCGCTGGGAGAGTTTTGTGGGATTGCGCCGCGCGCGATCTTCCGGAGTCAGTGGCGCACGGAAACAATCGAAATCGCTGACGCAGTCGCCGGCGAGGTGTTGAAGATCGTCCGACCGCGTGGCCGGAACCACCGCGATGAATCCGCTGATGGAATCGATGACTGGCTCGATCACGGGAATGCGTCGCCCGCGATTGGCGAAGGCGACGCAGGCCGTGACGAGGTCCGCCTCGCCTGTGCCGTCCGCCAACGCGATCGGCGCCTTTAGCGTAGCGTGGAAGCCGTATTTGCGCGGGTCCTGCGTCACTTCGCGCCAGTCAGTCGGAATTCCGTCGGGAAAGGGCAACTCGTCGCCCGAAACGGCGTCGTAGCCGAGATAGTCGGATCCAAATCGGTGAAGCGCGCTGCCCGATGACGGCGCGTAGTAGATCGCGTAGCGCGGATAATCTGCCATCAGAGCCGCACTACACAACCGCAACCGCCTTGCGCGGCGCGACCGAATGGACGAGGCGGCTCGCATCCGCCAGATGCACCAATCGCCCGGCCGCGATGACTGCGATGATGCGCGGCCGCAGGGGCTGCCTGTCGTCGACGATGATGATGTCGGCGCGCCGGCCCGCGGCCAGCGCGCCGCGATCCTCAAGCCCCGCGGCGCGGGCCGGCGCCAATGAGATCAGGTCCCAGGCCCTGGCGAGCGGTAGCGTGCCGTCGGCGGCGAGGCGGAATGCCGCGAGCAGCGGCGCCGGATAGAAATAGTCGGACGCCAGCACTGAGCAGAGACCCTTGGCTATCATGTCGGATGCCCTGGTCCACCCGGTATGGCTGCCGCCGCGCACCACATTGGGCGCGCCGAACACGATGAAGTCGCCGGCCGCGGCCGCTTCCCGCGCGGTCTCCTCATTGACGGGGAATTCGGCGATCGTAATGCCTTGGGCGCGAAAGCCCTGACGCGTCGTCGGATTGTTGTCGTCATGCGAGAGCATACGCACGCCGGACTCACGCGCCGCTTGCGCAAGCCGCGCGATCGATGCCGGCACGTCGTCGGCGCGCGATAGCACGCGTTCGACCAGCCGATCGAACTCCTCATCGGCAAGGCCGGTCCGCTCGACCATGCGGCTGCGTTTCTTTGGCCTGGCGAGGTCGCCGATAGTTCCGTCCATGTGATCGTTGAATGCGAACAGGTCGATCCGCCCTTCCGTCAACCACTCGACGATCTCAGCTTCCGCGTCGAGATTGTAGGTTTCGTGACGAAGATGGAAGCGGGTGTCTGCGGCAAGCTGCGGCCGCAGCGCCTCGATCGCCTCGAGCAGCTTCCGTGCGTTCTCGGCGCTGCGCAGGCCTGGCTCCCACGACCAGGTCGTGGCGTGAAAGACCGTGGTGATGCCGTTGCTGATCGCCTGCCGATCGCTGTCGACAAGCGCGACGTCGATCGGGAAATCGACGCCGGGGCGCGGCATTATCTGCCGCTCGAACGCGTCGCCATGCAAGTCGACGATGCCGGGCAGCACCAGCAGGCCGCTCGCATCGATATGGAGCGCGGCGCGGCCGTGGTCGGCGTCGAGCGGACCGATGTCGAGGCCCGTGGTGCGCAGCGATGTCTCGGTGAACTCACCGTCAGCCAGCGCTCGTCCGTTCTCGATGAAAATATCAGTCACGACGCGGCACTCCGCTTGTTGTCCTGTGAATTTGCCGCGCCCATGGCCTCGTATTTTTCGAGGAATTCTTCCACCGAAAGTTTGCGGAAGTCGGGCAGGGTCCGCCGAAGCATTTCATGGTCCCACTCCCACCACGCGAGCGCAACGAGGCGGTGCGCGATGGCCTCCCGGAATCGCCGCTTGATCGGTCGCGCCGGATTTCCGCCGACGATCGTGTAGTCCGGCACGTCCTTGGTCACGATCGCTCCGGCGGCAATGACGGCGCCAGTTCCGATGTTGCGCCCCGGCAGGATGATCGCGCCGTGGCCGATCCATACGTCATGGCCGATATCCACGTGGTGCGCACGTCGCCAATTGAAGAACTCCGCGTCGTCGCTCTCGCCTGGAAAATAGGCACTGGCGCGGTAGGTGAAATGCGCCTGGGTGGCGCGGTGCATTGGGTGGTTGCCGGGATTAATCCGGGTCATGGCCGCAATCGAGCAGAACTTGCCTATCGTGGTGTAGGTGATCTGGCTGTCGTTCACGACATACGAATAATCATCCATGCTGACTTCGAGCAGAATGCTGCGCGCACCAACCTCCGTATAGGTGCCTAGTCTGCTTTCGCGGACGGATGCCGTGGGGTCGATGGTCGGTACGACCGAGAGCGCTCTTCCGGCCATCTGTGCCTCCTTGTTCACTCTAGCTTGCAGGGACGCTCGTCATCCGGACGCTTGATGACAATATCATGACGACCCGATGACGAGCGGTCTCAAGGGTGTGGAGGATCGCCGCGCTGCGGCGCGCTGTCACATAACTGTAAAGCACCGGGGATAGCGATGGCCCAAACGCGATGCGGTTGGAGTAGTGCATGCTGGTTGTGGAAGGTTTGACGTGCCGTTTCGGCACAAAAGCCGCAGTCGATAACGCATCGTTCGCCATTGCGCCGGGCAGCTTCGTCGGCGTGATCGGCCGCTCCGGCGCCGGCAAGTCGACGTTACTCAGAATGATCAACCGTCTCGCCGATCCGACCGAGGGTCGGATCCTGTTCGAAGGCACTGACGTGACCTCGCTGCGCGGCAAGGCGCTGCGGCAGTGGCGAGCACGCTCGGCCATGATCTTTCAGCAATTCAACCTTGTTGGCCGGCTCGACGTGCTGACCAACGTGCTGATGGGCCGGCTCGCCGAGATCCCGTCCTGGCGCTCGCTCGCCCAGTTCTGGCCGGAGCACGACAAGGCGCTGGCGATGTCCGCGCTCGAGCAGTTCGATATTGCGCCGCTCGCAGCTCAGCGCGCCGACCAGCTCTCCGGCGGCCAACAGCAACGTGTCGCGATCGCCCGCGCGCTGGTGCAGGAGCCGGACATTATCCTTGCCGACGAGCCGATCGCATCGCTCGATCCGCGCAATACCAAGATCGTGATGGATGCGCTGTTGCGCATCAACAAACACTTCGGCATCACCGTGCTCTGCAATCTGCATTCGCTCGACCTGGCACGGACCTATTGTGACCGCCTGATCGGCATGGCGGCGGGCCGCGTGGTGTTCGATGGCGCGCCCGCCGCGCTGACTGACCACATTGCGCGCGAGCTCTACGACCTCGAAGCCAATGACGTCATCGGCGCGGCGCCGCTGCCGGCGCCGGAGGCTGCAAGCGTTCCGGCCCTCGGCACCGTAGCCGCGGCCTGAACGTCGGATCGTCCGATCGGGGCGGCCGAGCATCGTGCCCGGCCGACAGCGTAACCACCACAAGAGGGCTAAACATGATCAATCGTCGTATCGTTCTGGCCGGCGCTGCCGTGCTGGCGTTCGCCGGCCCCGCTTCGGCCGAGGACTGGAAAGCAAAATATCCGGAGATCACCTTTGCCGTGATCCCGGCCGAAAACGGCTCGGGCGTCACCGAGCGCTTCACCCCGCTGACGAATTACCTGTCCCAGGAGCTCGGTATCAAGGTGAATCTGCGCGTCGCCAACGACTACGCGGCCGTCATCGAGGGCCAGCGTGCCGGCAACATCCACATCGGCTATTACGGTCCGGCGTCATTCGCGCGCGCCCGTCTCACCGGCGTCAAGACCGACGCGTTCGTGATCGACGTCAATGCGGACGGTTCGAAGGGTTACCATTCGGTGTTCTACGTGCTCGCCAAGAGCCCGTACCAGAAGGTCGAGGACCTCAAGGGCAAGAACCTCGGCCTGGTCGACCCCAATTCGACGTCCGGCAACAACATGCCGCGCTTCAAGCTGAACCAGATGGGCATCGACCCGGATGCCTATTTCTCCAAGGTGATCTTCACCGGCAGCCATGAGAACGCCGTGCTCGCGCTGGCGCAGGGCACCGTCGATGTCGCCGCCAATTGGTGGAACGCCGACGACGATTCGAACCTCACCCGCATGCTCGCCAAGAACATGGTGAAATCGAGCGACGGCACGCCGCTGAAGAAGGAGGACTTCCGCATCATCGTGAAGTCCGACCTCATCATCAACTCGCCCTATGCTTATCTCGAGAGCCTTCCCGACGACATGAAGGCCAAGATCAAGCAGGCATTCCTCGACATGCCGAAAAAGGATCCGGAAGCCTTCAAGAAGCTGTCCGACGGCAAGAACCTGCCGTGGCAGCCGATCAGTAATGCCGACTACGACAAGACCATCGAACTGATCAAGTTCGTCGACAATCTGCGCAAGAAGGCGACCTGATCGATTGGCACCGTCGAAATGGGGCCGGGTTCGACAACCCGGCCCCATTTCCGTTCAACCTCAAGCAGATTGTTCCGCGCCGATGGCGACCGCCATATCCATCCTTCCCACCCAGCAATTGGCGGTGCTGAATGACGCCTATCGCAAGGCGGTTGCGCGCAAGCGGCTGAAGGCAGCCTGCGCCGCCGCGTTGTTCTGTGCAGCGCTCGTGATCGCTGCACTCGGCGCCGAAGTCAACCTGCGCACGCTGTTCACCTATTTCGGCAATTTCGTCAGCTATTTCGACCGTATTCTCACGCTCGAGAACGGCGCGCGGGTCTGGACCGACTTTGCCGAGTGGTTCTGGGGCTGGAAGAAATGGCTGAGGCTGCTCGGTGAGACGCTTCTGATCAGCTATGTCGGCACGCTGATCGGTGCGGTGTTCGCCTTTGTGCTGAATTTCTTCGCCGCCCAGAACACCTCGCCGGCGCCGTGGCTGCGCTTCACGGTGCGTCGCCTGCTGGAATTCGCCCGCACGGTTCCCGGCATCGTGTTCGCGCTGATCTTCGTCATCGCCTTCGGCCTCGGGCCGATGGCCGGCGTGCTCGCACTCGCGATCCATTCGAGCGGTACGCTGGGGAAGCTGTTCGCCGAAATCGTCGAGAACGCGGACATGAAGCCCGTGGAGGGTGTCCGCTCCACCGGCGCGAGCTGGCTGTCGTGCATGCGTTTTGCGGTCCTGCCGCAAGTCCTGGCCGGCTATGCGAGCTATGCGCTGCTGCGTTTTGAGATCAACGTTCGCGAGGCCTCGGTCATGGGCTTCGTCGGTGCCGGCGGTATCGGCCAGGAACTGGTGGTTGCGATCCGCAAGTTTTACTATTCCGACGTCAGCGCGATCCTGCTCACCATCGTCGTCACCGTCTTCCTGATCGACATCTCGACGGGTTGGGTGCGCGGCCGGCTGTTCGGCAAGGAGACGCGCCGATGAGTCAGTTGCCGAAGCCGGACACAGCGCAACTGCGGGCGAAATACCCTGAATTGTTTGACCGGCCCGCCTCTGCGCGGCTCGCAACACCGGTGATGATCGTACTGGCGCTCGCGATCTTCGTGTTCGGACTGGTCGATCTCGACTTCTCGCCGTCGAAGCTGATCTCGGGGATAAGCCAGCTTGGCTGGATCACCATGTTGATGATCCCGCCAAATCCCGGTTCGTCGCTTCCGCTCTACATGCAGGCGCTCGGCGAGACGCTGTCGATCGCGCTGCTCGGCACCACGCTCGCGGCGATCCTGGCGCTTCCGATCAGCCTGCTTGCGGCGCGCAACATCATTCACTCGAATTTCATCCGCTTCCCGGTACGCCGCTTCCTCGATTCGATCCGCGGCGTCGATACGCTGATCTGGGCGCTGGTCTGGATCAACGTCGTCGGTCTTGGCCCGTTCGCCGGCGTACTGGCAATCATGGTTTCGGATTTCGGTGCCTTTGGAAAGCTGTTCTCGGAGGCGATCGAAGCTGCCGACAAAAAGCAGGTCGAGGGCATCCGCGCTTCCGGCGGCAGTGCGCTGCATGAGATCCGTTTTGGCCTGGTGCCGCAGGTGCTGCCGGTAATCGCCGGGCAGGTGCTCTATTTCATCGAGTCGAACACACGCTCGGCCACCATCATCGGGATCGTCGGCGCCGGCGGCATCGGCCTGCAGCTTGCCGAGCAGATCCGCGTGCTGGAGTGGCAGAAGGTTTCTTTCCTGATCCTGATGATCCTGGTCGCGGTCGCCGCGATCGACCTCATCTCAAGCAAGCTCCGCTTTGCCATCATCGGACAAAGAGCGGTGCCCTGACAAGTTTCCTTGCCCCGCTCTCGCGGGGCGAGGGAGCTGAGCTCAACCATTCTCCACCAGAAACTCCACCCGCTCCGCGGCAAAGCGCGAACGTTTCGTCACCAGCGGCTTGTCCGAAGGGTCGACGTCGGTGGCGTCGACGACCAGCACCGGGCGACCCAGCGCAAGGTCGAGCCGCGCGGCGTCGGTGGCATCTGCAATCGCGGCGGTGATCCGGGTCGAGGAGCGCCGGTAGTCCCTGACTCCATAATGGGCCAATAGCTTGGTCATCGAGCGGACGTTGCCAAACACGCTGCCGGCATCGGGAAAGCGTTCTGCCGACAGCCAGGTGGTGGAGACGCAGATGGGCATGCGGTCTGCAAGCCGCACCGATTCGATCCGGATCAGCCGCGCGCCGGTCTTCAGTCCGAGTTCGCGCGCGATCTCGCGGGTGGCGATTTCGTCGCAGGCATCGATCAACTGGCCGCGCGGCTCATGGCCGCTGGCGCCGACGATCTCCGAGAACCGGGTGCGAGAGCGCAGCGGGTAGGCCAGGCGCTGCGCCTCGACATAGGTGCCGCTGCCGCGCTCGGCGCGCACCAGGCCGCGTTCGGCTAGCGCGGCGAGCGCCCGCCGTACGGTGTGGCGGTTGACCCGGTATGTCTCGGCGATCTCCACTTCGCCCGGCAGTTTTGTACCCGCGGCAAAGCGACCGTCGGCGATGCCGCGCTCGATGCCGTCGGCAACTTGCCGCCACAGGGCGACACCGGAACTCTCCTCCACGCTCATGGCGTGCTGGTACCCAGAAATCTTCGGTTTGTCACGAAACAGTCATGGCGTTCGGCTACCAAGTTGTCTATTAGCATAGACAACTTGGATCGGGCAAGGCGGCTCATGACTTCGACCGTGCGGAACAAGGAAGCGCAGCGCAAGGCAGCGATGACGGTGCTGGCGCATTCCGGCGCTGCCGAGATCGCCGAGCGTCTCGCTGAAGTCGCGGTGCCCGCGCATGAGAACTTGCGCGAGCCGGAGAACGGCCTCGTCATGGTGCGCGGCCGCATCGGCGGCGACGGCGCGCCGTTCAATCTCGGCGAGGCGACGGTGTCACGCGCCGCGGTGCGTCTCGCAAGCGGCGAGGTCGGCTTCGGGTACACGCTCGGCCGCGACAGGCGGAAGGCGCAGATGATCGCGCTGTGCGATGCGATGGTGCAATCGGCGGACTTCTCCGGCGCGGTGGAGGCGAAGGTGATCGCGCCGCTGCGAGCGGCCATGATCGCCGAACGCAACCGCAAGGCCGCGGAGACGGCGGCGACGCGGGTCGATTTCTACACGATGGTTCGCGGCGAGGGGTGATGTGATGACGACGGTTGCCGAACTGCCTGCTGGCTTTGCCGACAAGGTTTTGTCGGCGCAGTCGACCTTCCGCTCGGTGATGGATGCGATGGCGCGCCCCGGCAGCGTGCAGCGCATCACGGCTGCCGCGGGGATGCCCGCCGGCGTGATGCGCGGCTCGGCTGCGATCGCGCTGACCCTGTTCGATCACGACACGCCGATCTGGCTCGATGCTGCGATGTCGGCGACATCGGATGTCGCCAAATGGCTCAAGTTCCACACCAGTGCGCCCGTGATCGCGGATTCCTCGATTGCCAGCTTCGCATTGATTGGGGAAGCGAACGATCTTCCATCGCTCGATCGCTTCGCCTTCGGCAGCAATGAATATCCGGATCGTTCGACCACGCTGATCCTGCAGGTCGACAGCCTGGCGCAAGGTCCAACCTTTGAATTGAGGGGCCCCGGCATCGACGGCGCTGCGCTGCTGCAGGCGATGATCCGGCCGCGCGACCTGTTCGAGCGGCTCTCCGTCAACGAAACCCTGTTCCCGCGTGGCATCGATGTGGTGCTGGTCCATGACGACCGCATCGTCGCGATTCCTCGTAGCACGCGGCTGGTCGCAAGCGGAGCGTAAGAGATGTATGTAGCCGTCAAGGGAGGCGAGCGCGCCATCGAGAATGCCCACCGCCTGCTCGCTCATGAGCGGCGCGGCGATCGCGATGTACCGGAAGTGTCGCTGTCGCAAATCGCCGAACAGCTTTCGCTCGGCGTCGACCGTGTCATGACCGAAGGTTCGCTCTATGACCGCGAACTCGCAGCGCTTGCGATCAAGCAGGCGCGCGGCGACATGATCGAGGCGATCTTCCTCGTCCGTGCCTTCCGCGCCACGCTACCGCGCTTCGGCGCTACCGAGCCGGTCAACACCGGCGAGATGCAGGTGCGCCGGCGGATCTCCTCCACCTTCAAGGATATTCCGGGCGGCCAGATTCTGGGTCCAACGTTTGACTACACCCATCGCCTGCTCGATCCGCAGCTTGCCGAAGGATTTGTGCCGGAACAGCCGGTGACGTCGGAGGCAGCACAGGCGGCGATGCCGCGCGTCACCGATATCCTCGGCCGCGACGGCCTGATCGAGCGGTCGCCGGCCGCGGACGCCGACGCGGTGGTCGGAGATCTCACGCGCGAGCCGCTGAGCTTTCCGGCCGACCGCGATCTGCGACTGCAGAATCTGGCCCGCGCCGATGAGGGCTTCTTGTTGGCGCTCGGTTATTCCTCGCAGCGCGGCTATGGCCGCAACCATCCCTTTGCCGGTGAGATCCGGTTCGGCGAGGTCGAGGTCGAGTTCTTCGCGGAGGATGCCGGCTTTGCCGTGCCACTCGGATCGATCGCGCTGACCGAGTGCCAGATGGTCAACCAGTTCAGGGGCTCGGCGACCGAAGCGCCGTGCTTCACCCGCGGCTATGGCCTCGCCTTCGGGCAGAGCGAGCGCAAGACCATGTCGATGGCGCTGGTCGACCGCTCCTTGCGGGCGCGCGAGCTCGGCGAGGAGGCCAACGCGCCGGCGCAGGACGAGGAATTCGTGATGTCGCATTCCGACAATGTGCAGGCGACCGGCTTCGTCGAGCACTTGAAGCTGCCGCATTATGTCGACTTCCAATCCGAGCTTGGCCTGTTGCGCAAGCTGCGCAAGGAATTCGCCGAGGCCAATGAGGCTCCTGACATGCAGGAGGCCGCGGAATGAACGCGCCGGCTTACAATTTCGCCTATCTCGACGAACAGACCAAACGGATGATCCGCCGCGCGATCCTGAAGGCGATCGCGATCCCCGGCTACCAGGTGCCGTTTGCGAGCCGCGAGATGCCGATGCCCTATGGATGGGGCACCGGAGGCGTACAGGTGACGGCGGCGATCCTCGGGCCCGATGACGTGCTGAAAGTGATCGACCAGGGTTCGGACGACACCACCAACGCGATCTCGATCCGCAAATTCTTCGGCAAGACTGCTGGCGTTGCCACCACGACCGCGACCGCCGAAGCAACCGTGATCCAGACCCGGCACCGGATTCCCGAGGCGCCGCTGCATGCAGGCCAGGTGCTGGTCTATCAGGTGCCGATCCCGGAACCGCTACGCTTTCTCGAGCCACGCGAGACCGAAACGCGACGCATGCATGCGCTTGCCGAATACGGACTGATGCATGTCAAGCTCTATGAGGACATTGCCCGCTTCGGCCATATCGCGACCTCCTATGCCTATCCGGTGAAGGTCAACGCGCGCTATGTGATGGATCCCTCACCGACGCCGAAATTCGACAATCCGAAGATGGACAATTGCCCGGCGCTGCAACTGTTCGGCGCCGGCCGCGAGAAGCGCATCTACGCGATCCCGCCGCACACGGCCGTGGTGTCGCTCGACTTCGAGGATCACCCCTTCACCCGTTACCGGTTCGATGCGCCCTGCGCATTGTGCGGAGCTGACGGTTCCTATCTCGACGAGATCGTCACCGATGACAAGGGAGGACGGATGTTCGTCTGCTCCGACACCGATTTCTGCGAGTCGCGCCAGGCGGCCGGCCATCACGGCACCGAAAGCGCCGCGCCGCACAAGGAGAAGGCGCATGTCTGAGCCGACGAGCCTCGACACCGACCAGCCGCTCTTGGTCGCCGAAGGGCTTGCCAAGAACTACGGCCAACTCGCGGCCTGCCGCGACGTCTCGTTCTCGCTCTATCCCGGCGAGGTGCTGGCGATTGTCGGCGAATCCGGCTCTGGAAAATCGACGCTGTTGCAGCTTCTGTCGGCGCAGCTTGCGCCGAGCGCGGGCCGCGTGTCCTATCGGATGCGCGATGAGGTGCTGCGCGACCTCGCCGAGCTCGGCGAAGCCGAGCGGCGTTTCCTGTTTCGCACCGATTGGGGCTATGTACATCAGGATCCCGCGCAAGGGCTGCGCATGGCGGTGTCCGCCGGCGCCAATGTCGGCGAGCGGCTGATGGCGGTTGGCTGGAATCATTACGGCCGCATCCGCGACACCGCCTCGGGCTGGCTCGAGCGCGTCGAGATCGATGTCGGCCGCATCGACGACGCGCCACGGACCTATTCCGGCGGTATGCGGCAACGGCTGCAGATCGCGCGCAATCTCGTCACCGAGCCGCGGCTGGTGTTCATGGACGAGCCGACCGGCGGCCTCGACGTCTCGGTGCAGGCGCGCCTGCTCGATCTCATGCGCAACCTCGTCAGCGAGCTCGGTCTTGCCGCCATCGTCGTGACCCATGATCTCGCCGTTGCCCGCCTGCTGTCGCACCGCGTGATGGTGATGAAGGGCGGCCGCGTCATCGAGACCGGCCTCACCGACCAGGTGCTCGACGATCCCTGCGAGCCCTATACTCAACTGCTCGTTTCCTCGATCCTTCCGCCATGAGCTAGTCCAATGACCGCGATGATCGACATTGCCAACGCCGAAAAGACCTTCACAATGCACCTGCAAGGCGGGGTTGAGCTGCCCGTGGTGCGCGGCGTCTCTTTTCATGTCGAGCCCGGCGAATGCGTGGTGCTTTCGGGGCCGTCGGGTGCCGGCAAGTCCTCGATCCTGAAGATGATCTTCGGCAATTACCGTTGCGACGGCGGCCGGATCGGCATCCGCCACCAGGGCGCGGTGATTGATCTCGCCACCGCAGAGCCGCGACTGGTGCTGAGCGTGCGTCGCTCGACCATCGGCTATGTCAGCCAGTTTCTGCGCGCGGTGCCGCGCGTGCCGACAACCGACGTCGTCGCCGAGCCCTTGACCGTCAACGGCGTGGCGCGCGAGGAGGCCCGCGAACGCGCAGGCCGCCTGCTGCGCCGGCTCAACATTCCTGAGCGGCTGTGGTGCCTTCCGCCCTCGACCTTCTCCGGCGGCGAGCAGCAGCGCGTCAACATCGCGCGCGGCTTCATCTCGGACTTGCCGATCCTGCTGCTTGACGAGCCGACCGCCTCGCTGGACGCCGCCAACCGGGCCGTGGTGGTTGAGCTGATCGCCGAAAAGAAAAAAAGGGGGGTCGCGATGGTTGCGATCGTCCATGACGACGAGATCCGCCATCTGATCGCAGATCGCATCGTTGATGTGACCTCGTTCGCCGCCGCAGCCTGAAGGACAGGATGAGATGACTGCCGCGCAAGACACCATCATCGGCAACGCCCGGGTCGTCCTCGCCGATCGCGTGATCGAGCGGGGCTGGGTGGCCATCGCCAACGGCAAGATCGCCGAATTCGGCGAGGGCAGCGCGCCCGAAGCGGCCGAGGACGCCGGCGGTGACATGATCATGCCCGGGCTGATCGAGCTGCACACCGACCATCTCGAAGCGCACTACGTGCCGCGGCCAAAGGTGTTTTGGGATCCCGTTGCCGCCGTCATTTCCTATGACGGACAGCTTGCGACCTCCGGCATCACCACCGTGCTGGATTCGCTCCGCGTCTGGCGCGAGGACGGCGCCGAGGACGTCGATGGCCGGGCCGGCATCTTGTCGGCGGCGATCTCGACGGCGCGCGAGGAGAATCTGCTGCGCGCCGATCACTTCCTGCATCTGCGCTGCGAAGTGCCGATGCCCGATGTGGTTGCCGAAGCCAAGGAACTGATCGGCCGACCCGATGTGCGGCTGATGTCACTGATGGACCATACGCCTGGTCAGCGCCAGTTCCGCGACGAGGTAAAGCTCCGCGACTATTACCGTGGCAAAGGCGGCGGCATGACCGACGCCGAACTCGACGTGCTGTTTGCGCGACGCTTTGACTACCAGAAGCAATATGCTGCGACCAATATGCGCGAGATTGTCGCGCTGGCTCGGCAATACCGGGTTCCGCTGGCGAGCCATGACGACACCACCGAGGAGAACGTGGCGGATGCCGTCTGCGATCAAGTCGCAGTGGCGGAATTCCCGACCACCATGGAGGCCGCGCGCGGCCTGCACGCGGCCGGTATTGATGTCCTGATGGGAGCCCCGAACGTGGTGCGCGGCGGTTCGCATTCCGGCAACATCGCCGCCGTCGATCTCGCCCGCGAGGGGCTGCTTGACATTCTGTCGTCGGACTACATCCCCTCCAGCCTGTTGATGGCGGCGCTCCAGCTGCCTCAGCGCGTGCCGGCGATCAATCTCGCCTCCGCCGTCCGCACCGTGACCAGAACGCCGGCTGAGGCGGTCGGGCTCACCGACCGCGGCGAGATAGCAGTCGGCAAGCGCGCCGACCTGATCCGCGTGCACGTCGCTCGCGATCTGCCGGTCGTGCGCAGCGTCTGGCGCGAAGGCGGGAGGGTTGCATGAGCGACGTCCCTGTGATCACCGGGCAGCGCGTCACGGCGATCGGCCCCGGCCGCCTGGTACTGGTGGTCGGTCCGAGCGGAGCCGGCAAGGATACGTTGCTTGGACTTGCGAGGGCCGCCTGCGTCGAGGATCGCAACATCGTGTTCCCGCGCCGGTCGATCACCCGCAAGGCCTCGGCATTTGAGGACAATGAGGAAGTGAGCGCAGAGGCGTTCGAGCGCGCGCTCGCGGACGGCGACTACGCCATGCACTGGGAGGCTCATGGGCACCGCTACGCGCTGTCGCGGGCAATCGACGACGATATTCGCGCCGGCCGCACCGTGATCGCCAATGTCTCGCGCACCGTGATAGCGGCGACGCGCCGCGACTATGGCAATGTCACGGTTGTCTCGATCACTGCGCCGCCGGACGTGCTCGCCGCGCGGCTCGCGATGCGCGCCCGGGCCAGCGACGGCCAGCTTGCACAGCGGCTGGCCCGCACTGTCGACGAAGCCACGCCGGCGCCGGATTTCACCATCGTGAATTCCGGGACTGCGGAATACCACGCGCGACAGCTTGTCCGGATCATCAAGGGCGAGCGTTGGGAAAGTTAGTATTGGAGTGTGCGGAGATGTCGGTGATCGAAACGATCGAGCAGCTCGAGGCGATCTACGGCTTTCCAAACGACGCCTCGACCGTGAAGGTCGCCGCTCGCGTGACGCCGCCCTACCGCGTGCTGATCGAGCAATCGCCGTTCGCTGCGCTAGCGACCTGCGGGCCCGAGGGCCTTGACTGTTCGCCACGCGGCGATCTGGCGGGCTTCGTGCGCATCCATGACGAGAAGACGCTGATGATGCCGGACCGCCGCGGCAACAACCGCTGCGATTCGTTGCGCAACATCGTCCGCGATCCCCGCGTCGCGCTGCTCTTCCTGATCCCCGGCGCAGGCAGCACTCTACGCGTGAACGGACGGGCCCATGTGTCGGCGGAGCCAAACCTGCTCGCCACCTTCAAGATGGACGGCAAGACGCCGCGCACGGTCATTGTGATGACCGTGGAGGAAATGTATTTCCAGTGTGCGCGCGCGATCGTGCGTGCCGATCTGTGGAATCCCGACAGGCGGGTCGATCCAAAGATCTTACCGACGCCGGGCCAGATTCTTGCCGAAATGAGCGAGGGCGCGGTCGGCGGCGAACAATACGATCGCGAATGGCCCGACCGTGCGCGGCGCACGATGTGGTAATTGTGAATGCTGCGCGGCCCTTTGGCCGCGCGAAGTAAAAGCTAGGCCGCGACGTCCTGCAGAAGTTGCGACGACCCGCGGATCAGTGCCTTGCGGCCAGCCGGCGTCAGCACGAACGAATCGCCACGCTCGGCAACAAAGCCGAGCGTGATCAGGCTGTCGACGGCAAACCGGCTCAGTCTTGTTGGATTCGCGGCGGGAGCCCGCAGCGCTTTCAATGCTTCCCACTGATCTGGTCTGAGCTCGAGTTCTTCGTTCATGGGTCTTCGCGCTCCGGTCACCAAGTTACGGGATGCCTGATACCGGCTGCTGATGAATTTCGTGCGACGATAACGAGTCCGGATTTCGATATTTGTGGACCTGCCGTCACATCACTGTGTTATTGGAATATCTCAACTTTTCAGAATCGTGCGACGTCTTGACGCGTCGCTGTTCCATTCCAGCACGTCCTTCTGGTCGCGTTTGTTGCAAGGGATTTCCGGATCGCGCGGTAGCAATAAATGTTAACCGCAATGTTAACCGCGCCGTATGCTCGCACCGCCGTCGACCGGCAACGTGACACCGGTGATGAAGTTGGCTTCATCCGACGCGAGGAACAGCGCCGCGTTCGCGACGTCCCAGCCGGTTCCCATCTTCTTGCGCAGTGGCACCTTGCTGTCGCGCTCGGCCTCGACCTCCGCGCGGCTCTTCCTGAACTCGCGAGCGCGCGTGTCGACCGCCATCGGCGTGTTCATCAGCCCGGGCAAGATCACATTGGCGCGAATGCCATATTGCGCGTTCTGATAGGCGAGTTGTTCGGTAAAGGCGATCATCGCCGACTTGGTCGCCTTGTATGCGACGTAAGGGTAGGTGGTGATGGCGGCCATTGACGAGATGTTGATGATCGAGCCGCGCTTCTGCTGCCGCATGATCGGGATCGCGTGCTTGGCGGCGAGAATGCAGCTTTTGAGGTTGATCGCGACGCAGCGGTCGAACGCCTCCTCGGTGATGTCGAGCAACTCTGCGTCGCCGCCGGCGAGGCTGACGCCGACATTGTTGTGCAGGATGTCGACGCTGCCCCAGCGAGCGTGCGCGTCGGCGATCATCGCCTTGATGTCGGAATTCCTGGTCACGTCAGCCTTGAACGCTACCGCGGTGCCGCCTTTGCCCGCGATCAAGTCGACGGTTTCTTGCGCCGAGCCCAGATTATGATCGACGCACAGGACCCTGGCGCCCTCGCGCGCGAAGGTCAGGGCGGTAGCGCGGCCGTTGCCGATGCCCTCCCCGGGGCTCTGGCCGGCTCCGACGACAATGGCGACGCGATCTTGCAGGCGCATCCTATTTTACTCCCGGCATCGGGTACTGCTGCAGTACCTCTCTGTAGTGGGGTTCGTTGTCGATCTTCATGGTAGCGAGCACGCGGACCACGGCGCAGTAGAAGGCGATGGTCAGCACCAGATCGGTCATGTGCTCGTCGGACAACTCTTTCTTGATTTCGGCGAAGGTCGCGTCCGACATCGCAAGCTCGCGGACCATCTCGCGGGCGCCCTTCAGGATCGCTCTTGCCAGCGGTTCGAGTTTCGACGGCTTGCCCTCGGTCTCCGCCATCAGGCTCTCGATGTCCGCGTCGGTGACGCCGAACTCCTTGCCGATCTTCACGTGATGGGTGAATTCGTATTCCGACTTCTCCAGCCAACCAACCTGCAGGATCGCGAGCTCGCGTAAGCGGGGGTCGAGCTTGCTCTTGAAGCGGATGTACCCGCCGATGCCGTTGAAGGCGCGCGCCATGTCCGGTGAGTTGACCAGCAGCTTGTGCAGGTTGGTGTTGCGCTTGAGCATGTCGCGATATTCGGGTGCAACCTGGTCGGCTTCGAGATAGGGCAGGCGGGCCATTGTTGTTGTCCTGGTTCGGCAGCTTGCGGAATTGGGGCTCGGTCAAGCGTAGAGTGCCTGGTGCTCGCTCTCGTAGTTGGCGTAGGATTCCTTCATGCTGGCGCTGTTGAGCAGCATGGTCGCGACCAATTTGCCGTCGCCGCCGAACACCGTCGTTCGCACCCACATGCTTTCGGTGCGCTTGCTGCCTGAGAGCGCGACAACTTCGCGTTCCGCCCAGTAGGTCTCGCCCGGGAATAGCGGCCCGCGCAGGAGACGAATCTCCTGGTCTGCGAACAGACCGACCGCGGGGCCTCGGACCGGTAGCCGATCCTCTCGGGCGCGATACTGGAACAGCACGCTCAGCATCTCCATCGGGATGATGGCTCGTCCCCAGGGATTGTGTTCCTGCGAATAGTACGCCGATGGTTCAGTGATCACCTTCAGCTTGTCGGCCAGCGAAAACGGGTAGAGGTCGCCCATGTCCTGGTCGAAATCCATCTTGATCGCCTGTCGGCCGGTCTTCATTCCGACCTTGATGTCGGCGAGGATGACGGGATCGGCCAGCGGCTTCAATTCGCCGAGCCGGCGGCTGAGCGCGGTTTCCGTGCCGTCGCCGCCGACGGAAGCGGTGCCGCGCAAGATCTCCGCGCCGTCGCGTCTGGTCATCCCAATCGCGCAGACGGTCTGTCCCGGCTTCGGCTTCTCGATATTGGCCTGCACCTCTTCGCCTTCGAACGCTGGATTGCGATAATGCGCGGACAGGCAGCCCGTTTCGAACCAGGCCTGGCCCCAGATTCGCTCGCACAAGGGCGCGAACTGACTGAAATGCGTTGGCCCTTCGATCGTCCCGCCCTGAAAGCCAAGCTTTTGCGCGGTGGCATCGTCGTGAATCGAAGCGTGGGAGTCGTAGACCTGCGCCTGAAGCATCTGTTTGGGGCTCCGCCATGGACCCACAAGCAGATTGCCACTCTCCTGAATATTGGTCGTGAAGGGCGCTGGATTCATCCTGGTTGTCTCCCTTTGACCGTCAGCGTTTCAAACAAGGTGGGTTTCGGCAAGGGGCCGCGACAATCCATGGGACGTCGCGAGATATGTCCTGCCGCCATGGAACGGGGCTTTCCATGCATAGCAAAATCAGTGCATGCTCGCTCCCAACGAGACCGGTTCGGGCCGGCGTAGCATAGACGGGACGGGGAGCCTGACGAATGGCGTTGATGGAAGTTGGACTGGACGACAAGTACCGGTTGGACGCGAAACGAATCTTCCTCTCCGGTACCCAGGCGCTGGTCCGATTGCCCATGCTGCAGCGCGAACGCGATCGCGCCCATGGGCTGAACACCGCGGGCTTCATCTCCGGCTATCGCGGCTCGCCGCTCGGCATGTACGACCACGCGCTATGGCGCGCCAAATCCTTCCTGAAAGAGCATGACATCGCTTTCGTGCCGGGTCTCAACGAGGACCTCGCGGCTACTGCGGTGTGGGGCAGCCAGCAGGTCGGCATGTTCCCGGGCGCCAAGGTCGATGGCGTGTTCGGCATCTGGTATGGCAAGGGCCCCGGGGTAGACCGCTCCCTCGATGCGCTCAAGCACGCCAATTCGGCCGGCACCTCTCCCCATGGCGGCGTAATCGCGCTTGCGGGCGACGACCATGGCTGCCAGTCTTCGACGCTGGCCCACCAAAGCGAGCAGGTGTTCGCATCTGCGTTGATGCCGGTGGTCAACCCGGCCACTCTGCAGGACTATCTCGATCTCGGTATCCTCGGTTTTGCGCTGTCGCGCTTTTCCGCTTGCTGGGTCGGCTTCAAGGCGATCTCGGAGACGGTCGAAAGCTCGGCCTCGATCGTCAGCGATCCCAACCGGATCAAGATCATCACGCCTGACGATTTCGAGATGCCGCCGGGCGGGCTCTCGATCCGCTGGCCGGATCCGCCGCTCGAGGCCGAGCGGCGTTTGCATGGCCCGAAAATGGACGCGGTCGCTGCCTTCGCCCGCGTCAACCGCTTCGATCGTATCGTTGTGGATTCCAGATCGGCGCGGCTCGGCATCATGGCGACGGGCAAGGCCTATCTCGATCTTCGCCAGGCGCTGGCCGATCTCGGCATCACCGATGCGGAGGCGCAGGCGCTCGGTTTGCGTATCTACAAGGTGGCGTTGACCTGGCCGTTGGAAGAGCGCGGCGCGCGCGCCTTCGCCGAGAGCCTGCAGGACGTGCTCGTGGTGGAGGAGAAGCGCGGCTTCATCGAGGATCAGCTGGTCCGCATTCTCTACAACATGGACGCCTCGAAGCGTCCCTCGGTGGTCGGCAAGCGCGACGAAAGCGGCGCGATGCTTCTGCCGGGCGAGGGCGAGCTGACACCGACCATGGTGGCGGCCGCCGTGGTCGCGCGGCTTCGCAGGCTCGGCCACCGCAGCCCGATACTGGAGCAGCGGCTTGCAAAACTCGAAGCGTTCGACCGCCCGGCCGAAGGCGCAGGTACCGCGAAATTGCAGCGCACGCCGTATTTCTGCTCGGGCTGCCCGCACAACACCTCGACCAAGATTCCCGATGGCAGCCGCGCCATGGCCGGCATCGGCTGCCACGGCATGGCGCTGTCGGTGCCGAACCGCCGCACCGCGACAATCTCTCATATGGGCGCGGAGGGCGTGAGCTGGATCGGCCAGGCGCCGTTCACCAGCGAAGAGCACGTGTTCCAGAATTTGGGCGACGGCACCTACACCCATTCCGGCCTGCTGGCGCTGCGCGCCGCCGCCGCCGCCGGCGTCAGCATCACCTACAAGATCCTCTACAACGACGCGGTCGCGATGACCGGCGGGCAGCCCGCCGAGGGCGGCTTTTCGGTGTCGCAGATCGCGCACCAGGTCGCAGCCGAAGGCGCCAAGCGGCTCGCGATCGTATCCGACGATCCCGGCAAATATCCCGCGAACTATTTCCCGGCTGGCGCCACCGTGCACCACCGCCGTGAGCTCGATGCCGTGCAGCGCAAACTGCGCGATATCAAGGGCCTCACCGTGCTGATCTACGACCAGACCTGCGCCGCCGAGAAGCGCCGCCGCCGGAAGCGCGGGCTCTATCCCGATCCGCCGAAGCGCGTCTTCATCAACGAGCGCGTCTGCGAGGGCTGTGGCGATTGCTCGGTAGCGTCGAACTGCGTCTCGGTACAGCCGCTGGAGACCGAGTTCGGCCGCAAGCGCCGTATCGACCAGTCGAACTGCAACAAAGACTTTTCATGCGTCGAAGGCTTTTGCCCAAGCTTCGTCATGGTGCAGGATCCGAAGCTGCGCAAGGCCGACCGCGCCGCGGCCGATCCCGGGGCGCTGTTCGCCGATCTGCCGACTCCGCCGGCAACCGCGCTCGCCGGTCCCTATAACATCCTAGTCACTGGTATCGGGGGCACCGGTGTCATCACGATCGGCGCGCTGCTCGGCATGGCAGCGCATGTCCAGGGCCTAGCCTGCTCGACGCTCGACTTTACCGGCCTGTCGCAGAAGAACGGCGCGGTCATGAGCCATGTCCGCCTCGCGCCGGCGGCCGACATGCTCACCACAGTCCGCATTGCGCCCGGCAATGCCAATCTGATCCTCGGCTGCGATCTCGTCGTCGCCACCAGCGTGCCGGCGCTGAGCCGCGCCGAACGCGGCGTCACCCGCGCCGTCGTCAATGCCGATTTGCTGCCGACCGCGAGCTTTGTGATCGATCCCGACCTCGATTTCGAGGCCGGCGCGATGCGTGATGCGCTCAACGGCGCGGTGACGCCAGGCGATCTTGACATTCTCGATGCCACCGGCCTTGCCACTGCGCTGATGGGCGACAGCATCGCAACCAACGCGTTCATGCTCGGCTTCGCCTTCCAGCGCGGCGCGATTCCGCTGTCACTGGAGGCGATCCTGAAGGCCATCGAGCTTAACGGCGCGGCGGTCGAGATGAACAAGCTCGCGTTCTCGTGGGGCCGGCTTGCGGCGCACGATCTGCAGCGCGTGGTCAGTGCGGCGCGTTTCAGGAACGCGGCTGCTGCGCCGGTGAAGCGGACGCTGGATGAGACGATCGCGCTGCGCGCCAGATTTCTCACCGACTATCAGGACGAGGCCTATGCCAAGCGTTATCTCGCCGATGTCGCGCGCGTCCGCGCTGCTGAGATCGCGGCCGCGCCGGGCTCTCATGAACTGACCGAGGCCTTTGCAAAAGGCCTGTTCAAGCTGATGGCCTACAAGGACGAATACGAGGTCGCGCGACTTTACTCTGACGGCGAATTCGCCAAGGCAATGAAGGAACAATTCGACGGCGAGCCGGAGCTGAAGGTGTTGCTCGCGCCGCCGCTGCTAGCGCGGCGCGACGGGATCACCGGACATCTGCAGAAGCGCGAGTTCGGCCCTTGGGTGTTCAAGGTCTTTGGCGTGCTGGCGCGGCTCAAGGGCCTGCGCGGCACGGCCCTCGACATCTTCGGCTACACCGCGGAGCGGAAGATGGAACGGGCGTTGCCGGGCGAATATTCGGCGATGATCCTGCGCCACCTCGACGGCAGCGGGCCGTTCGATCTGGCGCAACTGGTGGCGCTGGCGAAGTCGGTCGACCTTGTGCGGGGCTTCGGTCACGTCAAGGAAGCCAATGTCGCCCGCTACCGCGCCGAATGCGCGCGGCTGGAACGCGCGATCGGCCAGCCGCTGGCGCAAGCGGCCGAGTAGGGCGGTCGCCGGAACTTTCCGCAGCCGCCCTAGAACGTTTTCGAGCGAAGTGGAAACCGGTTCGCGTGAAGAAAACGCATCAAAACAAGAATCTAGAGCCCCGTTCCGATTCTATCGGAACGAAAAGGGCTCTAGTCGGACGGTAACCTTGCCCGCAACACTGGCTGGTATTGCGCGGCTGGCTCCCTACATCATCACCGTTCAATTCGAGTAATTTCAGGAGGCCTTTGATGGTCCTGGAAGGTAGTTTGTAATGATCCTGAGAGGTAGTTTGGTTGCGGTCGCCTTTACGATGCTTCTGGCGTCGGGCAGCGCGGCGTCGGCTGACGAGTATCGACCGAGCGAGTTTCTCGGCCTCGATCTCTCGCGTGCGGCGCTGTCGCCGAAGCGGCTCGGCCCGCCGGCTCAATTCGCGCCGGTTCCGATCGAGGCGAACACCGATCGCAGTAGCGAGCCGCAAGCGAGCGCCGAGCCGAAGGTTGAGGAGCAGAATGTTAAGCCGCGCAAGATGATTCGTACGAACAAGGTGACGGCCGCGCCGGCCGAGGACAAGCCGCGCGCGGCGCGCGTTCCCGCCCGCGCCAAGCTCGCGCGGCGACACACGAACCCGCTCGACGCGCAGGCGCGCGATACCCGGATCCAGACCTGGCCGTGCCGCTCCGGCGGCATCTGCGACTGGCATTGACACGTTTCCACCCCGTCTTTTAACCCGCACCAAATATCGAACCTCCGAGCCGCGCGTACCGCGCTCCTCAGGGGTGATGGCCAGTCTGCCGGCCGGGCTTTCACGCCACATCTGAGCGACGGGCGGCTTGTCCGACCGGGCGGTTTGTGGGCAAACTACAGTCGGCAGCCCTGCCATTTTCATCGCTTCGCACGCTCGATTTGTACAGGCGATGCCGCTGCTTTCCCCGGCGGCGGACCTTTCAGGAGTCATACATGGAAAATCTTCACACACAGGGCATCAGCCTGCCCAGGCTTGGTCTCGGCACCTTCCGCATGCAGGGCGACACCTGCCGCGCGGCGGTCGAGAGCGCGCTTGGGCTCGGCTACCGGCATATCGACACCGCCGAGATGTACGCCAATGAGGAGGCAATCGGCGCGGCGATCGCCGCCTCGAAGGTTGCCCGCGGCGACCTGCATGTCACGACAAAAGTCTGGCACGAAAACCTGGCGCCGGATGCGATCCGCCAGGCTTTCGACGCCAGCCTGAAGAAATTGCGCCTCGATCACGTCGATCTCTATCTCGTGCACTGGCCGTCGCGATCGATGAATCTGCCGGCCGTCTTCGAGACTCTGATGAAGCTGAAGCAAGAGGGCCGCACCCGCGCCATCGGTGTCGCCAATTTCACGACCGCGCTGCTCAAGACCGTGGTGGAGGACATCAAGGCGCCGATCGCCTGTAATCAGGTCGAATATCATGCCATGCTGGACCAGACACCGGTGCGGACATATCTCGCGACGAAATCGATTCCGCTGGTCGCCTATTGCCCGCTGGCACAGGGCCGCTTTGCCACCGACGAGACGCTCGCGAAAATCGGCAGGAAGCACGATGCGACCGCGGCCCAGGTCGCGTTGAAATGGCTGCTCGACCAGGAGGGCGTCGCCGCGATCCCGAAGGCCTCTCGCGCCGAAAGCCAGAAGGCCAATCTCGATGCGCTCAACGTCAAGCTCGACGATGACGACCGCAAGGCAATCGCGGCGTTGCGCAAGGACATGCGGTGCGTCAATCCGGCTTTCGCGCCGGCGTGGGATTGATGATGCAGGTGGGAAAATCGACTTGCCCGCTGTAGCTCGAAGAGCAAAGATCTGCAAATCAGCACAAGACCCGACAAAGAAAATGGCTCCGCGAGGAGCCATTTTCCATTGTGTCGGTCTTAGTAGCGATGCTTCTTTACGATCACGACGCGGTCGTGATGGTGATGGCGCCAGCCATTGTGCCAGCCGCGGTCGTGGCGCATCTCGGCGCGCGCGTTCCAGCCGCGATCCCAGTGATGATAGCCGCCGCCGCGCTTGACCACGACGGTCTCGGCGTTTGCAATCGACGGCACCGCAACGGCAAGCGCACCGAGCGCGGCGAAAACAAATCCAAACTTCCTCATCGCATCCTCCTCAACTGAGCGTGGAAGAAACATCGCGCACATGGAAACGTTCCGAAGGAACGAGAGGAGTTTTCTGAACGGCTGTTCAGCAAGCGTGCGTTCCTATGCGCGTGCTGTCAGTTCGCATTGCTCCTCGCGAAGCGCATCAGGCACCCCGCGTGCTATCGGTGGACGCGGAGCATGATACGTGGATTCGTCCGCCGTCGGCTTCCGGTAACGCTTGCCTAACCGCCACGTCCGACGCATCATCGCGCCATAAAGATCATCCGTGGGGGGATATTGCCATGACCGGGCTTTCACGCCGCGATTTCCTTGCATTGACCGGATCTGCCGCCGCGGTGGCCGTCGCCGGGACCGCCGATGCCGCGATGGGACCGAATGACAAATTCGATCTCGTGATCAAGGGCGGCGACGTCATCGATCCGAGCCAGTCGCTGCGGGGAAAGCGCGATATCGGCATCCGCTGGGGCATGATCGAGGCCGTTGACAACGACATCCCGGCCGCCCGCGCCGCGAAGACCATCGACGCGTCGGGCAAGCTGGTGATGCCGGGTCTCGTCGACCTGCATTGCCACGTCTATCCCTATGGTTCGGCGATCGGCATTCCCGCCGACGAACTGGTGCAATTCCAGGGTACGACCACGGTGGTCTCGGCGGGCGATGCCGGGGTCAACAATCTTGCGGCGCTTCGGCGCTACATCGTGGCGCAGTCGCGGGCACGCATCTACGCCTTCGTCCATATCGCCAACAACGGCCTGTCCGCCTTCCCGGTGGCCGAACTCTACAACATCGACAACGCACAGGTCGAAGCCTGCGCGATGGCGCTTGCCGAAAACCCGGACTTCCTGATCGGCGTCAAGGTGCGCATGTCGGAGAATGTCATCTTCAAGCACGGACTGGAGCCACTGAAGCGCGGCATCCAGGCTTGCGAGATGTGCGGCTGGCCGGCGCGGATGATGGTGCATATCGGCGGCGTCGAGACCAAGGAGCTGATGTCTGACATCCTCAATCTGCTGCGGCCGGGCGATATCCTCACCCATGCTTATTCCGGCGCGCCGAATATCGGCGGCGTCTTCACCAACATCGTGCAGGACGGCAAGCTGCTGCCCGCGGCGCTTGCCGCCAAGCAGCGCGGCGTGCTGTTCGATGTCGGCCATGGCGGCGGCAGCTTCGACTTCACGGTGGCCGAAATCGCGATCCCGGGCGGTTGCACGCCGGACACGATTTCCTCCGATATCCACGTCTTCTCTGGCAACACGCCGGGAATGCCCTATCTGCCGAACGTGATGAGCAAATTCCTGGCGATGGGCTCCTCGCTGGAGCAGGTGGTTGCGATGGCGACCTCGGCGCCGGCGCGGATCATCAACCGCGCACCGAAGATCGGCACCCTGCAGCCAGGTGCCTCCGGCGATGTCGCGATCATGGATCTCGTCGAAGGACCGGTCTCCTTCGTCGACACCCGCAACAACAGGCGCGACGGCAATTTGTTGCTGAAGCCGGTGCAGACGGTCGTCAACGGGGTGCCGTTCGGCCGGCCGTACCAGTCACCGTTCGCGGTGAGGTGAGGCGCAAGGTGAGAGATGGATTGCTTCGCGGCGCTCCTCGCAATCGTGGAGAGATTGGTCATAGGCGTCATCGCGCGCCGGCCGGTCGCGCGAATGCGCGCCCGGTGACAGCCTCGGCGAACCAATCCATCGTGCCGCGGGTAGATCGCTAACCCCGCTTCTCCACATTGCTGCTCCGCGTCGGCACGCCGAACTCCTTGCGGCATACCTCGGCAAGCACCGCAACGCCCTCGCGGATCTGCTCGTGCGAGGGGCTTGCGAAGCACAGCCTGAGGCGGCTGCCGGAATGGGCGCTGTCGGTCGACCATTCCGGTCCCGGATTGATCGAGACGCCGGCGGCGAGTGCCGCCTGATATAGTCTCAACGTGTCGACATTGTCGGGGAGCTTGACCCAGAGGAAGATGCCGCCCTTCGGCGCCTCGAACTCGGCCGCGGTGCCGAACTGCTCGTTCAGCGCCTCCATCAGCGTATCGAGCTTTGTGCGCAGGACTCGCGTCAGCCTGGGCACGTGCGTTGAAAAATGCGGAACGCAATATTCGGCCAGCACCATCTGTTCCAGCGCGCCGGAGCCGGCGTCGGTCTTCAGCGCCAGCATCCGCGACATCATCTCCCAGGGCGCGACGATGAAGCCGACCCGCAGTGCCGGCGCGATCGACTTGGAAAATGAGCCGATATGGATCACGCCGCCCTGCTTGCTCATGGCATAGATCGCGGGCGGGCGCTCGCCGGTCCATATCAGGTCGGCATAGCAATCGTCCTCGAAGATCGGCACGCCGTAGTCCCGCGACAGTTTCAACATCTCGGCGCGACGGCTCTCGGGAAGGATGCTGCCGGTCGGGTTCTGCACGGTCGGGATCGTGTAGATGTATTTCGGTGTGATGCCGCGCCGCTTGTGGTCGGCGAGCGCGGACGCCAGCGCATCCATCCGCATGCCCTCGCGATCGAGCGGGATGCCGACCGCGTTGACGCCGAGCCGCGTCAACCGATTCAACGAGCCCTGGTAGGTCTCCTGCTCGATCAGCACGGTGTCGCCCTTGGCGAGCAGCGTGTGATTGACGAGATCGAGCGCCTGCAACGAGCCCGAGACGATCATCAAATCGTCCGCAGCGCAGGCGATGCCGGCGTCGCGCTTGAGCTTTCGCGTCAGAAACTCGCGCAAGGGCAAATAGCCCTGCGGTCCATGGGCGAGGTTGTAGGTCGCGAGATTCTTGCCCTCGCGCTTCAGCACCGCGGTGACCGCCTCGACCAGCCCGTCGACCGGGACCTGCTCGGGATCGTTGTTGCCGCCGACGAAGCTGTACTTTGCGAGCCCGGTCCACCGCGCGGCCGGCGCGGGCAGGCCGGCCGGGAGCAGGGGTGCAAAGTCGAACTGGGCTGAAGTGGTCATGGACATTTCGCTCCGTTTTGTTCTTGGTTGAGAAGGCCGTTGCGTTGCGGTCTTCCGGTCTGGGTCTTGTTCCGGTCTAAAGCGCGATGAGATTAGTTAGGCTGAATCATCATCGCGTTTTAGGTCTTTGTTTGAGCATGATCTTTTCGGAAAACCGCTACACACTTTTCCGGATCATGCTCTAGTTCTTGCCGACGAGCCTGATCGGCCGGCCCTGGCTGATGAAGGCATAATGCCCGGCGCCGACGCTGCCGACCATGAGCGCTTCGACGACCGGTTCCGCGATCTCGCCAGGCGCGGCCCAGTCCACCACGAAATTGGCCCCCGTGCCGCCGCGGGTATCCGCCGTGGCGATAGAGACCTCGATGGTCGAGAACGGTTTTAGCGCGACCGGCGACTTGAGGTAGCTTTCCACCATATTTCCTGATGTATCGAAATAGGCGATCCGCTTCAGCACCAGTGGGCTGGTCTCCGAGGCGTTGTGCACGCTGAGCGTGACCGAGAAATCGGCCCGGAGCTTGCCCTGGCTCATCGACACGCTGGAATAGACCGGCACGTAGAGCGCACCCGATACGGCGAGCGGACCCGATGGCACGGTGGTCAGCGAATTGGCAAAATTCTGCTCAACGGTCCCGGAGGATTGCGCCGCGGCCTCTCCCGTGCGAGCGATGAGCAGGCAGGCGAGCATCATCAGAGAGATGCCGCCTGCGCGGATGTGACACATTGCTCGCTTGATCCTCACGCCCGGCCCTCTAGGTTGCGGCAACAGGAAGTCTTCTGCGCATGCACGAACTTATTCGCGATATCACCGTAAGCATCCTGTTTGCCTGGGTGCTCGGGCTTTTCGCCCATTTCTCCCGGCAGCCGCTGATCCTGGCCTACCTTATCGCCGGCTTCTTGATTGGTCCATTCGGCATGGGCCTGGTCAAGTCTCAGGAATCGATCAGCGTCATTTCCGAGCTCGGGCTCATCTTCATGCTGTTCATGATCGGGCTCGAGATCGATCTGAAGAAGATCGTGCGCGCCGGCAAGGTCATCCTGTTCGCGGGCGCCGGCCAGTTGCTCGGCGGCTGCCTGCTCGGGATCCTGTTCTTTGCCGCGATCGGCCTGTCGATCGGGGGCGGCAGGTTCGATGCGCTGTATCTCTGTGTTGCCTGCGCGCTGTCCTCGACGGTCATCATCGTCAAGGTGCTCTACGAGAAGCGTGAGCTCGATACGCTGCCTGGCCGCATCACGCTTGGCGTGCTGGTGTTGCAGGACATCTTCGCAATCCTGTTCCTCGCGGTGCAGCCGAGCCTCGACAATCTGCAAATCGGGGTGGTGGTGCTCTCGATCGCGCGCGTCGCGGCGCTGGTCGCGACCGCGCTGGTCCTGAGCCGCTATGTGTTGCCACGACTGTTCCACCAGATCGCCCGCCGGCCGGAGCTGGTGCTGCTCGGCGCGCTGGCCTGGTGCTTTCTGATCGGCGAGATCGCCGAGAAGCTGCATCTGTCGCGCGAGATGGGTTCGCTGGTCGCCGGCGTCTCGCTGTCGACCTTCCCCTATGCGCTCGATGTCACCGCCAAGGTGACGACGCTGCGCGATTTCTTCATCACCCTGTTCTTTGTCGCGCTCGGTATGACGATCCCGATCCCCGGCCCGTCGGTGATCGGGCTCGCGCTGGTTATCGCGGCCTTCACGGTCGTGAGCCGCGCGGTCACGACGTTCACACCGCTCTATCTGATGAAGCAGGGGCTGCGCGCAAGCCTGTTGCCCGCGGTCAACCTGGCGCAGATCTCCGAATTCTCGCTGGTCGTGATCCAGACCGGGGTGGCCGCCAACCACATCTCGATGGAGACCGCGAACGCCGCCTCGTTCGCCTTCGTGGTGCTGGCGGTGCTCAGCACTTTCGTGATGAGCCGCAGCGACCAGGTCGTGCGCGGCTTGATCGGTCCGTTGAAGCGGATCGGTATTCGCGACCTCGACCATCGCCAGCAGGCCGAACGCGGCCACGAGGGTGGCCACGGCGAGATCAGGCGCATCGTCATTCTCGGCTTTTTCCGTGCGGCGAGCGCCCTGCTCAGCCAGATCGAGCGGCAAAACCAGTCGCTGCTCGAGCAGATCAGCGTGATCGACTTCAATCCGCTGGTGTTCCGCACGCTCTCCGACCGTGGCATGCACGTGATCTATGGCGACATCAGCAATGTCGACACGCTGGTCCATGCCGGCATCGGCAAGGCCGAGATCATCATTCTGAGCGTGCCGGATTTTCTCCTGGTCGGCGCGGACAACGAGAAGCTCGTCCGCCATGTCCGGACCTTGAACCCGACGGCGAAGATCGTCGCGACCGCGGACCTGCTCGCCGACGTCGAGGACCTTTACGCCGCCGGCGCCGACTATGTGACCGTGACCCGGATCAGCGACGCCGGCGAACTTTATGCCGTGATCGAGGCCGCCGACGCCGGCCTGCTCGAGGACAAGCGTGCCGAGCTGGATGTCCAGCTCTGCGAGCGGCGCGAGGTGCTGCCGTAGGCGGGATGTTCGCTCACGTCTCCCGAGGGTGAGGCGAACCTTTCTACGCGGCGGTGGCCGGCTGTCCTGGTATGCCCGTGCAACGCATGGCGGGTTGCATTATGATACTGGCGCGCGGTTCGGAACCCGGCTAATCCAATGCCTGCAATAGAGAGATCTTTGGACAATGGCCGATACGATCGAGGAAGTGCTGCAAGCCTTTGCAAAGGGCGAAATCGTCGTCGTCACCGATGACGACGACCGGGAAGGCGAGGGCGATCTGATCGTGCCGGCCTCGCTGTGCACGGCGGAGAAGATGGCCTTCATCATCCGCCACACCTCCGGCATCGTCTGCGCGCCGATCACGATTGATGACGCGCGGCGCCTGCGGCTCGATCCGATGGTGGCGCATAACGAGTCCAATCACACCACCGCCTTCACGGTCTCGATCGACTACAAGGCGGACGGCGGTACCGGCATATCGGCGGAGGAACGCGCGTCCTGCTGCCGCGCGCTCGCCAATCCCAATGTCGGCGCGAGCGATTTTGCGCGTCCGGGCCACATCTTTCCGTTGATCGCGCGGGACGGCGGCGTGCTCTTGCGTTCCGGCCATACCGAAGCGGCGGTGGATCTCTGCAAATTGTCCGGGTTGCCACCGGTCGGCGTCATCAGCGAGCTGATGAACGACGACGGCACGGTGATGAAGGGCACGCAGGTCTCGAACTTCGCCGCCGCCCACAAGCTCAAGCATGTCACGATCGCTGACATGATCGCCTATCGCCAGGCCCGCGAGAAGCTGATCAAGCGGGTCGCGACCTTTACCACGGAGAGCCCGATCGGCCCGCTGCAGGGCTACGCCTACCGCTCGCCGTTCGACGAGATCATGCACGCTGCCTTCGTCTACAACGGCATCGGCGACGGCAAGAACGTGCTGACCCGGCTGCACAAGCCCAACATCGTGAAAGACCTCTTCACCGGTCGGGCGCGGATGGAGGCGGTCTTGCGTCATTTCAAGGACGCCGGCCGCGGCGTACTTGTCTATTTGCGCGACGGCGCTGCCGGCGTTCCGGTCGAGCCTGTGGGCGAGACGAAAACCGCGGAAGCCGATCGCAACAAGCAGTGGCTCGAGGTCGGCGTAGGCGCGCAAATCCTGAGGGATCTCGGCGTCACCTCGATCCGCCACCTCACGTCGACGACACACGACTACAAGGGCCTGTCGGGTTTCGGCATCGAGATCGTCTCCAACGAGAAACTCGAAAGCTGACGGGGAGTCATTCCGCCCATCGCGCGCAGGCAACAGACCGCAGCTGCGTGGTTTGCATGTCGAGTCACCCCAATTGCGCTTCGCAGCACAGAGCTTTACTTTATCACCAATTCCGAGACCCGAGACGAAAGGATGTTTCATGAGCGTGCGCCCCCAGGCCAAGGACAAGCCGGCTGCGGCCGGTTTCCAGTGGGATGATCCGTTCCTGCTCGACGACCAACTAACCGAAGACGAACGCCTGATCCGCGACACCGCGCGTGCCTATGCGCAGGACAAGCTCTTGCCGCGGGTTATCAAGGCCTATCTGGAAGAGAAGACCGACCGCGAGATCTTCAACGAAATGGGCGAGCTCGGCCTGATCGGCGTCACGCTGCCGGAGGAATATGGCTGCGCCAATGCGAGCTACGTGGCCTACGGCCTGGTCGCGCGCGAGATCGAGCGTGTCGATTCCGGCTACCGTTCGATGAATTCGGTGCAGTCGTCGCTGGTGATGTACCCGATCTATGCCTATGGCGACGAAACCCAGCGCAAGAAATATCTGCCCAAGCTCGCGACCGGCGAATGGGTCGGCTGCTTCGGCCTGACCGAGCCGGACGCCGGCTCCGATCCCGGCGGCATGAAGACCCGCGTCGAGAAGGTGTCGGACGGCTATAAGCTGACCGGCAGCAAGATGTGGATTTCGAACGCGCCGATCGCCGACGTCTTCGTTGTCTGGGCCAAGTCGGCCGCGCATGACAACCAGATCCGCGGCTTTATCCTGGAGAAGGGCATGAAGGGCCTGTCGGCGCCGAAGGTCGGCGGCAAGCTCTCCCTTCGTGCCTCGATTACCGGCGAGATCGTGCTCGACAACGTGGTCGTGCCGGAAAGTGCGCTGCTGCCCAACGTTTCCGGCCTGAAGGGACCGTTCGGCTGCCTCAACCGGGCCCGTTACGGTATCTCGTGGGGCGCAATGGGTGCCGCGGAGGACTGCTTCCACCGCGCGCGGCAATACACGCTCGACCGCAAGCAGTTCAACCGCCCGCTCGCCGCCACCCAGCTCGTCCAGAAGAAGCTCGCCGACATGGAAACCGAGATCGCGCTCGGCCTGCAAGCGTCGTTGCGCGTCGGCCGCCTGATGGATGAGGGCAAGATGGCGCCCGAGATGATCTCGATCGTCAAGCGCAACAATTGCGGTAAGGCGCTCGACATCGCCCGCGTGTCCCGCGACATGCACGGCGGCAACGGCATCCAGATTGAATATCACGTGATGCGTCACACCGCGAACCTGGAAACCGTGAACACCTATGAGGGCACTCACGACGTCCACGCCCTGATCCTCGGGCGCGCCATCACCGGCATCCAGGCGTTTTCGTAAGGACCGCGAGCGTGCCCTCAAACACCGCTGTCATCGTCCGCGAAGGCGGACGATCCAGTATTGCGGCGTCCGCTCGTTCAGGCTCGACTGCCGTGTTTACTGGATTCCCGCGTTCGCGGGGAATGACAGCGAGCAGGTAATCTCCTCCATGACCGACAATGACGACATCCCGTTCAACCGCGACTTTCCGCTGAAGCCCGGCATCGTCGAGCAGGTTCGCCCCGGCGTTCGCCGCGTGCTCTGCAACAATCCGAGCCCGTTCACCTTCACCGGCACGGTCAGCTACATCGTGGGCCACGGCAAGGTCGCTATCATCGATCCCGGCCCTGACGACGAAACCCATGCGATGGCGCTGCTGAATGCCGTCCGCGGCGAGACCGTGACGCATATCCTGGTGACCCACACCCACCGGGACCACTCGCCAAACACCTCGCGGATCAAGGCTGCGACGGGCGCAACCGTCTATGCCGAGGGACCGCACCGCGCCTCGCGCCCGCGGTTCGAGAGCGAGAAGCACAATCCGGAATCCGGCGCCGATCGCGAGTTCCGGCCCGACGTCCAGGTGAAGCACGGCGAGGTCGTCGAAGGTTCCGGCTTTGCGCTGGAGGCGGTGGCAACGCCCGGCCACACTGCCAATCATCTCGCCTTCGCGTGGGCCGCGCGCAGCATCACCTTCGTCGGCGACCATGTGATGGGCTGGTCGACCTCGATAGTCGCGCCACCCGACGGCTCGATGATCGACTACATGGCTTCATTGGAGCGGCTGGAGCAGCGGCCCGAGCAACTTTACTTCTCGGGCCATGGGCCGGAAATCCCGGACGGGCCGCGCTTTGTCCGCTTTCTGGCCCGCCACCGCCGCGCGCGCGAGGCCTCGATCCTGCATCGCCTCGGCAAGGGCGACGCTGATATCCCGACCATGGTGCGTGCGATCTATATCGGGCTCGATCCGCGGCTCGCAGGCGCCGCCGGCTATTCCGTGCTCGCGCATCTGGAGGATCTCGTCGCGCGCGGCATCGTGGCGACGGAGGGCGATCCGGTGATCGGCGGGACGTACCGGCTGGCGTAGGGGCGAATGGGAAGTAGCGATTAGGGAAAGCGCGATCAGTTCCTTTCCCTATTCGCTACTCGCCATTTGCTGCTTCTACTTTTTCACCGTTTTGGCGGCCGGTGCCTTCGGCGGTGGCGGGGCTGCCTTCACCGGCTTTTTGGCAGCCGCCTCGGCGGCGGTGTTGATGTCCTCGATCAGTTTCGCCACCCGCGTGGCGTTACTGCCGAGGTCCGCGTCGAAGTAGCGGGAGGCCGAGCGGATATCGACCCGAGAGTCCTCGCCGTCAGGCGTGACACGGATCGAGACGTCCTCGCGGAAGCCCATGATCGGCGTGCGCGCCACCGCCTCGATCCGGCCAATTCGGCGCGGCGGCTGCGGCGCCCGCTCGTCGATGACGAGCCATTTGCGCCGGTTCACCAGGCGCAGCGTCACATCGTAGGCGCGGTCGACTGGCAGTTCGAGTTCGACGGTCTCGATGCCTGGGTAGGCGCGGCGTTGCTGCTCGGCCGAGTAAAGCCCGGCATACACGGCGGGGTTTGTGCCCTCGCCGGTACGCAGCCGGGCCAGCGCTTCGAATTTCGGCGGATCGATCGGATCGGTGGTGATGTCGTAGATCGGCGGCAGCTTGCGGAACTGGTAGGCAAGATAGGCGGGGTAGGCGAGCACGGCGCAGTTGATCAGCAGCGCGAGCGAAATCCGCCCCATGCCGCGACTGCCGTTCTGCCAGATCGCGGCAAAGGCGGCGAGGCCGACCAGGATCGACAGGACGGCTAATCCCAGCGCGCCGAAGAACGTCGCCAGCGCGGGCTTCACCTCGAGGAAACCGAAGCGCACGATGATGATCGAGACCAGCACCGCAATGACGGAAAAGATGGCGAGATTGCGTGACCAGGTGGCGAGACCGGATACGGGCTCCTGTTGATAGGGAGCGGAAAACCTGCGGGCCATCGTCGAGAAATCTGCCGGTTGAAATGTGCGACGACCCAAGGCCGCCGTCATCGGCCGTGTGAGACCATGGCCCTGCGGCAAATTCAAGGGAATTTGGCCGAATCGTCCTCCCCCTCAGGGGTCCTCGAGGGGGAGGACAAGGCTCCTTACGCAGCCGCGTTCGGAAAACTGTAGCTCTTGAACTGGTCGCGCAGCGCCGTCTTCAGGATCTTTCCAGTCGCAGTGTGCGGAATGCCTTCGACGAAGGCGACGTCGTCGGGCATCCACCATTTGGCGATCTTGCCTTCCATGAAGCTCAGGATGTCCTCGCGCGAGGCCTTCTGGCCCTCCTTGAGTTGCACGATCAAGAGCGGCCGCTCGTCCCATTTCGGATGATGGACGCCGATCACCGCCGCCTCAGCGACCGCGGGATGAGCGACTGCGAGGTTTTCCAGGTCAATCGATGAGATCCACTCGCCGCCGGATTTGATCACGTCCTTGGAACGGTCGGTGATGCGCATATAGCCGTGTCCGTCGATGGTCGAGACGTCGCCGGTGTCGAAATAGCCGTCCTCGTCGAGGATATTGGCGTCGACCCGGAAGTAGGCCTTTGCGATCGCAGGACCCGAGACCTTGAGCCGGCCGAACGTCTTGCCGTCCCACGGTAGCTCCTTGCCGGCGTCGTCGGTGATCTTCATCTGGACCCCGAAAGGCGGGTAGCCCTGGGTTTGCAGGACGTCGAGCCGCTCCTCGCCGGAGCGTTCGGCAAACGGCGGCTTGAGCGTGGCGAGCGTGCCGAGCGGGCTCATCTCGGTCATGCCCCAGGCGTGGCGCACCTCGGTGCCCATGTCGAGGAACGACTTGATCATCGAGCGCGGCATCGCCGAGCCGCCGCACACCACCATCCTCAGATGTGGCAGCGTCAGTTTGTTTGAGGCCATGTGATTGAGCAGCATCAGCCACACCGTCGGAACGCCGGCGGTATGGGTCACCTTCTCGGTCTCGAGCAATTCATAGACCGACGCGCCGTCGAGCTTCGGGCCGGGCATCACGAGCTTGGTGCCCATCGAGGGTGCCGAGAAGGCGATGCCCCAACTGTTGGCATGGAACAACGGGACAACCGGGAGCATTGTGTCTGAGGCGGAGGTGCCGAGCGCGTCCTTCGAGTTGGCCATCAGCGCATGCAACACGTTGGAACGGTGCGAGTAGAGCACACCCTTGGGATCGCCCGTCGTGCCGGACGTGTAGCACATCGCCGCCGCGGTGTTCTCGTCGAAGGTCTTCCACTGGAACTTGCCGTCGGACGCCGCGATCCAGTCCTCATAAGCCACCGCATTCTTAAGCGTGGTGTTCGGCATGTGCGCCTTGTCGGTCAGCACGATGTAGCGCTCCACGCTCGGCAGGCTGCCGGCGATCTTCTCCAAAACCGGAACGAAGGTGAGGTCGGTGATCACCGTGCGGTCCTGGGCGTGGTTGATGATCCAGGCGATCTGCTCCGGAAACAGGCGCGGATTGACCGTATGGCAGATCGCGCCGATCCCCATGACGCCATACCAGACTTCGAGATGACGCCAGGTATTCCAGGCGATGGTGGCGACGCGGTCACCGAGCTTGATGCCGTCGCGCTCGAGGCTTTGCGAGACTTTCAGTGCGCGAGCATGAATTTCGGCGTAGTTGGTCCGATGAATCGGGCCTTCGACGGACCGCGTAATCACTTCGCGCGTGCCGTGGTATTTCGCGGCGTGTTCGATGATCCGGTGACACAGCAAGGGCCAATCTTGCATCAAGCCAAGCATACGCGCGTCCCTCCTCGTTTCTTACGCAAGACCTGCCGGCGCCTTGAGCGGCCGGCAGCGAAGTAATGGAATTGACATGAACTGTAGCGCGGAGAAAGCAAGCCGAAAATGGGCCACCGGCGCGTTTGGTCGCGGGGGGGCGGCAATGGTTACCGTCACGGCGGCGCTGCTTTGGCTTGGCATGCAAGCCGAACCGGCGGAGGCGGCACGCCGGCCGGTGCGCTTCCCGTGGGATGACCTGTTTGCTCCGGCTCCGTCGCGTCCGCGGGCAAGCCCGCATCGTCACGCCGTGCCCTTGCCGCGCCCGCGCCCGGCCGAGGCGCCGGTGGCCGAACCCGAGCAGCCAGCGGCGCGAGAGCAGGCGCCGGCGGAGGCAGCCAAACCGGCCGAGCCGGAGGCGCCGCCCGCGCCTTCGGCCTGTCGGCAGGCACTGACGGAGGCCATCGCAATCGCGCCCAGCATCCCCGACATCTATGGCGCCGGCGGCTGCGGCGGAGAGGACCTGGTGCGGCTTGAGGCGATCGTGCTGCCGGACAAGCGCAAGGTCGCGGTGAAACCCGCAGCGATCCTCCGCTGCAAGATGGCGGCCGCCATCTCCAACTGGATCCGATCAGACATTGCGCCGCTTTCACAGCAGTTCGGGAGTGCCATCAGCGACCTCGACAATTTCGACTCGTTCGAATGCCGTGGCCGCAACCGTGTCGCCGGTGCCCTGCTTTCCGAGCACGGTCGCGCCAACGCGCTCGACGTGCGAGCCTTTACGCTCGCCAACGGCAAATCGATCTCGCTGACCGACCGCGCGGTGCCGCGCGAGCTTCGCGAAACCGTGCTGCAATCGGTGTGCGCGCGGTTTACCACCGTGCTCGGCCCGGGCTCGGACGCGTACCACGAGGACCACATCCATCTCGACCTCATGGAACGGCGCAACGATTACCGGATCTGCCAGTGGAACGTGTACGACGCGCTGCCGCATGTCGCGCCGCTGTTGCCGGCCGAGCGGCCGGAGGAGGCACCGCCGCGCGAGGTCGCGGCCAAATCCGACTCCGCCAAATCCGGCAACGGCAAAGCCGAGACGGTGAAGTCCGACGAAGGGGCGGCACCGCGCGGCGCCGCCGGGACCGGGCCGCAACCAACAAAAAAGCGCCGGCATAGCCGGCGCCTTTGATTCGTTCGGGGCGTGTCGCGAGAACTCAGTAGGCGTAGCCGCTGTTGCCGCCCTGCAAGGCCATCTGCGGCTTGAAGGGCGAATCCCCATGCTTCGGTTCCAAAACCACGACGACCGTGCCAAGGCCGACCCGGTCATAGAGATCGATGACATCCTCGTTGGTCATGCGGATGCAGCCCGACGAAATCGAGGAACCGATGTATTCCGGCTGGTTGGTGCCGTGAATGCGGAACAGCGTATCCTTGCCGCCCGAGTAGAGGTAGAGAGCGCGCGAACCCATCGGGTTGTCCGGTCCCGGCGCGACATAGGTGGGAACGCCGAGGCGCGATATTTCGCCCGGAGTCGGGTGCCACGCCGGCCACTCCGTCTTGCTGCCGATCTTGGCGATGCCGGACCACGCCATCGCTTCCTCGCCGACAGTGATGCCGTAGCGGATGGCCTTGCCGTCCCTCTGGACCAGGTACAGGTAGTGGTTGTCGGTATCGACCACGATGGAACCAGGGGCTTCCTTGCGGTGATACTCGACGATGGCGCGGCGGAACGGTTCAGCGATCGGCGTCTTCACATAGGTGGTTTTCGCGAGCAGTTCCTTGTCGCGCGGCTTGAAATTGGCGGTGTTGGTGGCCTCGTAAGTCGTGGCCTGCATGCAGCCCGACAGCGTCAGGCCGGCGGCCAGGATTGCCAAGGTAACTTTGAGCGACATGAGTTCATTCCAATTGATCCGCGCTCAAAGGTGCCCAGATTGCGCCCCAAACGCCACGATTCCACTAATGGCATTATTGCCGAAACCTGCCATTATTCCCACCATTTAGATGCCAGTGCCGCGCTGCGGGATGCCTTCTGTTGCTTTTTTGCCTCAAGTCTGCTGATGAGGTGGCTGCTTTTTGTGCAAAAGGGCAACAATTGCCCGTTTAGCGCCATGCCACCGCCGTCCAGCCGCCGCACCTGTGGATGGCCGTTAATGAGCCGGTCATGAAGCACTTGCGAGAATCGCGCTAAATCCGCGGACTTCCATCTGCCCGCCTCGTGGAGTTCCCTATGCTGTCGGTGTTCGTTGCCTCCGATTTTTCGCTCAAGAAGAGCACGCCGTCCGATCTGACGTCGCTGCCGGAAAACGCCGTCTGGGTCGACCTCGTGAACCCGACGACGGAGGAGGATCGCGCGGTGGAGCGGTTGGCTGGCATCGCGGTTCCGACCCGCGAGGACATGCAGGAGATCGAGATTTCCAGCCGCCTCTACATTGAAAACAGCGCGCGCTACATGACCGCGACGCTGATGTGCAATTCTGACTCGGACATGCCACGCACCACGGCCGTCACCTTCATCCTGGTCGGTCATCGCCTCGTGACTGTGCGCTATGAACTGCCGAGACCGTTCGCTTTGGTGGAGGCCAAGCTGGCCCGCACGTGCTCGCCCGGCATCACCGGCGAGATGGTGCTGATGGAACTCCTCGACGCGGTGATCGACCGCTGCGCCGACATTCTGGAGCGTTGCGGGCTCGACATCGACCAGGTCTCGCATGACATCTTCGAACCCGAAAGCGAGCGCCACGGCCACGCCAAGCAATATTCGCAGATCCTGATCGCGATCGGCCGCAAGGGCGACCTGACCTCCAAGGTTCGCGAAAGCCTGGTCTCGATCGGCCGCCTGGTCACTTTCATGTCGGCGGTGATAGAAGGCATTAAATGGTCGAAGGACATGCGCGAGCAGCTCAAAACCATGCAGCGCGACGTGACGTCCCTGACCGACCACGCTTCCTATCTGTCCAACAAGATCACCTTCGTGCTCGACGCCATGCTCGGTGTCGTCAATCTCGAGCAAAACAACATCATCAAGCTATTCTCGGTGATGGCCGTCGTCCTGATGCCGCCGACGCTGATCGCCTCGATCTACGGCATGAATTTCAAGGTGATGCCGGAACTCGAATGGGTGCACGGCTATCCGATGGCGCTGGTCATGATGCTCTTCGCGGCGATCGTGCCGTACTGGCTCTTCAGATGGAAGAAGTGGCTATGAAGCTTGTGCCAGCGCAAACGTCGCGTTTTGGGATTGCGGCGGCGTGCCTTATTTCCTCTCATAAAATTTGAGCGTTGCGCTGAACGTTTGGGCGAAATTTGTCTGCGATAACGCCCGCCTCGAAGCCGGAGGATCGCAATGGTTGAGAAGATCATAACGCCACGGCGTAACGTCATCGACTTTGCGCGCTATCAACAGGACCGCGCACTCGGCAGGGTACGGGCGATCTCGCCCAGGCTCTGCCGTTTTTGTGGCGCTGCGCTGCTCGATGGTGAGAACGAAGACGAATGCTCCAGCGCGCTGAACGACATCGCGCTGCAGCCGATTGAGACGAAGCCGCGCAGGTTTTACGCGGACTAGAGGCAGGAGCCTCCTTGCATCATTGCATGTGCAATTGAAGCAATCCCGAGAAGAGGCCGCGGCGGCGGCCGGGATCGCTTTCTCCCTCCGGCAGTAATGGCCTCATTCGCTCCTAGACGTGCTGGCCGCCGTTGATGTGGATTTCCGCACCGTTCACGTAAGAGCTCGTTTCCGTACAGAGCACGTAGATGATTTTGGCGACTTCGTCGGGTGTGCCCAGGCGATGCATCGGAATCTGCTGGTCGACGATCTTCTCGGTGCCGGGCGACAGGATCGAGGTGTCGATCTCGCCAGGCGCGATCGCGTTGACCCGAACGCCGACACGGCCGAAATCCGAGGCCATCTCGCGTGTCAGCGAAGCGAGCGCCGCCTTCGATGTCGCGTAGGCAGCGCCCGCGAACGGGTGCACGCGTGAGCCGGCGATCGAGGTGACGTTTACCACCGCGCCCTTGGCGTGCTTCAACTCCTCGATCAGGCCGCGGGCCAACATGATCGGTGCGAAGAAATTGACGCGGAACACGTGCAGCCACATCTCAACGTCCGTGTCCAGGGTGCCAAGCCGCGCACCACCACCACCCTTCGGCGAGATCGCCGCATTGTTGACCAGCGCGTGCAGTTCGTCGTTCACCAGCCGTTTGCGGATTTCCGCGATCGCACGAACCGTGTCGTCATAGTCGCCGAAGTCGACCTCGATGTGATCTTCCGGTCCCGCGCCCCAGGGGCATACTTCCGGAAACGCGTGCCGTGAGCAGGTGATGACGCGCCAGCCGGCGGAAGAAAATCGGATCGCGGTGGCGTGGCCGATGCCGCGGCTGGCGCCGGTGAGAAGCAGCGTGCGCCGCGGCGCGTTGGAAGGAGGGGACATGGCAGTCTTTCAGGCTGTCGTCATCACGGATAGAGCCGCACCTTCGCCCACGCGCCGGCGGCGCCCTCGCGGCGGAATTCGATGCGGTCGTGCAGGCGATAGGGACGGTCGTGCCAGAATTCGATGCGCAGTGGTGTGATCCGCCAGCCGCTCCAGCCCGGCGGGCGCGGAACCGCGCCGATCATGTGCCTGGCGGCAACCTTCGCAATCGCCTGCTCGAAGGCGAACCGGCTTTCCAGCGGCTGCGACTGCTTGCTCGCCCAGGCGCCGATCTGCGCCTGCTTCGGCCGCGTGGCAAAATAGGCGTCCGCCTCGACATCGGTCACCGGCGAAACGTTGCCGCGAATGCGCACCTGCCGGCGCAGCGATTTCCAGTGAAACAGCAACGCGGCTTTAGGATTTGCGGCAAGTTCGCGGCCCTTGGCGCTCGCAATGTGGCTGTAGAACACGAAGCCGTCGGCATCAAAGCCCTTCATCAGCACCATCCGCACGTCGGGTAACCCGTCGGCATCGACGGTTGCGAGCGCCATCGCATTCGGATCGTTCGGCTCGGACTTGGCTGCCTCCGCGAACCATTCGCCAAACAGGGCGAACGGGTCCTCCGCCGTGGTGAAATCACCCGATGTTAACGGTGTCGGGTGTTTGATGGAGGTGGTGTCGGTCATTTCCGGAGTCCCGATTTGCGGGCGTTCGTGTCCGAGAACGCGTTGCTTGCCCTATATAGAATATGGGGACGCGTTGGCCTATCGCCGATCCGGCCGGCCGGCACGGTCGCGACACTTATTCTGATCGGCATCGGCGCGGGCGGCTGCAGCCTGTTGCGCACCGATGCCATCGCCGGGATGGACGATGGCGTGACCGGCTCGATCAGGCCGACGCGGGCAAGCGCGCCGGCGCCAACCGAGAGCGATCTCGCCTATGCCCGCAACGCCGCCTCCGACGTGCTGACCAAGGGCGGCAAGGATTACAGCCAGCCCTGGGAAAACCCCGAGACCGGTGCGCGTGGCTCGGTGACGCCGCTGGCCAACGCCTATGCGGGCGAGGACGGTCGGACCTGCCGGGATTTCCTGGCAAGCTACGTCAATGGGACCACGGAGAGCTGGCTGCAGGGCGCCGCGTGCAAGGCTGGACAGGGACGGTGGGAAATCCATACTCTGAAGCCTTGGAGACGGTCCTGAATGACATGGCGTTTTCGAGCGAAAAGCAGGCGTCTCATGGGACGCCGAGCTCGTTGCAAAAATGCCACTGAGCCCCCAAATGGTTGGTAGATGGGGCCAGCCGGTTCCGATTCCAGGACAGTTTTTCCGTGAAGGAGACGTGACGGATGCGCGACCCCTATGAGGTCTTGGGGGTGCAGCGGAGCGCCAGCGCCGCGGCGATCAAGAGCGCCTATCGCAAGCTCGCCAAGAAGCATCACCCCGACAACAACAAGAACGATCCGAAGGCCGCGGCGCGCTTCGCCGAAATTAATTCGGCCAACGAGATCGTCGGCGACGAGGACAAGCGCCGCCAGTTCGACCGGGGCGAAATCGATGCCGAGGGCAAGCCTCGCTTCCAGGGCTTCCCTGGTGGCGGCGGGGCGGGCGCGCGAAGCGGTCCGGGCGGCTTTGAGTACAGCTTCCGCACCGGCCCCGGCGGCGGCGCGGCCGGCGGAAGCTTCGAGGACATCCTCAACAGCATGTTCGGCAACGCCAGCCGTGCCGGCGCGCGCGGTGCACGGTCCGGCCAGTTCGAATTCGATACCGGCGGTGTCGGGCTCGACCTCGATCTCAGCGTCGCCATGACGGTGACGCTGGAAGAATCGGTGAATGGTGGCGAGAAACGCGTTCGCCTGCCGACGGGCCGCGAGCTCAACGTCAAGATTCCCGCCGGCGTGACCGCCGGCCAGCAGATCCGGCTGAAGGGGCAAGGTGAGACTGCGGCCGGTCATCCGCCCGGCGACCTCCTGATCACGGTGAGCATAACGCCGCATCCGTACTTCAAGGTGGACGGCAACGATCTCCGGATCGATTTGCCGATCACGCTGTATGAGGCGGTTCTTGGGGGCAAGGTCCGCGTGCCGACCCTCGGCAGCGCGGTCGAACTGTCCATCCCGAAGAACACGTCGAGCGGCCGCACCTTCCGCCTCAAGGGCAAGGGATTGCCGAAGGCCGGCGCCACAGGCGATCTCTACGTCACGACCCGCATTATGCTTCCCGACGGGAACGATGCCGAGCTTGAGGCATTGATGCAGAAGTGGCGCGACGGACACCCCTATAATCCGCGCAATGATATCGGCTGATCGCCGATAACGCGCACCAGACGCGAAACTGTCCTACCCCGGAGTCTTTCGGGGTAGACAGCGGGCGTCGGGAACGCGCTAGAACAAGGAACCACCGTCCGATTCTGCGGCGAGCAGACCAGCCGGGCGGCGGATAAAGGAGTGCGGCCTCGAGAGGGGGACCAGCGCGGTACCAAACCCCAATCGAGGCCGCGTGCGCCGATCGGCGGATCGAGCGCAGTCTCATTTTCGCGTGAACATACGGTGCGATATTGAGACGCGGTCGTGACGCGATTCCAGATTTTCAATGTCGGAATTGGGACCTTGAGTGAGGTATGATTCACTCTTTGCTTCGCCTCGGCCGGCTCATCGCAAGCGCAAGCGAGAGCACGCAAACTCGGCCTTGAGTGAATCACCAGTCCCGCTCAGCGAGGAAGCCAGCAGGAGCCCGGTTCCGCGAGTGGAACTTGTTGCAGGAGAGGTGCGCTCCGTGACGTGGTGGCGCAGGCGTGAGCCATCCCGGCAGCTCAACCGCTGCTCTTCTCCATCTGGTCGTAGACCGCCTGTGCGATCTGGGTGAGCCGCGCACGGTCGCTCGCGCCGCTGACGACATAAGCCACGCCGCGATCGGCCCAGAACAGCGCGCCATCGTCGCCGCGGCTCGAGTATCGCATCTGGGTTGCCTGGGTTGCCGCCTTCGCGGTGTAGACCGTGAAGCGCTCGCCGGATGCGCTTTCATACATCAGAAACGACGCCGGCCCGCTCGGCCCTGGCAGCAGCCGGCCGCCGACCAGTTTCAGCCCGGCGAGCTCCGGCGCGCGGACATCCCAGCCGCAGCGCTTGGTCAGCCATTGTTGCAGATGCGCGCGCTCGCTGCCGGGCACTTCGACGGGATGGCGGACTTCGACGACGTAGAGGCGGTGTGCATCGAGCGCATCGAGCGTGAAGCTTTGGGAGACCGAGGGCGCCGCCGCGGCGCCACGCGCGATCCAGCCGATGCCGCCGCCGGCGACGAACGCGGCGAGCGTCGCGGCCACCGCGCCATAAAGCCAGCGGCGCGGCTGGCGCACCAGCCGCTCGATCTCAAGCCGCCTCGGCACCGCCTCGTCAAGCACGGAATCATAACGCGCATGCAGTACATCCGCCATTGCCCGCCACGACCGCACGCGAGCCGCTTCGTCGGGATGCGCCGCGAGCCACGCTTCGACATCGCCGCGGCGCTCAGGCGGCAGCTCGTTGTCGATGTAGGCATGAAGCTCGTCTTCGGTGACGGGAATCTTGGGATCGGTCATATCGCTTGTCTCTGTCAAATCTCGTTTTGGTATCGCTTGTGCACAACGCGAGCCGCTACGCGCCTCGTCACTTTACCCGCCTGAGCGGCGGACGCTCTCCGTCCAACGATGCTTTCACGTGCGCGCGTGCGCGGGCAAGCCGGGACATCACGGTGCCGATCGGCACGCCCTGGATGTCGGCGACCTCGCGGTAGCTCATCCCCTCCAGCATCACCAAAAGCAGCACCGAGCGCTGCTCCTCCACCAGCGTCGACAGCGCGCGCTCGATGTCGCGTCCTTCCGCCTCGGTGCCGCTGGCATCGGCATTGTTGTCGAGCAGCGGCATGAATTGCGGCCGCCGCGCCAGCGAGCGGCGGCGGTTCTTGTTCAGATTGGTCAGGATCGTGTAGAGCCAGCTCCTGACATCACCGCCCAGGAACAGCCGCTCCGAGCGCAATGCGCGCACCAGCGTGTCCTGCACCAGATCGTCGGCGATGTCGGCGTCACGCGCGAGCGCGCGCGCGTAGCGGCGGAGCGCCGGAATCATGGCCTCGACACTTTGACGGAACGCGCTCATGCACACGGTCTCTTGATCATCACCAACAGGCTTGGCGCAAGCGCCTTGCCAAACATAACACCCGGATTGCGCGACTATTCCGGTCGCGCGGATTTGCCGGACAGCGTTGACCAGCAGTGATTTGGGCTGTACCCGGCCGGAGTGCTGGTGTACCTCCAGATCGAAAAATTGGAAGCGTGACCAAAAACCTCATGTCGCAGACGTCAACGACGCGAAATGCTCGAGGCGACTGAAATGCTTCCTTTCGACAAAACTTTTTTGGAGTGAAGGGCGTGCTCTCTATAAGGGACCTCCTCGATTAGTTCGATGCCCCTTCCCACCATCTACTACATCCGCCACGGCGAGACCTCGTGGAATGCGGAAGGCAGGCTACAGGGCGTGCAGGACATCGGCCTGAACGAGCTGGGCCGCCGCCAGGCGGCTCATGCAGGCCGCGTCCTCGCCGACCTGCTCGCGCGCGACGGCTGCGACATGGCGGCGCTGTCGTTCGTCGCAAGCCCACTGATCCGGGCGCGCGCGACCATGGAGCTGGTTCGCGCCGAACTCGGCCTGCCGCAGGGCGACTATGCGCTCGACAGCCGCCTGCGCGAAATCGGCTACGGCGCGTGGGAAGGCTCGACGCTGGCGGAAGCGCAAGCAGCCGATCCCGCGCTCTACGCACGGCGCCAGACTGAGAAATGGACGGTGTCGGTGCCCGGTGGTGAAAGCTATGTCGACGTGCAGGTCCGAATGACCGGCTGGTACCGCTCGGTGACCGCGGACACCGTCGCCGTCGCCCATGGCGGCACGGCGCGGGCGCTGATGGTGGCGCTCGGTTTCGAGACGCCGGCCTCAGCCGCAGACCTCTTCATCGAGCAGGGCGCAGTCTACGTATTCCGCGCCGGCGGGCTGACAAAATATAGTTAAGGGCGTCGGTCCCACACGATTCCGGGTCTGGTGCCCCGGACCATCCCGTAGTGACGCCGCAAGCCGTTTGACCGCGATGCCCCCGCGCGTTACGACAAGTCAGAATTGACTTACGCCCGGCAGGAACATGTCGTTCAACACCTTCGGCCATATGTTCCGCGTCACGACCTTTGGCGAGAGCCATGGGGTTGCGATCGGCTGCGTAGTCGATGGTTGTCCGCCCCTGATCCCGCTTACGGCAGAGGAGATCCAGCGGGACCTCGATCGCCGACGGCCGGGGCAGTCGCGCTTCACCACCCAGCGTCAGGAGCCGGACGTGGTGAAAATCCTGTCGGGCGTGATGGCGCATCCGGAGACCGGCGCGCAGGTGACCACGGGCACACCGATTGCGCTTCTGATCGAGAACACTGACCAGCGCTCGAAAGACTATTCCGAGATCAAGGACAAGTTTCGCCCGGGTCACGCCGACTTCACCTATGAGGCCAAGTACGGCCTACGCGACTATCGCGGCGGCGGCCGCTCGTCGGCGCGCGAGACGGCGACCCGCGTCGCGGCCGGCGCGATCGCCCGCAAGGTCTTGCCCGAGGTGAAGGTGCGCGGGGCGTTGGTGCAGATCGGCCCACACAAGATCGACCGCGACAAATGGGATTGGGACGAGGTCGCGAACAACCCGTTCTTCTGCCCGGACAAGGACAAGGCCGCCGTCTTCGAGAGCTACCTCGACGGTATCAGAAAGAGCGGCTCCTCGATCGGCGCGGTGATCGAGGTTGTCGCCGAGGGCGTGCCTGCCGGGCTCGGTGCGCCTATCTATGGCAAGCTCGACAGTGACCTCGCGGCCGCGATGATGAGCATAAACGCGGTGAAGGGCGTCGAGATCGGCGCGGGCTTCGCCGCGGCCGAACTTTCCGGCGAACAGAACGCGGACGAGATGCGCGCCGGCAACAACGGCACTCGCTTCCTCTCCAACAATGCGGGCGGCGTTCTGGGCGGCATCTCGACCGGGCAGCCGGTTGTGGTGCGCTTCGCGGTCAAGCCGACCTCGTCAATTCTGACGCCGCGCCGCACCGTTGACCGCGCGGGCACCGACACCGACATCCTGACCAAGGGGCGGCACGACCCCTGCGTCGGCATCCGCGCGGTCCCGGTCGGGGAGGCGATGATGGCCTGCGTGCTGGCGGATCATTTTCTGCGCGATCGCGGGCAGATCGGGCGCTGACCCCTATATAGTGGTGGTTGCCAGATCGGGTCCTTCGCCTGGGGTGCGGCCATGAACGCGGCGGATTTTCAGGAGATCAACGAGTGGCTGATCGGCGGCGCTCGGTCGGCTCCCACGCCCTCGCAGATGATGTCGGAATGCTGCGAACGCCTGGTGCGGGCTGGTCTGCCGCTGTGGCGCGTCGGAGTCTTCGTGCGTACGCTGCATCCCGAGATTTTCGGCCGCAACTTCATCTGGAAGCCCGGAGCCGAGGTAGAACTGGGCACCGTCGATTTCGACATCCAGAACTCCCCCGAATTTTCGGCCAGCCCGCTCGCGATCGTCTTCAGGCAGGGACTTGAAGTGAGGGCGCGGATCGATGACCCGGCAAGCACACGTTTTCCGATCGTTGAGGACCTGCGCGCGGAAGGCATTACAGACTATGTCGCCCTGCCGCTTGTCTACACCGACGGCTTCATCAATGCGTCGAGCTGGACCACCAAGCAACCGGGCGGCTTTACCGACCAGCAATTGAGCGCGCTCCGGTCGATCGCGGTTCCGCTGGCGCGCTATATCGAAATCGTCACCCTGCGCCGCACCGCCTCGCTTCTGCTGGACACCTATGTCGGCAACCGCGCCGGCGAGCGCATTCTAGGCGGCCAGATCAGGCGTGGTCACACCGATACGATGAACGCCGCGATCTGGTTGTCGGATCTGCGCGGCTTCACCGCCCTGTCAGACCGGCTGCCGCCCGAGACCGTGGTTGATATCCTCAACCAGTATTTCGATTGTCAGGTCGCCTCGATCCTCGCGCATGGCGGCGAAGTGTTGAAATACATGGGTGACGGACTGCTCGCAGTGTTTCCGATCGACGAATATGTCGATGACGCGCCCAACGTCTGCTCGAATGTGCTGGAGGCCGCGCGCGAATCCCGCGAGGCGGTCACGGCGCTGCAAGTGCCGGTCGGCGAGAGCACCGAGCGCTTTCGCTTCGGGGTCGCGCTGCATGTCGGACGCATCCTCTACGGCAATATCGGCGGCGGCAACCGGCTCGACTTCACCTGTATCGGCCCCGCCGTCAATCTCGCCGCGCGGCTGGAAAAGATCGCGAGCCGTCTCGGCCGCACGGTGGTGGCGTCCGAGGGCTTCGCCGGCATCTGCCGCGGCAGCTGGAGCGATCTCGGCGAGTTTCCGGTCGCGGGCTTCTCGAAGGCCGCACGTGTCTACGGCCTGTTCGATGAGACGCCGGTCGAGGTGTGAGCAGCAGCGGGATGCTTAGAGCATGATCCGGAAGAGAGAAGTGTGTCACGGTTTTCCCTCGCGACTAACGCGAAGCGTTTGCGCGGAAATCATGCTCAAACTATAGCGCTTTCAAGCGAAGTGGATGCCGGTTCGCGTGAAGAAAACGCGTCAAAACAAGAATCTAGAGCGTCCGTTCTGATTCGATCAGAACCGATAAGGCTCTAGAAGAGATCACAAGCCTTCCGGCTTGATGCGTCGACCGCTGATCGCAAGCAGCCCTGCGAACGACACCAGCGTGAAGGCAAAGCCCGCGAGAAAGGTGCCAGCCGGCCCGTAGGCGTCCCAAAGCGCGCCGGCGATGATGCTCGCGCCAAGCATGGCGATCCCCGTCAACAGGTTGAAATACCCGTACGCGGTGCCGCGTAGCGCCGGCGGTGACGTGTCGGCTACGAGCGCGGCGAACAGGCCCTGGGTGAATCCCATATGCAGCCCCCACAGCGAGACGCCGAGCACCAAGCCTCCGAGGCTCGGCAACAGCGCGAGCGCGAGGTCGGCACCTGCGAGGAACAACAGGCCGAACGCCAGCAGTCCGGTTCGGTTGATGCGGTCGGACAGGGCTCCGGCGGGGTAGGCCGACAACGCGTAGACGACGTTCATCAGCACCAGCACCGCGGGGACCCACATCGCATTGAGACCGACATTCTGCGCCCGCAGAATCAGGAATGCTTCGCTGAAGCGCGCCAGCGTGAACACGACGCCGACGCCGACGACGCGCCAGTATGCCGGCCCAAGCCGTCGAAGCGCGGCCATATTCAACGGATTCTGCGCTATGCGCCGCTCCGTCTGCGTCGCGGGTTCGTGGACCGCAAGGACGATGAGTGCCAGCGACAGGAACGCCGGCAGCACCGCAGCCCAGAATACCATCCTGAAGTTGTCCAACGTCCACCACATCAGGCCAATCGCGAGCAGGGGACCGAGGAAAGCGCCGACGGTGTCGAGCGATTGGCGAAGCCCGAAACTTGCCCCGCGCAGCTCCGGCGGGGCGACGTCGGCAATCAGCGCATCGCGTGGCGCGCCGCGAATTCCCTTGCCGATGCGATCGATGAAGCGGGCCGCGACCAGCCATTCCACGCTCGGCGCCAGCGGAAACATAGGCTTGGTGGCAGCGGCCAGGCCGTATCCGATCGCCGCCAGCAGCTTCCGCCGGCCGAGCCAATCAGACAGCGCGCCCGAGAAGATCTTGGTGATGGAGGCCGTCGCTTCTGCAACGCCCTCGATAAAGCCCACCGCTACCGCCGAACTACCCAGAACGGTGACGAGATAGATCGGAAGCAGGGCATGGATCATCTCGGATGAGATGTCCATGAGCAGGGAGACGAAGCCGAGCACCCAGACGGTCCTCGGGAGCCGGGTCGGCGAGGGGCTCAGCTTGTCTGTCGTCGTCACGTCGCAAACCGCCGTCGACGCCTTACTCTTCCGGTTCGGTGGTGAACAGGAGCGGATAGCCCTTGGCGCGACCGGCGTCGGTGGCGCGCGTTGCCTTGGTCTCGGCAACGTCCTTGGTGAAGACCGCAACGACGCAGACGCCGCGCTGATGCGCAGTCAGCATGACCTTGTAGGCCTGGTCGTCGGTCATGCGGAATTCGGCCTTGAGTACGGTCACGACGAATTCGCGCGGTGTATAGTCGTCGTTGACGAGGATCACCTTGTGCAGGCGCGGCCGCTCGACCTTGGTCTTCACCCTGGTTTTCGGCTTGACGACGGTATCGGGCATCGCCCGCCACCTCTCTCACATTTGACCTCCGTAAAGATACTGCCTTCCAGCCATCGTTGGAACTGGCCGATTTGCACGGGCTCATTGCGGCAGCAACGCGGCGCGCGTCACCTAACCTGAATGTGAAGGATGCATGATGTTGGCTCTTTGCGAAGGCCGATTTGCATGTCACGATAATGCTCACTCGACGGGAGGGCCACGATGCGTTGGTATGTCTCGATCGGAGCTGTACTTGTCGCGGGCGTGCTCGCCGGCGGCGATGTGGCTGGTTTTGCCGCGCCGGGCGTGACCGGACCAGGTCCGGGGAACAAAGCCAGCCGTCAATTGGCAGAGAAGGAATCCGCAGCAAGCGTCGATGTCGAACTGATCCTCGCGGTCGATGTATCCTATTCGATGGACCTGGACGAACTCGCGATCCAGCGCGAGGGCTACGCTCAGGCGATCGTCTCCAAGGAGTTTCTGCAGGCCCTGAAGGCCGGCCCTAACGGCAAGATCTCGGTGACCTATTTCGAGTGGGCCGCCTCTACCGACCAGAAGATAATCATTCCGTGGCGCGTGATCGACGGGCCGGAATCCGCCGACGCGGTCGCCGCCGAAATCATGAAGACGCCGATCCGCCGCGCCTCGCGGACCTCGATCTCGGGCGCGATCTATTTCGCAATGCCGCTGTTCGACGAGAACCCGCATCGCGGCTTGCGGCGCGTGATCGACATTTCCGGCGACGGTCCCAACAACAACGGCTTGCCGATCCTCGCTGCGCGCGATGCCGCGCTTGAGAAGGGTATCGTCATCAACGGCCTGCCGATCATGGTGAAGGAGCCGTCCTACTCGACGATGGATATCGACAATCTCGATTATTACTACGAGGACTGCGTGATCGGCGGACCGGGTTCCTTCGTGGTGACGATCAAGGACCGCGACAAGTTCAAGGAGGCGATCCGAACGAAGCTCCTGATGGAAGTTGCCGGGCGGGTGCCGGAACCGCGCTTCGTGCCGGTCGCCGAGAAAGAGAAAGAGCCGCGCGTCAACTGCATGATCGGCGAGAAAATCTGGCAGGACCGCTGGGGCAGATGAGGGGCGTCATAGCGATGCTGCAATATCTGCGATCGATCTGAACAGAACCAACGGATATCTTTTGAAGGAATGAACCCGCGCCGCTTCCAGAAAGCAGCAGCGCCGTCGTCGACCGCGTTGACGATCAATGCGCGGCCTTCGATCAGGCTCGCCGCAGTGACACAGCGTTCCAGCGCGTGCTTGAGCAGACCCGTACCAACTCCCTTGCCAGCCCAATTCACGTCAGTCGCAAGTTGCCCCAACAGCAGACAGGGCACGGGATCAGGCGGTTGTCCGGTCCGGATGGATCGCGGCAGTCGTGTTGGGACAATCGCTGTCGGGGCGAAACCGTAGTAGCCGATCACCCGGTTGGCTTCGTGGGCCACCAGGACGGACGGCTGTGAAGCCCTTTTCCTGATTTGAAAGCGCGCGGGTCTTGAGCCAGCGGTCAAGTGATTTTGCAATACGGGCAGGCTTCAGCGCGAAAACCGCGCCACCAGCTCGACATGCGGGGTGTGGCGAAACTGATCGACCGGCGTGACGCCCTCGATCCGATAGCCGCTCTCGATCAGGATATTCGCATCGCGCGCAAACGTCGCCGCGTTGCAGGAGACCGCGACGACGGTCGCCACTCTGCTCGCTGCAAGCTGCGTCACTTGCGCCTGCGCGCCCTGCCGCGGCGGATCGAACACGACAGCGTCATAGTCACGCAATTCCTGCGGCACCAGCGGCCGGCGAAACAGGTCGCGTGCCTCGGCCTTGATCGGCTTCAGCCCCTTGGTTGCGGTCGCAGCCTTCTGCAGGGACGTCACGGCGCCGGCGTCGCTGTCGAACGCGGTCACCCGCGCGCTCGTGGCGAGTCGCAGCGCGAAAGGCCCGACGCCGCAGAACAGGTCGGCAATGTGCTTGGCGCGCTTGCAGTGCCCCTGCACCAGCGCGGCCAGTGTCGCCTCGCCGGCCGCTGTCGCCTGCAGGAATGAGCCCGGTGGCAGCGGGACCTGCGCGGCGCCGATCGTGACGGTCGGGGCGTTGCGCATCAGCACGAGCTCGCCATGGCGGGTCAGCCGCGCCAGCCGATGCTTTTCCGCGACGCGCGACAGCGTCGCGACGGTCGCCGCCGGGACGGATCCCGAGCCGCGGACATCGACATCGAGGCCGTTGCCGGTGGCGGTGATCTGGATGTCGAGCGGCTTGTTGGTTGGCTTCAGCGCCTCGGCGACCGCGCGAGCGGCGTCGAGCGCGCCGCACATCGCTGGGTCGAGGATCGGGCAATCGGCGATCGCGACGATCGCGTGGCTGCCGGCGGCGGCAAAGCCCACGCGCAATTCGCCGTCGGCGCCGCGGCGGGCATGGACGGTGACGCGCCGCCGGCCCGCGCCATGAGCGTCGACGAGATCGGCGACGTTGCAGGTGATGCCGGCCTGCGCCAGCGTGTCGACGACGATCCGCCGCTTCCACGCACGATAGGCATCGGCGTGCCAGTGCTGGATGGCGCAGCCGCCGCATTGTCCGAAATAGTCGCAGAATGGCGGGATCCGCTCGGGGCTCGGCTGCGCGACGCGAAGGAGGCGCGCCCGCTCCGGATCGCCATCGGCGGTATCGATTTCGACGATTTCACCGGCCAGCGCATAGGGCACGTAGATCGACCTTGGGCCGTCGATGGCAACACCGTCACCGCGATGGCCGACGTGATCGATGGTGACTGTTTCAGCCACGTCGCGCGCCGATGAAGAATTCGATATTGCCGTCGCCGCCGGTGATCGGCGACGGAAATACCTGGATCTCAGTGCAGCCGAGCGAGGCTGCGAACGCGGCGATGTCGTCGCAGATTTCCTGGTGCACCATCGCGTTGCGGATGATGCCGCGCTTGGAATGCTTGCGCTGCGCCTCGAATTGCGGCTTGACCAGCGCGAGCAGATGCATCGGCGCCGCCGCGAGCGACAGCGCCACCGGCAGCACCGCCTTCAGCGAGATGAAGCTGACGTCGATCACGACGACGTCGGGCCGCGCCGGCAGGCGCTTGCTTTCAAAACTCCTGATGTCGGTCGCCTCCATCGAGACGATTTTCGGATGTCCATGCAGCGAGGGATGCAACTGGCCATGGCCGACGTCGATGGCGAAGACCAGGCTCGCGCCGTTGGCGAGCAGCACTTCAGTGAAGCCGCCGGTGGAGGCGCCGACGTCGAGGCAAACATGATCCTCGATCTCGATCGGATAGTGCTCCAGCGCGCCCGCGAGCTTGACGCCGCCTCGCGAGACATAGGGATGGGCGGGCTCGGCGGCGAGCGAGGCGTCGGGCGCGACGATCTCGGACGCCTTCAAGACCCGCCTGCCTTCGGCGATAACGAGGCCCGCGTCGATTGCCGCGCGCGCCCGCGCCCGGCTTTCGAACAGGCCGCGCTCGACCAGCAGCACGTCGATGCGCTTGCCGGGCGGCTCGCTGTCGCGCCTGCCGATCAAATTAAGCCCGCGTGCCTGGCGGCGACCCGGACACAGGCTTCAAAAGAGGCGAGATCGCGCCAGATGTCTTCCGGCGCTTGTCGCGGCGTCACCAGCGGGCTGCCGTGCAGCTCGAGCGCGTGCATCATCATCAGATTGTCGGGCAATCCGAACTCTTCCACCATCATTCCCTCCGCATCGATCAAGCGGCCGTCGGGCGCCGCCGCCACCTGGTGCAGCCGTGCCACGCGATTGGCGTAGGACGCGGGATCGTTGCTGTAGGCGAGGCACAGCTTGCCGCGCCCGGCCATGTAGCCGAGTTCGTAGACTGTGCCTGCGTCGGCACTGGGGCCGCGAAACGGCGTCAAATTGGCGATGATGGCGTCCGCGGACTCCATCATCGTTTCGTTGCTCCTGAAGATGGTGCGGGACGCGTGGGCGGCCGCCGGGTTCACGGCATTGTCAAGCGGATAGAGTCCCGTGAGCCCGTGCAGCGCGCAGATCTCGGCCTTGCGGCGGCCAATCTCGACGGCATCCGGCAGGAACACGTCGGGGCCGGCCAGGTAGATCAGCATGAACTTGCCGGCGCTTGCGCACCGCCCGGGCGGTTACGCGAGCTTGACGGTCTCGGCCTTGAACTCCTTGCCAAGGGTTTCGAATACCTTGGCAACGATGCTCTTTGCGTCGAGGCCTGCGCGGGCATACATCTGCGCCGGCGTATCGTGGTCGAGGAACACGTCGGGCAGGATCATCGAGCGCATGCGCAAGCCGCCGTCCAGCATGCCGTTGTCGGAGAGCAACTGCATGACATGGGAACCGAAACCGCCGATCGAGCCTTCCTCGATGGTGATCAGGATCTCGTGCTCGCGCGCAAGCTTCATGATCATGTCGACATCGAGCGGCTTCATGAAGCGCGCGTCCGCGATCGTGGCGGAGAGGCCGTGGGCGGCAAGCTCGTCCGCCGCCTTCTCGCACTCGGCGAGACGGGTACCGAAGGAGAGCAGGGCGACCTTCTTGCCCTCGCGGATGATGCGGCCCTTGCCGATCGGCAGCGGAACGCCGACTTCCGGCATCTCGACGCCGCGGCCTTCGCCGCGCGGATAGCGCACCGCGCTCGGACGGTCGCTGATCGCGACCTGTGTCGCCACCATGTGCACGAGTTCGGCCTCGTCGGCCGCCGCCATGATCACGAAGTTAGGCAGACAGCCGAGATAGGCGTTGTCGAAGGAGCCGGCATGGGTGGCGCCGTCGGCGCCGACCAGGCCCGCACGGTCGATCGCGAAGCGGACCGGCAGACTCTGGATCGCGACGTCATGGACCACCTGGTCATAGCCGCGCTGCAGGAAGGTCGAATAGATCGCGCAGAACGGCTTGTAGCCTTCGCTGGCGAGGCCCGCCGCGAACGTCACCGCGTGCTGCTCGGCGATGCCGACGTCGAAGGTGCGGTCCGGGAACGCCTTGTTGAAGATGTCGATGCCGGTGCCGGAGGGCATCGCGGCGGTGATGCCGACAATCTTGTCGTCCTTCTCGGCTTCCTTGGCGAGGCTCTGGCCGAACACGTTCTGATAGGCGGGCGCGTTCGGCTTGGCCTTCGCCTGGGCGCCGGTCGCGACGTCGAACTTCACCACCGCGTGATATTTGTCGGCGGACGCCTCGGCGGGCGGATAGCCCTTGCCCTTCTGCGTCACGACATGGACCAGGATCGGGCCGGTCTCCATGTCGCGGACGTTCTTCAGCACCGGCAGCAGGTGGTCGAGATTGTGCCCGTCGATGGGCCCGACATAGTAGAACCCGAGTTCCTCGAACAGCGTGCCGCCGTCCATCATGAAGCCGCGGGAGTATTCCTCGACGCGGTTGGCGCGGTTGGCGATCACCTTCGGCAGATGCTGGTTGATCTGCTTGGCGGCCTCGCGCAGCGAGCGGTAGGTCTTGCCGGAATAGAGGCGCGACAGATAGGCGCTCATTGCGCCGACCGGCGGCGCGATCGACATGTCATTGTCGTTGAGGATCACGATCAGGCGCGAATTCATCGCGCCAGCGTTGTTCATGGCCTCATAGGCCATGCCGGCCGACATCGCACCGTCGCCGATCACGGCAATGACGTTGTTCTTGGCGCCCGAGAGGTCGCGGGCCACCGCCATGCCGAGACCGGCCGAGATCGAGGTCGAGGAATGCGCGGCCCCGAACGGATCGTAGTCGCTTTCGGCGCGCTTGGTGAAGCCCGACAGGCCACCGCCGGTGCGCAGCGTGCGGATGCGGTCGCGCCGTCCGGTCAGGATCTTGTGCGGATAGGCCTGGTGGCCGACGTCCCAGATCAATCGGTCGCGCGGCGTGTCGAAGGTGTAGTGGATCGCCGTTGTCAGTTCGACCACGCCGAGGCCTGCGCCGAAATGCCCGCCGGTCACCGAGACCGCGTCGATAGTTTCCTGGCGCAACTCGTCGGCAACCTGCCGCACTTGCTCGATCTTGAGCTTGCGCAGGTCTTCCGGTGTGCGAATAGTATCAAGAAGCGGCGTTTTGCTATATGTGGTCACAGCGACATTCCAATTTTCCAGGTCGGAGCCTTCGCTCCGACGCGAGATGGGTTGCGCGCTCACCGCGCAGCGAAAAAGCCGGACACTGGGTGCCGTCCTGGCAGGCCGGTGCCCGAGTGAAAGCCTAGTGGTACTTCCGGATTGCACCCCGCGATGTCCGTCGCGTCGGTGCCTCATTCCCGTCCCGGTTCAGTCTTCTCGAACCATTCGAAGCGCTTGCCGCCGGAAGAATTTGGCCGCCCGCCGCCCTCAAATGCCCATAGAACCGAAACCTTTACACTAAAGCGGTGGCCAAAGCCAACCCGCAGGCACAATCGGGTTCCCGCCGCCGGAACACGAAAACGCCAAATTTTTCAACGTGAAAAGCGGCCGGAGGTTCCACCCCGCCCGTTTTGACGGCAGATTTGATCGGCCGAAAGCGCCGCGCGGAGAGCCGATCGCCGGCCGTGAGGTTCGGCCGGTCGAAGCGAAGTGCTCCCGCTTGCAACGTTACTGCACGTCCAGCGGCTCGGTGCCGGTCGCCTGGCCGGAAGCGTCGGTGGTGATTTTGTCGACCCGTGCTTCGGCCTGGCGAAGCAGTTCCTCACAGCGTCGCTTCAGCGATTCGCCGCGCTCATAGATCGCGACCGATTCCTCAAGCGGGACCTTGCCGTCCTCGAGCCGCTTCACGATCGATTCCAGTTCCTCGATGGCGCGTTCGAAGGAAAGCTTCTGGACGTCGACTTGGGTGATTTCGGCCATTTCATGTTCCCGGTTACGCAGGTCAGTTTGAGCATGATCCGATCCGGAAAAACCGGCTTCTACTTTTCCGGATCATGCTGCCTGAGCGCGGAATCAAACGAATTTTTGCGGGCGTATTGTGGCGGCGATTCAAGCGCCCATCAATGCGGTGACGTGGGAAGCCACCGACTCTTTCAGCCCCTCCAGGTCGTAGCCGCCCTCGAGCACCGAGACCACGCGACCCCCCGCGCGCTTGTCGGCGAGGTCCATCAGCTTGCGCGTTACCCAGCCGAAATCCTCGGCGTTCAAATTGATCGATGCCAGCGGATCGCGGTGGTGGGCGTCGAACCCTGCCGAGATGATCAGAAGCTCGGGCGAAAATTGTTGCAGCCGCGGCAGGATCAGATTCTCGAAGGCGGAGCGGAACTTGGCGCTGCCGTCTTCGGGAGCGAGCGGCGCGTTGACGACGGTGTCGTGCTCTCCGCGTTCGCCCTTGGCGCCGGTGCCGGGGAACAGCGGCATCTGGTGCGTCGAGCAGTACATCACGGTCGGATCGGACCAGAAGATGTCCTGAGTGCCGTTGCCGTGGTGGACATCGAAATCGATTACCGCGGCGCGCTTGATGCCGTATTTGCGCTGCGCATGGCGCGCGGCGATCGCGGCGTTGTCGAAGAAGCAGAAGCCCATCGGCGTCGATTTCTCGGCATGATGTCCGGGCGGGCGCACCGCGACGAAAGCGTTCGGGTGCTCGCCGGCCATGACTGCGTCGGTTGCCGCGACTGCGCCGCCAACGCCGCGCATCACCGCTTCCCAGGTGCCCGGCGACATCGACGTGTCGCCATCGATATAAATCATGCCGGAGGCCGGCGCGATGTGGCGGAGCTCGCCGACATAATGCTCGCCGTGGCAGAGCAGCACGGAATCGAGGCTGCCCTCCGGCGCCTCGCCGCGCACCAGCGGTTTGAAACGCTCTTCCGCCAGCACCTGATCGACCGCCCGCAGCCGGTCGGGCCTTTCCGGGTGTCCAGGTGGGGTGAGGTGGTCGAGGCAGGCAGAATGCGTCAGCAGCAGTGTCATGCAGAGTCCCGGCGCAAGCGGTGCGCGTTTGATCAATCGCCAATCTATCGCTTTTTGGCGGCGAGTGGAAACCGCTTCGCGCGACGAAATCACGTGAAGTACAACATTCTGAAACGTCAATTGATCCGCTGGATGCGCTGGCCCGCGGTCGGTCCGACCGGGCTGTTGTCTTTGAAATAGGCGAAAAGCGCATCGACGTCGTAGACGCCGAACCGCTGCGCCGTCCCTTGCGTGAACACCGTGAAGCCGTCACCGCCTTCCGCGAGGTAGTTGTTCACGGTGACACGATAATTCGCGGCCGGATCGATCGGCTTGCCCTCGAGCCACATTCTTTCCGCGATGATGCGATCTCCGTCCGGCTTGGCGGCGTCCCACGCATAGGCAAAGCCCTTGGAGACTTGCAGGACGCGTGCCCGCTTCGGATCGGTCCATTGCTGCTCGAGCATCTCCTTCAACTGCCTTCCCGTCAGCGTCATGGTCACGAGCTGGTTGCGGAACGGCTGGCTTGCGAAGATATCGGCATAGGTGACCGCGCCATCCTCGCGCCTGACGATGTCGGTGCGCACGCCGCCCGGATTGGTGAAGGCGATCACCGCGCCGCCCGTCGCCGCGGCGGCGGTTGCGGCGAGTTGCGCGTCGGCAACGATATCGCCGAGCGAGCTTTCGCCGGCCTCGTTCGGCGTGCGCGACAGCGTTTCCATCACCGCGCCTGCGGGGCGGTTGGCGAGCGGCGCCGCCAGCCGGTCATACGCTTCGAGCAGCGCACTCTGCTCGGGATCCTTGGCCGTGGTGGCAACGCGCACGATGGTGTTGGCAGCCTTGGCGCTGATTACGTCGCGCGTCCTGGGATCGAGCTGGACGTCGATCGCGGTGACCAGCGTGCCGTATTTGTCGGCCGAGGTGACGAGCCGTCCGTCGATCTCGCAGACATAGGCCTGATGGGTGTGGCCGGAAACCACGATGTCTACGGCGCGATCGAATTTCTTCACGATGTCGACGATCGGTCCGGAGATGCCAGGGCATTCATTGTAGTCGCCGGTCGGGAAGCCGCCCTCGTGAATCAGCACAACGATCGCCTCGACGCCGCGCGCCTTCAGTTCGGGGACCAGCGCGTTGACGGTCTCGGCCTCGTCGCGGAATTCGAGGTTCGCGACGCCGACCGGCGAGACCAGGTTCGGCGTGTTTTTTAGCGTCAGCCCGATGAAGGCGACCGGAATGCCGTCGAACTCCTTGATCTCGTAAGGTGGGAACAGCGTCGTGCCGGTGGCCTTCTCGATCGTGCTGGCGGCGAGATAGCGGAATTTGGCTCCTGTGAAGGGATGCGGTCCCTGGCATTTGTCGACCGGATTGCAGCCACCGTTCTGCATCCGCAGCAGTTCGTCCTTGCCCTCGTCGAACTCGTGATTGCCGACCGAGGAGATCGCGAGCCCCATCATCGACAGCGACTCGATGGTAGGCTCGTCGTGGAACATCGCCGACAGGAACGGGCTCGCGCCGATCAGGTCGCCGGCGGCGACGAAGATATTGTTCTTGTGCCCTTCGCGCAGTTGCTTGACGAGGGTTGCCATGCGCTCGGAGCCCCCGGCGGGCACCACGATCTTCTTGGTCCTGTCCTCGGGATCGGTGATGCGGATGCCGCCCGGCGGCGGCCGCAAATAGCCGTGAAAGTCGTTGATCGCGAGAATGCGCAAATCGACGGGTGCCGCGGTCTGCGCCAGGCAGGGGCCGGCAAGTGACAGCATCGCGGCGGCGACAAGCGAAAGGCGGGAGCGTCTCATCAGGCGACCTTCGGGCGGCGGCGCAACATTTTTGCGACGCGGCTGTTCACTCCTTCGTGCGCGCAATGAACGCCCTGAAGGCGGAGACGGCGTCGCTCGAGCGCATGCGCTCGGTGAACAAGTGGTTTTCCTGGTCGATCCGGCGGGTGACATCCTCGGGCGGCAGCCTGATCAGGCGACGCGAGATCGCGACCGCCTCCGCCGGCAGCGTGCAAATCTCACGCGCCACCTTGTGCGCCTCGACCTCGGCATGGCCCGGCGCCACCACCGTGTTGACGAAGCCGGCGACACGCGCGTCGTCGGCCGTCATGGTGCGACCCATCACCAGCATCGCAAATGCCCGCTGGTGGCCCATGCTACGGGGCATCAGCAGGCTGGAGGCGCCCTCGGGCACGAGGCCGAAATTGCTGAACGGGGTCGAGAACAGCGCTGTTTTGGTGGCGAGCACGTAATCGCAGTGGAACAGCATGGTCGTGCCGATGCCAATCGCAACGCCGTCGACGGCCGCGATGATCGGCTTGACGTTGTGGGCAAGCGAATAGAGGAACTTGACCAGGTTGGAGACGCGCGGCGGATCGCCTTGCGAGGAGCCCTCGTTCAGGAGGTCCTCGATATCGTTGCCCGCGGTGAACACGCCGGAGCCGCCGGTGACGATAAGGCAGCGGATCTTGGGATTGTTCTGCGCCTTGTCGATCGCGTCGCTCATCGCGCGATACATATCCTGGGTGATCGCGTTCTTCTTTTCCGGCCGACGCAGCTTGATCAGGCGCGTGGCGCCTTCATCGGTCACGATCACATGCGCAGTCATCACATGGTCCCTGGGCGGGCGGCGTCGCCGCCGCCGGTTAAGGTCGTGCCCGTATCCTACATGATCCGCTGCATGCCCCAAGTATTCCGGGCAGCTTTTCCTCTCAGGCGTGCATGAGTACGACGCAGGCCAGTTAACCGGAATTTACCATTCGGGGGCAGGCGGACGGTTGGTCGCGCGGGCCGCGAACTCGTAAGAAAATATTCCGCAAATGGCATCAACCCCGGATCAGCGTGCGCAGCCCGGACAGGGGCCGCGACATCCGGGGCTCGAGTCGCCGCGATCCCACATGTCGCTTCGCTCATGCAGGTCATCTCTTGGCTCATACAGCCTCGCGAATTGTTTAGCATCGCATCAGAAACAATCCGCCTCTCGGGGCATTCATGATTCCGGTTAATCATCCATGCCGAGTTCGGCCGCTCATCGCCGTCGGGTTGGTGCTCGGTTCCCATGGAGTGCATGAGGAGAGCGGCATGCAAATATCCGGTCGTTTGGAACTATCGCGGCGCCATTTGTTGATTGTGGGAGCCGCCTCGCTTGGCGCGTCCGCAATGCGGCCTGCGCCCTCAGTCGCGGCCGATCAATATGCGCCGACCGGAGCGCCCATGATGACCAGAGTATCCTTTGACGTGAACGGCAAGACGCACGCGCTCGAACTCGATACAAGAACCACATTGCTCGACGCGCTGCGCGAGCACCTGCATTTGACCGGCACCAAGAAGGGCTGTGACCACGGCCAGTGTGGCGCATGCACCGTCATCGTCGATGGAAGGCGGATCAATTCGTGCCTGACGCTCGCGGTCATGCACGAGGGCGACGAGATCACGACGATCGAGGGACTGGGCAAGCCGGACACGTTGCATCCGATGCAGGCCGCCTTCGTCAAGCATGACGGCTATCAATGCGGCTATTGCACGCCTGGCCAGATTTGCTCGGCGGTTGCCGTGCTCGACGAGATCAAGGCAGGCATCCCAAGCCACGTGACTGATGACCTCAACGCGCCACTGCGTTTGACCAATGCCGAACTTCGCGAGCGCATGAGCGGCAACATCTGCCGCTGCGGGGCCTATTCCAACATTGCGGAAGCGATTAGCGAGGTCGCCGGGAGGAGCGCATGAGATCCTTTACCTACGAGCGGGCACACTCTCCCGCCGAAGCCGCCGGCGTGGCCGCACGCACCACCGGCGCCAAGTTCATTGCCGGCGGAACCAACCTGCTCGACCTGATGAAGCTCGAGATCGAGACGCCGGCGCATCTGATCGACGTCAATGGTCTCGCGCTCGATAGGATCGAGCCGACGCCGGATGGCGGCCTGCGGATCGGTGCGCTGGTGCGCAACACCGATCTGGCGGCGGATGCGCGCGTGCGCCGCGACTATGGCGTGCTGTCGCGAGCGCTGCTCGCCGGCGCGTCCGGCCAGTTGCGCAACAAGGCGACGACGGCAGGCAATCTGTTGCAGCGGACACGCTGTCCCTATTTCTATGACACCAACATGCCCTGCAACAAGCGCAACCCCGGCAGCGGCTGCGCGGCGATCGGCGGCTTCAGCCGCCAGCACGCGGTGATCGGCGCGAGCGACGCCTGCATCGCGACCCATCCGAGCGACATGGCGGTCGCGATGCGCGCGCTCGATGCGACGGTGGAAACAGTGAAGGCCGACGGCACCACGCGAAGCCTCCCGATTGCTGAACTCCATCGCCTGCCAGGAGACACCCCGGAGATCGAGACCGCGCTGCAGCCTGGCGATCTGATCACCGCCGTTTTGCTGCCGAAGCCGGTCGGCGGCGCACAGGCCTACCGAAAGGTCCGCGACCGCGCCTCCTATGCCTTCGCGCTGGTTTCGGTCGCCGCGATCGTGCAGCGCGACGGCTCGGGCCGGGTCGCGCTCGGTGGCGTCGCGCCCAAGCCGTGGCGCGTCGAGGCGGCCGAGGCGGAGTTGCCGCGTGGCGGCAAGGCCGTGGCTGCGCGCCTGTTCGCCGACGCCAAGCCGACACAGGACAACGCATTCAAGTTGCTGCTCGCCGAACGAACGCTGTCGGCTGTGCTGCGCGAAGCAAGGGCCTAGACCATGCGATTCGAACATCCCGCCACCTTCAATCCGATCGACCAGCTCAAGGTGATCGGCCATCCGACCAGCCGGATCGAGGGGCCGCTGAAGACCACAGGCACCGCGTCCTATGCCTATGAGCGGCACGATGTCGCGCCGAACCAGGCCTACGGCTATGTGATCGGCTCCTCGATCGCCAAAGGGCGGATCGCCGCGATCGACCTCGAGGCGGCAAAGGCGGCGCCCGGCGTGCTCGCGATCGTTACGGCTGACAATGCGGGCAGGCTGGAGAAGGGGGAGCGGAATGCGGCGCCGCTGCTCGGCGGACCGGAGATCGCGCATTATCACCAGGCGGTCGCCATCGTCGTAGCGGACAGTTTTGAGCGGGCGCGCGCCGCGGCGCAGCTTGTTCGCGTCGATTACGTGAAGGCCGACGGCAAATTCGATCTCGCCGCGATCCTCGACACGGCCAGCACCCCCAAGCCTCAGTTTGGCGGCCCGGCCGACACCGCCGTCGGCGATTTCGCCTCGGCCTTCGCCGCGGCACCGGTGCAACTCGACGCGACCTACACGACGCCCGATCAGGCGCATGCCATGATGGAGCCGCATGCCACGATCGCGGCGTGGGACGGCGACCGAGTGACGCTATGGACCTCCAACCAGATGATCGCCTGGGGCGCCGACGACATGGCGAAGACGCTCGGAATCCCCAAGGAGAATGTTCGCCTGATATCGCCCTATATCGGCGGTGGTTTCGGCGGCAAACTGTTTCTGCGGGCCGATGTGCTGCTCGCAGCCCTCGGCGCGCGCGCCGCCGGGCGCTCGGTCAAGGTGGCGCTGCAACGCCCACTAATGTTCAACAACACCACACACCGGCCGGCCACGATCCAGCGCATTCGCATCGGCGCCGAACGCGACGGCAGGATTACCGCGATCGGCCATGAAAGCTGGTCCGGCAACGTCAAGGGCGGCGAGCCAGAGACGGCCGTCAGCCAGACGAGGCTGCTCTATGCGGGCGCCAATCGGATGAGCGCGATGCGGCTTTCGGAGCTCGACCTGCCCGAAGGCAATGCCATGCGCGCTCCGGGGGAGGCCTCGGGCATGATGGCGCTCGAGGTCGCGATCGACGAACTCGCCGAAAAGCTCGGCATGGATCCGGTTGCGCTGCGCATCAACAACGACACACAGGTCGATCCGGAACATCCGGAGCGGCGGTTCTCGCAGCGTCAGCTCGTGGAGTGCATGCGCGAGGGCGCCGAACGCTTCGGCTGGAGCCGGCGCAACCCGCAGCCCGGCCAGGTCCGTGATGGAGGCTGGCTGGTCGGCATGGGCATCGCAGCCGCCTTCCGCAACAACCTGGTGACGAAATCGGCGGCGCGCGTGCGCCTCGACCAGAGCGGGGCGGTGACGGTCGAAACCGATATGACTGATATCGGCACCGGCTCCTACACCATCATCGCGCAGACGGCGGCCGAGATGATGGGCGTGCCGCTGGAGAAAGTGATCGTTCGGCTCGGCGACTCCGACTTCCCGGTCTCCTGTGGATCCGGCGGCCAGTGGGGCGGCAACAATTCCACCGCCGGCGTCTATGCCGCCTGCATGAAGCTGCGCGAGACCATCGCGCAGAAGCTCGGCTTCAACTCCGCCGAGGCGGCGTTTTCCGACGGCGTGGTCAGCTCGGGCAATCGCAGCGTGCCGCTGGCGCAGGCGGCCGGCGAGGGCGGCATCATGGCGGAAGATGCGATCGAGTATGGCGACCTCGCCAAGACCTATCAGCAATCGACATTCGGCGCGCATTTTGTTGAGGTCGGCGTTGACGCTGCGACGGCCGAGATCCGCGTGCGGCGCATGCTCGCGGTCTGTGCCGCCGGCCGCATCCTGAATCCGAAGGCGGCGCGCAGCCAGGTGATCGGTGCGATGACGATGGGCGTTGGCGCGGCGCTGATGGAGGCTCTCGTGGTCGACAAGCGTCACGGCTTCTTCGTCAACCACGACCTCGCCGGCTACGAGGTGCCTGTGCATGCCGACATCCCGCATCTGGACATGATCTTTCTCGACGAGACCGATCCGATGTCATCGCCGATGAAGGCCAAGGGTGTCGGCGAGCTCGGCATCTGCGGCGCCGCCGCGGCGGTCGCCAATGCGGTCTATAATGCGACGGGCATCCGCGTGCGCGAGTATCCGATCACGCTCGACAAGTTGATTGAGCGGATGCCGGAGGTCGGATGAGAGGCGGCAGCTTTTGTCTGCCGGAACTTGGATGCCCGGCTTCGGCCGCAAAACCGATAGTCGCACGTGATCACGGATATGTTCCGCTTTTCGAGCTTGGTGGGCTCGGGCCTTAACAGACCCACCCCAGCCTTCGTCCGGCTCTAACATCGAAGTGACATCGCATGTCTTACAGATGCAATAATTTTTCGCGAACTGAAATCGCTCGGTAACGGGACCTGCGCAGCTTGGAGTCTCCTCGTCACATAGGAGATTCCCAATATGGTGCGCCCGACCGAAGTCTTGATGCAACAGGCAAAGTCTCGGCCCCAAGGCGCGGCCTTCACCTTTCAAGAACGCGTGTGGACCTACCATAGGCTTGCTCACGAATCCGAGTGTGTTGCGCGAGGACTTGCGGCAATCGGTGTCAAGGCCGGCGACCGCGTTGTGCTGCATATGATGAACCGGCCCGAAATGCTGGTTGCCTATTATGCATGTTTCAGGCTGGGCGCGATTGCGGCGCCGCTTCGCACTGCGTTTAGGTTTGCCGAGCTCGCGCCGATGCTGCAGCGACTGCAGCCCGCGCTCTATATCGGCCAATCCTCTCTCTACCCCAATGTTGAGGCGGTCGATGCCGCGATCCTTCCTCACGAGAGACGCGTCATCCTTGATGACGCCGACGGAACGCATGGCGTGCAGCCGTGGGAGGTTCTGCAACAATTCGCGGGTGCGGAGCTGCCTATTCCCCCCTCAAGTGAGCCCGCGGTGCTGATCAATACCTCCGGAAGCACCGGCCAGCCCAAATTCGTCATGCATACGCAGGATACGCTTGCTGCAATGACGCCTCTTCTTGGTAAGCATTTTGACTTCTCGGCGAACGACGTCATCATTTCGCCGTTGCAGTTGGCCCATGGCAGCGGCCTCTTCTGCTCGCTGAGCTTTGTCCAGGCAGGCCTGCCCTTTGTCATGCTCCAGACGGCAGATCCCGACGGGATCCTTGACAGTATCGAACGCTATCGGGCGACATGGCTGCTCGGCTTCCCCTACCAATATGCAGGGTTGCTCGAGGCGCAGCAGGCAAGGCCCCGCGACGTGTCGTCGCTCCGGATTTGCCTGACCGGAGCCGACACTTGTCCGGTCGATCTGCAGAATCGGGTCTCGGCAGCGTTGGGAGCGCCTCTCTATAATGTCTGGGCGTCCACCGAGGTGGTAGGCCAGTTGACCTATGGACGGCAACCCGGACCCGTGGTTCGCATCACCAAGGACGCCCAGATCCGGCTTGTCGACGAGTACGGCGTCGACGTTGCGCACGGTGAGATCGGCGAACTCCTGATCCGCGGCAAGAATGTTTTCGTCGGTTACTGGAACGATCCGGCGGCGACTGCCCAAAGCCTCAAGGACGGCTGGTATCATACCGGCGACCTCATGAGACGCGGGCACGGCGATGAGCTCTGGTTCGTATCGCGCAAGAAGGACATCATCATTCGTGGCGGCACCAATATCTCGCCTGCGGAGGTGGAGGAAGCATTGGTAGCCTGCCATCCGGCCGTGGTGGAGGCGGCTGTCGTCGGCAAGCCCGATCCGGTGCTCGGCCAGCGCGTATTCGGTTTTGTCAGGCTCACGGAGGGCGCCAACGAACGTATTGTCGCCGAGATTCTTCAAAATGTGGGGAAACGCCTTGCGCCCTTCAAGGTACCTGAAGGTCTTCGGGTGATCGATGCGTTGCCGCGCAATGCGCTGAGCAAGGTCGACCGCAGGGCGTTGGAGAAATTGATTGCCGAAGATGAGAGCACTGCTGGCTCTCGCTCCGCAGCGGTGTCTTCGCGCGCGGGCGGCGGGCTGCCCGCACGTCGCATCGCGCAAAAGAGATAATTCGCGCGGGCGAGAGACCAAGTGACACGGCAATGGCGTGGCTGCCTGCTACTGTCGTGTCACCTCCCGTCTCACTCACTGATTTGCCCGACGAGGCAAGTGCGCGCGGCAAAAATATTGTGCTTCCCCTCCGACCCCAAATCAGTGGTCTAATAGCGCATCCCACCCGGTAAGAGGGGCGGATCGCGATCGTCACGAACGTGGTGTGGGATGCGGTGGACGCGAAGCGCGCGAACGACGAGCATGCGCAGCGCGGACGGCGAAGTCGTGTGGTTCTTACGCCGCGACGCTGGCGGAAAGTTCGTGGAGAGGCCAACGCCTCTTGCGGATGACGGTGGCAAAAAAGCCCGCTCACCGGGAAGAGCGCGAAGTAAGCCGTAAACCATCGCGCAGGGAAAGTATTGTCATAAAAAGCATATATAAATCAATTAGATAGATCTTTTGTATCGTCATTTGTGTCGCGATCCGCGCGCTGAGGCGATCCCCAGCTTTTCGAGCACTGATCCTGCCCCGCTTCGCGGGGACGGACGCCCTTCGCCTCTGGCGATCGTGGCCCGTGGCCGCCTGTGCGCTGGCGCGGCCTGGCTCAGCGTCCTGCAGCCCGCGCGTTGTACGGCCCTTCCTGCGGCCTCGCCCCTGACGCCTTGCGCCGCCGCTCCCGGTGCGCGCTGCCTGCCGTCCCGTGAGGTCGAGCTATCGGGGTGCGAGTCTCGACTAATGTCGTGCGGCTTCAGCCTCTCGTTCCAACTGCAAAATGCGCGCTCGTAGCGCGCTGAAGGTTTCTTCGGCAGCCTCGTGGAACAGCGGATCCTCAGGATCGATTGAGGCCGAAGCGATCTCCGTCCAATCTTGAGCCTCTAAAGCCTTGAGGGCGACAGGAAAGAAATCACGATCTTCCATCATAATGTGACGCCGCTCGCTCTCTATGAAATCGCGAACGACCTGGTCCACATTTTGGCGCGGGATTTCACGATCCGCGAGGACACGATGGACTGCTTGACCAACGCGGCGCAAACGCTCAGCCGCTTTTTGGTGCTCGAGTGTGAGCTCACCGACCTTTGCAGCCGCGGCGGGATCGCGAAGTTTTAGCTTGGCAAACACCAACTCTTCTAGCGGGTGGTGATACAACTCAGGATAGAGTTCGAAATAGTAGATAATCCCGCGAATGACCTGATAGTCAGGGCGGTCCCCGCGATCGAAAATCTCTAGTTCGTGCTCGAGGACGGCGAGCAGCGTCTCAACATTGCGATGCTCTCGGGATAAGCGCTCAATGATCATTGCAGCCTCTGATGAAGCACTGAGAGACAGCCAAATTAGGGTGAAATCATCTAGGCTTCTTGTGCTAGATCAAACCCTGGTCCAAAAAGGCGATGTCGTCGAAAGGATCAATGGGTCAAGATGTCTTTCCTGATACACCCGCACTCCCGTTTGGTTCTGGACGTCATCGTCTTTGGCCCAAAGCGGCGATCCCGGATCGTCCGCTCTCGCGTCCCTGTTGGGGCTAAGCAGAAACCTCCCTGACGATCTAGATCTCTACGGCCGCGCGCTGCATCTCGATCTGCACTATGGCGTAGAGTGCCGTACAGGCTTCCCGCAGCTCCGGGGTGAACGACACACCGAACGGCAATCAAGGCTCCAGATCAACGCCTCGCCCATTGCGACATGTTGTGATGGCTGAACGCCAAATCTGGCGTGCCTGCGACCTGAATTCGTAACCAGCGATTGGAACAGCGGATGCTCGTCGAGCGAGCCGACCAGCGCCGCGATCATGTCCATCAGCTTGATCCGCTGTCGCTCCATGTCGCCTGCGAACAGGTCTCTTGCACCGGGGGCTAGTTCGAAGAACCGGCTGTAACACAGGTCGGCGATGTCGCGATGCATCGGCCACATCGCATCGAACGATTTCCTTATGAGATCGACCTGCTCAGGCGTCATTGATCAGACGAGAAGGCTCGTAAAGAATTGCTCCGTTACCTCGCTGACTGACGGCTCCTTCTCGTCGGAGGTGACGACCGTGACAAATTCGTTCTTGCAGTTCCAGCAGTGCCAAAGATCATGAACTTCCCGTGCATTGACACGTTCATGCCACTCGAGGTGGACTAACCCAGAACCACACCGAGGACATTCTTCGCGAGGTGTTTTTGAGATCGACGACATGTAGAACCTCCCTCGCTTCTTATGTGCAGCGTACCGTTCCGGGAAGTTTCGGACATGATCTGTATCAAGAGTGCTCGTTTTGATGGATGAGCGACGTGGCAAGTCCCTGCTGCCGGGAGGTGGAGCGTAGCCGCCTCTTATCTCCACGCGAAAACTCCTAAGGAACATCGGTCACCATCTGTGACCTAGTTGCACCCGACCATTCTTGGCCGGGGTCCTTCCAATCGGATCGATGAACGCGGGGTACGCGCGACTGCACCTATCGAGGATATTTGTTGCGAGAAAATCCCCGGTTGCAGTTGCGGGAAGACAGTGCGTCTTACTCGGCGTCAGCTATACTTTCCTTGAACCAAAAGCATCTGCAACCCAATGCTGACAAGTTCGAACCGGATAGCCCTCGTCCTCCTTTGTTTTGCGTCTTTACTAACGCAGTCGGCGGGATGGGCCTTTGCCAACGATGAGCAGATCTGGGCGGCGTTAAAGCGGGGTGGGACGGTCGTCCTCCTGCGCCACACTCACGTCGATATGCGAGAGGGGATAGGGCACCTCGCGCCCGGAAACTGTGCGGAGGAAATAAACCTTTCGTCCAGCGGCATAGATCAAGCCAAACGTATCGGAGAAGCCTTCCATGCTCACGGCATTGAGGTCGGGGAGGTCCTGACCAGCCCTTATTGCCGTTGCATCGATACCGGCAGGCTTGCATTCGGTCGCGCGACGCCTGTCCAATATCTGATGCCGCCAGGCGTTGTATCCGACACCCAAGCCAAGTTGAACCAAGAGCAGGTCTTGAAAGACATTCGGAACTATCGCTCCTCATCGAATTTGATGATGATCACCCACGATCTCAACATCTCCAACATTGTTCTTGAGCCATCAATCGCCATGGGTGACTTTTTCGTGCTTAGACCCAATGGAGCGGATTTCGACATCGTCGGTAAAATTCGCATAGGTGACAAGTAGCTTTACCTACACAAGCCTGCGCAGACGCCGCAGGCCGCCCCCTGGGGAGAACCTACTCCGTCGGCAAAGTCAGCGCTACCAGCGCTGATCCTTAACTTGGCCCGGCTTGGGTCTTGATACATGTCAAGGGGCGGTTCGTCGGTTGCCCTTTCTTTTTTCAAAAGGAAATAAGCCCATGAAACGCATGTTCGTTACCATCGCCATGATCCTTGCGGCATCAACACCAGCGTTCACTCAAAACACCGAACAGGAAAACAATGCGGCCATGGCTGCCGTGACCTACATGATCGCGCAGAAGCGCTGCAACCTGACCAGCGGGGAAGATGGCAAGCTTCGCGGAATGACCACCTCCGTGATCGAGGGCCAAGGCTTCAGCTGGGAAAAGGTGGTCTACGGTGAGAAGCCGATGATCAATGATTTCCTGAACGACAATCCGGTCTATGAGAAGGCTACCAAGAATGATCCTGCTGCCGTCAGGACCGTCTGCAATAGCGCGCGCTCCATGCTTGGCAGGAAGAAGTAGACCTTACGGTTTTCCGGCGGCAACATAATGACGGTCTATGACGGCGGGCGGCCGGAATGTCGGACGGTCCACGACGAACCGCTGACGCGTCGGCGCGCGAGACGCTTCAGCGTCGAAGGATGGGCGACCCCTCGCAAGCTTGGCTGGGTCCTCTGGGGCCTGCGGAAGACGCGGGGTCCGCGCGACCGCACCCTTTCAGCATATATGGAATTTTCGTTTTTCGACTTTCCTTTGCTGAATTATGCTCGCTACATGCGGCGCACTGATCTAGCCGAGGCGACGATGGAAGGCTGGGCGCGGCTCGACGAAGCGCAACGGCAGCGGTCTTTCATGGCGTTCGTGTCGGCGGCGATGCGGCTCGACAGGCTTGAGCTGCGCGCTTGGCTTTTGCGGCGGCTCAGAAATCCGCCGTTGGCCCCTCCGATCGATCCGGCTCGCTTGATGCTTGGGGATGTCGACATTGCCTTCATCCAGAGGACCGTGGGCGAAGCTGCCTGCGGGCCGGACAGGGACGAGGCTGGCGGCTAGCTAGAACCCGTAGCCCCAATGCTGTGGGCTCACTTCCGCTTTCGGCGGGATAGCGGACCATGCCAAACTTGCGACTGGTTCAATCCGGTTGCGAATTTGTGCTCGTATATCGCTCGAGGAGACGACGGCGTCTCAAGACCAGAACCGGTCCTCCCGCTGCTCATCGCCTTGATACTCGCGGAAGCCGGTCGCCTTTCCGTTCTTCATCTGCCAAACGTGGATCTCCGGAAACGACGCGGACAACCCGTTTCGTTCTGCGTTCACGGTAACCAAGGCGACAACGAGATCGTCTTCAGCCAGCACATTGTGCACATCGATACTGAACGCGCCTCCCGAAAGCTCCATCGTGCGTTGAAAGAAGCCCCCGACCTGATCATGACCAGTATAGTCGCCTGATAGGGGACTATGACCGGGAACGTGCCATGTGATGCCGGCGTCGAAAACCGCGAAAACCGAGGGGATGTTTCCTACCGCAAAGTCTTCGTAGGCCTTGCGGACAATCACCGAATTCAAATCGCCCATTGTTGTCTCCCCTAAAAGGGTCAGCACTTCTACGGGACTAATCGTGGTCACGGTGACGTACCAACCCCGAATATAGCAGGCAATCGGTCGCCTCGGAATGTCTCCTCCTAACCCATGGCGTCATTTTCATACGGAGGGAAAGTTCGTCGCTGTCAGCCCATCGCGGACGTTCGCCTTCGCCTGTAACTGCAACCACGGATTTTCTTGCGGCAGATATCCTCGATGAGTGCGGTCGCGCGTTCCGGCGCGCGAACTCGCTCCCGCAAAGGACCCTGAACACGGCTGCCACGAGTGGTCGCCGTCTATGCCCCGGCTCCTTATCCATTGATCTATCTCAATTCGCGCACGTTTCCCGGGTGCAGCCTACTGTGGCTAGGAAACTCGAACGGGGCGCACGTGCTACCCTCGTCCGATGGCCGCATTTCGCAAAAATTCGGCCTCGGATCACAAAACAGAACAGCAATGGCCGCCTAGCGACTTTTTCGCGGTCACCGCTTTTGCCTCCGATTTGGCGGCGGATTTGCTCCGGCTAGATCGCAAAGGAGCCGCAAGACGCTGCGAACAGAAAGATAGCAAACATGAAACTCAGCTTGCTGACTGCGGCTGGTGCCGTGCTATTTCCGATGACTGCGGCCATAGTTCAGGCTCAGCCTTTCGGTTTGCCGAACGTTGGCGGATTGCCAGTTCCGGGCATCTCAAACGCTCAACCTGCGCAAACCCGGCAACGTAGTGCGCCACCACCGTCCGAGGCCCTTAAGGGCACTTGCGGGGGCTTCGGTTCTCTCATCATCAAATGGATCGAGGAGACCGCTGAGGATTACAGCACCGCGAGGTTCGCTAATGGCCTTGAGGCGAGGAAGGCCGTGATGAAGGAAGCCAAGTCAAAATTTGACAAAGGGTGGCCGGAGATTGCGCGCCAGAACCCCAATGGCCGCTGGGCTGCACCGGATGGACGCATCTTGGTATCGCAGGGTCTTCTTATGCCAGCCCGGATGGGTAGTTTAGCAGACTACGTACCTGACGATCAGACATTGCGGGCGTGTTTCCCCACCCTTGCGAAGCTAATAGCTGACACCGACACGCGTGTGGTCACGGAACAGCAGGCGGAAACGGCGCGACAGGCGGCGGAAGCTGAGCGGCAGGCTGCGACAGCCAAGCGCCTCGCGGAAGAAGAGGCGGAGCGGCGTCGGAAAGCGAGAGAGCGCGAGGCCGAATTACGCGCGGCCGCAGAGGAGCAAGCCAAGCGTGAAGCGGAGGAACAGCGGGTCGCTGCGGAAAAACGGCGGGTCGCTGCGGAGGAGCAAGCTAAGCGCGAAGCCGATGCGGCTGCGATCCGTGCAGCGGAACAGAAGGTTGCCGCAGAGCAGCGCGCCAGACGCGAGGCTGAAGTGGCGGCGATCCGGGCGGAAGAAGAACGAACTGCAGCGGCAGAAGCCGCTAAGCGCCGCGCAGCAGAAGAGGCTGACGAGGCTTCGCCGCACGGCCAGGTCCGGCGCGCCTACGCAGCTTATGCGCTTGTTCGCTATTGCTACCAGATCAGGGAGGGCTACGCCGTCAAGTACATCAACGACGTGGAGATGGAACGCGCCGAGGTCATGATCAAGGCCGTCGTGGTCAAGTGGAAGAAGGAAGAGCCGGGGATGGACACTGACCTGATGTGGACACAGGCAATGCAGAGGGCGCAGGACAAGCCGATTGATGCCCAGTCGTGCACGCGCTACTACGCTGTGCTCGGCGAGTTGAGCCCGGTGCCCGCCATCAGCATTCAGAAGCCGTTGTGAAGGAACGGGCTCCAAGCCGGTCGGGGCCATGCATGCCCCATTTAAGCCGAGGGCAGCAGGACGAGGCAACCGCCACGAACGGGGGCAGCGCTAGAGGCCGCCGAGCAGGCCGCGCCAGCGTGCATTTACAGTGAAACTAGGGCCTATCGGGGCCTAGAGCGTTTCGGGCGCGCCTTCCACTTAATCAGCAGGGAAGGAAAATGCCTTTATTTTCCGGCATTTCCGGCTTCTCGATTGCACCCGGACCTACATCGGTAAGCTCGAAGCCGACGGCGTCATCCAGCAACAAGGTGACGGCTTCCCGCTCGACCGGAGCCGTGTCGCCTATCTACTTGCGGCGCGAGCGGCGGCAATCGCCGCGCAATGAGGCGGATGCTGAGCATGCAAAAGCTAGGGCGGCGTTGCTTCGCCTCCGCATCGCCGAGAAGCAGCGCGAGTTGGTGCCCCGAGCGGATTTCGATGCGGTCATCGACGACATTGCCGGGGTTGTTCTCGCATCGGTGCGGCGTGGCGGCGCGGTGCTCCAACGATCTGGCGGTTCGGCGCAAGATCGACGCCGTGGTGTATGAGGTCCGCAAGAAGATGGCGAAAGTCACCCTCGAAATGGCCGACAAGAACGGTTTTCCGCCGGTAAATGCTTCGTCCTCGTAGGGATCGGGTCGGCGACGGGGATTGTATCACCTAGCATTCGCTTGATCTGCATCAAGCGCTTTCGCGGTGCCCTGGGTGAAAGCGTTCGACAGGGTAGGAAGTTCAATCAAGGAGAATAGATCATGTCTGTCGCCTTCTTTGAGACCAAACCTCGTGTCTTCAATCCTCTGGCCACCTCTGGGCTCACCAAAGAGGCCCTCGAAGGCGCGAACGCAGCCCTGAAGGCATTGGTCACGTGGCGAAACGAAATTGCCGACACAAACCAGAAAAATGGCGAGCGTGTCCTCGACCAAATGGCGCTGGCCGCGAAGACACTCGGGTGGCCAGCGCAGATCGTCGATGCCGCCCGCACGCAGCTGAAAAGCGTCAGCGAACTCCAAGTTAAAACGATGGACCAAATGATGGACGCTTGGGAAGAGCAGCTCAAATTGCCGAACCCGATGACCGCGTCACCATCGGCTATGCTGTCAAAACTAACCTCCTTGCCGGGTCTCGCAGCAAGTCCGGTTGCGGCAGGGAACCCGGTCGAAGTGTGGATGAAGCTAGCAGAGCAGTGGCAACGAAACTGGGTCGACATGTTCGACGCGACCGGCAAGCGCCAATAGGTAGCCTGCGGGCAGGCCAGCACCGCGTAGTAGCGCGTTGTGCCCCTCGCGTTGTCCACCGCGATCTGTAGCGGCTTGCCTGTCCTGGACGGCCCGACGCATCCTCTCGCAATGGGCACCAAGTCACGTGAGGCCATTTACGGCGCATCAGTCCGGGCGGCGCAGAGCGGGCAGCCGAAGCGCGCAGGAAAGCCGACCGGCTCGCGTGCGAGCCGTCGACGATGCGCATCCTTGGCTTTCAGGATCCGGCGCAGCTATCGCCCACCCTCGGCGACGCTCTCAACGCGGGTTTTCGGTACCTTGAGGTGAAGTGCCTCGGCGCGACACGGACCAGACTGTTGCTCTTGACGTCGTGCGGCGACCGAAGAACACCGTCGGTTCACGAACCGGAGCGTTACATGCGGTGCAAGGACTGCTCGCAAGTGCGCAGCTATCCGTTCAAGCGCAGCCATCTGGTGGCGCTGCGCGCCACCAGATCACGGCGAGCGATCCGCCGTCAACGTGGTGGCCGGGCGAGCGAGACTAGCCATGCGATTTGCAAGCTACTAGCGCTCGCCGACAAGGTGATCGAATTGAGCGCAGCCCAACGGACGAAGCGACAATGTTCTTCAGCAAACTGGCCCGAGTACTAGCCATCGTAGCCCTTGTGCTTGGCTTACTTCGTGTCCTGGTTGGGTTTGGTGTCGCGACGATCGAACCGAAAGAAGCGTACGAGGCTGCTCGCGCTCGTTACATAGGCAGCAAATCATCCGGGCAGCGATTGATGATGGATTTACACGTTCCTCTTCGCGGTGGCGCTGGGCACTCTGGCCGAGATCAGCTTTTCAATGCGCAAGAGGTCATCAGCGGCGGGTCAGAACCCAGACATAGCCAGCAGGACAACTCGGTGTCTGCTTTGGCTTGCCCGGGGCATTCTGGCTAATATCAACGCTCCGCCTGCCGAACGGCCCGCGTACGCATCGACCACCATGTGCAATCTCTATTCGATCACGACCAACCAAGCCGCGATCATCAACCTGTTTCGCGTGATCAATCGATACGTCGGCAACCTCGCACCGACGCCCGACGTCTTCCCGGACTACTCCGCGCCGGTGATCCGCAACACCGACGCCGGCACCGAGATGACCCTGATGCGAGACGGCCTCCGGCTTTTTCTGCCGTCCGCTTGGCATCGGCACCAGTCGCCGGTTGCGGCTCATGTGACCTGATCGCCGTCCCGCCACGCACAACCATGTCGGTCGTCGTGTGCGCGGTCGCCGCATCTCCTCGACACGGAGTGAGCCATGGAGAAGAAGTACACCGGCGGAAGGATCGGCTTCCCGTGCGACCTGAAATGAGAATGCTCACTCCAGTGGCTGGACCGGCGGCGCGGTGGAAGGAGTGGTAGCGGGTCCTGCGGGCGCCGCCGCTTGAGGGGCTGCCTGAACCGGCGGCGCGGTGGAAGCAATGGCAGCGGGCCGTGCGGGCGCCGCCGCTTGAGGGGCTGCCTGATCTTGGGGCGCAGGTGGAGTGGAGCCGGGTTGACCCTCGCCGGTGGGAACACGTGGCTCACGACGTGCGACGCTACGGGGCTGGCGCGGCGCACTTGATTGGTTCGGGCTCCATGAATGCCGCGAGCGATAATAAGGCGTGCCGAACACGCCCTTGACCGCGCCCACGGCGCCACCGACCCCAGCGCCGACCGCGCCCCCGACGATGCCGCCGATAGGGCCCGCAACCCGGCTGCCTTCATAGGCTCCTTGCTGCGCGCCGCGCACGATGCCTTGGGCGTGACTGGCGCGCGGCGGCAAGAGCAATGCAAGCAGGATGACAGCTGTCACGAAGATGAACGCGAGCGCCAGGAAGGGCGGCCGCATCGCGCTCTGAGCCCGGGCTTTCTGCATTTTGATCCCTTGAATTTGTCACCAGGGACTCGGGAATTTGAACCGGCGATGCGGCCAAATGGTTGCGCCTCTGTGGCCAATTCGAGAAGGGATTGGGAACGACCAAGCCTCGTCGAGCCCGCACCCGTCGAGGTCAAACCTCACCCTTCCAATAACCCAGGCTGGCAGGAGGCTTAGGGGGCCCCACCTGTGGACCCTAGCTACTAGGTCTCGCGGCCCCTGAAAATGGACCAGCCAAGCTCCCCCAAGGTGGAACTTAGCGCCCGGAGCGCCTGAACCAGGCGGAGGTGGCTTGGCCTAGTATCGTTTTAGCTTCCAGCGTGCAGGCCGCAGCCTGTACGTCCGAGAGGAATCCGGCGGCGAGCGTCGGCGGTGAGGATCAGTGCAGCACCCGCGGCACTACGGTAACAGTCGTCGTCAGCACTTCGACATCATCGCCGCAACCCGGCGCCAGCAACAATACAATCAGCGGCACCAACCCGGAGCGGCGAATTGCGGCGGCATCACGGCGTGCCGGGGCCAACTCAGGCACGCAGCAACCGTCGGCTTCGGTGCGTCCTACTCAATGTCCGCTATGCCCCGATGGCGACCGGATTTCGCAGCGCAGAGAAATGTCGCGAAGGGCCAACACCAGAAGTGGGCCGGTCTATTCAATCACCTCGTCAGCACGGGCAACGAGCGACTCAGGGATCACGAGGCCGAGTGCCTTCGCGGTCTTGAGATTGACCACGAGCTCGAACGACGTCGCTGCCTGCACCGGCAGGTCGCCCGGTCTCTCACCCTTCAAGATGCGGTTCACGTATCCAGCAGCGCGTTGATAGGACTCGTGTGGCTCCGGCCCGTAGGAGACGAGGCCTCCGCTCACCACGTGATAGCGAAATGGATAAACCGCCGGCAAGCGGTGGCGGGCCGCAAGTGCAATGATCACATCGCGATTGACCGCGGTGTAAGCGCTTGCCGTTATGACCAACCCGCCATCCGGCTTCGCCGCGAAGGCGGTTATTCCCCGCTCAATTTCGCCAGCGTCGCGTACTCCGATCGGGACCGACTCCATGCCCAGCCCCGGTGCCGCCAACTGGACTGCTGCGAACTGCGCTGGCCCCTCGTTCGTCGCCAAGTCGCGCAAGATGGCCACCCGCTTCACGTGAGGCGCAATCTGCTTCAGCAGTTCGAGCCACTTGCCGCCCATTTTGTATTCAAACTGGGTAAACCCGGTGGCATTGCCGTCAGGTTTAGCGAGACTCGCAACATAGCCGGAACCGACGGGATCGACGGTCTGCACGAATACGATCGGGAGCGAGCGCGTGGCATCCATCAGCGCTGGCATTGTTGAACCTGAACCTGCAAGGACGACGTCCGGCGCAAGGCCAATTAGTTCGGCAGCGCAGCCGCGATAGCGCTCGGCTTTGCCGGCGCCCCAGCACGTGTCGACACGCAGGTTGCGGCCTTCGGCCCAACCCTGCTTTTCCAGCGCCTGCAGAAACACCTTGAGCCGAACCTGCCCCTCGGGGTCGTCGGGCGCGAGATTCATCAGCACCCCGACCCGCCGCACCCGCTCGGGCTCCTGCGCGCCTACCGCCAGGGGCCATACCGCCGCACCGCCGACTACCGTGATGAATTCGCGCCGCCTCATGTTCGCTTCCCGGACGAAGGGTTGGATCGTAGCGTGTCGAGCCTGTCGCCGGAAGAGGTCAACTCATGCCCGTTCCGGGTTGCGTTACTCAGGAGCGGCCGCGCGAGGTTAGCAAGTCACTCCACGAGCGCACCTGCTGGCGGCACGTCGGGTGGGAGTTCTGATGCAAACACCATTCGCAGTACGGCGCATACCCGGTCCACACGCTTCGCGGACTTGAATGATAATCGCGTCCGGCCGTTGGAGGGGTACCAGGGGCATGGCCTGCGCCGATGACACCAACGCCAGTGCGAAGGCAAGAGCAAATAACCTGATCATTGTTACTCTCCTGTTGAAGTCGCTCAAAGCAAGGTTGCTGCCCTTTGGGGCGCATCGGCCCACGCCTGGGCCGAAGGTCTTTGATCTAGGTCAACGCGAGTAGCCTGCCGAGTTGGGTCGTCGCGTACGCGGTGCGGTGACTGCATGAATGATTGGATCACTTGCGACCGGGTTGAGCCGGCAGCAAGTCCGGGCATGGTCCGCTATGCCCCCGAAAGGGAGCTGCCCGACCGCACTTATTGAGGACATCCGGTCCAGGAAAATCCGTGGTTGCAGTTACAGGGGAAGCGACACGTCTGCTGAGGACGCCTTCAAATCGAGATTGCAGTGCGTCCTACTGAATGTCCGCTATGCACCGATGACGGCCAGATTTCGCAGCGCAGGAAAGTCGCGATAGGCCATGAACGGACATGGTCGATAATGTGCGGCCGCACTAACTTCTCTTTTCCTTAGGGATGCCCAACTGATAAGTAGATTGCAAACCCAGCGAACACGAGACGAAATGTCCTCGCCAGATCGGGGAATGGTCACATGAAACGACGCTTCGTCATCACCCTGATCGGTTGCGGGATCGTGTCCGCACTGTGGCCGCGACGGGCGCGATCGACCGAAAAAGTCTTTCGCATCGCATTTGTCGTTCCGACCGGCCAATTCGTCGACGCCAAGGAGGGTGATGCCTGGAAAGGCCCTGTGGTCGCCTTCCTCCAAGGCATGCGGGAGCTTGGCTACGTGGACGGCAAGAACATGAAGTTCGATTTTTATTCGGCCGATGGGAAACTCGGACGAATCGATGAAATCGCGGCACGGGTCCTTGAGACTTCACCCGACGTTATCCTGGCGGGAGGAGGCGGCGCCAACGAGGTCGCGCACGCCTTCCAGCGCTCAACGCGAACCGTGCCGGTCGTCATGGCCAACAGCTCGGACCCCGCCACGCAGGGGCTCGTCGCCAGTCTCGCCCGACCGGGTGGCAACATCACAGGCTTTTCAGGCAACACAGGACCAGAATTTGAGGCGAGTAGATTGCAGTTGTTGACCGAGGTCGCACCGAATGCGAGCCGAGCGGCCTATCTGGGGCTGAAACTCGATTGGGAAAGCCCGGCCGCGATCGGCGTGCGCAACGCCGCGCAGAGGCTTGGGATTACGTTGCTTCATGCCGAGCACACGCCGACGAACTACGATGATGCGTTTGGGTTGATAGCCCGGGAGCGATTGCAGGGGTTGTTCGTTGCCCGCAATCCGTGGAATTTCTCAAACCGACGCGCCATCACCGGATTTGCAGCAGGTCAACGGATGGCGGCGGTATACCCGACGCGAGAGTTTGCCGAGGTTACCGGCCTGATCTCCTATGGGCCAAGTCTTTTCGACCTCTACCGCCGTGCAGCAGGTCACGTCGACAAAATTCTCAAAGGGGCGAGGCCGGCGGAGCTGCCTGTCGAACAGCCGACTAAGTTCGAGCTGGTGGTCCACCTCAAGACGGCTAGAACCCTTGAGCTGACCATTCCGCCTTCGTTGATTGCGGTCGCCGACGATGTAATCGATTGAGCGGGAGATGGCTGTGACCCGATGTCTGTTCCGGGATCATTTCGCGACCGGGTTGAGCTGGCGGTAAGTCCGGCATGGTCTGCTATGCCACTGAAAGCGCAAGTGAGCTAGCCGCCACCGGCTGCTCCACCACACGACCTCTGCCGCTTTGTGAACAAAGCGGAGATGCGCTTCGTTGTGCCACACCATCAGATTTGTGAGCACGCGCCTCTGGCGAAGCGTAACCCAACAATTCCGAATTACGGTGAGAGTAACTCGTCGCGACCGGCCGCGCTAACAAGTGCACTGTCACTACAATATTCGGAGGATCTCATCGACGGTTGCGTTGATCGGCCTAGTTGTGTCGATCTCGTAGTCCGCAGACTTCCTTAACACAGGCTCGATGGTTGAGATCAGTTGGCAAACCTTCTGCCGCTCCTCCGCGATTTGTCCGTAGCCGCTGGATCGCATCGCGAGCCGCTCCATGATTGTTGCGACCGGAGCAGAGAGAAGAATTATGGCGTCGATCAAGAAAAAAAGTTGGCGCATGTTTTCGGCACAGCCGCTAATGAACAGCATCCCGTCTCCTGGCTTGGACAGGAGCGCGCGGACACGATCTTCTCGCCAGGCCCAGTCCCTTCCTTGAGCTGGCGTCAACATGTCTGCGGGATCTGTGTCGACCCATTGAGACCATTCGGGTGTGTCGAGGTCGTAAGCGTGATGACCTCGCGCAACCAACTCTTCGATCACGGACGATTTCCCCGTTCCAGACATGCCCGTAATCAAGACGCGCTTCATACATGTTCCTCGCCCTGAAGGAATCGGCAGCTACCCGACGGCCGCTTCCCGGACCCACACCTACCTCGATCAAAAATGCTCGCGACGCCTCCGCATGCCAGAGCACGCCAAACGCTGCTTCTTTGTCAAGCGACTCCGCCAAATCTTCGACAAAGTGACGGCAGACCTCTCTCTATCGCTCCTGGCCCTCTCGGACCTCGCGGCATGTCTCCTTTTGCGCTGCTACTGGGGGGTTTTGCGCTGCTACTGGGGGGCAAGCGGACATCAATCGCTCCGGCAGCGGCTGTCGAAACCTTTGAGCGCCAAGTTAGAGCGATCTATGTGAACGGCTTCACGCACGGCTACTTTTTTGGGGTCTAACCTTAATCGTCCGATGCGAGGAATTTTGTGTTAGTTAAGGAGTTCGATTATGGAAACTTCCAAGCTAAGCACACTCGCTTTTGCGGCTTTCGCAGGTTTGATAGCCGCATACCTGGCATTTGAAGGGACGGGTCGAGAAGCGCTTCTTGCAATTGCAGTATTGGTGCAGTGACGCGGCGCCGACCCAAAAGCGGCATGAGGTTTGGGTCGATGCAGCGTCCGGCGAGCCCTTCCGATGGGCGTCGCCCTCGGGGAACAAACTGCACCCACATCGCGGCGCAAGTTGTGGTTTATCTTTCCCCACCCCTCATCCAGTAATTGTCAGCCCCCCAACACTCCCAGTCGTCGGCGCGGGAGGTCACGGCAGCCCCGGCGTAGTCTTTGCCGATTTGCGCCGGGGCTCGCCTGGAGGTGCGCTGGACCCCCTCCGCCAGCGGAGTGGCCGCCCTGGCGCGCCGCTTCGAGCTGGATCTTCTCGACGGCGCGGTCTGGTTCAAACGGACGAGGCAATCTGTACATCACCGCTTCCGACGGGACAGGGACGGTGTCGCGAATGTCCCTGGCCGTAGTTACAGGGAGGCAACACGTCTTGCCTTGCTGTGAACTTACAGACCTACCGCGAGGCTCGCCGGAAAGACTGGCGACGCTTCAACTGACGGCGGATGACCACTTGGCCGGCTGCATCAACGCCGTGCGCTCGATTTGTGCGCGAAACGTAATCTGAACCTCAAGACTTAATCGCCGACGGTGGAGTCGTTGCTTCTTTGAGAAGTGCGAGCCAATTGACTATCCGTGGTGGCCTCGATCCGTCTCCACCGGCGCCTCCATGGGCGGCGGGGCGTGGGCCGCGCCGCTATCGTCGTGCATCGGCTGCAAATCGTGGCTCGCGTCGCCCGGTCCATGCACGGCACCGGTCTCCACGAAAAGCTGGTCGGGTGCAATGGAATGCTGATGGTCCTCAGGCGGCGCAGCGTTGCCTGCCATTTGCGTGTAGTCGGACGCGCCCTGATCATGGCCGCCGCCATGGAGCGCTTGTCCCGCATCGCCTTCATGGGGCTGCGCCAATGCAAGATATTCGCTCGCCGGCGACGGCGCCTCGCCGTGATGTCCGCCGGCCGCATCGCCGATGGTGACATCGTGCCCGTGCTCGAATGACGACGTGCCGCCGGCCTCGGCTCGCGCCCCATCCTGGTGATCAGTCGCCTGCGACTGTGCGACCAGGTCCTGATAGGGCTGCGTGCCATCCGAGAACCCGCCGTGCCCCTGGCCGGTGTGCAGACCCATGTCGCCATGGATCCCCTGTCCATCATGGTCCTGGCCGATGTGGAGTCCCATGTCGCCGTGATGATCACCACCGCCATGGTCCTGACCGATGTGCAGCCCCATGTCGCCGTGGTGACCATGATCACCCTGATCCTGGCCGAGATGCAGTCCCATGTCACCGTGGTGATCACCGTCGCCATGGTCCTGACCGATGTGGAGCCCCATGTCGCCGTGATGATCACCACCGCCATGGTCCTGACCGATGTGGAGTCCCATGTCGCCGTGGTGACCATGATCACCCTGATCCTGGCCGAGATGCAGTCCCATGTCGCCATGATGATCGTGGCCGGCCTGGTGCTCGCCGGAATCCAACCCGATACGGCCATGGCTCTCACCGTCGCCGCCGTCCTTGCCAACGTGCAGTCCCGTGGCGCCGTGATCGACATCGTGCGCCGCGCTGCCTTGGTGTCCGCCGTTGTGGTCAGTCGCCGGTGCAGCGGCAATCTGTTTGGCGCCGCCTGCGTCGACAACAGATGCGTCGGAGTGAAGCGCGGTGTCGGAAGTCGTCGCGGAGTCGGTTGGATGCTGATCGCCGCCTGCTGTCGAGGCGGCCGTCGTATCCGTGGGCGTTGTGCCAGCCGATGCCGATGCGTCATGGGCCGTCGCATCCGCCGTCGTGGTTGCATCGGCAACATTCGTGGTCGATCCGCCATCATGCGTCGCGGTCGCCGTGTCCGAGTTCGCATGCGCGTCCGTGTCGCTCAAGGCCGGCGCTGTCGCACTCACTGCCGCGGCGGCCGCCGGATCGCTGCTTGCCGCAGCCGTGTCGGTCGTCGCCGCATCGGCCGAACCGGCCGCCGGGTTTGCGGAGGCGGTGGTCGTTGCCGTGGCGGCCGTCGGATCGAGATCTTGGAAGGAGAACGAGATGTCGCTCTGGTTGAAGCCGGTGTTCTGGACCTGAATAGTGAACTGGATCGTATCTCCTGCGTGCAGTTCGGGCTGGTAGGCCTGGCCCGCGTTGGTGAACGTGCCTGTCGCGGGATCGAAGGTCACGGTGCCGTTGAAGCCGTCGAGCCAGCCGGTCGAGATGCTCGCATTCGGATTGTCGAGACCGATCTGCAGGCTCCATCCGTCGACGATGCCGCCATGCAACATGTCGTCGGTGAGCGTGAGCTGGAACGTCGCGTTGTAGCCGCCGCCCCAGTTCGGATTGTACCAGTCGTTGACGCTGACGAGCGTGATCTGCCCGTCCGCGTTCACCGGCCCGCTTGCAGCGGGCGGCGTAACTTCGCTTCCGGTGCCGCCTTGCGTCGCGCCTGTGCCCGCAGCGCCGCCGTCTGTTGACGTACCGCCGCCTGCCACAGTGCTCCCGGAGCCAGCATCGCTGCTGCCTGTCGACGGGCTCCCGCCTTGTGCCGTGGTGCCCGAACTGGACGTGCCGTCACCTGTCGACGTGCCGCCGTCATGCGCTGTCGTGTCGAGGCCTGTGTCCGTGGTGCCGGTCGAGGTGCCGGAGCCTTGCGCGGTCGTGCCTGAACCATCCGTTATTGGATCGCCCGTCGATGACGTGCCGTCACCGATCGATGTGCCGCCGTCATGTCCTGTGGTGCCGGAGCCTGCGTCGCTGCCGCCGGTCGAGGTGCCGGAGCCCTGCGCGGTCGTGCCTGAACCATCCGTCGTTGGATCACCCGTCGACGATGACGCGCCGTCACCGCTGGAGCCGGTGTCATGGCCGACCTGATTGCCCTGGTTGATGCCTTGGTTGCCCACGCCATTGTCGGTGCCGGTGCCAGCCTGCTGACCAGTCTGGCCGTCACCGCTGGAGCCGGTGTCATGGCCGACCTGATTGCCCTGGTTGATGCCTTGGTTGCCTACGCCGTTGTCCGTGCCAGTGCCGATCTGGTCGTCTCCGCCGGAACTGGCGCCATGACCTGCACCCTGATTGCCTTGGCCGCCATGATTGCCTTGGTTGCCCTGATTTCCCTGGTTGCCTTGACTACCCTGGCCATCACCACCGCCGCCGGCGGTCTGACCGCCTTGCCCATCACCGCCCGACGTGGTGCCCTGTCCCGGATCGGTCATGCCCGTGCTGCCGCCCTGGTTGCCTTGACTACCCTGGCCATCACCACCGCCGCCGGCGGTCTGACCGCCTTGCCCATCACCGCCGGACGTGGTGCCTTGTCCCGGATCGGTCGTGCCGGTGCTGCCGCCCTGATCGCCTTGACTACCCTGGCCATCACCACCGCCGCCGGCGGTCTGACCGCCTTGTCCATCACCGCCCGACGTGGTGCCCTGTCCCGGATCGGTCGTGCCGGTGCTGCCACCTTGGCCAGTCTGTCCGTCATCGCCTCCACCGTGAGGAGTGCGGCCGTCATCGCCGAAGTTGGGAGCGCCGCCGCTGCCGCCAGTCTGGCTGCCCTGCGTGCCGTCGCCGGAGATTCCGCCGTGATCACCGCCGGTGTGGTCGCGCGTGGTCGTTGTCGGGCTTCGCGTCCCTCCAGTGACGTCGAGGAAGCTGGTCGCGCCCTTGTTCGATCCGTCGTCGGCACTACTGCCGCCACCGCCACCGCCGCCAGCATGCACCGGCGCAGGAGTGGATCCGGAATCATGGAGCGGCGCGGAGCGAGCGCCCGTCGTAGCGGGTGTTATCAAGCCGCCCGAGCCGATGTGAACCGTCGCGGCCGCCTGTGCGTGCGATGCCTGACCGCTGCTGGGATCGGCAGTGCTGACGACTTCGGCAGACGGACCAGCCGGCCTGGTATCTCCAGAGACCGCGCCGCTCGTCTGATGTCCTGAGTGCGGCGGCTCCGGCGAGAGTGGTCCCAACGGATCGACGTTTGATGGCGCACCGCCACGCTCGCCGCCCACCACGGGCACCAGATTGCCGTCGGCATCGAGCAGCCAGCCGAACGGCTGCTCCTCGCGCGCCGGGTCGGGCTGACCAATAGGCCTGTCGATCGCCTTCTTGAGGTCCTGCGGCGAGGACGGGATCGTGGTGTTTCCTGAGCCCTTCGCGGACTTGGCCATGAGTGACCTCCTCAGCGTTCGCGCATCGCCGTATCCATTGTCGTGTAGATAGGCTTCAGCAGATATTGAAAGATCGTCTTCTGCCCCGTGAGGATCGTTGCTTCACCGGTCATGCCTGGCGTTACCACATGCGCGACGTCGGCACCTACGTGAGGCCGGTCGAGCTCGATCTCGACCTGGAAGTAGGGCGCCTGGCCCGGTCCGCCGACGGTGCTTGATGGCGCAATACGCACGACCTTGCCCGGGATCGATCCAAAGCGGCTGTAGTCGAACGCATCCGATTTCACGATCGCCGCTTGGCCGAGCCGCACGAAGCCGATGTCGCGCGGCGACACGCGCGCCTGGATCAGCACGCCGCCCGCAGGCACGATCTCGCAGACGGTGCCGCCCGGCGGAATCACGGTGCCGATCGGCGTCTCCGAGATCTTCTGCACGACGCCGTCGACCGGCGCCCGTACCTCGATGTCCGCGGACCGGCTCTGATAGGCGGCCTGAGTTGCCTTGAGCTCGTCGAGTTGCACCATCAGCTCGGAGCGCTGGTTGCGCGCGTCGGCGGCGGACTTCGCGAGCACGGCTTGGCGCTGCGCCTCGAGCCCCTTGATCTTCGCGCTGTGCTGATCGAGCGAGGCGACGAGCTGGGTGTGGACTCGCTCGGATTCCGCCGCCTGCTCCTGTGCCTGCGCCAGCCGATTGGCGGGAATGACGCCCATGTCGACGCCCTGGCGCATGCGCTGCAGCAGTTCCTGCGTGGCATCCTGGCTGGTCTTGGCCGAGGGTATCTCGCGATTGGCCGCATCGAGTGCCGACTTTTCCGCCTCGATCTGCTTGTCCTTTTCCTCGAGGTTGTGCGTGAGCTCGCGCTGCTGCTGCTCGCCGAGCGACACGGCTTCCTTCACCATTCCAGGATACTTCGCCTGGTATTGGTCGAACACGGCGGGGCGGTTGAGGGCGAACGCATCCAACCGCTCGATCTGGACGGCCAGATAGGCCATTCGCACCTCGGAACGCGCAAGGTCGCGCAGGAGGTCCTCGGCGCGGAATTTTGCGATCAGCTGCCCCTTCGTCACCCGCTGGTCGTTTTGCACCGACACCGCTTCAAGCGCGCCACCTTCGGGCGCCTGGATCACCTGCATGCGTCCGAGCGGCACGAACTCGCCGCGCGCACGCGCGACCTCCTCGACGGGGATGATGATGGACAGCCCCACGAGAACCGCCACCAGCCCCACGACGCCGATCAGCAGCATGCGAACGCCGCGCGTGACCTTGGAATACTCGACATCACCTCCGATCTGCTCGGCCGGGCGCTGCTCCTGGGCCATCGACAGGACCGTGTCTTTGTCTTTGCCAGCTTGCGCGTCCAAGCAATCCTCCCGTCCGGTCGTCTATGAAGTTTGCGTCAGTCGTTGTGGAAACACGCATCCGGACGGGGCCGCATACGGCGCAGCGTCCGGATTGATCATCACGGTGTGAGCGCTGTCATGTCCAAGGCGGGAAAGTGCGCGCAGATCGACGCGGCCGCGCTCGGCGCGGCTATCGTTGTCGGCCTGACCTCTGCCGCTCAGCACCGCCGACGCTCCTCCCCTTGAACAACGAGGGCTTCATCAATGTCGGAACGCCTGAGCTTCTTCTCTGTCTCTCAGGCTATATCCTTGAGAACATGACGAGTTGAATACAATTCAACAAAAAGAGGCGGTCGAGTGTTCCCATAATAACATGCAACCAGTAATGGTGACCGATTGTCGCGAAAAGTTGATGGTCCTTGCGCGCGCGACGGTTCAAGAGCTTTGCTCCTCCTCGACGCGATTGCGTCCGTTTCCCTTGGCCCTGTAGAGAGCCAGGTCCGCACGTTTGAGGATGGCTTCGAGGTCACGCTCTCCGGGCGCGCGCGTTGCCACGCCGATGCTGACGGTGAAGGGAATGGCGTTCCCCGTGCGCCAGGTGTGCGGGAATTCCTGCCGCTCGAACGTCGATCTAAGCTTCTCGGCGGCGGCGCGAGCCTGTTCCGCGGTCTTTCCCGGGAGCGCCGCCACGAATTCCTCACCGCCCCATCGGGCAAACACATCCAGTTTGCTGCTGGCGGCGATGCCGACCTCGGCCAGCACGCGCAGAACCTCGTCGCCGGCATCGTGTCCGTACGTGTCATTGACCTTCTTGAACAGGTCCACGTCGAGCATGAGCACGGAGAAATCCTCGTTCGATCTCATTATGTTTTCCACGACATCGAGGAATTCCCGGCGATTTGGCAGGCCCGTCAACTCGTCCGTCACGGCCTGCTTCTGCAACAGATCCATCAGGCGCACGCGGTCGGCGATGTCCCTTATGATGGCGGTGAATTCGACCAATCCGCCGACATTGATCTTCGAGATGGCGATTTCCACGGGCAGCAGCGATCCATCCCTGTGCTGGGCGTAAATGCGGTTGCGTTCATTCATCTGGCGCGAACGCACGGGAGATCGTGCAAACTGGTGGACGTAACCGTCGTGCTTCTGTCGAAAGCTTTCCGGAATGAGCCGCAGAACCGGCTGGCCAATCATCTCGGACGAGTCGTATCCGAAGAGATCTTCGGCAGCGCGATTGAACAAGGTGATGTTGTGCTGCTGATCGATCGTGATGATCGCGTCATAGGCGGCATCGACCACAGACCGGAACCGCGATGTGCTGACCTCCAGTTCATGCGTCAGGATCATTTTTGGCGTGATGTTAAGTCCGGTAACGAGGATCTCGAGGACCGGTTCATTGCCGCCGGGATGCCGAAACGGCTTCAGGGACAGCCGCCACCATTCGGTTCCCTCCCTCAGGTCGTAGGCCTGCTCCAGCTCCTGCGCGAGGCCGGTGTCGAAGCATTCCAGCAGTTTCTTGCGGAGTTCATGCCGGGCATAGCTCGGCATCAAGAGGTCAAACGAGACGGGAAAGCGTCGAAAGGTTCCGCGCCGACCGCCGGACATGTCGAAGAAACTGTCGTTGCAGGCCAATACGACGAGTTCGCCCGCCTCTCCGCGTCCGACGATCGCCACGCTTGCAGCAATTCCGTCGACGAACTCCTGGATACTGTGGGGCCAGACCCCCGCAATGGAAACCTGTTCGGTTGTCACGTCCAGCTTCGACCTCCATCCGGCAAAACGGCGTGTAGGGCCGCGGCCGAATCCTTGGTGCCGGTCTGTCACGCGGTCTGCTCTGGGCCGTCACCAGTAACAGCAAATCCACTCCCGAGCGCGCGGCTCGCAGGAGTGAACAATTCGCAATTGAACTAATAAAAATTTGGCCGAGATGCGCCGCGACAAGGAAGCGGAAGTATCGTCAACCGGGCGCTGATTTCGAATTCTATCAAAAGATGTGTCGCCGTCAATCTGACACTGGCGGAACGCGCGGGCGGGAGTCTAGAATGCAATAGAGGCTGCCAACACGTGCAAGGACAGGTGCCTTGGCAAACTTCAACCTTGAGAAGCCACCAGGAGCGACAGCGCTCAGTGCAGCGGCCTCCGTCGCGAGCCATCTGCTCGCGCTCGCATTGCCGCTCGCCTTGCTCCAGACATACGACCGCATCCTGCCGAACCAGGCCTACAGCACGACCTTCGTCCTGGCCGTGGTCGTCACCGTCGCGATCGTTCTCGAGGCCGTGCTGCGATATGCCCGTTCGGTGCTGCTGGCCCATGTTGGATCGGCCTTCGAATCTCAGATCACGGTTCGCCTGCTCAATCGGGTGCTGCGTGCGGACGCGAAGGCCTTTCATCAATTGAGCACGCCCGACCTGAGTTATGCGATGCGCGGCGTCGGAGAAGTCCGCGAATTTTGGTCCGGCAGCGCCGCGGTGGCATTGCATGAGCTGCCCTTCGCGCTGATCTACATCGTCCTGATCGCATACATCGGCTCGTGGCTGGCCCTGATCCCGCTCGGGCTTACGATCGTGGCGCTGGTCGCAGCGATCATCGCCGCCCGCTCGACGGCGATGACGCTCGGTGATCTCGAACAGGCCCAGCAAAAGCGCCGAAATCTCGGATGGGGAATTTTCCAGGGTATCGTCGAAGCGAAGGCGATGGCCGCCGAGACTTTGCTGACGCGTCGCTATCACGATGCCGTGGTGCCCGTCATGGACGCGACGGCGCGCATGGAGAGACAGATGGCGGTGCTCTCCGAGAACGGCTCCCTGCTGGCGCAGCTATCGACGATCGGCATCCTCACCGCGGGCGCGTTCATGGTCGTCGGGGGTGGGTTGACGATCGGCGGTCTTGCTGCCTGCACCCTGCTTGCCGGCCGGTCGGTCGGCCCGGTGACGAGCGCTCTTCTTTATCTCAGCCGCCGCGGTCAGCGGCTCGAGGCCGAAAGCAGAATCGACAAGGTCCTGTCGCTGCCGGAGGCGCCGGTGTGGGCAGGGGAGTCGGCCGGCGAAAAGCGACCGTTCACAGGCGGCACCATCGTGTTGTCGGGGCAGGCCCTGCACAGACACGGTGGCTCGATTTCGATTCCCCAAGGTACGTTCGTTCGTCTCGACGTACCGAACTCTCCCGTCGCGGCCATGGCGCTTGGGACCGTGGCGAGGCTCCAGGACTTGCTGGGGCTGACCATCACCTTCGATGGCCGTCCGAGCGGCGCCTATGATCCGTGCAGCTTCCGGCGAGGCGTGACGATGGCAAGTTCGCACTGCGAGCTGATCCAGGGCACGCTGCTCGACAATCTTACGCTGTTCGGCAGGCGCTACGAGGCCGCGGCAATCCGGCTGTCCGGGCGCCTTGGACTCAGCGCGTTCATCGATGGCCTGCATCAGGGCTTCATGACACCGGTCGGTCCGGGTGGCGTCAATGTGAGCCCCGGGATTGCGGCGCGCATCGGTCTCATTCGGGCCCTGGTGCGTCAGCCTCTCGTGCTCTGTCTGGACAATGCCGATGGCTCGCTCGATCTTGCAGGGGTGAAGCATCTTCGCGAGTTCCTGAAGGAGTTGAAGGGGATCGCCACGGTGTTCATGGTCTCGAGCGCGCCGGCGCTGATGGAGCTCGCAGACGTCACAATTCATGTCGATCGCCGCATGGATGATGCCGCGGCGGTGGTCGCCGTCATCGCGCCGGTCGTGCCGTTGGCACCTCCACAGGAGCCGCCGGCCTGGAGCGAAAAAGTTTGGCGGGAACGTCTGGAGGATGCGATCGGCGCCGACAGATCCACCGCATCGCCCGTCGCTGCGGCGTTGCCGTCAATGCTCGTGGCGCTGGGCTGGGTCGGCACTGCGCGAACCCTTTCGGCTTTGCTGCCTCCCGCCGGTCAGCCGGTCACGCTCGACTATCTCGAGACCATATTGCCGGCGATCGGGTACCGCACGCGGCGGACGATCGCAACCGGCGCCCGGTCGGACACCGATCGGCTGCGCGCCGGCAGCCTTGCGCAGACCCGCTCCGGCTATGTTGGGGTCTATCTCGGTCGGCCGGATGGCAATGATCTGTGGCTGTTCGACGGCAGCCACCGCAGCCTTGCGCTGTCCGCCGGCGATACGGTCCTCGCGGTTGATCCCGACACCGGCTTCCAGCCGGTCGACCGGGCCCAGCCCAACTGGTTCCGCGGGCTCTTCGAGCAGATGCGCGATCAGCTCTTCAAGCTTTTCGCCATGAGCTGCGTCATCAACGTGCTGGCGCTCGCCGTGTCGCTCTACGTCCTGGTCGTCTACAGCGTCGTGATCCCGTCCGGTGCCACGAATGTTTGGGGCCTGGCGCTGTTCGCGGTCGTCGCGGTGATCGGCGGGTGGGCGCTCCGCATCGGACGCCAGTCGGCGAGCTCGCGGTTGGGCGCCTGGGCCGGCACACGCATCGCCACGGCGACAATGCGCAAGATGCTGGCGCTGCCGATCGAGACCACGACGCGGCTCGGCGTCCAGAACAATGTGGTTCGGATGCGCGGCTTCGAGACGGCGCGCGACTTCCTCAGCCGCTCGGGCGGCCTCTATCTTATCGACTATCCGTTCATCGCGATCTTCCTGCTGGCGATCGCACTGATGGGCGGATGGCTGGTCATCGTACCGATCGTTGCTCTCTTCGTCTTCGGCGTGCTGGCATGGCCGACGTCCGACTACGTGGCCAGCAAGTTGACCGAGGCAGGCATAGCCTCCGGACGCCTCGAGGAGCATGCGGTATCCGCCTTCCTCGGAGCCGACTCCTTCTTCCGGGCCGGCGCTGACAGCCACTGGCTCTACAACTTCTCCGATCTCGCGCGCAACACGGCGAACCGCAATCGCGACTATTCGATCGCCGTCGCCCGCGCCCAGGTGATCGGCCAGGCGCTCGGCATGCTGACGGTACTTGCGACCCTGTGCATCGGCATCCTGCTCGTGCTCGGCGACGCGATGAACGCCGGTGGACTGGTCGCGGCCATGATTCTGATCTGGCGTATTATCACGCCGGCGCAGCAGGGGTTCGGCTCACTGGTCCGCTTGCGCCAGGTTCGCAGTTCCGTGCAACAGGTCGACCGGCTGATGGCAACGCCGGCCGAACCTTCAGGCTCCGAGTTCACCAGCCCGGCTGCGCTCACGAAGGTCGGGCTGACGGTCGAACGGGTCTATTATCGCCCCGACGCCGACTACGAAGCTGCGCTGAACGGCGTCTCCTTCAGCGTGCCGGCGGGACAACGGGTTGCTGTCGTAGGTCCGAGCGGCTGCGGGAAAAGCGTGCTGCTGGAATGCCTGGCCGGCCTGCGGCGGCCACAGTCCGGACGCATCCTCCTGGGCGGGCGAGACATCAGGCAGTTCGATACCACGGAATATCGCGCCTGGATCGGCTACGTGCCGCAGATCGTGCCGGCACTGCCGCTGACCGTCCGCGACTACCTGCGGCTGCGCGCGCCGAAGCTCGAGGACGACGAGGCCTTTGCCGCCTTCGCGAGGCTGATCGGGCCGGACTGGCGCGGGCTTTCAGCGTTCGGCCGCAGCGCCGATAAGGTCCTGGACAGGACGTTCAACTCGTTCTCCCAGGATATCGCCGAACTGCAATTCCGTCACATCATCGCCTTCGTCGCCGCGACGCTCAATCGGCCGGCGGTCCTGCTACTCGACGGCGATGGCGTCGCCCGCTCTCCCGAATGGGAGCCGCGAATTCTTCGCTATCTCGATTCGATCCGCGGTTCGACGACGGTCGTGTGGGCGCCTCACCTGACGGCCCACATCCAGACCTGCCAGCAGATCGTCGTGCTCGACCGTGGAAATGTGCTGCGGGTCGGCCAGACGGCGCAACTGGCGGCCGCGCAGTGATGGGCGATGCGAGGAACGAATCCCATCGCGACAAGCGCAAATCCCTCTCGAGGAGGATCGCCATGACTTTGGCAGCTACACTGAAATCCTCCGCCGCTGCTGTTGTGCGCCGCTGCCGACTGGTGCCTGTGGCGATCGTGAGCTGCGTCCTCCTTGCGACCGCCGTCGCTTCAGCCAAGGCGCAGGCAATCTCTTCAAGGCCGACGCTGGATGCGGTCAAGCAACGCGGCAACCTCCGCTGCGGCATCCCCAGCGATGTGCCCGGCTTTGCCTCGAAAGACGCGAACGGTGTCTGGAGGGGCTTCACCGTCGATGTTTGCCGAGCCTTTGCGGCGGCGATTTTCGACGACCCGTCGAAGGTCACCTTCACGCCGCTCACCGTGGAGAACGGTTTCGTACCGCTTCTGTCTCGCGAGATCGACGTGTTGGCGCGCGTGAACACCTGGACGCTTTCCAGGGAAGCAGCGCTGGGGATCCAGTTCGCCTTTGTGAGCTACTATGATGGACAAGGCTTCATGGTGCGCAAAAGCCGCGGGGCTAACTCTGCACGCGATCTCGGCGGCATCAAGGTTTGCGTCCAGCGCGAAAGCACGAGCGAACTTAACCTCGCTGACTACTTTAGTGCCAGTGAGCTCAAATATGAAGAGGTAGCGCTGTCCAACCCGCGCGAGATCCTGGCGGCGTATGATGAAGGCCGCTGTGACGCCGTCACCAGCGACATATCGCGGCTTCATTCCGCACGGCTGCAGTTGAAGTCGCCCGATGAGCACGTCATTCTGCCGGACGTCATCGCGAAGGAGCCGCTCGGTCCGGCGGTGCGCAATGGCGATGACCAATGGCTTACCCTGGTCAAATGGGTCTATTTCGCCATGGTCAATGCCGAAGAGCTGGGCGTAAGCCAGAAGACGCTGTCCGACGAGCTGAACTCGGAGAGGACCAAGACCAAACGCCTGCTCGGAAGCTATGCGGCGCTTGGGGAAGCACTCGGCCTTTCCAATGATTGGGTCGTGCGCATCATTCGCCACGTCGGCAACTATGGCGAAGCCTATGACCGCAACCTGGGCGCCGGCTCCAGGCTCGCCATCCCGCGCGGGCTCAATCGGCTGTGGACCGACGGTGGTCTGCAATACGCGCCGCCGATGCGGTGACGTTTCCCTTCGGCTGCCCCTTGGGATGTCTAAGGCCTACAAACTTCCGAGACGCTCGGAGTTGAACTCTTAACCCGGGCCCGTCGAGGGATGCGCTTCGCTCATCTCAAGACCCACCACGGGTTACCGCAGGCCCTCTGTTGCTGGCAGCCGAATTCCCGGCGATCACAAAGGATAAGTGGGCGCTAACGAGTTGAGCGGTAAAGACGCCTCAAGGAGTTTGGCGCCCGTAACCGGTACCGGTACCCGCTCGCCTTCAATCCCGGCTAACCGCCCCCCGGGTCAGCCCACCCCCTCCAATGGCGGTCCGGCGATCCATTGATGCGCCTGCGGCTAATGTCACGCAGTCCGCTCTCCAGCACCTCGACGGCGGCGAGAAAGTACTTCCTCGACATGCTCGGCGTTTTCGAGACCAACCTTCGACAGCTTGAGGGGATAGCGAGCGCTAAGGCGCGCGGCGTCGACAAGGTGCGCAAGGCAAGCATTGACGCGGCGAAGATCAGATAGATGAAGGCTGAGGGCTTGGGTCCGTCCGCCATTGCGAAGCCACTCAAGATTGGTCGCGTATCAGTTTATCGAGCCCTCACGGAGTAACCGGCTCGCAGCTGCTGGTTGGTCTGGAGAAGCAAGGCCGCCTCGGTTGGCGGCCTCTTCGTTTGAGAAATGCCGACGCACGGTAACGTTGTCTGTTGCGGGCAGAGCGGTCGGTACCCCGGCCAAAACGACACGATTGGTCCATCTCGAACTGTTGACTCGACAGACTGCCGCCGACCCTGAAAATGCCGGCGATATTCGGGATTGTGGAACCAGCAGTGGTTGACGGCCCTATCGGGAGAAACGGCCATGCCCCAATTCGACCTCGTGCTCATCGAAGCAATGAAGAAGGTCCTTGAGGACACTATGACTAGAGTGCCCGTAGAACATTCAACCCCGGCAGTGAAGGCATACTTTGCCGAGTTTATTTTGAAAGCTGCCGCTCAAGGTCAAACCAGCTACGACGCGCCGATCGTTGCGGCAGCTGATCAAATAGAGGTGTTTGTATCTTTGTTCAGTCAGGGCATCACTCCTTGATGGCGGCTAGTTTCTCTGAAGCGTCATGACGGACTTTAAGTCTAAGCACCGCCCGAAGATGCGAAACCGGACGACGCCGTGCAAACACTGAGCGGCGCAGGACGGTAGGGCGATATGATCCTTCGTTGCCCATCCGCCGGACCGTGATGCGGATGTCGCCGTCGGCCTCGCCGGCTTGAGGCTGTGGCGCGCGTCCCCAGCCGCGTTAATGCCCTCCCTCGACCTGGATCGTCACCTCGTCCGATATCCCGACCCGGTACCATACAAAGACCGCCAACAACGCGACCGGGATGCCGATGAGCGAGGTCCAGATGAAGAACCAAACGAATCCCGTATGCTCGATCACGAAGCCCGAGAACCCAGCCAAAATGCTGCCTGGAAAGGCGCAGAGGGAGGTCAGCAGGCCGAACTGGCTCGCCGCATGCTCCACTGACGCGAGCGTCGACATGTAAGTGATGAGCACGATCGACGCGAAGGCGTAAGCAAAGCCCTCAACGCCGACCGCCAGCGCGAAAGTCCAGAACGCTTTGCCGCCATCCCCACCGTGCGCAGCAAGCAGCGCGAGCGCGAGATGCGATGACGAGCCCGCGACCGTGCCGATGATGAGACTCGACATCATGCCGATGCGCGGGATCAGCCATCCGGCCATGAAGGTGCCGCCAAGCGCGATCCAGAAGCCGAAGACCTTGGTGACAGTCGCGATATCCGTGTTCGTGAAGCCCTGGTGCTTGAACAGCGGCACGGCCATCGCATTCGCGATGTAGCCCGGCATGCGGAAGCCCGCAACGAGCAGTAGGATAGCGACCGCCATCGGACCGAGCCGCTTGAGGAGGTCACGGATCGGCGCCCAGATGGTCTCGACGAAGCCAGCATGCGGCTTGTGGGGCTCCACGTCGGAGGGTGGCTCGGGTGCAAATAACGTCGCCACGATCCCCACCAGCATCAGGACGGCCATGCTCAGATAGGCACCCCTCCAGCCGATACGATCAGCGAGGTAGAGTGCGCCTGCGCCGGCCGCGAGATTGCCGACGCGCCAGCCGATCTCAGTCCAAGAGGACAGCACCGCCTGTTTCTCCGGCGGGCGCACACTCGTGATACGCCAGCCGTCGAGCACGAGATCGAGCGTTGCGCCCGCGATCCCGAGCGCGAATGAGAATCCGACCGTCCACCAGATCCAATGGCTCGGATCGCCGACGGCGATCCCGGCCAATATGGCCATGACGGCGAGAATGGCCACGATCAACCAGCCGCGCCGCCGCCCCAGCACACGTCCGATCAGCGGCGGATCGTACTGATCGAGAAATGGTGCCCAGACGAACTTGAACTTGTAGGCCAGCGTCAGTTCGCTAAGCAGACCGATCGTCGCCAGCGGCACTCCCGCATCGGTCAGCCAAGCCGATTGCGTGGAATAGGTCAGCAGAAACGGCATCCCGGACGTGAAGCCCAGACCCAAGGCCGGGGCCATTCGCCTGTCCTTGACAAGGGCCGACCAGAAAGGGACACGTTCGGCATCGGTACTCGCGATCGTCGCCTGCATCCTGAGTCCTCGCGTTGACAACCGGCCCGAGACGGAAGCCTATCCTCACGAAGTCTCGACGGCTTCCTAAACCGGACCGCCAAACCGCAAAAAAGGTAGACCAGCCTGTCCTGATCGAAGCAGGAGTACATGTAGCAATAACCGGTAGCGGTACCCGACGCGATTCGATCCCGCATCACCGCCCCGGGGTCTCCCACCCTTGCCGCCCGGCCGACCGCTCGGGAGCGCCGTGGACGAAAATCGTGCGCTACAGCGTGAGCCGTAGGTCCGCCCGGCGTTCTGTTGGTTTGAGTGCAAGCAAGCGAAATCAACGCACAGGCGGCTCGCTCGGAGTCAGCCAGACGATTCTGATCACAACCGCAGAGACTAACGCCGAGCGTGTCGTTCTAGGCGCTGCGGCCGAATGAGCCTTTAGCCAACTTTCAAAAAGTAGAGTTTTTGAAAGTTAGAGATGCGCCGGGTGCCGCGCCAACTGCCGAGGCTATTCATTGCGTGTAGCCAAGCTTCTTGAGAACAGCCGGAGCGTACCCGGGCTGGTCCCGAAATCTGCCGCTCGACATCTAGCGACCACAGCGCTTAGCATTCTGAGTCCACCCCGCAATGGGGGACCAAAAGCGTCAGCATTGGAAAAAACAAGCCCAGCCGGGGCGGCCTGCGGATGTCCGTCTTTGAGGCTACAACGGACGTGCCGCGCAAGCAGGCGTACTTTCGAGTTTGACCCGGAGCGGACTATATCCTCGAACGTGGCTGGCGCGCTTCGACTCGCTGCATAAGCAAGAATGATGGGGAGGAAGACCGACGCAGCGTACGGCGAGCGCAGTGCTGAGACCTCGAGCGCACGTCATCGGCGGCGCACCGTTGGCGGATCCTCATGGTCCCGTGGTCTTGGTAACGGCGGTGCCACCGCGTTGAACGGCTTGCCCGGAAAGGTGCGGCGAGTGTATGCCTCCAGCTCCGCGATGAAGGCTTCCCCGTAGACTGGCAAGGACCGGCGCAAATCCCACACCACGGCGCTCCACGTACCGAGTGATTTCCCATCCTGGACGATCGGCATGATCCGGATCTTCCTTGACAAAAAGCGTACCGTCGACGGCACGACGGCGATCCCATGGCCCGCTTCGGCAAGGGCGATCAGCGAGTGGACTGCGTTACTCTCCAGCACGCCCCGCGGCCGGATGTGAGTGATCCGGCAAGCGGCATCGAAGAGCTGGCGGGTCCCGAAGTCGCGGTTGAGCAACAATAGGGGTTCATCGGCGAGGTCCACGACCTCGATCGTCGCGCGCTGCTTCCATCGCCGCCCGGCGGCCGCGATCGCGAGCAGGCGAATGGGAAACAGGAGGCGGCCGCCGAATCGCGCACCTGGGAGGATGCCGCCCACGGCGAGATCCAGGTCGCCGTGCGCGACGAGATCTAAGAGGCGAACGCCGCCTGCCTCGGTCAGGGTCACCTCAATACTCGGCCGCGAACGCCGGTATTCAGCCAGAAATCCAGCCATGACGCTCTGGAAAGTCTGCGACGTTGCGCCGACACGAAGGCGTCCCACTGCGCCAGCCGTGAGCTGCCGTGCCCGTTCGCGGATCGCTTCGGCCCGAGCCAGCACGTCGCGGCTTCGTTCCAACAGATCCTCACCTTCGGGGGTGAGCCGGATTCGGCGGCCGACGCGGTCGAAGAGACATAGGCCAAGCTCGTTCTCGAGGTTATGGATCTGCCGCGAGAGGGCGGGCTGGCTGATGTGCACCCGAAGGGCGGCCTTCGAGACGCTCGCCGTCTCGGCGACGTTGACGAAGTACCTGAGATGCCTCAGGTCCATCGACGCTTGATACCTTGTGCGCATGGATCATAGAGGATCTTGGCATTGGACGGCATAAACTAGAAGGGGCAGTCTCGTCACCAAGTGACGGGGAGGGCTCTTCGCAACGCCGGGCAGCCACTCCGGTGCGCGACGCAGGTGGCGTACGAACTGACCCAGTTCGTGAACGATCTCAGGACGATCACGGCCGAGATGCACGATCCACGTGCCGGCCTCGTGCGCGTTCCGCTCGCTCTGGCGAGCACGGCTCGTTTCAGCCCGACTCGGTCGAAAGCGTCGTCAACGAGTCTACGCCGCGTGACGGTCTCGCGATTACACGTCGCGCTCGGGGCACCGATACCAGGAGGCCATGATCATGAAGCGTCCAACAATAACCAGCCTAGTTCTCGTGCTGATGGCAGCGATCACGGAGGGCGCGATCGGCGTTCTCGAAGAGCGTTTGCAACCGCGTTTCATCCCTAAGTGAGAACGGGCGAGCAGGGGCCGGATCGGCCATGCTCCAATCCCACCACAGATAGAAACCTCACCGTCAATGCTGCTACCACAATACAGGAATGCTCGCTCCGCACCGGCGTTTGCCCTGCGATCTCCGCGCGGCGCACCGGTGGGTCGCGGCATTTTCCCGTGCTACTTCCGCCTGACAGAGGCGGACCGATTGAAATCGAAGTGGAGCTCGGGTTTGCGAGCGAAGAAAACACCTCGCCGTGTATGGTCTGCCTCGCCGAATAGAAAACGCAAGGGGTGACCATGTTCGTGAAAGCGTTGGTCTCGGCCAAGGACAGCGAGCGGAACGCGGCCCTATTTATTAGTTATGCCCTGCTCCACCGGCACATACGTGCCTTCCGCCCGCCACACGTACCATTGCCACGGTTCAAAACCAGTTACGTCGCCCTTTTCGTTGAAACCGATTTTCCCCAGGACTGTGTCGAACCGGCTGCCGTGCATGGCCTTGACCACCGCCGCGAGGTCCAGCGACCCCACTTCCTCCACGGCGCGGGCCCAAACTTGCACAGCGGCATAAGCATAAAGAGTAAAGCCGACAGGCTCGTAGCCATGCGCGCGGAATCGCGCCACGACCTCCGCCGCGCCAGGATTCGCGCGCGCGTCCGTCGCGGCGGCCATGAACGTACCCTCGACGCCCCGACCCGCAATCATTGGGAAGTCGCCGGTCGCGCTCGAGCTAGGCGCCACGAGTCGAACATCATAGCCGCGGTCGTGCGCCTGGCGAAAGATCAGGCCCGTCTCCGGGTGAAGGCCGCCAACAAAAAAGATGTCGATACCGGTGCTCTGCATCTTGGAAACTAGGGCGGAGTAGTCCGATGCGCCTGGGCTGAAGGTGTAGTCCAGAGCCACTCGCACACCGAGCTCGTCCAACCTGCGTCTAACCGCATTAGCAAGACCGGCCCCAAACGTCGTGCCGTCGTCCAGGATCGCGATCCTCTTGCTTGCCCACTGGTTGGCGAGGTGGTTGGCTACTTTCGTGCCTTGCTGGTCATCGCGGCCGCACAAACGAAAGACGTTTGGCCGGCCCTCGTCGGTCAGCTTCGAGCTGACAGAGCCCGGGCTAACCTGAAGAATTCCTGCCTCCTGATAGATCTGCGCGGCCACGATTGAGGAGTGCGAGCAAAAATGGCCAGCAACGAAGACGACTCCATCACTGGTCAGTTTGCGGGCGACCGCGGCGGCCTGATCGCGGTCGCAGAAGTCATCTCCCACGATGAGTTCGACCCGCTGGCCGAGCACGCCGCCACGAGAGTTGAGATCTTCAACCGCCATCTCGGCGGCACGCAGATATTGCTCGCCGATCCAAGCTGCGGGTCCGGTCATCGGGCCTGCTGTAGCGATTCGAATCTCGGCCTCAGCCCTTGGAGCGTGCAGCCCCGCAATCAAGACAATTGCAATCAGTCGTTGGCAGAGCATGGATTGATCCTCAACCATAGTGAGAGCAGGAGGGAGACCCAGATCTCCGGTACGGCCTTCGACTGGCAGGGATAATTCGACTGGCAGGATAATACTGCTCCCCCTCTCAGATCGGGTCAACTCTACGTCTTGGCCAACAAGCAAACGGAAACAGTAACCGGCACAGTGTCGGGGCCAAAGCAGATCCGGCCACTGTGCACCGCGTCATGCTCGCCGCCTCCAAAGGCGGCTTGCCAGAGCGTTGGCCTCTGAAGCGACTACCGTCGGGCCCACTAACGACTAGGGCGCTTTCCTCACCACATAACCTGTGCCAGTGTGTATCAAGATGCGCGTCGACAGCCCTGCGATCTAGGGGGCCGCCAGTGCTCACCATGAATGTCCGCGGGCGTTTCCTTCTCGCCTTTCTCGGCATCAGTACGTTTGCCGTGCTCGCCGCCGCCGCGGCGATGTGGGCATTTCTTCAGCTTGGTCGTGTGGTAGCCCGAATTACCGAGGAACGGGCCCCTGCGGCATTGGCGTCACTTGAATTATCGCGCCAAGCGGAGCGGATCGCCGCCGCCGCACCGGCGCTGCTGGCGGCACGCAGCGAGGAGGCGCGCATCAAGGTGGCGGCCCATATTCGGAAGCAATTCGCCAGCCTTGAGGCGTTGCGCGCGCACCTGGGCGGGGCTTCAACTGATCCTGACGCGATGAGAGCGATCGAGGCGGCTGTCGTCGGGCTCGATCGCAACCTCGACGCGCTCAACGGGCTTGTGGCTGAGCGACTTGGCGCCGCGAGGCGCAAGGAGGAGCTGCAGCGTCGACTGTCGACGACAATGATCGGCGCCCAACGGCTGGTGGATCCTGGCATCCTGGTCCATAACTACAAGCTTGCAGCTGCGCGACGCGGCGGGCCAGAAACAGGCGCAGGGGTAAGCGAAACTATCGCGCAGTTCGTTCCGCTGCAAAATGCAAAGTTCGAGATCGAGGCCGTCAACAACAACCTGCTACGAGCGGCCGAGGCGCAGGGCATCGCCGACTTGCCGCTTCTCGCCTTCGCGCTCCGACGGGCACTTGAGGCGCTTGAGGCACTGACGCCCGGACTTGAGCCGCAGCTCCAAGAGCGATTCGCGGAACGGGTGCGCGATCTCAAGAGCCTCGCTGAGGGACCTTCGAGTCTGCCCGCTGCGCGTGAGAAGGAGCTCCAAGCTCTCGCGCACGGCGAACAGCTGCTGGCGGAGAATGTGACATTGTCGGGCGGATTGACCCTCGCGGTTGATCGCTTGGTAGCGGCTGCCAAGGCCGACATCACTGCGGCGGGTGGCGAGGCCGTAATGGTTCGCCGGACCAGCACCGCCATCTTAATGGCCGCCGTGCTCGCAAGCCTTTTGAGTTCGGTCGTGATTGTCTGGCTCTACGTCGACCGCAATCTAGTGAGCCGGCTCCGGGCGCTGGCTCAGAGCATGCTGGCTATCGCCGGCGGGAATCTCCACGCGTCTCTGCCGGCGACCAGCCCAGACGAGCTCGGGCAAATGGCTCAGGCGCTACGGGTGTTCCGCGATACGGCTGTGGAGGTTGAGGAGCAGCGGCTGCGTGAGCGCCAAGTGGTCCTGGATACGATCGACTATGGCGTCCTCATTCTCGACCCCGAGTTACGGGTGAGAATGTACAACCGCGCTTTCCGCGATCTCTGGGAGCTTCCCGATGAGGTCCTCCGGGCGCGCCATACCCTGGAAGACCTGCTGCAGGGCTCCGCTGGCCGCCTGCATGGCGTGCCCGAGGAGGAGTGGGATGGTTATGTTGCCCGTCGCTTGGCTGAGGTGCGCGCGGCATCAACGCCGCCGCGAGAGTGGCATCGCCCGGACGGGCGTGTGCTCCAGTACGAGGTCATGGCTCTCCCAGATGGCGGACGGATGCTCACCTACTTCGACTTGACGCGTCTCAAGCGTGCCGAGGACGCATTGGTTCATGCGCAGAAGATGGCGGCGCTCGGGCAATTGACTGCAGGCATCGCCCACGAGATCAAAAACCCACTCAACTTCGTGAACAATTTTGCCGCACTCTCATCCGAGTTGACGAACGAGTTGAGCGACGTACTCAAGCCAGTTTCATTGCCCGGCAAGGTCCGCGAGGAAGTCGAAGAGCTGACCGGCACCTTGAAGGACAATCTTGGGAGGGTCGTGCAGCACGGCAAGCGCGCTGACTCCATCGTCAACAACATGCTGCTGCATTCTCGCGAGGGCTCGGGCGAGCATCGGCCAGTCGAGATCAACGCGATCATTGACGATAGTCTAAGCCTCGCCTACCATGGCGCTCGCGCCGAGAAACAGGGGTTCAATATCACGCTGGAGCGTGATTTCGATCCGGGCGCGGGCGTTGCGGACATTTACCCGCAGGAAATCACCCGGGCGCTCTTGAACCTGATCTCGAACGGATTCTACGCCGCAACTCAGCGCGCGAGAACGGCCGGCAACGGCTTTGAATCGAATCTGAAGGCGGTCACACGAAATCTCGGTGACTGGGTCGAAGTCCGTATCCGCGACAACGGGATGGGCATACCGCCTGATATCAGGGAAAAGATCTTCAACCCGTTCTTCACGACGAAACCGGCCGGCGAAGGTACCGGGCTTGGGCTATCGATGAGCCACGACATCGTCGTGAAGCAGCACGGGGGTACAATTGATGTGGTGACCGAGCCCGGTTCTTTTACCGAGGTCATCATTACACTACCGCGTGTCATGCCCACGCAACCAGGAGCGGGGGGCAGAAGTTGAGCACCTATATTCTTGTGGTCGATGACGAACCCGACGTCGAACACTTATTTCGCCAGCAATTCCGCCACGACATTCACTCCGAGCGTTTTGTCATAGAGTTTGCGAACTCAGCGCCGGAGGCTCTTGAGCGCGCGAAGACAATTGCAGACCCTTCGCTGATCCTGATGCTGTCGGACATTAACATGCCCGGCATGAGCGGGCTTGAAATGCTGCCGAAGGTGACGGCGGCGCGACCGAACGTGCCGTGATCATGATCAGTGCTTATGGCGATGAGGCGACCAAAAAGAACGCGGCCCAACTCGGGGCGCCTGGCTTGCTGACAAAGCCGATCGATTTTAGCCTTTTGCGAACCGGCCCGTGCAAGGTCACCACCGGAACGGTGCGAGTCGGGTACGAAGTCCGTGGTCGGTCTTGAGAACAAGCACCTGCGCCGCTACAGCTGCGCTTCGATAGCTGCTTTATCGATGACGGACCATACCGATCTGATTTTCCCGTGGTCGAACTCGTAAAACACGTTCTCCGCAAAGGATATCTTGCGCCCATTGACCTCAAGGCCGAGGAAACTTCCCTTCGGCGTGCAGTCAAATTTCAAACGGCTCGCGATCCGAGGAGGCTCGCAGATCAGAAAGTAAATATTGAAATGAAGGTCCGGGATTTCACGAAAATCCCTCTCCAGCATTTTGCGATAACCGGGCAACCCGATCTGTTCGCCGTTGTAGTGCACTTCGTCATGAACGAAATGCGTTAGCTCAGCCCAATCCTGCCGGTTGAGACAGTCAATATAGTCGCGGTAGATGGTGGAAAGACTTGTCTCGGCCAAAGTGTGTGGCTCCGTTGAGCCGTCGCCGCAGAGCGCGCTTGGGCGTCCAAGGTGGCTTGTCCACTCCTGACGGATATTTCGTAACGCCAATAATGGCTAAATCGGGTCTAGCCGTGACCTCTTACAGACGTAACAACAATGTCCGGAACTGGCCAGCTCACTTCGTGCAATGTCCGCTTCCGCGCCGCTGTTGGGGTAAAGCAGAAATCTTGTGCTCGATCCGAGTTTTACCGGTCGGGACCCATAGCGGACCTCAGCTCAGCTGCTCGCATAGCGCCAGTCCTGACGGATCAGACGCGATCACGCGCTCATCCGCTGAGCCGCATTGTCCAGATAGGCGGCGAGATGCGCGCTGAGGTCGCGCGCGTCATCGCCGGCGCCATCGATCAATGCTGACTTCCGACGCCGCAGGAACTGCATCCCCATGAGGTAAACGCCCGGCGCCGGGACAACGCCGCCGTCATGCGTGACGTAGCCTTTGCGGTCGAGCACCGGCAGCTCCAGCCAGGAATAATCCGGCCGATAGCCGGAAGCCCATATGATGGTCCTGATCCCGCTCTTGACGAGGTCCATGCCGAGCGGGGGTGCGTCCTCGACGCGGGTCGGCGGCAGCCGATCGGGCGGCGCCACCGCGCCGTCGAGACTGTTCGCGCACGCCCATTCATCGAGGAACTCGAGCAACCTCCGCATCTTGAAATCAGAAAGCGCGCACATGTTGCGCAGCGAGCCAGAAAATTGCGCCTTGCCGTCCTGTGTGATGCCAGCGAGCCGGCCGGTAAGCTTTACACCAATGTCGGAGAGCGCATTGAGGTCGAGCGTCGAGCGGTCCGGCGTGCCGGCAAGCTGCAGCGAGGGAACGCGCCGCGCCCGCACGACGTCGTCCACCTGGTCATAGCGTTCGTCGAGCACGCCTGCGGCGTCCATCCACCATTCCAGATCCTTGCCGCGATAGACGCGCGGGGCCCGGATATGCTCGCCGACCGCGAGCGTGACTGGCCGTCCCGAGCGCTGGAGTTCGTGCGCGATCTGTGTGCCGCTCGAGGACGCGCCGACGACGAGAACGCCACCGTCGGCGATCTGAGCCGGATTGCGATAGGATTGCGCTGTCAGCGTCGCGACCGACGGCGGCACGCTCACCGCAAAGCTCGGCACCTTCGCGGTGTTGCACGCACCCGAGGCAATGACGACGGTACGGCATCGCCAGTCGCCGCGATTCGTGCGCACGAGGTACCCCGCGCCATCGCTGCGCACGGAGGTGACGGTCGTATGCGTTCGCACCGGGGCCGAGATCGATTTCGCATAGCCTGCGATGAAGTCGACGATTTCCGGCAGCGTCCGATAACCATCGGGATCGCTGCCCGTATAGGTGAATCCGGGCAGCCGGCTCTGCCAGTTGGGCGTGAGCAGTCGCAGCGAGTCCCATCGCTCGGCACGCCAGCTCTGCGCGACTTCGCCGCGCTCCAGCAGGACATGGTCGATCGAACGCTCCGCGAGGCAGCGGCTCATCGCAAGAGCCGCGTGCCCCGCACCGACAATGACGGTGGTGACAGCGCTCATCGGCCCGCTCGGCAAGACATTGGTCGCTGCCGCGATCAGTTCACCACCACGGTAACGTTCGTCGGATTGGTCACGATGTCATAGACGGCCGAACGCTTCTGCGATTGCGCAACTAGCGCCTCGATGTCCTCGGGCTTCGCGTCGGCATCGATCTTATATTTCACCGTGATGCCCTTGAAGCCGTTGCGCACCTCGCTATCGATGCCGAGGATGCCGGCAAGGTCCATGTCGCCCTCGATGGTCGCGGTCACGGACTTCAACTGGATGTTCCGGTTCTGCGCGACCGCCGCGACGCCCGCGGTGAGACAGCTTGCCAGTCCGACCAGGACGAACTCCACGGGCGTCGCGCCCTTGTCCTCGGAGGCGAAGACCTCCGGATGATCGGCATCGAAGTTGAAGGTGGTCTTGCGGTGCTGCTCTTCGCCGAGGCCGAAGAAGCTTTCGACGGTCGAATGGCTGTGGGTGCCGTTCTTCCACTCGCACGCCGCGCGCCACTTGAACTGCGCGGCCTCCGGAGCCTTGGTGAGAGCGTCGCGCGCGTCGAGCAAAGCCTGAACGTTGACGCCATTGCTGACAGTTGTACCGTTTGCCATGATCTGTCTCCCTGTTAATATCCGTGCGGTTGAGTACTAATCCCGCGGTAATTTCGTTGCCGCGCGATCAGAAGTTCTGAAAGAGCTAGACAATCGAAACCTCGATTGCCAGCGGCGACCGCTCCCTGAGGGTGCAGTTCACGGTGGATTGCGTCTCGGCGATTTCGGCCAGATCACGCAATTGCTGATCAGGGACATTTTCCGCCCCGATCTCAATCGACATACGCAGGCTACTGAGCGCTGTCGAAACTCCATCGATGCCCGTCATTCCGCGAGCGTCTGTCTCACTGTGTACGGTCACCCTGAGCGATCTCAGGGTGATACCGAGGCGAGCAGCACGCATGGCGATCGACGTAGCAGTACATGAAGCCATAGAGGCTCGCAGCAGCCAGCCAGGGTTCGGCCCACTCGCATCACCTCCCATGGCAGGCGGCATGTCGGTGATGACCCTCTCCCCGTGGGGTCCCGTGACTTCACACCGCAATCCATTCTGCCACGTTGCGCTCGCCGGCGGGTTCGACTTCTTGGCTGCCGCCGGGCGTTCGAGGAACACACGGTGTAGTCTTTCCAATGACTCGCGCACGCGCGAATTTGACATGGTCAAATCCTCCCAAATGGACGTACCGAACTGTTCGTCCGGCGAAAGGGGTGTCACTTCGCTCCTGCAACGACAACGAATTCTCCCGGTATCGAATAGTGGTCGCTAATCAGATAGGCCCTGAGGGACTCGAGATATTCCTTGCGCGCTTCTGACTTCGTGTCGGGCGAAAAGTGACTGTAGGCGAGCGCCACCGGTCCGCCGACGAATGCCGCATCACAGGCTTCGTCGCCCGTGGCGTATTCGAGTCGTGTCTCAAGTCGCCTCTCGACAATGTCGCCAAACCCGGCAGCGCTGAACGCATGCTGCAGGTTCTGGGCTGTGCCAAGGCGAAAGAACATTGGGCAAACCTCCGATTGGACACGCGCATCAACGATGGGGAAAATTTCCGCCCACCCACACTTGCCCCGCTGGCCCCAAACGGCGCATACGGTGCGCCCCCCCGGCCGCAGCACTCTATGGAAGTCGCGTATCGCCTTCTCGGGATCAGGCACGTACATCAGGCCTAGAGCGCAAAGCACGACGTCGAATGAATTGTCGCCGAAGGTCGACTGCTCGGCCTCCATGCGTTCGAACTGAGCATTTGCGATTCCCCGACCGGCCGCGACGTCTCGCGCGGCGAGGATCATCTGCTCCGAAATGTCCGTGCCGACGATCCTGCCGCCAGGAACAATCAACGCGGCAGCTTTCAGGGCCACAAGACCCGTGCCACAGGCAACGTCCAAAACCTCTATCCCCGGCTTGAGGCCGGCCAGTTCGAGTAGGGCAGACTGTGCCGGTTCGAGTTGGCTCTGCCACGAACGCTCATAATGCGAGGCGGCCTTGTCCCATCCGTAGCGTTGAACGCGTCGTTGCAGCTTGGCGTCCATCTTCAGGAATCCTCGAAACGCTCAATAGCTGCGAGCGCAGCCGAACAAAAAGGCAGCAGCAATGCCCTAACCGGTTGGCGGCCATCAATTCGGGCCAGAACCGGTCGTCAAACGTGCGATGAGCTAGCGCCGTAGGATCAAGCGCGGCCATAAGGGCCTCCTACGCTTTGTGCTTCTATCGCAGAGCAGCTTCGCTCCGTATCGTGGGTTTGACCGTTTGAACCTGCGTTGAAAATGCCTCCTGCGCCTACCGTTCGGTGGACGCTTCTTCGTCGGTGACGGGTTCCACTGCGGCGATCTCGGCAAATGGCGCGAGTCGCTCGAGCGGCAGGCCGAACAGCCGATCGTTGTAGGAGGCGCCGTAACCCCGCCTTGACTTCTTTCGTCACTGGATTTGCGCCCGTGAATGGGCGAGGCTTCTCTTCTAGGGCCGGCGCGCCGGCGGGGATCTCGAAGGTCGTTTCCTGTCCTGACACGGGCGCCTCCATCACCGGCAAATCGCGATAGGATCGCGTAGATGGAGGCTGGCATGCCCGCTCCCAATTCGCTTTGACGCCGCGTCGATTTTTCGTCGAGACCGTCTTGATTTTTTCTTCGCCGGAATGCGCTAGAATGGAGCGACGCAGCGCCCCACCGGCCGGTCTGAGGGGCCACTTACGATGCTGTTTCTGTTCGAGAATTTTGCCCTGGATACGGATCGGCGGGAACTTCGCCGCGGACCCGATCTGCTGTCCTTGGAACCGCAGGTGTTTGATCTACTCGTCTTTCTTCTCGAGAACCGGGACTGGGTCGTCAGCCGAGACGATGTGCTTCAGTCGGTATGGGGTGGGCGAACTGTATCCGAATCGACGCTCGCTACCCGGATCAGTGCTGCGCGGCGGGCGCTCGACGACACCGGCGAACAGCAGCGCCTGATCCGTACCGTGCTCCGCAAGGGCTTTCGCTTCATCGGCGCCGCGCAGGAAGTGCAAACGCCCGTGGAGCGCCGTTTGACACCTTGCGATCGGACGCCCGATGCGGGGCGGATGGCTGAACCCCCGCGACCTTCACAGCACGGCCGCCGCGCATCGATCGCCGTCATGCCGTTCACCGCAGCGCCGGGATGTGCTCGCAGCTTCGCGGACGGAATCACCCACGATATCATATCTGGCCTGGCGAGGTTGAGGGCGCTCTTCGTCGTTGCTCGCGGCAGTACATTTGCGCTGCGCGATCAGATGTCGCATCCGGGTGAGATCGGCCGCGTGCTCCACGTCAACTATGCGGCGATCGGCTCCGTCGAGGACAATGGCGATCGGCTCCACATCACCGCAGAGCTATGCACGACCGACGACAACCGTGTCATCTGGACGGATTCCTACGAGATTCCGCGTGGTGACGCTTTCCTGATTACCGGCAAAATTGCGACGCGGATCGTCAGCTCGCTCGACGCCGAAATCGAGGCGACCGAGCGCAATCGTGCGGTACTTAAGCCGCCCAACTTGCTGAATGCCTGGGAGGCGCACCATCGTGGACTGTGGCACATGTATCGGTTTACGGAACCGGACAATGAGCAGGCGCAAAGGTATTTCAGGCGCGCCATAAAACTCGATCCCACGTTCTCGCGCGCTTATGCGGGGCTTTCCTTCACCCATTGGTACAATGCTTTCCAGTTCAAATCGACCGCCAAACAGGCGGAGGCCGATAGCGCTTTTGTTTCCGCCAGCCGCGGCCTCCTCGCGGACCATCGCGATCCCGCAGCGCACTGGGCCATGGGGCGGGCGCTCTGGCTTCGCGGCGAGGACGAGGCATCGATCCGCGAGCTCAACGAAGCCATTGGCTTGAGTCCCAATTTTGCCTTAGCTCACTATCAGCTCGGTTTTGTTCAAGCACAGACCGGTGATGCTCAAGCCGCCGTCGAGGCTGTCGAGGTCGCGCGTCAATTGAGCCCGTTTGATCCAATGCTATACGCGATGTGCGCAGCTCGCGCATGGGCCCTGTTTCGCCTGAAACGCTTCGAAGAAGCTGGCGAATGGGCTCTCAACACGATACGGCAACCCAATGCGTCTCTGCATGCGCGCGCTCTCTCCGCCCTCGTACTCGCTTGCGTCGGGAGGTTGGAGGAATCACTGCGCGAGGTCGACGTGGTCCGTCGCCTGCGACCGGGCTATACTATCAATGACTTTTTTCTTGCATTCCACGTGTTGGCTGACGACAAGCCCGTGTATCTCGCCGCAGCCAAGCAGATCGGCATGGGTTGATTGTTGGCGCGATCATGGACTTGATTGCGAAGTATTTGCGCTCCTTCCGTCCCGCCCAATTTGCCCACTAACCGAGAGGCCAATCGCATGTCGATTGCGTCCGTGGCTTTGCGACACCTACTCGCACATGATGCGACGCCCCCCGGCCGAGACCACCATTTCCGCGTCAGCCCACCCTCGGTCCATCAGATGGTCGTGACGCTCGAAAGAAATGGCTTGATCCGACGCCAACCCGACGCGCCGAGGAGCATCGATCTGCCCATCCTAAGCTAGTCGGCGTCGAACTTTCCGAATTGAAAGTTCCGCCCGGGCGCTGAATCAAACAGCGCCCGGGTGTAGTCGTGCTTCGGCGCCGCGAATACCGCCGCAGTCGAGCCTTCCTCCACGACCTCGCCCTTGTGCATCACGGCGATGCGGTCGCACACCTGCGCGGTGACACGCAGGTCGTGGGTGATGAACAGCACCGCGAGATTAAAGCGCTTGCGCGCGTCGTCGATCAGCTCGAGCACCTGCGCTTGCACCGAGACATCGAGCGCCGAGACCGGCTCGTCGGCGATCAGAATTTCCGGATCCATCGCGAGCGCGCGCGATGCAGATGCGCTGGCGCTGCCCGCCGGACAACTGGTGCGGATAGACGTCGATGGTGCGCTCGGGCTCGGGCAGGCGCACCGCGTGCATCACCTCGAGCACGCGCGCGCCGCTCGCGCTCGTTGAGCTTGGTATGGATGTCGAGCACTTCGGCGATCTGGTCGCCGACGCGCATCACTTGATTGAGCGCCGTCATCGGCTCCTGGAAGATCATCGAGATGCGGTCGCCGCGGATGCGGCGCATCTCGGCCGGCGACTTGGTCAGCAGGTCGTTGCCGTCGAGCAGGGCGCGTCCGCCGGCGACGGTCAACTGGTTCGGCGGCAACAGCCTCATGATGGCGTGCGCCGTCACGGACTTGCCGGAATCGGATTCGCCCACCACGCAGACGATCTCGCCCGGCGCCACTGCAAACGACACGTTCTCGACCGCGTTGACGCGGTCCGCGCCGGCAGGGAGGTGGGCGGCGAGGTCGTTATTCATCTGCACACCATCGTCCACGCCATTGCGCTGTTGGGGCGCGACTACGCGCCGACGCCAGCCGAGCTGGCCCGCGCTCGCAAAACGAAGGCTGACCGTTTCCTCTCGTTCGACGAGATACCCGGTGCCGCTAATCTATGACGGCAAATTCAATGCACCGATGCTGTGGAACAGCAACTTCTTCATGACGCTCGAAAGCATGAAGATCCTGCGCGTGCTGACCGACGTGTGGCTCCCCGATTTCAAATTCGGCCCCGGCCGTTGCGCGATGACGCTGGCGAAGACGCCATGGTACTGGGAGACGGTGACGCGCAACATTGCGCTGCTCGACGAATGGGGAGAGGATTTTTCCATCCGCCACCTGGTGATGCCCAGTCACGTCGAGTGTTGCACCTATCCGGTCCTGGAATGGATTGCCACGCGCGTGCCCGCAGCGCCCGTGAACGTGATTCGAAATCATTTCGTTCGAGCGCTGGAGTGCTTTTGGTATGTGATCGGGGCGGCCTCTGCGCGTTCTTGGCGAGCTCAATTCATGCCGAAAACGGCGCGCCTTAGGAGACTCGAACTGCTGACATATTCTTAGAATTTGTGACGATTGAAGACGCAGTCTAGTCCAATTCAACCGATCAGGTGGCGCTCCTGAACCGAGACGGACCTCAAAGCGGTTGCCCCGAAATGCAGCGCGACGCGGCCAGCTCCTGCGGAAGCCGACCGCGTCGGTGTAAGGATCAAGTTTCGCCGCCGGCGAAGATATCCTTCTTGATGACGGCGTGAACACCCCAATTTCCATCCACGACCTGGGTGATGCCGAAGTCGACGCCAATCGTAATCAAGGAGATCGCCTCATCCTCGGTTAGCTTCTTGGTTGTCATCAGGAATTTGCGCATCTTCCGGAACGCATCGCGCAAAGCGAGGTCAACCGACGATTTCGAGTAAATGTCCGACTGTGCCTTGTCCCCCAATTCGGTGAGATAATTGGCAAAGCTGAAGCCGTGCACCAGCCACTCGTCCTTGGTTTCCAGCATCGGATAGTCAAGAGCTTCGAGAGCCGTACCGACCAGATCGTTTTTCTTGTGCAGGATGATCTGGAAGGTGCCGTTCAACGAGCATTCGATTGCGGTGCCGCACAGCTCTGAATCTCCCTGAGAAGCATGCGAATCGCCAACCGATAACAGGCCACCTTCGACAGCAACCGGATAGTACATCGTGGCGCCCTTGCCGATCCGCCAATTGTCGATGTTGCCGCCGGTATAGCTCGGCGGAATCGAGTCGACGATATCAGCCTCCTTGGGTGCCAAGCCGATCACACCGAAATGCGGACGTATCGGAATGCGCACATTCTTCAGGATGCCATGATTTTCCTTGATCGTAGAGTGATCGACTGGAACGCCAGGATAGTCGATGGTTTTGTGAACTACGCCAGATGGGTCCGTCTGTGGCGTCCATCGGAAGTTATACACGGCCTTGGCCCAGTTGCGTTCGCCGGTGGCGTCGACTTCGTAGATCGTGATCACCTCACGCGGCTTTGGCTCGGTGAGCAGGTCCTTATAGTGAAATCCCCACCATGCGGCCGCGTTGCTGCCAAAAGCCTTTCCGGGATATTGCGGATTGGCGCAAGGCCGGGGTGTAACGTCGATAATGCGCAACTCGATCACGTCGCCCTCCTGGGCGCCGCGTACGTAGACTGGGCCGGTGCAAATGTGCACGCCAAGGCCCTCGCCAGCGCCACGCCCAAACAGCGAGGCATCCATCGGTCCCGCGCCGCGTCGGTTTACGCCCTTTTTCTCCTTGGTCCACAGGAACACGCTTTCGGCGCCGGGATCGCCCTTCACCATGCGCTCAGCGTCGTCGTTGGCATGGTGGGTTAATGCCTCAATGGTGATGAAGTCGCCGGAATCGATCTCGACCTGCGGTTTTAACTTCTTGCTGAAATAACCCCAATGCACTGTGTCGGCGTTCGCCGGCAAATGGTGATAGGACCGCTTGGCTGGCTGATTCCTCTCGGCGGCAGCCGCCATCTGCGGCGTCACCAGAGAAATGCCGCCCGCGGTCATCGCCGCCGCGCCCCCGGCTGCGGCGAAGCTGGACCTCAAGAACGACCGACGTTCCCGATCGAGCGTTTCCTTGAACTTGCGGTGGTGCAATTCGAATTCCGGACAGTTCTTGTCGTCACCCGCGCACATCGGATCTCTCCTGGTTTGAACGTGGATTAAGCGCGCCTTCATCCCATCGCAGTTCATCGGAACAGTCAAACTTGTGCATCATGTCAATTTGACTGTTGCATAGCGAATGTCGCGTCGCCGTCTAACAAGCCAGGGGATACACAGACGCTCGCCTATTGCTTCAGCATTGTGTGCTCAAATTTTGAGAGCACACGGACATTGGTTGAGAGCTAAGAGTGCTCACCGTTGTCATGCGATAAATTCTTAGCAACGCTCGAAGCAATGGACGGCTGTTTCTGGGTGATTGTCGATGCGTTTGCCGAAGGGCGTGAGCCAAGACATATCCCCCACCAGCGTGAGCGGGCGACGCCCGCAACCTTGGTGCGCTCGGCCCTGCCGGAGATCATCAAGCAATCGGAGGCGTCCTTCACCAACTTGCCATTGGCGTCGAGCGAGAGTTTCTTGGTGAGCGGCCCGCTCGTGTTGGTGAGCACTGTCAGCTCGATTTCCTTGGCAGCCATGGCAAACTTCCAGGTCATTTGCGTTAGCGCGGCCCCATCCAGGCGTTTGCCGCGATCGGCAGGTCCGGCGCCCACGAGGGGTTGCGCGTCATCAACTCGATGAATTCCTTGAGACTGGCGGATCCGGCCGGCACCTCGGCGACGATCTCATCGTGGACGTGCATGACGATTGGATAGCCGGCAGCGTCGATCCGCAGCATGGCCTCGGCCAGTATGTCGCGCGCGATTCCGGAGACGACGTTCTCAGTCCAGACACCGCCATAGGCGCCTTGCCCATTGCGGCAGTCTCGGAACTGACCGGCGCCGTTGTCGGCGTACACGACATGGTGCTTACCGCGGTCATCTTGGGTGAGGCGAGGAAAGGGATAGGACAACAGACGCCCGCTCGGCAGCTCGATCCGCAGGAACATTCCGGCGCATTCCAGCTTGATTCGGCCGCAGCGAACGGCCGAATTGTCGCGCACGCACATGGCGGCGACGGCGGCCCGGTCAATGTCAGACCAGAACTGCTTGATCCTCAGGTGGGTCGCGCGCCATTCGTTCTTGAACAGCTCAACCTCGGCGTCGGAGAACTGGTCCGGCTCGAACTTCCGCCAGGCACGCAAGCCGCCTTGGTAGCCGAACGCGAGGTCACAGGTCTTGCCGACTTTGCGCTCCGGCGAGTCTTTGGCGATCGAGCCGAGCGGTCTGCGATAGATCACACAGGCGGTCGTGCAGTAGGGCTCAAGCTTCGGATCCTGGGTCGCATCGAACTGGCGATAGGCGTCAATCTTCCAGACTTCGTTGGCAATCCACGCCAAGATCCGGCTTTCGATCGAACTGAAATCGGCGCCGATCAACACGTGCCCGGGCGTGGCTGATATCATCGCGCGGCTGCAATCCCCGATGACGGCGAGCGGCTTCGGATACAGCTTCTTCACGTGGGAGTAGTCGCCGGTCGCGACCGCGGCGATCGCGGAGTCGAGATCCTTGATCTTGGCCTTTTTCAGGTTCTGCGGCTGAACGCCTTCTCCACTCCACCTCCCGGTCGACGCGCCATGGAAACGGAAGGCACCCCGGACGCGATCATCGGCGTCGGCACGGGCCAGCAGGGCATCAATCTTCTTAGTCGCGGCCTGAGCGCCGTCAAGCCGGAGCTCGAGGACGCGGCGGACCGGCGCTGCGAGCGCGTCATCGCCGAGCAGCTTTTCGATGGTGTCGCGATCGAGCGCCGGCGTCATGCAGCCCTGCGCTTCCAGCCAACCCTTCATCCGCTCGATCTGGTTGATTCCGGTGCAGACGCCGCCGGTGATCCCGGCCAGCTCGGTGTCGATCTCAGGCGCTGCGGCTTTGGCGATCTGGCGCGCCGCTTGGGCGAATCGCCGATCGATGTGGAAGCCGCGAGCGTTGATTACATTCGAGAGCAGCCACAGCACCTGCTCGGAATCCGAGAGCGGTGGCAGGCGACCGTCTAGCTCGCGCTCGACTTCGACATCCGCCATGCAATAGGCGCCAAGCCGCTGCAGCCGCTCCTCGTCGTTGAACCAGTACAAGCCGAATGGGTCTTCTTCTTTGTGCGACCGCCGCGGCCTTGACATCAAGTGCATCAAGCGTTCACCGGCGGCATCCTTGCGGTGAACCAATCCTAGCGTGTCAGCGACGGCGCCGAGCTTGGCCGGCAGTCCGAGCGTGAGGCACGCCGCCATGGTGCAGCGGTGGCGTTCGGGCGGGATCAGCAGAAAGCCGTAGCGGGGATGCAGGACGTATCTCTCGATGAGACTCTCGAACCCATCATTATGCGCGACCGCGCACCAGCTCGGGTTTGTTGCAGCCTCGAAATATTCCGGCGGAATCGGATCGCCCAGGCGCCACAGCTGCACGGGACCGTCGTCGACGACGTATCCAACCCACAGAATTTCGGTTGACGGATCGGCAGCATAGACATGCGCGCCGACCTTTCTCAGATCGACCTTGCTCCGCGCCTCGTAGTCGCGGTGCAAAGTGTGCGCGGTTGCGATGTCGGTCGGGGCTGCGGTGCGGTGGGGCTCATGCATCATTGTCCGGCCTCCGCCGCCATTGCGGTATTGAGGCCTGCGTCGCTGCCGCTATCGTTGGTAATGATACGCCGAGATTGACCGCGGTGTAGCCGGGACCTTGATCATTCTGCCTCAGCGCCACCCAGCCGAAATCGTGGTCGATCAGGTCGAGAACGACAACGCCAAGCACTGCATCGTCGTCGGTCGCAAACCACGCAAGATCGCGGTAGAACGGGAGGCTGAGCCTCGCAATGTCATAATGGCTCTCGTCAACTGAACGGATCATTTTCGTTCCTCCCGCTTGGCGCCTACTCCGCCGCCTCGGCCGTTGGCGCTTCAAAGCCCCAGCAATCCCATCCCGGCCGCGCGCGACGCGCGAACAACTCGACCTTCGGAAGGTTCGGGAAATACTCTTCGGCCAGCCGGTAGTTCCATTCCGGTTTGGTCGAGTGCGCCGTGCGCCGCTCGACCATCACGCTTGGCCACTGCGTGCCCGGCGCCGGAGCCGGCACCTTGCCGCGCGTTCCGAGGAGAAGCAGCTCGTGCCGGTTACGAAACCAGTACCCGGTGCCTATAATTTCCTTGTCCCACACGACCTGGGATTTGTAGGTGAAGCCCCAGGCCTGCATCACCTCCCGCGCCTGCGGCATCATCGGTGACGTGGCCCACAGGAACAGAACGGAGTCGTCCGCAGCGATCGAAGCGACGTCGAGCGCCTTGATCACCGCAAGCTCGCAGGTCGCGTAGTGATTGTCGGCGGCGCGATCCATGCCGGTCTCGCGCGACCGTGGTTCGAAGCGCCAGCCAGGATCAGAGAGAATTGCGCCGTAACGCTTGTCCGGCAGCGCCAGGATCTTGCCGGCAAGTTCGCGCTCGCGTTCTGCGCGACGAGCCTGACGCTGGAGCGTCCAATCACTGGGCATTTTGCGCTCCTTCCTTCATTTGCCGCCGCACGTCGGCGCGCACGAGGCGCAAGGCACCGCGGCTGCGCGGTGTGCCAGAGAAGGTCACGGACTTTCCGCTGGGAAGTCGCAGGCGATAATGATTTCCGCCCGTGACGTCGATGGTGGCGTTGGGAAATTGGCGTTTGAGTTCGCGTTCAAGCTTGCGGGTCATGACGCGGACCTCTGCGCCTTGAGCCAGGCATTCAGTTCGCGGGCGATGGCTTTGACCCTGGCGGTCTTGTTGCTCAGGCCGTCAAATGTGCCGATGACGACGGCGGCAATGGACTTTTTGCTGTCGCTGCGACTGAAAGTATTCCCATCGCCGCGCTGCTTGAGGCGAAGCAATTCCTCCTGCAGCTCGACATTGGCCGCCTTCAGCTTCGCCAGCGGCGACGGCTCATGATCCTCCGCAGGCGTCGCCTTTGCCTTCGCCTTGAAGCGGTTAAGCACCGCTTTGGGGTGGTTCGGGTGACGTTTGTCCGGACCGGTCAGCGTCGAGCGCCACTCTGATATCGCGGGGTTGCTGATGACCTCGCGAAGGGCGCAGCGCTCCTGTTTCGAGAGCGGCTTGTCGTTTTTGCCAGCACTAGATTCATATCATCCCAACGCCGGTTGAATTCCTTCACCACGCGTTTGTTGTCCGGATTCCACTTCAAGGCGCCGACTTCAACCAGCGCCTCCTCGGTGATGATCGCCAGCGCCACGCCGACCATCAGCCAGTCCTCCCACGTCACGTCGCCGTGAAGGCGGCCGAGGCTCGCGAGGCCGTTCGCCTTGATCCGCTGCACGCGCTCGGCATCGTCGGGGGCGATGACTTGCGCCGCAGGCGCCGGCGGGCTGGACGAATTTGCGAGAGGCAGGTCTCCTAATGGGACCTTGCCGGGAGGGAGTGAGGCGCTTGTTGGTTCAGATGAGAATGAATATAAAGACATTGATGAGCCTCTTTTCTGCTTGGCGGCGGAGAGTGAAGTTTCATCGGACGGACGGCGCGTGGCTCGCCCCGGGTTGCGCGCCGTCGTCTTTCGGTAGTTCAGGAGTTAGCCGCGCGCTCGCGACGCCATGCTGCAGCGGCCTCGCGCGAAATCAGGACGCGGGTGCCCACATTGAAAGTTGCCGGCATCTGGGCCCTGAACTTGTAAAAAAGTTGAGGACTGATGCGGTGACGCCGGCAAAACTCGGCGACGCTGAACGCGTCAACATCGTCGGCGGTTGCAACCAGCTTTTCGCCCGTCACTTCGGGCCGTGCCATGCTTGATCCTCCGCATCTATCTCGATGCGCAGGATGATCAGGCCGAGTACCGTTTGAAGGAAATGGTTTCCCTTCGAAAATAAGCCTTTCTGTTCGGAAATAAGCGAGGCACCTAATTTCCGATTGCCAGTTTCTTATTTTCGAACAGAAAGGCTTATTTTCGAAGAGAAAATTCTTGACACGCGGGAAGCTAACTCTCCGTAGGCGAGTCGTTTAAGAACAACCGAGCCGGTTTAATGATATGGGCGTACAACGTGGTGTCGCCGGCATCGATGCCTGCGTCACGCAGCATTCTGCGCGCGCCTCTTTGTCTGACATTCCAGATAGGCGACCCGAGCCGCGCAGGAGATCGATGCCACGGTCGATCTGCTTTCGCGTGAGAACGCGATGACGACCGGCGCCGGGTCTGCGCTTGCGTTTGTCAGGCGAAGCGGGCGAGGTGTTCCCAATACGCGTCTGGCGACGTCGCTCTCTTGCTGCAGCCGGCTCGCCCTCTCCTCGCGAGCGATGGCGGCGATCGCCTTTTGCATCGGCGACAGCGGTTTGCGGTCCATGTCGACGACCACTTGCTCCGCAAGCGATAACGGTCTGCGGCTGATTGCGCGGAGAAGCGTCCGCTTTTTGAGTGCTGCCGGTGATGACAGTTCGCGTTCCACCTCGGCGATCGCTTGCTGCAACAGCGACGACGGCTCGCGATCGTGGCCGAAATTCAGCTTGCGCCAGATTTCCAACAGAGGGCGCGGCATGGATCACCGCGGCAGCGTAACGACGTTCTCGCCGCTCGGCGGCTCGGGCTGTAGCAGCGCCACGCGGGCGTGTTCGTCGCCGTGCTCGGTGATGTGCTTCGAGTAGTGTTTTTCGATCATCGCGACGCTGGTGTTGTGCAGGCTCGCGACCAATCGAACCGGGATATTCGCGAGCAGCATGCGGACGATGCTGCTGTGCCGCAGCGCGTACATCGTCACATCGGCAGGATCGAGTCCGATGGTCGTGACGACCTTGTCCACCTGGCGGTGATAGTTCTGCCCTGGATTTCTATCCCAAGGGCGGCCGTCGCCTTGCAGCAACAGGGGCGCATCGTCAGCGCGACCCTTAGCCGCTTCTTTCAGCTTCGCTGCCAACTGCGTGCTGATTGGAATGGAAAAGCGCTCGGTCTTTTTCACGCTACGGTTTCTGCCACCGCCCTTGGCGCTCTTCGGCATCATCAGTTTCGGCCGCACCGGATGATCGTGCAAGTCCTCGACGCGCAGCCGGACGGCCTGACTCGGACGTGCGCCGGTGATCGCCAGCGTATCGGTCATCAGCCCAAACTGAAGATCCAGCCCGTAGGCGGTGGCGACGAATTCGCGCACCTTGTCGTCAGGGATGATGACGTTGCGCGCCTCCTGCGCGTCCGGCAGAGCGGCCAGCCCGATCTCCCACGCCTGCCGATTCTTGATGCGCTCGTCGTGCTGTCGCGCCAATTCCAACGCGGCAAACAGGCATCGACAGACTCGATTAATTGTCGCAGGCTTGATCTTGCCCAGCAGGCTATCGCGCCATTTCTTCAGCTCGGTTGCGGTGAGTAACGCCACCGGCTTGGCGAGCAGCACCTTGGTCAGATGCACGCGAGGTGGTTCAGCGTTGTAGGGATTGGCATTGCGTGCTTCGAGATCGCGCCGGTAGTCCTTCAGCGCGCCATCGACCGTGACCGGCGCGGTGTCGGCGCTGCCATCCTCACCACGTGCCAATCGCTTTGCGGCGTCCTGCGCCGCGTAGAACGTCAGTATATTCTTGCCGTCGGCGTCCTCGAAGTCGTCAGCGAGCGCAAAGCCCTTGGTCCAATACGCGCCGTGGCCGTCGCTGCTCTTGAGCACCCAGCTGCCGTTCGTCTTGTTGCGGCGGTACATCAGCGAGATGCCGCGCGCGAGCGATGGGCCGCTGTAGGGCCTGCGGCGGATTTTCAATCGCAGCCGCGCGCTGCGGCTTTCCAGTGCGCTGAAGCTGACTTTGCGTGCCATGATGCCTGCCCCGTTCTCGCGAAGTGTCGCGATGGTGTCTGCGAACGCTTGTGGAAGCGCATGGCATCATATGGGAGTAAGTTTCGTTTGATCAATGACTTAGGCATTCCACGCGAGTCTCTACGAACCCATACGGATATTTATTTTCCCTCGCGCAGGGAAGGCCGGGTTGTTTCCGGTTTCACCTGTGGTCCTACCCCGTGCTTCTTGTTGCACGGGACCCATGGGTGCGATCGGCGCCCGGTCTTCCCTGCGCCCTCCGATCGATGAGAGGGCGGACGTTCAAGCAAGACTCGGACAATTCATGTCGCGAGAACGCGAACTCATATCCTCTCAACTGTCATGCCCCGCAGAAGCGGGGCATCCAGTACACCGCGGCCCTTCGGCTCACGCTGCCGCACGCCTGTTTGGCAAGGTTGATCGTGTGCGGCGCACTCAATTTGTCACCGTCATGCTGAGGAGGCCGCGTGAGCGGCCATCTCGAAGCACGACGGTCACCGGCCGGGTCGCGCATCCTTCGAGACGCGCGTTCCGCGCTCCTCAAGGATGACGGGTCCCACTCTCACCGCGCAGATCTACCCAAGCAGCACCGCATCCGCGCCGTTCACCGCCTCGGCGCTGTCGGTGACCGTCTTCTCCAGCGAGGTTGCCTGCACCGCGATGTTCTCGGCAAAGAAGCGAGCGAGGGCGAGATAGCGCTGAGGCTCGGTCTCGCCATTGGCCTTGGCGGCGAGCGCTTCGCCCGCCAGCAAGCAGCCGCCGAGCGTCACGCCGAACAGGCGCAGGTAAGGCGTGGCGCCGGCGAGCGCGTCGTTCGGCGCGGCGGCGAGGCGTTCGAGCAGCCATTTGCTGGTGCGCTCGAGCGCGCCGAGCGCATCGCGCAATTTTGCGCCTGTCGTGCCGAAGGCCGGATCGTTGGAGGCCTCGACCTGCTTGACGGTCGCGGACAGCTCGTCGAGCAGCGTCCACACCGAGGCTCCTCCATTGGCGCCAAGCTTGCGCGTGACGAGGTCGATCGACTGGATGCCGTTGGTGCCTTCATAGATCGCGGTGATGCGTGCGTCGCGATAATGCTGTGCGGCGCCGGTTTCCTCGATGAAGCCCATGCCGCCGTGGACCTGGACGCCGAGATAGGCGACCTCGTTGCCGATATCGGTGGAGAACGCTTTTGCGATCGGCGTCAGCAGCGCGCCGCGCGCGGCCGCATCGGCCCGCACCTTCGCGTCCTTGGCGCGCACCGAGACGTCGAGCGCCACCGCGGTGGCATAGCAGATCGAGCGCGCGGCCGCCGTCATGCCGCGCATCTGCATCAGCATCCGCTTGACGTCGGGATGCACGATGATCGGGTCCATCCCGTCGCCCTTTTTGCCGACGGCCTTGCCCTGGCGGCGCTCCTGCGCGTACGCGAGCGCCTGCTGATAGGCGCGGTCTGCGACGCCGACGCCCTCGAGGCCGACGCCGAGGCGGGCCTGGTTCATCATCGTGAACATGCAGCGCATGCCCTGGTTTTCCTCGCCGATCAGATAGCCGATCGCGCCGCCCTGATCCCCCATGGTCATGGTGCAGGTCGGCGAGGCATGCATGCCGAGCTTGTGCTCGACGCCGCTCGCATAGATGTCGTTGCGTGCGCCGAGCGAGCGGTCGGCATTGACCAGGAACTTTGGAATCAGGAACAGCGAAATCCCCTTGGTGCCGGCGGGCGCATAGGGCAGCCGTGCGAGCACGAAATGCACGATGTTGTCGGTCATGTCGTGCTCGCCATAGGTGATGAAGATCTTGGTGCCCTTGATGCGGTAGGTGCCGTCGGACTGCTTCTCGGCGCGGGTGCGCAGCGCGCCGACGTCGGAGCCGGCGTTGGGCTCGGTGAGTTGCATCGTGCCGGTCCATTCGCCGGTGACGAGCTTCTCCAGGTAGATTTTCTTCAACTCCTCGCTGCCATGGGCATCGAGCGCCTCGATCGCCGACAAGGTGAGCAGCGGGCAGAGCCCGAAGGCGACGTTCGAAGCGCTCCAGATCTCGGTGCATGCGGCGTTGATCGCGAGCGGCAGGCCCTGGCCGCCGAAGGCTTCCGGCCCCGACACCGCGTTCCACCCCGCTGCAGTCCAGCGCTGATAGGCGTCGGGCCAGCCGGGGGCTGTCGTCACCTTGCCGGCATCGAGCTTGATGCCGTGCTCGTCGCCGACCCGATTGAGCGGCGCCAGCACGTCGCTCGCGAACTTGCCGGCCTCCTCCAGCACGGCGGCGGTGACGTCGCCGTCGAAATCACCGTAGTGACCGGCCTTCACGGCGGCGGCGAGGCCCGCGCCGTGGTTAAGGGACAAGAGGATATCGGTGATCGGCGCGCGGTAGGTCATGGCGTTACTCCCGACGAGGCGTTTGGTGCTGGTCTTCCCACGAAACCGGTCGCCTCTCAACTCTTGGAAGGGACATCCCGCAGTCCGTTTCGGTCACCATGGGCGCCTGCGATCATGACGGTAGCGCAATGGTCGGGCTGCTTTCCCGGAATTTCGATTGCGGCCCTGTTGAAATCGTGGGGCTCACTCTATAGACCGGCGTTGCCCTCGATCGGCGCGTTGGGGCGTAGCCAAGCGGTAAGGCAGCGGATTTTGATTCCGCCATTCGGAGGTTCGATCCCTCCCGCCCCAGCCAACCATTCGTCTCTCCGGAGAATATCCTTCTCTCTCGCCGAAAAGCCGGCCAATTGCGGGCTTTTCTTATCTTTAAGAGCGCCCGGAGGCGCCTGTCGGCGGGCTTCCGGGGAGGGGGTGGCCAAATGTCTCCGTCCAAACCAGCAAAAGTTCCCATTTTCGGGAGACACTCGTCGGAGACTGTAGAATAAATCCACTGCGTGCCGAGGACGGCAGTCGATTTTGCGTACAGATAAGCTCCCGGCCGCAGCGATACGCCGTCGCAACGGACTTCACACTGGGCAGCATCGAACTGGGAAGTTCTTTGCTACCTGCACCGCGCGAAATGCACCGCGCTGGACCTTGCGCCTCGCATTGGCGCGGCGCCGACGCCCGATCCTACATATTTCCCGATGAGACCGCCGGCGGTCCGCAAATCCCGGAGCCCTTCCAGGGTCCGCTCTCCGGCCCGAGCGACATAGCCGTCCCGCCGGATCAACCCAAAGAAGGCTCGTTTAAGCGCTTTGGATGGGCGATAGTCGCGAAGACCAAGAGCCATCTAAAGGTTAATTGTTGGCGAGCAGAGCAGCGCCACGGGTCGGCAGTTGGTCCAGAAGCTGACTCTGCTGGTCACATCGCCTCGTCGAGGGCCTTTCGATGTTGCCCAATGTGCGCGCGGGCTCGTGTGTTGTCATTACCGGGGACGCGTTGCTCCGATGGAGCCCGGCGCGGTGCCGAAACGCTGGCGGAATCCGCGCGCAAAATACGTGTAATCGCGAAAGCCGCTGGCGTAGGCGATATCGCTGAGAGGCTGACCTGTCTTCATCGACGCGCGACACTCGATCAGATGCGCCGCATGATCCAGACGAAGCGAAGATATGTAGTGAGTGTATGTCGACCCTCGGGCCGTGAACAGCTTCTGCAAATAGCGTAGGGAGATTCCCATCTCGGTAGCCACCTCACGCGGAGAGATGTCCGGATCGGCATAACGGTCCTTGATGATGCCGCAGATTCGCGCGAACAGTTTGTCGGTGTGGCGAGAGCAAAGCGGGGCGGGCGGCGCAAACAGTGCGCCGAGGAGATCATAGACCACCAGACGCATATAGTCGTCAGCCGACGCGACCGCCGGCTCTGCATTGCCGACGGGGTCAAGAGCGAGTTGCCTGAGTATACGTGCTGCCTGCCCCTGCCCGCGACCGCACGTGCCACCGTGCGGCTCGAAGCCGAGATGCGACACCAGGTTCTGGCGCGGCAACTGCAAGCCAAGCCATTGCGCCTGCTGGACCCCAACGAGTGTCACGGGTCTCGTGGAATCGAGCAGGACGAGTTCGCCAGCAGCAGCATTTACAACTCGGTCGTTCTGAATGATTGTCGATCCGCCCGTCAGCTGAGCTACGACGAAGTAATACTCCATGTCATCACGGCGAATGTCCAGCTTCGTCCGGTCAACGCGGACAGTGTCGCAGGCGAGATCCACCGCAGCCAACCCGAAGACGCGCCGCGGGCGCACCCTGCCTGCGAAGATGTTGGTTCCGCGAGCAGGACTAAAACATCCAAAATTCTCGCGCAGTGCAGCTATGAAACCATCATAGCACAATTCTGGAGCGCTGAGAAAATCATTGTTCGGCTGCACCATCGACTCCCCAGGCAAATGATTTTCAAACCTAACATTAGGTTTTACTACTGCCCGCGCCGAAGCCACGGGCAAACGCTCTTCAGCTTGGCATGGTCCCCAGACAGGTGCCGCGCAACTCCGCGTCACGCTCGATCACACCTCCGAGATCGTATCAATGCTGCTGCGCGGCTTGCGCGCCAGTAAGGACGATTGGGCGCGATCGCCTCACGACGTCTAGGGTTCAACCGTCTAGGTTCCGATCTTGGCAGTCACGCGTTGCAGAGATCGGAGTCAAAGTATGAAAAGTTCGCCGCGCCAAAGCTGGTTCTTGGTGCCCTGTTCGAGAACTGCGCTCCGAATAACCGCATCAATCGGCGCGTCTGGTGACCTAAGCGACGCCGGATCGGTCGTGGGACAGCTGCAACTTTAGTCGCCCGATAGCTCACGCAATTTGATTGGCTTACGAGGTCGAATATTCCGGATCGGATGTGAGATGGACAATCGCTTTCGGCGCGCGACGCTTATTCTATTCATTATCATTCTGCCGATTTACACAATTGGTCACGCTCCCGGCCACGATCATCAGCGCCCGGAGCTAAACGGTTGGTACGCTAGCCTGCATAGCGGCAAAGGGCCTTGCTGCGACGGCACCGACGCGAGGCGCGTTGATGACGCCGATTGGGACACTAAGGACGATCACTATCGTGTGCGCATAGACGGCGAGTGGGTCGATGTTCCGAAAGACGCTGTTGTGGACGGACCGAACCGCGCTGGCCGCACGATGGTCTGGCCCTACTATCTGGATGGTCATCCGAAGGCACGCTGCTTTATGCCGGGGAGCATGGGCTGATGACGAACGCACGGCGACCAGCGCCTTGCACCAGCGTTCATACGCTGAGTTGTTTAACACGGGCGCTGCGCATCGTCCGGTTGTCGCCCGTGCCAAGTTGAGGTCGGAAAAATGACCTCAAGCCGACATTTAGCCCGAACCATGGTGCACACCGCCGCCGCGAGGCTGGCCCCTATGGTCTGATAAATTAGGTCAGATCAATCAACGGGTGCTTCGTGGCGAGCGAGGGCGTTGAGCATTGCAGCTATTGTGGGCACTGACGTGCCGGGCTACTCGCGGCTTATGCGCGACAACGAAGGGGCCACACACGTCTAACTGGTGGTGCGCTGCTCGCAGATGGTGTCGTGCCTGCCATTACGGAATGTCCGTGCGTACGCACAGGCTTTCATCGCGCTGATGAGCTTTATCGTCCTCGGCGTGTTTTGGCTCAGCCATCATCGACGCCTCATCCTTGCGCCGGAAAGCAACCCCCATCTTGACGAATGCGTCATTTCCGACGGATTGATTGACTAGAATATGTCCGGCGAGCTTGGGGAGACCCACACTGCTCAACTGGCGTTCGGTGACGGAGTGGGCCACAAAAGGGGTTTTACGAGATGGACCTGTTGGTTGATCAACTCGCGGTAAAGGTGAGCGTCTGCTTCACCGATCGCGGTCGAGATGACGGCCGCCGTTTTTCTTCCCGCTGCAAAGGCTTTCACGCCTTCGGCGATACGGCACCTTGCCGACATGGCCACGCTTATCGAATTTCCACTTTGCGCCAGAAGCGGACTTTTTTAGTTCAACAGTCGGGCATCGCGGTATTAACGTGTGCACGAGATCGATGAAAGCCAGATCGAAGAACACAACCACATCTTCGGCGTGGTTGATGATGTATATGATCTGCTCTGCGAACAGCCTTGGATTAATCGTGTGACAAACGGCTCCAATTCCGGAGATACCGAAGTATAGCTCGAGATGCCGATAACTGTTCCAGGCTAACGTCGCAACGCGATCGCTGGCTCGATGCCGATCGAGCCCAGCAAATTTGCGAGCTGAGAGCTGCGCCGGCGAAGGCCGCTGTAGCTGGTGATGTGATCGCGCTTGTCGGGGTGTCGGGATACGATCTCGACATCCGGAAAGGAGCGTGCCGCGTGCATAAGAATGGACGACAGGAGCAACGGAGTTTGCATCATCAAGCCGAGCATGGTGAATGGATCCTCGATTTCGACGCCTTCGCCTCAGCCGCAAGCAAACACTCGCGTAGGCAGGAGATCGTTTGCACCGGGGGGGCGTTTGGCGGGAAGTGCCGCTGATGCCATTCGCCCACGCCCATCAGGTTGGCCGTGGGACAAAGGCCATAATTCACCGCGGCACACTGCTAGTTCGCACGCACCAAAGCACTTCATGAGAGTTCTTCGAGATGCGCGAGGCCCAAACCGCCGACGACGGCTTTCTGGACGGGCGCGACGTCGGCATTGATCTTGTCAGCACCGAATGACGTGCCCACCACCGTCCGAGCGGCGCGACTGCCCTTCGACTGGCCGACGAGCTTGGCGACGGCCTCGGCAATGTCATGAAGCTGCGGAGCGTCCTTACTTTGCAGCATTGACGTGAAGGTCTTGTAAATCGCGTCGGGAATCTGGCCGACCTCGCCGTAAGACTTCGTGATGTCGTCGTCCGCAGGTCTTTGGATGCTCGAGTACAGGCTTGTCGGGTAAGCCCCAGGCTGAACTTCCACCACGTCTATCCCGAGTTGGGAGACCTCCAGCCGAATGCTGTCTGTCAAAGCTTCGATCGCCATCTTGCTCGCGCCGTAGATGCCGACGAAAGGGAATGTCACCCGGCCGAGGACCGAGCCCATGTTGATAATGAGGCCCTCGCGCTCCCGACGCATCGAAGGCAGCACTGCCCGCGTAACGCGAAGGAGCCCGATGACGTTGGTGTCGAAGATCGCCTTCGCCTGATCGGCCGTGAAGGCTTCGGTCACACCCACCGACGCAATGCCGGCGTTGTTGACCAGCACGTTGATCTTGCCGGCTTCGGCGAGGATCGAAGCAATGGCACGATCGACCGAGCCGTCATCGGTAACGTCGAGCTCCACGACGCCTATTTTCTGGCTTCGCAGCGCGTCGGCGTGGCCGCGATTGCGGCCGGCGATGTCGCGCATCGAGGCAAACACGCGATAGCCGTCGCGCGCCAGCCTTTCCGCTGTTCCGCGGCCGAAGCCGCTCGATGTGCCGGTGATGAGAATAGTTCTGGTCATGGTGTGCCTCCAATGATGAGGGTTGCGGGGCAATGCGAGATGATCAACCGGTATGGCTGGTCACGAACTGGCCGGGTGCCGCGACCAGGATGTCCGAGAGCGAGCTTGAACAGACGTCGGGCGCGGCGGTTTGGGGTGATGAAGCCTTCGACGTGAGTCAGAATGCGAATTCCAGGCTGGCGTGTGCAACCAGCTTTCCCGTAGACGCAAACGAAACGCGGGCCTCCGTAAAGGCCGAAGCTCGGCCAAAGCGCAGTACTTCTGCTCTTACATAATAGTCGTCGTTGACGGCTGGACGTAAGAAGTGAGTGTGTTGATATACGGTGCCTTTGGTGACGCGCTCTGTCGTGGCCATAGACAATGATGCAACGGTGTCAATGGCTGCCATAATAGCCTGACCACATACCGCGCCGCTTGAAAACTTGAGCGCATCATTTTGCGGAAGCATTGCAGACACGATGCCCGGACGGACCTTGAATTCACGAAGGTCGAGCATTCTCACCCAGGGCGCGATAACATACTCGTACAGCTCGAGAACCGTGTTATCTGTTAGTGGCAAGCAATGAACGGGAACTGGTATTGCCATATCGTTCGTCTCAGGCCGCCTGACTCCCAAGGCAGGAGCGGCCCCGTTTTGCGTTGCTTGCTCCGTCACAAGAGTCCGTGTTCCCGTTGGCATCATCGTATTTTCAACTTGCCTAATCATTCGTGTTCTCCGTTTAGCTCCAACGCGCGACTGCCGGATCGGAATCTAGGCGGTCAAACCTCAGATGTCGTGAGGCGATCGCGTCCAATCGTTCGTACTGGCGCGTATCGCGTGACGCGCCGAGCGGTGACGCTGACACGATCTCGGTGGCATGATCAGGTGTGACGCAGAGTTGGGCGGGACCTATCTTGCAACCAGCTAGGCTGCTTGAGGTCAGCCTACGGCTTCGCCGCAGGCTGCCATTGAAACCGATTATCGGTTCCCACGCACCGTGTTTTCTGACGACTGGCTCGTGCTGCAAGAGCGACGTTGCCGTTGAAAAGCAAGAAGCAATCTTCGCGCAGCGCCTTGGCCGAAGAAGCGGTAAGTTAGCAGGCGGCGTTAGAAGCAGAAATCGTCGCTGTCGACCCTGCGAACTGTCGATACTCCGCTGTTGACAAAACCCCTCGTGCTATCAGCGTCCGGTGTCTACCGACCTTCATATCTGGCCGGCGAGATGCGTCGTGTCATGCGCTGAACAAACACCTTGAGATGTACAAACCGGCGCCGGGCGCCGCCCAGGACGCTATGGGGATTGCGCACTACGAACGACGCCGCGATATATATCACTTCGATCCACATTATCATTTGGATTTCCGTTTCACGAATCATGCGAGTGTGTGGTTGACGTCAATCGTCAGCCACGGAGCCACGACCCGCCGGTGTGGTGCCGCCGATGCTACGAATGAAGCGAAGCTTCGGGGGGCTAGATGTCGTGAGCAGCAGGCGCCGTCCCCGATACGGACACGCACCGCTCACTGCCACATCGCATCGCGACCCCGGCGATTGGGAAGCTCACTGTCCCTGCGTGGGTACAACTGCGACCATCGGCATTCGTGACCGGCGATCCCGTACAATGACAGCGGGCACAGCTATTCGAACGCGAAAATCGTCTTCCAGTCGTTCTTCATGCTGATGACGGTGCAGTAGTTCTTCTTTGCCTCAGCATAGAGCTCGGGAGTGAACGCACCAATCTTGGTATCGGGTAGCCCCAGCGCCGGACCATAAGCGTACTCACGCTTTGCGTCGTCGTGCAATGAAGGTCTTGAAACCATTAGCTCGCAGGTAAGTCATCGCCTCCAGCATCGGTTGGTAGACCAGCTCCATATAGGGGCGGTTCCAGCGTGGGTGCTTCGCGGAGGCTAGCCAATTCTTTGCTTCGACCGCGAACTCGTCGGCTGTCAAACCGGTGAGTGTTGCAAGGGCGATTTTTTCGATATCGCGCATCGAGAGCCTGGCCAACGCTCCGCGGTTTCCCGAGAGCACCGTCTTGAATGGCTCGACCTGCGACGGTCGATGCCGGAGCGCAGAATGGTTTCTATCATGTTCGGCTTCTCCTTAATTCAAATGGATCGGGAGCTTTTCGAAGGTTGCTGCCGCCCCGGGCCACTTTCGCTTCTCTCAAGAGCGGGCTTTGGTCAGCTCATTTGGCATGACCGCTTCGTGTCGATATTGCTGGAAAGGTCTTTCTTGGCGTGGCGAACGGAAATGTCGCGATCCCGTAGCAGCCCCTGCGCGTTCCGGATGCGATGGACCGCACTGCCGCGGGTGCGCCTGGGCCATCGAGCGGTGCTAGTCAGCGCGCACCCAAAGCGCTGTTAGCCCATTGAAGTTCAGCATCGCCCGGCGCTCCAAGGGTCGCTCGGTTCTCAGGCGGAGCCTCGGGAATTGCTCGAAGAGCATCGAAAGAGCGATCTGTGCCTCGGCGCGGGCCAATGGCGCGCCGAGACAGAAATGGGCGCCGCCGCCAAATGAGATGTGACGTTTGTCTGGCCGTTCGATGTCAAACCGCTTTGGATTGGGATGGGCCGCGGGGTCATGATTCGCTGCATAGAGCATGGCATTGATGGTCTGCCCAGCGGCGACCGGACACCCGCCGATCTGCATCGCTTTGGTTGCGATTCGAGTGCCTTGCATGACCGGCGTGTCATAGCGCAACACTTCCTCGACGGCGCTACGGACCAGGTTTGGCTCAGCGAGCAGTTTGCTAAGTTCACTGGGATGCTGCAGCAGCGCCAACACTGCGTTACCGATAAGGTCGGTTGTCGTCACGTTGCCTGCCAAGAGCAAACTATGGCAAACATCTATGATCTCCGCCTCGTCAAGTTGCTCGCCGTCCTCTTCCGCGTCGATCAGGCGGCTGATCAGATCTGCCCGGCGTTCCTTGCGGCGCTTTTGGATCACCTCAGTGAGGTAGCCGGAGAGAGCAGCATTGCAGGATGCCAGGATGGCCTCCTGTTCCGGCGTGCGCTGCGGGCTGAACATCTGTATTATGCCGGCAAACCACCGCTTGAAGTCGTCGCTGCGGGCGATATCGACGCCCAACATCAGCGCGATGACTATCGTCGGCAACGGTCGGGCATAAGTGTCCATAATATCGAAGCAGGATGGATCGTCGATATCATCCAACAAGTCGCATGCGACCTTGGTGATACGCGGGCGCATGGCATCGACCGCGACCTTGTTGAACGCCTTTGCGACCAGGTTACGCAAGCGTTTGTGGTCCGGGTCGTCCATATGCAGTATGAGCGGCCGAAATGTCTCATCCACCGTCAGTTGCGCCCGAGAGAACGAACCCGAGCGGGATTTCCGCGGATCGGAGGCCAGGTTGCGATTATTCATAGCTGCATCGACATCGACCGCACGGGTCAGCACCACCCGGTCGAACATCCGATCCCGGTGCACCGGCTCCCGTGACCTCAGTATATCGAGATATTCGTTCGGCCGTTCGCGAAAGACGGGATCCAAGTGGGTCAGAGATACTCCCGTTGGCACCGTGGTCTCGTTATCACTCATGGTTTCATCCTTTCGCTAAGCTCTACTTCCGATCGGCCGGAGCGAGCCTCCATAGCTATGGCAGGCCGATCCGTCTCGCCGACAGCCCCAAGTGACAACGCTTGGAAGCTTCCGTTCTTTGTCTTCGATTGTTGCAACGCATGACCGTCAAGGTCAGAACCTAACCAGCCGGGCCGCAGGTGTCGTGAGGTGATCGCGCCCAATCAGCTGCACTCACGCGCACCGCGTGGCGCGCTCCAGCTTCAATCGATCGTGCCGCCAGCCTCTCTGTTGTCCTCAACAGCGCGATGTGCATGACAATCAATGCAACCGGAACGTACGCCGGAATGCTAATAGGCGTACAGCACGTCCAATGCAGTGTGCGAGGATGGCGCCACGTATGTTCAGAACAGGCCAGGCAGCAACATGGCGACCTTTTGCTTGTAGCGGCGGTATTCCTCACCGAACAACGCGGCAAGATCGCGCTCTTCGAGCCAGATACCGACAAAGATGTAAGTTGTCGTCACCGCCGCGAATAGCAGATGGCCCAGCGTCACGGTCGGCGTCGACCAGAATGCGATGATGAAGCCGAGATAGATAGGGTGCCGGATCACCCGATAGAGGCCGGGCGTCTTGAACTTGATCGGCTCGGCGATCCGGCCCGTGAAATGAGTGACCACCTGCGTCAAGCCGAACAGCTCGAAATGGCTGATCAGGAACGTGCTGTAAAGCACGATCAGCCAGCCGAGAAAGCCCCCGGCAATCGCGGCAGAGACAAGCGCAGGCGTTTTGATTTGCCAAACGACCGCCGTGATTGGCTCCCACTGCCAGAACAGTAGCAGAAGCGCCAAGCTCGCCAGCAGCACATAAGTGCTGCGTTCGAGCGCAGGCGAGGCAACGCTCGCAGACAGCTTCTTGAAGCCTTGTCGTGCCATGCCGCTGTGCTGGACAGCGAAGAGCGACATCAGCGCAAGGTCGACAATCAAGGCATGCAGACGTGAGTTCGCGGTACCACTATCGATTGTCTTCGGCACCAGTAGCTGCGACACGAAGCCGATAGCGTATAGGATCGCGCCGAGAAAGATGAGATAGGCGAGCGTCCCATAAACGAGCACGAGGCTCCGTGCGACGAGCGAGGCGAGGGCGGAGGCCGGCCGATGGGTTGGCCCGTCTTGCATGGATGTAGACATGTTTTCAGTTCCCACAATGCTAGGTGCGAAATCGCCGTTGCCAAATTCCGCAACGTGTGACAGCCAAGATCGGACTCTATGCAGCTGGACCTCAGGTGTCGTGAAGCGATCGCGCCCAATCGTCCGTCCTGGCGCGCCCGCGGCGATGCTGACACCATCTTGGCGGCGTAAGGCGGAGCGCGGAGGTGAGCGGGACTTATTGTGAGCCGTGCCAGGCTGATCAACGTCGGTCGGGTGGCTCGGCGCAAACCGTTACAATCTATACGATTAGGCTTGCAAGATTATCGCCTGGTGGAGCCGGTGGTGCACGGATTGATGGCCATCGCCGCAATCAGCTCGCTGAAGGTTGCGCCCCACACTCAGGTATATGCCGACGGGCGGTCTTCGCTGACCCAGTGCTTTTCAGCCTCGGAGTCGGGGGCCGGCGGCTTCATACCTTGGATGGTCCAGAATCGATTGGCGTTTCGTCAATATGGACCTCCCAGCGAAGACCCTGCTCGCGTGCGAAGGGATCGAGCGTCCTGTTGACGCGTTCCAGCCACCACGCGCGCCGCTCGGGAGCAGTTGCGCGAGCAATCTGATCAATCCAAATCCTGACAAAATCGTTCGTTGCCGTTCCGCCGACAAAGAACGAGTTCTGCGGCAACTCGTGAAAGACAACCCTTGCATAGAACCGGGGCAAGCCGACATCCGCGTAGAGCCCGTGATACGCGTCGCTAGCGCGCACTTGTCCTCAGCTGAGTACACATCTTCCGGATGATAAATATGCCACAGGGGCATTTGAGTTCTCCTTGTTAGGCCTTGGCGATATTCGCCATTCCCGAGATCGGAAGCTAGGCGCGCGGACCTTAGGTGTCGTGAGACGATCGCGCCCAATTTTCCGTACTAGCGCGCACCACCCGCTGCGCGCCGCACCAATGTGAGGCGCAAGGTCTGCCTTGGGTGATTAGTTGCGGTCAGCAGCAGCACTGGACAAGTCAGGCTTACCCGTCACAAGGAAGTGCGGAGACTTCGATCATCTTCGACTCAGAGGACGCCATCGGCTGTGCATGCCGTGGGCGCGGCCTACACTTCAGGGATATTCTCGCCCAGCGCGGGCATGACGCTAACTTGCAAAACCGCGACGCTCGGCGGGACGGGCAATCAGCAGATAGGATGCCAGCGCAAGAAGGGAACACGATGTCATGACCGCGGCCATCGATAGCGCTGATCGTCCATCGTAAAGACACGTCACAAGCCCGCTTGTGATGGCGCCTGCCATCATCTGAATGCTTCCGGAAACAGCGCTTACCGCACCGGCGATCTGTGGCAACGGATGCATCGCCGCGCTGATGATGTTCGAAATGCTCAATCCGAAGGCAACGGCAACAGCGACCAGAAGAGAGACGATAAGGGGTAGCGATGCCCAGCCGACCAATGTCGTGGCGAGGAACAGCCCTGACGCCGTCGCAGAGACTGTCAAGCTCGTCATCAGCACGTGAGTTGGTGAGAAGTGTCGAGCGGCGAGCCGCCGATCGAGGAAAGCCCCGGCCATGACTGATCCGGAACACCCACTGAAAATCAGACCATACTGGTTAGGCCGTAGCCCCATGCCGTTGATGAAGAACAGGGCGGACCCTGTGACATAAGCCATAACGGTCCCGCCGGCGGCTGCACCGACCAGAATGTATGCGGACGAGATCGGATGCGTCAGGACATGAAGATAGCCGCGGCCAATGATCGATGGTGCCAAGCTATCGGTCTGACCGGTCTTTCCGATCTTTGCACTTTCGGCAAAGCCCGTGACCAATGCGATTAACAAAGCCAGACCCATTATAAACTGAATCGTGTAAATCAGGCGCCAGCTGCCCAGCGCCAGTAGAGCCCCGCCTGCGGTCGGTGCGATCACCGTAACGGCATTTACGGCTATGACGACGTTGGCCATCTTCGCGCGCGCATTATCCCCCTCAAACAGGTCGCGGATGATCGCAAATGTCACCGTTGTACTGGCCGCGCCGCAGCCTTGGCTGAAGCGGCACACGAGCAGCACCGGCAGTGATTGGGCTAGCGCGCAAGCGAGACTGCCGACGACAAAGAGCGCGACACCGAATACAACGACGGGCCTGCGACCGTACCGATCGGATACTGGCCCATAGACAAGCGGCGCCGTCGCCAGGCTGAGCATAAAGACACTCATCGTAAAGCCGACATTTGCGGGCCGCGCGCCGAGAGCGACGCCAGTGGCCGCCAGTGCCGGTAGGCTCATGTCAATGCCTGAATACGGAACCGAGGCAAGAAGGCCCAGCAATAGCGTGAAGGCAAATGATGCAGGTTGAATACGCATGGGTTGAATATCCGATACGTTCCTTGTTCCATATCGCCAGATACGGAGCATGTCTGGGGAGATATCGATGGCCTCCCAGGCGAAAGACGGAAGAATCAGCCCTTCCATCTTTCCCGGGAGTGGAATCAAATTATCGATTGGCGGCGGTACGTCGGCCTTGCTTGGCGACCGTTGTGCCACCAGGGTCCATTCGAGCCTTGCCGAACTTGATTGATGATCCGCAGGATCTCGGAACGAGTGTCGATCGCCTTGAACTCGTCGGCCATAGCTGAGGCAGCCAAACGATAGTCCGGTTTGTCGAGTACGACCCGCACGGCCTCGCGCAACGTTTGCGGTGTCGGGTTGTTGGTAGCAAGATTGATACCGACGCCGGACCATGCCACACGCACGTTCACGTCCGCCTTGTCTTCCGTCAACCCTGCGGTCACAAGCGGAATTCCAAAGCTCATCGCCTGGTTGACACTCCCGTATCCGCCGTTGGTGACGAGCACATCTACCTTAGGTAGAAGCCACTCGAACGGCAGATAGCTGGCGAGACGCGCATTGTCGGGAATTGGGCCGGGAATGTCGTCGATCGCGCGACCGCCCGCTGTGATAACCACAAGCAAGTCAGGTTCGTTCGCGAGTCCTGCGAGCGCCGGCGCGATCAAGAGGTTGAGATCGTGGTTTGCCACCGTACCCTGCGTCACAAGCACGACCTTGCGCGAGCCGTCGAGTTCGTGCGCCCACGCCGGCAGCGGGACCTGATTGGGTATAATCGGAGGGACGCCAATAAAAGTCACGGAAGAAGGGATATCGCGTGGAAATTCAAAACGCGGCACCGTCAATTGCATATAGGCATCTGCAAGCTCTACGACCGATTCGAAGAGAGGCTTGGACACCGGTCCAACGCCCAGGTCCTTCAGGTACCGATTGACGCAAAGGCCGAGGGGCCCGTCGACGATCTTGTCGTGTTCCCGCGCGAAGGCAGCATATTCGTCGAGCTGCGCTTGGGTGGCCGCGGGCGGCAAACCCGCAAACGTCGGGGCCTTGTCCTTGCGCTGCCAGTGCAAGATGGATGTGCCGCAAAGAACAATAGGCAAGCGGTTCGACCGCGGTTCGACCAGCATGGGCAGGACACCGAAAAACATATCGTCGCCAATGATGATCTCGGCGGGGAATTCCCGCAGGACATTTTGCACGCCGCTGTACTGGGCGGGAATGGTATCGACGAAGAAGCGCTCGACTAGTGTGCGCAACCATTGTGGCCCGGGTGGTACGCCCTTCATCGCGTCGGACGTGATGACGTCCCGTGCGGTCAGATCCGCCTCTTCGGGGAGCGGATAGAATTTTGCTCCGAACTGTTCGACACGGTTACGCAAGAAGGTCCCAGTCAAACAGGCAAGTTCGTGGCCCTCCGAGTTCAAGATACGGCCGATCGCCAGAAGCGGATCGAGGTGGCCGGTTCCCGGGGTCGAGACGAAGAGAATCTTCATTTGATCGTTTCGTCCGATTGTCGACATAGCGATCTCCTTTGGGTTGCGATGCAAAGCCTGTAGCGCGCAGAGGCTGAAGCGCGCTGCGGTATTGCGTCCAGCTCCGGCCGCTTTCCCCGCATTGGAATCTTCGTGAGAGGCGGCAACTGGCCGGAAAATCTAGTTCGAGACTGATTTCACCTTGCGGACGAGCACGCTGTCGCCGTCCCGCCTGATTTCGACCGCACCTTCCTGGCGCGGTGTTGAGAAAGCCAAACGCTGACCCGGCGCAAGAACAGATACGACGCGGATCGGCGTTCCCGCGCCCTGTGCAAGGGTCGTGACAACATGGAATCCGTCGCGCCCGACGGTGTAGTAGGCAGCACCAGACACTTCGCCAAGGTCGATGCTTATGGCACTCATCGGACGCAGGCCATCGGCGTGGGCGGCGTAGAGAGAGGCTGAGGCGAGTCCTGCGGCAACAAGCATGCTACGGATCGACATAGCGATCTCCTTTGGGTTGCGAACTAAAAATTGTAAAACATAGAGGTTGAGGAGCACTGGGCCGGCCGGCCGGGTGAGTGCTGCACCGGTACGTTTTCGGGGTCCAGGCGTTCGCGCTGCTGTCGACGGCAAACGGCGAGCCGGTGACGTATTGGGCCGTCGCACTCGCCAGGAATGCCACCACGTTGACGCAAAATTGCCGAGACCATTGATCGACAGTGTTTGGAAATTTCCATTCGTTTCTCCATCTCTGCAGCGCGTGACGGCGAAGATCGAAAACTAAGCGGCTCGACGTCGGGTGTCGTGAGCCGATCGCGCCCAATCGTCCGTACTGGCGCGCACCACCCGGCGCGCTCACGGTGACGCTGACACGATCTCGGAGGCGTGACTTGACGTGACCCAGAGTTGAGCGCGTCTATCTCGGAGCCACGCTAGGTATATCGGCCTTCGCCCGTGGCTTCGGCGCGGGCCGTTACCGACCACACGATCTGGCTTCCAGGATTGTTTGCCCCACGGAGTCGATAGTGCATTCAAACGACGATTTTCTCAGCGCGCCAAAATTGGACTATGACGGTTTCCGAGCTGCGCTGCGCGAGGATTGGGGATGGTTTAGTCCTGCTTTCGAAGCCAATATCTTCACCGGCAAGGTGCGCACGCGCCGCGTCTTCGGATTCGTTGCAACGGATCTCGCCTGCAATACGACTCGCGTTGAGCGTACGAAATCGGATATTCGCCGTGATAACATGGAGTACTATTACGCCGTGGTCCAGCTCACAGGCGGATCGACAATCAATCAGGACGAGCGAGTCGTAAATGTCGCCGCTGGCGATGTCGTCCTGCTCGATTCCACAAGACCCGTAACATTCGTCCCGGACGCCGAGCACCGGAACGCGCGATGGCTTAGTTTGCAATTGCCGCGCCAAAACCTGGTTTCGCATCTCGGCTTCGAACCACAAGGTGGCGCGTGCGGTCGCAGGCAGGCGCAAGCGTCGCGTCTGCTCTGTCAACTCGCTCTTGAGCCAGCGAGCGAACCAGAACCGGCGTTCGCATCAGCCGACAGATTCATGCCTCTGGTGGTCTATGATCTCCTCGGGGCACTGTTTGCACCGCCCGCCCCGCTCGGCTCACGCCACAGCGATAAGCTGTTCATGCGCGCCTGCCACATCATAAAGAACCGCTTTGCCGATCCGGACATCTCTCCGCGCGAGGTGGCCGCCGAGGCGGGAATTTCGCTACGCTATTTGCAGAAGTTGTTCGCGGTCCGTGGTTCGACATGCAGTCACCACATATGTTCGGCCCGTCTGGATCACGCGGCGCGTCTGATCGAACGCCGCGCGTTGATGAAGACAGGTCAGCCTCTCAGCGATATTGCCTACGCTTGCGGCTTTCGCGATTACACGTATTTTGCGCGCGGATTTCGACGGCGTTTCGGCACCGCACCTGGCGCCGCCGGCAGCGGCAACGCACGATTCCGCGCTGAGATTGGCGATGTTGAAAGGCCCTCTACGGAGCGATGCGACAAGCGCGCCATTTGGCCTGCGCAAGCCGACGTAACAACAAGCGGTGCTCCCGAAGGGGAGGAATACGCCGAGTAACCCGATGGATGCGCGCGTCGTGGTCGCGGAGCGTGACGAGGCCTCGCCCGTAGGCGGAAACCTTCTACAAGCAGGCCAATGTCTGCTTTGGGTCTTGGCCGTGTAAAAATGGCTTTCAGCGGGACACATCCGGATGGCGGGGACGGAGTGTGGCTCAAGCCGCGATCGCGGCGATCAGTGGCTTGGTCCCGACGATCGAGCGAAGCAAGGAGCTTCTCGTAGACGGTAAGCTTGCCTATTTCCTCCTTCAGCTGGTCAGCTTCTCGGTCGGCCTCGTCACATTTGCAACCAGTGTCTTGGTCGGCTCCTGTCGGTCGGGCGGTGTCAAGCTGACTTGGATGGCGCGCGACGCTCTCCTCTAGCTGGGTACGCCGCCGCTGCACCTCCGATGGCCGCAATCGTCACCCGGGCAGGGAAGGTGAGCTTCACCCATCGCCGGGTTGGCGGCGCGACGTGGCGATGAGCGGTGCGCGCCAGTACGGGTGAAATGACGCACGCGGCTCGCGACATCCAGCTTCCAGAGTCCTAGCTTCATTCACATCATCGAATCCAAATCGTGCTTGGACGACACATGCCCCTGTCAATCATATGGCTCGTCACGTCCTTGCGATCAGACTGCTCGTCATGGACTTCATGCGTGTCATCCCTCTCAGGTCTCGCGCGAAGGCGCTTTCGGGGATCGGGCGCCCGAGGGGGCGAGGGGGGCGAGACGTCGCCCTGGCGGATCAAAACGTCCCGCCAAAGGGACCCGTGCGGACGATATCCTGCCTGCGCGAATAGTTGCTTGCGGCTGAAACGAAAGCCCGGAGCGGCCATCGGCATAGATCGGCGGCGTCGGCAACTACAGCCAGCAGTGTGACGCGATTGCAGCGAACGGCCACCGAGGCTTCGCGATGACCTGATGACAGCGGTGACGGGAGAAAAAATCCGATGAGCACGAATCCCTACTACGGTCAGGAAGGGTACGGTCCGTACGAATCGATCGGAATCGGCAGCCTCGAACTCGAGGAGGGCGGCACTATTCCGGATTGTCAGCTTGCCGTGGCGACCCACGGCACGCTGAACGCAGCGAAGGACAATGCCATCCTGGTTCCGACCTGGTTCTCTGGAACCAGCAAGATCGTAGAGCAGGTCTACATCGGAAACGGGCGTGCGCTCGATCCGGCGAAGTATTTCATTATTGTCGTCAACCAGATTGGAAATGGCCTTTCCACCTCACCGCATAACAGCGATGGAACGCAGGCCGGACCGATGTTTCCGAAAGTGCGTATTGGTGACGACGTTCGCGCCCAGTATAAGCTTCTGAGCGTGAAATACGGTCTGAAGAGCCTCGCGCTGGTCGTCGGCGCCTCCATGGGCGCTCAGCAGACTTATGAATGGGCCGTGCGCTATCCGGACTTCGTCAAGCGCGCCGCTCCGATCGCCGGCACCGCCAAGAACACCGAGCACGGCTTCGTCTTCACCGAGACACTTTCCGACGCGATCACATCCGATCCAGGGTTCAACGGCGGCAAGTACGGTTCGCCCACCGATGTCGCCGCCGGCCTTTCTCGCCACGCCAAGCTGTGGACAGTGATGGGGTGGAGCACCGAGTTCTTCCGGGAAGGCCGGCACAAGGCGCTCGGCTTCGATTCGATGCGGGCCTTCGTCGATACCTTCATGGCCGGATATTTCGCGCCGATGGATCCGAACGATCTTCTGGCGATGGCGTGGAGGTGGCAACGAGGCGACGTGAGCCGCAACACCGGTGACGATCTCGCGTCGGCGCTCGGCCGTATCAAGGCGAAGACTTACGTGATGCCGATTAGTCACGACATGTTCTTTCCGCCGAGCGACTGCGCGGTAGAGCAACGGCTGATCTCGGGTAGCCAGTTCCGTCCGCCGAAAAGCATCTGCGGACATCTCGGTCTGTTCGGCGTCGATCCCGAGCTGCTTGCGCAGCTTGACGCGAATCTGAACGAGCTGCTCGCGACACCTGTGAGCTGACGAGGCGGATGATTATGGGCACCGCTCACCTGTTTCGGCGGCGTCAGCGCCCAATAGCTCCGAGCCCTGGAGAATTGCATGACCGTTGTCCAGGCCGCAGCCGCGCAGATCGGCTCGTGCTGAACAGCATAGGACTGCCAAAGAGCGTGAGAATTAGAAGGGCGCCTGCGTTCGGTGGCAGTCACTGTGGCTACTGGGCGGACGGCGGTTGTCTCCCAAATGCATTTCCTGAAGGCCCGCGTGACTCCGGGATAGTCGCCAAGAGCAGCTAACATGTTCCACTCTCCACGCTCACGACTGCTTATCTTCGGAGTCGGGCTGGCGGTATGCATCTTCCTCGTCGATACTCTCTCATCTCTCCACTTTGCCGTGGCTTCTTTGTACGTGACCGCGATTTTGATTGGCACGCATGATCTTGAATGCGCAGGTATATTATTTGGCGGGGTTTCATGCGTGGCGTTTACCGCGCTCAGCTATCTGCTAACGCACGGGTTCACTTTTGTCGGCGCGGCGCCGTTGAGGCTCTTTGTCAGCTTCGTATCGATCGCAACTACGACAGCTTTGGTGATCAAGAACCGATCGGCAAGCCGGAATTTTGCCGAACTTAATCGAGAACGTGAGAACCTGGCACGCTTCTTCTCTCCAAAAATTGTGAAACAGCTTGTTGAGATCGACGTGCCCCTCTCCGTGGCGCGTCGTGGGAATGCGGCGGTGTTATTTGCAGATGTTGTCGAGTTCACCGCCTATTCGTCTGGAAAGGCACCCGATGAGATCATCGCATTCTTACGCGAGTTATTAGCTTTGCTTGGCGAAGCCGTATTCGCGCACGAGGGATCGATCGATAAATTCCTTGGAGATGGTCTAATGGCTGTATTTGGTCCGCCTCTTGCCAGCAACCAAGACGCAACGAACGCGGCGCTTTGTGCAATGCGAATCCGCGATCGCCTTAGCCGCTGGAATGCACAACACGCGAACGACCCTGGCAAGGCCATTCGCGTTGCGGTCGGTATCCATTGGGGTGAGCGAGCGTCCCCACAAGGACGCGATTGACTTAACTCAGATATGCGTTGCTTCGAGTGGCGGGATTTGGTGGGCAAAACCTTCAGTCCGGTCGCTAAGACGGCGGCCAGTTTAGGCGAAGGAAGGCGTCAAAAGGAGCACTTGATTTCCTGCTGCGACCAGTGACAATGAGCGCGCGCCAGTATTCCGGTACCAGATTGTTATAAGACGGGGAAAACTCGCTCAGCTACGGCAAACCGGCTGCGGCGCCAGGGAGGACACCGGTATGGCGGTATGGTCCATGCGCTGGCTGCAGCGCTCGCTCTGCGAAGAATTCACCCTGTTTCGCGCTGAGATCGCCACCGACACTGGACGGGTGGAAGCACCAACAAATGGTCGTCGAGACAACGCTTGCGCACGCGAGAATCCGCGCGCCCGTTGAACCATGGAGACGTGATGGACTGAAAGGGACTTCAAGCTGGCGTCAGACCGGCTGAATCACGGAGGAGGAATGCATGACGACGGTAACCCGACGACAGGTTCTCAAGAGCGGTGCCGCGGTTGCAGGCGGCATGGCGGGCATCCTCGCAACCGGCCGCGCGCCCGCCTTTGCTCAGGGCACGACGGTACACTGGCTGCGTTGGAACGATTTCGTGCCGGCTTCCGATCAGCTGCTGCGCAAGGAACTGCTGCCCGCCGCCGAGAAAGCGCTGGGAATGAAGATCAATTTCGAGACAGTGAATGGCAACGATCTGCAGCCGCGTATCACCTCGGCGATTCAGTCGGGTTCAGGTCCCGACATCATCATGCTCTTCAACAACCATCCGCAGATCTATTCGGAGAGCGTCATCGATCTATCCGACATCGCAGGTCGTGTGAGCGAGGCCGAAGACGGCTATTATGATCTGTGCAAGTCCAACTCCGCCGACGGCCAAAAGTGGATCTCTTTGCCGTGGACCATCGTCGGCGCCATGATCGCCTACCGAAGATCCTGGTTCGATGAGGTCGGCTCCTCGACCTTTCCCGACACGTGGGAGAAGTATCGCGAGGTTGGCAAGAAGCTCAAAGCCCAAGGCCGGCCGATCGGTCAGACGCTCGGCCACACGTTCGGCGACGCGCCGACGTTCAGTTATCCCTACATGTGGTCGTGGGGCGGCACCGAGGTTGAGAAGGACGGCAAGACTGTCAACATAAACAAGAAAGAGGTCATCGAGTCCGTCAAGTTCATGACGGCGTTCTGGAAGGAAGCTCACGACGAGGGCGGGCTTGCCTGGGACGATACCAACAATAACCGTGCGTTTCTGTCGCAAACGATCTGCGCCACGCTTAACGGCGCTTCGATCTACATTGAATCGCTACGCAACCCCGACAAGTACATCAGCGAGAAAGGCGCGCAGCTGAAAACCGACATCCAGCACTCGCCGCTGCCCAAAGGCCCGGCCGGCCAATTCGCCATGCACACCTACTTCTCTCACGTCATTCCGAACTATTCGAAGAATCAGGACGGTGCGAAGGCGTTGTTGAAGTGGATTCATACCAAGGCGAATTACGAGCCGTGGTTCGTCTCCCAGAAGGGTTTCGCGACGCCGCCGACCCACGAATGGGAGAAGCACAAGTTGTGGGAGGAGGACAAGGTCATGGCGCCCTTCAAGATCGCGGGCCTCCTTGGTCAGACGCCCGGGTATCCTCTGCCCTCGTCAGGCAAGAAAGCTGCCGAAGTACTCACCAAATACATCATCACAGATATGTACGCCAAAGCGGTTCAGGGTGCGACGGCGGAGGATTCCGTGAAATGGGCGGAAGTCGAGCTCAAGAAGATCTATGCTTGAAAGTATGCGCGCAGCCCGTCGGCACTGCCGCGAAAGTGGCTGCCGCGCATTTAGCGTCTCGGACTTGTACGATCGCGCCGTCTCCCTGTGAGGCAGCGCGATCACGGTTTCGCATGACCGGCCTCTTGGCGTGCGCATCAAGGTGAAGCGAGATGGCGATAGCCGAGACCCAAGTCTACATGCCGCAGGCGCCGCAGCCCAGATTCCGGCTGCTCGAGGACGAGCGATGGCTCGCATTCATGCTGCTGGTACCGACCATGGCGCTGCTCGGTACGTTCATCGCCTATCCGTTCCTGCGTGGCATCTTGTTGTCGGTGACCGACGCGCGCGTGGGTGTGCCCGGCGATTTTGTCGGCCTCGCAAACTTCTACAAAATCTTCAATGACGGGATCTTTCGGACCTCTGTCTACAACACCTTCCTCTACACCGGCGTGACCACCGTCTTCAAGCTCGCGCTCGGCCTGTGGCTCGCCATGCTGCTCAACCGCAATTTTCGCGGCAAGGCTTTCACGCGTGCCTTCATCCTGCTGCCTTTCATCATCCCGACCGTGCTTTCAACTTTCGCCTGGAAGTGGATGTTCGATCCAACATTCAGCGTTCTCAATTGGCTCCTCTATCATCTCGGCTTGATCACCGGTCGGATCAACTGGCTCGGCGATCCCGAGTTGGCCATGATCTCGATCATCATCGTCAATATCTGGCGCGGCGTGCCTTTCTTCGCCATCAGCCTGCTCGCCGGCTTGCAGACTATCAGTCCCGAACTCAGCGAGGCCGCCGCCATCGATGGCGCCAGGCCGTGGCAGCGGTTCTGGTATGTCACCTGGCCGCTGCTCTTGCCCGTGACCATGGTCGTGGTGCTGTTCTCGGTGATTCAGACATTCGCTGACTTCCAGATCGTCTATGTCATGACTGGGGGCGGACCAGCCAATGCGACGCACCTATTCGCCACCTACGCATATCAGATCGGCATCGGCACGGGCCTTTTGAGCGAGGGCGCCGCCATTTCGCTTGCGATGTTTCCGGTGCTATTCCTGGTTGTCATCATCCAACTTCTCTACATCCGCCGCGTAGAGGTCCGTTGAGTCATGATCGAAGGTGCATGGTGGCGAAAGTGGGTGTTCTTCTACGTCCCGATGGCGCTGTTCCTGCTTTTCCTGCTGTTCCCATTCTATTGGATGGTGATCACTTCGGTGCGCCCGGATGGCGAGCTTTACCGACCCTGGAATTCGATCAACTACAATCCGTTTTGGACCTGGAACCCGACCTGGGATCACGTGAGATATCTGTTCGAGGAGACGCTGTTTGCATCGTGGCTGTGGAACACGACGTTCATCGCACTCGCGTCAACCGCTATCTCGCTCGTGTGCGGAGTGTTCGCCGGCTATGCTCTCTCACGGCTTAACTTTCCATTTGCCGGCAGCCTGGGGACTGGCATCTTCATTACCTATCTGGTGCCGCAAACACTGCTGTTCATTCCGCTCGCCGAGATCATCCGCAACTATCGGCTAGGCGACACGCCGTGGTCGTTGATTCTGACCTATCCGACCTTTCTTATTCCGTTCTGCACCTGGCTCATGATGGGCTACTTCAAGGCAGTGCCCAAGGAGCTCGAGGAATGCGCGCGCATTGACGGCGCCTCGCGCTGGCAGGCCATGCTTTACATCGTCATACCGGTGGCGATCCCGGGTATCCTCTCGGCCGGCATCTTCGCCTTCACGCTGTCGTGGAATGAGTTCATCTACGCACTCGTATTTCTGTCCTCGCCTGGGCAGAAGACTGTGCCGGTTGGCGTCACATCCGAGCTGATCCGCGGCGATGTCTTCTTCTGGGGACCACTGATGGCTGGCGCCCTGCTCGGATCGATCCCAGTAGCGATCGCCTATTCGTTTTTCGTCGAGCACTACGTCGCAGGACTGACCGGATCGGTGAAGGGTTGACAGTCCCCGGATGCTGGCAATTGGAAAGCGGGCAGGCAGAATTACGGTGGATGGGAGGCAGGCGAGACCAATGGGACAGGTCGTCCTCAGAGAGGTCAACAAGTTCTACGACAGCGTCCATGCTGTCAAAGACGTCAATCTACAGATCCGCGACAAGGAGTTCGTGGTATTCGTCGGACCGTCTGGCTGCGGCAAGACGACCACGCTCAGAATGATCGCGGGGCTTGAACCGATCAGCTCCGGCGATATCTCAATCGACGGCAACGTGATCAATGAACTGGCGCCCATGGACCGCGACATCGCCATGGTGTTCCAGAACTATGCGCTCTACCCGCACATGAGCGTGTACGACAATATGGCGTTCGGCTTGAAGATGCGCAAATTCGGAAGGCCCGAGATTGAGAAGCGAGTGCGGGAGACGGCCGACGTCCTTGGCATCAGCGAATTGCTAGTGCGCAAGCCGCGCCAGCTTTCCGGCGGCCAGCGCCAGCGCGTAGCGTTAGGCCGTGCTATCGTGCGCCACCCGCGCGTGTTCCTGTTTGACGAGCCGCTGTCGAACCTCGATGCCAAGCTGCGGGTGCAGATGCGCGTTGAGCTCAAGAAGCTGCATCTGCGTCTCGGCACCACCGCCATTTACGTCACCCACGATCAGGTTGAGGCAATGACGCTGGGTGACCGGGTCATCGTCATGAAGGACGGCGTCGTGCAGCAGGTGGGGGAGCCACTCGAACTGTACAATCAGCCCGCCAACAAGTTCGTCGCCGGCTTCATCGGCTCCCCGGCCATGAATTTCGCCGCCGTTACAGTGACCGAGGCGAACGGATCACTGATCGCCGAGAACTCCGGCATGCGCATCAAGCTGCCGGACGAGACGGCTCAGCGCCTGCGCGGGTATATTGGCCACGAAGTCACGCTTGGCGTGCGCCCGGAGGACCTCACCGTGGCGGGGGCAGCCGATCTCGATCGCCCGTGCTTTGATGCTGTGATCGAGGTGGTCGAGCAACTCGGTTCGGAAATCCTGCTCGACATGAAGGTCGGCGAGGGTGTCATGGTGGCGTGCGTCGAGCCGACAGCGAGGGTGAAGGTGCGCGACAAGCTGCGCGTTGCCATGCGCCCTTCGAGGCTTCACGTTTTCGACGCGAGGACCGAGGCGGCAATCTAACGCAGACACAGTCGGCGCCTAGTGTCCTTCTTAGCGCGCGCCGACGAGGTGATCGAACGACGATGCTGTTGCTGCGGGGCCGATGTTGGCATTTTTCAGACCTCAAGCTTCATCAAGTCCGCTTTGCGTCATTTTCGACCGATTCAATCGATCCTTCCATCCCGTTCACGTCTGCTTCGCCCCGAAAGCCGATACGAGGACGACGGACCAAAGGCGCGTTGGCCAGACGTCTAAGTTTCAAGCTCCCAAACTGGGAGGGTCGCCCGTGCCCGCCGAAGAGCTTCTGTGCGAAGTACCTAGGTGGGAGTACCACCCGCACATGCGACGCTCACCAGCGCGGTCGACCCATGCGTTATTTTCAAGGGCGACAGTGAGACACCGACCGGTGCGTCGACGCGTCAGCGATCTCCGAACGCGGTTTGAGAGCCCGCAACGACCAGGCGCGGGAGGCGGTCGAAATAAGAGGGGCTCCTCCCTTTCGAGCGCGGCGGCTGGCATAACCAAATCTCGTCATCAACAAATCCGAAGGAGAGACAGTCCAAACGATTTTTAGGCTATATCTGGAGTTTCGATCGTTCGGAAAGCCGGTTGCAGAACTCGATCGTCGAAAGATTTTTACCAGACGCCGCAACACAAAAGCCGCAAAATATCAGGGCGGCTGGCTCATCGTGTCAATCAACAGTCGCGCAACAAGCGGCGAGGAAACATAAGAATCTTGGTAGGACGCTTGCACGATGCCAGATCTCGGCCAGCTGCCGCAGCTCGTCAGCAACTGGATAATGATCTTCGAAGCGCGAGCGCCGAAACTAACGAGGTCGCAATCTAGTTCCGAACCGATCTGAACGAGCTGAGCTTCCGGAGACGGAAGCAATGTGTCCAGGTCGATCGCAGTGAATTGCAGGGCGACCAACGCTCTCGGGGTCTTATCGTTCGGATCCGGGTTTTGTTTTCGGTGGCATGACAATGGCGCCAGTGTTCGGGTGATGATCGCCAACGAGCACCCTCTGCCGGGCGCCGTCACCCCGCATTCGCCCATCAAACAGGAACGGACTTGTTTTATTTGCGCCGGCGACGGCCGACGTGTTCGATTGTTCAGACTTGGTATCTTGCGCGTGGACCGCGGTTACTGCCAGTGTCAACGCAAACGCGATTGCTAGTCTCGACATGACGGGGCACATCCTTGGGTTTCGATCACTATCGGCGAGGAAGTTGGCGTCATGATGTCTGCGAAGAACGATGTGTCCGCTCAGGGCCATTTCCGTCATTTTTGGCCCATTCGCCGGATGTGCGCCCAGCCCCGGATCGCGGCGCGGAAGCAGACATTGCACGAGGTCCGAGAAGGGCCATGAACAGGCATTCACAGAAAGCACGTCCCTGCTTTCAGTCGCACGGGTTGATCCTTTCGAGGAGTGCAGGATGCTGATTTTCCAAATATGGTAGAATGGCGTGCCTGAGGTCCGCTTGGCGTTTGCCCAGGAGATTTGTTGTGCGAAATGCAAGTCGAGCCGGGCGCTTCATGCCACTTCATCCGCGGCTTGCGGCAGCGGGGTTCAAGGTCGCGCTACCACTTGCGGAACGATTCTTCCGGCATGAAGGTATTCATCGTCCGAACAGCCAATTCGCTGCCGAGCGGGCGCGGGATTTGGTCGCAAGGCTGGCGCGCGGCGAAACGGCCTATCTCGTTGGCATAAGTATCGGCGGATTCCACAACACTGGAGTTGCGCTCGTCGAGGTGACTCCTGCTGGCGGTCCCCGGATCATCTGCAACAATGAGGAAGAGCGCTTCTCGGGCCGAAAGCATACCAACGCCTATCCTCGCTCATCGCTCGAAGCGCTGACTGAAATCATGAAGGGTTTGGGCATTGGCCCCGAGCGGATCGTCGCTTGTCTCGCGACCTACGATTACGCTCTGCTTATGGCCTCGGGGCTTCGGTCCCTTCTGGAGGAATTTCCTGCAAGCCTGTACCTGCCGTTCCAGGGTAACGCTGCGGCCTTCGAAGGCGACCAATTGAAGGAGGGATTTAAAGCTCCAGCTCGGTTGGGTCAGCTTTTCGGCCTCAATTGCAGCGTGCCAATCATTGGCATGCCGCACCACGACAATCACGCATGGTTCTCATATTTGGCCTCGCCTTTCGCTAGAGAGCGGCAAAAGACGATGATCGTAGTTGTCGATGGTTCGGGCGACTTCGCCTCGACTACGCTCTATCTCGGCGAGAACGGCGTCGTTCGGCAAATCCGGAGCAACGCCAGCATATTCGACTCGCTCGGTATGTTTTACGCCATCATCAGCTCGACGCAGGGCGGCTGGACAGCGCTCAGCAGCGAAGGCAGATACATGGGCGCCGCGGCCTATGGCGACATGGATCGTTCGACCAACACTTTCTATCGGCAGCTGCAAAACATCTTTGATCTCCGGGCGGACGGCGACGTGTATCTCAACCGGTCGCTCGCGAATTGGCCCCGGCGCATGCTTCGTCAACCCTACACCGAGGGTCTCTCCCAAATCCTGGGCCCACCCATCGCGCCTGAGGAGATGTGGAACCCCGACGCCGTCCTGCGTGTCGAAGACATCCATCACCGGCCGAATACGCAGGAGAGGCTCGACAAGGCGGCGGCCACCCAGATGGTTTTCGAGGATGGGCTCGTCCACATCATTGACGGTCTCATCCGCATGACCGGCAGCGACCGGCTAGTACTCACCGGAGGGGCGGCGCTCAACGCAGTTGCGAACATGGGCGTGCTGGAGCATTTCGACGCCGGCTACTATGGCCGCGTCCTCAAGCAATCGACGCGGCTTCATTTGTGGACGCCGCCTGTGCCGAACGACGCCGGGGTCACGGTAGGAGCAGCTTACGCATTCGCCGCCGCCGCCGGGGTGGGTCTTGGGCCGTCGCTCCAGCACGCTTTCTATTGCGGTCGCGCGCCCCGCATGTCCGATATCCTCGTCGCTCTGGACGGTGCCGCCGACGTGGCCTGGATCGGCGTCGGCGACGCGTCGCACAAATCCGGGATAGAGGCCATCGCCGACCTCATGGCGTTCATCACCGCGAGAGATGGGATCATTGCGATCTTCCGGGGACCGGCAGAGACGGGGCCGCGGGCGCTGGGTCACAGATCGATCTTGGCCAACCCTTGCAACCCGCGCACGCGCGAACTGCTTAACGAGCGCGTCAAATATCGCGAAGCGATCCGGCCGCTCGCGCCTATGGCGACGCTTTCAGCGGCAAAGGCTTTGTTCGACTTGTCCGAGGGCGCCTCGGACGATGATTACAATGCCTATAACTACATGGTCCTGACCGCGAGAGCCAAGCCTCAAGCGCGCGCCCAAATTCCCGCCGTCATTCACGTCGATGGAACTGCCCGGCTGCAGATCGCGCGCGAGCATACCGATGCCGTAGCGCACGCCTATTTGACGGCGCTTGGAAGGCGAATCGGCGTCGAAGTTGCAGTGAACACATCCTTCAACGTCGGGGGACCGATCGCGCAAACCCCCATCCAGGCGCTTGATACACTGCGCCGCGCGAAGGGCATGGACGGTGTATTCATGTTCTCAGAGGAAGGGCAGGTTATCGCGGCCTGGATTAGGAAAACGGGAACCGGAGCGGCGGCCCGGATCCCTGAATGGCTCGTGGAATGGCAAAGCGAAACGAACGCCGCGGTCGAGTTATCTGGAGTGCGGGCATGTTGAAAAGCGATTGTGTCGACGGGCGGGATGTCCCGTTCGGGTCAATCGCGCCAGTTTGGTCTGTTCGCCGGATGGCGGCTTATCCCCTGACAGCGGCGGAATAGCAGACATCCCGCTAACGTCGCTTGGGGGCCAACAACAGACCTCGCCCCTATTCAATCACCTCGTCGGTGCGCGCGAGCAACGTGGCCGGAAATGAGCGGGCTCGTAGAGCCCGCTCCCAGGGAATCACGAATAACTGACGGGCTCCAACTGCTATACACGCCGATCACGGGATTCATCATTCAAGGATTTATCGCCTCCAAAACCGCAAGCGTGGCAATTACACCGTCGGACCTGCGGATTTTTCCAGTTGTCCTGCGAACCCTGTCCCACTCACCGCCGACGCGGCCAATTCCCGATACACAAAATGAACCGTTCTGAAGATCGATAGAGAGCTCCACATCAGTAAACTCAAGAAATTGTTCGGTGATAGCATACTGACATTTATAGAATGCCTCTTTTGCACTGAAGAGTATTTTTGCGGCGTGGCCACTTTCCGGACTTTTGTACTGATCAAGCCATCTTCTTTCAGTCGACGTGCATATCAAGGTCTGTAGTTCAGATTCAAGCGGCGCATCGATCTCGAGATCAAGACCGAGGCTTGCGATGCGAGGCGAGGTTGTGACTGCCACTCCGCAGAGTTTGTCGGTGTGGGAAATGCTCCCGACAACACCGGGCGGCCATTGCGGCGACCGATCGGCACGCGGAACCAAAGAACAGGGCGGAATGCCCAACCTGGATAGTGCGTGGCGCGCGCACACGCGTGCGGTACCGAATTCGGCTCTACGCTTCTCGACCGCATGCTGGATATATTTGACTTCATCCGGAAATAGCGCTCCGGAGTCGATCGAGGGAACACCTTCAGAAAAAACGATCTCGCGCTCGCAGGCGGATTCGAGTAAGGCCAAAGGCGAGCAGAAAGAACTAGGCGTCGACAGGCCATCGTCTCTCGGCATTTCGGCACTCTCCATTCTTGAACTCAGGCTTGGCGAGACATCATGAGCAGAACGCGTTGATCGCGAAGACCATGCCGCTCTACCTTTGCGCGATCAAGCACTCTCGCGACGTCAGTATTGCTCAAGGATCCTGGCGCTGAACTTCAACAACGTCTTGGGGATGTCGTGCCGATGATCGTCTTTGCGGTTGTGCGCCATGTGGCCGGTGGCGGCAATAAGGTATGCGAGATAATGCGCCCATCCGCGGCGGATGCAGCACGCGATGAACGGGGAGACATTGCACGACTTTATTTCCCTGTTAACGAGGTGCGGATTGGACTTCTCTTCGAGGCTTGCTTCGACGGGGCGAGGCCGGGCCGTAGTCGTCGTCCGAAACGAGGTCAGGAGGCGCGCCAGGTTGCTGCGCCGGCGCGCGAAGCAAGTCGCCGTGGAGGCCGTTCGCTGGGCGAGATGTTCGCCGGAATGCCTGCCGCCCGAGCGCGTCAAAGCCCGCCGCCGCGATCAAAGCCGAATGCTCAAAGCCCGGCAGACATTGCCGTCTGCCGGGCGAACGCAAGTATGACTAGATGAATGCAGGGATAATATGACGTTATTGGCCGCAGAAGTATCCGGGAAAATACCGCGTATGTTATAGCCCATTTGCGTGTGCCGGGTCGTCTTGCGAGCCTGCGGCTCTTAACTCTGTGCGCGGAAACCTGCGTTCAAAAGTGAACAGACACGCGATTGTCACGCAATCTATCTATGCCCGCATTACCGCGCAGGGAGGGTCGAGCAAAAAGACTCGAACAGCGACCACAATTTCAATTGCACGGTACGGACCGCCGGGGGATTGCGAAGGGCTCCGGCGGTCCACCCCCCCGTCACCTCTAAAGTTCCCATCTGCACCGCGATCGGCGTGACGGGCACGCGTCAAGCGCGATTTTCCGTGCGTCCACACGAAAACCAGCATCCGGCCGCTTTCCGCAGCAATCCGGCCAACGTTTCTTGACGCGCGCGTAGTGCTCGCGGAAGCTCATTCAATCACGTGCGCGACGGGGCGTGGAGAGAGCGATGAGCCGGCAGACGTCCATTCAGGTTTCGCCCGGGTGCGTCGGCCTCGACGATCTCGTGCAAGTGCTCGACGGCGCATCCGTGCTGCTTGATCCGTCCTTCTGGCCGCGCGTCGAGGCCGCCTCCGCCATCGTCGCGGCGGCGGCGGGCGCGGACGTTCCGGTGTACGGCATCAATACCGGGTTCGGAAAACTGGCATCGAAGCGCATTGCGTCCGATCAGACGGTGCTGCTCCAGCGCAATCTCATCGTGTCCCATTGCTGCGGCGTGGGGATGCCCACGCCCGAGCCGATCGTCCGGCTGATGATCGCGCTCAAGATCGTCTCGCTGGGCCGCGGGGCCTCCGGGGTTCGGCGTACCGTCATTGAGCACCTCCAGGCGTTGCTTGAGCGCGGGGTCTATCCGCTCGTTCCGCAGCAGGGCTCGGTCGGCGCGTCCGGCGATCTGGCGCCGCTCGCGCATATGACGGCGGTCATGATCGGCGAGGGGCAGGCGATCATAGACGGCAGGCTCGTGCCGGGGGGCGAGGCGCTGGCGGCGGCTAACCTCGCGCCGTTGACGCTCGGGCCGAAGGAAGGTCTCGCCCTTATCAACGGAACGCAATTCTCGACCGCCTACGCGGTTGCAGGGCTTGTGCGCGCCCACCGTCTCGCCTGTGCCGCGCTGTTGACCGGGGCCTTGTCGGTCGATGCGGCGATGGCCTCGACCGCCCCGTTCCGCCCCGAAATCCAGGAGCTTCGCGGGCATGCCGGGCAGATCGCCGCCGCCGCGGCCCTGACCGCATTGTTGGCGGGCAGTGACATCAGGATGTCGCATCTTGAAGGCGACGAACGGGTGCAGGATCCCTATTGCCTCCGTTGCCAGCCGCAGGTGGCCGGCGCGGCGCTCGATCTGCTCGCACAGGCTGCGCGCACCTTGACCATCGAGGTCAACGCCGTCACGGACAATCCGCTGGTCCTGGTCGAGACAGGCGAGATCGTCTCGGGTGGAAATTTCCACGCCGAGCCGGTTGCCTTCGCCGCCGACCAGATCGCGCTCGCCCTGTCCGAGATCGGCGCCATCAGCGAGCGGCGCATCGCGACCCTGGTCGATCCCGCGCTCAACTTCGGACTGCCGCCGTTCCTCACACCCGAGCCCGGCATCAACTCCGGCTTCATGATCGCGGAAGTGACCGCCGCCGCGCTCTATGCCGAGAACAAGCAACGCGCTGCCCCCGGCTCGATCGATTCAACGCCGACCAGCGCCAATCAGGAAGACCATGTGTCCATGGCCGCGCACGCGGCACGCCGGCTGTCTGACATGGCCGACAATCTTGCCGGCATTCTCGGGATCGAACTGCTGGTTGCCGCGCAAGGCATCACGCTGCGCCTGCCCCATGCGACCAGCGCTCCGCTTGAAGCTGTTCTTGCCTTGTTGCGCGAGCAAGTGCCGCCGCTCGGTTATGATCGCTACATGGCCGACGATCTCGCCAGGGCAAGGGAACTGATCGAGCGCGGCGCATTGCCTGCCGCAGCGATATCCGTGCTCGCGCACAACCCGTTCCCGGCGCTTGCCTGAAAGATTGCTCATGAGGTGCGGGGCGCGACGTTTCTTCAAGACTGCGAGGCAACCATGGTGAAACCGTTTCCGTCGAAGACCCATATCGGCAACCACGCGCTGCATCCCGAAACGCTGATGCTCAACTACGGCTACGATCCGCAATTGTCGGAAGGAGCCGTGAAGCCGCCGGTCTTCCTGACCTCGACCTTCGTGTTCAGGACCGCCGACGATGGCAAGGACTTCTTCGATTTCGTTTCGGGCCGGCGCGAGCCGCCCGAGGGCATGGGTGCGGGCCTCGTCTATTCGCGGTTCAATCATCCAAACAGCGAGATCGTCGAAGACAGGCTTGCCGTCTACGAGCGCACGGAGAGCTGCGCGCTGTTCTCCTCCGGCATGGCGGCGATTGCGACCACGATCCTCGCTTACGCGCGGCCCGGCGACGTGATCCTGCATTCGCAGCCACTCTATGGCGGCACGGAAACGCTGCTTGCGAAGACGCTTGCTGGCCTCTCGATCGGCGCCGTGGGTTTTGCCGACGGTGTCGACGAAGCTGCAGTCAGAGCGGCGGCGGAGAGCGCCATGCGCGGTGGCCGCGTGTCGATGATCTTCATCGAAACTCCGGCAAACCCCACCAACAGTCTGGTCGATATCGCGATGGTCCGTCGCATCGCCGAGGCGATCGGCAAGGCCCAGGGACACACGCCGATCATCGCATGCGACAATACGCTGCTCGGGCCGCTGTTTCAGCGGCCGATCGAACATGGCGCGGATATTTCATTGTACTCGCTGACCAAATATGTCGGCGGTCATTCGGACTTGATCGCGGGCGCCGCTCTCGGCTCGAAGGTCCACATGAAGGACGTCAAGGCATTGCGCGGCGCTATCGGGACCCAACTGGATCCGCACTCATGCTGGATGATCAGCCGCTCGCTCGAGACGCTGAGCCTTCGCATGGAAAAGGCCAACGCAAACGCGCGGCTTGTAGCTGATTACCTGCGCGACCATCCCAAGGTGATGAAGGTCCATTACCTCGCCCATCTCGACGCGGATTCGCCCGCCGGCGGTTTGTTCGCGAGGCAATGCAGCGGCGCAGGCTCCACCTTCTCGTTCGACATCGCCGGCGGCCAGGCCGCCGCGGCGCAATTTCTGAACGCGCTGCAGATATTCAAGCTGGCGGTAAGCCTGGGTGGCACCGAGTCGCTCGCCAGCCTGCCAGCAACGATGACCCATTCAGGCGTCCCGGCAGACATCCGCCAGAAGATCGGCGTTCTTGACACGACGATCCGCCTGTCGATCGGCATCGAGCACCCCTCCGACCTGATCGCGGACATCGCGCAGGCGTTGCAAAGTGCATAGGCGCATTTTTGGAGGTCCGGTTGGGAGACGGAATCAGTGCATCGAAAGGGAAGGTGATTCCGGCCTTTCCGTAGGACCACGCCTCCTGCATAGCGTTGCGCCAATCATTGCCCAATTTCCAGCCGTTGGCCGGGCTGCAATTATTCCCCTTTTCGGTCAATGGCTTAGGGATCACGAGTGACTCACATGCCCGTGATATTTGTGCAACAATTGTCCGAAAACCGCCGAAACTGGGCCGAAACGACGCGGTCTTTTGTTGCGTGATCGGGGGGCTTCTGTCTCTTATGGAACTACGACGGAGGGGGGCATCCCAAGGTCGTCCCGTCTTGGTGGTTCGCTTAAGTCCCTCGCGTTCATGCGGGTGTGTCCGAAGGCGCGAAGTGACTGAGCGGGGTTAAGGGACAAGGGGACCAACCTTAGGGTGTTTCACCCAGCGGATCCGGAACCTTCCCTGAGATAGAGCAACTTGGAGGTTTAACATGAAGATGGTTAAGAGCCTTATACTCGGCTCGGCGGCGGCTCTAGTCGCTGTCGGCGGAGCTCAGGCGGCCGATCTTCCCGTCAAGGCCAAAGCGGTCGAGTACGTGAAGATCTGTTCCCTGTATGGTCCCGGATTCTACTACATTCCCGGCACTGACACCTGCATCAAGCTGGGCGGCTACCTGCGCGTTGAAACTGCGTGGAACGGCTCGGTGTTCAACGGTGCGTACAACGGACAACTGGGTGCCCAGAACCGCTTGTCGAACTACTACACCTTCCGCTCTCGTGAAGACCTGAACATCGATACGCGCACCGCGACCGAATACGGCGTGGTCCGCACCTTCTTCGACGCCACCTTCTCATGGACCTCCGGTTCATACGGCGGAGCGGGCACGGGCGGCACCACGTACAGCGCTGCTACCGGCAACGTCGGCAACCCCTCAGACGGTGGTATCGCCGGTGGTTCGGTCGGCGTCTACTACGCCTTCATCCAGTTCGCCGGCTTCACGATGGGTAAAGCCGTGTCGCAGTTCGACACGCCCTGGACCAACTACCCGGCCAACAACTTCGACGGTCTCGTCGGCGGCGGCGGCACGGTCACTGGTGTGAACCAGTTCACCTACACCGCTGAGTTCGGCAACGGCGTGTCGCTTTCTTTGTCGGCTCAGGATCCGACGGCGTACGGCCAGAGCAACCTGTATAACGCAAGTGCTGCGCTCGTGACCCCGGCGGTCTTCACCGGCGGCGCTTACGGCCTCAGCGACTTCGGTGGTACAAGGTCTCCTGACTTCATCGCCATGTTGCGCGTCGATCAGGCCTGGGGTCTGTTCCAGTTCTCGGCCGCGGCGCATGACAACCATGCGGCGTACTACGGCACAACCGAGATCACGGGTCACCCCGACGACAAGTGGGGCTGGGCGGCGCAGGTTGCCTTGTCGATCAAGAACATCCCGACAGGCCCCGGCGACACCGTCAACATGCAGGCGGTCTACACCGACGGTGCAACCCGCTACAACTTCCAGAGCTTGAACGTATCGAACTACACAATGTTCGGCGGCTCCAGCTTGCCGGGCGTCTACCAGAGCATTGGCATCGCTGGCGTTGCTGACGGCGTGTTCGCGAACGGAACCGGTATCTCCACGGTTCAGACCTGGGGCTTCCGCGGTGGTTACACCCACAACTGGGATGCCTACTGGAACACGGGTATCTACGGTGCGTACGCTCAGCTGAAGTACGGCAACGGTGGTGCGGCTATCGTTTGCGCATCGATCGCAGGCCTGGGTGCAGCGACTGCTGGTATCACCAACTGCAACCCGGACTTCAACATCGCTCAGATCGGTGTGATCACCCGCTGGACTCCGGTGAAGAACCTGACGTTCTCGGCTGACGTCCTCTACACCCACCTCGACCAGAAGTTCTCTGGCACGATCAACGTGCCCGCGATCAACAGTGTCGCCAAGCCGGCGGCCGTGTACGAGCTGAAGGACCAGGACACCGTGGCCCTGCTGCTCCGCGCTCAGCGCAACTGGTAATACCGGTTGATCTGATCATCGATCTAACAGAACCCCCGGCGGGAAACCGCCGGGGGTTTTGCTTTCAAGTGTGCCGAGCGGACGAATCACGACGCGAGCATGTCGCGTACCAGCGGCACCACCTTGCGACCATAGAGCTCAATGCTCTTCATCAGCTTCGCGTGTGGCAACGGGCCGGCCGAATATTTCAGTTGGAATCGCGCAAGCCCCAGCGCTTTCACGTTCGAGGTGATCTTCCGGGCCACGGTTTCCGGCGCGCCGACGTAGAGCGAGCCGTGATCGGCCTCATGCACGAACTCGTCGCGGTTCATCGCCGGCCAGCCGCGCTCCTTGCCGATTCGGTCGCGCATGACCTTGTAGTCAGGCCACAGCTCCTCGCGCGCCTGAGCGTCGGTCTCCGCGACGTAACCCGGTGAATGCACGCCGATCGGCTGCGGCTCGCGGCCAAACTGCCGGTATGCGCGCTGATGGAGGTCGACGTAGGGGGCGAAGCGCCTCGGGTCACCGCCGATGATGGCGAGCATCAGCGGCAGGTCGTAATGCGCCGCGCGCACCACCGATTCCGGGCTGCCGCCAACGCCGATCCAGGTCTTCAACCTGCCACGCTCGACCGGCGGGTAGACGGACTGGCTGGCAAGTGGTGGGCGCAGCTTGCCCTGCCAGGTCACCGGCTCCTGCTTCAGCAGCTCCGCGAACAGACCAAGCTTTTCCTCGAACAATTCGTTGTACTGGCGGAGGTCGAAGCCGAACAACGGAAACGACTCGGTGAAGGAGCCGCGGCCGAGAATCACCTCGGCGCGGCCGTTCGACACTGCATCGACGGTGGAGAAGCGCTGGAAGACACGGATCGGATCGTCCGAGCTCAGCACGGTGACGGCCGAGCCGAGCCGGATTCGATGGGTGCGCGTGGCGATCGCCGCCAGCACCACTTCGGGCGAGGAGATCGCGAAATCGGCACGGTGGTGCTCGCCGAGCCCAATGGAGTCGATCCCGAGCTGGTCAGCCAGCACCGCCTCCTCGACGACGTTGCGGATCATTTGGGCATGCGGCAGAGGCGCACCGCCCGCATCCTTGGTGACATCGCCAAAGGTATCGAGTCCGAATTCGATGGGGGTTGTCATCGGTTGATCCATTCGTCGGCCTGACATCCACGGGCGCGATGAACTCGCGTCACGTCAACAAGCCCGAGCAAGTAGGTTACGGTTACATTTGATTGGAGCTAATGGCCGCCCGTGCCCGGACAAGGCCGCGTACCGAAACGCTGGGTTTCGATGTGCGGCTCACGGCCGGGCGGGCAGGGCCGCGCAGATACAAGATCTCGCGAGAGCGCAACGGATTTCCCGGCACACCGTCGCTGCCCGGTCGAGCGTCAGAACGCTTCCGCCCAAGGGCGCAGATCGAGCTCCAGCGTCCAGGCACTGCGATGCTGGTGATGCAACACCCAATAGGCGTCCGCGATGGCCGCGATGTTGAGCAGCCCGTCGGGTCCGCGATCGCCCTTCAATTGGGGACGAACGCCCAACAATCGATCGCCCTCGATGCCCCCGTCGACCACGATGTGCCCGACATGAATGCCTTGCGGGCCAAACTCGCGCGCCACGCTCTGCGCCAGCGCACGGAGCGCGGCCTTCGCCGCGGCGAACGGCGCGTAGTTGGCCTTGCCGCGCAGCGAGCCGCTGGCGCCCGTAAACACCAGCGTGCCGCCGCCGCGCTTAAGCAGCGCCGGGATCACGGCCTGCGCCAGCTGGAAGCCGCCGAGTGCGTGCTCGCGCCAATGCTCCTCAAACCGTTGTTCGGTCACCTTCAGGAACGGCGCGGGGCGGTTGGAGCCCGCATTGTGCACCGCCATCGCCAGCGGTGCGAGTCGCTCGGCGGCTTCGACGAAGCGGGCTACATCTGCGGCGACTGAGGCATCGCCGACGACATGGACGACCTTCGCCCCGGTCGCGACGAGCTCGGCCGCAGTCGCTGCAAGCTTGTCGGCATTGCGGCCGGCGATTGCGACGGGATAGCCGCCCGCGGCAAAGCGGCGCGCAATCGCGGCGCCGAGACCGTTCGACGCACCGACGCCTGCGATCAGCACGCTTCCCTGTACCGCACTCGATTCGAGAGCCGATTGATCGTTCATTGCTTTGCTCCGTTCGACACGCTAGCAGCGCAGGCTGATTCATTCATCCGGGGACATCGCGACGATGCCGTCGCGAACCGCGCGCAACACGGCGTCCGACCGCTTCGGGTCGGTGATGACACGCGACATGGCGAGCGCGCCGACCATCGCGCTCACCGCCAGGATCGCCCGTTCGTCGTCATCATCGCCGAGCACCTCCGTGACCTTGGCGATGAACGCCTCGATGTAGGGCTCCATCACGGCGCGACACTTCTCATTGGCGCGTCCAACGTCTGAGATCAGGGCGGCGATCGCGCAGCCCGTCTTGCGAGAGTCGCGATGCGCGCGGCTGAGATAGCTTCTCGCCATCGCGCTCGCGCTGCCCGGCTTGTCGGGATCGTTGGAGACGCGCGCAGCGGCCTCGCCCCCGGCCAGCGCCTGACCCAGCGCGGCGGCAATCAAGTCCGATCGCGAGTCGAAATGGCCGTAGAAGCCGCCATGGGTGAGGTTTACCCGTTGCATCAGGCCGCCAATGCTGAGCGCATCCAATCCGCCCTCGCGGATCTGCAGGGCGGCCGCGTTCAGTATGCGTTCGTGGCTCCTCGCCTTGTCAGCCCGGGAATGACCCATGTCGTGCTGCCCCCAATGCCGTTTGACTCTCCACCAAGATTATGGCCATCATACTACTGGATGACAAGCGTCATCCAGAATTCGTCAGCCAAAAAGATGGGAGGATCGGATGACGGACAGCGCGAGAGAGGGCCAGGTTCGTCACGAACAGCACGACCACATCCTGAAGATCGTCATCGACAATCCCACCAAGAAAAACGCTTTCAGCCCGGAGATGATGGCTCAACTGTCGGACGCACTGACGCTTCTCGACAGGGACGACAGCCTCTGGGCGGGCGTGCTCTGTGCAGCCGGCGAAAACTTCACTGCGGGCCTCGACATGCCAAAATTCTTCGGCCCGACCGCAAAGCGCAGGCCGGTGCCGGACGGCAACATCGATCCGTTCGGACTGTCCAATCGCTGCCGCAAGCCGATCGTTACCGCGGTGCAGGGTATCGTCTTCACCATCGGCATCGAAATGATGCTGGCCGGCGACATCGTCGTCGCGGCGGACGATTGCCGCTTCTGTCAGATGGAAGCCAAGCGCGGCATCGCGCCGCTGGCCGGGGCGCATTTTCGCTACATCAGTCGTGCCGGATGGGGCGATGCGATGTATCACCTTCTGCTGTGCGACGAGTTCTCGGCGGCGGAAGCGCACCGGATCGGGCTTGTACAGGAGGTCGTGCCCGCGGGTCAGCAGGTCGACCGCGCTATGACGTTGGCGCAAATTATCGCGCGCAACGCGCCGCTTGGCATCCAGGTGACGAAGGAGGCGGGGCGCAAGTTCATCGAGGCCGGCGAGCAGGCGGCGATTGCAATCATACCTCAGATCCGCGAACGCGTGCTCAACACCGCCGACGCGGCCGAGGGCATCAAGTCGTTCGTGGAGCGCCGCGCGGCGGTGTTTCAGGGACGCTAGAGCTTCGGTTCTGATTGAATCAGAACCGAAGCTCCGGATACTTGTTTTGACGCGCTTTCTTTCGCGCGAACCGGCATCGACCTCGATCGAAGCGCTATGGTCGCGCTCACGAGCATGACACGCTGCGGCTGTGGCATTGATGTCGCAGCCGCTCCGGATAAATTGTGACGAAGTCAAGACGACTCTTGTCGCGATTCGTCGAATCAACGAGATTCGTCCTTACCCGAAATCAATTTCATTCAGCTTTTGACTCAAGCGTCCGATGAGGAGCCGCATGACAAGCGCACGTGTAATTGTCGTAGGAAATAACAAGGGCGGCTCCGGCAAATCGACAATTGCCATGCATGTCGCCATCGCCCTGATCAAGGCCGGTCAGCGCGTCGCCACCATCGATCTCGACACAAAGCAGAAGACGCTCACCCATTACGTCGACAATCGGCGGGACTGGGCACGGGAAACCTCGCTCGATCTGGGCGCTCCGACGCATATGTGCTTCGAGACGGTCGGCAGCGGCAACAGCGAAGTCGAGACGCTCGGGCGCAGCGCGCTTGGCGAGATCGTCGAACGGCTGAGCCGGTCGCATGATTTCGTCGTCATCGACAGTCCTGGCCACGACACCTATCTGACGACATTCGCGCACTCGCTGGCGAACACCTTGATCACTCCGCTCAACGACAGCTTCCTGGACTTCGACGTGCTTGGCACCGTCGATGCGAACGACTTCAAGGTCACCGGCATCAGCCACTATTCGATGATGGTGGAGGAAGCGCGGCGGCAGCGCGGCCTCAACGATCAGGCGGCGTTCGACTGGGTCGTGTTGCGGAGCCGGCTCTCCACGCTGGGATCACGCAACAAGCGCCTGGTTGGCGAAGCCTTGAGCGAACTGTCGAAGACGCTGAACTTCAGGCTGGTCGATGGCCTTGCCGAGCGGGTGATCTTCCGCGAATTCTTTCCGCGCGGTCTGACCGCTATCGATGATGTCAGCCAATTGACGCTCGGCGCGCGGCCGACCATGTCGCATGTCACTGCGCGGATCGAGATGGAGCGCCTGATAACGGCAATCATGCTCGGCCATCTTGTCGCGGTGCCGCAGGATTCGACGGAGGCTAGCCGAACCGCGGCGTGAGATGCCCCTTTCGCTAGCGGCAATCGGCGTTGTGCGCTTCGGCAACGACAAGGAAGGTGATAGTTGCCGGAGCGAGCGTGATCGTTCCTGCCGGAATCGCTTCACCGGGGAGGGATGGGAGTTGATCCTCGGAATCGAGCGTCAGCGTTCTGCCGTTGAGCTGGACGGTGCCGTCCCCGAGATGTTTGCTTGCTAACGTGTAGCGTTGCGACGCGGCTGGTAACGCCAGCTCGTGCGGCTTCTCCCGATCATTGTTGATCACGAGCAGGGCAACCCCGCTTGGGATGTCGCGCGCGCAATGGGCATACAGATGAATGCCGGGCTGAAGAGCAGTCCCTGTGTCCAGCACGGTGGTTGCCATCAGCCGCCGCCACAACAAGGCGGCCCAATAGTTTGGCCGCGGCTCATGCGTCCGCTCGTCGAGCAGGCCATAGTCGCTTGCGGCGAGAGTGTTGTGCATTACGACCTGCACGCCGGCCTTGGCGAGACGCCCGAGCTGATCGAGATAGCGGAAGCTGTCCAGGAAGGTGGCAGCCCAGCGGTTGCCGCCGCACGCCGCCTCCGCCGTCTCGGTGAGCCAGAGCGGCTTGCCCGGTGCGAGGCGATCCCTCAGCAGGCGGTAGAATGCAAACGTGTTCTCGCTTCGCGCAAGCCAGCCGTCCGCGAGCGCCGCTTCCGGCGTGCGATCACCGCCGCATCGCGCCGAGAGCGCACCATAATGATGATAGGAGATCGCATCGACGTCTTGCGCGGACGCGGCGAAAAGGGCTTCAGCGTCGGCTCCGGTGCCGGCCGTGCCTGGACCGAGGATCGTCACATCAGGCGCGGCCTGCTTGATGAAAGCACGAAACGCGGCAAAGTCCCGCGCGTAAGCCGAGGCGTCGTAGCCGTCAGGCGCGCCGCCAATCGCCGGAAGATCGGGCTCGTTCATGAATTCGGCCGCGGCGATGCGTCCGTTGATGGATCGTGTGTAGGCGAGGAGGTGCTGCGCCTGCTCCGGAATCCAGACGCCCTTGGTGTTGCGCGTACCCGCACTGATTGCGAATGATGTGACGACGGGCGCATCGACAGCACGCGAGAAGTCGATCACGCCTCGCCATTGCTGGCGTGTCAGCGTGCCCTTGAAGCCTGCCGGCGGTGCGGATGGAGGCGTGTCGGAATCCGCGAAGAAGGTGCTGTTGGCCCAGGTGCCGCTGACGCGCAAATAGGCCGGTGACAGGGCCGCCGCCAGCCTGCGCAGCCTGGCGTCGCCGAGGTCGATCGGGGCGCGCTCGGCGAACAGGTCGGGATTCGGGCCCGCAGGCGCATCGGTTGACGCGTAGGGCCGCCAGAAGCGGCCGCCGGTGACCTCGACCATCTCGATGTTGTAGGACTGGAATCGCGGGTCGACCGTCGCAACGCGCGGCATGTCCGCGACGTTCAGCGACAGTTCGGCCGCGCGGATCTCGGCGCCGATGGAGGCAGCAGAGATCAGCGCGACAGTGCGTGCAAGGCATGGGAGCAGGTTGGTCAAGCTGCTAACGTGCACGGCGTCCGGTGCTTCCTGAAGTTTCGCTTGCTTCAGGATGCCGCTGGACTCGGGTGGAATCAACGCGCCGGCTACGGCGTTTTCGATCGAAGTGGATGCCAGTTGGAGTAAGGAAAACAAAACAAGATTCTAGAGCTTCGGTTCTGTTTCAATCAGAACCGATATTGCTCTGGCTTTGCCTCTCGTCGGCGATCTGGTCCCACAACGCGCGGATCATACTCTTCATCACCAGCGCATTGCGCCTGCCAGATCATGCCGTGCGCAAAGGAAATCGGTCACATCGCGCGCAAAGGCGGGATCGATGAAGCGCACGCCGACACCGTCAAACCCGGCGTCGCGGATCAGGCCCGCGCCGGCATCGCCGAGGGCAATTCGTCCGTTGCGGCCTCATTGGCCTCGATGTCCTCCCGATAGGTCTCGGGCCCGATCCAGATTGCGACCACGGTACAGGCGGACAGGAACATCGCGTAGCAGGCCACCGGCCACCACGTGCCGTAAGCCGCCACCAGAGCGGTTGCGACAAACGGCGCCGGGCCGCCTGACAAAAGCGAGCCGAGCTCGCGCGCGAACGCGAAGCCGGCGAAACGGCGCTGCGGCGGGAACAGCTCGGCGAAATAGGCCGCCTGCGGTCCGAACATCGCGGCCGTTACCACGGCACGGGCCAGGATGAAGGCGAGCGCGATCATGATCCACTGCTTGGTGCCGACCATCCAGAAGAACGGGAAGGCAAGAGCGACGCCGGCGAGCGCGCCGAACATGTAGACCGGCCGCCGTCCGATCCGGTCGGACAAGGCAGCGAAGCCAAGAATCGCGAACAGCTCGATCGTGAATGCCAGCATCAGCGCACTGAGCGCATCCGATTTCGGAACGCCCACGGTGTTGATTATGTAGCTCAGGCCGAACACCGGGAAGAAATAGCCGAGCCCGTTCTCGGCCATCCGCGCGCCCAGCACGACAAAGAAATTGCGCGGGTGCCGGCGCAGCGCCTCCATCGCCGGATTGCTCTCCACCTTGCCGCGCGCGACCACCGCATCGGTATAGACCGGCGTCTCGGTCACGCGGATGCGGACGAAGATGCCGACGAGAATCAGGAGGAAGCTCGCCAGGAAGGGCAGGCGCCAGCCCCAGTTCATCAGGTCCTCGCGCGGCAGCATCGTCACCAGCGCGAACGCGCCGGCGGCGAGCAGATTGCCGACGGAGACGCCGAGCGGCGCAAAGCCACCCCAAAGGCCGCGATGCTTCGGCGGTGCGTTCTCGACCAGATAGATGACCGCGCCGCCATACTCTGCGCCGGCGCCGAGGCCTTGGACGACGCGCATCGCGACCAGCAGGATAGGCGCCCAGGCGCCGATCTGCGCATAGGTCGGCAGGAAGCCGATCGCGGTGGTGCCGATGCCGATCATCAGGAGCGTTGCGACCAGCACCGGCTTGCGGCCGTACCGATCGCCGAGGATGCCGAACAAGAGGCCGCCCAGCGGCCGCACCACGAAGCCCACGCCGAAGGTCAGGAACGAAAGCAGCGTGCCGACCACGGGATCACTCTTCGGAAAGAACAGCTCGCCGAACACCAGAGCCGCGGCGGTGCCGTAGAGGAAGAAGTCGTACCATTCGAGCGCGGATCCGATGCTCGCAGCCAGGATCACGCGCAGGCGCGATTTGCTGGCGCCGTCTTTTGCCATCTCGGTCATTCGTTTCCCCGTTGTGTCTATTTTTTGTGGTCGTTTTGTTTGAGCATGGTCTATTCGGAAAACCGCTGCCTACTTTGGGCTACGCGGCCCTCCGGGTCCGGATCATGCTCTGGCAAGCAGCGATGCCCGCGGCTGGCCGCGGGCATCGTGGTCGGTTCTTCAGGCAGCACGCGTGAAGTAGGATTTCTTCGACGCCGACTGGGTCTCGTAGATCGACCCCTGCCGCTTCGCCGGCGGCAGCGGCATCCGCACCGGCACGTCAGTGAGTCGCGGCGCGATCACCGGAGGGCCAGCCAGCAGGCGGCCGTTGAACTCCTCGAAGTCCTTCACCCCCATCAGCGGCCAGGCGTCGCTGGCAGCGACTTCGTAAAGCAGCAGGTTGCGCGGCTTGTTCGAAGTGTTGGTTGCCGAGCCGTGCAGCGCGCGCACATGGTGGAACGACATGCTGCCGGCCTTGCCCATGCAGGGCACCGCGCGCTTGATGTCGTCCTGGATCAGGTCGGGATCGATCAGGCCGGCGAAGCAGCCGTCGTCGCCATGGTGATCCCACATGGTGTCGCCGCTGTGCGAACCCGGCGTCACCAGCATCGGGCCGTTCTCGATATCGCAATCGTCGAGCAGCACGCCGATCGCGAGAATGTCGTCATTGGTGTGCGGATAGAACGCCCAGTCCTGGTGCCACTCGACCGGCGAGCCGTATTGCGCCGACTTCATGTTGAGCTTCGAGCCGTGCAGGCGAAGTCCCGGGCCGATCAGCCTGGTGAGGATCGACATCACGGCCGGGCTACGGACGATCTCGTCGAAGATCGGGTGTACCTTGTGCGGCGCCTTGATGCGGCGGACGCGTGGGTTTTCGGGCGTATGGCTGGGCTCGAGGTCGTAGACATCGGTGTGCTCGGTCACTTTTGCCGCGCCGGCGACCAGTTCGGCAAGGACACTGCGCACCCGCGCCAGCGTCTCTCGGTCGAGCACCTCGGGTACCACGATTACCCCGTCGCGCTTGTAGGTCTGAACCAGGTCGTCCGAAATCATACTGCTTTCCCTTCTTGACGTTATGTTAGCGCTAACATACACGGGTGTTAGCGCTAACATCATGGTTTGGCAACCCGGAATCGTGCAGGCTCCCGCCATGAGTTCCGATCTGACTGAACCCGAGGCGGGCCCGGCCGACGTCGCGCCCACGCTCTCAGCGGTGGCCAAACGTGCCGGCGTGTCCGCGATCACGGTCAGCCGCGTGGTGCGAACGCCTGAGCTGGTGGCGCCGGAAACGCGGGCGCGGATCGAGCAGGCAATGCGCGACCTCGGCTACGTGCCGAACCTGGTCGCGGGCGCGCTGGCGAGCGCGCGGACCAATTCGGTCGGCGTGCTGGTCCCAACCATCGCCAATTCGATCTTCGCCGATACGGTGCAGGGACTGTCCGACAAGCTCGAGCCGCTCGGCTTCTCCGTGATCCTGGCGCAGTCGCGCTACGACGCCGCGCGCGAAGACCGCATGCTGGCGGCGCTGCTGTCGCGGCGGCCCGAGGCGATCATCATGGTCGGCTCACCCGCGACGGAGGAAGGCAGCCGCCTGTTGCGTCACGCGCGCATTCCGATCGTCGAGACCTGGGATCTGCCGGCGATGCCGATCGATGCGGTCGCAGGCTTTGACAATTACAAGGCCGGCGTTGCGGTCGCGAAACATCTCGTCGCGCAGGGACGCAAGCAGCTCGCTTTCATCGGCGGTGACGATCCGCGCGCGACGCGACGCTGGCTCGGCTTCAAGGACGAGATTTTGGCGAGCGGCCTTGCCGAGCCGCGCCGGCTGATCCTCGATCGCAACGCATCCGGCAGTGTTGTGGCGCATGCGCGATTACCCGGGGTCGACGCGGTGTTCGCCGCAAATGATGCTCATGCGATCGGATTCATGGCGGGACTGCGCCGTGCCGGACTCCTGCGCGAGGGACCGGCGTCCGCGCAGCCGGTCGCGGTGATCGGCCTCGGCGATCTCGAGATGGGTCGGCTGATTTCTCCGACATTAACCACGATCAGCGTGCACGGCGACGCCATCGGCAGCACCGCGGCGACACTTACGCTCGAGCGCGGCGGCGAGCGCCACGTCGATCTCGGCTTCGAGCTGGTGCTGCGCGACAGCGGTTAGCGATACTGGGGGCGGGGCTAGCCCTTCTTGCCGGCATACCAGCGGTCGATGCCGGCGAACATTGCGGCAAGCAGGCATCCGGTGATGATGCCGAATGTCAGGTCCTTGAACAGCGTCAGCGCAAAGGTCGTGGTCAGCACCGCGGCGCTGCGCCGATCCCCGATCAGGCGCAGGAATTCCTCCTTCTCCGCCATGTACCAGCACACCACGACCAGAACGCCAGCCAGCGCGGAGAGGGGAATATAGGCCGCGAGCGGCGCGCCCAGCACCATGAACAGGAGCAGGAACGCCGAATGCATCATGCCCGAGAGCGGGCTGCGCGCGCCGGCGCGGATGTTGGTCGCGGTGCGCGCGATCGTGCCGGTGACGCTGATGCCGCCGAACAGCGCGGAGGCGACGTTGGCGATGCCCTGCGCCACCAGCTCCATGTTGGAACGGTGCTTGCGGCCCGTCATACTGTCGGCGACCTTGGCTGAGAGCAGGCTCTCGACGCCGCCGAGCAGCGTGAAGGAAAACGCCGCGGGCAGGATCTGCCAGAGCAGCGCCGACGAGAACTCCGGCACATGCGGCATGGGCAGGCCGCGCGGAATCTCGCCGAACCGGCTGCCGATGGTCTCGACCGGCAAATGCAGCAGCTGTACCGCGATCGACGCGAGCACGATCGCGATCAGCATCGCCGGCCATGCCGGCCGCCAGGCGCGCAGCGCAAAGATCACCGCCGCCGACCCGGCGCCGACGGCCAGCGTAGGCCAGCTCAGCGTCGGAAGCGCGTGCGACAGCACGATGAGTTTCGGCAGAAACAGGCCCGGCTCGGGCCCGTTCAGCGTCAACCCGCCGAGATCGCGCAATTGGCTCCCCAGGATGGTGACGGCGATGCCGCAAGTGAAGCCGACAGTGACCGGATGCGGGATGTAGCGGATCAGCGATCCCAGTCCCGACGCGCCGATCAGCGTCAGCATCGCGCCGGAGACCAGCACGGTCAGCACGAGCCCGTCGATCCCGAACTGTGCGGCGGTCGCTGCGACCAGCACGATGAAGGCGCCAGCCGGGCCGCCGATCTGAAACCGGCTGCCGCCGAGCGCGGACACCAGGAAGCCGCCCACGATGGCGGTAAAAAGCCCGCGCTCCGGCGTCACGCCGGACGCGACCGCGATCGCCATCGACAGCGGCAACGCCACCACCGCCACCGTCAGCCCCGCGATCACGTCTTGACGGAAGGCGGCAAGGCCGTAGCCCTCGGTCAGCGTCGTGACGAGCTTGGGACGATAGAGATGCGCCGTGGAAGAACCGTCAGGCATGGGGATGACCGCGCGATAGGGATTTTGGAGCGAGGTTAGCAGAATCTTCAAGTGCAAGAAACGCGCCCGCGATGATTGGCGTGGAGCGGGCAATCACGGGTGTTGAACGCGGATTCGCGTTCATCCTTAAGTTGCAAGAAAATGCAAACTCGGACCGGGCAAACGCGAAAATTGCATGGCAAGCTTGCTGTTTTGACGTCATCGCCGCGCGATCAGTCAAATTCACGCTGACCTGCGCCGCGCATGGTCACAAGGTGGTTGACGGCGTCACCAGGATGAAACATCTGCTTCCATTGCATAACGCTTTCGGCGAGGCAAGGCATGAGCGATAGTCACACCTTGCGCGGCGACAGGATCGTCGCGACCATTTTGGCTGATGGCGCCGAGTTGAGTTCGCTCAGGAACGCCGATGGTGTCGAATTGCTGTGGCAAGCCGGCCCGCAATGGCGGCGCCACGCGCCGCTGCTGTTTCCGATCGTCGGCAAGCTCAAGAACGACACGCTGCATCACGATGGCAAGGCCTATCCGATGACGCAGCACGGTTTTGCGCGCGACCGGCGGTTTCAATGGATGGCGCAGGGTCTCCGCTCCTGCAAGCTCGCACTGGCCGACGACGCCGAGACCCGCGCGCACTATCCCTTCGCATTCCGGCTTGAAGTCACTTACACGATCGACGACGCCGATCTCGAAGTCGCCTTTGACGTCACCAACACGGGCACGGAGACGCTGCCGGCCTCGCTTGGGGGCCATCCCGCCTTCAACTGGCCGCTGCTGCCCGCGTTGCCGAAGGAAGCTTACACGCTGACCTTCGCGAAAGAGGAGCCGGCGCCGATCCGGCGGCTGAAGGGCGGTCTGCTCCGGCAGCAGGTCGAACCGAGTCCCCTCCAGGGGAGGACGCTCACATTGTCGGAACGGCTGTTCGATGATGACGCGGTCATCCTCGATCAGCTTTCGAGCGCGTCGGTCCGCTTCGCCGCCGGGGAGGGCCCGGCGGTCGATGTATCCTGGAACGGCTTTCGCGAACTCGGCGTCTGGTCCAAACCCGGCGGTGCAGCGTTCCTGTGTATCGAGCCCTGGCGCGGCTTTGCCAGCCCCGCGGAGTTCGACGGCGAGTTCACCGAGAAGCCCGGCCTGATGCACATCGCTGCCGGCGAACGCCAGTCGCTGAGCTACCGCATCCGCGTCAGTTGAACGCCATGCCGCCGCTCATCGCGATGGTCTGTCCGGTCATGTAGGGATTGTTGACCAGCAGCATCACGGCCTGCGCGACCTCTTCCGCCGTGCCGAAGCGTCCCAGCGGAATCCGGCTGACCAGTCCGCTCTGCCCCTTCATCATGTCGGTCTCGATCAGCGACGGAGCGACGGCATTCACGGTAATGCCATCCTTGACGAGACGCGCGGCATAGCCGCGGGTCAATCCTTCGAGGCCGGCCTTCGACGCGTTGTAGTGCGGTCCGATCGAGCCGGCGCCGCGTGCCGCGCCCGAGGAGATGTTGACGATGCGGCCCCATTTTTGGGCACGCATCATCGGCAGCACGGCGTGCGTGCACAGGAACGCCGATTTGAGGTTGACCGTTATGGTGCGGTCGAAATCCTCTTCCGTAAGATCGTCGACACCTTTGACGATCGCGATGCCGGCATTGTTGACGAGGATATCGACCGGGCCGAGTTCGGCTTTCGCCTGCGCGACGAGGCGGGCGACGGCGGCAGCTTCCGATACGTCCGCGGCGATCGCAACGGCGCGGCCTCCGGCTGCGGTGATGCCCTTCGCGAGCGTCTCTGCTTCAGTTGCGCGCTCGCGATAGTTGACGGCAACGGCCGCGCCGGCATCCGCAAGCATCTTGACGATGGCGGCGCCAATGCCGCGCGATCCGCCGCTCACCAAAGCAACATGGCCGTGCAGACTGTTTGTTGTCATCGAGTCACCTCTTCGCGTTCCCTTTTTCAGGCTCGCAAAAGCTGGAGGGGCGCGCAATGCGCCTCGACACAAATCTGCATTGCGGGCTGCGACGTCGCGAAAACGGGCAGGAACGGGCGGAATCTCTCTTGCTTCCCAGGTGAGCCGGCGGCAATGGTGGGATGTCACGTCTTTCCGCAAGGTCACCCAAGAGCAAAGACCGATGAGCAAACTGATTGTCCGCGCCGGCGACTTCACCTTCGACGCGCGCTTCGAGGAGCAACTCGCGCCGAAGACGGTTGCCGCGTTCCGCAAGGCGATGCCATTCGAGAGCCAGGCGATCCATGTGCGCTGGAGTGGCGAGGGCGTTTGGATGCCGCTCGGTGACCTCGATTTCGGCGTCTCTTACGAGAACCACACCAGCTATCCGGCGCCGGGCCAGGTCATCCTCTATCCCGGCGGCATCAGCGAGACCGAGATTCTGCTTGCCTATGGCGGCGTGCATTTCGCAAGCAAGATGGGCCAGCTCGCCGGCAACCATTTCATCACACTGACCTCGGGCCTTGAGAACCTGGCCGCCTTCGGCAAGACCGTGTTGTGGAAGGGCGCGCAGAAAATCCGCTTCGAGGAAATCTGACGTGACCGAGTCCCGCTACCCGCGCGACCTCCGCGGCTACGGCCGCAATCCGCCCGACCCGAAGTGGCCGGGACAGGCGCGCGTCGCCGTGCAGTTCGTGATCAATTTCGAGGAAGGCGGCGAGAACAACATCCTGCATGGCGATCGCGCGTCGGAGGCATTCCTGTCCGACGTGCTGGGCGCGCAGCCCTGGCCGGGCCAACGCCACGCCAATATCGAATCGATGTTCGAATACGGCTCGCGCGCTGGCTTCTGGCGGCTGTGGCGGATCTTTACCGAACGCAACGTGCCGGCCACGGTGTTCGGCGTCGCGATGGCGCTAAAGCGCAGTCCGGAAGCGGTCGCGGCAATGCAAGAGGCGGGCTGGGACATCGCAAGCCACAGCCTGCGCTGGGTCGAGCACAAGGAGATGTCGGAGACCGAGGAGCGAACGGAAATCGCCGAGGCGATCCGTGTCCACACCGAGGCGACCGGCGCGCACCCGCTCGGCTGGTACACCGGCCGCTGCTCGATCAACACGCTGCGGCTGCTGATCGAGGCCGGCGGCCTGCGCTATCTCTGCGACTCCTATGCCGACGACCTGCCGTATTGGATCAGGTCGCGCGGATCGGAGCCGCATCTGGTGATCCCCTATACGCTCGATGCCAACGACATGCGCTTCATCAACCCGCAGGGCTTCGGCGGCGGCGAGGAGTTCTTCACATATCTCAAGGACAGCTTTGACGTGCTCTATGCCGAGGGCGCGACGTCACCGAGGATGATGTCGGTCGGGCTGCACTGCCGGGTGGTCGGCCGTCCCGGCCGCGCCGCCGCGCTGATGCGCTTTCTCGACTATGTCGGGAAGCACGAGCGGGTCTGGGTCCCGACCCGGCTTGCAATTGCCGAACACTGGCACGCAAATCTCAAGCATCTCGCGCAGCACGCGTTCGATATTGGATAGGCCTACGTCAATGCCCCGCCATGTGCCGGCCGATCTCGGTGAGGTCGGCGTCACTGGCACGGGCTTCGTGGACGAATTGGCCGTGGAACATCACGACCAGCCGGTCCGACAGCTCGAGCAGCTCGTCGAGGTCCTCACTCACCAAAAGCACGGCGGCGCCGCGGTTGCGCGCGGCCATGATCTCGGCGTGGATTTGCGCCACCGCGGCGAAGTCGAGCCCGAAGCAGGGATTGGCGGCGATCAGCACCTCGACATCGCCGCTGAGCTCGCGCGCCAGCACCGCGCGCTGCACATTGCCGCCGGACAACGCCGCGATCGGCGTATCCGGCGTGCGGGTCTTGATCTTGTAGAGGCCGATCTTACGGGCGGCATCCTTGCGGAAGGCCGCTCGATTGAGCCACCAGCCGCCTGTCGCGAACGGCGCGCGGTCGAATTCGCGAAACGCGATGTTGTCGGCGACACTCATGCCGCCGACGCAGGCGTTTTTCAGCGGCTCCTCCGGCAACAGCGACATCCTGTGCCGGCGCATCTCGTCGCGGGTCGCCGAATAGGTCTCGCCCTGGACGCGGATGACACCGTTCTCCGCCTCGCGCTGGCCCGCCAGCACCTCGACAAGCTGCCGCTGGCCGTTGCCGGAGACGCCGGCAATGCCGACGATCTCACCGCTCTTCACCGTCAGCGACACGCCATGCACGGCGATCGCCCCGGCGTCATCGCGCGCGGTGAGCTTGTCCAGCTCGAGCCGCGGTGCGCCGGCGTCGCCGGTCCGCGGTGGCTGCACCGTCAACTGCTCGGCGCCGATCATGGTGCGCGCCATCTCGTCCGGCGTGAGATCGGCGACGCGGCCGCTTCCGGCGAGCTTGCCGCGGCGCAGGATCGTTACCTCGTCGGCAAAGGCCATCACCTCGCGGAATTTGTGCGTGATCATCAGGATGGTCAACTCGCCCGCGACCACCATGGCGCGCAGCATGCCCAGCACCTCGTCGGCCTCGCCGGGCGTCAGCACCGAAGTCGGCTCGTCCAGGATCAGGAAGCGCCGCTTCAGATAGAGCTGCTTGAGGATCTCGCATTTCTGCCGTTCGCCCGCGGAGATGTCGGAGACCTTTGCATCCAGCGGCACCTTGAACGGCATCCGCGACAGGAACGCCGCGAGCGCCTTGTTCTCCTTGCTCCAGTCGACCACGGCGGGCACGTCGTCGCGCGCCAGCACCAGGTTCTCGGCGACCGTCATCGCCGGCACCAGCGTGAAATGCTGGTAGACCATGCCGAGCCCGAGCGCGTGCGCGTCCTTCGGATTGGCAATCTTCTGCTCGCGGCCGCCGACGATGATGTCGCCTTCGGTCGCGTGGTAGTAGCCCATGATGCACTTCACGAGCGTGCTTTTGCCCGCGCCGTTCTCGCCGAGCAGGGCGTGGAACGAGCCCGGCCGCACCCTGAGTTCGACATTGTCGAGCGCGAGGAAGTCGCCGAAGCGCATGGTCATGGCGATGGCGTCGACGCCGAAGGCGCCTGCTGGTGCGGGCGGCTCGCCGATGATCACGACAGCGCTCCGATCAGGTCAGTCGATCTCGCTACCGCGCCGAACACGCCGCCCTGCATCTTGATCATCTTGATCGCGTGGTCGTGGTTGCCCTTGTCGGTCGCGCCGCAGCAATCCTCGACCAGCACGCATTCGAAGCCGCGGTCATTGGCCTCGCGCATCGTGGTGTGGACGCAGACGTCGGTGGTGATGCCGGTCAGCACGATGTTCTCGATGCCGCGCAGCCGCAGCATCAACTCGAGGTCGGTAGCGCAGAACGAGCCCTTGCCGGGCTTGTCGATGATGGGCTCGCCGGGAAGCGGAGCCAGATCGGAAATGATCTCCCAGCCGGGCTCGCCGCGCACCAGGATGCGGCCGCAGGGACCGGGATCGCCGATGCCGGCGCCGATCTGCCGCGAGCGCCAGCGCTTGTTGGCGGGGAGGTCGGCGAGATCGGTCCGATGGCCCTCGCGGGTGTGGATGACGTGAAAGCCGTTAGCGCGCATCACGGCGAGCAGCTTCTTGATAGGCTCGATCGGCGCCCGCGTCAGCGACAGATCATAGCCCATCTTGTCGACGTAGCCGCCGACGCCGCAGAAGTCGGTCTGCATGTCGATAATGATGAGCGCGGTGTTCTCGGGGCGCAGATCACCGTTGTAGGGCCAGGCATAGGGTTCGGACTTGATGGTGCGCTCGGGCATTTGACGATCTCGTTCTGGCGCGTGTTATCGGGTGATCGAGAGTTCGGCCGGCGCGCCCGTCAGCGTGCGCTTCGGCGAGCAGGTGATGATCATGATCGCCAGCGTCAGGATGTAGGGCGCGGCGTTGAAGAGGTGATAGCCGGAGGTGACGCCGACCGATTGCAGCGCCGGCCCGAGCGCGGCGGCGCCGCCGAAGGCAAGCGAGGCCCACAGGCACAGCATCGGATCCCAGCGCGCGAAGATCACGAGCGCGACCGCGGTGATTCCCTGGCCGGAGGAGAGGCCTTCGTTCCAGCTTCCGGGATAGAACAGGGAGAGGAACGATCCGCCGATGCCGGCAAGGAAGCCGCCGACCATGGTGGCGCGCAGTCGGATCAGCAGCACCGAGTGGCCCATGGCACGCGCCGCGTCCGAGCTTTCGCCGGCGGTGCGGATCAGCAGGCCCCAGCGCGTGGTCCTGAATGCCCAGTAGAGCAGCGGCGCAATCGCAACGCCGATCAGGAACAGCACGTTGATGCGCAGCGCCGCGCGCACCTGCGGCACGTCGCTCCACCAGCCGAAATCGATCGCCGGCAGCCTCGGAGCCGTGGGCTCGATCAGGGGCTTGCCGAGGAAGAAGGCGAGCCCGGTGCCGAGCAGCATCAGCGCAATGCCCACCGCGATGTCATTGACGCGGGGCAGTGAGCAGATGCCGGCATGCAGCGCGCCGAACAATGCGCCCGTTATGCCGGCGGCGAGCACGCCGAGCCACGGCGATCCGGACAGATAGGAGATGCCATAGGCGCTCATCGCGCCCATCACCAGCGTGCCCTCGAGGCCGAGATTGATGCGGCCCGAACGCTCGGTGATGCACTCGCCAAGGCTCACGAACAGGAACGGAGTCGAGACGCGAATCGCGCCGCCGAACACCGCCAGCGGAACGGTCCACAGCCCGATCGAAGGGTCCGCCATGTCAGGACTTTCCTTTCAGGAAACCGATGCGCCCGTAGAGCGCGTCGCTCGCCAGCACGAACACGAAGATGATGCCTTGCAGCACCATTACCGACGCGTCGGGCAGGCCGAGCCGTCGCTGCAGCAGGCCGCCGGAGGCGCTGATGCCGCCGAGCAGGATCGCGACCGGAATGATCGCGAGCGGATTCTGTCGCGCCAGGAAGGCGACGAGGATGCCAGTGAAGCCATAGCCGGCGGCAAGGTTGGCATTGGTGCGGCCCTGCACGGCCGCGACCTCGATCATGCCGGCAAGGCCCGCGCAACCGCCGGCGAGGAAGCAGATGGCCAGGATCAGCCTGCCGACGCTCAAGCCCACGATCTTGGCGGCGCGGATATTGCCGCCGGCGACGCGCGCGGCAAAGCCGAAGGTGGTATGATAGATCAGGACGTAGGCTGCGACCGCTGCGGCCAGACCGAACGCAAGGCCCCAATGCACGTCGGTGCCGGGAATGGTGCCGATCATGTTGACGGCGCCGATCTCGCGCGTCGACGGCTTGTTGAGGCTCGCCGGATCGCGCATCGCGCCCTCGACCAGATGGTTGAGGATCGCAAGGGCGATATAGACCAGAAGCAGGCTCGAGATCGTCTCGTTGACGCCGCGATATTGCCGCAGGCTTCCCGACAGCGTGATCCAGAGACCGCCGCCGGCCACGCCGGCGATCACCATCGCGATCTGCACGATGATCGGCGAAGCGCCCTGCAGCGCCAACGCGGCCGCGGTCGCCGACAGCGCGCCGATCAATAGCGCGCCCTCTCCGCCGATGATCACCATGCCGAGTTGCGCCGGCAGCGCCGTGCACAGCGCGGTGAGGATCAACGGCGCTGCGCGGGTCAGCGTGTTCTGCCAGGAGAACCAGGTGCCGAACGCGCCATAGTACATGTAGAAATACAGGTCGAGCGGGTTCTTCCCGTACAGCGCGACGAACACGCCGAACACCGCGAGCGCGCCGAGCAGCGCCGCGCCTGGGATCAGGATGTACTCGATGGTCGCACCGTAGCGCTGGAGGAAACCGGCGTCGGCGGCCGGTGCAACTCCGACCGCTTCCGCCGACTCCGCCACCTCGGAGGTCACGCGGTCGCTCCGATCACGCCCTCGACCAGATAATCCATCTTCTCGAGTTCGGCGTCCTTCTGACCACGGTCGGTGCCGCCCGCGATTACGGTCTTGCCCTTGTTGTCGACGATCGGGCCCTTGAAGATGGTGTAGCCGTCGGCCATGAACTTCGCCTTGACCTCGTCGGCATGCTTGCGCGCTTCCGCCGAGACCGCTTCGCCATAGGGCGAGACCTTGACGAGTCCTTCCTTCAGGCCGCCGCGGTAGAAGTTCGGGATCGATTCACCCGACATGATCATCTTGACGAACTTCGGATACAGCGCCTCCCAATTCCACTCGGCGCCGGTGAGATAGGCCTTCGGTGCCAGCGGCGACTGGTTGACGTGATAGCCGCAGATAAAGGCGCCGCGGCGGGCGGCGTTCTCGACCATGGTCTTCGGACCGTCGACGTGGCAGGTCAGCACATCGATACCCTGGTCGATCAGGCTGTTGGTGGCCTCGGCTTCCTTGACCGGCATCGACCAGTCGCCGGTGAAGATCACCTGCGTCGTCGCCTTGGGGTTCGCAAGCCTTGCGCCGAGCGTGAAGGCGTTGATGTTGCGCAGAACCTGCGGAATCGGTTTCGCGGCGACGAAGCCTAGCTTGCCGCTCTTGCTTGTGTAGCCGGCGACGATGCCGGAGATGTACTGCGCCTCGTCGATGTAGCCGAAATAGCTGCCGGCGTTCTTCGGGTCCTTGTCAGCCCACAGGCCGCCGCAATGCTCGAAATGCAATTTCGGAAACTTGTTCGCCATCTTGACGACGTGCGGGTTGTAGTAGCCGAACGAGGTCGGGAACAGCAGCGTCGCGCCGTCGAGGTTGACCATGGACTCGACGGTCTTCTCGACCGCGTCGGTCTCCGGCACCTTCTCCTCTTCGACCACCTTTACGCCGGGCAGCTTCTTCACGGCGGCCGCGCCCTGCGCGTGCGCCTGATTGTAGCCGTAGTCGTCGCGCGAGCCGACATAGATGAAGCCCACGGTCGTCTCCGCCGCGGCGGCGCCGCGGACGCCGAGCGTGCCGCCGAGCGCCAGCGCCGCGCTTCCCTGCAACAAATGCCTTCGTGAAATGCTGCCAAAATCCATGCCTGCTCCCTCCGGCGGTCCGCCCGCCTTTTCGTTTCGCAGCCGCGCCGAGACGGCGGAGCCCGGAGGTCGTGTCGCAAGCTTCATGCCAGAGCACGTTTGTTAGCCAGGCTCCCGGAAGTATTTGAATTTGAAAAGCAACGGTAATCGCTTGGATCAAGCAACGTAGACGTTGGATGATGATGTGCATATAATTTAGGCGATCATGGATCGTTGTATGCAAGGCTGTTAAGCAGCCGGTAACTGGCGAGATCGGGAAAAGGGCGCCGCAGGTCGGGCGCGAGACCGGCAATTTGCCGACTGGTGAATCGGACCGAGGCTGCTACGAGTGGGGCTGGTGGCGGCCCTCGCGGCTGGCCGCGGATGCGACCTGCACCGGAAAGCATGAACGAGAAACCGCCAACGCTTGGCGACGAAATCGCGGCGCGGATCAGTCAGCTCGGGGCGATTTCCGAAACCCCGGAGTATCTGGCACGCGTTTTCCTGACGCCCGAACACCGCCAGGCCGCCGATCTCATCCTGTCCTGGATGCGCGAGGCCGGCATGAGCGCGCATTTCGACGCGATCGGCAATGTCTGCGGGCGCTATGAGGGCGATCGGGCGGGCCTGCCATGCCTGATGCTGGGCTCGCATTACGACACCGTGCGCGACGCCGGCAAATGGGACGGACCGCTCGGCGTCATCACCGCGATCGCCTGCGTGGCGGACTTGAACCGCCGCGGCAGGCGGCTGCCGTTCGCGATCGAAATCATCGGCTTTGCCGACGAGGAGGGCGTGCGTTTTGCCTCGACGCTGCTCGGCAGCCGTGCGGTTGCCGGCGCGTTCGACGACGGCGTGCTCGTTGCCCGCGATCGCGATGGCGTCTCGATGCGTGACGCCATGGTTCAATTCGGCCTCGACCCCGAGCATATCGGCAAGGCGGCGCGTGCCCGCCGCGAGCTGCTGGGCTATGTTGAACTGCACATCGAGCAGGGGCCGGTGCTGGAGCAGAGGGGGTTGCCGGTCGGCGTCGTCACCGCGATATCGGGCGCGACCCGGCTCGCCGCCAGCCTCGCCGGCGTTGCCGGCCATGCCGGCACGGTGCCGATGGCCCTGCGGCGAGATGCGCTGGCGGGCGCCGCCGAATGCATCGTCGCGATCGAGGAGTTCTGCAAGAGGGACGAAAGCGGCCTCGTCGGTACCGTTGGCTGTATCACCGCGCTTCCGGGCGCCACCAACGTGATCCCGGGCAAGGTCTCCTTCACCGTGGATATCCGCGCGCCAGGCGACATGCATCGCAAGCGTGCGGTGGCGGACGTCGTGCGGCGGATCGAGGCGATTGCAGAGCGCCGCGAGCTCGCTCTGCAGATCGACGTTACCCATGAGAACCGCAGCGTGCCCTGCGCGCCCTGGCTGAAATCGCAGATCGCCGACGCTGTCACGGCCGAGGGCTTTCCGGTGCTGGAGCTGGCGAGCGGGGCAGGGCATGACGGCATGGCGATGGTCGACATCACCGATATCGGCATGATCTTCGTGCGCTGCCGCGGCGGGATCAGCCACAATCCCGCCGAGCATGTCGACTTGGCCGATGCCGATACGGGCGCGCGGGTGCTGCTGCGCTTCATCGAGAATTTCAGGCCGCGGAATTTCGCGACCTGAGGCGTGCCGAGGCGGGGGCACCCGCGCCGATCTGTCCCCTTCCGAACGGCTTCGCCCTACATGAGAGGTCATTGGGGCTATTGCGCCCGGCCGCGACCGGTTAAGCTCCCTGAACGGGGAGAAATCACATGAAGTCGTCCGTCGTCCGGGACGTGCAGTTCCCGAAGCAACCGGCGTTGCAGTTGATCTATGACACTGCGCCGATCGGCCTCGCCTACCTTTCCCCTGACTGCCGCTATTTGCAGATCAATCAGCGCCTCACCGAGATCTGCGGCATTTCGGTTGAAGGCCATCTGGGGCGCACGGTGCGCGATTGCGTGCCCGCGCTGGCGTCGGCGGTCGAGGGCATCGTGCGCTCGATCATGGAGACCGGGGAGCCCGTGACCGACATCGAGGTCTACGGCCAGCGCCCCGGACATAATGACGAGCGCTGCTGGATCACCCATTGGCATCCGCAGCGCGGGCCGAACGGGAACATCGTTGGCGTCAACGTGGCGGCCGAAGAGATAACCGAGCGCAAGCGCAGCGAACGCGAGATCCGCGCCGCGCGCGACGCGGCCGAGACGGCGCTGCACCACCTCCAGGAGACCCAGGCGTCCCTGATCGAGGCGGAGAAGCTCGCTGCGTTGGGCCGGCTTGTGGCTGGCGTTGCGCACGAGATCAATAGCCCGATCGGAACCAGCCTCACCGTCGCCTCGGTCCTGGAGCGCAAATGCGCCGACTTTGCCGCCGAAGCCGCGCGCGGCAAGCTGAAGCAGTCCAGCCTGAAGAATTTTATCGAGGTCGTCGAAAGCGCGTCGTCACTGCTTGTCGGCAACCTCAACCGCGCAGCCGAACTGGTGCAATCGTTCAAGCAGGTCGCCGTCGATCGAAGCTATCTCGACCGACGCGAGTTCGATCTCACCGAACTCACCGAGCAGGTTCTCTTGAGCCTGCGTCCGGCATTGCCGAAAAACAAACTGACCCTCGAGGTCGATGGCGCACCTGATCTTGCGATGAACAGCTATCCCGGCCCTTACGGCCAGGTGTTGACCAACCTGTTTCTCAATTCGGTCACGCACGCATTTCCTGACGGCAAGGGCGGCGCCATCGCGATCAGGCTGCGCGCATCAGGCGCGGACCACGTGGACATCCTGTTCGCCGACGATGGCTGCGGCATGAGCCGCGACGTGCGGCGGCAGGCCTTCGATCCGTTTTTCACCACCCGTCGCGACAATGGTCGTATCGGGCTTGGCCTGCACATCGTGCATAACATCGTGACCAATCGGCTGGGCGGAGAACTCCATCTCGACAGCGCGCCGGCGGAAGGGACGAGTGTGCGGATGACACTGCCCCGGGTGGCGCCGCGGCGCGCGGCCGATAATTGAGCCCAATCAGGTCGACGAGAAGAAAACACTCTTCTAGTCCAGCGTTAGAAAACGTCCTTCCAAGTCACTGCCGCAAAAGGCATTTCGCTGCCCTTGCTTCTGCGTCAATTGTCGCGACATTAACGGAGCATTACAGATGGTTGCGGCAATGAGCGAATTTGATCCCTACGGCGAGCCAGTCCCCCCAGTCGACAACTCGATCGCTGGCGAGCGTGCCTCGAAATGGCTGAAGTCGGCCGGCACGAGCGTATTCTGGGTGCTGGTTGTCGGAATCGTGGTGGCGCGCGCGGCCTTTTTCGAACCGGGCCAGTTCAGCTTCGAAGGTGCCGTTGCCTGGGCGCAGGAATTGGTTGCGCTCGTCGCGCTTTGATCGATGGCCGGCGCGCGCTGGCCGGCACCTCTCCCCCATCCCGGATGATCCGCTCGAACGCGGTCGCCACCGGCACGTCCAGCCGGCCGGGCGACCTCAATTGCCAGAGCGTGCGCTCGATCCTGACGCCCGTGATCGGAATCACCTTGAGTCGCCTAAGCCTGACCTGATCGTCGATCGTCGCCATCGACACGATGGCGACGCCGACGCCCGCGGCGACCGCCTGCTTGATCGCCTCGGTACTGCCGATTTCGAGCGTCCGTTTGGGCTCGACACCGTGGGCGGCCAGCGCCTGCGCCACGATCTCGCGCGTACCGGAACCCGGTTCGCGCACGATCAGGATCTCCTCGTCCAGCCGGCGGAAATCGATCGGGGCAGGTAGCAGACCAGGACCCGCAGCAAAGCGGTGATCCGGCGCCGCGATCAGGCCCATGACGTCGGTGCGCCAGGCCTCGCTGACCAGGTTCTCGTCCTCGACCGGTCCCTCGACCAGCGCGATCTCGATCTCCTGTGCCAGCATGAGGTCGGCAATATCGCTGGTATTGGCGCTCACCAGATGCAGGTCGATGCCGGGATAGGCGCGATGGAAGATGCCGAGGTAGGCCGGGATCATGTAGGTCGCGATCGTGGTGCTGGCGCCGATGCGCAGCGAGCCGCTGTCGAGGCCGCGCAGCGCCTGCAATTCGTCTTCGGCCGCCCGCTCGGCCGCAAACAGCGCCTCCGCGTGGCGCGCCAGCGCCCGGCCTTCCAGGGTCGGCCGCACGCCCTTCGGCGTACGGTCGAGCAGGCGGCAGCCCACTTGCAGCTCGAAGTCGCGTACTCCCTTGGAGATCGCAGGCTGGCTGATGTGCAATAGCTCTGCGGCCCGGGAGAAACTCCCGGTCCGTGCCACGGCCGCGAACAGGCGGAGCAGATGCAAGTTTAGGGACATAACTTCTCTCTATCGCGGCAGCTCGAAAATATATTAGCCAACAGGCGCGGCTTGGCGCATAAAATCTTCTCGAACAAGAGGATTTCGTGCCGGAATCATCAAAAGGGTCTGCCACTCAGGAGCAGAAAGCCGGTGTGCTGAAGCGCACCTTTTCACTCATTCCCGGCATCCTTCTCTGCGGGGTGATTACGGTCATCTCACTCGGCGTCCAGGCCGCTGAGGAGCGCATTTTCGATCATCCCTATATCGAGGCTCTTGTTGTCGCGATCCTGCTGGGGATGGTGGTGCGCACCGCCTGGCAGCCATCGGAGCGCTGGCGCTCCGGCATCGCCTTCAGCGCGAAGCAACTGCTCGAGGTTGCCGTGATGCTGCTCGGCGCCTCCATCAGCTTCGCCGCCATCGTGGCGTCGGGCTACCTGCTGATCGCGGCGATCGCGGCCACCGTCGCGATCATGCTGGCGGTGAGCTTCGGCCTCAGCCGGATGCTCGGGCTCAAGACAAAGCTCGCGATCCTGATCGCCTGCGGCAACTCGATCTGCGGCAATTCGGCGATCGCGGCCGTGGCGCCCGTCATCGAGGCCAGCGGCGACGACATCGCCTCGTCGATTTCGTTCACCGCCATTCTCGGCGTGCTGATGGTGCTGGGCCTGCCGCTCCTGATCCCGCTCCTGAAACTGTCGGCAACGCAATACGGCATCCTCGCCGGCCTCACCGTCTATGCCGTGCCGCAGGTGCTGGCGGCCACCGTGCCGGCCGGCATCGTCAGCACCCAGATAGGCACGCTGGTGAAGCTCGTCCGGGTGCTGATGCTCGGGCCGATCGTGGTCGGCCTCTCGCTGTTCGTCGCCCGGCGGAAGCGTCAGACCGGCAACGCGAAGACCGTCCCGATCAGCCCGTTCAAGCTGGTGCCCTGGTTCATCATCGGCTTCCTGGCGCTGGCGGCGCTGCGCTCGTTCCAGCTCGTGCCCGACATCGTGATTGCGCCGGTCACGAAGACGGCTGTGATCCTGACCGTCGTCTCGATGGCGGCGCTTGGGCTCGGCGTCGATGTGCGCGTGCTCTCAACCGTTGGCGGCCGGGTGACCGCGGCCGTCACCCTGTCGCTGCTGCTGCTGCTTGGCCTGAGCATCGGGCTCGTTCACTTCTTCAGGTAATGGACGTCGCCCCGCCGGTTACTCGGCGGCCTTCGCCGTCTTGCCGAACATCCGCGTCGGCGCGGGGAAGCCGCACGAGGTGCCGTCGGTGATCTTGACTTCATCCTCCCAGGGAAGGCGGAAACGGCCCGAAACCATGTCCTGCATGAAAGTGTAGGGGCAATCCATCGCGCCGCCCTTCACCGCGACATAGCCGCGGTGCCAGAGCTGATAGATGTTGTTCTCGACCCCCCAGTGGATCCGCGCCTCACGCACGAGATCCGGCCGTACTTCCGCGGTGATGATCTCGTCCGCGCGCCCGGTCGTGCCGTGCGCGATGATGCTGCCGTCGAAATTGACGATCATGCCTTCGCCCATCGAATCGAACGAGCCGTCCGAGCCGCACATGCAGACATTGGCCGTGACCATCAGGTTCTGGAACGCGTTGGCCTGGTTGGTGAAGCGCCAGCTCTCGCGGATCGGCGCGGTGTAGCCCGCGGTGCGGATCATGATCTCGGCGCCCTTGTAGGCGCATTCGCGCGCCATCTCCGGGAACATGCCGTCATGGCAGATGATCAGTGCGATCTTCGCACCCTTCGGTCCCTCGATCACGGGAATGCCGATGTCACCGGGCTCCCACGGCTCGACCGGGATCCAGGGATGGAATTTGCGGTAATAGAGCTTGATCTCGCCGTGATCGTCGATGATCAGACCCGAATTGTAGGGATTGCCGTGCGGGTTGAACTCCATGATGGAGAAGCAGCCCCAGATATTGTTGTCGATACAGGCCTTTTTGAAGGCTGCCACCTCCGGCCCGTCGAGCCGGCACATGATCTCCGGATTGGTGTCCATCGACAGGCCGTGCAGCGAGTATTCGGGAAACACCACGAGATCCATGGTGGAAAGATTGCGCCGTGCCTTGCCGACCATCCAGACGATGCGCTCGGTCTGCCTGGCCAGATCCGCTTTCGTCGCGACAACGGGTAGCTGCAACTGCACGAGCCCGATCACGACCCCGTTGGGTGATTTGTTGAGACCGCCAAGTCCGTTCATGCTCGTCCTCCCAGAACCATCGCTCGTCGCGTCTTGCCGCGAACATTCTCTGCGCCCGACCGCCAATATCAGCAACAACCGTGCCAATAAAATGGTGCCCGGTCTCCCAGGCCGACCGGGCACTCGATGCCCAGGCATTGAGCATATGGACCCAACGCCAGCGCCGCCATGGCGTGCCGCCACGCATCGGCGATTGCCCAACGATTTGAGGGACAGACCAAATCCGCTCCGGCATGAACGTGCGGCGTCATTGCACACACTGGCATAGGCCTTGCTTGATTATTGGCCGGCGTTTCCTTCAAAGGCCTTGCCGTCATGACGAATCCGAGCGGCACCGTCGCAGCCGAGCCTGAACCGATTACGCTCGATTGGAGCAAGACAGCGCTTGTCATTATCGACATGCAGCGTGATTTCATGGAGCCCGGCGGCTTCGGTGAGACGCTCGGCAACGACGTGAGCCGACTCGCACGGGCCGTGAACCCGATCGCGTCCGTGCTCTCCGCCGCACGCGATGCCGGTATGCTCGTCATCCACACGCGTGAAGGCCATCTGCCCGATCTTTCCGACGCGCCGCCCGCGAAGGTCGAGCGTGGAGCGCCGAGCCTGCGCATCGGCGATCCCGGCCCGATGGGGCGGATCCTGATCCGCGGCGAGGCCGGCCATGACATCATTCCCAAGCTCTATCCGCGCCGCGGCGAGATCGTGATCGACAAGCCCGGCAAGGGCGCGTTCTATGCCACAGGATTTGATGACATCCTGCGGAAGCACGGCATCGAGAATCTGCTGGTATGCGGTGTCACCACGGAGGTGTGCGTCAACACGACCGTGCGCGAGGCCAACGACCGCGGTTACCGCTGCGTCGTGATCGGGGACGGCTGCGCGTCCTACTTCCCGGAATTCCACGAGATGGGCCTGAAGATGATCAAGGCCCAGGGCGGTATCTTTGGCTGGGTGACGGAATCGGCCGCGGTGTTGCAGGCGCTCAAGCCACAGCCTAACCGCCCTTGACGGCGCCCGCGGTGAGCCCGGCGACGATCTGGCGCTGGGCCATCACCGTCAGCAGCAGCACGGGAGCCGTCACGATCAGCGCGGCCGCGGCGAGCGGGCCCCAGCTCAGCTGGTCGAACGAGATCATGTTGTAGACGGCGACCGGCAGCGTCCGCGTCTCGCGCCCCGCGAGCACGATGCCGAACACAAAGTTATTCCAGGAGAAGATCACCGCGAGGATGAAGGCGACCGCAAGCCCGGGGCGCGCGATCGGCAGCGCGACGTGGCGGAACACCTGCCAGCGCGTGGCGCCGTCGATCAGCGCAGCTTCCTCGAGTTCGAGCGGCGTGGTCTCGAAATAGCCGATCATGATCCAGATCACGATCGGCACGGTGACCACGAGATGGATGATGATTTGCGGAACCAGCGTGCCGAGCAGGCCGAGCCACTGGAACAGCAGAAACAGGGGGATCAGATAGGACAGGCCCGGCGTGATGCGCGCGATCAGGATCACGATCGCCGATTTGTGCGCCGCCATCCGCGCTATGCCGTAGCCCGCGGGCACGCCGACCAACATCGCAAGCGCCGTCGCGCAGCCGGTCACGACCAGGCTGTTGATGAAATAGGTCAGGAAGCGATTGGACCCGAGCACGTCTGCATAGTTCTTCCAGGCGATGTTCTCGGGGATGAACACGGGTGGATAGGCGGCGTTGTCGACCTCGAATTTCAGCGACAGGGACGCCATCCAGAGGAAGAACAGGATCGCCGGCGAGACGATGATGAACACCGACAGCCACAACCCGATCCGCCCCATGATCTGACGCGGGTTCATGCGCCGGCCCCGATCTCGGTCCACAGCATGCGCTTGCGCAAATAGAGCAGCAGCGCGGCAAGCGCGACGATCAGCAGGAAGAACACCACCGCGATCGCCGAGCCGTAGCCGAGGTCGTAATAGACGAAGGCGACGCTGTAGAGATAAAGGTTGATGGTCTCCGATGCCGAGCCCGGCCCGCCCTGCGTGATCGCGAAGATGATGTCGAAGCTTTTCACCGCATCGATCATGCGGATCATGCCGGCGATGAACAGAAACGGCGTGATCAGGGGCAGGGTGATGTAGCGGAACATCTGCCAGAAATTGGCGCCGTCGATCTGCGCGCTTTCATAAGGCTCGGTCGGGATCGCGGCGAGGCCACCGAGCACGATCAGCATCACGAGTGGCGTCCACTGCCAGGTCTCGACCAGCACCAGCGACGGAATGACGGTGGCCGGATTGAACACCCAGAGCTGCGGCGGGATGCCGACCAGCGAGAGCAAATAGTTGAGTACGCCGAGCTGCGGATGGAACATCATCGTCCACACCAGCGCGATCGCCACGGGTGTCGCCATCATAGGCATGATGAACACGCCGCGCAGGAAGCCGCGGCCGGCGAATTTCTGGTGAAACACCACGGCGGCCAGGGTGCCGAAGATCAGCGGCAGCAGCACGGACAGCACCGTGTAGAAGACGGTGTGCCAGACGGCCTCGACGAAGCGCGGATCGTTCGGCAGACGCAAATAATTGGCGAGCCCGACGAAGGTGGTCGGCGAGCCGACCTTCCATTCGTTCAGGCTCATCCAGATCGTGAACAGCCACGGGAACACGATTACCGCCAGCACCACGACCAGCGCGGGGATCACGAACGGCCAGTAGGATGGCGGACGCCATTCACGCTCCGGTGCGGCGTTCTGAGCCGCGGCCGGAGAAGCTTGCGTTACGACACTCACGCTTTTTCGCTGCGCTCCAGAATCGGCCGGAATTGTTCGTGCGCCTTCTTCAACTCGATCGCGGGATCGGCGCCGGACAGCGTCGAGGTCAGCGCCGCGCCGACGAGATCGCGGAATTCGGCGACGGGGATCACGACAGGCAGGCCGAGCTTTGAGATCTTGGCGGAATCGATCACCGACTGTAGCCATTCCTTCGGCATCTTCACGCCCGACTGAATCTCGGGATCGTTGAGGACCGAGCTGCGGAACGGCACGCCGCCGCCGGCCTGCAGCAGCCGCGCGCCCTGCTTCTTGGAGACCACCCATTGGCAGAGCAGGTAAGCGGCCTCCTTGTTCTTGCTCGCCGCCGCAATGCCGATGCCGTCGCCATAGGTCGCCGAATATTGCCCCTTGGGTCCCGCCGGCACCACGGTGTAGCCGACCTTGCCGACCACGCGCGAGGCCGCCGGGTCTTCCAGCGGCGGCGCCCAGCCGACGCCGTCAATCCACATCGCCGATCGCCCCTGCGTGAAGGAGGCCATCGATTCCATCCAGTTGAAGCCCGCGACGCCGGGCGGCGCCACCTTGGTCAGCAGCGTCTGATAAAGCTTGGTCGCCGCCACCGCTTCGGGCCCATCGGTCAGGATGTTGCCCTTGTCGTCGAGAAATTCGCCGCCATAGTTCAGATAGAAGTTGGTCCACAACGTCATATTCGCATTGCGCAGACCGCGCCCGACGAAGCCGAATGTGCCATCCTTGGGATCGGTGAGCTTTTCGGCGGCTGCGACCATCTCGTCGAGGGTCTTCGGTACCGCGACACCCTTCTTCTGGAACAGCTCCTTGTTGTAGTAGAGGATGAAGTAGTCGACGGACCATGGCAGCGACAGCATCTGCCCCTTGTCGTTCTTGGCATATTGCAGGCCGGCGGCGGAGAAGTCGCTCTCGACCAGGTCGGGCGCGGTCAGCGTCGGGTCCTTCATGTAACCTGTGATATCGGCGAGCCAGCCGGCCTTTTCGAACTGCCGCTTCTGCACATGGTAGCTCAAGTGAATCACATCGAAGCTCGGCTTGCCCGAGGCGAGCTCGATCACCGCCTTCTGACGCTGCTGCTGTTCAGGGATCTGCTCGGACTCGACCTGGATGCCCGTGAGCTCGGTGAATTCCTTGATGTTCTTTTGCAGATTGTCGCCGCGCGGTCCCTTGGCGAGGATGACCTCGAGTTTGGTGCCGGCATATTTCTTCCAGTTCACCTCGGCCCGGGCGGGCGCGCCGGTCAGACCGAGCGCGCCGGCGGCCGCCGAGCCGGCCAGAACCGCGCGGCGCGAGATCAATTGTCTTGTCATGCTTCTCTCCCGATTGTTGGTCTTGGTTTTGGGGGAGGATACTAGAGCATGATCCGGAAAAGTATGTAGCGGTTTTCCGAAAAGGATCGTGCTCAAACAAACACATGAGATCGTGATGCGATTCGACAGAATCGCATCGTGATCGCATATGCGCGGATCGAATGCCCAGCCTCAATGTGCGCGGCACCGCTATGCTGCAGCATCTGGACGGGCCTATGCCCTGACGAAGGCGAGCAGCGTCCCGTTTGCCGCAGCCGGCGGCACGCAGATACTGCTGCCACTGCGGACGCCGCCCGCACCAAGGGCCTTCTCGGTCGCCGCAAGATCGGCAGCGATCACGAGACCGGCGCCGCCGCGTTCGGGCAGGCCGTCAAGCGACACGCCAGGGTAGCGCTTGCCGAGCTGGTCCCTGGTCAGCAACACGAAGTCGGCACGATCCCCGCCCGATGGCACTGCAACGGCGCCGTCGGCTTCATTCTTCACCGCGACATCGATCATCCTTGACAGATGCGCGGCGTCGGCCGCCGGCTCGGGCGAGACGATGAGCACCTGTTTGAGACGCTTTGCCCCGTTGGCGTGCGTCATCAGTTCGGGAATCCACACCGTCTCGCGCGTCTTGTGCTGGCAGGCGAAGATGCGCACGCCGCCGGGCGCCTCCGCGGTCGGCCACTGGAAGGTGCGGAATTTTGCCGCAGAGACCGTGCCATCGGGCAGGGTCACCGGACGCTCGAAGTCAGTCGGTCCGATCGGCGTGTAGCCGCGCGCGCGGATCTCCTCGGCACCGGCGGCCGAGTCGACTGCGGTAAAGGCGATGCGCTCGATGCCTTCACCGCGCTTTTCCAGGAACGCGCGCGCGGGAGCATTATGTTCCGTCGGCGTCAGCACGCCGAGCAATTCCATGTAGTCCGGATCGAACATGATGGTGTAATTGCCCGACCCCATGTGGGCGCTGTGGGTGCCGCGCGGCGAGATCGTGAAGCCGAGCCGCTTGTAGTTCGCAGCGGCCTTGTCGAGATCCTTCACCATGACCACGGCATGATCGATTCCGATGACGTTCTTGAGTGCCACTTCTGGTCTTTCCCGGGCTGGAATGAGGGACTAAAGCTAACCAGAACGTTCAGGGGCCCGCAAGGAAGGATCATGATGGACAGCAACGCCGTGGGCTGGCCCAATTCGCTCTGGGCTGCGGTGACGCCGCCGGGGCCCGAACTTCCCGAACTGAACGGCGCAGGGCAGGCCGATGTCGTCATCATCGGTGGCGGGTTCACGGGTCTGTCGACGGCGTTGCATCTGCGTGAGGCCGGCGTCGATGTTGCGATCGTTGAAGCGATGGAGCCGGGCTGGGGCGCCTCGGGCCGCAACAATGGACAGGTCATCCCGACGCTGTCGCGGCCGGATCCCGAGGACATCATCGCGACCCATGGCGCCGCCGGCGAGCGCTTCGTCGGCATGTTGCGTGACAGCGCCGCTGATCTGTTCGATGTCGTCAGGCGCTATCAAATCGAAGCCGAACACGAACAGGCCGGTTGGGTGCAGCCGGTGCATTCACCCGGCCGTATCAAGATCGCCGAGCGGCGCGTGCGGCAATGGTCGGCATTCGGAGCGCCGGTCGAGCTTCTGTCGCGCGAGCAGGTCCGCGATATCTTGGGTTCGGATGCGTGGTATGGCGGCTTCTGGAACAGGTCGGGCGGCCACATCAATCCGCTGGCACTGGCGCGCGGCCTTGCGCGCGCCGTGCTCGGCCTTGGCGCGCGCATCTATGCCCGCTCGCCGGCGACAGGATTCGAGCGGCGCAACGACAAATGGGTGGTGAAGACGGAGAGGGGCGAAATTTCCGGCCGCGCGCTGGTGGTCGCCACCAACGCCTATAGCGGCGAATTCCACAAATCGCTGGTCCCGCAGATCGCAACCGAGGTCATGCCGGTATTGTCGTGGCAGATGGCGACGCAGACGCTGTCGGACAACGTCCGCAAGACCATTATCCCGGGCCGCCAGGCGATGTCGGATACCCATGGCGAGCTCTATTTCGCGCGCTACGACGCCCGCAACCGCCTCGTCACCGGAGGCGCGGTGATCGGCCCGGGCGACAAGGCCACGCGACTCAAGGCCGAGCTCAGCGAACGGCTGCAGCGCCTCTGGCCGCAGATCGGCGAGGTGTCATTCGACTATGTCTGGAACGGCTATGTCGGCATGACCACAGACTTCCTGCCGCGTATCCACAGGCTCGGACCCAATGCCTATGGCTGGACTGGCTGCAACGGCCGCGCCGTCGCGCTCACGATGCCGCTTGGCCGGGAGTTGGCGAAGGCCGTGCGCGGCGTGCCGGAGGTCGAGCTGGCGCTGCCTTTCAGCGAGCCGGTCACGATCCAGGCGCACAGCCTGCTTCGCAGGCTTGCGCCGCTGATGCTCCTGGTCTACCGCCGACGCGACGCCCGGGAAATGTAGAGTGGAGGGCCCGGTATCGCCAAGTGGCGATCGATTTCTGGGAAATGTCGTGCTTCCAGGATATTGCGGCGCGTCCTGGCAAGCCTCACCGGCGCGCCGATGTCCGTTATCGTATCGCGGGCGGACGGTCTCAAGGAAACGACGGCGTAACGTCCGCGTTATTGCAACATACCGACTCTGGGAGGTGGGCATGGCGAGGAAGCGCATTGGTATTCTCACCGGCGGCGGTGACGTCCCCGGCCTCAACGCAGTGATCAAGAGCGTGACTTATCGCGGCAGCGAGGACGACATCGAGGTTGTCGGTCTCCGGCGCGGCTGGGAGGCCCTGACGCACCTGAACCTCGACGACCCCGCCAGCAAATCCCACTACGTCATCCCGCTGAACCGCGAAAACACGCGCACCATCGACCGGCGCGGCGGCACTGTGCTGCACTCGAGCCGCACCAATCCGTTCAACATGAAAAAACTTCCCGATCATCTGGCGGGCCAGGACTTTCCGGTTACCCAGAGCACCAAGGGCACCGTCGTGACCAAGACGTGGGACCTCACCGGCCAGGTGCTGACGAATCTCGCGGGGCTCGGCATCGAGCATCTGATCGCCATCGGCGGCGACGATACGCTCAGTTATGCGGACAAGCTCAATGAACTCGGCGTCAAGATCATTGCCATCCCCAAGACGATGGACAACGACGTTCGCAATACCGAATACTGCATCGGATTCTCGACCGCGATCACCCGCGCCAGCGATGCGATCCAGCGGCAGCGCACTACTGTCGGCTCGCACGAGCGAATTGGCATTTTTCGCGTCTTTGGTCGCGATGCCGGATTTACAGCACTCTACACCGCCTACGCGACCTCGATCCGATGCGTCATACCGGAGTACAAGGTCAATCTCGACCGCCTGATCCAATTGCTGCTCGAAGACAAGCGCACCAACCCCAGCAACTACGCGCTGATCGTGCTCAGCGAGGGCGCAGAGTGGGAAGGCTACAAGGTGCAGGAATACGGCGAGTCTGACGCCTACGGTCACCGCAAGAAGGCGAGCGTCGCCGAAGCATTTGCCGACGAGATCAAGCGGCGCGCCGGCGAAGAGACCATCGTCTCCGACCTCACTTACGACCTGCGGTCGGGCGATCCGGATTTCATCGACAAGCTCGTTGCCATGACGTTCGGCAACATGGCCTACGATGCCGTCCTGGAAGGCAAGACCGGGCTTATGTCGGCACTGGTCGAGGGCCGCTATGACCTCGTACCGATCCCCGACGCCAAGCTCGGGCCGCGCAAACTGGACGTCGCCAGCACGTACAACACGGAGCGCTATCGTCCTCTCTATTCCAACAAGCGGGGATTGCCGATCTTTCTCACCCGCGCATCATAGGCGACAGGTAACCGAATCGAGCTTGTCTGGCTATTGTGGATGCGTCGCTGCGGGCCCGGCTAGATGGCCGTCGTGTCGTGCTCCCGCGTGAAATCGCCGCCGGGGATCGCGGCGAGCAGCGCCTGCGTATAGGGCTGCTGTGGATTGCCGAATACGTCGGCGGTCGGCCCGTGCTCGACCACCGCGCCGTCCTTCATCACAGCGACGAGATCGCAGATTTGCGCGGCGACGCGCAGATCATGCGTGATGAAGATGATGGAGAGGCCGAGCTGCTGACGCAGTTCGGCGAGCAGTTTCAATACCTGCGCCTGTACTGAAACGTCGAGCGCCGAGACCGGCTCGTCGGCCACCAAGACATCCGGCTTCAGCGCCAGCGCGCGCGCAAGCCCGATACGCTGGCGCTGGCCTCCGGAGAACTCGTGCGGAAAGCGGTCGCCGGCGGACGGATCGAGGCCGACCAGCGCGAACAGCTTTCGCGCCTCGGCGATCGCGGTCACGCGATCCGTGCCGTGCACGATCGGTCCCTGCGCCACCAGCTCGGCCGCCTTGCGGCGCGGGTTGAGCGAGGCGAAGGGATCCTGGAACACCATCTGGATATGACGCGCCTCGCGCCTGATGTCGTCGCGCGACAGCTTCGCCCAGTCCTTGCCGTCGAGCAGGATGGCGCCGGCGTCCGGGTCGATCAGCCGCACGATGCAGCGCGCGAGCGTCGATTTGCCCGAGCCGGATTCGCCGACGATGCCGAGCGTCGCGCCACGCGGCAGATGAAGCGACACGTCCTTCACGGCCTCCGTGACCCGCGCGCCACGGCCGAGGAAGCCGCCGGTGCGGTAGGTTTTCGAGACGTGAGTGATCGTCAGGATGTCCTTGTTTGAGAGGATACGCGGCGGCGGCGCTGTCAACGGGGGAACGGCGGCGATGAGTTGCCTGGTGTAGTCGTGTTGCGGATCGTTCAGCACGCTGGCGGCGGCGCCTTGTTCCACGATCAGGCCGTGCTGCATCACCACCACGCGGTCGGCGATCTCGGCGACCACGCCGAAATCATGGGTGATGAACAGTACTGCCGTCTTCTTGCGCCCTTGCAGGTCGCGGATCAGTTTCAGGATTTGCGCCTGCGTCGTGACGTCGAGCGCCGTGGTCGGTTCGTCCGCGATCAGGAGTTTCGGATCGAGCGCCAGCGCCATGGCGATCATGGCGCGCTGGCGCTGGCCCCCCGACAGCTCGTGCGGATAGGCTTTTGCCGCGGCTTTCGGATCGGGAATGCGGACGTCCTCGAGCAACGCCAGTACCCGCGCCTCGATCTCTGCCTTCGACAGGCTGGTGTGGATGGAAAACATCTCGGCGATCTGGTCGCCGATGGTGCGCAGCGGATTGAGCGCGGTCATGGGCTCCTGGAAGATCATCGCGATCCCGGCGCCGCGCACCTCGCGCATCTCGGCGGGGCCCGCCGCGCAGAGATCGCGGCCGTCGAACATCATCCGTCCGCGCTCGATTGCGACCTCGTTCGGCAGCAGCCGCATGATGGCGTTCGCCATCATCGATTTGCCCGAGCCGGATTCACCGACCACGCAGAGGATCTCATCCGGCGCGATCGAGAGCGTGACGTCCGACAGCGCATGCGGCCGGTCCGCGCCCTTTGGCAGGCGCACCGTCAGGGCGTCGAGCGATAGGACGGCATCGCTCATCGGCCCTTCAGCCTCGGGTTGAGCGCGTCGTTCAGCCCCTGGCCGACCAGGGAGACCGCGAGCACGGTAGCAAGGATCGCAATGCCGGGGATCGCGGAGACGTACCATTGCACCCTGAGCACGTCCCGGCCGAGGCCGATCAGATTACCCCAGGAGGCAACGTTGGGATCGGAGAGCCTCAGGAAGGCGAGCGCGCTTTCAAGAAGGATCGCGACCGCCATCACGACGCTGGCGTAGACGATGACCGGCGGCAGCGCGTTGGGCAGGATCTCGCCGAGGATGAGGTGGATGTCCTTCATGCCGAGCGTCTTGCCGGCCTGCACGAATTCGCGGTTGCGCAGCGACAGGAATTCGGCACGGGTCAGTCGCGCAGGCGCGGGCCACGACACCACGCCGACCGCGATCGTTACGGTGGTCAGCGTCGAACCGAACACGGCGACCAGCACGAGCAGCAGCACGAAGTTCGGCAGCGTCTGGAACGCCTCCGTGATCCGCATCAGCACATTGTCGACCCAGCCGCCATAGTAGCCGGAGAACGCGCCGACCAGGATGCCGATCACGATCGCGATCGCAGTGGCCACGCCGCCGATCAGCAGCGATATCCGCGCGCCGTAGAATATCTGCGCGGCGATATCGCGCCCCGAATTGTCGGTACCGAGCAGAAAGCGCGGGTTGGAGAACGGCCATATCAGTGGCCGCCCGGCGAGCGCCAGTGGATCGCGCGGATAAAGGAGGCCTGCGCTGATCGCCATCGCGATCACGAACAGGAGCAGGATCAGGCCGATCACCGCGGCGGGGCTGCGGAGATAGCGTTTCATGGCGTCCATCTCAGCCCTCCGCCGCTATCCGCGGGTCGAGCCGCGCGTAGAGCAGGTCGACGATGAAATTGACTGTGATGACGAGCAGCGCGGAGACGAACACGATACCGAGCAATGTGTTGAGGTCGCGCTGCACGACGGACTCGTAGGCCAGGCGGCCGAGGCCGGGCAGCGAGAACACGCTCTCCACCACGACCGAGCCGCCGAGCATGGTGCCGGCCTGCAGTCCGATCAGCGTCACCATCGGCAGCAGCGCGTTGCGCAACACGTGACGGGTGACGACATGGGTTTCGTCCAGCCCCTTGGCGCGCGCGGTGCGGACGAAATCGAGGTTCGATACCTCAAGCATCGAGGCGCGCATGATGCGCAGGTAAATCGCGAGGAAGATCAGCCCGAGCGTCAGGGTCGGCAGCACGAGGTGCGACGCGATGTCGGCGATGCGCCAGATCCCGGTCTGCACCGTCCCGATGTCTTCGAAGCCGCCGGGCGGCAGCCACTGCAGGTAGACCGAGAACACCACGATCGCCATCAGCCCGAACCAGAACGAGGGGGTGGCGTAAAAGATCAGGCCGAGCGTCGAGATCAGCGTATCGGGCCAGCGGTTGACGCCGCGCGCCGCGATCACGCCGAATATGAGGCCGAAGAAGAATGCGAACGACAGCGACGCCGTCATCAGCAGGATGGTCGGCGGCAGCCGCTCCAGGATCACGGTTGCGACCGGCTTGCCGTAGATCGAGGAGAAGCCGAGATCGAGCCGCACCAGCCGCCAAAGATAGTTGGCAAGCTGCGCAGGGACCGAGAGGTCGAGCCCGTAGAACTTGCGCAGCTCCCGCGCTGTCGCGGCATCGCCGCCGCCCATCTGCGCCATCAGCGCATCGACGGTGTCGCCCGGCGCGAGCTGCAGGAGCAGGAAGACGCCGATCAGGATCAGGAACAGGGTCGGGATCGACGCGGCGAGCCGCCGCCCCGCAAGGCTCAGGATGCGCATGCCTTTATCTATAGCGCTTTCGAACGGAGTGGACACTGGTGCGCGTCGATGGCGCTGGTCTCTCGGTCACCTCGCCCCGCTTGCGGGGAGAGGTCGAAATTCAGGCGCAGCTTGAATTTCGGGTGAGGGGGTACAGGTCTATCGACGGAGTAACGTGGTGGAGGGAGCCCCTCACCCCAACCGCTCCCCGCAAGAACGGGGAGAGGGCGAAGTGGGCCGGCCCAGACGGATAACCGATCAGGCCGAAAGCCAAAGATCGTGCCAGCTGGTCGAGCCCCAGCGCGGGGTGTTGGAATGGTTGCGCGCCCTGGCCGCGATCACGGTGACGAATATCTGCTCTATCGGCATCCAGACCGGCAGCTCCGTGTTGACCTCCTTGACGAACTCGGCGTAGAGCGCCTTCCGTTTGGCGGGATCGAGCTCGGTCAGGGCATTGTCGATGGTGCCGTCGACGGCCTTGTCCTCCCAGCCCCACTGGTTGGTCCAGGGTGCGCCCTTGGGCTGGCCGGAGCGGTACCAGACCGTGGTCGAGACTGCCGGATCGTTGCGGTACTGGTGCCAGCCGGTGGCGAGATCGAAGGCGTGGTCGTCATAGACCTGCTTCAGGAAGCCGCCGCCATCGTTGCGCACGATGTCGACCTGGATGCCGACTTCCGACAACGACTGTTGGATGAAGGTCGACCACAGCGAGATGTCCTCGCCCCACGGAGCCGGCAGAAGTTTGAGCGAGAAGCGGTTGCCGCCACTGGCCTTGAAGCCGGCTTCATCGAGCAGGGCGATCGCCTTGGCCTTGTCATAGGGATATTGCGGCGTGTTCGGGCCCGGATAAAAATCGCTTGAGGTCGAGGGGATCGGCCCGGTGCCGAGTTTTGCGAAGTCGCCGAGGAAGTTGTCGATGAAGAAGGGGACGTTGATCGCGTGCGCGATGGCGCGGCGGACTCGGATGTCGGAAAGCTCCTTGCGCCGGAAATTGAACTCGATGGTGTTGGTGCGGGCGTTGCCCTCATTGCCCTTGGTCGAGACGACGAACCGCTTGTCCTTGGAGAGCCGCGCCATGTCCGAGATCGTCAGCCCCGAGAACGGGCTGTAGTGCAGTTCGCCGGCCTCCATCTGCGCCGCCGCCGCCGCGCGGTCGGTGATCACCTTCCAGACGATGCGGTCGAGATAGGGCGCATTGGTCCTCCAATAGTCCGGATTGCGGTCGGCGATGATGTACTGCCCGCGCTCATATTTGACGAATTTGAACGGGCCGGTGCCGATCGGCGCGAGGTTGGTCGGGTTCTGCCTGATGTCGCCGCCCTCATAGAGATGCTTTGCCGAGACATAGCCGAGGTCGGGTAGCGCGCGCAGCAGCAGATTGAGCGGCATCGGCCGCTCGTAGCGGAAGATCGCGGTCTGCGGGTCGGGGGTGTCGACCGCGGTGAGGAAGAGCTGAAGGGTCGAGCCGTAGTTGAGGATCTTCTTCCACATGTTCATTGCGGTGAAGGCGACGTCATCTGACGTGAACGGCTTGCCGTCGTGCCAGGTGATGCCCTTGCGCAGCCTGAAGGTGACGGTCTTGCCGTCGGGCGTCGCCTCCCAGCTCTCGGCGAGCACGCCGACCGGCTTTCCGTCGGCGTCGAGGTCGACCAGGTTTTCCTGGATCTTGCCGCCGATGATGTAGACTCCGGTGGAGGCCTGGATGCTCGGGTTGAGCTGGCGCTGCTCGGCGCCGTAATGGACGTTGAAGACGCCGCCCTTGCGCGGGGTTTCCTGCGCGAACGCCCGCATCGGGTTGATGACGTTGGCGGCGATCGCGGCCGAGGTCAAAAGTGCCGTGCGGCGGTTGATCTCAAGACGGGGCAAGTCCATACGCGGGTCTCCAAGGCTCACATCTGGCGGCCTTGCGCTTGATCGCGGCGGCCTGTGACCGATGTTACGATGGAAGGAGAACTCGAGTCATTTTCTAATGTCCCGGCCTTTCGGAAGATCATTTCCGGAACCTGAAGTAGAGCGCCGCCCCACCGGCAACTTGAATCCTGCCTGCCTGGAGCGCAATCCGGCGACCGAGCTCTGCGCGGTGATTCTCCGCGGCACCAGTTTTCGCGGCCGCCGCGAAGCGTGAAAACCCTGTTTTTCTAGGGGTCTGAAGCGCCTTGACTTCGAAAAACCCTGAAAAAATCGACGATTCGGGTGCCTGTCCACAACGATATTGCTGTTAGAATGCGAAAAACCCTGTTTATTTAGCCGTTTTCCGCCATATCGTGCCCACTCCAGAATCAATGGAGCAACCATGGCTACCCAAATGTCGAAGTCGCAAGTGATCGAGAAGATCGCGACCACCACCGAACTTTCCAAGCGCGACGTCAAGAATGTGTTGGAGACACTCGTCGACGTCGGCCACAAGGAGCTGAAGAAGAACGGGGTGTTTCTCGTCCCGGGCTTCGCAAAGTTCGTCGTGGTCAAGAAGCCTGCGACCAAGGCGAAGAAGGGCACCAACCCCTTCACGGGCGAGGAGATGATGTTCAAGGCCAAGCCGGCCAGGAAGATCGTCCGCGCACGGCCGGTCAAGGCCGCCAAGGACGCGGTTTAGGAAACGAAGGGCCTCCGGTGACGGAGGCCTTTTGCTTCTGAATCGCCCGGTCGCGGTGGCTGCGCCGTTGACTTGCCGGGGTCGCCGATTGCGACGAACCCGGCATCAGCCATTTTCCGGTCCGCAGAGTTCGATTGGTCGGTCAACGGCATCACCAGCGGGGCGCGAGTCGTTCGCCGGGCGTCGACACAGTTGAAGCCGCCTGCGCGGCAATGCGACGGCCGGCGCCGTCGGCAAGGCGGCACGGACCTCGCGGGCGCCGCTCACGCATACCCCCTCGAAATAACCATCCACGCGGTACGCCCGGCGTCGAACAATTTTTTCCGTTTCCTACTGACGGGAACGGCAACGTTGCTTTTTTCGCGGCGGCCTTGTCGCGACGGGTGCGCTCACCGAAATCGACAAGAACGAACAATCGAGTCCGGGGAGATCACCGTGGGCCTTCAACAAACTCATATCGAATCGCTGCCGTTCGTCACCGCTGAACTGAATTACCTGGCGCCGATGCCGGGAAAACCCAGAACCTACGCGTTCGATCCGCCGTCCGGCGAACCCAAGTCCACCGCTCTTCCAGAACCTCATATCGTTCCGATCTTCGATGCACGCTTGATCGCCAAAAATTTCTCGCTCGATCGCGAGGGATTTGCCCTCGTCAGGCATCCGACCATCGTGAAGGATTTCTACGACGACAAGGAAGTCCGCAACGTCTATTATCCTGCCGTCGAGGCCTTCCTCAAAGCGGTGCTGAAGGCGGACCGCGTCTTCATCTTCGATCATACGGTGCGCAAGCGCGTGGAGGGGGCCGCCGACATCAGGGGGGCCGGGCCCCGCCAGCCCGCGACGCGTGTGCATGTCGACCAGACCGGTGTCTCGGGCCGCAACCGCGTCTTTGAGCATCTGCCCGACGAGGCCGAGGAACTCGTCAAGGGCCGCGTGCAGGTGATCAATCTGTGGCGCCCGATCCGTGGCCCCTTGCAAGATTCACCGCTCGCGATGGCCGACGGCACCACGGTCGCGCCCGGCGATCTCATCGCCTCGGACCTCATTTATCCGAACCGCAACGGCGAGAACTATTCGGTGAAGTACAACCCGAACCATCGCTGGTTCTATTTCCGGGAAATGATGCCCGACGAGGCGATCCTGCTCAAATGCTACGACTCGGCAACCGATGGCCGCACGCGGTTTGGGCCGCACACGGCGTTCGTCGATCCGACCACGCCGGCCGACGCCGCGCCGCGCGAGAGCATCGAAGTGCGGACGTTGGTGTTCCATAGGCAGCCAGGTTGACCTCGTCCCGCTTGCGGGGAGAGCAACGGTGGCTGCCGATGTGCTACATTTCGGTGCGAGTGTTTGGCCGATATGTCCAATTGCGGGCGAGCCCGGAGTTCTCCGCCGCTGTTCATCATAGTTGAGGTCCTCAACTATTCTTGAACCAGCCGCGCCTTCACATCACCGATTCTTGTCACCCGGCCTGGGTCTTCTTGATGCGGTGCCGGCGACGCACCCTGCAATATCGACCGAGCCGTCCTAAATGACATAGCAAGAGGTGTAGCGGCGGGCGCCTGATCGACTGAACAGGGGCCCTCGCTGCGTTGGCCTTGTGTGCACGACATTCAGAGCAAACCTCGAAGAAAAGAACTTTGGGAAACGCATTGGCGGGCCAGCATAAACGTCCACGCACACGCGAACGCCTGCCAATGTCCAGAAGCAATTTGATTCTGATCCTGTCTACCTCTTTATGCATGCGCGGAATACCGTACCTAGTCCGTCCTTGGAATGCGTGAGGACGGATCATGGGCATTGTTCGCTTTGCGCTGCGCTTTCCGCACACCTTCTACGTCGTCGCCGCCCTAATTCTGTTTCTGGGCTCGATCGCGTCCATCAAGATGCCGACCGACATCTTCCCGGAGATCAACATCCCCGTGGTGACGGTGATCTGGAGCTATACGGGATTGAGCACGCCCGAGATGGAGCAGCGCGTTACCACCTATAGCCAGTACTCGATTAGCGCCAACGTCAACGGCATCAAGAACATTGAAGCGCAGACAATGGCTGGTCTGTCGGTGCAGAAGATCTACTTCCAGCCCGACGTCAATCTCGACCTCGCGATTTCGCAGATCGTCTCGGCGACCAATGCGATCCGCGCGCTGATGCCACCCGGCATCCAGCCGCCGACCATCGTGCAGTTCAATGCCTCCAGCGTGCCAGTGCTGCAGATCAGCCTGAGCTCCGACACGCTGAGCGAACAGCAGCTCTATGATTACGGCATCTACCGCATCCGCCAGCAGCTCGCCCCCATCCCCGGCATTACGCTGCCGACGCCAGCGGGCGGCAAATACCGCCAGATCATGGTCGATATCGACCCCTCAAAATTGCTGGCCAAGGGCCTGACGCCGCTCGACGTCGCCAACGCGGTCAACGCGCAGAGCCTGACGCTGCCGGCAGGTACGGCAAAGTTCGGTAAGACGCAATATGTCGTTCGCACCAACGCCACGCCTCCGTCCATCGACGATCTCAACAATATCCCGATCAAGGTCGTGAACGGGGCGACCGTCTTCGTCAGGGACGTCGGCCAGGTTCATGACGGATGGCTGGTGCAGCAGAACGTAGTGCGCAACAACGGCCGCCGCTCGGTCCTGCTCTCGATCATCAAGAACGGCAATGCCTCAACGGTCGCCGTGGTCAATGCCGTGCATCAGGCTCTGCAGACGGCGCGTGCCGCGGCACCGTCGGGCATGAAGATCACCGAGCTGTTCGACCAATCCGTGTTTGTAAAGGACTCGGTGCTGGGCGTGCTGCGAGAAGGGGCGATCGCCGCCGCGCTGACCGCGCTGATGATCCTTCTGTTCCTTGGATCCTGGAGATCGACCGTCGTAGTCATGATCTCGATCCCGCTGTCGATCCTGACCTCGCTCGTGGTGCTCTATTTCCTCGGCGAGACGTTAAACACCATGACCCTCGGCGGGCTCGCGCTGGCGGTCGGCATCCTGGTGGACGACTCTACCGTCACCATTGAGAACACCCATCGGCTCCTCACCGAAGAAGGCCAACCACTGCCGCAGGCGACGTTGCACGGCGCCGCGGGCATTGCTGTGCCGACGCTGGTTTCGACGCTTGCGATCTCTTGCGTGTTCACCTCCGTGGTGTTCCTCGATGGACCGGCCAAGTTTCTGTTCACGCCGCTCGGGCTTGCGGTGGTGTTCGCGATGCTGGCGTCCTACGGTCTATCGCGGACGCTCACGCCCATTGTCATTGGCCTGTTGCTCAAGGGCGAGCATCATGGCCCCGCCGGCGAGGCCCCGCGCGGCCTGTTTGCGCGCTTCCACGCTGCATTCGAGCGCAGTTTCGAAGCGATGCGCCATTCCTATTCGCGCTCGCTTACCGAGTTGCTCAGGCACCGATTCATCATTCCGGCCGGTATGCTCGCAATGGGCGGACTTGGCGTCGCGCTGTTTCCGATGGTCGGCCGCGATTTCTTTCCCGTGATCGATGGCGGACAGATTCAGCTTCACGTCCGCGCGCCCGCCGGAACCCGCATTGAGGCCACGGAGCGGATTTTCCAGCAGGTCGAGGACCGGATTCGCGAGGTCATCCCGGACAGTGAACGCGAGCTGATCGTGGACAATATCGGGCTGCCGGCGCGCTCCTACAATCTCGCCTTCACGGATGGCTCGACCATCGGCGTCAACGATGGCGTGATCCTGGTGTCGCTGAAGGAGGGCCACCGGCCGACCGCCGAGTATGTGCGGAAGCTGCGCGAGCTGCTGCCGACTTCCTTCCCCGAGGAGACCTTCTATTTCCAGGCCGCCGACATCGTCACGCAAATCCTCAATTTCGGGCTGCCGTCGCAGATCGACGTCCGCACCGTCGGCTATGACCGGGAGAACAACCTGCGCGTCGCAAAGGAGTTGCGCCGGCGCATTGCGGCGATCAGAGGTATCGTCGATGCCCATCTGCAACAGGAGGTCGATGCGCCGGCGTTCCTCGCCGATATCGATCGCGCGCGCGCGGCCCAGCTCGGGCTTAACGCGAGCACGATCGCGAACAACGTCAATGTCAGCCTGAGCTCGTCGGAGCAGGTGACGCCGAATTTCTGGACCGATCCGAAATCGGGCATTCCCTATTATCTCGCCGTGCAAACGCCGGAGAACAAGATCTCTTCGCTGAATGATCTTGCCAACACGCCTGTCTCGACATCGCTGGCATCGACCGAGAGCGAAACACCGATCCCCGGCATGCTCGGCAATGTGGCGACCTTCAAGCGCACCAGCATTCCGACAAATGCCAATCAGGCGAACATCCAGCCCGTCTATGAGATCTACGCCAGCATACAGGGCCGCGATCTCGGCGGCGTGGCCAGCGAGATCAGCAAGGTCGTGGCGCAGCTGCAGAAGGAGCTGAAGCCCGGCAACAGGATCCAGGTCATCGGCCAGATCCAGAGCATGGATGGGGCCTTTGTCAACCTCAGCATCGGCCTCCTGTTCGCCGCCGTGTTCGTCTACCTCCTGATGGTCGTGAACTACCAGAATTTCGGCGATCCCTTTGTCGTCATCCTGGCATTGCCGGCAACCTTGTGCGGCATCCTGACCATGCTGTTCATCACCGGCACGACGCTCAACGTGCCTTCGTTGATGGGAGCAATCATGGCGGTCGGCGTCGCGTCCGCAAACTCGATCCTGCTTGTGACCTTTGCGCGCGAGCAGCAGCTTGCAGGCAAGACCGCTTTCGAGGCGGCGATCGAGGCCGGACATACCAGGATCAGGCCGGTCTTGATGACGGCGGCGGCGATGATCGTCGGCATGATCCCGATGGCGATTGGGGGTGCCGGCGAGGAGCAGAATGCCGCGCTGGCGCGCGCGGTGATCGGCGGACTCTTGTTCGCGACGCCGACGACGCTTTTGGTCGTGCCCTATCTGTTTGCGATGCTGCGCAAGGGCAATGACGGCAAGACACATCACGGAGTATTCGACGAGGTGCTGGAATGAATTTCAACGGACCGGTCAACACCGAAGGCACGGCCGAAACCGACCGCGCCCCGGAACAACCGGGGCATACGGAGCGGCGCGGTCGGAAAGGGCGCCTGATTGTCGTCGGTGTGGCGGTGGTGTTGATGGGGGCACTGACTGCCGGCGCCTGGACTCATTTGACCCAGTATCGCCTGAGCGCCGATGCCGCGGAACAGGAGCGCGACCTCGTACGCTCAGTTCACGTCGCAACCGTGAAGCCGAGCGGTGAGTTCGACGTCGTCAAGCTGCCCGCGACCACGTCGGCCTTTGCTACCGCCAACATCTTCGCGCGCGCCTCCGGCTATATCACCAAGCGCGAGGTCGATATCGGCGACCGGGTCAAGCAGGGGCAGTTACTGGCCGAGATCGAGGCGCCCGAGCTCGATCACCAGATAGCGCAGGCCGAGGCAACGCTGAGCCAGCTCAAATGGGCACTGCAGCAGGCTGAGGCCAATCGCGTGCTTGCGAAGATCACCTGGGATCGCGACAGGCCGCTGGTGGAGAAGGGTTGGGTGACCGCGCAGCAAGGCTCGATCGACGAGCAGACGCTGAAGGCTCAGGAGGCCGCGGTGTCCGTCGCGCAGGCCAACGTCAAGGCCGAGGAAGCCCAGTTGCAGGTGCTGCATCAGCAGAAGCTTTATCAGAGCGTGGTGGCGCCATTCGACGGCGTCATCACCCAGCGCAATATCGATGTCGGCAGCCTGGTGCAGGCCGATGCCACGTCGGGCACGTTCATGTTCACGATCATGCAGGGCAGCGTCATCCGCACGCAGGTGTTCGTGCCGCAGGACTCCGCGTTCGGTGTCAAGCCGGGCATCGATGCGGCGGTCCATGTGCCGGAAATCCCGGACCGCGCGTTTCCGGGCACCGTGACGCGGATCGCGGACGCTATCCAGCCCGGCTCGCGGACATTGCTCACCGAGGTCGACATTCCTAATCCGGATGGCGCGCTGAGGCCCGGCATCTATTGCACAGTCGAGCTGCATATTCCGCGCAAGACGCCGAGCTTCACGGTGTCCGCCGATGCGATCATCTTCAACCAGGCCGGGCTGCAGGTGGCGGTGGTCGAGAACGGTGTGGTGCATTTGCACAAGATTGGCGTGGTACGCGACCTCGGACGCGAGGTTTTGATCAACACCGGGGTGAAGCGCGGTGACCAGGTGATCCTCAATCCGGCAGTCGATCTTGCCGACGGTACCAAGGTGCGGACGCAGCCTGAGCCGGTGCGGACATCCTGAGGCGGATTTCAGAATCCGCCTCTAGGAGATGACCCGGAAGAGCGGGTGGCGGTTTTCCCTCGCGACAAACGCGAGGCGTTTGCGCGGAGATCACGCTCAAACAAAGAGCCGGAGCGCGATGATAGCGCATCCTCGTCTCACGCGCTCTGACAGCGCCGGCGCACGCGAGTTGGCGGCGGCCGTCCAATAGTGTTACGCCCTCCGCAGGACGCTGAGGGAAGAGACGATTCGTGGACGGCGCGGCAAGGAACGGCGCGGAGATCGGTTTCCGCGCACTGATTTTAGCGCTTCTGGCATTGGCCTGCGGCCACATGTTGTCGACGCTTTTGCGGACGATTCCGGCGATCAGTCTGGATCTGATGGCGGCCGACTTCGGCACCTCGCCGCAGGCGCTCGCGAGCCTCACCTCGGTCTATCATTTCTCCTTTGCCGCTTCGCAGGTGCCGGTCGGCGCGGCCATGGACCGTTTCGGCGTTCGGCCGGTGTCGCTCAGTCTGCTGATCGGGACCGTGATCGGAACCGTGGTGTCGGCGCTCGCGGTCGGGCCGGTGACGTTCCTGTTCGGACAGCTCCTGCTCGGGGTTGCGACCTCGGGCATGCTGATGTGCCCGATGACGCTCGCCGCAAAGCAGATGTCGGCCGCGAAGTTCGGCCTGTGGTCCGGCATGATCTTGTCGATCGGCAATATCGGCATGCTGCTGTCGTCGAGCCCGCTCGCCTACGTCGTCGATCACCTGGGCTGGCGCGCAGGATTCTGGGTTTCAGCCGGTTTCGGCATTGCCGTGCTGGTCGCGGTTTTTGCGCTGGTGCCGCGGCAGCCTGCCGCCCATGCCGATGATTCCTCGCCGCTCTCCCAAATGACCGAGGTGCTGCGGCTTGGGCTGTCGCGCGGTCTGCGCGGGCTGATCGCGCTGTCGCTGGTGTCGCTCGGCGCATCGCTGGTGCTGCGCGGCCTGTGGGGCGGGCCGTGGCTGATGGACGTGAAGTCGCTGAGCCGCATCGACGCCGGCAACGTGCTCGCCGCGTTCACATTGGCGCAGATCGTGGGTCCGATCTGTGTCGGCATGCTCGATCGCAAGCTCGGGCACCGGCGCACGATGGTTGCGGTGGCCCATGGTTTCAGCGCAGTGCTGCTCGCCCTGATGGCCGCGGGCGCGCCACACTATCCGGTCTCGAACCTGTTCGGCGTCACGGTGATGCCACCTGGCTATGACCTCACGCTTCTGGTGCTGATCGGCCTTGCGATGTCCGCGCAGCCGCTGATCTTCGGCATGACGCGCCAGCTCGTCGACGCCCAGAACACCGGCAAGGCGCTCTCGGCGGTCAATCTCGCGTTCTTCCTCGGCGCAGCGCTGATGCAGTCGACGACCGCCGGTGTCGCGGCGCTGTTCGGCCTGCCGGCGGTGCTGCTGTATATGGCGGCCGCGCTTGTCATCGGGACCGTGCTGTTCCTGATCTTCACCAAGGCCTCAGCCGTCTAACGCATGATCCGGAAAAGTGTGTCGCGGTTTTCCCTCGCGACAAATCTTACGATCAGTCAGAGCATTTCCGCTCGTGACCGCGAAGGCGACATTCGCGCGGAGTAGTCTCCGGCGAGTGCCAACCTGATCTAATTGATGTTTGCCATAAACAGATCGACGTCCTGCTCCAGGAGGAGGCGGTCTTGAACGAGCTGCCTTGCGGCCTTCGAAACAGCCGCAGCACGGTCGCCTTCTTTTGGATAGCGCTCAGCCAACGATGGACGCGTATCGTTGTTTTTGAGCCGCTCGTCGCGAGTGGCCGCGAACGGGAACATCGACCCGTTGTTCTCGCATAGCTCGCCCTCTGCAAATCCGGCCTTGCGGAAATTCCAGCCCGTGTGTGTTGCGATAGGGGCCTCCAGAGTCGGCAGCCGCACCCCGGCGATATTCCGGCCGTCGCCGTCGGTACTTGGAACGAATATCGGATAGGCTGCTCCTTTGGCCGGTGGCATCGCGTCGAAATCGATAACCGTTGGTCGTGTCAGCTGCCCGGAGTAACGAACGCCCGGGATTTGCGGAAAGCCCACCGCGTCGGCAGTCGGCGGCACAAGCGTGCCCTCGTTTCGGCCTGGATAACGGCTTGGGGGCGGCAGGGTCCCGTCCGTTATCCACGCATCAAGCGCAACCAACAGCGCTCGCGCTGGCGGGCCTGCATGAAGCGGGTTAGTCGGGAACATGCAGGTCCGTGTGGGCGCGGATCGGTCATTTGCGAGTGCGAAATGTTGGAGATTGGAGATCAGAAACAGCCGAACATTGTCAGGCATCGCCAAAGCATTGCCTTGTGTGTCGGTCGCCACCAGGGATGCGCGTTGCTGGTAAAACTCGATGTCGCTGTCGGTCTTGATGATCTTCGGACAATTGCCGGCAGCGAGACACCGCGCCAGCAGGCCATCGGTGCGCCCTGTGAGGTTGTCCGTGATCACTGGATAGGTGAACGGAAATTCCGAACCCGGATATACCGTATCAGCGTGCTGGTAGGGCGAGCGGCCGGGTTGGCTGAAGCGATAGTTGGTGAATGTCTTCTTTCCGCCGGCGATATGCGGCATCAGGCCCTCGAAGACGGCATGGCCTGCCTCATCGGTGTTGAAGCCAAGATAAAGGAAATCATGCAGGTATCGGCCACTCTGTGAGGCGCCGAACGCGACGGCGCGATCGATCTGGCCGGCCAGCAAATTCGGAGTGCCTTCTGCATCGGCCTCGTCGTGCCGAAGGAACGAGACGATATCGCGCGTCGCCGCGAAACCGAGCCCCATCACCTTCGGATCCTTGGCAAGGTAAATGAGTTCGTAGATCGCCCCGGCGTCAAAGCCGGCAGGGCGGCTGATCGCAATCCGATTTGGGGCGTCAAACCTCACCGAAAGGTCGTTTGGCGCAGTTCGCGGGTCGCTCTCGCGCTCGCGCACGGAGAGCTTTACGTGCGCTGGATCGAGATCGGCAGCGGGATAGCTCAGCGTTGCGAGCACAGGATTGTCCAGGTGATCAAAAACAAATTCCTCGCGCGCCAGGCCGGTTACCTGCGGCACGATGGGTGGCGAAAACGTAAGACGCCCGCTCGCAGCAGCCGTATCGCCCTGCCAGCCACTCCACACGACTGTGTAGCCGCGGCTCATCAGGAAGCCATTACCCGCGTCAGCCACCTTGGCCAGATCGTTTGTAACCCCGGTGTCATTGAAGAGCGCCAGCCCAAGCTTGTTGCCGCGATTGACCACTTCGTAGAAAAGACGACGATTTGCGTTCGCGGCGACCGTCGGGCGCAGGATCTCGACATCGCTCACCGCCTCGACCAGGCCGTGCGCATTGCGCGGCGCGCGGTCGATATCCACGATCAACGAATTGTGCGGATCATCGGGCGCCACCGCAATTGTGGCGCGGGCGATAATTCGGTCATAGGTGCCCACTGGTCCGAACATGCGGCCTTCGAATGCCGGTGATTCGGTGCGTAGAATCTCGAACTTGACGACCTTTGCGTCCACCGGTTGTGGTGGAGCCGCGACACTTATCGCGAAAGCGAGTCCCTGCAATATACGCTTCATCTCTTCCTCCCAGCGACGGCGCGCAAATGCGCGGTTCCAGGTCAATGATGAAGGTAACGCCCGCACCGCCTTCGGCACAGGCGCTGCCAGAGAAGATTAGTCTGAGGGGCTCTATTCCGGCAGCTCGATCATGGACACTACCACCATTTGTAGCGCGCCGAGAAGAGCCGGGATTTCGGCAATTGGCCCGACGCCGATCCGCTACCGCTGCTATCCAACGGACCTCACTTCATATGCGCCCTGATCTGCGCGCGCGGTCTGTGAGCACCGCCTTAGATCGTCTGCGCCTGCTTGCGGACCTCGTTGGCAAGCGGCCTCAAGGATTCGGCTGCGCCCGGTCCCACGAGGCTATAGCCCATTCCACCGTCAGCCCAGGAGAAGCCTGCGACGTCGCCGCTCGACAGCGGGGCCATCGGCGCGTTCCGATCTGACGTCATCGGGCGCGTGAACACGACAAGCCGGTCGCCCCGATCGTCGTCGTACATGAACATGGCTGCGGGACCATGCGCGGTCGCCACCATGCGTCCGCCCATGAAGCGATATCCCGACTTCGACAGGTCCGGCAGCTTGACGGGCTGACGCAGCCGGTCGGAGACCCATCGCACGAGCTCGGCGCTGTCACGCAGCTCGACCGGCCGGGTTCGATCGGAGGCGTAGACCTGGTAGGACGCGCTTGCTTCCTGGGCGAGCTCGGCAAGTCCGCTTGCGGGCGCCACTGTGGCGTCACGGATCACCCATCCGCCGAGGCCTCCGATCGAGAGCATCAGCATCGCCGCAATCGCCCAGCGCAATGACGAGGGGCGGCGGCGCCGGCTCTCGATGATCCTGGCAAGATTGAGCTGCGGCGGCAGGGGTTCTTCCGCAATCGGTGCCAGCGCAGAGCGCAACAGGCCTCGCTGATCGGAGAAGGCTGCGACGCGCTTAGCGACATCCGGATGGTTTTCCAGATAGGCAGCAACCTCGGCCTCGCGCTCGGGCTCCAGGGCCCGGTCGACATAAGCGTGCAGATCGTCCTCCGCGATGGGGCGATTGGTCATGAATTGCTCCGCAGCTGTACCACGTTGTCTGATGGTCTGCCGGCGGGCCGTTCCAGCTCCTGCTGCAGCCTCTCGCGGGCGCGCGACAGGCGCGACATCACGGTGCCGATGGGGATGTCGAGCGCCTTGGCGGCCTCCGCGTATGTCAGGTCTTCGACGGCTATCAGCAACAGCACGGCGCGCTGCTCGTCGGGCAGCACGGCGAGCTTCTTCATCACGTCCTGATACATCAATTTCTGCTCTTGTGACGCGTTCTGCCCGATCTCGTGCTCCCGAACCTCGTCGATAGCGACATGCTGGACGCGCGTCGCCGTGCGGCGAAACTGGTTGACCGCCAAATTGTGGAGGATCGCGAACAGCCATGGCCGTGGATTGCCGTCGTCGCGCCGTTGGTGCCAGTGACCGACGGCGCGCTCCAGGCAATCCTGCACCAGATCGTCGGCAGTGGCGCGATTACGGACCAGCGCCCGCGCGTAGCGCCGCAATGCCGGAATGACCGGCTCGATCTGGCGTAGCATGTCGCTCATGGCGTCTGCACCTGCACGACCGCGCCGAGTTTTGACGGCTCGCCGGAAGCAATGACGAGGTAGCGTCGCTCCTCCTCGGCCGAGCTTTGCACGATCTGCCGGATCGGGCCAGCGGCGTTGACGATCGCGGAGCCGGCGGGGTTCGTCCTGAAAGCCGCGAGCGGCTGCACCATGCCGCTGCCGTCGGCGTGGTCGGCCAGCGCAAGCACATAGGGCTGCTTCGCTCCGAGGCCGGTGACGGAGGCCTGTAGAACCTGGATGAGGCCCTGATCGAACAGCGAAATGCTGGTCGACGGCTTGTCGCCGCTTGGCTGCTTCGTCGATGCGAGCGTGAGGTGAGCGACCTGACCGGCGACGCCGAGGCCTTGCAGGTTCTGCCGGTCGTCCGGATCGGCGACAGCGTTTGGCACATAGGTGATGGCCTGCGGCGCCTGCCCGATCGGGATATTCGCGATCACTTTGTTGGTTGCAGTGTCGATCGCGGCGAGCGCGTCGGCATTTTCCAGGCCGACATAGATTCGCGTGCCGTCGCCGGATGGCCAAACGCCATGCGGAAGGTTGCCAACGGGAATGGTGGCGACCTGCGAGAAGTCGTCGGTCCTGTACACCTTCACCTGGTTGGTGCCGCCGATGGTCACATAGGCGAAGGTTCCCTTGGCGGTCCTGGCGAAATTGACGTGGTTGGTGATCGGGCCGGTGTCGATCGTCTTGACCGGGTTGAACGGCGGCTTCGCGTTGAACACCTGCGTCTTGCCGATATCCTTCAGCGTGAACCACACCTGCTCGCCATCGGGGCTAGCCGCGATGTTCGGGCAGAACGGGCTTTCCTGCTTCACTTTCGCAACGATCTGGTGATCTGCGACCGAGACCACGTCGGTCTCCGGATTGAACGACGAGCAGATGTAGCCGTATTTCCCATCGGGAGAGAAGATTTGCATGCCCGGCCCGGGCGGCACTTCGATGCGCGCTGTTTCCTTGAACGTCTTCGCATCGATGACCGAGATATAGTTCTCGCCGCGGACGGTGACCCACACCTCCTTGCCGTCGGGCGTGAAGAAGGCTTCGTGCGGCGAACGACCGACATAGGTGACGTGCTTGACCGCGTTTGTCGCCGTGTCGATGAAGGTCACCGAATTCGAGCCGATCGAGACCACCGCGAGCGTGCGGTGGTCGGGCGAATAGCCCATGCCATGGACCAGAACCTGGCCCTTGTAGAGCGGGCTGAAATTGCCCGGTTGCGGATCGCCCAGCCGGATGACGCCGAGCAGCTTGTTGTCGACCGGATCGGTGACGGAGACCGTGTTGGAGAATTGCTCGGCGGCGTAGACACGGTCATGATGGCTGATTGGAATGTCGGGCGCGGACGCCGCGCCCGGCGCCTGTCCGGCGAAGGCGGAGGTCGATATCACGACCACGGTCGTGGCCAACAGGCTCTTCAGGAAATAGCGGTTCATGGTCTTGACTCCTACTTCTTCATCTCGTGGGACATCTTCATATGATCGTGAGCGGCCGGCGCCGCCGAAAGGGATTGCGTCGGGGCAGGCGCCGACGCGGCGATCTTTTCGCCGATCGCGAGCTTCATCGCGTCGATCTCCTGCATCTGGTCGACGATGATCTCCTGGGCGATCCGGCGCAGCTGCTCGTTCTTGCCGTAACGCAGTTCGATCACGGCCATGTCGATCGCGCCCTGGTGATGCGGCGTCATCATCGCGACGAAATCGCGATCGATGTCGCCGCTCGGCTTGGCAGCCATATTGTTCATCATCTTGGTCATCGCGGCCTCGTTCTCGCCGAGGAACGCGCTTTCCTCGGCCGTCGGCGCGCTTTGGGCCGCCTGATGAGCTTCGTGCGCGTGCACTACCGGAGAAGCGACAAGGGCGAACAGCGCGCCTATGCCAAGCAGCGTGGCGCCGAAGCCGGGTCTGAAAAATCGCAGGATCATGATGTCCACCCTGAAGGTTGATTGGGAGTGCCCACGTCATCCGGCCGAGGCTGGTCACCGCGAACCGCTCGAAGCGCCTGACTTGCATGGGTGGACGCGGCGCGGCGCGTTCTATTCCGCCGGAAGAGTGGGATTCTCGCCGATCACGAATTCCTGAACGAGCGACCTGGTCGTCGGCGCAGGAGGCGCCGGTTTGCGATCCGGAGTGCTCTGGCTATAAGAGGGAACTCCGGTTCCGATCGGCCGGTTCCTCGACCCCGTCAGCGCAATGGAAGCGCAAGCAAGGCAAAAATGTCCTCCAAGATCGACCCGATCACCCGCTCCGTCGTTCAGCACCGCCTCAGTTCGATCGTGAAGGAAATGGGCGAAGCCATGCTTCGCACCTCCTATTCGCAGATCCTTAATTCCAGCCGCGATTTCTCGCTCGCGATCTGCGACACGCGCGGCCGCCTGATCGCGCAGGCCGACCACATCCCGGTCCACGTCGGCGCGCTGCCTTGGGCGACGCTGGCGGTCGAGGAGCGTTTTGCGGACGTCGCGCCCGGCGATGTGATCCTGCTCAACGATCCCTACCAGGGCGGCAGCCATCTGCCCGATCTCACCGCCTTCGTGCCTGTCTTCGACGGCGGCAAGCGCCTGTTGTGGACCATCGTGCGTGCGCATCAGAGCGACATCGGCGGCGCGACCCACGGGGCCTATAATCCCGGCGCGACCGAGATCTATCAGGAAGGCATCCGCATCCCGCCGATCAAGCTCTACGAGGCCGGCAAGCCGCGCGAGGATCTGCTCGACCTCCTGGCGCTGAATGTTCGCAACCCGCGCGACTTCCGCGGCGATCTGGCTGCGATGCTTGGCGCCGCCCATCTCGGCGAGCGGCGCATCGCAAGGCTGTTCGCCGAGTTTGGGGCCGAAACCGTCGAGGCCGCGATCGAGGCCATTCTCGACGCCACCGAACAGCAGACCCGCGACGTCGTCACGACCTGGAAGGACGGTGTGTTCTACGGCGAAGCCTTGCTCGACGACGACGGCCACGGCCGCAGCGACATCAAGATCGCGGCGAAGGTGACGAAGAAAGGCAGCGACATCGAAGTCGATCTCACCGGTTCCGACCCGCAATCGACCAGTTTCGTCAATTCTTCGCACGCGAATATGCAGGCTGCCGTCGCGATGGCCTTTGCCTATCTGATCGATGCGGACATTCCCAAGAATACCGGCGCGCTGCGGCCGCTGAAGGTCGTGGCGAAGCAGGGTACGATCGTGTGGGCGGATCCCGGCCGCCCCGTGACGCTATGCACCAGCCATCCCTCCAACGAGATCGTTGAGGCGATCATCAAGGCGATGTCGGCCTCCTGTCCGGACCGTGTGATGGGTGGATGGGGCCGAAGATTCCGTATCGCGATCCAGGGTGAGGACCCGCGCAACGGGCGCAATTTCATCTGGCACATGTTCCAGGCCCGCCCCGGCGGCGGCGCGTCCCCCGGCGGTGACGGCTATTCGTCGATCGGCGAGTGGCACACAGTCGGCGGTTTGAAGTTCGGCAGCATCGAGGTCGCCGAGGTGCGCTTCCCATTGCATTTCCGCCAGCACGAATTCCGCCCCGACTCCGGCGGCGACGGCCAGCATCGCGGCGGCCTCGGCGTTGCGCTCGACATGGTGCTGGAGACGGAAAAGCCCGCCAAGGGCAACACCGCCGGAGACGGCGCGCGTCACGGTCCCTGCGGCATGCTCGGCGGCAAGGACGGCGAGCCGCACCGCTACCGTCTGCTGTCGCAGGGCCGCGAGCCGCGGGTGCTGAAAACCAAGGAGGTCGGCATCGAGCTTCGCCCCGGCGATTGTCTTGAAATCCGGTCTTCCGGCGGCGGCGGCTGGGGACCGCCGGAAAAGCGATCGGCGGACGCTCGCGCGCGCGATGTCGCGCAGGGTCTGGTCTCGAAGGCGGTATAGACGCTCATGTTCACGATTGGAGTCGATATCGGCGGCACCTACACCGACCTGGTCGCCACGGATGAAGCCGGGCGCACGGTTTTCGCAAAATCGCCATCCACCCCGGCCGACCAGTCGATCGGCGTCATGGCCGGGCTCGACGAACTGGCGCGTCGTCTCGGCGTGACGCGCGCGGCGATGCTCGCGGCCACCGATCGCCTGGTCCATGGCACGACAGTCGCGACCAATGCGCTGCTGGAGCGCAAGGGTGCCAAGGTCGCGCTGCTCACCACCGAGGGTCATCGCGACGTCGTCGAGATGCGCGAAGGCCTCAAGCCCGATCGCTATGATCTCCGCACGCCGCCGCCCGAGCCGCTGGTGCCGCGCGAGCGACGCTTTGGCGTGCGCGAGCGGCTGAAGGCGGACGGCAGCACGGCTGTTGCCCTCGACGCCACCGCGCTCGGCGATGTCATCACGGCGGTGAAAGGATCGGGCGCGACCTCGGTCGCGGTCTGTTTCCTGCATGCCTATCTCAATCCCGCGCATGAGCTCACCGCCGTGGAACGACTCGCGCGCGAGTTGCCCGATGTCAGCGTGTCGCGCTCCAGCGACGTGCTGCCGCAGATCAAGGAATATGAGCGCGTCTCCACCACGATCGTAAACGCCTATGTCGCGCCGATCGTGCGGCGCTATCTCATCAATCTGGAGCAGCGCCTGCATGAGGCCGGCTTTTCGGGCACGCTGTTCGTGGTGCTGTCGCATGGCGGCATGGCGCCCGTGGAGGAGGCTTCGCGGCTCGCCGCGGGCACCGTGCTGTCGGGTCCTGCCGGCGGCATTTCCGGCAGTCGCCGCTGCGCCGACCTGCTCGGCATCCGCGATCTCGTGCCGTTCGACATGGGCGGCACCTCGACCGATGTCTCGCTGATCGCTGACGGCCAGGCCTCGCTCTCGGCCGACGGCATGCTTGCAGGCCAGCGCATCGCGCTACGCAGCCTGGATATCGCGAGCATTGCGGCCGGCGGCGGCTCAATCGCGAGCGTCGATGGCAGCCGCACCTTGCGCGTGGGGCCGGAAAGCGCCGGCTCGGTGCCGGGGCCGGCCTGCTATGGCAATGGCGGCACGGCCGCGACCGTCACCGACGCCAACGTCGTGCTCGGCTACCTCGATGCCGCGGCCTTCATGGGCGGCGCAAGGCCGCTCGATCGCGCGGCCGCCGAGGCCACGGTCGATCGCATCGCCGCTGCGCTTGAGCTCTCGCGGATGGAGGCCGCCGCCGGCATCTACAAGATGATCAATCTGAAGATGGCCGACGGCATCCGCCTGATGACGTTGCGCCGCGGCGTCGATCCCCGTAAATTCGCGCTGCTGAGCTTTGGCGGCGCGGCCGGCTTGCACGCAGCCGAAGTGGCGCGCGAACTCGAGATCAGGCGCATCATCGTGCCGTCGGTCGCCTCCGTACTGTCGGCCTGGGGCATGCTGACCAGCGACCTCCGCTATGAGGTCAGCCGCACTCACTACGGGACGGGCAGGATTTCTGCCGATGACGTGCGCGCGCTGTTCGCCGCCCTGGACGAGCAGGCCGCCGGACGACTGCGCGCCTGGTTCAAGGGCGACATCACGAACGAGCGCTCCGCGGAGATGCGCTATGGCGAGCAGGTGTTCGAGATCGATGTGCCGCTCGGCGACCTCGACCTCGGTACCGCCGATCTCGTCGCGGAGATTGAGGAGCGCTTTCACCGCCGCCACGAAGAACTCTATACCTACGCGTCGCGCGGTCAGGAGGTTGTGTTCGTCAACGCCCGCGTCGCCGCAGTCGGCAAGGTTGCGCAGGCGCGCGGCAATGTCAGCTCGGCGTCGCCGGCCGCGCCGTGCGCGCCGCGGTCGAAGCGCCAGGCCTGGTTCGGCGCATGGCGCGAGGTGCCGGTCTATGCGCTCGACGATCTCCGGCCGGGTCATTCGCTGACCGGCCCCGCCGTCATCGAGGCCGAGACGACGACCGTCCTGATTGACACCGGCGACCGCGTCCTGGTCAATGCGCTGGGTTGGCTCGACATCACGTTGCGCTGACGGCCACGCTGGACTGCACCCCTCTCCCGCAAGCAAGCCGAAGGGGTGAGACGATCCGTGATCGACTGCATGCCGTAATGGCCGCTTCGCCATCAACATTTCATTTTTCACGCCTTGCCTTGCAAGATAAGGTTCGCTTCGCTGGGAGGAAGCGCGGCGATGTTGCCGGCGTCTTAAGGCGATGCTGATGCGAACAAGAAAACAAATTGCGCTGTCGATATCCCTTCTCGTTGCCGTGCTGCTCGTCGCCGCGCCGTCGCGCGCCCAGACCCCTGAGGCGCCCGCCGCCGACACCGATATCCGGATCGGCAATGTCATGCCCTATACGGGGCCGTTGGCCGCATTCGCGACCATCGGACGGGCGGAGGCGGCCTATTTCGACATGATCAACGAGCGCGGCGGCATCAACGGCCGCAAGATCCGCTTCACGTCGGTCGATGACAGCTCCAATCCGAAGACCGCGCTCGAGCAGACCCGCGATCTCGTCGAGAAGCAGAATGTGCTGTTGATGTTCGGCTCGTTCGGCACGCCGAGCAATCTGGCCGTGCGGACATACCTGAACGAGAAGCAGGTTCCACAGCTCTTCGTCGCGTCTGGCGACGAGGAGTGGGCGCATCCGAGGACCTATCCGTGGACCATGGGCTGGCAGCCCACGTTCCGCGCGGAAGGTCGAATCTATGCCAATTACATCCAGGCGGCTTATCCCGATCGCAAGATCGCGGTGCTCTGGCAGAACGACCAGTTCGGCCGCGATCTGTTCAGGGGATTGCAGGAAGGGCTCGGCGACACCGCGGGGATGATCGTCGCCGATCTCGCCTTCGACGCTTCCGAGACCGCAATCCAGGTCCAGGTCGGCATCTTGAAGGACTCAGGCGCCGACATCCTGGTGTTCGATGGCGCGCCCGCGATCGCCGCGCGCGCGATCCGCGTTGCTGCCGAGCTCGACTGGCACCCTGTCTTCATCCTCGACAATGCCTCGGCCTCGATCGCGAGCGCGCTGCGTCCCGCCGGCCTGCAGAATGCGCTTGGCGTGATCTCGACCTCGTTCCTCAAGGATGCCAGCGACGCGTCCTGGAAGGAGGATCCGCACATCAAGGCGTGGCTCGACTTCATGGACAAGTATTTCCCCGACGGCGACAAGGATGATCTCTACGCCGTGTTCGGCTATGCTGCGGCTGATACGCTGGTCCAGGTCCTGCGCCAATGCGGCGACGGTCTCTCGCGCGAGAACGTCATGCGGCAGGCGGCCTCGCTGGATTACCAGAGCCCGATCGCGCTGCCCGGGATTGTGATCAAAACCGGGCCGAAGGATTTCCGCCCGATCAAGCAGATGCGCCTGGTACAGTTCGACGGCACCGCCTGGCAGCCGATCGGTGACGTCGTCGACAGCGCATTCGCGAAGGTGAAGGATGATAATTGAGGGCCATACTTCTCCCTCTCCCCGCTCTTCGCGGGGAGAGGGTAGGGTGAGGGGCTGTCTCCGCGAAGATGGTGGGTCACGAGCATGCGCAGAGTCCCCCTCACCTGGATCGCATCTTTCGATGCGATCCGACCTCTCCCCGCAAGCGGGGCGAGGTGACACTCAACGCTTCGCTGCCGCCAGCCCGTAATTCAACAGCCCGCCCTTGTTCTTCGGTGGATGCGCGCGCAGGCCCTCTTCGTTCGGCTCGGTGCCCCAGCCCGGGCGATCCGGGATCACAAGGTGGCCGTCGACATATTCAGGCACATGGGTGAACAGCTCGTGGTCCCATGCAAGGCGATCGATATCGGTCTCCATGATCCGCAAGTTCGGCACCGCCGCGCAGAAATGCGCGTTCATCATGGTGCAGAGGTGGCCATAGAAATTATGCGGCGCGACGTTGACCTCGAAGTGCTCGGCGGCGTTGGCGATCTTCATCGACTGCCAGACCCCGTTCCAGGGCGTGTCGATGATCGCGACGTCCATTGCCTGCTCGGTGAAATAGGGCAGGAATTCCCGTAAGCCCAAGAGCGTCTCGCAGGACGAGATCGGATGCGGGCTCTGGCGGCGGATATAGCCCAGCGCCTGCGGGTTGAAGGTGTCGATCTCGACCCAGAACATGTCCATCTTCTCGATGGCGCGCAGGATTTTCAGATAGCCTTCCGTCTTCGCATTGAAGTTGAGATCGAGCAGCAGATCGACATCCGGCCCCGCGCCGTCGCGGATGGCTTCAAGATGCATGCAGAGATTGCGCAGCACGCTGCGGTCGACATTGATCTCGGGCTGGAACGGCGCGCCGAAGCCGGGACGCCAGCCCAGAGGTTTCCCGTCGGTGTAGAGGAAGATGTTGGTCTTCATCGCCGAGAACTTCTTCTCGCGCACCTCGCGGCCGATCGCCTTGACGCCGTCGAGATCGGTGATGGCGGGCTTGTACCAGTCGGGATGATTGATGCGCCAGGTCGCGCAATGCGACCAGTAGACCCGCACGCGATCGCGGATCTTGCCGCCGAGCAGATCGTAGCAGGGGACGCCCAGCGCCTTGGCCTTGACGTCGAGCAGCGCGTTCTCGATCGCGCCCAACGCCAGCGCCACCACGCCGCCGGCGGCGGGGCGCGTCGCCGCAAACAGCTCGACATAGATCCGCTCATGCTCGAACGCGTTCTTGCCGATCAGGCGCGCCGACAGCCGCTCGATCGCCGCGGTGACGCCGGGCGCGCCAAAGCCCTCGTCGTATTCGCTCCAGCCGACCAGTCCGTCCTCGGTCGTGACCTTGACGAAGTGATAATTCCGCCAGCCGGCATCGCAAGCGAGCGTTTCGACGCTTCTGACAGTGGTCGATTTGGCCATGGTTTCCTGCCCCGATTTTGTTGGTATTGCCCGATACCAACAACGGATCGGCGAGCGCGTCAATCGCGCCAGGGCAGGGCATCAATGCGGATTGGCCGGTTGTGGGGCCGAATGGTTTGCCGTGCGGCAAGGTGAGGTTGAGACTTTCCAGGCGGGTCGCTTCGCTTGCAATAGCGATTTTAGGCGATGGGTGTATCAAGACAGCCTGACGGGCAAATCACTCGAAAACCTGTCCAGTCCTCAGGCGAAAAACATTTCGCTTCCGTCGTCGGGCAAATCAGTTGTTCAATTCCGCCCGTCTCACCTGATCGAGGGGCGCTTCGCGATCGTCACGAGTGTTGCGGTGGGATGCGGTGGACGCGGAGTGCGCAACTGACGAGGGCGCGCGAGGCGGACGGCGAAGTCGTGTGGTCCTGACGCCCCAGTGGCTGGCGTTAAGTTCTTAAGAAGCTCACGCTTCTCAGGGATGACGGTGACAACCAAGCCTGGTCTCGCCGGGGAGAGCGCGAAGTAAGCCGTAAACCATCGCGCAGGGAAAGCCGGGTTGTTTCCGGTTACACCTGTGGTCCTACCCCGGTGCTTTTTGTTGCACCGGGCCCATGGGTGCGATCGGCACCCGGCTTTCCCTGCGCCCTCTCCCTCAGGAGAGGGCAGAACGACACGCAAAACTCGAGCAGATCGTGCCGCGAGACCGCGGCTTCACATCCTCATCGTTGTCGGACAATTGAACTCGAACCCATCCCATCATTGCGAAGAGCTCGCGACAAAATTGCAAAAGCAATTTTGCACCGAAGCGACGAGGCAATCGATCGTTCTCATATGTTGTACGATGTATGCTCCGCTAACGCTCGCAATGACGACGGAGAGGATCGCGATCCCTATCCCCGTCATGCTGAGGAGCGGAGAACGCGCGTCTCGAAGCACGACGGCCACCAGCGGGGGCGTGCACCCTTCGAGGCTCGCGTTCCGCGAGCGCCTCACGATGACGGGTCTAACAAGACGACGAAAAGCTACCCGAGCCTCAGTTCGTCATAGCCCTTCGCCGCCACCTCGTCGCATCGTGCGCGATAGTCCGGCGCGCTGCCGCTGTAGCGGGCGACGATGCGGGTCTGCTTGCCTTCGACGTTGGAATTGATGCCGGTCATCCAGGAGTTGACCTCGTTGGAGAGCAGGCCGACGCCGAGCGCCTTGACATGATCGGTCCAATTGGCAGTTGCCTCCGGCGTTGCATCGAGGAAGGTCAACCCCTTTTCATGTGCGAAGCGGATCAGCCCGGTGACCCAGTCGACGCTGTATTCGATGCTGCGCGGGATGTTGCCGAGCGCGGTGTGCGGTCCCATCAGCATCATCATGTTGGGGAAGCCGTCGACCATCAGCCCGAGATAGGTTTCGGGACCGCGCTTCCACTTGTCCCTCAAGAGCGCGCCGCCGGCACCGCGAAAATCGATCTTGTCGAAGCTGCCCGTGATCGCGTCGAATCCGGTCGCGAAGATGATGATGTCGAACTGGTAGTCCTTGTCGCGGGTCTTGAGGCCGTCGGGCGTGATCCGCTCGATCGGCGTCTCCGTGAGGTCGACAAGCTCGACATTGTCGCGGTTGTAGACCTCGTAATAGAACGTCTCGAGCGGCAGCCGCCGAGTTCCAAAGCCGTGGTTTTTCGGAATCAGCTTTTCGGCAACCGCCGGGTCCTTGACGCGCTCGCGGATTTTTCGCGCCACGAAATCGCTGATTGTGGCGTTCGCCTTGCGGTCGATCAGGATGTCGCGGAAATTGCCCTGCCAGATGCCGAAGCCGCGTTCGCCATAGAGCTTTTCGTAGAACGCCTCTCGCTCCTCGTCAGAGACTTCGAACGCACCACGCGGATCGGGCGTGTGGATGAAACAGGCAAACGTTTCGTGGCAGCGCCGAAAGATCTCAGGATAGCCGGCCTTGATCTTCAGCTGCGTCTCGGCGTCGATCTTGCCGTTGTGCAGCGGCGCGCACCAGTTCGGCGTGCGCTGGAACACGGTGAGGTGCCCGACTTCGGCTGCGATGGTCTGGATCGTCTGCACGCCGGTGGCGCCGGTGCCGATCACAGCGACGCGCTTGCCGGCAAGATGCACCGGCTGCTTCGGCCATCGCGCGGTGTGGAAAGACTGGCCGCGAAAGCTGCCGAGATCTTCGATGCGCGGCAGCGTCGGCGTCGAAAGCGGGCCGATCGCGGTGATCAGAAAGCGCGTAGTGTGGCGCGCGCCGCTGGCAAGCGTGATCGCCCAGCTTCTTGTGTCGTCCTGATAAATCGCGCTCGCAACGCGGCTCTCGAACTGGATGTCGGGGCGCAAGTCGAATTTGTCGGCGACGTAGTTGCAGTAGCGCAGCGTCTCCGGCTGGCCGGCGAAATGCTCGGACCATTCCCATTCCTGCAACAGCTCCTTGGAGAACGAGTAGCCGTAGGAATAGCTCTCGGAATCGAAGCGCGCGCCGGGATAGCGGTTCCAGTACCAGGTGCCGCCGACGCCGGTGCCGGCCTCGAACACACGGACCCGCAAGCCCAACTCGCGCAGCCGGTAAAGCTGATACATGCCGGACAGGCCGGCGCCGATGATGATGACATCATAGTCGAACTGATCGGTCGGACCCATGTCCTCGCGCGAACCGGTCACGTGGCGTTGCTCCCGCAGATATTTATTGTCCGCAAGGCTAGCCGGAATGGCAGCGCAAGCCAAACGTCGAAAAGCGGAGCTGGTATCGCGATTTGCAAGGCGAGGCAGCCGTCCGCCACCGAAGGTCCTGCGCCGGGTGATCGCCTGCCTTTACTCCGCATCCGGATTCACCCTATCGTCGCTCGTGAAGCAACGGTCGCCCCGCCAGGGGCGGCGGAAACGCCCGCAAGAAAGAAGAACAACAGGAATCCGAATGAACGATCCCGTTGACGTCCTGATCATCGGCGCCGGCGCCTCCGGTGCTGCGGTGGCCTGGAGCCTCGCCGACACCAAAATGCATATCCTCTGTCTCGACCAGGGCGGCTGGATGAATCCGGCGGAATATCCGAGCACCGGCCGCGACTGGGAGGCCAAGTTCTATGGCGACTGGTCGACCAGCCCCAACGTCCGTCGCCGCCCTGAGGACTATCCGATCAACGACGACAATTCGCCGATCAAGGTCGTCAATTTCAACGGTGTCGGCGGGTCGACCGTGATGTACACCGCGCACTGGCCGCGGCTTCATCCGAGCGATTTCCGGGTCAAAACGCTCGACGGCGTCGCCGATGACTGGCCGATCGACTACGACACGCTGGTCCCGTTCTTCGAAGAGAACGACCGGATGATGGGCGTCTCTGGCCTGTCAGGCGATCCGCTGTCGCCGCTGACACGTCCGCCGATGCCGCCGCAGCCGCTCGGCCTGTCGGGTCCGATCGTCGCGAAAGCGATGAACAGGCTCGGCTGGCACTGGTGGCCGTCGGACACCACGGTTGCGACAATGGATTATGAGGGCAGGGCACGCTGCATCAATCTCGGCCATTGCACGCCGGCCTGCGCGCAAGGCGCAAAAGCCTCGACCGACATCACCTATTGGCCGCATGCGATCCGCGCAGGTGTCGAGCTCAAGACCCATTGCCGGGTGCGCGAGATACTGACCAACGAGCACGGCATGGCCTCCGGCGTCGTCTACTACGACAAGGATGGTGTCGAGCAGTTCCAGCCGGCCGAAGTCGTCATCATCGCCTGCAACGGCGTCGGCACGCCGCGGCTGCTGCTCAATTCGGTGTCGGGCAAATTTCCGAACGGCCTCGCCAATTCGTCGGGTCTGGTCGGCAAGAACCTGATGTTTCATCCCTATGCGCAGATCTACGGCTTCGTGAACGAGCCGACCGACAGCAACCGCGCGCCGCCGACCTGCCTCTGGAGCAAGGAGTTCTACGACACGGATCCGTCGCGCGGCTTCGTCCGCGGCTACGGCATCCAGTTCGGCCGCGGCGCGGGTCCGGTGTTCGAAGCGGTCGCGAGCGAGCAGAAGGGCATTCTGCCGTGGGGCGCGGATCATCACCGCGTTTTCCGCAAGCTCAACGGCCACCGCATCGCGGTCTCGGCGATCTGCGAGGATTTGCCGGAGGAGCGCAACCGCGTCACGCTCGATCCCATCCTGAAGGACGATCATGGCATTCCCGCACCAAGGATCGACTACACGATCAGCGAGAACAGCCGGAAAATGATGGAGCACGGACTGGCGCGCGGCAGGGAGATTCTCGAAGCCGCCGGCGCGTCCGACATCTGCATCAACAACCCGATCCCGTGGGGCGGCTGGCACCTGCTCGGCACTGCGCGGATGGGCACCGATCCCGCGCGCTCCGTGGTGAACGAATGGGGCCGCTCGCATGACGTGAAGAACCTCTTCATCGTCGACGGCAGCGTGTTCGTCACCTCGGGTGGCGTCAACCCGACCTCCACCATCCAGGCCATCGCGCTCTACGTCGCCGACCAGATGAAGCAGCGCCTCGCCAATCTCTTCGACTGAGATCGCCATGTCCGACTTCAATGAACTGACACTGACACAGCGTAACGACCTGCGGACCGTCGCCGCGATGATCATTCCCGCAAGCGACGAGTACAGGGTGCCCGGTGCCGATGATCCCACCATCCAGGCCGACATGCTCAAGACGCTCGGCCGCGACACTGCGCTGGTGCGGCACGCGCTCGATCAGCTGGCGCGGCTCGCCGGCATGCCGCTTGCCGAGCTCGATGATGCGGAGCGCGAGGCGGTGGCGAAGGAGTTCCGAGGCGGCGGCGGGGCTGCGGCCGCAACCCTCGTTCGCGTCGTCCTGCAATGCTACTACCGCGACGATCGCGTGCTGCGCTCGCTCGGGCTCGAACTGCGCGCGCCGTTCCCCAAGGGGCATGTGTTGCCAGAGGGCGACTGGTCGCTGCTCGATCCGGTCAAGGCACGGGGCGGCGGGTTGAGACGGGCGCGCTAGCGGGCCAGCCTTGCGCCCAGGCGTGGCCACTTGCGGCGGCGGTTCCCGGCCACCATCTGTGTGACCCAAAGGATTCTCGCCATGTTGGATTTTACCTCTGATACCGCCGGTGACAGGCCGTCACCGCGGGCGGCTGCCCCTGCCCGCGACGATGAGCGGGTTTTGCTCGATGCCTATTCCAATGCCGTGATCGACGTCACCGAACGCGTCGGTCCCGCCGTCGTCCGGGTCGAGACCGGGCCGAAGGTGCGCAATGCGCGTGAGCGCGGCGGCCTCGGCTCGGGCATCGTCATCTCGCCCGATGGCCTCGTGCTCACCAATAGCCATGTGGTCGGATCGTCGAAGGAGATCCGCCTGCGCGACACCGAAGGCTTCGTTACCGACGCCCATGTGCTCGGCGTCGATCCCGATACCGACCTTGCGCTGCTGCGGGCCGATGGCGCACGAGATTTATCCTACGCTTCGCTCGGCAATTCCAAGACTTTGCGGCGCGGCCAGCTCGTGGTCGCGATCGGAAATCCGCTCGGCTTTGAATCGACCGTGACGGCGGGCGTCGTGTCGGCGCTCGGCCGCTCGATCCGTTCGGTCAGCGGGCGGACCATCGAGGACGTGATCCAGACCGATGCCGCGCTCAACCCCGGCAATTCCGGCGGGCCGCTGGTGTCGTCGAATGCGGAGGTGATCGGCATCAACACCGCGATCATCAACGGCGCGCAGGGCATCTGCTTTGCGGTTGCGAGCAACACCGCGCAGTTCGTGCTGTCCGAGATCATCCGTCACGGTTATGTCCGCCGCGCCTATATCGGCGTCGCCGGGCAGACCGCGCCGGTTCCGCGGCGCCATGCGGTGATTGCCGGCGTCGAGAACAGGATGGGAGCGCTGCTCGCGCAGATCGAGCCGGACGGTCCGGCCGCGAAAGCCGGGCTGTTGCCGGGCGACGTCGTGATCAGGCTCGACGGCATCGAGATCAACGGCGTCGACGACTTGATCCGCGCGCTCGACCGCGACCGGATCGACCGGATGCTTTCGATGGACGTGCTGCGCCTCGGCCGCTTGCGCGCGATCGACATCCATCCGATCGAACGGAAGCCGGCGAAGCAGTGATCACCGCAATGCCGCCAGCAGTTCGTCGGGCTGCTCGACCATCATCATGTGGCCGGCGCCCGCGAGCACCACTATGCGGGCGTCCGGCGTCGCGGCGGCGAGCGTTTTGCCGGCTTTCGCCGGGGTCATCATGTCGCGCTCGCCGAGGATGAAGGTCGCGGGCACCTTGACGGCGGCGGCGGCGGCGAGCGCGTTCTGATAGGTGTTGCAGGCGTTGAGGTCGTTGTACAGCACGCCGGGCCTCGTCTCCTGCAGCACGCGCTGCGCGCCCTGGTGCATCCACAGTCCCGGCGCGAGGCTGCCGCCAAGTTCGGCCTTGAAGCCGAGGCCCCAGATCGAGACCATGTCGATCGCGGCGGGATCGTCGGCCTCAGCGGCCTTCAGGAGATCAGGACCGACCGTCATGGTCGCGGCGGTACCGATCAAGGCGAGGCCGGAGACCTTGTCGGGATGGCGCGCGGAGGTCTCGAGCGCGATCAGCGAGCCCATGGAGTGTCCGATCAGCCTTGCCTTGGGCGCGCCGGCAGCCGTGAGAAGCGCCGCGGTCCAGTCGGCCATCTCGGCGACGGTCGGAAGCGGCTTCCCGGATGACCGGCCATGGCCCGGCAGGTCCGGCGCCAGCACGGAATAGCCGTGGTGGGCGAACCAGCGGCTGTGCAGCGCCCAGGTCGAGGAATCGAAGCCGGCGCCGTGGATCATCGCAACAACCGGCAGAGACGGATCGAACGGCTTGCCGCCGGTGGCGATGAAAGTGTCGATACCGTTGACGGAGAGTTGCATGTCTCAAGTCCTTTGCGAGGCGCGCAACGCCTGGCCGAGATCGTCGATGATGTCTTGAACGGCTTCGATGCCGACCGAGAGCCGCACCAGCTCTTCACCGACACCGGCCGCCTTGAGTTGCTCCGCATCCATCTGTTGATGGGTGGTGCTGGCCGGGTGGATCACCAGCGTCTTGGCGTCGCCGACATTGGCGAGATGGCTGATCAGCTTGAGCTGCTCGATGAACTTCTTGCCGGCGGCGCGGCCGCCCTTGATGCCGAAGCTGACGATCGAGCCCGCCCCGCGCGGCAGCAGCTTCCTGGCAAGCGCGTGATCCGGGTGGGTCTCCAGGGCAGGATGCAGAACCCAGTCGACCGCCTTGTTGGCGGCGAGGAATTCCAGCACCGAATGCGTATTGCTCATGTGGCGGTCCATGCGGACCCCGAGCGTCTCGATTCCCTGCAGGAGCTGGAAGGCGTTGGTGGGCGAGAGACACGCGCCGAAATCTCGCAAGCCCTCGGTGCGGGCGCGCATGATGAAGGCGGCCTTGCCGAACTGTTCGTCGAAGACGATGCCATGATAGCCGGCGTAGGGCTCGGTCAGTTGCGGAAACTTGCCCGAGGAGTGCCAGTTGAACCGCCCGCCATCGACGATGACGCCGCCGATCGCGATCCCATGGCCGCCCATCCATTTCGTCGCCGAATTCATCACGATGTCGGCGCCGAGCTCGATCGGGCGGCTGAGATAAGGCGTCGCGAAGGTGTTGTCGATCAACAGCGGAATCTTCGCCTCATGCGCGAGTTGCGCGACTGCTGGAATGTCGAGCACTTCGAGACCGGGGTTGCCGATGGTCTCGCCGATCACGAGCCGCGTGTTCGGCCTGATCGCGGCGCGGAAATCGTCAAGTGCTCGCGGCTTCACGAAAGTCGTGGTGATGCCAAAGCGCGGCAGCGTGTGGGCCAAGAGGTTGATGGTGCCACCATAGAGAGAGGCCGAGGCAACGATGTGGTCGCCGGCATTGAGTAGCGTCGCGATGGCGAGGTGCATCGCGGCCATGCCGCTCGCGGTGCAGACCGCGCCGACACCGCATTCGAGCGCGGCGATGCGTTCTTCCAGCACCGCGGTGGTCGGGTTGGAGATGCGCGTATAGATGTGGCCGGCGCGTTCCAGGTTGAACAGTGCCGCGGCGTGATCAGCGTCCTGGAACACGTACGACGTCGTCTGATAGATCGGAACGGCGCGAGAGCCGGTCGCGGCATCGGGGCGCTGGCCGGCGTGCAGGCTCAGGGTTTCGAAGGCAGGCGGCTTGGGTGCGGGCATGCGGAGCTCGTCGGGTCAGTCGATGAGAAGAATGTGCGCGTCAGTCTAGACGTGAACTGCGGTGCGAACGCGGCCGACATTGCCGAACACGCGCAAGTATCGGTCGACCTCGGACGCAATACCCGTCCCCTTCTCCGGATTGTCGGAAAGCTTCACGGCCGGCCGGCCGTCAACCGACGTCACCTTGCAGACGATCGAGATCGGGTCGAGCTCAGCGGAGCCGTCGGGCGCGCAGCCGACGAAATCATTGGTGAGGTTGGTGCCCCAGCCGAAGCTGATGCGGACGCGGCCCTTGAAATGGTTGAACGTCTCCTCGATCGAGCCCACATCCATGGCGTCGGAGAAGACCAGCAGCTTCTCCTTGGGATCGCGGCCCTTCTGCTTCCACCACTTGATGATCTCTTCGCCGGCCGTGATCGGCGGTGCGCTGTCGGGACGAAACCCGGTCCAGTCCGCCACCCAGTCCGGTGCGTCACGCAGGAACGACTTGGTGCCAAACGCGTCGGGCAGCGCGATCAGCAGATTGCCACCGTAGGCGTGACGCCATTGATCGAGGATGCGATAGGGCGCCCAGCGCAGCTCCTCGTCGGAATCGGCAAGCGCCGCGGCCACCATCGGCAGTTCATGCGCGTTGGTGCCGATCGCTTCGAGGTCATTGTCCATCGCCAGCAGCACGTTCGACGTGCCGGTGAAGGACGAGCCGAGGCCCTCCTTCACCGCCTCGACGCACCAGCGCTGCCAGAGGAAGCCGTGGCGGCGGCGCGTGCCAAAATCGGACAGGCGCAACCCTTCCAGCTTGCGCAACCTCTCGACCTTGGACCACAGCTTGGCTTTCGCGCGGGCGTAGATCACGTCGAGCGCGAAGCGGCCATACGTCTTGGTCGCCGCGCGCGAACGCAACTCGTTCAGGATAGCGAGCGCCGGGATCTCCCACATCGTGGTGTGGGTCCAGGGCCCGTGGAAATGCAGTTCATACTGCCCATCGACCTTGTTCAGCTCGTATTCGGGCAAGCGGAACGTCGAGAGCCAGTTGATGAAGTCCGGCGAGAACATCTGCGTCGTGCCGTAGAACGTATTTCCGGCGAGCCAGATCAGCTCCTTCTTGGAGAAGCGGATGGTGCGGGCATGGTCGAGCTGGGCGCGCAGTTCGCCCTCGTCAATGACCTCGGCGAGCCTGATATGGGTGGAGCGGTTGATCACCGAAAATGTCGTGCGCGTCTCCGGGTAGCATTCCCGGATCATCTGCTGCATCAACAGCTTATAGAAATCGGTGTCGAGCAGGCTGCGCACGATCGGATCGAGCCGCCAGCCATGGTTGTAGGTGCGGGTTGCAATATCAGTCACCGTCATGCCCGAACCTTATCGTGCCGGAGGCTACCCGCCCAGTGGGTTTCGGTGAAGCATGGCAGCTCAGCGCGCCATGTTCCGCCGGATACGGTCGATGGAGGTGGCGACATTGGTCCAGGCCGGCTTGTCGGGGGCAAATTGTCGCCTGAGGTAGGAGACGAGTTCGGCAATCTGTCCGTTCGTCATGCTGTCCTTGAAGGCCGGCATGTAGCCGAGGTCGGTGACGGCGGGCTTGGCGATACCGTGCAGGATGACCTGGATAAGATTGTCGGGCAGGTCGCTATGCAGATTGCTGTTGAGCGCCAGCGACGGCCTGCTGCCGAACAGCGGCGGCCCGCCCACCTCGTGGCACACCGCGCATGCGCCCTGGTAGATTCGCGCTCCGACAAAGGATGCCGTGGTCGCGGCCGTGCCGGTTTCGAGTCTGGCGGCGAGCGCGACCTGGGCCGGCCGATCGACGGCGCTCTCGTTGAAGGAGGCAAGGTAGACGGCCATCGCACGGATGTCCCGATCGGGCAAGGAAGCGAGCTCCTTTACGACCGGCGCCATCGGTCCGGCCGCGACGCCGTGGAAGCGAGATTCGCCGGTGCGCAAATAGGCGTAAAGCTCGTCCTCGCTCCACGGGATCGGTGCACGCGACAGCGACGTCAGCGCCGGCGCCTCCCAGCCCTCGGCAAATCCGCCGGCGAGGTAAGCGGTCTGCCGTTCCGCGCCAAGTGCGTTGCGCGGCGAATGACAGGCGCCGCAATGGCCGAGGCCCTCGACCAGATAGGCGCCGCGATTCCACGTCTGCGATCTGGCAGGATCGGACTCAGACATCCGCGGCTGGTGGAACAGCGCGTTCCATCCTGCGAGCAGCGGGCGCAGATTGAACGGAAATGCGAGCGTATTCTGCGGCGCTTCGGCGCGCACTGGCGCCTGCGCCATCAGATAGGCGTAGAGCGCCTGCAGATCAGCATCCGTTGCCCTGGCAAAATGCGTGTAGGGAAATGCGGGATAGAGATGCCGTCCGTCGCGGTGGATGCCCTCGCGCATCGCGCGCTCGAAGGCAGGGTAGGACCAGTCGCCGATGCCGGTTTCGACATCGGGGGTGATGTTGGTCGCGTGGATCGTGCCGAAAGGCGTTTCGAGCGGCCGGCCGCCGGCGTTCACTTGGCCATTCTCGGATGTGTGGCAGACCGCGCAAGCGCCAAGCGCCGCGAGTTCCTTGCCCCGGGCGATCGTCGTGGCGGAATAGGCGGAAGCATCGGGCCGCGCGATCGGCGCGATCGCACGCCATGGCAGCATTGCCGCGCCGATGCCGATGACAGCGGCGCACGCCGCTGCGATGCCTGCAAGCACGCCGCAACGCTTGACGAATGGATTTTGCCACCCCTTGAGGCGAGGTGTTGGCGCGGGTGGTGGCAGCGGGGCGGGCGCCGTGAGCTGCTCGCCGCGCAATCCCTTCAGAATGCGTTCCGGCGTGAAGGGCAATTCGCGGAAGCGCACGCCGGTCGCATCGTAGATCGCGTTCGCGATCGCGGCGGCGCTCGGCACGGAGGCGGACTCGCCGACGCCGAGCGGCGGCTGATCCTGTCGCGGCAGCATCAGGACGTCGATCTTGGGCACGTCGGGGAATGTGATGACCGGGTAGGCGCCCCATTCCCGAGCCGTCACCGTGCCGCGCTCGAAGGAGACTTCTTCCATCAGCGCGCGGCTGGTGGATTGAATGACGTTGCCTTCGATCTGATGCCGCACGCCGTCCGGATTGATCATCAGCCCCGAATCCTGGCCGGCGACGACTCGCGTCACGCTGACGTCGCCGGTCACCGTGTTGACCGCGACGTCGGCGATCCAGGCCGACCACGCAGCTCCATATCCGGGAAACGCGCTGTGCACATAAAGCGCATAGGCAAAGCCGCGGCCGTGAACGATGTCTCCCACGGCCTCAGACGCCTCGCGCACGGGACGCGGCGTCCAGCCCGCCCGCTCGGTGACCGCATTGACGAGCTCGATCGCGCGCTGGTCCTTCAGGTAGCGCAGGCGATACTCGATCGGATCGACCCTGGCCTCGCTTGCAAGCTCGTCGATGTAGGATTCATGCGCAAATGTGTTCGGCAGCGCGGAGACGCCGCGCAGCCAGGCCGCGCGCACGATTGGCGGCATGTCGTTCGCAACGACACGCAGATTTTCGTAGTCGTAGGGCGGGATCGCGGTGCGATCGCCCATCTCGAACACGGCAGGCGTCGGCGCGATGCGCCCGGTGAGCAGGAGAGCCAGTGTCGGCGCGCCGTTCGAAGGATAGTGGGTCGCAAAGTCGTAAGCCGCGACACTGCCGTCGGCATTGAGCCCACCATTGACGTCCATGAGTTGCGCGGTGCCCTTGGGCTCCCAGGCGTGCTCCTGCTCCCGCGTGAGCTGGACACGCACGGGACGACCGACTGCGCGCGACAGCAGCAGCGCATCGGCGGAAACGTCGTCGGCGCAATTGCGTCCGTAGCAACCGGCGGCTTCCATCCTGACAATCTCGATCTCGGTCTCCGGCCGCTCGATCAACAGCGCAAGATCGCCGCGCAGGATGTGCGGGTTCTGCGTGCCGGACCAGACGCGGATCGCGCCGTCTTGATAATCGGCGACCGCGCAGGACGGGCCGATCGAGCCGTGCATCTGGTACGGCCACACATAGGTCCGCTGCATCGGCTTGGCCGCGGCCTTGATCGCGGCATCGACATCGCCCTTTTCGATCAGTCGGCGTGGCGTCGATGGATTGGCGCGCAGCGCCTTTTCGATGTCGCCGAGATCGGTCGGTGCCGGGCCCACCTTCCAGGTGACCTTGAGTTGCGCCGCCGCCTTGACCGCATTCTCCTCGCGCTCGGCCACCATGCCGACGAAATCGCCGATCCGTACCACCGCGACGAGACCGGGAATGCCGCGCACCGAGGCTTCATCAACCGCGATCAGGCTGGTGCCGACAAACGAACCGGCATCGACGCCGGCATAGGGCGGGCGGACGACTCGTCCGTGCAGCATGCCGGGGACCCGGACATCGTGGACGTACACGAACTCGCCGGTTGCCTTCGCAGGCAGATCGACGCGCGGCACGGATTTTCCGACGATAGAGTAGCCGCTCACTGCCTTTACGGGAACGTCGTCGGCAAGCTCGAGCCGGATCGTCTCGTCGGCGATCAATTCGCCATAGCTGACGCTGCGATTATCCTTGCCGCGGATCAGCCCGTCCTCGACCGTGAGGTCATCGGCCGGCAGCTCAAGCCGGTGCGCGGCGCGCGATACCAGAAAGTGCCGCGCTTGCGCCGCCGCCTTGCGCAGGGGCACGGCGGTGATCTGGATCGTCTCGCTTGCGATCGTCGCGCCCTGGTTGGGAACGACGGCGGTGTCGCCGAGTACGACGACGACGCGGGCAAAGGAGACGTCGAGCTCTTCGGCGACGATCTGCCCGAGCGCGGTACGGATACCGGTGCCGAGATCGACATGGCCGTTATAGGCGTTCACCGAGCCGTCGGCGGCGATGGTGATGAAGGTTTCGAATGATCCTTCCGCACCCAGGACCGCGGGACGAACGATGGACAGCGATCCGCGCGGGCGTTGCGCTGGCGAGCTCGAACCCTCCATCAACTCCGCGCCTCGAGCGCGTGGCCGGCCGCGCGCATCGCCGCGCGGATGATCTCGATATGCGCGCCGCAGCGACAGAGATTGTAGCGCAGCGCCTCCACCACCTCGTGCTCCGACGGCCGCGGGTTGCGCGCGAGCAGCGCCTTTATGGTGATGATCATGCCGTTGATGCAGTAGCCGCATTGTGCGGCTTGCTCGCGAATGAAAGCGTCTTGCACGACATCCGGGTGCTCGCGGTTGCCGAGGCCCTCGAGCGTCACGATGTCGCGCCCCTCGCAGCCCTCGATCGGAATCACGCAAGCGCGCGCGGCGACACCGTCGATCAGCACCGCGCAGGCGCCGCATTCGCCGAGGCCGCAGCCATATTTCGGGCCATTCAGTTCAAGGTCATTGCGCAGGACATAAAGCAATGCGGTGTCGGGAGCGGCATCGACGTCGTGGTTCCTGCCGTTCACGGTCAGGCGCATTGCCCTGGCTCTCCCTCGTGTTTGCGCTGCAGCGGCGCCGCCAAATCGAGTGTCGAGGATAACGTTCGTATACGAACGTGCAAGCGGCGGCGTGCCGCCCCGCAGCGCGTGCCCGCTTTATGAACAGCGCGTGCAGGCAAATGGACTATTGTTCGGCAACTGTGGCTTTTGAGCGCGAACGCCGCTTGACAGGTCTCGAGGTCGCGCGCAGGATCATTCGTATACGAACGATATGCGCGGCAGGTGGAAGCGCAGTATGATTGATGGCCGCCACAAGTCCAGGCTTGGTCACGATGGCTGACACAATGAGCGTCGCCGCCGGCGACAAGATCCGCTGCGATGCGTGCCCGGTGATGTGCTACATCAAGCTTGGCGCGGCCGGCGCCTGCGACCGTTATGCCAACCATGACGGTCAGTTGGTCCGGGTCGATCCGCATCTGGTGCTGGAACGCACCGTGTCGCACGGCGGCAGGCTGGTGCCGTTTCAGGCGAGTGGCGACTGGGACGGCAAGATCGTCCGCCAGCCCGACATCTTCGTCACCGCGATCGGCGCCGGCACCACCTACCCCGATTACAAGCCGGCGCCCTTCATCGTGTCGTCCGAAGTCGACGGCGTCGACATGGTTACCGTGGTGACCGAGGGCATCTTCTCCTATTGCGGCGTCAAGGTGAAGATCGACACCGACCGCTATCTCGGCCCGGAGACTGCGACGGTGCGCGCGCAGGGTGAGGCAGTCGGCCATGTCACGACCAGTGAATATGGCTCACAGATGTTGTCGCTCGGCGGCGTGCATCATCTTACCGGCGGATCGAAGAAAGAGGGCCGTGTCACCTGCGACACGCTGATGGACCTCTCCAACTGCAAGCCGGTGGAACTGACGATCGACGGCGGCGCCAGGGTTATCGTGCAAGCCGGCCAACCGCCGATCGTCAATAGCGTGCAGGAAGAGCGCATGCGCGTCGGCTGCGGTTCGGCGACGATCGGCATGTTCGCCAAGCAGTGGCACGGCAAGGTCGACGAGGTCGTCGTGGTCGACGACCACATCACCGGCGTGCTCAGCGAGCATCAGGCGGGAAAGCTGCTCGACATCGCCGACACCGGCATCAAGATGAAGGGGCGGCGCTCGACGCCCGGCCGCTACTTCCAGGTCGCCGAGCCCGGCACGGGTTGGGGAGGGACCAACATCTCCGATCCGCTGTCGATCCTCGGCCCCTTCAATCCGAAGGAGGCGCGCCCGGGGCTCTCCATGCTGATGGTTTCGACCACCGGCGAACATGCGACCTATTACGTGCTCGACGAAGCGCTGAAACCGGTCGAGACCGACATGCCACCCGAACTGAGGTTCTCGGTCGAGCGCATCCAGGAAAATTGCGAGCCGGCGCTGTGCACGGTGCTGTTCATGGGCGGCGCGGGCGGTTCGCTGCGCGCCGGCGTCACCGACAACCCGGTGCGGCTGACGCGCTCGGTGAAGGATGCGCTGACGAGGGTGACCAGCGGCGGTGCGCCGGTCTACGTCTGGCCGGGCGGTGGCATCACCTTCATGGTCGATGTCACGCAGATGCCGGCCGGTGCCTTCGGTTATGTTCCGACGCCTGCGCTGGTTGCGCCGATCGAGTTCACGCTGAGACTGTCTGACTATGCCGCACTCGGCGGCCACATGGATTATGTCCGGCCGCTCTCCTCCTTGCGGGATACTGCCGAGGTTCGGCCGATGTCTTACGGTCCGGGACGGCGCGCATGACCCGGCTTCCGCAAATCGCGCTTCTTCCTGATGGCAAGCGGCTGCATTTGCAGGACGGTCCGATTGATCTGATTGTGGAGGCGAAGGGGAGGGATGGTGACATCCGCGCCGGCTACGAGGCTGCTGCGCAGCGCTTCACCGGCCTGCTCGATGAGCTTTGCGCGGAACTTGCCGAGTTGCGCAAGCCGGCGCACCCACGGCTGTGCGCGCTGCAAGGCGTGGTGGCGCGGCGCATGCACAAAGCGGTCGCGCCTTTCGCCGCCGATTGCTTCATCACGCCGATGGCCGCGGTGGCAGGCTCGGTCGCCGAGGAAATTCTTGCCGCGATGCTGCGGATAGCGCCGTTCGATCGCGCCTATGTCAATAATGGCGGCGACATCGCTCTGCACCTGACCGGCCCCGAGAAGTTCACCGTCGGCCTGATGGACCGGCCGGACCGCGATGGCGTGATGCGCACCATGATCGTCGATGCCGGCATGCCGACCCGTGGTGTTGCAACTAGCGGACGACACGGCCGCAGCTTTTCGCTCGGTATCGCTGATGCCGTCACCGTGCTGGCACGCACGGCATCGCAGGCGGATGCGGCGGCGACGATCATTGCCAATGCGGTCGATCTGCCCGGGCATCCCGCGATCCTCCGCATTCCCGCCACCGACCTGCAGCCGGACAGTGATCTCGGTGTGCGGCTGGTCACCCGCGATGTCGGGCCATTGTCCGCCGGCGAGATCGATCAGGCGCTTGAAGCAGGTGCGGTACGGGCGGGCGATCTACTGACGTCGGGATTGATCGAGGGCGCCGCGTTGCGTCTACTGGGTGAAACGGTCATCGTAGGTGCGACCGGGAGCGCGGTGTCGACTTCGCAGGCGTCTCACGGAACAACGATGGCAAGGATGATGCATGCGTGAGCGGGAGCGAGGCTGACAAGATGAGTGCCGTCATTCGCAAGATCGTCACCGTGGTCGAGGAAACCCATCTTGAGATGGGCAAGACAATCGCGCCACCGACGCGCCGGGCGGCCGCGATCGCCGTGATCGAAAATCCATTCGCAGGCCGATATGTCGAGGATCTGTCGCCCTTGATTGCGATTGGCGAGGAACTCGGCGAATTGCTGTCAAAGCGGGCGGTAGCCGCGCTGGGCATCGACGGTGCCATGGCGCACAGCTACGGCAAGGCTGCCGCTGTCGGCGAAAACGGCGAACTCGAGCACGCGGCCGCGATCTTGCATCCGAAGATGGGGGCGCCGGTTCGGAAAGTGCTCAGCAAGGGCGCCGCGCTGATACCCTCGTCGAAGAAGCGCTCGGGCCCGGGCACCACGCTGGATATTCCGCTCGGGCACAAGGACGCGGCCTTCGTGCGCAGCCATTTCGACGGCATGGAGGTGCAGATCAACGACGCGCCGCGGGCCAACGAAATCATGGTCGCGGTCGCCGTGACCGACAGCGGACGGCCGCTGCCGCGCGTCGGCGGGCTGACGGTGAGCGAGATCAAGGGCGAAGACGGATTGAGATAATTCTTTTCAGAAACCGGAGGCACGGGATGCGTGGTTATTTCGCAGGGGCAGGATTGATGGTTGCGGTCGCGACCGTGGCTGGCAGCGCCATGGCGCAGAGCGTGATCAAGATCGGTGAAATCAACAGCTATTCGCTGTTGCCGGCATTCACCGAGCCCTATCGCAAGGGCTGGCAGCTCGCAGTCGAAGAGATCAATGCCGCCGGCGGCATCAACGGCAAGAAGCTCGTGGTCATTTCAAAGGATGACGGCGGCAAGCCCGCCGACGCGCAAACCGCAGCGAACGAGCTGGTGTCAAGCGAGAACGTCGCGATGCTCGCGGGCACGTTCCTCTCCAACATCGGCCTTGCCGTCAGCGACTTCGCAAACCAGAAGAAAGTGTTTTTCCTCGCCGCCGAACCGCTCACCGACGCCATCACCTGGTCCAAGGGCAACCGCTACACGTTCCGCCTGCGTCCGTCCAACTACATGCAGGCGGCGATGTTGGTGGAAGAGGCCGCGAAGCTGCCGGCGAAGCGCTGGGCCACGATCGCGCCGAACTATGAATACGGCCAGTCCGCAGTTTCGGTGTTCAAGAAGCTGATGTCGGAGAAGCGGCCCGACATCCAATGGGTTGACGAGCAGTGGCCGCCGCAGGGCAAGATCGATGCGGGGCCGGTGGTGCAGGCGGTTGCCGCCGCCAATCCGGAAGCGATCCTCAACGTCACCTTCGGCGCCGACCTCGTCAAGCTCGTGCGCGAGGGCAACACCCGCGGCCTGTTCAAGGATCGCAAGGTGGTGAGCTTCCTGACCGGCGAGCCGGAATATCTTGATCCGCTCAAGGACGAGACGCCGGAAGGCTGGATCGTGACCGGCTATCCCTGGTACTCGATCAAGACGCCGGAGCATGAGGCGTTCCTGAAAGCCTATCAGGCCAAGTACAACGACTATCCGCGGCTCGGCTCGATCGTCGGCTATCAGACCATCAAGTCGGCGGCCGCGATTCTGGCAAAGGCGAACTCGACCGATCCGGAAAAGCTGATCGCGGCGACCGAGGGCCTGTCGGTGCCGTCGCCGTTCGGCGAGATCACCTTCCGCAAGATCGACCACCAGTCCACGCTCGGAGCGTTCGTCGGCAAGACCGCGCTGAAAGCCGGCAAGGGTCTGATGGTGGACTCGGTTTATCGCAGGGGCTCGGACTATCTGCCGAGCGACGCCGAGATCGAGAAGATGCGGCCGAAGGATTGAGGCCCATCCTTCGTCGCCCGCGTAGGGTGGGTTAGCCGCAGGCGTAACCCACCACCTCGCGGCGCAAATGGAATCGGCGGGTTACGCTGCGCTAACCCGCCCTACACAGCGACGTTTGAATGCGACGTCTCCCCTGCAAATGGGGCGACGTGAAGCAAACTCCAACGCGGACCGCCTATGGCCTTTTACGTCGCCCAGTTCCTGACCGGCCTTGCCAGCGCGGCGTCGCTGTTCCTGGTCGCGTCCGGCCTGTCGATCATCTTCGGCGTGACGCGGATCGTGAATTTTGCCCACGGCGCCTTCTATATGCTCGGCGCCTATGCCGCCTTCACGCTGACCGAGCGCTTTTCCGGCGCGCTCGGCTTCTGGGGCGGCATCGTTGCCGCGGCGCTGATCATCGCCGCGGTCGGGGTGCTGGTGGAGATGGTGCTGCTGCGGCGCATCTATCATTCACCCGAATTGTTCCAGTTGCTCGCGACCTTCGGCCTCACGCTGATGGTCGAGGATGTTGTCGTGCTGATCTGGGGTCCGGACGATCTGCTCGGCCGCCGGGCGCCAGGTTTCAAGGGCGCGGTCGATTTCTTCGGCCAAAGCATTCCAAGCTATGACCTGTTCCTGATCGTGCTCGGGCCCGTCGTGCTCGGCGTCCTCTGGCTTTTGTTCCAGCGCACACGCTGGGGCATCCTGGTGCGCGCGGCAACGCAGGACCGCGATATGGTCGCCGCACTCGGCGTCAATCAGAAATGGCTGTTCACCAGCGTATTTGCCCTCGGCGTTTTCCTTGCCGCGCTCGGCGGCGCGCTGCAGATTCCGCGCGATGCCGTCAATCACGCGATGGATCTGCGCGTCATCGTCGAGGTCTTCGTCGTTGTCGTGATCGGCGGCCTCGGCAGCATCATCGGCGCCTTTGTCGCGGCCGTGCTGGTGTCGGAGCTCAACGCCTTCGGCATCCTGATATTCCCAAAGATCTCCATCATCCTGGTGTTCCTGGTGATGGCAGTAGTGTTGATCGTCCGCCCGTGGGGCCTGTTCGGGAGGCCGGAAGCGCCGGCGCGCCGCACGCCCGGCCTCACCGTCAATCCGTGGCGGCCGCTGACGACGAACGAACGTCTTGTCGCGCTCGCGGCGCTGGCCGTGGCCGCCGCTTTGCCGCTCGTTGCCGGCAATTACGTGCTGACCGTCGGCTCAGAGATCGCGGTCTTCGTGATCTTCGCGGTCAGCCTGCATTTCCTGATGTCGGTCGGCGGGCTCGCATCCTTTGGGCATGCCGCCTACTTCGGCCTCGGCGCCTACGGCGTCGCGTTCCTTGCCAAGCTGGCCGGGCTGCCGACGATCGTCTCGCTGCTGCTCGGACCGATGCTCGGGCTGCTCGGCGCCGCCGTGTTCGGCTTCTTCGCCGTGCAGCTCTCCGGGGTCTATTTCGCGATGCTGACGCTCGCCTTTGCCCAGATCGTCTGGTCGATTGCCTTTCAGTGGGTCTCGGTCACCGGCGGTGACAACGGCATTCTCGGCGTCTGGCCGGATAAATGGGCGGCGACCCCGTCGCATTTCTATTGGCTGTCGCTGGGTGTCGCGGCGCTCGTGGTCGTGATCCTGCGCGTCATCGTATTCTCGCCGTTCGGGTTCGGGCTGCGCGCCACGCGGGATTCGCCTCTGCGCAGCGAAGCGATCGGCATTAACGTCAAGCGCATCCAGTGGACCGCCTTCGTGATCGCGGGCACCGTCGCCGGATTGGCGGGCGCGCTGTTCGCCTATCTCAAGGGCAGCGTCTTCCCGGACAATATGGGCATCTCGCTGTCTGTGGATGCACTCGTCATGGTGCTGCTCGGCGGCGTCGAGACGGTGTCGGGTCCGGTGATCGGAGCCATTGTCTACAAGGCGCTCAACATCTGGCTGGTGAGCCAGACCGATCTCTCCAAGCTCGTGCTAGGCGCCTTCGTGGTGCTGATCGTGGTCGCGTTCCCGAAGGGTATCGTCGGCACGCTGGAAGCGATCATGCAGCGCGGGCGCAAGTCTGCCTCCTCGGCTTCGCCGCTGCTCACCTCCCGCATCGAGACTGCCGAATGAGCATGGTTCCCACATTGCTATCGGTTGAGGGGCTAACCAAATCCTATGGTGGCGTGCACGCCGTGCGCGGCGTTTCGTTCGATCTACGCGCCGGCGAGATCCTGGCGCTGATCGGGCCAAACGGTGCCGGCAAGAGCACCTGCTTCGACATGCTCAACGGCCAGAACATTCCGGATTCCGGCGGCATCCGCGTTCTGGGCGAGGAGACGACCGGCAGGAAGCCGCGCGTGATCTGGCGGATGGGCGTGGGCCGCACCTTCCAGATCACCGCGACATTCCCGACCATGACGGTGCGTGAAAACGTGCAGGTCGCGCTGGTGTCGTATGGCCGGCAGCTCTTCAATCTGTGGAGCTCGACGGCGCGCTACGCGCGCGAGGAGGCGGGGCGCCTGCTCGATCTGGTCGGCATGGGAGCCTATGCCGGGCGCCCGTGTGGCGAACTCGCCTATGGCGACCTCAAGCGGTTGGAGCTTGCGATCGCGCTTGCAAACCAGCCGAGGCTGCTCCTGATGGACGAACCGACCGCCGGCATGGCGCCGCGCGAGCGCATCGAGCTGATGCGGCTCACCGCGCGGATCGCGCGGGAGCAAGCGATCGGGGTGCTCTTCACCGAGCACGACATGGACGTGGTGTTCGAGCACGCCGACCGCATCCTGGTGCTTAACCGCGGCACTTTGATCGCCGAGGGCTCGCCCGAAGAGGTTCGGGGCAACGCCCAGGTCCGCGCCATCTATCTTGGCGAGGGCCTGGTCTACGACGCGCGCCACCGCGACGGAGCGCACGCATGAAGCTCACCGTGAAGGATCTCAACAGCTTCTACGGTCCCGCGCATATCCTGTTCGACATCGCGCTCGAGGTTGGCGACGGCGAGGTGGTTGCTCTGCTTGGCCGCAACGGTGCGGGCAAGTCGACAACGTTCCGCTCCATCGTCGGCCTGGTCGAGAACCGCTCGGGCCAGATCGTGTTCGAGGGCAGGGATGTCTCGCGCGAGCCGACGCACGCCATCGTGCGCGGAGGGCTCGGCTATGTGCCGGAAGAGCGACGCATCTTCACAGAGTTGACGGTCGAGGAGAATCTCGAAGTCGGCCGCCAGCCGAGACGGCCCAATGCGCCGCAATGGGACCGCGAAAAGCTGTTCAAGCTGTTTCCCAATCTCGGCGAGATGCGCGGACGGCCCGGCGGGCGGATGAGCGGCGGTGAACAGCAGATGCTGACCATCGCGCGCACGCTGATGGGCAATCCCTCGCTGGTGCTGCTCGATGAGCCGTCGGAAGGACTCTCGCCAAAGATTGTCGAGCAGATGGTCGATGCGATCCTGGCGATGAAGAAGGAGGGGGTGAGCATCGTCGTCTCCGAACAGAATCTGCATTTCGCGCGGCTGATCTCGGATCGCGCCTATATCATCGAGCGCGGCCGTATCTGCTTCGGCGGTACAATGGCCGAGCTCGACGCGCGTCCCGATGTCCGCGACGCGCATCTGTCGCTGTAAGGGCGGACAATGGTCAGGAATGGTGCACAGAGGCGAGGCGTGAAGGCGGCCAAGCCGATCTACGTGCTCGACGAGCAGATCGGTTTCATCCTGCGCCAGGTTTCCCAGCGCCATGCCGTGATTTTTGCCCGCGACATCGGCATCAACCTGACGCCGACGCAATGGGCTGCGCTGTCCAAGCTGTGGCAGGTCGGTCCATGCTCGCAGAACCAGCTCGGGCGGCTGACCTCGATGGACGTCGCGACCATCAAGGGCGTGATCGACCGCCTCACTGCGCGGGGCCTGACCGAGACATCGCCCGACCCCGACGACGGCCGTCGCCTGCTCGTCAGTCTCACGCGGTCGGGCCAGCAACTGGCCGAGAAAGCTGCGCCGAATGCGCTGGCGATTTCCAAGGAGACACTCGCGCCGCTGGATGCGAAAGAGCGCGACACGCTGATCGCGCTGCTGAACAAGCTGCGGTGAGCTAGCCGGCGAGGCCGAGCGCCAGGGCGACGGCGCCCACCAGCACGAGGCTGGCCGCCCAGATGGCATCCAGATTGAACCAGCTGCGGGACAGGAATTTGAGACCGAGATAGCGGTAGACCAGCCACGCCAGGCACCCGCCGGCGGCGACCATCGCGCCGGCATGGACGACGGACACCAACACGGCCATCGTGAGATTGGCGTCGATCAGCGCGCCCGCCGCCTCGTGGCCTTTATCGGCCTCCGCTCCCCGGCAAAGCCCGAGATAGATCGGCACCAACATTAGCGCCGCACCGTGGGCAATCGCCACCGCAAAGGACCAGAACGCCAGTTGCGTCGGCCGTATCCGCGCCAATGCCCTTGGATGACGCCTGTCGACAAGCCGATAGATGCCGAAGGAGATGACAAGGAGGCTTGCGCCAATCCGGATCGCCCGCTGCCATTCGACGAGGGCGACCAGCAGTGCGAATGGAAGGATCACGAGCAGCATTGCGAGCAGGTGGCCGATCGCGAGCGGTCCGAGCGCGGCGACGAGGGCGCGCGAACTTCGTTGCATCAATCCGGCCGAAACGGCGAGCGGCCACCCCATTCCCGGGTTGATCCCGTGGTAGAGGCCGCTCGCGATGACTGCCAGCCACAACCAAGCCGGCGTCCAGTCGACTGCACTCACATTCAGGCCGATGGATAGCAGAACGAATCTGTCGAACAGTCGCCGCCGTCGAGCCGGATCTGGTGCGCCCGATAACCATCGGGGAAGCTGACCCAGTAGTCCTTTGCCAATTCGAGGCCGCCGCCGGGGCTTGCTTGTGCCATCACGCCGGCGCCGGGAACGCCCTGCGGATAGAACTGGTCGTCCCAAGTCGAGTAGAGCGAATTGGTCCAGTAGACGCGCTTGCCGTCGCGGCTGATCTCGACCATTTGCGGCCCGCCTGCAAATACCTGTCCATTCGGGTGAGGCGCCCGGTTGGCAATGCCGCCGATGCGGACCGATCCGGCGAGCTTAAGCTTTCGAGGATCGCTCACATCATATTGGCGCATCTCGCCGGTGCCCCAGCAAGCGACGTAAAGGAACTTGTCGTCCATCGACAGGTCGATGTCGGTCACCAGTGGCGGCACGGCGCCAAAGCCCTGCAGGAGCGGCGGCAACTGGTCCTTCGGTGCGGGCTCGGGCGGGATCGTCGCCGTCTTCTCGATGTGAAACTTGCCGCCTTCGCGCCACCAGGTCCAGATCGAGCCCTCGAGGTTTGTGGTATCGACCACCACGCCGACGAAGCCGTATTCGCGAACCGGGTCATGCGCGGGACGAACTTCCAGCGCCATCTGATGGTTGGCGCCGAGATCGATGGTCTGGACATTGCGGCGGGCCCGCAGATCCCAGAAATGGAGTCGATGCCCATATTTGTTCGACAGCAGATCCTCCGGCACGATTCCGTTCTCGAACTGCGGCGGCAAGGCCCACTCGCTGCTCACCATGTAGTCGCGCGGCAGGTTCCACCAGAAGTCGTAGTGCTTGGTCTGGGGGCCACGATCGATCTCCCAGCGCCCAAGCACCTCGAATGTCTCGCAGTCCATGATGAAGATACCGGGCGGCCCATCGGTGCCGTCCTTGCCGCCGCCGCCGAGCGTGCTGATGTAGATACCTTCCGGCCCGCAATGGATCGTATGCGGCCGCGAGTAGCCGGTCTTCTTGAAGACTTCTTCGGGCTCGATGATCTTGTGAATCTTGGCCTGCGTCGGATCGGGCTTGGTGTCGACGACGTAGATCCTGGAAGACCGCATGCCGGGGATGATCAGATAGCGGCGCTCGATGAAGGCGTGTCCTGCAAGCGGGGACAGGGCCGATGAGCAGGCGTTCCAACCGAAATGGTGAAACTCGTCGCCCTTGTTCGGCATCGTCACGGTATGGACGATCTTGCTGTAGGTCGGCGAGCCCGGCTTGACGTCGATGACGGCGAGCGCGTCGGGCTTGGAGAAGTCCGGGCTAAGCAGCACGGTGTAGGCGAAGTTCTCTGCCGGAGCTTCCATCGCAAGCTTCGGCGACGCGTGAAACGTGGGATCTGGCCTCATCGTCATCGTGCAGCCTCCTATTTGCCTGGTGTGGACCAACGTGGCGCGGCGGCATGCAGCAGCAAGCAACTAATCCGGATCGTTGATTGCCTCTTGGGAGTGTCGCCGGCTAGGTTCGCTTGCGCTCACAATACACTCCGATGATGACGCGCGAAAGCCACGCGGGGAGGGCAAAGGCGCGCAGCATCGCGCCGAACGATCCAGCACTCCGCTCGTGATGGTGGGCGCGCTCCGCTTTGCCCACCCTGGGGTCGTTGTCCTCTGGACTACTTGGCCATGATCTCCGGCACCTTACCGGCCGGCGGCGTATTGCGGCTGCGCTGGGTGCGGACGATGCCGTCGATGATGGTCATGCCGATGCCGGGGAGATCGCCAAGCTGCACACTCTCCAGGATATTCCTGCCCGGTGAATGCTGAGCCTTGTCCATCAGCACGAAGTCGGCGGAACGGCCGACCTCGATCAGGCCGCAGTCGAGCTGCCGCATCCGCGCGGTGTTGCCGGTCGCAAGGCAGAAGGCGAGCTCGGCGGGCAGGTCGCCGAGCGACGACAGCATCGACACCATGCGCAGAATGCCGAGCGGCTGAACGCCGGAGCCGGCCGGCGCGTCGGTGCCCAGAATGACGCGGGAAAGATCGCCCATTTCGCGCGCGATGCGCAGCGTGAACAGCGCCGAGCGCTCGTTGCCGTTGTGAACCAGTTCGAGCCCGCGCTTGCAGCCCTCGCAGATGCAGCGGATCTGGTCGTCGGGAAGCGCGGTGTGGCCGCCATTGATGTGGCCGACTACGTCAGTGTCGGCTTCGAGCACCACATCCTTGTCGATCAGGCCGGAGCCCGGGATCGACGGACCTCCAGTGTGGATCGTGCTCTGAATGCCGTACTTGCGCGCCCAGCCGACCATTTTCCGCGCGGTAGGGCCGTCCTTGACGCCGCCGAGTCCGACCTCGCCGAGCAGCTTGACGCCGGCGGCGGCCATCTCCTTGAAGTCGTCCTCGACCATCTCGCATTCGATCACCGGCGCGCCGGCATGCACCTTCACGCCGCCGGGGCGAAGCGTCCAGAACGCGCGCTGCGCGAACACCGCCATCGCTTTCAACCCGACCACGTCGCGGGGACGGCCGGGCGTGTGCACCTCTCCGGCGGAGATCATGGTTGTGACGCCGCCATGGAGGTAGCTGTCGATCCAGTTGATCTGGTTCTGCCGCGGAGTCCAGTCGCCGGCGACCGGGTGAACGTGGCTGTCGATCAGGCCGGGAGCGACCGTCGTGCCATTGGCATCGACGATTGTGGTGGCGCCTTCGACGTCGACATCCTTGGCGCGTCCGACCGCCGTGATCCTGCCGTTCTCGGCAACGATCGTATCGGCATCCAGGATCGGCTTCTCCAAGGCCCCCGACAGCAGAAGCCCGATATTGCGGATCACCAGCTTGCTGGGGCCGGTGGCCTGGGGCGCATCATGGGCCATGGGGCGTTTCCTTCCGTTCACTGAAATTGCTGGCGAATTTGAGCCCGGCTTGACTTTTCGATCAAGCCGGATTATTCGTTTGTATACGAATGATCGTATACAAACGATCTGGCCGTCAACGGGCTTGGAGCCCGGCCCGTTCCAGCGGGGATCAGGGATCAGGGATCAGGGAATGATGGGATGAGCAATTTCAACCAGGAAAGCGTCGTCAGCGTTCAGCACTGGACCGACACGCTGTTCTCCTTCACCACCACCCGCAATCCCTCGTTCCGTTTTCGCAACGGCGAGTTCACCATGATCGGGCTCAAGGTCGGCGAGAAGCCGCTGTTGCGGGCCTACAGCGTCGCCAGCGCGAATTACGAGGACACGCTGGAATTCTTCTCGATCAAGGTTCCGGACGGCCCGCTCACCTCGCGCCTCCAGCACCTGAAGGAGGGTGACGAGATCATCGTCAGCCGCAAGGCGACCGGCACGCTCGTGATTGACAATCTCGAGGATGGCCGCAATCTCTATCTGGTCGGCACCGGCACAGGCCTCGCTCCGTTCCTCAGCCTGATCAAGGATCCCGAGACCTATGATCGCTTCGAGAAAGTCGTGCTGCTGCATGGCTGCCGCCGCGTCAAGGAACTCGCTTATGGCGAGATGGTCACCGAAAAGCTGCCAAACGACGAATTGATCGGCGAACTCGTGCGCGAGCAGTTGATCTATTACCCGACCGTGACGCGCGATCCGTTCCGCAACCGCGGCCGGATCACTGACCTGATCACCTCCGGTAAGCTGTTCAGCGACATCGGCCTGCCTGCGCTTGATCCCGCGCATGACCGCGTAATGATATGCGGCTCGCCGGCGCTGGTGCAGGACACCCGCGCGCTGCTCAACGGCCGCGGTTTTGTCGAAGGCAACCACGGTGAGCCCGCGCAATTCGTGGTCGAGAAGGCGTTCGCGGAGCGCTGACTTCCCGCGTCACAATCAGCTTTCGATCCTCATCCTTCGAGACGCTTGCTCTGCAAGCTGCTCGGACGAGGGGCTGGCGCCGTCCCCTTGATCACGGCCTGACTGCCGGCGCCTCCATCTTCATCCCCTGCGCGCGCGACATCAAATAGAGCTCGAGTTCGACCAGTTCCGGCGAGCCCCAGTCATAGGCTTGCGCGCGGACGCCGGTGATGCAGGCGCGCAGCCGCCGCTGCAACGAGCCCAGTGATTGCCATTCCAGCCGGTAAAGCGGATAGCCGGTCGGATGTGCTTGCGTGATCGCGGACCCCGCGAGTTTCTTGTCCCAATTATCGTCGTGGCAGTTGATGCAGCCGAGATTGAGCTGGCCCTGCCGCTGCATGAACAGTTCCCGTCCCTTCTCGACGAACGGCGCCAGTTTCGGATCGCTACCGGCCTCGATCGGCATGCCGCGCGATTGCCGCGCGACATAGGCGGAAAGCGCGAGCAGGTCGCGGCTTTCGTAAGCAAACGGCGACGCCTGCTGATGATTGGTGCGGCAGAGATTGATGCGCTGCTCGAGATCGACCGGCCTGCCGAGCGTCTTCTCGAAGGCGGGATAGTGCGCCGCGACGCCCTTCATGCTGGCGCGAGCGTCATTGTGGCAATCGGCGCAGGCCTTGTCTGCAGCACCCGCCCTTCGTTTCCAGAGGGCTTCGCCGTCGAGCACCCAGAGCATGCCCGGGTTGGCGGTGTCCTCATCCTGCATCGCCTCGGTATCCGCCGTCATGAAGCTGTAGCCGGAGCGTCGCTCGGCTTGCGGGATCTCGGCGGCAACGGCCGCGCCCGCCAGCGTCGTTAGGACCGCGATGCAGCCGAGAAGCTTCATTCGACTGTGATCGAAGCCGACGCGGTTTCCGAGAATCCCTTGTCGCCGATCCATTCGAATTCGAACTTGCCGCTTTCGGTCACGGTGGTGAAGAAGGTGATGAATGGATTCGCGGCAATCGCCGGGTAGAGGTCGGTGCGGAAGATCTCGGTGCCGTTGTAGCGGCAGGTGAAGCTCGTGATGATGTCGCGCGGCACCACCTCGCCTGAAGCGGTGTGGCGGTAGCCGGTTTCCATGATGTGCGACATCAAGGTCTTGATCTCGATGATGTCGCCGCGCTTCGCCTTGGCGGGGACGTTGATCAGGGCGGAGGGCATCAGATCGCCTCCTCGGTGCAGGCGGCAAGCGTCACCACGACGTCGGCGGTCGCCGACCAGAACGTATCGTCGGAGAGACGCGCGATCGCGACCACCTTCTGACTGTCGGCGAGACGGATGCGGGTCGACACCTGCGCGCGGCCGGCGTGCGGACCGAGATAGAAATTGCCGATATTGGGCTGTGGGTTTTTCTCGTTGAAGACGTGGATGCTCTTTACATAGTGATCCGCCGTCATCGGGCTTGCAATGCTGACCGTCATTGGCACCGTATTGCCGTTCTCGACCAGCGGCGGGATGTCGAGCTTGACCTTGCCGGTCCGCACATTGGCCTCGCCGACGATGTTGCGGATTGCGGACGACAGCATCGCCGGCGTTGCGTCGGCCGGCCGCACGGTTACGATGGGCACCCCGCCTAGCGCGACGGCGCCGCCGGCAAGGCCCAGAAAGGTTCGGCGCGTGGTGTGGTTCGCATTCGCCATCACTTGCCCTTTGTCTGAAAATGATCCTTTCGGCAATCGACTCCAGCCTTTCCGGATCACGCGCTAGTCCCTCAGCGTCGCCAGATACGCCACGATATCCTCGATCTGTTCCGCCGACAGGATCGGCTTGCCCCGCCAGGAGGTGCCGACACGATTGAGCCCGTCCACGCGATAATAGGAGGGCATGATGGTCGCGGCATTGAGGCGCGAGGCGTCCACCAGCCGCAAGCGTAATTGCCCTTCCGACCAGCGGCCACCACTGCCGGACAGATTTGGCGCGAGGTCGCCCTGGAATTTCTGCTCGGGAAATGGGCCGCTGTGACAGAGGATGCAAGTGCTGGCGCGCTCAACCAGCAGCGCTCGTCCACGTGCGGCGTCGCCCCTGGTTCCCGTCAACGACTCCGGAACGGCGTCGCCGACGACCGAGTAGGGGCGCACACCCTGCGCCGCGGCAGTCCAGGGCAAGCCCAGCAAGGCCGCCGCGAACGACGTGATGATGGCCACCCTAGCCAAAGGTGTTCACCGTGATGGTCTGGAACCAGTCCAGCGCCTGTTCGGCCTCGCGCCGGCGCACCTCGCGCGTCGCCTCGACCGGGCTGGTCGTCACCTCGGCCTCGGCATATTGGTCATCCCTGGGTTGATAGATTCCCCGGAGTGAAAACGCGTAGCCCGGTGCAACCGTGTTGTAGCAGGCACCGTTCAGCCGCGGCGTGTCCGGCGGCTTTCCCGCGAACGCGTTCACGATGGCCGCGGCACACGCCTCGCCTTGCGCGCCAGCCGCGGAGGCGGATTTCGGGATGCCTCCGGCAATGCAGGCGTCGCCGATGACATGGATATCGGGCACGAGCTTTGATGCGAAAGTGACGGGATCGATCGGGCACCAGCCGGTGTGGTCGGCCGCCCCGGCGATCGCGGCAATGTGGCCAGCTCGTTGTGGTGGGATAACGTTGGCGACGTCGGCGGTGTAGTTGCCGAAGTCGGTGACGATTTCGTTGGTGGCCGGATTGACCGACGTGACGCGCCCACCCTGCGACAGCGCGACGCGCTCGATCATGCCGGGATAGAGCTCCTGCCACGCGTTCTCGAACAGTTTCTGCTGCGAATAATTGTCCTTGGCGTCGAGGATCAGGATCTTCGAGCGCGGCTTTTTCGTCTTCAGGTAATGCGCGATCAAGCCGGCGCGCTCGTAGGGTGCAGGCGGGCAGCGCAACGGCGCGGCAGGGACGGCGATCACAACGAGGCCGCCATCGTTCATCGCCTCGATCTGTCGGCGCAGCAGCGCGGTCTGCTCGCCGGCCTTCCACGCATGCGGCATCTTCGCTGATGCGGCCTCGTCGTAGCCAGGCATGGCGTCGAAGCGCATGTCAATGCCTGGCGACAGCACAAGGCGGTCGTAGGGGAGCGTGCTGCCATCGGCGAGGCCGATGGTGCGCGCATGCGCATCGACCTTCGCCGCGGCCTGTGCGACGACGGCGACACCATCGGCCGCGATCCGGTCGTAGCCGAATTGCTGCTCGGAGAGTTCGCGCAAGCCCGCGATGACCTCGTTGCTAAACGGGCAGGCGACAAACGTCCTGTTCGGCTCGATCAGCGTGACCTGCAGCTTTGGATCGAGCCGCCGCAGCGCCCGCGCGCAAGCCGCGCCGCCGAAGCCGCCGCCGATCACAGCGACCCGCGGAGAGGCTTGCGCAAATGACGGCTGCGGCAACGCCGCCGCGATGACGGCAACTCCGCGGACGACATCCCTGCGCGTCGGGCGACGCGTGACGGTCATGCACGATATTCCGGCAAGGGGAACGGCGGCCGGGTGGCCGCCGTTCGTTGTTTGATCAGGCGAAGGTGATGTTCTGGTTGCGCAGCGGGATCGAGCGGATCCGCTTACCCGTCGCCGCGAAATAGGCGTTGAGCACCGCGGGCGCGGCGACACCGATGGTCGGCTCGCCGACACCGCCCCAGAATCCGCCGCTCGGGACCATCACCGCTTCGACCTTCGGCATTTCGTTGATGCGCATCGAGTTGTAGGTGTCGAAGTTGGTCTGCTCGATGCGGCCGTCCTTCACGGTGCAGCCGCCGTAGAACAGCGCGCTCAGGCCGTAGACGAAGGATCCGGCGATCTGGCGTTCCACCTGCGCCGGATTGACGATATAGCCGGGATCAGTGGAGGCGACGATGCGATGGACCTTGATCTTGCTGCCGTCGGTCACCGAAATCTCGGCGGCGCCGGCCACATAGCTGCCATAGCCCATCACCTGCGCGATGCCGCGATAGACCCCCTGCGGCGCGGGCTTGCCCCAGCCGATCTTCTCGGCCACGGCATTGAGCACGGCGAGGTGCTTGGGATGCTTGCCCATCAACTTGCGGCGGAATTCGAGCGGGTCCTGGCCTGCGGCCTGAGCCAACTCGTCCATGAAGCATTCCATGTAGATCGCGTTGTGATTGACGTTGACGCCGCGCCAGAAGCCCGGCGGCACGTGCGGATTGCGCATCGAATGCTCGACCAGCAAATTCGGCACCGAATAGCCGATCGCCGCCTCGCCCGTTTGCGCCACGCCCTGGAACGCGGCCGGGTCCATGCCGCTCTGCAGGGCTTCGGGGCGCACCGAGAACAGGATCGATTGCCCTGACAGCCGGTAGTGCAGCGCGACCAGATTGTTGTCGGCATCGAACGCACCCGTCAGCTTGCATTGCGTGACCGGGTGATACTTGCCGTGCGCCATGTCCTCTTCGCGCGACCACAACAGCTTGATCGGAGTGCCCGGCATCTGCTTGGCGATTGCGACCGCCTGGCGAACATAGTCCGTCATGCCGCGTCGGCCGAAGCCGCCGCCGAGCATCAGCTTGTGCACCTCGCATTTCTCGGCCGGGAGGCCGGAAGCTTCCAGCGTCGCCGCGAAAGCCGCCTCGCCATTTTGCGTGCCGCACCAGACCTCGCACTTGTCCGCCGTGTAGAGCGCGGTGGCGTTCATCGGCTCCATCGTGGCATGGTTCTGATAGGGATAGTTGTAGACTGCCTCGATCTTCCTGGCGGCGCCGGCGATGGCCGCCTTGGCGTCGCCGTTCTGGTTTCCGACATAGGCGGGCTGCGCGTTGTCGAGGCCTTCGGCGAGCCACTTCGCGATCGAATCGCTGGAAACCTTGGCGTTGTCGCCTTCGTCCCAGACGATCGGCAGCGCTTCCAGCGCGGTCTTGGCGTGCCACCAGGTGTCGGCGACAACGGCGACCGCGGTATCGCCGACTTTGACGACCTTCTTGACGCCCTTCATGCTGGCGATCTTGGCGTCGTCGTAGCTTTTCACTTTGCCACCGAACACCGGGCAATCCTTGATCGCGGCGTTCAGCATGCCCGGCAGCTTGACGTCGATGCCGTAGATCATCGCACCGGTGGTCTTGTCGGCGGTATCGAGCCGCTTCAATCCCTTGCCAGCGACCTTCCAGTCCTTCGGGTCCTTCAGCTTGACGTCGGTCGGTGGCTCAAGCTTCGCGGCCGCTTCAACGACCTTGCCGTAGGTCGTGGTCCTGCCGGACGGCGCATGAGTGATGACGCTGTTGGACGCTGTGCATTCCGAGGACGGCACCTTCCATTCATTGGCCGCCGCCTGGATCAACATCATGCGCGCGGTCGCGCCGCCCTTACGGACATAGTCCTGCGAGGTGCGGATGCCGCGGCTGCCTCCGGTCGAGAAATCGCCCCAGACGCGCTTGCGGGCGACGCTCTGGCCGGGGGTCGGATATTCGGTCGTCACCTTCGACCAGTCGCATTCGAGCTCCTCGGCGACAAGCTGGGCGAGGCCCGTGAGCGTGCCCTGGCCCATCTCGGAGCGGGCGATGCGGATTACGACGGTGTCGTCGGGCCGGATCACGACCCAGGCGTTGATTTCGGGCGAGCCGTCCGCGGCGCGTACCACGGTCGGGCCCCCGAAGGGGATGTCGAGGCCGAGCGCGAGGCCGGCGCCGGCAGCGGCCGCGCCGATTACGAACACACGGCGGTTGAGCTTTGGCATGACATGCTGATTCATTGCTGCCTCCTTAAACGTTCGCGGCAGCATGGATCGCCTCGCGCACCTGCTGGAAGGTGCCGCAACGGCAGATATTGGTGATTGCTTCGTTAATGTCGTCGTCGGTCGGTTTCGGCTTCTCCTTCAGGAGCGCAGCCACCGCCATGATCATGCCGCTCTGGCAGTAGCCGCATTGTGGGACGTCGTTGGCAATCCAGGCCAGTTGCACCTTGTGCAGGGCGCCGTTGGCGCCGAGGCCTTCGATGGTGGTGATCTGCTTGCCGACGGCCTCGCTAACCGTCACGCCGCAGGAGCGCATCGCGACGCCGTCGATGTGCACGGTGCAAGCGCCGCATTGCGCGATGCCGCAGCCGTATTTGGTCCCCGTCAGTCCGACATTCTCTCGAATCGCCCACAGCAGAGGCGTGTCATCCTCGACTTCTACGTTGATTGTTTTGCCATTGATATTGAGGTTTGCCATCGCGTTCCCCTGATTGGTCCAATCCTCCGACTGGACTTCAACGCAATGTTGGCCCTGAAACTCGAATGATTCAAATCAAGAAAATACGTGAGCGACGCGGAAGAAAAATGATAGTGCGGGGTTGAGGCGGGGGTCGCGTTCAACGCATAGCTGTCATGTCCGTTGCGACGAACCGACAACGAGCCGCAGGAAGCTCATGACGCCGCCGAGCGCGGCGAAGCCTGCACCGAGCGCAAGCGCGATCGTCGCTCCTTCGCGGTCGGCCAGCGCAAAACATAGGGCTGCGAGTGCCGCGCCGGTGGTCTGCCCGATCAGCCGCGCGGTCGCTACGATACCGCTGGCGCTGCCGCTGCGATGGGCCGGTGCGCTCGACATGATCGCCTTCATGTTGGGCGTCTGGAAGAAGCCGAACCCGATGCCGCATATCACCATGCGCCAGACGATGTTGGCGACGCTGGGCTCGGCGGGCAGAGTCGCCAGCAACACCATGCCGACCCCGAGCAGCAGCATACCGATGCCGCCAAGAATCCCTGCGGGATAACGGTCGGCGAGGCGCCCGCCGATCGGCGCCATGAAGGCCACGACCAGCGGCCAGGGCGTCATGAAGAAACCGGTCTCGACCTGCGAGCGGCGCAGTATGTCCTCGAAATAGAATGGCAGTGACACAAAGGCGAGCCCCTGCACAGCGAATGAGCAGACCGCGGTGGCCGCTGACAGCGCGAAGATCGGGCGGCGGAACAGGTCGATCGGCAGCATCGGCGCGGGATGATCGGCGTGCCGCCGGGTAAGGATCCAGCCGAAGATCAACGCGCCTGCGAGTTCGGTGATCACCAGCGCCGGCGATGTCCTGTGGGCCGCGCTTCCGATGCCGATAATGAAGAGGCCGAGACAGGCGGAGGCGAGCACCGCACCGGTGAAATCGAAGCCGTGGCCGGCGCGCGGCGTGGCCGGCAGCGTTTTCATCCCGATCACCAGCGCGATCACGCCGAAGGGGATGTTGACGGCGAACAGCCAGGGCCACGGTCCGAGGGCAAGGATTCCGGAAGCAATCGTCGGCCCCAGCGTGAAGGCGGTCGCAACCACCAGCGCATTGTAACCGAAGGCGCGGCCGAGCAACCGGCTTGGATAGGCGAAGCGCACCAGCGCTGAGTTCACGCTCATCAGGCCGCTCGCGCCGAGCCCTTGCAGGATGCGGGCGACCAGAAGGCTCGGCAGCGACCATGCCAGTGCACAGCCGAGCGACGCCAGTGTGAACACGAGCAGGCCGACGAGATAGATACGCTGGTGCCCGACGATTTCGCCGAGCGCACCGAGCGGCAGCAGGGTCGCGACCAGAGCGATCTGGTAGACATTGACGACCCAAACGACCTCGGCCGGGCTGACGTGAAGATCGTTGGCGATTGCGGGCAGGGCGATGTTGGCGATCGCCGTATCGAGCGAGGCCATCGCCAGCGCCGTGAAAACCGCCGCCACAGCCCAGCGCCGGCGTTCCGGCGGCAGGCCGTCCATGGCAGGCGGAGTGTTCACCCTCGCCGCGACCGTATCCAACATCCTGAAAGATTCTCCGCCAGACCGCCGAACGGCGCCTCGGTGGCATTTAATACAGCAGCGGAGCCGGCCCCACAGACGCCGCTGCATGATGCATATGCGAAAGAAGATCATCCGCGGCAAATTGGCCGCCGACTTTCGACTAGCTTTGCGCCACCGGAGCGATGGACTACGCTTGGCATACAAGGCGGCCGCTACGTCAGAATGAGGCCGCAGGAGGGGAAACGCATTGCACGGACAGGCGGACCGGCGCAACGAGGTCACGCGTGGCGCCAGCGAGGGAACTCGTCGGCGTGTGGTCACGGGCGTGTGGGTCGCGACGCTGCTGGCGATTCTGACGTTTCTCGTCATCTATCCGGTTTTCATGCTGCTGCTCGGCGCCCTGACCGACACCAATCCGGTGGTCGACGGCATCGGGCTGAGCGGCCTCTCGATCGCCAATTTCCTCACCGTGCTGGCGAACCCGAATGTCGGCGAGGCGCTGCTAAACACGTTGATCGCCTGCGGCGGTGGCACGGCAATCGCGGTCGCGATCGGGCTGTTGTTCTCCTGGATCGTGGTTCGCACCAATACGCCGTTCAAGGGCTTCATCGCCGCGGCCAGCATCCTGCCGCTGTTCGCTCCGCCGCTGGTCGCGGGCGTCGCCTGGGCCATCCTCGGTTCACCCAAGACGGGGCTCATCAACACGGTTTTCAAATGGATGGGATCCGACTTCCGCGTCGACTTCTATTCGATGTGGGGGCTGGTGTTCGTGTTCGGCATCTACTATGCGCCCTATGTCTACATGTTCACCTCGTCGGCGCTGCGGAACATGGATCCGAGCCTGGAGGAGGCCGCCGAGATCGCCGGCGCCAGCGCGTTCGCAACGCTGTTCACGGTGACGTTCCCTTTGATCATGCCGGCGATCGTCTCGGGCATGCTGCTATCCTTCATCGTGATGCTCGGCATCTACGGCATCCCGGCGGTGCTGGGCGCGCCGACCAATCTCAATGTGCTCACGACCTATATCTTCAAGCTCACCAATTGGTCGCCGCCGCTTTACAACACCGCGGCCGCCGTCGCGATCGTGCTGATGGTGGTGACGGGGCTGCTCGTCTATCTGCAGCAGAAGGTGCTCAGCGGGCGCAGCTACACCACCGTCGCCGGCAAGGCGTTTCGGCCGCGCAGCCTCAATCTTGGACCGTGGCGCTGGTTCACCTTCGCCATAGGGATCGTCTATCTCCTGATCGTCGTGGTGCTGCCGTCGCTGGCATTGATCGTCGCCGCCTTCCGCAAGTTCATGTTCATCCGCGACGTCGCGAGCCTGTTCGACATGCGGCAATACTCGCTGATGCATTTCGAGGCCATCTTCGACAATCCGCTGACGATAAGGTCGATCTACAATGCGGTCGAGGTCGGCATCATCACCGCGATCATCGGCGGCGCGCTCGCCTTTGCGATCGGTTACACCATCCATCGTACGCAGGTGCCGGGCCGCCGCAGCATTGACTTGATCTCGACCCTGCCGGTTGCGATTCCCGGGCTCGTGGTCGGCGTCGCCTATCTCTGGGCCTGGATCGGTGTGCCCGGCGGGCTCTACGGCACGATCTGGATTCTGGCGCTGGCCTTCATCGCGCGCTTCATGCCCGACACGGTGAAGGCGCTGTCAACCTCGTTCCTGCAGATACATCGCGAGCTCGAGGAGGCGGCCTGGGTCTGCGGCAAGGGCATGCTCGCCACGATCAGGACGGTCGTGCTGCCGTTGGCGCGGCCAGGCGTGCTGGCGTCCATGACACTGCTGTTCGTGCTGGCGATCCGCGAGCTCGGCTCATCGCTGTTTCTCTACACCAGCAACACCATGGTGATGTCGGTCTTGCTGCTCGACTATTACGAGGGCGGCAATATCGGAAAGACGGCGGCGTTCAGCCTGGTGCAAACCGTGCTGCTTGGCGTTCTCATCGGCGGCGCCAATTGGCTGTCGCGCGGATCGGCGCAGGGCAGCGTGGCCCGAACCGGATAACAACAAAGCGAGGGAGGATTGGCGATGGATAGACGGACTTTCACCGCGTTGGCCTTGGCCGGAGTCGCGGCGCTCGCGTTGGCGCCGGTCGCGCAGGCGCAGGAGTTCGGATCCCCGGAACTGGTCGCTGCCGCCAAGGCCGAAGGCAAGCTCGTCTACTATACGGCCAATTTCGCCGAGATCGAGCAGCAGGTCATCAAGGCCTTCAACAAGCGCTTTCCCGAGATCAAGATCGAGATGGTGCGCGCGCCCGGCGGCCAGCTCATTACTCGCGTGAAGACGGAAGCCGCCGCCGGCAAGCTGATTGCCGACGTGGTCGATCACTCCGATCGCGCGCTGATGCAACCGCTGGAAGACCTGTTTCAGGACTATGCGCCGCCGAACGCGGCCGATTACAGCAAGGATGCGTTGATCTCGCCAAAACTCTGGCCGCGCGCCACCATCGCCTGGTCGATCGCCTACAACACCGAGCTTGTGAAGGATCCGCCGAAGTCGTGGAAGGACCTGACGCAGTCGAAATACGACAAGATGACGGGACAGGTGTTCGCGCAGTCCGGCGGCACGACCTGGACGCGGATCATGTTTGAGCGCCAGGTGTTGGGAGAGGACTATTGGGCCAAGCAGGCGGCCACCCATCCGGTGCTCTATCCCTCCGGCGCGCCTATGGCGGATGCCCTCGTGCGCGGCGAGGTCGCGATGGGGCCGCTGCTCTACAACGTGATCTACCAGAAGAAAAAAGACGGCGCGCCGATCGAGATCTTCTTTCCGCCCGAGGGTTCGCCGGTCAACCCTTATGCCACCGGCATTCCCAAGACAGCCGCGCATCCCAACGCGGCAAAGCTGTTTCTGAACTGGTGCCTGTCCAAGGAGGGGCAGACGTTCATGATCAAGGAGCTCGGCAATCTCACCTCGCTGAAGGAGCCGCCAGCCTATCCTGAAGGGTTCGATCCCAAGGTGGTCAAGGTCTGGTACCCCAAGTTCGACGATTACGTGAAATTGCACGGCGCCTGGGTTTCCGACTGGGACAAAACATTTGGATACCGGCAGTAAGTAAGCGACGCGGGTGCAACGATGACGGCGACGCTCGAGGTCACCGAGCTCAGAAAACAGTTCGCGGTCGGCCGTCCGGCCGTCGATGGCGTCAGCTTTGCGGTCCCGGCGGGCGAGATCGTGGTGTTGCTCGGGCCGTCCGGCTGCGGCAAGACCACCACCTTGCGCTGTGTTGCCGGGCTCGAGCATCCGACCGGCGGCGAGATCAGCATCTCCGGCCGGGTGGTGTCCTCGCCGGCACGGGGCATTTTGGTTCCGCCGCGCTCGCGCGATCTCGGCATGGTGTTCCAGTCCTACGCGGTGTGGCCGCACATGACGGTGCGGCAGAACGTGATCTATCCGCTGAAGCACCGGCCGATGTCGCGCGGTGACGCCAACCGCAACGTCGAGGAAGCGCTGACGCTTGTCGGCCTCTCCGAATATGCCGACCGGCCGGTGGTGGCGCTGTCAGGCGGGCAGATGCAGCGCGTGGCGCTGGCGCGCAGCATCGTCTATCGGCCGCAATTGCTGCTGTTGGACGAGCCGCTGTCGAATCTCGATGCCAAGCTGCGCCTGCGGCTGCGCGACGATCTCCGCGTCATCCTCAAGCAGACCGGCATGACGGCGCTTTACGTCACCCACGACCAGGCCGAGGCGGTTGTGCTCGGCGATCGTATCGGCGTCATGCGCGACGGCAAGCTGTTGCAGATGGATACGCCAGATGCAATCTACAACCGTCCGGCCGATCTGTTCGTCGCCAATTTCACCGGCGCGACAAACGAACTCGCAGGCACGCTGGTTGCGCGCTCCGGCGACTTCGGCGTGGTCGATTTCGGCGACGGCAGGCGGGGCGAGGTTGCCCTGTTTCAGGCGATTGGGCCGGACCAGAAGGTCCGTGTCGCCTTGCGGCCGGAAAACGTCGCGATAGGCCGCCACGACGGCACCAACACGTTCTCGGCGAAAGTGCTCGATCGCCGCTATCAGGGCACGCAAACGGCCTACGGCATCGAACTGTTCGGCAGGCGGCTCGAGGTGATCGAACTTGGAACGGCAGCCCGGCATGAAGTCGGCGTCGAGACTCCGGTCTCTCTGCCACGTGAATGCCTGTGGGCCTATCGCGACACCGGACCGTCGCCCTATGAATAGCGATTGCTGGGCGATCGTCGATATCCGCAATCCTAAGCGTGCGCACCTAATCCCAGGCTCGCATAGATCCGCCGCGCATAGGCGCCGAACTCGTCTGTTGTCTTGATCGGCAGGTCGCGCGGAAAGGGGAGGTCGATCGGGAAGTATTCGGCCATCCGCGCGGGGCCGGCCGTGAGCACGGCGCAATGCGACGCCAGGAACACGGCTTCCTGGATGCTGTGCGTGACGAAGATGATAGTCTTGCCGCTTTCGCGCCAGATGCGCAGCATTTCGAGGTTCATCTGCTCTCGCGTCAGCGCGTCCAGCGCGCCGAACGGCTCGTCCATCAGGATCAACTTGGGATCATGCACGAACGCGCGCGCAATCGCGGTGCGCTGCTGCATGCCGCCGGAGAGTTGCTGCGGATACTTAGCCTCATAGCCGGCGAGGCCGACCAGCCGCAGCAGGTCGCGCGCTCGCTCGCGCGCCGCCTTGATCGGCAGACCAACGATTTCGGCCGGCAGCAGCACGTTGTCGAGGATGGTACGCCATTTCAACAGCAGCGCCTGCTGGAACACCATGCCGATATCGCGCGCGGGATCGAACGGCGTCGTCGTATTGCCGATCTTCACGGTACCGCCATCGGCTCCATGCAGGCCGGCCAGGATCTTCAACACGGTGGTCTTGCCGCAGCCGGACGGACCGACCAGCGACACCAGCTCACCTTCCTGTACGTCCATGGTGACGTCGGACACCGCGAGGAATTCGGCGCCCTTCGACCGATAAACCTTGCGGACGTTGCGCAGGCTGATGAACGGCTCCGCCGTCATGCCAGCCATTTCTGCAAATTGGCGACGACGAAGGGATCGTCGGAGAGATCGGCGTGCTCGCGGCAGACGCGATCGATCTCGGCCATCTGGCCGGGGCTCAGGCCCTCGTCGGGATCGAGGCACCAGATGCCTTCCATCAGCCCCTGGCGCCGCAGGATCTCGTGGCAACCGGCGATGCAGCCGTGGAAATTGTTGGCGACGTCGAAGAAAGCGCTGTTGCAGTCGGTCACGCGGGCATCGAGCGCAAGCAACTCGGCCGGCACCATGTCCTTGTGCCGCGCCGCCTTGCACATCTCGAACTGCTTGATGGCGCTTGCGGTCCAGACCGACCAGTGGCCGAGCAGGCCGCCCTTGAAATAGGTGCGCGTGGTCACACCGTTGTCGCGCAGGTCGAACGGCAGGGTGAGGTCGAGCAGGATATGGTCGTCATTGCCGGTATAGAGCGCGACGCGGTCGAGCGCGCCTGCCGCTGCCACCCCGCGCAGCACGTCGAGCGTGCGGTAGCGGTTGAACGGGGCGATCTTGATCGCGATGGCATTGTCGATTGCCGCAAAGCGCCGCCAGAAATTGGCGCTGAGGATGACGCCGCCGACCGCCGGCTGCAGGTAGAAGCCGACCAGCGGAATCTCCCGCGCAACTGCCTCGCAATGAGCGATGATCTCGTCCTCGGAGGCCGATTTCATCGCGGCGAGGCTGAGCAGGCCGGCGTGATAGCCGATGCCGCGCGCCACACCGGCTTCCGCAGTCGCCTGGCTGGTTGGACCGGCGAGACCCGCGACCATCGCAAGCGGCCGTTTCGTCCAGCTTGCGGCGGTCTCGGCGGCGAGTTCGAGCACCGGCTTGTAGAGGCCGACGTCGCGGATCGCGAACTGCGTGGTGTGGACGCCGACCGCGAGCCCGCCCGCGCCGGCGTCGATGTAGTAGCGCGTCAGTGCGCGCTGATGCCTGGTATCGAGCTTGCGGTTCGCATCGAGCGCGAGCGGGTGTGCGGGCAGCACCGTGCCGTCGGCGATCAGCTTGCGTATCTCGGACTTGATCTCGCTATGATGCATGGCGTGTCCTATCCAAATTCCGGGCCAGCGACGGCAAACGGCGGCTCGGCGCCTTGCGTGGTCGGACGGCCGAACCGCATGCGCTGGAACGGCCGTTCGATGGCCCAGCCGGACGCGGTGAGGCCCTTGATGAAATCCGCCTGCGAATGCACGGCGTCGATGATCAGCGGCCGTGTCTCGGATTGCGAAACGGCGTCGACCAGTGCCACGGCGGCTGGGGCATCCTGCGCGAACAACGGCCCGACATGCCGCGCGACCCGGCCGTCGCGAATGAGGGCCATTGCACTGCCCGCGGACACGAGGCGCGAGCCGGCGCGCTCGCTGAACTCCCGGAGCAGCATTTCGCGGTCAAAACCGATGGTGCGCTGGTCCCGCACGATCAGGTCATCCAGATTGCCGGCCGGCGGCGCTCGGGTGTTCGCTTCCTGCGCGGGAGCCGTCAGGCGAAGCCGGCGCAGTTCCAGCGTCGGCGTGAAGCCGAGCGGTCCGTAGACTGCTGCGCCGGCGGGCGTCGCGTCGAGCCAGGTCGTGAGATCGCGCCTCTTCGCCGTGACCAGGCACGCATCGACCAGGCGAGTCGCGATGCCGCGGCGTTGCCATTTGGCGGTGACCAGCACCATGCTGATCCAGGCATTGCCGGCAGAGTAGGGTAATAGCGCCGCCGTGGCGATCAGGTGGTCCCGATCGCGCATGCCGAGCACGATGCCCTGACTGAGAAAGAACCGCCAGTCGGCTTCGTTCTGGTTCCAGTGTGCCTCGGCCGACAGCGCAAGACCGGCCTGCGCGTCGTCGACGCTGAGTTCGACGATCGCGAGGTCGTCAGTACCGGCCATCGCGCACCTCGTATTTGGTGGGCTTTCCGAGGCTCGGCATCGCGCGGGCGACCCAGTCGGCGGTCCACGTAATCAGGCGATCGGTATCGACGATCGGCACGCCGAACAGATGCACGGCCTGCGAGGTATTTGTGAGCCAGGCCGTCGGCTCTTCCTTGCCGACAATCATCGGCGCGCGGCCGAACAACTCGCCAAACCTGGCGGCGAGGTCGCGCACCGCGAGGATCTCGTGGCCGCTGACATTGATCGGCGAGGTCGGCACGTCGCAATGAGCGAGACACCGCAGCGCCTGTGCGGAGGCATCGCCCTGCCAGATGAAATTGACATGGCCCAGGCTGACGTCGATCGGTTTCCCGTTCAGCACCTTGCTCGCGATGTCGTGCAGTACTCCGTAGCGCATGTCGATTGCGTAGTTGAGGCGGAACAACCGGCCCGGCGTCGAGAACTTGCGGGAGAAATACTCGAACATGCGCTCGCGCCCGACGCAAGATTGTGCGTATTCGCCGGGCGGGTTCGGCGCCATGGCCTCATCCGAACCCTTGCCGTCGACCGGAACGAACGGATAGACGCAGCCGGTCGAGAACGCGACGATCCGCGAGCCGGCAAAGGCCTGCGCGACCAGCGCAGGCACATGCGCGTTCATCGCCCAGGTCAGCGACAGGTCGCCTTCGGCGCCGAACTTGCGCCCCGCCATGAAAATGACGTTCGGGCTTCTTGGCAGCGCCTTGATCGCGGCCTCGTCGAGCAGGTCGCAATTGATGGTCTCGATGCCACGGGCCTGCAGCCAGTCCTTCACGCTCGCGTCGCTGAAGCGCGCAACGCCGATCACCCGCCGCTCGGGCAGCGCGTGCTTGGCCAGTCCCGCAAGCGTCGGACCCATCTTGCCGGCGACGCCGAGGATCATGATGTCGCCGTCCACGCTGCGAAGATCGTCGATCAGCGCCTGGCTCGGCCGGCACAGCAACTCGTCGAGGGCAGCGGTGTCGGGGATGATATCAGGCAGATTGTCACGCGCGAGCAGCATGTTCCGTCCCTGTTGTCATTGCAGCCTGACGTCGCGGACCACGAACAGCCGCTCGAGGCCGAGCACGAGGCCGTAGAGCCCGACGCCAAGCAACGTCAGCAGCACGACCGCCATCACCATGGCCGGCGTGTCGAGCGAGGACTGCACCTGGATCATGAGATAGCCGAGGCCCCGCTCGGAGGCGATGAACTCGCCGACGATCGCCCCGGCGACGGCGAGGATAGCGCCGACCTTCATCCCCGAGAACACGTAGGGTAACGAGCCCGGTAGCTGGATCTTGCGGAACAATGTCCAGCGCGAGCCGCGCAGCGATTTGACGAGATCGAGCAAATCGGGCTCGACCTCGCTTAGGCCCCGCGCGGTTGTCAGCAGGATCGGGAAGAAGCAGATGGAAAACGCTATCAGGATGTTCGGGAAAATTCCGTAGCTGAACCAGACGATGAACAGCGGCCCCAGTGCGACCTTCGGGATCATGTTCAAAGTCACGAACAGCGGCAGCAGCAGGAGGCTGACCAGCGGCGCCCATGTGAAGATCACGGCGAGCGCCACGCCGACCAGGGCGCCGAGGCAGAAGCCGCCCAGGATCTCGGCCGCGGTGACCAGCAGGTTCGGCAGCCAGGCGTATTTCGCGGCGCCCAGCGTCGCGACGGTCGCCAGCGGCGAGGGCAGGATGAATCGCGGAATCTGGAAGGCATCGACCGCGACCTGCCAGAGCACGATCACGGCGAGGTGCACGATCAGGATGATCGCAAAAGACTGTGCGGACCGTCCTCTGTCGCTGAACACCTCGATACTCCCAAATCGCGCCTTTTCTCCCCGAGGCGCGCCATGCCAGCCTAGCCCGCCTCGATGCATCTTTCAACCATCTGGTTGATTAATCGGAGCACACCGTCGTTGCGAGCGGACCAAAGGATGAAGCGGCGTCAAGGCCGCAGCGACTGCATAACGAGGTCCACGACGTGCTTGCGCCGCGCGCGCTTCTCGGCCGGGCTCGACAGGTCCCTACCGAAGATCGCCGACAGCGTCGGCGTATTTGAGAAGAAGAAGTAGCTCAGCCCCGCGATCGAAATGTAGAGGTGCACCGGGTTGACGCCCCGGCGGAAGATGCCGGCGCGGATGCCCTCGCCGAGGATCTTGGAGACCATGCTGACCAAGGGCGAATGCATGGCTTCGAGCTTGCGGGAGCCACGCACGTGCCGCGCGCCGCCTCGGTTTTCGTCGTTCAGGAGCACGATGAAATCGGGATGCGCGGCGAGGTGGTCGAACGAGGCTTCGATCAGCGCCTTGATCGCGCGCTCGGGCGGCAGGCCTTCGAGATTGAGTTTTCGCTCCTGGGTGCGGATTTCCTCATAGACCCATTCGAGGACCGCCAGATACAGCGCGTCCTTGTCGCCGAAATAGTGGTAGACGAGCTGCTTGTTGACGCCGGCGCGCGCCGCGATCTCGTCGACCCGGGCTCCGGCGAGCCCGTTCTGTGCGAATTCGCGACGCGCGGCGGTCAGGAGCTTGCGCCGCGTGGCGACGGGGTCGCGGCGCTGCGGCTTAATGTCCTTTTGCCTCTTGACTGATCTCTTGAGCATTTCCAACCAAACAGTTGACAATTCGTCTTGTCCTCTGTTGCATTGGTAGCGTCAGGGGCGAGCGACGACAAGGCCGGGTTGTGGCTTGAGGAGAATTGCGATGAGAGGTTTGAGACGGGCGGCGTTGGCCGCCGTACTGGCGATGGCGTCGGTGCCCGCGCAGGCCGGCGAGGCGGTTAATTTGACCCTGAACTGGACGCCGACCGCGGACCATTCGCCGTTCTATTATGCGAAGTCGCAGGGCTGGTACGAGAAGGCCGGCATCGACCTTACCATTGAGGTCGGCAAGGGCTCCGGCGTCTCCGCGCTGAAGGTCGGCTCGGGCGGTTCGCCGTTCGGCATTGCCGATCTCGCGACCATGCTGGTAGCGAAGAGCAAGGGCGCCGACGTCGTTGCGCTGATGAGCATCTATGCCAACACCGGCCAGACCTTCTACTGGCTGAAGAGCTACGGCGTGAACGGGCCGAAGGATTTTGTCGGCCACAAGATCGGCAACCCGCCGGGCGACGCCTCGCGCGTGATGTGGCCGGCTTTCGCCAAGGCCGCCGGCATTGCGCCTGATGCCGTGAGCTTCGTCAATGTCGGACCGACCGCGAAGATCGCGGCCTTGAAGAGCCACACCGTCGATATCATCAGCGACTTCTACAACGAGCACGATCTGAAGGTGATCGAGTTCGGAGCCGACCTCGGCTATGTCAATTGGAAGGATATCGGCCTCAATCCATACGGCAATTCGTTGATCGTCAACGGTGCCTTTCTGGAGAAGAATCCGAAGCTGGTCGAAGAGTTCGTGCGGATCACCCAGAAGGCCTATGCGGCCTGCGTCGCCGATGTCGCGCCCTGCCTGAGGGCGCTGCTCGACCAGGTGTCCGGTCTCGACAAGGAGAACCAGGAGCGGCAGTGGGAGCGCATCAAGTTCCTGATGACGGACGAGTTCACCACGACCAAGGCGCTCGGCTGGATCGACGGCGAACGCATGAAGAAGGACTATGAACTGGTCCAGACCTATCTCGGCATGGAGAAGCCGTTCGACGTCAATACGGCGTTCTCGACAAAGATGCTGGACGGCGGCATCAAGATGGATGCCGGCAAGGTGAAGAAGTGAGGAGTGGTTTGTCCTCCGGTTATGCCCGGGCTTGATCCGGCCATCCACCCCGTGGCGTCGCAAGGAAGACGTGGGAGGCCGGAACGGGCCCGGTCATGACGATCCCGCTCACTGCAGCGCCATCCCTGCCGTCTTGACCACCGCCGTCAGCTTCTCCTGATCCGTCTTCATCAGCGCGGCGAGCTCGTCCAGCGACATCGGCTTGCCCGGGATGTTGGCGACAGCTAGCTGGCGCTGGACGTCGGGATTCAGCAGAGCCTTGTTGATGGCAGCATTGATCTTCGCAAGCAGCGGCACCGGCGTCGCGGCTGCGACATAGATGCCGTACCAGGGCACGTAGGCGGCCTCCGCAAAGCCTGCTTCCGCAATTGTCGGAACTTCGGGAAGATCGGCGACGCGCTTGTTGGTAAAGACGGCGAGCGGTTTCACGCTGCCGGCCTTGATATGCGGTACTGCGAGTTCGAGCGAGACGATCTCGAAATGCATGAGATTGGTCATCAGGTCGATCAGGGCCTGCGGCTGCCCCTTGTAGCCGACATTGGTCAGCGTGATGCCGGCGACCTGAAACAGCTTTTGCGCGCTGAGGTCGATCGACGATCCGGTGCCGGGATTTCCGAAATTGAACTGGCCGGGCTTGGCTCGCGCCAGCTCGACGAACTCGCCGATGGTCTTCGCCGGCATCGACGGATGCACCAGCGCGACGCTTTGATTCCAGACGGCCAGCCCGACGCATTTGAAATCCTTCATCGCGCTCCAGCCAGCGTCCTTGTAAAGGCCGGGATTGACCAGCACCGCGGGGCCGGTGACGAGCCAGGTGTAGCCGTCAGGCTCGCTGCGCGCGACGGCAGCGGTGCCGATATTGCTGTTGCCACCGGGTCGGGCTTCCACCACGACGGTCTGCTTCCAGTCGCGGCCGACCTGTTCGGTCACGGCGCGGGCGACGATGTCGACGATGCCGCCGGCGGGGCAGGGCACGATGATATGGATCGGCCGGCTCGGGTAATTGTCCTGCGCGCGAGCGCCCGTGCTGCTGCCAAACAACGCCGCTGCCAAGCTCACGAGCAAAGCAATCGCGGTTGTCATGCCGCGCATGTCTCCCTCCCATTTGCGCTGCATCGTTCGAGCGATGCGTATCTTAAACGTTTGCCACCAGCGAGCGGATGCTGCGGGCGAGCCCGAGGATGCGCGGACCGCATTCGCGCTCGATCTGCTCGGCGCTGAATCGGAATGAGGGGATGCCGCAATTGACCGACAGGCATTCGCCGTTCGGCGTGCGATAGAGCGGTGCTGCGACGCCAAAGATCTCGCGGCGCCATTCGCCGAGCGAAATGGCGAAGCCGCGCTCCTTGCAGAGCTCGATGTCGGGCAGCGTGCGCCGCTGAACGTAATCGTACTCGTCGGGGCGCTCGGCCTTCACGCGCGCGACGTAGCCGTCGAGCTCTTCTCTTGTGAACAGCGACAGTAGCGAGCGCCCGACCGCGGTCGGCGCCAGCGAGCTGACAAAGCCGACATCGGGCACGTGCGGCACAGCGTCGGTGGTGCGCAGCGTTTCGACATAGATGAAATCGAGGCCGAACGGCATCGCGATCGACACGGTGCCGCCGGCGTAAGCCGCGAAGTCGCGCATCAGGGGACGCGCGAGCTGGCGGACCTTCAAGGCTGACAGCACCGGGTAGGCGGCTGCGAGTACGCCGAGGCCGAGCAAGAAGCGTCCCTTGGTGTCGCGCTTGAGATAGCCGAGTTGCTCCAGCGTGTAGGTCAGCCGCGACACCGTCGGCCGCGACAGGCCGGTGTGGTGGGCGAGTTCGGCGTTGGACAGCGAACCGGCGTGGTTGCGGAAGGCGGCCAGCACGTCGAGCCCATGGGCCAGCGTGGTCGCGAAGGACGGGTCGGCCTGGGTTTCGGCAGCGAGAGGCACGGTCATGCAAAAATAATGACGTCAGTGCGCCATTGTTGTCAATATGTCGGAATGAATTTGCAAAAGGTGTCGACATAGGGTTATCTCCACGCCACGCAGAACGGGAGGCGGCATGGATTTCGAGCTGTCCGGGCGATCGGAGCAGTGGCGGAGGAAGCTCTTGGGCTTCTTCGAGACGGAGGTGCTGCCGCGCCACCGCGCCTGGCTCGAACATGTCCGCGATCACGGCGATACGCCGCCCTTCATGGCCGAGCTGCAGCGGAAAGCGCGCGCGGCGGGCCTGTGGAATCTCGGGCTGCCCGAGCTTGCCGATGACGAGCCGGGCACGCGGCTCTCGAACCTCGACTATGCGCCGCTTGCCGAAATCATGGGACGGCTGTTCTGGGCGCCGGAGGTCTTCAACTGCCAGGCGCCCGACGTACCAAACATGATCGCGCTGCAGAACTGTGCGACGCCGGAGCAGAAGGCGCGCTGGCTGCGGCCCTTGCTGAACGCCGAGACGCGCTCCGCCTTCGGCATGACCGAACCCGACGTCGCCTCATCCGACGCCACCAACATCGCGACCAGGATGGTGCGCGACGGCAACGACTACATCATCAACGGGCGCAAATGGTTCATCACCGGCGCCGCGCATCCACGCTGCGGCTTTCTGATCGTGATGGGCGTGACGGATGCGGGCGCCGAGCGGACGAGCCGGCATTCCTGCATCTTCGTGCCGATGGATGCGCCCGGCGTTCGGCTGGTGCGGCGCTTGCGCTGGATGGGCTGCGAGGATCACGTCGCCCCGATCGGTGAGCTCACATTCGAGAATGTCCGAGTGTCAGCGGAGAATCTGCTTGGTGCCGAGGGCGAAGGCTTCAAGGTCGCGCAGATCCGGCTCGGGCCTGCGCGTATCCATCACTGCATGCGCTCGATCGGGCTCTGCGAGCTGCTGATCGAGCTGATGATGGTACGAGCGGCAGAGCGTTCCGCGTTCGGGCGCACGGTCATTCAGTATGACACTATCCAGCGCTGGATCGCGGAGTCCCGCGTCGAGCTGGAGCAGGCGCGCCTGCTCGCCTGGCGCTGCGCCTGGCGGCTCGACCAGGCCGGCCATCACGGCGCCTGGCGCGACGTTTCGCTGATCAAGGTTGCGGTGCCCGCGATGCTGCAAAAGATCGCCGACCGTGCGATGCAGGTGTTCGGCGCGATGGGCGGCTCGGAGGATACGCCGATCCACCAGGCTATGGCCTGGGGCCGGCTGCTGCGGATCGGCGACGGACCCGACGAGGTGCATCTGCGCCAGATTTTCCGCATGGAGCCGATGCCGGAATGGTCGATTGCCAACTCTCCCTATCTCTCCGCACGCCCCGCCTGAGCGACGCCAGAGTGGCCCGCCGATTTCCATCAGAGGCACCTTGTGATGACGACGACGGATCAGCCCCGGGATCAGCACGCCCCCTGGATCGACAAGGAGCGACTGCGCCAGAAATATCTGGAGGAACGCAACAAGCGGCTGCGTCCGGATGGCAATGACCAGTATCTGCAGGTCAGGGGACAGCTGGCGCATTATCTCGACGACCCCTACAGCCCCGTCGCCCCGCGTGCGCCGAAAGCCGACCACGTCACCTTCGCCTTCATCGGCGGCGGCTTTGCCGGATTGGCCACGGCAGCGCGGATTTCGGAGGCTGGCATTGAGGATATCCGCATCGTCGAGAAGGGCGGCGATTTCGGCGGCACCTGGTACTGGAACCGCTATCCCGGCGCGCAATGCGACACCGCGTCGATGGTCTACATGCCGCTCCTGGAAGAGACCGGCTACATGCCGTCGGAGAAATATGCGCACGCGCCCGAGATCCTCGCGCACTGCCAGCGGATCGGCAAGCAATTCGGCCTCTACGACAATGCTCTGTTCACACCGAGGTCGTGAGCCTTGATTGGGACGAGGCGCAATCGCGCTGGATCATTCGCACCAACCGGGGCGACGCATTCACCGCGCAATTCGTCGGCATCGGTACCGGCCCGCTGCACGTGCCAAAGCTTCCTGGCATTCCCGGCATTGAGCGCTTCATGGGGTACTCGTTCCACACCAGCCGCTGGGATTACGACTACACCGGCGGCGATCCCTCGGGGCTGCTGATGGAAAAGCTCGCCGACAAGCGCGTCGGCATCATCGGGACAGGTGCGACCTCCGTGCAGTGTGTGCCGCACCTCGCGCGTGCCTGCAAGGAACTGTACGTGTTCCAGCGCACGCCATCCTCGGTCGACGTGCGCGCCAACGCGCCAATCGATCCCGACTGGTTCTCCGGGATCGCCACGCCGGGCTGGCAACAGCGCTGGCTCGAGAATTTCACGGCCAACCAGGCTGGCGGTTCGGCAAACGAGGACCTCGTGCAGGACGGCTGGACCGATTTGTCCCGCCGTATCCGGGAGAAGGTGCTGCTGCTGCCGCGCGAGCAAAGGACGCCGCAAAACATGCTTGCAGCGTTCGAGGATTCCGACTTCGAGAAGATGGAAGAAATCCGCGCCCGGGTCGACAGCATCGTCGAAGATCGCGAGACGGCTGCGAGGTTGAAGGCCTGGTATCGCCAGCTCTGCAAGCGGCCATGCTTCCACGATACCTATCTGCAGGCATTCAATACGGCGGGCACGCATCTGGTCGACACCGACGGCAAGGGCCTCGATGAGGTCACCGAGCGCGGTGTCGTCGTCGCCGGCAAGGAATACGTGCTCGATTGCATCATCTATGCCTCCGGCTTCGAGGTCGGCACCGCGTACAAGCGCCGCGCCGGCTTCGATCTCACGGGACGCGACGGCATCAAGCTGTCGGACTATTGGTCCGAGGGGATGCGCACCAAGCACGGAATCCACGTGCATGGCTTCCCCAACGTGTTCTTCGTGCAGCCGACCCAGGGCGCCAACCTCATCTCCAACGTGCCGCACAATCTGACCGAAGCTGCGCGGACGATCGCGCTGATGGTCCGCCATGCGCGGGCGAACGGCTTTCGGCAGATCGAGGTCACGAAGGACGCGGAAGAGCGCTGGATCGAGCTTCTGCTCACCGGCGCCGGACGGATGATCGGTTCGCCCGACTGCACGCCGGGCTACTACAACAACGAGGGCCGTGAACCCGGGCCGGCCGCCCGTCTCAATGTCGGCCATCCCGCCGGCGCGTCGGCCTATTTCAAATACATCGACGGCTGGCGTAACAGCGGGCAGTTCGAAGGTGTGCAGTTTCGTTGATTGAAGCCCGATCAGGATTCGATCGTTGTCATGCCAGGGAGTGCGCAAGTATGACCGACACAATCGCGAGTGAAAAGTCTGAGCAAGGCCCGAAGGCTGCATCCGCGTCCGTCATCGCGCTGCGTGCCGCGACGCTGCAGGCACTGCCATTCTCCGACACGCGCGATTTCGACGACGCCGCGCGCGGCTTCCTCGGCACGATCGAGAATGCGCGCATCACATCAGCGCAGGGCCGGGTGGTCTGGAGCCTCGAGCCCTATGGCTTCCTGTCCGAGAAGCAGGCGCCGCCGACCGTCGATCCCAGCCTGTGGAGGCAGTCGCGGCTCAACATGCATCATGGCCTGTTCGAGGTGGTGCCTGGCGTCTACCAGGTCCGCGGCCTCGACATCGCCAACATGACGCTGATCGAGGGCGACAAGGGCGTGATCGTGGTCGATACGCTGACTTCGATCGAGGGCGCACGCGCCGCGATCGAGCTCTATTTCCGGCACCGCGGCAAGCGGCCGGTTGTGGCCGTGATCTTCACCCACACCCACACCGATCATTGGGGCGGCGCGCGCGGCGTGATCGATGACGACATGCTGTCGCGCGGCGTGCCGATCATCGCGCCGAATTTCTTCATGGAGCACGCGGTCTCGGAGAACATCATCGCGGGACCGGCGATGCTGCGCCGCGCGCAATACCAGTTCGGGCCGTTCCTCGCCAAGGGCGTGCGCGGTCATGTCGATTGCGGGCTCGGCAAGACCATGGCGGCAGGCGCGGTGGCACTGCTTCGCCCGACCGACCTGATCATCTCGACGGGCGACAAGCGCATCATCGACGGCGTCGAGTTCGAATTCCAGATGGCCCCGAACAGCGAGGCTCCGGCGGAGATGCATTTCTTCATCCCGCGCTACAGGCTGTTGAACCTCGCGGAAAACTGCACACACAATTTCCACAATCTGCTGCCGTTCCGCGGCGCCGATGTGCGCGATGCGCTGGCCTGGTCAAAGTATCTCGGCGAGGCCCTGCAGATGTGGGGCGGGAAGGCCGAGGCAATGTGCGGCCAGCATCATTGGCCGGTGTGGGGGAAGGAGCGGATCGACACCATGATCCGCGAGCAGCGCGATCTCTACAAATATGCCCACGACCAGACCATCCGCCTGATGAACCACGGATTGACGGCCGCTGAGATCGCCGAGACCATCCGCCTGCCGCAAAGTCTCGCAGGTGCCTGGCACGGTCGCGGCTATTACGGGCACATCAGGCATAACGTGAAGGCGATCTACCAGAAGTATCTCGGCTGGTACGACGCCAACCCGGTCAATCTCGATCCGCTGCCGCCGGTCGAGTCGGGCAAGAAGTACGTCGAATATATGGGGGGCGCCGAGGCGATCCTGGAGCGCGCGCACGGGGATTTCGCCAAGGGCGAATTCCGCTTCGTGGCGCAGGCGTTGAGTCATCTCGTGTTTGCCGACCCGGACAATCGGGCGGCCCGCGCGCTGCTCGCCGATACGTTCGAGCAGCTCGGCTACGCCGCGGAGAGTTCGACCTGGCGCAATGCCTATCTGTTCGGCGCCCAGGAGCTGCGGCAGGGCATGCCGAAGGCGCCGCCGCGCTCGCCGATGCCGCGCGAGACGCTTGCGGCGCTGCGCACCGAGCAGCTCTTCGACGTGCTCGGAGTTCGCCTCAACGGTCCCAAGGCCGAGGGCAAGCGCATTGTGCTGAATTGGCATCTCACCGATACGGGCGAGACCTTCGTGCTCAACCTGGAGAATTCGGCGCTGACCTATGTGGCTGGTGCGCAGGCAACCGATGCGCAGGCCGGCTTCACGCTGCCGCGCAGCGTGCTTGACGAGGTCATCGCCAAGCTGACCACGTTTCCGGAAGCCGTCGGCGCCGGCCGGATCGAGGTCAGTGGTGATGCTGCATGGTTTGGCGAACTGATGTTGCTGATGGATGAATTCCCGAGGATGTTCGAGATCGTCGAACCGAAGCGGACGGTGGTGACGTGACGGGACCCTCGCCATCATTGCGCGGCGACGAAGCAATCCATCCATCGCCGGGACGGGAGATGGACTGCTTCGCTTCGCTCGCAATGACGGTGCTCTCAAGCTCCTGCGGATTTCGCTCGGGTCTTAAATCCCGAGATAGGCCGCCTGGACCTGCTTGTTGTTGGCAAGCTCGGTGCTGCTGCCGTGCATGATCACGTTGCCGCTTTCGAGCACATAGGCGCGTTGCACCAGCGAAAGCGCGCGGCTGACATTCTGTTCGACCAGCAAAATCGCGGTACCCATCTTGTGGATCTCGCCGATCTTCTCGAAGGTCACGTCGGTCATCACGGGCGCGAGCCCGAGCGAGGGCTCGTCGAGCATCAGCAAACGCGGTTTCAGCATCAGCCCGCGCCCGACGGCGAGCATCTGCTGCTCGCCGCCGCTCATCGTGCCGGCAAGCTGCTTCTTGCGATCAGCGAGGCGCGGGAAGATGCCATAGACGAGCTCCATCGTGCGCAGCCGGTCCGCCTTGGCCTTCGGCACATAGGCGCCGATCTCCAGATTTTCCTGCACCGTCATTTCCGGGAAGACCTGGCGCCCCTCAGGGACATGCGCGATTCCGAGCTCGGGGATCCGGTATGGCGGAAGTGCGGCGAGATCGATGCCGTCGAACGTGACCTTGCCCGCAAACAATTTCACGAGCCCGGAGACGGCACGCAAGGTCGTGCTCTTGCCGGCGCCATTGGCGCCGAGCAGGCCGACGGCTTCGCCTTCGCCGATCGAGATGCTCACGTCGGTGATGGCAGGGACGGAACCGTAGCGCGCGCCGACGCCCGCGAGCTCAAGCATGGGCGTCTCCCGGCGGCTGCGGATGCACGTAGGAGCCGAGATAGGCGCGGATGACTTCGGGATTCTCCACGATGTCCCTGGGCGCGCCCTCGGCGATCTTCTGGCCGTGATCGAGCACAACGATGTGGCGGGCGACCGCCATGATCGCACGCATCACGTGCTCGACGATCACGATGGTCAGGCCGCTGGTGGACAGTTTCTTCACAAGCGCGACCGCCTGATCGATCTCGGACGGATTGAGCCCGGCCATCACCTCGTCAAGCAACAATATCCTGGGCTGCGTTGCCAGCGCGCGGGCCATCTCCAGCCGGCGCTGATCGATGGTGGTGAGGTCCTTGGCGGCGGTCCGCTCCCTGGCGCCAAGGCCGACGAACTCGATCGCCTCGAGTGCCTTCTTCCGTGCGGCGGCCACATGCCGGTCGCGCAGGAAGGCGCCGGTCATCACATTGGCCAGAACCGTCATCGCGCCAAACGGCTTGGCGACCTGGAAAGTGCGGGCAAGGCCAAGGGCGCAGACGCTATGTGGCCGCAGGCCGACGACCTCCTGGCCGAAGGCGAGCACCGAGCCGGAGTCGGGCCGATGAAATCCCGTGATGAGATGAAAGGTCGTGGTCTTGCCGGCACCGTTCGGCCCGATGAGTGCGACCGTTTCGTTCTCCCGCACCGAAAAACTGACATCCTGCACGGCGCGCAGCCCGCCAAAGCGCTTGCTAAGACCCCTGATGATCAGCGCTTCAGCCATCCCCCACCTCAGGCTTGTGCCGGCTTGCGCCGGACATAGCGTTGATAGGCCTCGGTCGCGACGCCGATGAGTCCGGTCGGGCGCCACAGGATCACGGCCATCAGGATCAAGCTGTAGACCGTGAGCTGAATGCCGCCGACCGAACTGCCCAGCCAGCTCTGCAACAGCGCCGACGTGGTCTCCAGCAGCACGGTGCCGATCACCGGGCCCCACAGTGTGCCGATGCCGCCGACGATCGACACCAGCGCGGCCTCGATCGAGACGCTAAAGCTGAAGGCCGTCGCGGGATCGATGAAATAGATGTACTGCGTGTAGAACGTCCCGGCGAGCGCGGTCAGGAACGAGCTGATCAGATAGATGTCGCGCTTGATCTTCGGCGCATTGACGCCGATGGCTTCAGCCGCATCCTCGTCCTCGCCGATCGCAACGAGATAGTACCCCATCCATGATTTCTCGATCAGATGGGTGATCCAAAGCCCGACGACGAGAAGTCCGAGAACGACGTAGTAGTACGACGCCTTGGTCTCGAACTGCATCATCAGCGGAGCGCTGCCGAGGTTTGGAATCGTCGTGCCTTCGGCACCCCAGGCGAAATCGCGAAACTTCAGGAAGATCAGCATCAACACCTGCGCGGTCGCGATGGTGGCGATGGTGAAATAGGGTCCGCGCAGGCGGAAGCAGAGCCAGCCGATCGGCAGGCTGGCCAGCATGGCGACCACGCCGCCGGCGATCATCCCGATCCAGGGTGAGATTCCGTAGTTCACCTGCATGATCGTGGAGGTGTAGGCGCCAAGGCCGAAATAGGCGGCGTGCCCGAGCGAGAGCTGCTTGGCATAGCCGCCCATCAGATTCCAAGCGACCCCGATGAAGGAGAACAGCAGGATGCGGATGAAAATGTCGATCGCAAACGAGCTGCTGATGATCTGGGGCACGGCGATCATGACCACGCCGGCGATCGCGAACCATAGCCAGGTCAGTTTGGCGGGCGCCTGCATCAGCGGCCCCTCCTGGCACCAAGGCCGCTCGGCTTGAACGCCAGCGTGAGGAGGAGCATGGCGAACACCACGATCAATCCGGAATCGGCGCCCACGAACTGGATGCCGAGCGATTCCGCCACGCCCATCATCAAGCTCGCTATCAGCGCGCCTATGACGTTGCCGAGCGTGCCCAGTACGACGGCAACGAACGCCATCAGCACGAATACCTGACCGACAAACGGATAGGCCGAGTAGAACGGCATCAACAGCGAGCCTGCCGCGCCGGCGAGCGCCAACGCGGCGCCGAACGCGACTGCGAACACCCGATTGGGATTGATTCCCATCAGCATCGCGACGTCTCGGTTCTGCGAGGCCGCGCGCATCGCCTTGCCGAGGTCGGTGGTGTGCAGGAACACCCAGAGCAGGCCGCTCAACGCCATCGCGACCGCGAAGGCGATCAATTTGGCGACGGGGATGTAAAGGCCGCCGAGATGCAGCGCTTCGTCCGAATAGGACGTATGGACCGTGCGGTAGTTCGCGGTGAAGAACATCAGCGAGAGATTGAGGAGCAGCAGCGACAGCGCAAAGGTCAGGAAGATCTGCGGCATGTCGTTCGGTCCCAGCACCCTGCGGATCAGGAAATGCTGGATCAGGACGCCGGCAATGAACAGCACCGGCATCGAGACGACGAGCGAGACCAGCGGATCGACGCCGAACTGGGTGGCGAGGAAGAACGAGATGTACATCCCGATCATCACGAATTCGCCCTGGGCGAAATTGACGATCTTGACCACGCCGAAGATCAGCGTGACGCCAATACTGACGAGCGCGTAGATGCCGCCGATGAGCAGGCCGTTGATCACGGCCTGGACCAGTGTCTCCAACATCTGCTGAGGCCGGCCTTCAGGTTTTCATCAACGGCGCGCGGGCGTCTTCCTTCGGGAACACGCTGACCAGATCGGTATTTTGCCATTGCACGCCGACCGGACGTCCATAGACATTCTTGCCGTCAGGTCCGAACTTGACCTTGCCGCCGGGCGCCATCGCCGCATAGCCTGAGGACACGTCCAGCGTTGAGAGAGCTTCCCGGACCTTTTTTGGATCGGCGGAGGCGGCCCGCTCGAGGGCATCGGCAAGCATGAATGTCTGCGCTACCAATCCGCCCGCATATTCGAACGCGAATTCTCCGGTTCGCTTCTTGAATTCGACATTCACTTTCTGTGCCTCTTCGCTGACGTCATGATTCCAGTGCGCGACGCCCTGCAGGCCCTCGGCTGCCTTGCCGACATTCTTATAGAAGTCCGGCATCACGAAGCCGCCCGAGCCGCCGTTGATCGCAACGTTGAGGCCGACCTGCTTGACGGTGCGCACGATCAGGATGAGGTCGTTGAGATAGGAAATGGAGAACAGGGTGTTGGCGCCGGACGCCTTGACCTTGTTGATGAGCGGGCTCGCGTCGGTGAAGCCGGCGGAGTAGGGCTCGAACATCACGATCTCGACTCCTTCTCCCGGAGCCAGTTCCTTCAGGCCGTTCGACGTCGACGTGCCGAAGGCGGTGTTCTCGAAGATGACGGCGACTTTGGCCTGGTCGCTGACGAGCTTGGCCATCTGCAATTGCGCCTTGGCGAACTGCGAGGCGCGGGCGAAGGGTGTGAACGTGTAGGTTCGGCCCTTGTTGAGCTGATCGGAGCTCGACCCCGTGATCAAAGGCACCTTGGCGCGCTCGGCAACTTCGCTTGCAATCAATGTCAGCGCGCTCGCATAGCAGCCATGGATCGCTGACAGCTTGTTGCCGGTAATCAGGCGGTCCGTCTCGGTGCGCGTCACCGTGGTGTCGCTCTGCACGTCGGACACGACGAGGTTGAGCTTGGCACCGCCGAGCGATTTGATGCCGCCGGCCTCGTTGACCATCTCGATCGCGAGTTTGGCTGCGGCGACGCAGCCAACGCCGATCTGCGCCATGCTGCCAGTTGTCGGATAGAGCGCGCCGATATTGATCGGGTCCGCCGCCCAGCCCCGCAGCGGGACGGCCCCGAAGGCTCCCGCGGCGAGGACACCGCCGGTCCGGACCAGGAATTTGCGACGGCTCAGTTTCTTTTGCGCGCCTCTGGCCGGCGCCGCATTATTAATGGCCGATAGCTCGTTATCCCCTGTCATGGCGTTCCCCCTGCGCGACCACGGCACGGTTGCTCCGTCCGCTCGCTTCTTGTTCTTGATCAAGCGGCGCGCATAAGAGCACGTAATTCACCGAACGCAAAGGCGATATCAGGTCAACTGACGCTGAGCGAATTCGCCGGTGCGCCGCAGCAATCACGCATTCCACGTATCGCGAGCGATCGAGCAGGGAGGGTTCTAGATAATCATTATTGACAATCGAATGACCCTACCGGCCTGGCTGAACAAGCCAACGGGCCGGGCGGATCACTCGATTGGCCGCTGCAACGGCTATTCCGCGCTGGCCACGAGGTGGAAGCGCGGCTTCGCTTCATCCATCAGGCTCCGATAGGCGGCGAGATAGTCGAGCGCCATGCGGCGCGCGGTGAAGCGGGTCTCGAACTGCTTGCGGATCGCCGTGCGGTTGAGCGCTTCGAGACGGCCGACCGCCGACACCGCGCTGATCTCGTCCTCGACGATGAAGCCGGTCAGGCCGTCGTCGATTATTTCCGGCACCGAGCCCCGGTTATAGGCGATCACAGGGGTGCCGCAGGCCATCGCCTCGATCATGACGAGACCGAAGGGCTCCGGCCAGTCGATCGGCACGAGCAGTCCCATCGCGCTGCTCAGGAAGTCGGGCTTCTCGCGGTCGCTGATCTCGCCGATGAAATCGACCAGCGGATTGCTCGTAATCAGCGGCTTGATCACCTCGTCATAATATTCCTGGTCGGCGCGATCGACCTTCGCGGCGATCTTCAAGGGAATACCGCAACGGGTTGCGATCCTGATCGCGCGGTCGACCCCCTTCTCCGGCGCGATGCGCCCGAGCACGGCGAGATAGGACGGCTTGGCCGGCTGCGGCGTCAACAGGTTTTCGGGCAAGCCGTGATGGATGGTTCGCACCCAATGCGCCTGCGGCACCGGACGGCGCTGCGCATTCGAAATCGAGATGACTGGGATTTTAGGGAAAGTGTTGAAGACCGGCTGGTGCTCGGGAAGGTCGAGCCTGCCGTGCAGCGTGGTCACAAACGGCGTCGGCTGCCGTTCGAACAGCGACCACGGATAATAATCCAGGTGGAAGTGCAGGAAGTCGAATTCATCCTCATCACATTTCTGCCGCACACGCTCGAGCATCACCATGTGCAGCGCGTTGGGATCGCGGACGGACCCATCGAGGCGCAGGGCTTTGGGCCAGGTCGCGTCGAGCTTTGCGGAGGTTTTGGAGTCGCCGCTGGCGAACAGAGTGACGTCATGTCCAAGTGCGACAAGTTCTTCGGTCAGCCAGTGCACGACCCGTTCGGTGCCACCGTACAGTTTGGGGGGAACAGCCTCCGTCAGCGGGGCAACCTGCGCGATGCGCATTTCTCCGTCTCCTTTGGTTTTGGTTTGGATGAAACTACCCTCAGCCCTTTTGTGGCACCGGCATGCCGAAGACGGGAACGTTCCCGCACGTGCGAAGTTCCTTATGGGGTGGTGAGATCTGCTCCTTCCTTCCTTCACACTGTGGTCTTGCTGATGCCATTTCGCTCAAACAGATGTTTGCCAGTGCCAACGGTGCGAAAATGTTGCGCAGTGATGGCCGCATCAAGAATTCGCTTCACCGCCCCCCACGCCATCGTGCACGAGACCACAAACTAGAAAATTCTCGTTCACCCCCAACAGGTTTTGCAGGACGTCATGGACCATCTGTCAGGATATGCGCATCGTCCCTTTCCCTTTGTGTTGCGCTATCTGCGCCGGCGTCTTGCTTCGCATGTGGTAATTTTGTCTGCCGTGGTTGCGGCGGTTGCCTGCTCGGTCGGCACGCAATATGGCGTCAAGAATTTGGTCGATAGCCTGTCGGCCGGTGCCTCGCACGCGGGTGGCGTATGGCTGGCATTCGTTTTCCTCATGTCGTTGATCGCCGCCGACAACTTTCTCTGGCGCATCGCAAGTTGGACAGCAAGCTTCACATTTGTCGGGGTCACCGGCGATCTCCGCCGCGACATGTTCCGCCATCTCACCGGCCATGCGCCGAGCTATTTCTCGGACCGACTGCCGGGCATGCTGACCAGCCGCATCACCGCGACATCGAACGCGGTGTTCACCGTCGAGAACATGTTCGTGTGGAATGTGTTGCCGCCGTGCATCGCGACCTTCTCCGCGATCGCGCTGATTGGAACCGTCAGCCTGTCCATGTCTGCGGTGCTGATCGCTATTTCCGGAACCATGGTTCTGGCGATGTTCCATCTCGCCGCCGCGGGCAAGCCGCTGCATGACGACTTCGCCAACAAGGCTGCGGCGGTCGACGGCGAAATGGTCGATGTCGTCAATAACCTGTCGCTGGTCCGGGCCTTCTGCGGGCTCGGCTATGAGCACGACCGCTTTGACGCAACCGTGAACCGGGAACTGGTCGCGCGCGGCCGTTCGCTGCGCTATCTGGAAAAGCTCAGGCTCTCTCACGCAGCAGTGACAGTGGTGCTGACCATTGCGATGCTGGCGTGGGCCATCAATCTCTGGCAGCAGGGCGATGCCACCACGGGAGACGTTGTGCTGGTTTGTACGCTTGGCATATCGATCCTCAGCGCCACCCGCGATCTCGCGGTCGCGCTGGTCGACGTCACGCAGCACGTCGCACGGCTCACCGAAGCGCTCGCCACATTGCTGCAGCCGCACGAACTGAAGGACCATCCCGAGGCGGAACCGCTGGTGAAGAGCGGCGCAGCCATCGCCTTCAACAATATCTCGTTCCGCTATCCCGGCGGCCTGCAGGTATTCGAGCGCTTCAGCCTGCGCATCCAGCCCGGCCAGCGGGTCGGCCTGGTCGGCCAATCGGGCGGCGGCAAATCCACCTTGTTCACGTTGCTGCAGCGCTTCTATGACGTGGAGCACGGCAGCATCACGATCGACGGCCAGGATATTTCCCGCGTCACCCAGCAGAGCCTGCGCGAGTCGATTTCAGTCGTGCCGCAGGACATCTCGCTGTTCCACCGCTCGATCATGGAGAACATCCGCTACGGGCGGCCGAACGCCACTGACAGCGAGGTGCTGCGCGCGGCGATCGCGGCGCGTTGCGATTTCATCGAAACATTGCCCGAGGGCATGGAGACCATCGTCGGTGATCGCGGCGTCAAGGTGTCAGGCGGCCAGCGGCAACGGATCGCGATTGCGCGAGCCTTCCTCAAGGACGCGCCGATATTGCTGCTCGACGAGGCCACCGCTGCGCTCGACGCGGATTCCGAGGAGGCGATCCGCGAGGCGTTGTCGCGACTCATGCGCGGGCGTACAGTGATCGCGATCGCGCATCGACTTGCGACACTGCGCAACTTCGACCGTGTGGTGATGCTGCAGGGCGGCCGCATCGTCGAGGACGGATCGCCGGATCTTCTCGTGCAGGGAAAGGGCCCCTACCGCGAGTTGATCGCGCGCGAAATGGGTCGCCTCGCGACCAGCGTGGCCTGATCTCGCGTCAGTCAGCATTCTTGTGTGTCCCGGTGCGTTCGTCGCAACAAGAAAAGTCGCCCGAGGTCCCATATGGCAGCCGACGTCGTCACGCAGATCGTAAGCACCCGGATTGTCGAGCAGGTCGCGGAATCCCCATTCTACATTCCGATGACGGGGCCGGCGGCGCGGCCGCGGCGTTCGCTCAAGCATGACGATACGTTCATCGTATTGGACAGTCATGGCGACATCGGTGCTTCGGCCGGCGGGCCGGACGGACTGTTCAACGCCGATACGCGCTACCTCGCGCGGCTGGAGATGGTATTGGAGGAGGTCCAGCCGCTCCTGCTCGGTTCCAACCTGCGCGATGACAATTCGGCGCTGACCGTCGATCTGACCAACTCTGACGTCTATCGCAATGGCCGCCTGGTGCTGCAAAAGGACACGCTGCACATCGTGCGCTCGATCTTCCTGTGGCGCGGCACCGCCTATCAGCGCATCGGCCTGCAAAACCACGGCGAACTCGCCGCGAGCTTCGATCTGACATTGCTGTTCGACAATGATTTTGCCGACCTGTTCGAAGTGCGCGGCGAGCGTCGCGCAAGGCGCGGCACGCGATCGAGCAAGTTGCTCGGGCCGACCGATGTCGTGCTGGAATATGGCGGCCTCGACGGCGAGGTGCGGATGACTGCGTTGCATTTCGATCCGCGCCCGACCCGGCTGTCGGTGAACGCGGCGACCTATCACTTTGAGCTCGCGCCCGGGCAGGTCACCTCGCTCTTTGTGGCGGTGTCCTGCAATAAGCCGATCATGCAGAAGCCGGTGCCGTTCTTCCGCGGCCTGCTCGCACATCGGCGCGAGATGCGACGACTGTGCGCTGACGCGGCCAGCATCGAGGCCTCCAACAACATCTTCAACGAGGTGTTGTGCCAGGCGATGGCCGACCTCAACATGCTGATGACCGAGACGCCACAGGGCCGCTATCCCTACGCCGGCATCCCCTGGTACTCGACGACATTCGGTCGCGACGGCCTGATCACGGCGCTGCAAATGCTGTGGATCGATCCGCGGATCGCCAAGGGCGTCCTCAAGCGGTTGGCCTTCTTCCAGGCCAAAGCGGTCGATCCGCTGGCCGATGCCGCGCCGGGCAAGATTCTCCACGAGATGCGCGGCGGCGAGATGGCCGCGCTGCGCGAGGTGCCGTTCGCGCTATATTACGGCAGCGTCGACTCGACGCCGTTGTTCGTGCTGCTGGCCGGCCTCTATCTCGAGCGTACCGGCGACGAGGAGACGCTGCGCGAACTGTGGCCCGCCATCGAGGCCGGATTGCAATGGATCGACGGCCCGGGCGACCCGGATGGCGACGGGTTCGTCGAGTATAAGCGGGCGACCGAGCAGGGACTAGCTAACCAGGGCTGGAAGGATTCCTTCGACGCCATCTTCCATGCCGACGGCAGGTTGGCCGAGGGCTATATCGCGCTATGTGAAGTGCAGGGCTATGTCTTCGCCGGCAAGCGGCTCGCCGCGCGCGCCGCCCGCCGGCTTGGTTTTCCCGACAAGGCCGCGAAACTCGACGCCGAGGCCGAGCAGTTGCGTGAGCGGTTCGAGGAGGCGTTCTGGTGTGAAGAGCTCGGCACCTATGCGCTGGCGCTCGATGGCGCGAAGCAGCAGTGCCGGGTGCGCACCTCCAATGCCGGCCAGCTTCTCTTCGCCGGCATTGTGCGGGAGGATCGCGCACGGCTGGTCGCCGCCGACCTGATGAGCCAGAAGTTCTTCTCGGGCTGGGGCATCCGCACCGTTGCGGTCGGCGAAGCGCGCTACAATCCGATGTCCTATCACGACGGTTCGATCTGGCCGCATGACAACGCGCTGATCGCGCTCGGCCTCGCGCGTTACGGGCTGAAGCATTCGGTGGCCCATCTGTTCAAGGGGCTGTTCGACGCCGCGAGCTACATGGACCTGCGGCGATTGCCGGAACTGTTCTGTGGCTTCCGCCGCGAGCGGCGGCGCGGCCCGGTGCTCTATCCGGTCGCATGCGCGCCGCAGGCCTGGGCGAGTGCGACGCCGTTCACCCTGCTGGAGGCGGCGCTCGGGCTCGAGTTCGACGCGGTGCGCGGCGAGATCCGCCTGCGTGATCCGAGGCTGCCGGAATTTCTGAACGAGGTGGTGTTGCGCGACCTGCGGCTCGGCGCCTCCAGCGTCGATTTGAGGGTGCGCCGCCATAATGGCGAGGTGTCGCTGGAAGTGCTGCGCACGCGCGGACAGATTCAGGTGTCAATTGTGCTGACGCACTGAGCGTCGTCGCGTGGCAGCCCGCGACTTTGGATCTTGGGAGGAGTTATGCATTCGAGGATCGTGATCGCCTTCGTCGCGGTGGTGCTTGCCACCTTTGCCGGCGTTCGCGCGGCGGATGACACGCAGCCGCCGGCGGCGAGCAAGACCGCCCCGAAGGAGCCGGCAAAGGAGCCGGCGCCGCCGCCCTCTGTGACCGTGATCGGCGCGCGCGATGCGCACGGTATCCTTGGACGCGAGGTGCGTAGCGCCGCGAACGAGGACATGGGCCGCATCGTCGACGTGATCGTGGACCGCGAGGGCACGGTGCGCGCGGCGGTAATCGATTTCGGAGGCTTCCTCGGCGTTGGCAGCCGCAGGATCGTTGTCGATTGGGCGGCGCTGCATTTCGCCGGCGTTTCCAACAAGAGTGACAGCATCACGCTGGAACTCACCAAGGAGCAGGTGAAGGCCGCTCCGGAGTACAAGGAAGACACGCCGCTGATTGTGTTGGGCGCAGCCGGCAGTCTGCGTCCCTGGGATTTTGATCATTGAGGTCGGAGAAGAACGCTGGTCGCACGTTCCTCCTATTCGGCGGACAGGATTAACGGCGATCGCCGGGGGCGGTCGGCAGAGAGCGATAGCGTTGTGCCGACTGGGCAGGGCGCGCCGTCGCCGGCCCCGCCGAGATCTCCCTCGCGCGAAAGCCAGCGCGGCCTCGACTGGTTCATCTTCTTCCTCGCCGACGTGCAAACCGGCTTCGGTCCGTTCGTCGCAGTCTATCTGACGACGCAGAAATGGACCCAGGTCGAGATCGGCTTCATCCTTTCGATCGGTGGCATCATCAGCCTGCTGGGCCAGATGCCCGGCGGCGCGATCGTCGACGCGGCGCGTTCGGAGCGGATCGTTGCGGGACTTGCAGTTGCGACGATCGGCACCAGCGCGTTGGCCTACGCGGTCTGGCCGATCTTCCCCGTGGTAACGCTGGCCGCCGCGCTGCATGCGCTTGCAAGCTGCGTGCTTGGCCCGGCCATTGCCGCGATCAGCCTCGGCCTGGTCGGACCGCTTGCCATCGGCGAGCGGCTCGGCCGCAATGCGCGCTTTGCGTCGCTAGGCAACGGATCGGCCGCCGCGTTGATGGGAGCGACCGGCTACCTGCTGTCGAGCCGCGCGGTCTTCCTGGTTACGTTCCTTCTTGCAATACCGACCCTGCTGTCATTGGCCCGGATCCGCGAGCGCGAGATCGACATCGCCCAGGCTCATGGCTCGGTGCCGCGTGAAAAGCCGGACAAGAAAGCCACCAGCGTGTGGACCCTGGTGAAGCAACGGCCGCTTCTGATCTTCGCCGGCAGCGTGATGCTGTTCCAGCTCGCCAATGCGGCCATGCTGCCGCTGATGGCGGGCGTGGTCACAACGCGCTCGAGCCAATGGGCGCCCGTGCTGATCGCGGCCTGCATCATTGTGCCGCAGGCGATCGTCGCGCTGACCTCGCCTTCGGTCGGCCGCAAGGCGCAGCAAATCGGCCGGCGTCCGCTGCTGCTGTTGGCCTTCGGAGCGCTGGTCGTCCGCGGAGTGCTGTTTGCAACCGTCCGGGATCCTTATCTGCTGGTCGTCGTCCAGGTGTTCGACGGCATCACCGCCGCGGTGTTCAGCGTGATGGTGCCGCTGATCGTCGCCGACGTCGCCTTCGGCAGCGGTCACTTCAACCTGGCGCAGGGCATTGTCGGCACCGCCACCGGCATCGGCGCATCGCTGAGCACCGTGCTGGCCGGCTATGTCAGCGACAAACTCGGCAGCAGCGTCGCCTTCATGGGGCTCGCCGGGATCGCTGCGCTCGGGCTCGTGATGATCTGGCTGGTGATGCCGGAAACGCGGCGGACAGCGGCCTGAGGCGGCCCTCCGATCGCGTGGCACGAAGGGACGGGCGCGCTTACTTGCCTTCACGAACCGGCGAGCTGCGCCGCGGCGCGCGGCACGACCAACTTCTTGTAAAGCGCGCTGTAACAGGCGGCCGACAGGTCCCAGCTATAGGTTTTTGCCATCGCATTTCGGCGCATGGAGTTGAGGCGATCCTTGGTACGGAAGGCGTCGAATGCCCGCCCGATGCCGCCGAGGAAGGATTCCGCCGATGGCTTCGCGAACAGGAAGCCGGTCTCGCCGTCGCTTATGGTCTCCGCCAGGCCGCCGGTCTGATGGCCGATCGGCAGCGAACCGAAGCGCTGCGCGTACATCTGGCTTAATCCGCAGGGTTCGAAGCGCGACGGCATCAGGGTGAAGTCGCTGCCGGCGAAGATGCGGCGCGCCTGTGCGTCATTGAACCCGATCACGACGCCAATGGCGTCGGGGCGCCGCCGATGCGCGCGCACCACCGCGTCCTCGATCTGGGCCTCGCCGCTTCCGGTGACGATGATCTGTCCGCCCGCCGCGATGATCTCTTCGGCGGCCGACAGCACGAGATCGACGCCCTTCTGGTGCACAAGCCGCGCGACAAGCCCGAAGATCGGCCCGCGTGACACCGCGAGCCCAAACTGCCTGCGAACATAGTCCGCGTTGGCCTGCTTGCCTTCCCAGTCGCCGGCACCGAAGGGTTGGGCGAGTTGTGGGCAATAGCGCGGGTCCCAGCTTTCGTCGATGCCATTGAGTATGCCGGTCAACTGGTCTGCGTCGGAGCGGATGCGGAGCAGGCCTTCCAGACCACAGCCGAGCTCCGCCGTGGTGATCTCCCTGGCGTAGGTCGCGCTGACGGTCGTCAGGTGCGAGGCATAGACGAGACCGCCCTTGAGGAAGGAGAGCTTGTCGTAGAATTCCAGACCGTCGATATGAAACGAACTCTCCGGTGCGCCGATCCGTCGCAGCGAGTCCTTCGGAAACAGGCCCTGATAGGCGAGATTGTGGATAGTCAGGATCGATGGGATCCGTGCGTCGCCCCAGGCGAGGTAGGCCGGCGTGAGCGCCGCCTGCCAGTCATTGGCGTGCACGAGGTCAGCTGCCCAATTCTTGTCCAAGCTTCCGGCTGCGAGTTCGGCAGCGGCGGAGGCAAATCGGCCGAAGCGGATGTCGTTGTCGGGCCAGTCGCGGCCGGACTCATCGCCGTAAGGGTTTCCCGGCCTCTCATAGAGTTGCGGGCACAACAGCACATAGACCGGCAGGCCATCCCTGGTCGATGCGCGCCCGAGCGTGCAGGCCGGCATCGCGGCGAGCGGGGCGCATTGTCCAACGATTTCAATGTGGGTGAACTGTTCAACGACGTCCCGATAACCGGGAAGCATGACCCCTGACGTCACTCCACGGGCGCAATGCGCGAGGCAGGGCGGCGGAAACGGCGGCAAGCCCGCCCACCCGGACGAAGTCGTCCATCTCCGTCGTGACGAACAAGACCTTCAACAAGCGCCCTCGTTCCAGCCCATGACCAAACAAGGCTATGCAAAATCGGGTCCAGTTGCGTTTGAGCAAAATGCAACATTGCCCGCGGTCTGGTCCGGACGAGACGCTTTCCTGTCGGAGCGACCCATCTTAGGGTCGCGCGGTGCTAGAAGACAAAGAGCTGTGCGGTGGAGGAAGCTGTGAGAACGTCATTAGCCGGCCTGGATGAGGGGAATTTGACGCGGAGCTTCGACGGACTTCGCGTCCTCGATTTCTCGACCACGATCGCGGGGCCTCATTGCACGCGGATGCTCGCCGACATGGGGGCCGAGGTAATCAAGATCGAAACCGCGGAAGGCGAGACGATGCGGACTCGGCCGCCTGTCCGGAGCGGCTGCTCGACGGCCTTCGGGCAGCTCAATGTCGGCAAGAAGAGCCTTGTGCTCGATCTGAAGTCGCCGGCCGGCGTCGAGGCGGTACGGCGGCTGATCGCGAGCGCCGACGTGCTGGTCGAAAACTTCCGCCCCGGTGTGATGCGGCGGCTGAAGCTCGATTATGCCGCGGTCCGCGACATCAACCCGAAGCTGATCTATTGCTCTATCTCCGGATATGGCCAGACCGGGCCATCGGCGGAGTTGCCGGCCTACGCGCCTGTGATCCATGCGGCGTCCGGCTATGAAATGGCGCATCTCGCCTACCAGCCGGGCCGCAGCCGGCCGGACTATTGCGGCATCTATCATGCCGACGTGCTGACCGGCGTCTACGCCTTCGGTGCGATCTCGGCCGCGCTGTATCAGCGAAGCGGCAGCGGCAAGGGCCAGCACATTGATGTGTCCATGCTGGAATCGATGCTGAGCCTCACCTTGAACGAAGTGCAGTGGTCGCAATTCGAGGTGAAGGCGACGCGGCGGCCGATGTTCGGGCCGATCGAGACCAGCGATGGTTACGTAATGATGGCGATCGCGAGCGAGAAGACGTTCCAGAGCCTGATGCAGGTGATCGGCCGCCCAGAATGGATTTCCGATCCGCGCTTCGCAGAATATTCCGACCGACGGGAAAACTGGGCGAGCCTGATGGACGGCGTCGAGACATGGTCGCGCACTGTGAGCACGCAGGCCTGCCTCGCGGCGTTAAACGAATCCGGGGTGCCGTCGTCGGCCTATCGCACCGTGCGGGAAGCGCTCGCCGATCCGCAGATTGCACATCGCGGCGCGCTTGCCGAAGTCGAGGACGGCGGCGGCGCGTTCAAGGTGCTCAACCTGCCGTTCCGCATGTCTGATGCGACGGTGTCCGCAGCCAGGCGGGTGTCGACGCTGGGTGAGCATACGCGCTCCTATCTCAAGGAGATCGGCCTTTCCGAAGACGAGATCGCAAGCTTTGCCGCGCAGCCACCGACGACCGCGCGCGGATAATCCCTGCGGCTTTTCATACACGTTATGGCCTTGCCGTGCGCGATGATTCCGGACAATCTCCCGCCCATCACACGACGATCCGGAACACCGGAAGTTGCGCACCTGGGAGGGAGCATTGATGAAGCCGGTCGAACGCGCGCGTGCGCTTGCGCGCATTTTTTTGGTAACGGCATTTGGCGCGGCAGCATTCGCAATGCCCGCCAGCGCGCAGAAGCAGGGCGGCGCCATTACCGTCGGCCTGGAGCTCGATATTGCCGGTTTCGATCCGCTCAAGGTCGGCGTTTACGACACCGCGGCATTGACCGCGTCATCCGCGATCTTCGACACGCTCACCTATCTCGACGACAAGGGCGAGCCGCAGCCTAAGCTCGCGCTATCCTGGACTCATTCGGAGGATTTCAAGACCTGGACCTTCAAGCTGCGCCCGGGCGTCAAGTTCCACGACGGTACGCCGTTCAATGCCGAAGCCTACAAGGCGAATTTTGACCGCCAGAAGGATCCCGCCAACAAGTGCCGCTGTGCCTTCTACATCTCGGCCGTCAACGATGTGCAGGCGCCCGATGAACTGACGTTGGTCGTCAACCTCAACGACCCCGCGGTGAACTACCCTGCCTTGGTCGCCTATGCGAGCCAGAACAACGCGGTTCACTCTCCGACGGCCTGGAAGGCCAAGGGCGACGACTACAACCGCAATCCTGTCGGCACCGGCCCCTATATCCTGAAATCCTGGACTGCCGGTGATCGCATGATCCTGGAGAAGAACCCCGACTATTGGGACAAGGACAAGGTCTATTTCGACCGCGCCACCTTGAAGCCGCTGCCCGATGCGCAGTCGCGCTTTGCCAGCCTGCAATCCGGCGAGGTCGACCTCATCTGGGATGACGAATATGACGCCGACAACATTCAGAAGGCGCAGAAGGATCCCAAGCTGACCGTGCACACCTTTGCCGGTTCGGGTGCGGCAGTGTACGCCTTCAACACCAAGACCCCGCCGCTGGATGACGTGCGGGTCCGTCAGGCACTTGTCATGGCGCTCGATCGCAAGAAATGGTCGCAGGCGCTCAACAATGGCCTGGCCAGGCCCGCCAGTAACCCGTATGGCGACGGCTCCTGGGTCAAGTGCAAGGACGACGGCGCATTGCCCGAGGACGTCGAGAAGGCGAAGGCGCTCATCAAGGAATACGGCAAGCCGGTCGAATTCAAGACGCTCGTCACCGCGACCCCGCGCGGCCGCGCCAACGGGCAGATCCTGCAGCAGTTCTGGAAGCGCGTCGGCGCCAACGTGGAGATCGAGCAGGTCGATCAGGCGACCATTCCGCCGCGCGCCTTCATGCGCCAGTTCCAGGTCACGCCCTGGCGCATCGTCGATCTCGCCGATCCCGACGTCCAGATGTACGCCAATTTTCATACCGGCAGCCCGGTCGCGCTCGCCAACTACTCCAATCCCGAGCTCGACAAGTTGCTCCAGCACGCCCGCACCACTCCGGATACCGGCCAGCGCATCGAGGATTATTGCGCGATCAGCCGGCTGATCAACAAGGAGGCGATCTGGTTCTGGACCTTCCAGAACACCTACTACGCGATAGCGAGCGCGAAGGTCAAAGGCTTGCCAAAGATGTACAGCGGGGTGATCGACGTATCGCGCGCCTGGAAGGAATAGCCGCTCATGGCGTTCGTCGCGCGCAGGCTCCTCTATCTCGTGCCGGTGCTGATCGCCGTCTCGGTGCTGACCTTCGTGATCGCCTCGCTCCTGCCGGGCGATCTCGCTTACGTGATCCTCGGCGATCAGGCGACGCCGGAAAACGTCGCGGCGCTGCGTCATGACATGGGGCTCGATCAACCGATCTGGCTTCGCTATTTCGGCTGGCTCGGCCATATCCTGCAGGGCGATTTCGGACGGTCCTTTCGCACCGGACAGACCGTGTTGCAGGCCATGAGCGAGCGCGTACCGGTGTCGTTCGAGTTGATGATTCTCGCCGAGCTGCTGGGCCTCGCGATCGGCGTGCCGCTCGCGATCGCCTGCGCGGCGAAGAGCGGCAGCGCCTTCGACCGCTTCATGACCGGATCGGCCTTCGCCATGCTGTCGGTGCCGAGCTTCCTGTCGGCGATCCTGCTGATCTATCTGTTCGCGGTCGAGCTGCGCTGGCTGCCGGCGACCGGCTACGTGCCGTTCTCCGAGGATCCGCTTGCCAATCTGCGCTTCATGGTGCTGCCGGCGTTGACGCTGGCCCTCGCCGAATGGCCGGGCATCATGCGCGTGCTGCGCTCCGACATGATCGCCGCGCTGCAGGAGGACTACATCGCGCTTGCCAAGGCGAAGGGCCTGAAGCCGTCGCGCATCCTGTTCGTGCATGCGTTGAAGCCGTCCTCGCTGACCCTGGTGACGATCACAGGCATCAATATCGGCCGTTTGATCGGCGGTGCCGTCATCGTCGAAACGATCTTTGCCTTGCCGGGGATCGGCCGCCTGCTGGTCGGCGCGATCTACAACCGCGACCTCATCATCCTGCAGGGCGTGGTGCTCCTGGTCGCCGCGGGCTTCGTGATCATGAATTTCATCGTCGACATGCTCTACGCCGTACTCGACCCGAGGATCCGTCATGGCCACGCTTGAACTCGGCCTCGAGGAGGATGTCAGCGCGGCTCCGGTACGGCCCGCGCGCCGTCTGGGAGCGCTGTTCCGGCTCGCGATCGGTTGGATGATGCTGGTCTTCGCTGTGGCGATCCTTGCCGATATGCTGCCGCTGCCGAGTCCGACCGACATGGACATGCTGGAGAAGCGCGCACCGTTCTCGTTCGAGCATTGGCTCGGCACCGACGGTTTCGGCCGCGACGAGTTGGCGCGGCTCGTCTATGGCGCCCGGGTTTCGCTGGTCGTTGGCCTCTGCGCGCCGGTGATCGGATTGACCATCGGTGGCGCGCTCGGGATGCTTGCGGGCTATTTCCGCGGCCGTTTCGAGACCTTCGTGGTCGGCAGCATGGATGTGCTGCTGGCGTTTCCGCCGCTGGTCCTGGCGCTCGCGGTCACTGCCTATCTCGGCCAGTCGATCTTCAATCTCACCTGTATCCTCGGCGTGCTCGGAATTCCCGCCTTCATGCGGGTGGCGCGGGCCGCGACGCTGTCGCTGGCGCGGCGCGAGTTCGTCATCGCCGCGCAGGCGCTCGGCGCGACGCATGCGCGCATCCTGCTGCGCGAGTTGTTGCCGAACGTGCTGCTGCCGCTGCTCGCCTATTTCCTGCTCGTCGTTGCCGTCACCATCGTGGTGGAGAGCGCGCTGTCCTTCCTCGGCCTCGGCGTGCCGCCGCCGGTGCCGAGCTGGGGCAGCATGATCGGCGAGGGACGCGAAAGCCTCGACGTCGCGCCGCGGCTCGCCTTCATTCCGGCCATCGCGATGTTCCTCACCGTGCTCTCCTTCAACCTCGTCGGCGACACCATGCGCGCGCTGACCGATCCCAGGCAGGGCGCGCTGTGAGCAGCGGCGTCCTGCTTTCGGTGGAAGATGTGGTGGTCGACCTGCCGACCCCGCGCGGCAATTTGCGCGCGGTCGACCATGTCGATCTCGCCGTCGGCGCCGGGCGGACGCTCGGCATCGTCGGCGAATCCGGCTGCGGCAAGACCATGCTGTCGCGCGCAATCCTGCAACTCCTGCCCAGGAAGGCGAGGCCGTCCGGACGCGTGATGTTCGACGGGCAGGATCTCCTGAGACTGCCGGCGGAAAAGCTGCGCAGATTGCGCGGCCGCTCGCTTGCGGTCGTATTCCAGGACCCGATGACCTCGCTCAACCCGGTGCTGACCATCGGCACGCAATTGATCGAGACCATCCGGGAGCATCTCGAACTCGATCTCGCCGAAGCCAGGCAGCGCGGCGTCGATCTGCTTGCGGCGGTCGGCATTCCGGCGCCGGAGCAGCGGCTTGAGCAATATCCACACCAGCTCTCCGGCGGCATGCGGCAGCGCGTCGCAATCGCGATCGCGCTGTCCTGCGAGCCGAAGCTCCTGATCGCCGACGAGCCGACCACCGCGCTCGACGTCACGATTCAGGCGCAGATCCTCGATCTGCTGGCGCGCGAGCAGCGGCGTCGCCACATGGCGATGATCATCATCACACATGACCTCGGCGTGGTCGCCGGCCGCACCGACGAGGTGGCGGTGATGTATGCCGGCCGCGTGGTCGAGCGCGCGCCGACGTCGGCCTTGTTCAAGCAAATGCGGATGCCCTATACCGAGGCACTGCTCGCGGCGCTGCCCAAGCTCGACGCCGCACCGCATACCCCGCTGCCGGCGATCTCGGGGCGACCGCCCGATCCGACCCGGCCGCTGAAGGGCTGTTCATTCGCGCCGCGCTGCCGCTATGCGGCCGGCCGCTGCAACACCGAGAAACCTTCGCTTAGCCGGGCGGAAACGCCGGGGCACCTGTACGCCTGCTTCCATCCGATCGAGACCGGCGCGGGTGCTGTCGCATGATGCTGCAGGCCGCACCCGACCCGCTGCTGAGGGTGGAAAATCTCGTCGTCGAATATGCGGTCGGCGGCAAGACCGTCCACGCCGTGTCCGACGTGAGCATCGAGATCGCGCGCGGCGAAACGCTGGGGCTGGTTGGCGAATCCGGCTGCGGCAAGTCCACCCTCGGTCGCGCGGTGCTGCAGTTGCGCCCGGCAGTATCGGGCAAGGTGCTGTTCGACGGACACGACCTCACGACCATGCAAGGCGAAGCACTGCGCAGGATGCGCCGGCGCGTGCAGTTGATCTTCCAGGATCCGATCGCCTCGCTCAATCCGCGGCGGCGGATCGGCGATATCGTGGCCGAGCCCCTGGTGATATCAGGCGTCAAGGATCCCGGGAGACGCAGTCAGCTGGTCCATGATGTGCTGTCGGCTGTTGGCCTCGATCCCGCGCTCGTCATTGGCCGCCTGCCACATGAGTTCTCCGGCGGCCAATGTCAGCGCATCTGCATTGCCCGTGCTTTGGTGCTCAATCCGGACTTCGTCATCTGCGACGAGCCGGTTTCAGCGCTCGACGTGTCGATCCGCGCGCAGATCCTCAACCTCCTGGAGGAAATGAAGGCGCGGTACGGCCTGACTCTGCTGTTCATCGCCCATGACCTTGCAGTGGTGAAGGCGGTGAGCGACCGCGTTGCGGTGATGTATCTTGGACGGCTCTGCGAGGTCGGTCCGTCCGAGCAGCTTTTTGCGCGGCCGGCGCATCCCTATACCGCGCTCCTGATCGATGCCATTCCAGTGCCCGATCCGGACATCAGGCCCGCGGAAACCGTGCCTGTCGGCGAGCCGCCGTCGCCGATCGCGCCGCCATCGGGCTGTCGATTCCGCACCCGTTGTCCGCGGGCGGATGCGCGCTGCGCCAACGAGGTGCCGGAACTGCGCGCGGTTGCCCCCGGCCAGTTCGCGGCTTGCCATCATCCGCTGGTCTAAATTTTGGCAAGACCAACACGGCGTTTGTCCCGCGAGGGCGGACGTGGCAAGGTCGGCTGCAAGAACAAGATCCCGGGAGGACAGCGATGAAGAGTTTTCAGGTCGTCGATTTCAACGCGCCGCTGCAGGAGGTCGATCAGCCGACGCCGCAGCCTTCAGGAACGCAGGTGCTGATCAAGGTCAAGGCCGCCGGCGTGTGCCACAGCGATCTGCACATCTGGGAGGGCGGCTACGATCTTGGTCACGGCCGCAAGCCATTGTCGTTGAAGGACCGCGGTGTGTCGCTGCCGCGCACGATGGGACATGAGACAGTCGGCCAGATCGTGGCGTTAGGGCCCGACCTGAAAGACGCCGACAAGGGGGGTCTCAAGGTTGGCGACGTTGCGCTTGTCTATCCCTGGCTCGGCTGTGGCAAATGCGCGACCTGTCTCGGCGGTGACGAAAACATGTGTGCGGTCAAGCCGAATGCGCTCGGCGTCTATTGCGATGGCGGCTATGCCGACCACATGACGGTGCCGCATGCCAAGTACCTGTTGAACCTGGATGGACTCGACCCCGTCACGACCGCCCCCTACGCGTGCTCGGGCGTCACCACCTATAGCGCACTGAAGAAGATCGAGAAGGACCTGGATACGCCGGTCGTGATCTTCGGCGCCGGCGGTCTCGGCCTGATGGCGCTGTCGCTGTTGAAGGCGATGGGCGGCAAGGGCGCGATCGTGGTCGATATCGACGCGAAAAAACGCGAAGCGGCCGAGGCTGCCGGTGCGCTTGCGACCGTCGACGGCAAGGCCCCGGACGCGCTGGAGCAATTGATGAAGAAGGCCGGACAGCCGATCCGCGCCGCGATCGATCTGGTCGGTAATGCCCAGACGACGCAGCTTGGCTTCGACTGCCTGACCAAGGGCGGCAAGCTCGTCATCGTCGGCCTGTTCGGCGGCGGCGCGACGTGGGCGCTGCCGCTGATCCCGATCAAGGCGATTACCATCCAGGGCAGCTATGTCGGCAATCTCCGCGAAACGCAGGAACTGCTTGATCTCGTGCGTGCGAAGAAGATCCCGCCGATCCCGGTGACCCCGATGCCGCTTGCGCGCGCCAATGAGGCGCTGGTCGATCTGCAGAAGGGCAAGCTGGTCGGCCGTGCCGTGCTGACGCCGTAACGTCTCCGCCGCCACTTCGCGGAGCGAGGCCAGGAAGCAATCCGTCATCCCCGCGTGGAGACATGGATTGCTTCGCTTCACTCGCAATCAGCGTCCATCCTGAGGAATTCCCATGTCCGCCAATAGCGCGCTCCACATCGCAGTTCTCGGCGGCGATGGCATCGGCCCCGAAGTGATGGTGCCGGCGCTCGAGGTGTTGCGCAAGATCGAGGCGACGACGGATCTCAAATTCCGCTTCACCGACGCGCCGGCTGGCGCGAACCACTACAAGGCGACCGGAAAGTCGATGCCGGAGAGTACGATCAGGTTGTGCGAGGAGGCCGACGCGATCCTGCTCGGGGCCTGCGGCCTGCCGTCGGTGCGCTATCCCGACAATACGGAGATCGCTCCGCAGATCGAGTTGCGCATGATCTTCGACCTCTATGCCGGCGTGCGGCCGGCGCGGCTGATTCCGGGCGTGCCGAGTTCGATCGTCGGCGCCGATCGGAAGGGCATCGATCTCGTCGTCATCAGGGAATCCACCGAGGGCCTGTTCGCCTCGATGGGCAAGGGCGTCGTCACCAACACCGAGGCGCGCGAGACGATGGTGATCACGCGCAGGACCTCGGAGCGGCTGTTTGAGTTTTCGTTCCGCCTCGCCGAGCGTCGCAAGGCGCGCGGCCGCGCTGACGGCGGGTTGACCTGTGTCGACAAGGCGAATGTGTTCAAGGCGTTCGCCTTCTTCCGCGAGATTTTTGACGAAACCGCAAAACGTCATCCCAACGTGAAGGCCGACCACCACTACATCGACGCCATCGCGGCGGCGCTGGTTCAGCGTCCATGGGATTTCGACGTCATGGTCACCGAGAACATGTTCGGCGACATCCTATCTGATCTGACCGCCGGTCTGATCGGCGGCATGGGCATGGCGCCGTCGGCTGATATCGGCGATCGCCGCGCGGTGTTCCAGCCCTGTCACGGCACCGCGCCCGATATCATGGGGCAGGGCAAGGCAAACCCGACCGCGATGATCCTGTCGGTGGCGATGATGCTGGATTGGCTCGCCGACAAGCATGGGCTGGAGAGTGCTGCCGAGGCGGGCGAACGTATCGCGCGTGCGGTCGACAGGGTCTATGCTGACGGCATCAAGCCGTTCGAGTTCGGAGGCAGAAACGGCACCGCTGATATCGCCAAGGCGGTGCTGACAGCGTTGTAGCGAGCGCCGCCTTGGTAAAATCCGGGCTTGAAAAAAAGCGCCGCCATTCACCATGGCAGCGCTGCAACATACTTCCCGGCCTGATCAGCAGAATGCACGGTGCGACGATCAGCCACCGGCCGATCCGCTGGGGCGGGTCGATCGCGTCGCGGGCCGCGACCTGAATGGCGATGCCGCTCAGTCTTCGTTGGCGGCAATCGATTCCATCAAGGACACCAACTGACGTTGCACAGTTTGGTCCTTGATCTTGCTGTAGGCGCGCAGCAACCGCAGGCTGAAGGCGCTGTCGAGGAACAGGAGGCTCTCGACCTCACGCGCCTTGTTGTCGCCGTCGTAGAAGAAGGTGACCGGAACGTCGAGCGCGGTCGCGATTTGCTGGAGACGAGCAGCGCCGACGCGATTGACGCCCTTCTCGTACTTCTGGACCTGCTGGAAGCTGACGCCAAGCTTATCGCCGAGTTCAGCCTGGGAGATCTTCTGCTCCACACGCCGCAGACGAATCCGCTTGCCCAACTCAATGTCCGGCTTGCCGGCACTGCGCTGCTTCATCTTCTTTGCTGCTGATCTGTTCATCCTGGTGACCGTCCTTCAAATTGGGAGCTCCTGGCCAGAAAGGTCAGGGACTCGTCCATGATGTACCGCGTTAAAGTTCGTATGAGTCTTCAGTTGGATCGCGAGAACCAAGTAAGCAATTAAGAATATCGCGGGATGGTATCCACGCATTCGCGCTGTGGAAGCACCCTGATACCGACACGGCGAACTACCTAAAGTCGATAGCGCCAAGGTGTGTCTCTCGACACCCCGCCCTCTACATTTGGCAAAATATTGACCGAACCTCAACTAGTGCGGGTCTCATCGTCACAGATTTTGCGCGGATGCTTAGCGGCGGCACTGACCTCGCTTTCCGTACTCCTACGGATAACTCTATCTTACGGGCGTCATCATCCAGGCGCAACCCTTGCTAGTGTGAGGTCGAGGTCACGGACCAGTCTCGTTGCACCCTTGGGCGACAGCACCCCGCGAAAGTTTGTCGCAGGTGCGCGTGAGGGTTTCGCAAAGTTGCTGGACAATTGCGCAAAAGTTCTGAATCATTCAAAACAAGCTTGCGCCTGACCACAGCCAGCAAACTTCTGGTAGGACAGTGGGAGAGGCTAATGAGACGAAAAAGGGGATCACCCCGACTCTACCTTGCGGGTTCGGGAGTGAGTGGAATGCCGGTCGCAAATCTTGAACAACGATTGCTGTCGCTGCTCGCGACCCTGGAGGAGTGCCAGGCGTTTCTGCTGGATCGAGGCAGCGCGGAACCCGCGAAGCTGCTGTCCCTTGCCATCCTTGAGCTTCGAATGGAGCTTCACAAGGTGACGGATTCCGAGCTGAAAGCGTTGTGCGACATGATGGCGTCGGAGCAGCCGGAGCAGGAGTCAGGGCCGGCGCGACGGTTCCCGCCCTATCTGAGGCTCGTCAAATAGATTTTCAGCGCTCGCCACTGGCGCGCGAGCCATTCCCGCGGCATCGCGATTTCTTTCTTGCCTGGTCGAGGATGCCCGAAACGATGAGCCCGCAATGGTGAAGTTGCGGGCGCGCGCCGAAGAGGAAGCGGGAAAACTTCGTCTGGAAATAAATGCTGCCTGTGCGCAACGGAATTCCGATGCGTCAGAGATTGCTTTCGGTGATTGCGGCGTAGACCATCGTGCGCAGCTCGCGCCGCAGCGGGTATGCGCTCGAAGGTAGCACCTGGGTCATGAAGATCGTGATCAGCTCCTCGGCCGGATCGATGAAGAACGACGTCGTCGCAGCACCGCCCCAATTGTATTCGCCCGGGCTGCCGGCAATGAGCGTCTGCGTGGGGTTCATGGTGACGGCAAAACCAAGGCCAAAGCCGATCCCGTTATAGGTGGCCTCGCTGAACAGCGAGCGGGACATTCCCGGCAGATCAAGGCCGCCTGGCAAATGGTTCGACGTCATCAGCTTCAGCGTCTTGGGTCCGATCAGCCTGACGCCGCCGAGTTCGCCACCATTGAGCAGCGCGCGGCAGAAGGTCAGGTAGTCGGATGCGGTCGAGCACAGACCGCCGCCGCCCGAGATCAGCGAGGGCGGCGACAGGAACGAACTCGTGGCCGGGTCGTCCTGCAGCGTCAGCGAGTTCTTGCGCTCGGTGGCGTGGAACGTCATGCCGCCTTGCGGGTCCGCCGAATAGCAGGCGGCGAGACGATGCGCCTTGTCGGCCGGAACGAAGAAGTCGGTGTCGTTCATGCCGAGTGGAATGAGGATGCGCTGCTTCAGGAACTGCTCGAACGGCATCCCTGAGATCTTGCCGATCAGATAGCCGATTACGTCGGTTGCGACCGAATAGTTCCAGGCATCGCCCGGCGAGAACTCCAGCGGGATTTTGGCAAGTTCCTCGATCATGCAGTCGAGCGTGCCGGCCTTGACAACCTCGCCGATCTTCTTCTCGCGGTAGGCCGCGTCGACATTGGAGCGTTGCTGGAAGCCGTAAGTCAGACCGGAGGTGTGACGCAGGAGGTCGACGATCAGCATGGGCCGCGTCGGTGGCCTCGTCAGAAAGGCGGGCGCGGTTCCGGCCACGAAGACGTCGAGGTTCTTCCATTCCGGGATGTATCTCGCCACCGGCTCGTCGATCGCAACGCGGCCTTCCTCGACCAGCATCATGAAGGCGACGCTCGTGATCGGCTTGGTCATCGAATAGATGCGGAAGATGGTATCGTCCCTGACCGGCACCTTGCGCCCGAGATCGGCAAAGCCCTGGACTGCCGAATGCACGATCTTGCCGCGGCGATAGATCAGGACCTGCGTGCCCGGGAAACGGCCGGAATCGATGTAGCGGCGCTTCAGGTGCGCCTCGAGGCGGTTGAGCGCTGCCGTCGACATTCCCGCGGATTCGGGCGAGGCAGGGGTGGGGGCTAACATCGGGCTCTTCTCCGGCTGGCGGGAAAGCCTTGTTAGCCGAAAACGGTGTCGCGTTCCAAGCGCTTGGCGCTTACCCGCATGCCGCCAGTGGTGTAGGCTCCCGCCTGCAATCGCACCTTCAGGAAACGCACAAGATGACTCAGTTCAACGACGCCGAGCTCACCACGGCCGTGATCCGCAGCTTCGACCAAACGCCCAATCCACGGGTCAAGTTCCTGCTGCAGGAACTCGTGAAATCACTGCATGATTATGTGCGCCGGACCGACCTCACCTTCGAGGAATGGGACTATGCGATCGACTTCCTGACCCGCACCGGACAAAAATGCACCGACATCCGCCAGGAATTCATCCTGCTCTCCGACGTGCTTGGCGTGTCGATGCTGGTCGATGCGGTCAACCACCGCAATCGCGACGGCGCCACGGAGACCACGGTGCTCGGCCCGTTCTACGTCGGCGAGCACAAGGTAACGCCGCACGGCGCCGACATTTCAGCGAGCCTGCCGGGCGAGCGCATGTTCGTGCAGAGTCGCGTCACCGACCTGAAGGGCAAGCCACTCGCGGGCGTGCCGGTCGATATCTGGCATGCGGATGACGACGGTTTCTACGATTCACAGAAGCCGGACTACACCGCGCAAGGCCCGTCGTCGCGCGCGCGCTTCATCACGGACGCCGACGGCCGCTTCTATTTCCGTACCATCGTGCCGTGCAGCTATCCGATTCCGACCGATGGCCCGGTTGGGCAGATGATCAAGCAGACGAATCGTCATGCGATGCGGCCGGCGCACGTGCACTTCCTGGTCAATGCGAAGGGCTATGAACCGTTGATCACGCATGTCTTCATGGATGGCGACAAATATCTCGACTCCGACGTCGTGTTCGGCGTGAAGGATGAACTGATCGCCACGATCGAGAAGCGCACCGATCCGGTGATGCCAGACGGCAAGTCGGCGGACGGACCATGGAGTTTGATGACCTACGAATTCCGCCTCAAGCCGGGCGGCGGAATGGCGCCCGCGCCGCTCGGCACGAAGGTGGCCGAAGACGCCTGAGCGAGGTGCTCGAGACTGTCTGCTCAATTCTTGTGCGGCGCACAAGAATTGAGCGAATCGCAAGTTTTGGGAGCGGGCACAATTTGTCGCCCGCGCCAGAATTCTCAGCAAGTATTTATAATTGTTATACTTTTCATCATGCGCGAGCTTGGCACGATGCTTGAATAGCTAGCGCCGACGCCATCGACGCCGTCCTCCGAGACCACCCTATCCGAATTGTGTTGCCACCAGCCGGGGCCTCCCCGGAACGCGCCTCCCTGCGCGCGGTGGTCCCATCAGGCGGACGGCCATCTGAAGACGCAAAGGACCATCTTTTTCATGACGAAGCCGACCAAAGAGACCTCTCGCCGCGCGATCAGCCGTCGCCAGCTCCTCAAGGCGACCAGCGGTGCCGCGGCGCTGCTCGCCGCGGCGAAGCTGAACTTCCCCGCCGGCTCGGTTGCGCAAGGCGCGGGTCCCGAAGTGAAGGGCGCCAAGCTCGGCTTCATTGCGCTGACCGACGCCTCGCCGCTGTTCGTCGCCAAGGAGAAGGGCATCTTCGCTAAATACGGTATGCCGGATGTCGAGGTGCAGAAGCAGGCCTCCTGGGGCACCACGCGCGACAATCTCGTGCTCGGCTCCGAAGGCAACGGGATCGACGGCGCGCATATCCTCACCCCGATGCCGTATCTGATCTCGGCCGGCAAAGTCACGCAGAACAATCAGCCGACGCCGATGTACATCCTGGCGCGGCTCAACCTGAACAGCCAATGCATCTCGGTAGCCAAGGAGTATGCCGACCTGAAGATCGGCGTCGATACCACACCGTTCAAGCCGGCTCTGGAAAAGAAGAAGGCAGGCGGCAAGCCGGTCAAGGCAGCCATGACCTTTCCCGGCGGGACGCACGATCTGTGGATCCGATACTGGCTTGCAGCTGGAGGCATCGATCCCGACAAGGACATCGAGACCATCGTGGTGCCGCCCGCGCAGATGGTAGCCAACATGAAGGTCGGCACGATGGATTGCTTCTGCGTCTGCGAGCCGTGGAATCTTCAGCTTATCCACCAGCAAATCGGCTACACCGCGATCACCACCGGCGAACTCTGGGACAAGCATCCCGAGAAATCGTTCGGCCTGCGCGCTGCCTGGGTCGACAAGAACCCGAGGGCCGCAAAAGCGCTGTTGATGGCCGTGATGGAAGCGCAGCAATGGTGCGAGAAGGCCGAGAACCGCGAAGAAGCCGCGACGATTTGCGCCAAACGGCAGTGGATCAACTGCCCGGTCGAGGACATCACCGACCGCATGAAGGGCAAATTCGACTACGGCACCGGCCGCATGGTCGAAGATTCGCCGCAGCAGATGCGGTTCTGGAAAGACCACGCCTCCTATCCCTATCAGAGCCATGACCTCTGGTTCCTCACCGAGGACATCCGCTGGGGCAAATATGAGGCGGGCTTCGACACCAAGGCACTGATCGCCAAGGTCAACCGCGAGGATCTCTGGAAGGAGGCCGCCAAGGAGCTTGGCGTGCCCGCGTCCGAAATCCCTGCCTCGACATCGCGCGGCAAGGAGATCTTCTTCGACGGCAAGATTTTCGATCCCGAGAATCCCGCCGCGTATCTCAAGTCGTTGTCCATCAAGCGTGTTGACGTCTGATCCGCGTGAAGCTGCGCGAGAGTCTCGCGCCGCGCTCCCCCTGACCACGGAGATTTCCTTTCGATGTCGATGTCTATGCCTGCCATGAAGACCGAAGCCACCGCGGCGGCGCTGCCGTCGAACGCTCACGCGGCGCCGGTCGTGACCATGATGCCCAAGCGCGCGCCGCGCACCGAGACCTACGCCAGGATGGCGAGGGAGGCCGCGGTGCGCGTCGTGCCGCCGGTGATTGTGATCGCGCTCCTGCTGGTGATCTGGGAGTTGATCTGTCGGCGTGCCGGCTCGACCCTGCCGCCGCCCTCTCGCGTGTTCAAGGATACCAAGGAGCTGATCTTCGATCCGTTCTTCGATCGCGGCGGGATCGACAAGGGGCTGTTTTGGCATTTGTCCGCGAGCCTGCAGCGCGTCGCGCTTGGCTATTCGCTCGCCGCAGTCGCGGGTATCGCGCTCGGAACGCTCGTCGGACAGTCGGTCTGGGCGATGCGCGGGCTTGATCCGCTATTCCAGGTCTTGCGCACGATTCCGCCGCTCGCCTGGCTGCCGCTCTCGCTTGCGGCATTTCGCGATGGCCAGCCGTCGGCGATCTTCGTGATCTTCATCACCTCGATATGGCCGATCATCATCAACACCGCGGTCGGCATCCGCAACATTCCGCAGGACTACCGCAACGTCGCCGCCGTCGTGCAGCTCAACCCGCTCGAGTTCTTCACCAAGATCATGATTCCGGCGGCCGCGCCCTATATGTTCACCGGCCTGCGCATCGGCATCGGCCTGTCGTGGCTTGCGATCGTCGCCGCCGAAATGCTGATCGGCGGCGTTGGCATTGGCTTCTTCATCTGGGACGCCTGGAATTCCTCGCACATCAGCGAAATCATCCTGGCTCTTTTCTATGTCGGCATCATCGGCTTCGTGCTCGATCGCCTGATCGCAGGCCTCGGCAAGGTCGTGACCCGCGGCACCGTCGCGAACTGAGGGGGAAGGCATGCAGGCCTATCTGAAGCTCGACCATATCGACAAGACCTTCACCCGTGGCAGCGCCACGACCGAGGTCTTGAAAGAGATCAACCTGACGATCGACAAGGGCGAATACGTCTCGATCATCGGCCACTCCGGTTGCGGCAAGTCGACCTTGCTCAACATCGTCGCCGGCCTCACCGGCACGACCAACGGCTGCGTGCTGCTGGAGAACCGCGAGGTCAATTCGCCGGGGCCGGATCGCGCGGTGGTGTTCCAGAACCACAGCCTGCTGCCGTGGCTCACGGTCTACGAGAACGTGAAGCTCGGCGTCGACAAGGTGTTCGCAAAGACGAAGACCAGGGCCGAGCGCGACGCCTGGGTGATGCACAACCTCAATCTTGTGCAAATGGCGCATGCCAGGGACAAACGGCCCAACGAAATCTCCGGCGGCATGAAGCAGCGCGTCGGCATCGCGCGGGCGCTCGCGATGGAGCCGAAGGTGCTGCTGCTTGACGAGCCGTTCGGCGCGCTCGACGCGTTGACGCGAGCGCATCTGCAGGATTCGGTGATGGCGCTGCATCAGAAGCTCGGCAACACCATCCTGATGATCACCCACGACGTCGACGAGGCCGTGTTGCTGTCCGACCGCATCGTCATGATGACCAATGGGCCGAGCGCGCGGATCGGCGAAGTGCTCGAGGTGCCGCTGGCGCGCCCGCGCAAGCGGCTCGAGCTCGCGGCCAATTCCAGCTATCTCAAATGCCGACAGCGCGTGCTTGAATTCCTCTACGAGCGACATCGCTTCGTCGAGGCCGCGTAGAGCATGATCCGAAAAAGTCAGAACCGGTTTTTCGGCAAAATCATGCTCGGAAAAAACGTCTTCTCCGCCGCGCCGCATCGAGCGGCGAGGGAAGCACCGTGCAGGGAGGCACTTGATGACGCCCGATCAGGTCAAGCTGGTCCAGGATAGTTTCGCCAAGGTCGCGCCGATCTCCGGGAAGGCGGCGCTCATTTTCTACGACCGCCTGTTCGAGGTCGCGCCCGGCGTCAGGGCGATGTTTCCCGACGACATGACCGAGCAGCGCAGGAAACTGATGACGACGCTGGCCGTCGTCGTCAACGGATTGAGCGATCTCCCGTCGATGCTTTCGGCCGCCAGCGCGCTCGCCAAACGCCACGTCGGCTACGGCGCCAAGGCCGAACACTATCCGGTGGTCGGCGGCGCGCTGCTATGGACGCTGGAGAAGGGGCTGGGTGAGGCCTGGACGGCGGACGTCGCAGCCGCCTGGACTGCCGCTTACGGCACGCTGTCCGGCTACATGATCTCGGAAGCCTATGGCCGCACCCAGGTCGCCGAGTAAGGAGTTGCCGTGAGCGAGCCCTTGGTCATCATCGGCAATGGCATGGCAGCGGCGCGCCTGGTCGACGAATTGTCGAAGGTCGCGCTTGGCCGCTATGCCATCGCCGTGATCGGCGACGAGCCGCGGCTCGCCTATAACCGCGTATTGCTCTCGTCGGTGCTGGCCGGCGAAACCGCCTCGCATGAGATCGAACTCAAGCCCGCATCGTGGTGGCGCGAGCGCGGCGTCACGCTGAAATACAATTGCATGGCAACCGAGATCGATATCGGCCGTCGCGAGGTCAAGATCGCCAATGAGGAGAGCATCAGCTTCTCCAAGCTCGTGCTGGCGACGGGCTCCTCGGCGCTGCGGCTCAATGTGCCCGGCGCCGAGCTTGCCGGCGTCAATACCTTTCGCGACAGCCGGGACGTCGATCTGCTGCTGACGCTTGCCGCGCAGAAGAAGCGTGTCGTCGTGGTCGGCGGCGGCCTGCTCGGGCTCGAGGCCGCCTATGGATTGGCCAAGGCCGGCGCGGCGGTGACGCTGGTGCATCTGATGGACCGCCTGATGGAACGGCAGCTCGACGGCCCGGCGGCGGCGCTGTTGAAATCGCTGGTCGAGCACAAGGGCATCGAGATCGTGCTCAGTGCCAGCACCGCGCGGATTCACGGCGAAGGCAGGGTCACCGGAGTCGAGCTTGCGGACGGACGTCAAATCGAGGCCGACGCCGTGATCTTCGCCGCCGGCATCCGGCCGAATGTGGCGCTCGCAAAGGACGCGGGCATTCCGGTCGGCCGCGGCATCGTGATCGGCGACCGGCTGCAGACCGGGATTGCCGATGTTTACGCGATCGGCGAATGCGCCGAGCATCGCGGCATCTGCTACGGCCTGGTCGAGCCGGCCTACGAGCAGGCGCGCGTGCTTGCACGGCACCTCGCGGGCGGCGATGCGGCTTATGCCGGCAGCGTCGTCGCGACCAACCTGAAAGTGTCTGGTGTCGGCGTATTCTCGGCTGGCGATTTTCTCGGCGCCGACGGCAGCGAGAGCCTCGTGCTCCGCGACGTCAATCACGGCACGTACAGGAAGCTCGTGGTTGCGGACGGGCGGCTGAGCGGGGCGGTACTGATCGGCGACACCGCCGATGCGCTCTGGTATCTCGAATTGATTCGCACCCGGAAGCCGGTCGCGCAGATGCGTGCCGACATGGTGTTCGGCCGCTCGCTCGCGATGCAGGCAGAGGCAGCGTGAGATGACAACCGTCGATCCCGCGCTCCGGGCCGTCAGAACAACCTGCGCCTATTGCGGCGTCGGCTGCGGCGTGCTGGCAACGCCGGATGGCGCGGGCGGCGCGGCGATATCAGGCGATCCGGATCACCCCGCCAATTTCGGCCGGCTGTGCTCGAAAGGCTCCGCGCTCGGCGAGACGCTGGGACTCGAAAGCCGGCTGCTTTATCCGATGATCCGCTGCGGTGACGCGATGCAGCGGGTCGACTGGAGCGACGCGCTCGATCACGTCGCTCACCGTTTCCAGCACATCATCGCGCGTGACGGTCCCGGCGCGGTGGCGTTCTATCTGTCCGGCCAGTTGCTGACGGAGGACTACTACGTCGCCAACAAGCTGATGAAGGGATTCATCGGCAGCGGCAATGTCGACACCAATTCGCGGCTGTGCATGGCCTCGTCGGTCGCCGGCCACCGCCGCGCCTTCGGCGCCGACACGGTGCCCGGCTGCTATGAGGATCTCGACGAGGGCGACCTCCTCGTGTTTGTCGGCTCCAATGCCGCCTGGTGCCATCCGGTGCTGTTCCAGCGCATGCTTGCCAACAAGCAGCAGCGCGGCGCGCGCTTCGTCGTGATAGACCCGCGCGGCACCGACACCGCCGGCGACGCGGACCTCTTCCTGGGCCTGAAGCCGGGCACCGATAGCGCGCTGTTCAACGGCCTGCTGGTGCATCTTGCCGACAACGGCGCGCTCGATAGTGGCTACATCGAAAGTTACACCTCCGGCTTCGACGAGACGTTGGCTCGTGCCCGGAGCATGGCGGGCAGCGCCGCTGCGACGGCACTGGCGACCGGTCTCGCCGAGCAGGATGTTGCGGCGTTCTTCCGCATGTTCGCCGCCACGCCGCGGGTGGTGACGCTGTATTCGCAGGGCGTCAACCAGTCGGCGCAAGGCACCGACAAGGTCAACGCCATCATCAATTGCCATCTGGCCACCGGACGGATCGGCAAGGTGGGCGCGTCGCCGTTCTCGCTGACCGGCCAGCCCAACGCGATGGGCGGCCGCGAGGTCGGTGGGCTCGCCAACCAGCTCGCCGCTCACATGGGCTTCACGCCACCGGACATCGATCGTGTGAGGCGGTTCTGGAAGGCGCCGCGCATCGCAACCCATGAAGGGTTGAAGGCGGTGCAGATGTTCGAGGCGATTGCACGCGGCGAGATCAAGGCGTTGTGGGTGATGGGCACCAATCCGGTCGTGTCGCTGCCGAACGCCGACGCCGTGCGCGAGGCGTTGCGGAAGCTCGACCTGTTCGTAGTTTCCGAGAATGTGGCCTCGAACGACACCGTGACGGCCGGTCCGCATGTGCTGCTGCCCGCGCAGGCCTGGGGCGAGAAGTCGGGCACCGTGACCAATTCGGAGCGGCGGATTTCACGGCAGCGCGCCTTCCTGAAGTCGCCTGGTGAAGCGAGGCCAGATTGGTGGACCCTGTGCGAGATCGCAAAGCGGCTCGGACACGGCGCGGCGTTCGGTTTCAACTCGGCGGCAGATATCTTCCGCGAGCACGCCGCGCTCTCGGCATTTGAGAACGACGGCGCACGCGACTTCGACATCGGCGGATTGAAGACTGTCTCCGACCACGGCTTTGACGCGATGGAGCCGGTGCAATGGCCGATCCGGCTTGACGCGCAGCCGCAGGCCCGCTTCTTTGCCGACGGCGGCTTCTTCGCCAATGATCGCAAGGCGCGCTTCGTCGCGCCAGAGATGCCGGCGCTGCGCACGGAAACGACGCCGGCGCGTCCGCTCCGGTTGAACACCGGCCGCATCCGCGACCAATGGCACACCATGACGCGCACGGGCATGAGCCCGCGGCTCGGCCAGCATCTGCCGGAACCGTTCGTCGAGGTGCACCCCGACGACGCGCTGAAATATGGCGTCACGGACGGCAGCTTCGCGCGCATCACGACCGACCATGGCCAGTGCACGCTGCGTGTTGCGGTCAGCGCGCGGCAGCAGCGCGGCATGCTGTTTGCGCCGATTCACTGGAGCGAGGCGACCGCGACCGGCGCGCGAGTCGGCGCGCTGGTGGCGCCATTCACCGATCCGTTCTCCGGCCAGCCCGAAAACAAGGCGACGCCGGCCGCGATCGCGCCTTACGAATATGTGTTTCGCGGTTTCGCGCTGTCGCGGGCGCCGCTCGAATTCCCCGCGCATGCCTTGGTCGCCCGCGTCGCCGTCAATGGCGGACACGGCTACCTGTTTGCCGACAATGCCGATCTTGCGGGCTGGCAAGCCTGGATGAAGGCAAAGGCCGGCGACGACCTTGCAGAGTACAATGATTTCGGCGGCGGCATCTATCGCGCCGCCTCGTTCAGCGGCGATCGCATCGAAGCGTGCCTGTTTGTCGGGCCGGCAGCGGATGCCGGCGACTGGAACGTGGTGAAGAGCCTGTTCGCGGCGGATGTCTTGAGCGAGACGCAGCGCCGCGTGCTGCTGTCCGGCAAATCGGCGGACGGCGTAGCGAGCGCGGGCCCGGTTGTCTGCGCTTGCTTCGGCGTCGCCCGCGGCACGATCTGCGATGCGATCACGGGCGGCGCGCGTTCGGCGGCTGAGATCGGCGCGAAGCTGAAAGCGGGCACCAATTGCGGTTCCTGCATTCCGGAGCTGAAGCGGTTGATCGCGCAAACGCCGGGCGATGCTGCGCAACCGCGGTTGACGGCGGCGAACTAGCAAGAACGTGTGCTCACAAGCGGCTAATGGGAAGTCCGCTTCCGGCAGCGGAGCAGACCGATTGTGCTCAAGGTGAGTTTATTTTGACCCACAGCGGACAACTTGAGCTCGGAATGGCCACATCGCCGTCGTCCAATACTGGACACTGTAGTGTGAATTTTGAAGACTTGCGCGCGATCATCCAGTGGCTAGATCTTTCTCAACGACCTTGATGGATCACAGCAAACTGCAAGCCGTTCACCATGACTGGATATTTCAGAGTTTTCCGGGCCCAACCGTGGTGCAGAATTGCGCTATCGCGCGGCCTGCAATGCCTGGCCGTCGCATTGTTGGCATCATTGAATTCACCGGCCTACGCGCAGCAGCAAACGGACGTCACGATTAAGCAATTGCTCTCCACGACGACTACGTCGGCGGGGCAAAAGATCGTATTGCCGAAGAAGGGCGCGGAGCTGGTAGCGTCTATCTTCGAAATCCTCCCTCGGGCGCACCTTCCAGAGCACGAGCATCCGTATCCTCGGTACGGTTACATCCTGTCGGGAAGCTTGCGCGTGACCGACACCGAGACCGGTCAAAGCAAGACGTATGGGCCAGGAGACTTCGTGGTGGAGTCGGTGGGGCGGTGGCATACTGGCGAAAATGCAGGAGAGCAGCCGACAAGGCTGCTTGTTATCGACATCGTCCGGAATGGACACAGCAACACTGTACTGCGTAAGTCGCGGCAAAGTAGTAGGTAACGCGAAAAGGCGGCGGAGACGGCGCGCGTCGGCTGTCATGAAGGCATGTCCGCTTATCGCCCGAAGCGCCAGTTGGGCGCGGTCTCCGGACGATGCTTCGCATCGCCGGGAGAACCATGAGGATTCCATCTGCGGCCTATATCCCTCGAGACGGGCGTCCCGCGTGCCCTCCGGATGAGGGGCGACGTTTGCTGCGATCTCCTCTATGGTCCATCCCCCTCCGCCGATGGATGTGACCCAAGCAATGATGTACCTGGAAACGCCGCCGAAACTGATCACGACCGAAGTTTTTTCCTCCGTCCCCGACGAATTCCGCCGCAAGGTGCCGACCGAATGGGCCGACGCCAACCGGCCCGGTGTCCCGACCGACTGCTTCATCGAGGGCCCGTCCTTCGACGCGTCAGGCAATCTCTACATCGTCGACATTCCCTTCGGCCGCATCTTCAGGATCGCGCCGGACAGGAGGTGGTCGCTGGTTGCCGAATATGACGGCTGGCCCAACGGGCTGAAGATCGACGTCAAAGGCCGCATTCTGATCGCCGACTACCGCCATGGGCTGATGGAACTCGACGCCAAAGCGGGCAAGGTCACGCCGCTGCTAAGGTCGCGCAATTCGGAATCGTTCCGTGGCTGCAACGATCTGCATATTGCGTCCAACGGCGACATCTATTTCACCGACCAGGGCCAGACCGGCCTGCACGATCCAACCGGCCGCGTCTATCGGCTGCGGACCAATGGACAACTCGACTGCCTGATCCACACCGGCATCAGCCCGAACGGCCTGGTGCTCGATCCGCACGAGGCCGTACTGTTCGTCGCGATGACGCGCGACAATGCGGTCTGGCGCGCGCCCTTCATGAAGGACGGCAGCGTCTCGAAGGTGGGCCGTTTTTGCTCGATGTTCGGCCCGAGCGGGCCCGATGGCATGACGATGGACAAAGCCGGGCGGTTGTTCGTCGCCCATGCCTCGCTCGGCCACGTCTTCGTGTTCGCGCCTGGCGGCGAACTGATCGCGCGGATCAAATCCTGCGCCGGGCAGAGCTGCACCAATGTCGCGATCGGGGGCGAAAAGCGCGACCGGCTGTACATCACGGAATCGGTGACCGGCACGGTGCTGCTGGCTGACATCAGTGGGCTGGACGGATAGCGGTCGTCTGTCGCCACTCGCACTCACGGCAATCGCAGGCGCACGCCGTTCGCGTTGCAGTCGAGCGCAGCATCGTCAGTAACGCAGGCGGGCAATTCGACGCTGGCGCCGCGAACGGCGTGACTCATCCGGAATGGGTAAGTGAAACGGGTCAGCAAATGCAGCGCAGACGCGATATAATGGTGGTCGAGTTGCCAGTTGGACGTGCCGAAGTCTCCCTTGATACTTAATGGCAACGGGCATGCCGTCGGCGGGCATCGATCTCGACCCCGATGTCGGGGCCATCCCAAATTCCAAAGTGCATCTTCGAACAACCGTCAAACGGAGGAGAAAATGCCTTTATTCGTCACCTATGCCTCATATTCCAACACCGGCATCAAGGGCATGCTGGACAAGCCGGCCGATCGCACTGAAGCGATCAAGACGCTGGTGGAGAAGGCGGGCGGCAAGCTTGTCGCGGCCTACATGACAACGGGGCCCCATGACGTCGTCATCGTTACCGAGCTGGCTGATGGATCGGATGCGGTCGCCTTCGGAATGGCTGCAGGTGCGAGCGGCGCCGTAGCCAAGATAGAGACCGTGCGCGCCTGGACGCTTGGTGAATTCAAGGGCATTGCGGAGAAGGCGTCCCGCTATGCGGCCGTATATGTTCCGCCCGGACGATGATCGTGCGGTAACTGTACAGCCGTGCTGGATCCCGGGGCGCGCATACGCCCGCCCCGGGATCAAGAACGCGCCGGGTCGCGAACGGGTCCAGCGGCCGGGATTTGCAGCCGATCAGCGATCGGAATGCATCCTGTCGAGAAAATCCTTCACGCCGCTGACGGCGCCGGCATCCGATGCGACGTAGCCGGGAAGGGCGCCCACGGCTGCGTGGAATTCACTGCTCTTCATGATGTCGAGCACGCGTTGCATCGGCTCGGTCTCCAGGAACGCTCGCTTGCAGACGAAAAAATAGTCCTCGGTCAGCAAGCGGATGAAGTCGAGCCCGAATTGGCGCGCTGCCGCCTCGACGCCGAAACTTGCGTCCGCCATGCCGCTTGCGACATAGGCGGCGACGGCGGCGTGGGTGAATTCCATGTGCTGCGCGCCATTGATCCTGCTTTCAGGGATCCGGTGGAGCGCCAATAGCTGATCGAACAACAACCGCGTGCCGGAATCGTGGTCGCGGTTGACGAAGCGCGCCTTCTGCTCGACGAGGTCGCTCAGCGAGCCAATCTTCAGCGGATTGCCGCGCTTGACCATCAGGCCCATCTCGCGCGTGACAAAGCTGATCACGCGGTCCTCGCGCGGATCGAGCCATTCCTTGCAGGCCTTGATGCCCTGCGCACGCAATTCGCCGCGCGGCAGGTGTACGCCGGAGAGATCGCAGGCGCCCTGCGCCAGCGAGACCAGCGAGTTCTGGTTGCTGACGTAGCGCAGGTCGACGCCCATCCCGCTCTCGCGATCGAGGAACTCGCGCAGCTTCGACACCGCGAAGCCGTGGCTCGCATGGACACGAATTACCGACGGTCGCTGATGCAGGAACGGCTTGATCTCGGTGACCAGTTCCTGCGCCAGATTCTCGAGTTGCAGCCCGAGCCGTGCCTGCATGCGCTCGCCAGCCCATACCAGCTTCTCGCCGAACGGCGTCAAGCGCGAGCCCTTGCCGCGCTGCGTCTCCACCACCGGCACGCCGAAGAATTCCGACCATTGCTCGATCAGGTTCCAGACATGGCGGTAGGAAAGATGCGCATCGTTGGCGGCACTGGTGATCTTCCCGGTTTTCCTGATCTCGTTGAGGATGCCGAGCATCACGACCGCGGTCTGCGGGCTGTCATCCTTGCGAAACCGCCAGACGGTCTCGATCTCGATCTGGAGCATGTTTCATCCCTAAATATGAAATTCAATTCATATCAAGATAGCGTTATAGGCACAAGATATCATATTTTATCAGCGATAGAACCTCCCTAGGTTAGAGATCAGACAGGAGGAAATATGATGTCTGTTGCATATGACTACACTTGGGAAGCGCCACGTGAGACCGCTGTCCGCGACGAGTTGCTGCTGATCGACGGCTCTCGCGTCCGTGCGTCGTCCGGACGAAGCTTCCAGTCCCTCGATCCCGCGACCGAGCAGGTCATCGCGACAATCGCCGAAGGCAATGAGGCAGACGTCGATCGTGCGGTTGCCGCGGCGCGGCGCGCCTTCGAGGGGCCGTGGCGAACGATGCGCGCGGCCGAGCGGGGCCATATCCTGCTTCGCTGGGCCGAGCTTCTGAAGCAGCACGCCGACGAGATCATTGCGCTGGAGAGCCTCGATGCCGGCAAGCCGATATCGGGGGTGCAGCGCCAGGATTTTCCCGCCGCCATCGACACGCTCACCTATTACGCCGGCTGGGCCGACAAGATCGGCGGCGACGTGGTGTCCGCGCGCGACGACGCGCTGACCTACACGGTCCGCGAACCGGTCGGCGTGGTCGCCGCCATCGTGCCGTGGAATTTCCCGCTGATGATCGGCATGTGGAAACTCGCGCCGGCACTCGCCTGCGGATGCACCGTCGTGATGAAGCCGGCTGAGCTCACGTCGCTGTCGGCGCTGCGGATCGGCGAACTCGCGCTTGAGGCGGGCTTGCCGCGCGGCGTGCTCAATGTCGTCACCGGCCCCGGTCGTGTTGTCGGCGAGGCGCTGGTCAATCATCCCGATGTCGACAAGGTCACGTTCACCGGCTCGCCCGGCGTCGGCCGCGGAATCATGCGTGGCGCGGCGGGTAACTTCAAGCGCGTCTCGCTGGAACTCGGCGGCAAGTCCGCCAACGTCATCTTCGACGATGCCAATCTCGAGGCCGCGGCAAAGGCTGCGGCGGCCGGCATCTTCTTCAATGCCGGGCAGGTGTGTTCGGCCGGCTCGCGCGTGCTGGTGCAGGAGAAGGCCTATGACGAGGTGGTGGAACGTCTGGTCGCCCGCGCCGAGGCCCTGCGCATCGGCGATCCCGCGGACCGCGCCACCGCGCTCGGTCCGGTGATCTCGGAGAAGCAGATGCGCTCGATCCTCGACTATGTCGAGATCGGCAGGAAAGAGGGCGCGTTGCTTGCGACCGGCGGTGAGCGCGTCGGCGACCGCGGCTATTTTCTCAGACCCGCGGTATTCGCCAATGTCGAGCACGAGATGCGCATCTCGCAGGAAGAAATCTTCGGCCCGGTCGTCAGCGTGATCAAGTTCAAGGACGAGGCCGATGCGCTGCGGATCGCGAACGGCACCGCCTACAGCCTTGCCGCCGGCGTCTGGAGTGCCGACATCGGCCGCGTGCAGCGCTTTGCGAAGAAGGCGCGCGCCGGAACGGTGTGGATCAACACGTATGGCTACACGGATGTGCGCTTGCCATGGGGAGGCGAACGCGACTCCGGGCTCGGCCGCGAGCACGGCACTGCCGCGATCGACAATTTCACTGAGCCCAAGGCGGTGTGGATGAATCTCAACGTTTGACGGCGCAACACTCAAACAAGGTACCTAAAGCGCGATGACGATTCAGCCCAATCTCATCGCGCTTTAGTCCGACGGGAGCCGCGAGAATCGGAAATTGCAGTGGTTCGCGCCGCCAGCCAACGTTAGTGTCCTTTCCAGGTGGATGCCTCGCGTTGCATAGGCGTCGAAATCAAGCCCACAAATGTTCGGAAGGATCTCTCCGTCTCCGTGGCGAGCCGCGAATTTGCAAAAGCCGCAAGCTCTGTAGTTGATGCCGAATTCAAAGCTGTCACCCGGGCCCGGTTCGACGAAATCGTAGACGAAATCTTCCGGAAAGTCCTTCTGATGGCTTTTTGTAGCGCTTTTTGCAGCCTGCTGGCGCAGCAAAGTCTGATTCTCCGACGACATGAATTGACGTCCCGAAGCGAGACGTTCCGCTTCGGGTGCGGTCAGCAATTGCGCCTTGTAGGTTTCCCGCTCGATTTCGCCGATTACGGACAGCGACACGCCGTGTCGCCGGAGCACTCGGCTGATGGCCATAAAGCCCATGAGGCGCATGAAGAAATCGCTCATGCGACTTGCCACGCCGCCGACATAGGGCATTTGCGTAAGCACGATTTCGAATTCGTCCATCACCTCCTGCCTAATCGCGTCAATATCGGATAGATGCGTGCGCACGCGCAACATCGTTTCGGCAAGGTCGAAGCGATGGCGCATGGCGGCCTCCATTGCACCGCGATGCGACTCGTAAAAGGGATGGATGGTCTCAGCCATGAGACACCTGACACAATTGCATATCGCAAGGTCGGATCGTATCAAGGATGCAGCCCCTCACCCGACCCTCAGCGAGAGCTGGTTTCATTCCGCAGCGATCGCCTCGATCTCCAGCAGCCATTTGCTGTCGACGGTTTCGGCGACCACGACCGTCAGCGCGGGCTGATGTCCCCCGAGCATTGTGCGGCGAATGGCGCGGTTGGGCACGACCTGACTTCGGTCAGTCAGGAACGTGTTCACCTTGACCAGATGCTCGACGCCGAGGCCAGCGGCCGCGAGCACCTCGATGACGTTGCGCCAGCTTTGCTCACATTGCTGCTCAAAACCCTCGGGCACGCTGCCGTCTGAGCGTTCCGGCACTTGGCCGCTGATGAACAGCAGCCGGCGATGTTGGCTCAGTTCCAGCCCCATGCTGTAGCCACCGGCGGGAGCGTGGACCTTTGCGGGATTGTGGCTGACGATGTGAGCCATCTCAGTTTACCTCCTGTTCGACGAATTCCAGCGCCAGGCCATGTGCGGTGGCGGGTGGGATCAGCAGCACGGCGCCCCTCATCTCGAAGGCGACGCCGTTGTTCTTCAATGTCCGGCGCGTCGTATCCAGATCGGCGACCGCCAGACGCGCAGCGCAGAAGCGCGGCGAAGAGCTGTTCGCAAGGCCCGGCAGCCGGCGCGCCATCTCGGACGGACCGAGAAGCGTGATCCTGTTATTGCTGTCTCCGACCGTCAGCCGCCCCGGCGCCGGCTCGGCCGCGCTTTCCGTGAGGCGCTCCAGGAAATCGCGGTGCGCCGCCGGTTCGGGCGCCGACATTACGACCTCAATTACGCGCAAGGCGCCGTTGGGATGACGTTGATACTCCGCCTTCCAGAACAATTCCGGCGGATGACGCTGCTGACAGGTGAAGAATGCGATCTCAGGCATCGCGGGATCGGTGGCGAAGGCCAATGAAAACGCGACGCGCGCGGTTCCTCCCCCCGGGAGCACCGCGTCGCGGCCAAAATCGAACGGAGCCGAGGTGCCGATGCGCTCGGCCCTGAAGCGTGCCGCTTCGGCATGCGAGTCGGCGCTGTGCAAGGCCAGCATCGACATCCCTTCGGCGCGGCCAAGAAAATCGCGATTGTGGGCGGCGAAGCTGAAATGGTCGGGCGCAGCCTGCGGCACCAACGCATCGTTGGTGACGGCCAGCAACTCCAGAAAATTGTCCGCGAACTGCGCCAGGCGGTTGCTGGTTCCGAACGGATGCACACCGGTTGGCGTGAGGTTGAAGCCCAGCCTCCGCCACGCCAGCGCAGCCTGTTCCAGATCGTGGACGCAAATGACGAGATGGTCGATTCGGCGGGGCATGGGGGTCTCCGGATTGCGGGCCGAGCCTATTCGGCGATATCGCAGCAAAGCAACGCATTGTTGCTGCGGCTGAGCGCAAGAAAATCTATTGCAAGCGTGCAGCCCATCGGTGACAAACTGGGTGGCGATGACCTACATCCTTCCACCGCTCAATGCATTGCGCGCGTTCGAAGCCGCCGCGCGGCATCTCAGCTTCAAACTTGCCGCGCATGAGCTGCACGTGACGCCGGCCGCCGTGGGACAGCAGGTGAAAGCGCTTGAAGCGCGCCTCGGCGTGCGCCTGTTCGAGCGGCTGCACAAGCAATTGATCCTGACCGAGGCCGGCCAGATATATCTGCCTGAGGTCTCCGACGGCTTTCGCCGCATCGCCGATGCGACCGCACGATTGAAGCCGACGGGTGCCGCGCTGCTGCAGCTCGGTGTGCATGGCGGCTTCGATCTTCACCGGCTGGGGCTGGCTGAGTTTCGCGCGACGCACCCGGAGATCGGCCTGCGCGTGTTGCAGCCGGCCGGCTTGCACGAATTGATCGAGGGCAAGGTCGATGTGCTGATCGCCCGAGGTCTCGGCCATCATCCCGGCTATCGCTGCGATCGCCTCGCTGAGGAATCCGGCGTCGGCGACTGGCTGATTGCGCCGTCCGGCACGGCGGACTGCCCCGAAATATCCGGCTTCCGTGATTGGCTGCGCGATCTGCCGGCCAAGAATTCGCTCGCGATGCGTCGTCGTCGCGTGGTCGGCATCATCAGGAGTTGAGGCAACCGTGCAAACAAAAGCTTTCGGCAAGAACGGCCCGCAGGTCTCGGTGATCGGGCAGGGCACCTGGTATCTTGATCGCGGCGACCGCAAGGCGGCCATTGCGGCGCTCCGCCGCGGCGTCGACGATGGCATGACCCATGTCGACACCGCGGAGATGTATGGTGACGCCGAGCTTGTGATTGCGGACGCGATCGCGGGCCAACGCGACAAGGTCTTTCTGGTCTCGAAGGTGCTGCCGAGCAACGCCTCGCGGCGCGGCACCATCACCGCATGCGAGCGTTCGCTGAAGCGGCTGAAGACCGATCGGCTCGACTGCTATCTGCTGCACTGGCGCGGATCCTATCCGCTCGCCGACACGGTCGCGGCATTCGAAGAGTTGAAAGCCGCCGGAAAAATCCGCTCCTGGGGCGTCAGTAATTTCGACGCCGACGATCTCGACGATCTGTTCGAAATCGCTGATGAGGGGACGATCGCCTGCAACCAGGTGCTCTACCATCTGCAGGAGCGCGCGATCGAGCACGCCGTGATCCCGTGGTGCGAGCGGCATGGCGTCGCTGTCGTCGCCTATTCGCCATTCGGCCACAATGATTTTCCGTCGCCGGCGAGCAAGGGCGGCGCCGCGCTGCAATTGATCGCAGAAGCGCACAAGGCCACCACACGTCAGGTCGCGCTGAGTTTCCTCACGCGCGCTCCGTCGGTGCTTGCCATCCCGAAAGCGTCGAGCGCGGATCACGCAGCCGAGAATGCGGCCGCGGGAGACCTCAAGCTCAGCGATGCTGAAATCGCCGCCATCGACAAGGCATTTCCGCGCGGGCCGAAACCGCGCGGGCTGCCGATGTTGTAGGGCTGATCTCGAAGGTCAACGCCCGGGAAGCTCGTCGCGCCCTGCTTCACACAGTTCTTAACAAACTGTTTCAACTGCGGAATCGCGTGCTGCCTGTGGCAGGCCGCCGCGCGCGCGGATGCATATCGGAATCCCGTTTTCGGGCGTTGTCCTTGTGGCGGAATTGGCGTTTGTTGAGGCCTCGCAGAATCGTTTTATTGCTTTCGAGATTGCCGTGACTCCGCCCCCCGCCGCAGCCGCCAGGCTGGACAGCGCATCCCTGCCATTGCCCGAAAGCCGGCCCGCCGTGCGCAAGGCGCCCGCGCGCGCCGACCGTCCGTTCAAGGGCATCGCGCTGATCCTGGTGTCGACGGTATTTCTCGGAACCTCCGACGTCACCGCCAAATATCTGTCGGCAACGCTGCCCTCGATCGAGATCACCTGGATCCGCTTCCTGGTATTCGCGCTGATCATGTCGCCAGCGATGCTGCCGGGTTCGCCACTGTTTGCGATGCAGACGAACCGTCCGGGTCTGCACCTTCTGCGAGGTGCGGCGCTGCTTGGTTCGTCTCTGCTTTTCATCTCGGGGCTGCGCTTCCTGCCGATAGCCGAGGCCTCCGCCACGGGCTTCGTATCGCCGCTGTTCGTCACCGCGCTCTCGATTGCCTTTCTCGGCGAGAAGGTCGGCCTGCGGCGCTGGATCGCGACCGCGGTTGGCCTTGTCGGCGTGCTCATCATCCTGCGGCCTGGGACGAGCGCGTTTCATCCCGCAGCGTTCTTTCCGCTCGTCTCGGCGCTCGCCTGGGCCGGCACGCTGATCATGACGCGCATGATGAGCGGCAGCGAACGCTCGCTCACCATCATGGCGTACTCGTCGATCGCCGGCCTTGCCATCCTCACGGCGCTGGTGCCGTTCGTTTGGGTGACGCCGACCTGGCACGACATCCTGTTCGGCATCCTGATCGGCGTTGCGTCCACCGCGGGCCAATGGATCGTCGTGCTGGCGTTTCGCTATGGCGACGCCTCGGTGCTCGCGCCGTTCTCCTACACCCAGTTGCTGTGGGTCAGCATGCTCGGCTTCCTCATCTTCGGCGAACTGCCCGACGGATGGACCATCCTCGGCGCCGCCTTCATCGTCGCCTCCGGCCTCTACACGGCCCATCGCGAGCGCATCCGCCGCTCGCAACTGCTGACCGTGCCGGGCGAGCCGTCGCCCAACGCCTGACAAGCCGGCAGCGATTGCCGGCGATGATTGTCGCGGCGATCGCCTTGTGCGACGTCGGTTTGCAATTCGCGGTGTCGAATCTATAGTTTGCAGTCCTCGAAAGCACAGACGTCGCGCGGTTCATGCGAGTTACCATCATTACGGGAGGCGGGTCCGGGATCGGTGCCGCAATTGCGCGTCGTCTGGCCGGTCCCGATCAGTGCCTGATGCTGCATGGGCAGGGAGCTGAAGCGGCCGGGGTTGAGCGGTTGAAAGCGGTTGCCGAGGTGTGCGCGCGCGCCGGCGCGCGTGTCGAATGGCGGACGAGCGACCTGGTGAAGGCCGGCACGGCCGCCGAACTTGTCGGCGCGGCGCGCGCTGCGTTCGGGCCCATCGATGCGATCGTGCACGCCGCGGGCTTTGCCGACCGTCGGGACTTTCGTAGCCTGCCGCGCGAGGGCCTGGAGCGCGCCTTCGCGGTGATGGCCGCATCCTTCCACGAAATGGCGGCGGCCGCATTGCCTGACCTCACGCGCCATGCCCAGGGCCGCGTGGTCGCGGTCTCCAGCTTCGGGCCGCATCGCTTCGTACCCGGCGCCACCTATCCGGGCTCGGCCGCGGCCAAGGCCGCGCTCGAAGTGCTGGTCAAATCGCTCGCGGTCGAGCTCGCGCCCTTTGCCGCCACCGCCAATGTTGTGATGCCCGGCTACACGCGCAAGGATCCCGGTCTGTTCGGCGCGCTCGACGCGCAGGCCTGGGCGCAAGTTGAAAGGGCCAATCCGATGCAGCGGCTGGCCGAGCCCGACGAGGTCGCGGCCGTCGTCGCGTTCCTGCTGTCTCCGGAAGCGGCCCATGTCACCGGCGCCATGTTGCCGGTCGATGGCGGCCTGACATTGATGTGATCGCATGACAGAGAATGCGCCAGCAGAACAGATCGATGTGGCTGTGCTCGGCGCCGGCATGGTCGGCGTCTCCGCGGCCTATGCGGCGCGGCAGCGCGGCCTTTCGGTCGTCGTCGTCGACCGCCGCGAGCCCGGCAGCGAAACCTCCTACGGCAATGCCGGCATCATAAGCAGCGGCTCGATCCTGCCGCTCAACACGCCCGTGCTCTGGAAGAACCTGCCGAAATATCTGACCAACCAGCATCCGGCGCTGCGCTGGAGCGTCCCCTGGGCCGTCACCAATGCCGGCTGGGTGATCCGCTTCCTCGCGGCCGCGACGCCATCGCAGACAAGGCCGCGCGCCGCTGCGCTGCACGGCCTGATCGCGACGTCGCTGAGGCTGCACCGCGACTGGATCGTGCAGGCCGATGCAGGCCACCGCATTCGCGAAACGGGCTGGCTCAAGGCCTGGCGCGGCGACGCGCTCGCCAACGCCAAGGCCGAGCAGGCCGCGCTCGCCGAATTCGGCATCAAGAGCGAGGTGCTCGACCGCCAGGGAATTTCCGCGCTCGAGCCGAACATCGTCCCGGCTTACAGCGTCGGCCTGCTGCACACGCAGACCGCGTCGGTCGATTCCCCGGGCGCCGTGGTCAAGGCCTATGCGAAAATGCTTGCCAGCGCGGGCGGCGCTGTCAGGCAGGCCGAGATCAGGCAGATCGTCTCCGATGGCGATGGCTGGCGCGTCATGCTCGCCGAGGGCGAGATCAAGGCGCGTCATGTCGTGGTCGCGCTCGGGCCATGGTCGGCGGACCTGCTGCGACCGCTCGGCTATCGGGTGCCGCTGGCAAGCGAGCGCGGCTATCACCAGCATTTTGTGCCGAACCCGGAGCGCAAATTGCTGCGGCCGATCCATGATGCAGACGGCAGCTTCCTGATGACGCCGATGGAGCAAGGCATTCGCGTGACGAGCGGCGTCGAACTCACCGCGCGCGACGCGCCGTCGAACTTCGCCCAGCTCGAGGCGGTGGTGCCGATGGCGCGCGGCGTCGTCGAATTCGGCGACGCGGTCGGCGAGCGCTGGCGCGGCGCGCGGCCTACGCTGCCCGACAGCCTGCCGATGATCGGGCCGGCGCCGCGGCATCGCGGCCTCTGGCTCGCTTTCGGCAACCAGCATATCGGCTTCACCACCGGCCCCGGAACGGGCGCCGCGATATCGGCCATGATCAGCGGCGACGCGCCGCCGTTCGACACGTCAGCGTTTTCCCCAGGCCGCTATATTTCGTGACTCTGCGTATTCCGCCTGCAATGCTGGAGCTCCCGTATGGCAGCCGGCAAGGGGCAGGATGAACTACGTTTGGGACTTCGCGATCCTCGGCAAGTACAGCCATCTGTTCTGGCTCGGGCTCGGCTGGACCATCGCCTACACGATCGGCACCATCATCCTGGGGACCCTGATCGGCGTCATCGTCGGCATGCTTCGCGTCCGGCGTATCCCGGTGATCGACTGGCTCCTGATTGCCTATATCGAGCTGTTCCGCTGCACGCCACTGCTCGTGCAGATCATCTGGTTCTACTACGCCTTTCCGGTTGTGATCGGGGTGAATATCCCCGCGCATGTCGCGGCCGTCAGCGTGCTGTCGCTCTATGGCGGCGCGTTCTATGCGGAAATCGTGCGCGGCAGCATCGAGAGCGTACCGGTCGGACAGTGGGACGCCGCGAAGGCGCTCGGCTTCCGCGGCTGGCGCTTGATGCGGCTCGTGATCCTGCCGCAGGCGCTGAAGCCGATGATGGCGCCCTATGTCAACCAGTCGGTGACGCAGTTGAAGAATACCTCGCTGGTGTCGATCATTGCCGTGCCCGATCTCGTCTACAACGCGACGCTGATCAATGCCGACACCTATCGGCCGCTCGAGGTCTATACCATCGTGGCGGCGATCTATTTCGCGATCCTGTTTCCGTCGACGCTTGCGGCGCGGCACCTCGAGCGCGGCCTGACCTATGACAAGGTGTGAGATGAGGTGATCTCGACCTTGCGGCTCTTTGTTACCCAACGACGATCGTGGAGGATCTTACTTTAGGTTGTTTCGGGGGAGGCGATGGCCGGTTCATCGAAGGCTTTCCGCAAGCATGGCACCTACGTCTACGACGTGGCGGCAACCATCGCCCGTTACGGGACCGCTGCGCTGACGATCGAAGCGATGCAGGAGGCGCAGATGACGCACGCCTGGGTACGCATCCACGGTCAATCGGCATACCCCGTGGCCACAAAAAGGGTGATCGGCGCGTTCATCGACCAGGTGATGAAAGTCGGCATCGCCGTTGCTGGGTGGGGCTGGTGTCAGGGAAGCGACCCGGAAGCGGATGCGAGGCTCGCCGTGCGGGAGACGGCGTCATTCGGATTGTCGGATTATATCGCCGATATTGAAGAGGGCGTGCACAATTCGCATTGGAGCGTGGCCACAATAGGTGGCTTCTGCACGCGCGTAAGGTCCGGTGTCGGCGGTAGTTTCGGAATTACGACCTTTTCTCTCATCGACTGGCACGAGCCAGGGCTCATGAAGGCTGCGTTGCCGTTCGTCGACATGTTCAATCCGCAGGTCTACTGGCACCATTTTCCCAACAAGAAAATGGTGAGGCAGTTCAAGCGCCCTGATGGCACGGCGTACAGTCAGGACAGGGCCTTTGATTACGCCGATCTTTGCCTGGATCGGTGGGAAAAATTGATGGGCGATTCGCCAAAGGATATTGTGATCACCGGCCAGGCTTATTGGGGTGAGGGGGTGCCTGCCTTCTCGGAGGGAGATGCCGAAGACAAGGTTGACGAGTTTCTCGTCGGGTGGGCTGGATACAGGCGCGTCATCGGCTTGAACTGGTGGCACTTCGGTGGCAGCCAGTCGATGAGCCACCGTATGCGGAACGACATCAACAAGGCAAAGCTGGGCGCCAAGCCATACAAATAGGTGGAGGCGACAGGACTTGACCCAAAAGGACTCTCGCCAATTGCCTCCGTGAAGTTGAGGATGATCGTGACCTCACGCGCTCGTCAAATATTCAGCTCCACCGGCACGTCCTCGGGTTTGACGCCGCTCAGCGCCAATCCTTTGACGAACCATTCGCGCATCTGGCCGACGCCGCGGTTGTAGTCGATCCACACCGAAAGGAAATCGCGCCAGCGCTTGTCCGGCTCGCGCCGCACCGCCGTGCTGCTCGCGATCGTGACCGAGGGCGATTGCAGGATCTTGTAAGTGCCGAGATTCGGGTTCTTGGCAATCGCGGTCAATCCGAGCACCAGCGCGTTGACGACGCAATCGACCCGGCCCGACGACATTTCGAGCATCACCTCGTCGCGTGACTTCAGCGACTTGATGCTCGCGTTCGGCGCGAAGCGCCGGGCGACCGCCTCGTTGGCCGAGCCGACGTCGACCGCGATCTTCACCTCGGGCTTGTTGATGTCGGCCCAGGTCCTGGCTTCCAGGCCCTTCCTCAGCATCGCGCCGAACGGATGCGGGAACACCAGATTGGTGAAATCGACCACCAGCGCGCGCTGCGGAGTCGGGTTGAGCGCGAAGCCGAGATCGATCTTGTTGGCCTGCAGGTCGAGGATCGAATTGCCGTAGGTCGATTCGACATATTCCAGCTTGACGTCGAGCAGCTTGGCGAGGTCGTTGGCCATCTCGATCGAGAAGCCGGACCATGTGCCGGAGGCGAGATCCTTGTTGAAATAGGGCAGCTCTCCGGGGAGGACCGCGATGCGCAACACCTTGTTGGCCCTGATACGGTCGAGCGTGTTGTCGGCGGCGGGGGCCTGGGCGGCCGCCGGCGTCGCCAGCGCGGCGGCGAGCGCGGCGCCGCCGCCGATGCCAAGCGCGTAGCGCAGCGCGTCGCGGCGATCTTCGGAAATCTTGCTGTCGTCGGATTGAGTCACGAGGGCCTCCCTGCACCAAATCGGGAGAGCCTAGCGTCGGCGTCTATCGGCAGCAATAGCACGGCCCGCGCCAATAGTGGGCGGGGTGATCCGGTCGTTGCCTATCTCTTCGCCTCGCCCCGCTCGCGGGGAGAGGGAATAACAATGCGCTAGAACCGCGCCGGCACGTACATCTCCGGCGGGATCGGGCCGCGATGATAGTCGGGATTGTGCACCCGCGGCGGCAGCACGACCGGTTCGTGTTGAACCGGCTGGTAGGGAATCTGGCTCAGCAGATGCGAGATACAGTTCAGCCGCGCGCGCTTCTTGTCGACGGCGTCGACGATCCACCACGGGGATTCGGACAGATGCGTGCGCTCCAGCATCGTCTCCTTGGCCTTGGTGTATTGCTCCCAGCGGGTGCGCGCCTCGACGTCCATCGGACTCAGCTTCCATTGCTTCAGCGGGTCCTGGATTCGCATCGTGAAGCGGAACGCCTGCTCCTCGTCGGTGATGGAGAACCAGTATTTCAAGAGAATGGTGCCGGAGCGGATCAGCATGCGCTCGAATTCCGGCGCCGAGCTGAAGAACTCCTCATATTGTTCGTCGGTGCAGAACCCCATCACCTTCTCGACACCAGCGCGGTTGTACCAGCTGCGGTCGAACAGCACGATCTCGCCGCCGGCCGGCAGATGCGCGACATAGCGCTGGAAGTACCACTGCGTGCGTTCGCGTTCGTTCGGCGCCGGCAGCGCCGCGATGCGGCAGACGCGCGGGTTGAGGCGTTGGGTGATGCGCTTGATGACGCCGCCCTTGCCGGCGGAATCGCGCCCCTCGAACAGCACGACGACCTTCTTCTTCTCGTGCTGCACCCAGTCCTGCAGTTTGACGAGTTCGCCCTGTAGCCGCAGCAATTCGCGGAAGTAGAACTTTCGATCCAGCGTTGGCCGTCCGGCGAGCGCCTCCTGGTCGAGATCATCGAACCTGCCATCGTCAAGCTCGAGTTCGAGCTCCTCGTCGAGACTATCGGATATGTCCTGTTGGATTCGAGCGCGAAGGGCTTCATCGATGAGGGCGGAGGAGGTCATGAAGGTCGTCTCTCGGTGGTTGGGCGGACCGTGGGGAGCATTGACGGCCGGTGTTACTCTTGTGTGACATTGCCGTGACGGCTACTTCACACGGCGGCCTGCGACTGTGCTAACAAGCGCCAACAAGACCAAAGGGAGAAGCCGATGATCACGCTCACGCCAGGAGATGTTCTGCCGGAGGATGGCGCCGCCGGTACATTGGTCGGGCGGGTCTGGCTGCCGCAGGCCGGCGGCCCGGCGGTTGTCGCGGTGCGCAATGACGGCGTATTCGATGTCAGTGCGCAGTTCCCGACGGTGAGCGCGCTTTGCGAGCAACAGGATCCGGCGGCCGCGTTGCGCGAGACCCGGGGCGAGCGGATCGGTGACTTCGATGCGATCCTGGCCAACACGCCGCCCGACGGCCGGAACGGGCAAAAGCCTCATCTGCTCGCGCCGGTCGACCTGCAGGTCCTGAAAGCCGCCGGTGTGACGTTTGCGATATCGATGCTGGAGCGCGTGATCGAGGAACGCGCGAGAGGCAATCCGGCCTCCGCCGAGGCGATCCGCAAGGAGGTGGTGAGCCTCGTCGGCGACGATTTCTCAAAGCTGAAGCCGGGCTCGTCGGAGGCCATGAAGCTGAAGCAGGTGCTGATCGAGCAGAACGCCTGGAGCCAGTATCTGGAGGTCGGCATCGGCCCCGACGCCGAGGTCTTCACCAAGGCGCCCACTTTGTCGTCGGTCGGAACGGGCATGGATGCCGGCCTGCATCCGAAGTCGACCTGGAACAATCCGGAGCCGGAGGTCGTGCTCGTCGTCTCGAGCGGCGGAAAGATCGTTGGTGCTGCGCTCGGCAACGACGTCAATCTGCGCGATTTCGAGGGCCGCTCGGCGCTGTTGCTGTCCAAGGCCAAGGACAACAACGCTTCCTGCGCGATCGGCCCGCTGCTGCGATTGTTCGACGACACATTCTCGCTTGACGACGTCAGGAAGATGGATGTCGGTCTCACCGTGAAGGGGGCGGACGGCTTCGTGCTCGAGGGCCACTCCTCGATCGGCAAGATCAGCCGCGACCCGACCGACCTCGTCGCCCAGACCATCGGGCCGGTGCACCAATATCCCGACGGCTTCGCGCTGTTCCTCGGCACCATGTTCGCCCCTGTCAAGGACCGCGACGCGCCGGGGCAGGGCTTCACCCACAAGCGCGACGACATCGTCACCATCGCAGCGCCTGAGCTCGGCAAGCTCGTCAACCGCATGCGCAACAGCGACGAGTGCGAGCCCTGGACATTCGGCGTCGGCGCGCTGATGAAGAATTTGGCGCGGCGGAAGGTGCTTTAGCGGGCGCCCGTCTCACTCGTCTTCCCGGGCGACAACCTATAATCTGCCGGGCGAACGGTTTGCCTCGCGCGGAACCGGACATTTGGAACCAAGGTTTGGTTTTGCCAACCGGCCGCGAAGGTGTCGCTATCGGAGCGCGTTGGTTGGGTGTACGATTGTGTTTGTAATTGATGTCGCGAAGGGGAATTCAACCAGATGTTGGATGAATGAGCCGCGCCGATGGAAGAGAAGTCTTCTCAAATCAGGTTGAAACAGCCGCGGGGCGTTGTGCTGACAAATATGGCCGTCGCAGCGTTGATCATTGCTGCGCTCTATTTCGGTCGCGAAATCTTCGTCCCAGTCGCGCTGGCGGTTCTCCTGAGTTTCGTCTTGGCGCCGTTCGTCATACGCTTAAACTCCTGGCGAATTCCGCGCACGCTTTCTGTGCTGTTGGTCGTCTTCATCGGATTCTCGATCATATTTAGTCTGGGCGGCTTGATGGTGTCGCAGGCAACGCGGCTCGCCGCCAAGTTGCCCGGCTATCAACAAACGTTGAGCGACAAGATCGAAAGCCTGCGCGGCCTAATGGGTGGCTCCGGAACGTTGGAGCAGGCGTCCACGGTCCTCAAAGAACTGAAGACAGAGCTGCAAAATCGGGATGCGGCCGGTCGGCCTGCCAGCGAGCTCGCGAGGCAGCCATCAGACAAGGCGGTACCCATACCGGTCGAAGTCAGGCAGCCCGACCCTGGTGCTTTGTCGACGCTTGCCGCGATCATCCAGCCGCTGATTTCGCCTCTGACGACGACAGGCATCGTCGTGATCTTCGTGGTCTTTATCCTGCTGCAACGGGAAGACCTGAGAAATCGGCTCGTTCGACTTGCCGGATCAGCGGATATTCAACGGACGACCGCCGCGCTGGACGATGCCGGCAAGCGGCTGAGCAAGCTCTTTCTTACCCAGATCGCATTCAACGCCGTGTTCGGTCTTGCAATAGGCATAGGTCTTGAACTTATCGGTGTCCCCTCGGCTCCGCTATGGGGACTGATCGCGATGATCATGCGATTCGTGCCGTATATCGGTGCTTTGATATCTGCGGTATTCCCGCTCATTCTCGCCGCGGCCGTGGGGTCAGGCTGGCAGATGCTGATACTGACCGCAGCATTGTTCTTAGTCCTGGAGTTGCTCGCTGGACAAGTTCTCGAACCCCTGATTTTTGGCCATAGCTCGGGGCTTTCCCCGGTTTCCATCATCCTGTCAGCGTCATTCTGGACCTGGCTTTGGGGTCCGGTCGGGTTGGTGTTGGCCACGCCCCTGACCATCTGTCTCGTCGTCGTCGGGCGGCATGTCGATCGACTTCAGTTCCTCGACATCATGCTTGGCGACCGACCTCCGCTGACGCCGCCGCAATTGGCTTATCAGCGGATGTTGGCGGGTGATCCCATTGAAGCGGTCGAACAGGCGCATGAATATCTCAAGGATGCGTCGCTTGAGAGCTACTATGACGCCATCCTCTTGAAAGGCCTGAGGCTTGCAGAAGCCGACCGCCAATTGGGCCATCTCGATGAGGAGCGATTAAATCGGGTCGTCTCAACCGTCGAAGAGGTGGTTGCCGAACTGGAGGCACACCATGACGCGAGAGCGACAGAAGCCGCGCTGCCGGACCTGAGCTCAAGCCCCGGCGCTGCCATCGCAATCGAGCAAGCAAGATTCCAACAGGCTGTGACTCAGGAACAACAAGCCCCGTCGCCTTCGGTTGTGTGCATTCCTGGAGCCGGGCGACTGGACGAAGCGGCGGCGCTTGTGTTGGCGCAGCTTCTGCGGCATCGGGGATTTGGGGCAACAGCGGAAAAGGCGAGTGCTTCATCGATTTCGAAATTGTTTGCGTTTGAATTGGCGGATACGTCGGTTGCATGCGTCTGCTATCTGGGTCAGCCGTCCGCCGCCAAAATTCAGCACACCGTCCGGGGGCTAAATAGAAGGACTGACGAAACCCGAACCCGTGTCCTGCTCACGCTGCTCGGAACAGAGGCAATAAAGTCGGTCGAAAGCACAGCCGGCGCGCTGGTAACAGGCGGTTCGTTCGGTGCCACCTTGGAAGCGATAGTCCAAACGACCTCAGAGCAACCAATTGATGCGTCGGGCCAGTCCAAGACAGCTGCTGCCGAATAAAATCAGATCTTTTGCGATGCGCCGGTGAGGGTTGGCTCATAAGCGCGACAACATCGTCGCCATCGCCGCGCCACAGCTCGGCGAGCCCGTCAACCGCGCGCAACAGCGACAAGCGCGAGCCATGGACGTTCGGCGTCGCCGCGCTGACGAGGGGCCTTCTTTCGACATCTCCCGAACGCATCCGCTCGTCGTTCCATCGCCGCATGGGCGTCGGCCTCTTGATCGGCAAAAGCCGGTTCGCCGGTCGAAGCAAGCGCGAACAATGCGACGGCCAGATAGCTGGCGACGCGGGCCCGAAAGGCCGCCACGAGCGGACCTTGGCAATTCGCACGATGATCGCAATCTTTAGTGATCTGGAGGCCGTTACCGGCTACCACGATGCGGCCGCGCGCACCACGTAAGAACGGGGCTGATTGATCGGGAGGACATGCAATGCGTTCGGTCCTGGCATTATGCCTTTTGACGGCTCTCTGTACTTCCGCAAACGCCGTCACAAGAGGGCATCATGCCAAGTCGCGACAGGTCATCGCTCGTCCCAGCCAGGCCGTCGTCCCAAGCTACGTCACTCCGAGCGGTGCGCGGCTCTATCGCGACGACTCCGTCCAGGGTGGTTGGCGGACCGACCACGACGACCCTCCAGCCTACGATGATCCCTCCAAGTATGGCGGCGGCTGACCTGCGGCGCGCAACAGCGTGGCGCAGTTGAAGCGATGTTGCTCGCTGGCTAAATGGCGTGATCGGCGGAGTGATGGGAGAATGCTCGCCTACTTGGATTTTTTCGGCGCGCGCTTTTTTGGTCCAGATCTGCCTACCGGCTCGGCATCGTCGCCTTGGCATGGCCAGGCATCCCTGAAAGCTTCGAAGGCAAGGGTAATGCCAGGCTGGTCCAATCGATCCGGATTCTGGTCGAGATACCGCAAGAGAACCTTGGCGCTTTCCGAAATGCTGCCGAGCGCCGGAGGGCATGCTCGCACGTCAGATGGCAGATTCGGTGCAAAGAACATGGCAGTCTCGATCATTCCCTCGCATGCGCCGGCGGACCGTGCCTCGCCGTTATCCTTGAACGAGCCGTTAACGAGTAGCTCGCAAAATTTCTGCGCATCCGCCCCTGTATCGACAACTGTGCCGTTGGCCTGTCCGGTGACCAAAAGCGCCAGGCTAACAACAATGATGTAGACCCGCATCATCATATGCCGCCCGCATCGATAGCAAACGCTTTCGGCTTCATGTCGCCGAACGCCATAGATCCAAGTAGATAACGCGCCGAAATGACATGCACCCGATCATGAAGATACGGATCCGCCGGATCAATCGCTGCGTAGAGCTCTTCACTCCAGTCCATTTGCTTCTCCCCAGGGGGACATGCCCCACAAGATCCCGGCACGTCAGGGCTGCGTGCAGCCGCCTCGCTCCACACGCGTGCCGATCGCCTATCGATCCGCAAAAAAAGGCCCAAGTGGGGCTGGGGCGGCGCCCTCCAACCTGATTGATCAGGTTTCTTCCGACCTGGTTTCCTTCGCTTGGGCGTCTCGTAGCATAGGGTTCTAAATCTGATTCCTGACAAAAGCGCGGGCGAACTTGAACTCGCAGCCTTCGATGCGGCGATAGCGACCCTGCAAGAATGCATCTCACATGCTTGAGATTTGGCGCGCGGCGTCGGGATCGGTAGCTTTTGGCTCAAAGCGGACCAGAGCGGCGCCGCTGGCTTTAATTGCGGCGCCTCACTCGGCAACGAGCGAGTCGCGTTGGGGCAGTGCGACTGCCGGATTAAGTCGCTTGCGATAGGACGTGTTTGAGCATTGGATAACTTGCCAAGATATCAGAGCAAGACCTGAGGCTACGCCGAGTCGGTCCCATTAACCGCACGCAGGCAGGCTTGCAACCTTCATGGGCGCTCAAGAACAGATACGCGGCGGCGTCCATCGAGCCCTCGAACCTGCTACGGCTACATGCGAGCCGCCCAAATGTCCAATGTGCGTTGTGTTTAAGACCTTGATGCGAATCGCGGACCGGCTCGGAAGGCCGCACGAGTCATGAATACCTTGCTGCTTCTGGTGATTTCCATGGTTGCAGGTCTGCGAGAAGCGAGCACGCAGGATGCAGAATGCATCCGCGAACGCGCCGCCATGATCGAAACCATCCGCGGCTACTTCCGGTCCGACGTCGGTGTTTTTGGACAGCACGGGCCGTCGGAGAGGGTACTTGAGGCCATGGGGCAAACACGACGCCACCTGTTCATCCCTGGGCGCTCCTGCTCCGTCGCATACGCCGACATGCCGGCTCCGATCGGCTTCGGCCAGACCATATCGCAGCCGTTGATCGTCGCCTTGATGACTCAGTTCGCCAACGTTGCGCCCGATGATCGCGTGCTCGAAATCGGTACGGGCTCGGGCTATCAGGCCGCCGTCCTGTCGCGTCTGGCGCGAAACGTCTGCACCATCGAGATCATCCCGCAATTGGCCGAGGCCGCCGCCAAAACACTCAGAGACCTCGCCTATGACAACGTCAACGTTCGGCTCGGCGACGGATATGCCGGCTGGCCGGAATGCGGCCCTTTTAACGCAATCGTCGTGACCGCCGCGCTCGGGCAGGTGCCGCCGCCCTTGATTGAGCAGCTTAGAGTGGGTGGCCGCCTGGTGATGCCGGTCGGGCCTGCATACACCACTCAGCAGCTCACGGTGGTCGAAAAGACCGGTCCTGACCGGACGACAACGCGCGCCGTCGGTCTCGTGCGCTTTGTGCCCTTTACGCGCTCGCGGGACTAGCAGCTGAATGACGCTCTGCCGCGGATTTGCAGAGGGGGCCCGAAGCGGCCATTTGCGTTCCGTTTCAACCACGGGGGATGCAAAGCAGAGGCGGGAGCGCACGCGTTACATGCGCTCCCAGCGTTGGTAGAAGTTTTCTCTACTGACCTGGGCGATTCTTGATCATCTCCTCGATCTTCTTCTTCACCGATTCGAGATTGAAGGAGGCCGGGTCCTGCATCGGCGGGTAGTCGATTGCAGTCAACGCCAGCTTCCCGACATACTGCTGAACCAAGACGAAACGCCAGAACTCGCGGGCGAAGAAGTCATTGGTGTAGCCAGGGGCGCTAGTATTCCAGGACTCGCCACGAAGATTAGGCGTGCGCTCGAACGGGTCCTGACGAATGTTGACCATCGACGGCATGTCGGTGGTGATCTTTTCGCCGGGCCAGCCCCAGGGCTGTGCAAAGAACGTGAACTTGAAATTGTCGATGCGGACCGCGCCCAGCGTTGCGCCACCGAAGTAGAAAATCTCCTGGCGTTTGGACGGGCCCTTGCCGGTGAGCAGATCGATCTGGTTGTAGCCGTCAAGGTGGTTCTTGTAGGTGCGGTCACCAAGCTTCACGCCCTTGAGCAACTGCTCGGTGATATTCGAGTTGCCCGCCGCCGCCATGAGTGTGGGCAACCAGTCCAGCCCGGAGAAGATTTCGTTCTGGACCGTTCCCGGCCTGATCCTGCCGGGCCAGCGGATGATGCACGGCACCCGGAAGCCGCCCTCGCCGACGGTGCCCTTGGTGTTCTTGAACGGCGTCATGCCGCCGTCCGGCCAGGTGAATACCTCGGCGCCGTTGTCGGTGGTGAAGATGACGATGGTGTTGTTGGCTTCGCCCATGTCGTCGAGCTTCTTCATCAACGCGCCGACGCTGTCATCGAGCTGCGCCATGCCAGCCTCCTCGAGACCGTAGTTGGTCTCGCTGTTCTGCATCGCGCTGTATTTCTTCGAGAGGAAGGTCCACACATGCATGCGCGTGGTGTTGTGCCAGACGAAGAACGGCTTGCCCTCCCGTTTGGCCTTGTCCATGAAGTCGCTGGAAGCCTTCACCAGCACTTCGTCGAAGGTGGTCATGTCGTACTTCGCCTTCAGGAACGGCAAGTCGTGCATGTTCGGCACGTTCGACATATCGGGGAACGGCGGCAGCGGGCCTTCATCGACGATCCTCTGCTTGCCGACCTTGCCCCAGCGGGGCATCTCGGTCTGATCATCGGTGTCGGTCGCATAGCTGTGGATCAGGCTGCGCGGACCGAATTTGTTGTAGTAGTCGAGGTTCGACGGAAACGAGTACCAGTAGGGATCGGACATCGCGTCGAGATGGTAGAGATATCCGAAAAACTCGTCGAAGCCGTGCAGGGTCGGCAGGTACTTGTTGAGGTCGCCGAGATGGTTCTTGCCGAACTGCCCGGTGGCGTAACCCTGCGCCTTCAGCGCGGTAGCGAGCGTCACCGCCTCGGCAGGTATCCCGACATCAGCGCCGGCCTGGCCGACCGTCGTCAGCCCGGTGCGTATCGGCAGCTCACCGGTAATGAAGTTCGCGCGGCCTGCCGTGCAGCTCGCTTCGGCATAATAGTCCGTGAACATCATGCCTTCAGATGCCAGCCTGTCCAGGTTCGGCGTCTTTCCCGACATCATTCCGCGATGGTAGGCGCCGATGTTGAACCAGCCGACGTCGTCGCCCATGATGACGAGTATGTTGGGCGGCCGTTGTTGTTGCTGAGCCACCGCGGGCAAATTGGCGAAGGTTAAAGTGGTGGATAGTGCGACTGCGCTTGTCCAGATAAGGTTACGGATACTCATGGTGTTTTCTCCGAATGATTTCGGACTGCTTATGCAGTGAGAGGACCCAAAGTGCTTTCAGGCTATGAACGCGGGGAGCCATGCAACAACATGTTTCCATGCCCCGCATGGAGCTTACGGGGCTTCGCCAGGTAGGGTGGCAATTTGCCACCTCGGAAGTTAAGGGGTGATCGGTTGTCTCACCTTTGATCTAGATCAATGCAATCCACCAAGCCTGTGGGGCAGTGCGGCCAGGAGTGACAGATGCGCATCGGCTTCATGGTCGTCGCTATCTTCGCCCTCGGGTCAGGCGCGTTGGCCGAGAATTACGGACGGCCGACCGCAATCCTGGTCAGTCCGATTCACGAGGCCCAGATTGTCCGCGGCGACGACGGCAAGGACCACGTGGAATACGAACTTCTGGTCGTCAATGTGTTCTCCGAACCGGTGACGCTGTCGAGCGTTACCGTCCTCGATCCCGCCGGAAAGGAACTGATGCGGATCGAGGGGCGCACCCTTGCTGCCGCGACCCAGACTCTCTTCGCGAAGACAGCGACACCGGTCGTTCCCGCATCCGGCGCCGTCTCGGTTGACGTCGATCTGATGCTGCCGCCGGACACCGCGCAGGAGCGGGTCACGCACCAGATCGCTTACACCCTCCAGGCTGGCTCGGAGCTTGCTTCGATGGTCGACAACCTCAAGGTTGACGCACCAGAAGTCGCCATCAACCGCCGGCCAGCCATCGTGATCAGGCCACCCATCAAGGGGAACGGCTGGCTGGCGACCACGGCCTGCTGCAAGCCCAACGTCCACAGGGACGAGCGGATCGCGATAGACGGCGTCCGCATCGAGACGGGAGAAACCTTCGCGGTCGACTGGGCCAGAGTCAAGAACGACAGACTCTTCGACAGCGACGGCAAGAGGGTCGAACACTACTACGGCTTCGGCGAGGACGTCCTCGCCGTTGCCGATGGGACCGTGGTCTCGATCCACGACGGCATGCCCGATCAGACGCCGTTCGTCTTGATGGTCCCCAAGTCGAAGTCAGACTATGGCGGCAATAACTTGACTCTCGAAATCGCTCCGAATGTCTTCGCCTGGTACGCGCATTTGCGCCAGGGCAGCCTCACGGTGAAGGTGGGTGATGCGGTGATGGCGGGGGCGCCCATCGCGAAACTAGGGAACAGCGGCCCCTCCGAAGGGCCCCACCTGCATTTCGGTCTTCTCGACAAGCCGGACGCTATCGCCGGACGGAGCCTGCCTTTCGTCTTTGACAGCTTCACCCTGGTCGGCACGATCGATTTCGACGCATCGAAGGGGGACCGACTGGCGATCACGCCGGATACGCGGCAAGTTCGGTTCGCGTATCCTCTCTACGGCGGCATCCAAAACTATCCGTAGTGCGCTACCATCGATCAGTCTGGTCCAGGATTGGCCGCGAGGACTCGGCGCCATAAGCAGACTCGTGTCGGGTGAGGCAAACCGGCGAGCCCTTCTCGCGTGATGGGAAAAGCGCTCGGCTATACGAAACGGCAGGAACGCAACTAGCAGGCGTGGTGCCAAAGACACAGTCTTCCAGGAAAGAGTTGGGCGACCGGGCAGCCTGGCGATTTTGCGTAGACGAAGGGTGGTGCCGGGTTATCGTTATCGCAGACTAGTGCCTCCGCATACGAACTCTCGGCAAGGGCCATGGGGCCAAGAGGGGTGGCAGATGCGATCCGGCTTGGGATCTCGTTTTTTTTGGCAATATTCCTGTTTGCGCGTTGGGGCGGTGGCTGCGCTATTGGCGCTTTCCGCTCAAATGGCTCGCGCCGATGAAGGTGGCGTCAGCTTTTGGATACCTGGATTCTTCGGCAGCCTTGCCGCTACGCCTACGCAGCCGGGGTGGTCCTTAACCTCGATTTATTATCACACCTCGGTTTCCGCCGGCGGCGACGTGGCGCGGGCACGCGAGATCACGATCGGTCGTATCCCCGCGAATTTGAACGTCAACTTGAGCGCCAACGTCAATGCAAATGTGGATCTCGGCATAATGGGCGGGACCTACACTTTTGCGACACCGGTGCTGGGCGCGCAGGCTTCCGCCACCCTGCTCGGAATCTACGGCTCCAACTCCACGTCGCTGGCGGGATCGCTCACGGGGACGTTGACGACGCCGGGAGGCTCGATCCCCTTCTCGCGCTTCGACAGCATCGACAGCTCGCTCATTGCGTTTGGCGACCTGATCCCGATTTTCCAGCTGAAATGGAATGCCGGTGTCAACAACTTCATGACCTACATCACGGGCGACATGCCGGCCGGCGCCTATCAGTCGACCCGCCTTGCGAATTTGGGGATCGGGCACTGGGCGATCGACGCGGGCGGCGGCTACACCTATTTCGACCCGGCGACCGGGCACGAGGCTTCGGCGGTGCTCGGATTCACATACAACTTTATAAACCCTGCCACCCAATACCAGAGTGGTGTCGACATGCACCTCGACTGGGGCGTGTCGCAGTTCCTGACCAAGCAGTGGCAGATTGGTCTCGTGGGTTACCTTTATCAGGAGATCGGCTGCGACAGCGGCTCTGGCGATCGCGTCGGCTGCTTCCAGTCGCGGGTGGCCAGCGTCGGACCGCAGATCGGCTACATTTTCCCGGTCGGGGACATGCAGGGATATCTGAACCTCAAGGCCTACGGCGAATTCGCCAATGAAAATCGGCCGGCGGGCTGGAACGTCTGGTTGACATTCAATCTTTCGCCCGCGGCGTCCACGCCGCCGACATCCTCAAGGCCGAGGTTCACGAAATAGACGCATCGGTGTCAATGTCGCTCTTATTGTTGAGGGAGGTCCTGAAGAATTCAATTCTTGGAAGCATTGCCCTGATTTCCAATCCGTGTGATGGCGACCGTGCATGCCCCGGATGTGAGAGAGCTGCCGCTCAGTCGGGTAGCCCCGCCTGTTGCAGGCCATCGGCGAACAAGGCGAGATCGTTCGGCCGGCGGATGGGAAGCCAATCCGAAAGATTGCAAAGGCGCAGCGTGGGGTCGAGCTGGCGCAAATGATTCATCGCTCGCCGCGCCTTGTCCTGGCGCCCTGCGAGCGCATGGCTCGCGGCGAGGATACCGACGACCATCAGGAAGCTCGGCAAGCGTCTGAATGCGTTCTCCGCCAACGAAGACGCAGTATCAAAACGTCCCGCAAATAGATGCGCCATCGCCATTCCCGCCTGCATTCGATACATCTCGGGGTCGAGAGGGCTCAAACGCATCGCGCGCTCGAAGTACTCTGTTGCGCCGTCGGGTTCGCCGTTCCAAACTCTCAGGAAGCCGCCGAGGAACCAGCCAGACGCGAGATTTGGATTGAGCACGAGCGCCCTGTCGGTCAGGCCGATGCATCCGTCGAGATCGCCAGCGAGGTGGCCGAGCGCATGGCCGCTTCGCGTAAGCGCGACGGCATCGTCTTCGCCCAGCTCGATGGCCCGACGGGCCAATCGGGCTCCCTCGGCGATCTCCCGCGCTCGATCAGTCATCCAACCGTTGACCTTGCGCCAGAAATGGCACCACGCCGCCATTGCGTGGGCTGACGCGAAATCCGGATCAACCTGTAGCGCCTGATGGAATTGGCTCAGCGCCTCGTCAGTCGCATCCCTGGTTCCCCGATTCAAGTTCGCCCGTCCGCGGAGGTAGTAATCGTAGGCGTCGAGGCTGTCGGTCGGCTTGCGCCTTGCGCGCTCGATCTCGGCTTGCTCAATCTTCGGTGCGATCTCGCCTACGACGCGCGCCGTGACCTGGTCCTGCAGATCGAAGACATCTTTAAGTCCGCCGTCGAAACGCTCTGCCCAGAGATGTGCTCCGGTCTGGGCATCGATGAGCTGCGCTGTTATGCGAATCCGGTTGGCCGCCTTGCGCACGCTCCCTTCGAGAACATAGCGCACGCCGAGGTCACGGCCTACCTGTTTCACGTCAACGGCCACGCCTTTGTAGACAAAGGACGAATTGCGGGCGATCACGAAGAGCTGGCGAAATCGCGACAATGCGGTGATGATGTCTTCGACTATCCCGTCGGCAAAGTATTCCTGTTCAGGATCACCACTCATGTTCTGAAACGGGAGGACCGCAATCGACGGCTTGTCGGGCAGTGACAATCCGGGCGTGGCCGGTGTGGCAATTCCCTTTGCCGCGGCGGCACCTCCGAACTGCAGCGAATAGATGCGCATCGGCTCGGCGATGTTCTTGAGCTTGGTCTCACCAAGGTCGCTGATTGCGAGATCGAGCCGCGATTTCACCTGCCGGTAGGCATCCTCCGAAAGACATATGGCTCCGGGTTGAGCAACGCCCTCAAGGCGTGCGGCGATATTGACGCCGTCCCCCATCAGGTCGCCGTCACTTTCCTCGACAACATCACCGAGATGAATGCCGATGCGAAATACAATGCACCGCTCCGGCGGCACGCCGGCGTTGCGCTCAATCATTGAGCTCTGAATCTCGATGCCGCAACGAACGGCTTCGACGACGCTCCGGAATTCCACCAGGACTCCATCGCCGGTCCGCTTCACGGCGCGGCCCCTGTGGACGGCGATCGTCGGATCAATCAGGTCGCTTCGCAGTGTGCGCAGCCGTGCCAAGGTTCGCTCCTCGTCGGCGCCAGTCAATCGACTGAACCCGACGACATCTGCGGCGAGTATCACAGCAAGCTTTCTCGACTCAGTCATGCCCATGCCTCAGGGCTTGGAATAAGCCAATGCTCAGGGTTGCGCCCGATCGGTAAAAGACGGCGGACGGTCTATGCACGTGGAGCGCAACCCGGCACGAACGGAATTGGCGACGCGCTCTCGCTGGCCGCGCTGCGACCTGCGGCTGCTGGTCGCTGCGTGATTGCAAGGGAGCTTCCGAAATTCATCCAGGCCATGGCTTGTCTCCGTCCGCTATTGGCGTGGGTACCACGATAATCTAGCGAACCAGGCCTGCAGCCGCGCCAGAGCGATTGACGTACATACAGAGCGATTGCTGTTAACGAAAGCGTCGTCGCCAGTCGCTCGGGGTCTCGGCGGTCAACCGCCAACACCGGCTCGAGCAGTGAAGCCCGCGGCGAAGGCGGTCTGCGAGGCGGCAGTTCGCTCCAGAAGATCGCCAGGAGCGGCCAAGTCGGCTTCGCCTGCAATGCGCGCGAGCGTGGTGTGCGGAAGGTAGAGCTGAATGACATTCAAAGGCTGGTGAATATTTGTAAAAATGAGAAGCCGCACCCTTCAAGGGTCCTGCGCGAGATTGATCTATATCAAGCCTTGCTCTTGTAGGCGGCAAACACTGGGTGGCGGATAGTCATCCGTCTGTCGCCAACATGACGCGCCCGGCAGGCCGCGCCGACCCGAATGCGAGAACGGAATGCCAGATTGCACAAGGCGCCCCTTCGTCCTCATGGCGGCAATGCTGCTTGTTTTGATCGCGGTGGACAGCCCGCCGGTCCGCGCGCAGACGCTGAACGCCGTCAAGGAGCGCGGCACGCTCAATTGCGGCGTCGGGCAGGGATTGCTGGGCTTTTCGAGCCAAGACGACGGAGGCAACTGGAACGGCCTTGATGTCGATATCTGCCGTGCAGTCGCGGCCGCAATATTTGGCGATCCCTCCAAGGTGACATTCCTGCCGCTCGACGCCTCGACCCGCTTCGATGCGCTGCGATCAAGCAGGATCGACGTATTGTCGCGCAACTCGACCTGGACCATGTCGCGAGAGACCTCGCTTGGCCTGATGTTTACCGGCGTCGCCTATTATGACGGCCAAGGCTTTCTGCTGCGCCGGGAGGCGGGAATCGATACGGCCCTGCAGCTTGGCGGAAAGACGGTGTGCACCCAGACCGGAACGACCAGTGAGCTCAATCTGGCGGACTACTTCGGAGCCCACGACATGCCGCTGAATGTTCTGACATTCGGCACTGCTGAAGAGAGCCGCAAGGCTTATGAGGAACGCAGGTGCGAGGTGCTGACGAGCGACGTTTCCCAGCTCTATGCGGAGCGTCTCAAGCTCGCGGCGCCTGACAGCCATATCATCCTGCCGGAGGTCATCTCCAAGGAGCCGCTAGGGCCGGCGGTACGACAGGGCGACGATCAGTGGTTCAATCTGGTGAAATGGACGCTCTACTCGCTGATCAATGCCGAGGAACTCGGCGTCAAGTCGGCGACAATCGGCGACGCGCCGAAATCCGCCAATCCCGACATCCGGCGCCTGGCCGGAGCCGAAGGTGAATTCGGTCAGCAACTGGGCCTCGAGAAGGATTGGGCCGCGCGCGCGGTGCGGGCCGTCGGCAACTACGGCGAAATCTATGAGAGAAACGTCGGAACGCAGTCGCGCCTGAGCATCCCGCGCGGACTTAACGCGCTGTGGACGCGAGGCGGGATCCAGTACGCGCCTCCTGTCAGGTAGGGGCGACCCATGAACGTGGACTACTACTCGCTGTTGACCAAGGCCGTGGCAGGCAAGGATACAGTGGCGCGCGACCAGATCTACAGGGACGCCTACGATCTCATCAGGAGATCATCCCTTTCGCACGAGGCCGCATCGTCTCACGCTGCCGCGCTCGAAGACGCCGTCCGGCGGATCGAGGACGAGTTCGCCGCCGCCGACGTCAAATCGGCGGCTGACATTAACCGCGTCCTGTCGGAGGACAAAAAATGGAGGCCGCTGGTCATCGCCGCTTCCGCGGTGATTGCCATTCTCGCCCTGTCTGGCCTGATTTACGGATATGTCGCAAGCAAGGGCCCCACCGGCAGCCGCGTGTCGGCATCAGCGTCAAAGGCAGCGCGCGGACCAGACGACGCCGTCGCGGCAGATCTGAAGCCCGGAGTCGATGGCGGCTCTACGGGCGAAAAATTGCCCTTCGCGTATCAGCGTCAGGTGGTGTTTTATCGTACCACCATTGTCCCCGGATCGATCGTGGTCGATCGCGAAAACCGCTTTCTCTACCTGATCGATTCGAACAATTCGGCGCGTCGCTACGGCATCGGGGTCGCGCCGGAGTGCCTGAAGGGCGGCAGCTTCTTCCGCATCACCAACAAGCTCGAGTGGCCCGACTGGAAGACTCCCGGGGTGAGCATGACGGCCGCGGACACATTGCTTCCATCGACCGGCCGCCCTGGCAGCCCGCTGGGCGCTCGCGCGCTGCTGCTCGACAAGCCCGGCTTACTTATACACGGCACGAATTCGCCGACAACAATCGGCCATCTCGTCGCCTCCGGCTGCATCCGCCTGGTGAACGATGACGTCGAGGATCTGTACCGACGCGTTTCCCTGGATACGCGAGTCGTGTTCGTGAGCTAGCCGTCGGTATCCTCCGTTCGCGCAGGCAGGGAATGTTGATCCATGTCAAGCCTCAATGACGTGGCGCATCTAGATTGCTCGCGTGCCCATGGAGGATCGACATGAATAGAGCAAAACCTCGCGCATTGATCCGAATTACGGCAGCGGCGGCGTCGGTTGCCATACTTGCAGCAGTGAACAGCCGCGACGCTCGCGCCGATGATTCCGCAAGCCTGCTGAAGGCAATGACGGACTATACCGCTGCCCAGAAATCGATCACGGCGACGTTCGACAGCGACGTCGAGGTCATCACGCCCGATTTGCAAAAGATTCAGTTCGCCAGTTCCGGTCAATTGAGAATGGCGCGACCTGACAAGCTGCGCGTCAAGCGCACCGGCGGCTATGCCGATGTCGATCTGGTGTATGACGGGAAGCTCGTCTCGCTCTATGGCAACAACGCCAAGGCCTATGTACAGACGGAAGCGCCCGGCACGATCGATCAACTGGTCGACGCCATTCAGGCGAAGACGGGCGCAGCAATGCCGGGTACCGATCTGCTGCTCACCAATTCCTTCGACGTGCTGACGTCCGACGTCATCGAGGGCCGTCATATCGGGCAGGGCGTGGTCGATGGCGTTGAGTGCGAGCATCTTGCGTTTCGCGGACATGACACGGACTGGCAGATCTGGATCCAGACCGGCGCGCAGCCGATTCCGCGCAAATATGTGATCACCAGCAAGACCATTGCTGGCGCGCCGCAATACACGCTGCGGATCAAGGACTGGAAGACCGACCCGATCGCGGACGCGGACGCCTTTGCCTTCAAACCACCGGAGGGCGCAATGAAGGTCGGCCTAGACTCCGACGTCATGATCGAATTTGACGAAGTGCCTGCGGGCACAACCGCTGGAGCCAAGAAATGACCATCTCGCTTCGCAACACGTTTCTGCTTCTCACCGCCTTCACCGCCTTCTCGGGCGCTCTGCTTTGGAACGGCAAGAGCGATGTCGAACAAGGGCTGATTTCCACCTCGGAGGCACGGGTCGGGCGACCGCTGACGCCGATGAGCTATGCCGGCGTCGCGCGTCGGACCACGCGTCGCGCGGTCTATGGCACTGCGGCGGCCGCGGCAGCAGCAGGCGCCTATGCGGCGACGCCGGGCTGCGTGCAAGTGACGAACGCCTATGGCCAAGTCGTTACCAGATGCTGAGATCGCTGCTTGTGGTCGCGAGGCTGAAACCAAAGGGCGTGCTGCGGCATTGAGCCCGCGCTCCCTTTGCAGTTGTCGCATTGTCCCTTGGTACAATGACCATGGGGCCAATCATTGAGTAGGTTCTCCTCCCTTTGAATGCAAGCTTGGGCTGGGAGTGATCACTCCACGCGCCAAGATGCGCGCAATTGACGGAGGAATCGACTCATGTTTGTGCGCATCACCACGGACAGGACGCCTCGCCCCAATTCGCTCAGCGATCTGGGCATGACAAGCGGTTCAAACTCAATCGTCAGCCTAAGTGAATTCACTTACAAAAAAGGGACGGAAATCTTTGGCGAGAAAGAGCCTGCCGAGTACGTCTATCAAGTGAAATGCGGAGCGGTGCGAAGTTACAAACTGCTTTCCGACGGTCGGCGCCAGATCGGTGCGTTTCACCTGGCCGGCGATATTTTTGGGTTGGAGAACTGTGGGGCGCATCGATTTACTGCTGAAGCGGTCGTCGAGACCACTGTTCGCCTGATCAGACGGCAACGCCTTGAGCAAGTGGCCGAGACCGACGCAATTGTTTCGCGAAACCTGCTCAGCATGACGACGAGCAACCTTCAGCACGCGGAAAATCACATGCTGCTGCTGGGCCGAAAAACCTCGCTGGAGAAGGTGGCCGCCTTCTTGCTTGAAATGGACGGACGGCTGTCCGCCGCTGGCGTAATGGCCCTGCCAATGTCCCGCCTTGACATCGCCGATTACCTTGGCTTGAGGCTCGAAACCGTGTCGCGTGCGCTCTCTCGACTGCATGAGGCGCGCATCCTCGACTTCATCGGCCACAATCAACGCGAAATCGTGCTCCTCGACCGGCGGCGGCTTGCACGCTTCGACCTGCCAAGCTGAGAAAGCCTGAGTACCGTCGGAAGACAAAGCTTCCACTGATCGAAACCTGAGCTGCAATCATCAGTGGCCTCGCGATGCATGCAGCTCTACCGATGATGGGCGAGGCTCGTATTGCGCGACACCGAAGACCGCCAGGAAGACGGTCTTCGCATGCCTGCTTATTCTGTCACGAGAGTAGGGTTGGGATTACGGTCGAATGCCGTTCCTCTGCGCGCAAGCGCGGTAAGCGGAATAACCTGCCGCGTTTGCCGCGGCTGTGGCGCCGCTGGTCATGCTTCCGGCGCCAGCCGCGGCGGCCGCGTTCGCCTGCCTGAAGCATTCAGCTCGGATAGCATTGACATCTTTCTTCGGCGCCGCCTCCGCGCTGAAAGCACAACCCAGCACGAGAACGATCAACGCGAGAGTATTTAGCAATTTTGCACTTCTCATTACTAACCTCCCTGGTTTTGCTGGTTTACCTCCCAGCTTAGTATCAAAGTTCCTAGAGCTTTATCGGTTCCGATTGATCATGACCGAAGTCCAGATTCTTGTTTGACACGTTTCTTCATGCGAACCGGCATCCACTTCGCTCGACTACGCCATAGCGGACGCCTATGACTCCCAGGACTGTACTCACCCGCGTTCGAAGCTGAAAGGCGGCAGCAATGTCCATCGTCCCCGTTGCAACTTGAAATCCATCCACTGGGCAGCTACGTTCACGACCACTTTGTGACGTGGCCATTTCCGACGATTGGGGGCTTCCGATGATGCTCCGTGGTCTTTTGTCTGCAACGATTGTCGCCGTCTGCATCGCTTTTTCTGCTGCTGCCGAGTCGCTTCCAACCGCATCACTGGCGGAGGAGGTAGGCCTATCGGCGCAGCGCCTGAAAATACTCGATGCCGTCTTCCAGTCCGAAGTGGACAGCGGAAAAATACCGGGCGCCGTCCTTCTGATCGTGCGCGACGGCAAAGTAGCTCATTCCCGCGCATTTGGCTATCAGGATCGCGAGAAGCAGGTTGTCATGAAGCCGGATGCAATCTTCCGGATCGCCTCCATGACCAAACCGCTTGTCTCCGTCGCGGCCATGATGCTGGTCGAGGAGGGCAAGCTCCAGCTCATATCGCCGGTGTCGTCGGTTTTGCCCGAATTCAAGGACGTGAAAGTCGGCGTCGAGAAGGTCAATCAGGACACCGGCAAGCCTGAGCTCGCGCTGGCGCCCGCGCAGCGCGAAATGACGATCCAGGACTTGTTGCGCCATACGTCAGGACTGACCTACGGACAGTTCGGCGATTCATTGGTCAAGCAGGCCTATCGCAACGCAAACATCGGAGCGCCGGGCGACAACCTCGCGGCTGTCGTGAGCAAGCTATCGCAGTTGCCGCTCGCTTATCAGCCGGGCACGACGTTCGAATACGGTGCGTCGACGGACGTCCTCGGCCGTGTTGTCGAGGTCGTGTCGGGTATGGAACTGGATCGGTTCATCGCCGAGCGCATAACAAGGCCGCTCGGCATGCCGGACACCGGCTTCAACATAACCGAAGGGCAGATCGGCCGCGTCGCCGAACCGCAGGTTGACGCGGCGACCGGCAAGCGGCCACCCATGCGCGACCTGAGCGTGCCTGCCAGTTGGCTGTCCGGAGGAGGCGGCATGGTCTCCACCGCGGCGGATTACGCGCGCTTCTGTCAAATGCTTCTCAACGGCGGGGAATTCGATGGCGCCCGCATTCTCTCTCCGCGGACCGTGGCGTACATGACGACGGATCACTTGCCGCCTGGAACGGCCATAAGCCAGGCTGTACAGGGGTTGTTCGGTTCTCTCGTTCCAAGCCCCGCTCTTGGGCAAGGCTTTGGTCTCGGCTTCGCGGTTCGCACCGATGCCGGTCGCAATCCGATGCCGGGTTCGGCGGGAGAGTTCTACTGGACCGGGTCGTCAGGGACGACCTTTTGGGTCGATCCGAACGAGAAGCTGATCGCCGTCATGATGGTGCAGGTGTCGATAGGCCGGAGTGCCTACTACCGCTCGCTGATCCGAAACATGGTCTATCAAGCCTTCGCCAAGTGAGGGGCACCGGCACCGCGTCAAGCAAGAGTTGGAACGCGCCGGCGCGCGCGGGCGAAGCCGGGTCGAGCAAGGCCTGGCACAAACTGCACATCTCTTCCGCGCAGCCCTGAGTTATCCTCGACACTCCAACAGGCTTCAAGAAGAGCCGTCTCCGCGTGGGGCCAAGGCCACGCCATGGCCGGCGCGAGGCGACCACGAGCGGCATTGGTGCAGCATCCCGGCGTGAGGGAGAGCGCCTTGCCGGCGAGCTGCATTGCACGGCGCTGATCGCCGTCGTCGTGCAGCTCTTCGCGGAATGAATCAGAGAGCCGATTGAGGCGCCCCCGATGATCTCCAAGCCGGAAAACCCCTCCGTTCAAGCCGTATGGCAAGGTTTCGATCGCAAGGTGTTTCCTGAAGGGGCGACGATCTTCGCCGAAGGCGATATGGGAGCGGCCGCCTATATCCTGCTTCGTGGCGACGTCACGCTTCTCGCCGGGCCCGCCGACAAAAAGCGCACCTTGACCGAGTTGAAGCCCGGACAGATGTTCGGCGTGCATGCGCTCATGGCTGGAGCGCGGCGCGGGGCTACTGCTTTCACCAAGCAGGGATGCGAGGTGCTCACGGTGAGTGAGGACAAGCTCAAGCAGAAACTGGACGAGGCCGATCCGTTCGTCCGATACTGGGTCGACTATCTATCAAAACGTATCATCGAGCTGTCCGCGCAGTAGGACCACCGCGGAGGCGGTAGCTTACCATGCACTCCTCTCCGGCTCGCGAACCGCGCTTCACGCTGTTCGCTACAATCCTGACAATGTTTCTGTCCGCCGCTCTGCTCGTGGGGGTGGGAGTTACGATCACCGATTACGTTCAGAACCGCAGGAATGCCATCAGAGTTGCCGCCGATTCCTTCAAGGAGAGAATCGACCGGATCAATGAACGGCGTGTCGCATTTTTCGGGTCGCCCTTCCTGATCCTCGAGCAACTTCATGACGATCCCGTTTTTCGACAGGCAACCGGACCCAAGGACGCGGTGCTGAAATCGATCCTGTCCGGCCTGACGCTCAATCCGCAGATCTCCGCCGTGTATGTCGGCTACGAGAACGGGAACTACTTTCACGTCCTGTCGATCGCGGACACCGAAAAGTCCTTTGTCGAAAAATTGGGTGGCCCCCCGGCCACGCGATTCGCGATTCAGGAAATCCGCGCCGACAACGGCGCTCGCGCAAGGACCTGGAAATTTCTCGATGCCGCTGGCCGGCAGGTAGGGATGCTCGGCGATGAGATCGCAAGCTACGATCCCCGTCGCCGCGACTGGTATCGCGACGCGCGTGCGCAACCCGGGAAAGTGACTCGCACCACACCGTATGTCTTCGCAGCCACTTCGCAGTTAGGAATGACCCTGGCGAAGGCATTCGAGGGCGGCGTGGTCGGCGTCGACATCACGCTCGAGCGGCTGATGAGCTATATCCGATCGGTGAGGTCGAATGAAAATCAGCGCTTTGTGGCCTTTGACGACCAGAACCGTCTGCTGGCCCACTTCGATCCTGATCGAATGTTCAAGGCGTCCGGCGACGGCGACGCCAAGTCGGTCGAACTTGCAACGACCGCGGATCTCACGGACTCCGTGGTTCGGGAGGCGTTGAAAGTCTTCGCTCGCGACGGTGCCTACCAATCGGCAATTCTCGATGTTGGTGGCTCGGAATATATCGCCACGGTCCTGCATCAAGTCGCCAGGGACGGAGGCAACTTCTTCGTGCTCTATGCGGCTCCTCTCTCGGATTTCATGGGACCTCTGGCCCATGCCGCTGCACGAAGCATTCTGGCCGCACTGTCGGTCTTTGCCTTGGCCCTGCCGGCCATCATCTACTTCGCGCATTCGATTTCCAAACCGCTCAGCAGGCTTTCCCAAGAGGCGAAGCTGATCCAATCGTTCCAGCTTGCAGATCCCATCAAAATGGAATCGCGAGTGCATGAGGTTAACACGCTGATCAGATCGATGTCGGGCATGAAGGGAGCCATTCGGGAAGTTTCCAAATTCGTGCCAAAGGCGCTGGTCAGGGAGCTCCTGCAAAGCGAGCGCACAGTCGAGGTCGGCGGCGTGACGCGGCGCGTCAGCATGCTATTCAGCGACATCAGGGATTTCACCGATATCGCCGGGGGCATGCCGCCTGAAACGCTGATGATCAACCTGTCCGAATATTTTGAAGAGCTCGCATCCCTGATCATCAGGGAGAGCGGAACGGTCGACAAATACATCGGCGACGCGATATTCGCCTTCTGGAATGCGCCGCTTCCGGTCGCGCGACACGAACACGTGGCCTGTGCGACGGCCCTGAAATGCCGTGTCGCGTTGCGGCACCTGAACGAGCGCTGGGCCGAGCGAGGTTTGGTGCCGTGGCACACACGGTTCGGGGTTCACGTCGGCGAGGCGGTCCTTGGCAATGTCGGGTCATCCGACCGAATTGATTATACGGCGATCGGCGACACCGTGAACATCGCGTCCCGCCTGGAGGGGCTGAACAAGTATTATGGCAGCAGCATCCTTGCGAGCGGAGGCATCGCCGACGTCTGTTCAGATCAGTTCCTGTTCCGGCGGGTGGACCGCAGCCAGCCCAAGGGGGCCGGAAAGCCGGTGGATGTCTTCGAGCTTCTCGGCATGATTGAAGGCCCTGAGGAGAGCCGCGCCACGCCGGAAATGGCGCGGCTCGTCGAGGACTGGAATCGCGTCTACAAGGTGTATGCGAGCAGGGATTGGCTCCGCACGCTCGATGCGCTGCAGGAGTTTGCCGCCGGCCATCCCGACGATGTCGTGGCCGGAATCTATCTTTCCCGGGTGATCGGATTTGTGCTGGACCCTCCGCCCGACAATTGGGACGGCATCATCCACTTCAGCCAGAAATGAAGCCGCCCCTTACGTCGGAACACCGGCGCGCGATGAAATGAGGAAGAAAATCATCATCGCACTCTAGGCATGAGCCGGTTGTCCGGCCGAATGCGAACCACTGATTTGCCCGACGCAGCAAGCTCGCGCATGAAAAATATAGTGCTTCGGGTTTGACCCAAATCAGGTGTTGAATCCGCCCGTCTCACCCGATCGAGGGGCGCTTCGCGATCGTCACGGGTGTTGCGGTGAGATGCGGTGGACGCAGCGGCACACGAGACGAACGTGCCAAGGCGGACGGCGAAGTCGTGTGGTCCTGACGCCCCAGTGGCTGGTGTTAGGTTCTTGAGAAGCTCGCGCTTCGCAGGGATGACGGTGGCAACAAAGCCCGGTCTCACCGAGGAGAGCACGTATAAGCCGTAAAACCATCGCGCAGGGAAAGCCGGGTCGTTTCCGGTTACACCTGTGGTCCTACCCCGGTGCTTTTTGTTGCACCGGGCCCATGGGTGCAATCGGCACCCGGCTTTCCCTGCGCCCTCCTTGAAGTAAGGGCGGGATGTTCACACAAGACTCGGACAATTCATGTCGCGAGAATGCGGACACACATCCTCACCACTGTTTGACAATCAATCGACGCGCCGGGGTCCCATCCTCCCCAAGGGAAGGGTGAAGAAATCACACCGGCAGCGCGGTGGAGTACTTCACCTGGCTCAATGCAAAACTCGACTCGATCGAGGCGATGCCGTCGAGCCGTGTCAGCTTGTTCTTCAGGAACGCCTCATAGGAGGAGAGGTCCGCGGCGACGACGCGCAGGAGGTAGTCGCGGTTGCCCGTCATCAGATAGCACTCCAGCACTTCGTCCCATTTGGAGATCGCGCGGGCGAAGCGGTTGAGGTCTTCCTCCTTCTGCCGCGCGAGCTTGATCGAGATGAACACGCTGACGTGAAGCCCGAGCGATTTCTGATCGACGGTCGCGATGTAGCGGCTGATCACGCCGCGCTCTTCGAGGAGTTTCACTCGCCGGTGGCAAGGCGACACTGATAGGCCGACCTTGTCGGCGAGCTCCTGCATGGTCATGCGACCGTCGGTCTGGAGCAGGCTGAGGATCTTGCGGTCGATGGCATCCAGAGTGGGCATTGGGATGAACTCGTTCAGTGAGGGCAGGGCGTGGCAAATTATCCCAAATTTGCCTGTGCTGTCGCGAGGATTTGAGATTTAAGCTCTCTTTGCCGGCGGTATCATCGGCAACATCGCTCTGGAGCTTTGCCATGGGAATCGCGCCCGAACGCCTCGAAACGCTGTCCGCCTTGACCCGCAAGGTGCTCTGGCTGTCGTCGTGGACGATCCATCACGCCAACCATGTCAGGCCGAACACGGATGGGCTGAAGGTCGGCGGCCATCAGGCCTCGTCCGCTTCGCTCGCCAACATCATGTCGGCGCTCTATTTCTCGGTGCTGCGCCCGCAGGACCGCGTCGCGGTGAAGCCGCATGCGAGCCCGGTGTTCCATGCGATCCAGTATCTGTTCGGACACCAGACCCGCGAGAAGATGGAGAACTTTCGCGGCTACAAGGGCGCGCAATCCTATCCGTCGCGCACCAAGGATACCGACGACGTCGATTTCTCGACCGGCTCGGTCGGGCTCGGCGTAGCGCAGACGCTGTTCGCCTCGCTGGTGCAGGACTATGTCAAGGCGCATGGCTGGATGCAGGACCGGCCCGAGGGCCGGATGATCGCGCTGGTCGGCGACGCCGAGATGGACGAGGGCAATATTTTCGAGGCGCTGCTGGAGGGCTGGAAGCACGGGCTGCGCAACACCTGGTGGGTGGTCGACTACAACAGGCAGTCGCTCGATGCCGTGGTGCGCGAAGGGCTGTGGGCCAAGTTCGAGACCATGTTCCGCAACTTTGGCTGGGACGTAGTGATCGTGAAATACGGCAAGCTGATGCAGGACGCCTTTGCCGAGCCGGGCGGCGAGGCGTTGCGGCGCTGGATCGACAATTGTCCGAACCAGATGTATGCGGCGCTCTGCTTCCAGGGCGGTGCGGCGTTCCGAAAGCATCTGCAGGACGACATCGGCGACCAGGGACCGGTCTCGCAATTGATCGATCGCCGCAGCGACGAGGAATTGCTTGCGCTGATGTCGAATCTCGGCGGCCATGACATGGCGAGCATGCTCGAGGCCTTTGAATCCATCGATCACGATCGTCCGGTCTGCTTCATCGCCTACACTATCAAGGGTGTCGGGCTGCCGTTCCAGGGTCACAAGGACAACCATGCCGGCTTGATGACGGTGGCGCAGATGGAGAAGTGGCGCGCGAGCCAGAACATCCGCCCCGGCCATGAATGGGACAGGTTCGAGGGCCTGGCGCTGGACACAGCGAAGCTCGAGGCCTTCCTGGCCGAGGCGCCCTTCAACCGCGAAGGCCGCCGCCGCCTGTCGGCACCCGCCATCGAGGTGCCCGAGCGCCTTGCATTCAAGGTTTCAGCGCAGATGTCGACGCAGCAGGGTTTCGGCCTCGTGCTCCACGAACTCGCGCGCGGCGAGAGCGCCCTGGCTTCGCGCATCGTGACCGCATCGCCTGACGTGACGGTGTCGACCAATCTCGGCGGCTGGGTGAACCGCCGCGGCCTGTTTGCGAAGGCGGAAAATCACGACCTGTTCCGGCAGGAGAAGATCCCCTCGACCTACAATTGGGATTTTTCGCCGAAGGGCCAGCACATCGAACTCGGTATTGCCGAGATGAACCTGTTCATCATGCTCTCGGCGCTCGGCCTGTCGCACCAGATCAATGGCGAGCGGCTGCTGCCGGTCGGCACGCTCTACGATCCCTTCATCGAACGCGGCCTCGATGCGCTGAACTATGCCTGCTACCAGGACGCGCGCTTTATGGTGGCGGCGACGCCGGCCGGCGTTTCGCTGGCGCCGGAGGGCGGCGCGCATCAGTCGATCAAGACACCGCTGATCGGGATCGGGCAGGACGGGCTGGCCTCGTTCGAGCCAGCCTTCGTCGACGAACTTTCGGTCATCATGGCCTTCGGCTTCCAGCACATGCAGCGCGAGGGCGCCGAGGGTGGCTCGGTCTATCTGCGGCTTTCGACCCGCACGATCGAGCAGCCGCAGCGGATCATGACGCTGGACCTGCAGCGCGACATCACCGAGGGCGCGTACTGGCTGCGCAAGCCGGGGCCGAATTGCGACCTCGTGATTGCCTATACCGGGACGGTCGCACCGGAGGCGATCGAGGCCGTTGGCCTGATTGGCGAGAGCCATCGCGACGTCGGTCTGCTCGCGGTCACCTCAGCCGACCGGCTCTATGCGGGGTGGTCCGCCGCACGGAATTTGCGCCGCGACCGGCGCGGTGTGCAGCATTTGAGTCATATCGAGCAGTTGCTGGCGTCGCTCGGCCGGGACTGCGGCATCGTGACCGTGATCGACGGCCATCCAGCCTCGCTCGGCTGGCTCGGCGGCGTGCGCGGCCATCGCGTTGAGGCGCTCGGGGTGGAGCATTTCGGCCAGACCGGCACGATTGGCGACCTCTACCGCCACTACGGCATCGATGCCAACGCCATTATCGACGCGGCGGAGGGGCTGACCGTCGGGGCCCCGGTTCGGCATCGCAAGATGGCGGTGTGACCTCGCGGAGGCGAAGGCAGCAAGCCTTGCCACCCGTGCGTTCCCGACCTTATATCAGGTGTCGCGCGCGTTGCGGCGCCCCGCACATGGCGGGTTCAATTCCCGGGGCTTTCGTGCAAGGATGCCTGCCGAACGCTTCCGTTCCCCTTTTCCATACGCCCCGCACAAGAGGTTTCCGATGGTCAATCGCATGCAATTCTACATCGATGGCGCCTGGGTCGATCCGGTCGTCAAGAAGTCCACCCCCGTCGTCAACCCGGCGACCGAAGAAGCGATGTATGAGGTTGCGCTCGGCTCCAAGGCCGATGTCGACAAGGCGGTCGCCGCCGCCAAGCGCGCGTTTGTGACCTATTCCCAGACGAGCCGCGAGGAGCGCGTCGCGCTGCTCACCAAGGTCGTCGAGATCTACAAGGGCCGCATGAAGGAGATCGGTGCCGCCGTCTCCGACGAGATGGGCGCGCCGCTACCGATGGCGGAAAAGCTGCAGGCCGGCGCCGGTCTCGGTCATCTCATGAACACCCTCGAAGTGCTGAAGAAGTACGAGTTCGAGGAGACCATGGGCTCGGCGGTCATCGTGCGCGAGCCGGTCGGCGTCGTCGGCATGATCACGCCCTGGAACTGGCCGCTGAACCAGATCGCCTGCAAGGTCGCGCCTGCACTCGCCGCCGGTTGCACCATGATCCTCAAGCCCTCGGAATTCACCCCGACCTCCGCGTTGATCTTCGCCGAGATCCTTCATGAAGCGGGCGTACCGAAGGGCGTGTTCAACCTGCTCAACGGCCTCGGCCCGGAGGTCGGCGCCGCGATGAGCGAGCATCCCGACATCGACATGATTTCGTTCACCGGCTCGACCCGCGCCGGCGTCGATGTGGCTAAACGTGCCGCGCCGACCGTGAAGCGTGTCAGCCAGGAACTCGGCGGCAAGTCGCCGAACGTCATCCTCGACGGCGCCGACCTGACCAAGGCGGTGACCGGCGGCGTGATGCACATGTTCAACAACTCCGGCCAGTCCTGCAACGCGCCGTCCCGCATGATCGTGCCGCTCTCCAAGATGAAGGAAGTGGCAGCGATTGCGAAGGGCGTCGCCGACAAGACCAAGGCCGGCGATCCGCGCGCAGGCGACACCACCATCGGCCCGGTGGTCAACCGCGGCCAGTGGGACAAGATCCAGGCGTTGATCCAGAAGGGCATCGACGAGGGCGCAACGCTCGTCGCCGGTGGCCCGGGCCTGCCCGAGGGCGTCAACAAGGGCTTCTATGTCCGTCCGACGATCTTCGCCGACGTCACCAACGACATGACGATCGCTCGCGAGGAAATCTTCGGACCGGTGCTGACCATTCTCGGCGCCAAGGACGAGGCTGAGGCGGTGAAGATCGCCAATGACACGCCCTATGGTCTCGCCGGTTACGTCTCGGCCGACACCGTGGAAACCGCGCGCCGTGTCGGCCGGCAGATCCGCGCCGGCAACGTCAATCTGCAGGGCGTTCCGAACGAGCGCTCGGCGCCGTTCGGCGGCTACAAGCAGTCCGGCAATGGCCGTGAATGGGGCCGTTATGGTCTGGAGGAATATCTCGAGGCCAAGGCGGTCGCGGGCTACAACGCGGCGTAAATTGACGCGGCGCTCGCGTCGCTTGTGAAGACGAATGCCGGCTTCGCATGAAGCCGGCATTCTCTATTGATGCGAACCCGTTGGCCGAAGCTCGCGTCAATGTTCAGCCGCAATCGCGCGAGAGGACATGAGGCGACCTAACAAGACGTGACAAACAATAACGAAGGGGCGGAACGTGAAGAAACTTTTCATTGCACTTGTCGCGCTGCTTCCGCTCACCGGCACCGTTCAGGCCCAGACGCTCAAGGATCTGATCGCAACCCTCAGGGCGTCATGGGACAAGCCCACCGAGCCGTTCAAGATGATCGACAATGTCTATTATGTCGGCACCGAAGGCCTCGCATCCTATCTGATCACCTCGCCGCAAGGGCATGTCCTGGTCGACACCGTGATGCCAGAAGCGACCTCGCAGATCCGGGCGAACATCGAGAAGCTGGGGTTCAGGGTCTCCGACATCAAATTTCTACTGAACACCCACGCGCATATCGATCACGCCGGCGGCCTGGCTGAGATGAAGCAGGCGACCGGCGCACAGGTGGTTGCAGGCGAAGCTGACAAACCGCTGCTTGAAGGCGGCTATTATCCGGGAGCGCGGGAAGAAACGGTGCTTGCGTTTCCGCCCGTGAAGGTCGATCGCGCAGTTCGCGAAGGCGACACAGTCACCGTGGGCAACGTCACGCTGACCGCCCGTGAAACGCCCGGCCACTCGCCGGGCTGCACGAGCTGGGCGTTTGCGGTGAAGGACGGCGATGCGACGCGCTCGGTTCTGATCTTTTGCAGCGGCACGGTGGCGCTGAACCGCCTCGCCGGCAACCCGACCTATCCTGGGATCGTCGACGACTACAGAAAGACGTTCGCGCGGGCAAAGGACATGAAGGTCGACGTCCTGCTCGCGCCGCACCCGGAAATGTACAAGATGAAGGAGAAGCGCGCGAAGCTCGCCGACGGCGCGCCGAATCCGTTCGTCGATCCCGGCGAATTCACCACCTATGCCGCGACGCTTCAGAAGGCGTTCGAGGAGGCCCTGGTCAAGCAGACCGCCGCGGCACAGGAGAAGAAAGGCTAGATCGGCGCGGGAGGGAGCAGCGTGAGCCTATCCTCCGGGAGCACCCTGCGTATTGACGTAGAGCGCGTAGATCGACTGGCTCGCGGCCATGAACAGGCGGTTGCGCTTCAGGCCGCCGAAGCAGAGATTAGCGCAGCGCTCCGGCAGCGCGATACGCCCGATCATGACGCCGTCGGGCGCGAACACGACGACGCCGTCGAGTTCGGGATCGCCCATGCCCCAGCCGCACCACAAATTACCGTCGATGTCGCAGCGCATGCCGTCCGGCGTGCCGGGGCCGGCGTCGATGAACACGCGCTTGTTGGAGATTTTTGCGCCATCCGACGAAACATCGTATGCGAGGATCTTGCGGTTCGGCACGCCGCGGGATTCCACGACGTAAAGGATCTTCTCGTCCGGCGAGAAGCACAACCCGTTCGGCCCAAGCACGCCCTCGGCGACGATGGTGGCTTTGCCGGTCGCGCCGTCGATGCGGTAGACATTGGCATCGATCTCGGACTCGGACTTATAGCCTTCGTAGTTGCCGAGCAGGCCGAACACCGGGTCAGTGAACCAGATCGAGCCATCGGATTTCACCACGACGTCGTTCGGCGAGTTCAACCGCTTGCCGTCGAAGGACTCGATCAGCACGGTGATCGAGCCGTCGTGTTCGGTGCGCACGACGCGGCGCCCGCCATGCTCGCAGGTGATCAGCCGACCCTGGCGGTCGCGGGTATTGCCGTTGGCGAAATTGGAGGGTTTGCGGAAAATGCTGACCGCGCCGGTCTCCTCTTCCCACTTGATGATGCGCTGATTCGGGATGTCGCTGCAGAGCAGATAGCGCCCGTCGCCGAACCACACCGGCCCCTCGGCCCAGCGCAGGCCGGTGGCCAGCCGCTCAACCGCGGAGAGTTTCAGCCAGTATTTTTCAAAGCGCGGATCGAGTGCGTGAATCGCCGGATCGGGATAATAAGTCGCCGGGCGCCAGCCTGCGGAATGAGCATCGGACATTTGCTGTTCTCGTTGTTGTGTTTGGGTGGTGTTTCCTTGGCGGCTGGTTTGCTATCATTGTCAGGCTGCGGCCGCAATTCGGTCGCAGCGAAACAGAAAGGGCGAGGGACGCAATGCCACGCATATTGATGACCGGCGCGTCGGGGGGAATCGGCACGAGCTTGCGTAGGCTGTTGCCGTCGATCTATCCAGATTTGCTGCTGAGCGATCTGAAGCCGCCGGCCGATCTCGGCAAGGGTGAAAAATTCGAGGCGGCGGATCTTGCCGACCTCGCGCAGGTCGAGGCGATCTGCGATGGCGTCGACGGTATCCTGCATTTCGGTGGCTACTCGGTCGAAGGCCCCTGGGATTCCATCCTGCAATCCAACATCATCGGTTGCTATAATCTTTTCGAAGCCGCACGGAAAAAGGGTGTCAAGCGAGTGATCTTCGCATCCTCCAACCACGCCGTCGGCTTCTATCCGCGCCATCACCGCATCGGCACCGACGTCACCGCGCGGCCGGACAGCCGCTATGGCGTCAGCAAGGTATTCGGCGAGGCGCTCGGCGCGCTCTATGCCGACAAGCACGGGCTCAAGGTCACCTGCCTCCGGATCGGCAATTTCGGGGACAGGCCGCTGGACCACCGCAGGCTCTCGATCTGGCTCAAGCCCGAGGACCTCGTGCAGCTCTGCCGCATCGGGCTCGAGCATCCCGATATCCACTTCGAAATCCTCTATGGCGCCTCCTATAATGAGCGCTCGTGGTGGGACAATCACCGCGCCTATGATCTGGGCTATCGCCCGACCGGCCGGGCCGAGGATTTTCGCGAGCACGCGATGGTCGAGCAGGCCAAGCTGCCCCCGGATCCGGTCGGCGACTATTTCCAGGGCGGCACTTTCTGCGGCATGGAGTTCGACGGGGACAGGAGCGGGATCATCGACTGGAGCAAACGCTAGCGTCTGGCCTCGTTGCCGGCGATCCGGGTGAGGTAGTCTGACTTGCTGTACTGCATGTGATCGACGCAGAGCTGCGCCAGTGCCCAGTTGTCGCGGCCTTTCAGGAGTTCGATCATCAATTCATGCTGTCGTCGCGAGAGCGCGAGACCCTCGCTGTCGGCGAGGTTTTTGGCGCGCATCGGTAGCGTCAGGTTCATGTAGTCCTGCAGCGAGCGGACCAGGTAGGGGTTGCCGCAGGCCGAGAACAGCGCGAGATGGAACGCATCGTTGGTTTCGTGGATGCCGCGCATGTCCTGCGCGTCGGCCTTGGCGCAATATTGCCGCTGCAACTCGCTCAGTTGTTCGATCAGGTGCGCCGGCACGGGCAGGCCGATCATCAGCGCCGTCTGCCGCGTCAGCATTTCCCGCACCTCGTAAATCTGCCGCACCTCCTCGGCCGAGTAGAACCGCACGGTGGCGCCGACATTCTTTTCGCGCAGCACGATGCCCTGGCGTTCGAGCTGGAACAGGGCCTGGCGCACGAAATGCCGGCTCGCGCCGTAGCGCTGCATCAGCGTGTCCTCGACCAGCCGCAGGCCCGGCGCGAAGCGGCCAAAGATGATGTCCTCTTCCAGCCGGCGGATCACTTCCGCTTGTTCCTCCTCACGCGAGGGGGCCTGGATATCCGGTGATGCGGCCTGGGCTTTCATATCGCGTTCACTGTGAAATCGGCACCTGACGTCAACATGGTGCGAAGGTCATTGTCAATAATGGGTGCGATTTCGCCGCAGGCAGGCCAAATTCTGGCGTCGGATTATCTCATATTGACAATAATTCCCTCCGCTCCTTAAGTGCGGGCGGACAACCACAGGAAACAAGAAAATGGCCGAAGGACTTCGCAAGGGACTGACGAGCTATGGCGACGCTGGCTTCTCGCTGTTCCTGCGCAAGGCTTTCATCAAGGCGATGGGATATTCGGACGATGCGCTCAACCGACCTATCGTCGGCATCACCAACACCTATAGCGACTACAATCCCTGCCACGGTAACGTGCCGCAGATCATCGAAGCGGTGAAGCGGGGCGTCATGTTGAGCGGCGCGATGCCGTTTGTATTCCCCACCATTTCGATTGCCGAAAGCTTTGCGCATCCGACCTCGATGTATTTGCGCAACCTGATGGCGATGGATACGGAGGAGATGATCCGCGCCCAGCCGATGGATGCGATCGTCGTGATCGGCGGCTGCGACAAGACCTTGCCGGCGCAGATCATGGCGGCCGTCAGCGCCGATCTGCCGACTGTCGTGATCCCGGTCGGGCCGATGGTGGTTGGCCATCACAAGGGCGAGGTGCTCGGCGCCTGTACCGATTGCCGCAGGTTGTGGGCCAAGTATCGCGCGGGTGAGATCGACGACAACGAGATCGAGGCAGTGAACGGCCGTCTCGCGCCGTCGGTCGGCACCTGCATGGTGATGGGCACGGCGTCCACGATGGCCTGCGTCACCGAGGCGCTTGGCCTGTCGCTGCCGATGAGTGCCACGATTCCGGCGCCCCATGCTGAGCGGTTTCGATCCGCGGAGGCAAGCGGCCGCGTTGCCGCCGCGATGGCGAAGTCGAAGGGGCCGAAGCCGAGCGAGATCCTGACCCCTGGCTCGTTCCGCAACGCTCAGGTCGTCATGCAGGCGATCGGCGGGTCGACTAACGGCCTCATTCACCTGACTGCGATCGCCAACCGCACGTCGTATAGGATCGACCTTGAGGCCTTCGACAAACTCGGGCGCGAGGTGCCGGTGCTGGTCGACCTGAAGCCGTCGGGCGAACATTACATGGAGCATTTCCATCATGCCGGAGGCGTGCCGAAGCTGATGGCGCAGCTTGGCAACCTCATCGATCTCGACGCCAGGACCATCACCGGCCAGACGCTGCGCGACGTCGTTGCGGCTGCTGAGGAAGTGCCGGGGCAGGACGCGATCCGTTCGACGGCCGATCCGATCAAGTCCCAAGGCGCGATGGCCATCCTGCATGGCAACCTCGCGCCGCGCGGCGCCGTGATCAAGCAGTCGGCGGCGAGCCCGAAGCTGCTGCAACATACCGGCCGTGCCGTGGTGTTTGAATCGATCGAGGACATGACGCTGCGCGTCGATGATCCTGCGCTGGAGGTTACTGCCGACGACGTGCTGGTGCTGCGCAATGCCGGTCCCAGGGGGGCTCCGGGCATGCCGGAAGCAGGCTATCTGCCGATCCCAAAAAAACTCGCGCGCGCCGGCGTGAAGGACATGGTGCGCATCTCGGACGCGCGGATGAGCGGCACCGCGTTCGGTACCATCGTGCTGCACATTACGCCGGAGTCCGCCGTAGGCGGTCCGCTGGCGCTGGTGAGGAGCGGCGACATGATCCGGCTCGATGTGCAGAAGCGCAGTATTGATCTGCTGGTCGATGAGGCTGAACTGCAGAGGCGCCGCGCCGATCTGCCGCCCGCGAAAACCCCTGAATGGGCCAGGCGCGGCTACGCGCATCTCTTCAACGAAACGATCCTGCAGGCCGACGAAGGCTGCGATTTCGATTTCATGCGCGCCAAAGGAAAATAGGCGACGCCTTTTCCCGAACGGCCGAATTATCGATAATTGCCGCAGTGCATCGGCTTTCTGAGCGCCACCGCAGGCGTATCCCCTTGTTTTATTGACAATCCCGCAGAACTGATGGGATGATCGCGGCAATGAAAAACAGGGGAGGGGTCACGATGGGCAATCCAGCCAAGATCATCCGGGCAGCCTTTGCCGGGGCAGCATTGCTGCTGCCCGCAAGCGCAGGAGCGCAAGAGGTCAAGCACTATCGCTTTGCCTACGACCAGCCGCGCAACACCGGCTATTCGATCGCCGGCGATCTGTTTGCCGACAAGCTCAAGGAATTGAGCAAAGGCACCATGATCATCGATCAATATCCCGGCGCTCAGCTCGGCCAGGAGCCGCAGGTCCTGCAGCTCGTGAAGTCCGGCGACGTCGAGTTTTCGATCATCTCCTCGGCCAACACTGCGACGATCTCGCCGCAGGCCGGCGTCATGTCGCTGCACTTCCTGTTCCGCGACGAAAATCACGTGATCAAGGGATTGGCCGACCCCAGGGTGTTCGAAGCGCTCAAGACAATGATCGACGAGACCACGCAGGGCCTGCACGTGATCGCGACCGGCTCGCAAGGTGTGCGGCACATGTACAGCAAGAAGGAAATCCACAACGTCGGCGACATCAAGGGGCTGAAGGTCCGTGTGCAGGCGACTGCGACCGAGGACACCATGTTCCCCGCCTACGGTGCGCAGACCGTGCATATGCCGTTCGGCAGCGTTTACACCTCTCTGCAAACAGGTGTGGTCGACGTCGCCGAGAACAGCATCAACGTCTACCTCGTCAACAAGCACTACGAGGTGGCGCCGGTGCTGAACATCACCGAGCACGAGGCCAACAACGCACTGGTATTCGTCTCGGACAAGCTCTGGCAGAGCCTCTCGGCCGAACAGAAGCAATGGGTGCAAACGGCAGCGAACGAGATCAGCGCCAAGGAGCCGGCCAAGGCCTTTGAGCTCGAAAGGACCGCTGCCGCCAAGCTCAAGTCGATCGGAGTCAAGATCGTCGGCGACGTCGACAAGAAGAGTTTTACCGCGGTCGCCGACCCCTATCTCGACAAGCTGGCGAAGGAGCTCGGCCCGCATGCGGTGAAGGTCAAGGATCTGATCCGCTCGATCAACTAGTTCCTCATGGTGAGGCAGCCGCTCCTCAGGATGAGGGGCAATCGTCCTGACAAACCTGCCTTTGGAGTGACAATGGCCATCGCCGACAGACTGGTGCTGCAGCGGCAGCGGCATCTGAAATGGCGATCGCTCGACCGGCTCGAAGGCATCCTGATGGTGCTTTGCGGCCTGCTGTGCTTCGGCTTCTCGCTTTCCGTCACCGCTGACATCGTCACCCGCACAATCGGCCATCCCTGGCTGTGGCTGCAGGAGGTGACCTCGACGCTGTTCATCTACGCGATCTTCATCGGTACCGCGGCCGCGACGCGGCGCAATGACCACCTCTATCTCACCGCCATCTCGGAAGCGATGCATGGCACACCGCGACTGATCGTCGAGATCGTGATCCGCATTGCGGTGCTGGGCGTAGCGTTCTGCCTGATCTGGTATGGCTATCTCAACTACCTCCGCGGCTTCGGCAGTTTCCGCCTGCCGTCGGGAACGCCGATCGCCTCGCTGTATGCCGTGATCCCGCTGTCCGGCATCCTGATCGGCCTGTTTACGATCGAGCAACTCGTCAACGGCATCCGCAACGGCTTTGACCATCCCGAACCACCGGATGAGGATCTCGCAATCCCCTCTGACGTACGGGGGGGAGCGCAGCCGTGAGCGCACCCATCATCCTTGGGTTGATGTCGTTCTGCTTCCTGTTCTTCGGCTATCTCGGCGTGCCCGTGCCCTTCTCACTGATGGCCGGCGTCTTCATCGGCGCACTGCTTGCAGATGTGTCGCTAGCCGCGATCATCCAGAAGATCTTTGATGGCGTCGATTCCGAGGCGCTGCTGGCGATCCCGTTCTTCCTCCTGGTCGGCGAGCTCATGAGCTCGGCGAACGTCGTGGTCCGCATCGCCAATCTCTCAATATCGCTCGTTGGCCATATCAGGGGCGGGCTGTCGCAGGTCGTCGTGGTTTTCAGCATGTTCTTCTCGGAAATGTCGGGTTCGACCACTGCCGACGTCGCGGTGATGAGCCGGGCGCTCGGCGGACCGATGAAGCGGGAAGGCTATGAACCGGCCTTCATTGCAGCGATCATCGCCTCCGCCTCGACCATCGCCGCGCTGGTGCCGCCGAGCATCACGGCGGTCGTCTACGGGGCGGTCGGCAACGTCTCGATCGCCGGCCTGTTCATGGCGGGCGTGGTGCCCGGGTTGATGATCGGCTTTGGGCTGATGATCTTCTGCTACTTCTTCGGGCCCTCCGGCCTGCGCAAGCCGCGGGCGCCGCTTCGGCAGATCGCCTTCGCTGCGGGTGACGCGGCGTTGCCGCTGATGATCCCGGTGATCCTGCTCGGCGGCATCCTCACCGGCTGGTTCACGCCGACGGAAGCCGGCGTGGTGGCGGTGGCCTGGATCATCATCGTCGTGATTCCTGCGCTGAATCGCGGGCACCTCAAGAAGATTCCGTACGACTTCTGCCTCGCCGGCCTGATCTTCTCGCTGCCGCTGATCACGATCGGCGCCGCCAATGCATTCGGCTGGATGCTGGCGTATCTGCGCGGCGCGATCTACATCGCCGACTGGATCACCTCGATCGCCGGCAACGATCCGCACCTCATCATGCTGTTGATGGTGCTGCTCTTCACCGTGGTCGGCGACTTCATCGAGCCAGTGCCGACCATCATCATCTTCATGCCGCTGGTGAACGCGCTGACCCAGGCTGGCGACATCAACGGCGTCCATATGGGCGTGGTGCTGATCGCAACCCTTGCCTTCGGCTTGATCACGCCGCCCTACGGGCTCGTGCTGCTGATGGCGTCGAAATTCGTCGGCATCAGTTTTGCGAAGGCGCTGCGCGCGGCGCTGCCGATCTATGTCGTGTTCCTGGTCACCATCACCTTCACGATCTATTTCCCGAAGGTCGTGCTGTGGCTGCCCAAGCAGGTGATCCCGGAATCGGTCGGCTGCTTCAAGGCGCCGGGCGGCACCGGTTACATCTGTCCGAATTAGAAGCATTATCGATTCTGATTGGACGCGTTTTCTTCACGCGAACCGGTATCCACTTCGCTCGAAAACGCTATCGGGCGCCGCCTATTTCGATTTGTTCGTAAACTTTTTCACCGCGACGCGGAACTCCTCGGTGTTCATGCAGCCGATGATGGCGTCGCGTTCGGCGTCGAGCTGGGCTTCGATCGGCGTAGTCGGCGCCTGATGGATCAGCGCCTTGGTGGCCGCGAGTCCGCCCGGTGCGTTCTGCGCAAGCCGAAGCGCGAAGTCGCGGGTCGCCGCCTTCAGTTCGGCGGCGGGCACCACCTTGGCGACGAGACCCCATTGCTGGGCCTGTTGGGCGGTAAAGCTGTCCTCGGCGAGGAAGATCTGCAGTGCGCGGCGCGGACCGACGCTGGCGGCAAGGCCGACCGTGCCGCCGCCGTCGGGCGAGACGCCGATCTTGGCATAGGCCGGGGTGAAGCGGGCATCCTCCGCGGCGATGCAGAGATCGGCGACGAAGGCCAGCGACAGGCCAGCGCCGGCGGCCGAGCCGTGGACGCTCGCCAGCACGAGCTTCGGCATCCGCCGCAGCGCGGCGATGAAGGCGTGATAGTGCTGCAGCATCTCGCCGACCACGGGTGCGATGTTGTTGGCTTCGGCGGCCGCGCCGATCGTCTGCAGGTCGCCGCCGGCGCAGAACGCGCGGCCTTCACCCTCGATGACGAGCACGCGGATATCCTTGTTGGCTTCGACCTCCGCGCCGAGCTGTTCGAGCTTCTTTGCGATCGACAGGTCGATCGCATTGAAGGCGGCGGGCCGGTTCAGCGTCATGGTCGCGACGGGACCGTCGATCCGGAGCAGGGCGGGGTCACCGGCAGGGGGGATGGCGGGTGCGGGCATGCGAAAACCTCGGGCTGGATGCTTTCGGCATCTAAGGCACTGACGGAAGAGGTGGCAATCGAGCCTGCGATGTCAAGCGCGGCGTTTGTCCTTCCCGATTTGAACGGGACCCCCTTGCCTTGGGCCGAGCCATGAGGCCAAATGGACACGCCTTCGGTACGCGGACACGAGCGCTGTGGGGACGGGGCAAGCAAGCTAACATCGGCGGAGAGGAAAACGGCATGGGTCACTCCTGCACGCTCGTATTTGGGTTGTTCCGATGACAAAGAGCGCAGTCATCATCGTGGGCGCCGGGCATGCCGGCTTCCAACTCGCCGCGTCGTTGCGCCAAAACGGCTTCGCCGAGCGCATCGCGCTGATCAATGATGAAGGACATCTGCCCTATCAGCGGCCGCCTTTGTCGAAGGCCTATCTCAAGGGAACCGGCGGGCCCGACAGCCTGATGTTTCGTCCAAGCAAGTTCTATCAGGACAACACGATCGAGCTCACTACCGATCGCGCCATCGCGATCGACCGCGTCGCGCGTAAGGTCGAACTCGCCTCCGGCGCCTTGCTCGACTACGGCCATCTGGTGTTCGCGACCGGTGCGCGGAACCGGCTGCTCGATATTCCCAACGCGGAGCTGGAATCGGTGCGCTACTTGCGCACACTCGACGAGAGCGAGGCGCTGCGGCAGGTGATCACTCCCGGCAAGCGCGTCGTCGTGATCGGCGCCGGTTTCATCGGGCTCGAATTCGCCGCCACTGCGCGCGCCAAGGGGCTCGAAGTCGACGTCGTCGAACTCGCCACGCGCGTGATGGCGCGCGCCGTGACCGCGGAGATTTCCGAATTCTCGCAGTCCCGCCATACCGCGGCTGGAATCCGCATTCACCTCGGCGTCCAGGTGACGGGTATCGAGGCTGACGGCGCAAAAGTCGTCGGCGTCAGCCTGAGCAACGGCACGCATATCCCGACCGATCTCGTCGTCGTCGGTGTCGGCGTGCTGCCGAACGTCGAACTCGCCGCCGGGGCCGGGCTGCCTGTCGCGTCCGGCATCATCGTTGACGAATATCTGGCAACCGCCGATCCCCACGTCTCCGCGATCGGCGACTGCGCGCTCTATACCAGCAAGCGCTTCGGCGGATCGCTGCGGCTGGAATCGGTGCAGAACGCTACCGACCATGCGCGCTGCGTCGCATCGCGCCTGACCGGAAAGACCGAGGTCTATGATGGCATGCCGTGGTTCTGGAGCGACCAGGGTCCCGACAAGCTGCAGATGGCCGGACTCACCACGGGCTACGACCGTGTCGTGGTGCGCGGCGACCGCGCACAGGGACAGTTCTCCGCCTTCTGCTACAAGGGCGACAGGCTGCTCGGCATCGAGTCCGTCAATCGCGCCGGCGATCATATGTTCGGCCGCAGGCTGCTTGGCGCAGGGGGCTCGATCACGCCGGAGCAAGCGGCTGACCCGAGCTTCGATCTGAAGAGCGCGCTAAGGTAAATTTGGAGGGTGGGCAACACCGTGGCGCCCACCCTACGCGACGAGCACATCCTCCACATCCTTCGCCGTCGGCATCGACGGTGCGGCGCCCATCCGCTGCACGCAAATCGAGGCGGCCGCGTTGGCGTAGGCGAGCGCATCGCGCAGCGGTTTTCCGCCGGCGAGCTGCGAGGCGAGCGCGCCAACGAAGCAATCGCCGGCGCCGGTCGTGTCGATCGCTTTCACCTCGCGGCCGGGTACGAGCAGCGGTCGCCGCTCGACGAGTGCCAGCACGCCGCGCTTGCCGAGCGTGACGCAGACGATCTTGTCCCGCGTGAAGGCGCGCGCCGCTTCCGCAAAGCGCGCGGGTTCGTCGCTGTCGGAGAGCTCCGTTCCGGTGAGAAAACCGAGCTCGGTCTCGTTGAGGATCAGGATATCGACGAGATCAAGCAACTCTGCATCGGCTTGCTTCGCCGGCGCCGAATTGAGAATCGTGGTGACGCCGGCCGCGCGAGCACGCTTGAAGAAGGCTGCGATCGTCGGTAGCGGGATTTCGAACTGGCTGACCGCGACATCGCCCTTGGCAAATACGGCCGCTGCCACATCATCCGCACTGACCAGCGCGTTGGCGCCGGGCACGACCACGATGGTGTTGTCGGCATCGGCGATGGTGATGATCGCGGTACCGGAATGCGTTCCGGGGGTGTCCTTGACCAAGGCAAGATCGACGCCTTGGGCGGTGAGGAACGTCCTCAACTCTTGTCCGAATGCATCTGTGCCGAGCCGGCCGATCAGCGTGGTCGGTACCCCGAGCTTGGCTGTCGCCACCGCCTGGTTGGCGCCCTTGCCGCCGGGGAAATAGAGCACGGCGTCGCCGGCAACGGTCTCGCCGATCCGCGGATGACGCTCGGCCGTCGCAACCACGTCCATGTTGATGCTGCCAGCGACGAAAACGTGCCCCATCCCTGTTTTCCCCCTGTTTTGTCGAGCACGATCCCTCTCGGAAAACCGGCCTCCATTTTTCCGGATCACGCTCTTCCGGTCAGGCCTTGACCTGAAACTCTTTGCTGATCGCCTCGATATTGGCGAGCGTCGGCAGGCCTGCCTCGTTGCCGAGCTTCTGGATCTTATAGGTCGAGGCCGCGCGCGCGAACTCAAAATGCTCGTGCCAGCCTTTGGCGGGGTTGGCGAGATACGAATAGACGTATGCGCCGTGGAAAACGTCGCCGGCGCCGTTGGTGTCGATGACGCGCTCTCGCGAAATCGGCAGCGCCGGCAGGGTGCGCACTGCGCCCGCCTCGTCATACCAGAGCAGGCCGCGCTCACCCATGGTGACACCGCCGACCCGGCAGCCACGGCTCCTGAGATAGTCGAGCATGCCTTCCGGCGTCTTGTCCATCTGCTCGCAGAGACGCTCGGCGACAATCGCGACATCGATGAATTCGAGCAACTCATGGGTGTTGGTGCGCAGGCCGCCGCCGTCGAGCGAGGTCAGGATGCCGTCCTCGCGACAGAGTTTTGCGTAGTGGATCGCCGCATCCGGCTGGTGGCCGTCGACATGCAGCGCGCGGCAGCCCTTCAGGTTGAGCAGCGGAAAGGGATGGATGTGCTGGTCGTCGCGGCAGCGTACGATCGCGCGCTTGCCGTCATTGGGCATGATGAAGGAGAGCGAGGAGGAGTTAACCTTGCGCGGATGGACCGAGATTGCGTACTTCGCGGCCATGTCCCAGAACATCCGGCCGAGCCAGTCGTTGGCCATGGTGGCGACCAGGTCTGGCACGATGCCGAGCTTGGCGCAGCAAAAGGCCGCCGTCACGGCGTTGCCGCCGAACGAGACCGCATAGGCGTCGGCGACGTGTTTCTCGTCGCCGGTCGGCATGCGGTCAGTGAGGAAGGTGACGTCGATATAGGTCTGTCCGATGAAGAGAGCCTGCATTCGCTTTCCGTCGTGGGTTGGGGTGGTCCCGGCCGGCGATCCAGACTAGCACTGCCGATCTGCCGAGTTCGCTGAAATTATTCGCAACCCTGCGTGGTTTGCCGTTAGAGATGAAGGGACCGAAGGGGCCGAAGATCGTTCCGCAATAACGACCAGCGGCTGTTCGCGGTTCCCCGGCGGCCCGGACGGAAAAGACAACATGCGCAGATTCAAGGAGGTGACCATGATTACCGGTCTTGATCACATCGTCGTCCTGACCGGCGACATCGCAGCCGGCGCGGCCGCCTATGAGACACTGTTTGCGCGGGCGCCCGCCTGGCGCAACAGTGGCGATGGCGCGGAGCGGGTGCTGTTCACCCTCGACAACACCACGCTGGAATTGATGGCCCCGCGTGGGGACGATGCGGCTGCGCAACGCATCCGCGGCGCGCTGGCGACGCAGGGCGAGGGGCTCGCGAGCCTCTGCTTCCGCACCCATGACATCGCGAAAATGCACCGCCGGCTCGATCGGCTGACTCTGAATCCCGAGCCTGTGGTGGAGGTCGAGAGTCGTGACGACATGAGCGGCGCGACGCTGTCGTGGAAGCGAACGCGCACTGCGACCGATGCAACGCGCGGCGTACGCATGTTCTTTCTCGAGCGGGAGAAGGAGCGGCCCTTGTCGGTGCGCACCACGACGGCTTCGATCACCGCGATGGACCATGTGGTCGTCTCAACTGCCGACCCCGAGCGCGCCGCAGCGCTCTACGGCGCGCGGCTCGCGCTCGACATGGCGCTCGACCGCTCGCATCCGGATTGGGGCCGGCTGATGTTCTTCCGCTGCGGCGATCTGATCGTCGAGGTCACCCACAAGCCGGGCGACGCGGAAGCGGACGCGCCGGACCGGCTGCGCGGCGTATGCTGGCGCGTCGCCGACATCGACGCCACTTGGGCGCGGCTGGCTGCCGCCGGCGTCGACGTCTCCGAGGTGCGCACCGGCCGCAAACCCGGCACCCGCGTGATGACGGTCCGCACCGGCACTTGCGGCGTCCCGACGCTGCTGGTGCAGCCATCGCAAGCGAAGGGGATGTGAGGTAGCTTCGCGCTCTCTGCTCCTCGAAGGAGAGATTCGCTCGTCTCGCCCCTTCGGGGAGGATAAAACGGGTGAAGGGTGCATTCGCGATTCAATTCAAACACCAACGAAGATGTGACTAGGCATTCTCGCGACATCATTTGTCCGAGCTTTGCATCATCGTTGTCCCTCCTTGAAGAGTGAGGGCGCAGGGAAAGCCGGGTGCCGATCGCACCCATGGGTCCCGTGCAACAAAAAGCACGGGGGTAGGACCACAGGTGTAACCGGAAACGACCCGGCTTTCCCTGCGCGATGGTTTTACGGCTTACTTCGTGCTCTCCTCGGCGAGACCGGGCTTGGTTGTCACCGTCGCTGCGAAAGAACGAATCCCAAGCAACTTAACGCCAGCCATTGGGGCGTCAGGACCACACGACTTCGCCGTCCGCCTTGGCACGTTCGCCTCGTGTGCCGCAGCGTCCACCGCATCTCAACCCAACACCCGTGACGATGGCGAAGCGCCCCTCAATCGGGTGAGACGGGCGGATTAAACCGCTGATTTGGGCGAATCCGGAAGCGGAATATTTCTCGTGCGACGGCTTGCCTTGTCGGGCAAATCAGTGATCGTGCATGTCCTCACTTGATGCAGTGCCTCCTGGCGCGAATTCGGAATGACGCGCGGACGGCAACACCGCGCAAACTGTCACGACAACATTCGTTCTCAAACGTTGCGTGTCGTGCTACGGTTGTCGATCAGGCATCACTGAGCGATCGATCTTGGCCAAGGCAAAACGAATTCTGAAATGGCAGCGCGACCCCGAGGGGATGCGGCAGCGCATCCTCGATGCGGCAAAGCAGGAATTTTCCGCACACGGGCTCGCGGGCGCGCGCGTCGACCGTATCGCGGCCAAGGCCGGCGCCAACAAGCGCATGCTCTATTATCATGTCGGCAACAAGGAGGATCTCTATCTCGAGGTGCTGGAGGGCGCCTATGAGAAAATCCGAGCCGAGGAGCGTACGCTCGCTCTCGAACATCTCGATCCGCCCGAGGCGATCGCCTGCCTGATCGATTTCACCTGGAACTACTTCCTGCGCAACCCCGAGTTCCTGGCGCTGCTCAACACGGAAAACCTCGCTAAAGCAAAACACCTGAAGCGCTCGACCAAGGTCAAGTCGATGCACTCGCCCTTTGTCGAGATGATCCGCACCGTGGTGACGCGCGGTGTCGCGAGGGGCGACTTCCGCGTCGCGGTCGATCCGGTGCAGCTCTACATTTCGATCGCCGCACTCGCATTCTTCTATCTCTCCAACAGCGCCACGCTGAGCGTGATCTTCGGCCGCGACCTTCTGAAGAAGGACGCGCGCGACGAGCGCCTTGCGCACATGATCGCACTGGTGCTGGCCGCGCTGACCGGCGAATCCACAGCCGTGTTCGGCAGGGCGAAGGCGCCCGCACGGCAGTCGGCGGAACAGCCGGTGGTGTGAGTTCCGGCCTGCCGCGAGCATCATTGCAAGGAGTGGCGCGGCGAAGCCACCGCGTAACCCTGCATAAAGTCTGCGGGGACAGTCGGCGGTAATTTTCATTCTGCGAAACTGCGAATTCGCGACGCGCATTTGCCGCAAGGGAGGGGCTGGACAGTATTTATCCAACGGGTTAATTTTCGCGCCGAATAGAGCAAGGTGCAAGGGAGTGGAGCGTGGCGGAGGCGAAGAGCCCGTCGGGTTTATCAAAGGTGCTGAACGCGGCGTGGGTGCGGCCTTTCCTGTTTCTGGTTGTTATCGTGGCTGCATGGGACCTCGCGATCAGACTGTTCCATATTCCAGCCTATCAGATCCCGTCGCCTGGCGATGTCGTCGCGGTGCTGAAGACCGACTGGCCGGAGCTGCTGCGGCAATCCTGGCCGACGACCTACGCGACGATCTGCGGCTTTCTGCTCTCCGCAGTGTTCGGCATTCCCGTCGCGATGCTGATTGCGGGCTCGAAGACGGTGGAGAGCTACGTCTATCCGCTGCTGGTGTTCTCGCAGTCAGTGCCGAAGATCGCGATCGCGCCGCTATTCGTGGTGTGGTTCGGATTCGGCATCATCCCGAAGGTGATTTCGGCATTCCTGCTCGGCTTCTTTCCGGTGGTCGTCTCCGCGGTGCAGGGCTTCAAGTCTGTCGATCCCGACATGGTCGATCTCGCGCGCGCAATGCAAGGCAGCCGTTTTCAGGTGTTCCGAGCGGTAAACCTGCCGCATGCGATGCCGGCGATCTTTTCCGGTCTGAAAGTGTCGGTGACGCTGGCCGTGGTCGGCGCTGTTGTCGGCGAGTTCGTCGGGTCCAATTCCGGCATCGGCTACGTGATGCAGCGCTCGATCGGCACCTTTGACCTGCCGACGATGTTCGCCGCGCTGGTGATCCTCGCGCTGCTCGGCGTGGTTCTGTTCTGGATCGTGGACCGCATCGAGCGGCTTGTGATCCCCTGGCACGTCAGCCAGCGCGACGACATCATTTTCGCTTCGTAGGTTTATTGCGTAGAAAGAAGAAAGAGCAGCCGTCACTGCAAGGAGCTCGCGACAGAATTGCAAAGCAATTTGCGCTAAAGCCGACGAGGCAATCCATGTCACCATGCGTTGCGTCATGGATTGCCTCGCTTCGCTAGCAATGACGAAAAACAATAACGGGAGGACTATCTGATGCGATTGATCACTGCAGCTTTGGCGACACTGGCCTGGACCGCGCTCGCCGTGGCGCCGGCTTCCGCCGCGGACAAGGTCGTGCTGATGCTGAACTGGTACGTCTACGGCGAGCACGCGCCGTTCTATTACGGCAAGGCCAAGGGAATCTATGCGGCTGAGGGTATCGACCTCGAGATCCAGGAAGGCCGCGGCTCGGCCGCCACGACGCAGGCGGTTGCGGCCAAGACCGCCGATTTCGGCTATGTCGACGTGCCCACCATGATGCGCGCTGCGGTGAAGGGCGCGCCCGTGGTCGCGACCGGCGTGCTGCTGCAGACGAGTCCGATGTCGGCGATGGGCTTTGTCGACAAGAACATCAGGAAGCCCGAGGACATCAAGGGCAAGACGGTTGCGATCACGCCGGCTGACTCGATGACGCAGATCTGGCCGCTGTTCCTGAAGAAGACCGGGCTGAAGGAAAGTGATTTCCACACCGTGGCCGGCGACGGCCAGACCAAGCTCAACGCCGTGATCAATGGCCAGGCCGATCTTCTCCTCGGCTACGTCATGGACCAGTCGATGAAGATCAAGGACGCAACCGGCAAGGACGTCTATCCGATCAAGTTCGCCGATTACGGCATCAACATGGTTTCGTCAGGAATGATCGCGAATTCGGACTATGTGAAGGCTAATGCCGACCTCGTCCGCCGTTTCATGTCGGCCACGACCAAGGCGGTGGAGGCCGCCGAGAAGGACCCGAAGGCCGCGGCGCAATCGATTCTCGACGCCAACCCCAAGGGCGGCAAGATCGACACGCTGACGCAAGGCTTTGAGCTGACGATCCCGCTCTATCGCACCGCCGAGACCAAGGCCAAGCGGCCGTTCCAGGTCACCGACCAGAACATGACCGATACGGTCAACCTGATGGTCGAGTATGGCGGCCTCGATGCCAAGGCGAAGGACAATCCGAAGGCCTTCTACACCAAGGATTATCTGCCGAAGGGCGATTCATGACCGTCATTGCCGGGAGCTCGCGACAAAATTGCAAAGCAATTTTGCGCTGAAGCGAAGAAGCAATCCATCTGTCCACTCGCGGAAACATGGATTGCTTCGCCTCGCTCGCAATGACGACGACAGACGCGTTCAATTGGATAAGACTGTATGAAATCGGCGATGAAGACAGTTGCGGATCAACCAGGCGCACATTTGCGCCTGGTGTCGGACCGCGCAGCCGGCGCCGCGCCGGGCATAAAGCTTTCGGGCGTGTCGAAGACCTATCGTTCGCGCGACGGCGATGTGCCGTCGCTGCGGCCGCTCGACTTCACCATCAATGACGGCGAATTCTTTGTCGTGGTCGGTCCATCCGGCTGCGGCAAGTCCACGCTGCTCAAGATGATCTCGGGCCTGTTGCCGCCGACGACGGGCGAAGTCGTGGTCGATGGCGAGCCCGTCACAAAGCCGCATGGCAATGTCGGCATCGTGTTCCAGAACGCGCTGCTCCTGCCCTGGCGGAACATCCTCTCCAACGTGATGCTGCCGATCGACATGAAACAGCTGCCGCGGGACAAGTATCGAGCCCGCGCCAGGGAGCTCTTGAAGCTGGTCGGGCTCGAGGGTTTTGAGAAGAAGCTGCCCTGGCAGCTCTCCGGCGGCATGCAGCAGCGCGCCTCGATCTGCCGCGCCCTGGTGCACGATCCCAAGATCATGCTGATGGACGAGCCCTTCGGCGCGCTCGACGCGATGACGCGCGAGCGCATGAATGTCGAGCTGATGCGGATCCAGCGTGAGACCGGCAAGACGGTGCTCTTGATCACGCACTCGATTCCGGAAGCGGTGTTTCTCGCTGACCGCGTGCTCGTGATGACCGAACGGCCCGGCGCGATCGCCGCGATCTACGACGTCCCGCTGCCGCGACCGCGTTCGCTGGATTCGATGTCCGATCCCGTCTTCACCGAGCTGGTGCAGCGGATCCGGAAGCATTTCTTCACGCAGGGCACACTGGACTAGGCCAGACCTTCGATGCCGCTTCGCCTCGCTGTTCGCGATATCGCCTTCTTCGAACGTCCGGTCGCCTTTGCCCGGCCGTTCCGCTTTGGCGCGGTCACGATCAATGCCGCAATCCAGATATTCGTGCGGGCCGAGATCGAGGTGGAGGGCAGAGGCAGCGCGATCGGAGCCAGCGCCGAAATGCTGGCGGCCAAGTGGTTCGACAAGCGGCCGCACCTGACGCCGGAAGACACGATCGAGGAGCTCCGCCGCTCGCTGATGATCGCGCGCGAGCTCTATCTGTCGGAGAAGGACCTCGACACGGCGTTCGGCCTGCACGCGAAGTGCATTGGCGCGCAGGCGGCGGCCTGCGCCAAGGACGACATCCCGCCGCTCGCCGCGGCCTTTGGGCCCGCGGAAATCGACAAGGCGATTCTGGATGCGCTGCTACGCGCGGTTGGAGTCGGCTTCTTCGACGGCATGGCGCAAAATATCGCCGGCATCGACGCGCGACTGTCGCCGGATCTCGGCGACACCGAGATCGCGCGCTTTCTCGCCGATCGCAAGCGGCTGGATCGCGTTGCCGTCAGGCACACGGTCGGAATGGACGACCGGATCGATGGCGAGGGCGGCGTTGCCGATCCAAGGGAGAATGCCGGCGCGCGCTACTTCAAGCTCAAGCTGAACGGCGATCCCGCGCATGACGCGGACCGGCTGACGCGGATCGGCCAGGAGCTCGCGACGCTGCCCTATGGCTACAAGGTGACGCTCGACGCCAATGAGCAGTATGCCGATCTCTCCGCGCTGAGCGCGCTTATCGACCGGCTCGATCATGACCGCGCGCTGGCGCCGATCGCGTCCAGGCTTCTCTACTTCGAGCAGCCGATGCCGCGCGATATCACGCGCCAGACCGCGCTCGGCGGGCTGGCCGCGCGTGGTTTCATCATCGACGAAGCCGACGACTCCTACGATGCATTCCCGGCGGCACGCGCGCTGGGCTACCGCGGCATTTCGTCGAAGTCGTGCAAAGGCCTCTACAAGTCGATCGTCAACGCGGCGCGCGCGGCGAAATGGAGCGCCGATGGAGCTGAGTATTTTGTCAGCGGCGAGGATCTGACCTGCCAGCCCGGGCTCGCGGTGCAGCAGGACCTCGCGCTTGGCGCGCTGATCGGTGTCGGCCATGCCGAGCGCAACGGTCATCATTATGTCGACGGATTTGCCGGGACGCCGGCCGGGGAGGCCGACGCCTTCCTCGCGGCCCACTCCGATCTCTACAGGCGCGACGGCGGCACGGTCCGCCTCGCCATCCATGACGGCGATCTCCTGACGGGATCGCTGACCGCACCGGGCTTTGCCAGTTCGGTCCATCCGGATTGGTCCAGCATGCAGCCGTTGCAGCGGCCAACACCACGAGTTTTCCAGGAGCAAGCAGTATGACGACCAAACGCCTCGGCCTGATCATGAATGGCGTCACCGGCCGGATGGGGCTCAACCAGCATCTGATCCGCTCGATCGTCGCGATCCGCGAACAAGGCGGGGTGCTGCTGTCGAACGGCGATCGCATCATGCCAGATCCGATCCTGGTCGGCCGCGATGCCGAGAAGGTCGCAGCGCTGGCAAAGCGCTTCGACATTACACGCTCCACCACCGACCTCGACCGGGCGCTCGCTGACAAGGGCGACACCGTGTTCTTCGACGCCGCGACGACGCAGGCACGTCCCTCGCTGCTGACGAAGGCGATCAATGCCGGCAAGCATGTCTATTGCGAGAAGCCGATCGCGACCAATCTGGAGGAGGCGGTCGCGGTGGTGAAGCTCGCCAACGCGAAAGGCCTCAAGCACGGCACGGTGCAGGACAAGCTGTTTTTGCCGGGCCTGAAGAAGCTCGCCTTCCTGCGCGATTCCGGCTTTTTCGGGCGCATGCTCTCGGTGCGCGGCGAGTTCGGCTATTGGGTGTTCGAGGGCGGCTGGCAGGAAGCGCAGCGGCCGTCCTGGAACTACCGCGCCGAGGACGGCGGCGGCATCATTTTGGACATGGTCTGCCACTGGCGCTACGTGCTCGACAATCTGTTCGGGGAGGTCGAGAGCGTGAGCTGCATCGGCACCACAGACATTCCCGAGCGTTATGACGAGAAGGGCAAGCCCTACAAGGCGACTGCAGACGATTCCGCATACGCGACTTTCAGGCTCAAGGGTGGCGTGATCGCCCACATCAACATGAGCTGGGTCACGCGCGTCTATCGCGACGACCTCGTCACCTTCCAGGTCGACGGCACCCATGGCTCGGCGGTCGCGGGGCTCACCGACTGCATGATCCAGGCGCGCCAGGCGACGCCGCGGCCGGTGTGGAATCCGGACGAGAAGCGGCTGCATGATTTCTATTCCGACTGGCAGAAGCTGCCCGACAACGTCGTTTACGACAATGGCTTCAAGGAGCAGTGGGAAATGTTCATCCGCCACGTCTGCGAGGACGCGCCCTACAAATACACGCTGCTTGAAGGCGCGAAGGGCGTGCAGCTCGCTGAATGCGCGCTGAAGAGCTGGAAGGAGCGGCGCTGGATTGACGTCGCCCCGATCAACCCATGAGGTAGCAGGACGACAGCCATGAACAAGCCAATCCTGCCGATGTCTTCTTATCAGTTGAAGCTGCCGACCGCCGATGGAGGCGTCGAGACCTATCGCCTGGCGACGTCGCGGTCCTTCCCGGCGAAACTCGAGGGCACGCTCAATCGCGTGGCGTTTTCTGCCGCGCATGTGGTGGCCGATCCGCGCGCCGACGTCGATCCGTGGCTCGGTGCTGCGATCGACTGGGACAGGACGATCGCGTTCCGCGAACATGTCTGGGACCTCGGGCTCGGCGTCGCCGAAGCCATGGACACCGCGCAGCGCGGCATGGGGCTCGACTGGAAAACCTCGCTGGAATTGATCGAGCGCTCGGTGAAGGCCGCGAAGACGAGAGGCAATGCGTTGGTGTTCTCCGGCGCGGGGACCGATCACCTCGCGGTGGAGGACGCCAGGTCGATCGACGACGTGATCCGGGCCTATGAGGAGCAGATAGCCGCGGTCGAGAAGGCCGGAGGCCGCATCATCCTGATGGCGTCGCGGGCGCTCGCAAAGCTCGGCCGTAGCGCGGAGGATTACGCCGATGTTTACAACCGCGTATTGTCGCAGGTCCGCGAGCCCGTGATCATCCACTGGCTTGGCGACATGTTTGATCCGGCGCTGGCCGGCTATTGGGGCACCGCCGAGCTCGACGAGGCGATGGATACGGCCGTTGCGATCATCAACGCCAATGCGGCCAAGGTCGACGGCGTGAAGGTGTCGCTGCTCGACAAGCAGCGCGAGATTGACATGCGCCGGCGGCTCGATGCGCGCGTCAGGATGTATACCGGCGACGACTTCAACTATGCCGAACTGATCGCCGGCGACGACAAGGGATATTCGCACGCGCTGCTTGGCATCTTCGATGCGATCGCGCCGGTGGCGTCCTATGCGTTGTCGCGACTCGCCGCGGGCGACGAGGCCGGCTTCCACGACGTGCTGGGCCCGACGGTGCCGCTGTCTCGCCACATCTTCAAGGCGCCGACGCGCTTCTACAAGACCGGCATCGTCTTCATGGCCTATCTCAACGGCCACCAGGATCATTTCACGATGGTTGGTGGCCAGGAGAGCGCACGCTCGACCCTGCATCTCGCCGAACTGTTCCGCCTCGCCGACAGGGCCGGATTGCTGGCCAATCCGGAACTCGCGACCCGTCGGATGACGACGTGGCTTGCCACGCGCGGCATTGACGCCTGATGCGTGATTTCTCGAACGATCATCGCTGGCTGTCGCTGAACACTGCGACGGTCCGCAAGCAGGGCAATCTCATTGAGATCATCGAAGCCTGCGCGCGTCACGGCATCCGCGCCATCGATCCCTGGCGGGACCAGGTCGCCGCCGTCGGGCTCGAGCGCGCCGTGCGCGCGGTGCGCGACGCCGGGCTCGATCTGTCAGGCTATTGCCGCGGCGGCATGTTCACGGCAGATGGCGCGCATCGCGGCGCGGCGCGCGACGACAACCGCCGCGCGGTGGATGAAGCGAGCGCGCTCGGGGCACCCTGCATCGTGCTCGTGGTCGGCGGCCTGCCACAATATTCGCGGCCGGGCAGCGCGGCGTCGAAGAATATCGCAGCGGCGCGCAGCCAGGTGCACGACGGCATCGCCGAGATGCTGGACTATGCGAAACAAGCCAAGCTGCCGCTCGCGATCGAGCCGCTGCATCCGGCCTATGCCGCCGACCGCGCCTGTGTGAACACGACGAGGCAGGCGCTCGACATCTGCGACGCGCTCGACCCCGCCGGCACCGGCGCGCTCGGCGTCGCGCTCGACGTCTATCACATCTGGTGGGATCCGGAGCTGCTGGGCCAAATTTCGCGCGCCGGAAGCAGACGCCTGCTTGCGTTCCATGTCTGCGACTGGCTGGTGCCGACCAAGGATATCCTCAACGACCGCGGCATGATGGGCGATGGCGTGATCGATATCAGGTCGATCCGCTCGGCCGTCGAGGCAGAGGGTTTTGCCGGCTATTCGGAGATCGAGATCTTTTCGAATGACTGGTGGGGCAGGCCAATGGATGCGGTCCTGCAGACCTGCATCGAACGGCACCGGACGATTGTTTGAGGCTCGCGGAGAGGGCAAGGCAAAGCGAAGCGCGCGCCTTCGCCCCATGGTCTGTCACGACTCCTCATCCCGATGCTCGATCTGCAGCGTGACGAGCCGCGCCAAGAGCGTTGCCGGATAGAGCTGGCCGAAGATCGCCTCGAGATTGCACAGGCTGCGCGCGATCGGATGCAGCGGCGCGACGTCGCCATAACCGGTCGTCGTGAGCGTGGCAAAACTGAAATAGATGACCCTGCTCGCCAGCGCCGGGCTGTCCTCCACCTTCATGCCGGGAAAGGCGTCAGGCGCCAGCGTGCCAATAAACGTGTACAGCGCCGAGAAGATTATGGCGACCGTGAGATAGAGCAGGACCGCGCCGACCACACGATGATAGGTGATGCGTCCCGGCGCGAATGTCGCGCGCGCCACTGTCACGGCCATGGTAATGCCGACGAGCAGCCAGGCGCCGGCGAACAGATTGAGGTCGAGGATCGAAGGCGAGCGCAACCTCAGGACCGCGCCCGTGACGATCATGACGAGCGCGACCAGCATCGCGATAACCGCGAGCGCGCTGCCTGACATCAGGAAGACGCCGCCGACCAGGACCAGCGCGAGCAAGAGCTCGAAAATCTGGAACTCGAACAGACCGAGCGCCTGCAACGGCGCCACCACGAACATCATGATCAGCATCAGGATCGTGAGGGCGGTGAGCAACGAATCGCCCCAGCGTTCGCGCAGTTGATCGATGCTCATCCAGTCACGCTTCTTTCCTGCCCTGCGGTCCGTAACGCCGGTGCCGCGCCAAACATTGATGCGCGGCAGTCACAAAGGCAAGACGGCGGCGCTGGCGTCGGGCGGTATCGCCCGGCGGTCCGGATCACGAGCGCGCGGGCCCTCAGGGGCTCGCGACCCAAACGTGTTGAAGCGCGCCTTCTGTTCGCCGCTCGGCGTGGCATCGAATTCGTCCGGCGCGGGCTCGATCAGCTTGGCCGCACTGGCGGCGGAATCGTTCGCTGTTTACCGCCGGCCGGCGTTGAGCCGACGCAACGAGTCGTCAGGAAAGATCATGCGTCAGGGTCGGCGCAATCCGATCCAGCGCCCAGTCGACCTGGTCGGCCGTGATCACCAGCGGCGGAGCGATGCGGATGGTGTTTTCGTGGGTGTCCTTGGCGAGCACGCCGCGCGCCTGCAGGGCCGTGCAATAGCGGCGAGCGCCGCCGGCCTCGGGGTGAAGCTCGACCGCCAGCATCAATCCGCGCCCGCGCACCTCGCGGATGATGTTGGCGCGGATGTCCTGCAGTCCTGCGAGAAAGCGCGCGCCCTGTTGCGCCGCGTTCTCGATCATGCCTTCCTCGACCAGCACGCGCAGCGCCGCCCGCGCCACCGCGCAGGCGAGCGGGTTGCCGCCGAACGTCGAACCGTGCTGGCCGGGTCGCAATGTGCCAAGCACGGCGTTGTTGGAAAGCACCGCCGACACCGGATAAAAGCCGCCCGACAGCGCCTTGCCGAGCAGCGTCACGTCGGCCTCGATGCCTTCGTGCTGCTCGGCGAGCAGTTTGCCGGTGCGCCCGAGCCCGGTCTGGATCTCGTCGAGCACCAGCATCACATTGTGCGCGCTGCAGAGCTCGCGCACGCGCGCGAAATAGCCCGGCGGGGGAATGACGACGCCGGCCTCGCCCTGGATCGGCTCGACCAGGAAGGCTGCGGTGTTCGGCGTGATCGCCTGCTCAAGCGCCGCCGCATCGCCGAACGGGATAATCTTGAAGCCCGGCGCGAAGGGTCCGAAATGCTCGCGCGTGCCCGGATCGGTCGAGAAGCCGACGATGCCGAGCGTGCGTCCATGGAAATTGTTGGCGCAGACGATGATCTCGGCCTGTCCGTCCGGCACGCCCTTCACTTCGTAGGCCCATTTGCGCACCGACTTGATCGCGCTTTCCACCGCCTCGGCGCCGCTGTTCATCGGCAGCACCTTGTGCGAGCCCGTCAGTTCGGCGAGCTCGCGGTAGAAGGGAGCGAGCTGGTCGTTGTGAAAGGCGCGCGATGTCAGCGTCAGCCGGCGCGCCTGCTCGATCATCGCTGCCAGGATCTTCGGATGGCAGTGGCCCTGGCTCACCGCCGAATAGGCCGAGAGGCAGTCGAGATACCGGTTGCCGTCGGTATCCCACACCCAAACGCCTTCGCCGCGGGACAGGACGACCCCGATCGGCTCGTAATTGTAAGTGCCGAAGCGCGCTTCGGTTGCGACGAAATCAGCGACCGACGAACTCATCCGCGTCACCTCCGCGGCAGCGTCCCTGAAGATTACACCAACTTGCGCCTGCCCGTTGATTTGGGCATTCGTCCGTCCACAGGGAAGTGTTGTCGCGGCCTAAAATTCGCGCCGAAAGGCGGCCTATGCGTTGATGCTGCAGGGCACGCTGAGAAAGCCGCGGAAGCGGACGCGGCCGCCACGCACCGGCTCGCCCGCGAGCGCATAATCCGGGAAGCGATGGAGGAACCGCGAGATCGCGACCGCGCCTTCGAGCCGCGCCAGCGCCATCCCGGCGCATTGATGCGCGCCGGTGCCGAAGGCGAGATGGCGGTTCGGCGCGCGCGCGACGTCGAAGCTTTCGGGATTGGCGAATTGCGCGGGATCCCGGTTGGCGGCGCCGATGCATAGCGTCACTGGTGTGCCCGGCGGCATCTTGATGTCGCCAAGCTCGGTCTCTTCCACGATCATGCGGTTGCCGAGCTGGTTCGAGCTTTCATATCGCAGCATCTCCTCGACCGCGGTTTTGATCAACTCGGAATCCGCGATCAGACGCGCCTTCTGCTCGGGATAGTCCAGCAGCGTCACAAGGCCGTTGCCGATCAGATTGGTCGTGGTCTCGTGCCCTGCGTTGAGCAGAAAGATGCAGTTGTGCAAGAGCTCCTTCGCGCTCAGCCGTTCGCCATTGTCCTCCCCCTGGATCAGCCGCGTCAGCACATCGCGCTCGGGGTTGCCCGGCCTGGCGCGGCGGCGTTCGACCAGGGTTTCGAGATATGCGAGGAAGTCCTTGACGGCCGTGTTGCCGCGGTCGAACGCCTCCTTGCCGATCACGGGCTCGAGCGCCCCCAGGATTGCGAGCGACCAGTCACGCAACGGCTCGCGCTCGTCACGCGGTACATCAAGCAGGTTTCCGATCACCTCGACGGGAATTGCGGCGGCAAAATCGCCGATCAGGTCGAAGCGCTCCTTTGCGGCGATTCGGTCGAGCAGGCCGTCGACCAGCGCGATCAAGGTCGGTTCCAGCCCCGCGATCGCCCGCGGCGACAATGCGCCCATGATCAGCCGCCGCACCCGCGTGTGCGCCGGCGGATCGTTGAAGACGAGGCTTGTCGTATGGTGCTCGTAGAGCAGGGAGTCGCCGTATTTGGGCAGAAACTCCTTCCGCTTGTCTGATGAGAACGCCCTGGTGTTCTTGTAGGCGGTGACAAGATCGTCATAGCGGGTCAGGAAATAGGAGCCGTTCGGCATCCGCTTGACCGGCATGTTCTCGCGGAGAGCACGATAGGTGGGGTAGGGGTTGGCGTAAAACTCCGCCGTCAGGTGTTCCAGGTCGAAACCGTCAGCCAGCTCTCGTGCGTGCACAGTCATGCCGGATGCCCAAGCCTGATTAGTTTCATCTGCAACTATCGTAAGCCCAGGGCCGCCGGCGCGCAACCCAATTCGCCGCGCGCGCCGAGGACGCGTATCGCAAGCCTGCGCTGGGAGAAAATCGCAGAGCCATATGCGGTTTTGCGCTTTGATGAAGGGCGCCGGCCCATCTACATTCCGCCAAAGACATTCTGCTGATTGGAAACGCCAATGCACGCCCGCGTCGAGACTGCGGCCTCCTGGCCCGAGGAGATCTTTGCCATATTGCAGCGCTTCGAGGTGTGCCAGGTGCCCTACGTACCTGACGCCGGACATTCGCAATTGATCGAGAGCGTGCTGAGTTCCTCGACCATGCGCGGAATCGCGCTGACGACTGAGGAAGAGGGCGTGGCGTTGCTTGCGGGCGCCTGGGCCGGTGGCCAGCGTGGCGTGCTGCTGATGCAGTCGAGCGGGGTCGGCAACTGTATCAACATGCTGTCGCTCACGCAGATATTCCGCTTCCCGTTCCTCACGCTGGTCACGATGCGCGGCGAATGGGGCGAGTTCAATCCATGGCAAGTGCCGATGGGATCGAGCACCCAGGCGGTGTTCGAACTGGCCGGTGTCAAGGTGCTGCGCGCCTCGCGCCCGGACGAGGTGCGTGAGGTTGTCGAGGCCGGCGCCTCGCAGGCCTACAATGCCTGCACGCCAACTGCCGTGTTGTTGTCGCAGCGTCTGATCGGGGCAAAGGTCTTCACCAAATGAGCAAAGCCAATCTCCTCGACCGCCGCGCCGTCGTTTCGCGACTGCTCAAGGACAGAAAGGGCGCCATCGCCGTCGGCGGTCTCGGCGCCTCGACCTACGACATCGCGGCCGCCGGCGATCACGATCGCAACTTCTACCTGTGGGGCGGCATGGGCGGCGCCGTGATGATCGGCCTTGGGCTCGCGCTGGCGCAGCCGACCCTCCCGGTGGTCGTGATTACCGGCGACGGCGAGATGCTCATGGGCATGGGCAGCCTCGCCACCGTCGGCCTGCAGAAGCCGGCCAATCTCTCGATCATTGTCCTGGACAATGAGGCTTATGGCGAGACCGGGGGCCAGGTCAGCCATACTGCCGCTTCCGCCGACCTTGTCGGCGTCGCCAAGGCGTGTGGGGTCCTGGACTCCAGGGCGATCTCGACCATGTCGGAGGTTGAGGCTTTTGCCGCGTCTTTACATGACGTTAGAGGTGGGCCGCGGTTCGCGAACGTCAAGATCGACGGCGCCAATCTGGAACGGGTGCTGTCCAGCCGAGACGGCGCCTATATCGTCAACCGCATCCGCGGGTCGTTAGGACACACCCCGATCTAAAACCGCCTTCGCGGTGCGATAAAATCTTGACATTCGGCGAGGTGAGTGATTACTCACACTCCCAAATGTCGACCTTACGCATGACCAGTGACCTTCGGCGTCAGTTGATTCTGAGCGCCGCCAAGCGGTGTTTCGCCCGCAACGGCTTCGCCGGCACCACGACGAAGAGCGTGGCGGCCGCGGCCGCCATTTCGGAAGGGCTGCTGTTCAAGCATTTCCCGTCGAAGGCCGCGCTCTACGCCGAGATTCTTGCAGAAGAGTGCGAGGCCGATCCCGATCTCGCGCATCTGCTTGGTCAGGCGCCATCGACCGCGACGCTGGTCGAACTGGTTCGGGGCATGGTCGGCCACTTCATGCGGCTCCGTGACGCGCCGGACCACGAAGAGACGCAGCGGATGCGGCTGATGGTGACGAGCCATCTCGACGATGGCGAGTTCGCGCGGCTGCTCTATGACAAGGTCGGCAAGCTGATCGGACCAACCTTCGCGGCGTCGATCGAGAGCGCGATTGGCGCCGGCGATGCCTCGCGCATCGCCGGCGAGCCGCTCAACCTGTTCTGGTTTGCTCATCACACGGTGCTGATGGCGGCGCTGGCAAGCCTGCCCGCGACACCGTGCCTCGTCTACGGCGATGCCGCACACACTGACTTGCAGCTCTGTCAATTCATTCTCCGCGGCATTGGACTCAACGAAGCCGCTATTGCCGCACATTTGGGCCACAAGCCGTCACCGTGGCAGGGACCGTCGGTAACTGCAGAAAGTGCATAACATGAATATTCAGACCGAAAGCCATATCTCGGGGAAACCGATCAACGAGAAGACGCTCAGGCGGCCTGTCCGCATGGTGCGCTGGTTCATTATCGTCGGCACCCTGCTGGCCGTGGTGGTTGGCGGTCTCGTCTGGTTCAACTCGTTTCGCGGCAAGATGGTCGCGCAATTCTTCGCCAACAACAAACCGCCGCCGGCGAGCGTCAGCGTGGTCGAGACGAAGTCCGAGGCCATTCCGAATCTGTTGACGGCGGTTGGCGATCTCGTCGCGGTGCACCAGGTCAACGTCACCTCGGACGTATCCGGTCGCATCACCGAGATCCTGTTCAAGGCCGGAAGCCATGTCACGGCGGGCACGCCGCTCGTGCAATTGTTCGACGCACCCGAACAGGGTGATCTCGCCAACTTCAAGGCGCAGGCGACGATGGCACAGCTCTCGCTCGATCGTGCCAAGCAACTCGCAGCGCGCCAGTTCGGGCCGCAGGCGACCGTCGACCAGGCCCAGTCGGCATTCGACCAGGCCAATGCGGGCATTGCCAAGACCGAGGCGATCATCTCGCAGAAGTTGGTGCGGGCGCCCTTCGAGGGTGATCTCGGCGTTCGGCAAGTCGAGGTCGGCCAGTACTTGACGGCTGGTACGCAGATTGTGTCGCTGACCGATCTGTCGGTGCTCTATGCGAACCTGACCGTCACCGAGAAGCAAAGCTCGCAGATCCAGGTTGGCCAGACCGTGCGGGTCGCGGTCGATGCCTATCCGGGCCGCACTTTCGAGGGCAAGATCACAACCATCGAGCCGCAGATCTCGACCGATACCCGCAACATCCGCGTTCAGGCGACGATCCACAATCCCGATAGCATTCTCAAGCCCGGTATGTTCGCGACGACCACGATCGTGCTGCCGGAGAAGCCGCCGGTCCTTACGGTTCCCGAAACGGCCGTCGATTACACGCTGTACGGCGATTCGGTCTTCCTGATCACCGAGAAGAAAGAGGATGATGGCAAGACCAGCCTGACCGCGGTGCGCACCTTCGTGAAGACCGGCAACCGCGTCGGCGGCCGCGTCGAGATACTCAAGGGCCTCAATCCCAACGACCGCGTCGTCGCCGTCGGGCAGATCAAGCTGCAATCGGGAATTCCGGTGTCGATCTCGACCGATCCGCCCCCGCCGATACCGGCCCAGCCGCCGCGTTACTGACCGAATCACCTGAATTTCGGAGGGCCATTGGCCGGCCCTCCGCACCGCGTTGCCGCAATCGGCAGACAAAAGAATAGGTTGGCGATGAGTTTCACTGATATTTTCATCAAGCGCCCGGTGTTATCGGTCGTCGTCAGTCTGCTGATCCTGTTGATCGGTCTGCGCGCCGCAATGACGCTGCCAATACGGCAGTACCCGAACCTGTCCAACACCGTGGTGACGATCACCACGTCGTATCCCGGCGCATCGGCGGACCTGATCCAGGGCTTCATCACCACCCCGATCGAGCAGGCCGTCGCCTCCGCCGAGGGTGTCGACTACATCACCTCGTCGTCGGTGCTCGGCACCTCGACGATTCAGGTCTACGTCAAGCTCAACTTCAATCCGAACCAGGCGCTGACCGAGGTGCTCGCCAAGGTCAACTCGGTCAAATACCTGATCCCGAAGGAAGCCTTCGACCCGGTCGTGAGCAAGGCGACCGGCGACACCATCGCGGTGATGTATCTCGGCTTCTCCAGCGAGGAACTGACGGGGTCGGCGATCTCGGACTATCTGACGCGCGTCGTGCAGCCGGTGCTGTCGACGGTCGATGGCGTCGCATCCGCCGACATCCTGGGCGGCCAGACCTTTGCGATGCGGCTGTGGCTCGATCCGATCCGCATGGCCGGGCGCGGCGTGTCTCCGAACGACGTTGCGGCCGCGATCGCCGCCAACAACTTCCAGGCGGCCGCCGGCCAGACCAAGGGTTATTTCATCGTCTCCAACGTCTCGGCCAACACCGACCTCCAGAGCATCGACCAGTTCAAGCGGATGATCGTCAAGTCGAAGGACGGCGGCTTCGTCCGCGTCGAGGACATCGCGACGGTCGAACTCGCGGCCCAGAGCACGGATGCCAGCGTCGCCTTCAACGGCGAGCATGCGATCTTCATCGGCATCAAGGCGACCCCGCAGGGCAATCCACTGACGCTGGTCAAGGGCGTGCGCGCGCTGTTCCCCGAGCTTGAACGCAACCTGCCGCCCTCGATGAAGATGAAGGTGGCCTACGATTCCACCAAGTTCATTCAGTCGTCGATCGACGAGGTTCAGAAGACGCTGGGCGAGGCGGTGCTGATCGTCGTGATCGTGATCTTCCTGTTCCTGGCCTCGATACGGTCGGTGATCATTCCGGTCGTCACCATTCCACTGTCGCTGATCGGCGTCTGCATCCTGATGCTTGCTGCCGGCTTCAGCTTTAACCTGCTGACCCTGCTCGCCATGGTGCTGGCGATCGGCCTCGTGGTCGACGACGCCATCGTGGTGGTGGAAAACATTCACCGCCACCTCGAGGAGGGCATGCCACCGGTGCAGGCATCGCTGAAGGGAGCTCGCGAGATCGTGGGGCCCGTCGTCTCGATGACGATCACGCTCGCCGCGGTGTACGCCCCGATCGGCTTTCTCGGCGGCGTGACCGGCACGCTGTTCCGCGAATTCGCATTCACGCTCGCAGGCTCGGTGATCGTGTCAGGCGTAATCGCGCTGACGCTGTCGCCGATGATGTGCTCGGTGTTTCTCAAGAGCGCCGAGGAAGGACGTTTCTCCCGGCTCGTCAATCGCGTCTTCGGCGCGGTGACACGCGCCTACGGCCGCCAGCTCGACCGCTCGCTCGACTATCGGCCGATCACGGGACTGTTCGCGGTAACCATCCTCGGCCTCGTTGGCTTCCTCTACATGCACACCTCGAAGGAGCTGGCACCCCAGGAAGACCAGGGCATTGTGTTCGCAATTACCAAGGCGCCGAAATACGCCAACATCGACTACATCGACTTCTATGGCGACAAGATCGACAAGGAATTCCAGAAGATTCCCGAGACTGACCTGCGCTTCGTCCTGAACGGCATCACTGGTCCGCAGGGTGGCTTCGCAGGCATGCTGCTCAAGCCGTGGGATGAGCGCAAGCGCACGGCGCAGCAACTGCAGCCGCTGGTGCAGGCGGAGCTATCGAAGATCGAGGGTGTCAACGCATTCGCATTCAGCCTGCCGCCGTTGCCCGGCGGCCCCGGCGGTTTGCCGGTTCAGATGGTCATCAACTCGACTGCCGGGTTCCAGGCAGTCTACGAGGAGATGGCGAAGCTGAAGGACGCCGCGCGCAAGAGCGGCCTGTTCATCGTCACCGACAGCGATCTCGAGTTCAACCAGCCGGTGGTCCGCGTGACGGTCGACCGTTCCAAGGCGAGCGACCTCGGCATCACGATGCAGTCGATCGGCGGCGCGCTGGCGACGCTGCTCGGCGGCAACTATGTCAACCGCTTCAACCTGGAAGGACGCTCCTATCAGGTGATTCCGCAGGTGCCGCGGGACAAGCGGCTCGCGCCGGAGTCGCTTGACAACTACTATGTCCCGAGCACGACCGGGCGGCTGGTGCGACTGTCGACCGTGGTATCGGTCCAGACCGGCATCGATCCGAACGCGCTGACCCATTACAATCAGCTTAACTCGGCGACGTTCCAGGCCGTGCCGATGCCCGGCGTTTCGATGGGACAGGCGGTCGAGTTTCTGGAAAGCCAGGCCAAAAAGCTGCCCTCCGGCTTCAGCCACGACTTCCTGGCCGACTCCCGGCAATACGTCCAGGAGGGCAATCAGCTTGTGATCACCTTCGCGTTCGCGATCATCATCATCTTCCTGGTGCTGGCGGCGCAGTTCGAAAGCCTGCGCGATCCCTTCGTGATCATGATCAGTGTGCCGATGGCGATCGTCGGCGCCATGATCCCGCTGTTCTTCGGCGTTGCGACCATGAACATCTACACCCAGGTCGGGCTGTTGACGCTGGTCGGGCTGATCACCAAGCACGGCATCCTGATGGTGGAGTTTGCCAACGAACTGCAGGTCAACGAGGGGCTCGACCGCCGCTCGGCAATCGAGATGGCCGCGCGTATCCGGCTGCGTCCGATCCTGATGACGACGGCGGCCATGGTGACGGGCCTCTTGCCGCTGCTGACGGCCACCGGCGCCGGCGCTGCCAGCCGCTTTTCGATCGGCCTCGTCGTGGTGGCCGGTATGACGATCGGCACGCTGTTCACACTGTTCGTGCTGCCGGCGGTCTACACGTTGATCGCGACCGACCACCAGGCCAAGGCCGGCTCCAACCGGGCGAAGCAGATCGCCGATTTCGATCTGGGTGGGCGGCAGGCCCTGAAACCGACCTGAGCCCTCCAAGCTCATGCTCGACGGAAAGGCGGCACTGGCGAAAGCCATTGCCGCCTTTTCTCTGTGCCGTAATATCCTGCGCCGGCAGCGGCCGAGCAGGGGGGGCGGTAGCTGGCTTTTTTGTTCTGACGCGTTTTCTTCACGCCGACCGGAACTCCACTGCGCCTGAAAACGCTATTGGTTTCGCCTGACAAGATCTGGAGGAACAGACATGGTGAGCGATTTTGCGGCCGGCAATTACCGGTTCATTCCCGCGGTCTTTCAGTATTCGAGCGGCGTTGCGGCGAGTTCCGGTTACGAAATCGAGCGGGTCCGTTTCGACAAGCCCGTGCCGCTCGCCGAAGGGTTTGCGCGGATCGCGACCTATATCCAGGCCGCCGGGCGGCCGCTGACCTCGTTTTGCGCCTGCGAGCTGCGTTCCCCGGCCGCCTTCACCGAGGAAGGCTTTCGCGCCTTCAACCAGCACTATGTGAAGACGCTGGCGGAATGGCGGATCTACGACGGCACCACCAACCCGGTGGCGCGCAGCAATGTCTGCCCCGAGATTGATCCTCCGGCCGAGCCGTCGTTCTACGCATTCTCGTTCACGCGGCCGGCTTCGGGCCCCTCACCGACCTTCGTGATCGCCGGCAGCGGCGAGTCGCAGGAGGGCAATGCGAGCTATGCCGAGCGGACCGTGCGCTACCGCGACGTTAGCCCCGAAGGCATCGCGGAGAAGGTCCGTTATGTCGTTAGCGTAATGGAAAAGCGCATGGGCGAGTTCGACGTGGGCTGGAAGGACGCCACCGCCGTGCAGACCTACACCGTGCATGATTTCCATCCGGTGTTTGCCGCAACGCTGGTCCGCCGCGGCGCCGCGCGCTCCGGCCTCACCTGGTACTTCGCGCGTCCGCCGGTGATCGATCTCGAATACGAGATGGATTGCAGGCGGGTGTTGCGGGAGGTGGTGGTCTGAGCCGAAAAATGAGTTTGCCAGACCCGTCATCCTGAGCAGCGCGGGAACGAGCGTCTCGAACGATGCACGGCCCCGCTGGTGGCCGTCGTGCTTCGAGACGGCCGCTGGCGCGGCCTCCTCAGCATGATGGGAAAGGATACGTGCTCGCCGCGCGAGATCTACCGTGCCTTCGGATCCAGCGCGTCGCGCAGGCCGTCGCCGACCAGGTTGAAGCTGAGCACGACGAGGAAGATCGCAAGCCCCGGCCAGATCGCCATCCACGGCGCATTGGTGAGGAAGCGCTGGGCGGCGTTGAGCATGCTGCCCCACGACGGGGCTGGTGGCTGCTGGCCGAGGCCGAGGAAGGAGAGTGCGGCCTCCGCGATGATCGCGGCGGCGATCGAGAGCGTCGCCTGCACCAGGAGCGCCGGCAGGATGTTCGGCAGGATGTGAAACAGCGCGATGCGCCAGCGCGGATTGCCCATGGCGCGCGCTGCCTCGACATAATCCTCGACCTTGACGCTCATCACCTGCCCGCGGGTAAGGCGGATGAAAATCGGCGTCGCCGAGACGCCGATCGCGATCATGGCGTTGCCGAGGCTCGGCCCAAGGAAGGCGGCAAGCGCGATCGCCAGGATCAGGAACGGGCAAGCCAGCATCGCGTCGGTGATACGGCTGATCAGCGCGTCGATGAAGCCGCCACGATAGCCGGCGAGCAGACCTAGCGGAACGCCGATGGTCAACGCGATACCGACCGAGATTGTCCCTGCAAGCAGTGAGGCGCGCGCGCCGAACACGACACGGGCGAGCACGTCGCGGCCGAGCTCGTCGGTGCCGAACCAGTGCTGTGCCGACGGAGCCTTCCGCACCAGCGACCAGCTCGTCGCGATGGGATCGTAGGGCACGATCAGCGGTGCAAAGACCGCCATCAGAACGAAGATCATGATTACGGTAAGGCCGACGACGGCGCCCTTGCGCTTGATGAGCCGCCGCCAGGCGCGGCGCGCCGGACTCTCCAACTCGTCGGAAGCGGCGAGGGAAACGGTGCCGAGTACGGTTTCGGTCATCACCTAGCCCCTCAGCCGCGGGTTGACGAGGATGTAGGCGATGTCAGCAATGAGATTGAGGGTGATGTAGATTGTCGCGGTCGTCAGCACGACACCCTGCACGACGGCGTAGTCGCGGTTGAAGACGGCATCGACGATCAGTTTGCCGAAACCGGGGATCGAGAAGATCTGCTCGGTCAGGACCGCGCCCGACAGCAGCGTGCCGAGCTCGAGGGCCCCGAGCGTGATGATCGGCGTCAGCGCGTTGCGCATCGCATGCTTGAGGATCACCGAACGTTCGGAAAGACCCTTGGCGCGGGCGGTACGGACATAGTCGCTCTCCAGCACCTGTAGCATCGCGCTGCGAGTATGCCGCATCAGGATCGCGGCAATTGCGTTGCCGAGCACGAAGGCAGGCATGATTGTCGCGGCGATGCTGGCGCGCCAGTTCTCGCTCAGCGGCACGTAGCCGGAAGCCGGCAGCCATCCCAATTCGATGGAAAACAGGAAGATCAGCATGATCCCGAGCCAGAAGTTCGGCGTCGAGATGCCCCATAGCGCGAACAGATTGGCGCCGTAGTCCCAGGCCGTGCCCTTCTTCACCGCCGAGACGATGCCGGCGGGGATGCCGATCAGGAACGCGATCACGATTGCCATGCCCGCGAGCTGCAGCGTCACCGGCAGCTTCTGCGCGATCAGGGTCAGGACCGGCATCTTGTTGCGCAGCGATTCACCGAAATCGCCGGACAGCACGCCCTTGATCCAGTAGACATACTGCACCGGGATCGGCTGATCGAGCCGGTACTGCGCGCGAATCTGCGCGATCACGGCGGGATCGCGCTCCTCGCCGGCCATGACGAGGGCCGGATCGCCCGGCAGCAATTGCTGCAGCGAGAAGATCAGGATCGACACGAAGAACAGCGTCGGGACAAGCTGAACCAGCCGTCTGGCGAGGAAGTTCAGCATCGTCCGCCTCGCATCTCCGGCGTCGCCATCACTTCAGCTTCAGCCCGACCACGCGCACGAGGCCGTCAGGCATCTGCTTGTAGCCTTCGAGCTTCGTCGTGTGCGCGATGATAATGCGGCGGTGATAGATGTAGAGAATCGCTTCGTCATCGAGCTCCAGCTTGGTCAGCTTGGCGTAAATCGCCTTGCGCTGCGTCATGTCGGTGGTGAGGCGGGCATCGTCGAGCGCCTTGTCGGCCTCCGCGTTTGTCCAGGCGCTGTAGTTCTGCGGCGCGTCCTTGTGCAGGAAGACGTAGGAGTTGCCGTCAGGATCGATGCGGCCGCTCCAGGCCAGCATATAGGCCTGGTATTCGCCGGCCTCCGCCTGCTTCAACGACGTTGCGAATTCCGTGACCCTGATCTTCATGTCGAAGCCGGCCTCCGCTGCCATCGACTGCACGACCTGCGCGGTGCCCTCGGTTTCGGGGCCTTTCGGCACCATGAAATCCACGCTGACCGGCGGCGTGACACCGGCCTCCTTCAGGAGCGCCTTGGCCCTCGCGACATCGCGCGGGCGGATCGGAAACTCCTTCTGATAATAAGGATGATCCGGGCTGACCCACTGGTTTCCGGGCTTGAACTCGCCGTTGAACACGACCTGGTTGATGGCGTCGCGATCGATCGCGAGATCGAGCGCCTGACGCACCTTGGCGGATTGGCTCAAGGGTCCCTTGGCCTTGTCCTTGCCGATGTTGAGCGTGATGCCTTGATAGCCAAGCTCGATCGCGCTCGACACTTTGAGGCGCGGGTCCGCGCGCACGTCCTTGAGGTCGGTCGCGAGCACGCGCTCGATCAGGTCGAGCCCACCGGACTTCAGGTTGGCAAGCCGCACGGTGGCGTCGACGATCGGCAGGAACACGATGCGGTCGATGAAGACGTTGTCCTTGTTCCAGTAGTCGGCGAACTTCTCGAACACGATACGGTCCTGCTGCACGCGCTCCACGAATTTGTACGGGCCGGCGCAGACCGGATGCAGGCCGAACTTGTCGCCTGCGGCCTTGGCAGCCTTGGGCGACATCATCATGCCGGCACGGTCGGTAAGTTGAGCGATCAGCGGCGAGAACGGCACCTTCAGCACAAGCTTGATGGTGAGGGGATCGACGACGTCGATATGGTCGACGCTGGCGAGCTCGGGTTTGCGGAAGGAGCCCGGGAACGTCAGATGCCGCTCAAGCGAAAATTTCGCGGCTTCCGCATCGAACGGTTCGCCGTCGTGGAACTTGACGCCGGGGCGGAGCTTGATCGTGACCTCCTTGCCGTCGGCGGAGGTCTCGTGCGACAACGCGAGCTGCGGCACGATGTTGAGCTTTTCGTCGATGTCGAACAGCTTGTCGCAGACGGCGGAAAACACGATGCGGCCGACATAGGTCCGCGCCATGGTCGGGTCGAGGATGTCGGGATCCTCTGCGAGCCCGATCCGCAGCGTGGTCTGCGCCTGAGCACCGGCGCCGAGCGATAGCAACAGGGCCGCGGCAATGGCCACCGAACGAAACATCTTCATCACACTGCTCCCCAAATTCATGCGTCCGTCTCCGGTATTGCGCCGTTTGTACCAACACCGGAAGGTCCGCCTCCTTCCGCGATTCCGCTAAAGGCTGCGACCAATTTCTCCAGCACCGGAGAGAAGGGGCCGTCCGACGGAACGATGCTCTCCGGCGGCGGCAGGTCTCCGGTCCGGTGACAGGCGGTGGCGTGGCCGGTGGCATCGGCCTGCAGTGGCGGCACCTCGCTGCGGCAGCACGCGACCACGTAGGGGCAGCGGGTGTGGAAACGACAGCCGGACGGCGGATTGAGCGCGCTCGGCAGCTCGCCTTCCAGCACGATGCGGCTGCGTTTGGCGCGCGGCTTCGGCACCGGGATCGCCGACAGGAGCGCGCGGCTGTAGGGATGGCGCGGGGCCGCGAACAGCGCCTGCGCCTCGGCAGTCTCCACGATGGCGCCGAGATTCATCACCGCGACGCGGTCGGCGATGTGCTTGACCACGGCGAGATCGTGCGAGACGAAGATGTAAGCAAGCCCGAGCCGCTCCTGCAGGTCGCGCAGCAGATTGAGAATCTGCGAGCGGATCGAGACGTCGAGCGCCGAGACCGGCTCGTCGCAGATGATCAGCTTCGGCTCGACCGCGAGTGCCCGCGCAATCGCGATACGCTGGCGCTGGCCGCCGGAGAACTCGTGCGGATAGCGGCGCGCGACACGCGGTTCGAGCCCGACCAGGCGCAGCAATTCCTCGATCCTGGCACGGCGCGCGTTGGCGGGCACCAGCTCATGGAGCGCGAGCGGCTCGCCGAGAATCTGGCCCACCGTCATGCGCGGATTGAGCGAGGCGTAGGGGTCCTGGAAGATGATCTGCGCATGCCGGCGGAACGCGCGCAACTGTTGGGCATCGAGCGCAAGCAGGTCGCGGCCCTCGAAGCGGACGCGTCCGTGGTCCGGCTCGATCAGCCGCAGCACGAGGCGGCTGACGGTGGACTTGCCGCAACCGGACTCGCCGACCAGCGCCAGCGTTTCGCCGGCGTCGACATGAAAGCTGACGCCGTCAACGGCTTTGACGAACGCCGTCGGGCGGCCGAACAGGTTGCGCGATGCCGGGAAGTGTTTGACGAGCCCTTCAGCTTCAAGGAGGGCCATTACGACACCAGCCTTTCCAGCGGTGCGCGAAGGCAGCGCGAGGCGTGGCCGGGCGCGACCTCCGTCAAGGGCGGTGGCGCCTTGGTACAGGTCATCACGACGAACGGGCAGCGCGCGGCGAAGCGGCAGCCCGCGGGCGGGTTGGCCATGTTCGGCACCATGCCTTCGATGGTTGCGAGATGCGCGGTGCGGCGGTCGAGCCGCGGGATCGAGCCGAGCAGGCCGACGGTGTAGGGATGCTGCGGATTGGCGAACAACTCGTCGACAGGCGCGCGCTCGACGATCTCGCCGGCATACATCACCGCGACCTCGTCGCAGACCTCGGCGACGACGCCGAGGTCGTGGGTGATCAGGATGATCGCCGCGCCGCTTGCTGCCTTCAGCTCGCGCATCAGGTCGAGGATCTGCGCCTGCAGGGTGACGTCGAGCGCGGTGGTCGGCTCATCGGCGATCAAAAGCTGCGGGTCGCAGGCCAGCGCCATCGCGATCATGACGCGCTGGCGCATGCCGCCTGAAAGCTTGTGCGGAAATTCGTCGATGCGCTTTTCGGGCGAGGGAATGTGGACGCGGCGGAGCAGCTCCACGGCGCGATCGCGTGCCTTGCGCCGCGAGCCGCCGCGGTGCCGCAGGATGGTCTCGATGATCTGGTCGCCAATCGTGAAGCTCGGATTGAGCGAGGTCATCGGCTCCTGGAAGATCATCGCGAGCCGGTTGCCGCGCAGATCGCGCAAGGTCCCGTCGGGTACGTCGAGCAGGTCGAAGCCGTCGAAGCGGATCGCGCCGGAGACCTCGGCGGAATGCTTCGGCAGCAGCCCCATGATCGCAAGCGACGTCACGCTCTTGCCGCAACCGGATTCGCCGACCAGCCCGAGCGTAGCGCCGTTGGCGACGCGGAGGTCGACACTGTCGACGGCATGCGTGACGCGGCCGTCATCGCCGTGGAAAGTGACGCGCAGCCCTTCGATCTCGATCAGTGTGGCGGCCTTCATGCTTGGTTCGATCTTTGGCTCGCGATGGCGGCTTCGATGCCGGCATCGATGATGGCGCGATCGGTGACGCCGGCCGGATTGGCGCGGGTCGGCAGGAATTGGCGGAAGTGTACCCAGCGCTCGCGGCTGACGGCCTCGAGCCGCAGGAGTTCGCCCAGCGGATCGGCGTGATCGTCGACGCGCAGATCGAGCGCCGACCATTCCTCCGCGCCGTGAATCAACAGTGCCGCGGACTGCTTGCCGCGCTTGTCGCCGCCGGCGGCCTCGCCGGCGAGCATGGCCTTGATCAGCCGTTGCGCGAACGGCAGCCGGTCATTGGCGGCGTAGGTCTTTGCGGACTCGTCGAGCACAGCAGGACCGGCCAACATGTTGCCGGCGATCGAGAAGCCGTCGCCCGCAATATGGCCGTACCAGTCGACGCAATCCTTGCCGGAATGCGCCGCGATGCGGCCATGGACGTCCATCACATGCACCTGCCGGTGCTCGCGGCCGTGGTCGCCGGCGAGCAATGCCGCGACGACGTCGTCCGGGCTCTTGCCATCGCGCAACAGTCTGACACCGTCGATGCCGTAATAGGGATTGACCAGCGCCTGCGTCGCGATCGCGCCGATGCCGGCGGCGATATAGGGCACGCGCGCCCCGACGGCAAAGAACCGCGTGGCGACGGCGATGCCGAGCTGGCCCGCGGCGCCGTCGCGGGCGATGATCGACCAGGTCATCTCAAAGCCTTCGTCTCAACGGCCCGCCGCGTAGCCCTGCATGCCGCGCGGATTTGCAGCGGCGCGGCGGCGGCGGCCGACCTTCGAGGCCGCGGTAAGGCGGCCTTCCGACCAATCGGGGCCAATCTCCACCACATGGCCGCGGCGCTTCAATTCGTCGATCGTCGATTTCGGCACGCGGTTTTCCAGCACGAGCACGCCGGGGCGCGCGGTGCGCGGCCAGAACGAGATCGGAAAATGCTCGGAATGCCAGGCGGGCGCGTCGATGGCTTCCTGCAGATTGAGCTTGGCGTGGACGTGGCGCAGGAAGAACTGCGTGATCCATTGGTCCTGCTGGTCTCCGCCGGGCGAGCCCCATGAGAGATACGGCTCGCCGTCGCGCAACGCCATCGTCGGCGACAGTGTGGTGCGCGGACGCTTGCCCGGCGCGAGCGCGGCCGGATGGTCCTCCTCCAGCCAGAACATCTGGGCGCGGCTGCCGAGGCAGAAGCCGAGCTCCGGAATGACCGGCGAGGACTGCAGCCAGCCGCCGGACGGCGTCGCCGAGATCATGTTGCCGGCCTGGTCGATGATGTCGAAATGCACGGTGTCGCCGCGCACCTCGCCGAACCGGCCGACCGTCGGTTCGCCGGCGCCCATCGCGCCGACAGCCTCGCGATGGCCTTCGGCGCGGCGCAGTTTGACAACCGCGCCGAAGCCTTCCACCGAGCCGGGGCGGAAATCGAGCGACGCCTTGTCTCTCGAAATCAGCTTGCGCCGCTCGTCATTGTAGGCGTCGGACAGCAGCGTATCGATCGGGATTTTCGTGAACTTCGGATCGCCGTAGAATGTCTCGCGGTCGGCATAGGCGAGCTTGGCGCTTTCGATCTGCAGGTGAATGAAGTCGGGTCCGACGGGATCGAGGCCGTCGAGATCAAAGCCCTTTAGCAGCGCGAGCTGTTGCAGCATGACAGGACCCTGGCTCCAGACGCCGGCCTTTTGGACCGTGTAACGGCCGTAGTCATAGCTCAGCGGCGCCTCGATGGTCGGCTGCCAGCGCGCCATGTCGTCGGCTGACAGCACGCCGCGATGCGGCGAGCCAGAGACGTCCATCACCTCCTGGGTGCGGCAGAATTCGTCGATCGCCTCGGCGACAAACCCATTGGACCACGATTGGCGCGCGCGCTCGATCTGCGCGACGCGGTCGCTGCCCGCGCTCTCGGCCTCCTTCAGGATGCGCGTGTAGGTCTCGGCGAGCATCTTGTTGGTGAAAATGGTGCCGGGCTTCGGCACGTCGCCGTTCGGCAGATAGACATCGGCCGACGTCGGCCAGTGCTTGCGGAACAACTGCTCGACGGTCTTGATCGTGGCGGAGGCGCGCTCGACCAGCGGATAGCCGTCGCGGGCATAGACGATCGCTGGCTCCAGCACGTCGCGCAGCTTCAAGGTGCCGTAGTCGCGCAGCAGCAGCATCCAGGATTCGAACGTGCCGGGCACGCAGGCGGCGAGCAGGCCGGTGCCGGGCACCATGTCGAGGCCTTCGCTGCGATAGTGCGCAATCGTCGCCCTCGCAGGCGCCGGGCCCTGGCCGCAGATCACCTCGGTCTTGCCGCGCTTCACGTCATGCACGATAACAGGGACGTCGCCGCCCGGTCCGTTCAGATGCGGTTCGACCACCTGCAGCGTGAAGGCGGTGGCAACGCCGGCGTCGAAGGCATTGCCGCCCTTTTCCAGCGTCGCCATGCCGACGGCGGTCGCGATCCAGTGCGTCGAGGTGACGACGCCGAAGGTGCCTTCGATTTCCGGCCTTGTGGTGAACGGATCAGGGTTGATGTTACTCATGCGGCTTCGCCATTTCGTGCTTGTTGCGGCGCAACTTGATCATAAGCAAGCCTTGCTGCCAACCGTTTGGTTGACATGGCAGCTCCCATCCGCGCGGTCATGCCGGGACTGCGGCGGCCGGATTGTTGACGGCGTGGCAGGCGACGCCGTCAATCAGCGCCGGCGACTTTTGTCGGCACAGATCGAAGGCCAGCGGGCAGCGCGGATTGAAAGAGCAGCCCGTCGGCGGATCGATCGGGTTGGGGATTTCTCCCTTGACCGGAATGCGTTTGCGGCCTGACATCGCGAGATCGGGAACCGCGCCCAGCAGCATCTTGGTGTAGGGCATCCTGGGATCATCGAAGAGCTGACGGCCCTCGGCGATCTCGACGATGCGGCCGAGATACATCACGCCGATGCGCGTGGCCATGTGGCGGACTACCGCGAGGTTGTGGCTGATGAAAAGGTAGGTCAGGCCGAACTTGTCCTGCAACTCACGCATCAGATTGAGGATCTGCGCCTGCACAGAGACGTCGAGCGCCGAGGTCGGCTCGTCGCAGACGATGAATTGGGCGTCAGAAGCCAGCGCGCGGGCGATCGCGATACGCTGGCGCTGGCCGCCGGAAAATTCGTGAGGGAATTTCAAGGCGTCGTCCGGGTGCAGCCCGACCAGCGAAAGCAACTCGCCGACGCGGGCCTTGATGTCCCGCTCGCCCTCGATCAGTTCGAAGGCACGGATCGGCTCGGCGACGATGGCGCCGACCCGAAAGCGCGGATTGAGGCTCGCATACGGGTCCTGGAAGATCATCTGGATGCGGCGGCGCAGCCGGCGGCGCGCCTGCGCCTGCCTGGGGTCGGTCATCGAAATGCCGTCGATCAGGACTTCGCCCGAACTCGGCGGCAAAAGCCCGACGACCATGCGCGCGACCGTGGTCTTGCCGGAGCCGGATTCGCCGACGAGCGCAAAGGTCTCGCCGCGCTTGATGTCGAAGGTGACGCCGTCGACGGCTTTCAGGAATTCAAGATGGCCGCCTTCGAGCACGCGGTTGAGCCACGGCTTTGAGACGTTGAAGACGCGGCGCAGGTTCCTGACTTCGATCAACGTCGCACTCATGCCGCGGTCTCCTTCGCCGTGTCGAACAGGTGGCACGCAACGGATTGCGCGCCCTGCTGGATCGGTTCCGGCCGCTCGACGCGGCAACGGTCGAAGGCAAATGCGCAGCGCGGGTTGAACGGGCAACCCGGCGGAATCGCCGACAGCCGCGGCATGGAGCCCGGGATCTGCACCAGCCGCTTGTCATCGCCCGCAAGTGTCGGGATCGCACCCATCAGGCCCTTGGCGTAGGGATGCAGCGGATTGCGCACCACATCCTGCACCGGGCCGATCTCGGCGATCCGTCCCGAATACATCACCGCGACGCGGTCGCAGGTCTCAGCGATCACGCCCATGTCGTGGGTTACCAGCATCACGGCGGTGCCGTGATCGCGGCCGAGCCGCTTGATCAACGAAATGATCTGCGCCTGCACGGAGACATCGAGCGCGGTCGTCGGTTCGTCGGCGATGATCAGCTCCGGTTCGGCGCAGATCGCAAGGGCGATCACGACGCGCTGGCGCATGCCGCCGGAGAACTCATGCGGATAGCCGTCGATGCGCTTTTCCGGAGCGGGAATGCCGACCTCGGCGAGCAGGTCGATCGCGCGCTTGCGTGCGGCCGTCTCGGAGAGATTGGTGTGGGTGCGGATGGTCTCGACGATCTGGTCGCCGATCCGGTAGAGCGGATTGAGGCTCGTCAGCGGATCCTGGAAGATCATGCCGATCCGCTTTCCCCTGATACGGCGGATCTCCTCCGCCGGCAGATGGTCGATGCGGGTGCCGGAAAGCTCGATCTCGCCGGCAGAAATTCGGCCAGGCGGGTCGATCAGGCCGATCACGGCAAGCCCGGTCACCGATTTGCCGGCGCCGGATTCGCCGACGACGCCGAGCACTTCGCCCTTGGCGATGTCGAAAGACACGCCGTTGATCGCGCGCAGGACGGCGCGGCGGGTGACGAATTCCACCTCGAGGTTGCGCACGGAGAGGACGGGCGGGGTCATCTGAGCTTCGGATTGAGCGCGTCGCGCAGCCAGTCGCCGAGCAGGTTGATGGAGAGGATCAGGCCGGCCAGCGCCAAGCCCGGAAAGGCGACGATCCACCACTCGCCGGCAAACAAGTAATTGTTGCCGATCCGGATCAACGTGCCGAGCGATGGCATGGTGTCGGGCATGCCGGAGCCGAGGAACGACAGCGTCGCTTCGGTGATGATGGCAAGCGCGAGGTTGATGGTGGCGATCACGAGGATCGGGCCCATCGTGTTCGGCAGCACATGCCGCATCATGATCTTGGGCGCGGGCAGGCCGATCAATTGCGCGGCCGCGACGTAGTCCTTGTTCTTCTCGACCATCACCGAGCCACGAACGGTGCGGGCATATTGCACCCAGAAGCTCAGGCCGATCGCAACCACCAGCACGCCGAGCATGCTCATCTCATCGAGCCGGTTGCCGAACAGCGATTTGGCCACGCCGTTGACCAGGAGCGCGATCAGGATCGCCGGGAAGGTGAGTTGCACGTCGGCGATGCGCATGATCACGCCGTCGATCATGCCGCCGAAATAGCCGGCGGTCAGTCCGAGCGCGATGCCGAGCGCGCCGGAGAGGATGACGCCGAGGACGCCGACCGTCAGCGAGATGCGCAGACCGTAGAGAATCGCCGAGAACACGTCGCGGCCCTGCTCGTCGGTGCCGAGCAGAAACGGGCTCTGGCCGTCGGCGGTCCACAGCGGCGAGATCCGCGAGTTGATGAGCTGCAATTGCGCGGGATCGAAGGGGTTCTGCACCGCAAGCCAGGAGGCGAAAATCGCGAGCAGGAAAAACAGCAGCGTGACCGCCGCCGCCGCCATGGTCAGCTTGGAACGACGGAACGAATAGAAGATGTCGCTGTCGAGGGCGCGCTTGAACCAACCGATGTCGGGCCGGCCGGACGGTGCGTGGGCTTCGCTGCGATGGGGAACGACGGCGTCGGACATCGCTAGCTCACCTCACGCCGTGCGGCCGACGGTCGAGCGCAGACGCGGATCGACCACGGTATAGAGGATATCGACCACGAGATTGATGGTGACGAAGATCAGTGAGACCATCAGGAGATACGCGGCCATGATCGGGATATCGACGTTTTGCACGGCCTGCACGAACAGAAGTCCCATGCCAGGCCACTGGAATACGGTTTCGGTGATGATCGAGAATGCAATAACCGAGCCAAACTGCAGGCCGGCCACGGTGATCACCGGAACCAGCGTATTCTTCAGCGCATGGCCGAAATGGATCGCGCGCGTCGTCAGTCCGCGGGCACGGGCGAAGCGGATATAGTCGGTGCGGAGCACTTCGAGCATTTCGGCGCGCACCAGTCGCATGATCAGCGTCATCTGGAATAGACCAAGCGTGATCGACGGCATGATCAGGGCCTTCAGGCCGGAGAGGGTGAGCAGCCCCGTCGTCCACCAGCCAAGCTTCACCACCTCTCCGCGGCCGAACGAGGGCAGCCAGCCCAAAGTCACCGCGAACAGATAGATCAGGAGGATGCCGATCAGGAAAGTCGGAAGCGAGATGCCGATCAAGGACACCGCCTGGAACAGGCTGGCAAGCATGGTGTCGCGCCTGAGTGCCGAATAGACCCCCATCAGGATGCCGAACACCATGGCGAACAGGGTGGCGCAGATCGCAAGTTCCAGCGTCGCGGGCATGCGCTCCATCAGGAGGTTCGCGACCGGCAGGCGGAATTGATAGGAGACACCGAATTTGAACTGCAAGGCGTTGATGAAGTAGCGGCCGAACTGCACGAGCACGGGATCGTCGAGGCCGAGCGACTGCCGGATCGAGGCGCGTTCCGCGGCCGAGGTGTCGATCGAGACGATCTGGTTGACGGGATCGCCCGCGAAGCGGAACATCGCGAACGCAATGATGCCTACGGCGAGCATGACGCCGATCGCCTGAAGCATGCGACGAAGAGTGAAAGCGAGCATCTCTACCTTTCACTGCTTTCAGTTTCTGCACGCGGCGAAACGCGGCCGAAAACGAGAGGTCCGGAAGCAGGCGCTTCCGGAACCCAATTCGCAAAACCCACTTACTCTTCCTGCTTGGTTGCCCAGTAGAGCAGGACCTGATTGTCGGCGCGCTGGGTCAATTTGACCTTTTTCGACACGCCCCATGCCAGCGCCTGCTGATGCACCGGAATGTAGCCGTAATCCTTGATGACGATATCGTAGGCCTGCTTGATCAACTGGTCGCGCTTGTCAGTGTCTGCCTCGACCAGGATTTTGTCGGTGAGCGCATCGACTTCCCGGTTGCAATAGCCGCCGAGATTGGCCTCGCCGCGCGTGGAATCCTTCGGATCGTCGCGGCAGCCCAGGATGTCGTGCAGCACGTTATGGGAATCGGAGGTGGCGGGCGTCCAGCCGAGCATGAAGAACGAGGTCTGATAGCCACCGGGCTTCAGCACCTTGGCGAAATATTGCGCCTTCGGTTGCGCCAGCAAGTTCACCTTGACGCCGATGCGTGCAAGCATGCCGACGACCGCCTGGCAGATCGCGGCGTCATTGACGTAGCGGTCGTTCGGGCAATCCATGGTGACTTCGAAGCCGTTCGGGTAGCCGGCGTCGGCCAACAGCTTCTTCGCGCCATCCGGATCGAGCTTCGGCCGGGTGAAGTCCTTCGACAGCGGATAGAGCTGGGGTGCGATCATCAGCACCGAGGGCGTCGACAGTCCCCGCATGACGCGGGTCTTGATCAGCTCGACGTCGATCGTCTTGTAGAACGCCTCACGGACGCGGATGTCCTTGAACGGATTCTTGCCCTTTATGTTGGAGAACAGCAGCTCATCGCGCGTTACGTCCATGCCGATGAAGATGGTTCGGATTTCCGGTCCGGTCATGACGGTAGCGTTGCCGCTTGAATTGACACGCTGGATGTCCTGGATCGGAACCGGCTCAATCACATCCACCTCGCCCGAGAGCAGTGCGGCGACCCGGGTGGCATCCGAGGCAATCGGAGTGAAGATGATCTCCTTGAGATTATGCTCCGGCTTGCGCCAGTAGTTGGGATTCACCTTGAAGACGGTCTTCACCCCGGGCTGGTGGCTTTCGATCATGAAGGGACCGGTGCCGTTCTCGTGCAGCGAAGCGTAGCTCGGCGTTGTCGCAGCCGCCGGCGTGGGGGCCACCGAATTGTTCTCCTCGCACCACTTCTTGTCCATGATGTACCAGCCATCCCATTGCGAGATCAGGATGGGATTGGGCGAGTCCAGCGTCACGTCGACAGTGTAGTCGTCGACCTTGGTGAACTTGGCGTCGGCCGGAACGTTGCTGAGGAAGTTGGAGCCCTTGGCGCGGACGCGGTCGGCGGAGAACAGGACGTCATCAGCCGTGAAGGGGTCTCCGTTGTGGAATTTGACGCCTTTGCGCAAATGGAAGCGCCATTTGGTCGGGCTCGGCGTCTCCCAGCTTTCGGCCAAGGCCGGGATGATCTTGAGGTCCTTGTCGCGGGCAACCAGCCCTTCATAGACGTGACCGTGATGGGCGATCGTCGTGGTTTCCTTCAGCGTGTAGGGATCCAGCGATTTGAGCTCGCCCTGGTTGGCGTATCGCAAGGTCTGGCCCGCAGCCGGTAGCGACGCAAAAGCGACAACAGCAACGGTGGCCGCTGCAAACAAACTCTGACGTACCGACATCTGCTCTCGTTCCCCGTTATTGTCCACCGGCTGCGCCCCCGGCGGATATTTGCAGTCCATGTTGCCAGAGTTTGCCCGCCGCGCAAGCGCGATTTCCCAAAGGGTTAATCGGTTTGCGCGGACGCGGCGCAACGACTAGTTTTCAGCATAGGCAGCAGACATCAGCGCGTGACATTCAACTTTCGGAGTGCCGGATGACGGAATTGAAGGCCGACATAGTCGTCCTGGGAGCAGGGATGGTCGGAGTCGGCGCCGCCTTGCACCTGCAAAAACGGGGCCGGGATGTGGTCTTGATCGACCGCCACGACCTTGCCGGCGAGGAAACGAGCTTCGGTAACGCCGGCATCATCGAGTGTGCTTCCGTCTTTCCCTACATGTTTCCACGCGATTTCAGCGAGATCCTGAGTTACGCGCTCAACCGCAAGCCCCATGTGCGCTACCGTTTCGTCGACCTGCCGGATTTCTTGCCGTGGCTCGTGCGCCACTATCTCGCATCTTCACCCAAGCGAGCACTCAACAGTGCGCATGCGGAGTTGCCGCTGATCAGGCAGAGCCTGCTCGAACATGAGGCGTTGGTCGCGGAGGCGGGCATACCGGATTTGCTGCGCAAGACCGGATGGCTCAAGGTTTATCGATCCGAATCCTCGCTTGGCAAGGCCGCACGGGAGGCCGAGCGCGCCAGGGAGTATGGCGTCGAGAACGAGGTGATCGATGCCCGGGAGATCACCGCCCGCGAGCCGCATCTGACCGGCGAGTTCGCAGGCGCGGTGTATTTGCCGTCGCCGGCGTCGGTGCCCGATCCCGGCGGGCTCGCCAAGGCCTATGCCGCTTTGTTCGGCCGCCGCGGCGGCCGCTTTTATGTCGGCGATGCCCGTACCCTCGAGCAGATTGGCAGAAGCTGGCGCGTTGCGACGCTGGAGGGCTCGATTTCGGCGCGGGATGTCGTGGTCGCGATGGGACCATGGTCCGAGCAGGTCTTCGCGCCGCTCGGCTATGCGATCCCGTTGCAGGTCAAGCGCGGCTATCACGTGCACGTCGCGCCGTGCGGCAACGCCGTGATGAATGGGCCGGTGCTTGACGCCGATCTCGGCTACTGCCTCGCGCCGATGAATCGGGGCATCCGCGTCACCACCGGTGTCGAGTTCGCCCATCGCGATGCGCCGCCCTCGCCGGTGCAGGTCGATCTGGCGCTGCCGCGGGCCCGCAAGTTGTTTCCGCTGGGCAAAGTGATCGATGCCAGGCCCTGGAAGGGCGCGCGGCCTTGCCTGCCGGACATGCTGCCGGTGATCGGCCGTGCGCCGCGGCATCCGGGCCTGTGGTTCGACTTCGGCCATCAGCACCACGGCTTTACGCTCGGACCGGTGACCGGCCGCCTGCTCGCGGAGATGATGACCGGCGAGACCCCGTTTGCCGATACCAGGCCTTTTGCCGCGGAGCGTTTTGGTTGACCTAACGGAGGATTGAGGCTGACTCGGCGTTGGGGCAGGTTCGGGCCGCTTGCGCGGCCAGCCCTATCGCGGCGATACTGGCGCCAGTCAGCGCATTGGAGGAGACGGACATGAAGGTCAACGTCGAGATAGATTGCACTCCTATCGAGGCGCGGCAATTCTTCGGCCTGCCCGATGTCTCGCCGATGCAGACCGCGGTCATGGAGAAGCTGCAGCAGCAGATGACCTCGAACATCGATAAGATTTCGCCGGAATCGCTGGTCCAGAGCTGGTTCACCTTCGATCCCAAACTCGCCGAACGCTTCCAGGAGATGTTCGTGGCGATGTCCGGCCTCGGCAGCGTGGGCAAGAAGGACAGGAAATAATGGCGGTCGAGGACGGACGCGCTGAAGCGACCGGACGTCGGCTGAGCCGACCGGGTCTGCTGCTGATGCTGGCCGAAGGGCGCGGCGTTCTGGAGTTCAATTCGAGCCTGCTGCTGTCGCCGCTGCTGATGCAGGCGCCGAAGGGCGACGGCCATCCAGTACTGACGCTGCCGGGCTTTTTGGCGAGCGACCTCTCGATGGCGCCGATGCGACGTTATCTCAAGGAACTGGGCTACGACGCCCATGCCTGGAACATGGGCCGCAATTTCGGCGGCGTCGCGAGCAAGCGCGGCGCGTTGCGCGATTTGCTGAAGCGGGTCCATGAGGCCAGCGGGCGCAAGGTCTCGATCGTCGGCTGGAGTCTTGGCGGCGTCTACGCGCGCGACCTGGCGCAGCAGATGCCTGAACTGGTGCGCTCGATCATCACACTGGCCAGTCCGTTCGCCGACGACGTCCGCGCCACCAATGCGACGCGGCTCTACGAGATCCTGTCCGGCGAAAGGGTCGACGACATCCTTCCGGAGATTCGCGAGGCGATCGCCGGCGACATGCCGGTGCCGGCGACCTCGATCTATTCGCGCAGCGATGGTATTGTGAACTGGCGCACCAACATCTTGCGACCGTCGGCGACGGCGGAGAATATCGAGGTGCATTTCGCGAGCCATGTCGGGATCGGCGTCAATCCCGCGGCGCTATGGGCGATCGCCGACCGCCTGGCGCAGCCAGAGGGCGAATTCCGGCATTTTGACAGGTCCGGCCCCTTTGCCATTGCCTATGGGACGACAGAGAATGCACTATCCTGACTGAACGACGAGAAGCGCCGCCTAGGCGTCCGCATGAGTTGGGTTCTCGGGAGGTGATCATGAGCGACGCCAAGAAGCTTTCCTCGCTGGACGCATCGTTTCTCTATCTGGAAACGCCGGAAATGCCGATGCATGTCGGCAGCATGGCGATCTTCCGCCTGCCTGAGGGCTACAAGGGCGATTTCTTCGAGGAATTCAAGGCGATGATCGCCTCGCGGCTGCACATCGCGCCGATCCTCAAAGCCCGCCTGCAGAAGGCGCCGCTCGACATCGATCATCCGTCCTGGGTCGAGGACGACCAGTTCGACATCGACCGCCACATCTTCCGTGCCAGCCTGCCAGAGCCGCGCGACCGCGCCACGCTCGAGCGCATCGTCGGCTGGATGCACGCCAAGCTCCTCAACCGCGCACGCCCGCTCTGGGAGTTCTATGTGTTCGAGGGCATGAAGGACAACGAGATCGGGCTCTATTCCAAGATGCACCACGCCTGCATCGACGGCGGCGCCGGGGCGGCGCTGACCAGCATGATCTATGACGTGACGCCGGTGCCGCGGCAGGTCGATCCGCCGACCGCGAAGAAGGTGCCGCCGGAGCCGCGCGACATCGCGGCCAATCTGATCGATTCCTACCAGCAGCTCTGGACCCAGCCGTTCGACGCGGCCGCGGCGCCGAAGGGCCTCGAACTGCCGCGTTCGGGCAAGAGCGACCTCGGCTCGATCCTGTTCGACAACGCCATGTTCCAGATCGAGAACGCGGTGAAATTCGCCGGCAGCGTGCCGACTGTGCTGAAAAGCCTGTCCGACGTCGTTGCCAAGGTGGCCGATCCCAGGTCGCGCGAGAGCCTCGCCAGCATGGTGTCGCCGCCGACCATCCTCAACAAGGCGATCTCCTCGGAACGCAGCTTCGCCGGCACCTCGATCTCGCTGTCGCGCGCGAAGGCGCTCGCCAAGCGGGCCGGCGGCAAGCTCAACGACGTCGTGTTGGCGCTCGCCTCCGGCGTGGTGCGGCGCTATCTGATCAGCCAGGGCGGCCTGCCGAACAAGTCGTTGACCGCGGCCGTGCCGATCTCGCTGCGCGAGGAGGGCAACGCCGAGTCCAACAACCAGGTTTTCGGCATGATCTGTGCGATCGCGACCAATGTCGAAGACCCCAAGGCGCGGCTGGAAACCATCATCGCGCAATCCACCAAGTCCAAGGAGATGTCGCATCCGCTGCGTGCGCTGATGCCGCAGGTCTCCAACGTGTCGATGCTCGGCGCGCCGATCCTGGTGCAGATCCTCGCGCTGCTCTACAGCCGTTCCGATCTCTCCAATGTGCTGCCGCCGTCGGCCAACATCACTGTGTCGAACGTGCCCGGGCCGCGACAGACGCTCTATGCGGCGGGCGCAGAGCTGTTGCACATCTTCCCGGTCTCGATCTCGACCCACGGGATCGCGCTCAACATCACCGTGCAAAGCTACCGCGATCAGCTCGATTTTGGCTTCATCGCAGGCGCCAACATTATTCCTCATGTGCAGGTCCTGTGCGACATGCTGCCGCTCGAGTTCGATGCACTCGAGGCGGCGTTCGCGCCGCCGCCTGCCGACGTCAAGGGCGCGGCCGAGTAGGGGTTTGCAATGATCGAAATGCCACCGCTGCAATTCGCGGAGACGAACGGCATCCGCATGGGGTTCTATGAAGCAGGCCCCAAGACCGACTCGCCGCCGGTGGTGCTCTGCCACGGCTGGCCGGAGCTCGCCTTTTCGTGGCGCCACCAGATCAAGGCGCTGGGCGAGGCCGGCATCCGTGTGATCGCGCCGGACCAGCGCGGCTATGGCGCGACCGACCGGCCGGAGCCGGTCGAGGCCTACGACATGGAGCATCTGACCGGCGATCTCGTCGGCCTGCTCGATCATCTCAAGATCGACAAGGCGATCTTCGTGGGCCACGACTGGGGCGGCTTTGTCGTCTGGCAGATGCCGCTTCGCCATCCGTCCCGCGTCGCCGGGGTCGTCGGCGTCAATACGCCACACTGGGATCGTCCGCCCATGGACCCGATCGCGCTGTTCCGTCAGCGCTTCGGCGAGCACATGTACATCGTCCAGTTCCAAAGCCCGGCGCGCGAGCCGGACAGGATCTTCGGCAGCCGCGTCGAGCAGACCTTCGACGCCTTCATGCGCAAGCCGGTGGCGCGTCCCCCAGGTACGCCGGAGGAACAGCCGATCGCCGGTGTTGGCGCCTCGGCGCGGCTCAACCTGGCGTTTCCGCAGATGATCGCGAACTACGACGCCAAGCACGACCCGCGCACGCCGATCCTGTCGGCGGAAGAGAAGAAGGTATTCGTCGACACCTTCACGAAGACCGGCTTCACCGGCGGCATCAACTGGTATCGCAACTTCACCCGCAACTGGGAGCGCTCGGCGGGGCTCGATCACGGCGTGCGGGTGCCGTCGCTGATGATCATGGCCGAGAACGACGCAGTGCTGCCGCCGTCGGCCGCCGACGGCATGGAAAAGCTGGTGCCGGATCTCGAGAAATATTTGGTTCGCGACAGCGGCCATTGGACGCAGCAGGAGAAGCCGGACGAGGTCAGCGCCAAGCTGATCGAATGGCGTAGAAAGCGGTTCGGGTGAACACGTACGACCGCCGTAGGCCGTCATTGCGAGCCACAGGGTCGCGTGAATGCGCGCCCGACGACAGGCTCCGCGAAACAATCCTCGTATGAGGCGTGGATTGCTTCGTCGCTTCAGCGCAAAATTGCTTTGCAATTTTGTCACGAGCTTCTCGCAATGACGGTGGAAAGACAGGCAGGGGGAAACTTCCAACATGGCGTCCGGCAACAGACTGAGTCCGATCCCGCATCCGCCGACAAAACCGGTGGTCGGCAACATGCTGTCGCTGGATTCGACGGCGCCCGTGCAGGACCTGGTGCGGCTCTCCAAAGAGCTCGGGCCGATCTTTTGGCTCGACATGATGGGCGCGCCGCTCGTCGTCGTCTCCGGCCATGACCTCGTCGACGAGCTCTCCGACGAGAAGCGCTTCGACAAGGCGGTGCGCGGCTCGCTGCGCCGCGTCCGCGCGGTCGGCGGCGACGGTCTGTTCACCGCCGACACCAAGGAGCCGAACTGGAGCAAAGCGCACAACATCCTGATGCAGCCTTTCGGCAATCGTGCGATGCAGTCCTACCATCCGAGCATGGTCGATATCGCCGAACAGCTCGTCAAGAAGTGGGAGCGGCTGAACGCCGACGAGGAGATCGACGTCGTCCACGACATGACGGCGCTCACCCTCGACACGATCGGCCTCTGCGGCTTCGACTACCGCTTCAACTCGTTCTACCGCCGCGACTACCACCCCTTCGTGGAATCGCTGGTGCGCTCGCTCGAAACCATCATGATGACGCGCGGCCTGCCGCTCGAAGGCCTGTGGATGCAGAAGCGGCGCAAGACACTCGCCGAGGACGTCGCGTTCATGAACAAGATGGTCGACGAGATCATCGCCGAGCGGCGCGGCGGTGCGGATGCGACCGACGACAAGAAGGACATGCTGGCGGCGATGATGACCGGCGTCGACCGCGCCACCGGCGAGCAGCTCGACGACGTCAACATCCGCTACCAGATCAACACTTTCCTGATTGCCGGCCACGAGACCACCTCCGGCCTGTTGTCGTGCACGATCTATGCGCTGCTGAAGAACCCCGAGGTGCTGAAGAAGGCCTATGAGGAGGTCGATCGCGTCCTCGGCCCCGACATCACCGCAAAGCCAACCTATCAGCAGGTGACGCAGCTCACCTACATCACGCAATGCCTGAAAGAGGCACTGCGGCTGTGGCCGCCGGCGCCGGCCTACGGCATCGCGCCGATGAACGACGAGACCATCGGCGGCGGCAAATACAAGCTGAAGAAGAACACCTTCATCACCATTCTGGTGATGGCGCTGCACCGCGACCCGAGCGTCTGGGGCCCGAACCCCGACAAGTTCGATCCAGAGAATTTCAGCCGCGAGGCCGAAGCAAAACGCCCGATCAACGCCTGGAAGCCGTTTGGCAATGGCCAGCGCGCCTGCATCGGTCGCGGCTTTGCGATGCACGAGGCGGCGCTGGCGATTGGCATGATCTTGCAGCGTTTCAAGCTGATCGACGTGCACCGCTACCAGATGCACCTGAAGGAGACGCTGACGGTCAAGCCCGACGGCTTCAAGATCAAGGTGCGGCCGCGCACCGATCAGGACCGCGGTGCGTTCGCCGGCAGCACGAGCGCAATCGCCGCCGCGCCGAAGGCGGCAAAGGCGCCGGCCACGCGTCCCGGCCACAACACGCCGATGCTGGTGCTATACGGCTCCAACCTCGGCTCGGCCGAGGAACTGGCAACTCGCATGGCCGACCTCGCCGAGATCAACGGCTTTGTCACCCGGCTCGGCCCGCTGGATGATTACGTCGGCAAGCTGCCGGAGGAGGGCGGTGTCCTGATCATCTGCGCCTCCTACAACGGCGCGCCGCCCGATAATGCCGCGCAATTCGTCAAATGGCTCGGCGGCGACCTGCCGAAGGATGCCTTCGCCAAGGTGCGCTATGCCGTGTTCGGCTGCGGCAACAGCGATTGGGCCGCGACCTACCAGTCGGTGCCGCGCTTCATCGACGAGCAGCTCTCCGCGCACGGCGCGCGCGCCGTGTTTCCGCGCGGCGAAGGCGATGCGCGCAGCGATCTCGACGGCCAGTTCCAGAAATGGTTCCCGGAGGCCGCAAAGGTTGCGACCAAGGAATTCGGCATCGACTGGAATTTCACCCGGACCGCCGAGGACGAGCCGCTCTACGTCATCGAGCCTGTGCCGCAGGGCGCGGTCAACACCATCGTCACCCAGGGCGGCGCGGTGCCGATGAAGGTGCTCGTCAACAACGAGCTGCAGACGAAGTCCGGCGCCGATCCGTCGGAGCGTTCAACCCGTCATATCGAGGTCGAGCTGCCGGCAAATCTGAAATATCGCGTCGGCGATCACCTCAGCGTCGTTCCGCGCAACGATCCAACATTGGTCGATTCCGTCGCGCGCCGTTTCGGCTTCCTGCCGGCCGATCAAATCCGTCTGCAAGTCTCGGAAGGCCGCCGCGCGCAATTGCCTGTCGGCAACGCGGTCTCGGTCGGGCGGCTGCTCACCGAGTTCGTCGAATTGCAGCAGGTCGCGACACGAAAGCAGATCCAAATCATGGCCGAGCACACCCGCTGCCCGGTGACCAAGCCGAAGCTCATGGCTTATGTCGGCGACGACGCCGTCTCTGCCGAACTCTATCGTGCCGAGGTGCTGGGAAAACGCAAATCGGTGTTCGACCTTTTGGAGGAGTGTCCGGCCTGCGAGCTTCCGTTCCATATCTACCTTGAAATGCTCTCGCTGCTTGCGCCGCGCTACTACTCGATCTCATCGTCGCCGGCGGGTGAACCGCAACGCTGCAGCGTCACGGTCGGCGTGGTCGAGGCGCCGGCAAGTTCGGGCCGCGGAATCTACAAGGGCGTGTGTTCGAACTATCTGGCGCGCCGCCGCACCGGCGACACCGTCCATGCGACTGTGAAGGAGACCAAGGCGGGCTTTCGCCTGCCCGACGACGATACGGTACCGATCATCATGATCGGCCCGGGCACTGGGCTTGCTCCGTTCCGTGGCTTCCTGCAGGAGCGCGCCGCACGTAAAGCAAGGGGCGCGACGCTGGGTCCGGCGATGTTGTTCTTCGGTTGCCGGCATCCGGAGCAGGACTTCATCTACGCGGACGAGCTGAAGGCCTCTGCCGGGGACGGCATCTGCGACCTGTACACTGCCTTCTCCCGCGCTGGCGGGCCGAAGACCTATGTGCAGCACGTACTTGCGGCGGAAAAGGATCGCGTCTGGGGCCTGATCGAGAAGGGCGCGATCGTCTATGTTTGCGGCGACGGCAGCAGGATGGAGCCCGACGTCAAGGCGACCCTGATGTCGATCTATCGCGAACGCTCCGGTGCTGACGCGGAGGCGGCCGCGCGCTGGATCGACGAGATGGGCGCGAAGAACCGCTACGTGCTGGACGTGTGGGCGGGCGGGTAGCAACGGCAACGGCCCCAGAGCCCCGGGCTCTCCGACGAGGCGAGACGCCGTTCGAAGCAAGCGCAGAGCTATGCCGAAAATATTCGCCGGACGTCACGCTGCCTTCGCGGCAGCGCCATGCGCGTGCCGGTCGATCGCGTCGATGACCTGTGGCCACATGGGCATCGGCAGCGCGTGACCCATGCCTTCGATCATCAACAGCTTTGCCCCCGGGATCGAGGCCGCGGTGTCCTTGCCGCCCTCGGGCCGCACCAGCGGATCGACGGTTCCATGGATCACCAGCGCCGGCGCCCTGACGCCGCCCAGGCGCGCCTTGCGGCTGCCGGAGGCCAGGATGGCGCGGAACTGGCGGCCGACGCCGGCCGGATTGAGACCGCGCTCAAAGATGCGCCTCGCGCGCTCCGGGTCAAGCGCTTCATCCTCGGGGAACGAGCCGGCGCGCAAGATCTTCCAGGTCTGTGCGAAGCGCTCGAAAAATTCCTCCTTGGTGGCCGGCGGCGGCGCCATCAGCATTGCGGCAGCCTCGCGGGTTGGTCCCGGAACCTTGGGATTGCCCGTAGTCGACATGATCGAGGTCAGCGAACGCACGCGCTCCGGGAACGAGATCGCGATCTCCTGCGCGATCATGCCGCCCATCGATGCGCCGACGAGATGCGCCGATTTGATGCCGAGCGCATCCATGAGCCCGACCGTATCCTTCGCCATGTCGATCAGCTTGTAGGGAGCGGCGACCGGGATCTTCAGGAAGCGCAGCTTGAGCAGTTCGAAGGCTGTGAGGCGCTTGCCGCCAGTCATCCGCGAGGATTTGCCGATGTCTCTGTTGTCGAAGCGGATAACGCGGAAGCCCCGCGCGGCAAGCTGGCGGCAGAAATCGTCGTCCCAAAGGATCATCTGGGCGCCAAGGCCCATGATCAGCAGCAGCGGTTCCGAGCCGGCGTCACCGAAGATCTCGTAGCAGATGTCGATGCCATTGGCTCGGATGATCTGCGGCGGCTGATGGGTGAGTGTGGTCACGGGCGGTCCCCTGATGGTATCGCGGTCAGGACCCTCTATGCCACGGTTTGACGCGCCGCAGAAGGCTTTCGGCGTCGCAGACGTTGCCGCGCAGTTGACCGGCTCGCGCCAACGGTGTGGTATGGCGCCAAAGATCGGAAGCGTGGCAAGCGCTCGAACGTGGTGTGGAGGAGCGCCGAATGGCCGACAAGGGGAACGATCCCGCCATGATCTGGCGGACCATGATTGGCGAGATGGAGAAGGGATTCAACTCCTTCGCCAACCAGGCGATGTCATCGCCGGAATTTTCCAAGGCGATGAACCAGGCGGGCGGCGTCGCGGCCGGGGCCCAGAAGCAGCTTTCCGAACTGATGGAGAAATATCTGCTGGCAATGAACCTGCCGAGCCGCGCGCAATTCGTCGGCATGGCTGAGCGCCTGCAGTCGATCGAGGGCCAGCTCAACGAGATCAAGGCGATGCTCCAGCAGGTGCACCACAATTCGTTAGCGTCCGGCGCCGGCCATTCCGCCGCGCCGCGGCCACCGCGCACCAAGCGTCCGCCATCCGAGGGAGAGCCGAAATGAACGCTCCCACCGGGCTTGATTTCGCATCGATCTCGGAACGGGTGCAGACCGAGGTGCAGCGCGCGATCCAGCGCAGCATCAAGGGCGTGGAGTATTTCTCGACCTCCGGCCCCTCACTCGGCTCGACGCCGAAGGATGTGCTGCATTCGCGCGGCACCATGAATCTCTATCACTACCGGCCGCTCGCGAGCGAAGTCTATCGCGTCCCGGTGCTGATCGTGATGGCCACCACCAACCGCGGCTACATCCTCGACATGGTGCCAGGCCAAAGCTTCATCGAGTTCCTGCTCAAGAGCGGCTACGACGTCTACATGCTGGACTGGACTGCGCCAAAGCCGGAGGAAAAATCGCTTCGCATGGAGGACTATGTCCTCGACTTCATCCCGGACTCTGTCCGCCGCGTGCAGCAGGATTCCGGTGAAACCGAGGTCTCCGTCATCGGCTATTGCTTCGGCGGCGTGCTCTCGCTGCTCTACGGCTCGATCTTCAGCGACGGGCCAATGAAGAACCTGATCTGCTTCACTACGCCGATCGACTTCCGGGAGATGAAGCTGTTCTCGAATTTTGCCGACCGCCGCTATTTCGATGTCGATCGCCTGCTCGACAGCGTCGGCAACATGCCGCCCGAGCTCATTCTGCAGTCGTTCGAGATGCTGCGGCCGGCCTCGCGCGCGGCCAGCCAGGTGCAGCTCTGGGAGAACATCTGGAACGACGAGTTCGTCATGTCGTACCGGATGTTCGACCGCTGGGCGACCGATACGCTGCCGCTCGCCGGCGAATATTTCCGCACCATCACCAAGGATCTGATGTGGGACAACAAGCTCTATAACGACACCATGACCGTCGGCGGGCGCGAGGCGAAGCTCGCGAGCATCAAGGTACCGATCCTGCATGCGGTCGCCGAGCACGATCACATCGTGCCATATGACGCAGCCAAGCACCTGATCACCAAGATCGGCTCCGAAGACAAGGAGGAGGTGATGCTGAAAGGCGGTCACGTCAGCCTTGTCGCCGGCGCCAACGCGATCAAGCGGCTGTGGCCGAAACTGGATTCCTGGTTGGGCGAGAGATCGACATGAGCGAACAACGTTCCTACCCGCGTCACGTCAAGACCGAGGCTGGCGACATCGAATTCCGCCTGATGACGCGGGCCGACGAGGCCGCCGTGCTCGCCTTCGCGCAAAAGCTGCCCACGCATGATCTCTTGTTCCTGCCGCGCAATATCAGCCAGCCGAAGGTGTTGTCGGCCTGGATCAACGAGATCGAGCGGGGTGACATCACGAGCCTGCTCGCGGTGAAGGACGGCAAGGTGGTCGGCTGCGGCACGCTGGTGCGTGATCCGCATTCCTGGTCGCCCCATGTCGGCGAAATCAGGATGGTGGTGTCGCTCGATGTCCGAGGGCAGGGCGTTGGCCGGGCGCTGTCGCAGGAGACCTTCGCGATCGCGCTGGGCGCGGGGCTGGAGAAGTTCTCGGTGCAGATGACGGTCGATCAGCGGGCGGCAATCGCGTTGTTCGAAAGCCTCGGCTTCAAGGCGGAGGCCCTGCTGCGTGACCACGTCCGCGACGCTGACGGCAAGCCGCACGATATCGTTATGCTTGGCCATAACGTGGCACTGGTCCGGGCGCAAATGGAAGCCTACGGGCTCCCCGGAGCAGTCCAGCAATAGCTGGATACCGCGCGCTGCTGGTTCCGCAGGCAAATTGCTAGATTGTCAGGCAAATCACGGACTCGTGATATCGCGTCGCAACATGTTTGTTGCGCCGCACCATTAAGTATGGCACAACGCATTCGCCCCGGGCCAATCCGGACGGGGTGAGCCCATAGCTCAAACCTGAGGATGGAGAGACCCGAATGACCACAGAGACCAATTCTGTGCTGAACAGCGTCAAGGAAGCCTTCGCGCCCGTCACCGAGGCGTTCACCAAGCTCCAGAACATGGAAGTTCCGGAAGCCGCCCGTGATTTCGTGAAGAAGCAGGCCGAGACCGCCAAGGTGCGCGCCGCTGACTTGCATGCCGGTTCGGAGAAAGTGACTGCCGTGATCGAGTCCGCTGTCGCGGGTTCGGTGACCGAAGCTGCGAAGATCAGCCGCAACATTCAGCAGGCGCTCTACCAGGACGCCGAGGCGTTCTTCTCCGGTATCGACCAGCTCGCTTCGGCGAAGTCGCTGAGCGAAGCCGCCCGGATCCAGTCGGATCTGGTCCGCGCGCGCGGCGAGGTGTTCGTCTCGCGGGCGAAGGCCACCACCGAGTATCTCGGCAAGCTCGTCGCTGACGGTGCGAAGACCGCGCAGGACAACTTCGCCAAGGTCTACGGCAAGACGGCCTGATCGCGCCGGTACCAAATTGCGCTTTTCCAAGGCCCGCCGGTTTGCGGGCCTTCTTTTTTGAGCGGGCTCCGATACATCCCCTCATGGTGAGGAGGCGCCCTTGCGCCGTCTCGGACCATGAGGGCACGATACGGGCCTCATCCTTCGAGACGCGGCGCGGCGCCGTTCCTTCGGGATGAGGGTCGTCGTTCAATCGAAAGTCGCCATGACCCTTCCCGCCACCTTCGTCGTGACCGCTGCCGACGCAGAACGCGCAGCCGAGCTGCGTCGCGTGAAGTGGCTGGCGACGGGCGTGCTCGCTGCAACCTTCGTCATCTTCATCGTCGCCAGGTCGCTGTTGCCGGTGCATCCGGCCTTCGGCTTTATCGCCGCCTTTGCGGAAGCCGCAACCATCGGCGGGCTCGCCGACTGGTACGCCGTCGTCGCGCTGTTCAAGCGGCCGCTCGGCCTGCCGATCCCGCACACGGCGATCATCCAGAGCAACCAGCAGCGCATCGCCGAGAAGCTCGGCGAATTCATCGAAAACAATTTCCTGGAGGCCGGACCGGTCGAGGCCAAGCTGCGCCAGATCGACTTCGGCAGTTTCATCGCCGAGTGGCTGCGCGATCGCAAACGCGCCGAGGACCTCGCCCGCTTCGTGTTGCGCATGCTGCCGGAAGCGTTCGCGGCCACCGAGACGTCCGGCCTGCTGAAGTTCATCAACCGCCGCGTCACCGCACAGATACTGTCGATCGATCTTGCGCCGATCGCCGCCGGCGCGCTGCGCGGCTTCGTGCAGGAAGGCAAGCATGAGGGCCTGCTCGACGACATACTGCGCGTGATGCACCAGACGCTGACGCGGCAGGAGACCATGGCCGTGATCCGTGACAAGGTCCGCGCCGAAATGCCGACGCTGCTCAAGCTCTATCGCGCCGACAAGTTCGTGGTGAACCGCATCATCGCCTCGGCCACGAAATTCTTCGAGGAGGTGCGCAATGATCCGGAGCATCCGTTCCGTGGTGAATTCGACCGGATGCTGCTCTCCTTCGTCGAACGGCTCGGCGGCGACAAGGCGTTCGCTGATCGCATCAACGGCCTGAAGCGTGATCTGCTGGCGCGGCCCGAGCTCGCCAATCTCGGGCGCGCCATCTGGTCGAATGTGAAGGACTTCATCGAGCGCAGCGCGTCGGGCGAGTCGCAGGTTCTGCAGCAGCAACTCGCGCGGATGTTTGTCGAGGCTGGCGAAGCGCTCGCCGGCGATGCCGAGCTGCGCGGCGAAATCAACCAGGGCCTCGTCGCGATCCTGCGCACGGTCGTGGCAGAACAGAAGAGCGGGGTCTCGACCTTCATCGCCGACCAGATGAAGGCCTGGGACATGGAGCAGTTGTTGCAGCTCATCGAGGTCAATGTCGGCAAGGACCTGCAATACATCCGCTTCAATGGCTCCGTGATCGGAGGGCTCGCCGGGCTTGCGCTCTATACGCTGGAATATGCCTTGCGGCTGCTGTGACCAATTAGGCACGTCAACGCTTTAGTTGTCGCAAGTGTGAGCTGGGTCGCTTGCAAGGAAGTGTTCGGTTTCCTAGCTTTAACGACAGATTGTTGCGTTGCGGAACGATTCCATCAGCTTTGCGTCAATCATGCTGACCCATGGCCGGCTGCCGAGACATCAAGGGCCGACCCGCACAGGAGCTCAAATGTCCACTGCTCAGACGCTTCGCCCGCCGTCCAGGACGCTGATGTTTCTGGAAGGTCGCGCAATCAATGAACTCGGTGCCTTCCTCGGTGCATTGCCGCTGTTGAGCCTCGCCCCGCGCGGCGATGGGCATCCCGTTCTGGTGCTGCCGGGTCTCGTCGCGTCCGACATGTCGACGCGTCCGCTGCGCAGCTTCCTGAAGAGCAAGGGCTACGCCGTCAGCGGCTGGCGTCAGGGGCGCAACCTTGGTCTCCGTCCCGGCGTGCAGCAGGCGATGGTCGACCTGCTGCAGGAGGTCAGCGACACTGGCGGCCGCAAGGTGTCGCTGATTGGCTGGAGCCTCGGCGGTCTCTATGCGCGACAGCTCGCCAAGATGATGCCGGAGCGCGTGCGCCAGGTGATCACGCTCGGCAGCCCGTTTGCCTCGAGCCCGAAAGCGACCAATGCGTGGCGGGTCTACGAGATGGCGAGCGGCCGCCGCGCCGAGGACGAGGATCCGCGCTTCGGCGGCTCGCTTGCCGGCGCGCCTCCCGTGCCGACCACCGCCATCTTCAGCCGCACCGACGGGATCTGCGCCTGGCAGGGCTGCCGGGAAAAGGCGTCGGCGATGTCGGAGAGCATCGAGGTCGAGAGCAGCCATTGCGGCATGGGCCACCATCCGGCCGCCGTTTACGCCGTCGCCGATCGCCTCGCGCAGCCGGAGGGCGAATGGGCGCCGTTCGATCGCGGCGGCTGGCGCAGCATGGTCTATCCGGATCCCAATCGATAGAGGCTAGAGCAAGTCCTCGCCGCGCATTCCTCGGCCTCGTGGTTCGAGACGCGCGGCGATGCCGCGCTCCTCACCATGAGGGTCTAAGACCTCATCTTGAGGAGCGGCCGTTTGGGCGCGTCTCGAAGGATGCGGCCCCCGATGCTGACCACTAGCCGCCGTTGTCGCGAATCCTGAAAACGCGGTATGCGTTGAAGCATGCCGCAGCCGCTTGAGCGCATCATCGATCAATTGAAGCGCGAGCCGTCGCGCACGGGCTCGATCGTCATCACGATGTTCGGCGACGCCATCGTGCCGCGCGGCGGCTCGGTGTGGCTCGGCACGCTGCTGGAGTTTTTCAAGTCGCTCGACATCGACGGCAGCGTGGTGCGCACCGCGATGTCGCGGCTTGCCGCCGATGGCTGGCTCGAGCGCAACAAGGTCGGTCGCAACAGCTTTTACCGGCTGAACGCGAAGGGCCGACATACCTTTGATACCGCGATGAAGCACGTCTACGACCCGCCGCCATCGGATTGGACCGGGCGCTTCGAACTGCTGCTGATCGGCAATGCCGAGGACCGCGATGCCTCGCGCGATGCGCTCAGGAACGCAGGGTTCGGCAGTCCGATCCCCGGCGTGTGGGTCGCGCCGTCGGGTGTGCCGATCCCCGACGAGGCCGCGCGCGCGATCCGCCTCGAAGTTGCCGCGGAGGACGACAGCGGACGGCGACTGCTCAGCGAGAGCTGGCCCCTCGATCGCACCGCCGACGCCTATCTGAAATTCATGACGTCGTTCGAGCCGCTACGTGGCTGGATCGGCCGCGGCGAGGCGCTCGCCCATGCCGACGCCTTCACTGCGCGGATCCTTTTGATCCATCACTATCGCCGTGTCGTGCTGCGCGATCCGCTGTTGCCGTATCAGCTGTTGCCGAAGGACTGGCCGGGCAGGGCGGCGCGAAAACTCTGCGGCGAAATCTATCGCGGGCTGCTTTCGTCGTCCGAACAATGGCTTGACCGGCACGCAACCAATGAGGAAGGGCCGCTGCCCAAACCGAACGGGGCGGTTGCTCGCCGTTTTGAGGGTGCGTGAATATATTACATAAATATCTTGCATATCAAAAATTGTGTTATATATTGCCGCGAACAACATCACGGGAGGTCCGCCATGTATACGCAGGCGCTCAACACGTCCGACGGCGACGATCGCGGGATTGAGGACGCAGCCCGGGCTGCGCAATTCCAGGCGCGGATCGATGCCGACGAACGCATCGAGCCCAATGACTGGATGCCGGCGGCCTACCGCAAGACGCTGACGCGGCAGATCTCCCAGCACGCCCATTCCGAAATCGTCGGCATGCTGCCCGAGGGCAACTGGATCACACGCGCGCCGACGCTCCGCCGCAAGGCGGCGTTGCTCGCAAAGGTGCAGGACGAATGCGGCCACGGGCTCTATCTGTATGCCGCCGCCGAAACACTCGGCAGCGCGCGCGAAGAGCTGGTCGACCTGATGCTTGCGGGGAAGGCAAAGTATTCCTCGATCTTCAATTATCCGACGCTGACCTGGGCCGACATCGGCACGATTGGCTGGCTGGTCGACGGCGCCGCGATCATGAATCAGATCCCGCTGTGCCGCTGCTCCTATGGTCCCTACGCGCGCGCGATGATCCGCGTCTGCAAGGAAGAATCGTTCCATCAGCGCCAGGGCTTCGAGATCATGCTGACGTTGTGTCGCGGCACCAGGGAGCAAAGGGCGATGGCGCAGAATGCGCTGGATCGCTGGTGGTGGCCGGTGCTGATGATGTTCGGCCCGCCGGACAAAGTCAGCCAGCACAGCGACAACTCGACGAAATGGAAGATCAAGCGTTTCTCCAACGACGAGCTGCGCCAGAAATTTGTCGATGCGACCGTGCCGCAAGCGCAGTTCCTGGGCCTGACGATTCCCGATCCCGACATGAGACAGAACGAAAAAGGAAATTGGGAATACAGCCCGATCGACTGGAACGAGTTCAACCAGGTTCTCGCCGGCAACGGTCCCTGCAACCGCGATCGCCTCGCCGCACGCCGCAAGGCGCATGAGGATGGCGCCTGGGTGCGCGAGGCCGCCATGGCCCATGCCGGGAAGCGCAAGCACCGCCAGCTGGCGCAGGCCGCAGAATAGGGGACACGACAATGGCCACGCCGAACGTTCCGCTCTGGGAAGTCTTCATCCGCAGCCGCAATGGGCTCGCGCACAAGCATGTCGGCTCGCTGCACGCGGCCGACGCCACGCTCGCACTGCAGGCCGCGCGCGACATCTACACCCGCCGCGGCGAGGGGCTGTCGATCTGGGTGGTGCCGTCGAGCGCGATCACCGCGTCGGATCCGTCCGAGAAGGGCATGATGTTCGAGCCGGCGGAATCGAAGATCTATCGTCATCCGACGTTCTACGACGTGCCTGACGAAGTCGGGCATATGTGAATTTCTCTCTCCCCTCTTGGTGAGGAGCGCAAAGCGCGTCTCGAACCACGAGGCCCGTGGCCTATCCTTCGAAACGCGCCTACGGCGCTCGTCAGGATGAGGTCTGAGTGCATGGATACAGGATGCGAGAACATGGCAACCGCCAACATCACAGTCTCCGAGACGCCGCTGGTGCTCTACGCGCTGCGGCGCGCCGACGATGCGCTGATCCTCGGCCACCGGCTCTCCGAATGGTGCGGCCACGCTCCGATGCTGGAAGAGGACATGGCCCTCGCCAATATGGGCCTCGACCTGCTCGGCCAGGCTCGCGAGCTCTACACCTATGCCGCCAGGGTTGAAGGCAGAAACAACGACGAAGACAAGTTCGCTTATCTGCGCGACGTCAGGCAGTACCGCAATCTCTTGCTGCTGGAGCAGCCCAACGGCGACTTCGCCCGCACCATGGTGCGGCAGTTCTTCTACGCGGCGTTTGCCGATCTCTACTGGCGTGCAATGATGGCGTCTTCGGACCCGACGCTGGCCGCAATCGCGGCGAAATCGGAGAAGGAGAGCGCCTATCACTTGAGGCATTCATCCGAGTGGATCGTCCGCCTCGGCGACGGCACGGAAGAGAGCCACCGCCGCGCGCAAACCGCGATCGACGATCTCTGGGCCTATACCGGCGAGATGTTTGCGGTCGACGACAGCGAGCGCGGCCTGATTGATGCCGGCATCGCCATCGATCCGGCGTCGCTGCGGTCGCAATGGCTGAAAACAGTCACAGGCGTCGCCGGCGAAGCGACGCTGTCGCTGCCGAACAACGATTGGATGCAGCAGGGCGGCCGCAGCGGCCGGCACAGCGAGCATCTCGGTCATCTCCTCAGCGAGCTACAGTCACTGCAGCGGACCTTTCCGGGGGCCACATGGTGACGGGCGCGATCGGCGACGCAGATTTGCGCGAGCGCGCCTGGAGCGCGGCCGCAGAGGTGGTCGATCCCGAAATCCCGGTGTTGACGATCGCCGATCTCGGTGTGCTGCGCGACGTGGCAGTCCGCGACGGTCATGTCGAGGTCGCGATCACGCCGACCTATTCCGGCTGTCCCGCGATGAACATGATCGCGCTCGAAATCGAGTTGGCGCTGGAGCGCGCCGGCATCCGCGCGCCGACGATCCGCACGGTGCTGTCGCCGGCCTGGACCACCGACTGGATGAGCGAGGACGGCCGCCGCAAGCTTCGCGACTACGGCATCGCGCCGCCGCTGCCGGGCTCGTCCCGCCGCGCGCTGTTCGGCGCACAGCAGGTGCCTTGTCCGCAATGCGGTTCCGCCGATACCGAGCTCTTGTCCGAGTTCGGCTCGACCTCCTGCAAGGCGCTGTGGCGCTGCAAGAGCTGCCGTGAACCCTTCGATTACTTCAAGTGTCATTGAGCATGCACGAAGCCATTTCAACAAGCACATCGTCATTGCGAGCGACGCGAAGCAATCCATGTTTTCGCGCGATGAGAGGTGGATTGCCTCGTCGCTTCGCCCCTCGCAATGACGGGAGAAGATAGCAGATGTCCGTCGCGCCGCGCTTTCATCGTCTGGCCGTCAACGATCTGCGTCGAGAGGCGCCGGACGCGATCTCCATGACGTTTGCGATCCCGAAGAACCTCGAAGGTGACTACAGATTCACGCCTGGCCAGTACCTGACGCTGCGCACCACCATGGACGGCGAAGAGATCCGCCGCTCCTATTCGATCTGCTCCGGCCCCGATGACGGCGAGCTGCGCATCGCGGTGAAGAAGGTCGACGGCGGCGCGTTCTCGAACTGGGCGGCGGACGAGCTGAAGGCCGGCGACGAGCTCGACGTAATGACGCCGACGGGGCGTTTCGGCATCGTGCATGCGCCGGATCAGGCGCGGCTCTATGTCGGCTTTGCGGCCGGAAGCGGCATCACACCGATCCTGTCGATCGTCAAGGGCGTGCTGGCGCGTGAACCGGATAGCCGATTCTTCCTGTTCTACGGCAACCGCTCGGCCGAAGGCATGCTGTTCCGCGAGGCGCTGGAGGAGTTGAAGGACCGCTTCATGCAGCGGCTCTCGGTGTTCCACGTCATCTCCGGTGAGGAGCAGGACATTCCCATCCTGCACGGCCGGCTCGACGGCGAGAAGGTGAGGGTGCTGCTGCGCTCGCTGGTGCCTGCGGCAAGCATCGATCATGTCTTCATCTGCGGCCCGGCCGGGATGAGCGAGACGATCGAGGCGACGTGCCGCAACATCGGCATCGCCGACGAGCGCATTCACGTCGAGCGTTTCGTCTCCGAGTTCGGCGGCAAGCCGCGACCGAGAGCGGTGGTATCGGCTGGTGCGCCGCCGAAGGCGATGGCTTCGCTGATCATCGACGGCAAGCGCCGCGAGGTGCCGGTGGCCGACGGCGAGTCGATCCTTGACGCCGCGTTGCGCGCCGGCATGGACCTGCCCTTCGCCTGCAAGGGCGGCATGTGCTCGACCTGCCGCGCCAAGCTGGTCGAGGGCGATGCCGCGATGGACCTGAACTATTCCCTGGAGCCATGGGAGCTGAAGGCGGGATTCATCCTGACCTGCCAGGCCAAGCCGTGCTCCGGCAAGGTCGTGGTTGACTACGACCACGTCTAACTCGCGTTGACACCTGTGGTGTCGCATTCAACACTGGCACTGAAAATCACGAGGCTCGCCGCAACGGGTCCGGTCACAGGGAGTTCGATGTGAACGTCAAGGCCACGCTATCGCCTGAGGACATGGCCCGCGCCTGCGCGGACGCGATGTGGAAGGAGGACGACGCGAGCAAGGGGCTCGGCATGGAGATCGTCGATGTCAAGCCAGGGCTTGCGGTTATGGCGATGACGGTGCAGCCGCACATGGTCAACGGACAGCGCATCGCCCATGGCGGCTTCATCTTCACGCTCGCCGACTCCGCCTTTGCCTTTGCCTGCAACAGCCACAATGAGCGAGCGGTGGCCGCGCAGGGCGATATCACCTTCATCCGGCCCGGAAGGCTCGGCGATCGGTTGGTCGCGGTCGCGCGCGAAATCTCGCGCAGCGGTCGCTCCGGAATCTACGACGTCCGCGTCACCGCCGGCGACAGCGTGATCGCCGAATTCCGCGGCCATTCGCGCGTGATACCGGGCACATGGCTGCCAGAGACGGACACCAAGACAGAATAGATCGATTCGAGGGGAAACGCGCAATGGCCACGGCAAAACTCAAGGTCAAGGACAGCGGCTACCGCGCCGAACTCGATGACGCCGAGCGCAGCTCGCGCGACGAGATGATGGCGCTGCAGACCAGGCGGCTCGCCTGGTCGCTCAAGCATGCCTACGACAATGTCGCGCACTACAAGAAGGCGTTCGATGCGGTGGGCGTGCATCCATCCGATTTCAGGCATCTGTCCGATCTTTCGAAATTTCCGTTCACGGTGAAGACGGATCTGCGCGACAACTACCCCTTCGACATGTTCGCTGTGCCGCGCGAAAAGCTTGTCCGCGTCCACGCCTCCTCGGGCACCACCGGCAAGCCGATCGTGGTCGGCTACACCAGGGGCGACATCGACATCTGGTCGGAGGTGATGGCGCGCTCGATCCGCGCCGCCGGCGGGCGCACCGGCATGCTGATGCACAATGCGTATGGCTACGGCCTGTTCACCGGGGGGCTCGGCGCGCACTACGGCGCCGAGCGGCTCGGCTGCACCGTGGTGCCGATCTCGGGCGGCATGACCGAGCGGCAGGTGCAGCTCATCAACGACTTTCGGCCCGACATCATCACGGTGACGCCAAGCTACATGCTGGCGATCCTTGACGAGTTCAAGAAGCAGGGCCTCGACCCGCGCAAGTCGTCGCTGAAATTCGGTATCTTTGGCGCCGAGCCGTGGACCAACGCGATGCGCGTCGAGATCGAGCAGGCCTTCGACATGGATGCCACCGACATCTATGGCCTCTCCGAGGTGATCGGTCCGGGCGTCGCGCAGGAGTGCGTGGAGACGAAGGACGGCCTGCACATCTGGGAGGATCACTTCTATCCCGAGGTGATCGATCCCGGGACCGGCAAGGTGCTGCCTGACGGCGAGAAGGGCGAGCTCGTCTTCACATCGCTCACCAAGGAAGCCTTCCCGATCATCCGCTACCGCACCCGCGACCTGACGCGGCTCTTGCCCGGTACCGCGCGGCCGGGCATGCGGCGCATGGAGAAGGTGACCGGGCGCTCAGACGACATGATCATTCTGCGCGGGGTCAACGTATTTCCGACCCAGATCGAGGAAGCGCTGCTCGCGACCGACTGGTGCGGCGGCCATTTCGTCATCGAGCTGACCCGCGAAGGCCGCATGGACGAGATGACAGTGCTGGCCGAAGCGCGTCCCGAGAGTTGGGACGGCGGCGGCCTCGTCGCGCATGCCGAGAAGGTCTCGGTCTTCATCAAGAACACGATCGGCATCACCGCCCGCGTGAGAGCCGTTGCGCCCGAGACGCTGGAACGCTCGCTCGGCAAGGCGAAACGTGTTTACGACAAGCGGCCGAAAGGGTAACTCCTGCCTCTTGAGAGAGGAAGCAGGACTATCCCAATGCCGGTGGCCCCCAAGTCCGACGCACGTCCCATCTCCGTCGAGGCGCGCTGCGTGCGTCTCTTGGCGAAGGCTGAAAACGCAGCGGCGGTGGCGCCAGTGGTCGAGACGCATCCGCTCTCGCGCGGCGAGAGTGATCTGCTGATCAAAGTCAAGGCGGCCGCGGTCAACCCGTCGGATGTGAAGGCCGCGACCGGGCTGATGCCCTACGCCGTGTTCCCACGGACATCGGGACGCGACTATGCGGGGATCGTGATCGACGGTCCTGTGGGGCTTATCGGGCACGAGGTGTTCGGCTCATCGGGCGATCTCGGCATCCGCCGCGACGGCACCCATGCCACGCATCTCGTGGTCGAAGCCGATGCTGTCGTGGACAAGCCCGGCGGCATTTCGTGGGAGGAGGCAGCCGGGATCGGCGTGCCCTTCGTCACCGCAATGGAGGGCCTGCGCCGCGCAGGCTTGCCGACGCAAGGCGAGACTGTGCTGGTGATGGGCGTCAACGGCAAGGTCGGCCAGGCCGCGGTCCAGATCGCAAGCTGGCACGGCGCACGCGTGATCGGCGTGGTGCGCAAGAGCGAGCTCTATGAGGGCCACGCCAATTCGCCCGTCGAGGTGATCGATGCCTCCACGACCGATGTCGCAGCGCGCATGCGCGAATTGACCAGCGGCAAGGGCGCCGACATCGTCTACAACACGGTCGGCGATCCCTATTTCCAGGCGGCGCACAAGTCGCTGGCGCTGCGCGGCCGCCAGATCCTGATCGCGGCAGTCGACCGCATCGTGCAATTCAACATCCTCGAATTCTATCGCGGCCAGCACACTTATGTCGGGATCGATACGCTCGGCCTGTCGTCGGCCGCAACCGGTGCGGTGCTGCGCGAATTGGCGCCTGGCTTTGCCAGCGGGCACTTAAGGCCGTTTCCGATCAAGCCGAGCGCGATCTATCCGCTCGAGCAGGCCAAGGCGGCGTTCGTTGCCGTCGCCGGCTCGTCGCGCGACCGCGTGATTCTGCGGCCGTAACCTGCTGTCATTGCGAGGAGCGAAGCGACGACGCAATTCATTCTCTCCCTTCGTGGCGACATGGATTGCTTCGCTTCGCCAGCAATGACGAAAGGCTCTTCAAGGAAAGTCAATGGACGTCGCCACCATCGTCATCCTCTCCGCTCTGATCATCGGCCTGATCTATGGCTCGGTCGGTCTGCTCAGCGGCTTCTGCATGATGAGCAGCCTGCGCGGCTGGTGGGTGCAAGGCGACGCGCGGCTGGTCCGCACCTATGCGCTGGCGATGGGGGTTGCTATCGCTGCCTCGCAGTTGCTCGCGGCGGCCGGCCTCGTCGATCTCGGCAAGTCGATCTACCTGCAGTCGTCGTTCTCCGCGCCGGTCATGTTCCTCGGCGGCCTGCTGTTCGGCTACGGCATGGTGCTGTCGAACGGCTGCGGTTCGCGCGCGCTGGTGCTGCTCGGCCGTGGCAATCTGCGCTCCTTCGTGGTCGTGATCGTGCTCGGCATCTTCGCCGAGATGACGCTGAAAGGGCTGATCGCCCCGGCTCGGATGGCCATGCTGCAGGCATCGCAGGTGACGACCACGGCCAATTCGGTGCCCGCGCTGCTCGCGAGCCTCGGCTTCGGTGCCGTGCTGGCGCGGATGGCCGCGGCATCGGTGCTAAGTGCTGCGCTGATCATCTTTGCGTTTGCGCACGCGCCGTTCCGGCAATCGGCCGGCCAGGTCGCAGCCGGCCTGATCGTCGGTCTGCTGGTAGCCGCCGGCTGGTATGCGACCGGCTATCTCGGCGCCGATGACTTCAATCCAACGCCGGTGGCATCGCTCACTTTCGTGGCGCCGATCGCCGACGCGCTGCAGTATGTGATGCTGTCGACGGGATCGACGCTCAATTTCGGCATCGTTACCGTGCTCGGCGTGTTCGCCGGCAGCCTCGTCACGGCGCTCGCCACCGGACGCTTCCACCTCGAGGGCTTCCAGTCGCCGCGCCACATGCTGCGCTCGGCCGGCGGAGCCGCGCTGATGGGGGCGGGCGGCGTGATGGCGTTCGGCTGCTCGGTCGGGCAAGGCCTGACGGGGCTGTCGACGCTGTCGCTCGCATCCCTCGTTGCTGTCGCCGGCATATTGCTCGGCACGGCCGCCGGCCTGCGCGGTGCGCTCCGGGTGCAGCCGCTGGCGGCGGCGTAGCGTCCGGCGCGGCGCTTTACTCTATAGCGCCCTCGAGCGAAGTGGATACCGGCTTGCGTGAAGAAATTGCGTCACGACAAGAATCCAGAGCTTCGGTTCTGATTCAATCAGAACCGACAATGCTCTGGCCGCGCATCACTCTGCGCCCTTGGTCACGATCCGTATCTCCGACGTGAGCGTGCGGTGCACCGGGCATTTGTCGGCGATCTCCATCAGTCGTTTACGCTGATCGGCGTCGAGCGTGCCGTCGATCTTGATGACACGGTCGATCTGGTCGAGCATGCCGTCGCGCGTCTCGCATTCATCGCAATCCTTCGCGTGGATCTTGCTGTGATGGAGCGTCACGGTGACGCGGTCGAGCGGAAGGGATTTGCGATCGGCATACATGCGCATGGTCATCGAGGTGCAGGCGCCGAGCCCGGCCAGCAGGAAGTCGTAGGGACCGGGCCCGCTATCCTGGCCGCCGACCGCGACCGGCTCGTCGGCCAGCATCTGGTGCGGTCCCGTCGTGATGACCTGCTGAAGTTTGCTGTTGCGGGTCTCGCGCACCACGACATTGCGCGGCGCCTCGGCCGCATTGTTCGCCGCGTTCGACAGTGGCGCGCCGAGGTCGACATAGCGCGCCGCCCAGGCGCCGATCACGTCGGCGACATAGGCCGCATCCTGCTTGCCGCTCAGCAGATGATCGGAGCCCGCGAGCGATACGAAGCTCTTGGGGTGCTTGGCTGCCACGAAGATATGGGTCGCGTTGTCGATGCCAACTGTATCGTCGGTCGGTGAATGCATGACCAGCAGGGCCTTGCGCAATTGCGCGACTTGCTCCGTCAGCCTGTGTTCGGCGACGTCGTCGAGGAATTCGCGCTTGATGCGGAAGGGACGGCCGGCCAGCGACACCTCGACCTCGCCCTGCGCGCGGATATCCTCGACCTTGTCCTTGAACAGATGCGTGACATGGGCGGGATCAGAGGGCGCTGCGATGGTAACCACCGCTTTCGCTTCCGGAATCTGCCCGGCGGCGGCGAGAATCGCCGCCCCGCCGAGGCTGTGGCCGATCAGGATCGTGGGCGCCTGCCGTGTCTCGCGCAGATGACCGGCGGCGCGGACGAGATCGGCGACGTTCGATGAGAACGTCGAATTGGCGAAATCACCCTCGCTCGAGCCAAGGCCTGTGAAGTCGAACCGCAGCGTTGCGATGCCCCTGGCCGCGAGCGCGACCGCGATGCGCCTGGCCGCCAGCACGTCCTTGCCGCAGGTAAAGCAATGTGCAAACAGCGCGTAGGCTCGGATCGGCCCGTCGGGCGTATCGAGGGCCGCGGCGAGCTGGTGGCCTTCTGAGCCGGTGAATTGGAAGCGTTCGATCGGCATCTTTGACTCCGGGATGACTCCTGCCTCTCCAGGGGAAGAGGTCGAATTTCGAGCATAGCGAGAAAATTGGGTGAGGATTGCCGTCTATCAAGGGACCTTGGCCCCCACCCGGCGCTCCACGCCGACCCCTTTCCAAGGGAGAGGTTAGGACGCGAGGTCACCGCCCGCACGCACCGTCACTCGTGGCGATGCATCGCCGATTCGCGCTTGGTGTCACGCATCGTCGAATAGATGAGCAGCGACAGGAAGATCATGCCACTGAGATAGTAGTAGAACCAGTCCTCGTGGCCGATGCTCTTGAAATAGAGCGCGACCGCGGGCGCGGTGCCGCCGAAGAGCGACACCGTGATGGCATAGGGCAGGCCGACGCCCAGTGCGCGGACATTGGTCGGGAACAGCTCGGCCTTCACGATCGCGTTGATCGAGGTGTAGCCGGCGACGAAGATCCAGGCACCGCAGATCAGGAGGAAGGCGATGAAGGGCGACTTGGTGTCCTTGAGCGCGGTCAGGATCGGGATCGTCGCCAGCGTTCCCACGACACCGAAGAAGATCAACAGCGGCTTGCGGCCGATGCGATCGGAGATCGCGCCGTATACCGGCTGCAGGAAGGTCGCGAAGATCAGCGAGCCGAAGATCACTAGGGTAGTCTCGTCCTCGGTGAGGCCGACCGAGAGCTTGACGAAGGTCTGCATGTAGGTGGTGAAGGTGTAGAACGCCGCCGTCCCGCCCGCGGTGAGGCCCACCACCAGCAGCAATTCGCGCGGATAGTGCAGCAGGGCGAGGATCGAGCCGGTCGGCTTGGAGACCTTCTTCGCCTCGACGAAAGCCTCGGTCTCGTGCAGGCTGCGCCGCATCACCGCCGCGACGATTGCGAGCAGGGCGCCGATCACGAAGGGGATCCGCCAGCCCCAGGCCTTCAGCTCTTCAGGCGTCAGGAAGACCTTCTGCAATAGCAACAGCACGATGATCGCGGTGAGCTGGCCGCCGATCAGCGTGACGTACTGGAAGCTGGAGTAGAAGCCGCGGTGCCGGGGGTCGGCGACCTCGCTGAGATAGGTGGCGCTTGCGCCATATTCGCCGCCGAGGCTCAGGCCCTCGATGATGCGTGCTACCGCCAGTATCACCGGCGCGGCAAAGCCGATGGTCGCGAAGGTCGGTGTCACCGCGATGATCAGCGAGCCGAAGCACATGCAGACGACGGACAGCGTCAGCGACAACCGCCTGCCGTGACGGTCGGCGATGAAGCCGAACAGCCAGCCACCGAGCGGGCGCATCAGGAATGTCGCGGCAAACAGCACCGCGGCATTGAGCTGCTGCACCACCGGGTCGCTGTGCGGAAAGAACGCGGGCGCAAAATAGAGCGCAAATGCCGTATAGGCATAGAAATCGTACCACTCGACGAGATTGCCGACCGAACCGATGAAAATCGCCTTCACCCGCCGCTCGACGTCGCGGAGATCGAGGTGGTCGAGGTGGTCGCTCGCGGATTGAGCGGTTTGATCGGTCATAGCCTGGTCTCCCGGGACCCTTCTGTTGATTCCCGGGGCCAAGCTACCTTCTTCAGTGGCGCGATGTAACCTGCCTTGGCCTGTCCGTCAGGCGTTTTTGCCGAACAGCATCGGCAGCTGGCGTGGGCCGCGCACTGTGCCCTCCGACCAGGTGACCTTGCCGGCCGGGTCGAGGCGGAAGTTCGGGATGCGCTTCAGCCACTCCTCGATCGCCACCGTCATCTCCATCCGCGCCAGATTGGAACCGACGCAACGGTGGATGCCGAGGCCGAAGGCGGCATGGCGGTTCTCCTTGCGGTCGATGACCACCTTATCTGCATCCGAAAAAACTGCGGGATCGCGGTTGGCCGCCGGGAACGACAGCAGCACCATGTTGCCGGGCTTCACCGGGCAGCCGCTGATCGTGGCCTCCTTCATTACCTCGCGCGCCATCGTCACCGGCGAATAGGCACGCAGGAATTCCTCGATCGCGGTCGGGATCAGTTTGGGCTCGGCGACAAGGCGCTCGCGGTCGGCTGGCGTCTTGGCGAGGTGCCAGAGCGAGGAACCGATTGCGCTCCAGGTGGTATCGATGCCGGCGATCAGCAGCAGGCGCAGCGAGCCGAGCACATGCTCGTCGGGCAGCGGCTGGCCGTCCGGCCCCTTTGCCTGCATCAGCGTCGAGATCAGGTCATCGCTCGGCCGCTGCCTGCGCTGCGCCAGATGGCCGGCGAAGTAGCCGGTCATGTCCTGCACGGCGCGCATCAATATGCTGTCGTCCTTGATGCCGAGTTCGAGGATCTCATGGATCCACTTGATGAAGAGATCGCCGTCGTTCTCGGGAATGCCGAGCATGTGGGCGATGGCGCGCACCGGAATATGCTTGGTGTAGTGAGCCGCGGCGTCGCAACGGCCGTCGGCGATGAAGCCGTCGATCAGCTCGTTGCAGATGGCGCGAACCCGCGGCTCGAGTTTCTTCATCGCGTCCGGCGTGAACGGCGGCAGCAGCAACTGCTTGGCCGGCTTGTGTTCGGGCGGATCGGAGGTGATCGGCGGCGCCCTTGCGGTGATGTCGGGGCGGACGTCGCGCACGATGACGCGGCGCGATGAGAAATGCTCGGTGTCGTAGGCGATCTCCTTTACCGCCTGATAGGTCGTCGGCATGTAGCAGCCGAGGAAGCGCTCGGTATGCACGACGGGCGATGCCGCCCGCAACTGTTCCCAGATCGGGAACGGGTTCTCCGTCCAGGTCGGATCGGTATGGTCGAAATCGTGGACCCAGTCGGTGACCGGCGGATGTTCGGGCATGAAGCTCGCGGACTCGGAATCGGACATCAGGTGCTTTCCTCCTGCTCGTTCGCTCAAACGCGAGTTATCTCAACTGACGATGCTGCGCGGCTATTCCTCGGTGACTTCAATCGCGATCTCCGGGCAATTGGTCTGGGCGAGCCACGCCTTGTCCTCGAGCCCGGCCGGCACAGATCCATCGCCTACTTCATGGGCGTTACCGTATTCGTCGAGTTCGAAAAGTTCAGGGGCGAGTGATTTGCAGCGGGCGTGACCCTGACACTTGTCCTGGTCGACACGGATTTTCAGCTTGGACATGCAAGCGCTCTCCCTTTGCTCACGCGCGCTCTTGGTGCGCTGGGATTCCTCATGCCGTCATCTTGCAAGCTTATCTTGCTTGCTGATCTTGCTTGAACGAACGGCTTTTTAACCGGCTCGCCAAGTTATATCATATTACATTATCCTTGGGCTTGCGCGTCAAGCTCTAATTCAGGGATCATGACCGCGATGGGACAGATCGTTAGCAAGCCTTTCAAGGCCTACCACCATGGTGACCTGCGCGAGGCCCTGATCCAGGCCGCTTTGCGGGAGGTCGAACTCGGCGGCCCCGAGGCGATCAGCATCAAGGCGCTGGCCAAGAAGCTCGGCGTCTCTCAGCCGGCGCCGTATCGGCATTTTGCCGATCGTGAAGCGCTGTTGGAGGCGGTGACCGCAGAAGCCTTTCGCCGGTTCAACGCGATCATGCGCGAGGCCGTCGAGAAGCCGTCCAAACAATCGAAGCTGTCGCGTTTTGCGCAGGCGGCGCTTGCCTTCGGGCTGCAGCGCCACGGCATCTACCGGCTGATGTTCGCGTCGCGCACCATGGCTTGCGCGCCAAAGGGCAGCGAGCTGCACACCGCGGCCATGGAAACGCTTGCGTTGTTGATCGATGCGTTCGAGGCGCCGGCCGTCGGCCTGCTGCGCGAGCGGCAGGCGCTGAAGATCTGGGCCGGGCTGCATGGTATCGTGATGCTCGCGGAGCAGGGGCTGCTCACCGGGGAGTCGGCCCAGATCAGCCGCGAGCAACTGGCGGACGAAATCGTCGAGCAGACGAAACTTGCGCTCTCGCTCGCGTTGAAGGCGGCCGAAGAGAAGGCGTGATGCGCTGGCTATTTCGGCGCCCGCGGATCGATCGGCGTAGCGCCGCGCAGGCCCAGAATGTCTTCCAGCACGTTCGCGCCGGCCAGGAGCTGAGCTTCCGCGCGCGGCTTTGCCACCATCTGCAAACCGACCGGCAGGCCTGACGCGGTGAAGCCGCAGGGCAGCGAAAGCGCCGGACAGCAGGCCAGCGTGATTGCGTAGACGATGCCGAGCCATTCAACGTAATTGTCGAATTTCTTGCCGTCGCATTCGGCGACATAGCGGTTTTCGACCGGGAACGGCGGCACGATGGTCGCGGGCGTCAGCAACAGGTCGTAGGTGTCGAAGAACGCAAGCGTCCGCGCGGTCATCGCCACGCGCTGTGCTTCGGCGCGCTCGAGTTGCTCGACGCTGAGCTTCAGCCCTTCCTCGATGTTCCAGATGACTTCGGGCTTGAGCAGGTCGCGCCTGGAGCGCAGCAGCGCCGCCTTGCTGATCGCGAAATCGAAGGCGCGCAGCACGTGGAAGCATTCATGAGCTTCGCGGAGGTCGGGATGCGCCTCCTCGACGATCGCGCCGGCTTCCTCAAGACGCTCCGCGGCCTTGCGCGTCACGGCCCTGACTTCGGGATCGACAGGCGTGATGCCGAGATCGGGCGAATAGGCGACGCGCTTCGGCTTTTGGCCCGACCGCGCCGCCGACAGGAAGGACGCGGGCAGCGCCGGCAGCGACAGCGGATCGGCCGGATGCTCCCCGCTCATCGCATCGAGCAGCAGCGCGAGGTCCTCGACATTGCGCGCCATCGGTCCCTGCACGCCGAGCGTACGGTCGACCCCGAACTTCGGCGTGTGCGCAACGCGGCCGATGCTCGGGCGCAAGCCGACGATCCCGCAGAAGCTTGCCGGATTGCGCAACGAGCCGCCCATGTCGGAGCCATGCGCGAGCCAGGCGGTGCCGGTTGCGAGCGCGACCGCGGCTCCGCCGGAGGAACCGGCGGCCGAGCGTGAAGTGTCCCAGGGATTGCGGGTCGGGCCGAACACCTCGTTGAACGTGTTGGCGCCGGCGCCGAACTCCGGCGTGTTCGACTTTGCGTAAATTACGCCGCCATTGTGCTCGAGGGTCTCGACCAGGATGTCCGACTTCGCCGGGATGCTGTCCTTGAAGATCGGCGAGCCCTGCGTAGTGAGTACACCGGCGACATCGGTGAGGTCCTTGATCGGAACTGGAAGGCCCGCGAGCAGCCCGCGTTCGGCGGCCGGCTTCCGCATCAGCGCTTTCGCGTGCTCTCGGGCGCGGTCGAAGCAGGGGGTAGGCAGCGCGTTGACCTTGCTGTCAACCTCGGCGACGCGGCTTTCCAGTACGTCGAGCAGATCGAGGGGGGTGACTTCGCCGGCTTTCAGCTTCTCGACGACGGCGCATGCCGTTTCGCGTACCAAACCTTGATCAGCCATGCGCGTCTCTCCCATGCATTCCGCTTTCGAGTGCTGTAGAACATTTTTCGCCGGCATGGCAAATCGACGACAACTGGAGACAGGGATGACGACGCAGTTTTCCGCGCTCGACTGGCACGCGATGAGCCAGGAACAGCGCGACCTTGGCCTCAACAACGGCGTCGCGGTGAAAGGGAGTGCCGAGATCGTCGCGGGTTGGGAGCAGCGCTCCGCGGCGCTGCGGCAGAAGCACCCGCAGCATCTCGATCTCAGATACGGTCCGCGCGAACGCAACCGGATCGATTTTCTCACGGCCCGTGGCGGCGCGCCGACGCTGCTGTTCATCCATGGTGGCTACTGGCAGCACCGCGCCAAGGAGGTGTTTACGATATTTGCCGAGGGGCCGATGGCGCATGGCATTAATGTCGCGTTGATCGGCTATACGCTGGCGCCGGATGCGACACTCGACGAGATCGTGGCCGAAATCCATACCGGCATCGGATTTCTGGCGAAGCAGTTGCCCACCCTTGGTGCAACCGCCGACGGGATCGTGGTGTCGGGCTGGTCCGCGGGCGGGCATCTGACGTCGATGGCGCTGTCGCATCCTTTCGTGAAGGCCGGCATGGCGATCAGCGGCATCTACGATCTGGAGCCTATCCGACACTCCTATCTCAACGAGAAGCTTGGCCTTGATGAAGCGATGTCGCGGCGCAATTCGCCCATGATGCAGGGGGGCGGAGCGCTCAAGCCGCTCTCGTTGGTGGTCGGCGGCGCCGAGCTGCCGCTGCTGCGCAAGCAGACGGCGGATTTCGCGGGACATCGCGCCCGATACGGCCAGCCGGTGACCTATGAGGAGATCCCCGGCGCCGATCATTTCTCCGTCATGAACGAAATGCTGGCGCCGCAGGGCAGGATCACGACGCTGGTCCGGCAGTTGCTCGAGCGGACGACGGGCTAGGCCCTGATTGTGAGGAGCGAAGCGACGAAGCCATCCACACTCTTGCTACCGCAGATGGATTGTTTCGCTTCGCCCGTGATGACCTGGGAGAGGCCTGCGGCTAACCCCATCCCGCGGTGATACCGCCATCCACCGTGTAGATCACGCCCGACGTGTAGCCTGCGCGGTCGGAAGCCAGGAAGGCCATGAGGTCGCCGATCTCGCGTGCATGGGCGGGACGGCCGAGCGGCAAGCCTTTCTGAAATTCCCTGTAGCGGTTCTCGTCGCCAAACTGGTGTTTGGCGCGGGTCTTGAGCAGCGTGACGTGGCGGTCGGTGCCGACCGGCCCCGGATTGATGCCGACCACGCGGATGTTGTCGGCGAGACTTTTTCCGCCGAGCGCACGGGTGAACGCCATCAGCGCCGCATTGCCGGCGCTGCCGCAGATGTAATTGGCGTCGAACTTCTCGCCGGCCGCGCCGATATCGTTGACGATAACGCCGCCGCCGCGCGCCTTCATCTGCGCGTAGATCGCGCGCGTCAGGTTGATATAGCCGAACACCTTCAGTTCCCAGGCGTGGCGCCAGGTCGCTTCGTCGATCTTGTCGATCGAGCCGCCGGGGATATCGCCGGCATTGTTGACGAGGATGTCGATGTCGGAGGCCTCCCTTGCGAGCCGCGCCAGATCCTCCGACTTGCGCAGGTCGACCACGCTGGTCGCGGCGTCGATTTGGTGCGCGGAGCGCAAGCGCTCGGCGAGCGCCTTCAGCTGATCGCCGCTGCGCGCGGCCAGCAGGAGGTGGCAGCCTTCTTCGGCGAAGGCCTCGGCGGCGGCCGCGCCAATGCCCTTGGAGGCGCCGGTGATCAGGACGCGCTTGCCGCGCAGATGCAGATCCATGGGAGTGCTCGCTGGTTTGGTTGAGACAGAGGGACGTCGGCAAATTCGTAGGGGTAGGGCCCCGCTGCGGTCAACACTGCACTGCAGCGTTGCGCTTGCGCGAAGATTGGTCCATTGCAGGGGCAATCAGCATCGGCCGCCTTCAGGCTGGATAAATCAAGGATGTTCTCGATGAGCAGCGCAAAGAAGCAGTATCGAATTGCGGTCATTCCCGGCGACGGCATCGGCAAGGAAGTGATGCCGGAGGGATTGCGCGTCGTCGAGGCGGCGGCGAAGAAGCACGGAGTTTCCGTGCATTTCGACCATTTCGACTTCGCTTCCTACGACTACTACGAGAAGCACGGCGAGATGATGCCGGCCGATTGGAAGGACAGGATCGGCAAGCATGACGCAATCTATTTCGGCGCGGTCGGCTGGCCGGCCAAGATCCCCGATCACGTTTCGCTGTGGGGGTCGTTGATCAAATTTCGCCGCGAGTTCGACCAATACGTCAACCTGCGCCCGGTGCGGCTGATGCCCGGCGTGCCGTCGCCGCTTGCCAATCGCAAGCCCGGCGACATCGACTTCTGGGTGGTGCGCGAGAACACTGAAGGCGAATATTCCTCGGTCGGGGGCCGCATGTTTCCGGACACCGACCGCGAATTTGTGACCCAGCAGACTGTGATGACGCGCACCGGCGTCGACCGCATCCTGAAGTTCGCATTCGAACTCGCGAAGTCGCGGCCGAAGAAGCATTTGACCTCGGCGACCAAGTCGAACGGCATCTCCATCACCATGCCCTATTGGGACGAGCGCGTGGAGGCGATGGGGAGGAAGTATCCGACGGTGAAGTGGGACAAGTACCACATCGACATCCTGACCGCGAATTTCGTGCTGCATCCGGACTGGTTCGATGTCGTGGTCGGCTCCAACCTGTTCGGGGACATTCTCTCCGACCTCGGACCCGCCTGCACCGGCACGATCGGCATTGCGCCGGCGGGCAACATCAATCCTGAAGGCGATTTCCCCTCGGTGTTCGAGCCCGTGCACGGCTCGGCGCCCGACATCGCCGGCCAAGGCATTGCCAACCCGATCGGAATGATCTGGTCGGGCGCGATGATGCTGGAACATCTCGGCGAGAAGCAGGCCGCGGATGCGATCGTCGCCGCGATCGAGCGCACGCTCGGCGAACGGACGCTGCGCACACGCGATCTCGGCGGCAATGCCGACACCACGGCCTGCGGCAAGGCCGTCGCGGAGATGGTCGATTGAGGGAGCATGCGAAGCAAGCGTAAGGTGGGTTAGCCGAAGGCGTAACCCACCATTTCTGTGGCTACAAAGGCGGTGGGTTACGGCGTCGCCTGAACCCACCCTACGGAACCTTCGATCTCACTCCTTTACGATCCGCCGGCAATGCTCCCACGCCGCGTGGATCAGATTTTCGCTCGCTTCGGGCGTGCGGAACGCCGAATGCGCCGACAGCGTCACGTTGGGGACCCTGGTCAGTGGATGATCCTTCGGCAGCGGCTCGACGTTGAAGACGTCGAGACCGGCGTGGCGGATCTGGCCTGATGTCAACGCGTCGATCATGGCTGCTTCGTCCACGATCGCGGCGCGTGCGGTGTTGACCAGGATCACGCCCTTTTTCATCTTCGCGATCATCTCGCGGGTGATGAGGCCGCGGGTCTCGTCGTTCAGCAAGAGATGGATCGAGACCACGTCGCTCGCAGCCAGCACCTTGTCGAGGTCGGTGAATTCGACGCCGGGATGGCTCTTGGGCGAGCGATTCCACGCAATCACCTTCATGCCGCTGCCGAGCGCGATGCGCGCGACCTCGGCGGCGATGCCGCCGAAACCGATGAGCCCGAGCGTCTTGCCGGTGAGCTGCATGCCGTCCTCGCGCAGCCAGTTGCCGGCACGCATCTCACGGTCCATCTGCGCGATCACGCGCGCGGACGACCACATCAGCGCGATCGCGGCTTCCGCGACCGCGGTGTCGCCGTAACCCTTGATCAGGTGCACGGAGATGCCGAGCCCGGCGAGTTCCTCGGGGTTCATGTAGCTGCGTGCACCGGTGCCCAGGAACACCACGTGCTTTAGACCCGTGCACTTCTTAGCGACGTCGGTCGGCAGTGCCGTGTGGTCGACGACTGCGATCTCGGCGCCGTCGAGGATCGCGGGGTACTGCTCGGGCTTGATGTCGGGATCGCGGTTGATCCGCATCTTGGGGTCGCCGGGTTTCTCCAGCCGCTCCATGATCACCGCGAGCGTCTCATTGGCGTCGACAAAAACTCCGCGCACGAAAGCCTCCACCTTGGGTTGACTAGAGCATGATCCGGAAAAGTGCGTAGCGGTTTTTAAGGATCATGCTCAAACAAAGAGATGAGATCAGGTTGCGACGCCGGCGAGCGCCAGCACCGTGTGCAGCAACACGTTGGCGCCCGCGGCGCAATCGCCCTGCGTCGCGTCTTCCAGCTCGTTATGGCTGATACCGTCCTTGCAGGGCACGAACACCATCGCCGCCGGCATCACGGTGTTGAGATTGCAGGCGTCGTGGCCGGCGCCCGACGTGATGCGGCGATGCGAATAGCCGAGTTGCTTGGCGGCGTTCTCGACCGCGTCGACCAGCTTCGGGTCGAAATGCGTCGGCGCCTTGCGCCAGACCAGGTCGAGCTGAACCTGGACCTTGCGCCGCGCCGCGATCTCGGCGATGGCTGCACGCAGGTCCTTGTCCAGCGAATCCATGATCGTAGCGTCGGCGCTGCGGCAATCCACGGTGAAGGCGATTTCGCCCGGAATGACATTGCGCGAGGGTTTCGCGATCACGGCCTCGCCGATGGTGCCGACCGCCTTCGGGCCGTGCTTGCCGGCGATACTTTCCATTGCGAGCACGATCTCCGACAGCGTCGCCAGCGCGTCGCGCCGCAGCGGCATAGGCGTGGAGCCGGCATGACTCTCGAAGCCGATGATCTTGCCATCGTACCACAAGACGCCCTGGCCCGAATCGACCACGCCGATGGTCTTGTTCTCGGCCTCCAGGATCGGCCCCTGCTCGATATGCAGCTCGACGAAGCTGGAGAATTTCTGACGGCCCACCGGGCTGTCGCCGCGATAACCGATGCTGTCGAGCGCCTGCGCCACCGTGACCCCGTCGGCGTCCTTGCGCGACAGGATGTCGTCGGTGGTGAAGTCACCGACGTAAGCGGCGGACGCCATCATCGCCGGGGCGAAGCGCGAGCCTTCCTCGTTGGTCCAGTTGCAGATGCAGATCGGAAGCTCGGTCTCGATGCCGGCGCCGTCGAGCGTGCGTACCACCTCGAGCGCGGCAAGCGTGCCGAGCACGCCGTCGTACTTGCCGCCGGTCGGCTGGGTATCGAGATGCGAGCCGAGCCCGACGGGCGGCTTCGACATATCGCGGCCCTTGCGCAGACCGAACATCGAGCCGAGCGCATCGACATGGACCTCGAGGCCGGCCTCTTCGCATGCCTTGCGGAACCAGTCGCGTACCTGCTTGTCCTCCGCGCTCAAGGTAAGCCGCCGCACGCCGCCCTTCGGCGTCGCGCCGAACTGCGCGGTTTCATGGATCGTGCCCCAGAGGCGGGCGGAATCGACTTGCAGGTTTGATGCGGCTCGGCTCATGCGGCTGTTTCCCTCACGCGACCTTTTTTTCATGGCGTGCCGCCGCCGCGGCGTCAACCGTCGCGCCGGCTTGTGCGATCTCTACGGCGAGGTTTGCGCCGCGTTCGATCGCGACGGCAGCATTGCGGAGAGTTCTCCGATCGATAGACTGGCTTTGTCGATTTCAATTAGGAAGGACGATTGGACATTATGGTATCCTTGGTGTTGGGTTGCGTTGTCGAGATTTTCGGCAGGAGGTTCCTATGACCGTTCTTGCGGCAGTGCAGCGTACTTCCGACGCGTCGATGCTTCCGAGCCTGGAGGCCCGTCTCGCCTGCCGCCACGGCAGGGACTCCAGCACGGCCGGCGTGGCCAACGGATTCGTGCAGGGCAACCTTGCGATCCTGCCGGAGAAGCTTGCCGGTGCCTTCCACCGGTTCTGCCAACTCAATCCGAAGCCGTGCCCGATCATCGGCATGTCCGATGTCGGCGATCCCCGCATCCCCGCACTCGGTCTCGATCTCGATATCCGCACCGACGTGCCGCGCTATCGCGTCTGGCGCGACGGCGAGATCGCGGACGAGCCGATCGACATCATGAAGTATTGGCGCGACGATCTCGTTGCCTTCGTGCTGGGCTGCTCCTTCTCGTTCGAGGAGGCGCTGATGGAGGAGGGGCTGCCGATCCGCCATATCGAGCACAAAGTGCGGGTGCCGATGTACCGCACCAGCATCGTCTGCCAGGCGTCCGGACCGTTCGAGGGACCGATGGTGGTTTCGATGCGCCCGTTCAAGCCGGCGGATGCAATCCGCGCGGTGCAGATCACCTCGCGCTTTCCTTCGGTGCACGGCGCGCCGGTGCATCTCGGCCATCCGCATTCGATCGGTATCAGGGATGTTGCAAAGCCCGATTACGGTGATCCGGTGCCGGTCGCCGACGACGAGATCCCCGTGTTCTGGGCGTGCGGGGTGACGCCGCAGGCGGTGATCGCAAATGCGCGGCTGCCGTTCGCGATCACCCATTCGCCGGGCTTGATGCTCGTCACCGATCTCAGGAACAGGCACCTTGCGGTGCTTTGAACCGGAAAGGCGCACAGCTCAGTGCCCGTGCCCTGACTCCGGCAAGGTCAGCCCGAATGTTTCGGTCAAATCCTTGACCTGATCCGGTGACAGGTAGCGCGGGTTCAGCCCGCGCAGCAGCAGATAGAGCCTTGCGGTTTCTTCCAGCTCTTCGGTCGCGAACACGGCTGCCTCCAGCGTATCGCCCGAGACCACCGGGCCGTGATTGGCAAGCAATACGGACGAATATTTCCCGGCGAGCCCCTTGATGGCGTCGGCAACCGCGGGATCGCCAGGGCGGTAATAGGGCACGAGCGCAGTCCGGCCGCATTTCATCACGTAATAGGCCGTCATCGGCGGCAGCGCGGCGCGCGGGTCGATCTCGGGCAGCATCGACAGCGCCACCGAATGGGTCGAGTGCAGATGCACCACCGCGCGGGCGCTGCCGCGGGTCTGGTAGAGCGCAGTGTGCAGCGGCACTTCCTTGGTCGGCGCGTCGCCGGAAAGCAGCCGGCCTTCCGTGTCGAGCCGCGACATCTTGCCGGGATCGAGGAAGCCGAGGGAGGCGTTGGTCGGCGTCACCAGCCAGCCGCCGTCGTCGAGCCTGACGCTGATATTACCCGAGGAACCCGGCGTCAGCCCGCGTTCGAACAGCGAGCGGCCGAAGCGGCAGATGTCCTCACGAAGCTTTGTTTCGCTCATCGCGTGATCCGCAAGCATCCCATTTGCGCCTTGTCTCATGCTTTGGCAGCGCGGCCAAGCCGTGATAGGCAAGCGCTAAAGCCAGGAACATGATCCGGGCCCGGAAGGCCGCGCCGGCGCAAAGCGGGGCCGGCTTTCCCCCGCGACGAACGCGTAGCGTTTGCGTGGAGATCATGCTCAATCGAGAGGAACTTTCGAGGGATCGCCGCATGTCCAATTCCGCAAAACCGCGCATCGCCGTCATCGGGCTCGGCTCGATGGGTTTCGGGATGGCGACCTCGCTCAGGCGAGCAGCCTTCGAGGTGACGGGCTGTGACGTGTCGGCCGATGCGGTCGGGCGGTTTGTCACCGAAGGCGGTAAGGGCGCCATGTCGCCGGCTGAAGCCGCCAGGGAGGCGGATATCGTCGTCAGCGTCGTGGTCAACGCGGCGCAGACCGAAACCATCCTGTTCGGCGCCGATGGTGTTGCCGAGACGATGCCAAAGGGTGCGGTGTTCGTCTCCTCCGCGACCATGGACCCCGACATCGCGCGGCGTCTGGCAAAGCAGCTCGAAGCGACGGGACGGCACTATCTCGACGCCCCGATCTCCGGCGGCGCGCAGCGCGCAGCACAGGGCGAACTCACGATCCTCGCTTCGGGAAGCGCAGCGGCATTTGCAAAAGCACGGCCGGCACTGGATGCGATGGCGGCAAAGCTTTACGAGCTCGGCGATGCCGCAGGCCAGGGCGCCGCGTTCAAGATGATCAACCAATTGCTCGCCGGCGTGCACATCGCCGCAGCCTCGGAGGCAATCGCCTTCGCCGCCAGGCAGGGCCTCGACATCCGCAAGGTCTACGAGGTGATCACCGCATCTGCCGGCAATTCCTGGATGTTCGAGAACCGCATCCCGCATGTGCTCGACGGCGACTACACGCCGCGCAGCGCGGTCGAGATCTTTGTCAAGGATCTTGGCATCATCCAGGACATGGCGCGCAATGCGCGCTTCCCGGTACCGGTCTCGGCCGCTGCGCTGCAGATGTTTCTGATGACGTCGGCCGCCGGCATGGGCCGCGACGACGACGCTTCGGTGGCACGAACATATGCGCAGGTCACCGGCGTGAAGCTGCCCGGTCAGAAGTAAGAGGATATCAGCATGCCCCGCTTTGCCGCCAATCTCTCCATGATGTTCACCGAGGTCCCGTTTCTCGACCGCTTCGAGGCGGCGGCGAAGGCGGGCTTCACCGCGGTCGAGTACCTGTTTCCCTATGATCATCCGGCCGAGGAGGTCGGCAAACGCCTGCACGGCAACGGACTGACGCAGGCGCTGTTCAATCTGCCGCCGGGCGACTGGAATGCCGGCGAGAAGGGCCTTGCGGCACTGCCGGATCGCTTCGCTGACCTGCAGCAGAGCCTGAAGACAGCGTTGCCCTACGCACAGGCGACCGGTGTGAAGCGGCTGCATTTGATGGCGGGGATGGCCGATCGCCGCGACGCCAAGGCCGTGACGGCGTATCGCAAGTCCGTCGCCTGGGCCGCGGAATTCCTTGCGCCGCACGGCCTCGACCTCGTGATCGAGCCGATCAATTCTCGCAACATACCCGGCTATTTCCTCAACGACTTCGGCTTCGCGCGCGATCTGATCGGCGAGCTCGGGCTGGCGAACCTGAAGCTGCAGTTCGACATCTATCACTGCCAAATCATCCATGGCGACGTTACCATGCGACTGCGCGAGATGATGCCGATCGTCGGACACGTCCAGATCGCCTCGATCCCCTCGCGCAACGAGCCCGACGGGGAGGAACTGAACTATCCGTTCCTGTTCGCCGAACTCGACCGGCTCGGCTATGGCGGCTTCGTCGGCTGCGAATACAATCCGCGCGGCAAGACCACCGACGGTCTTGCCTGGTTCAAGCCCTACGCGGGAGCCAAAGCGTGACGCTCGCGCTGGGCTGCATCGCCGACGACTACACAGGCGCCTCCGATCTCGCCAACACGCTGACGCGCGCCGGTCTGCGCACCGTGCAGACGATCGGCGTGCCCTCCGACGATCTCGCGCTGCCCGAGGTCGATGCCGTGGTGGTGTCGCTGAAGAGCCGCTCGATCGAGGCCGGCCTCGCCGTGAGCCGCTCCCGCGCGGCCGAGAAATGGTTGCGCGGCCGCGGCGCCGCTCACATCCTGTTCAAGATCTGCTCGACCTTCGATTCCACCGACGCCGGCAATATCGGGCCGGTGATGGACGCGTTGCGCGCCGATTCCGGCGATCCGATCGTGCTGGTGACGCCGGCTTTCCCGGAGACCGGTCGCACCGTCTATCAGGGCAACCTGTTCGTAGGTAGCGTGCCGCTCAATGAAAGCCCGTTGAAGGATCATCCGCTCAACCCGATGCATGATTCCAACCTGGTGCGGGTGCTGGCGCGGCAGAGCAAGACCAAGGTCGGGCTGGTCGATCTGGCGACGCTGACGCGTGGTGCTGAGGCCGTCCGCGCGCAACTCGCCGGTCTCGCCGGCAAGGGCATCGGCGCCGCGATCGCGGACGCCGTGTTCGATCGTGACCTCGAAACCATTGGAAAAATAGCGCTGGATCACCGTGTTTCGGTCGGCGCCTCCGGCATCGGGCTTGGACTGGCGCGGGCGCTGGTGGCGTCGGGCACGGTCAGGCCGGACGCGCTGAATGCCGTGCCGGACGCCGCCGTCGGAGGACCCGCGGCCTGCCTCGCCGGCAGTTGCTCACAGGCGACATTGCAGCAGATCGCCAGCGCCGAGAAGGCGATGGCGGTGTTGCATCTCGACGTCGAGCGGGTGGTCGCGGGCAGGGACGAGGCGCAGCGCGCACTCGCCTGGGCGAAGCACCGAATCGGTGACGGGCCGATCCTTATTGCGAGCAGCGCCACGCCAAGCGAGGTCGCAGCTCTGCAATCTCGTCATGGCCGCGATGCAGTCGGACATGCCATCGAGCAGGCAATGGCCGATATCGCCGAAGGTCTGGTGCAATCGGGCGTGCGCAGATTGGTGGTCGCCGGCGGTGAAACTTCAGGCGCGGTGGTCGATCGCCTGCGCATTCCGGGATTCTTCGTTGGCGCCGAAATTGCCGCGGGCGTGCCGGTCCTGCGGTCCGTCGGCGTCAAAAATGGCGAGATGCTGCTTGCCCTGAAGTCAGGCAATTTCGGTGGGCCGGAATTCTTCTCCGACGCACTCGGATTGATGGATTGATCGCGCCTCGCGCGTCATGTCCGGCCATGCCAAGGAAGTGAGAGCTGCCCCGACTGCGTGGGGTTGGCGTTCTTGCCCTGCTTCGGGTAAATCGGCTTGAGCGGAACGCCCCTTTTGGGAACGCCGATTCCTTGCCTGGGCAGGCTTTTTCGGGATTGTTGCTTCTATGATCGCACTGGTCCGTATCGCGCTGAGCCGGCCATATACTTTCGTCGTGCTCGCGCTGCTGCTGCTGATCATCGGGCCTTTGGCGGCGCTGCGCACGCCGACCGACATCTTTCCGGATATCCGCATCCCCGTGATCGGCGTGGTCTGGCAATACACGGGCCTGCCGCCGGACCAGATGGCCGGGCGTATCACGACACCGTTTCAGCGGGCACTGACCACGACGGTCAACGACATCGAGCACATCGCCGCCAACTCCTATAACGGCTTCGGCATCATCAAGATCTTCTTCCAGCCGAATGTCGATATCCGCACTGCGAACGCCCAGGTCACCGCGATCTCACAGACGCTGCTCAAGCAAATGCCGCCCGGCGCGACGCCGCCGCTGATCCTCAATTACAGCGCCTCCACCGTGCCGATCATTCAGGTCGCGCTTTCGGGCGAGGGTCTGACCGAGCAGAATCTCGCCGATATCGGCATCAACCAGCTCCGCACGCCGCTGGTCACGGTGCCCGGCGCGGCGATTCCATATCCGTTCGGCGGCAAGCAGCGCCAGGTGCAGATCGATCTCGATCCGACGGCGCTGCAGGCCCGTGGACTCTCCGGCCAGGACGTCGCCAATGCGCTCGCCGCCCAGAACCTGATTACCCCGGTCGGCACGCAGAAGATCGGTACATTCGAGTACAACATCCAGCTCAACAACTCGCCGCTCAAGATGCAGGAGCTCGGCGATCTGCCGATCAAGACCGTTAACGGAGCGATGGTGTATGTGCGCGACGTTGCCAGCGTTCGCGATGGCAATCCGCCGCAAACCAACATCGTGCATGTCGACGGCAACCGCTCGGTGCTGATGATGGTGCTGAAGGCCGGCGCGATCTCGACGCTCGACATCATCGCCGGCATCAAGCAGAAGGTCATCGACGTCAAGGACCAGTTGCCGGATGCGCTGAAGATCGGTTTCATCGGCGACCAGTCGCTGTTCGTGCGTGGCGCGATCACGGGCGTCGCCTTCGAGGGCGTCATCGCCGCGCTGCTCACCAGCGTGATGATCCTGCTGTTTCTCGGGAGCTGGCGCTCGACCGTCATCATCGCCGTCTCGATCCCGCTGTCGGTGCTCGGCGCCATCATCATGCTGTCGGCGATCGGCGAGACGTTGAACATCATGACGCTCGGCGGCCTGGCGCTCGCGGTCGGCATCCTGGTCGACGACGCGACGGTGACGATCGAGAACATCAACTATCATCTGGAGCAGGGCAAGCCGGTCGAGCAGGCAATCCTCGACGGCGCCAATCAGATCGTGACGCCCGCCTTCGTCTCGCTGCTCTGCATCTGCATCGTGTTCGTGCCGATGTTCTTCCTGTCCGGGGTCGCGCGCTTCCTGTTCGTGCCGATGGCGGAAGCGGTAATGTTCGCGATGATCTGGTCGTTCATCCTGTCGCGCACGCTGGTGCCGACCATGGCGAACTATCTGCTGCAACCGCACGTGCATCACGAAGGCGGGCCGCCGAAGTCGCGCAATCCCCTGGTCTGGTTCCAACGCGGCTTCGAAGCGCGGTTCGAGCGGATCCGTGGCGGCTATCGCAACCTGCTGGCGCTGGCGCTCGGCCATCGCGCGGTGTTCGTGACCTGCTTCCTGGCGATCGTGGCCGCTTCATTCCTGCTGGTGCCGTATCTCGGGCGAAACTTCTTTCCCGCCGTCGACGCCGGCAACATCCTGATGCACGTCCGCACCCAGGTCGGCACCCGCGTCGAGGAGACAGCGAACCAACTCGCCGACGTGCAGAAGGCGATCCGCAAGCTGATCCCCGGCGAAATCGAGACGCTGACCGACAACATCGGCATGCCGATCTCCGGCATCAACATGACCTACAACAACACCGGCGTGATCGGCCCGCAGGACGGCGACATCCAGATCAAGCTGAGGGAGGGCCACAAGCCGACGGAGGAGCATGTGCGTACCCTGCGCGAGCAGTTGCCGCGGCTGTTCCCCGGCGTCAGCTTCGCGTTCCTTCCCGCCGACATCGTCAGTCAGATCCTGAATTTCGGCGCTCCGGCGCCGATCGACCTGCAGATCCGCGGCGCCAATCTCGAGGCCAACTTCGCCTATGCCAACAGGCTGGTCGGCAAGATCCGCCGAATTCCCGGCATCGCCGACGCGCGGATTCAACAGTCGCCGAACAACCCGACCTTCAACATCGATGTCGACCGCACCCGCGCGCAATATGTCGGCCTGACCGAGCGTGATGTCACCAACAGCCTCGTGGTCAATCTCGCCGGCTCTTCGCAGGTCGCGCCGACCTACTACCTCAATCCGGACAATGGCGTTTCCTATTCGATCGTGATGCAGACGCCGCAATACCAGATCGACTCGCTGAGCGCGCTGCAGGCGCTGCCGGTCACCGCGACGAGCAACACGCAGTCGCCGATCCTCGGCGGCATCGCAGACATCAAGCGCACGATCTCGAGCGCGGTGGTATCGCAATACGACATCCAGTCGCTCGTTCAGATCTATGCGACGACGCAGGACCGCGATCTCGGCTCGATAGCCGCCGACGTGCGGGCGCTGATAGCGGACACGGCCAAGGAAGTGCCGAAAGGGTCATCCGTCGTGCTGCTCGGCCAGGTCCAGACCATGAACAGCGCCTTCAGCGGACTGCTGTTCGGCCTACTGGGCGCCGTCGTGCTGATCTACCTCCTGATCGTGGTGAACTTCCAGTCCTGGTCGGATCCCTTCGTGATCATCACGGCGCTGCCCGCAGCGCTTGCCGGCATCGTCTGGATGCTGTTCACGACGCAGACGACGCTGTCGGTGCCGGCGCTCACCGGCGCGATCATGTGCATGGGTGTCGCGACCGCCAACAGCGTGCTCGTGATCAGCTTTGCGCGCGAGCGCTATGAGGAACTCGGCGATCCCGTTGCGGCCGCGCTCGAGGCCGGCTTCGTCCGGTTCCGCCCGGTGCTGATGACGGCGCTCGCCATGATCATCGGCATGGCGCCGATGGCGCTGGGCCTGGGCGAGGGCGGTGAACAGAATGCGCCGCTCGGCCGGGCAGTGATCGGCGGCCTGATCTTCGCAACTTTCGCGACGCTGATGTTTGTTCCCGTGGTGTTTAGTATGGTACACAAGAAGCAAGGCGCCAAAGCCGCCGCCTCATCGGAGATTCCGCATGCCGCCCACTGAACAGCGCCCGCCGGCGTCGCGCCGGAAACTGGGCATATTCGGCGTGGTGGCAGTGATTGCCGCGGGCCTCATCGTCGCCACCGGCATTCGTGCTCGCGAAGAGCAGGGCACCCGGTTGAAGGATTGGACCGACGACCAGGCCATCCCGAGCGTCGCGGTGGCCGTGCCGAATGCAAGGGCGCCCAGCGCGACCATCGACCTGCCGGGCCGCCTCGAAGCCTATTATCGCGCGCCGATCTTCGCGCGGGTCTCCGGCTATCTGAAGAGCTGGAGCGTGGACATCGGGACGCGGGTCAAGGCCGGCCAGGTGATCGCCGAGATCGAGGCGCCCGACCTCGACCAGCAATTGTTGCAGGCCCGCGCCGATCTCGCGAGCCAGCAGGCCAGCGCGCAACTGTCGGAGGCGACGCTAAACCGGCGCAAGACGCTGGTGGCGTCGAATTTCGTTTCGGCCCAGGAGATCGACGAGCGCACCGCCGACCTCTCCAACAAGAAGGCGGCGGTGAAATCCGGCCAGGCCAATGTCGAGCGGCTGGAGGCGCTTGCCGGCTACAAGAGGATTACCGTTCCCTTCGACGGCGTGGTGACGGCGCGCGACACCGATGTCGGCGCGCTGATCAATGCCGGCGGCGGCTCAGGCCCCGCGATGTTCGTGATCTCGGACATCACCAAGCTGCGCGTCTACGTCAACGTGCCGCAGAGCTACGTGCCGGCGATCAAGATCGGCGCCAATGCGATCCTCACGCTGCCGGAATATCCGAACCGGACCTTCCAGGCGACGGTGGAGGCCTCGTCGCAGGCGGTCGACGTCTCCTCCGGCACCACGCGGATGCAACTCGGGCTTGACAACTCCAATGGCGAACTGATGCCCGGCGCCTACGCCAGCGTGAAGCTGGACCTGCAGCGCGCTTCCGTGCCCTTGAGCATTCCCGCAAGCGCGCTGATCTTCAACGGCAGCGGCTTGCGGGTTGCGACCGTGAGCCCGGACGACAGGGTGGTGTTCAAGACCGTGACGATCGGGCGCGACCTTGGCAAGGAGATCGAGCTTGCGTCCGGTCTTCTGCCCGACGACCGCGTCATCACCGCGCCGCCGGATGGCCTCGCCGACGGCGACCACGTGCGTGTGGTCGGTGGCGGCGCGAAGGCAAAACCCGCAACCGCCTCTGAAAAGCAGGACGTAAAGGGGTAGGGGCCGTTCGGCGCTTTCTAAACCTCGCCCCGCTTGCGTGAGGAGGTTGGATTGCGAACGCAATCCGGGTGAGCGGTACAGGTCTAACTGCGCTCGCCGTTGGCTGAGAGAGCGCCTTACCCCAACGCTCGAAGAGCGATTTCCGCTCGTCTCGACCCCGCATCCGCCTTCCCCCCGAAGGCGGGCTTCGGCGGACAAGAGGGCGGGGCGAGGGAGAACTCTACCCCACCCGCCATTCCAGCATGCCGTCACCGGCCGTGACGATCTCGCCGAGCGTGCCGACCGGCGTGCGGTCCATGTTCTGCAGATGCGCCAGCGTTGCCGTGTTGCTCGCGGGGATACGGCCAAGCGTGCGCCGATCGTCTTCGGTCCGCAACATGGCGACGCCGTGCTCGACCTCGCCGTTGCCGCGGTAGATCACGGTGAAGGCCTCGACCTTGCCCTTGCCCTTGGCCTCGGTTGTGAAATCCGGCACCTTGCGGCGGTGGCGGTCGGCCTCTGCCTGCACGCTGGTGTCCTGCCTCAGCGCTTGCGTCGGCGCCTCGCGTGACAGCACGAGGCCATGATGCTTGGTGACGAAGCCGCCCTGGCCGTAGAGCAGGCCGAGCTTGCCGCCGCCGCGCAGCTTGCGCACCATCGCGCAGGCCGCATGCGTCATGTAGGTGTTGAGCGGCGCGCCGAAGAAAGTCAAACCGCCCGTCACCGTCGGCTGCACATCGGAGCCGAGACCCAGCGTGCGTCGCGCCATCTTCGGCACGCAGGGGAAGCAGCTATAGAGCTCGATCGCGTCGAACTTCCTGCCGTCGCCCTCGACGAGATCCATCACGGCTTTCAGCACCGCGGTTTGCGGATGGCTCTCGAAAAACTGGTCGCGGATCAGATAGTCGCGCGGCTCTTCCGCCGAGGCGCCGCCGAGCGGATAGATCAGACGATCCTCCGGAACGCCGGCTGCCCGCGCCCTGGCAAGGCTCGTCATGAGCAGCGCGCTACCCATGTTCACGGTCGGGTTCGCCACCATCAGTTTCGTGTAAGGCCAGGCGATCAACCGGTTGTCCGGTGTCGGCGTGGTGATCTCGTCGCCGGTAAAGCGCTTCTTCAGCCAGGAGTTTGGATTGTCGGCAGCGACCCGCGCATAGGTCGACCACAGCTCTCCCGACTCCTTCAGCGCCTCGCGCGGCGTCTGGCCCCAATGCGCCGATGTCGCGGATTCATACAACGGATAGACAGTGATCGGACGGAACACGCCGAGCGCAACCGCCATCGGCTTCTGAAACGCCGCGCCGCGCTTCGGCTCCTCGACGTCATGCGCGAACGGCGTCCAGGGCAATTCGACGCCGGCGCGCTGTGCTTTGGTGGCGGTCGATTGCGCCTCTGCGCCGCAGACCGCGGCGACGCTGCATTCGCCGCGCGCGATGCGCTGCGCCGCCTCGTGCAGATAGCGGATCGGGCTCTCGCCGCCGACCGGGCCATAATAGAGATGCGAGGGAGCAACGCCGAGACGCTGCGCGAGCAGCTTCTCGGGATCGCGATAGCGCCAGCTCAGGAAGTTGACGACATCGAGCGACTGGATGTCGCCGAGCAGCCTTGCGCCGCTGTCCGTCTCCGCCCGTCTCAGCGCCTCCTCCAGCAGCGCGAGCGGCTCGAGGCCATCGGCGACGTCCTTCGGGCGGTCGACGACCTCGCCGACGCCGACGATGACGGGGATCCGGTCTTCGGGGATGCTGTTCGACATTCTTGCTGTTTCACTCTTTGAATTGGAACGAAGTTGCCATTGCGAGCGAAGCAATCCATGCCTCAACGCGGGGCAGGTGGATTGCTTCGTCGCTTCAGCGCAAAATTGCTTTGCAATTTTGTCGCGAACTCCTCGCAACGACGGGGCACTTTCACTCCGCCATCAGCGCGTTCATGTGCTCGACGGCTTCGATGAAATCTTCCTTGAATTCCTGCACCACGGCTGTGGCCGACTTGACGCTGTCGATCAGGCCGACGCCCTGGCCGACGAAGTAGCTCACGAGGTCGCGCGCCTTCTCGTTGCCGGCGGCCGCGGCGCGGTCGATCGAGTTGAAGGCATCGCGGCTGACGATGCTTTGCAGCGGCATCGGCAGTGCGCCGGGGCTGTCGGGCGAGCGATCCCACGCATCGGTCCAGACCGAGCGGAGCTGCCGCGCCGGCTTGCCGGTGCGGCCCTTCGAGCGCACCGCGTCGCGCGAGGACGCCGCGATCATCTTCTCGCGGAAGATCTCCGACGTCTCCGACTCGACGGTCGCAAGCCACACCGAGCCGGTCCAGACACCGGCCGCGCCCATCGCCATGCAGGCAGCCATCTGCCGGCCCGTCATGATGCCGCCGGCTGCCAGCACCGGCACGTCGCGGATCGGTTTGATCGCCTTGATCACTTCGGGCACCAGCACCATGGTCGAGACTTCGCCGCAATGGCCCCCGGCCTCGGTACCCTGCACGACGAGGATATCGACGCCGGCCGCGACCTGGCGCAGCGCATGCTCCTTGGCGCCGACAAGGGCCGCGACCGGGACGCCATGTTTCCTGCCGCGGTCGATCATCGCCTTTGGCGGCACGCCCAGCGCATTCGCTATCAGCCTGATCGGGTGACGGAAGGAGACGTCGAGCAGTTCAAGCGCGGTCTCCGCATCGAACGGTTGCGGCTGGTTGTCGGCGACGCTTTTCGTCGAGAGCTCGATGCCATGCTTCTTCAGGAGATTGCGGGTGAAGTCGCGATGCTCCTGCGAGATGCGTGCTTCGAGCGCCTTCCACGTGACGTTCTTCTCGCCCGCGGTCGAGATGTTCTCGGGTATCAGCACGTCGACTCCATAGGGCTTTCCGTCGACATGGTCGTCGATCCAGCTCAGCTCCTGCTCGAGCGTCTCCGGCGAATGCGCGGTCGCGCCGAGTACGCCGAAGCCGCCGGCGCGGCTGACTGCGGCCACAACGTCCCGGCAATGGCTGAAGGCGAGCAGCGGAAACTCGATTCCCAGCATGTCGGAGATCGGTGACTTCATGGATCGATTCCCTCCCGGCGGCAGCCTTTTTCGAAGCCGCATTTCTTGCTTTGAGCGGCAATGGCCCTTGCGACGCTATCCCAACACGGACGGCCAAGCCAAGCCGCTTTCGCAGACCGCCATCTTGCGTGCAGGCGCCGGCGGCACGGCGGTGGAGCGATGCATTCCGCAAGGTAAAATATGCAACAGCGGCCGCCGCGATCACGGTCCGAAGGATACATGCCTTGCTATTCATGATTTGAACTTTAGCTAACACTGACGCGCCCTCGCGCCGGAGCCATTTGCATGACCGACATACCCGCCTACGAGCCGCCCAAAGTCTGGACCTGGAACAAGGAGAGCGGCGGGCGCTTTGCCAGCATCAACCGTCCGATTGCGGGCCCCACGCACGAGAAGGAACTGCCGGTTGGCCGACATCCGCTGCAGCTTTACTCGCTGGCGACGCCGAACGGCGTGAAGGTCACGGTGATGCTGGAGGAGCTACTGGCGCTCGGCCACAAGGGCGCCGAATACGATGCCTGGCTGATCAAGATCGATGGCAACCAGTTCGGCAGCGGGTTTGTCGCCGTGAATCCGAACTCGAAGATTCCGGCGCTGATGGACCGCAGCGGCCCCGAGCCGATCCGCGTGTTCGAGTCGGGTTCGATCCTGGTCTATCTCGCCGAGAAATTCGGCGCGTTGCTGCCGACCGACGTCAAGACGCGCGCGGAAACCTTCTCCTGGCTGTTTTGGCAAATGGGAGCGGCGCCCTATCTCGGCGGCGGCTTCGGCCATTTCTACGCATATGCGCCGGCCAAGATCGAATACGCCATCGACCGCTTTGCGATGGAAGTGAAGCGCCAGCTCGATGTGCTCAACCGCCGGCTCGCCGACAACGAATATCTCGCGGGGGACGTCTATACGATCGCGGACATCGCGGTGTGGCCGTGGTACGGCGGCCTGGCAAAAGGCCTGCTCTATGGCGCCGGCGAATTCCTCTCCGTTCACGAATACAAGAACGTGCAGCGCTGGACCGACGCGATCGCCGCGCGGCCGGCGGTGAAGCGCGGCCGCATGGTCAACCGCACTTGGGGCGAGCCGTCGAGCCAACTGCACGAACGCCACGACGCCGGCGATTTCGAGACCATGACGCAGGACAAGATCGGAGAGGCGGTCGCGTCGTAAAGGGCGCCAAGCTAAGGCGAGCCGGATTATTGACTGATGCCAGGCTCGTCTCCCTTGGGCGGCGGCTTCTCAGCAAGGCGGCTTGGTCATCCCGCAGACACAACAAGCCTGCCTTGCGATAATTGGAGAAGTGCAGGTCGATAAGGTGGGTAGGGGTCGTCGTCGTCCGGGAGAGCACAGTACCCAAATTCCTGCTGTATGCGCTGTATCTCCACAACGCGTTCATTCAACCGCTGCAAATGCTCCAGCGACCTCGCCTTCCAGTAGTGAAACTTTTCGTGCGCCAGAGGCACGAATGCGGTGCCAAAAAGTGTGGGATCAGGAACAATTGTTCGCCCGAGAAGAAGAAACTTGTCAGAACCGACGACGACGAGGGTGGCATAGCGACGGCTGCCGTTCACCCTCAGTCCATCGAGCGACAATTCGCACAGCTTGCTGAAATATGGCTCCTGCCGCCAACGGTCAGGACAACCGAGATCGACCTGCACGTTGAGCGCGTCCAGGCCGAAATGCAGCACCATGCCGATCTGGTCGGGATACCAGTCGTCGCCGAGATGACCTTGTACCCACACGCAGTTGAACGACCGGCACATTCGCGGACGGTCGTCGTAGATCGTGCATCCTTTGCCCAGGTCACAATACTGACACACCTGGTTGACCGGTTTCCGGACATCCGTCACTTCGAGCACCGTGCAGCACAGCGAGCATGATCCACATTGCCGGACGTTCGGTGCCGTCGTCCGTGCGCCAAGTGCCCAGAGGCCCTTGCTCTCGCGAAAAAGCAGCTTCTGCTTTTCGAGAGACTGTAGCGCACGTTCGACTTTGAGGCGGGATAACCCTGTCTTGTCGACAATACCCTTAAATGTCGTCGCGCCGCTTTCGACGGCGCGAACGACCAACAACGTCAGTTGATCCATTTTCTTGTTCTTGGCCGGCTTGTTTCTTGTGCCTGGTTCTTGAGCAGCGGCAGATTGCGAAGTGTGCCAGCATCCGAGGCAAATCACGGACGATGGCGAACCCTCGTAGTCATCATATCCGCGAGGACAAAATGTCGCGCCTGACAAACGTGCATGAGATAGTTGCGCAAATGAAGGATCATCTGCGGCGGACTGAATCAGCCCCGGTGCAACGTTCCTTCGCCGCCCCGTTTCAAGAGCCGCTGATAATGCTCTCTAGCTTGCCGGTGGCTTTCCGGACGCACTGCCGTCATCCGAAGCCAGCAGGTCGTCATACTCGGGATACTTCTTCATGAAGCTGCGGATGAAATCGCATTCGACTGTGAGCTCGCGTCGCTGCGTCCGCACCGCGTCGAGCGCCGCGCGCCCAAGCTTCGAGCCGATGCCTTGGCCGCCAAGCTCCGGCGGCACCTCGGTGTGGACCAGTGTGATCGCACCGGGTGATTTCCGGTAAACAACGAAGGCGACCTTGCCGCCGACGTCGAGTTCGAACCGGCTGAGTGCTTGGTTGTCACGAAAATTGTCGATCATATGGGACATCCGTTTTTCGGGAACATGTCAGCGAATCCGGGCGGCGATTTGCTCGGCGACCCTGCGATGGCCTTCCGCGGTCATGTGGATTCCGTCGGGCTGCCGCAGGCCGCTCCGAAGCGCTGACAGGACGTATCCATCGGCTTCGATTGTCCGGATGCCGCGCGCGTGCAGTCGTCTTCGTATCTCGGTCCTGTTGGCTTGCGCCTCCGTCGCACTCATTCCTTTCATGGCATCATTGCCGGCGATCTGAAGAATGACGATCCTGGTCCCGGGTGGCGCCGCGCTTGACAATCTGGCGAGCATGCCGGCCGTGGTGTCGCCGCTGACGCCTGCATTGCTGACCGACATCGGCCGGCCCCGCGCGCGCAACATTGCTTCCACCAGGGCCGGAAACGCCGCTGAAGCGCCGACACCGTATCCGGCTGTGCTGCTGGCGCCGAGCGCCACAATCTGTGCACGGGCGTGGGCGGTGGAAACGGTGAGGAGGAAGACGATCGCGAGAAGTCTGAACATGATGGCAAACCGTCATTGCGCCGCAGATCAGCCGTGGCCGCCGGCTACCTCGTCGTTACACCCTCCGCCGCCGGAAACACCACGCGGTCGTCGGTGCGGCAATATCGGTCCGCGAACATGCGGCCCATCGGATGATAGCGCTCCATGTGCACGCGCATCGCCTTGGCGTCCCACAATTCATCGCGGATGTAGAAATTGACGCCTTCACCCATGATGAGCTGCCGGTCACCGTTCACGTCGATCAGCTTCCAGGTCCTGCACTCCATCGCCCAGGGCGTGTCGGTGAGCCGCGGCACCGCAACCTTGCTGGAGGGCGCGAGCTTCAGCCCGAGATAATTTGGCTCGCCGATCTCGGGCGGAAAATCGCCGCTGCTCTCGTGCATTGCCCGCGCCAAGGGTTCGTCGGCGATGTTGACCACGAACTCGCCCGATCGCTGGATGTTGGTGAGCGTGTCCTTTTCGCGGCCGTCGGGGCGCCGGTTGACCGCGAACATGCAGAGCGGTGGATCCTCGCAGAACACGTTGAAGAAGCTGAACGGCGCGGCGTTCACCACACCGCCCGGGCTGACGCTCGTCACCCAGGCGATCGGCCGCGGTAGCACGAAGGAGGTCAGGACCTTGTAGCGTTCGCGCTGGGTCAGATCGCTGGGGGCGTATTCCATGGGAGGGTTCCGGAAGAGCGTAGGGCAGGCCAGCGAAGCGTAACTCGCCCCACGCTTCGATGAAGCGCGTTTACGGCATGCTGAGCTCGTGCCGGCCGACCACCATCCAGTGCACTTCGTCGGGGCCGTCGGCGAAGCGGAGATGGCGGACGTCCTGGTACATTTCGGCGAGCGGCGTCCATTGCGAGATGCCGGTCGCCCCATGCATCTGGATCGCCTGGTCGATCACCTTGCAGGCGCGCTCGGGGATCATGGCCTTGACCATGGAGACCCAGACGCGCGCTTCCTTGTTGCCAAGTACGTCCATCGCCTTCGCGGCCTTCAGCACCATCAGCCGCATCGCCTCGATCTCGCAGCGGGCCTGCGCGATGATCTGCGTGTTGCCTCCGAGATGAGCGATCTTCTTGCCGAAAGCCTCGCGAGTGAGGCCACGCTGTACCATCATGTCGAGCGCCTTCTCGGCCTTGCCGATGGTGCGCATGCAGTGATGGATGCGCCCGGGGCCGAGGCGGACCTGCGAGATCTCGAAGCCGCGGCCTTCGCCGAGCAGGATGTTCTCCTTCGGTACCCGCACGTTGTTGAAGCGCAGATGCATGTGGCCGCGCGGCGCATGATCGTGGCCGAACACGTGCATGGGCCCGAGGATTTCGACGCCGGGCGTATCCTTCGGCACCAGGATCTGCGATTGCTGCTTGCTCGGCGGCGCGTCGGGATTGGTCTTCACCATCACGATCATGATCTTGCAACGGGGGTCGCCGAGACCGGAGATGTAATATTTCTCGCCGTTGATCACCCATTCGTCGCCGACGAGCCTTGCAGTGGTCGAGATGTTCTTGGCATCCGACGAGGCGACGTTCGGCTCGGTCATTGCATAGGCCGAGCGGATTTCGCCTGACAGCAGCGGCTTCAGCCACTTCTCCTTCTGCTCCTTGGTTCCGACGCGCTCCAGCACCTCCATATTACCGGTGTCGGGCGCCGAGCAGTTCATGGTTTCCGAAGCGAGCGGGCTCTTGCCGAGCTCGGCGGCGATATAGGCGTAGTCGAGGTTCTTCAGGCCTTCGCCGGTCTCGGCATCGGGCAGGAAGAAGTTCCAGAGGCCGACTTCCTTGGCCTTGTCCTTGGCTTTCTGGAGCACCTCGAGCTGCGCCGGCGTAAAGCTCCAGCGATCGGTCTTCTTCTCGCCGTGCCTGTAGAACTCGACGGACATCGGCTCGACCACGTCGCGGATGAACTGCTTCACATGGTCGTAAAGCGGCCGGACCTGGTCCGACATGCGCAGGTCGTTGAGCTCGTCGCCTGGGTTGAGCGTGTAGTTCGTCGTGCGGGGCACATAGGCGTGTTTCATTCATTATCCTCCCATACGCGAGATGCGCGTTGCCGCAGACAATAAACGTGGGCGCCGAGAAGCGCGAGCGCGCATTTTCGGCTCGATCACTGCCGCATCACGGAATATCGCGACGGCGTTTAAAACGCTGTTTGATCGCCGTCGGTTCTACGGCTTGGGTTCAACCCAGCCGGTGCATCGCGCACAGCTTGTTGCCGTCGAGGTCGCGAAGATAGGCGAGGTAGAGCTTGCCGACCGAGCCTTCCCGCACGCCCGGCGGATTCTCGCAGGACTTGCCGCCATTGGCGATGCCTGCCGCGTGCCAGGCTTCGACCTGCTCCGGCGAGTTGCAGGTAAAGCCGATCGTGCCACCGTTGGCCGGCGTCGCCGCTTCGCCATTGATTGGCTTGGAAACCGAGAACACGCCGGTCTTGGTGATGTAGAAAATGCGCTGACCGTCGACCCTGGCCGGCCGGACATCGAGCGTGCCGAGCAGCGCGTCATAGAACGCCTTGGCCTTGTCGAGGTCGTTGGTGCCGACCATCACGTGTGAAAACATCTTGAGCGCCCTCCCGATTGCATTGGCTGTGGACTACACGCTAACAGCACATTTGTCGATACGGAAGCGCGACGGGCACCGGCGCGGGGATCAGAACGCGGTATATCCGCCGTCGATCACGAAGCAGTCCGCCGTATGATAGGACGAGGCCTTGCTCATGAGGTAGACGGCGATGCCGCCGAAGTCGCTGGGCTCGCCGAAGCGGCGCACCGGGATGCGCGGCATGACGTTTGCGACGAACTTCTCGTTCGCCATGATGCCCGCGGTCATGTCGCTCTTGATCCAGCCGGGCAGGATCGCATTTGCAGTGACGCCGTAGCGCGCGAGCTCGACGGCGAGGGCGCGGCACAGCGCGTTCAGCGCGGCCTTCGTGCCGGCATAATGTTCGTTGCGAGCGGTGCCGAACAGCGAAGCGAGACTCGAGGTCGCGACCAGCCGGCCGAACTTGTCGCCGGCGTCCGCACGCTCGGTCATGCGGCGTGCCGCGGCCTGGAAGACATGGAACACGCCGTCGAGATTGGTCGCGAACATTTTTCGCCATTCCTCCTCGGTTCGGTCGATGAAGGCGCGGCGTCCGCCGCCGCCGATCCCGGCATTGGCGAAGCAGCCGTCGACGCGCCCGAAGGTATCGAGCGTCGCCTGCATTGCAGCCTTGACCGACGCGGCATCGCTGACGTCGCAGATTTGGGTTGCGACCTTGCCGGGGCCGGACGCCATCGACGCCGCCGCGCTCTTGTTCTTCTCAGCATTGCGGCCCCAGATCGAGACGTTGCAGCCGGCGGCATTCAGGGCCTGCGCGATGCCGAGCCCGATGCCGCCATTGCCGCCGGTGATGACCGCGACGCGGCCGCTGAGGTCGAAGATGCTGCTCATTGGGGTTTCCATTTGGTTCGGCGCGCGTTAATCGTGCGCTCGAGGGACGGGCTTGAGGCCAACCATGGACAAGCCCGGCGCAAAAATCAAATATGGGCCGACGCATCAAGGTCGACCTACTGCGGTACCAACCGCGAAACAACCGGCAGAGGAAACCATGCAATTCAAGCACGTCACGCTCGATTTCGACGGGTCGGTCGCGATCCTCAAGCTCGACCACCAGGAGGTGATGAATGCGGTCTCGATCGACATGCTCGGCGGCCTTGCCGAGGCGCTGGATGCGATCGACGACAAGCGCGACGAGGTGCGCTGCCTCGTCATCACGGGTGCGGGCCGCGCCTTCTGCACCGGCGCCAATCTGCAGGGCCGCAATAGCCAACAGAAGCCCGGCAGGAGCAACGCCGGCGCGGCGCTCGAAACCGCCTTCCATCCGTTCCTGCGCCGCTTGCGTAAGCTGCACTGTCCGATCGTCACGGCGGTGAACGGCGCTGCCGCTGGCGCTGGCATGAGCTTCGCCCTGATGGGCGACATGATCCTGTGCGCCCGCTCGTCCTATTTCCTGCAGGCGTTCCGCCGCATCGGGCTGGTGCCGGATTGCGGCTCGACGTGGCTGTTGCCGCGGCTGATCGGCAAGGCGCGCTCGGTCGAGCTGTCGCTGCTCGGCGAGCGGCTGCCGGCGGAGAAGGCGCTGGAATGGGGCCTTGTCAACCGCGTCCATGACGATGGCGCGCTGATGGAGGAGGCGATGAAGCTCGCCCGTGAGCTCGCCGACGGCCCGACGACCGCGCTGGCGCTGATCAGAAAACTCTATTGGGACAGCCCGGAGAACTCCTACGAAGAACAGCTCAACCTCGAATTCGAGTCGCAGCGCATCGCCGGCAGCACCGAGGACTTCAGGGAAGGCGTCACCGCGTTCCTCGAGAAACGTCCCGCAAAGTTCAAGGGCAAATGATCGAGGCCGAGCTTGGACGCTGCGTCGCCGCCTTTTATCCGGGCGCGACCGGCGTCACCGCCACCGCGAAACTTTCCGGCGGCGCCAGCCAGGAGACCTGGACCTTCGACATCGTGCACGCAAACGGCAACGTCGGCGCGATCCTGCGCCGCGCGCCGCCGGGCTTTGGGGCGGCGCCCGGCCGCGCCGCCGGGCTCGATGCGGAAGCGACGCTGATGCAGCTCGCGCATGATGCCGGTCTGCCGTCGCCGAAAGTGATGCATGTGCTGCGGCCGGAGGACGGCCTCGGCCGCGGCTTCATCATGGCGCGTGTCGAGGGCGAGACCATCGCGCGCAAGATCTTGCGCGACGCGCAATTTGCAAAGGCGCGGCCGATCCTGGCGCGCCAGCTCGGGAAAGTGATTGCCGGTATCCATGGCCTGCCGCGGCAGAAGCTGCCAAAGCTGCGCAGCATGACGGCAACGAAGGAGATCGCCGATCTGGAACGCGAGTATCGCAGCTTCAACTGGCCGCGCCCGGTATTCGAGCTCGCGCTGCGCTGGTTGCGCGATCACGATCCGGGACCTTCGAGCGAGGTGACGCTGGTGCATGGCGATTTCCGCCACGGCAATCTCATCATCGGCCCGGACGGCGTGCGCGCGGTGCTCGATTGGGAACTTGCGCATGTCGGCGACCCCATGGAGGATCTCGGCTGGATCTGCGTGAACTCCTGGCGGTTCGGCGAGATCGACAAACCGGTCGGCGGTTTCGGCTCGCGTGAGGATCTGTTTGCGGGATATGAGCAGGTTGGCCGCAAGGTCGACTCTGCGCGAGTGATGTTCTGGGAAGTGATGGGCACGCTGCGCTGGGGCGTGATGTGTTGCGGCATGATGCAACGGTTCCGCAGCGGACCAGACCATTCGATGGAACGCGCGATGATCGGACGCCGCGCCTCGGAGACGGAGATCGATTTGCTGAGGCTCTTGGCCCCACGGGGGACGTGACATGCAGGACGAACCTACACCGACTGAGTTGATCAAGGCCGTCGCCGATTTCCTGCGCAGCGAGATTGCTCCCGCAATCACGGGACACAACGGCTTCAAGCTCCGTGTCGGCATCAACGCGCTCGACCTGGTAGCGCGGCAGCTCACCCTGGAGCGGGACAGCGACTCGGCGGAGACCGCGCGGCTGAAGCAACTGCTCGGCGCCGACGGCCCGCTGATGGCGCTCAATCGTGTGCTGTCGGAGAAGATCGCCAAGGGCGAAGCGGATTTGCGGACGCCTGGGCTGTCGGAGCATCTCTGGCAAACCACGATGGACAAGCTCGCCGTCGATCAGCCGAACTACGCGTCGTACAAGCGGGAGCTTGAGAACAGGACGAATTCGTAATGCGCCCTCATGCCCGGGAGAAAACGGAAGCGCGTCTTCGCGCAGATGACCCGGGCAATCACCTCTTGTATTCGTCTTACCATCGAAGGCGACGATGGCCTGGACAAGCCCGGCCATGACGCTGAGAGAGCCGTTACCGCCCCAGCCATTTCGGCGGCCGCTTCTCCGAAAACGCCTTCGGACCCTCGATATAGTCCTGCGATGCAACCATCGCCTTCACCGCCGGATAGTCGCGCTGCTCCGCCATGGCCTGCTCCAGCGAAGTTTCGAGGCCCCTCTGGATCGCCTGCTTGGAAGCGCGGATCGACATCGGCGAGTTCTTGGCGATGGTTTCCGCCCAGCGCTCGGCCGCGACGAGCGCTTCGCCCTGCGGCACCACCTCGTTGACGAAGCCGAGCTCGAGACCTTCCTTGGCGCTGACGTGGCGGGCGGTGAGGATCATGCCCATGGCGCGCTTCAGGCCGATCTGCCGCGGCAGTCGGTGCAGGCCGCCGGCAAGCGCCGCGAGGCCGACGCGCGGCTCCGGCAGGGCGAAGGTCGCGTTCTCGGCGGCGACGATCAGGTCGCAGGCGAGCGCAATTTCAAAGCCGCCGCCCATCGCGACGCCATTGACGGCGGCAATGATCGGCTTGTCGCAGTCGAAACGCGTGGTGAGGCCGGCGAAGCCGCCCTTGTCCCAGCCGCGCTTGCCGCCCGCCGCCTGCCATTTCAGGTCGTTGCCGGCGCAAAACGCCTTGTCGCCGGCGCCGGTGACGATCGCGACCCATTGTTCCGGATCGGCGGAGAAGTCGTCAAAGACCTTGTTGAGCTCGAAATGCGCATCGATATGCAGCGCGTTGTAAACCTCGGGGCGTGACAGCGTCACGATGGTGATGGGACCCTTGCGCGTCACGTTGGAGAATTTCAGATCCATGTTCGCTCCCGTCGTTTTTCTGCGGCAAAGAATATTTTCGGCATCCTAGCGCGTGCGCGCCGAGCGGCGCCATCCAAATACGCAAGGCGACCGCGCGTGCAAGCGGCATCGCGCTCCTTGACTTGGTCGCACGCTTCTCACCTTAATCGAATGAACTGCTTGGGCCCGATAGCGCCTGGACGCAAAACGACAAGCAACAGTATTTGCGGGAGTGACTGCCTTGGATTTCAATCTGCCGGCCGACCTGACAGCGTATCTCGGCGAACTCGATTCCTTCATCGAACGCGAGATCAAGCCGCTCGAACAAGCCGATGACAACATCCGCTTCTTCGATCATCGCCGCGAATGGGCGCGCACCGATTTCGACAATGGCGGCCTGCCGCGGCACGAATGGGAAGCGCTGCTGCGCAAGGCGAAGGACCGCGCCGACGCTGCCGGTCATCTACGCTTCGCGATCCCGAAGCGCTATGGCGGCAGGGATGGCTCGAACCTCTGGATGGCCGTGATCCGCGAGCACTTCGCCGCCAAGGGCCTCGGCCTGCACAACGATCTGCAGAACGAGCACTCGATCGTCGGCAATCTGCCTATTGTAACCATGCTTGACCGTTATGGAACCGACGAGCAGAAGGCGATGATCGATGGTTCCATCACCGGCAGATACCGCATCACGTTTGGTCTGACCGAACCCGAGCACGGCTCCGACGCCACCCACATGGAGACCAAGGCGGCTCCGGCGACCCGCGACAACGTCAAGGGCTGGATCATCAACGGCGAGAAAATGTGGACGACCGGCATGCATGTCGCCACCCATTGCGCGCTGTTCGCGCGAACCTCGGGCAATGACGGCGACGCACGCGGCATCACCTGCTTCCTGGTGCCGGCAAAGTCGCCGGGCGTGAAGGTCGAGCAATATATGTGGACTTTCAACATGCCGACCGATCACCCGCGGGTCAGCTTTACTGACGTGTTCGTGCCGGAGGACGCGCTGTTCGGCGAGGTCGGCCGCGGGCTTTCGCTCGCCCAATGTTTCGTGCACGAGAACCGCATCCGCCAGGCCGCAAGCTCGCTCGGCGCCGCGGTCTATTGCATCAATGAAAGCGTGAAGTATGCGCGTGAGCGCAAGCCGTTCGGGAAGGCCTTGGCCGAGAACCAGGCAATCCAGTGGCCGCTGGTCGAACTGGCAACGCAGGCCGAGATGCTCAGGCTGTTGATCCGCAAGACCGCCTGGGAGATGGATCAGCTCACCCAGGCGGAGGTGGAGCACACCCTGTCCGACAAGGTCTCGATGTGCAATTATTGGGCTAACCGGCTCTGCTGCGATGCCGCCGACCGCGCGATGCAGGTGCACGGCGGCATGGGCTATTCGCGCCACAAGCCGTTTGAGCATATCTATCGCCACCACCGCCGCTATCGCATCACCGAGGGCAGCGAGGAGATCCAGAAGCGAAAGGTGGCGGGCTTCCTGTTTGGCTATATGGGAGCAGGGAAGCACTAAAGCATGATCCGGAAAAGTGCGTAGCGGTTTTCCGAAAAGGTCATGCGCAAGCAACAAGCTAAAGCGCGATGATGATTCATCCTGATCTCATCGCGCGTTAGCTCCGAGGGAAGCCCCATGATGGAAGGCGGATGCACCTGCGGACATATTCGCTACCGTCTCACGGGCAAGCCGATGATCGTCCATGCCTGCCATTGCCGCTGGTGCCAGCGCGAGACCGGCGCGGTTCACGGCCTCAATGCGCTGTACGAGGCCGAGAGGGTCGTGCACATCGCTGCCGAGCCTGAGATCGTGGATACGCCTTCGGCGAGCGGGCGCGGGCAGAAGATCGCGCGCTGCCCGCGCTGCAAGGTCGCGGTCTGGAGCAATTATCCGGGGGCGGGGTCCGCGGTGCGCTTCGTGCGCGTCGGCACGATGGATGATCCGGACCAATGCCCGCCCGATGTCCATATCTTCACCTCATCCAAGCAGCCCTGGGTTACGCTTCCGTCTGGCGTCAAGGCCTTCGCCGAGTTCTACGATCTCGACGAGGTCTGGTCGGACGAAGCGAAGGAGCGGCGGCGGATCATGCGGGAGAAGACGGGGAAGAAGTGATGTGCGCTACCGCTCCAGCGCCGTTTGCAGCTCGGGCGGAGCCTGTCATCGGGTGGCGCCTCGCGCCGATCCGTTGATTTGGCCAGGAACGGCGGAGACGGCTAATTCACCTGCCTGTCCTTGCCCGCCCAATACGGATCGCGCAACGTCCGCCGCAAGATCTTGCCCGACGGGTTGCGCGGCAGCGCCGGGATGAAATCGACCGACTTCGGCGTCTTGAAGCCCGCGATGCGCTCGCGCGTAAAGTTGATGATGTCGGCCGCGGACGCGCTTTTGCCCGACTTCATCACCACGACGGCCTTCACCGCCTCGCCCCATTTGTCGTCGGGGATCCCGATCACGGCGGCTTCCGCGACGTCGGGGTGATCGCAGATCGCGCTCTCGACCTCGGCGGGATAGATGTTCTCGCCGCCAGAGATGATCATGTCCTTGATGCGGTCGTGGATATAGAGATAGCCGTCGCTGTCCATGTAGCCTGCGTCGCCGGTGCGCAGCCAGCCGTCGCCGTCGATCGTACGCGCGGTCGCTTCGGGCAAATTCCAGTAACCCACCATATTGGAGCCCGAGCGAGTGGCGATCTCGCCGACTTCGCCCGGCGGCAGAGGCCTGCCGTCGGGGTCGAGGATCGCGAGTTCGACGCCGGGCAGCGCCTTGCCCGCCGAGCGCATGCGATCGAGGCCCTCGATATGGTCCTCCGGCGGCAGCGCCACGATCGTGCCCGTCGTCTCGGTCATGCCGTACATCTGCACGAAGCCGCATTGGAAGACCTCGATGCATTCGTTCAGCAGCGCGGCGGGAATCGGCGAGGCGCCGTAGAGCATGTATTTGAGGCGGGAGAAGTCGACCTGCCGCGCGCGCGGCTGCCGCACCACGAACTGCATCGCAGCCGGCACCATGAAGAGCTTTGTGATGCCGGATTGTTCGAAGACGTCGAGCACCCTGGTCGGATCGAATTCACGCTCTATCACGGCGCGCGCGCCGTGATAGAGGCCGACCACGCCCCAGCCGGAACCGCCGATGTGGAAGATCGGCATCGCGACCAGCGAGACGTCGTCGGCTGTCCACCGGTTCCATTCCGGCTTGTCGGCCTCGTTGATCTGCAGCAGGTTGAGCAAATTGGCATGCGACAGCATCGCGCCCTTCGGCTTGCCGGTTGTGCCTGAGGTATAGAGCTGAATTGCGATGTCCTTTGGTTCGATCATCACTCGCGGATCGTCGCCGCTCTGTGCGTCGCGCCAGGCCACAAAGTCGGGCCATTCCGCCGCGCCGCCTTCGGTCGTGATGATCGTGCGCACGCTCGGCAGCTTGGTCCTGATGCTGCCGACCAGCGCGATGAATTCGGGTCCCGTGAACAGAACCGGCGCCTTGCAGTCCTCGACGATGAAGGCCACCTCGGGCCCCGCGAGCCGCCAGTTGACCGGCGCCATCACGACGCCGGCCTTCATCGCGCCCATCAAGAGCTCGAAATAGACATCGCTGTTCTTGCCGATATAGACGATGCGCTCGCCCTTTCTGACGCCCATCGCGATCAGCGCGTTGGCGACCCGGTTGGTCTTGACGTCGAACTCGGCAAAGGTGGTCTGGCGGCCCTCGAACTCGAGAGCGATCGCGTTGCCGCGGCTCTTCGCGCGGTCGCGCACCATGTCGGCAAGGTTGGCCGGTCGTGCCGCAATGGACATGTGTCCCCCTTGATGTCTTGTTCTGGTTGCGCGGAGTGTGGCGATATCTCGCGGTAAAAACAATACGAGGACGATGGCCGCGACCGTCCGGCATCATCGTCCCCGGCCTGCGCCAGGACAGCATCGCAAGATGTGGCGAGAGATGCGCCGTTCAACCCCGGGCCGCGCGATCCTTTTCGTTCTGCGCCTTGATCGACTCGCGGGCCTGGGCCCAGTCGTCGTCCTTCCAGTCGCGCAACTGGTAGAAGTTGCCGCCCATCGCAAGCGCCTGCGCGCCGTCCATGGCGATGGTCTCGCCATTGATCCAGTCGCAGCCACCGGAGATCAGGAACACAGCGAGGTTCTGCAGCTCCTCCATGGTGCCGACGCGGCCCATCGGGTTCACCGCCTTGGTCCGCGCACCGGCCTCGTCGCCCGGCTTGATGCGCTTGCTCATGCCTTCGGTAGGGATTTCGCCCGGCGCGATCGTGTTGAGGCGAATGCCGTATTTGCCCCATTCGACCGCGAGCGACATGGTCATGGCGTGGATCGCCGACTTGCTCATCGCCGACGGCACGACGTAGGGCGAGCCGTTGCGCACCCAGGTCACGGTGATCGACACCACGTTGCCGCGATGCTTGCCCGCAATCCAGCGCCGGCCCACCGCTTGCGTGACATAGAAGGTACCATGCATCACGATGTTGGCGACCGCATCAAAGCCGCGCGCGGACAATTCCTCCGAGCGCGAGATGAAGTTGCCGGCGGCATTGTTGATGAGATCGGTCAGCGGGCCATCGGTCCAGATCTGCTCGATCATCTCGTCGACGGCCTGCGCGTTACGGATGTCGACGCCGTGGCTCACGACGCGCCCGCCATACTCGGCCATCAGTTCGGTTGCGGTCTCGTCGCAGACGCTCTTGCGGCGGCCGCAGATATGGACTTCGGCTCCTAGTTGCAGGAACCGCGACGCCATCGATTTGCCGAGACCGGTGCCGCCTCCGGTCACGAGAATGCGTCGCCCGGCGAGAAGCTGATCGCTGAACATCGTTTCCACTCCCACGGGCTTTTCTGTCGATTGACTAAACCCGAACAACAGCCTTTCTGTAAAGCGTTCATACTGAAGCAGCGGAGGAGATTCCCATGGAAGATCGCGTCTCGATTTCGATGTCGGAGGGGATCGCCGATGTCCGCCTGGTGCGGGGCGACAAGATGAACGCACTCGATGCCGCGATGTTTGAGGCGCTGGTGGCCACAACGGAGCGGCTTTCACGGGAAAAAGGCCTGCGGGTGGTAGTATTGTCCGGCGAGGGCCGGGCGTTCTGCGCCGGGCTCGACATGGGTCGCTTCGCCGCCATGAAGGAAATGGGTGGTAACGGTGTGGCCGGCGGGGAGAGCCGTGACCTCACCATCCGCACCCACGGCAAGGCGAATTTTCCGCAGCAGGCGGTGTGGGGCTGGCGCCAGCTTCCGGTGCCGGTCATCGCCGCGATCCATGGCGTTGCGTTCGGCGGCGGTTTCCAGCTCGCGCTTGGCGCCGACATGCGGTTCCTTAGCATCGACGCGAAGATGTCGATCATGGAGATCAAATGGGGACTGGTGCCCGACATGGCGGGCACGCCGATCCTCGCGAGCCTCGTACGCGACGATATCCTGCGCGAGCTGACCTATACCGGCCGTATCTTCTCGGCGCAGGAAGCGCAGAGCTATGGTCTCGCAACCCGGGTCTGCGACCATCCGCGCGCAGCCGCGCTCGAACTCGCGCGTGAGATCGCCGGCAAGAGCCCGGACGCGATCCGCGCCGCCAAGCGCATGCTGAACAACCTCACGGTCGACCCCGCCGCGGCGCTGCTTGCGGAATCGGTCGAGCAGCAGAAGCTGCTGGGCAGTCCGAACCAGAGCGAGGCCGTGCGGGCCAATCTCGAAAAGCGCGCGCCGCGTTTTGCGGATGCGTGAGCAAACCCGTGGCCGACTCCCGACGAGCCATGCAAGCGGCGCCGCGGCGGATCTGCCACGAGTCTCATGGCTGGAGACGCGCGAAGACGCGCCTCCAACCATAAGGAGCAAGGCTGCCAACAAAAAAGAAGAACAAAATGAGCGAAACGTCCGAACTCTTCTGCGGCATCATCAGCGGCGAACGCAGGCGCGATCACGCCGAGGTGGCTGAGCGCGCCGACCGCGTCGCCGGCGGACTGGACCGGCTCGGCGTCAGGCCGGGCGACAGCGTCTGCATGCTGATGCGCAACGACATCGCATTCATCGAGGCCGCCTATGCTGCGATGCGGCTCGGCGCCTACGGCGTGCCGATCAACTGGCACTTCAAGCCGGAAGAGGTCAACTATGTCCTGACCGATTCCGGCACGCGTGTTCTGATCGCGCATGCCGACCTGCTGCATCCGTTGCGCGACGCCATTCCACCAGGCGTTACCGTGCTCAGCGTGCCGACGCCCCCGGAGATCCTGGCGAGCTACGAGATCAATCCCGATCACCTCGCCATGCCGGAGTTCGCGATTGATTTCGAAGCCTGGCTCAAACAGCATCCGCGCTACGATGGCCCCGCGGTGCCGCAGCCGCAGAACATGATCTACACCTCCGGGACCACAGGCCATCCCAAGGGGGTGCGCCGTTTCGCGCCGACGCCCGAGCAGGTCGCGAATGCGGAAGCCATGCGCGCGTTGATCTACGGCCTGAAGCCGGGAGCCCGCGCGATCCTGCCGGGACCGCTCTATCACTCGGCACCGAATTCGTTCGGGCTGCGCTCGGCGCGGCTCGGCGGCGTGCTGGTGCTCATGCCGCGTTTCGATGCGGAGGAATTCCTGCGTCTGATCGCGCGCGAGAGGATCGACACCATCTTCATGGTGCCGACCATGTTCATCCGCCTGATGAAACTGCCTAAGGCGGTGCGCAGCAAACACGACATGTCGTCGCTGCATCACGTCATCCATGCTGCCGCGCCGTGTCCGGCCGACGTCAAGCGCGCGATGATCGACTGGTGGGGGCCAGTGATCCACGAGTTCTACGGCTCGACCGAGTCGGGGGCAGTGACCTTCGCGACCTCGGAGGATGCGCTGAGAAAGCCCGGCACGGTCGGAAAAATCTCGCCCGGCGCGGAACTCCGCTTCATCGGCGATGACGGCAATGAGGTGCCGCAGGGCCAGATCGGCGAGATCTATTCGCGGATCGCGGGCAATCCCGATTTCACCTATCACAACAAGCAGCAGAAGCGTGCCGAGATCGACCGGCAGGGATTCATCACCTCGGGCGATGTCGGCTATATCGACGAGGAGGGCTACGTCTTCATCTGCGACCGCAAGCGCGACATGGTGATCTCGGGCGGCGTCAATATCTATCCGGCCGAAATCGAGGCGGTGTTGCATGCGATTCCAGGCGTGCACGATTGCGCGGTGTTCGGCATCCCCGATGCCGAGTTCGGCGAGGCGCTGATGGCGGTGGTCGAGCCGCAAGAGGGCGTGACGCTCGACGTCGCCGCGATCCGCACCCAGCTCAAGACCTCGCTCGCGGATTACAAGGTGCCCAAGCACGTCGAGATCCAGACCAACCTGCCGCGCGAGGATTCCGGCAAGATCTTCAAGCGCCGTCTGCGGGATCCGTATTGGGAGCGCGCCGGGCGAAGGATATAGCGCGGCAGAACAGATTGCCGCCGGGACGACGGTCAGCGTGCGCCGCCTCCAACTTCATCTTGCGCTGCGGCAAAAAAATTGCACACTCCAAGGCATTGCCGGGCAGCTTCTGGAGTAGCCAGCCATGTCTCCCCAGACCATGCCTTCCGAGACCGAAGTCCGCGCCGGGCGCGCAGAAGAGGCCAGCCTTCTTGAGAAAGCGGCGCTGGAGGAAGATGCGCGGCTCCGGAACGATATCCGCCTGTTGGGGCGTGTCCTCGGCGACACCGTGCGCGACCAGGAGGGCGCAGAGGTGTTCGACCTGGTCGAGCGTATCCGTCAGACGTCAGTTCGGTTCCATCGCGATGAGGACCTTCCGGCGCGGCGAGAGCTCGAGACCATCCTCGACAGCATGTCGATCGCTGAGACGGTGCAGATCGTCCGCGCTTTCAGCTATTTCTCCCATCTCGCCAATATCGCCGAGGACCAGAACAACATCCGTCAGATGCGCAGCCGCGGCCCGGGCGGTGCGCCGCGGGTCTCTACGCTGGAGCAGACGCTGGCCCATGCGCGGCAGGCCGGGATCAGCCCGGCCGATCTGCGCAGCTTTTTCAAGAGCGCGCTGGTCAGCCCGGTGCTGACAGCACATCCGACCGAGGTCCGCCGCAAAAGCACCATGGACCGCGAGATGGAGATCGCCGCGCTGCTCGGCCGGCGCGAGCGCGTGCAAATGACGGTGGAAGAGGCCGAGGCGAGCGACGAGCAGCTTCGCCGCGCGGTGGTGACGCTTTGGCAAACCAACCTGCTGCGCCGCACCAAGCTTACCGTGCTCGACGAGGTCGCCAACGGCCTGTCCTTCTACGATTACACCTTCCTGCAGGAAGTTCCGCGGTTGCATTGCGCGCTGGAGGACCGGCTGAACGGGGAAGGCGCCGAGGAGGGCGCTCTCGCCTCGTTCCTGCGAATTGGAAGCTGGATCGGCGGCGACCGCGACGGCAATCCGTTCGTGACCGCGGACGTGATGCGCGGCACGCTGCGGCTGCAGTCGAGCCGGGTGCTCAGTTTCTATCTCGAAGAGCTGCACGCGCTCGGCGCCGAACTGTCACTCGCGGCGCATCTTGCCGACACTTCCGACGAGCTGCGCACGCTCGCCGAACGATCGCCCGACACCTCGCCGCATCGCAGCGGCGAGCCCTATCGCCTCGCGGTTTCAGGCATCTACGCAAGGCTCGCGGCGACCGCTGCCAGGCTCGAGGTCGAGACCACCCGGCGGCCGGTTGGCAAGGCCGAGGCTTACGCAAGCGTCAGGGAATTCCAGTCTGATCTCGACGTGCTTGACCGCTCGCTGATATCAAACAATTCTCGCGTGATCGCGCGCGGCCGGCTGCGCTGGTTGCGGCGCGCGGTGGATTGCTTCGGCTTCCATCTCGCCCGCCTCGACATCCGGCAGAATTCCGCCGTGCACGAACGCACGATTGCCGAGCTGTTCGATGCCGCCAATCCCGGCATGTCCTACATGGCGATGGCTGAGGACGCCCGCGTCAGCCTGTTGCTCAACGAGCTCCGCAGCGCGCGGCCACTCACGTCGCCTTTCATCAAATATTCGGAGGAGACGCAGGACGAACTCGCCGTGTTCCGCGCCGTCGCCGAGGCGCACGCCAAATTCGGCCCCGACGCGATCCATCAATGCATCATTTCGATGTGTCAGGGCATGTCCGACATGCTCGAAGTCGCGGTGTTGCTGAAGGAAGTCGGACTGGTCAATCCATCCGGCCGCAGCGCCATCAACATCGTGCCGCTGTTCGAGACGATCGGGGATCTACAGGCCTGCAGCGGCATCATGGACCGCATGCTGGCGCTGCACGACTACCGCAAGCTGGTTGATAGCCGCGGCAGCGTGCAGGAAGTCATGCTCGGCTATTCCGACAGCAACAAGGATGGCGGCTTCGTCACGTCGGGCTGGGAACTCTACAAGGCCGAGATCGGCCTCGTCGAGGTGTTCGAGCGCCACGGCGTGCGGCTGCGCCTGTTCCATGGCCGTGGCGGCTCGGTCGGCCGCGGCGGTGGGCCAAGCTATGACGCCATCATCGCGCAACCCGGCGGCGCGGTGAACGGCCAGATCCGCATCACCGAGCAGGGCGAGATCATCTCGTCAAAATATTCCAACGCCGAGGTCGGGCGCAGCAATCTCGAAATCCTCGCCGCCGCGACGCTCGAGACCAGCCTGTTGCAGCCGCGGCGGAGCGCGCCGCGGGCCGAATATCTCAAGGCGATGGAGCAGCTCTCGGCGCTCGCCTTCAAGGTCTATCGCGGCCTCGTCTACGAGACCGAGGGCTTTGCCGATTATTTCTGGGGTTCGACCGTCATCAACGAGATTGCGACGCTGAACATCGGCAGCCGCCCCGCCTCGCGCAAGAAGACCCGCGAAATCGAGGACCTTCGTGCCATTCCCTGGGTGTTCTCGTGGGCGCAATGCCGGCTCATGCTGCCGGGCTGGTACGGCTTTGGCTCGGCCGTCGAAACCTGGATTGCGGAGCATCCGGAGCAGGGCATGCCGTTCCTGCAGGAGCTCTACAGGGAGTGGCCGTTCTTCCGCACGCTGCTGTCAAACATGGACATGGTGCTGGCGAAAAGCTCGATTGCGATCGCCTCGCGCTATGCTGAACTGGTGCCCGATGTCGAGCTGCGCGAGAAAATCTTCGGCCGTATTCGCCGGGAATGGCATCTCTCGATCGAGACATTGCTCGATATCATGGGCACCGAGCGGTTGCTGCAAGGCAACCCGCTGCTGGAACGCTCGATCCGCAACCGCTTCCCCTATCTCGACCCGCTCAACCACGTGCAGGTGGAGCTATTGAAGGAGCATCGCGCGCAGAACCCCGACGAGCAGGTGCTGCGCGGGATCCAGATCACGATCAACGGCATTTCGGCGGGGTTGAGAAATAGCGGGTAGGCGGCGAATAGCGAATGGCGAGTAGCGAATGAACTCTATTCGCCATTCGCCACTCACTACTCGCTTCTCTACGATTCGCTATTCTCAGCAGATATGCGCGCCCTTGGTCTCGACGTAGACCGCATACAGCGACTGGCTGGCCGTCATGAACAGGCGGTTGCGCTTCTTGCCGCCGAAGGTGAGGTTGGCGCAGGTCTCCGGCAGCAGGATCTGGCCGATGCGCTGGCCGTCCGGCGCGAATATCTGCACGCCGTCATAGCCTGGTCCGACCCAGCCGGCGCCGACCCAGACGTTGCCATCGACATCGCAACGCAGACCATCCGGAAAGCCCGATTTGCCGTTCAGCGTCATGTCGATCAGCGTGCGCGGGTTGGAGAGCTTGTCGCCGTTGAGGTCGTACTGCCAGACGATGTTCTTGGCGTTCGGATAGTGCGTGGTGCCGGTGTCGCAGACATAGACCTTCTTGTAGTCGTGGCTAAAGGCGATGCCGTTCGGCTTGAACGGCTCGTCGGCGACCTTGGTGATCGCCCCGCTCTGGGCGTCGAGCCTGTACACCGCTTCCTTTTGGTATGGCTGGGTCGAGCCAGTGTTGGCGAGCTGTCCCTCATAGATCGAGATCGCGCCGTAACCGGGATCGGTGAACCAGATCGACTTGTCGTTGGGATGCACGACCATGTCGTTCGGCCCGTTGAGCGGCTTGCCGCCGGCCTGCTCGGCCAGCGTCGTGACGCTTCCGTTGTGCTCGTAGCGGACCAGGCGCGTGCGTTCGGCCGTGATCTGCCGGCCCTCGAAATCGAAGGTCGAGCCGTTGGCTTCGTTCGACGGCTTGTGGAATTGTTCGGAGATGTGGCCGTCATCGTCGAGGTAGCGAAGCTGCCGGTTGGCCGGGATGTCGCTCCACACGAGATACTGGCCTTGCCCGTTCCAGGCCGGGCCTTCCGCCCACAGGCAACCGGTAAAGAGCCGCTTGATCGAGGTGTTGCCGACCTTGGCCTTGAACCGCTTCTCATCGATCACGACGATGTCGGGATCGGGATAGCGTTGCGGTTCCGCATTGCGGCCGAAGTCGCGTGCGACGGCATCCGATGCGGCCATCGCAGTTGCAGCAAGTGCGGTTGCGCCGCGCAAGACCGTGCGACGGTCGAACGCCTTCGCGCCGTCGTCCTGGTGATTTGGGGTATTTGTTGGATTTGTCATGAAGTCCTCCCAGGTTTTGTTGTTATGGGGAGGCGGTTCATGCGCCCGCAATCTGGCATAAAGCGGGCGAGTTCCGGTAAAGCAATCGAACAGTGTGCCGTCCCGGCGAGCTGCCGGGACGACTTTTCGTAAAAACTGTCAGATCGGATCCCAGGTGAAGACATCGGCCGAGCGGTCGAGCTTGTAGAATGAGCCCTTCAGCGCCGGCATGCCGTGCTCGGCGATGGTTTCGGGCGTCCAGCCTTCGCCGCGATGCACCGAGCGAATCGGGCGCGACTGGCTCATCAGGAAGATCTCATTCATGCGCACGCCGAAGATCTGTCCGGTCACCTCCTTTGCGGCATCGCTGAGCAGATATGCGCAGACCGGCGCGATCTTCTCCGGCCCCATCTGCTGGATCTTCGCCACGCGGGCCTTCTCGGCCTCGGTCTCGGTCGGGATGGTGCCGATCATGCGCGTCCACGCGAAGGGCGAGACACAGTTCGAGCGCACGTTGAAACGGCCCATGTCGAGCGCGATCGACTTCGACAGGCCGACGATGCCGAGTTTGGCGGCGGCGTAATTGGCCTGGCCGAAATTGCCGACCAGACCCGAGGTCGAGGTGAAGTGCACGAACGAGCCGCTTTCCTGCTCGCGGAACAGCCGGGCCGCGGCGTGGCTGACATAGAACGAGCCCATCAGGTGCACCTTGATGACGGCCTCGAACGCCTCCACGCTCATCTTGTGGAAGATCATGTCGCGCAGAATGCCGGCATTGTTGACGACGCCGTCGAGCCGGCCGAAATGGTCCGTCGCGGTCTTGACGATCTTGCTTGCGGGGATCGCTTCCGCCACCGACTCGAAATTGGCGACCGCGGTGCCGCCGCGTTTCTTGATCTCCTGGACCACTTCCTCGGCGGGCGCAGCATTCGATCCGGCGCCGTCGGCGGCGCCGCCGGGATCGTTGACCACGACCTTGGCGCCTTCGGCGGCGCAGAGCAGCGCGATCTCGCGGCCGATGCCGCGGCCCGCTCCGGTGACGATGATGACCTTGTCCTGCAGTGATTTTGCCATGTGGTTCTCCCGATTCTGCTGCTTCTTACCTCGCCCCGCTTGCGGGGAGAGGTCGGATCGCATCGAAGATGCGATCCGGGTGAGGGGGACTATCCGCGAGTTCGCATCTGCCGAAAGAGCTCTTCACCCCAACCCTCTAAGAGCGAGCTTCGCTCGACTCGACCCCGCAAAGAGCGGGGAGAGGGAGAGGCGGCCGCTCACTCATTTCTCGTTCGTAAAGATGATCGTGCCACTTGCGGCGAACATCCCGCCGACGCCGTGGCAGACCGAAATCTTCGCATTCGGCACCTGCGCCGGCGCGATGCCGCGCATCTGCCGCACGCTCTCCTGGAGCGCATACATGCCGTACATGCCGGAGTGCATGTAGCTCAAGCCCCCGCCGTTGGTGTTGAGCGGCAGCTTGCCGCCGGGCCGGGTATTGCCGTCGGCGATGAACTTGCCGGTCTCCTCATGGGGCATGAAGCCGAGATCGCCGAGGCCATAGAGCGGCAGATGCGCAAACGCATCGTAGATCATCAGGTGATCGACGTCCTTGTGGGTGATGCCGGCCTCCTTGAAGGCCAATGGCCCTGCGACCTTGAAGGCGCACGAGGAGTCGAACGTCTTCATCTGGCTGACCATCGGCGTTTCCACGCTCTCGCCGGTGCCGAGGATATAGACCGGCTTTCTCGGGAAGTCCCTGGCGCGTTCGGCGGAGGTCAGGATCAGCGCGCCTCCGCCATCGGTGACGAGGCAGCACTGCAGCAGGCGGAAAGGGTAGGCGATCATTCGCGAGTTGAGCACGTCGGCGACCGTGATCGGGTCCTTCATCGTCGCGCGAGGATTCCTCGCCGCCCATTCGCGCTGGACGACCGCGACCATGGCGAGTTGTTCATGGGTGATGCCGTGGGTCTTCATGAAGCGCAGCACCGGAATCGGGAACATGCTGGGCGGCCCGTACACGCCGAACGGCGCCTCGAACTGGCCCTGCAGGCTGTCGGCGGGAATCGAGCGCGGCTGCTTGCCGATCATCGACTTGCCGCTTTCGGCGTGCGTGATCAGCACGGTCTTGCAAAGCCCGGCCTCGATCGCAGCCGCCGCATGGCGGACATGCAGCATGAAGGAGCAGCCGCCGACCGAGGTGCCGTCGACCCAGGTCGGCGTGATGCCGAGATAATGCGCGATCTGCTGCGGGGTCTCGACCGCGGTAGCGAACCCGTCGATGTCGGAGAGCTTCAGCCCCGCATCCTCGATCGCGTTCAGCGCCGCGTCCGCGTGAAGCTGGATCTGCGACATGTTCGGTATGACACCGAGTTCGGTTGTTTCAGCCGCGCCGACGACGGCAACCTGGTTCCTGCGCATCGTGCTTACCCCTTCGCCGGGCGGAACAGGGGAAGGGTGATTTTGTCGTCGAGCGGCTCGAAGGCGACCTCGAGCCGCATGTCGAGCTCGAGCGCCTCCGGCGTCTGCGGGCAATCGATGACGTTGCTCATCATGCGCGGGCCTTCGTCGAGCTCGACCACCGCAATGGCGTAGGGCGGCGTGAAGCCGGGGGCGGCGGGACGGTGATTGATGACGTAGCTGTAGAGTCTGCCCCTGCCGCTCGCCTTGAACATGCTGACCTTGCGCGAGGCGCAGGATGGGCAGAACGGCCGCGGCGGGAAGTAGACATTGGCGCAGGCATCGCAGCGCTGCAGGCGTAGCTCGCCCGCCTTCGTGCCGTCCCAGAAGTGCTGGGTTTCCGGCGTCGGTTTCGGTTTGGCGCGCGCAGCCTCGGCCATGTCGGCATGTCCTCCCAGGAGATATTTGCGATCTTGATGCGACAATCTTCCATTCCCGGTCAACGGTCCAGCAGCGTTGCCGCATGGCGGTATGCCGACCGGTGAGGGCGCTTGTATGCCAAGGCGTCATCGACGATAGTCCGCGGCACGGCAAATTGCCTGGAGCACGACGCCGCAAGAAAACATCAACGGAACGCCATGCCGAAAAATCCGACACTCGCCTCTCTCGCCGCCGATCTCGCCAATGGCACGATCTCTTCCCGCAAGCTGGTCGATCAATGCCTGGCCAAAATCGCTGACCCCGCGGGTGAGGGCCAGCGTACCTTTATCCACGTCGACAAGGATGCGGCGCTCGAGGCCGCCGATGCGATGGACCGGTTGCGTAAGGCGCACGCGGCGCCGTCGCCCTACGCCGGCATCCCGGTCTCGATCAAGGATTTGTTCGACATCAAGGGGCAGGTTACGCGCGCGGGCTCGCGGGCGCTCGACGACTCCGCGCCTGCGGACGCCGATGCGCCTGTCGTGGCGCGCCTGCGCCGCGCCGGCTTCATCGTGATCGGTCGGACCAACATGACTGAGTTCGCGTATTCCGGCATCGGCATCAATCCGCATTACGGCACGCCGAAAAGTGCGTGGAATCGAAGCGTCGGACACGTGCCGGGCGGCTCGTCCTCCGGTGCGGCGGTGTCGGTCGCCGATGCGATGGCCTTTGGCGCGCTCGGCACCGACACTGGTGGCTCGTGCCGCATCCCCGCCGCCTTCAACGGCATTGTCGGATACAAGCCGACGCAACGGCGTATTCCCCTTGATGGCGGCGTGCCGCTCTCGTTCACGCTCGACAGCTACGGGCCGCTCGCGAATTCGGTTGCCTGCTGTGCGACGCTCGATGCCGTGCTCGCGGACGAGCCGGTGAGGTCGCTTGTGCCGCGGCCGGTGAAGGGCATGCGGCTTGCGGTACCTATGACCGTGGCGCTCGATGACCTCGATGATGCGGTCGCGGAAACGTTCGAGCGTGCGTTGGCGACTTTGTCGCGCGCGGGCGCGCTGGTCGAACGGATCGAACTACCGGAACTGCTCGATGTCGGCGTGATGCAGACCAAGGGTGGCTTTGCGGCGGCCGAAAGCTATGCCTGGCACCGCTTCCTGATCGCGAGCAAGGGCGATGTCTACGATCCCCGCGTCTCGGTGCGTATCTTGCGTGGCGAAGGCTTCCCGGCGGCCGACTACATCGATCTCCTCAACGCCCGCCGTTCCTTCATCGCGCGGACCGAGCGGCGCATCGCGCCGTATGACGCGATGGTGCTGCCGACCACCGCCAACACGCCACCGGCCATCACAGCCCTTGCCGACGACAAGGCGTTCACCACCGAGAATTTGCGCGCGCTGCGCAACTGCACGCTGATCAACGTGTTCGACGGCTGCGCCATCTCGCTGCCGGCGCATCGCGAGGGCGAGGTGCCGGTCGGCCTGATGCTCGCGGCGGCGGGCGGATCGGATCGCCGCATCTTCGAGCTCGCTGCAGGAATGGAGACCGTCATCCGTGTATGACCTCACCTTCACCGTCGACGACAAGGGCGCGGCGACCCCGCTGACGCTCGAAATCAACCGGGCCGTGATCGCGGGCTGGACCGGCCGCGATCCCGTTGCTCGCGACAGGCATATCGCCGAGCTCGAGGCGATCGGCATCGCGCGGCCCGCGACCACGCCGATCTATTACTGCTGCTCGGCGCGGCGGTTGAGCTTTGCCGACACCATCGAGGTTTGCGGCGAGGAGACGAGCGGCGAGGTCGAGTTCGTGCTGATCGGCTGGCAGGGCCGCATCTTCGTCGGTTGCGGCTCCGATCATACCGATCGAAAGGTCGAGAGCTACAGCGTGACGGTGTCAAAACAGATGTGCGACAAGCCGATCGCGTGCGAGCTGTGGGAGCTCGAGGACGTGATCGATCATTGGGATCAGATGATCCTGCGCTCCTGGGCCGTGATCGGCGGCCAGCGCGTGCTCTACCAGGAAGGTACGCTCGCCGGCATGCTGCCGGTGAAGGAGTTGATCGCGCGCGGCTTCGGCGAGGCGGGCCTGCCCGACGGCTGCGCGATGTTCGGTGGTACCTTTGCCGCCAAGGGCGGCATCCGCCCGGCGAGCCGCTTCGAGTTCGAGCTGGCGGACCCGGTGCGGAAGCGGATGATCCGGCACGGTTATGACGTGATCACCTTGCCGGTGCGCGGCTGAGCCTCTCTCTGAACCGGTCGTCCCCGCGCGGGACCCATAACCACAGGGCCATGTGGATTCGAGGCTGTGCCCCAGCACGTTACTAACGGCGGTGGTTATGGGTCCCTGTTTCAAGGGCTAAGTTCAGGTCAGTTTAACCGTAAGAAACCGCTGTAACGCAAGCATCTCCACGGTTTCTCGGCAACGGGAAGGAGCCTTGGCTTGATCGGCCGGGCTCCAATTAGGCTCCATATCGGTCCACTTGCAAAGCCGGTGATCGGCCATAGGCTCTGGCGGCGACGACCAAAGCCCGGGTGGCTCCGATGATCGCACTACTCCCTCTCGCGACTGATGAAACCGAGATCATCGAGATCATCGCCAGCGAGTGGGTCCCTTTGGTGCGCGAATACCTGACGAAGCCGTTCTCCAAGGCATGGCTGATCGAGAGGCTGGAGGGCCTCACTTGACGGCGGATGGGCCAAGGTCTGGCCGCGAGAACGAGACGAAGATAGCAAACCTTTGTGGGTGACCAGCTTAAGGTGGTGCGCTGGGAGCGAGGCGAGCAGGATGCATTTGCACAGGGGGCCCCGTGGCGGCGGTCCTTCACCGGCGGCGACTTTGAGATTAAGGGAGCCTTCATAGGGAAGGACAGGATCGAATACATCCCGGAAGGAAAGCGGGACCGCCCCTGTCAGATACACAGGTTCGGGTATACCTAGGCTTGTGAGACATTGAACTAGTTCACCGAGTTTGCAGGTTGCTCCCGCGCGAGCCCGCGCCATCAATAAAGAACGCCATGGGGACACTCGATAGATAATTTTCCGAACTCGACATCAGAAGAAGGCGGCTCACGTTATTATGCTGGATGCCTCCGTGCGGGAAAGCGCACGCAATTCGAGCCTTCCTGACAGGCATACGTGCCTTTTTAACCGCAGTCTGAGCTGGGATGTGTGCCCGGATGAAACGGGCGGCAAGTTGTCTCTCTACGTTCGGCCTCGGCCCGCGCTCAACGAGCTTCGAAAGATATTTAAAAACGTCGCGCATCAATGCGGGATAGGCAGCTAAGGTTTTGTCCGACATCAATGTGTCGATGTCCTCTGCGTTCTGAGGAAAGGCAAATACGGAACTTTCGATGCCGTGCGTGAGCGCGGAAAGATTGTTTGACCTCCCCAACCGCTGATAGATGGCTCTCTTAATTTCCTTCCAGCGAAAGAGAGTATCGGTCACGACGCAGGAGCCTGTCGCTTGTGCCAGATACATCGCGATCTCGAAATTCGGAGCAAACTTCATCACGTTGAACTGGCCACCTTCCTTGCCACCAGACAACGAATCTTCTTGCAGAACGGCCAGCGGGTCACGCTCCCTGAGCCGTTCGACGCCCGTTAGAGCCTCCTCGATGTTTACCTTGTCTAGGCCCGGTGGCGAGCCGTTCAGCAACTGGGACCGCAGTGCATCTCGCGGCAACGACATGATGCTTCGTTTAAAATCGTCCTTCGCGAGTTCTTGGAGGCGAGTGTCTGCATGCGGGTCAAATTTTGTTCCGGCAGACCTAGCCCTCGCCATGTGCAACATCTGATCACGGAGATGTGCATCGAAGTCACAGATGTTGGGGATCAGGTTAACCAGACCTCGCTCGACCAATGGCATGACAGTGAGAAAGAAAACGACAGTCTTGAGAAATTCCTGGCGGTAGGTCCTCGGGTTTTCGACCGGACTGAACTCCTTTTTGACCGTTCCCGCATGTATAAAAGGGTGCTCTACGAGCAACTCGCCGAAATAAAGAGACGCTCCAAGCGCGAAGTCGGTGATAGTCGTGGGGTGAATGGAGCCTGTATAGACTGCTCGGGCCATACCGTCGGGTTTTGGAAGCAGCTGGAATAGGTCAGTCTCTAGAGGCCATAACGCTTCATAGAGATGATATATTTCGCCGATCTTTTTATCAGTTAGCTCGCGTCGAACCGTTACCCAGTCTTTGTCCGGTCCCAGGTCCAGGACATTCATGATGCCATTGTACAGCATCAGATTTCGTTCGCGTATGCTGCGCTCGCTCCATGTAGGGCGTAGCGCGATGGGCTTTGATTCGCAGCATGCTTTGAAGGACCGTCCGTATCCGCAGCCGCACAAATCATTTGGGCGTAATGGCCCAATCGGCGGATCCTTCTTTAAGAATTCGCGTTGCTTCTCTGTCCTGCCGAACTCGTCCTGATAGTGGACATGACCGCTCTCGAATTGCGCGAACATCTCGCCGCCGAAGTACCACATCTCATCCTTTGGCGGCAGCAAGGTCTTCCGCAGCTCACACCAAGGATCGGACACGACCACCTCTGGATAGAGCCATTCCTTGCGACCAGCAGCGATATAACGGCGTGCCCGCGCCTTCAGGATATAGTTGATCCGTGCGACTTCTTGTCCCGAGAGTTTTCGCGTGCGGATGAAAGCATCCGTCCGAACCATCGAATTCCGGTAGTTGCGCGCGAAGGTCCGCTTATCGAGCGGGCTAGTTGAAGGGTCCTTTGCGTACTCTAAGTTCGTGAGAATTACGCAGAAGTCTCGGGATAGCGGAAAGATAGTCTGCGATGCCTTTAGTGCGATTGCCGGATCATGCGGGTAAGCACATATCCGCGAGTCAGGCGGAGCCGCGTGATTGTAGATTGTTACCGGGTGATCGCTGATGATGAACTTTACGTCGGCGTCCTCGGCAGAGACTATTTCGCGGACACCTTCTGTCCAGATCGTGCAATGCATCATGCGGATGCCTTGCATCTCGAACATCAGCTCGTTTTGTGTAAGTGTGGGATACTGAGCCTTCAGCCAGTCCAGTCCTTTTGGGGTACGAATTTTCTGGATGTCGATGTATTCGAAAAGCGTATGAAATTGGTCGTGCCACTCGCCGACGGCAGTGCCCGCAAAAGCCTTAAGGGCTTTTGATCCCCTGCGATCAATGTCGCCAAAAAGACGGCGCTCAATCTCGTCGTTGACGGATGTTCCGAAGAACGTGGAATACAAATCCGTCTCGTAAAAAGAGCGAGAGGTGGGTGCGTCGAATAGGGCACGCCCAGAAATTATGCGACCGTCATCGAGAACTTTTTCAGGGGGGGTAAGGTCGAGATAGGCCAGCGTATTGCGGCCTAATTCAAAGAAACCGTGCTGATACCATTGCGGTACGTAATGATTGTTCCTTGTCTTCGACATCGCTCCATAGTTGTGCAACACTGCCGCTTATTCGCGCAATAGCCTTCTGGCGTGTGTCCACGAGAATCTGTTTTTGGCGCGCGACCAGCCCTACCCTTTCGCGCCCCCTCAGATCAATCAGGCCGCCAGATTCAGCGGCATCACCTTCGCGCTGTCGGTCACCTTGCCCGCGATGATGTCCTGCAGCACCGTCTCCCATGCCGTCAGCACCTCCAGCTTTTCGCTCAAATGCTGGCTCTGCACACAGCTCTCGTCGGTTAGCTGCGAAGCGGCCTCATCCGAGCTGTGATCCAGACAGAGCGCGATCTTCGCCTTTGGCTGCTTGGCATTCACCTGCGTCAGATGGGCGGCGGTGTGCCGCAGATCGTGGGGCGTCACCTTCTGGATGCTCAGCCACTCGCAGATGCCGCGCTGCCAGACTTTGCCTTGTACCTCACGCCGCGCAGGGCCCGCGCCATGGTTGCCGCCGCCGCCGTCGACGGTGAACAGGTAGGCTGAGATATGGGGGCGATTGGCGGCCTTCGTTTTGGTCAGCGGCACCTGCAAGTGACGGCGGCCCTTCACATGCTTCAACGGCACATGATACACAGCGGCCTCCTCGTGCTGCATGACCTCGTCCTTCCGGGCGTGGCGCACCTCACACGACCGCAGCATGGTGGCGATCATGAACTTGATCGGCACGGCAATGATGGGATGGCAAGGCAGGTCGGTCTGATCCAGACCGAGCCACAGCTTTCGAAGGTCCTCGACGCCCAGCTTGCCCGTCCGCGGCCGCAGCCTGTGCAGCGGCGGCAAGCCGATGCCCGGGCCCCAACTTGGTGAAATCCGACTGATCTGCCCCTACCAAGAGAACAACAGCTTGGCAACAAACTCCCTGTTTTGATAGGGTTTTGTTGGCGTCAGGAGGCTTCACCAAGTAGCAAAACACAAATTGTGGGTCCCTGCTTCCGCCGGGACGACAGCAGAGGTTGTCGGACTGTGCGGGGCACGTTCCTGCGGAAATCGGGTGGCGCCAGCCACGATCATGCGCGAAAGTCCGCTTCATGAAAGCCACCGCCAAAATCGCCGCGCACGCGGTCCCAACCGGTATCCCCGCCCGCGTCGACGCGCTCGACTGGGAGCAGGTCGCCGCCGACCTTGACGCGCAGGGCTGCGCCGTTCTCGAGGGTTTGCTGACGCCGCAGGAATGCGACGCGCTGGCGGCGCTCTATCCGGATGACAGCCACTTCCGCAGCAAGATCGTGATGGGCCGGCACGGTTTCGGCCGCGGCGAGTACAAATATTTCTCCTATCCGTTGCCCGGCCTGATCGCGGAGTTGCGGCCGGCGCTCTACGCGCGGCTCACAGGCGTCGCCAATCGCTGGAACCAGGCGATGGGGATCGATATCAATTATCCCGCGTCGCATGCGGCGTTCCTGAAACGCTGTCACGATGCCGGGCAGACGCGGCCGACGCCGCTGCTGCTGCAATATGGCGAGGGCGACTACAATTGCCTGCACCAGGATCTCTACGGCGAGCACGTGTTCCCGATCCAGGTCGCAATCCTGCTGTCGCAGCCGGGGCGCGATTTCACCGGAGGCGAGTTCGTGCTGACTGAGCAGCGGCCGCGTATGCAGTCGCGGCCTGAAGTGGTGCCGCTGGCGCAAGGCGACGCCGTGGCGTTTGCCGTGCATCACCGCCCGGTGCAGGGGACGCGCGGCGTCTATCGGGTCAATCTGCGCCATGGCGTCAGCCGGATCCGCTCGGGTCATCGCCACACGGTTGGTGTGATCTTCCACGATGCGAAGTGAAAGCGGACAGGCGTGACTGCGGATCTGTTCGAGACCATTGGCGATGCACGGCCCGCCCGCGAAACGATGGCGGAGGGAGCGGTATTGCTGCGCGGTTTTGCCAGACCCGTCGAAGCCGAGCTGGTCCCGGCCTTGCGGGTCATCATCAAGCAGGCGCCGTTCCGCAATCTGGTCACGCCCGGCGGCCATACGATGTCGGTTGCGATGACCAATTGCGGCAGCGTCGGCTGGGTCTCGGACCGTCGCGGCTATCGTTATGACGCCATCGATCCGGATTCGGGACAGCGTTGGCCGGCGATGCCGCCGGTTCTCGGCAAGCTCGCCGCCGATGCCGCGAACGAGGCCGGCTTCGAGCGCTTTGCTCCCGACGCCTGCCTGATCAACCGCTATGTGCCCGGCGCAAAGCTGTCGCTGCATCAGGACAAGGACGAACTCGATTTCTCCGCGCCCATCGTCTCGGTGTCGCTCGGGCTGCCGGCGGTCTTCCTGTTCGGCGGCCTGAGGCGCAGCGACACGCCGCGCCGCTACCGCCTGGAACACGGCGACGTCGCGGTGTGGGGAGGGCCGTCGCGATTGTTCTTCCACGGCATCGCACCGCTCGCCGATGGCGAGCACGGGGTACTGGGCCGCCAGCGCATCAACCTGACCTTTCGCAAGGTGCGCTGAGACGTCGTCAGCCGGCAGACCGGTGGCGTGCCGGACCGCGCCAGCGTCGCGTCAGTCGTTCCTCGCCGGATGGATGAACGCCCATGGGCTGACTTCGGAATCGGTTGGCACTTCCACGGAAATCACGTAAGGCCCGCCGTCGGCCAACGCCTTCTCCAGCACGGGACGGAAGTGGTCGGGCGAGGTGACGCGCGAAGCTCCCGCGCCGAAGGATTCGGCGAGCTTGACGAAGTCAGGATTGACGAGGTCGGAGGCGACGACACGGCCATCGAAGCGCTCACGCTGGTCGCGGCGAACATTGCCATAGGCATTGTTGTTGAAGACGAGCGTGACGACGCCGATCTTGAACTGCACGGCGGTCGAAAGTTCCTGCACGCCGAACATGAAACCGCCGTCGCCGGTGATCGCGACCACCGGCCTGTTCGGGTTGGCGACCTTGGCGCCGAGCGCGGTCGGAAAGCCGGAGCCGAGCGTGCCCTGATAGCCCGAGGTCACAAAGGTGCGCGGCTCATAGATCGGAAAGCCGTACCAGGAGGCGAAACCGACCTGCGACAGCTCGTCGGTGACGACGGCGTTCGCCGGCAGCACCTCGCGCAGGATTTTCAGGTAGGCCATTTGCGGCTGAATGCGCTGGATCTCGTGCTCCGCCGCGGCCGTCGCCTCGCGGATCGCGGCGCGACGGCCCGAGGTCTTGCGGTAGCCGGCCTTGCGCACGGCGGCGACAAGATCTGCGGTCGCAGCCTTCGCATCGGCGACCACGGCGGCATCCGCCGGCCATCGCCGCATTTCGACGGGATCGATATCGATCCGTACGCATTTCAGCCCGTCGGGGCGGTAAGGCCAGCGCGACATCGTCGGCAGCTCCAGACGGGTGCCGATGCCGATCATCAGATCTGTCTTCGGCCACAGCCGGTAGGCAGCCGCCATCGTCAGCCCAAGCTCGTGCGCATTCGAGACGATGCCGCGGCCGCTGCGGAACGCCACCACGGGCGCGTCGATCATTTCGGCAAGCTGCAAAATCTCCTCGCCTGCCTCGATCGCGCCGCTGCCGACGAAGATCATCGGCGTCTTGCTGCCCGCAATCACGTCTGTGGCGGCCTTGATCCGGTCAGGATCGGGCTGCGGCGCGGGCAGCGGATCGAACGGCTTGACGGGCGCAACCTGCGCACGCTGGGTGAAGACATCCCACGGCATTTCCAGCGACGCCGGGCCGCGCCGGCCCGACAGCATTTCCTGGAACGCGCGCGAGACCATCGCCGGCGCAATATCGGGATATTCGGCGCGGTCGGCCCATTTCACGAAGGTGCGTAGCGTCGCGAGCTGGTCCGGCATTTCGTGCAGATGGCCGCGGCCCTTGCCCAGGAACTGCGTCGGGACCTGTCCGGTCAGGCAGAGCACCGGCTCGTTGCAGCCGAACGCGGTCAAGAGCGCAGCCGACGCATTGAGCACGCCTGGGCCGGGCACGACGCTGAACACGCCGGGCCGGCCGCTTGATCGGGCATAGCCGAACGCCATGTAGCCACAGGCCTGCTCGTGCCGCGCGCCGATCACCTTGAGCTGCGCCTGGTGGAATGCATCGAACAGACCGTAAATCTGTGCGCCCGGAAGGCCGAACACGGTGTCGACACCGTGGGCGACGAGGCCGTTGACGATCGCTTCGCCGCCGGATGTTGAGGTCATGGCACTGTCCACTCGTTTGTCAGCTGGTTTCGTCAACGACGCCATTGCGTAAAGTGCCGACGCCCTCGGCCTCGACCTCGACGATGTCGCCGGGTTTCAGATAGCGCGGTGGATCGAACCGCGCGCCGGCCCCGGTCGGCGTACCCGTGACGATGATGTCGCCAGGGACCAGCGTCGTGAAGGTCGAAATGTAGTTGATGAGATAGCGGAAGCCGAAAATCAACCGCGAGGTGCGGTCGTCCTGCCGCGTCTCGCCGTTGACCCGCGTGGTCAGGCGGATGTCGGCGATCTCTGCTTCATTGGTGTACGGTACGATCCAGGGCCCGAGGCTGCCGGTGGAGTCGAAGTTCTTGCCCTGGGTGACGTTGAATTTTGCGTGACGCACCCAATCGCGGATGGTGCCTTCGTTGCACAGGGTGATCGCTGCGACGTGATCGAGCGCGGCACTCTCCGCAATGTGCCGGCCGGCCTTGCCGATGATCAGCACCAGTTCGCCTTCGTAGTCGAGTTGCGGTGACGCGCGCGGGCGCACCACGGGGGTGTTGTGTCCGACAAAGGAGCGCGGCACGCGCAGGAACATGCTCGGATATTTCGGTGCATCCGAACCGTCCTTGTATTCGGCATTGCGGTCCGGATAGTTGACGCCGATGCAGATGATCTTCTCCGGCGCCGGGATCGGCGGCTGCCAGGCGATCGCGTCGAGCGCGTGGTCCGCCGCGCGGCCGGCGGCGTGCTCGGCGAGCCTCATCAGCGCGCCGGCCGCGATCGCCTCGCGCAGCGTCGGATAGTCGCCCGCGAAGCGTGCGGAGAGATCGACGATGCCGGCGTCGGTCACGGCGCCGTAACGCGTGGCGCCGTTGACGGCGTAGGTGGCGAGACGAGGTGCAGGCATCGCGATTCCTCAATCCGCAACGAGCACGTCGGCGACGAAGTGCGGTTCGCGTACCGCCTGTCCCGTGAACGGCGAGCCCTCCTCGAACCAGGAGCGTGGCGCCGGCGCGCCCCACAGCGTCTGGCGGCGCGGATCGCGCAGCGACCAGCGCAGCGGCGCGTGATCGTGATCTCCGGTGAAGTAGTCGCTGGTGTAGAGCTCGATGCGATGGCCGTCGGGATCGCGGATATAGAGGAAGAACGCGTTCGAGATGCCGTGCCGTCCGGGCCCCCGCTCGATATTCTTCAGGAAGCCGCTGGTCGCCATCACGTCGCAGAGATGGATGATGTTCATCGCGGTCGGCACCCAATAGGCGATGTGATGCAGGCGAGGGCCCTTGCCGTTGGTGATGGCGAAGTCGTGGACGTTGCCCTTGCGATGCATCCAGGCGGCGGCGATGCGGCCGTTGTCTCCGTCCTCCTCGGCATATTCGGTGACACGGAAGCCGAGCCGGGCGTAGAAGTCGACCGTGTCCTGCACCTCGGCGGCGAACACGTTGAAATGGTCGAGCCGCTGGGGATGACAGCCCTTGTAGAGGTCATAGCGCCTGAGCAGATGCGGTCGCTTCTCCATCGCCGCATAGAGCTCGATCTGGAAGCCGAACGGATCGGTGAATTGCAGGGTGCGGCCCTGGAACGGCTGCTCGGCGAAGGCGTGGGCAATGCCGTTCCCAGAGAAGAAGGAGGCGGCCTTGTCGAGGTCGCCGTCATTGCCGACCTTGAAGCCGAGCCGGTTGCACGCCGCCTTCTGCGCCTTGCGCAGCACCACGGAATGGTGCTGGTGCTCCTCGCTGGCGCGCAGGTAGACCGCCTTGTCGTCGCGATCCTCGACATGGAGCCCGATCGTGTTCTCATAGAAGGCGGCGCTCGCGTTTAAATCCGTGACGTCGAGCACGACATGGCTGGAGCGGATGATGTTGAACGGCGGATCGAAGACGTGCTGCGGAACGGGCATGGGACTTTTCCTCAAAGTGTTGTTTCCTCATGCCGAGGCGCATCAGCGCCATCTCGAACCATGAGGCAAGGTCGGTAGCCTCATCCTTCGAGACGCGGGCTGACGCCGCTCCTCAGGATGAGGGAATTCCCAATTTCTGAATCTTGTGCGTCCCGCGCGCGAGCGAGACGTGCTTGGTCTCCATGTAGAAATCGAACGAGTAGTCGCCGCCGTCCCGGCCGATGCCCGACGACTTCATGCCGCCGAACGGCGTCGGCAGATGGCGGACGTTTTCCGAATTGAGCCAGATCATGCCGGCTTCCAGCGCGTCGGCAACGCGCAGCGCGCGGCCCATCTCGCCGGTCCAGACATAGCCGGTCAGCCCGTAGTTCACGCCGTTCGCGATCTCGATCGCCTCCGCCTCGTCGCGGAACGGGATCACGGTCAAAAACGGCCCGAATACCTCTTCCTGCGCGACGCGCATCTTGGAATGCGCACCGGTGACGAGGGTCGGCTGCACATAATGGCCGCCGCCCGGGCCGTCATGCGGCCTGCCGCCGACCGCAATGGTCGCGCCGTCCTTCCTTGCAACCTCGAAATAGCTGCAGACCTTTGCGAGATGCCGCTCGTGGATCAGCGGTCCGATCTCGGTTGCGGGATCGAGCGGATGGCCGACCTTCAACGCCTTCACCCGGGCTGCGAGCTTCTCGATGAAGCTGTCGGCTATGCCCTGCTGGACCAGGAGGCGGCTCGACGACGTGCAGCGCTCTCCGTTGAGCGAGTAGATCATGAACACCACTGCGTCGAGCGCGCGGTCGAGATCGGCATCGTCGAACACGATCACCGGGTTCTTGCCGCCGAGCTCGAAATGCACCCGCTTCAGCGTCGGCGCGCCCTGCGCCATGATCGCCGAACCCGTCGCGCTCTCGCCGACGAAGCCGATTGCCTTGATCGCGGCATGTTCGGTCAGCGCCTTGCCGGCCTCTTCGCCAAATCCGTGCACGGTGTTGAGCACGCCGTCGGGAATGCCGGCCTGCTTCGCGAGCTTGACCAGGAGATCGGCGGTGACCGGCGACCATTCCGCCGGCTTGTGCACGACCGTGCAGCCGGCGGCCAGCGCGGGGGCGATCTTCCAGGTTGAGAGCATGAACGGCGTGTTCCACGGTGTGATCACGCCGACCGGGCCGATCGGCACGCGGGTCGAGATGTTCCAGTGCTCGTCCGAGGGCATGTTGAGGCCGTCTCTGGCCTCGGCGCATTTGTCGGCGAAGAAACGGAAGTTCTCCGCGGCGCGGATCGCGGCCTTGGCCATGAACCGATGGGCCTGCCCGGTATCGATGCATTCGAGCACCGCGATGTCGTCGGCGTGATCCTCGATCGCATCGGCAACGCGATGCAACAGCTTGCGGCGCATCGCGGCCGGCGTATCGCGCCAGGCCTTGAAGGCGAGCGACGCCGCGGTCGCCGCGCGGTCGATGTCCTCCGCGTTGCCGCGCGCTACCGTTGCCAGGACGGAGCCGTCGATCGGCGATCTGGTTTCAAACGACCGGCCGGAGATCGAGGGCACGACCTTGCCGTCGATCATGTGGCCAATGCCTTCGGCCTTCAATTTCGCGAGCAGAGGACCCGCGCGGTCGCGGTTGGCCTGGAAGATGTCGGTGGATTTCGCGGCGGCTCTATCCATGGACCGCCTCCGCCTTCAGTGCGTCGTGGATGTTGTTGCGCTTCCAGCTCGTCTCCTTGTCGTTGATCTGCATGTCGAACGACAGCGCGAACTTGCTGTTGGCGAAGACCGGGTCGAGATGCGCCGATAGCGCCCTGAAGATGTGCTCGCCGGCCTTCTTGCGGGTGGCGAGATCGCGGCCTTCGCCGAGCCGCAGCACCATGTCGAGGAAACCGTAGCTGTTGCAGCCGTCGGCGATTGCATAATGCTCGCACCTCACGGCGCGGACGCGGATGCCGCCGAGCGGGAAGATGCCGGTCTCGACAGCCGCCTCGCGGACGACCTCCACGGTCTGGTCCATGTCGAGGAGGCCGTCGAGATTGGCGGAATATTCAAGCGTGAAATGCGGCATGAACGATCTCCTGCAGTTGCCGAGGCGTCAGGCGAAGTAGCAGCTCACAGACCCGTAAGGTCCATAGTCGGCTTGAATCGTGTCGCCTTTGCGGGTCTCGATGGGACGGATGAAGGAGCCTGCGAGCACGACCTGGCCGGCCTCGAGCGCAAGGCCGTTGGGCGCGATCTTGTTGGCGAGCCAGGCCACCGCGGTCGCCGGATGGTTCAGCACGCCGGCGGCAAGGCCGGTCTCCTCGAGCTGGCCGTTGCGGAAGCAGAGCGCGCCGATCCAGCGCAAATCGGCATCCGGCGGACGAATCGGCCGGCCGCCGAGCACGATGCCGGCATTGGCGGCGTTGTCCGCGATGGTGTCGAAGATCTTGCGCGTCGCCCCCGTCACCGGGTCGATCCGCTCGACACGTGTGTCGAGGATTTCGAGCGCCGGCACCACGAAATCGGTGGCGTTGAGCACGTCGAACAGCGTGCAGTCCGGGCCGGCCAAACGATGCTTCATCACGAAGGCAAGTTCGGCCTCGACACGGGTGGCGATGAAGCGGTCGCTCGGCACCAGCCCGCCATCGGCAAAGAACATGTCGTCGAGCAGGATGCCGGAATCCGGCTCGTTGATATTGAGCGCGCTTTGCATTGCCTTCGAGGTCAGGCCGATCTTGTGGCCCTTGACGACGCGGCCCCGCGCCACCTTCATCTCGATCCAGGCTTCCTGAATCGCATACGCATCTTCGATGGTGATGCCAGGGTGCTCCAGCGAGAGCTGGCGAATCTGCTTGCGGGTCGTTTCCGCCTTGTCGAGCCGCTGGGCGGCTGCGCGGATCTCGTCCGGGGAGAGGGCCATGCGTCATACACAAAAATGGATGCGGGGATATTATTAACATGTTAAGTGAATTCCCGCAAACTGAATTGGCGCATGCTGCAACGCAAAAGTTTGCACGTTGGATGGAGCGATGGCGCGGAAGAAATCGTCGAACGACATAAGAGGAGGGCAGGCCGAGGCCGGATCGACGCGCCGCGCGCCGATGCGCGAGTTCTCGCGCTCGCTGCCGATGTCGCTGCTGCGCGCACGTGAAGCCGTGATGCGGCAGTTTCGCCCATCGCTGCGCAATCATGGGCTGACCGAGCAGCAATGGCGAATCCTGCGCGCGCTCACGTCGGTCGACGAGATCGAAGTGACCGAGCTTGCGCATCTGGCGTTCCTGCTCGGTCCGAGCCTGTCGCGTATCCTGCGCGATCTCGAGGCGCGCCAGTTGATCGAGCGCAAGACCGCGGCAACCGATCTGCGACGCGCCGTCGTATCGATCTCGGCGAAGGGCTTGAAGCTGATCGAGGCAGTAGCGCCGACCTCGGAAGCGATCTACGCCGCGATCACCAAGCGCTACGGCGCGCGCAGGCTTGCGGAACTGCAGGAGATGCTGGGCGCGCTTGAGATGAGCCTGTCCGGCATGGTGCATGATGACGCCGGAATCGAAGCCGACGAGTGATCACAAATTTGCATGATGATATGCGGCTGGACGCATAGCTTGCTTCTTGCTCATCGTTTGTGCAGCGAGACCGCCGAAGATTCCGCGGAAATAGAGCAGGAGCGTGCGTCATTCATCATCTCGAGCGGCGTCACGTCGGCGCACGTCGGCTGTTAGTCGAACGCATTGCATTACCAATTTACTCCGGGCGCGAGAGCCCTTAAGACCGCTCGCGGTTTCGCGTCCCGCATTTCGGGGCGCCAAGACCAAGAAGGGCCGACAAGGAAGCCCGGCCTCAAGGAGGAATTATGAAATTAACGAGACGCGATTTCGCGGCAGGTATCGTCGCTGGCATTGCAGCCCCCCACATCATCACCAGCGCGCGGGCGCAGGGCGCGACCATCAAGATCGGCATGTGCGCGCCTGTTACCGGTCCCGCAGCCGAATCCGGCGGTTACGCCGTCAAGGGCGCCAAGCTCGCGCTCGAAGCCGTCAACAAGGCGGGCGGCATTCTCGGCAAGCAGGGCGAATTGATCGTCGAGGACGACCAGACCACCAACCCCGGCATCGTGCTGGCCTTCTCCAAGCTCGCCGCCCAGTCCGACATCGTCGGCTTCCTCGGCTCGATCCGTTCGACCCAGGTTCACGCGATGGCGCCCGACGTGCTGAAGCTCGGCAAGCCGGTGATGATCGGCGGCACCGATCCCAACCTCACCCACATGGGCAACAAGTGGTTGTTCCGCTTCCGCCCCAATGACAGCTATTCCGGCCGCGTCATCGCGGAGTACGGCGTCAGCACGCTCGGCAAGAAGAAGTGGGCGGTGCTGCACTCGACCGATGCGTTCGGAACCGCCGGCGGCAAGGCGCTCACCGAAGCGCTGACCAAGCTCGGCGCGCCACCGGTGCTCGATCAGGGATACGCCAACCAGAGCCAGGACTTCACGCCCGTCGTGCTCGCGATCAAGCAGTCGGGCGCCGACATCCTCGGATCCTACTTCACCTTCGAGAACGATCTCGGCATCTTCGCCCGCCAATTGCGCCAGCTCGGCGTCAACATCCCCTGGGTCGGCTCGCCCTCGATCGTCAACATCACCGCGCTCAAGCTCGCCGGTCCCGCGCTGCACAACACCTATGGCGTCGCCGACTATGCGGAGCAATCGAGCGAGGCCTCGAAAGCGTTCGGCAAGGCCTATCGCGATGCAGTCAAGGTTGCGCCCGACAACCAGAGCTCCTGGACGTATGATGCGGTGACCGTGCTCTCGGCGGGGATCAACAAGGCCGGCTCGACCGAGCCCGAAAAGGTCCGCGAGGCGATTCTGTCGATCAAGAAGTTCCCGGGCGCCGAGGGCGAATACAATTTCGACCAGAACGGCGATGGGCTTCACGGCTACAACATCGTGAAGAACGACAAGGGCAACATCGTTTTCGACAAGCACATCGAATTCAACGACTGACGCTGATCTCGGCCTCTCCGATCGCAACCGGGGAGGCCGATTGTCATTGGCCGTTTGAACGAGTTCCCTTCAACCGAACGCTTGTCATGGATCTGATCCTTCAACTGCTGTTCACGGGCATCGGCATCGGCGCAGTCTACGCGCTGGTCGCGCTGGGCTTCGTGCTGATCTTCCGCGCCACCAACGTGGTGAATTTCGCGCAGGGCGAGTTCTCGATGGTTGCCGCCTATCTGATGGTGGTGTTCGCCGTCGATCTCGGCTGGCCCTACTGGCTGTCGTTTCTGATCGCGCTCGCCGGCATGGCGCTGCTCGGGGTCATCTTCAACCTCGGCGTCTACTATCCGCTGCGCCACCGCACCTATCTTCCCGTGATCATCGCCACCATCGGCGCCTCGATCCTGCTCGCCAATTCCGTGCTTGCGATCTACGGTCCGCAGCCGCAGGTGCTGCAGGGCTGGTTCGAGACTCCCGGCATTCAACTCGGCCCGGTCTATCTCGACAGCCAATATCTCTTGATCATCGGCGTCACGATCCTGCTGGTGTTCTTCAATTTCTGGTTCTTCGAGAAGACGCTGCTCGGCAAGAAGCTGCAGGCGACCTCGCAGGACAAGGAAATGGCCTCACTGCTCGGCATTTCCGTCTCCACCATGATCATGATCACCTTCATCTATTCGGCGGTGCTCGGCGGTCTCGCCGGCATCCTGGTTGCGCCCGTGCTGTTCGTCTCGATCCAGATGGGCTCGACCATCGCGCTGAAGGCGTTCGCCGCGACCATCATCGGCGGCTTCGGCGATGTCGCCGGCGCCATCATCGGCGGGCTTGCGCTCGGCGTGATCGAAACGTTCGGCGCGGCCTATATCTCGGTGCCCTACAAGGATGGCTTCGCCTTCCTGGTGCTGGTCGCCTTCCTGATCTTCCGGCCGCAGGGCATCTTCGGCGAACGCGTGGCGGAGAAAGCATGAGCGCACCCAGCGACAACATGCCGATCCCGGCGCCCGCGGTTCACTCGCGGCCGCTCGTCATCCGCCACCTGCCGTATTTCATCGGCGCCGCGGTGCTGGTTGGGCTCGCCGCCGGGCTGCGGTTCGACGGCTACATCCTCAACATCCTGCTGCAGGCCACGACGTTCTCGATCGCGGTATTCGGGCTGTCGGTCGTGCTCGGTCTGTGCGGCCAGATCAACCTGGCGCAGGCCGCGTTCTTCGGCTTCGGCGCCTACGCGGTCGGTCTCGGCACCACCGACCTGCATCTGAGCTTCTGGCTCTGCCTTGTCGCCGGCTGTGCAATTGCGCTGATCGCCGGCGCGTTCCTGGGCATGTCGACGCTACGGCTCGGCGGCCACTACCTTGCGATGGTGACGATCTCGTTCCAGCAGATCGTGACGCTGGTGATGATCAACGCGATCGGCCTGACCCACGGGCCGGACGGCGTCTCCAACATCCGCAGGCCGGAGCTGTTCCAGACCTCGCAGGGCTATCTCGCCTTCTGCGTCGCGGTGCTTGCGATCGTGGGCTACCTCGTCTGGCACCTGCCGGACACCAGGCTCGGCCGCGCCATGCGCGCGGTGCGCGACAACGAACTCGCGGCCGGCGTTAACGGCATCGACGTGTTCCGCACCAAGGTCTATGCCTTCGCGCTCTGCGCGCTGCTCGGCGGTCTCGCCGGCGGCCTGTTCGCGGGCGGCTTCGCCTATGTCAGTCCGGACCAGTTCTCGTTCGCGGAGTCGATCGTGTTCCTGACCATGTCGCTGCTCGGCGGCGTGGCATCGCCCATCGGCTCGGCGATCGGCACCGGGCTGCTGATTCTGATTCCGGAATGGCTGCGCTTCCTCAAGAGCGTGCCCGGGCTGTACCTCGCGATCTACGGCCTGTTCGTGATCCTGATCATCCGCTTCATGCCCGACGGCATCTGGGGCTTCGTCGCCGACGCGTTCACGCGCTGGCGTGCCCACACCAAGGCACCGCCGGTTGCCGCCGCACTGCAGCTCAAGCCGGCAACCGACGGCGGCGAGATCGTGCTGGAGGTCACCGGCCTGTCGAAGCATTTCGGCGGCCTCAAGGCCGTCGACGGCGTCAATATCGCGGTCCGGCGCGGCAGCGTGCATGCGCTGATCGGCCCCAACGGGTCCGGCAAGACCACGACGCTGAACGTGCTGTCCGGCCTCTACAAGGCGACATCGGGCAGGATCGTGCTCGACGGGACCGACATCACCAACATGGCCTCGCACCAGCGCACCGCGGCCGGCCTTGGACGCACGTTCCAGAACATCCGCCTGTTCCGTTCTATGACCGCGCTCGAAAACGTCGAGATCGGCGCCGAGCGACCCGGCAACAGCATGATCGGGAAGGGCGAGGACGCTCTGACCGAGCGCGCGATGGAGGCATTGACCTTCGTCGGCCTCGGCAACCGCGCCAATGAGCTGATCTCGAGCTTCTCCTACGGCCACCAGCGGCTGATCGAGATTGCACGGGCGCTTGCGTCCAATCCGACGCTGCTGCTGCTCGACGAACCGGCCGCTGGTCTCAATTCGACTGAAAAGCTCGAGCTGCACGAGCTTCTCAAGCGCATCGCGGCGCAAGGCCTCACCATCCTGATCATCGATCACGACATGACGCTGGTCTCGGAAGCCGCCCAGCACATCACGGTGCTGAACTTCGGACGCCGCATCGCGGACGGCGAATCGATGGCGGTGCTGCGCCATCCCGACGTTGTCTCCGCCTATCTCGGGAGCGAATGATGCCGCTGCTCGAAATCAACAATCTCGTGGTCCGCTATGGCGAGATCGAAGCGCTGCGCGGTGTGAGCATCGCTGTGGAGCCGGGCCAGGTGGTCACGCTGCTCGGCGCCAACGGCGCCGGCAAATCGACCACGCTGCGCGCGATTTCGGGGCTGGCGAAACCCACTTCCGGCGACATCCTGTTCGACGGCCGTTCGATCGCAGGCCTTGGGCCGGAAGCGATCGTCCGCCTCGGCATCTCGCATGTGCCGGAAGGTCGCCGCGTGTTCCCGGGCCTCACGGTGAAAGAGAACATCATGCTTGGCGCGTCGAACCGCAAGGCGTCGGCCTCGCAGATCTCGCGCGAGGCGGACGCGATGTTCGACTTGTTCCCGGATATCCGGGCTTTCTCGGACACGCTTGGCTGGACGCTCTCCGGCGGACAATTGCAGATGGTCGCCGTCGCGCGCGGCCTGATGGCCAAGCCGCGGCTTCTACTGCTGGACGAGCCGTCGCTCGGGCTGGCGCCCGTGATCGTGCAGGCGGTGTTCCGCATTATTTCACAGATCAGGAAGGACACCACGGTCTTGCTCGTCGAACAAAATGCGCGCATGGGACTTTCGGTCGCCGATCACGGCTTCGTCCTGGAAACCGGGCGGATCGTGCTGGGCGGCAAGCCTGACGAATTGTGGGGCAACGAAGCCATCGCCGCAGCCTATCTTGGCGGTCATGCCAAGGTCCACGCCTGACCAGACCCACGCATAACCGAGCGAGCCGTCCATCCATGGTCACCATCAAGGTTGATAATCTCGTCAATTTCGTCTCCGAGGTCTTTTCGCACGCGGAATCCTCAACCGAGGAAGCCAGACGCATCGCGACTTACCTCACGACCGCGAACCTCACGGGGCACGATAGCCACGGCGTGATCCGCGTGCCGGTCTACATCAGGTGGAAGAAGACGGGTTCGGTGGTGCCGAACCAGACGCCTGAAATCGTGGTCGACACGCCCTCCCTCGCGGTGGTCGATGGCAAGTTCGGCTATGGACAAACCGTAACGCCAGTCGCGGTCAGGCTCGGGATCGAGAAGTGCAGGAAGGCGGGCCTTGCCGCGATCGCGCTGCGCAATGCGGGTCATATCGGCCGCGTGGGCGACTGGGCCGAGATGGCGGCCGCCGAGGGGCTGGTGTCGGTGCACTTCGTCAACGCCGCGGGTTCGCTGCTTGTGGCGCCCTATGGTGGCGTCGAGAAGCGGCTGTCGACCGCGCCCTATTGCGTGGGTATTCCGCGCGAGGGTCAGGACCCGATTGTGCTCGATTTCGCAACCTCGACCGTTGCCGAAGGCAAGTGTCTGGTGGCGAGCCGCGGCGGCAAGAAGCTGCCGACCGGCGCGCTGGTCGACGCCGACGGCACTCTGAGCGAGGATCCGCATGTGCTTTACGGCTCCTACACGCCTGACGGGCCGCGCGACCATACCAAGGGTACCGGCGCGATCCGCGCGTTTGGCGATCACAAGGGGTCGGGCCTTGCGTTCATCTGCGAACTGCTCGGCGGCGCGCTGACCGGCACGGGCGCCACCGCGCCGGACCGCCGCTTCGCCAACGGCATGCTGGCGTTCTACATCGATCCCAAGGTGGTCGATCCCGCGAATTTCTTCGACGGCGAGATCGCTCGCTATACCGACTTCATCCGCGCCACGAAGCCGATCGCCGGTGTCGATTCCGTCCTGATTCCAGGCGATCCCGAGCGGAAAACCCGCGCGGACCGCACCAAGAACGGCATCCCCTTGCCTGACGACACCTGGGCGGCGATAGTGAATACTGCGCGCGAAGTCGGCGTCAGCGAAGTCAGCATCCAGCGGGCGACCGCATAGTTCCGTCATTGCGAGCGAAGCGAAGCAACGCCACACGAAGAAGGAATGGATAGCTTCGTCGCTTCAGCGCAAAATTGCTTTGCAATTTTGTCGCGAGCTCCCCAATGACGAAGAGTCTGCGGCAACAGGGAAGGAAAACAAAGTGGCAAACAAGGTCAAGCAAGTCTGGGCGTCGGGCAAGGCGGTGGTGAATGCGTGGCTCGCAATTCCCTCCGGGTTCTCAGCCGAAGTGATCGCGCAATGCGGCTTCGACAGCGTCACCGTCGACATGCAGCATGGCGTGCAGGACTATCTGTCGATGGTGCAGTGTTTCCAGTCGATGCACGCCCACCCCGTGACCCCGATGGTCCGCGTGCCCTGGAATGAGCCCGGCATCATCGGCAAGGTGCTCGACGGCGGCGCCTATGGCGTGATCTGCCCGATGGTCAACACGCCGCAGGAAGCCAAGAGCCTCGTTTCCTATGCCAAGTATCCGCCGAAGGGTGTACGCTCCAATGGTCCGATCCGAGCCGGCATGTACGGCTCGGCCGGCACCTATCAGCAAACCGCCAACGACGAGATCGTGCTGCTCCCGATGATGGAGACCAGGACCGCGGTCGAGAACATGGAAGCAATCCTCGACGTTGAGGGCATCGACGGCGTCTATATCGGCCCGTCCGATCTCGGATTCTCCTACGGTCTCGTGCCGAAGCTCGACCGCGAAGAGCCGGAGATCCTGAAGATCTACGAGAAGATCATCAAGGAATGCGGCAAGCGCGGCCTCAACCCGGGCATCCACTGCTCCGGCGCCGAAGGCGCAGTGCGCGCCATCAACATGGGTTTCAAACTGGTCACGCTGTCGAACGAGGTCGGGCTGATGTCGACCTACGCGAAGATGCAGGTCAACGCGACCCGCGAGAAGTCCGGCGGCAAAGCGTGAGCTCTCCCTCGCCCCGCTCTTGCGGGGAGAGGGCCGGGGTGAGGGGCTCCATCCGGCGAGCATCGTCGTTGTGATTGGCGCTGTGCCTTGCCCCTCACCGGGATCGCTGTCGCGATCCGACCTTTCCCCGCGAAAGGGCGGGGAGAGGTGAAAGACCTTCGAAGGAGAACCCCATGGCCCCGGCACCCGTGATTCGCCTGCATCCCGACGACAGCGTCCTGATCGCGCGAGCGAGCCTCCCGCCGGGGCTGGTGGTGGCCGACGGTGTCAGCACTGTCGATCGCATTCCGGCCGGCCACAAGGTCGCAATCAAGCCGATCGCGGAAGGCGAGCCGATCAGGCGTTACGGCCAGATCATCGGGTTTGCCACCGCGCCGATCGCGCCCGGCCAGCACGTGCATACGCAGAACTGCGGCATGGGTGATTTCGCCAAGGACTATGCCTATGGTGTCGACGTCAAGCCGGTGCCCAATTTCGATTTGCCCGCGACCTTCGACGGCATCCGCCGGCCCGACGGGCGTGTCGCGACGCGCAACTATATCGGCATTCTCACCTCGGTGAATTGCAGCGCGCATGTCGCTGGCCTCGTCGCCGATGTCTTCAAGAAGAATCCGTTCACCGGCGACAATCCGCTTGCCGACTTTCCGAACGTCGACGGCGTCGTCGCGCTGACCCACAAGACCGGCTGCGGCATGACGCAGGACGAGCCGTTGGCGCTGCTTCGCCGCACGCTCGGCGGCTATGCGCGGCACGTGAATTTCTCCAACGTGATCGTGCTCGGCCTGGGGTGCGAGGTGAACCAGATCGGCGGGCTGATGCAGGAGCAGAAGCTTGCCGGCCGCCTGCGCGCGATGGACATTCAGGAGGTCGGCGGCACCCGCAAGACAGTCGAAGCCGGCGTCGCCTTTGTCAAGGAGGCCCTCACCGACGCCAACAAGATCAAGCGCGAGAAGGTCTCAGCGAGCGAGTTGACGGTCGCCCTGCAGTGCGGCGGCTCCGACGGCTATTCCGGGGTGTCGGCCAATCCGGCGCTGGGCGCGGCGAGCGATCTCCTGGTCCGTCATGGCGGCACCGTCATCCTGTCGGAAACGCCGGAGACCTATGGCGCCGAGCATCTGCTCACGCGCCGCGCTGTCAGCCGCGAAGTCGGCGAGAAGCTGGTCGGCCTGATGCGCTGGTGGGAGGAATACACGAGCCGCGAAGGCGCCGAGATGAACGCCAATCCAAGTCCCGGCAACAAGGCCGGCGGCCTCACCACCATTTTGGAGAAGTCGCTGGGTGCGATGGCGAAGGCCGGCAGCACCAACCTCGTCGACGTCCTGCACTACGCCGAGCCGGTGACCAAGAAGGGTTTCGTGTTCATGGATACGCCCGGCTACGATCCCGTCGCGGCGACCGGGCAGGTGGCCGGCGGCGCCAACCTCGTCTGCTTCACGACCGGACGCGGCAGCGTTTTCGGCTGCAAGCCTGCGCCGTCGATCAAGCTCGCGACCAACACGCCGATGTACAAGCGCATGGAAGACGACATGGACGTCAATTGCGGCACCATCCTCGACGGCGAGGAGAGCGTGCAGGAATGCGGCCAGCGCATCTTCGAGCTCATTCTCAAGACCGCGTCGGGCCAGCCGACCAAGAGCGAGAGCTTTGACTTCGGAGGCGCCGAGTTCGCGCCCTGGGTGCTGGGCGCGACGATGTGAGTGGGGCGAATGGCGAATAGGGAGTAGCGAATAGGGGTTTGTTCTATTCGCTATTCGCCTGCCCGGTGGGCACCGCGTGCCCGTTGTTAGTGCTTGATCCTCAGGGGCACCAGTGTTCTGCTCAAAAAAGCTGCTGGAGCCCCTTGTCCGTGTCGATCTTCGTCGCACTGCACCACGTCACGCACTACAAATATGACCGGCCGATCGACCTCGGGCCACAGACTATCAGGCTCCGCCCGGCGCCGCACACGCGCACACCGATCCTGAGCTACTCGCTCAAGGTCACGCCAGCAAATCACTTCGTGAACTGGCAGCAGGATCCGCAAGGCAACTGGCTGGCGCGGTTCGTGTTCCCTGAGAAGGCGAGCGAATTCAAGATCGAAGTCGACTTCTCCGCGCAGATGAGCGTGGTCAATCCGTTCGACTTCTTCGTCGAGCCCTACGCCAACAGCTTTCCCTTTCAGTACCCCGGCGATCTCAGGACCGAGCTTGCGCCCTATCTGGAGACGGTCGAGCCGGGGCCGTTGTTCGCGGCTTATCTGAAGGACATTCCGCGCACGGCCGACAGCACCGTCAATTTCCTGGTCGAGTTGAACGCCAGGCTGCAGAAGCAGGTCCGCTATGTCATCCGCATGGAGGCCGGCATCCAGACGCCGGAGGAAACGCTCGCTGCCGGCTCAGGCTCCTGCCGCGATTCCGCGTGGCTCCTGATCCAGACGCTGCGCCATCTCGGGCTCGCGGCGCGCTTCGTGTCCGGCTACCTGATTCAGCTCAGGCCTGACGTCGATCCGGTCGAAGGGCCGCGCGAGGTCGAGAGTGATTTCACCGATCTGCACGCCTGGGCCGAGGTCTATTTGCCGGGCGCGGGCTGGATCGGCTTCGACGTCACCTCGGGCATGCTGACGGGTGAGGGGCATATCCCCGTCGCCGCCACGCCGCATTATCGCTCGGCTGCGCCGATCTCGGGCACCGCCGGCTTTGCCAATGTCGACTTCGGCTTCGAGATGCGCGTCAAGCGCATCCGCGAGGCGCCGCGGATCACCAGGCCGTTCTCGGATGCATCATGGACGCGGCTCGACGCGCTCGGCGAGCAGGTCGACACCGATCTGCAAAACGACGACGTGCGGCTCACCATGGGTGGCGAGCCGACCTTTGTCTCTGTCGACGATCTGGAATCGCCGGAATGGAATGTCGCCGCGGTCGGTCCGACCAAACGCGCATTGGCCGATGAACTGATCCGCAAGTTGCGCGCACGCTTCGCGCCGGGCGGTCTGCTGCATTATGGGCAGGGCAAATGGTATCCGGGCGAAAGCCTGCCGCGCTGGGCGTTCGGCCTGTACTGGCGCAAGGACGGCGAGCCGATCTGGAAGAACGCCGACCTGATCGCCAACATCGAGAATCCAAACAAGGCCGAGATCGCCGACGCAGAGCGCTTTGCGATCGCGATGGCGAGGAGGCTCGGGCTCGCTGCGGACCATGTCATGCCAGCTTTCGAGGATCCGGCGTTCTGGCTGCAGCGTGAAGCAAGCCTGCCGGCCAACGTCAGCCCGGCGAATTCCCAACTGGCTGATGCGGAAGAACGCGCGCGGCTGGCGCGGGTGTTCGACGAGGGATTGACGACGCCGAAGGGCTACGTGCTGCCGATCCAGCGCTGGAATCCGCTTGGCGGTCGTATGCCGCCGCGCTGGCGCAGCGAGCGCTGGAAGATCCGGCGCAGCCATCTGTTCCTGTCATCAGGCGATTCCCCGCTTGGCCTCAGGCTGCCCATTGCGTCGCTCGAATACGTCCCGCCGGAGGACTATCCCTACACGATCGAGCAGGATCCGATGGCGCTGCGCGATGCATTCGGCGATTTTGACCAGGAGCTGATGCGCGCACTTCATGCAATGCCGGAGCCGCAGCCGGTGCGCACCGCGACCTCGATCGAGGTTCGCGGCGGTGTGCTGTGTGCGTTCATGCCGCCGGTCGAGCAGGCGGACGATTATCTCGAACTGGTCGCGGCGATCGAGGCCACCGCGGAAGAGTTGCAACTGCCCGTGCATGTCGAGGGCTACGCGCCGCCCTATGATCCGCGCATCGAGGTGATCAAGGTGACGCCAGATCCCGGTGTGATCGAGATCAACGTGCAGCCCGCGCAGAGCTGGCGCGAAGCCGTCGACGTCACCTTCGGTGTCTATGAAGACGCCGCGAAAACCCGACTCGGCGCCAACCGCTTCCTGATCGACGGCCGCCACACCGGGACCGGCGGCGGCAATCACATCGTGGTCGGCGGCTCGACGCCGCAGGATTCGCCGTTCCTGCGCCGGCCCGATCTGTTGAAGAGCCTCGTGCTGTATTGGCAGCGGCATCCGTCGCTGTCCTACCTGTTCTCCGGCATGTTCATCGGTCCGACCAGCCAGGCTCCGCGCATCGACGAGGCACGGCATGACGGGCTCTATGAACTGGAGATCGCGCTTGCGCATGTGCCGCCAGCGGGCATGGACGCGCCGCTATGGCTGGTGGACCGCTTGTTCAGGCATATCCTGGTCGACATCACCGGCAACACTCATCGCGCCGAAATCTGCATCGACAAACTCTATTCGCCCGACGCTCCGACCGGCCGGCTCGGCCTCGTCGAATTCCGCGCGCTCGAAATGCCGCCCGATCCGCGCATGTCGCTGGCGCAGCAGCTCCTGATCCGCGCGCTGATCGCAAAATTGTGGCGCGAGCCGCAGCAGGGCAAGTTCGTGCGCTGGGGCACCGCGCTGCATGACCGTTTCATGCTGCCGCATTTCCTCTGGGAGGATTTTCTGGGCGTGCTCGTCGAGCTGAAGCAGTCCGGTTATGATTTTTCTCCGGAGTGGTATCAGGCCCAGCTCGAATTCCGCTTTCCCGCCTTCGGCCGCGTGCATCACGGCGGCGTTGCGCTGGAGCTGCGCCAAGCGCTGGAGCCCTGGCATGTGCTGGGCGAAGAGGGCTCATCGGGTGGCACCGTGCGCTACGTCGATTCCTCGGTGGAGCGGTTGCAGGTGAAGGCATCGGGTTTTGTCGAGGGCCGCCACGTCGTCACCTGCAATGGCCGGCGGCTGCCGATGACAGAGACAGGCCGCGCCGGTGAGGCGGTTGCCGGCGTCCGCTTCAAGGCCTGGCAGCCGGCGTCGGGACTGCATCCGACCATTCCGGTGCATGCGCCGCTGACGTTTGACCTCATCGACACCTGGAATGGCCGCTCGCTCGGCGGCTGTGTCTACCACGCCACCCATCCGGGCGGCCGCAATTACGAAAGCAAGCCGGTCAACTCCTACGAGGCCGAGGCGCGTCGGCTGGCACGCTTCCAGGATCATGGCCACACCCCCGGCAGGATCGAGATGTCGCCGGAAGAGCGGTCAATCGAATTTCCAGTGACCCTCGACTTGCGGACGCCGCTACCGCACTGATAGCGTTTCGATCTGTCGGTGGCGAATTCTGGGAAATGGGATGTCTGAACCGGTCGGCCAAGGCAGCGTTCAGGAGAGCAGGGCCCGCCCGGGGCAGCGCCGGATCGCGCAATGGATGCGCGACTATGTTCGCCTTCCCGGCATTCCCGACGAGTACATTGGCGAGGACGGCGCGCCGCGTCCGGTCTGGACCCGCTTCTTCGATGCCTTTGCCGCGCTGTCGCCAGCCGACATCGAACGGCGTTTTGCCTCCGCCGACCGCCATCTGCACGAGGCCGGCGTCACCTACCGCACGCCCGGCGATACATCGGACCGGATCTGGCCGCTCAGCCATTTGCCGCTGATCATCGACGCCGCCGATTGGCGGCAACTGGCCGGCGCCGTCGCGCAGCGGGCGCAGCTCATGGAAATGATACTCGCCGATCTCTATGGTGAGGGCCGCCTGGTCGCCAGCGGTGCGATTCCGGCCGCGGCGATCGCCGGCAGCAGCGAATATCTGCGCGCGGTCAGCGGCATCAAACCGCCGGGCGGCCGCTATCTGCACCTCTATGCCGCCGATGTCGGCCGCGGACCGGACGGACGCTGGTGGGTGCTCGGCGACCGCACGCAGGCGCCTTCGGGCGCGGGCTATGCGCTGGAAAACCGTCTGGTGCTGTCGCGCGCATTTTCCAATCTCTACAAGTCGATGAATGTCGAGCGCGTCGCGCCGTTCTTCGAGGCATTCCGCGACTCGCTGCGCGCCAGCGCCGATCGCGACGAGCCGCGGATCGGCCTGCTCACGCCGGGCGCGTTCAGCGAGACCTATTTCGAGCACGCAACCCTCGCGCGCTATCTCGGCTTTCTGCTGGTCGAGGGCGACGATCTCGCGGTCAGCGGCGACCGCGTTCATATCCGCACCGTGGCCGGGTTGAAGCGGCTCGACGTGCTGCTGCGCCGGGTCGATTCCAACATGCTCGATCCGCTCGAGCTCGATGCGTCGTCCTATCTCGGCGTGCCGGGCCTCGTCGAGGTGCTGCGCAAGGGCGGCGTCGTGGTCGCCAACATGCCGGGTTCGGGGGTGCTGGAGGCGCGCGCGCTGCTCGGCTTCCTGCCCAATCTGTGTCGCCGCCTGCTCAGTGAAGATCTCATGATGCCGCACATCGCGACCTGGTGGTGCGGTCAAAAATCCGCCCGCGAGGCGGTGTTGTCGGAACTCGACGAGTTCGCGATCGAGGGCGCCTATGGCCGTGGCGTTCCCGGCTTCCCCGGCAGCGGTCCGGTGCTCGCGAGCGAATTGACGGCAGCCGAACGCGACCGGCTGAAGGATGCGATCGTCAGTCGCGGCATCGACTATGTCGGCCAGGAACTGGTGCGCCTCTCAACCACGCCGGTCTGGGAGAACGGCCGCATCGCGCCGCGTCCGTTCGTGTTGCGCGTGTTCGCGGCGGCGACGCCGAACGGCTGGACCGTGCTGCCCGGCGGCTTCTGCCGGATCGCAGAGCGCGCCGATGCGCGCGCGGTCTCGATGGGTGACGGAGCAAGTTCCGCCGACGTCTGGGTCGTGTCCGACAAGGCGGTTTCGAGCGCGACGCTGTTGCCCGCGGTCGACACCGTGCGCATCCGCCGCATCGCAGGCGTGCTGCCGAGCCGTGCCGCCGACAATCTGTTCTGGCTCGGCCGCTACCTGGAACGCGCCGAAGCGACCATCCGGTTGATCCGCGCGCTGTGCACGCCGTTGCGCGATCCCGCGAAGGGAAATTCGGCCGGCGCGCCGCCGCCGCTGCACTCGGCCGAGCGCATCCAGCGCATGCTCGTGGCCTGGGGAGCGACTTCGCAGACCGCGCGCGCCAACCCGGCGAAAATCGCGCTCGACGCTTTGCAGAATGAGGAAAGATTCGGCTCGGCCCTCTCGCTGGTGCGATCGGCGCAGCGCATGGCGACGTCGCTGCGCGAGCGGCTGTCACCGGATGCCTGGCAGGTCATCACCGAAATGGCCGATCGGCTCGCCATCGAGGTCCACGACGATGACGGCGTGGTCAGCGCCGCCGAGCTGACGCTGCAGGAGCTCGCAAGCTTTGCCGGCCTTGCGCAGGAGAACATGAATCGCGCGGCAGGCTGGCGCTTCCTCGAGATGGGCCGCCGCGCCGAGCGCGCCATCAACACCACGCGTTTCGCCCGCCAGTTCGCCTGTGACGAGGCGGGCGACGAGGACCTCGACACTCTCTTGACGCTGGTCGATTGCCAGATCACCTATCGCTCGCGCTACCTGGTGCAGCCGCTGCTGGTGCCGGTGCGGGATCTCGCGGTGCTCGATCCCTACAATCCGCGTTCCGTCGCATTCCAGGTCGCCAGCCTGAACGAGCATATCGCCGCGCTGCCGAGCTTGCGGGAGCACGGCCTGATCGAGCGGCCGCAGCGTCTTGCGGTGGCGGTGGAAGCGATGCTGACCACCGCGGAGGCGGGAACGCTCGATGCCCGGACGCTGTTCGCGCTGGAGCAGGATCTGCTCACGCTGGCCGACGCCATCGGGCTGCAATATTTCCCGCACGGGCCCAATGCCAGCCGTCCGGAGAAGCTCACGGGCCTCGCGTGATCTACGACATCCGTCATGTCACGACCTACAGCTACGAGACGCCGGTGAGCTTCGCGCGCTGCTCGCTGCGGCTGGAGCCGTTGTCCGGCGACGGCCAGGAGCTGATCTCCCACAGCGTCGAAATCCGCCCGAAGGTGGCGGAGCGCACGCACCGGCGCGACTTCTTCGGCACGCTGACGGAAGGCGTCCTGATCGAGACCGCGCATCGCAATCTCCGCATCGATTCGCGCTCGCGCGTCGCGGTCGCGCGGCGGGCACCGCGCCGTGACGCGGCGAGCCCAACCTGGGAAGATGTGCGCGATATTGCATTCGAGGCGTCGAGCCTCGGCCCGGCATCGCCGGTCGGCTACGTCTTTGCCAGCGCGCTGGTGCCGGTGCTGCGGCCGGTGACGGACTATGCCGCTGCAAGCTTTCCGGCCGGAGGCGGCGTCCTGTCAGGCGCGGCCGACCTGATGCGTCGCATCCGCGCCGAGTTCAAATATGATCCGAAGGCAACGGTGATCTCGACCCCGCTGAAGGACGTGTTCGAGAAGCGCCACGGCGTCTGCCAGGATTTCGCCCATGTGATGATCGCGGGCCTTCGCGGGCTCGGCCTGCCCGCCGCCTATGTCAGCGGTTACCTGCGCACGATTCCGCCGCCCGGCCAGCCGCGGTTGCAGGGCGCCGACGCGACCCATGCCTGGGTTTCGGTCTGGTGCGGCGCCGAGCTTGGCTGGATCGGCTTCGATCCGACCAACGATCTCGTGGTCGCGAACGATCACATCATCCTCGCCATCGGTCGCGACTTCTCCGACGTCTCGCCGGTCGACGGAGTCATCGTCGGCGCACGCAAGCAGAAGCTCGGCGTGGCGGTCGACGTGCTGTTGGTGGAGTGAAGCGGTAAGACCCAGGTCGGCTCACATGCCGCTTCCACCGCCGCCGCCACCACCACCTCCACCACCTCCAGCCTGTCTGGAATTCTCATAGTTGAAGTCTCTGGGTTCACGAGGCGCGTAGACGGACGCGCCCGGATAGCTCGTCTTCCAGCCCTGCATCGAATGCCTTGGCGCGTGGCTGGAGACGATCAGAGGGTGTTTCTGGGAGGCATGATGCTGCTTGTCCGGCGTTTTACTTGATACAGTCCGGGCAAGCGCGGCCGGAGCGGCGGCTATTGCGGCCGCGGCAGAAAGTGCGATTATCGTTGTCTTCATTTGCGGCCTCCTTTTGAGATTGGCCCATCGCGCTTTCCCGCGACGGCTCGATCCATCGGGCCCCATCCTGACCTCAACACCGAACAAGCCGAATTCTTCCTTCGCGACCTCAAAAGCCCATCCTGCGATCGCCTGGGTCAGATCGGCCTCGAAATGGGATATGGAGGCCGCCTGCGTCCTGCTACGACGCAGGAGAACATCAATGGAATGTTGGTAAGGTCTTCGAAGTACGGTTTGATCCGCTGTCAGCAACCGTTGCGCCGACGATCGCAAGGGCTGAGTTCGGCAAGCCCAACCAGGGGCATATCGCGTTGCTGAGGCGAAAGGAGACGTTCGATGACTACAATCAAGCACTTGTCGACGGGATTGATCGCAATCGCCCTGCTCACAACGTCCGCCGTGGGTCACGAGAATTTCACGGCCGGGCGACACGTCATCGGCAGGGACACTGCGAGCACCGCCACCGCCGGCCGCTGGTTTATCACCCCTGGCGGCATTCCAGTATGGTTCGGTCCGTCGGTTCGGGGCAGGCCCGGCAACATTTGCGACGACGCGGACAATGGGAGGATATGCTGATTGAGCCCTCGGAGAGGGTCAAAAGCCGGCGCGAGGACTCACGTCAGGGCCGCAGTTCGATGCGTCCCTTGACCCGCGCAGCTTCCCGCCCGAGCAGGATAGTTTCGCCATCGCGCCAGCGGGTCAGAAAGTCGTGGGCGTGATGGCTCAGCAGATGGCCGGATTGCCCGGGAGCAACGACGAACAGGCTGCGATCGAGATCCGCCAGATCGTAGACTCCGCGATAGGACGGCCCGTGCACCGAATCGAGACCGTTCCAGCCGGTGCTGCCGCGGTCCACAGTGCTGTCGTCGCCCGGGCTGGCGATGCGCGCGACCGCAAACGAGCCGATGACCGGAAATCGGCTGAGGAGCGGATGAGCGAACACCGCAGCATGCGCCGCGCCCCAGCGCCAGGTCGACGGATCCGGGCCAAAGCGCTGGGCCAGCTCCGAGGTGACATCGGTGAGTGTGGCGGCGAGCAATACCGAGCAATCGGTCCCGCACCAATGCGCACCCGCCGGACTCAGAACGAAGGCGATGAACTCCGCGGAGGCGATTGCGGCGGAAGGCTTGATGCCGGCACGTCGCAGAATTTCGTGGCGAAAGCGCTGCATCCAGGCATCGAAGATCAGCGGCTGCGGTTTATCCATCTCCATGGCGCCGTCCCAGTCAGTCAACGTCGCCACCGCCCTGGCAGCGGTCGGATCCGTCGGATGCACCTTGAGCAGGACGGGGAGGAGTTCGATCGCGTATGCGCTGACCACGTCGCGTTGCATCGCCGCAAAATCCGCGGCGGTGTGCCGCTCGTTCGCGGCAATGCGAGCTTGGATACGCCGACTGCGCCAGTCGCCGAACCAATCGCGCGCGAGGAACAGGGGGCCGGACGGGGCGATGCGCTCGTTGGCATTGGCAAGCCATCCGCTCGCGGGACTGACGTCGTGCGGCAGCTCGTCGCCGGTCGCCCAGCCGATCCAATCATGCGCTCCGTCCGCGCCAGGCACCGGCATGCTGCCGTCACCGGTGCGACGAATCGGTATGCGGCCGGTGACGTAGAGGGCGATGCGATCATGATCGGCGACCAGCAGATTCAGCACGGGCGACGTGATCTCGGCGGCGGCCCGTGCGGCCTCCTCGACATTCTGCGCCTGGTTCAACGCCATCAAGCCGGCCGCTGCTGTATTTCCCGGAGCCAGATTGGCTGCTTGCAGCGCCAGAAGCGGTTTCTGTTCGTCCTTCAGCAGGTCGCTTATCAGCGGGCCATGGCGGGTCTCGCGCACGCGCAGAATTTCGTCCGGCTGCCCGCGCACATGAATGCGCTCCTCCCGCACGGCGAAAGCGCGCAGGCCATCAGGTGTCGCGTAGCCGCCATCCACGGATGTCTCGACAAAGAGATCCTGAACGTCGGCGCCAGTGTCGGTGAAGGTCCAGGCGATGCGGCGGTTGTGGCCGATCATGAGGAAGGGCAATCCCGGGGCGGTGGCCCCGGCCAGCGTCTCTTTCGGCGTGTCGATGCGGGCGAGATACCAGATGCCGGGCATGCCGAAGGCGAGATGCGGATCGCCCGCGAGCAGTGGCGCGCCGGTCGTACTGTGCCGGCCGTCGACCGCCCACTCGTTGCTCGCTCTGCGTGACTGGTTGAAGGGCGCAGTAAAATCGGGCAGCGCGGCCATGAGGTGTCGCACTGGGCCGGCGAGGGCGGGATCGAGCATCGCGTGCGGCTGTCCGGTCCTTCGATCCTGCGGCCAAAGCTCATCGATCTCCCGCTGCGGCAATTTGTCGGCGATGCTGAGCCGGGCGAGTTCGACACGCCAGTTGTGAGAAAGCCAGACTGCCATCGTCTCACCCCAAAGCAGGCTGTCCACGGGACTCCAGGGCTCAGGTGTGCCGATGACCAGGAACTCCTCCCCGCTGAAGCGACCACGTTCGCGTATCCATGCGTTGACGCCCCGGGCATAGGCTTCCAGCATACGGCGCGTCGGCATCGGCAGAGCTTCGAAATTGGATGAGGCGTGACCATGAAGGCCGAGCGTGCGCATCATCCGATCCATCGGCAGCGTCGCCGGCCCGGCGATCTCGGACAGTCGCCCGGACGCCGAACGTCGCATGAGATCCATTTGAAACATCCGGTCGCGCGCATGCAGGTAGCCAAGGGACGTCGCGGCATCGATCATGTTCGCGGCGCGGATTCGCGGCACACCATCCGCGTCCAGACTCACGCTCGTCGTGGCGGAAAGGCCGGGGATCTGCAATTCATGGGTGGACGGCGGCAGGGTCTGCCAAAGCAAGACGGCAACGATGCAAGTTCCCGCCAGCAAAAACGCCACGCCATAAGCAATTGTCTTGACCGCTATCGCCTTCATCAGTTGCCATCCCGCCCAGCCCGCCAGGCAAACCTTGTACCGATGCGTCGCCCGTTGTGACGGAGTTGCGGATTTGTCAGGTCGACAATCTCTCGCGCGAGAGAAAATGGCAGATGTGAACGCTGGGAACGCTCTCTAGGTGCGTATTTCCCAAACGATCAGCCGTGTGAAATGTCTCGAATATTCACCATCATTCCCGCTGTTGAAAGTCGTCGCAGTCGACAGCCTCGCCAAGAACAATTGGTCCCGAGATGTTACCGGGCGATGTCATCCGTCGGGAGAGTGGTTACCCTTGTAATCGAACAGGTCGACGATCTCGAACGACATTGCACGGCAGAAGCCTATGGACCTCATCGAGCTCCTTGGCGTGATGGACTCCCCATTCGATGAGGGAATCCAGCACGGGCCGCAGGCTTTCGCCGAGTGGGGTGAGCAGGTATTCGATCCCCTGACTATCGCCGCTGCTGGGCTGCCGGCTCACCATTCCATGTTCCTCGAGCGCTCGCAGCTGCTCGATCAACACCTTCTGCGAGATGCCGACAATGCGCTTTTCCAGCTCGCATGTGCGTTGCGGGCCATCCATCAGCACATCGAGAATGACCGCCTTCCAGCGTCCCGAAAGGACGCCTAGCGCACGCTCGACCGGCAAGCCCGGCAATCTCTTGATGATCTTCATCCGCCGACCACTGACCAAAGGGTGTGTAGATGGCAATGACCACCGAAGAATAACCTTCGGCAGGAATCTGCTCGAAGGGTGATCTATGACCGGCTTGTTCGAAACTCAACTGCTTGGCGGCACTGTTCCGCTGAAGAACCGCATCGTCATGCCACCCATGACCCGGACGCGAACGTCCGAGGGCGACCTCCCGACCGATGGTGACCTTCCGAACGAACTGATCGCCACCTATTACGGCCAGCGGGCCAATGCCGGCCTGATCATTGCCGAGGCGACCGACGTGGATCAGTCGAGCCACGGTTACGCGAGGACACCCGGAATCCACTCGGAAGCCCAAATGCAGGGCTGGCGGCTGGTAACCGATCAGGTTCACCGTCATGGCGGCACGATCTTTCTGCAGTTGTGGCACGTCGGCAGGATGGCCCATTCCTCGATTCTGCCGAACGGCCGGGCCCCGGTGGGCGTGACCGGGCAACGGGCAGAGGGCTCGTCGGTGTTTGCGCACGGCCCGGACGGCCGGTTGGGCTATATGCCTGCGGAGACGCCGAGGCCGCTCAGCACGGATGAGGTGTCGGCCATGGTGGGCACCTTCGCCAAAGCCGCCGCCAGTGCACGGAAGGTCGGATTCGATGGAGTCGAACTCCATGCGGCCAACGGCTATCTGTTCGAGCAGTTCATGAACTCGGTGCTCAACACGCGCACCGACCGCTACGGCGGGGGCAGCATGGAAGATCGTACGCGCTTCCTGATGGAAGTCGTCGATGCGGTGGTGGCTGAATTCGGTCCGGGGCGCGTCGGTGTTCGCCTGTCTCCGTTCGGCAAGTACAACTCCATGCCGCCGGAGCCGCTTGTCGAGGAAACGTTTCTGTACGTTGCCGAGCAACTGGGGCGCCGCGGCGTGGCATACATCCATCTGCTCTACGAACTGCTGCCCGAAGGAAACATGGAGACCGCGGAGTTCAAGCCTCGGTACCTCGACCACGCTCTGCTCGCCAAGGCTCGCGCGGTGTTCCCTGGCGCCTTCATCTGGTGTGGCGGCTTCAACGACCGCGAGCGCGCCCAGGCGGCGCTCGACAGCGGGCTGGTGGACCTGATCGCTTTCGGCAGGTCCTTTATCGCGAACCCGGATCTTGCCGCGCGTCTCAAGCACGGCTGGCCGTTAGCCGTGGCGGACCGATCAACTTATTACACCAGGTGTGGCGAGGTGGGTTACACGGACTTCCCTGCATATCGATCGGTAGCGCTGCGCGCGGCGGCCGGCTGACCGCGGCGGTGGGTCGCGCAGGCGTTCGGTGCCGGGCGGTTCTGAGGACCCCTGCCGGTCGACCACGAAACCCGGCCACACGTCGCTGGCGAGGTCGTCCTGATTTCCCCAGTATCCAGATGTGAAGTTTAACCCAACCCCAAGCAAAGGAGCCCCATGTGGACGCACCAACGAAGACTGCCGACCCCACCATCGTCAACGGCATCGATGTCGACGACCTGTTTGCGCTGATCGACGACGTCAGGCGCGAACCTGCCAGAGGCAAGACGAATTGGCACGTCATCACGACCTGGCGGGGCCAGACGCGGAGCCGCGCCGAAATCGAGCGTTATGAACTCGGCGGAGAAAGGGTGCCACGTCGGTTCTCGATCGATATCGACGAGCCCCGCGAACTCGGCGGATCGAACAATTTCGCCAATCCGCAGGAGCATCTGGTCGCGGCGCTCAACGCCTGCATGACCGTCGGATACGTGGCGCAGTGCGCGGTGCGTGGAATCACCCTCGAAAGCCTGTCGATCGAGACCGATGGCGACATCGATCTTCGCGGCTTCCTCGGGATCGATCCTGCCGTGACGCCCGGCTACGAGACCCTCAGCTATACCGTCCGTATCAAAGGCAGCGGCACAAAAGAGCAGTTCGCCGAGGTCCACGAGACGGTGATGGCGACCTCGCCCAACTTCTACAATCTATCCCGGGCCGTGGCTCTCAAACCGGCCTTGATCGTGGAGTGATTGCATGATGGCGCAACCGTCGTACGGTCCCGGTCACACAGTTCGGAGGGATGCAATGCCCAAAGCGGTGATCATTGGCGTCGGTCCGGATCGAGGACTCGGCGCTCAACTCTGCAAACGTTTTGCTAGGGAGGGGCTCGACGTTGTCGTGGCCGGGCGCACTCAAGCGTCACTGGACGCGGTCGTCGCTGATATCGAGAGAGCGGGAGGCAAAGCTTCCCCGTTCGTTGCGGACGCCACCAACGAGGCTGACGTTGCCGCGCTGTTCGACCATGCCGGCGCCGTGGTGGATCTGGCCATCTACAACGCGGGCAATAACACGTCGGGCCGCATCCTCGAGATGGAGGCGGATTATTTCGAGAAGAGTTGGCGGGTCGCATGTTTCGGCGGGTTTCTGTTCGGGCGGGAGGCGCTGCGCCGCATGATCCCGGAGAAGCGAGGTACCATCCTGTTCACCGGCGCCAGCGCCTCGCTGCGCGGTCGGGCCGGTTATGGCGCCTTCAATTCCGCCAAGGCGGGCCTGCGGGCGTTCGCCCAGGCGATGGCCAAGGAATACGGTTCTGAGGGAATCCACGTCGGCCACGTCGTCGTCGATGGTGCCGTCGACGGTGACGTGATCCGCAGACGCTTTCCGGACGCCGACGCGCACCGCGACAGGTTGCTCGATCTCGAGGGCATCGTGGAATGCTACGCCTTCCTCTACCGGCAGCATCACAAGGCTTGGTCGTTCGAGGTCGACGTCCGAACGTCCGCGGAGCCTTGGTGAGCACTCGTGGCGGAAACTCAGCGGCCCTTTGAAGTTGGAATTACGGTCGCAGTGCACTTAACTCGGCGACCACGATCGTGGAATTAAGTGCACTGTCAGCGCATTTCGCGATTGCTCGGTGCATTGAAGATGTGCAGATTACTGATTTGGAAATAAATCATGTGCTGCCAAATATTGGACCGACTGACATTCGAGGCATTTGGTTTCCACAGGGATTTTGAGTTGCGGTACGGTTTACTCAATTCAGCGGAATTACGCGACAGAACCCGGGCCGCCGGCGATCAAGTGCACCCTCACCGTAACTCAACGCCTGAAGCGGAGCGTCACCCCCGGATGCCCCTGGGCCATCCTACTGTCGAAACTGCAATGGGATGCCGGATAAGCAGGCCCACAACCCGCGATTGAAGAGCGATTGACGGAGGAAAATTAGCATGAAAGCCGCGCTGCTATCACTGGCACTCTTGGGAATCCAGCCTGTGCTGGCCTCCGATCGGGTTCCTACGTTGAATGTCGAGGCGATGTGCAAGGCGACCACGGCGACCGACAAGGCAATGGGCCTTGTACTGGCCCAGAGCTTTGCAGCGTGTATGCGCGATGAAAACACCGCCCATAAGCAATTGCTGACTGTTTGGCGGAAAAATCCTGGCTCCGTTCGCGATGAGTGCGAAGGCGAGGCCATGGCCGGTGGAATTCAAAGTTATGTTGATCTTCTCACCTGTATGCAGATGGCGGACTGGGTGCGTCCTGCTTCACAGGCAACTCGCCTCAGAGGAGCAAGCAAGAATCGAAATGCGAATTAGGAAACCACGGTGACGGTGTCACACCGCACCCTTGGGGTGAAACACGATAATTTCAGTAACAGTGCGATTGCCACGATGCGCTATCGCGCGTTGTTTTGCGCGAAGCGCTTGCCGTTGATCTGCGCGTCTTTTTCAACGGAGCCTGCCAGAAGCCGACCTTGCTGACGTAGCTGAGCGTCGGGTCCGGTCCGATCGCCGACAACACGGCGAATCCATTCGGCAAGCCGTCGCATGAACACGGCCAGCGTGCCAAGTGCGCGTCGCCGGGCATGGGCGCGTCAGCCGGCCTGTTACCACTGTAACTCGAATTCTATCGCCTCCGTCGGATCGACGTCGCATGCTTCGACGACGTTGCTTGACGGCACAACCTTGCATGTAGGTCACGCCCTGATGTGACAGGCCTTGGCCGCCGATCTCGCGGAATGATGTCCTCGGAAACGAGTAGAGACAAATGGCCAAATACCGTCACGATCTGCCGCAACGCCATGGCGGCGCCTTCCTCACCGATGGGGGCTTGATTACGACGCTGATCTTTCAGGAGGGCATCGATCTGCCGCACCTCGCGGCGTTCGTATTGCTCGACTCCGAACGGGGACGCGAGCGTCTGACAAAATACTATGAATCCTATCTCGCTATTGCACGGCGTCACCGCGTTGGATTTGTGCTGAGTAGCCCGACCTGGCGGGCCAACCACGATTGGGCAGAGAAGCTTGGCTACGACGCTGCGGCGCTGGATGCGATCAACAGAGATTCCATCGCTTTTCTCGAAATTCTGCGTGGCAGGTGGGAGGCGACTTGTGAGCCCTCGCATTTGCCCTGTGTCATCAACGGATCGATCGGCCCGCGTGGCGACGGATACAAGGCGGGGCACATGGATGCGGAGGAGGCGGAAGCCTATCATGGCGAGCAAATCGCTTCCTTCGTTGAGGGCGGGGCCGACATGGTGACGGCCTTCACAATTACCAACATCCATGAGGCCGTCGGCATCGCCCGTGCCGCCAAAAGACAGAGTATTCCGTGTGCGATTTCATTCACGGTGGAGACAGACGGACGCCTGGTGACAGGCGAGACACTGCGGCAGGCGATCGAAACCGTCGACCACGAGACGAATGGAGCGCCGGAATATTTCATGATCAACTGTGCGCATCCGACGCACTTCGCGCAAACGCTCGACAGCAGGGCGGGGTGGACCAAGCGCATCTACGGCATCAGAGCCAATGCCTCGATACGAAGTCACGCCGAACTCAACGAGTCCGAAACGCTGGACTCCGGCAATCCGCAGGATCTTGGCCATCGCTATCGTAGCCTAAGAACGACGTTTCCGACGATGCGGATTCTTGGAGGTTGCTGCGGCACGGATCACCGTCACGTTGCAGCAATCGCGGCCGAGTGCCTGCCGGTTTGAAAGCGCATCGACGTGGCGTGATGACCGCTTGCCGATCGCTCGTACTCGCCGGGATCCTCGATCACTGATTTGCCCGACGCGGCAAGTCCTGGGGCGAGAAATATTCCGCTTCCGGATAGACCCAAATCAGCGGTTTAATCCGCCCGTCTCACCCGAATGAGGGGCGCTTCGCCATCGTCACGAGTGTTGGGTTGAGATGCGGTGGACGCTGCGGCACACGAGGCGAACGTGCCAGGGCGGACGGCGAAGTCGTGTGGTTCTGGCGCCCCGATGCAGGTGTCAAGTTCGTGAGAAGCAAGCTTCTCACTGATGACGGTGACAACAAAGCTGGTCTCACCGGGAAGAGCGCGAAGTAAGCCGTAAACCATCGCGCAGGGAAAGCCGGGTTGATTCCGGTTACACCTGTGGTCCTACCCCCGTGCTTTTTGTTGCACGGGACCCATGGGTGCGATCGGCACCCGGCTTTCCCTGCGCCCTCAGCGAGAAAAGAGGGCGGACAGCGATGCAAACCTCGGGTCCATCGTGCCGCGAGAAGGCGAAGCTGCGTCGAGAATGACCGACGGCACCGAAAATCGAAAATTTACATCGCAATATCAACTGCTTATGCTAATGGTCCCGCAGCCTCGCAGGCTTGAATTGCCATGGTCTATCGCCGCAGCATCGATGCCACCTCTTACGTGTTCGCGGACCTGCGCGACTTGCTCGCCAAGGCGACACCGCCGCGTTCCGGCGACCGGCTGGCCGGCATTGCGGCAGACAGCGCCGAGGAGATGATCGCGGCCCGCCTCGCGCTCGCCGACGTCCCGCTCACCCGATTCCTCAACGAGGCGGTGATCCCTTATGAGGACGACGAGGTCACCCGTCTGATCCTCGACAGCCATGATGCCGCGAGCTTTGCGCCGATCGCCTCGCTGACCGTCGGCGGCTTCCGCGACTGGCTGTTGTCGGATGCTGCGACCACCGACACACTGAAACAGGTGGCGCGCGGCATCACGCCGGAAATGGCGGCCGCGGTTTCCAAGTTGATGCGCAACCAGGACCTGATCCTGGTCGCGAGCAAATGCCGGGTGACGTCGCGCTTCCGCAACACCATCGGCCTGCGCGGGCGGATGAGCGCGCGGTTGCAGCCGAACCATCCTTTCGACGATGCGCGCGGCATTACAGCCTCGATCCTCGACGGGCTCCTGCTCGGGTCGGGTGACGCCTGCATCGGCATCAATCCGGCGAGTGACGATCCCAACGTGATCGGGACCCTGCTGCGGCTGCTCGACGACATCATCACGCGGCTGAAGATCCCGACGCAGGGCTGCGTGCTCACCCATGTCACGACCACGCTCGGCCTGATCGGGCAGGGGCTGCCGGTCGACCTCGTCTTCCAGTCGATCGCCGGCACCGAGGCGGCGAACCGCAGCTTCGGTGTCGACCTGGCGCTATTGAGCGAGGCGCGCGAGGCGGGCCTGTCGCTCCGCCGCGGCACGGTCGGCAGCAACGTGATGTATTTCGAGACGGGGCAGGGCTCGGCGCTGTCGGCCAGCGCGCATCACCAGGTCGACCAGCAGACCTGCGAGGCCCGCGCCTACGCGGTGGCCCGCGCCTTCGACCCGCTGCTCGTCAACAGCGTGGTCGGCTTCATCGGTCCCGAGTACCTCTACGACGGCAAGGAGATCATCCGTGCCGGGCTCGAGGATCATTTCTGCGGCAAATTGCTCGGCCTGCCGCTCGGTGTCGACGTCTGCTACACCAACCACGCCGAGGCCGACCAGGACGATATGGACAATCTGGCGACGCTGCTGGCGGCCGCCGGCGTCACCTTTATCATGGGGGTGCCGGGCGCTGACGACGTCATGCTGAACTACCAGTCGACCTCGTTCCACGACGCGCTCTATCTGCGCGACCTGTTCGGCCTGAAGCGGGCACCCGAATTCGACGACTGGCTGATGCGATCGGGCCTTGCGGACAAGGATTTCCGCCTTGCCGCCGATGCAGGGCTGCTGCCTGAATTCGCATCCAGGCTGCTCGCGTGAGGGGGGAGACTGAACTTCTCGAGCAACCTTCGCGCTGTTGTGACGTTAGCAGATGCCACAATATTGAAGAATTTCTGGCCCACGGATCAATGCCGTGCTTAGATTTGTTGGTGCTGCACTTGAGGGGGCTTGATGAGAGCTGAGGGCATTGAGACGGCACGACGTATCCTCTGCGTCTTTCCGCGCTATACGTCGGCCTTTGGGACCTTTGAATATGCCTACCCCCTGACCGATGGTGTCAAGGCGTTCATGCCGCCGCAGGGCTTGCTGTTGATCGCGGCCTATCTGCCCGAGAACTGGGCGGTCCGCTTCGTCGACGAGAATCTGCGCGCCGCCTCCCAGGATGATTTCGAGTGGGCGGATGCCGTGTTCGTCAGCGGCATGCATATCCAGCGCCAGCAGATGAACGATATCTGCCGGCGCGCGCATGGCTATGACCTGCCGGTTGCGATCGGCGGCCCGTCGGTGAGCGCCTGCCCGGATTACTACCCCTCGTTCGACTACCTCCATGTCGGCGAACTCGGCGACGCCACCAACGAGCTGATCAAGCGCCTGGCTGAGGACACCAGGCGTCCGGACGAGCAGGTCGTCCTGAAGACCATCGACCGCCTGCCGATGACGGAATTCCCGCTGCCGGCCTATGAGCTCGCCGAGACTCGAAAATATTTCCTCGGCAGCATCCAGTTCTCCTCCGGCTGTCCCTATCAGTGCGAATTCTGCGACATCCCTGGGTTGTATGGCCGCAATCCGCGGCTGAAGTCGCCGCAGCAGATCATCGCGGAGCTCGACAAGCTGCGTGAATGCGGCATGACCGATTCGATCTACTTCGTCGACGACAATTTCATCGGCAACCGCAAAGCCGCGGTCGAGTTGCTGCCGCATCTGATCGAGTGGCAGAAGCGCACCGGCTATGTCACGCGGCTCGCCTGCGAGGCTACGCTCAACATCGCCAAGCGGCCCGAGATCCTCGAGAAGATGCGCGAGGCCTTCTTCGCCACCATCTTCTGCGGCATCGAGACCCCCGATCCCGACGCGCTCAAGGCGATGCACAAGGACCACAACATGATGGTCCCGATCCTGGAGGGCGTGCGGACCATCAACTCCTACGGAATGGAGGTGGTCTCCGGCATCATCATGGGCCTCGATACCGACAAGCCCGAGACCGGCAACGCGCTGCTCTCTTTCATCGACGATTCGCGCATTCCGCTTCTGACCATCAACCTGCTGCAGGCGCTGCCGAAGACGCCGCTGTGGGATCGCCTTGAAAAGCAGGGTCGGCTGGTCGAGGACGAGGGCCGCGATTCCAACGTGCAATTCCTCTTGCCTTACGAAGACGTCGTCAACTCCTGGCGCAAATGCATGGAGGTCGCCTACCAGCCCGACAAGCTTTTCGCGCGCTACCAGTATCAATGCGACTACACCTACGCCAACCGCATCAAGGTGCCGGTTAGTCCGGAGATGAAATCCTGGCGCAATATCAGGCGCGGCCTGATCATGCTCCGCAATATCTTCTGGAAAGTCGGCGTGCTCGGCGACTACAGGCGCGCGTTCTGGAAATTCGCGCTGGGACGGCTCAAGCGCGGCGATATCGAGGGCCTGATCTCGGCATCGATGATCGCGCATCATCTGATCACGTTCGCGCGTGCGGCTTCCAGCGGGCAGCAGAACGCCTCGAACTATTCGATCCGGCTGCGCGAGGCCGCGGTCCCGGCCGAATAGGCGCAGCATGAGGCCTCCGGTGCCGCCGTCCCGTTCGCTCGCAGAGTTGCGGGCGCTGACGCCGGCGCGGGTCTCGCTCGGTCGCTGCGGCGCCAGTCTGCCGACCACGGCGCTGTTGTCCTTTACGCTCGACCATGCGCGCGCCCGCGATGCCGTCCACGCCGCATTCGATGTCGCAGGCATCGTGGCCGGGCTTGCCGGCCTCGGAATCGCGCCGGTCGGGGTGTCGAGCCAGGCGCGCAACCGGCGCGACTATCTGCGGCGTCCCGATCTCGGACGCATGCTCGATTCCGAATCGAAGCGCATGCTGGAGGGCAGGGGTGGCGCGCCGTGCCCATGTGCGATCGTCATCGGCGATGGCCTGTCGCCGACGGCGGTGAACGTCCATGCGGTCGAACTCGTCCGCCACCTCATGCCGCGACTCGCCGCGGACAAGATCGAGACCGGTGCGGTGGTCGTCGCCTCGGGCGCCCGCGTCGCGCTTGGCGACGAGATCGGCACCATCATCGGTGCGCGCATGCTGGTGATGCTGATCGGCGAGCGTCCCGGCCTGTCGGCGCCCGATAGTCTCGGCGCCTATCTTACCTTCGGGCCGCGAATCGGGCTGACTGATGCCGAGCGCAACTGCATCTCCAACGTCCACCGCGCGGGCCTGAGCTATGAGGAGGCTGCACTCAGGATTTCCTGGCTTGTGCGCGAAGGCCTGTCTCGCGGGATGACAGGAGTTGCACTGAAAGATGATAGTAGCGGCGGATCACTTCCGCGCGCGTTGTCGGAGTGTGACAAATCAGATACTTAGCGACCGCTTCTGGCGGTTCCGTACCTGCTTGACGTGGCTCTCGCGCTTGCGAGCAGAGGCTTCGACCTGTAAAACCGGCGCCGGTCAATATTCGCGTGTTTTCAAGGGCTAGCGCTGATCCTACGTGCTCAACGGCCTCAGTCGCGATCGGGACCCAAGCTAGAAAGATTGAGCCGTTTTCAGAACAGGACAGGGCATGCTCGAAAAGAACTCCGAAAGTCAGGTTCACGTCGAGAAGATCGAAGAGCCGCGGCCGGGGACCAGCATTGCATTCGGGCTCGAGCGGCTCGGCCTGATCCCGATGCGGGCGCCGATTCTGTCCTGCATCATCCTGGTCGTCCTGATGATCGCTGCCGTTTTCGGCGTCGAGCGGATCAAGATCGACGATTCGCTGTCCCAGCTGTTCCGCTCCAATTCCAAGGATTACAAGCAATACGAGGCTGTCACCAAGCGCTTCCCCGCGACCGAGTTCGACGTTCTCGTCGTCGTCGAAGGCAAGACGCTGCTTGCCCGCGACAATCTCGTGAAGCTGCGCGACATGGTTACCGACCTGCAACTCGTCGAGGGCGTGCGCGGCCTTGTCTCGCTGTTCTCGGCGCGCCAGGCGCCGGAGCCCGGCAAGCTGCCGGCGGCGTTGTTTCCGCCTGAACTCCCCGAGGGCGAGGCCTACAGCAAGTTTGTCGAGACCGTCAAAAGCAACGAGATCATCCGCGGCAAGCTGTTGTCGGAGGACGGTACGCTTGCGCTGATCGTGCTGTCGCTCGAGCCCGAGGTGGTCGGCAGCAACAAACTCGGCAAGGTGGTCGGCGACATCAGGAAGATCATGGCCGACGATCTCGGCGGTAGCGGGCTCAATGCCCAGCTCTCCGGCGTGCCGGTGATGCAGCTCGAGATCCGTAACGCGGTCGAGCGCGACGGGTTGACCTACAACATCCTCGGCATCCTCGCCGGCTGCATCATCGCCATCGTCTTTTTCCGCAAGATTTCCTTCATGGTGGCGGCTGCCTTCCCGCCGATGATCGCGATCCTGCTCGCGCTCGGCGGCCTCGGCTGGGCCAATTTCAATCTTAATATGTTCCTCAACGTGATGACGCCGCTCATCATGGTGATCAGCTTCTCCGACTCGATGCAGCTCACCTTCGCTGCGCGCGACCGGCTGATCGCCGGGCAGGACAAGTTCACCGCGTTCAAGAACGCGGTGCTGGTGGTCGGGCCGGCCTGCGTGCTGACCCACGGCACCGCAGGCATTTCCTTCATCGCCTTGCAGTTCTCGGATTCCGATTTGATCCGCAAGTTCGGCGAGGCGGGACTCGCCGCCACCATCATCGCGCTGATCGCGGTGTTGTCGCTGGTGCCCGTGTTCGGCGTGCTGTTCGTGCGCAACGAGAAGATCTTCGCAGTGAAATTTCAGAGCGCGGACGCCGGCGTGCAGGCGCTGCGCAATTTCTGCTACTGGATCGCCGTACGCATGGTGAGCCGTCCCGGGCTCTTCAGCCTGATCGCGGTCATCATCGTCGGCGGGCTCGGCATCATCTACGCCAATCTGGAGCCGCGTTACCGGCTCGCCGACCAGGTGCCGGACAAGCGCCAGGCCGTGGAGGCGTCGAGCCGTCTCGACGCCAAGCTGACCGGCGCCAATCCGATCGACGTGCTGATCGAATTCCCCAAGGGGGCTTTGCTGTATTCGCCGGAGACGCTGAACACGATCGCCGATGTCCACGCGATGGTCGAGAAAGCTGCCGGCGTCGGCAATGTGTGGTCGCTGGAAACGCTGCGGCGCTGGCTCGCGGAGAAGGCCGGCACGACCGACGTCGAGACGCTGAAGCAGTATGTCAGCGTGATCCCCGAGCATCTGGTGCGGCGTTTCATCTCCAAGGAGCAGGATGCGGTGGTGGTATCCGGCCGCGTGCCTGATCTTGATTCCAGTCAGATCCTGCCCGTTATCGAGAAACTCGACCATGCGCTCGACAAGGTCCGCGCCGAGCATCCCGGCTACGAGATCGCGGTCACCGGACTCTCGGCGATCGCCGCGCGCAATAGCGCCAACATGATCGAGAAGCTCAACCGCGGCCTGACCGTCGAATTCGCGCTGGTCGCGATCTTCATCGGGCTCGCGTTCCGCTCGGTCGTGGTGATGTTCTCCTGCATCCTGCCCGGCATCTTCCCGGTGGTGCTGTCGGGCACTGTGCTGTGGCTGCTGGGGGAGGGGCTGCAATTTGCCAGCGTCGTGGCGCTGACGGTGTCGTTCGGCCTGGGCCTGAGCGCTACTATCCACTTTCTCAACCGCCTGCGGCTCGAGACCAAGCCCGGCGTCACGCCGGAACTCGCAGTGGAACGCGCCACCGTGCTGGTCGGTCCGGCGCTGATCCTGACCACGGTGGTCCTGGCCTGCGGCCTCGTCGTCACCGTGTTTTCCGACCTGCCGTCGCTGCGGCTGTTCGGCTGGCTCAGCGCGTTCTCGATGGTGGCCGCGCTGGTCGCCGACCTCTTCATCCTGCGGCCGACGTCGATGTTCCTGATCAACCTGTCGCAGAAAATTCGCGGCAGGGCAGGACATCCGAAAGCGTTGGAATAGTCCCCCGGCAAATCAAAGGCCCGGTCCCGCGCAGGGGAGACCGGGCCTTTTGCATCTGCTGATGAAGACGTCAGCTCTTCGTCATCGTAATCGAGACGCCGCGGATCTCACCCTTGGAGTCAATCTGGACGACCTGCCTGGTGCCGTTGCTGCGCAGGTTCAGGTTCGCGGCAAAGCCGGCCGCTTCGACGAACACGTCGATGACGCCGCCGCCCGCCGTACCCTGCAGATTGCCGAAGATGTTGCGGCTCTTTTCGCTCCAATTCCCGGAGATGCGCTCGCCCTGGCTGGTCACCTCGCTGGAGAGATCGAATTTGTAGCTATCGCTCGCGCAGTGCAGGCTCTGTTTCAGGTTCAGGCCCCCCGGCGCGACTTTGTAGTCTGCCTTGCAGCGGATGTGTTCGGTGGACCCGTTCGACAGCGTCACAGTGCCCGAGCCGCTCCAGCTGCCGTCAAAGCCTGCAAATGGTCCGCCGGATTGCGCATGACTTGCCGAGACCGTCAGCAAGAGTGCGGCGCCGAGACCGGCAGCCTTGAACGCCCGCCCGGAAAGGCCGGATCCAAACAGAGTCATTGTGAATATTTCCCATCGAATCGAACGCTTCTCGTGGAAGAAACGTCCCGCCGCACCGAAAGTTTAGTGTCATCGCACAATGTTAGGTTCAAATCGCGGCAACATCGATCCTGGGCAAAATTGTGGTAAAAATAGCACACGAACATCAAAGCCTTATTGAAGGGTTTACAGCGTCGCAAATTTAGCCGCAATTTACAGTGCTTGTCGTGTGTTCGTTGCCGCGCTAGCGGCGTCTGCAATCCCAACAATCCGTCCCGGCATGCCGAAGCGCTTTTCGGGTACAGATTCCCTGCTGTCCGAAACGAAGGAATACGATGCGTAAATTTTTTCTGGCTCTTGCCTTGTTGTCGATCCCGCTTTCATCTGGCGCCTTTGCCGCCCAGCAGGCGCGTAGCGGCACTCCCGACGAGCAGAAGGCCTGTGCGCGCGATGTGCAGAAGCACTGCCGCGCCGTGATCGACCAAGGCGACTTCACCATTCTCGCCTGCCTGCAGCAGAATCGTCCCAAGATCAGCTCCGCCTGCGATCAGGTGCTGAAGAACCACGGCCAATAAGGCCGCGCACCTGCGGAACTGCCAAACGCTCGCGATCGGCATAGGTGCCGGTCACGGGCCGCATGTGCTGGCGGTCACAGATAGCATTGGTTTCGGCGGCGTATTCCCCTATATGGGGCTCGCCATCCCCGCATGCGCCGAGCGCGTGCGCCAAGCTATGAACAGTGCAGCCCAAATTTCCGATGACCACCGCGAGCGACCTGCGATCAGGAAAGACCCACCGCGACGAGAATTTCCCGGTCGCGTCGTGGATCATTCATCCACGACATCGTGCACTGATCCTGGCTTTCTATAATTTCGTCCGGACCGCCGACGATATCGCCGACCACTCGACGCTCCCCGCCGATGAGAAGCTGCGCTACCTCGACCTTCTCGAATCCGAATTGCTCGGTAACGGAGACACCGAGAAGGAAGCTGTCAGTCTGCGCCGTGCGCTCGCCGAACGCGGCATGCCGCCGCGCCACGCGCTCGACCTCCTGGTCGCGTTCCGCATGGACGTTACCAAGCTGCGCTACGAGGACTGGGACGACTTGATCGATTATTGCCGCTACTCGGCGATGCCGGTCGGGCGCTTCATGCTCGACGTGCATGGCGAGAGCACCTCGACCTGGATTGCCTCCGACGCGCTCTGCGCCGGCTTGCAGATCAACAACCACCTCCAGGATTGCGCCAAGGACTACAAGAACCTGAACCGCGTCTATCTGCCGCGGGATGCTCTGGCCGCGTCGGGCGCGACCGTCGAGATGCTCGGCGAAACAAGCTCGCCGCCGCCGCTGCTGCAATGCCTGCGGGCGCTCGCCGCGCGCAATGAGACGCTGTTGAACGAGGGCAGGCCGCTCGCCGCGGAGGTGAGGGACTTCAGGTTCGGACTCGAGATCTCGGTGATTCAGGCCTTCGCCGACAGGATCGTCAACATGCTCAAGGTGCGCGATCCGCTCAGCGAGCGCGTCCATCTGAGCCCGATCGAGTTGCTGCTGCGCAGCCTCGGCGGTGTCGCGAGCGAAGCCGCCCGCCGTGCGACGGGGCGGGGTTCGGTCTCCAAGACGGCGGCTGGCGCATGAGCCTCGAGACGACGGCCAACGCAGATTACGGGAACACCGCGTCCGGCAGCTCGTTCTACGCCGGCATGCGCATCCTGCCGCGCGCACAGCGCGAGGCGATGTTCCAGATCTACAGCTTCTGCCGCCAGGTTGACGACATTGCCGACTCCGACGGCCCGCGGCCGGAGCGGCTTGCCGCGCTGCAGCAGTGGCGCGACGATATCGATGCCCTCTATCAGGATCGCCCGCCAGCGCGCCTCAAGGATTACGTTGCCTCGGTGAAGACCTTCGGACTGAAGCGCGAGGATTTTCTCGCGATCGTCGACGGCATGGAGATGGATGTGCCGCAGGACATCCGCGCCCCCGACCTTGCGACACTCGATCTCTATTGCGATCGCGTGGCAAGCGCAGTCGGCCGGCTGTCGGTGCGGGTGTTCGGCCTGCCCGAGGAGGACGGCATCCTGCTCGCGCATCATCTCGGCCGCGCGCTGCAGCTCACCAACATTCTGCGCGATATTGATGAGGACGCAGCCCTCGGCCGTCTCTATCTGCCGCGCGAGTGGCTGTGGCACGCCGGCATCACCAATAACGATCCGGCGCGCGTCGTCGCAGAGCGCGCGTTGCCCAAGGTGTGCGCACCGCTCGTCGAGCGCGCCAAGATGCATTTCGCGAAGGCCGACGAGATCATGAAGCGCAATTCGCGTCGCGCGGTCCGTGCGCCGCGAATCATGTCGAAATACTACCGCATGATCCTCGATCTCCTGATCGCACGCGGATTCGCCGCGCCGCGCGCGCCGGTGCGCGTCTCCAAGGCCGCCAAGCTCGGCATTCTGCTTCGTTACGCGATCATCTGATGCAAAAGACTGTTCACATCATCGGCGCCGGCATTTCCGGCCTCTCGGCGGCCGTTCGGCTCGCCAGCGCCGAATACAAGGTGTTCGTGCACGAGGCGACGCAGCAGGCCGGCGGCCGCTGTCGCTCGTATTTCGACGCTGCCACCAACCTCACCATTGATAACGGCAACCATCTCCTGCTGTCGGGCAACCACCATGCGCTGAGTTACGCACGCTCGATCGGAACGGAGGCCGGCCTGGTCGGGCCGAAGCGCGCGCAGTTTCCGTTTGTCGACCTCTCGACCGGCCAGCGCTGGCAACTCGATCTCGGCGATTCCCGCCTGCCGCTGTGGGTGTTCGACGAGGGGCGCCGTGTCCCCGACACGAGTCTGCGCGACTACCTGGCATTGGCGCCGCTGGTCTGGGCAAGCACCGAGACCCTCGTCGGCAAGGTGATCCCGTGCAAGGGCACGCTGTATGATCGTCTGGTTCAACCGCTGTTGCTCGCGGCCCTCAATGTCGATCCGCCCGAGGGCTCGGCTGGACTCGCTGGCGCGATCGTGCGCGAGACGCTGCTCGCAGGCGGGCAGGCGTGCCGTCCGCTGATCGCGCGCGAAGGTTTGAGCTCGGTCCTGATCGAGCCGGCGGTGAAGCTGCTCTTGGAGCGCGGCAACAGCGTCCAGTTCGGCCACGAACTGCGCGCATTCGGCATGTCCGGCGACAGGGTCGCGCAGCTCGATTTCGGCGGTGACGACAGGGTCGCGCTGTCCGACGCCGATACGGTGGTGCTCGCGGTACCGCCGCGCGCCGCCGCCTCGCTGCTGCCGGGGCTGACCACGCCGACCAAATTCCGCGCGATCGTGAACGCGCATTTCCGCGTCGATCCGCCGCGCGATGCGGCGCCCATTCTCGGTGTGGTCGGCGGCCTCGTGGAGTGGCTGTTCGCCTTCCCGCAGCGGCTGTCGGTGACGATCAGCAATGGCGACCGCCTGGTCGACATGCCGCGCGAGGAACTTGCGCAGGCGATCTGGCACGACGTCCGCAAGGCATCGGGCGTTTCCGGCGACTTGCCGCCCTGGCAGCTCGTGCGCGAGCGCCGTGCCACTTTCGAGGCGACGCCGGAGCAGAACGCTCTGCGTCCAGGGCCCGCCACCGCGCAAAAAAACCTGTTTCTTGCCGGCGACTGGACTGCTACCGGGTTGCCAGCAACCATCGAGGGGTCGGTGCGGTCGGGTGACCGCGCCGCCGATCTGGTTCTTACCAGGCGCTAGATTCGACCCGTTGGAGCGGCCTCCGCTGTCGATCAGCCGGCCCGCGATGAAGAGGATATTGAGCGACATGCTTTCGAGGGATCACAGCCTCGCAGTCGACCCGGTCGCGCTGGAGAAGAGCATCTCCAAGGCAACCGAAGCGCTGCTCGGCTATCGCCAATCCGACGGACATTGGGTGTTCGAGCTCGAGGCCGACAGCACCATTCCGGCCGAGTACGTCCTGCTGCGTCACTATCTCGGTGAGCCCGTGGATGCCGAGCTCGAAGCCAAAATCGCCAGCTATCTCCGTCGCGTGCAGGGGGCGCATGGCGGCTGGCCGCAGGTGTACGATGGCCCGTTCGACATCAGCGCCAGCGTGAAGACGTACTTCGCTCTGAAGATGATCGGTGATTCCATCGATGCGCCGCATATGGTGCGGGCGCGCGAGGCAATTCTTGCGTACGGCGGAGCGTCGCGCAGCAATGTGTTCACGCGCTTTCTGCTCGCGCTTTACGGTATCGTGACCTGGCGCGCGGTGCCGGTGCTTCCGGTCGAGATCATGCTGCTGCCGATGTGGTCGCCGTTCCACATCAACAAAATCTCCTACTGGGCGCGCACCACGATGATCCCGCTCATGGTGCTGGCAGCGTTGAAACCGCGCGCGAAGAATCCGAAGGGCGTCAGCATCAACGAACTATTCGTGCAGGATCCGAAGTCGCTCCGCATGGCCCCGAAGGCGTCGCATCAAAGCGCGAGCTGGTTCTATTTGTTTCGCGCCTTGGATGGCGTGCTGCGTGTGGTCGAGCCGATGTTCCCCAGGAGTCTGCGGCAGCGCGCGATCGACGCCGCGCTCGCCTTCATCGAGGAGCGGTTGAACGGCGAAGACGGCATGGGCGCGATCTATCCGCCGATGGCCAACATCGTCATGATGTATGAGGCGCTCGGCAAGGATGAGAACTATCCGCCGCGCGCCAACACACGTCGCGGTCTCGACAGGCTGCTCGTGATCGGCGAACAGGAGGCTTATTGCCAGCCCTGCGTTTCGCCGGTGTGGGACACCGCGCTGACCTGCCACGCGCTGCATGAAGTGGGCGGCGACGAGGCCTTGGCCAGGATGAAGCAGGGGCTGGACTGGCTGAAGCCACGGCAGGTTCTGGAGCTGAAGGGCGACTGGGCGGTCAAGGCACCGAACGTTCGTCCAGGCGGTTGGGCGTTCCAGTACAACAACGACCATTACCCCGATCTCGACGATACCGCCGTGGTGGTGATGGCGATGGATCGAACGCGCCGGCAGACCGGGACCAGGGAATACGACGCGGCGATCGCGCGTGGTCGCGAGTGGATCGAGGGCTTGCAGAGCCGTGACGGCGGCTGGGCTGCCTTCGACGCCAATAACCTCGAATACCACCTCAACAACATCCCGTTTTCGGATCACGGCGCGCTCCTCGACCCGCCGACCGAGGACGTCACCGCGCGCTGCATCTCGATGCTGGCCCAGCTCGGCGAGACCGAGAAGACCAGCAAGGCCCTTGCCGACGGTATCGCCTATCTGCGCCGCACCCAGCTCGCCGAGGGCTCCTGGTATGGCCGCTGGGGCCTGAACTACATCTACGGCACCTGGTCGGTGCTCTGTGCGCTAAATGTCGCAGGGGTCGATCATGGTGACCCGATGATTCGGAAGGCCGTCGGCTGGCTGGTATCGATCCAGAATCAGGACGGCGGCTGGGGCGAGGACGCGGTGAGCTACCGCCTCGATTACAAGGGCTATGAGCGCGCGCCGTCGACCCCCTCCCAGACGGCATGGGCCTTGCTTGGGCTGATGGCGGTCGGAGAGGTGGAAAACCCGGCCGTGACACGGGGCATGGAGTACCTAAAGGCCACACAGACGGAAAAAGGGCTGTGGGATGAGGAGCGTTACACCGCTACGGGGTTTCCGCGGGTGTTTTACTTGCGATATCATGGTTACTCAAAATTCTTTCCGCTCTGGGCGATGGCGCGGTATCGAAATTTGAGAAGCACCAACAGCAGGGTGGTAGGGGTCGGGATGTGATTTTGGGGGCGGGGGCCGCCGAGACCGTGGGCAACAGAATCGATCCTCGGCCGGTATTGATTGTGACTGGACTGGTCCAGGAGGCCCGCATCGCGGCTGGGCCCGGCATGATCGTCATCTGCAGTTCCAGCGATCCGCAGCAGCTTCGTGCGCTGCTGGCGACGCTCGACCCGACGACGTTCCGCGGCGTGATTTCGTTTGGCGTGGCCGGCGGGCTCGATCCGTCGCTCAAATCGGGCGACGTCGTGGTCGCGACCGAGGTGACGGCGGGCGATACCCGTTTCCTGGCTGCATCCGCGCTGAACGAGGAGATGATCGCCAGCGCGGCGCTCAGGCGGCGCAGGATCGTCCGCGGCCGGCTCGCCGGCGTGGAGCAGGTGGTCGCGGCGAGAGCCTGCAAGGCCGCGCTGCGCTCGTTGACGGGGGCCGCAGCCGTCGACATGGAGAGCCACATCGCTGCGGGCTATGCCGCCAATGCGGGCATCCCCTTCGCCGCGCTGCGCGTGATCAGCGATCCCGCCGATCGGGCGCTGCCGGAACTCGCGAAGTCGGCGGTCAAGCCGAATGGCGATATTGACCTCGGCAAGGTGATGCGAGGGGTCGTCCGCAATCCCCTTACGCTGCGCGCCCTGGTCTCAACCGGCATCGACTTCAACCGCGCACTGCGCTCGCTGCGCGGTTGCCGCGGTTTCCTGCTCGGCAGCGACGCGCTGGTTCCGGCCGAGATCTGACCAATCGCTCGCTCGTCCTCGAGCGGGCAGGGCAAATTCCAAAACAAAGGCCCGATCGCGCGGCGATCGGGCCTTTGTCTTTTGTTGCGCCGGACGGCTCAGGCTGCCGTGGAGGCCTTCTGCTCCGCGGCCGCGGCCTTTTGCTGGGCGGCAAGTGCCTCGTCGCGGCGGATCTCGGAAAGCTTCTTCTGGACCTGCTCCGAGAAGATGTACTGAGCCGGGCGCTGCTTGGTGAGATTGATCTCGGGCGCCATCGGCCCTGTTGTCTTGATGCCGCGTAGCGCCACCCACATCGCCTTCAGCGGGTTGTTCAGCGCGGCGGTGGCCGCGGTCGGCTCGTAGCCGCAATGCGCCATGCAGTCCGCGCATTTCTCGTACTTGCCGGTGCCGTAGGAATCCCAGTCGGTGGTCTCCATCAGCTCCTTGAAGGTCTTGGCGTAGCCTTCACCGAGCAGATAGCAGGGCTTCTGCCAGCCGAAGATGTTGCGCGCCGGCATGCCCCAGGGCGTGCAGTCATAGGACTGGTTGCCGGCAAGGAAGTCGAGGAACAGGCCGGAATGCATGAAGTTCCACTTCTTGCCCTTCCCGAGCGCAAAGACGTCGCGGAACAGCTTCTTGGTCTTGGTGCGGTTCAGGAAGTGCTCCTGGTCGGGCGCACGTTCATAGGCGTAACCCGGCGACATCGACACGCCGACGCCGAGCTCAGTGGTCAGGTCAAGGAATTTCGCGATCTCCTCGGCCGGGTGGCCGTCGAAGATCGTGGCGTTGACATTGACGGTGAAGCCGCGCGCCTTTGCCGCCTTGATCGCGGACACCGCGCGGTCGAACACGCCCTTCTGCGAAACCGCCTTGTCGTGATGATCCCTGAGGCCGTCGAGATGCACCGAGAAGAACAGGTACGGGGAGGGCTCGAACAGATCGAGCTTCTTCTCAAGCAACAGCGCGTTGGTGCACAGCGAGACGAACTTCTTGCGCGCGACCAAGCCGCGCACGATCTCGCCAATCTCCTTGTGGATCAGAGGCTCGCCGCCGGGGATGGCCACCATCGGTGCGCCGCACTCGTCGGCCGCGTCCCAGCACTCCTGAGCCGTCATGCGGCGGTTGAGGATCGCATCCGGATAATCAATTTTGCCGCAGCCGACGCAGGCGAGATTGCAACGAAACAGCGGCTCGAGCATCAGCACAAGCGGATAGCGTTTGCGGCCAAGCAGCTTCTGCTTGATCAGGTAGCCACCGATGCGCATTTCCTTGAAGAACGGTATAGCCATTAGCGAATTTTCTTTCTGGACCAGGTGGGTGTATTTGGATCAGGCCGCACTCAGTTCGGCAGGCAGCCGGAATTCGATATTCTCTTCACGGCCCGGAAGGATCGAGACCGCGACTGGCCCGATCCGCCGCAAGGCCTCGATCACGTCGTCGACCAGAACCTCGGGCGCCGAGGCGCCTGCGGTGATGCCGACGGCTGTTGCATCCTTGAGCCAATCGGGATTGAGCTCGCTGCCATCGGCAATAAGGTAACTCGCCACGCCAACCTCGGTGCCGATTTCGCGAAGCCTGTTTGAATTGGAACTGTTGGCGGCCCCCACCACCAATATGACGTCCACGAGTTTGCTGAGGTCCCTTACCGCAGATTGGCGGTTCTGTGTGGCATAGCAGATATCCCGGATGTCCGGGCCTTGAATGTCTTTAAATTTTGCCTGAAGGGCCGCGATAATGTCCTTGGTGTCGTCCACGGACAGGGTCGTTTGGGTGATATAGGCGACCGGGGTATCGGTCGGTAGCGTCAGTTCCGCAACGTCATCAACGCTTTGGACGAGGAGAACCGGACCTGGAACCTGGCCCATGGTTCCCTCGACCTCGGGGTATCCGGCATGGCCGATCAGGATCAGGGCCCGGCCTTTTGCGATGTAGCGTTTGCCCTGGTTGTGGACCTTGCTGACGAGCGGGCAGGTGGCATTGAGCACCGGCAGGTCGCGCGCGGCGGCCTCCTCCTCGACGCTCCTTGCCACGCCATGGGCGCTGAACACGGTCACCGCCCTGGGAGGTACTTCGGACAGGTCCTCGACGAAGATGGCTCCCTTCCCTTTCAGGCTCTCGACGACGTACTTGTTGTGAACGATCTCGTGGCGCACATAGACCGGCGGGCCGAATTTATCGAGCGCACGCTCGACGATTTCGATCGCGCGCACCACGCCCGCGCAAAAACCGCGCGGCTGAGCAAGGAAAACTTCCATCGAACGTTCACTACGCAAAGTGCACCATTTTCATTCAACGTACGGCCATTTGGCGCCGCACTTCATCGGGCCGGACATCCGCAACGCGAGCTGCAATATCCGCACCACGCCGGTCCCTGCACTCAACGGAAGCCCCAAGCGCTATGGAAGGACAGGGGTTTGTGGCAAAAAATAAGCGCCGAGGAAAGATCCGCCAGCCTGAGAAAGGCTATTTACGGTATTATAGTATGCTCAATGGGCGCGAGCCCCTCACTTGTTCGTCACTTTATTGCCCATTGAGGCGGTCTATACCGACGACTCGCGGCCGTTTTCCTGTTGTTTGGTTCCTCGTCGGCAATCTGCCGCACACACTAACCAAAACAACATTAGATCGGCTGCGGGAACTCCGCTAGACAGCGGGCGTTTTCGGCCATGCTTCCCTAAGATTAGAAAGATACCAAGTGCTGACAAATATTGTTGTCTCGGTTGTCAGGACGTGTACGCGCTTTGCCCTTCCTGTCGTGCTTTTTTCCTTGATCCTGGCGGTTGGGGCCGGCTTCTACGCGGCCCGCAATTTCGCGATCAACACTGACATCAACAAGCTGATCTCGCCCGATCTGGATTGGCGCAAGCGCGACAACCAGTTCGAGCAGGCGTTCGACCGTGAACGGCTGATCCTGGCGGTGGTCGAGGCGCCGACGCCCGAGCTGACCAGTTCAGCGGCGAGGGCGCTCGCAGAAAAGCTGTCCGAAGACAAGACGAACTTCGAGTCGGTGACGCCACTTGGCTCCGGCGAGTTCTTCGAAAGAAACGGTCTTCTGTTTCTGCCGACCGACGAGGTCGCCAAGGTGACTGGCCAGCTCGCATCGGCTGCGCCCCTGATCGAGATCATGGCCGGCGACCCCTCGATTCGCGGCCTCACCGGTGCGCTCGAAACCGGCCTTGCCGGCATAAAGCGCGGGCAGGTGAAGCTCGACAATGCCGCGCGTCCCTTCAACCAGATCGCCGAAACAGTCGAGACCATCCTGGCCAAGGGCAACGCGACGTTCTCGTGGCGCGAGCTGACCAGCGAAACGCCGCTGACGGACTCCGACAAGCGCGCCTTCATCGAGGTCAAGCCGATCATCGACTATTCCGCGCTGGAGCCGGGGAAGTCTGCGACCGACGCGATCCGACAGGCGGCCGCCGACCTGAAATTCCCTGCCGAATATGGCGCGCGGGTCCGCCTGACCGGGCCGGTTCCGATCGCCAATGAGGAATACGCGACCGTGCAGGACGGCGCGATCAGGAACGGCATAGGCACGGTGCTGATCGTGCTTGTCATCCTCTGGATGGCGCTGCATTCCGGCAAGATCATCTTCGCGGTGTTCCTGAACCTGTTCATCGGTCTTGCCATCACCACGGCCGTCGGTCTGATGATGGTGGGTTCGCTGAACCTGCTCTCGATCGCGTTCGCCGTGCTGTTCGTCGGCCTCGGCGTCGACTTTGGCATCCAGTTCAGCGTGCGCTACCGCTCCGAGCGGTTCAAGAATGACAACCTGACGCTGGCGCTCGAGAACGCGGCGCGCCGTTCGGCGGTGCCGCTATCGCTCGCGGCGATGGCCACTGCGGCGGGCTTCCTCTGTTTCCTGCCGACCGACTACAAGGGCATCTCCGAGCTGGGCAAGATTGCCGGCGCCGGCATGCTGGTGGCCTTCGTCACCAGCATCACGGTGCTGCCGGCGTTGCTCGACCTGCTCAATCCGCCCGGCGAGAAGGAGCCGGTCGGCTATGCCTTCCTCGCGCCGGTCGACGACTTCCTCGAAAAGCACCGCATTGCGATCATCGTCGGAACGCTGCTCGTCACGGTCGCGGGCCTGCCGTTGCTTCACTTCATGAAGTTCGACTTCAACCCGATAAACCTGCGCAATTCCAAGGTGGAATCGATCGCGACGTTCCTCGATCTCAGAAAGGATCCGAACACCGGGGCCAACGCCATCAACGTGATGACCAACTCGGAGGCCGACGCCAGGAAGATCGAGGCGAAGCTCGAGAAGTTGCCCGAAGTGCTGCGGGTGATGTCGCTCGACAGTTTCGTGCCCCAAGACCAGCCGGCCAAGCTCAAGCTGATCGCGCAGGCGGCGAAGGTGCTCGGTCCGGCGCTCAATCCCGATTCGGTCGATCCGGCACCGTCGGACCAGGAGAATGTCGAGTCGCTGAAGAGCTCGGTCGAGAACCTGCGCAAGACTGCGGGCGACGGCAAGGGGCCGGGCGCAATTGCGGCGCGCCGGCTTGCCGATGCGCTGCAGAAGCTCGCCGACTCGAACCAGGCGATCCGCGACAAGGCGCAGGCGATCTTCATCGCGCCCATGAAGATCGTGTTCGACCAGCTCAAGAATTCGCTGCAGGCCCAGACCATCACGTTGCAAACGCTGCCGCCGGAACTGGTGGAAGGCTGGAAGGCGCAGGACGGCCTGATGCGGGTCGAGGTGCTGCCGAAGGGCGATCCCAACGACAACGACAATCTGCGCCGTTTCGCCGACGCAGTGCTCGCCGCCGAACCGACCGCGATCGGCGGGCCGGTCTCGATCCTCAAGTCCGGTGACGTTGTGGTGAGGGCTTTCATCCACGCCGGCATCTGGGCGCTGGTCGTGATCAGCCTGTTGCTGTGGCTGACACTGCGGCGGGTCACCGACGTGTTGATGACGCTGGTTCCGCTTCTGGTCGCGGGCATCGTCACGCTGGAGATTTGCGTGCTGATCGGCCTGCCGCTCAACTTCGCCAATATCGTCGCGTTGCCGCTGCTGCTCGGCGTCGGCGTCGCCTTCAAGATCTACTACGTCACCGCGTGGCGGCAGGGCAGGACCAACCTGCTGCAATCGAGCCTGACGCGCGCGATCTTTTTCAGCGCGCTGACTACAGCGACGGCGTTCGGCAGCCTGTGGCTGTCAAGTCATCCCGGCACCGCGAGCATGGGCAAGCTGCTTGCGCTGTCGCTCGGGACCACGCTCGCGGCTGTGTTGCTGTTCCAGCCCGCGCTAATGGGCAAACCGCGCAATGTCGGGAAGGAGACAGATATCTCCAACGACGTCACCTGACGGCGAGGCGGCCATCTGCTTCTGGCCCGCCTTGGGGGCCGGCGGCACTTGGCCCGTGGTTTTCGGTGGCTGCGGATTGGTCGTTGCGGCCGACTTGGGCGCGGCTCCCTTCGTCGCGCCAGTGGCGGCAGCGCTTGCGGGAATCGGCGGGCCGACGCGCGTCCAGGTCTCGCCGCCGCAGAGGAAGCCAAGCACGCAGCCCTGGATTTCCAACTGATCGGCGCCAACAGGCTTGATCGTCGAGCTGTAAAGCTGCCCGTCCTTGGCGTTGTAGACTTGGCCCTCCCACGCATCGACTCCGGCTTTCTTCTTCATGTCGATCAGAATCGGCATGCCGAGCGTTGGCCGGGTTTGCTTCGCCGGATCGGGATTGTTGCTATCCTTCCCGCCGGGGGTTTTCTCCCACGCTACCGCACCCCACATGCTGCCATTGCACTGGGCGACGCGGATGGTGGCGACACCATCGGCGACCTTCCAGTCACCTGTCGGGTCTGCCGCCAATGCCGGAGATAGCACCGTGGCCAAAAATAAACTTGTAAAGCCTATTGTACGCGTGAACGTTCTTGGGCAGTGCAACATGGTCCAAACCTGTGCTTAAGTAGACGATCCGAGCGGGGGGCAAAACGCCGCTATCGGGCGTTTTATGTTGACGAGATGGCCATCAACCGACGTATGTAACAAATGCTAGGTTCCAATTTAGACGTTTCCGAGATTTTTGTGGAGCGTGAAGGGCAACGCGGTGCCATGCACACGCGTCACCTGAACGAACAGCTTGTTCGCGTTCTCAAGACCATTGGTTACGACGTCGGTTTCCGAAAGGGGCAAGGCCAATACCTCTTCGATCGTCAGGGGGCTCGTTATCTCGATTTATTGAGTGGATTTGGCGTTTTTGCGATTGGCCGGAATCATCCGGCGCTGCGCGAGGCGCTGAAGAGCGTGCTCGACGCCGATTTGCCCAACCTGGTGCAACTCGACGTCTCCACACTCGCCGGCGTACTCGCGGAACGCTTGGTGGAGCATGTGCCATATCTGGACAAGGTGTTTTTTGCAAATTCAGGCGCCGAGACCGTCGAGGCAGCGATCAAATTCGCTCGCGGCGCGACCGGCCGCCCCGGCGTCGTCTACTGCACCCATTCGTTCCATGGCTTGTCCTATGGGGCGCTGTCACTGACCGACGACGCGAACTTCCGCGGCGGCTTCGAGCCGCTGCTGCCGGGCTGCACGCCGGTTCCCTTCAATGATCTCGAAGCGCTCGAGAAGGCCTTGTCGTCGCGACAGGTGGGCGCGTTCATCGTCGAGCCGATCCAGGGCAAGGGCGTCAACATGCCCACCGACGAGTTCCTGCCCGGCGCGCTGGCGCTATGCCGCAAATACGGCACCTTGTTCGTCGCCGACGAGATCCAGACCGGCATCGGCCGCACCGGGAAATTCCTCGCGATCGAGCACTGGGGCGTCGAGCCTGACATGGTGCTGCTGGCGAAGGCGCTCTCCGGCGGACACGTTCCGATTGGCGCCCTGCTCACGCGCAAGCACATCTTCGACAAGATCTTTAACCAGATGGACCGCGCGGTCGTGCACGGCTCGACCTTCGCGAAGAACGATCTCGCGATGGCCGCAGGCATCGCGACGCTTGATGTCATCAAGGCCGAGCGGCTGGTCGAACGTGCCGCGAAGCGCGGCGCCGAGCTGCGGCTCGCCCTGACCCGCATGGTCCCGGGCTACGAACTGATGAAGGAAGTCCGCGGCAAGGGCCTGATGATCGGCGTCGAGTTCGGTCCACCGAAATCGCTGCGGCTGAAGGCGTCGTGGAATCTGCTGGAGACGGCCAACAAGGGTCTGTTCTGCCAGCTCATCACCGTGCCGCTGTTCAAGGATCACAAGATCCTGACGCAAGTCGCCGGCCACGGCAGCCACACCATCAAGCTGTTGCCGCCGCTCGTCATCACCGAGGACGATTGCAACTGGATCGAGAAGGCGTTCGACGAGGTGATCGCCGGCAGCCACAAGGTCCCCGGCGCAATCTGGTCGCTCGGCAAGACGCTGGTCGACAACGCGGTCAGGAAGTCGGCGTAAGGCAAGACCACTTCGTAGGCCGTCACCCCTCCTTGTTCGCCCGCATCGCGGTCTCAAACTTTTCGCCGAACTCCGACAATTCGTCGGCGCCGAGGTCGCTCACCGCCCAGTAGTTGAGGCCGCGGTCGCTCCAGCGGCGGATGTTGAAGCCCTGCAGCGTCGAGATCTTCGCGGGCTGGCGCTCGGTATTCGCGGTTTGTGCCACGAACAGATTGATCACGTGCTGGCGCCGCTTGTAGACCACGGCGCCGATGGCGCGGGCGTCGACATAATCGAGCCGGCCGCCAATCAGCGTAAAACCCTGCGCCGTGAGATCGATCACCGGCGGCGAGACGTCGAGCTTGCCGTTGAACCAGGGCTTCACCGTATGCTGGTCGGTCGAGACCACGTCGGTGAGATGCCCGGCCTGTAGCGAGCGCAGATGCGCCGACACCACCTCGGAGCGGATGCGCTGCTCGTCGTCGTTGCGCAGCACGATCGCGACCAGGCCGGTCGCGGCCATCGCCGACACCGCCGAGCCGAGCGCAAAGCCGCGCAGCACTGCGCGGCGGCTCGGGGCTGCTTGCGGCTGCGGCAGCGCCTTCTCGATCCGGCGGCGCAGCTCGAGCGGCGCCTTGTAGCGCAGATCGGCTTGCCCCATCGCCTGGCTGATCTCGCGATAGTCCCTCGCCAGTGCGGCGCAATGCGCACAGCTCGCGATATGAGCTTCCACCTCGCGCGCATGGCCGGCATCGAGTTCGCCGTCGATCAGCGCGTGAAGCAGCACTTCGGCTTCCTCGCATGTCATTTCGCTTGCTCCTGTTCCGCAAGCCAGGCCGATCGCAGCATGGCGCGGGCACGCGCGAGGCGCGACATCACGGTGCCAACGGGCACGGCGGCGACGTCGGCGATCTCGCGGTATGAAAGATCCTGGATTTCCCTGAGTACGAAGGTCTCGCGGAACGGCTCGGCGAGCGCTGCGACCAGCTTGCGCACGGTGTCGCCGTCGAAGCGGCGCAGCATCTGCCTTTCCGGCGTGTCGGGCGTTTCGTGCCACAGCGGTGTCTGCTCGGCGCTTTCGGGCAGTTCCTCGGTCGCGGTCACCGGCGCGGTCGCGCGTCGCGCATATTCGGCGCGGCAGACATTGCGCAGGATCGCGAACAGCCACGGCTTCATCGCGGGTCCCCGATAGCTGTCGAAATGCTTGTAGGCGCGCAGGTAACATTCCTGCACCGCATCCTCGGCGTCGGCCGCATCGCGCAGCAGGTAGCGCGCGAGGGTGTAGGCATCGTCCAGATAGGGCAGCGCGGCTTCGCGAAAGCGCCGTGCTCTTTCGGGATCGTCCTGCGATGCTTTGGCAGCCATCGTCTCTTGCCCGGCATTTCCATGAGGCGTTCCTGCCCGGCCAGGGGCGGCAGCCCACCGGCCGGGCATTGTTGTGATGCCTTGGTTGGACACGTTATTCAACCTTCACGCTGCCCGTCATGTGCGGATGCAGCGAACAAAAATACTTGTATTCGCCGGCCGTGGTGAAAGTGAACCCGAACTTGTCGTCAGTATCGAGCGTCTTCGAGCGAAACTTGCCCGCGCATACCACGGTGTGTGGAATGTCGTCGCGATTCATCCAGGTCACGGTGGTGCCGACCTTGACGGTGAGTTGGGCCGGCTCGAACACGAAGTTGTCGATATGCACTTCGGTGTCTTCGGCCCGCGCCGTGGCGAGGGGCAGCAGCATGGTCGCGACCACGGCGACGCCGAAGTCGCGGCGATTGATCGAACTCATCGGCTTTCCGTCCTTCCCTCAGCCCTGCAGCGGCGTGTCGATGATGGCAAGGCGCTCGGTGCCCTGCTTGAAGTTGACGCTGGCGACGCCAAGCATGCTGCGCAGCTTTGCATCCTCGACCTTCATCGGGCCGGGCGAGGCGGCTGCGCCCGGCGCCGGCTGCGGGAAGGCGGTCGAGCGCGCGGTGTGGAAGGTCACGTTACCTTCGACCTTCTGCATCACCTGATGGATGTGCCCGTTGAGCACCGTGACCGAGCCGAAGCCCTTCACATACTCAAGCGCGCGGGCGCCATCCTCGGTGCCCCAGCCCCATTGCGGATAGACCGTCCACAGCGGGATGTGGGCGAACAGCACGATCGGCGTGGATTTCGAGCGGCCCTTGAGATCGTTCTCCAGCCATTCGAGCTGTTCGCTGCCGAGATTGCCGAGGCCGCCGCCCTTGAGGTCGACGACGTTGACGAGGCCGACGAAATGCACACCGCCGGCGTCGAAGGAATACCAGCCGGCGCCCCTGGTGCCCTTGCCATAGCGCTCCTTGTAGAGCTTGACCTCCTCGTCGATGAAATCGTGCTCGCCCGGCACGTAATGCACGTCGAGCTTGGCCTGCGAGATGATGCGGTCGGCGTCGTCGAATTCCTTGGCCTTCGACAGGTGCGTGATGTCACCGGTGTGGATCATGAAGGCCGGCTTGGCCGGCATCGCACGGACCTTGCTGATCGCCTCTTCCAGCGTACCGTTGGCGTTCGGATTGGCCGGCTTGTCGAAGCCGACATGGCTGTCGCTGATCTGCAGGAACGTCATGCCGGCTGGTTCTGCCGCCGCGGCCGAACCGACGATGCCGAGCGAGCGCGGCACGCCGCCGGTGACCGTCCAGAGCACGCCGGTGCCTGCCCACGTCATGCATTCCAGCACCTTGCGCCGGCTGACTCCTTGATCTTCATTGCGATGGTCGTGATCGAATCCGCTCATGGCAAAGTCTCCCGTAGGCCCAGAGATTGGGTTTCCGGGGATGTGATCGGGCTGGGGCGGAGCTTATTCCCGGCGGCGTTGACGATTTCGTGAGCAGCGGCGCCGATCGAGGCTCACGCCGCCTGGTGTGTAGGTCTCAGGCAAAGGTATCGGCGCGGTGGTATTTTCGCGCCGCTGACTGCAACGAGCGGGTACCATCAGCGACGTCCAGGGAGATCAGCCATGCGTGAACCGGTCTACTATGCCGACTATCTGCGGCTCGATCGGTTGTTGTCTTCGCAGCAGCCCGAAAGCGCCAGGATCGGCGTCAATGCCCACGACGAGATGCTGTTCATCATCGTCCACCAGGCCTATGAGCTGTGGTTCAAGCAGATCCTGCACGAGCTTGATCGTCTGGAAGCGGATTTCAGCACGATCCCCGTCACCGATGACGCCATGGCCCGGATCGGCCATGGGCTGAATCGCATCCATGAGATCCTCAAGCTCTTGGTCGCACAGCTCGACGTGCTGGAGACCATGACGCCGTTCGACTTCCTCGACTTTCGCGACCTGCTGATGCCCGCATCCGGCTTCCAGTCGCTTCAGTTCCGGCTGATCGAGACGCGGCTGGGCCTGCCGGTCGAAGCGCGCATCCCGCTGGACGACAAGGCGATCGAGGATCGCCTGTCGGAGCCCGACCGCGTGGCGCTTCGCGCCGCCGGCAACAGCCCGTCGCTATTCGATCTGCTCGACCGATGGCTCGCTCGGACGCCCTTCCTCGATTGGGGAGGCGAGACGTTTCGCGAGGCTTACCGGGCCGCGGTGGAAAGGCATCTTGCGCGGGATGCCGAGCTGGTCAGAGCCGATCCGGCGATCCCTGAGGAAAAGCGCGAGCGCGAGCTCAAGGGCATCGCGCTCGCGCTCGAACAGTTCTCGGCGGTGTTTTCCGCTTCAGACGGCAGTGGCGGCTGGCGTCTGTCGCCGCAAGCGGTTCAGGCCGCCTTGTTCATCACGCTCTATCGCGACAAACCCGCGGTGCAGCCGGCGTTCCGCCTGCTCACCTCGCTGATGGACATCGACGAAACCTTGACGCTGTGGCGTTATCGTCATGCCCTGATGGTGGAGCGGATGATCGGCACGAAGATCGGCACGGGCGGCTCGTCGGGCCACGTCTACCTGCGGACGACGGCGGAACGACATCGGATTTTTTCGGACCTGTTCCGCCTGTCGACATTCCTCATCCCCCGTTCAGCCGTGCCCGAGCTTCCGCCCGCGATCCAGGCCCAGATGAGTTTTGTGTACGCGTCATGACCTTGCTCGATCTCACCGCTCATTTTTCAAGATTCCGCGCGGCTGCGCCCGAGCGGATCAACCTTGCCGCGCACAGCCACCATGACTGGCCCGACGTGACGTTCGCGGCGCAGCAGCAGTGCTGGCTCGACGCGGCGCGGCTCGCCGGTGACAAATGGGAGCTGGTGTTCGGCGAATTGATCCCGCGCGTGCAAGCCGGCATTATCCGCCGCCTCGGCCTGCCGGCTGCGTCGACGATCGCGGTCGCGCCCAACACGCACGAATTCCTGCGCCGGCTCTTGTCGTGCTTCCCGGCCGGTCGTCCAATTCGCATTCTGACCAGCGACGCGGAATTCCACACAGCGCGCCGTCAGCTGGAACGCCTGGAAGAGGATGATCTGGTCGCGGTTACGCGGATACAGGCCGAGCCATTCGAAAGCTTCGCCGCGCGTTTTCATGCGGCCTGCGGAACTGGCGGACATGACCTTGTCTTTGTCAGTCAGGTGTTCTTCACATCGTCGGCCACTTCGGGCGATCTCAGGGAACTCGTCGAAGCGGTGCCTTCGCGCGACACGTTCGTGGTGATCGATGGCTATCACGGCTTCATGGCGCGCCCGACCGATCTCTCCGGGATCGCCGGTCGCGCTTTTTACCTGGCCGGTGGCTACAAATACGCCATGGCTGGCGAAGGCTGTTGTTTCCTGCATTGTCCACCCGGCTATGGGCCAAGACCCCGCGACACCGGCTGGTTCGCCGATTTCGGTTCGCTCGCTGCGCCTCCAGGCAAATCGGTCGGCTATCCAGAACATGGTGGGCGCTTCCTCGGCGCCACCTTCGATCCCAGCGGTCTGTACCGACTTGCCGCCGTCTTCGATTGGCTGGACCGTGAGAGCATTACCGTCGAGCAGATCCATGCGCATGCGCGCACATTGATGGCGCGCTTCCTTGCCGGCATCGAGGCGCTTGACATCGAGGGGCTGCGGAGAGCGGATTTGATCACGCCATTCGGCGGCAATGCCGAACACGGCAATTTTCTCACCTTCCGGACGTCGCGCGCCGGGGACATCGCGGCAAAGCTTGCCGCGCTGGCGGTGCATTGCGATCACCGTGGCGACCGGCTTCGCTTCGGCTTCGGGATTTGCTCGAACGCCGACGACATTGCGCAGGCGCTCGCGCGGGTCGGGCGAGCGATGGCAGGCTGAAGGTGGCTGCACGTCACATCCCAATGTGTGGGCAGCGCTGCGCTGTCTCGCTCAGTTCCGCGCTTGGCCTGCAATTCCTTGTCAGAATCGATGTCGTCGCGCGACAGTAGGACGCAATCGCGGATCGAATGCACCATTGAAGCCGCAAGTCTCCGAGACTATCGATCCGGTCAAAATTCGAATCGAACGGAGGAGAGCATGAGTACTGTCAACGGCGGTTGCCATTGCGGCGCCATTCGCTATGAGGTCGCGGGGCAACTCATCGTTCATGCGCTGTGTCACTGCGCCGATTGCAGGCGTCACGCCGGCGCGCCCATGGTCGGCTGGACGACGTACGCTGAAGACGCGGTCAAGGTGACGAAGGGGCAGCCCAGGATCTACCGGTCGTCAGAAAACGGGCGGCGGCACTTTTGCGACAATTGCGGCACCGGCCTTTTCTACACCAACGCGGCCATGTTGCCCGGGATCATCGATATTCAGAGCGCGACCTGCGATGACGCCGATGCAGTGCCGGCGACGATGCATATCCAGGTCGCGGAACGTCTTCGCTGGATGGAAGACGTGCACGCGTTGCCGACCTTCGACCGCTTTCCGCCGCAGACATAGCGAGAACAGCCTGATCGGGACGCAGTGAACGCGGATCCGCTCGCACGAGACGATCCATTTCGTGGTGGATCATCGCGCATCCTGCAGGATCATCGCTGCGCCCTTGTCGGCGATCATCGCCGTCGGCGTATTGGTGTTGCCGGAGGTGATGGTCGGCATGACCGAGGCATCGGCGATGCGCAGCCCACGGAGTCCGTAGAAGCGCAGCCGCTCGTCGACGACGGCCATCGGATCGTTTTCCGTTCCCATCTTTGCGGTGCCGACGGGGTGGAAGATCGTGGTGCCGATGTCCCCGGCAGCCTTCGCCAGCGCGGCATCGTCGTCGCCGACGGAGGGGCCGGGCAGGAATTCCTCGGGCCGATATTTCTCCAGCGCCTTCTGCTTCATCAACCGCCGCGTGGTGCGGATCGCATCCGCCGCAACCTGGCGGTCGTCGTCGGTCGCAAGATAGTTCGGCGCGATCGACGGCTTGTCGTCCGGCGCTGCCGAGCGGATGCGCACGGTGCCGCGCGAGGTCGGCTGCAGATTGCAGGCGCTCACCGTAATCGCGGGGAAGCGGTGCAGGGGATCGCCGAACTTGTCGAGCGACAGCGGCTGCACGTGAAACTGGATGTTGGCGCGCGACCTCGTGGAGTCGGAGCGCGTGAAGATGCCGAGTTGCGACGGTGCCATGGTCAGCGGCCCGCGGCGGCGGAACGCGTAGTCGAGACCCATCAGGCCGCGGCGCAATAGATTGTAATAGGTCTCGTTCAGCGTGCGCACGCCGGAGACCTTGTAGATCGCACGCTGCTGCAGATGGTCCTGCAGGTTGCGGCCGATACCCTGCCGGTCGAGCACGATGTCGATGCCGAGCGGCGACAGCCATTGGGACGGGCCGATGCCGGAGCGGTGCAGCACCTCGGTCGATCCGATCGAGCCGGCGCACAGGATCACTTCGCCCCTGGTGCGCGCCTCGACCACCTCGTTGCCCTGCTTGAACAGCACGCCCGCGGCGCGGCCGCTTTCGACGATCAGGCGATCGACAAGCACATTGGTTTCCAGCCGCAGATTGGGGCGGTTCAGCACCGGCTTGAGGAAGCCGCGCGCCGCCGACCAGCGCCGGCCGCGCTTCTGGTTGACGTGGAAATAGCTCGTGCCCTCATTGTCGCCGGTGTTGAAATCGGGGATGCGCTTGATCCCCATTTCCTCCGCGGCATCGCCGACCGCGTCGAGGATGTCCCAGGACAGGCGGGGTGCCTCGATGCGCCAGCCGCCGCCGGCACCGTGATGCTCGCTTTCTCCGAGGAAGTGGTCTTCCAGCCGTTTGAACACTGGGAGCACGTCGCTGTAGCTCCAGCCCGTGAGCCCGAGCTGCCGCCAATGGTCGTAGTCGGCGGCCTGTCCGCGCATCGAGATCATGGCGTTGATCGCCGACGAGCCGCCGATCACCTTGCCGCGCGGGTAAGCAAGTGTGCGGCCGTTCAGGCCGGGCTCGGACTCGGTCTTGAACATCCAGTCCGAGCGCGGATTGCCGATCGCGAAGAGGTAGCCGACCGGGATGTGAAACCAGATCCAGTTGTCGTTGCCGCCCGCTTCCAGCAGCAGGACGCGATTCCTCGGATCGGCCGACAGGCGGTTGGCCATGATACAGCCGGCCGTGCCCGCGCCGACGACGATATAGTCGAAATCTCCTTCGAGCCTTCGCGGCATGCCCTCATTCCTGGCGGTCATTTTCTGCTGAGACCATTAGACCGATATCTCGTTGGCCTGAATCGGAACCTCTCCGCATTAGGCCCGAAGCTACCCGCTTACCAGACCGTGCTTTGGATCGCCAACACCCAAGCGCAAGACCCAAGCGAATGAACTGACGCGAATCTCCGCGCTGGATGTCGGGCGGAGCCAGACCTGCGCGGCCGTTTCATCCCGGCAGAAATGCGCTTTCGCCGCTGTCACGATCCTGAAAGACGGTCAGTTTCGTGCCGTACAGCTCTTCCAGCTGCATACGCGTGAGAACGCTGCGGATCTCGCCATCGGCAATGCGCATGCCCTGCCGGAGGAGGAACGCGCGATCGGCGGCACGCATGGCGTGGTTGGGATCATGCGTCGTGAACAGCACGCCGTGGCCGGAGCGTCCAAGCGCGCGAATCTCATGCATCACACGCCCCTGGTTGCCGAAGTCGAGGCTCGCAGTCGGCTCATCGAGCACGATGAATTGCGGCTCCTGCGCCAGTGCACGCGCCAGCAGCGTGAGCTGTCGCTCGCCGCCGGAAATCTCGGTGGAGGGCCGGTCAGCCAGATGGGCGATGCCGAGGCGCTCGAGCATGCGCGCGGCGATCGCGCGATCGGCGGCAGTTGGTCGGCTGAACAGGCTACCATGCGCGGTGCGTCCCATCAGGACCACGGTCTCGACCGTGAAGGCGAACGTCGCCGTATGTGATTGCGGGACGTAGGCGATGCGCCGCGCCCGCTCGCGACTGGTGAAGCTCGCGAGTGGTCGGCCACCGAGCTCGATCTCCCCGCCCTTGGGCGGCAGCAGACCGAGCAGCGTCTTGAGCAGTGTGGTCTTGCCGCCGCCGTTCGGGCCGAGCAGCGCTAACACCTCGCCCGATTTCAGTGAAATGTCGAGCTGGGTCCCGACCACCCGGTCGCCATAGCCGATGGTGAGATCGCGTCCCGAGAGAGTCATTCCGTGGACCAGCTCTTCGCGACGCTGGTGAGCAGCCAGATAAAAAACGGCGTGCCGACCAGGGCGGTGAGGATGCCGAGCGGAATTTCGACCGCGGCCGCGGTGCGGGCAAGCGTGTCGATCAGAAGCAGAAATCCACCGCCGATCAGCGCCGCGGCAGGGATGAGCCGGCCGAAATCTGGGCCCACCAGCGTGCGCGCGATATGCGGCACCACAAGCCCGACCCAGCCGATGATCCCTGCGGTCGCAACGCTTGCTGATGTGACCAGCGTCGCCGCTGCGACGATGGCGATGCGCAAGGGGCCAGTCGGCACTCCGAGTGCGCGCGCCTCTTCGTCAGGCAGTGACATCACGTTCATGCGCCACCTGAGTGCGAAGAGCACCAGCGTGCCGATCGCGACCGGACCGAACAGCGGGATGAGATCGGAGGGTCCGATCGCGGCGAGGCTGCCGAGCAGCCAGAAGGTCATGGCGGGAAGCTGGTTGTACGGATCGGCCAGATACTTGATCAGGCCGACTCCAGCGCCGAGCAGCGCTCCGATGACGACGCCGGCGAGCACCAGCACCAGCACGGGGTCCCGCGCGCGGACCGCGCTTCCGACCGCGTAGACCGCAGCGACCGCGACAAGCCCTCCGGCAAATGCCATCGCCTGTATCGCGAATACGCCAAGCGAGATGAAGATGCCGAGCACCGCACCGAGCGCCGCGCCGGACGAGGCGCCGAGTATGTCGGGCGAGACCAGAGGATTGCGGAACAGGCCCTGGAAGGCGGTGCCTGCGACCGCGAGCGCCGCGCCGACGAGGCCAGCCGCGACGATGCGGGGCCCGCGAACCTGCCAGATCACGTTTTCGACCGCGGGCGGTACGTTCGGCGCGTGACCGGTCAGCTTCGCGGCGAGGACAGCGAAGAGATCGCCAAGACCGACTGGATAACGCCCGACGGTGAATGCAAGCAGCAATGCGGCGACGAGGACCAGGAACGAGATCAGGAAGCCGGGGACGCTGGAGCGAGCCATTGCGGCAGCGTATCACCCGCGGCCCTGGAGCACACCGTCGATATCGGCATCGGACGGAGTCACGTGATAAAACCGCGAATAGAAGTCGCGAGCCAGGGCGCGAATGTCCTCGTCGAAATGATCGGGATAGAAGATCTTTGCCAGCCACCAGAGCCCGATCAGCCGGTTGACCGATGGCGGAAAATCGACCCATCCGAACGGAAGCTTGGGCGACAGGTGGACGCGGCCGGTGCGCACGGCCTGGATCTGCGCCCATTGCGGATCCTTAGCGACATTTGCCGCAAAGTCGCGGTCGATGGTGACGATGACCTGAGGATCCCAGACGAGCACCTGTTCGATCGACACCGTGGCGAGCCCGCCGCGCTGTTCGGCTGCGACGTTGCGCGCGCCGAGGAATTCGATTGTCTCCACATTGATCGAGCCGCCGAGCCCTGTCTCCAGCCCCCGCGGTCCACGCGCGTAAAACACGCGCGGGCGCTCCTGATCCGGGATCCGATTGACCCTCGACTGAATCGTGGTGAGCGTGCGCTCCGTGAAGCTCGCGAGCGGCTCCGCGTCGCGGTGCGTCAGCGCACCGAGCAGGCGATAAGTGGACGCGATCGCCTCGAAGCGGCCATCGAGCAGAGCATAGGGGATTCCCGTCTGCTCCTGCACGCGGGCGGCAAGTGAGGCGAAGGTCGGTGCCGTCGAGCCGACATCGAGGATGAGATCGGGCTTCAACGCCAACACCGACTCGAGGTTGGCGGTGTTGCCGCGGCCCGTGAGACGGCCGACCTCGGGTCGTCTGCAGACGTCGGGCAGCAGGAACGCGCATTCCTCTGCGCGGTTGGCGCGCGGCCAGCCGAGCAGGAGATCCGGCGCCAGCGTGTAGAGCAGGATCGCAGCCGGCGGCCCCGCCGGAAATACCCGGCTGACAGTCTCGGGAATCGTGATCGCGCGGCCGGCCGCGTCGGTGATCTCACCCGCACGCGCGCGCGGCGCCGCGAGAAGCATTGCGGAGGCGGCGAGCAGGGTGCGTCGGGTGAGATTCATGACGGATGGTGGACACAGATGGCCAGAATTGGCAACCGCTCGCCGATGCGCTGATCGCATGGCGGAGCGCTTGCCCGCAGATGGCCCGACGCCCTTCCGCGATTACCGCTCACAGGTTCACAACAAAGTGCTAGGCTCCTCGTCCCGGCGACGTGTTTTGCCCGGTCGTTCGGAGGGCGCTGTGACGGAGCAGCGGGTTCAAAGGCGATTGGCTGCGATCTTGGCCGCCGACGTGGTTGGTTATTCCGCGCTCATGGAACGCGCGGAGGAAGCCACCTACGCCGAGTTCGAACGGCTGAAGCGAGAATTGATCGAGCCGAGCCTCTCCCGCCACGAAGGACGACTCATCAAGACAACGGGTGATGGCGCGCTGGCCGAGTTCGCGAGTCCCTTAGCGGCCACGAGATGCGCGGTCGAGATACAGGATCATCTCGCCTCTGGCAGCAGTCCCCTGACGTTGCGCGTCGGGCTCAACCTTGGTGACGTTATCGTTGGACAAGACGGTGACCTCTTCGGCGACGGGATCAACATTGCCGTCCGACTGGAAGGGATCGCCGATCCGGGCGGCATCCTGATGTCCGAGAAGGTCTTCGGCGAAGTCGAAGGCAAGCTCGACATTGGCTTCGAGGACCGGGGCGAACAGCAGCTCAAGAACATCTCCAAGCCGGTCCGCGCTTTTGCTGTACGCGCGGGAGAGCATGGCGCACTGATCGATGGGCTAAGTGCGGCCCCGCCACTCCCGGACAAACCCTCTATCGCCGTGCTGCCGTTCGAGAACATGAGCGGCGACCCCGAGCAGGAATATTTCGCGGACGGAATGGTCGAGGAGATCATCACCGCGCTCTCGCGGTTCAAATGGCTGTTCGTGATCGCCCGCAATTCGAGTTTCACCTTCAAGGGCCGAGCCGTCGATATCAAGGAGGTCGGGCGCAGGCTTGGTGTCCGTTACGTCCTTGAGGGATCTGTACGTAAGGCGGCGGGGAGAGTTCGCATCACCGGGCAGTTGATCGATGCGATTACAGGGGCGCACATTTGGGCGGACAGGTTCGAGCGCGAGCTGACCGACGTTTTCGCGCTGCAAGACGAAGTAACGGTCGCCGTCGTCGCGGCCATTCAGCCCAAGCTGCTTCAAACAGAGATTGCAATCGCGACGCGGCGGCGACCCGAGGATCTCACCGCTTATGATTTGTATCTCCGCGCCTTGCCGCAGTTTTACCTAACAACCCGCGAAGGTTTCGCCGAGGCGATCAGGCTGGCTCATCGCGCCTTGGAGCTGGATCCTCGGTTCGGCGCGGTCGCGGCTCTGGCAGGCGCCTGTCACACCATTAACGTCACTATGGGCTATGCGAGTGACCCGCAATTCGACCGCAACGAGGCAATTCGGCTTCTCCGCCTCGCCTTGAGCATCGACGATGGTGATCCTGACACGTTAGCAATGGCTGCCATGATCTCGGCGTTCATGGTCGGCGACAGTGAAAGCGAGCTCGAAATGGCCGACCGGGCGGTTGCGCTCAACCCCAATTCATATTTGGCATGGCGCGGCAGAGGCTGGGTCTATGAAATTGCGGGGCAGCCGGAGGAAGCGGTTCAAAGCTTCGAGCGTGCCATTCGTGTGAGCCCGGTAGACCCGACGCTACACACAACGTTTGTTGGGATGGGGATGGCCCTTATCGAGCTTCGTCGCTTCGACGAGGCCATCGTCGCGGGCAAGAAAGCCCAGCATCAGACCCCCTCCTATGCAGGAGCTTACCGCTGCCTCGCGTCCGCGTTCGCCCATCTTGGGCGCGGCGATGAGGCGCGAGAGGCGGCCGCGCGCGTGCTTGAGACCGATCCCTCCTTTACGATATCTGCGATGATCGCCCGGAGCAGGCAGGCAAAGGCGAAGCTGTGGATTGAGGGTCTTCACAAAGCAGGGCTGCCCGAATAGCTCGACCGCATCGGTCATGATTTGCGCTCCGGTCAGACGGGCCGGCCGGGACAAGCCCGGCGCTGGGGGCGGGGCGGGGGCGCCGGGGCGCTGTTGGGGGGACCGCCCCTTGCGTGCTACACAGAGTTGTGAGCGTTCCAACATTTGAAGCCAGAGAAGTCCCATGCCCATCGTCAATCGCGTCGCCGATCTGCAACCCCATATCCAGGCCTGGCGCCGCAGCATCCATGAAAACCCCGAATTGCTCTACGATGTGCACCGCACTGCATCATTCGTGGCGGACCGTTTGAGGGAGTTCGGCTGCGACGAGGTGGCGACCGGCCTCGGCAAGACCGGGGTGGTCGGCGTCATCAAGGGCAAGAAGGGGCCTGCCAAGGGCGACCTCAAGGTGATCGGCCTGCGCGCCGACATGGACGCGCTGCCGATCGAGGAGCAGACCAATCTGCCCTATGCCTCCAAGACCCCCGGCAAGATGCACGCCTGCGGCCATGATGGCCACACCGCGATGCTGCTCGGCGCCGCGCGCTATCTCGCCGAGACCCGCAATTTCGCCGGCGATGCCGTCGTGATCTTCCAGCCGGCCGAGGAGGGCGGCGCGGGTGCTGCCGCCATGATCAAGGACGGGCTGATGGAGCGCTTCGGCATCGAACAGGTCTATGGCATGCACAATGGCCCGGGCATCCCGATCGGCTCGTTTGCGATCCGCACCGGCCCGATCATGGCCGCGACCGATGCGATCGATATCAAGATCGAAGGCCTCGGCGGTCATGCCGCGCGGCCGCATAAATGCATCGACTCGGTGCTGGTCGGCGCGCAGCTCATCACCGCGCTGCAACAGATCGTGTCGCGCACGATCGATCCGCTCGATTCCGCCGTGATCTCGATGTGCGAATTCCATGCCGGCAACGCCCGCAACGTGATTCCGCAAACCGCGGAATTGCACGGCACAGTGCGCACGCTCACCAGGGAGGTCCGCGATCTCGTCGAAAAACGCGTTCGCGAGGTGGTCGAGGGCATCGCAAAGGTCACCGGCGCGAAGATCGACCTCAATTACGAGCGCGGCTATCCCGTCACCGTCAACCACGGCACGCAGACCGAGTTCGCGAGCCGTGTCGCCAGGGAAGTCGCCGGCGAGGCCAACGTCCACGAGATGCCGCCGCTGATGGGCGCGGAAGACTTCGCCTACATGCTCGAGGCGCGGCCCGGTGCCTTCATCTTCTGCGGCAATGGCGACAGCGCCGGCCTGCATCATCCCGCCTACAATTTCAACGACGAGGCGATCGTCCACGGCACGTCCTACTGGATCAAGCTGGTGGAGAACTCGCTGGCGGCGTGACGGCCTGAGCAGTCATTGCGAGCGAAGCGAAGCAATCCATCCTTCCGCGCATACTGCTCGATGGATTGCTTCGTCGCTTCAGCGCAAATTTTGTCGCGAGCTTCTCGCAATGACGGACACCATCATTCGAAGCAAAAGGCCCGCACTACGGCGCGGGCCTTTCAATTTGGGCCGCTGCGCCTTCCTGATCAGAACAGCCGCGCGAAGATCACATAGAGCGAGCCCGAGATCAGGATCGCTGCGGGAAGCGTCAGGACCCAGGCCATCACCAAGTTTCTGATTGTGGCAACCTGCAAGCCGGAGCCGTTGGCAGCCATCGCGCCGGCGACGCCGGACGACAGCACGTGAGTGGTCGACACGGGCAGGCCGAACGTGTCGGCGGCGAAAATCGTGCCGGCAGCGACGAGTTCTGCGGACGCACCCTGCGCGTAGGTCAGGTGAGTCTTGCCGATCTTCTCGCCGACAGTGATGACGATGCGCTTCCAGCCGACCATGGTGCCAAGGCCGAGGGCGATCGCGACCGCGACCTTCACCCAGGTCGGGATGAATTTGGTCGCGCTGTCGAGCGAGGCCTTGTAGGCGGTGAGGATAGCGATGTCTTCCTTGCTGAGGTCGCTCTCCTTGTCCTTCATCAGGAAGCGGATCGCTTCCGAGGCCAGGTACATGTCGTTGCGGGTGTTGCCGACGGCTTCCGCCGGTACCTTGTTGAGCGAACCGTACCTCTGCACCTGATCGGCGATGTCCCTCACCAGCACCGATAGTGACGGAAAGGTGCCTTCGGTGATTTGGTGCAACGAAATGTACTGCGTCACCGCTGGTCGGGGATCGCCGATGATGCTGTGGCCGGCGCCCTTGGCCGCGATGACCCTGGAGGCCGCCTCCGAGGTCTTCTGGAATTGCGCCACCTGGGATTCCGGCAGCGAGCGGTTGAGTGCGTAGGCCGTCGGCACGGTGCCGATCAGGATCAGCATGATGAGGCCCATGCCCTTCTGGCCGTCGTTCGAGCCGTGCGCGAAGCTGACGCCGGTGCAGGTCAGCACCAACAGGCCGCGGATCCAGAGCGGCGGCGGCTTGTGGCCTTCCGGCGCGGCGTAAAGCGCAGGGTTCTTGATGACGGTCTTGAGCAGCAACAGCAGTAGCGCGGCGCAGACGAAGCCGACCAGCGGCGACAGCAACAGTGCGTAGCCGATCTCGGTGGCCTTGCTCCAGTCCACCCCCGAGGTGCCGTCGCGGCCGCGCATCAGCGCATTGGCGACGCCGACGCCGATGATCGAGCCGATCAGCGTATGCGAGGAGGAGGCCGGCAAGCCGAAATACCAGGTGCCCAGATTCCAGATGATCGCGGCAATCAAGAGCGCGAACACCATTGCGAAGCCGGCGCTGGAGCCGACCTGCAGGATCAATTCCACCGGCAGGAGCGAGACGATGCCGAACGCCACCGCGCCGCTCGAAGTCAATACGCCGAGGAAGTTGAACAGGCCGGACCACATCACGGCCGCTTCCGCCGGCAGCGAGTGGGTGTAGATCACGGTCGCGACCGCGTTCGCGGTGTCGTGGAAGCCGTTCACGAACTCGAAGCCGAGCGCGATCAGCAGCGCGACAAACAGCAGAATGTAGGGCACCAAAGTCGTGACCTTGGTGCCGGTCGCGTCGATGTCCGAATAGATGCTGTAGGCGACATACAGCAATCCGGCGGCAAGGACGCCGAAGAACATGATCATCGTGAGGGGATTGAAGCCCTTGTCGAGATTGGGCCGCGACGCTGGCTGTATCGGCACTCCGTCGGATATCGATGAATTGACTGCAATATCGGTCATTCTGACGCCCCTCGTCTGCAATGAGAGGGTTAATTTGACCGAGGGACTTGAAGGTTAGATGACAAGGTAATGCCGCCCGGCTTGCGGCAACCAGGAAATGACAGCGCGCTGCGTGATGCCTCGTGATGGCTCCGATTGGAATCTTTCTAGTGTCGTTCCCGCAGCAGCGGCGCCACGGCAGATGTGCTGTCCGTGATGCAGCATCTCGCGTCGCGGGGAATTGTCATTGCTGTTGTCGGGAAGCAACGACGTGGAGGTCGCACGCTGCGCGGCCGGGGCTAGCGAACCGCGCAGCGCGCTGACCTCAGGTACGTCATGGCGTGAACATGACGCCCAATAGCTATGAAGAATGCGACTGTATCACACGTCAATTAAGGGTTGTAGGCATTTCTCAACGCATTCAACCGCTTCACGCCAATGTGGGGTTCGCGGGGAACTCAGGCGGCGTTTGCCGATTGACCAAGCAACGCAGCGGCGATCTTCAGATCGTCCACGAAGTGGCGGTATTCGCGTGCCTTGGCGTCTGCATCCGGAAGTCGCAGCAGATAGGACGGATGCACGGTGACGAGCACCTTGGTTCCGTCGTGATCGATCAGGCGGCCGCGGTTCCGGTTGATCGGTGTGACCTTTCCGAGCACGCTTTGCGCGGCGGTGGCGCCCAGCGCCACCACGAGTTCCGGCTCGATGGCGGCGAGTTCGCGCTCATACCAGGGACGGCAGGCGCGGATCTCAGGCGTGCTCGGCTTCTGGTGCAGCCGGACCTTGCCTCGCGGCACGAATTTGAAATGCTTTACCGCGTTGGTGACATAGACCTTGCGGCGGTCGATGCCGGCCTCTTCCAGCGCGCGATCAAGCATCTGCCCGGCGGGCCCGACGAAGGGGTGGCCCGCGATGTCTTCCTTGTCGCCGGGCTGTTCGCCGACCATCATGATGGATGCCGTTTGCGGACCTTCGCCGAACACGGTCTGGGTCGCGTTCTTCCACAGCGGGCAGGCGCGGCAATCGGCGGCTTGTTCGCGTAAGGCGGCGATGGTGTCGTGCGCTTGCTTAGGGGCCATCGGCGTATCCTGGCGCTTCTGCGGCTTGTGCGGTTCGGTCGCCTCGTTTGCGATCATGGCGCTGGTGGAGCGCTCCGCGCTCTCGATCAGCGGTTTAATCATCGAGGCCTCAGGCAGGTTCCTCCAGTATTTTCGCGGCATCTCGGTCTGCATCGCTTTCACCTTCAGCCGGGCCGGATTGAAGATCGAGGCGTAATAGCGCCGCCAGGTCTCCTCGAGCCGGTCCTCGCCCGGCGCTTCGGATTTTGCAACTCCAGGCGTGATCGTAATTTCGTGGCCATCCCAATGCGCGCAAACATCCGGGGTGAGAATCGACCACGGCATGTCGGCAAAGCGACTGGCGAAGAAGGGAGCCGCGAGCTCGACGATATGATGCTCCGGCTCGAACCAGGCCACGAAGTAGCTCTTCTGCTCGCGGCCGACTTCGCGGAAGCGGACGAAGGCATGCATCTTGTGCTCGTCGCGATGCACCGCACGGGCCATCGCGCTGACCGCGGCGACGTCGGGATCGGTTGCGGCATTGAGCAGCCCGTGATGGCTGCGCAGCCGCCACAACAGGCGATAGAGCAGGGCGAAGCGCTCGGGATTGCGGTGCAGGATCGCGGCCTTTGCCAGCTCGACGAATTTGGCTGACACGTTGAAGGTGCCCTCGGCCGCTTCAGGCAAATTGTCCTCCGCCGCGAATAATTCCGGCTCTCCGCCACGCACCGTCCACGTCACGTCAGCGGGCTTCACCTCGTTCTGTGCGAGCCGCCGCGCCGCTTTGCGCCAGCCATCGAAATCAGTCTCGCTGTCGAGGGTGATGGTGTGCATGTTGGTGTGCATGAGAGGTTAGTGTAATCAGAACCCGAACCCGAGCTGCGTCGCCTTCGGCTTGAAGCGTTCCACCAATCCAGCCTCGTCGAGCAGGCGCGCCGATGGGCGATGATCACTGAGAACGATAAACGGCAGCGCCTTGTTCCTGGGGATATGCAGCCGCGTCAGATCCGCGATGCGGATCGAACTGACACGGCGGGTTGCGATGATGCGCTCGATCGCCTTGCGACCGAAGCCAGGCACGCGCAAGAGCTCCTCGCGGCTCGCCCGGTTCACATCGAGCGGGAAGCGGTCGCGGTGGCGCAGCGCCCAGGCGAGCTTCGGGTCGATGTCGAGCGGCAGCATGCCGCTCCCATGTCCCTCGACGATCTCGCCGACGTCGAAACCGTAGAACCGCATCAGCCAGTCGGCCTGGTAGAGCCGGTGCTCGCGGACGAGCGGTGGCGCAATCAGCGGCAGGGCGCGGCTCGCGTCGGGGATCGGGCTGAAGGCGGAGTAGTAGACGCGCTTGAGCCTGTATGCGCCATAGAGATTGGCGCTGGTGGCAAGGATCGTCCTGTCGTTGGCACTATCGGCGCCGACGATCATTTGTGTGCTCTGGCCCGCCGGCGCGAAGCGTGGAGGCTTTGTCTTCGTTGCTGCCTTCTCTTGCGCCTCGTCCAGCTTCAGCCGCAACCGGCCCATGGTGCGGCGGATCGCGCGCGCGTCCTTCTCCGGCGCCAGTCTGGCGAGGCTGTTCTCCTCGGGCATCTCGATGTTGATGGAGAGGCGGTCGGCATATTTGCCGGCCTCCGCGATCAGCGCGTCGTCGGCCTCCGGAATGGTCTTGAGATGGATGTAGCCGCGGAAGTGATGCTCCTCGCGCAGCTTGCGGGCGACTGAAACCACCTGCTCCATGGTGTAATCCGCGCTGCGGATAATGCCGGAGGAGAGAAAGAGGCCTTCGATGTAATTGCGTCGGTAGAAATCGAGTGTCAGCTTCACCACCTCGTCGATGGTGAAACGGGCGCGCGGCACGTTCGAGGAGGCGCGGTTGACGCAATAGAGGCAATCGTAATTGCAGGCATTGGTCAGCAGCACCTTCAACAGCGAGATGCAGCGGCCGTCCGGCGCGTAGGAATGGCAGATGCCCATGCCGGGGGCGGTCGAGCCGAGGCCCTTGCCGTCGCGGGAATCCCGCTGCTCGGTGCCCGAGGAGGCGCAGGAGGCGTCGTATTTCGCGGCGTCCGCCAGGATCGCCAGCTTGCGTTGCACGTCCATCCCTGAATCTCCTTGATTCTGCTGATGAATCGGAAAAATCGTCAATCCGATTGACTCCTCCGGCCCGGTTAGCTTTATATTAGAACATATCATGAACAAATGAGCCAGTATCTGGTTCTCTGTTCAGCACCAGTGACGGCTTCAAATCTCTCTTGGAAGGAGCGGCGCATATGAACGGCGCACGCACGAATACGCTTGCGTCCTTGCGCGGCAGCATCGCGCGCATCGAGGCGCCATCCGAAGCGAACATGCCGAACCGCGTCGCGCTTGGACATGCGAGTGCGGATGCGATGCTGCGCGGCGGGCTTGCGGCGGCAGCCCTGCATGAGGTGTTTGCCGGCGGACATCAGGGCGGCGCGGCGACCGGCTTCATCGCCGGGCTCGCCGGGCTTCTGTCGCCGCGCCGGCCGCTGGTCTGGGTGCGGCAGGATTTTTCCGATCTCGAATCCGGTGCGCTGTCGATGAACGGGCTTGCCGAGCTTGGCCTCGATCCGCGCTTGCTCGTCACGGTGCGCGCTGCCGATGTCGAGGCCGCGTTGCGCACGACGGCGGATGCGCTCGCCTGCGATGCGCTGGGCGCGGTGGTGCTCGAGGTCTGGGGCAATGTGCGTCAGCTCGATCTCGTCGCCAGCCGCAAATTGACCCTGGCCGCGCAAGCCTCCGGCGTCACCGCATTGCTGCTGCGGATCGCGGCGACGCCGATCCCCTCGACCGCCGAGACGCGCTGGATCGTGCGCGCGGCGCATTCGCCGCCGGGCCCGGCCGCAGGCGGCTGGGGCGCGCCGCGGTTCGACGCCGAACTCGTGCGCAATCGTCATGGCCCGGTCGGGCGATGGATCATGGAATGGAAATCTGATGAGTGCCTTTTCTCTGAACCGTCGGCGTATCCTCAGCCTGTGGCTGCCGCGCCTGCCCATCGACCGCACCCAGCGCAGGGTGGCGCAGAGCGCCGTCTCGCCGGGTAGGAATGAAAAAGCGGCGCAAACGATGGCGGCGCAGGAAATCCCCAGCGTCGTCGTCGCAAAACAGCACAACGCCATCCTGCTTCACGCCATCGACGAGGCCGCCGTCGGCGCCGGGCTGTCGATCGGCCTGCCGCTCGCCAATGCCCGCGCCATCTGTCCGGAGCTCGTGGTCTACGACGCCGATCCCGCCGCCGACATCAAGACGCTGAACGACATCGCCGATTGGTGCGACCGCTTCACGCCGCTGGTGGCGCTCGATCCGCCTTACGGCCTGTTCCTCGACATCACCGGCTGCGCGCATCTGTTCGGCGGCGAACGGGCGCTGCTGCAAATCGTGACGAACGCGTTGAGCCGCCGCGGTTTTGCCGTCAGCGCCGCGATCGCCGGCACTTCGATCGCAGCGCGCACGCTGACACGCCACGCCTCGGGGAAGATCGTCGCCGATGGCGAGGAGGCGCATGCGATCGGTCCGCTGCCGGTCGCTGCTCTCGGCGCCGATGCCGCGATCACCAGCGGCCTGCGCCGCGCGGGCTTGAAAACCATCGGCGATGTCGCCGCACGCGCGCATCACGAGATCACGGCGCGGTTCGGCGCTGATTTCACGACGCTGCTCTCGCATGCGCTGGGGCAGGGCGATGCGCCGATCAGCCCGCGCAAGCCGCTGCCCGATTACATCGTGGAGAAGCGTTTCCCCGAACCGGTTTCAACCGACACCGTGATCGCGATGACGCTGCAGCATCTGGCCCGGATGCTGGTTGCGACGATGGACAGGCAGGGCAAGGGCGCGCGGCAGCTTGAAGCAAGCTTCTTCCGCACTGACGGTGCGGTGCGCAGCATCGCCGTCGACACCGGACGTCCAGTGACGAAGCCGGAAATGATCGACCGCCTGTTCCGCGAGCGGCTCGACAGCCTGAACGATCCGCTCGATCCCGGCTTCGGCTTCGATCTCATCCGCCTCGCCGCCGGCCGCACCGAGATCGTGGTGCAGCAGCAGCGCGATCTCGATGCCACCGTGCACGACAATGACGAATTGTCCGCGCTGATCGATCGCATCGCCGCCCGCATCGGTGGAAAGCGCGTCGTCGTGCATTTGCCGCTGGAGAGCCACATCCCCGAACGATCAGCGCTCGCAGTTCCGGCGCAGCATCATCTAGCCGCGGCGGCGCAGGCTTCCTGGCCGGAGCGTGTCGCGGGCGAGCCGCCGCTGCGCCCTTTGCGGCTGTTCGACCGGCCGGAGCCGATCAAGGTGCCGTTCGCAACCGTGCCCGACGGTGCACCGCATCAGTTCACCTGGCGGCGCGCTTTGCATGCCGTGGTGCGGGTCGAAGGCCCCGAGCGCATCGCCATGGAATGGTGGAAGCAGGACGGCAAATCGCTGACGCGCGACTACTTCCGCGTCGAGGACGCCGAGGGCCAGCGCTTCTGGATTTTTCGCGATGGCCTCTATGAAAACGAGCTGAGAGACGAGGCGGGCGAGCCAGTATCAGCCAATTGGTATGTGCACGGACTGTTCGCATGAGCGCATCGGGAGTTCGTCCAGCGCCTGACTATGCCGAGATCGGCATCACCAGCAATTTCTCGTTCCTGCGCGGCGGTTCCGATCCGCGCGCCTATGTGCATGAGGCGAGCGGCCTCAAAATCCCGGTGATCGGGATCGCCGATCACAACACGCTGGCCGGTGTGGTGCGCGCCTACAAGGAACTCGAAAACGACAAGGTCAAGCACAAGCCAAAACTCCTGATCGGAGCCCGCATCGTCTTCATCGACGGCACGCCCGACATTCTGGTCTATCCGCGCGATCGCGCCGCCTACGGCCGGCTGTGCCAGTTGCTCACCCGCGGCAAGCGCGGCGACGACATTGTGCGGATCGAGAAGGGCGAATGCCATCTGAGGCTTTCAGATCTGCTCGACTTCGCGGAGGGCCAGCTTCTGGTGCTGACGCTGCCGCATCGCTTCGACGCGGTGAAAGCGCTCGACCTGCTCGCAAGACTGCAGGCAAGCCGCGCTGATGGCGTCTGGCTCGCCGCAAGCCTGCTCTATCGCGGCGATGACAGGCGCCGCCTCGCGCGGCTCCACGCGCTTGCCGCCAAGGCCGGCGTGCCGCTGCTCGCCACCAATGAGGTGCTCTATCATCATCCAGCGCGCCGCCCGCTGCAGGACGTGCTGACTTGCATCCGCGAGAAAACCACGATCGAGGCGATCGGCCGGAAACTCGAGGCCAATGCCGAGCGTCACCTCAAGCCCGCCCACGAAATGGCGCGGCTGTTCCGCGATCTCCCTGCGGCGATCGCGGAAACCATGCGCTTCGCCGGCCGGATTTCCTTCTCGCTGGATCAATTGAAATACCAGTATCCCGATGAGCCGGTGCCGCCGGGCAAGACCGCGCAGCAGCATCTGGAGGACCTGACCTGGGCCGGGGTCGACAAATATTTCGGCGGCAGGATCGACGCAAAACTCCGCGCCACCCTGAAGAAGGAGCTCGCGCTGATCGCCGAGCTGAAATACGCGCATTACTTCCTCACCGTGCACGACATCGTCCATTTCGCTCGCAGCCAGAACATCCTGTGCCAGGGGCGGGGATCGGCGGCGAATTCGGCCGTCTGCTATGTGCTCGGCATCACCTCGGTCGATCCGACCAAGGTCGATCTGCTGTTCGAGCGCTTCATCTCCAAGGAGCGGCTGGAGCCGCCCGATATCGACGTCGATTTCGAGCATTCACGCCGCGAGGAGGTGATGCAATATGTCTACCGCCGTTACGGCCGCCACCGTGCCGCCATCATCGCGACCGTCATCCACTACCGCCCGCGCAGCGCGATCCGCGATGTCGGCAAGGCGCTGGGGCTGACGGAGGATGTCACGGCTGCGCTCGCCGACACCGTGTGGGGAAGCTGGGGCAAGGGCCTCAACGACATGCAGGTGCGGCAGGCCGGGCTCGACCCGAAGAATGCAATGATCACGCTCGCGGTCGAACTCGCCACCGAGCTGATCGAGTTTCCCCGCCATTTGTCGCAGCATGTCGGCGGCTATGTGCTGACCCAGGACCGGCTCGACACCTATGTGCCGATCGGCAATGCGGCGATGGACGACCGCACCTTCATCGAATGGGACAAGGACGACGTCGATGCGCTCAACATGATGAAGGTCGACGTGCTGGCGCTGGGCATGCTGACCTGCATCCGCAAATGCTTCGACCTGATCGACGGCCACAAGGGTAAGCGCTGGGAGCTTGCCACCGTCCCGCAGGACGACCTAGAAGTTTACGACATGCTGTGCCGCGGTGAATCGCTCGGCGTGTTCCAGGTCGAGAGCCGCGCGCAGATGAACATGCTGCCGCGGCTGAAACCGCGGGAATTTTACGATCTCGTCATCGAGGTCGCGATCGTGCGCCCCGGGCCGATCCAGGGCGATATGGTGCATCCCTATCTGCGGCGTCGAAACAAGCAGGAGCAGGTAACTTATCCATCACCATCACCCGATCACGGCCCCGCGGATGAATTATATCGTGTGCTGCACAAGACGCTCGGCGTGCCGCTGTTCCAGGAACAGGCGATGCGGATCGCGATCGAGGCGGCAAAATTCACCTCGGAGGAAGCCAACGGCCTGCGCCGCTCGATGGCCACCTTCCGCAATGTCGGCACCATCGGCCAATACGAGACCAAGCTGATCGGCAACATGGTCGATCGCGGCTACGATCCGGAATTCGCCAAAAGCTGCTTCGAGCAGATCAAGGGCTTCGGCAGTTACGGCTTCCCGGAAAGCCATGCCGCGAGTTTTGCGCAGCTTGTCTACATCTCCTCATGGCTGAAGCATCATCATCCCGACGCGTTCTGCTGCGGCCTGCTCAACTCTCAGCCGATGGGCTTTTATGCGCCGGCGCAGATCGTCGGCGACGCCCGCAAGAACGGCGTCACGGTTCGCGAGGTCGACGTCTCCTTCAGCTTCGCGCAGAACACTTTGGAGGAAAAGGACGGGGACTATTGCGCGGTGCGGCTCGGCTTCCGCCAGATCGACGGCTTTCACTGGCTCGATGAGGATGAGGAGAGATTAAAGGCGGATCAAGCCGTGCGAAGGCGCATGCCAGCACCTCAAGCTCGGTCCACCTCTCCTCATGGGAGAGGTGTGGCACTGGCGATGCCGCGACTTGATGCTGCAGAATCACAAGACTGGGCCGACCGCATCGTCGCCGCGCGCAACCGCAGGCCCTTCACCTCGCTGGAGGAGTTCGCGCGCGACACCGCCTTGCCCAAGCGTGCGCTGATCCTGCTCGCCGATGCCGATGCGTTCCGCTCGCTCGGGCTCGATCGCCGCGAGGCGTTGTGGGCGGTGCGGCGGCTGCCCGACGACGTGCCGCTGCCGCTGTTCGAGGCGGCCATCGCGCGCGAGCAGCCGGATGAAAATGCAAAGCCGTTGCCGCTGATGCCGCGCCCCGAACAGGTGGTCGCCGACTACCAGACCATCCGCCTGTCGCTGAAGGGCCATCCGATGGAATTCCTGCGCGAGACGTTCACCAAAGAGCGCGTTGTTGCCTGCCACAAGATCAACCAAGGCAACGATCGCCGCCGCGTGCGCTGCGCCGGCGTGGTGCTGGTGCGCCAGCGCCCGGGCAGCGCAAAGGGCGTCGTGTTCATGACGCTGGAGGACGAGACCGGCATCGCCAACATCGTGGTGTGGCCGAAGGTGATGGAGCAATACCGGAAAGAAGTGATGGGCGCGCGGCTGATCCTGGTCGAGGGTTATATCCAGAGCAGCCCGGAAGGTGTCACGCATCTGGTCGCGCAGCGCATGATCGACCGCTCCCACGACCTGATCGGCCTCGCCAACGAGTCTCTCGCCCGCAAGCATCCGCTGCCGGTTGCCCCGGCGCTGATCGAGCCGCTCAACGACGACCGCCGCGACCACGTCGATACGCCAGCCCAGAAAATCCGCCACCCCCGCGACGTCCGCATCCTGCCGCCCTCACGCGACTTTCATTGAGGAAATCCCAAGAATCGTAGGGCGGATTAGCGCAGCGTAATCCGCCGCTCCTTCCAACCACGTGAATCCCAATGCCCAACTACCGTCGCGCATTCGTCCCTGGCGGCTGCTGGTTCTTTACCGTCAATTTGCTGAACCGGCGGCAAACCCTGCTCGTGGACCACATCGCCGCCCTACGCGAAGCGATCGCAACGACGCGCCAGAACTATTCATTCGCGATCGACGCATTTGTTGTTCTACCGGATCATCTGCATGCGATCTGGACTCTGCCGCCCGGCGATTCTGATTTTTCCACGCGCTGGCGACTGATCAAGAGCCGCTTTGCAAAAGCACTTCCAAAACGGGAGGCGCTCAGCGCCGCTCGTGTCGCTCGCGGCGAACGTGGAATCTGGCAGCGTCGGTTCTGGGAGCATCTGATCCGCGATGAGGTCGATTACGCGCGTCACGTCGAGTATTGCTACGTCAACCCATTAAAGCATCGGCTCGTCACCCGAGTACGCGAGTGGCCGCACTCTTCCTTTCACCGCGACGTGCGCGCGGGCTTGTTCCCCGAAGACTGGGGAGGCGACAGCGCAATGAGCGGTGATTTCGGCGAACGACAATGATCCCAGGATAATGGCGGATTACGCCTTCGGCTAATCCACCCTACACGGGAATCACAAGAATCGTAGGGCGGATTAGCCGAAGGCGTAATCCGCCGCTCCCTCCAACCACGTGAATGCCAATGCCGAGCACCGCCCTCAGCCCGGTCCCTTCTCTCTCCGGTACCGAAAATCGCAGTGGCTGGCACCCTGCATGATGGTCTGCGTGCGCGTCAGCTTGATGTCGCCGCCAAATCCGTCGGCGGTTGCGAAGTCGGCGGTGCAGACCAGCAGGAAGCCGAGCTCGGGTTCACCCAGTTCCTTGTAGAACTCGGCATAGCGGCATCGCGTTACGTCGAACTCAAAGGCATCCTGCGATTGCGCGATCACCTTGTATTCGAGCGCATCGTCGCGGGCATAGGTCGCGAACGCCGACGCCACGGACGTTCCGACGCTGGTCTCGTTCTTTGCCCGCCAGAATGTCTCGCCGTGGCCGCGGTAGACGTCGCCGAGCGCCTTGCGCACCAATGCGTTGGCGCGCGCTTCGCCGAGTTCGGCTTGCAGCGCCTTCACCAGCGGAACCAGCACCTGCGCCTGGATCTTGGCTTGCTCAATCACGGAAACGCTCATCCGAGCTCTCCCTCGTGTCGATAGTCTTCAAGTATAGCGTCCACGATCGCGACACCCAAGAACAGCCCCGGCGCGGCCGGAAGGGCGACGAAGAGGAAGACGTCAGCCATGCAAGAACTGCCTGTCGGGCAAATCACTCGAAAACCTGTCGAGTCCTCCGCGCAAAAATAATTCTGTTTTTCAGAAATGCAAATTGGTGTAATGATCCGCCCGTCTCACCCGGATGAGGGGCGCTTCGCGGTCGTCACGAGTGTTGGGTTGAGATGCGGTGGACGCTGCGGCACACGAGGCGAACGTGCCGGGGCGGACGGCGAAGTCGTGTGGTTCTGACGCCCCGATGCAGGTGTTAAGTTCGCGAGCAGCACACACTGCTCGCTGATGACGGTGACAACAAGCTGGTCTCACCGGGAAGAGCACGAGATAAGCCGTAAACCATCGCGCAGGGAAAGCCGGGTTGTTTCCGGTTACACCTGTGGTCCTACCCCCGGTGCTTTTTGTTGCACCGGGCCCATGGGTGCGATCGGCACCCGGCTTTCCCTGCGCCCTCTGTTCTCAGCGAGGGCCAACGACGATGCAAACCTCGGGCAAAACATGTCGCGAGAACACCACCGCACATCCTCACGCTGTTTGAAATGAACTCCATCCGCGTCATTGCGAGCCATCGGGCGCGCATTCGCGCGGCCCGGTGGCTCGCAATGACGCCTAAAAAAACAAAACTACTCCGGCGCAGCGCCCACCGGGGGCCCACCGGGCGGCCGATGCAGGAACGTGATCGTTGCATAGGCGCCGACCCACGAGCCGATGGCGGCGAAGGCGACGTACAACCAGTTTTCGGTGTAGCTGATCACGGCAAAGGACGAGAGCAGGTACCAGATACTGCTCCAGGTCGCCGCCGGCACGCGCTTGCGTGCGACTACGGCCGCGGTGAACATGACATAGACCGCGTCCGTTGCGGCGGTGGCCGCAAGAACGGCTCCCGCGGTGAGGGGATCGATGGCAGCCATTGCAACTCCTGTTCCGCTCAGGCAGAGCTTTCGGACACCAAGCATGACATGATTGGAAATACCGGGCATCGCTTTTCCGTCATCATGCTCGGGCAGAATAAAAACGACCGGGAGAGGAACGTGCATGCAGGGCGTCAGTGAAATCCTTGCTGATATCTGGACCTCGGTTGGCGGCGCGCCGTCCGCGCTTGATGCCGTGGCGCTGACTGGCGCGGAGCCGCAACTGCCATCGTCGTTTCGCGTCGCCGTAGCGGCGCAAGCCTCGATCGCCGCGTCCGGCCTCGCCGCGGCGGAAATCTGGCGGGTGCGCAGCGGCGAGCCGCAAGAGGTCGCGGTCGGCATGCGCCACGCCGTCATCGAGTGCCGGAGCGAACGCTATTTGCGGGTCGACGACAAGCCGCCGCCCCCCGCCTGGGACAAGATCGCAGGCGTGTATCGGACTCGCGATCGACGTTTCGTTCGCCTGCACACCAACTTCCCGCATCATCGCGACGCCGTCTGCGCAGTCCTCAACTGCAGGGCGGAGCGCGACGACGTGCAGGCCGCGTTGATGCAATGGGACGGCGAGGCGTTCGAGACAGCAGCCTATGCGAGCGGCGGAGTCGTGGCGCTGATGCGCTCGTATGATGAATGGTCGGCGACGCCGCATGCCAAGGAGCTGGCGAAGTTGCCGCTGATCTCGATCGACAAGATCGGCGAGGCCCCGCCGAGACCCTGGCCCGCCGGAGACCGGCCACTCGCGGGATTGCGCGTGCTCGACCTGTCGCGCGTGATCGCCGGTCCCGTTGCGGGCCGCACGCTCGCAGTCCACGGCGCCGACGTGCTCCTGATCTCAGGCCCCGATCTCCCCGCGATCCCCTGGCTCACCATCGACACCGGTCGCGGCAAGCGGACCAGCTTGATCGAGCTCAAGAGCGAGCAGGGCCAGAGCGTGTTGCGCGGTCTGTTGGCTCAGGCTGACATCTTTTCCCAGGGCTATCGGCCGCGCGCGATCGCGGGTCTCGGTTTCTCGCCGGAGGAGGCGGCCCGTATTAGTCCGGGGATCGTCTACGTGACGCTCTCGGCCTATGGTCATGCCGGTCCGTGGGCGGAGCGCCGCGGCTTCGACTCCCTTGTGCAGACTGCGACCGGCTTCAATCATGCCGAAGGGCAGGCGGCCGGCGTCGACGGTCCGAAGGAATTGCCCGCGCAGATGCTCGACCATGCCACCGGCTACTTGATGGCGTTCGGCGCCATGATGGCGAAGCTGCGGCAGGCGCGCGAGGGCGGCAGTTGGCATGTCCGCGTCTCGCTCGCGCAGACCGGGCGCTGGCTGTGGAATCTCGGCCGAATGGTCGATGGGTTGAGCACCGAGGATCTGAAGGCGGATGCGCTGATGCCTGTCATCGAGGAGGTCCCGTCGGGCTTTGGCCGGCTGCGCGCGGTCAGGCACGCGGCCGTGCTGTCAAAGACCCCGGCCTTCTGGGCAAGGCCGGCGATGCCGCTCGGAACCCATCCCCCGCAATGGCCCGGATAAGACGTTCAGCCGCTGTTCAGGCTCGCCAAACTTTAACCTAAGGGCCAGCCGAATAGCGATTTTTTGGTTGTTTGAGACGCCAATTCAGCACTATTAGCGCACCGCTGGGGCAGTCCCTCCGGAAACCGCCACGGATAGACCCCGGACCGTATGTTCAAAGAGTTTACCAAACGAATGCAGAGCCTTACCCGCAGGAAATTCGCGGTAGGCATCGCATTGCTGGCGCTGGCCGGTGCCGGCGTCTACGGCTTCACGCATCTGAGTGCGGCCAAGCAGACCCATTCGGAGGTGTCCAGCCAGTCGCGCAAAGGATTATCGCGCTACACCCCGACGGCGGCCGAATGGGCCAGCCTGAGCCTTCAGCCGGTGACCGAGCGTGCCTTCCGCGCCGAACTGGTTACCGAAGGCAAGATCGGCATCGATGAGGATCGGGCGACGCCGGTGTTTTCGCCCTATACCGGCCGCGTCACGCGCCTCCTGGTGCGGCCGGGCGACAAGGTGGAGAAGGGGCAGGCGCTGTTCGTGATCGAGGCCGCCGACACCGTGCAGGCGCAAAACGATTACATTGCGGCGATGACCGGCCTGAACAAGGCGCAGTCGGCGCTCGAGCTTGCGCAAATCCAGGAGAAGCGCGCCAAGGACCTTTCCGAAGGCAAGGCGATCCCGCTAAAGGACTATCAGCAGGCATCCGCAACACTGATCCAGGCGCAGAACGACGCGCGCTCTGCGCAGACGCTGCTGGAAGCCGCGCAGAACAAGTTGCGCATCCTCGGCTTCGGCGATGACGACGTCGCGACGCTCCGACAGAAGGGGCGCCTCAATCCGGAAACGACGGTGTTCGCGCCGATCGGTGGCACCGTGGTCCAACGCAAGGCCGGGCCCGGCCAGTATGTCTCGACCGGCGCCAGCGATCCGGTCTATGTCATCGGCGATCTCTCGACCGTCTGGCTGATCGCCTATGTCCGCGAGTCCGATGCAGCCAATGTCGCGGTCGGGCAGGAGGTCAGCTTCAGCGTGATGGCGCTGCCCGGCAAGGTGCTGCCCGCGCGGATCAACTATGTCGCCGCCGCGATCGATCCCGCCACGCGCCGCCTCCAGGTCCGCGCCACCATCGACAACAAGGATTATCGGCTGAAGCCGGAGATGTTCACAAATGTCACGCTGTATTCGCCGAGCGATCACGCGGCGGTCGGCGTGCCGAAGCAGGCGCTGATCTACGAAGGCGACCAAGTTCGCGTCTGGGTCGCCCGCGACGACAAGACGATCGAGCTGCGCGTGATCAAGCCCGGCCTTACCAATGGCGATCTCGTCGAGGTCGTCGGCAATCTGAAGCCGGGCGAGCAGATCGTGACAAAGGGAAGCCTCTTCATCGACCGCGCTGCATCCGGCACCTAGAGCATGATCCGGAAAAGTGGAAAGCGGTTTTCCGAAGAGATCATGCTCGATCAAACAAGCCCCGTCAGCCTGAAAGCTCCGATCTGAAATGGATCGTCTCGTCGCCTTTGCCGTCAATCGGCGCTATTTGATGGTGGCCATGTTCGTCGCCGTCATCATCGGCGGCATGATCGCTTTCAGGCATCTCAACATCGAGGCCTATCCCGACCCGACGCCGCCGATGGTCGACATCGTGACGCAAAGCCCTGGCCTCTCGGCGGAGGAGATCGAGCGCTACATCACGATCCCGATCGAGACCCAGGTCGCCGGCATCAAGAACCTCCGGACCATCCGCACCATTTCGCTGTACGGTCTGTCCGACGTGAAGCTGCAGTTCTCCTTCGACTACACCTACGACGAGGCGCTGCAGCAGGTGTTGAACCGCCTGTCGCAGCTCGCGCCGCTGCCGGGCAACGTGCAGCCGGGCATCTCGCCGCTCAGCCCGATCGGCGAAATCTTCCGCTACCGCCTCAAGGGTCCGCCGAACTACAGCGTGCTCGACCTCAAGACGCTGCAGGACTGGGTGCTGCAGCGGCGCTTCCGCGCGGTGCCCGGCGTGATCGACGTCACCGGCTGGGGCGGCAAGACAAAGACCTACGAGCTGCAGGTCGACTTCAACAAGCTGGTGGCCAACGGACTGACGCTGCCCCAGGTGCTGCAGGCGGTTTCCAACGCCAACATCAATGTGGGCGGCAACACCGTGAATATCGGCGCGCAGTCCGCCGTGGTGCGCGGTGTCGGTCTGATCCGTTCGATCGAGGACCTCAACAACACCATGGTGTCGCAGTCCGGTGGCAATCCGGTGCTGGTCAAGGACATCGCCACCGTCACCGTCGGCGAGAAGCCGCGGCTCGGCATTGCCGGTATCGACGACGACGACGACATCGTGCAAGGCATCGTGCTGATGCGCCGCGGCGAGCAGAGCTCGCCAACCATCGCGCGGGTCGAGCAACTCGTGAACTCGATCAACAACTCCTCGATCCTGCCGCCGGGGGTCAAGATCGAGCGTATCTACGACCGCAAGGACCTGATCGACCTCACCACCCACACCGTGCTGCACAACATGGTGGTCGGCATCCTCCTGATCGTGCTGCTGCAGTGGATCTTCCTCGGCGACCTCCGCAGCGCGCTGATCGTCGGCGCGACCATTCCCTTCGCGCTGTTCTTCGCCGTGATCATCCTGGTGCTGCGCGGCGAATCCGCCAACCTGCTGTCGGTCGGCGCGATCGACTTCGGCCTGATCGTCGATGCCACCGTGATCATGGTGGAGGCGATCTTCCGACGGCTGTCGGAGACCACGGCGCTGTCCGAGGCGGAGCAGAGCCACATCTCCGAGGACACGATGATGGGGATCAAGAGCCACGCGATCCTGTCCGCGGCGGCCGACGTCTCGCGCTCGATCTTCTTTGCCGCCGCGATCATCATCGCCGCGTTCCTGCCGCTGTTCACGCTGAGCGGCGTCGAGGGCAACATCTTCGGGCCGATGGCGCGCACCTATGCCTATGCGCTCGCCGGCGGCCTGCTCGCGACATTCACGGTCACGCCTGCGTTGAGCGCGATCATCCTGCCGGCCCATATCCAGGAGACCGAGACCTGGATCGTGAAACAACTCTACAAGGTCTACCTGCCGATTCTGAGCTGGGGGATGGCGAACCGCAAGCTTGTGATGGCCGGTGCCGCCGGCCTCGTGGTCATGACCGTGATCTCCGTGCGTTTTCTCGGCCTCGAATTCCTGCCCAAGCTGGAAGAGGGTAATCTCTGGATCCGCGCAACGCTGCCGCCGACGATCTCGCTGCAGGAAGGCAATGCCTATGTCAACGAGATGCGGCGGATCATCCGAAGCCGACCCGAAGTGGTGTCGGTGGTGTCGCAGCAGGGCCGTCCCGATGACGGCACCGACGCCGCCGGGCTGTTCAATGCCGAGTTTTTTGCGCCGCTGAAGCCGGCCAGCGAATGGCCCGGTACCCATGACAAGGACGAGCTGACTGCGCAATTGCTGGCACAATTGCAGGACAAGTTCCCCGGCGTTGAATTCAACTTCTCCCAATATCTGCAAGACAACGTCTCGGAGGCGGTATCGGGCGTCAAGGGCGAGAATTCGATCAAGCTCTACGGCAGCGACCTGCAGGCGCTGACGGATACGGCCAACAAGATCAAGTCCGTGCTGTCATCGGTGCAAGGCGTAACCGACCTCGCGGTGTTCACCTCGCTCGGCCAGCCGACCATCCAGATCGACATCGACCGTGCGCGGGCGGCGCGTTACGGCCTGTCGCCAGGCGACATCAACGCCACCATCAAGGTCGCGGTCGGCGGCGACAGCGCCGGCGACCTCTATGAGCCCGGCAGCGACCGGCATTTCCCCATCATCGTTCGCCTCGCGCCCGAGTACCGCAAGAGTGCCGAAGCAATCCACAACCTGCGGATCGGGGTCGCCGGCGCCAACGGCATCACGCAGATTCCCTTGAGCGAGGTTGCCTCGATCAAGCTGATCTCGGGTGCAGCCTATATCTACCGCGAGCAGCAGGAGCGCTATCTGCCGATCAAGTTCTCGGTGCGCGAGCGCGATCTCGGCAGCGCGATCCAGGAGGCACAGCAGAAGGTCGCGGAGCAGGTGCCGCTGCCGCCCGGCTCGCGCGTCGAGTGGGTCGGCGAATTCGGCAACCTGCAGGACGCGATCAAGCGGTTGTCGATCGTGGTGCCGATCAGCCTCGCGCTGATCGCGGTGCTGCTGTTCCTCAATTTCGGTTCGATGGTCGACACGCTGCTCGCCATGAGCGTGATCCCCATGGCGATCTTCGGCGGCGTGCTTGGGCTTCTGATCTCGGGCATTCCCTTCAGCGTATCGGCGGCGATCGGCTTCATCGCGCTGTTCGGCATCGCGGTGATGGACGGCATCATCATCCTGTCGCAGTTCAACCAGCTGATCGACGAGGGTTATGAACGGATGCGGGCGGTGATCCGCACCGGCGAACTGCAGCTTCGTCCGGTGCTGATGACCTGCGTCGTCGCCGGCGTCGGATTGCTGCCGGCGGCGATATCGGAAGGCATCGGCTCGCAGGTGCAGAAGCCGCTCGCCATCGTTGTCGTCACCGGCATGATGCTGGCGCCGCTGGTGATCCTGATCACGCTGCCGGTGCTGATCTCCTATTTCTCGCGCCGGCCGCGCGAGCGCTAGTCAATTAGCTGAAGCCATAGAGCCGTGCGGGGTTGTCGACCAGGATCACCTTGCGGACCGCGGCATCCGGCGCCCAGACGGCAAGCTGGTTGAGGAGGCGGCCGTCGTCGATCTGGAACAACGGCGTCACGTCGCTGGCCTTCTTGCCGGGTGGCGTCACCGAATCCGGATGCGGCCAGTCGGTGCCCCAGACGATGCGCTCGGCGTTCGCCGCGATCAGCGCCCTGGCAAGCGGCGCGGCGTCGGGATAGTCGGGGGCGAGCTTGGAGGCGCGGTAGGCGCCGGAGATCTTGACATAGGCCTTGCCGGATTTCACCAGCGCGAGCAGATCCGCAAACCCCGGCTGATCGACGCCGAGCGCCGCCTCGGCGCCGCCGAAATGGTCGAACACGACGGGGATCGGGGAGGCTGCGACAAGCTCCTTGATCGCGGAGATCATCGGGAGGCTGGTGAAGAGCTGGACATGCCAGCCGCGTGCCTTCATCCGCTCGACCGCAGCCGAGAAGCGTTGCCGGCCGACGTTGGGATCGTTGATGCCGCCGGTCGCGAGGTTAAGGCGGATGCCGCGGAAACCGGCCTTGTGCATCGTGTCGAGGTCGCTTTCGCTGGTCTTGTCATCGATCACCGCCACCCCGCGCGCCGTCGCGCCGCGGGCCGTCATGCCGTACAGTGTCGAGGAATTGTCCGGACCGTAGACGCTCGGCGTCACGATCACCACGCGCTCGATATGGAGCGCCTTGTGGAGAGCGGACATCTCCTCCGGCGAGGCCAGTTCCGGCGTGTAGACGCGGCCGGCGAAGAACGGGAATTTCTGGGGATCGCCATGGATATGGGTGTGACAGTCGCACGCGCCGGCCGGCACGTCGAAATTGACCGCCGTCGAGGGCTGCGCGGCCTTTGCGAATGTGGTGTTGCTGTTCATGGTTACTCCCGCGGCGATGGAGGCAAGCATCATACTGCGTCGCGTCAGCATTGAACGTCTCCCTGCATGTGCTGTTATTTATGCGCCTTGTCGGCGCCTCCGGCGTTGTTCGTCGCCGGCGGGCGGGAGGTTATCGGGGGACGGCGCGGGCGGGAAGGGCCAGCCGTTCGCGGCGGATCCGGTTCGTCGTCGGTGCCTATCGTCCGGACGGCGTCCGCAGCCCGTGCCAGGCATCGCGCACCTGCTGGTAATGGACCTCGGGCAGGTAGTCCGGCGTATTCAGGTTGAGCGTCTTGACGTCAAGGCGTCCGATGGCGCTGAGCAGCGTGTAGGAGGCGACCACCCGGTCGCGCTGCGCACCGATCAGCCGCGCCTTGGCGAGGATCAAGTCCTGCTGCGAGTTCAGCACGTCGACCGTAGTGCGCTGGCCGCCGGAGGCTTCCTTCTGCACTCCCTGCAGCGCCACGGTTGCCGCACGGACCTCGGACTCGGAGGCCGCGACCGCGATCTTGGCGCCCTCATTGGCGACCCACGCGCTGACCGCCGCGGTCTTGGCCTGGTTGCGGACCTGATCGAGCACGAGGCGGCTTTGCGCCGCGACCTCCTTGGCCTGCCTGGTCTGCGACGCTGCGCTCCCGCCGTCATAGATCGGTTGCGTGACCTGGCCGATCACCGAGGCTTGATCGGTCGCGAACGTGCTCAGCGTCGGGTCGGAGTCGCGGTTGCGACTGACGCTGCCCTGCACCGACACGCTCGGCATCAGGCTGCTTTCGGCGACGCGGATCGAGGTCGAGGCGACGTCGACATCGAAGCCTGCGGCCATCACGGCCGGATGCTCGCGGAATGCGAATGCGATCGCATCCTCGCGGCTGCGCGGCAGCAGCCGGTCAACGGTCTCGGGGGCGCGGAGCTGCGATGGCGGATTGCCGATCACCTGCGCATAACTGGCCTGGCTGATCGCGAGGTTGACCTCCGCGGCATTGAGATCCGCGAGGCCGCGATTGAGCCGGGCCTCGGCCTGCGCGGTGTCGGTCGGGGTGACGTCGCCGGCATTGAGGCGACGTTGCGTGATCGCCTGGGTTTCCTTCAGGAAGGCGACATTGGCACGCTGTGCCTCCACCAGCGTCTGGTTGGCCAGTACGTTCATGTAAGCGGTGACCGCATCGAGCAACACGCTTTGGCCAACATTACGCAACGCCTCGCGGCCGGATTGCACCTGCAACTCGGCCACACGCACGCTGTTGGCGGTCTTGAAGCCGTTAAACAGGGTCTGTGTCACCGTCAGGCCGATCTGCCAGGGCTTCAAGGTCGCGGTTTGGATGACATTGCCGGGCAATTGGTCGCGGACCGCCTGCAGGCCGGCCGAGAGACTCGCGGCGACCTGCGGCCGGTAGCCTGCCAGCGCCTGCGGCACATTCTCGTCGGTCGCGCGCTGACGTGCCCGTTCGGCATTGAGCTGCGGATTGGTCTGATAGGCCTTGGCCAGCGCGTCCGGAAGGTTCTCCGCGCGGACCTCGAACGCGGCCAGAGGCACACATGCCACCGCGACAAGGCAGATGCCCGACAAAAGCACGCGCCTTCCAACGTTGCCTACCCTCGCGGCACGCTCAACCATGTGATCCCGCAGACCAAACTCCGGCAGTCCACCCCCGCCGACGCCTTCGACACATCTACCTGTTTAGGGGGCCGTGCCGCCACAAGCAAACCGCCGCGCGACATCTGCACATTATTTCAGTTCTTGTCTGTTGCCGGTTCGTCACAGGCGATCATGAACGCCGCTTGAAGTATAAATTCAGGTCACCGGCCGCCGATTCCAGCGCCGGTTATCCACACCTGCCGGTCCATCGCCGATGCCGAAGATTTTCTCCGATCCCAGGGCGCTCGCGGAAGACATCATCCGTAACGTCGGGAGCGATCTCGTGGTCGGGTTGCCGCTCGGCTTGGGCAAGGCCAATCACGTCATCAACGCGCTCTATGCGCGGGCCGCTGCCGACCGCTCCATCAACCTCACATTGCTGTCCGCGCTGACGCTGGAGAAGCCGAAGCCGAAGAACCTGCTGGAGCGGCGCTTCATAAGCCCGGTCATCGATCGCCTGTTTGGCGATTATCCCGATCTCGCTTATACGGACGCGCTGCGGGCCGAAGCCTTGCCGCCCAACATCAAGGTGATCGAGTTCTTCTTTTTGGCGGGACGATGGTTGCACTCCCCGTCCGCGCAACAGCATTACATCTCGGCCAACTATACTCACGCGGTGTCTTACCTGCTGTCGCGCGGGCTCAATGTCGTGACCCAGCTCGTTGCCAAGCGCGTGACCGATGGCGTAACGCGCTACAGCCTGAGCTGCAACACCGACACGACACTTGAGGTCCTACGCGCGCGCAGCGAGGGGCGCGCATCGTTTAGTCTGATCGCCCAGGTCAATTCCGAGCTGCCCTTTATGCCGGGGGCCGGCGATCTTCCGGCGGATGAATTTGCCGCCGTACTCGACAGCCCCGACACCGATTTTCCGCTGTTTGCGCCGCCCTCCGAGCCGATCAGCGACACCAAATACGCAATCGGGCTGCACGCCGCGGGGCTGGTGCGCGACGGCGGCACGCTGCAGATCGGTATCGGCCAGATCGGTGACGCGCTGGCGCAGGGACTCATCCTGCGTCATCGTGACAACGCGCAGTTTCGCGACATCGTGAAGCGGCTTTCGCCCGGGACCACTCAACTCGCCTCGGTGGAAACTGCACCGTTCGAGAAAGGCCTCTACGGCGTCAGCGAAATGCTGTTCGAGGCATTTCTCGGCCTGATCGATGCCGGTATCCTCAAGCGCGAGGTCGACGGTGCGATCCTGCACGGTGCGTTCTTCCTTGGTCCGAAGTCGTTCTATCGCGCGCTGCGAGAGATGCCGCCCGAGCAACTCGCGCGGATCCAGATGATGCCGGTGTCCTTCACCAATGAAATCTTCGCTGACGCAGATGCCAAGCGCCGCGGTCGCGTCGACGCTCGTTTCGTCAACAATGCGATGATGGCGACGCTGTTGGGAGCTGCGATATCGGACGGTCTCGAGAACGGCCAGGTCGTGAGCGGCGTCGGCGGCCAATACAATTTTGTGGCGCAGGCATTCGCGCTTCAAGATGCGCGCTCGGTGCTCGCGTTGGAAGCAATCCACGCGGCCGGCAGAGCCGCGCGTTCGAACATCCGATGGAGCTATGGTCACGAAACCATTCCGCGGCACCTGCGCGATGTCTTCGTCACCGAATATGGTGTGGCCGACGTGCGCGGGAAATCCGACGCCGACGTCATCGCGGCGATGCTGCAGGTCTCGGATTCCCGCTTCCAAGACGAATTGATGGGGCAGGCCAAGGAGGCCGGGAAGCTGCCTCGGACTTTCGAGATTCCAGCCGCCCACCGCGAAAACTATCCCGAGCGCATCCGCGATGCGCTCGGGCCGGCGCGCGAGGCGGGGCTGTTGCCGTCATTTCCGTTCGGCAGTGATTTCACCGAGGTCGAGCAGCGACTGATTCCAGCCCTGCAATTGTTGCGGGAGGCGCAGCGCGCGCCGCTGCAACTTCCCGGTCTGCTGTGGCAGGGAATGACCCATCCGCCCGATGCCGCCGACCGCGAATGCCTGGCGCGCCTCGGTCTCGACAAGCCCACGTTCGTCGCCGAGCGCGTCTATCGCGCGCTCGTTAGCGCAGCGCTGGCGCGCAGCCGAGCCGTGCGTTAGCGGTTCTTGTTGACCGGCTTGCGCTTCTCAATGAAGGCGGCCATGCCCTCGGCGCGATCTTCCAGCGCGAAGGTCGAGTGGAACAGGTTGCGCTCGACATTCATGCCTTCCGACAGCGGCGTCTCGAAGGCGCGGTTGATCGCCTCCTTGGCCATTGCCGCGGCCGGACGCGACATCGAGGCGATCTTCTCGGCCACGGCGAGGGCCTCTTCCATCAGCCTGTCGGCGGGAACGATGCGGGACACGAGGCCCGAGCGTTCAGCTTCGGCGGCGTCCATCGTGCGACCGGTGAGGCACAGATCCATCGCCTTGGATTTGCCGATCGCCCGCGTCAAGCGTTGCGTGCCGCCGATCCCCGGAATGGTTCCAAGCGTAATCTCCGGCTGACCGAACTTGGCGGTGTCGGCGGCGATGATGATGTCGCACATCATCGCGAGTTCGCAACCGCCGCCGAGCGCATAGCCTGCGACCGCTGCGATTGTCGGCTTGCGGCACTTGGCGATCCGGTCGCCGCCGATCGACGCGAAGTCGCTGTTGAACATGTCGATGAAGCCCTTGGGCTGCATCTCCTTGATGTCGGCGCCGGCCGCAAAGGCCTTCTCGCTTCCGGTGATCAGCAGGCAGCCGATCTGGTCGTCGGCATCGAGATCATCGACCGCGGCGGCGATCTCGCGGAACACGCCGAACGACAACGCGTTCAGCATTTTCGGCCGGTTGAGCGTGATGAGGCCGACCGGTCCCTTGCTTTCGACAATGATGAATTCGAACGTAGCCATTGACGCACACCCCGTGCCTGATTTGGCGGGCAATGTGCCCGCTGGCGGGATGGGCTTCAAGTGGCCGAAAGGAGGTGTTGGACCACCGCGGCGACGGGCGGTTAGCCGCGCCTTAGCCCGCGAAAAATTACCCGGCTACGCCATGAGCATGCGCGCGGCGGAGGCCACGGTGAGCAGTGCGCCGAAGCCGATAAAAATCTTCCCGATCAATGACGTCCGGTCCAAGCTCGTGCTATCGCCGCTCGCCAGAACCATCGCCACGGTCTGCTGCTCGGCCGCAGGGGTTTGCGACGCCTGTTGCTCCGCCGATTGTGTCTCCTGCACGGCGCGATCGAGATCGTTCAACTGGTCGGCGGCGACCACGTTGCCGTCGGAGGCCGCGTCCGCGGACATCGCTGCGGTGCCGCCCGCTGCCGCATCAGCGGAAGTCAGTTGTGCGTTGGCGTTGGCGACAGAGGCCGGAATGGCGGCAGACGGCTTCTTGTTCGCATTGTCCTTGCCGGCGTCCTTGACGGCGGCTTTTGTGCTTTCGGGGGACTTGCGATGCGCGTCGCGCTTGCCCTGCCGAGAATTCTGGTCGACGGATTTGCCGTCCGTCGCACCGTCGGATTTCGATGCGGTGGTGTCCGAACCTGCTGCGCTCGCGGGCAACGGCCCGGCGAAACAGACGAAGAGCCCGGTCGCAATCATCAAGGCCACGCGCCCGCTGGCTTTGATTTTCATTTGATAATCTCCCCGTTTTCTCCCCATTTGCCCCGTTCGGGCTCGAAATGAGACCCCGCTGCGTGTCTACACCGGGGCGGAAAAAGGGAATCTTCGAGTCGCGCGCGGCGAAAACTGGGCAAATCTGGCCGTGGACCTGGTTGGTGGCCGGATCACTGTGCGTGTTCGCCCGATCGATGTTATGAGCCAAAGCTGGCGGAACCGGCCAAGACGATTCTCTGAAAGCCGGTCGCCGATGCTGTCGCACTGGCGGTCGATATCACGATTTCGTGATCCTCCGGTCACCGTAACAAATTGAAATGCCGACCGAACTGAACTCAGGAGCGTGCGTGCGCGAACGTGAGGACGAGTGGACCGGCCTGATGCGGTCGGCCATTTCAGGCGACGGTGCGGCGTACCATCGTCTACTCAAAGCCGTCACGCCGGTGCTCCGTGCGGTCGCGCGCCGCGGTCTGGCGCGGGCCGGACAGCCGGTCGATCAATCCGAGGATATCGTGCAGGATATTTTGCTGGCGGTGCACTTGAAGCGGCACACCTGGGATACGAACGCTCCATTCGCGCCGTGGCTGTTTGCGATTGCGCGCAACAAGGTGATCGATGCGCTGCGCCGCCGCGGCAAACGGATTTTCGTCAATATCGATGATTTCGCCGAGACGTTGCCGGGCGAGGTCGCTGAACCGACCGCGTCGGCGAGTGAGGTCGCGACCCAACTGCAGACCTTGCCCGCGCGCCAGCGCGACGTGCTGCAGTCGATCGCGGTCGATAGCGTCTCGATCAGGGACACGGCGGCAAAGCTTTCGATGAGCGAAGGCGCTGTGCGGGTGGCGCTACATCGCGGTCTGGCAAACCTGACGGCGAAACTGCGGGACAGATGAGCATGGATACCGATCAACTCATTAGAACGATCGCGGCGGACAATGCGTATCGCGGGCGGCCGGTCGGCCTCGCGCTGATGCTGGCGCTGCTCGCGGCGGCTCCGATCTCGCTGCTGATGTTCTTCACCGAGCTCGGCGTTCGTCCCGACGTGATGACCGCGATGGGCAATCCGTTCTTCTGCCTGAAATTCGCGGTGACGCTGGCGCTTGCGATCTCTGCCGCCGCGGTGAGTCTGTATCTGTCGCGGCCCGAATCTTCGCTGAGCAGCTTTGGCTGGTGGTTGCTGGTCCCGGCCGGTATCCTCGCCGCCGGGATCAGCGGCGAGATGATGATGCCGCAGCGCGTGCCGATGATGGTACGCCTAGTCGGTCAGAATTCGCGGGTGTGCATGTCCGCGATTCCCGCGATGGCTATGCCGCTGCTCGCGGCTGCGCTGTACGGTCTGCGACAGGGTGCACCGGCCCGCCCTGCAGTGGCCGGCGCGATCGCCGGCATGATGTCGGCTGGGTTGGCGGCGACGCTCTATGCATCGCACTGCACGGATGATTCGCCGCTGTTTGTCGCGACCTGGTACACGATCGCAACCACGCTTGTCGCTGCGATCGGTGCGTTCGCGGGAGCGCGGGTTCTGAGATACTGAAACGCGACCAGGTTGATCCCATCATTGCGCTTTAGACTGCGCCTTGGAAAGCGATGAGGTGAGGATGAATCATCATTCCGCTCCCAGCTTTTTTGGGAGGATGATCTCCGCGCAAACGCTACGCGTTTGTCGGGGGAAAAACCGATCGCGTTTCTAGGCCGCGGGCGCGGATTGTTGCATGCGATGGAAGCGCAGCACCTGCTGTGCGGTCGAGGGCCGCAGCCGCTCATAGGTCTCCTTGCAAGCCAGCAGGTCGGTCGGCTGGCCGCCTGAAATCTCGTCGCGCAGATCGATAATCGCCCGCACGGTCGACCATGAGAGGCCCGACACCTTGGCGAGGATCATCACGCCCTCGGCGCGGGTCTCGATCATCATGTTTTCGGCGATCGTGACGGAGACATTGGCTAGCGCGGCGAGCGAGGCATTGGTCTCGTCGAACTTGCCGGCCTCAGCAAACGAGGCGAGCTGGAATTCGTCGAGCCGGCCGTCCTCGTAGAGCGATCTGACAAGCGCATGCGCGATGGTGGTGTCGCGAGTGACGGCGCCGGGCGCCGATTGCGCGCGCCGCGTCGCTTCCTTCACCGCCGTCGGGATATCCTTCGCCTGCTGTGGGTTGGCGGCCTCGAGCCGCTGCCGCACGGTGTCGGAGGCCTTCGCCACCAGCTTGAGATAGAGATGTCGCGGTATGCTCGGACGCAGGCCGACGCAGGTTGATAGATCGTCGTCACCTTCCGCGCGGCTGACCAGACGGGTGTAGCCGCGTTCGGTGAATTCCGCGCCGGGATTGTTGACCGTGCTCTGGATCACCTCGTCATTGCCGCGCAGCACCAGCACGTCGGTAACGGCGCCGCTCAGCGCCTTCCGGGTCGAAATCGCCAGGAGGTGCGCCTGGCTCTTGCTGCGCGCGGTCTCGATCAGGGTGTCATCATCGAGTCGGGGCGACTGCGCCAGCACGGGGCCTGCCACCTCGATCAGGTCGTCGAATGCGAGCGTCCGGATCGTCCGCGGGGGAGCGGTGTCGATCGGGGCGAGGCGGTTGGCAAGCAATGCCTTGGCCGAGCTTTCGATATGGTCGAGCAAGCACTGAAAGACGTCGTCGAACAGCCCGATCTGCTCGCCCGAGTAGTCAACCGAGCCGTTGATGAAGAGGTCGGTGACACGACGCAGCGTCTCGACGCGGCGTGCGACGGTGCCGTGGGCGAGCGTGGTCTGCAGCTCGTCGAGCAGGCTTTCGGGGGCAGACGTTGACTTCGAACTCATGACTCTGTCCTGGAGTATCAACATGCTGGCCGGCGGCGGCTTCTCCAGCGCCGGTTGTGAAGAATAGGTGGGTTTAGGCACTCGCGATGCGGTTGCGTCCCCGTGCTTTGGCTGTGTAAAGAGCGCGGTCGGCGCGCGCGAGCAATGTATCGGAGCTCTCACCGGGACAGAGCGTCGTGACGCCCGCGGAGATCGTGACCTTCATGCCCGGCGAAAACGCGCTCCAGTCGAGGTCGGCGACGATCGCGCGCAGCCGCTCGAGCACGCCCATCGCGCGGTCCTCCGACAGGCCGGGCAGCACCAGCAGAAATTCCTCGCCGCCATAGCGGCCGAAGCGGTCGATGCTGCGGATGTTGGCAAACACGCTGATCGCAAAGGTCCGCAACGCCTCGTCGCCGGTTGGGTGGCCATAGACGTCGTTGATGCGCTTGAAGTGATCGAGGTCGATCAGCGCGATCGCGCAGTCGCTCCCGTTGCGAGTGCAGCGGGCGATCTCCTCGCCGAGCATGCGCATGATGCTGCGGCGGTTGACGGCGCCGGTCAATTCATCGAGCTCGGCGAACTCCTCGATGCGCTTGTAGGCTTCCTTCAGCTTCAACCCACTCTGATAGAGCGATTGCTGCATGGCGCTCGAGAACATTCCGAGGAACATGCAGCGTCCGATGGTCAGCGCGAACACCAGCATGGTGGCAAGACGATCGAGCTTCGTGCCGGTCGGCATCCCGATCGGCCGGTCGGACCAAAGGAACAATGCCGCCAGGCCCAGCACCATGGCGACCCAGACGATGGCGGTCTGGCGTGCCGAGGTGCGCAATGCGCCGAAGCCGAATACCACGAAGAGATTGCAGAGGAACAGCACGCCGACCTCCGGCGCGATGTAGGTGAACACGAGCAGGTTCACCATGCTGATGGCCGATTGCGGCATGACCAGATAATGGTCGCGGAAGCGCTCGTGGAAGCCGCGCTCCGAGAGCAGCACGTAGACCGCGACCAGAGTGAGACCAACGAGTGCATAGCCGGTCGCGACTGAAACCGATGTCGTGCCGGCATAGGCGTAGGTCAGCAGCACGACGGCATCGAGCACGTAGCAGAGGCCGATCATCGACTGGATCTGGCGCCGCTGTTTGGCCCGGCGCGCCAGACGGTCCGCCGTGAGTCTGGAACGCTCGCTTTCGCCTTCCAGAGCGCCCATGATCGGGCCGAGAAACGACGACGCAGCGCTGCCCATGATTTCGCCATTAATGGAATTCGGCAAAAATCTACGTGGGAAAGCCTTTAGGTTTGGTATCTTTTGGCGTCGAATCTGCTGCGTTAGCACCCGGCCATTGTCCTTGTTTCGCAAGGGAAATCCGCTCGTACAGGGTGCCGGAATCGGATCCCCGAGGCTGGTCCAATGGCCTCCTTGGCAAGCGGTGGTGGCTTGCCTGTGCTGCGTTGGTATTGTTGCCCCACGGTGCGATATCAGAGAAAGTATTGCAGTATTATGATACCATTTTTTCAATTTCATCCGAATCTTTGCAGGTCGGGCCCCCGAATGTGGTCCAGATCACACATGCGGTTGGCACAATGCCGTAATGTGAAGAATCTTGTCTCGCGCGTCGAACCGCGCGCCATCCCCCTCCGACCAACCTTGCGAGACGGCCATTGAGCGCGACACAGGCGGCTTCAGACGACGTTCTGATCGCTCGGATCGCTCAAGGCGACCGGCTCGCCATGCAGGTGCTGTACGGACGGCACCATGTCAGGGTCTATCGTTTCGGCCTCCGGCTTGTGCGTGACGAACAGGTTGCGGAAGACCTCATCAGCGAGGTCTTCCTCGATGTGTGGCGTCAGGCGGGCAAGTTCGAGGGTCGATCCGCTGTTTCAACCTGGCTCTTGGCGATTACCCGGTTCAAGGCGTTGTCCGCGCTGCGGCGCAGGAAGGACGTCGAATTGGACGACGAGGCTGCGACCGCGATCGAGGATGAATCCGATGATCCGGAAACGGCGGTGCAGAAGAAGGATACTGGTGCCTCGTTGCGTAAGTGCCTGACGGCATTGTCGGCGGAACACCGGGAGATAGTCGATCTTGTCTACTATCACGAGAAATCTGTGGAAGAGGTGGCTGAGATTGTCGGCATTCCGGAGAACACGGTGAAGACTCGTCTGTTCTACGCGCGCAAGAAACTTGCCGAGCTGCTCAAGGCGGCCGGCATCGAGCGAGGTTGGCCATGATGGCGGCGAACAAGAAAATGCTGGATCAAGAGCCCAGCGAAATCGAGATGCTGTTGCCATGGCATGCGGCCGGCACGTTGAACGCGCGCGACGCGCGCCGTGTCGAGGAGGCGCTCGCCCGCGATCCCGAGTTGGCGAAGCAGTTCGAGGTCATTCGCGACGAATTCGCACAGACCATTCACCTCAACGAGAGCCTGGGAGCGCCCTCGGCGCGCGCGATGCAGAAGCTGTTCGCGGCGATCGATGCCGAACCGCAGCACAAGCCCACGATGTCGTCGCGCATATCGGCTGGTATTTCCGCGTTTTTTGCAAAATTGTCGCCACGCACGCTGGCCTGGTCGGCAAGCCTCGGCGCGATCGCGCTGTTGCTGCAGGCGGGCGTGATCGGCGCGGTGCTGATGAAGGGCGAGCCGGCTTCGTTCCAGACCGCCTCGCTCGAAATGACCGACCACGACGCGCCGATCACCCGTGACTTTGGCGGCGCCGTCGCCGCTCCTCCCCGTATGCTGGTGCGGTTTACCCCCAGTGCGAAGATCTCCGACATCACCGCGTTGCTCGACAGCTATCAGGCTTCGATCCTCGGCGCCAAAGGCGGTCTGTTTCGCGTCCAGCTCGGCAACAGCGTGATGGGCAAGAGCGACGTCGCAGCGCTGATCGCGAAGCTGCAGAAGGAAAAGATCGTCAGCTTCGCGGCGGAAACGCCCTAGCGCTTCGCGTGGTGCTGAAGGCACCTCGGCGGCATCGCCGGAACGCAACCCGGCAGTGAAGCCGAACAACGTTCCGCAGGACCCTGACAGTACGCTCGTGATCTCGCGCGCCGGGCCGCGATGATCGGTTCGGGACGGGCAGGGCGGATGCATTTACCGCCGTCACTGCCGCGAGCGGCGCCTCCGCAGTTCCAGTGACTGCGGCTTTGCAACGGACGCCGCAGCCGCAGACGATAGCCGGCAATAACACTTCCGTGAGCACGACGCCGAACGACTTCACACTATCGATGTCCGTGGACAAATCCGCCACAAACGACGCAAATCACCCCGCTGCGCAGTGATTTTCGGCGCGAAAAGCCTCAAGTTGCGAGAGCGGAACCCGCGCGGGCAGGTCAAAAAAATCACCGCGGGCTTGAACGTCCGGAAGGCTGTCGCGACTTAATTGGTGTGGGAGCGGTTATCCCTCCCCATAGGCTATATCAGGCGCGAGCGCCCATCCACCCCAAGCGCCCATATGGCTTTGACCCGTCCGGTTGTCCCCCCGGACGGGTCTTTCATTTTGGGGGTCGCTTATCGGTGACAACCGAGGAGGGCATGCCCAATTGCGAGAACGACACAAGTCCTTCGCGCGCCGCGCAAGGGGATGGCCTCGTCTGTGCAAAGGCCCGAAACCCGTAGTGCTGCGGACTTCCCTCTTCGCCGGCGGCCAATTAAGAATTTAGTTAGACTTTGTTGATCTTTTCCACAGAATATCTCCGCTATGTGCGGTGATTCGGTTCGGTTGCGTCAGCGTCCATCTCTCTCCTTCGGGGCTGGTTGAATGACACATCGGACCGACGCGGCCAGAGGCCGCGAGATTGTTGCGCGCTGGTGCAGCCTGGCGGAGCAACGGCTGGAATATCTCACCGAACTGTTCGAAACCGGCCGCTGGCGCCGCTATCATAGCGAACAGGCTTTCCTCGAGAACGTCAGGGAAGCCAGGGCCGCGGTCGAAACCTGGCGTCAACTCCTGTCTCGCGAGGCCTCGCTGGACAACTCGCCGATCGATCTGTCTTGGCTCGGACGCGGGCGGTCGTCGTTGCCGCGGCGGGGCGCTTTGCCTGCACGGATGCCAGTACGCCAGCCGGATCCGGTTGTTCTGGCTCAATCCACCATGACCGCCGTCGCGGCCGCGCTGGAGACGGCATCCGCGCTGCTGGAAGAAACCCCGCAGCGCGTCGATACACGACCCCCGGAAATCCCCACGCTGCCGGTACTCGACCTTGCTTCAATCCAGGCGCGTTATCCGCTGTTGCGCAACACGCTCTGAGCGGATGAGTTCTGCTGTGGCGTTTTCGAGCGAAGTGGGAGTCCGGTTCGCGTGAAGAAAGCGTCAAAGCAAAAAATCCAGAGTTTCGGTTTAGATTCGATCAGAACCGATAATGCTCTACCGCCGTACGGCGTTGGAGCCGACCATCAATTGCGCGTAACGTTGAGCGCCGCCGGCCGACAGATCGGTGGTGATTGCGCGGGCGTGATCGAGCCCAACGACAGCACCGCGCGGGGTTTCCGAGATCATGTTGTTGTTGATCAGCGCCGTGCCCGCGCCCGGCACGACCGAGACGCCGACGCCGACAAAGGCATTGCGGATCACGTTCCCGGTAATCGCGACGTCGCGCAGATACTTGCCCCAGCCGGCGACAATGCCGAATGACGGCGCGTTCTCGATCACGTTGCCGGTGACGGCGGTGTCAGCCTCGACATAGACGCCGACTCCGGCATCGTCATCGGGTGCGGTGCCGGTTGGCCTTTTCGGGATCAGGTTGCGGATGATGTTGCCCTGGACCACCGCGATGCGACCGCCTTCATTGAAATTGCAGACCGAGACGCCAACCGCGGCGCCGTCGACCGTATTGTTGGCGATGACGGCGGCCTCGAACGAGAATTCCGAGTAGAGCGCGACCTCGCGGACGTCGCTGACGCTGTTGTCGGTGATATGGATGTTGGAAGCCGAATTGCCGCGCACGGCCGAATAGTCGCAGTTCCTGATGCGGTTCCCGCGCACGATCACATTGCCGGCGCGGAAGGCGTTGATGGCGTTGCCGTACTGTCCGGAGCCGCCGGGACCGGCCTTGATGTCCTCGATGCGGTTGTCGGCGACGATCGTGCCGTCGTCGCCGATCGCGGTGCGCAGGATTTCGATGCCGTTGTCGTTGGTGCCCTTGATGGTGTTGCGCGAGACCATCAGCCCGAGCGCATCGAACGACACCAGCGCCGTGGTCGCGATATTGGTGAAGATGTTGTTGCTGACATCGCCCGACACCTGCTCGAACCAGATGCCGTTGCCGCCACTGCCGGCGAATTCGCAATCGGTGATACGAATGTCGCGGCCGGACAGGCAATGCACGAGGCCGCGCCGCGTCGGCAGCGGCGCGCCGCCGCCGTCGAGAGTCAGGCCAATGAGGCCGATACCGCCGGCGCCTTCGCCAAGCAGCATCGACTGGCCGCCGTTGAAGACGAGCCTGGTCGCGCCGCGCACGCCGATCAACTGGCTGCCGCCTGCGAGGCGCAGCAGGCCGGTGCGGTATACGCCGGGCGGGAACACCAGGGGCACTTGCGCGCGGGCGGCTTCATCGATCGCGCGCTGCAGGTTCCGGGTCTGATCGTCGGGGCTTCCGGGGCGAACGCCGTATTGCGTGACATCGCGGCCGAGCGAGGCAACGGATGGGGCCGCGCGCGCAGGGTCAGGCGAGATGGCAAGCGCGCCGGCAACGCCGGCTGCAGACGCTCCGATAAGATGGCGGCGGTTGACGTCCATGATACTTGGCCCTGAGGTGCGAACCGCGACGTTCACGCCTGATACGTAGCGCGGAATGCGGCGTGGCATGGTGAATGCGCGGGCAGAACACGGCGATTGTTGGCGGTAGGGTTAATCGCGGGTGCAGCGTTCAGCGCGCATCGGTCAAGCAAGTGTGGCTTGCCGCGTCAGTTTCACTATCTCCAGCAGCATCGCCTCTCCGGCATCGACAAGCTGCTCGAGCGTGATGCGCGACGTGCCTCGCGCCGCCTTGCCGTCATGGGCGAGCGGCGGAACGTGGACGAACTGCGCCAGACGAAGGCCATCGTCTTTGCTTACCGCCTCGATCGCGCGCCAGCTCAGGTAGTTGCAGAGATAACTGCCGGCGTCGCGCGACAGCCGAGCATCGATTGCGGTGGCGCGCGCGGCGCGCAGCAGCTTTTCGCTATGCGGGCCGAAGACCCGAGCATCGGCGCCACCCACGATCGATCCTTTTCGCGCGTGCTGGCGGCCGGCATCGGGAAAGCGCGTGGTCACGGCATTGCGCGCACGGGTCTCGATCCGCAGATGCGCGGTGCGCCCGGCGAGGCCGAACATCAAGAGCGCTTGCGGCCGATGTCTGGCAACGAGCGCCGGCAATTCGCGATCGACGGTTGCGTAAGTAACGTCGAAGATGTGGTTCGTCAGCGTGACACCATCGAAGGCGGGACGCCGCAACTCCGTCAGCCGCTGCACCAGCGGCATGGTCGGGTTGAATGGCGCCCCGGGGAACGGACCGAATCCGGTGACGAGGATGCGCAGCCCGCCGCTCACTTCAGCATCTCCGCGATCTGTTCGGCGGCGACGGCCGGCGAGACGCGGCCATCGGCAACCTCGGCTTCCATCTTCTTGACCTTGGCGCGGATTGCGGCGTCGGCCCGCAGCCGCGCCATCATCCGTTGCTCCAGCATCGACCACATCCACTTCACCTGTTGCTCGCGGCGCCGCGCAGCGAACTCGCCGGAAGCGTTCATCGCCGCGCGGTGGTCGAGGATTTTCTGCCAGAGCCGGTCGAGCCCCGTGCCGGACAGCGCCGAATAGATCTCGACCGGCGGATGCCAATGCTCGGAGCGTGGCGTCAAAATGTGCAGCGCGCTACGATACTCGGCCGCCGCGAGATTGGCGCGCTTGACGTTGTCGCCGTCGGCCTTGTTGATCGCGATCATGTCGGCAAGCTCGACCAGGCCCTTCTTGATGCCCTGCAACTCGTCGCCGGCGCCAGGCAGCATCAGGGCAAGAAAGAAATCCGTCATATCGCACACCGCGGTCTCCGACTGGCCGATGCCGACAGTCTCGACCAGGACCACGTCGAAACCGGCGGACTCACACAACAGCATTGCCTCGCGCGTCTTCGCGGCGACGCCGCCGAGCGTGCCGGAGGATGGCGAAGGTCGAATATAGGCGTGATCCGAGGCGGCGAGGTGCGCCATCCGCGTCTTGTCGCCAAGGATCGAGCCGCCGGAGCGTGCCGAGGACGGATCGACCGCCAGCACCGCGACCTTATGGCCGCGCTCGATCAGGAACATGCCGAGCGCGTCGATGGTGGTCGACTTGCCGACGCCGGGCGAGCCGGTGATGCCGACCCGTACCGCCTTGCCGGTGTCGGGCAGCAGCGCCTGCACCAGATCCCGCGCTGCCGCCTGGTGATCGCTCCGCCTGCTCTCGATCAGCGTAATCGCCCGCGCCAGCGCGGCGCGGTGGCCGGCACGGAGATCCTTGGCGAGCGCGTGGATGTCGGGAGCGGCGGTCTTCGGCGAGGTCATGGCCTTGGTTTACAACGGGTGCCGGGCGCAGGCGAGGGGGCTGCAGGCCGCCATCCCGTTCCGAATGCGGGATCGGGTGCGCGTCAGACGGGATCGGGTCACGTGCTGCCGATGCTAGCGCGGATCATCCTTGTCGTAATTCCCCGCAACATCCGGAGGCATGTCGTTCGAAAAGCGGATACGCGGCGCGTTGATTCGTAGACGGATGGTTGTCAATGCAGGTGTACGGGCGGCACGCCGTGTCAAGCAACTCTAGCGCGTCTCGGTCGAGTCCGGTCGTCGCTCACGCATATCAGCCCTACTAGAAGTCAGGCTATTCCTCCGAAAAGAATTGAGCCACTTCAACGCCGGGGGCCAGGAGAATGAAAGATCATGAACTACAAGAAAAAACTGCTCGCGGTATTACTTACACTTGCTGCGGTATCTTCAGCGTCCATAGTATCGACGTCTCACGCGTTTGCGCAGTGTGCGGAATGCGCAATATATCCGAATCGCGATCCCTTCACCGAGGGTTTGAAGTTGCCGGATACGAAGCCGAATGTTGCATCTTCGCCTCATGCCGGGACCAATGCACACAATGCGCGTGCCGAAGTGCGCGGTCATCGCCGTCATCACATAAGCTCGAATCGCCGGTCTCGATAGCGCTGCTGAATTCTGCCTCGATGGTGGATGACGATCCGGTGGTCCACCGAGTTCGCGGGACTAGAGTCCGCAACTCGCCTAACAGAGCGGACGCCGGGCCACTCCGAACGTGTCCTCACGCCCTTCCTCATTCCGCATAATCCGCCGAACCTCTTTGTAGAGGTATTTGGCTTCGTGGCCTGGAGGCCGGGCGATGGTGCATGTCCGGGCACCGATAATCTGGGCGACCTTCCGCTGGTCACGCATGCAGTAGGTCGCCCAGCCGTCACCCCTGAGCTTCTCGAAGTGAGCTTGCTTATGCTTCCGCAACTCCGACCGCCGAACGTTGAGCGGCGCCGTCAACTATGGTGACATTTCTTTTCGGCAGAAGCGTCGGAATCACTCTGCCGCCTGGCTATGGCCGAGCCGCGCGTTGAGCTTGCGGATCAGCTCTTCGGCGGCATCAGAGATCACCGTGCCCGGCGGAAAGATCGCCTCGGCGCCTGCGGCGTAGAGCGCGTCGTAATCCTGCGGCGGCACCACGCCGCCGATGATGATCATGATGTCTTCGCGGCCATGCTTCTTCAGCGCAGCCTTCAGTTCGGGCACGGCGGTGAGATGCGCGGCGGCGAGCGAAGAAACGCCGAGGATGTGCACGTCGTTCTCGACGGCCTGTCGCGCAGCCTCCTCCGGTGTCGCGAACAGCGGCCCGATATCGACGTCGAAGCCAACATCGGCGAATGCGGATGCGATCACCTTCTGCCCCCGGTCGTGGCCGTCCTGGCCGATTTTTGCCACCAGGATGCGGGGACGGCGGCCCTCGGCCTCTTCGAACGCATCAATCAGGGCCTGCACTTTGTCGACCCGGTTGGACATGGCCGCTGCCTCTCGCTTGTAGACGCCGGTGATGGACTTGATCTCGGCACGATGGCGGCCGAACACTTTTTCCATCGCGTCCGAAATCTCGCCGACGGTGGCCTTGGCGCGCGCGGCGTCGATCGCCAACGCCAGCAAATTGCCGTTGCCTTCGCCGGCCGAGCGGGTCAGCGCCGTCAGCGCGTCGTCGACGTCCTTCTGGTTGCGCTCGGCCTTGAGCCGCGCCAGCTTGTCGATCTGCAACCGCCGGACGGTGGAATTCTCCACCTTCAGCACGTCGATCGGCTTCTCGTTCTCCGGCTTGTACTTGTTGACGCCGATCACCGCCTGGCGACCCGCATCGATGCGCGCTTGCGTCTTGGCCGAAGCCTCCTCGATCCGCAGTTTCGGCACGCCGGCCTCGATCGCCTTCGCCATGCCGCCGAGCGCCTCGACCTCCTGGATATGTCCCCAGGCCTTCGCCGCGAGATCGCGGGTCAGCCGCTCGACATAGTAGGAGCCGCCCCAGGGGTCGATGATCCGGTTGGTGCCGCTTTCCTGTTGCAGGAACAATTGCGTGTTGCGGGCGATGCGCGCGGAGAAATCGGTCGGCAGCGCCAGCGCCTCGTCGAGCGCGTTGGTGTGCAGCGACTGGGTGTGGCCTTGCGTTGCCGCCATCGCCTCGATGGTGGTGCGCATCACATTGTTGAAAACGTCCTGAGCGGTCAGCGACCAGCCCGAGGTCTGGCAATGCGTTCTCAGCGACAGCGAGCGCGGATCCTTCGGGTTGAACGGCTTCAGCAGCTTGGCCCAGAGCAGCCGCGCGGCGCGCATCTTGGCGACTTCCATGAAGAAGTTCATGCCGATCGCCCAGAAGAACGACAGCCGCGGCGCGAAGCGGTCGACGTCGAGGCCGGCCGCGAGACCGGCGCGCAGATACTCGACACCGTCGGCCAGCGTATAGGCGAGTTCGAGGTCCTGCGTCGCGCCGGCCTCCTGCATGTGGTAGCCGGAGATCGAGATCGAATTGTACTTCGGCATCTTCTGCGAGGTGTAGGCGAAGATGTCCGAGATGATCCGCATCGATGGCGCGGGCGGATAGATATAGGTGTTGCGCACCATGAACTCTTTCAGAATGTCGTTCTGAATGGTGCCCGACAGCTTCTCCGGCGGCACGCCCTGTTCCTCGGCGGCCGCGACGAACAGCGCGAGGATCGGCAGCACCGCGCCGTTCATCGTCATCGAGACGCTCATCTGGTCGAGCGGGATGCCCGCAAACAGCGTGCGCATGTCGTAGATGGAATCGATCGCCACGCCCGCCATGCCGACATCGCCGGAGACGCGCGGATGGTCGGAGTCATAACCGCGATGGGTGGCGAGATCGAAGGCGACCGACAGGCCCTTCTGTCCGGCCGCGAGGTTGCGGCGATAGAAGGCGTTGGAATCCTCCGCCGTGGAGAAGCCGGCATATTGCCTGATCGTCCAGGGCTGGTTGACATACATGGTCGGGTAGGGCCCGCGCAGATAGGGCGCAATCCCCGGCCACGTTTCGAGGAAGTCGATGCCATCGAGGTCGGCTTCGCTGTAGACGGGTTTGACCGGAATGCCCTCAGGCGTCAGCCACGGCTCGGCGTCTGCGGCCGGCGCGCCGCTACTGACTCTCTCAAAAGCGATATCGGCGAAATTCGGTATACGGCTCATGGTAATCCATCATATTACGGGCGGCTCTACACGGGCGCCATTCAATCATGATCCGGATGCTGATGGCTGACGATGGTCGCCATCTTTTCCGGGCCGTAGTTCTGCAGCGTGGTCTGGCTCGGCAGATTGGCAATCCCGACCACCCAGCCGAGGCGGGACTCGGTTCCATATTGTCGGGTGGGCACCACCCGGTCAGGCCGGTCGAACGCGCCGGTCATGATCTCGATCCGCGGGCCGTCGATGCGGCGGAAGCTCAAGGGCGTGCCGCAGGAGGCGCAAAAGTCGCGTTCGGCGATCGAGGAGGATTTGAAAGCGGCGGGCGTGCCGCGGGTCCAGGCGAAATCGGCACGCTCGATATCGGCGAACGAGGCGAACGGCGCGCCCGAGGCCTTCTGGCACATCCGGCAATGACAGACGCTGATCCGTGTCGGTGCCGCCGACACGGCAAAGCGGACGGCGCCGCATTGGCAGCCTCCGGTCAATACGGGCTTGGCAGGTGTCTCAGCCGTCATGCTTGCTCCATCCGCCGATAGGCGTCGCGCAGTGCCGCCAGCGCATCGCCGCCGGCGAAGACGAATTCACCGATGCCGGCGGCGCGCAACGCGCCTTCCTGGCCGCCGGGCCGGCCTGCCAGATAGATATGCCTTGCCCCGGCGCCGTGAAGGGCCTTCGCCGCCTCAGCCGCACGGTCGGCGTAGACCTTGTCCGAGGAACAGATACATGCCATCGCCGCGCCCGAGGCCTTGAAGGCCGCGCCAAGCGCCGCCGCATCGGCAAAGCCCTCGCTGTCCACGGCCTCGATGCCGCCGGTCTCGAAAAAGCTCTTTGCGAACGTGGCGCGTGCGGTGAAATCCGCGGGCTTGCCGAGATTGGCGAAGAAGATCCTTGGCCGTGCGCCGCTCGTCTTCAATATTGCGTCCGACTTGTCGCGCAGCGCCTCGAACGGCTCCGCCAGCCGCATCGGCGACAACGCGTCGAACTTGATCGTCGCATCGACGAGGGAGACTGGTGCTGCCGTTGCCACATCCAGCACCGCGATATCGGCTTCGTGAAGGTTGGGAAATTCGCTGGCGCCGGTCAATACGTCGCGCCGCTTTGCCACGTTGGCCTCGCGCAGCGTACGGGTCGCGACAACCTTTTTCTGGATCAGCCCCTCTTCGAGAGCGGCGAAGATGCCGCCGGCCTTCTCGATCTCCTGGAAGAGTGCCCACGCCGCTTCACAAAGCTGCGAGGTCAGCGTCTCGATGCCGCCCGAGCCCGCCGCGGGATCCGAGACTTTTGCAAGATTGGATTCTTCGAGCAGGACCAGTTGCGTGTTGCGTGCCACGCGCCGGGCGAAGTCGTCGGGAAAGCCGAGCGCGAGCGTGTGCGGCAGCACGGTGATCGCATTGGCGCCGCCGAGGCCGGCCGCGAACGTCGCCATCGTCGCGCGCAACATGTTCACGTAGGGGTCGCGCTGGGTCAGCATGCGCCAGGCGGTTTGCGCGCTGACGAAGACCGGCTTCGGTGCAAGCCCGCAGGCCTGCTCGACGCGCGCCCACAGCCGCCGCAGGGCGCGGAATTTCGCCAGCGTCAGGAACTGGTCGGCGTCGGCGCTCAAGCGGAACGAGATGGCCGCGCGCGCGGCGTCGAGGTCGACGCCGGCCGCTTCGATCGTGCGCAGATAAGCGAGCGCCACCGCAAGCGCGAACGCGAGTTCCTGAATTTCCGAGCCGCCCGCGTCGTGGATCGGACGGCCGTCAGCGAGCGCAAACGGCCCCTTGAAACCACGCTTGATCAATCCGCTCACCACCTTGCCGAACGGCTGTTCGTACTCGGCCCAGGGCACGGTCGCAGCACCCCGAACCGCCACCGTGCTGAGCGCCTGATAGTTGAAATGAAGATCGAGCTTGGCGGGATCGATCTTGCGGGCTTCGATCAGGTCGGCAAAAGTCTCGCCGGCGTTCCCGCGCCCGAGCACGGGATTGAGCGCGACCATGATGCCGGCTTCGAGATGGACGCCGTCGCAGACCCGCGCCAGGGTCTCATTGCTGGCATCGGCCAGGCCGAAGCCACGTGCCCCCGGTCCACCGGAAAACTCGAATTCGAGGCCGGTCGCCCCGTTCTCGAGATCGTGCAGCGCCTGCGAGTTGGCTTGCGCCGCGTCGGGATGGTCGACCCGCTGCAGGATCTGCCATGGCGCGGCTGCGGCACGGCCGGCGATCGGGCCGGCGTTGGTGGCGCGCCGGTAGATCGGATCGATTTTCAGGCCATCATAGGTCTTGCCGACCAGCTTCTCGAACGGGGCGCCTTTCAGGACGCCGTCGACCAGCTTGCGCCAGTCATCATAGGTCGCCGGCGTAAAATCCGCCGCCAGCCGCAAATCGTCACTCGTGGTCGTCATCCGCCCAGAACATCCTTCGTCGGCCGCGTGAGAGCCCGCCTCGCTAGGCCGGAAATTGCCACGGGCGGGCGGCCAAGCCAAACGGTTGTTTCGGCTCGTCCTGGCCTCAATCGAGGTCCGGCAGCCGCAAAATACCCTCGGTCGAAAGCCCGGCGAGCGCGTCGGCGACGCGGCGTCCGGCGATGACGCGGTCGGGAACGATCTCGGCGAGCGGCACCAGCACGAATGCGCGCTCGAAAAGGCGCGGATGCGGAAGTGTCAGGTCCGCTTTCGCAAGCGTGACGTCGTCATAGGCGATCAGGTCGAGATCGAGGGTTCGGGGACCCCAACGCGGCTCGCTGGCACGGTCGCGGCCGAACTTTGTCTCGATCTTGTGAAGCGTGAACAGCAGCGCATGCGGATCAAGCCTGGTCTCGATCTCGATGCAGGCATTGATGAAGCTAGCCTGATCTTCCTCGCCCCAAGGCGGCGTCGAATAGTCGGAGGAACGCGCGAGCAGGGCGGCCTGTGCCATGCCGCAAATATTGGCAATGGCCTTCCTGAACGTCGTGCGGACGTCGCCGACATTGCCGCCGAGCGCGATCAGGACGTTAGTCATGGGTCGGCGGATGGCGAGAGCGCGTCAAGACAACGCCGACGTCATGAAAGATCGCAGCGATCGGCGCGTGCGGCTTGTGAACCGTCACCTTGACGGCCCGGATGCGCGGGAACGCGCCGAGGATGTCGTCGGCGACTGCGCCGGCGGCACGCTCCAGGAGTTTGTAGTTGGTGTTCTTGAACGCCGCCGTCGCGGTTGCCACCACGTTGGAGTAGGACACGGTGTCGGAGAGGCGATCAGTGCGCGAGGATTCCGAGAGATCCGCAAACAGTTCGAGATCGATGACGAACCGCTGCCCGACTTCGGTCTCGTGTTCCATCACGCCATGACGGGCATGGATGACGATCCCGGTGATGAAGATCGTGTCGGTCATTGCTGGCCTCTGATTGCCGTTGCCACTCGCAGTGCTTGAACGGTTTCCGCCACATCATGGGTGCGGATGATCCGTGCGCCGTTCTGCACAGCGATCAAATGTGCCGCGATCGAGCCACCGAGGCGTTGCTGCGGCTCCGAAGGCACCACCGTGCTGATGAAGCGCTTGCGCGAGGCACCGACCAGCATGGACAGGCCGAAGACGCTCAGTTCGGCAAGCCGCGCGAGCACCATCATGCTCTGCTCCGGCGTCTTGCCGAAGCCGATGCCGGGATCGAGCACGATCCTGTCGAAGGAAATGCCGGCCTTGGCCGCGATGTCGAGTGAACGTGAAAAGAAAGCTGCGACATCCTGCATGATGTCGATCGCGGGATCGGCGCGCTCGCGATTGTGCATGATGATCACGGGCACGCCGCGTCCGGCGACGAGCTTCGCCATGCCGGCATCGCGCTGCAGACCCCAAACGTCATTGGCGATTGTCGCGCCCTGGTCGAGTGCCCAGGCTACCACCTCGGATTTCATGCTGTCGATCGAGACCGGAATGCCGAGCGCGACCACATCTGCCAGCACCGGCGCCAGCCGCTTCAACTCGTCTTCCGCCGAAATGGGCTGCGAGCCGTAGGGGCGGGTGGATTCGGCGCCAATGTCGATGATGTCAGCGCCTTCGGCCACCAGTGTGCGGGCCCTCGCCAGCGCCTGCTCCGGGGCGATGAACTGACCGCCGTCGGAAAATGAATCGGGCGTCACATTGAGCACGCCCATCACGGCCGGACAGGCCCCGCACGGCAACGCCGGAAGCATCGCATTTCCGGCCTTGCCGGACAGCTTTGACGATATGGGCTTGGTCGCCATCATGCGGCCGCTTTGCGCGGTCCGCGCCGGCAAGTCAAGGCGGGGAGGATGCGGTTTGGGCGGCCTCCGGGTCAGAGCGGCTCCGGCAGCCTAGTAACTGATCTTTGGCGGCAGCTTGCGCGCCCGCTCGATGATCAATTCGACCGACCTCTCGGACGGCAGGACGCGGACGAGCTTCCGCTTCACATTGGCGTCCTTCATGCTCTGCGCGAGCCGCGACGGGTTGCGATGCGCGAGTTCTCGGACCGTGGCGACGCCGGCAGCGCGCATCAGGCCAACCTTGGCCCTGCCCATGCCGGGAATCCGCATGTAATCGGAGAAATTGGCCCATTCGAGCAACTGTTGCTCGCCGATGCCGGTTTTGGACGCGAGCGCCTTGCGTCCTTTGACGGTACGGGCAGCTTCAAGCAGCGCGTCGGTGGTGCGGATACCTTGCGACTTCAGCTTTGCTGCGTAGTAGGCGGACAGGCCTTCGATCTCGGAGAGGGAATATGTCATGATGGTCGCGCGCAAAGAGGAGAGCGTAGGCCCAGGAGAGCCCAAGGGTGCTTCAGGAGTTACTCAGGCAAATTGGCCGAGCCCCGGCGTCCCCGAGATGATTTCGCCCATTTGATCCGCTCCGATTTTGTCGCGGCCGAATACGAAAAGTTCACGCGCGACTTTCTGAATCTCGCTCACGCCCAAGCCAAGCGCCATGAGCCGGCTGCCGACAGCCATCAGGCCGCCACCCATCAGACGCGACATACTCCCGCGGTTCTGGGATGCGGCGATGGCGGCCTCGGCGCCGGGAATCTGGTCGATCAAAGCCTGGACCTTCTCGGTAGGCCCTTCATTGCGGAGGAAGCCCAGCACGATGCCGATGGTTGTCTCAGCGACAGCACTATCGATGCCGGCCTTTACGGCCAGCCGTCCGATCAGTTCGTCCATAAATACCCCCGCCTCAACCGGGTTTCGTGCCGGTCGTTCTTTGAGGGCTGATCTTGAGCGCCTGCGAAGTGAAATACAAGCGATCAGCGCGCCTCAACTCCATTTTCTGTCTCGATCGCATCGCGACTGTTGCAGCGATGCAAGAGTGGGCGCGGGATTCACGTTATCTTGTCGCAGCGCGCAATCCTTTTCTTCCGCCTGGCTTGGATGAAAGTATAGGAAACACGGGCCCGCAGTCGCGAGATGCATCGACGCGAATGGTTTCAATCAGCCGGGAAGATGCAATATGATGCTGCGGATCCCCCGGGTTCGGCGATCGAACCAATCTAAAGTGGGCGAAGAGGCGAAGCGATGGCGACCTCGGACAACAAGCTGGCTGATACGGACGAGAAGATCTTCATTGGCAAGGGGGAGCAGACGGCGTGGCTGACGCTTGCGCTGGCCAATCGGCACGGACTTGTGACTGGCGCGACTGGAACCGGCAAGACGGTGACGCTGCAGGTGATGGCTGAAGGTTTTGCGCGCGCCGGCGTTCCGGTCTTTGCCGGAGACATCAAGGGCGATCTTTCCGGCATTTCCGAAGTCGGTGAGCCCAAGGATTTTATTGTCAAGCGAGCCCAACAAATGGGGCTGAACTTCCAGCCCGACCAGTTCTCGACCGTGTTCTGGGATGTGTTCGGCGAGCAAGGCCATCCAGTGCGCGCCACTGTCACTGAAATGGGTCCGCTATTGCTGTCACGGATGCTTGACTTGAACGACGTGCAGGAAGGCGTGCTCAATGTCGCCTTCCGCGTCGCCGACGAGAGCGGCCTGACGCTGATCGATATGAAGGATCTGCGCGCGTTACTGGATGCAATCGCGCCCGATGGCAGCAAGAAATCCGCCGATAACGAGGAAGATCCACTGGCGCCGATCCGCAAGGTTGCCCAAAGCTACGGCAACGTGTCGAAGGCGACGATTGGAACGATCCAACGGCAACTTTTGGTGCTCGAGAACCAGGGTGGCGCGAAGTTCTTCGGCGAGCCGGCACTTTCCCTGAAGGATTTCATGAAGACCGACCGCGACGGTCGCGGCATGGTCAACATCCTCGTTGCCGACAAGCTGATGCAAAGCCCGCGGCTTTACGCGACGTTCTTGCTCTGGATGCTGTCGGAGCTGTTCGAGGAATTGCCAGAGGCCGGCGACCTGCCGAAGCCGAAACTCGTGTTCTTCTTCGACGAGGCGCATCTCCTGTTCAACGACGCACCCAAAGCTCTGATGGACAAGATCGAACAGGTGGTGCGGCTGATCCGGTCGAAGGGCGTGGGCGTCTATTTCGTGACACAGAACCCGATCGACGTGCCGGACAAGGTTCTGGCGCAGCTCGGCAACCGAGTGCAGCACGCGTTGCGTGCCTTCACCCCGCGCGACCAGAAGGCGGTCGCCGCTGCCGCGCAGACTTTCCGGCCCAATCCGAAGCTCGACACGGCGCGGGTGATCATGGAACTCGGCAAGGGCGAGGCACTGGTGTCGTTTCTCGAGGGCGGAGGCACGCCGTCGATGGTCGAACGCATCATGGTGCGACCGCCGTCGGCGCGGATCGGTGCCATCACGCCCGAAGAGCGCAGAAAAATCATGGAAGCGAGCCCGCTGAAGGGCAAATATGACACCGCCATTGACGCCGAATCCGCCTACGAGATCATCCAGAAGCGTATCGCGGGAAAGGCGGCGCCGGCTGATGGCGGCGGCGAGGGTGGCGGTATCCTCGGCCAGATCGGCGCCATTGCCGCCACGATCTTCGGCACCAATGTCAAGCGCGGGCGGCTGTCGACCGGCCAGGTAGTCGCGCGCAGCGTGACGCGCTCGGTCACCGACAAGGTGGTCGGCGGTGTCGTCGCCGATCTCGGCAAGTCGGTCGGCGGCTCGGTCGGCGGCTCGATCGGCCGCGCGCTGGTGCGCGGCGCGCTTGGCGGATTGCTGCGAAGATAGCTGTCCCTTGATCTCCGGAACGGAGCTTGTGCTGAGATATCCATCGCTGAGAGCACCGCTCGACCTGTTGTTCTTTGTCTGCTGTATCGCGTTGACCGCCTACGTTCTCGTTCCCGAGATCTGGGGCCACGGCAAGAGCAAGGACTATCCGCTGTGGTTCTGGGCGGGGCAGCAGGTACTGCAGGGCAAGAACCTCTATCCCGACGACTCCGCAAGCTATTTCGAGTTCATCTATCCGCCGCTACCGGCGGTACTGCTCGCGGTGCCGGCCTTCTTCGGCAAGATTCCGCTCTATCTCTGCCTGTCGCTGCTCAACGCTATCGCCTGGTGGATGACGGCGCAATTCTCGCACGCGATGGCGGGTTCGGGCCGCAAGCCGGGCGTCTGGCTCGAAGCGCTGCCGGGCTTCGTCACCGTGACCTTCGTGTTCGACATGTTCGATCTCGGTCAGCCGAACCTGATGCTGCTCGCGATGCTGCTGTATGGCTTCTGGCTGCTGCGGCGGGAGCGTCCCTGGCTCGCCGGAAGCATGTTTGCGCTGGCCACGGCGATCAAGGTGTTCCCGATCGCCGTGCTGCCCTATCTGGTGTGGCGCAGGCGCTGGCGTGCGGTCGCCAGCATGATGGTCTTCCTCGGTGTTTTCCTGTTCGTGCTGCCGGCGCCCTTCCGCGGCTTCCAGCACAACGTCAGCGAGTTGAAGACCTGGTACCAGGGCATGGTCGGAACGAGTTCGGAAAAGGGCTTTGGTCAGCGTGATGAGCAGAACTGGTCCTGGGTCAACCAGTCCATCATCGCCATGACGCATCGCCTGACGCGTCCGGTGAACTACAACCAGGACAATCCGCGCAAACCCCCGCGCTACATGAACATCGCCGATCTCGACTTCAGGACGGCGAACTTGATCGTGATTGCGGTCTCGCTCCTGATCGGGCTCGGCTATGTCGCGGTGATGCCGCCCGCGTCGCGTCGAACGGAGAAGTCCGACGCCGAGGAGATTGGCATCCTGTTCTGCCTGATGACCGTGGCCTCGCCGCTCGCGCGGCAATATTACTTCATGTGGCTGTTCTTCCCGATGACAGTGCTGATGCATCGCGCCGTCTACGATGCGCGGCCCGCGGTGCGGGCCGGCACCTGGATTCTGCTCGCGGTGGCCGGGTGCCTGATGATGCTCTCGCTGCCGCTGTTTCCGCTTGACCTGCAGGCCTATGGCAACAATCTCGCTGCGACCGCTGTGCTGACCGCGGGGTTGGTCTGGCACATCCTTGATCCCGCGGCCCAAAAGGCAGCAGGCGCTTTGCCTGCGCGGGCCGGCGCGCTACAACCTACGGCAGAACCCGACAGCTAGGGAACAGCGATGTCCAACGCCAAGCTTCAGCCGGTCCTCGATCGTATCGACGCTGATTTTGACAACAGCCTCGAGCGCCTGTTTGCATTGCTCAGGATCAAGTCGATTTCATCCGAAGCGGCCTTTGCCAATGACTGCAAGGCGGCGGCCGATCATCTGGCCAAGGACATTGCGACGCTCGGCTTCACCGCCGAGGTGCGGCCGACCGCTGGTCACCCCGCCATCGTCGCCAAAACCAATGGCGACACCGATGGCCGCCCGCATGTGCTGTTCTACGGACACTATGATGTGCAGCCGGTCGATCCAATCAACCTCTGGCACCGCGCGCCGTTCGAGCCTGTCGTGACCGACCATGCCGATGGCCGCAAGATCATCGTTGCGCGCGGCGCCGAGGACGATAAGGGCCAGCTCATGACCTTCATCGAGGCGTGCCGCGCCTGGAAGAAGGTGACGGGCTCGCTGCCGGTCGACATCACAATCGTTATCGAGGGCGAGGAGGAGATCGGCTCGAAGAACTTCGTACCGTTCCTTGAAGCGAACAAAGCCGATCTCAGGGCCGATTTCGCACTGGTCTGCGATACCAGCATGTGGGACCGGGACACGCCGGCGATCACGACGTCGTTGCGAGGGCTCGTCTATGACGAGGTCAAGATCAAGGCCGCCAATCGCGACCTGCATTCCGGCATTTTCGGCGGCGGGGCGCGCAACCCGATCCGGGTGCTGACCAATATCCTCGGTGGCCTGCAGGACGAGAACGGCCGTGTCACGATTCCCGGCTTCTATGATGGCGTGAAGGACCTGCCGCCGGATATTCTGGCGCAGTGGAAGAACCTTAATCTCACGCCCGACACCTTCCTCAAGCCGATCGGTCTGTCGCTGCCCGCCGGTGAGAAGGATCGTCTCCTGATCGAGCAGGTCTCGTCGCGTCCGACCTGCGACGTCAACGGCATCATCGGCGGCTATACCGGCGAGGGGTCGAAGACAGTGATCCCGTCCGAGGCGTCGGCGAAGATCTCGTTCCGCCTGGTCGAAGGGCAGGACCCCGACAAGATCCGGCAGGCGTTTCGTGACTACGTGAAGTCGCGGGTACCGGCGGATTGCAAGGCCGAGTTCACCGACCATTCCAACGCCCCGGCGATCGCGCTCGCCTGGGACATGAAGCCGCTCGCGGCCGCCAAGCGCGCGCTGACGGACGAATGGGGCAAGGAAGCGCTCCTGATCGGATCCGGCGCCTCGATCCCGATCGTGGCTGACTTCAAGCGCACGTTGGGTCTCGACACAGTGCTGGTCGGTTTCGGCCTCGACGACGACAACATCCATTCGCCGAACGAGAAGTACGACCTCAAGAGTTTCCACAAGGGCATCCGCTCCTGGGCGCGGATCCTCGCGGCATTCGCCGACGCCAAATAGGCGGGCCGGTTGCGCACCTGCCGAATGCAAAAACGCCGCCCGGGATTGGGCGGCGTTTGATTTGGTAGTGCAGAGGTAGTTGCCCGATAGTTTAGCCGAAAATTTTGAAAGTTCAATTCCGATAGCCGGGATTGACCCGATCGAGCTTGCGCAGCAACGGCGGCCACACGAGCTGTGTGGATCGCAATTCCGCGCGGTCCGGATTGGAGAACAGCTCGGCGTTCTTGTCGATTGCGTGCTGGTCGACCGGATAGGCGGCGGGGCCGAGCGAGCGGGTGCGCACCTGCATCGAACAGGCCCGCTCCAGGTGGTACATGCGCTCGAAGGCCGAGGCGACCGAGCGGCCGACAGTCAGTGTGCCGTGATTGCGCAGCAGCATGTGGTTCTTGCTGCCGAGATCGCGCTGCAGGCGCGGGCGCTCATCGTGATCGAGCGCGATGCCTTCATAATCATGATAGGCGAGATCATGGGTGACGAGCTGCGCGGTCTGGTTCAGCGGCAGCAGCCCCTCGGGACTGCTCGACACCGCTGTGCCGTCGAGTGTGTGCAGATGGAGAACGCAGCCGGCGTCCTCGCGCACCTCGTGGATCGCCGAATGGATGGTGAAGCCCGCCGGGTTGATGCTGTAGTCGCTCTTCGAAAGCTGGTTGCCGTCGAGATCGACCATGACGAGACTCGACGCGGTGATCTCGTCGAACATCAGCCCGTAAGGGTTGATCAGGAAGTGATGATCCGGTCCCGGCACGCGTGCCGAGATATGGGTGTCCACCAGATCGTCCCAGCCATAGAGCGCGACGAGGCGGTAGCACGCGGCGAGATTGACTCGCTGCTCCCATTCCGCCGCGCTCATGTCCGCTGGAATTCCTTTCAGGCGCGCTTCTGCTGGCGACATCGTTGCTCTCTCCCGCGATGACTGATGGTTGGCGCCAAGCCTAGTCCCACCGCCGGTCCGCGGCAAGGCGGCACCGGCGCAACCCTCATGCCATCCGGTAACGGCTTACGGTGCCGGGATCGCGAGCAGGCTCGAGATGCTGCGGCCGCGGATGTCGTAGACGCGGGCGAAAACGACATCGTCGCGCTTGATCTCGACCATCACGGGCGCGGCCAGCCCCTTGCAGTAGAATTCGCCGAGCGTCATCGCGAAGTCGGCGGCATGGCTATCCCAGCCGATCGTGAAATCGGAGCCGAGCGCGACCTGGGCGGGACGCTGTGGGCCGCAGACCGCGACCTTCCATTTGCGGTTATGCGGCGGGACTTCCTGCCGCTCGGCCAATTGGTCGCGCAAGCCGTCGGAGGCCTGCTTCAGCGCCAGCCCCCAGTAGTCCAGCATGAAATAATTGTCGGCCGTCCGCACGGTGCCGGCGATGTGGTTGAAGTGCGTGTATTGATAGGGATGCAGGCGGATCATTTCGCTGAGCGGCAGTAACAGGCCGAATGCGAACATCGCAAGCGCCGCCGGCTGCCAGGCCCGGCGATTCTCGCCGAGCCAGTCCATGCCGCGCGCGAACCCGACACCGGCAAGTACGGCCATCGGCGGAATCACGAAAATGAAATGGCGGATGCCGTTATAGAGGGCCGGCCGCTTCACCATTGCGACGACGAGCGGCAGCGTCGCCGCGAGCGTCAACATGAGCATAATGGCCTTGCGTCTTGCCGATACGTCCTCGCGCGACAATGACGTCAGGGTCATCACGACAGCCGCAACCAGCAGGACCAGCAACACCTCGGGAAGCTGCAGCGCAAACAGCGTCGGCAGGTAAGACCAGGGCATGTCCGGCACCGACACCAGCGCGCCATCGAACATCTCCTTCCACGGCTTCTCGAAGAAGTGCGAGAAATAGGTCACGGCCTCCAGAGGATGGCCCACCTCCATGATCGACCAGGGCCAGATCAGGCCCATCACCAGGTAACCGAAGACGAGGCCCGGCAGCAGCATGTAGGCCACATGCGCAAAACGGCGCGCCGCCTCACGCGTGCCTTGCTCTCGGAATTCCTCGAGCAGCAGCGGTATGAAGCCCACTGCCGCGTAGATCAGGGCGAGGCCGCCAAGCACGCGGCTGCCAATAGACAGGCCGGCGCCGAAGCCGACGATCAGGATCGTGCGTGGCGAGGGAACTGGATATTCCTCCGCAAGCCGGACGAGACCCATGATCAGGATCATCATCGCCACGGCAAACGGCGCATCCTTCGGATTCATGAACATGTGACCGTAGAAGGTCGGGCACAATGCAAGCAGCAGCAGCGCTGCAAGCCCGGCCAACGGGCCGCCGACGCGGCGCGCCATCCGCCAGGTGACGGCCAATCCGATGACGCCGACAACGGCACCCAGGAGCCGGCGCGTCTCGAACAGTTCCAGCGGGATGACCTTGTGCAGGAGTGCAGCCGCCATGTCGAAACCGCCGCCGTACATGTAGAGGTTGGCGAACGACAGCGCGCCGGTGTCCTTGAAACCGGAACCGTACATGCGCAAAAGCAGGTCGGCGTATTCAGCGTGGGTATAGTCGTCCCAACCCAATCCATAGTCGCGGAACGTCAGACCCGCGACCAATGCGACGACGCCGAGAACGAGAATGGCGAGATCGTCGCAGGTCTTCTCCCACGAGCGCCGCGCAGGCGTATCGATGGCAGACGTGGTAATGGATGACATGGCTAGTAGTACCGGCGTCCCTCTGGCCCAGCTTCGCGCTTTAGGGCCTCATTCCCCGGCGTCCATATAGCGCAGTTCCCTTTCGAAGTAATTCGCAATTGTGGCGTAATTTCCTGATGCATCGCAATAAATCGGCAGCAATTCGTTGGCGGTAGAACTACGGGACCACTTCCGCCGTTATCCCGCGTCAGTCCGGACCAGCCGGATTTAAGTAAACTCTGACCGCAATTGTCGATTGGCGATGCGGACAATATGACGGTATCGTGGCGTCGGCTGCCTTGCGGATTTTCTAGCGGGCCTTCCGGGGGTTAGTTCGATGGTGGTTGCTCTGTTGGTCGTCGGTGCTGGCCTGGTCCTGGCAGGCCTGGCGGCGATCGGCTTTGGCATTCCCTACAAGGAATTCAGCGTCGGCAGCACGTTGATCGTGACTGGTGTGACCGGCGTTTGCACCGGGACGATCGTGCTTGCGATTGCCGTGACGGTCCGGGAACTTCAGAACATCGCGCGTCGGCTCGGCCCGGGTATGGCGGCAGGCTTGCGGCCCGAGTTCCCACTGCCGCCGCCGGCCGCTGCGCCTTCCCCGCGCAACCCACCGCCTGCCGGGAGCGGTTTCCCGTTCCAGAGAGACCACAGTCCCGCCGAGGCCTCGCCCGTGGCGTCACCGCCATCCTGGTTCGAGGAGGCTTCCCAACGTGGCGCCCATGGCGAGCCGGTGCCGCCATCGTCATCAGCCGAAGCACCGTCAGAGGAATCGACTCCGTTCAAGCGGCGGAACCTGCTATTTTCGTCGACCTCGCGGAAGGAGCGCGAACGTACCCGGACGCGCGCGGCCGAGCCCGTGAAGCCGGATCTGCTGTCACCGGAGCTGCGTCTGGACACGCCCGCCCCAGCCGAATCGCAGCCCGGGGGGTTCGAAGACGCGTGGCCGAAACCGGAGCGGTCGCGGTCCGTCGACGTCGCGCCACGCCGGAGCGCGCGGGCGCCATCAACTTTCAGCGATACCGATTCAGGCGCGCCATCGCCTATTCATTCGCCGCCATCGCAGGAGCACCCGCCGGTGACCGTGCTAAAATCGGGTGTCGTCGATGGCATGGCCTATTCGCTCTATTCGGACGGTTCGATCGAGGCGCAGATGCCCGAGGGCATGATGCGGTTCGCCTCCATCGACGAACTCAGGTCGCATCTCGAACAGCGTCCGTAAATTCCTCAATACTTGCCTCGATCCTTCCTTGAAAATAAAGCGCGGCCGTTCTTGTCAGATTTCCGCCGATCCGCTCATATTCGGGAAGTAGTACGGGATTCTGCCGATGTATACATGCGGCTGGATACTGCCCGGCCAGCGGGGCGCTCCGGCCGTTCAAGATCACCCAGGGAAGGTTCAGCCATGTCCGACACGTCTGGCAAAAGCCCGGTCGAACTGACCGCCAGCATCGTGTCGGCCTATCTCGCCAACAACCCGATCCCGGCCTCGGACATCCCGAACCTGATCAGCCAGGTGCATGCCGCGCTGCTGCGTATCGCAAGCGGACGCGCCGATGCGCCGCTCGAGCCGGTCAAGCCGGCGGTCTCCGTCAAGAAGTCGGTCACGCCGGAATATCTGGTGTGTCTGGAGGACGGCAAGCGCTTCAAGTCGCTGAAGCGGCACCTGCGCACGCAGTACAGCATGACGCCCGAGCAGTATCGCGACAAATGGGGCCTGCCGGCCGACTATCCGATGGTGGCGCCGAACTATGCGGTGGCGCGGTCGCAACTCGCCAAGAAAATGGGCCTCGGCCAGCAGGCGCGGAAGAGGAAATAAGGTGCTTCGAAGCGAAGCGGAGATCGCCGCCCCAACCTCATGAAGCGGTTGCGAGCGCATCGCGCGCGTCGTTGCGGATGCGCTCGACCATCGAGCGCAGGCCGTTGGAGCGCTGCGGCGTCAGGTGGTCGCGGAAGCCGAACTCATCGAACAGCGCGATTGCATCCGCCGAGAGAATCTCCTTCGGTGTGCGGCCCGAATAGAGCGCGAACACGATCGCGACCAGCCCACGAACGATATGGGCGTCGCTGTCGCCGAGATAGGTCAGCCGCGGCTCGCCATTGGCATTGCGATCGATCCGCTTCGACAACCAGACCTGACTGACGCAGCCCTGCACCTTGTTCTCGGCGGAGTGCTCTTCCTCCGGCAAGGGCGCCAGCGTGCGGCCGAGTTCGATGACATAGCGGTAGCGGTCGTCCCACTCGTCAAGCAGCGAAAAATTGTCCCTGATTTCGTCGATCGTCGTCATCGTGGCCCGCGTCCCGTGTGTGACGGCTTATATAGGAAGGCGGACGGGGAAAGCGACGAAAATGGAACCGGTTCCGCGCCTAATTTGCGGTCACGGTACCGGTGGCAAGTGGAATTCGATGGTCTGGTCGTCCGTCGTCAGCGTATCGCCGGACGCGGCGCCGGCGATCGATGCGTCCGGATCGTTCCGGCCGAGCGAACTGGTATGGTCGGGGGCCTTCTTGTCGGTGATGATCTGGTAGAGCTTGCGCGCGCCGTCGGTAGCCCGCTGGCCGATCGCCGTCGCGGCCTGTCCGCCGACCTCGCATGCGGCGGGCTGTCGCTTGCAGAACTGGCCGACATCGCTGACCGCCGCGGTCGCGGCCGACACCGCATCGGACGCGTTGATCTGCGGCATTCTTTCCGATTCAGGAGTTTTTTCCCTCGGCAGCAGCACGAGCACAAGCCCGAGCCAGAATGCCAAACGCAGCAGGAAAAACATCACGCGACCCCGGTCGTCTGTTTGATCTTTTGCTTCAAGCGGTCGATGCCGCAGTTGGCTCAGCCGTAGCAGCCGTGGATAAATTGGAAGTGTTTGCATTGAGGTAAATTCGCCGAAAAGTCGCCCGATTTGATTCGGCGTAAATTTTCGATTGATGCCCGTGGCGAAGGAGCGGGCGCATCCACCATTTCGAAACCATGGATCGCGCGGAAACCCTCCGTTCACCATCCCCGACAAATGCGCGTCAAATAGCGCGGCAAATCTTCGCGAATGCACGGTGACTGGTGGCCGGCTGCCGCGCCTTAGCGTTCGCTTAAGTTCACTCTGACACTTTGGCCCGCAATGACCAAGGAGGCGTTCCGGCGCGTCCGCGTGACGATCAAGCCGAAGCGCTAGTGATGTGAGTGTATTGAGTCTCATCCGCGACTGCCTCGATGCGCTGCTGCATCCGTCGGCCAGATACGATGCGCTGACGCGCGCGCGCCATCGCGCCTTCATGGCGCCCCGGCTGCTCGGCAGCCTGGCGGCGTTCGCTGCCTTCCCGGGCTATCTCGCCATGCGCGGCGCGCCTTCGGCAGTCGAGGTTGCGGCTTTTGCCTGGCCGATCGCACCGATCCTGCTCTCGTGGTTTCTGTCGCGGACCGCACGTTACGAAGGCGCGCATATCCTGTCCTCGTTGGCGCTCGCCGGCCTCGTGATGATGATCGCGGCGACGACCGGCGGCATCGCTTCTTTCGCGGCAGTCTGGCTCGTCGTCATTCCGATCGAGGCGGCGCTGTCCGCCTCGCGGCGTGTGGTCGCGTTTGCGTTTGCCCTGGCGATGACATGTGCCGCGCTGCTTGCCATGCTTGGGCATTTTCATTTGCTGCAGACGCCTGATGCCGGCATGGCGGCGAACGGCGTGCTCGCCGGCTTCGGTGTGGTGTCGGCGACGTTCTATGCGGCAGGGCTCGCCTTTGGCGCCGAATCGCTGGCGCGCACCAGCGTGGCGCTGCTCTATGTGGAGGAGGACCGCTACCGCCTGCTGGCGCACAATATGAGCGACGTGCTGTCGCGGCACCGCCGTAACGGCGCGGTGGAGTTCATTTCACCGGCGGTCGAAACCATGCTTGGCGTGCCGGCAGCTCGGCTGCAAGGCCACGGCCTGTTCGATCGTGTCCACGTCGCCGACCGCCCGGCCTATCTCACTGCTTTGTCGGATGCCGCCCGCGGCGGCGAGTCGCGCAGCGTCGAATTCCGTCTGCGGCGTGACGGCGCGCCCAACCAGGGCCTCTCCGCGGATTTCATCTGGGCCGAGATGCGCTGCCGTCCGCTCGATCCGGACTCCGGCGATGGCGAAGTCGTCGCCGTCATGCGCGACGTCACCGATCGCAAGCTGCAGGAGCAGGCGCTCGAACTGGCGCGCAGCGCCGCCGAGCAGGCGGATGCGTCGAAGACCCGCTTCCTGGCCACCATGAGCCACGAACTGCGGACGCCGCTCAATGCCATCATCGGCTTTTCCGAGATGATCGCGCAGGAAGACGTCCTGATGCTCGATGCCGCCCGCCGCAAGGAATATGCGCAGCTCATCAACGATTCCGGCCAGCATTTGCTCTCGGTCGTCAACGGCATCCTCGACATGTCGAAGATGGAATCGGGTAATTTCGAGATTTCGCCGGAACCGTTCGCACCGCGGCCGGCTCTGGTCAATTGCTGTGACCTGCTCGCGCTCAAGGCACGCGAGAGCGGCGTCGATCTGGTCACGCGTGCGCCCGACGATCTGCCGGTCGTGACCGGCGACCCGCGCGCGTTCAAGCAGATCGTGCTCAACCTCATCTCCAACGCCATCAAGTTTACCGAGCGCGGCGGCAAGGTCACCGTATCCGCCTCGGTCGAGGACACGCGGCTGATCCTGCGCGTTTCCGACACGGGCGTCGGTATCGCCGCCGACGACCTCAAACGGATCGGCGACCCGTTCTTCCAGGCCGGCAAGACCTATCAGCGCCGGCACGAAGGCACCGGCCTGGGTCTCTCGATCGTGAAGGGACTGGTCAGCCTGCATCACGGCGAACTCAGCGTGCAGAGCAAGGTCGGCGAGGGCACGACCGTGATGGTCGCGCTGCCGCTCGCGTTCACGACGGTGGACACAGAACCGCCCAGCAAGATCGCGACGCTGAAGCCCGCGCTGCGGTCCGCATTGCAAGAGCCAGCTCAGCAGGTGAAGAGAAGTGCCTAGACAGACTTTGGATGATGACGAGATGCCGCGTCGCCGCCGTGGTGCCAAGGCGGTAGCGATCGACGCCGAGGAGGAGCGCGGCCTCGTCATGCGCCTGCTGCTGCACAGCCCGAAGGACATGCTCGCGGGAATCCTGGCGGCGGCCGTCATTGTCGCCATCCTGATCAATGCACTGTTCCTGCAGGCCGGCCACCATCCGTCGCCGATGTTCGGCGGCTCCGTCGTGACGCTGCAGCCGCCGGCCCCCATAGCAGCCGTTGCCGGCCCCCTGCCGCGTCCACGCCCGGTCGAAGCGATCACACGGGTGGCCGAGCCGGCGCCCGTCGAGCACCCGAAGCCGGTCGAGGTGAAATCCGCCGAGGCGAAGCCGGCCGAAGCAAAGCCGGTCGAGGCGAGGCCGTCCGATCCGATGACCAATCTCGTCGTCAAATCGACCGGCGCGGTTCCCGCGGCATCGGCTGCCGTCGTGCGGCCGCCGGCGCCTATTCCGTGGTCCAACCAAACCGCGGCGGGGAAGCGGATCGCCGCAGTCCAGCGAGCACTTACCGAATACGGCTACGGTCAGCTCAAGCCGACCGGTCTGATCGGTGCGGACACTCAGACTGCGATCGCGAAATTCGAGCGCGACCGCAAGCTGCCGGTTACCGGGCAGATGTCAGACCGGATGGTGCGCGAGCTCGCGGCCATGATCGGGCATCCCATCGAATAGTGCCGGCCGGTGTGCTCATGGTTCGCCGAGCAGCACGTCGCTGACCTCGTTGGAGAACATTTTTCTGCGGCCTCCGATCAAAACCCATTCCGGGTCGTCGGGATCCGGGATGGCATGGGGCATTCCGTGGTCGAGCAGGGCCCGTGCGCAGCCGGTCCAGTCGCCGCTCTCGATCGGCTCGTTGCGGGACGCCCAGGACAACGTGCCGCAGGCATTGTCGCCGAAGCCATGCTGCTCGGTCCAGGCGGCACCATGTTCGAGCAGGAATCGCCTTAGCCTGGCGTTGCCGCGGAACACCGCGTGATTGAGCGCTGACGCATCCCAGTCGCCGCCGCGCACCGTGATCGGCCAGCCGAGCCGCACCATCAGCCGCACGCCAGCATCGTCCCCTGCGGCGGCCATCTCGGGAAGCAATCGCAGTTGCCGCGCAGAGAGCAGGCCGGGAAGGTCGGGCCGCTTCGCCTGGATGCGACGCGCCTCGCTCTCGTCGCCGCTCGCGCACGCCGCAATGAATCGTTCCTCGTCGGCGAGCAGTTCGGGACCGGTCCGCTCGCGCAAGAGATCGGCGACGTCGGTCAGCCCATATTGCAGCGCCAGTCTGTAGGGGCTGACGCCGCCAGGCGTTGTGACCTGCGGATTTGCTCCAGCGTCCAGCAATGCCGCGATGCACCGGCGCGATCGCCGGCGCCGGATCGCCCACATCAGGGGCGAACCGAAATCGGTCAGTGGCGGATTGGGCGCGGGCTCGTTCGGATCGCCACCGTGCCGAAGCAGCAATTCGAGTGCGGCGACATTCTCGGAATCGAGAACCTTATACATTGCATTGGTGCTCGCGATGCGCGCGCCATGGTCGAGCAGCAGGCTGGTGGTCACGAAGGCTTCCAGCGAATGATACAGCGACTCATTGTCGTTCGGATCGGCGCCGGCCGCGAGCAGCAGCTTTGTAAGTTCGAGATCATGGTTGCGCCCGGCTGCGCCGTAGAGCGCCGACAAGGGATAGCGATCGTCGGGTTCGCTCAACGAGGCCGGCGGCCATCTGCTGCCGATGCGCTGATTGGGATCGGCGCCCGCCTGCAGCAAGAAGCGCGCGCAGCGGTGCAGGCGAGGACGGAATTCAGTGATCTGCAGCAGGCTCGAATGCGTCACGGCAACGAGCGGCGGTAGTCTGAGTGGCCCGCCCGGACGGTTCACCCACGCCGGATCGCTCGCTGTTGCGCTGCGCAACGTATCTTCGTCGCCTATGGTGCAGGCGAGGTAGGGATCGCCGGCGGCGAGATCGGAATCTTCAGCGAGCATCCTCGCGGCGACGCGCGGGTTGGCGCGGTTCGCCGTCCCGTCGACATCGCCAGCATAGGCGAGCTCGAGCCAGCGCAGCACGCGATCGGGCTTGCTTTTGCCGGCAGACGATTGCGCCTCGACATGACGCCGCAGTTCCTGCCACGAGGCGAAACCGATGTCGCGCGCCACACAGGATTGCGCGTCGTGCAGCCGAAGGTCGAGCGCAGCGATCTCGGAATCACTAAGCCCCGCCGCTGCTGGAAGCGAATGTCGAAAGCGGGCGAGAGCCTCCGGCACCTGCCGCCGGTACAGACGTATCAGCTCCTTGGCCTGCTTCTTCAGATGTTCGAGATTCAATCGCGCAAGCGATCGTGCCATGGAAGACCTCCGTGCATGGATCGCCGATGGTCCACAAAACCGGCTGCACAAAGGCTCAATTTGCCGCTCGATCGCTGCAAGTGGGTTCAACCCTTACCGTGGACCCGGACGCGGCTTGCACCGCGACCTCCAGGTTATGGGCGGGAGGCGTGATGGTCAACCTGCGCCGCGATAGCTCGCGACGATTGGACGGGCTTGCGCGGCTGGCCTATAGGATCGGCGCATGCGACTGAAATCAAGCATATGGGTGGCCGCATATCTGCGCCGCTGCCAGACCGAAGGCGTCTTCGGCGCCGTCCGCAAGAAGGGCGCGGAGGAGGCCGGTGCCGTGTTCGTCAAAGTGGCGCTCATGGATGGCAACGCGATGTTGTACACGCCGGCGCCGCAGACCTTCTATGATGACAGCCGGCCCTTCGAGCGGCTGTTTGTGCCGATCGCGCCTGCGCCGTTGTCGGAGCAATCCATCGAGGAGCGACTGGCCAAGGAGGTCCGCTTCGATCCCGACTCCTGGATTGTCGAGACCGAGGATCGCGCCGGGCGACATTTTCTCGATCTGGCGAGAGGCTAGCTTCCGGATTTCTGGCCGCGAATGGCCGGTGCGCTGCCGGGCTGCACGGCCCCGCGCGTTTGCGACGGAGCCATGCGCACGCGATGCCGCTCATCGTCAAAAAGCGCGGCGCGGTACTTGGTACGCGCCACCGCCATGGTCGAGCCGCGCCATGCCGCGAGCACCACCAGCGCGGAGCGCTCACTCAGGCGGTCGTAGAGCCGTGACAGCCGATAGACATAGTTGACCGACGAGCCCGCTTCCGGATTGAGAAACATCAGGACTCGTTGAAACGCGGCGCTCGACATGTCGAGCGCCTTCATCGCGCAGGCGAGCGGCTCGCCGCCGGGATCGTTCACAACCTGCGCCGCGATTCGCGTGGGCAGGATCAGCGCCTCGCCAACCTCGAGCGTGAAGTTCTCGATGTCCTCCGCGAATGCCGCCATCTCCAGGATATGGATCGCGCGCGCGGCGCGGGCGGCCGGAATCCGTGCGGAAGCCTTCAGGGGCGTGTTCTGCAGATTGTGCAGGATGAGCGCGCGCTCGCTGGCGCTCGCAGCAAAAAACATGTCCGAGATTTCGGCGGCATCGTTCGGCCGCATCGACAGGCTCGCCGCCATGCGCAGCTCCGCCTCGGTCGGGATCCTGGCCGGCGCAGCTGGTGGCGCGGGGGTGGGGATCGTTGATGCAGCCGGCATCGCCTGGTCGGGATGGGATCGCCGCAGCCCGAGCTTGTCCATGATCGCGTCAGGCGTTGCCGGATAGATTGAAAGCCGGGCCCGCACCGCAGCGCGTGTCGCATCGTCGACCTCGTCGAAGAGGCGGGAGGTAAGCTCGACGAACTGCCGTTCCTCGTCGTCGGAATGGGCGCTCGCCTGCACGTAGAGGTCGGTCAGCACCCGCAGCAGCGTTGGGCGGATATCGACGCCCTCGCGGCGGGAGAGCGACATCAGCCCGTCGAAACCGGGAAATAGTGGAGCTGCGCTCATCGTGGGGCGTGTACGCGACTTGGAATGCGAGTTCGGGGTGCCTGTGGAAGCGAGCCTAACGCGGGCTGCTTTAAGAGCCGGTTAAGGAAAACAAGCTGTGAAGGCGAGCCGTCAAACTTGCGCGTGTCAAATAAGGCGCAGTGCCACAACCGTAACCGCCGGCATAGCCAGTTTAACATGTCGTTAACCACGTCCGTTCTTAATTCAGGCGTCGCAGGGCAAATCATGTCCGTGCGGGGGCCAGAGAGAACGGAACATGGGCACCATCATCGAATTTCCGGTGGATGCGGCGACGCGGCGGTCGCACATGATGGACGCCGCAGGCAACGGCAGGGGAACGGTGGTGATCCTTCCCGTCGTCCGGATCGAGCGCGTCACCGATGAGACCGGCGGTGGCCGTGGACCGGAAGAGGGGACTGCACCGGGCCGCCGTCGTCGTCGGCGTTCCTGATACCGGGCGCTTCGCCATGGCGGAGCTTGCAACACGGGTCGCTGGTCGGCGGTCACTCCCGGCAGTTATCCTCCTATTGGCAGGCGCGGCTCTTGGCGGCTGCAGCGGTGGCGACTTCGGCCGCACCCGCGCCGACTTCCGCAACGACGACATGCATCGCTGGCTCGGCGCCGAGGCCACCGGCAGCGTCGGCGTCAGGGCTTCGCAGTTTCAGCTCACCGAGTACGAGCGCCAGCTCCGCGATCTCGCTTATCCCTTCACCGAGCCGCCGCATTCGCGGCCCGCCTGGAAGAGCGTGTTCGGCGACTACCAGCCGCTACCCTCGCCGTGGCGGCAGAAGGTGCCGTTCGACCGGACCGCCTACGGCCGCAATCTGATCGACGAGCCGCACCGCTCGCATGCGTCGCGCTATGCGATGCTGATCGACGATGTTCGCGACGACATCACCCGCTTCGAGCCGTTCTTTGCCACAGCGATCCGGGTGTTCGAACTCGACAGCAAGCGCAATGCGAGCCTCACCATGGTGTCGGATCTGTCGCCGCGCGAGCGGGACGATGCGATCGCACGCATGCGGGAGAACACGCTCATCGTGCAATGGGTCCAGCAATCCTTGGCGTGGCGGATCGCGTCCTATCGCTGGGCGCTGGAGCGCCTCGTGATCCAGGCGCCCGACGGCATGGCGGCGGACGCCGACCGGCTGATCGGCGAACTTGCCCGCCTCGCTGCCAACCCGCCAGTCGCAGCCGAACCGGCCATCGGCCACGCCGTGGTGACGAAGGGCTAGGCCTGCTTTCGTCTCCACGCGGCCTTGCCGAATCCTTCAGCGCATCCGATGGCGGTCGGGCCGCGGCGATGCCTACTTCCATCGTGAGCAGCTCAACGTCCGGCTGCGGATGATGAGATGATGGATCATCACCGCGCCTTAGCTTGTTGTTCGCATGGTCTTTTCGGAAAATCGCGACGCGCTTTTCCGGGCTTTAGCGCTTGCGGGCCGGCGGAGGTGGCGGGGCTGGCGCGGGCTGCGGCGCCTCCTTGGCCGGCGTGGGCTCGGTCTGTATCTTGCAACGCGATGCGGCGAGCGAGGCCTGCGCCTGTGGCATTAGCCCGGGCTCCGGCGCGAGCGCCTTGAGCACTATCAGGCCCGTCGTGGTCGGCGAATCGATGATCAACCGGTCGGCCGCGGTGACCTCCTCGTCTTCGGGCAGCTCATTGTGTTGAGCTTCCGTCATCAGATCTAGCTCGATCACCTTCTTGCCGGCGGAACGATCGTTGATGGCGTAATAGGCAACCTCGTTGCGGGTATAGAACGAAACCGACGTATAGGCCTGGCTGACCGGCACGGTGAGCTTGATCGGCCCGCCGGAGAGATCATAACGGCAGATCGCCACTGCGAATGCGGGGTCCATCAGCGGCATCAGCGAGTTGTTGGGATCGGCCAGCGGCAGTTGCGTCACCTCATTGAGCTTGGTCATCGGCGTCAGCCGCGAATAGGCGTCCTGCGAGGCGATCCGCGGCAGCGCGAGCACGCTGACGAGGTGCACCACGCCGCCGAGCAGCACCCCCGCCAGAATCGTCAACACGATGCGGATCATCGGCAGCCTACCGTCGCTATCGTGGGCATCGGTGCGTCACGCTGCGTCCGCGTCGCGACACCGACCGGCGTGTCGTAGAGCCGCAGCATCAGCGCGTAGCGCTCGATGCCGCCGGTCGGCAGCCAGTTGCCGGCCCGCGAGCGCGAGGCGATGTGGATCTCGAACGTGCCGTCGGAGGCGCGAATGATTTCCTGGCTGGTGAAACCGTAACGCTGCAGAGAATTCGCGACCAGATGGCCCTTGCGGTCGAACAGCGTCAGCGTCCAGAACCGCGCCGCTGGCGTCACGCCGCTGACCACGACATCGCAGCGTCCGTCGAGCGCCTTCTTGTTGTCGTCGGTGGTCGCCGTGAACGCGATCCCGTCGCCGGTGCCGACCGGCAGTTCGCCGCTGCGGGCGATGGTGGCGCGCGAATAGGGGTCGACGTCGGAGGTGCCGCTCCTTGGCCGCGCGGTCCATGCGCCGATCTTCAGAGTGCCGAGGTCGGTGCCGCGCGTCGCGGTCGTATAGGTCAGGCCGAGCCCGACCGCGGTGGCGATCACGAGCGCCAGCAGGGTGATGAGGATCAGCCGCACGTTAGTTCTTGCGTGGCACAGTAGGTGTCGCGCCGTCCGGCCCGGCCGCGGCAATATAATTCTCGGGGAAGGCGAGCGCGTTCGACGATTGCGCCTTGTCGGTGTTGGTCGTCTCGTTCAGCGTGGTCTTGCCGGTGGTCTTCGCCGCTTCGTCGAGCAGCTTCTCGACGCGCACCAGGATATCGGCGCCGCGCTTGGTCAGCACAGGCGGCGGTCCCGGCTTAGTCTCAAGCACTTTCGGCGCGGCATTCGCCGCGACATTGGCGGCTACCGGCTGCGGCGGCAGCTTCTGGCCCATGCCAATACCAGGAATTTCCCTGACCTCGACGCCCTGATGCGCGGCAACCATGATGTCGTGCCAGGTTTGCGCCGGCAGCGAGCCGCCGGTCATGCGGTTGGTCGGCGAATAGTCGTCGTTGCCGTACCAGACCGCGCAGGTGAAGTTGCCGGTGTAGCCGACAAACCAGGCGTCGCGATAGGCATTGGTGGTGCCGGTCTTGCCGGCGGTTGGAATGCTGTCGAGCGCCGCGCGGCGCGCGGTGCCTTCGCTGACCACATGGCTCATCATGCCGGCCATGTCGGCGGCGACCGAGGCTGGAATCGCCTGGCGTGGCTTCGGGCCGTCGCGGTCCCAGCGCCAGACCAGATCGCCCGCGCCGGTGCGCACCTCCAGCACGGCGTGCGGCGTCACCGCGCGCCCCTTGTTCGGGAAAGTCGCGTAGGCCACCGCATGCTCGAGCACCGTGACCTCGTCGGAGCCGATCGGCAGTGACGGCGTATCGGGCAGCGGTGCCTTCAGGCCGAAGCGGCGCGCCACCTCGACGATCTTGGCGCGGCCGGCCTTCGGCCCTTGCTTGCCGCCGAGCGCGATCGATAGTTTCACCGGCACAACGTTGATCGAGCGGGTGATCGCCTGGGTCAGCGTCACCGAGCCGGAATAGGAGTGACCATAGTTCTGCGGGCACCAGTTGCCGATGCAAACCGGGCCGTCGACCACTTTCGAGTTCGGCGTGAACCCGTTCAGGAGCGCGGTGGTGTAGACATACGGCTTGAACGACGAGCCCGGCTGGCGATAGGCGTCGGTGGCGCGATTGAACTGGCTCGCGCCGTAGTCGCGTCCGCCGACCATGGCGCGGACGCCGCCGTCGAGATCGGCGACCACGGTCGAGGCCTGGGTCGCGTGATAGTCGCGCCCGAACTGGCGAAGCTGGTTCTCGATCGCTCCCTCGGCCGCGCGCTGCACGTTCATGTCGATCGCAGTGCGGACCACGAACACGCGCTCGGTGTAGGATTTCGGGAAGGTGTCGACGAGCTTGCGCATCTCGTCGAAGGCGTAGTCGAGATAATAGTTCGGCGAGTTCTCGTCGCGCCGATCGACCGCGAACGCCGGATTGCGGCGGGCGCCGAACACCTGTCCCTCGGTCATGAAGCCGGCATCGACGAGGTTGTCGAGAACCACGTTGGCGCGGGCGCGGGCGGCGGGGAGGTTGATGTGCGGGGCGTATTTGGTCGGGGCCTTGAACAGGCCGGCGAGCATCGCGGCCTCCGCGAGGTTTACGTCGCGCGCTGACTTGTTGAAGTAGAAGTGTGCCGCGCCGTCGACGCCGAAGGTGCCGCCGCCCATGTAGGCACGGTCGAGATAGAGTTTGAGAATTTCGTTCTTGGTCAGTCGGAATTCGAGCCACACCGCCAGGAACGCTTCCTTCACCTTGCGCTCGATCGTGCGCTCATTGTTCAGGAACAGGTTCTTGGCGAGCTGCTGGGTGATCGAGGAGCCGCCCTGGCGCACGCCGCCGGCCTGCGCGTTAGTGACGAGTGCGCGCGCCAGCCCCGGAAAGTCGATGCCGTAATGATCGTAGAAGCGCCGATCTTCGGTCGCGAGCGTCGCCTTGATCAGATTGTCCGGAAAGTCCTCCAGCGGGATCGAGTCGTTGTGCTTGATGCCGCGGCTGCCGATCGGGTTGCCGTAGCGGTCGAGGAACGACACCGCTAGGTCGGATTTCTTCAGCCAGTCCTCGTCGGCTGTCTCGCGGAAGGCGGGGATCGCAAGCGTCAGCATCAACACCATGCCGCCGAGGCCGATGGTGGCGGCTTCCGACAGCGGCTCGATGAAGACCCAGCGCTTCCATCGGCCGACATAGAAGCGGTCCATGAAGGTCGTATAGCGCTCGAAGAGTTCGCGCAGGCCCTTGCCCGACGAGAACAGTGTCGAGTCGATACGCGCATCGAGGTCCAGGAAGAAATTCCGAACCTTCTGCTTCCAATGCGGCGGTAGGATCTGGCGCACCGGGGCCCTTGGTCAGTTCGACAGCGCTGCAAGCACCCAAATGGGCACCACCCAGCGTCTTGCTTGAATGTTGCGGCTAACCCAAGGCGCTTTTGCGTCATTGGGCACTCGCTCATTGTTCTATCCGAGCGGCGGCCATAAACCAATGGCGCGGCTTGTGAATTTATTGACAGGCCTAATGCTGCCCGCGGCCTTTTTCGGCCTCGCAAAACCACCCCCTTGCGCGCGGTCTGGCCAGCCCCCAAGAATGACGGTACCGCGAAACCAAGGCCATTATGACCACTCCGCCCAAGCGACCCTCGACGCAGGAGGGATTCTTCTGGAAAACCAAGACGTTGGAAGAAATGTCCAACGTTGAATGGGAGAGTTTGTGCGACGGCTGCGCGCGCTGCTGCCTGGAGAAGCTCGAGGACGAGGACACGGGCAAGATTTATTTCACCCACATCTCTTGCAAGCTGCTCGATGCGGGCCTGTGCACTTGCAAGGATTACCGAAACCGCTCCGCCAAGGTTCCGGATTGCGTCCGCCTGACGCCTGAAAATGTCCGTACCCTTAACTGGCTGCCTCCGAGCTGCGGCTATCGCCTGGTGGCCGAGGGGCGGGACCTTTACTGGTGGCATCCCCTGATCTCCGGCGATTCGAACACCGTTCACGAGGCCGGCGTATCCGTGCGCGGTCGGGTGCAGGGCACCGAACTTGACGTCAACGATGCCGATCTCGAAGATCACATTGTGCAGTGGCCCGGGCTGCTGCCCAAGCGGGCGCGACTCAAGAAGCGGCCCAAGTCCTGACTTCCTCTTCCGAGTCATGTCAACGCGAGGCTCGCGCCCGCGCGATGCACCCATGCGTGCAGCCGTCTCCCGCAGTAGCGAAATGCTACGTAGATTGGGTGGGAGAGAACGGTTCCATCGCGGGACCGAGGCGCCCAGTAACATTACACTCACATGAACACATTCGAACGGCAGAGCCGTTTTCCTGCCGACCCAAAGGCATTGCCTGACGACCTTGCCAAGGACCTGTCCCGCCTCCCGAGCGAAGTGATCGACATCGGCGACGCGCCGCCGCTCGCGCCGCCGGCGCCGCTCGCCCCCGAGGAAGTCCGCCCCATCGTGATCAGCCTGATGCTGACGATGTTCCTGGCGGCGCTCGACCAGACCATCGTCGCGACCGCGCTGCCGACCATCGGCCGCCAGTTCCACGACGTCACCAATCTGTCCTGGGTCATCACGGCCTATCTCCTGGCGTCCACCGCGGTTGCGCCGGTGTTCGGCACGCTCAGCGACATCTATGGCCGCCGCGTCATGATCATCACGTCGCTCAGCCTCTTCGTGGTCGGCTCGGTGCTGTGCGCGATCGCACCCAGCATGACGATGCTGATTCTTGCCCGCGGCCTGCAAGGGCTCGGAGGCGGCGGCATCATGCCCGTGGTTCAGACAGTGATCTCCGACGTGGTGTCCCCGCGCGAACGCGGCCGGTATCAGGCCTATTTTTCCAGCGTCTGGATGGCCGGCGGCATTCTCGGGCCGGTGATCGGAGGCGTGTTCGCCGAGCATCTGCACTGGTCGATGATCTTCTGGATCAACCTGCCGCTGGCGGCGGCGGCGCTTGCGCTGCTGTTGCCGAAGATGGGCAAGATCCCGGTGTTCCACCGCAAGCGCAAGGTCGACTGGCTTGGCGGCATCCTGCTGATGGCCTCTGCTGTCGTGTTGATGCTGGTTCTGACCTGGGGCGGGACCCGCCTTTCCTGGCTGTCGCCCACGATCACGGCGATGATCGGTGCATCGATCGCGCTCGCTGGCGCCTTCGTCTGGCACGCAAGGCGTGCCGACGAGCCGTTCCTGCCATTGTCGCTGCTCGGCGGCTCCGTCGTACCGTTTGCGATGGGCGCGGGCGGCAGCGCGCTCGGCGCCATTGTCGGACTGACCGTCCACCTGCCGCTCTATTACGAGGTGGTCTATCACTTGAGCGCCAGCGAGGCCGGACTTGCGCTGATTCCGCTTGCGGCGATCTCGACCTGCGGCGCGGCGATCGCCGGTCGAACCATGGCGAAAGCCAAGCACTACAAGCGTGTCGCCATCGTCGGCACTTCGATCGCCGCGATCTGCGGCGTCGCCATGGCCGTGACCACGCTGCCGTTGTGGGGCTTGCTGCTGCTGATGAGCGTGTTCGCGCTCGGGCTCGGCACCACGTTCCCGGTCAGCGTGGTGTCGCTGCAGAACGCGGTGGCGCGTACGCAGGTCGGCACCGTCACCGGCGCAATGAACTTCTTCCGCGCGCTGATGGCCTCCTTCACCGTTGCCGCCTTCACCGCGATTCTGTTGATGGCGCTGGGGTCGGACATCTCCCTTGCCGGCGAGCACCATGGTGCGGGCGCTGGTGCGCTTGGCTCGATTCCGGTCGCCGACATGCTCACCGCCTTCCGCTATGTGTTCGGGGCCGCCGCGGCGCTGCTGACCATCGCCGCGATCTGCATGATTGCGATGGAAGAGCGGCCGCTCGCCGGTCCCGCGACGCGGCCGGCAGAAGTGGCGGAGTAGCGATTGCCGGCCCAACGCTGGGTCAGTCGAGCTGCATGCGGACGCCTTTGGCGCCGTTGAGCAGCCGCCTCAAATGATAGCTCGCGAGCCGATCGTCGGCATGCGTTCCGACCAGCGCGGCGAAAGCCGGCATGGCGCCGGCGTCGCCCGCCTCGAGCTTGGCAAAGGCGTTTGCATAGTGCGCCCTGGCCGGCGCATCGAACGCCCCGTCCGTGAGAGGCTCGTGCGCGCGTAGCGGCTCGCTGCGTCCACGCAGCAGGAGATCGCCGATCGGCCGCCCCTTGAATTCCTGCGCCGCGCTCGCGACAGTCTCGCTGACACAGATCCGCGTGCCCAGCGCCTTGTTTGCGGCCTCCAGCCTGGCGGCCGTGTTGATCGTGTCACCGTAGGCTGTGTAATCGAAGAAGCGGTTGCCGCCGAAATTGCCGACCAGCGCGGGACCGGCATGCACGCCGATCCGTGTGATGCCGAAATCAACCCCTTTCTGCTTCCAGCGCTCGCGAAACGCCTCCGCCCACTGATCGAGCGCCTGTGCGCAGGCGATCGCGCGGGTCGCGTAGTCGCTCTGGTCGTCAGGCGCATTGAACAGCACCTGGATTGCGTCACCTATCACCTTGGCCACCGTTCCTTCATGAGCAAAGACGACATCCGTGAGGCCGCTGACATATTCGTTGAGCAGCTCGGCCAGCACCTCCGGAACGGCCGTCTCGAGGAGCGAGGTGAAGCCCGTAATATCGGTGAAGATCACGGCGATCTCGCGCCAATGCACCTGCATTTCATTGCCATCACTCCCGGCGGCCAGGCGCTTGGCGAGCTCGGGTGAAAAATAGCGCGACAACGAAGCATGGGCGCGCTCCGCTTCCGCCTGGCGGCGGCGCGCCTCGCGCAAGACCTCGATGTGACGAATGGTTTTCTCGATCGTCGCTTCCAGGTCGGCGAAATCGATGGGCTTGGTCAGGAAGTCGAACGCGCCGCGATTCATCGCAGTGCGTATGTTGCTCATGTCGCCGTAGGCCGAGACGATAATGGTTGACTTCCTGTGCTCTCCCTCCTGCAGTTTCGCCAGCAGCGAGAGGCCATCCATGCGCGGCATGTTGATGTCGGCGACCACAAGATCGACTTGGGGATGCTGCTCGATCGACTGGAGCGCCTCAAGACCGTCGCGCGCGAAGACGAAGCTGATAAGCCCGTCGCGAATCCGCTTGCGGAATTTCTGCAGGACGAGCGCCTCCAGATCGGGTTCGTCATCGACCACGAGGATGGTGGCGCTCATGCGGCCTGTTCCAGTCTTGCCTCGATCTCCTGGCGAAGTTGACCGAAGTCGATGGGCTTGGTCAACAGGCGCTCCGCGCCCCGGTCCAGCGCCGTCTTGCGCGTCTCGGCGTCTCCGTAGGCGGTGATCATGATCACGGGAACGTCGGGCCGCCGGGCGCGCACCTCGGGCAGCATCTCCAGTCCGCTCATCCCGGGCATGTTGATGTCGGAGAGAATGAGAATCAGCGTCTGTCCACCGGTGTCGGCAATGCGGGTCAAGGCTTCCGCCGCCGAACCTGCGAAATCCATCGTAAAACGCTGGGCGCGAAGATCGCGGCGAAATTGCTGGCGGAACAAGACCTCCATGTCGGGCTCGTCATCCACCACCAGAACCAATACTGTCACGACTAACCTCCGGTATTGTCCGAATAGCTTCTGCGCGGCAGCACAATAATGAACTCGGTGAATTCGCCGGGCTCCGTCTCGACGTCGATCGTGCCGCCGTGTTGTTTCACGATGATGTCGTGGCTCATGGAAAGTCCGAGGCCGGTGCCTTCGCCTGGCGGCTTGGTCGTGAAGAACGGGTTGAACATCCTCTCCTTCACCTCACGCGGAATACCGATGCCGTTGTCGCGGATGCGGATTTCGACGCGGTCGCCGCGGCTACGGGTGCTGGCGCTGACCATGGGTTCGAATTCGGGGCCATTTTGGCTGCCGCGCTTGGCGACGGCATAGAAGCCGTTGGAAATCAGGTTCAGCAGCACCCGGGAGATCTCCTGCGGGAACAGGTCGACCGTGCCGGCGTCGGGATCGAGCGCGCTCCTGAGGGTCACGTTGAACTGCGGCCTTTCGGCGCGCGCACCGTGATAGGCGAGGTTGAGGCTCTCCTCTACCAGCGCGTTGACCTCGGTCGGCCGGTGTTCGCCGCCGCCCTCGCGCGAATGCAGGAGCATGTTCTTGACGATGGAATCGGCGCGTCTGCCATGCTGCACGATCTTTTGCAGATTGTCCTTCAGGAGCCCGCTCAATTCATCGACCTCGCCGCGAATGTTGTCGGCGAGTGCCGCTGGTGCAAGCACATCGTTCAGTTCGTCGGTCAGCTCCACAGAAACTGCAGCAAAATTGTTGACGAAGTTGAGCGGGTTCTTGATCTCATGCGCGATGCCGGCCGTGAGCTGACCAAGGGAGGCAAGCTTCTCGGTCTGGATCAGGCGATTCTGCGCGGCGCGCAGATCGTCGAGGGATTTTGCCAGCTCCCTGGTGCGAGACTGCACTTCGTCGAACAGGCGGACATTGCCGATCGCAATTACGGCCTGGTCGGCGAAGGTCTGCAGCAGTGCGATCTGCTTGTCGGTGAACGGGTCCATCTCGTTGCGGCGGAGCACGATCGCACCGACTCGCTCATCGTCGCGCAACAGTGGCACCGATAGCACGGTGCGAATGTCGGCCCCGGAGCGTTCGGTCAACGCCTTGCTGTCCGGGAATTCGGCGCCTTCCTCCGCCGACGCGTCGCGCAGATGCACCGGCTTGCCGTCGAGGAAGGCGCGTCCGGCGGTCCAGCCGCGACTAATCGGCCATTTCTCGACATTGATCTCGATCGGACCGTGATGAGCGCGAAAGCGCAGGTCGTCGCCGTCCTTCAGCAGCAGGGCGACATCATAGGCCTCACAGACCTCACAGGCGGTTTCGACGATCGTTTTGAGGACCGGCTCCACGCTGGTCGGCGAGGAGGCGATGACCTTGAGGATGTTGGCGCTGCCGGTCTGATGGTTCAGAGCCTCCGTCAACTCGTCCGTGCGCGCGCGGACCTCATTGAAGAGAGCGACGTTCTGGATCGCGATCACCGCCTGATCGGCGAACGTCGTCACCAGATCGATCTGCTTCTGCGTAAACGCCTCCACGCGCTGGCGCCCGAGCACGATGGTCCCGATCGGCTCGTTTTCGCGCAGCAGCGGCACGGCGAGCGCCGTGTGCTGGTGAGCGAGCGTGATCGCTTCCCGGAGGGCATATTCGGGGTCGAAGGCAACATCCAGAATTTGCACGGGGCGCCCTTCGATTATGGAGCGGCCGGTGACGGTGCCGCGATCGACCTTCAGCGGATGATTTTGCAGGAATTCGATATAGGCCTGGCTGTATCCGATCGCGGCGCCTGCGCGGTATTCGTCGCCGTGCCTGCGCAGGATGAACGCCATCTCCGCGTCGCACAGCCGCGCCGCCGTCGCCACCAGCGTGTCGAGCACCGGCTGAAGATCGAATGTCGAACGGCTGATGGTCTTCAGCACGTCGCCGACCGCGGTCTGCTGCTGCAGTGCCTCAGTGAGGTCGTTGGTGCGCTGCTGCACCTCATTGAACAGCCGCGCGTTCTCGATGGCAATCACGGCCTGATCGGCGAACGTCCTGAGAAGGGCGATCTGGCTATCGGCAAGCGCTCCCGGTTCGGCGCGCGAAACACCGATCGTACCGATTGCAACGCCTTCGCGCAGCATCGGCACGACGATGATGCTTCGATATCCTCGGGCGCGCGCCATGTCCCTGACGGCGTCGGAGACGTCAGGGTCGGTTTCGATGTCGGCGCGGAACGCGATCGTCGAGCTCTGCGCGACCCGGCTGTGAATTCCCGAGGAGACGAGAGGGGCGGGAAATGAATTTTCGATCTCCCTGTCGCCGGCTTCGCTTCCCGCCGTGCTGGCCGCCACATGAAGCATGTCGCCGACAACACGCGTGACAAGCGCGGTTTGGCCGCGGAGCAGCCGCCTCGCACTTTCGGCGATCGCGTCGAATACGGGCTGCACGTCGGTCGGCGAGCTCGCGATCACGTTGAGAATTTCCGCGGTCGCGGTCTGCCGCTCCAGCGCCTCCCTCGTGGCGTGGAACAGGCTCACATTCTTGATCGCGATCACGGCCTGGTCGGCGAAGCTCTGCAAGAGTCGCACGTGGTGCTCGGCAAATGTGCCGGTCGCCCGGCGCGTGGTGACGATGATACCGATGACGTGACCCTCGCTCATCAGCGGGGCGAACAACATGCTGCGATAGCCGCGCGCACGCGCGATGTCCCGCGCGGCCGGCTCCAGCTCGGTGTCAGGCAGTTGCGTCGCCGCACCATTGGCCACGAGGTCGTAGGGCGGGAATTGAGCGAAGGGCACCGGGAAGCCTGCCTGCAATACCCGATCGCCGGCCGGGTCGGTCGGCGTGAAAGCCGCGAGATGGGCGGCGCCGTCGACATAGCGAAGCACTGCCGTGGAAAAGCCGCCTGTCAGCCGGTTTGCGTTGGCCGCGATGGCGTCGAACACCGGTTGAACGTCGGACGGTGAGGTGGCCATCGCTTTCAGAATGTCGGCGGTGGCGGTCTGCCACTCCAGCGCTTCCCGCGTGTCGTCGAACAGCCGAGCGTTCTCGATCGCGATCACGGCCTGATCGGCGAATGTCTGCAGCAGCCTCACGTGGTCCGGGGCAAACGCGCCCGGCTCGGCGTGGGTGACGCTGATCATGCCGACAGGCGCTCCCCGATTCATCAGCGGTGTGAATAGGACGCTGCGGAAGCCGCGCAGCCTTGCCAGCTCCTTGTTCAGCTCGGGAACGTCGTCGGCCTCGCAGTCCGGAAACTGAACCGTCTGGCCATTGCGAACCAGGGCAAAGGTCGGAAAGTCCGCGATGTGTCGCGGGAATGATGCCCTCAATCCTTCATCGGCAGCAGGGCTGGTCGGCGTGTACGCTACCAGATGAAGCTCGTCACCGATGAATTGCAGCACGGTGGCGGAGAAGGCGCCGAGCAGGCGCCTGGAGCTGGACGCGATGGCCTCGAATACAGGCCGGGCATCGGAGGGCGAGGCCGCGATGGTGCGCAGGATCGCGGCGCTGGCGGTCTGGTGATCGCGTGCGAGCGCGAGCTCACTTTGCAGGCGGACGTTCTCGGCGACCGCGGACCGCAGTTGCTGCTCAAGCTCGTCGATCCTGCGCCTCACCTCGGCGTCCATGTCCTCGTCATTCACAGTCGGGTTCGGCGCCGCGACGCCAGCCGGCGCAAGGAACGGCCGGCGGAAGGACCGGCCAGCCGAGGGTCGCCAGATTATCACATCTCGCCCGTCGAGGGGACGGTGCCCGGCACGCCGCTTTAATGGCAAAAGTGGGTCTCGGGTCAAGCCCGGAACGATATCACGTTGTTGCGCACTCTCTCGCACATCTCGCAATCGCGTGTTCGCGTTCTCGCGGCGCGATGCGTCCGAGCTTTGCGTCTCGTTTCGCCCTCATGAGGAATGAGGGCGCAGGGAAAGCCGGGTGCCGATCGCACCCATGGGTCCCGTGCAACAAAAAGCACGGGGGTAGGACCACAGGTGTAACCGGAAACAACCCGGCTTTCCCTGCGCGATGGTTTACGGCTTATACGTGCTCTCCTCGGCGAGACCGGGCTTTGTTGCCACCGTCGTCAGCAAGAGGCGTTGGCCTCTCGCGGACTTAACACCAGCCACTGGGGCGTCAGGACCACACGACTTCGCCGTCCGCGTTGTGCGCACTCGTCAGTTGCACGCTCCGCGTCCACCGCATCTCACCGCAACGTTCGTGACGA
>NZ_JAFCJK010000005.1 GCF_018131005.1 Bradyrhizobium lablabi
GAGAAATCGCTGGTGCCGCTGGGTGAAGCGCGCCTCGGCCGCATCGGCCTCGACGAATGGCTCCGCAGGTCAAAGGCGGGAGCTTGATCCCGCTATCGCAGGTACGCCCAGTCCGCCACCAACGATGTATTACGGGCGGGTCCCGGGCAACGAACACAAAGAGGCGACTATGACGATCAGACTCGTCGCGATGGTTCTGCTGTACCTCATGACCGGCACGGCAATGGCACAGGAGCCCAAGGTCACGTCACTCATGTCCAAGGATCTTCCGGAGAATCCCGGCAGGGAAGCTCTGATGATCACAGTCGAGCATGCGCCCGGCGGATCGAGCGCTATCCACCGACACAATGCACATGCGTTTGTTTACGTGCTTGAGGGCTCCGTCGTGATGCAGCTGAAGGGCGGCCAAGAGGTGACACTGACACCGGGACAGAGCTTCTATGAAGGCCCTGACGATGTTCATGTCGTCGACCGCAACGCAAGCGGCACCCAGCCCGCGAAGTTCCTGGTGCTCTTGATCAAGGACAAGGGCGCCCCGGCGCTCGTGCCCGCAAAGTGACCGTTGCGGCAACCCAAATACTCGAAAGGTAAGACAGTCAGCAGGAGACAGACATGGCCCTGGACAACGCCTCACAGCCTTCGGTCAAGTACTGCGCCGACAAGGTGAACGCGAAGTACATCCACGGCAGACCGGAGCCCGAGTTGGTTCCGTCGCGCTACGCGCTGAAGGTCGGCGCGATTGACGTGCTGGTGGTCAGCGACGGGGTGCTATCACTGCCAGGCGCGATGTTGGGCCACAACGTCGATCCGGCCGTCCGGGCGGCTTGGCTGCAGGACATGTTTCTGCCGTCGGACGTGCTCGAGTGGGCGCTGAACGTGGTCGTGGTGCGTAGCGGCGGCCGGACCATACTCATCGACGCTGGGATGGGGGCGGAGTTCCCGGACTTGCCGCGGGCGGGGCGGACCGTCCAGCGACTGGAGGCCGCCGGCATCGATCTCGCATCCGTGACCGACGTGGTGCTTACCCACATGCACATGGACCACATTGGCGGGCTGCTTGTCGACGGAGTGAGGGAGCGGCTGCGTCCGGACCTGCGCATCCACGTGGCGGCCGCCGAAACCAAGTTCTGGGAGTCGCCCGATTTCTCCCACGTCTCCATGCCGCCGGGATTCCCGGACGCGCTTCGGCGGACGGCCAAGCGGTTCTTGAACGAGTACCAGAGCCAGTTGCGGACCTTCGAGGAGAAGCAAGAGGTGGCGCCGGGGGTGCTCGTCACACGCACTGGCGGCCACACCCCCGGGCATAGCGTGGTCCGCCTGGCATCCGGCAGCGACCGGCTGACGTTCGCCGGCGACGCCGTGTTCCAGGTCGGGTTCGAGCACCCCGACTGGTACAACGGCTTCGAACACGACCCCGAGGAGGCGGCCCGCGTCCGTATCAGCCTTCTGCGGGAGCTGGCGGCGAACCGCGAGTCGCTGGTGGCCACTCACCTGTCGTTCCCGTCTGTCTGCCATGTGGCGGTCGACGGCGACGTCTTTCGTTGGGTGCCGGGCCCCTGGGAGTACTGACCGCTTGATGGGTTCGGCCAAACCAGACGATGGCATGCGTTTGAACGAAACGGATGGCCGGCGGTAGCGAGGCGATCATCATGGACGTGTATGAGGCAGTCACAAGCCGACGGGCGGTGCGCGGATTCAAAGACGAGCCTGTGTCGAGGGAGGTGCTTGAGCGCGTGCTGTCCGCCGCGGCTTGGTCGCCGTCCGGATCGAACATCCAGCCCTGGAACACCTACGTGTTGACCGGCGCTCGGCTGACCGAGCTCAAGACGCACGCCGTCGAGCGCGTTGCCCACGGCGACCCTTGGGACGAGCGGCAGTACGTGATGTACCCGCCCGCGCTGAAGTCCCCGTACGCCGAGCGCCGATCCGCGTTCGGCAAGGAGCGCTACAGCGCGCTCGGCATTGCGCGCGAGGACTGGGAGGCGCGCCAGCGGGCGGCCATCGGCAACTGGAACTGTTTCGGCGCGCCCGCCGCCCTGTTCTGCTACATCGACCGCGACCTGGGCCGGCCCCAATGGGCCGATGTCGGCATGTATCTGCAGACCGTCATGCTGCTGCTCCGCGCCGAAGGGCTGCACAGTTGCACACAGATGGCGTGGTCGCAGGTTCGCGAGACAGTCGCTGAGTTCCTGTCACCCCCGGACGGGCTTATCCTCTTCTGCGGCATGTCGATCGGGTACGAGGACCCCGCGGTGAGTTACGCCCGTACGGGCCGCGCGCCGCTCGACGAGACGGTCACGTTCGTCGGTGGTTAGTTGCTTGCGCTCGGAGACAAGAAGCCATTCCATGATTCTTGCGCATGATAACGTGCTTTATCATGCGTGATATTGGCATCGTTGGGTATCGGCCATGTGTGATTACTGACAGCCTGTTGGGTCAGGGCCCAAGTAGACGACCGCATGCGTTTGAACAACTGGTCGATCGTTGCCTCGTACGACATTGCCCGTATCTTAGCCCGCTTCGGCTCCTCCATCGCGAGCAGGTCGACGCGCGGACTTGACATCGATGGTTCCGCCAATCGGCAACCCCGGTCGTGAGGGCGATGATAGAAGCGTCCATAGGTGCCTTTCCGGTCGTAGCGGGATCTGCTCACATTGGGTTCAGGAAGGCCGGTCGCCCATAACGGCTGCGGGCGCGAGCACATCTTGTGATGCTGAACCTCCTGCAGCGATTGAACGGTTCTCGGCTTTTTGTTTGTTTGGTGCTCCAAGCACTTCGACCGTAGCGGTAGCGCCGGCAACGAGTTCGCCGCGCGCGTTGGCACGATCCAGCGCGATGCGAACGGGGACGCGTTGCGCGAGCCGCACCCAGTTGAAGGTCGGATTGACGTTCGCAAGAAGAGACGAGCCATCGAGGCGAACAGCGGGAGCATCGCCAGCATGTGCCGACGTAGGCGCTGCAGGACGCGCACGGCGGTCGCCGAAGCGGCGGCCTCATAGCCGAGATGACCGCAGAGCTCGTCGATCGCGAACGCCGCAGCGGCAAGGCGCATGCGTTCGTTGTCGCGCTCAGGATCGCCGCTGCCGCCGGTCAGGACATCTACGCCGAGCCGGCCCGCATCGGCAAGCCACGCGTCCGCCTGACCCGCGAAGGCTGAGGCGACGCTCCGAGGCAGCACGAGCATCGAGACGACGCTCGCACATATGATTCCCAGCATGATTTCCTGCACACGGAGACCGCAACGTCGAACGTCAATTCGGGCGTCGAGAGAACGGGAAATCCGACGATTGCGACGGTGTAGCCTGCCAACATAAAAACGTAGCTGCGCGGCGTGCCGTCGAGCAGTGCGAGATACAGGAAAGCGCCGACCCACAGCGCGGTCGCGAGGCTGAGCAGTTCGGGCGCATCCACGAGGTTCAGAACCAGCACGATCGCCCCTGCCGCGCCGATCAACGTTCCCAGGATGCGATAGACTGCCTTCGAGGAGGTCGCTCCGGTCAGTACGCTGGTGGTAACGTAAACGCTCGTCATCGCCCAATAAGGGCGCGGCATATCCAGCAGCAGCGCAATGTTGAACGCCAGCATCGCCGCCGCAAACGTCTTCAGCGAAAAGACGAGGGCGACATATCGAGTCCAGAATGAGCAAGGTTGGGTCATGACGATTGTAGCTTCCGCGGATTATTTCTCAGCAGTGGGCGGCACTCGGACCTACAGTGCATGACCCAGCATCGGCCTGCGAAATCGCTGCAAAGACGTTCGAGCCGCATTCCTGCATTCCCGAACGCTCAATCCTGCAGTCGACGGCTTTCGTCGACGTCTGGACGACGCCGATGCTGTCGGGCTTCAGGACGGTCACGAACACCATGAGGCCCAGGACTTTGCCGGCGAGCACGGCGAGGCAAAAAACGTCTTTCATGTCAGCTCCCGATCAGTCGGTTTTGGCTGCGCTAGTCATAGGAGGTCCAGGAGGCTAGGGCTTTCCTCCGATTGCCGACGCGTTTTCATTTGTTGCCGACGGCGTGGCGCGAGCCGCTTCAATCGCTGCGAACGCGTCGAGTGGACTGCGCCGTTCGGCCTGAGCGAAGTCTTGGTTCGAAACGACCTGCAACTCGAGCCCGAACTCAGTCGCTGCCGGCTTTCCCGAATGCGCGGTGTCGATCACCACCCGTTCCGGCCATTTGTGCTCCGAACGGATGCGCAGATTGACCCTCTCATTGGGAGGAGGGGCGGAATGTGGATGTGCAGCAGGATCCGGAAGCCACCAGTCGGCGGCAAACAGCGCCGCGAGAAGGACACTTCCTACCCACACAAAGTACTGGCGTATCGGCATGGCACGCAGAGCCTCAGTGGCTTACTAAGGCGAAGATAATGGAATGACGGAACGCGGGCTTTGCATCGCGTGCTCTCGTCTTGTCATTTGTTGCTGTCGACTGGCGCAGCAGCGATACGCAGGTTCAGGCCAAAACCGAAGGCGATTGCCTGACATCCATCGGAGAGAACTCGGACGGTCGCGATCCAGCCGCTTGACGATATCGACCGGGCGCCTGACCCGTCGCCTGCTTGAAGGCTCGCGTGAAATTGGCTTGGCTGGAGAAGCTGAGCGAAAGCGCTATGTCCACCAAGGGCCGATCGCCATGGATCAACAAGGCTTTCGCGCGCTCAAGGCGCTTGGCACTGACGTAGCAATGGGGAGATTTTCCGACGGCTTGTCGAAAGGCTCGCGCAAAATGGTATCTGCTCAGGCACGCAATCGCTGCCATGCGTTCAAGGCTAAGATCGCCTTCCAGGTTCGTATCAATATAGTCCAGCACACGAAAGAGTCTGCGCTGATCGAGCCCCCGGGGTGTGCGACGGGGAAAAAGCTGCGTGCGTGACGCGCTGGCCCGTTTTTGAAGCAACCTCGCCGCCAGACTGGATGCGAGGGCTTCGACGAGCAGACCGCCGGCGGAAGTTTCAGTCTTTAGCTCGGAGACGACTGCATATCCGATCTCGGCCAGCAGCGGATCTTCGAAAGCCGTTTCGTAGTTTAGCGCGTCGATTGCAGATTCATCAGTGTCGTTATCAAAATTACTCGACGAGAAGTAGCTGAGCGGAAGATAGATATGCAGGAATTCAGGGAGATCTTGAGCAAAATCGACCACACCCTCCCGCAAACCAGGAGGAGAGAGCCAAACCGTACCTGGCCCAGCAACGACCTGACTTTCGATGCCTGGCGCCTGCCGCGTGACAATCGTTTGATTGCTGCGGATAGCGACGCAAATTCTGATATCGGATTGTGGGGTCCTCCACGGGACCACCCCTCTTCTGACAGCGCACAATTCGGCCGACAGGGCGGACCAGCCCCGATCCGCCGAAGATAGCAGCAGCTTCCCCGGACAGTCCCGCTCCCAAACGCCGCGGTGGGGCCACGGTTCATAGCGGCCTCCGGCGGGTGGCTGTTTTGGTTGCATTTCCATGCAGCGCTCCGGGATCGCATCCATCAGTGTTGCAAACCAACCTGGCACAAGCGACGCAATTTGCTCGTTATTGTCCGTTAGAGATTGTTAGGAATTGCGAGCCTCGCGCCAGACTGCGGGTACAGGCGGTTCACACGAGGTAGCCGAAAACTCCGTCCCACAATAATTTCAGCGCTGTCACGACCAACAATCCGTAGCAGACCCGATAAATCTGACGTTGGTCCAAACTTCCGTGAAGCCGCCAACCCGCCCAAACGCCGGCGGGAATGGCGAGCAGACATAGCGCCATCAATGTCCAGACGTCACCTGTCGGCTTCACCAGCAGGAGCCAGGGCACCGCTTTGGTTGCGTTGCCGACGGTGAAGAACAGACTGGTCGTTCCCGCATAGACTTCCTTGCTCAGGCCGAGGGGCAGCAGGTACATCGCCAGCGGCGGTCCGCCCGAGTGCGCCACCATCGTGGTAACTCCCGAGGCGAGACCGGCGGTGATCGCCTTCGGCGTCGAACGCGGACGAGTCGACACCTCCGCACCTGCAACAAGCCACAACCCTACGAAGATCAGGGTGATCGTCGCCATCGCGATCGCGATGGCGCGGTGGTCCAGGAAGCGGAACAGCAGATAGCCGAATCCGATGCCCGCCACGAGCCCCGGTAACAGCGGCAGAAGGTCCGGCCTCGACCACGTCGAAGGCCTCCAGAAGAACAGGGCGAACAGATCCATCGCGATGAACAATGGAGCGAGAAGGCCGCCGGCGGTCACCGGGTCCATCACGATCGACAACAGCGGAATGCCGACAATTGAGAACCCGCCACCAAACGCGCCCTTCATGAAGCAGATCAGGAACACGCCTGCAAAGGCGACCAGGATCGTAGCGACGGTCAGCTCCATGGCCCCGCCTCCACGGTTGGCGCGCGATGCCGCGCGCGTGGGTCCGTCGCGGTCGCGAAAGTCATCATCCCTTCGTCCGCTTGGTCGGAAAGCGCGATGAGACCGTACACAGCCGCCTCAATCTGGAAGCGGGCCACGCCAATGTCCCGCAGCGCGCGGTCGTCTAAATCGTGAAGGCATGCAATGGCGGTCCGTCGGCACGGATAGTCCGCGATCCCCGCGCACGCGGCGACGAGCAGTCGAGAAGATATGCCGGGCGCCTTCGTGAAAGCGGGCAGGACGATGGCTGACAATATTGCAGGCATTTCCAGTCTCCAATGCTCCGAGCCTAGTCTTAAATGCTCCGAGGCAATGCTGCGAGGTCCGGACAAATTATCGAGGCTTTCTGTAGGCTAACTAACGTTGAAAGCCTCGGGAGTTCCGGGCAATCTAGCCATATAGTCAAGATGCTCCGATACGTGTCTCAGTTCAAGTAAGACATTGCTCCGAGTGCAATATTGCAATTTCGTCCAGTTCACCTCAAAGTCGGATCGAGGCTGCTGACGCGATCTCCGCCGAATACCTGAGGGTTCTGGCGCGGCGGCTGAGACAGGACTCAGCGATCCGCCGGTTGCGTATCATCCACACAGAGATTGTCTGCCGGCGCCATCGCTTACGCGACGAAGTCGGCGTCATCGTTCTGCTGAACTTCGTAACGATGCGATTCGATATGTCTTGTCATTGAACTCTCCTCGTCAGGGTCTGACAGGCGGCTCGCGTCTTCATCCAAGGAGATCGATTGGACGGCCCGCCTCGAAAAGGGGCCATACATGGAAGGGGTCCTTCCGAGCAGCGGAAGTCGCTTGACGGTGTCCGCCGGCTCGCTGCAAGCGATGCCGGTCTTCCGAAATCTGGGGTGATGTGGCAAGATCGAAAAATATTCTTCCAGATTGTGGAAGGTGGATTCGATGGATCGCCTGGAAGCGATGGCGACCTTTCTGACCGTGGTGGAGCAGGGCAGCTTGTCCGCGGCGGCGCGGCGATTGAAAACGCCGCTTACAACAGTCAGCCGCAACGTATCCGAGCTCGAGTCTCATCTGCGGACGAAGCTCTTCAACCGATCGAGCCGGCAGCTGGTGCTGACGGATACAGGCGCTTCATACGTTGCGGCCTGCAAGCGCATTCTCACTGATGTGACCGAAGCTGAGCGTACCGCGTCTGGTGAGTATACCGCACCGACCGGCGAACTGGCTGTGACGACCCCGCTGGGCCTAGGGCGTGTCATTCTCATGCCGATCATCGCGGACTTCCTCAAAACCTATCCGGATATCAACGTTAGGATGATCCCCACCGATCAAAAGCTGAGCCTGGCTCAGGAGCAAATCGATGTCGCGGTGCGCATCGGCGAGCTGCCGGATTCGAGCTTGGTTGCGTTGCGGCTCGGCAGGACGCGCCGGGTTGCGTGCGCCAGTCCCGCCTATCTGGCGGCTCGCGGAACGCCGCGCACGCCGGAAGAATTGGTCGGACATGATTGCATCAGCTATCCCGGTTTCTCGCCACCGGATGTCTGGACATTCGTCAGAGGCAAGGCGACCATAGCGGTCCCGGTGCATACGCGGGTCATCGTCGGCAGCGCTGAAGCGGCCTGTGCCGCAGCCCGCGCCGGCATCGGAATTTCCATCGCGTTTGCTTATCAACTCGAGGCGCTTCCGGAGGAAGCAGCATTGACGACCGTGCTGGATGAATTCCAGCCGCCGTCAATGCCGGTTAATCTCGTGTATGCGGCCAACCGGTTTCTGCCGATCAAAGTAAGAGCTTTCCTGGACTTTGCAGCGCCGCGGCTGAAGCGGGTCTTCGCGGAGTAGGCCGCCAGAGTGCCCGCTCCGCCGTTGAGACGATGCGCTCGTGCTAGGCGTCAAAGCGGACCGCGTCTGTGCGTAATCTCCGTCCGGAGTTGCTCGTGCGCGCCACTTGGGCTCACCGAGATGATTAGCACTCGGTGCAAGCTTCCAAAATCTGGAAGGATGACTCCCGATTTCCCCGTCTGTTGACCCAGGCCTTTCGCCCCACCTGCCAATCATGACCCGCCGGAAACGGCGATACGAACCGGAGGCGAACATGGGTGAAGTTATCCGATTTATCCCGAAGGCCGAGCGCGAACGGCTCCGCCTGATACGAGAGGCCCGCGCTATGTACGACAGCGTTTTCCCGCCGGCCGAGTCCGTCAACATTCGGCCTGACAACGCACCAATCGTCATTAACGGAACCTGGATTCACCAGGGCGGCGAACCGTTGTCGTGATCAACAACGTGGTCGCCCTCGATGGCCTCCGCCTTTTCGAAATTGATAGGAGAAATCGCTATGTCAATCCGCAGCAAACTTTTCGCCGCCGCTTTCGTTATCGCCGCTCTGGCGCCTGCCCATGCAGACGATCTACGCCCGATGGAGGGCAAGAGTATCGACCTCGGCGGGATTTCGGGGATCGCGTACTACACCGTCGAACGTGATGGGTTTCGCGTCGTCACCACTCTTGCGCAGGGCGAGGCAGGAACGCCGATCCGTGTCGTATCCGTTCTTGCACCCGGTCAGCGCGTGGTTCTCTCAACATCGCAACAAGGGGATGCGACCGAAATCAGCCGGAAAGGCGACAGCGTACTCGTTCGCAAGGCGAACACGGCTTCGAACTGAACTTCGACTCGAACCAGTGCTGTAGCTGAATAAGGAAGCTGCGCATGTCCACCATCCATCTGCATCGGACGACCACTGCGACGCCCGAGCAGTACGTCGTTGGACTCACTGATTTCGGGCCGGGCCGGTCGAAAATCTTTGGCAACAGCGCCGACGAATATCTGAAGGTTCATTACAAGGGCGCATCACAAGCGGATGTCACGGAAGGCTCGGCCCTCCGAAAACGCCGGCCCGGTCAAATTATGAAGATCGGCCTATCTGACGGCAGGAGTCTTGCGGGATCCGGGTCGAACAACGTGATGCCAAATCTGGAGGAACTGTGTTGGAAATCCAACATGACCACTACGGTTTCGAAGGATTGCTGTCATCTTCGGCTGATCGAGCTTGGTCCGGCCTGTCGGCCCAGCTATGCACCACCGTTCGCAAAGGGGTGATTCCATGGCGGACCCCACAATCCGCCATCAGAATTTGCGTCGATATCCACGGCAATGGATCGCTGGTTACGCGGCGAGCCCCAGGCGTCGAAAGCCGGATAATCGCAAGGCGAGGTACAGTTTGGCTCTCCCCTCCTGGCTTGCAGGAAGGTTCGGTTGATATCGCCGAGGACCTGACGAGGATTTTGCATATTTATCTTCCGGTCAGCCACTTTTCGCCAAGCAATTTCGAAATCAATGTCGACCTGTCCGCGGTCAGCGCTCTAAGCTACGAAAGGGCTTTCGAAGATTCACTTCTGGCCGAGATCGGATTTGCGATTGCATCCGAACTACAGAGTGAAACCTCCACCGGCGGTCTGCTTATTGGAGCCCTCGCGTCCAGTCTGGCTGCGAGGTTGGTTCAAAAGTATGTCAACGCATCTTCCGCTCAATCCTTTCCTCGCGACACAAGTCAAGGGCTCGATCGGCGCAGACTCTTGCGTGTACTAGATTACATAGAAGCGAACCTGGAAGGCGATCTTAGCATAGAGCGCATGGCAGCGATTGCGTGCCTGAGCCGGTTCCACTTTGCTCGATCCTTCCGGCAGGCAGTCGGACACTCTCCTCATCGCTATGTCAGCGCCAAGCGCCTCGAGCGCGCGAAAACTTTGTTGATGCACGGCGATCGGCCGTTGGTGGATATTGCGCTAGCGCTCAGCTTTTCCAGCCAGGCGAATTTTACGAGAGCGTTCAGGCAAGCAACGGGTCAGGCGCCCGGCCAGTTTCGTCAGAGGTTCGGATCGCGACGGCCGCAGCCTTCACTGACCGATGTGAGCCGAGCTTTTTCTGTTTTGGCCTGAATCTGAAAGTTGCGGCCTCCCGGCAATGTAAGATCAATTTGGGAAACGCGGCACAGACGGTCAGCACTCCCAGTCAAATTTACACAAGCCGCTGCGTGGGCAAGCGGCCAACCATTAGAGCAATCCGCATCCCGCATCACCTCTCAAGCCGCCAGTACGCGCGTGGCCATCATTCAGGGCATTTGCTTCTGTAGTCTCCACCACCAGCAACAAATGACAAAACGACAGCACGCGATGCAAAGCCGGCCGCCAGATACTTCACTACCCTCGATGCCATGAAGAAAGACGCCTGCCGCAGTCGCAGGCTCCGCATCGAAATGGAGATCGCAATGGCCACCGCTGCTGCACTGAAGCCTTCAGTACCGAAACAGCTTCCGCCGCCGAACGGCGACTTCTTTCAATTCGCCGAAACGCTGGGCGACGAGGAACGGGCGATCGTAAAGAAGGTGCGCACCTACATGGAGACGAAGGTCGCACCCATCATCAACAAACACTGGGTCGAAGACTCGTTCCCGTTCGAACTGCTCCCGTCTTACAAGGAACTGAACATCGCGGGACTCGGCATGCGTGGTTACGGCTGCCCTGGCGGCACCCCTTTGCTGGTCGGCCTGGTCGCCCTGGAGATCGCGCGAACCGATGTCTCGTTCTGTACCTTCCATGGCGTCCACACCGGTCTCGCGATGAATTCCATCTACCTCGCGGGCACGGAGGAGCAGAAGCAGAAGTGGCTGCCGCCGATGGCGCGCATGGAAAAGGTCGGCTGCTTCGCGCTGACTGAGCCGCTGGTGGGCTCGGGGACCGGTGCTGGCCTCACGACCACGGCGAAACGCGAAGGCGACACCTGGGTCCTCAACGGTCAGAAGCGCTGGATCGGCAACGCTCCGTGGTGCGACATCTCGATCGTCTGGGCGCGTGACCTAGCCGACAATCAGGTCAAGGGCTTCATCGTTGAAAACAAGACGACGCCCGGGTTCAGCGTCGAGAAGATGCAGAACAAGATCGCCTTGAAGGTCGTGCAGAACGGCCAGATTACGCTGACCAACTGCCGCGTGCCAGACGCGAACCGTCTCCAGGGCGGCAAAGGGACGTTTCGCGATCCTGCGCTGGTGCTGCGTGGCACCCGGCATGGCGTCGGCTGGGAAATCACCGGCGCCCAGATGGGCGCCTACGAAAATGCCCTCAAGTACGCTCAGGAGCGCTTGCAGTTTGGCAAGCCGATCGGGTCGTTCCAACTCATTCAGGACCTTTTGGCCAAGATGCTGGCCAACATCGTGGCCTGTCAATGCATGCTGGTCCGCTCGATGCAGCTGGAAATCGAGGGCAAACTGACGGATGCACAGGCAGCGATTGTCAAGGCGTTCTGCACGGCGAAAGCGCGAGAAACGGTCGCCTGGGCCCGCGAGCTTCTGGGCGGCAACGGGATCGTGGTCGACTACAACGTGGCACGCTTCTTTGCCGATGCCGAGGCGATCTACTCCTACGAAGGCACCTACCAGATGCAAAACCTGATCGTCGGCAAAGCCATCACCGGGTTCAGCGCCTTCGTTTGATGTCGCGGATGGGCCGGCATTCGGTTTGCCGGCCCATCCCTCGGCCAGGATCAAGCGCGCACCGCAGTTTCACGTTGCTTGGGATTGCAAGCCGACAAACCGTATCGAACTCAGGAGCCATCAATGGCAAATGAAAACATCTTTTCAGGCTTGAAAGTTGTCGATCTGTCCAGCTTCGTCGCCGCACCAGGCGCGGCCGTGATCCTGTCCGACTTCGGCGCCGATGTCGTCAAAGTCGAGCCGCCGCACGGCGATCCCTGGCGCAACGGACACAAGGTGCCGTTCCAGCCGAATGCCCACGATCCCTATCAGTGGCATCTCGCTAACCGCAACAAGCGCAGCATCGCGCTCGATCTCAAGTCACAGAGCGCGCAGCAGATCATTTTCGAGCTCGCCAATTGGGCCGACGTATTCATCGTTAACACGCCGCACCATGCGCGGAAGAAGCTGAAGCTCGAATATGATGACGTCGCGGGATGGAATTCGCGCCTGATCTACGCCGACCTCACCGGCTTCGGCGAGCACGGGCCGGACGCGGAACTGCCCGGCTTCGACATCACCTCCTACTGGGCACGCAGCGGTCTGTTGTCGATGACGCGCGATGCCGGCGCGCCGCCGACCTGGCCGGTTGGTGGCAGCGGCGACAATGCCACGGCCGTCGGTCTCTATGCGGCGATCGTCACCGCCCTGTACCGGCGCGAGCGTACCGGCAAAGGCTCGTATGTCACGACGTCGCTGCTGGCCCAGGGCGTGTGGTCTGCGAGCATTTCCATTCAGGCAGCTCTCGCCGGCGCCAAGTTTCCGCCAATGCACGACCGCACGCATCCGGCCAACGCCGCGGCGAACGTCTATCGTTCCGCCGACGGCACGTGGTTCGTCCTCATCGTCACGCCGGACAAGTTTGTCCCCGTCGTGAATGCAATGGGCCGCCAGGACCTGCTGACCGACTCGCGCTTCTCCGATCCTGCGCAGCTGGTCGCGAACATGCCGCAACTGACGGCAATCTTCGACGAGGTCTTTGCCGCCAGACCGATGGCGCACTGGCATGCGGTGTTTTCCGGCGTGAACGTCACTTTTGGCGAAGTGCGCGGGCCGCAAGAAGTCATCAACGACCCGCAGCTCGCGGCCAACGATATCGTCGTTCCGCTCGACGGCGCCGGCGGCAATCTGACCTCGACGATCTCGAGCCCGATCACGGTGCATGGCGTCGCCAAGGCTCCGGCCCAACGCGCGCCCAACCTTGGCGAGCACACTGAGCAGATCCTCGGCGAACTCGGCTTCGACGCCAAGAGTATCGACAACCTGCGCGAAAACGGCGCCATCGCGAAGGCGGCGCCATCGCGCAAGCAGGAAAGCGCGGTCTGACCGCCGAGAGACCACCGAACAAGGAAGCACGCAATGAGCGACATCATCACCGAGCGTTCCGACGGGATCCTGCGCGTCGAATTCAATCGTCCCGAGCGGAAGAACGCGATGACGAAGGCCATGTACATGCAGCTGGCGCAGATCCTCAACGAGGCCGCCGAAGACGAGGACGTCCGTGTCGTGCGTTGGCAAGCTGCCGGCGACACCTTCTGCGCCGGCAACGATGTCGGGGATTTTCTCAAGCCATTGTCCCCGGGCGAGACCCCGCAAGCCCGCTTGATGGATGCGTTCATCAGGTTCGAAAAGCCGATCGTCGTGGCCGTGCAAGGCGCGGCCGTCGGCGGCGGGACCACGATGCTGACCCACTGCGATTTCGTCTACGCCGGCGCGACTGCAAAATTCAAGCTGCCGTTCATTGACCTCGCGCTCGTGCCCGAGTTCGGATCGAGCTACGCGATGCCGGCCCGTATCGGGCACCTGCGGGCGGCGGAATTGTTCCTGTTGGGCGAGACCTTCAGCGCCGCGCGCGCAGCGGAGCTGGGCCTCGTGACCCGCGTGGTCCCTGACGACCGGTTATTCGTGACAGCGATGGAAACGGCGCGGAAGCTCTCGGCAAAGCCGGGCGGCGCATTGCGGGCCACCAAGCGGCTCCTCAAGCAAGGCTCCGTCGATCAGGTCAGGGCGGCCATCAAGGTGGAGAGCCAAGAATTCGGCGAGCGGCTTCGCTCCAGCGAGGCCAGGGAGGCATTCTCGGCATTCCTCGAGAAGCGCCCGCCTAACTTTGCCCGCACGGCGGCTCCGGTTGCGGCCGAATAGGCCGCATGCCGCCGGCATCATCGCTACAACTCTGACGCGGAAGGACAGACCATGACCGTACTCCAGGCCACGCGAACAAGGGTCCCATCGGGCGCGGCCCGCTCCGGAAAATTGTTCCTTCTCGACTTAAGCGGCGGCCGCGTGCTGTCGATGAACTCGGACGGCTCGCATCACCAGGTCATCGCGGCCGACTGCCCCCACCCCGACGGGATAGTCGTCGACGTGGAAGCGGGTCACGTCTACTGGACCAACATGGGCATCGTTCCCAGCCGAAACAACGGCTCCATCGAACGCGCCGACCTCGATGGCAGCAATCGCAGGTTCATCGTTCCGCCCGGCGGCACGTTCACGCCGAAGCAGCTGCATCTCGATAAGGCGAACGGCAAGCTCTACTGGTCCGACCGCGAAGGGATGCGAGTCATGCGCTCGAACCTCGACGGCTCGCAGATCGAAATACTGGTCCAGACCGGAAACGGAGAAAATGACCGCCTCGACCAGGCCAGATGGTGCGTTGGAATCACCGTCGATCCCGAACGGGGACAGATCTACTGGACGCAAAAAGGCGGAGACAACGCCGAAGTCGGACGCATCTTGCGCGCCGGGATCAATATCCCGAAGGGTGAGACGGCGGCCAACCGCAGCGACGTCGAGGTCTTCTTCAATGGCCTTCCCGAGCCGATCGATCTCGAACTCGATCTCGAACATCGCATCCTTTACTGGACCGACCGCGGCAATCCCCCACGCGGCAACACTGTGAACCGTGCGCCCCTCGACGCGAAACCGGCGCAAAACGTGCCGCAGATCGTGGTCTCGGACCTTATGGAAGGTATCGGCATCGCGCTCGATGTTCAAGGCAACCGCATGTTCGTGACCGATTTCGCCGGCTCGCTTTATGCGGCCAAGCTCGACGGCACGGACAAGCGAATGCTCCTCGCCGCCCAGGGCAATCTCACCGGCGTCGCCTACGTCGAAATCTGACAAACACATCGGAGACAGACATGACCAAGACCAACCCCATTCGCCGCGTCACGATCATCGGCACCGGCGTGATCGGCGCGAGTTGGGCCGCGCAGTACCTCGCCAAGGGACTTGAAGTCGTCGCGACGGACATCGCGCCTGACGCGGAAGCCGCGCTGAGGAAGTTCGTGAAATCGGCCTGGCCGGCGCTCGAACGGCTGGGCCTCTCGCCTGGCGCCTCGCTGGCGAATCTGAAGTTCACCGCCGACCTCGCCGAAGCTGTCGTCGGTGTCGACCTCGTGCAGGAGAACGGGCCGGAACGGTTGGACTTCAAGCAGAATCTGTACAAGCAGCTCGACGAGCTGCTGCCGCCGGACGTGATCATTGCGTCGAGCTCGTCCGGGATCAAGATGAGCGACATTCAGTCGGGCGTTGCATTGCATCCGGAGCGTTGCGTCATCGGTCACCCCTTCAATCCACCGCACCTGATCCCTCTGGTTGAGGTAGTCGGCGGGACGAAGACCTCGGAACACACGATCCAGCGCGCGATCGCGTTCTACAAGTCGATCGGGAAGAAGGCCGTACGACTCAACAAGGAAATGCCAGGCCATGTCGCCAACCGCCTGCAGGGCGCACTGGCGCGGGAGGTCTACTATCTCATTGCCGAGGATGTGCTGAGCGCTGCCGACGTCGATGACGCCCTGTCCTGGGGTCCAGGTCTGCGCTGGGGCATCATGGGCAACATGATGCTCAATCATCTCGGCGGCGGCGCCGGCGGCATCGAGCATTTCTTCCACCAGTTTGCTGGCCCAATGAACACATCGTGGAAGACTCTCGGTTCGCCCGACCTCACTCCTGAGGTCCAGAAGAAGCTGATCGACGGCGTTCGTGCCGAGGTCGGATCGCGCACCATCGAAGAGCTCGAGGCGGAGCGGGACGAGATTTTGCTCAGTCTCATCGAGCTGCGCACTAAACACTCGCACGTCGTCGCACCGCGTAGCCCGCAGCACACATTGGCTGAGTCCGGCAGATAGCGCCGTCCCAGTGGATCCTTGCAATGTGTGACCTGGCTATCGCTCGGCGGACGGCAGTCCGCTGCTGCCCGTTGGCATTAACCCCTCGCATTGCGCTGCTAGCTATGCCGGGCAGTTCGGCGCACGGTAGCTCCGCGCTCGAACAGCGCAAATCGCCGATGAAGATCAGCTGGCTCGATTGCGGGCCAAATCGCGGCGGCCGGGTGAGTGCAGTCGGCATTGTGGGCGATACTCTGAGAGAGTTCGATGAATTCGCGCGGGACAGTTAGCTCCTCGCGCGACCATCGTGCCGGATTCCGGTGACGGTCCGGTGAACGATTCGATTGCGCTGGGGCGGCTGGGCGGCTGAAGTGCTAGGACCGCGGTGGCAGGATCGACTGCGACACCTTCTGAATACAGCGAGATAGAAACAAAGGCTGCTGGTTCGCGCCGGCGGGTTTGTTCGTCGTGCCGCCGAGTCTGGCCCGCGATCTTTCAGAAAGGATTCAAGTCCAGGAGCCCGCCGGAAAGCTCGCGACCGAAATGCGCCTCAAACGCAAATAGCGAATAACACTCGGCGATCCGGGGCCGCTGCGCCGGTGAAAGTTTGTCGATATCCTCGCGGCGCGAACGCTGCCCGGGAGGATCATCAATCGCATCGGGCGCACCTTCGGAATCGCCGACATAGTGCGCAATTTCGTGAACGAGCGTCCCAATCTGAAGATCGGTGGTGCCGAAAAAGTAGGTAACCTGAATCCAGATTTTATCTTTTTCGACGAAGAATACGGACTTGTCCCTCATCGTGACCCTTGCTTTTTGCCCCTTGAATGCCGCTCCATTTTGTTTGGTTACAGCAAGCACCCCTGACGTCGCCAAGTCCGCAAGCTTAAAGACGCCCGGCATCGGAATGAAAGTCTTTTCAACCAGAGCCGCATTGCGCGCGAGCAAGCGCTGCACTTTCCCGAAGGTCCGCTTGATCAGGTCGAGGTCGCGCGTCGCAGCAGGATTCCCGCTCAGTTTGAAATATTTATTCAGAAGCGATCGCGCTTTATCGGAAGATGGGGTCTGCAGGAGCCTGACAGCCGCAAATGCGCACGAATGGGCTGCCGGCATGAATTCGAGATATACCCTCTTCATGTTGTCGTCGGTAACGGAGAAGGAATCGGGTGGGTTGGCGAGCGGCGCACGTGTCGGTGCAAACGAACGAGCGGTAGGTTGGGTTGCTTGCCCTCCGCCGATGAGTTGATTGAGTTTCGCGAGCGTTTTCCCGCCGGGGTCTACTCGCGCGTCGGAAAAACCCAGCTGCTGCGATTGAAAGCGGGAGATCGCCGCACGCGTTTTTGGACCGACAATTCCGTCGACGCTTAGAGACGGCGTCGGCCCACCTTGTTCCGCCTGTATGCGATTGAGTGCTTGCTGGACCTTGCGCGTATCGTCCGGGAGATTGGCGGCACCCTGACCAACGGACTTTTCCAACGAGAGCGGGAAGACGAGGTTGTCCGGCCGGTCTGGTACCGGAAATTGGTCGACACAGCGCCTATCGACGCAATAACATCGAAACTGCGGCATGGCACTCTCCAGCGAAAGCCGGAAAACCACGAGAAAGTCTATCGCACTACGGTTGCAATGGCAATCTGAGCACCCACAATGCGATTGTCGCACTGCTCGGCCAATGCACTCGCGTTATCCCCCGTTATAGGTCCCGCCATTTTGCCTCCGTCATTTCTCCGTTGCCCGCCCGGCATAGCAAAAAGCAACGCCGACAACGCCTGTAATGCGATTGATCCGGCATCATGACGGTCCTTCGCCCGTTCCCATCCGCGTATTGGAGAATTTCGGCCGCAGCTCGGCACCACGCTCGGCGCGGGCGGTGCAGACGCAGCTTCACTCCGGCACGGGCGATCCGTGATGTTGGGCAACCAGCCATTTGCCGTCGACCTTCACCAGCGCCAATGTCAGCCGGTAGGGCAGCACGGTGCCGTTCGCGAGCGTAAAATCGGCAAAGCCCGAGCTGAACAGGAGATCCGGCCCGTGCGCGATCGCCTGCTGGTCGCCCATCTTGACCTTGATACCTGCGGGCAACTTGCTGAAATACGTGCGCACGCCGTCGGTGCCCGTGAAGAGCTGTGCGGTCGAGCCGAACATCATGGCGTCCTTGGTGTAGAGCGCGGCGATCTTGTCGGCATCACCGGAGTTGAAGGTCTGCTCCCAGGTTGCGCGCATTGCGACCGCGTCTTCGTTCGGTCCGGCCTTCGCCGCAGAAATCGAAAGCAGTATCCGCAGGTCCCGCAAGGTGAGCGCTGTGCGCGTCATCTTTCTGGCTCCACTATGAGTTTCGCGTAATCGGTGTCGCCGCAAACCCGCGAGCGGCCGCTTCCTTGTAGCACGGCGGCATCGCCCTGGTTGCGGCCGCCGCGGGCGCGCAGCTCGCCGAAAGTGATTTTCGGGGAGGGGAGTGGCGTGCGGGTGTGTTGGTGCGTGGGGGGGGAGCCGCTATCGCGCCGGCCGCTTCTATCACCGGATCAAGGTGAAGAGCCGGGCGCATCCGGCCTATGGCCAGGTGCAAGATTTAGACTCCGCGCGCGCCACGCTAGGCGAATGGCGGGTACGGATTTCGAGGGCTCACTGCCCTCAGTGTAGCTTGCCGAGCACGATCGCGAAGGGGAGAACGAATAGCTCGTCATCGGAATCGTCGCTGACATGCACGACCCAGTCGCGCCAGTCTTCCGCGCCGCGTTCCATGATGAGCGATCGGATGATGCAGGCCGCGCGGTCGCGCGCCTCGGCGAGGTCGCTCACGGCTTGACCGGATCGATCGATCCAGACTCCCCCGGAGCTAGAGCAGTGGAAGTAGACCCGAGCCATGTTCGGTCTCCTGCGAAAGTCAATCTGTTAGTAGCGCGTTAGCCCGATCAGGTTCTGTCCATCAGTGATGCGGTTCACATTTCGCATCGAAGTATTTTGATTGCGTTCGGGTCAGACTTTGAGGCATGGAATCGCAGCGGAACCGGGAGTTGCGGTCCGACAGCCGGATCGGGCCACCGGTCGGCGGAGATCTCGACCGAGTGGTTGCACTGGGAGTCAATTTGAGCGGCACAGCAAAGGGGCGAAACCGCATCGTTCCTCCGCCGGCGTCAGATCAAGTTGGTGGCTGCGCCGCTGGACATGGACAGGGTGACTCCTAGGCCGCAGCACAGGCCGAGCTCCTCGCCGGCGGGCACTGACGCATATCCTCGAGCCGGAGATCACGGACCTGTCATCGAACCTGCACACGTCCGCCTGCCACCGAAAGGCGCTGGGGGATTTCAGGGCCTCAGCGCTTAAACAACGCCGCCCAGCCAACATATTCGGCTGGCGCGGCGTTGTGCGTTGCGGCTCGCCGACGAGCTGGTCAGCACAACCAGCGGTGGGTTTTCGGTGCATGCGCGAACACAGTACAAAAGGCCCGGCTGGGGGACCGGGCCCCATTGCACGCCACTCGCGCCGGTGAATTGTGAGTTCAGTGGCCGAAAAGGACCAACCGACCACGAGACGCTGGCTCACTGACGAATCAGTACCGCAATTTGTCGATGCAATTGAGGCTATGGTTGCGGTTACGTAATCGACGCAGCCGGCGAACTGGTCGTGGCCGCGGTCTGCAATCAGCTTGTGACCTCGCTCCGTTGACCACCGTCCCGAGGGTTGGTTCAAGCAAGTCGGATCAGGCCACCAACAGGCCGAGCTTACCGACCATCGCGAGCGATCGCGCGACGCCCTCTTGGGTTGACAATTGCTGCGGCTCGGCCGGCTGTCCGGCCCCGCCTGTTTGTTCGATCCGGGTGGTCGGGCCGAATTTCTCGGTCATTTCCATGACGATCTGATCGGTGGTGCGCGTGCCGTCGAGGAGCTGCAGGAAGTGCCGGGTCCTGTCGTCCTCCAATTGCACCGTCTGGTGCAGCAGGTTGGTGACCAGCGGACCCGTTTCCGCCTGCCGGCGTGCAAGCAAGCTCGCCTGGGGGCGGTCGGTGACGTCCTTCATAAGAAACGGTGGCGATACCAGGAATGAGACCTCGCCGCTCTGGGTCAGGATGTACATCGCATCCGTCAGAGTTTGTTGGTCATCGTCCGTCTGTTCGCCGCCCCGGAGCGCCCGAGCCCCATCGAGCAGTTCGCCGAACGACATCGCGCGCGGCCAGGCGCGGCCGAGACACAGATGCGCAGCCTTCAGAAGCGGATTGGTCACCGTGATCCTGCTGCTATCATGATTCTCGAATTCCATCGCAGAATCGTCGGTCAGGCACACACCGGGATCGACGGGGCTCAGCGTGCTCAACAGATGAAACCGGGTGACGAAGTCGCGATCGATCTGGCGTCGCAGCGAAATGTTGTCATGGCAGAGCAGGGTGCGCCGAAAGCCGTTGCCGTCGATAAAATCCTGGTACTGATCACGTGCCATGAACTCGCTCTCAGGAAAGCGTTGCAGCGTGGCGCGGACCTCTTCAGCATAGCCGGCGAGATAGCGTCGCGAAAAGTCGGCGTCGCTCAAATACTGCAGTCCATGACGGGTAGCGTCCTCGACGACATTGGACAGCAAGAAGGCCGCAGCGCCTTCGTCGAGATCGTCGTGAAAGAGCAACTCATCGGGTACCTTGAGGACGCGGTTGCACTGGTCGCGCATGACCGCACCGTGCACCGAGTTGGCTTTCGAGCCCTCGCTTAGAAACTTCATGATCGCGCGGGCTTGTCCGACCTTCTCCTTCATGCCGGTGATGTGACGGGTGTGATAGAGCATCATGTCGCGGACCATGTTGCGAAGATGCGAGAACGGATGCGCGTTGTAGCTCACGTAGCAGACACCCCGCGGCGCCAGGTTCTGCTTGAAGATCGTCATCATCTGCTCGCGTACCACCGGCGGCACCCACGAATACACGCCGTGGGCGATGATGTAGTCGAACTGCCCGAAGCTCGCGTCGACATTCATGATGTCGCAATGCAGAAGCTTGATGTTGCGCAGGCCTAGTGCAGCGACGTTGCGCTGGCCGCGCTCGATCGTCACACCGCTCAGGTCGACGCCGATAAATTCGCTGTCCGGATATTGAAAGGCCATCGGCAGCAGGTTGCCGCCCACGCCGCAGCCGAGCTCCAGCACCCGGCAATGCTCGACCGGAGCGGGCTGCATGCCGTAGACCGTAGCGATCGTCGCGAGATGGTTCGGATGGGTGAGCCCGTAAACGTGACCAGGATAGTAGACGTCGTCGTAAGGCGTGGACACCGTGGTCGGATGGCAATGTTCGGTTTGAACGTTCATGTGCAGCTTCCGTTTGCTTGCGTCCGTCAATTCCAGGAATAGGCAAACCTGTCGTCCACGATCGAGACCGTTGCCTGCTTGACTTCCTCCTTGGCGAGCGACTTGTTGAGGAATTCGCGCGACAGCTCGGGCAGCAGCGTATTGGTGATGATGTTATCGATCATGCGTCCGCCGGAATCCGGATCGTTGCAGCGTGACACGATGTGCTCGACCACTGCATCGTCGTAGCTGAAGGTTGCATCGTGGTTGTCGCGGATGCGCCGTCCGATTCGGTCGAGGTGAAGCCGGACGATGCCACCGAGCATCTCATCGGAAAGCGGGAAGTAGGGAATCGAGACGATGCGCCCGAGCAGGGCAGCCGGAAAGACCTTCAGCAATTCCGGCCTCAGCATCTTGGCGAGCTCTTCCGGATCGTTGCGATATTTCGGATCGCGCGACAGGCCCATGATCAGATCGGTGCCGACATTGGTGGTAAGAATGATCAGCGTGTTCTTGAAGTCGATCCGCCGACCGGTGCCGTCCTCCATCGTGCCTTTGTCGAACACTTGGAAGAAAATCTCGTGCACGTCAGGGTGGGCCTTCTCCACCTCGTCCAGCAGGATGACACTGTACGGCTTGCGACGAACCGCCTCGGTAAGACGGCCGCCTTCGCCATAGCCGATATAGCCGGGAGGGGCACCTTTCAGGGTCGAGACAGTGTGCGCCTCCTGGAACTCCGACATGTTGATAGTGATCATGTTCTGCTCGCCGCCGTAGAGAGCTTCGGCAAGGGCGAGGGCCGTTTCGGTCTTGCCGACTCCGGAGGGACCGGCCAGCATGAACACGCCGATCGGCTTCGAGGGATTGTCCAGTTTTGCGCGGCTGGTCTCGATTCTCTTGGCGATCATGGTCAGCCCATGGGATTGGCCGACGACGCGACGGTTGAGTATTTCCGGCAGCTTCAGCACGGTCTGGATTTCGTCGCGCATCATCCGGCCGACAGGGATGCCGGTCCAGTCCGACACTACGGAGGCCACCGACTGCTCGTCGACGTGAGCATAGATCATCCGCTTTTCCGGATTGATGCCCTCCAACGTTTCGAACTTGCCGCGCAGCTCAGCGCGTTTGACGGCCGGATCCTCACCCCCCTTGGGCTCGGTCAGAATCTCGCGGAGGCTGCGGATGTCCTTGACAAGATCCTGCTCCGCGGCCCAGTCCGTCTCGAGGCCGGTCAGCTTTTGCTGCAGCGCTGCGATGTCGGCATCGATCGCGGCGATGCGCTCGGCGTCGTCGATGCCGAGGTCGCCGTCGCTGATCAGCGCCGACTTTTCGGCCTCGCGGGCCGCAATCGCAACGCGCGTGTCTTCGATCAAGGCCGGCGTCGCACTCTGGCTGATGGCCACCCGCGCTGAGGCGGTGTCGAGCAAGCTGACGGCCTTGTCCGGCAATTGTCGGGCAGGAATGTAGCGATGTGACAAGTTGACCGCGGCAACGATTGCGGCGTCCGAAATGCGAACGCCGTGGTGCTTTTCCATCGGACCGAGAATGCCGCGCAGCATGACGCAGCAGGTCTGCACATCCGGCTCATCAATGTGGATCGGCTGGAAGCGCCGGGTGAGCGCCGGGTCCTTCTCGATGTATTGGCGATACTCCGCCCAGGTGGTTGCCGCAATCGTGCGCAGCGTGCCACGGGCGAGGGGAGGTTTCAGGAGGTTGGCGGCATCGCCGGTGCCGGCCGCACCTCCGGCGCCGATCAGAGTATGGGCCTCGTCGATGAACAGAATGATCGGGGTTGGCGAACTCTGCACTTCGTCGATCACCGAGCGCAATCGCTGCTCGAACTCGCCCTTCATGGACGCACCGGCCTGCATCAGGCCGATGTCAAGGGCGCAGAGTCTGACATTGCGCAGCGGCGGAGGCACGTCGCCGGCGGCGATGCGCTGGGCGAAGCCCTCGACCACCGCGGTCTTGCCGACGCCGGCCTCACCGGTAAGGATCGGATTGTTCTGCCGACGGCGCATCAACACGTCGATCAGTTGGCGGATTTCATTGTCGCGGCCGAGGATCGGGTCCATCTGGCCGAGCTTCGCCTTCGCCGTGAGATCCTGTGAGTACCGGTCGAGCGGCGTCGTACCCTTGGGCCCCGCCTGCTGCTCCGCGCCCGGCGTGCCGGCGCCGACCAGTCCCGAGCCGTCCATCGGCCGCAGCGTCTCCTCCTCGGAGCCGGCCCACACCGCGCGATGTTCCGCGGCGAGTGCGTCGACATTCACCTTGGCGAATTCCTGCGAGATGTTGTTCAGCGTGCGACGAATATCGTTCGATTTCAGGCCGGCCACCAGCAGATGGCCGGTGCGGATCTGAGTCTCGCCGAAGAACAGGGTGGCATAGTGCCAGCCGCGATCGAGTATATCGATGACCGAATTCGCGACACCCGGCATGTCGGTCTCGTTCTTGCGAAAGCCGTTGATGACGCCGGCAAGGTCCGATAGCAGCCGCGCCCGGTCGAGCTTGTAGTGATCGGCCGACAGGCTGAGGTCGGTGCGTTCCTGCTGCAGGATATGAAACAGCCAGTGCGCGAGTTCGACGTTGCGGTTGCCGGCGCTCTTGGCGTGGCGCAGGGCCTGGATGAAGGCATCGTAGCCGGCCCGGTTCAGTTTGCCCGTTACGGCCTCAAGGCTGATGTCGGTCACGGCGGCCCCTCCTCGTTCCACGCCGGCGGATGCCCGGCACCTTGCGAAAACCGACTCGATTCCCACGGTGTTAAGACGGCCGGGGCGGCGGCGAGGTTCAAACCGCTGCAGCCTCGGCTGCGGCGCTCCGCCGCGCCCTCAGGCGCTCGGCCAGATGAAACCGCGCATCGCGGCGATATTCTTCGGTCGAGGTCCAGTTCGGCGAGACCCAGGTGGTCCATCCAAGGCGTCCGCTCTGTCCGAGCCTCACCGGGGCGACCGCCCCCGCTGGAATGGCGAGCTCCACATCCCAGTCGAGTTCGTCGCCGATATAGAAGAAAACCGCGTCAGCCAGCGGCTCAGACAGGTTGCTCGCCTCGGTCGGCAGGAACTGCTCGTATTGAGCAAAATCCTTGACGAAGACCCGAACCCTGATTTTGTCCTCGACGCTGAACACCCGCGAACCGAGCAACATGTCGCGGCCGAGACCGGCGTGTGTTCGGCCGAGCTGGCTGCAGTCGCTGGGGTCGAAGGCGAGCCAGGAGCCGACAAACTCGTCGATCTCGGTTTTGACGTCGAACAGGCCCTGTAGGAAGCGCGTCAGCCGCGACGCGCACTTCGCCTTGGGGGCGATTAGTCCAGCGAAGCTGAGCTTCGCCATGTCCGGCACCGTGTCGCGATTGGCGAAAACATCGGAGCCCAAGCCGGCGAAGGAACCGACATAGGCGATGAAACGATCTTCCGCTGGCCGGTCGTGCTGGGCAATCGGTCGCGCATCGGCCCAGGCGCGGAAGAACAGTTGCAGGAATCGCCCATTGATAAGGTCGAGGAAGCGCGGAAAGGCGTCATCCCGCATCAATTGCCAGCCGATGCTTTCATCGGTCGTGGCCAGCGGCAGTGCGCCCTGCGGCCCCAGCAGGCCCAGAAATTTGACCAGAATCCTGAGGCGGTCATCGCGGGCGTCGACCGAGCTGAGGTTGGAGGCGGGAAACTCTAGATACGGGTCCTGGCCGAGGTCGACATATTCGTCGCGACGCGCGGCGCTGTCGCCGATCCGCGGTCGCTCCGAGTGGGCGCGCTCGAGCTGGCGGAGCGCCTGAAAGAAATCGAACCGCCACGGCTCGGCCTTCATCTGGTCGATCAGCGTCAAAGCGGCCTCCGGGTGCCCATGCGCGGCGGCCAGCGCATGATCTCGCCGCGTTCCGGCGTCGAGATCACCGTCTGGGTGAAGGTGTTGAAGCCCGAATAGTCGGCGAAGAAGCGCTCCAGCACAGCGCCCAGCAGGAACACGCCGCTGCCCTCGAATGCCTTTTCGTCGAGCGTCACCGTGATCTCGAGGCCGCGCGCGGCGCCACTGCCGGTGCGCTCGCGCACCCGCCGCACGACCGGTCGGCTGTCGATGCTGCGCACGCCGCGGATCTTGCGTTCCGTGGCGTCGTCAAACTGGTCGGCGAACAACGACAACATCTCGCGCAGTGCCGCGGCGTTCTTGCCGCCACCGCGCTCGACGAGGCCGAGATAGTTCAGGCTGAGCATGTTGATCAGCCGCCAGCTGACGATTCCACTGTTGGCGATCTCGCTGCGGCTGCGCAACTGGGCTACCACCGGCTCGCGTGGCCGGGTGGGACCGGAAACGCACATCAAATCGAGCGAAGTATCGTCCAGAAGGCGGAAGTCGGCGCCGCCCTGACCGACGGGCAGGTGCTCAGTAAGATGCCGGTTGGAGCAAAGCGCCCGGACGCTGAGTTCGGCGGCGGACGTGCCGCCGCTCAGTTCGCCGGGCTCGAGCAGCGAAAGGAACATGTCGGTGCCGGTGTAGTCGGAGGCCGCACCATAGGTCTTCTCTTCGACCGTCCGGCGCCGGGGCAGCCGGCGGACTGTGAAATACAGCCCCTCGACCGATCCGCTGGTCCGGTCAACTGCGGCCGAGTACAGCGGGCGTACCAGCCGTTTGTCTTTCTCCGCGGGAAAGTGCGCGTAGACTTCAAGCACCCGGTGCGGCTCGTATTCGAGATAGCGGCTGCGGTCAGGCACCACGTGGTACTCGTGGGTATTCGACTTTATCGGGATGCGGTCGCTGGTCTTTTCGAACAGATTGATGGCCGGCGCGGTGTAAAGGCTGAAGGTTTCGGGCCGCACAGCCGCGGCAAGCCGCGAATTGTGCTCATTGAAGGCGAACACGATATCAATCGATTTGCTGCGCAACCGCGGCATCACGCCGCGAAGTCCCGTCAGGTTGACGCCAAGGAACTTGCGCGGAAACGCGAAATACTCCCGCAACAGCTCCGAGCCGCGGAAGATCCGGTTGTCGTTGGGAAACAGCGATTCGTTCTCGTCGAAGCCAACCTGCTGCACGCAGTCGTTAGGCGCGCGGATCACTACCGGATCGCCGAAGTCGTCGAGATGGCGAAAGTAGACTCCCGCGCAGTTCGAGATCAATTGCTCGTAGAGCGAGATGGCGTCCGATTCCGCACCGGACAGGTAGATGGGCAGCTCGCTCACGCGGCAACCCGCAAACCAGGTTTCCGGTTTGGTCCGGGCCTCTGCCTCCTGCACCTCCTCGTCGAGCCTGGCCGCGGTGCGATGGGTCAGCGACAGCCTGAGCCCGGCGATGACCTCGCCGCCGACCGGAACGCCGAGCGCCTGCAGCGCACCGGCGGTCGAGAAGTACTCGGCGCCGGTGACGTCGAACGGCCAGAGTTCTATGTCGCGGCAAAGTCGGAAGCGGCAGGCGAGGCTCCGCTCTCTTTCCCGGTAGGAAGCATCAAAATAGGCGCCGCGCGCGATCTTCTTGCCGTCACGCAAGGCGGGGTCGGCATAGGTTGGTCGCGCCTTGACCAACATGGCCGACGGGGTAGGAGCGAGATAGCTCGGGACCAATTGCTCGAGCAGGTTCGCAGTGAATTCTGGAAACTCGTGCTTGAGCTTGAGCTGAACGCGTGCGGCGAGAAACGCAGCGCCTTCGAGCAATCCCGTGATCATCGGATCGGAGCGGTCCCGGATCAGGCCGCCCAGGCGCTCCGCGATGCCGGGATATTCTTCGGCGAAATCCTCCGCATGCTCATACAGCAGCGACAGTTCACGATTGTAGAAGTCGAGGAATTCACGATTCATGTTAAAGTCGATTGACCTGGATATCGCCGCTGTCGAGGTCGACATCGGCGACGAATTCCACGGGGACGTTGAGGGGTTCGCACCTGAGGTCGGCGTGGACGACGAAGCGCAGCTTGAGCTGTTCGGGGCCGACCGAACTGTCGCGACGAACCCGGATGGTCCTGCGCTCGAGCCTCGGCTCGTAGGTGGTCAGCACCGTGCTCAGCGCGTCGCTGAGCTCTTCGTCGGTGACCTCGTCGATCGAGCGGTGGGCGATGTCGGGAAAGCCGTAGTTCAGGATGGACGATCGGACGCATTCCCGGGTGGTGAGGTCCTGGGTCGATTCCAGCGCAATGGTATTAAGCAGCGCTTCCAGATCATGGGCGACTTCGCGCCGCAGCAGTGTTTCCGAGATCGGAAAGCGGCCGGCGCTGCGCCGCCCGGCAATAACTCGCTCGCCGAACTGGTCGCGCAGGTCGAGTTTCTTGCGGGCATCGCGCGCTTCATGAGCCGCGCGAAAGGCCAGCATCAGCGGTGGACTGAGCCGATCCTTCCTTGGCGTGACGGTCATTTCCGGTCCCCCGAGCCTGCCGGCGCGCGCGGCTTCGTGGGCACCGCTTCGCATCCGACATGACCTGTCTTGCGTGAAAGAGTCCAGACGCAACCGGCCTGACCGTAAGGTGCAGGCCGATCGTATGCATCACGCCGGTTCGTGCTATCGGTAACCGGCGTCAGGCGAAGGACCAATGATCACGCCCATTCCTTGTTGGCAGCAACGTCCCAGCCGAAGGTCGGCGACGCACCGGCGGCACCCTTTTCCGTCTGGGTCTTGTAGATCATTTTGATCTTCTGGAAATTCAGGCTCACGTTCTCGACGATACGATCGTCGCCGTGCGATCCGCCAGTCGATACGCTCGAGACCAGGATGTGCTTCATCTCGATCTTGAGATACTCGAGCGGATTTTCACCGGCTTTGCGCACCGTGAGGACGGCGCTGTCGATGTGCTTGCCGTTCGCGCAGACCTTGAAAAGTTCGGGCGTCGCCTTGTCCACGAAGTGCGTGAAGTGAAGATCCTGAACGCTGACCTTTCCGGCGCCGCCACCCGATCCGCTGTGGAAGGTGCCGGATTGGCTTTCGCCGAAGGACCAGCTCAATACATCGATTTCGTCCTTGTGTTTGTCGTCCAGTGACTCGCCCTTGATTGGTTCGAGCTTCAAAAAGATGTCAACAGCCATAGCATGTTCCTCTCAAAATCTCAGTGTTAACCGTTTGCGGCGATGCGGCTTCAGGTACTCGGGCCCGGCAGGCGCGAAACGAGACTGAGGCCGACGTCCATCGCCTCCAATTGAAAGTGGGGACGGAGAAAAAATCGCGCGTTGTAATATCCCGGGTTCTCCTCGTTTGCTATGACTTCGACCTTCGCCGCAGCCAGCGGTTTGCGCGCTTTCTGAGCTTCTGACGACAAGGCTGGGTTGGCATCAACGTACTCGTTGATCCAGGTTTGCAGCCAGACCGTCAGCTCATCCTTTTCCTTCATGGATCCGATCTTGTCGCGGACCATGCATTTCAGATAGTGCGCAAAGCGGGATACTGCGAACATGTAGGGCAGGCGTGACGACAGGTTGTCGGATGCGGTTGCATCCACTCCCTTTTCGCCGAAATACTTCTTCGGCTTGTAAAGCGACTGGGCGCCGATAAAGGCGGCCTTGTCGGTATTCTTGCGATGGATCAGCGGAATCAGGCCCGCCTTCGCAAGTTCGTGCTCGCGCCGGTCGCTGATCGCGATCTCGGTCGGGCATTTCAGGTCAACGCCGCCGTCGTCCGTCGGGAAGGTGTGCGTCGGCAGGTTGATGACTTCGCCGCCGGACTGCACGCCGCGGATGCGGGTGCACCAGCCGAATTCCTTGAAGGCGCGGTTGATGTTGACCGCCATCGCATAGGCAGCATTGATCCAGCCGTATTTGTCGCCGGTGTGCCCATCGGTTTCCTCTTCGAAGGCGAATTCCTCCACCGGCTCGGATTTCGCGCCGTAGGGGAGGCGACCAAGCACCCGTGGCATGCACAGGCCGAGATAGCGCGAGTCGTCCTGGTCGCGCAGCCCCTTCCAGGCGGCATATTCCGGCGTGTCGAATACCTTGCCGATGTCGCGGGGGTTGGAGAGCTCGGTCCACGAATCCATCCCCATCAGCGTAGGCTCGGCCCCGGTGAAGAAGGGTGCGTGCGCGGCGCCCGCGACCTTGCTGAGATCGCGCAGCAGCTGCACATCGGTCGGGAGGTGGCTGAAATAGTAGTCGCCGATCAGGCAGCCGAACGGCTCACCACCCAACTGGCCGAATTCGTATTCGTAGATCTGCTTGAACAGCGGGCTCTGGTCCCAGCGCGCATCCGGGTAGAGTCGCAGGTTACGGTAGATTTCGTTCTTCGAGACGTTCATCACCCGGATCTTGAGCGTGGCGTCGGTCTCGGAATTGAAGACCAGGTAACTCAGGCCACGCCAGGCGCTTTCGATCGCCTGGAACTCGGGCGCATGGAGGATCTCGTTCATCTGCGCGGTCAGCTTCTGGTCGATCCGCGCGATCATCTCCTCGATGGTGTCGAGCACGTCCGACTTGATGACCGTCGTGTCCTTCAACGCCTCGCGAACCAGCGTCGACACGGCGTTTTCGACTTCGGTCGCCGCGCGCTCGGTGCGCGGCTTGAAGCTCTGCTTCAGAAGGGCGGTAAACTCGTCGGCCTCGACGGTCCCGACCTGAGTGGTGGTCTCTTTGCGACCTGCTTCTTTCGCCATGGTCCCCGTTCCTTCGTTATTGCTCGGCGTTGGGTTCAGTGGACTGAGCTGCTGCGCGCTCCTGCAGCGCGGCCATCAGTTGCGGGTCGCTGAGCAGCGCCTTCAGCCGATCCTCGGCCGCCACCTTGCCGTCCATGTAGCGCAGCAGGTTGGCGAGCTGTTCGCGTGCCTCTAGCAGCTTGGCCGTGGCCGGCACCTGCCGGGCGATTGCGACCGGCGTGAAATCGGACATCTTGTTGAAGCGCAGGCCGACGGACATCTTCTCCTCCTCGGAGCCCTCGCCGAGACGGTTGGCGACGCGCATCGTCACGCCGGGCTGGATCGCCGCCATGCGGCTGTCGAAATTGTCCATGTCGAACTCGAGGAATTTGCGCTCTTCGACCTTGGCCTTCTCCACGCCGGGGTTGTTGCCGGACAGGTCGGAAAGGATGCCCATGACGAACGGCAGCTCGATCAGCCGCTCGGCGTCATAGGGGTCTTCGTAGGTAATGTGCACGCGGGGTGCGCGGTTTCGCCGGATAAATTTTTGACCGCTGTCGGTAGCCATGGTTTGCCCTCTTTGCGAAATCCCTTGAGAAGCCCGTTTACGCGAGGCAGATCGACAGGGTGTCTGGGCTTGCCGTCGCTTGGACTGCTTCCATCTATCCCCCGTTAGTCCGACCGAGCTGAAGGCGGGTTCAATTTGACCTGTCGATTGTTTTCAGGGCGCCCTCCGGCAGCACATCATCGAGCAAGCTGAGGAAGTCCCGCTGTGCCAGATCGCGCGCGCGGTCGATCAGGAACGGGATCGGGCTGGAGGGCTCCGCGGCCCGGAAATAGACCGCCACCTTGCCGAGCAGGTCCAACGCCTGCGCCCTGCTTTCAACTGAGAAAACAATGTCTTGAATATCCGTTGCGGCCTCGGCCGAGGGGCTGGTTGCCAAGGCGGCCATCCGTTCAATCGGCAGGTCGAAGACCTTGCCGCGACCGATGTTGATGGCCGCGGTCTCCACGTGGGCGGGCACCAGCATCCGCATCACCTCGATGAAGGATTTGCCGACCATTTCCTGTGCCTGACGCACCAGCAGGAGGGCCGGGTTGGACGGTTCTGAGCGGGCAAAATACTCGGCCGAAGCGGCGAGCGCCGCGGAGGCCTGTCCGGGCGACGCCACCGCACCCGCAATTTCCACTGAAGCCTGCCCCTCGGCCGGGGCGGCCTCGCTCGAAGGTGCAACGGCTGCGGCCGGATCACGCACCGCGACGAGGCCCGCGAGCCAGGCGGCCATGCCGTTCACGACCCCGGACAGCCTGTCGAGACTGAGGGGTTGTCCCGAGTTCAACTTCTCGTGCCAGATCGCCTTGATCGCAGCGACCTCGGCCGCCACCGCCGAGCATCGCGCGCTGGCCGCCTTGAGCGTGTCGAGGTCCGTCTCGCCGACGATGCGCTCGATTGTCGCAAGGTCGGGCATGTCGGTGTCGGCCGCGGCGGCCGGAATCTCGCCCTTGGCCACCTGGTAGGCACGGTAGTTGAGACTGCCGTGCCTGCGGTTTTCGATCAGCGGCAGAAATTGCAGCGGGTTGATCACCGTGGGAAACACGTCGATCGCTTCGAGCGTCACCGCGCGAAGCGCATAGTCGCCATCCTCTCCCCTCGGATGCACTGCGTCCCAGTGGTCGCGCAGCAGCGAAACGGTCGCCTTCAGGCAGTTGAGAAAGCCGTCGAGATCGCGATTGAGGATGGAGAACTTCGCCATCAGCATAGTCAGACGCAGGTCGCGCGTGCGCGCCAGGAGGGGCTGCGCGGCGGCAAACTGGCCGGCGATATCGACCGCCTTGGGATCGAAGCGTCCGCGCTCGCCGTTGGCGTTGACGACCTCGAAGTAGGACATCGGCAGCAACGGTTCGGCCGCTGCGAAGAAGTTCAGGTATTGCACGTCACCGGTGGCGTCGAGATCCGGCCCGCACGGATCGTCGGCGGCAACAGGCTGCGTCAGGGCTGCGACATCGAGCATGCGAGGATCGTCCGTCTGGAGGGTCACGGCACCTCTTCGAGCACCGGCATCCGGCGGCTCAGGCAGAGGCGACCATGATCCGATCGCCTGGTAGGTCAGACCCACGATGGTCCCGGTTCATTCCCGCGATCATGACATTTTCGCGTGAACCGGCAAGCCTTTGGAGCCGACTACATCAGGGCCGGACGGCTCTTTGGACGCGGCTGTTGCGCTTCAAGGGGCAACCGGTCTGGTTGTCGGCGGCTGCGGTTGGCTGACTGGCAGAGATTTCTGTGGTTCATGACGGCATGTTGCGCTGCTCCTAGCGGTTCGTGCGGTCGACGAGGGAGTTGAATGCCCACATGGGCCAGGTGCTTACCCAGGATACCCGCCTCTGCGAGCTCAAGACGCCTCTCGGCAAGGACGTTCTGGTTTTTGTCGGGTTCGAGGCCTCGGAAGGTCTCAGCGAATTGTTCGAGTATCGCATCGAATGCCTCAGCGAGGACGCCGATCTCGACTTCGACCGTGCGATCGGTCAGCAATGCACGCTGACCATCAAGCTGCACGGCAAGCAGCGCGAGTTCAGCGGCATCCTGACCGAGGCTCAGTGGCTCGGGGTGAAAAGCGACTATTTCAGTTACCGGATCGTGCTGAGGCCCTGGCTGTGGCTCTTGTCGCGCACCACGGATTGCCGGATATTTCAGGACAAGAAAGCGCCCGACATCATCAAGGAAGTATTCAACGAGCGCGGCTTCACGGACTTTGAATCAAAATTGACTGAGGAGGGCTCCTGTCCGAAGCTCGAATACTGCGTTCAGTACCGCGAGACCGACCTGAATTTCGTCTGCCGCTTGATGGAGCAGCACGGCATCTATTACTTCTTCAAGCATGAGGGCGGTAAGCACACGCTGGTGCTGGCGGACTCCAAGTCGTCGCACACTCCGATCGAGGGCCTTGCCACGATACCCTACATCCCGCTCACCGGCGCCGATCGCCGCGCTGAGCAGCATATCTACGAGTGGGTCTCGGAGCGCCGGTTTCGCACCGGCAAGGTGGAGCTCAACGACTACAACTACCAGAAGCCCAACGCGCAGATGGTGAGCGACGCCAAGGGTTCGGAGCATTACACCCGCTCCGAGATGGAGTTCTACGACTATCCCGGCAAGTTCAAGGAAAAATCCGACGGCGAGCGTTACGCCAAGGTCCAGTTGGAGGCCGAGCAGGCGATGGATCGGCGCCGCCGCGGCAATGGCGACGCGGTCAACCTCTTCCCCGGCGGGCTGACCAAGCTCGAGAAGCATTCCAAGGACTCGCAGAACGTTGAATATCTCGTGGTGCGAGCCACCCATTCGTTCGCGATCGAATCCTATCGCACCGGCGGTCCGAGCGACGCCGGGCAGCACGTCTATTTTGGCGGCTACGAGTTTCTGCCGAGCGACCGGCCATTCCGGGCGCCGATGATGACGCCGAAGCCGAGGATCAACGGCATCCAGACGGCCAAGGTGGTGACCAAGGACGACAATTCGAGCGAGGAAATCGACGTCGAATCATTGGGCGAGATCTACGTCCGCTTTTTCTGGGACCGGAAGAAGAAGCGGTCGTGCCGCCTGCGCGTGGCCCAGGTTTGGTCCGGCAAGCGGTGGGGAGGCCAGATCATACCCCGCGTCGGGCAGGAAGTGGTGGTCGAATTCCTGGAGGGGGACCCGGACCGGCCGCTTGTGATCGGAACCGTGTACAACGACGAATACAAGCTGCCTTACGATCTGCCGTCCAAGAAGACCATTGCCGGTCTGAAATCCGATTCAACCAAGGGTGGCGGCGGCTACAACGAATGGAATTTCGAAGACAAGAAGGGATCCGAGAAGATCACGCTGCATGCCGAGAAGGACCACGACGTCACGGTCCGCGACACCGAGACACGGACCATCGGCGAGAGTGCAACCAAGAGCGACACACGGCAAACCACCCTTAAGATGGGCAATGACAAGCTTGATATCCAGTTGGGTGGCCAGCACATCAAGATGGCCTTGGATCAATCGGTCGATGCCGGAATCAGCATTTCGCTCACCGCCAACGTCATGATTAAGTTCCAGGTCGGGGCCAGTTCGATTACGCTGACTCCGGCGGCGATCTTGATCAATTCGCCTATCATCACCGCCACGGCAACCGGGCCGATGATGCTGACGGGGACGCCAGTCAACGTGGGCGTGCCGGTCATGGTGCATGTGCCGATCCCGTTGCCGGTCTAGCTGGATACGCAATGACCCAAGTTCGCTTCGCTACGGTGCAGGACCTTTTCGAGGCTTATCCAACAGCCAGGCACGAAGTTGGCCCGGCTGATGCCAGTCTGCCGTCGATGGATTTTCTGCGGGCGACGGTCGGCAGACGCGATTGGCCGTCGGCCGTGTCGTTTTGTGCCTATCTGCTGCCCAGACGGGTCGCAGTGGCCTGGGGATGTCGCGCGCTGCGACAGATGGTCGATCGCTTCGAACCGAGCGCGGACAGGGCGATCAGATTCGCGGAAGCATGGGTCCATGAGCCGGATGAAAGCCATCGCAGCAAGGCGCTCGCGGCCGGCAACGCCAACGACTACAACGCGCCTACAACCTGGCTCGCTCTGGCTGCGGGGTTTTCCGGGGGAAGCGTCGTTCCTCCCGAATATGATCCGGTCGAAGCCAAGCCCGAGCAGACCGCGAAGGCGGTTCGTGCCGCAATTCTCATCGCCCTGTGTGGATTGGCCCGCGACTCCAGGGACCAGATAATGACGGCATGTCTTGAGGATGGTATTCAATTGGCGCGCGGGGAGCCACGCTCCTCGCGGTAGTGGGACGCTTGATGGTGCTTCGGTTCAATATCGAAAACGAACCGAACCTCCCGGATGGAGGTCCGGTCGTCTTTGCTGTCGAGGGCAGGCGTTCGGTCGACATCGGTCGGGACCGTCACCTCGACTGGACGTTGCCGGATCCGTCACGGCTGATTTCGGGAAAGCATTGCGAGGTGCATTTTCGCGACGGCGGCTACTGGCTGCACGACGTCTCGACCAACGGCACCTTTCTCAATGGCGCCGACCAGCGCATGCGGGGGCCGCACCGGTTGCGCGATGGCGATCGCTTGGTCGTCGGCCACTACATCATCAGGGTCTCGCTGGATTCGGATGAGGTCAGCACCGGCAGCATCGCTCCGAATCATGGGGCGCAGTTGCAGACGCCCCTCGCGCAGCAGCACGCAAACTACCAGGAACTTTGGACGCCTGATCGTGACGTGCCGCCGCCGATTGATCCGCAGCAGTTGAGAAAGCCACGCGAGGCAGCGCGGCCCGTCAATCCCGAGTTTCTCGACTGGGCGGCCAGCGTTCCGGAGCCGGACGCGGAGCGTATTCGACGCCCGCCGTCGACGCCGCCCCGCGCGCCGTTGTTGCAGGATGACATGAGCTGGGCGGCCGGTCCGGTCGCCGCGCCGAAACCGTCATTTGAACCGCCACCCGCGATCCCGACGCCGCGCCGGCCGACGGTGTGGACCGATGACGAGGAAGCCGCCGCCGAGCCGCCGCGTCCCCACGTTGAGCCGCCGCGGCCGGCCCGCGCGGCCGACCAGGGGCCGCCTTCCGCTGTGCCAGAGACCCGCGCCGAGTTCGCCCGTCTGGTGGCGCGCGCGGCCAGGTTGCCGGACAATTTCTTTGCCAACAAGACCGACGCCGAACTTGCCGAGCAGCTCGGCGTCATCTTGCGCATTACCGTGGATAATCTGATGGCGCTGCTGCAGGCGCGAACCCAGGCCAAGCAACTGACCCGCAGCGCCAGCCAGACCACCATCCAGGCGATTGAGAACAATCCTCTGAAATTTTCGCCGACGCCGGAAGAGGCGATGCGCATTCTGTTCGGACCACCGACGCGCAGCTACCTCGACTCCGAGCGCGCCTTCGCGCAAAGCTTCAGCGACCTCAAGTCACATCAACTGAAGACCTATACGGCGATGCAACATGCCGTCAGCGAGCTCGTCGCCAGCATCGACCCCACACTGGTGGCGCGCGAGCTCGAGCTTCAGCGCGGCGCGAGATCTTGGCTCGGCTCGAACAAGGGCAAACTCTGGGACGAATTCCTGGCTCGCTGGAAGGCGCATCTCGGTCGCGACAACAGCGCGCCGATCGATACCTTCATGGCGCATTTCTCGAACTATTACGATCGTGGCGACAAGGCCGGGTCAAAGTAAATTGTCGATGACCACGCGGTCGTCGAAGACTGCTGAGCGGATGTAGGAATGTCTTGGTACAGCAAGGTTTTCTGGTCGGAAGGTCTGTTTCTGCGGCCGCACCATCTGCAGCAGAACGATCGCTACGTCGAGCATTTGCTGGAAAAGCGGGTTCGTTACACGACGCCATATCCTTGGGGGTTCGCCGAGCTCGAGATCGATCACGATCTCACAGAACAGAGCAAATTTGCGGTGCGTAGCGCCGCTGGCGTGATGCCGGACGGAACGCCGTTCGACATCCCCGCCGATAGCCCGATTCCGGACGCGATCGAAGTGCCGGACTCGGCCGCCGGCCAGATCGTCTGGCTGATGATGCCGGTCGCGGCGCCAAACACTCGCGAAGTTGATGAGGGTCGCGCCGACAGCGCCAGCCGTTATGTGCGTGCCTCCGAGACGTTCATTGACTCGACCTCGGCGCTGCGCGTCGAGGAAGAGATCGATATCGCTTATCCGCGATTGTCATTCGAGCTGCGGAAGACCAACAAGCCGGGATACATGGGCATCGGGATCGCGCGCATTCTGGAAGTGCGCGACAAGAATGTCCTGTTCGACGACAAGTTCGTGCCGCCGATGCTGGCCTGCGCCGCGCATCCGGTGGTCGACGGCTGGCTCAACCGCATCATCGGCTGGGTCGAGACCAAGCTCGACGAGCTGTCGCGCTACGCGGTCGATCCGTCGTCCGGCGGCGGGCTCCAGAGCGTCGATTATCTGGTGCTACAATTGCTCAATCGCACCATTCCGGTGCTGACCCACTTCCAGCGTTCCCGCAGCGTGCATCCCGAACGGCTGTACGAGGAGTTGCTGAGGCTTGCGGGTGAGCTTGCCACGTTCGCCACCGCAGAGCGCCGCGCGCGCGACTATCCGACCTATGATCACGACAATCTCGAGTACGTCTTCACTCCATTGGTGCGCGACATCCAGGACTTCTTGAGCGCGCGGCTTGGTCGGCGAGCGATCCGACTGGAGATTATCGAGCGCGCCCAGAATGCATTCGTGTCGCCGATCCGCGATCGGGCGCTTTTCCGGAATGCTACGCTGGTACTGGAGGTTGCCGCGCGGCGGCCGCTGGTGGAGATTCAGAACGAATTCCCGCACCTTTTCAAGGTCGGGCCGAACACCAAGATGAACGAGATCGTGCACGCCAACCTGCCAGGGCTGACGCTGGTGCACCTGCCGACGCCACCACCGCACATCCGGGCCATCACAGACCACGTATATTTCTATCTCGACCGCAAATCGCCGCTATGGCCCGAGTTCAGCACGGCGGCCTCGATCGGGATGCACTTCTCCGGCGACTGGCCGGAGCTTGAGCTATATCTTTGGGCCATCCTGGAAGATCGGCCATGAACGACAGGGACAAGCCGGTCAATCCTTTCGGTCGGGGCGAACGGACGATCATCCGTCCGAACCCTGGCGGGAAGCTGCCGCCGGCTCCAGCCCCCGAGCCTGCGGCCCCGGCAGGCGCGCCGCCGGCCGGACGCCAAGCCTACTCGCCATCGCCCGTACCGTCTCCCGGCGCGGCTGCTCCGCCGCCGTCTTCCTTTTCCGCCCCTCCGCCGACCCCGACCTACGCCGCTGCGCCGGTCAGCCATACGGCGGAGGAATGGATCTCAACGCCCGCCGCGGCCCAGGCGCCTCAGCAGATCCTGCCGCCCGGGCCGCCGCTGCGCGTGGACGATCTGGTCGCGCCGAACGCAAACCCGGTGATGCGCGCTGCCGGGCCGCTGCTGCAACTGCTCGGCCGCTTGCGGGTGGCGCTCATGCGCGCCTCGTTCGCGAGCTTGATGGAACAGGTTGCCGACGCCATCAAGTTCTTCGAGAAGGACATCCGTTCGGCCGGCATTTCGGAGCATCAGGCCAACACGGCGAAATACATCCTGTGCGCCACCGCCGACGATATCGTGCAACACATCCCGACGGAGGATCGCCACGTCTGGACCCAATACTCGATGCTAAGCCGGTTCTTCGGCGAGCGGGTAGGCGGCGTCCGCTTCTTCGAAATCCTCGACCATCTGAAGACTGATCCGCTGGTGAACTATCCGGTGCTCGAGCTGCAGCACGCCTGCCTCGCGCTCGGATTCCAGGGAATGCACCGCACATCGACAAATGGGCTGGCGAACCTGCAGGTGATTCAGCGCAATCTCTACGAGACCCTGCGCCGGGTTCGGCCCAAGGTGATGAGCGACCTGTCGCCGAACTGGCGTGGGCAGGCGCTGGCCGGTCGCCGGCAGCGGATTCGAATTCCCGTCTGGATGGTGGCCGCCGTGGTCGCCGCGCTGTTGACGGGGAGCTATTTCGCGCTGCGGATGCTGCTTGCCGGCCGAGCCGAGAATGCCGCCGAGGTGGCGCTGGCGTTACATCCCGGCGATCCGATCGAGCTCAAGCGCAGGATCGTCGCGCCTCCGCCACCCCCGCCTCCGCCGCCACCACCGGACCGCATTACGCAGTTGCAACGCATCCGCAACGCGCTGGCGAAGGAGAACACGGCCTGCGCCATGACGGCGGACCAGACCGCGAGCTTCATCGTGATCCGAGTTTGCGACCTGGCGCTGTTCGCCGCGGGGCAGGCCACGATCCTAGACGGCTTCAGGCCGGTGGCGGCCCGCGTCGCGGCAACCCTCGACAAGGAGCCGGGACGAATCCGCATCGTCGGCCATACCGACAGCTCGCCGATTCGCACCGTCCGCTTCCCATCGAATTTCGAGCTGTCGGTCGAGCGCGCCAAGGCGGTTGCAGCCGCCCTGAAGCCGGGTCTAGCCGATGCATCGCGCATCGACGTCGACGGCAAGGGGCCGGATGCGCCGATCGCGAGCAATTCGACACCCGAGGGACGTGCCAAGAACCGGCGCGTCGAAATTTTCATCGAGCGCAGCGAATAGGCCGATGCGGCCGGCTGCGCGTGGTTTGCGACAGGTACGGGCAGATGCTTGCTAAGGACATTCTCCGCATCATTCTCTACGGAATCGGGCTCAGCTCGCTCGGCGCGGTGGTTTATCTCGCTGGTCCCTTCATTGCGTTCGGCGACTGGCGGCCGCTGGAGAACCATATCGTCCGCCAGATCGTCATCCTGCTGCTCGTCACAGGGGCAGCGAGCTTCACGGGCTTCAAGCTGTTCAAGCGTCGCAAGGGTGCCAAGGAGATCGCCGACGGCATCAGTGGCGCGGACCAGCCCGTCAGTGACGAGCCGGTGCTCAAGGAGCGCATGAAGGATGCGCTGGAGACACTGAAGACCGCCAGCGGCAACAAGTCCGGCTACCTCTACGATCTGCCCTGGTATGTTATCATCGGTCCTCCAGGCGCCGGCAAGACCACGGCCCTGGTCAATTCCGGGCTCAAATTTCCGCTGGCGCGAGGGGCGACGCCGGCGGCTATCGCCGGGGTCGGCGGCACCCGCTATTGCGATTGGTGGTTTACCGAGGAAGCGGTGTTGATCGATACCGCCGGCCGCTACACCACCCAGGATTCCGACAGCAAGGCCGACAAGGAAAGCTGGCTTGCTTTCCTTGATATCTTGAAGAAAAGCCGGTCGCGCCAGCCGATCAACGGTGTTCTCGTCGCCATCAGTCTTGAGGACGTCCTGACGCTGCCGAAGCAGGAGCTGGCGCTTCACGCAGACGCCATCCGGATGCGCCTGCTCGAACTGCATCAGCGGCTCAAGGTCAGCTTCCCGGTCTACGCGCTGTTCACCAAGGCTGATCTCGTCGCCGGCTTTACCGAGTATTTCGCCTATCTCGGCGAGGCGGGCCGACGCCAGGTCTGGGGCGCCACCTTCCAGACCGCCGACAAGACCCAGAACCTGGTCGGCCAGGTTCCGGTCGAGTTCGATCGCCTGCTGGAGCGTCTGAGTGAGGAGACCCTCGATCGTCTGCAGGATGAACCGACGCCGCAGCACCGTGTGCAATTGTTCGGATTCCCGGCGCAGATGGCGCGGCTCAAGCCGCAGATACACGATTTCCTCAACCAGATCTTCGAACCGACGCGCTATCACGTGAATGCGAACCTCCGCGGGTTCTACTTCACCTCAGGTACTCAGCAAGGTACGCCGATCGACCAATTGATCGGATCTCTCGCGCGCACGTTCGGCGCGGAGGAAGTCGGCGCCGGATCCTATTCAGGGACAGGCAAGAGCTATTTCCTCGCGGATCTGATTTCCAAGGTCATCATCGGCGAGGCTGACTGGGTCTCGACCGATCGCGCGGCGGTGCGCCGCGCGTTGATCCTGAAAACCGCAGCGCTGTCCCTGATCGGGCTGGTGTCGATCGGGCTGATCGCGGCCTGGCTGACCAGCTACAAGCGGAATTCCGATCTGATCGAGCAAAGCCTGCAGGCGGACAACGAATACGCCGCCGCTGGAGCACCACTGATCAAGCAGACGTTGATTGCCGACCATGATCTCGACAAGGTGCTGCCGCTGCTCTACCGGCTACGCAATGCTCCGGCGGGCTACGGATCGCGCGATGCGCCGGTTCCGCTGTCAGCTCGCTATGGACTGAGCCAGCACGCCCGATTGTTGTCACCCACCAAGGCGGCCTATCACACCGCGCTTGAACGTATGTTCCGTCCGCGCCTGCTGTACCGCCTGGAGGAGCAGCTCAACGCGCGCCTCGGCGATCCTGCCTTCGTTTACGAGGCGCTGAAGGTGTACCTGATGCTCGGCGGCCAGCAGGCGCCGGACCGTGAGCTGATCCGTTCCTGGATGCAACGCGACTGGGCGGACAATCTCTACCCTGGCGCGACCAACGCGGAGGGGCGGCGTCTGCTCGAGGAGAACCTCATGGCGATGTTCGACCTCGAGACGGAGCAGCCACCGCTGGTCGAACTTGACGGCCGTCTGATCAAGCAAGCGCAGAACTCGTTGGCGCGCCTGAGCGTGTCGCAACGTGCCTACGAATTTCTGAAATCCGAGGCGCGCTCATCGACCGCAGGCGATTGGATCGTCAGCCGCCGCGGCGGCCCGGACGTGGCGGTCGTGTTTGAGACGACGACGGGGCAGCCGCTGGACACGTTGCGGGTACCCGAGTTCTTCACCTACAACGGCTTCCATCAGAAGTTCATCGCCCGGCTCCCGGGATTGTCGGAGCGCATGAAGCGCGAGCGGTGGGTGCTGGGTGATGCCGGCCAGCAGTCTGCCATCGATCAGCAGTATGACAACCTCGCCAACGATCTGCTCAATATTTACTCCAACGAATTCGTGACGACCTGGCGCGCGGCGCTCGGCAGTCTGCGCCTGAAGAAGCTGCTCGCCGACAAGCCGAAATACGAGGTGCTCAGGGCGCTTTCGGCGCCAACTTCGCCGATGCGACAAATTCTGGAGTCGGTGCGCGACGAGACGATGCTGACCAAGGAGCGTCCGAAGCCGGCAAACGCTGCTGCGCCGGCTGCGCCTGCGCCGGTCTTGTTCACCAATGCGCAGGATGGACCGCCCGGGGCGAGGATCGAGGCGCAGTTCAAGCCCTACCATGCGGTGCTCGAAGGCGAGAGCACACGCAAGCCGATCGACTCGACCATCGCTAACCTGAACGACATCGCGCAGAACTTGACGCTGATGATCGAAAATCCGCAACTGACCGCACAGGCGACCGCTGGGCTTCAGACTCAGGTCGCCGCCTTGCGAAACAATGCCTCGCGAATGCCGCCGCCGTTCTCGGACATGCTGCGTGCGGCAGCCGGAGAGTTCGAAGGCAACATTGCCGCATCGACTGCCGGGCAGATCCTCCAGTCGTTGCGCGATCAGGTCACGCCGGTCTGTCAGCAGACGATAACAAACCGCTACCCGTTCGTGCGCGGCAGCACCCAGGAGGTTCCGCTCGCGGACTTTGCCAAGCTGTTTAGTCCGAACGGCGTCATGGATAAGTTCTTCGCCCAGTTCCTCGCGCCTTACGCCGACACGTCGCGATCGGAGTGGGTCTGGCGGAAGGAGAGTCCCGTCGGCCGATCATTCTCGCCCGACACACTGAAACAGTTCCAGAATGCGGCCTATATCCGCGACGCCTTTTTCCAGACCGGTGGCGGCGTGCCGGCGGTATCGTTCGCAATCCGGCCGCCGGGTGCCGCGGGTCCGGGCGTTACCATCAAGACCGAAATTGGTGGCACCACGATCACGAGCCCGACCACTCCAGCGCCGACTTCTGCTTCGATGTTTGGCATGCAGCAGCCTCCACCGCCGCCACCGCCACCGCAGACCAATGCACCAACGACTGTGGTGTGGCCGGGTCCGTCGCCGCGGACAGCGATTTCGGTCAGTAACGACACCGGCCAGCCTTCCGTGCTCGAGCGCATCGGCCCGTGGTCACTGTTTCGGATGCTGGAGGCAGGCTCGCTGGTGGCAAAGTCAGAGACAGCAAGCGCGACGTTTATCGTCGCGGGGCGCGAACTCAACTATCAGATATCGACCGGATCGTTGCGAAATCCGCTCAACATGACGGTGCTCCGCGAGTTCCGTTGCCCGACCGGAATATGACCATGCGCTGCGGGCTATTCGGGAAGATCGGCGCGAAGCGCGATTTCATCGCGATCGCGACCCCGCGCAGTTTCCTGGAGATCTGGGAGCCGTGGGTCCAGGCCGCGCTGTCGGCAAGCCGCCACCAGCTCGGCTCCGACTGGCAGCAGGCATTCCTGACGGCGCCGGTGTGGCGGTTCTGGCTCGGCGCTGCAATCTGCGGTACCACCGTCGCGGGAGCGATCATGCCCTCGCTCGACGGGGTTGGGCGGTATTATCCACTGACGCTGCATGCGGTGACCGACGAGGGTGCGTCGTTGCCCTCGCCAAGCGTCGATCCGCAGGACGAGTGGTTCGGGCAAGCGGAGACGTTCCTGCTCTCGACCCTGGATCGAGCCGCTACCTACGAGCAGGTCGCCGACGCTCTGGATCGTCTCGCGGTGCCGCGGCTGCAGGCACTGGTCGCCGACGTGCCGCCGATGGTGCCGCTCGGCACGGCAATGGCGGGAACGGTTACGGCGGCTGACGCTTTCGCGGAGTCGTTCGCTGCGCTCGGCACGGCCAACCCGCAGATCTACGCCGCTGCCAGTTTCTGGTGGACCGCCGGGGGATCCGGCTTCCCGCCGATGGCAGTGTGCTGCCGGGGATTGCCGGACCCGTTTCACTATTCCACCCTGCTGACCGGCGATCTCGGCGGGGCGGCATCCGGCACGGGATGACGCGCGATGGTCCATGTCCCGTCCTTGTTCGATGTCGGCAGCGTCACCCATGTCGGGCGGGTGCGGACGCGGAACGAGGATTCGTGCCTGGTGCGGACCGATGTCGGCTTGTGGGCGGTCGCCGACGGCATGGGCGGGCATGAGGCCGGTGATCTCGCCAGTCGCATCGTAGTGCACTCGCTCGACGCCATCGAGGCGCCGGCCTCTGCCGCGGACCTGCTGGCGCAATGCGAGGAGCGGCTGTTCAGTGCGAACCAGGAGATCATCGCGCTCAGTCATGCGCGGCAAGGTGTCATCATCGGCAGCACGGCCGCCGTTCTGCTGGTGCGCGATGACTATTATGCCTGCGTATGGGCGGGCGACAGCAGGGTCTACCTGATCAGCGGCGGCAACATCAGCCAGGTGTCGCACGACCATAGTGAACTGGAGGAGTTGATCGCCGGCGGCGCGTTGTCGCGCGAGGAGGTCAAGGACTGGTCGAGCAACGCCATCACCCGGGCGGTTGGAGTTGATGCTGATCCGGAGTTCGAGGTGGTGACTGGTCCGGCCCAACCGGGAGATATCTTCGTGATATGCAGCGACGGCCTGACCAAGCACCTGCAGGACGACGAGATCCTTCAGCACGCGGCCACGCTTTCCGCTCAGACCGCTTGCGATGACATGCTCGCGCTGGCTCTTGATCGCGGCGGGCTTGATAACGTGACGGTCGTGATCGTCAAGCTGCTGACGCCGCAATCCTCGGAGCGGACGAGATCGCCGCTCGATGCGGAGCCGCAACCATGATGTCGAGCGACCCGTTCCGATCGTCCTACCGCGGTGTGCAGCCCGGCACCCGGCTCAACGGCATCTATGAGATCGAAGCGATGATCGGCGCGGGCGGGATGGGTGAAGTCTACAAGTGCCGCGAGATCCAGACCGGCGCGCCGGTCGCGGTGAAGATGCTGCTGCCCGACATGGTTGAGAACGAGGCGGCGCTCGGGCTGTTCCGTCGGGAGGCGGCGGCGCTCCACAACCTTCCGCACGACGCGATTGTTCGCTACTTCCTGTTCACCGTGGAGCCGGCGCTGCAGCGACCGTATCTCGCCATGGAGTTCGTGAACGGCCGCTCGCTCTCGACCATGCTCGAGGAAGGTCCGCTGACGTTCGAGGCGCTGGTCAAGCTGATGCGTCGTGTCGCGTCGGGACTGCAAGCCGCCCACGACCATGGCATCATCCATCGCGACGTATCCCCGGATAACATCATCGTGCCGCTCGACGATGTGACGCGAGCCAAGATCATCGATTTTGGCATCGCGCGTTCCACCCAAGTGGGCGACAAGACCATTATCGGCTCGGGCTTCGCCGGCAAGGACAACTACGTCTCGCCGGAGCAGGTCGGGCTATACGGCAATGAGGTTACCGCGAAGTCCGACGTCTACAGCCTGGGTCTCGTGCTGTTCCATGCGCTGACCGGACAGAAGCTCGACATGGGCGGCAGCCAGTTTCAACTGGTGGAGAAGCGCCGGCGCGTGCCCGATCTCGGCGCGGTGGACATGCGGATCAGGCCTCTGTTGGAGCGGATGCTACAGCCCGAGCCAGACTTGCGTCCGACGATGGCAGAGATCGCCAACTGGATGCAGGCTGCCTCGGCGGATGCGCCGGCCACGCCGTTGCACGGCTTCAATCCGCTGGCCCGGCCGGAAAGCGGAGCGCCGGCACTGCACGATCGGACGCCATCGACGGCGCCAAGGCCGCGCAGGCGCTGGCTCGGCACAGGCGTGGCCGCGCTGCTGCTCCTGCTCGGTGGCGGCGGATATGCCTTCTACAAGCTGGTCTGGACTGCGCCGCGCGTGCCGGGCTTGCCGCCACCGCCGAGGCTCGATACGGCAAGGCCGTCGCCTACGGCCGAACCTGTCAAGCCGGAGCCCGGGCGGCAAGAGCCGGCGAAGTTGCCTGGGCGGCCGACAGCGACGCCGACGCCAACCCCAACCCTTGTCTCGCCGACCGCGATGCCGACGCCTGTGCAACCAACGGCGACGCCCCCTCTTGACGTCAATGCACCGGGGCGCGCCGAACGCATCCGGAGATTTGTAGCCAAATATGAGGGCGGCGACTGCTTTTTCATCATGCCAGTCGCGGTCAGCTCAAGCGCCGCCGTGATCGAAGGCTTCGGCGCTTCGACCGCCCCGTTCGACGCCTTCGACAAGGCGTTCCGACGGGAACAGGGATTCGAGGCTTCGGTCGGCGTCCGGCAGGTGACGCAAGCGCAGTGCCCGGCCGTTAAGTTCTTGAGCCAGGTCGGCAGCGATCAGGCGCGAACGCCGCGGATCAATCTGAGCGCGACAGAGCTGAAGGTGGGCGAGACTTTGACCGGCACTATCGAGAATTTCGCCAACCGCGTGGTGGAATTGTTGATGGTGTCGGATCGCGGCGAGGTGCAGAGCCTGTCCTATCTCCTGAAGCCGGGGATCGATTCGTTGTCGTTTGCGCTCCCGGCAGCGCGCGGAGCCGGTCCACAACTCATCCTGGCTGTCGCGACCCCTCGCGTCCTCGACTCGCTGCGTCAGCCGCGGCCGATGGCAGCCGATGCTTTCTTCCTGCAAGCGCTGAGCGAGGCTCAGCGCAGCAACGTGACGATGACCGCGGCTGCGCGCTACGTGCTGCTGACGAACTGAAGTGGTTTCTCAGAATCTTCCGACCACCAGGATCTTCAGGTCGGCGTCCGGCTTGAAATTGCTTGCCGTATATTCGAGCGGGCTGCCGGCGCCAGATGCCTTGAGCCGACCCGAACAGAAGCTGACCAGGCGGTCGCTGCCACCGGGATCGATGGTCAACCTGAACGATCGGATCGGGCCTGCCCAGTTCGCGCCAGTTTTCAGCACATATGAGATACGCCGCTCCTGCAGCTTTGCGGCATTGGCCTGACTGCTACCTGCGCGCTTATCCAACTCGGCGAGGAAGGCATCCGTGACGCAAAACTCTTTTCGATAGCGTTCGACTTCCTGACTGAGCGCGCTGCTCTGGCGCAGACTGGAGCGCAGGATGGTATCAGGGCTCGAGCCGACGCTCGGGCGATACTGGTGCTCGACGACGACCTTACGAGCGGGCGGAAACACCTGCTGGCGCACAGCCGAGGTCCTGGTGACCCAGCCTGGCGCGTATTGCTGACGGCCGTTGTCGCTCATACCGGCAGGCATCAGGAGCCCGTCGTCCACGAGCCGGGTCCGGGTCGCCGCCGGCAGGTCGGCCACACGGATTTCGCGGCTGCCCACGGGCAGTAGTGGCAGCTTGAGCTGACGGAGCAGGGCACTGACATCCTTGTTGCCAATCACGGCACGCTGATCGATGGTCAGAGGCACCGGGCTGCCATCGACCTTGGTCTCGAAGTCGACGAAGTTGACCGGATCGTTCGAAGGCAGCGCAATGTTCTCGGCCTCCGACAGGTCGATGTCGGGGAGCGGAAAGGCGACGGTGAGCGTGACCGGCTTAGCTGTGGTGTTGGTGAATTCGTAGCGAACGCTGACGCGATCGAGTCCGATATGAAGGTCCTCGCTCTCCATGGCGACGTCATTTGTGCGCACGAACTGCAGCCCGCCGATCGCCAATTCGGCCGCGGAGTCGTTGGCCTGTGCCGGCCAGCCGATTGCAACAAGGATCGCGGGGATCAAGGCCCGTAGGGTGAATGATCGCCGAGTTGACGGTCTTCTCACGATGCCAGCCTCCATGCCGCGTCGCAGCCCATGCTGTCTCAGCGGTGGTCAGTCCATCGCCTGATAAAGCTCGCCCCACTCGGATTTCCAGACGCCGTCCGGATCGCAAACCACGATCGCGACCTTCATGTCGTTGGCGAGCCGGATGGCGCCCCGATAGGCGTCTTGGGCCGGCAGGTTGCTGCTGATCTGGTCGGTGCTCAGCCGGCCCCCACTGGCGGTGGCGGGGAATACGATCGATCCCGCGGCCCCGTCATTGTCTCGCTTCAGGACGAGGGTGATCGCGTCGGGTTGGACTTCACTGACCTGCTCAAACCGGTTCTTGACCATGATTTTGCACCGCAAGCTGAGAACGTTCCGGCTATCACCGTCCGGTGATAGAATTGAACTCGATGGAGATTGCTCGCCACTAATTGATGCGCCGCACTAGCGCGGTCTCGGATTAGTCGATCCGAAAGGCCGAACGGTTCGGGAATGAAGCGAACATGTTTCGTCGAAGTAAGTGGATCTGGATTATCATCGCCGCCGGAGCCGTCTTTGTCAGCACGGCGAAAGCCGACGATACCGTGGTGCGGAGCTTCGCCAGTGGTTCGACTGCCTCGACGGTCGGGATCGTCCCGCCCAGCGAGGACGTCGAGATCGGGGGGCCGCAAGCGCTCAGCGCCGACGGGCAGGGCAATCTGTTTGTGCTCGATCAGGTCAACGGCCGCATACTCCAGTTCGACCCGAAACAACCGAACGCTGAGCCTGACGTCCTCAAGATGCCGGCGGACGTCCAGCCGACCGACCTTGTGGTCCGCAACGACGACATCATGGTCTGGGACGGCGGTGTGCGCACGCTGAAGGCGGCGCAGGGTCAGTCCACGCGCGGGCTCGGCGGCGATGTAGTCCAGCTTGAGGAGGTGTCGACCCGCGGTGCGGACGATCAGGTCGCTGCCTCGGCTTTCGCCCAGATGGGATCGCAGCCGCCCAGCAGCGCGACCGACCTGCTCGATCAGAACACCCGCGCGGCCATCGTCAGAACGACGCGGCAGCCCGACCGGCAGTACGTCGCCTCCCGCAGCAAGGGATCGGTGATCGCCGACATCATTCCGGACAAGGGCAATGCCAGCGTGCGCGTTGAAATCCAGACCATGGTCACCAACGAGACCATTGGGCAACTCGGCCTGCGCGTGCGCAACCAGCTCGGCGCAGTGGAATTTCTCGAAATTGACAACAGCGACCGCTTCTATGTGCTGGCCGAGGACATTCCGCCTTCGGGAAAGAACGCTTCCACCTTTGTCGCGCGCTATGCGGCGAACGGGCGCCTCGAGGGCATTTATGAGCTGCCTTTGGAAAATACGCCGTTGACGAGGCGATTCGTCACAGTCTCGGGCGACGGCGACGTCTACTTCCTACGTACCAAGACGGACGGCATTGAAGTGGTCGGCGTCGGCTTCCGGCCGTTGCGCAACGTATCAGTCATCGATACGCGGCCGCCGCGGACGCCGGCCGGCGCCGGGGCGCCGGCGCAGCCCGACACCAAGTTCAGCGGGGTAGCCGCCATGCGGCCCTCCAACCGCCAGCAGGCGATCGAGACCGCGTTCGCATTCGAGGGCATCCAGTGGAAACTGACGCCCGCGAACTATGGCGGCGATCCGGATAGCCAGTGCGCCGGCTTCAATCGTATCCGCCGGCCGTGGTACCTCCAGGGCAAACTGAACCAGGAGGTGCGCGGTGTGCCGTATTGCTGGGGCTGCCACGGTTCGCTCGCGAACTTCAAACAGCGGATCGAGAGCGGCACGCTGGCAGGCAATGTCTGTACCCGCAATGCACCGCGGCCGGATGTGGCGGGCGTCGACTGTTCGGCGTTCGTCAGCGCAACCTGGGGACTCTCGGTGCATTACACGACCGCCGCTATTCCCGCGATCGCGAAAGCCGTGGAAAATCCCTGGGATCTGAAGCCCGGTGACGCCCTGAACAAGCCTGGCTCCCATGTGATGTTGTTTCTGCGTTTCACACCGGATCGAAAGGCGGAGGTGATGGAATCTTCGACCGGCGGCTGCAACGGACGGGTCTGCCGCAACGTCTATCCGCTCGCGAGCTTGCTCGCGCGGGGTTACGCACCGGTCCGTTTTCGCGGCTTCGCGGATGACCAAATGGCCGTCTCCGCCAGCGCCTATCACGATACCGAGGCGGCGCCGACCGGCCGGAAGTCGGCAAACACCAGGCGCTGAACCACGGCAGTCCTTGGCGTGACAAATGATTATGGACTACTGCTCGCAGGCTGGTTCCCGAACGTGCCGCCCGGCGTGGTTCAGGAAAGATCTGCATGTCGTCGAGGTGGACCACGATGCGAAGGCCCCGGGGATTTGAGCGCATAATCGCGCGATTTGGTTTCGCCATCGTGCTCGCGACGTTGATTGGTCTTGGTCTGCCATCCCAACGCGCTCATGCGGTGGGTGGATTGTCGATCAGCAATCCAGATGGCGGTGCCGTGCGTGCACTCGTAATAGGAATCGACGACTACCAGCACGTGCGCAAGCTGAAGGGGGCAGTGGCCGACGCCGATGACATCGTGTCGAGCTTGAGGACGATGGGGGTCGGCGATATCGTTGAGCTCACCAATGCACAGGCCGATCGGGCAAGCCTCTTGCGCGAGATCAGCGCACTGGTTGAGCGGACCAAAAACAACGATTTGATCTTCCTGTCTATCGCCGGCCATGGCACCCAAGAGCCGGAGCGCGTCAAGGGCTCGGAGCCCGATGGGATGGAGAACGTGTTCCTGCTACCGGGCTTCGAGGCCACGCCGGCTGGATCCGTGCAACGCATCCTAGGTAGCGAGTTCAATCATTTCATCAGACAGTTCGAGCTGCGCGGCGCGAAGGTGATCTTCGTCGCGGACACCTGCCACGGCGGCGGAATGGCGCGCGATATCGATCCGCGCGCGGCGGAGATGAGCTTCCGGCAAGTGCCGTCGTACACGCTGCTGGTCGATGAGCTGAAGCCGGTGTCAGACCGCAACGATCCGAAGTCGGAGCTCGATCTCGACCATACCGCGTTCATCGCCGCGGTTGACCGTTACACCAAGGCGCCGGAAGTGCGGATTCCCGGGATCGACGGCCTGCGTGGTGCTCTCAGCTATGCGGTAGCGCGGGCGGTGGAGGGCAGCGCGGACACCAATCATGATGGGAAGGTGACGCTCAAGGAGCTCTTCAGCAATGTTCGCCAGGTGGTCTATCAGCTGTCAGACCAGCGCCAGAACGTCGTGACGATATCATCGCCGACGCAGACGCCGGAGACCGACGTGGCCTACGAACTGACGCGCGGAGTGGTTCTGATCCAGGGACCGACCGCGGGTCCAGCCTCCGTTCCGGCCGGAGCACCCGCGCCCGCGGAGGCGCGCGCGGCCGCGTCGCCGCCCGTCGCTGCCACGGCGGCAGCCGCTCCGGCCGGCGCCGCACCGACGCCCCCGCGCGCCACACCGACGCCCCCGCGCGCCGCAGCGCCGATCCGGCTTGCAGCGCTCGACGGCAAGACGAGCTATTTCCCGGGCGTGAAGCCGCAGGACGTCGCGGTGCAGGCCGTACTGCCGACGGACAACCCCGACCTGATCTGGGATCCCTCGTCCCACGACGTCATTGCCTGGGGTGACGTGGTCGCCTATGGGGTGGATGTTGCCGACCTGCCGACCGTCGTCGATCGGACCGCGGCAATCCGTGAACTTAAGCGCATGGCGACCAAGTCGCCGCAGGTCATGCGAATTTGGCCGGACGATCGGCAGCAGCGGAGCGGTCAGACCGTCGAGATTGACCTCTCCGACGTGGCGTCAAGAGCCGTGCTGCTGTTCAACGTGTCTGGCGACGGCACCATCCAAATGTTGTATCCGGTCGGCTCCGATGTGGCGCTGGCCCGATCGGCGAGCCTGCGGTTGCCGCTGCGGGTCCGCGAGCCGTTCGGCGCCGAGCAGGTCGTTGCCGTGACCTCGCAGCAGCGTATGCCCGAGCTGGAGAACGTTCTGACGCAGCTGAACCGGCGCCGCGCGTCGGGGCAAGTGATCAAGAACCTGGAGCGTTTCCTGCCTGCAGACGCACGGATCGGCTCAATCGGCTTCTTTAGTGTTCCCTGACGTTTTCCAAGTGAAGCCAGCCATGCCGCGACCGAAGGCCGTTCGCCGCGAGCGACCATGGGTGGCTCTCGTGTCGCTGATGGTTGGGAGCGGGACCGCGTTTGCGGCACCGCTACTACCCACGCCTCCACGCGAGAATACGGGGACTGCGCCATGGCTTTGGCGCGTGCAGTCCGCGCCCGGACCGACCAATGCCGCAAGCGTTTCCCTAAAGATGCTGCCGGACCTGACGGTCGGCGTTGGCAGCAAGGTGTCGTTCGGTGTGACCGCCAGGAAGGCGGGGTATCTTGTGCTGGTCGACGTCGATGCGGAAGGTCGGATGTCCCAGATCTTTCCCACACCCGAGCTGCTGGCGCAGTCGAACGAACGCGACATCAATTACGTCAGGCCCGGAGTGGAATTTGTTGTTCCGACGCCGGTGGCGAGGCAACGTGGCTTTGAGTACGTGATCTCGCCGCCGACCGGATCCGCAACCGTCGTGGCGATTCTCAGCGAGCGACGTGTGCAATTGCTTGATCTGCCCGACATGCCCCGCAAGCTGCAAGGCAAGGAGGATGCGCTGAGCTATCTGTCGGCCTGGACCAGTACGTTGCGCGTGCCGGATGCCGGCAGCGGAAAACTGCTGCCAAGCAACTGGTCGTTCGACGTCAAGCCTTATTCCATCAGGTGACGCGCAATGCACCGAGGTGAGATCGGGCAGATTCTGTGAACAACGGCCTACAGCTTGCTCAACCGACTGTAAAAACCGCCTCGAGCGATCATGTAGTGAATGTCCTTTGGAAAGGGAAACGCCTCGCGAACGTTCGCGATCGCCAGCCTGAGGAATTCCCCATGCTGCGGGGCTGGCTTCTGCTTGGTTGCGTCGGCTACCTGCGGAATCATGAAACGATCCACGAAGGCCGGATCGAAATCGTTGACCCTGACCATCTGGCCAAATGCGGGAAACGCGTCGTAATGACCCAGGCTCACAGTGAGATTCTTGAGCCCAGGGCGCTGTGACGGAGTTCGATTGCCATCGGTCGTCGCCAGCCCACGCCCCATCAGATCCAGCTTCACCGATTGCGGGAGAGTCGATGGGCCATAGATGATCTCGAGCGCGCAGCCGCTCTGCCCCGATAACCAATTGTACCAGAATGTTGCGTCATCGGGCTGAGCTCTCGCGCCGTAGAGGCAATCAAATCCCCAGCAAGCCTTCAGGTTCGGCTGATATTTTCCTAGGCTCCCGACGAGATTGCGCATGCCGTTGCCGCCTCCTGAATGGCAGGCGATGATGAGCTTTCCGATTTGAAGCTGAGGAGGGGAGCCTGAGACGGGAGCCAGGAAGTTCGAAAGACCTCCAAGCACCTCCTCCAGATAGCGTTCGCCCCATTTCGGGGTCGCCAGGTCCTTGACGCTGTAGTTCCCCGCAAAGCCGTCGCCCTCGGCATATTCGTAGCCGAGGAAAGGCGCGATGAGCACCACATCCTTGTTGACATCCCGAACCTGCTCGCGCAGTCGCGCGGGATCATTGCGGAACAGAAATTCATGATTTCTGACATAGAATCCATGCAGCCATAGCACGACATCGAGCTTGTTGTTGGACGCCGTATGCTTCGGCGGCAAATAGACTGCCGTCGGTTTCATGCAAGGTGAGGTCTTCTTCGTGAAGAGCGTCACGCCGGGGAACGAGCCGATATCTTTCTGTTCGAAATCACACGGCACGCAGGTCGCTCCGCTTCGGCCACGTCATGCGCAGGAGTGACAGGCAAATGGTAGCTGTGGCGGCCTGTCGTCTCCGTAAGGCCGCCACGCTCGGACTCATCGGCATATCTGGACGTTGCCGCCGCCGCCCTCGCGCGGGCCGCCTTCCGCGGTCGTTCTGAATTCCAAATGACATCCGCGGGCTACGGGACGGCAGCCGATGCTATCGCACACGATCTGGCCTGATGCCTGCGGCCTCGACGCGCGGGGCTCACGTGAAATCCGTTCCCGAGGCGGGCTGTAAGGCCGGTCGTCAAGCGCGCGATAGGGCCGCTCGTCACGTTCGCGCTTTGCCGTCGGCGTTTTTGCGCGTCGCTTCTCGCACTTGTTTTCATCGTTGAGGAATGAGCCTTCCTGGCAAGCGATTCTTGTGCATTGGTCGCCGTCGGGTTTGAAGCCGTGTTCGCAGACCAGCGGGCAGACCCGCGACGGCTTGAGCTTGATCGCGCCGAGCGCATCGATACTTGCAAGCTTGACGTCGAACTTGGTTCTGGCATGCCGGTTGAACAGCGCCAGCGAGCGCCGCGAATCCGCGTTCCATTCGCCGTCGGCAGCACCGGTGAAACAGCCTACCCGGCGCAACTCGCTCTGCACGGATTTAGCGAGATCGGCCGGTTCCGGTCCTGCGCTAAGAGCGGCGACCTTGACCTTCTCATCTTGAGCCGATGGACCGGATGCGGAATTGTTATCCGGATCCTTCGCGCCGAAGCCACCGCCCGTGGCGGTTTCGGAAGCGGTCCGCTTCCGCTCGGCTTCGGCGGCTTGCTCCTGCGCCGCTTGTTTTGTTCTTTCGGCCGCAATTCGGGCTTCTTCCGCAGCCTTCGCGTCCGCGGCCGCCTTCTCCTGGGCAGCGCCCTGTGCGCCTTCGGAGGCGAGCCGGACTCGCTGTTCTTCGGCCAATTGCGCCTTCTCGGTCGCGGCAAGACGTGTTTCCTCTGCGGTAATCTTCGCGAGCTGAAGTTTGGCCAGACTTGCGTAATAGCCATCCGGATACTGGGCGAGGAAAGCGCTCAATGCGGCCTTGTTGCCGAGCTGCAATGCCAACTCGTAATCGCGACGAATCTCCGACTGCGGATTGGCGGTGGCCGCCGGCGTTGATTCCACGGCGCTCGGAGCAGGCACCAGCGCAACGTCCTCACCGCCGAGCGAGCCGTAGACATAAGGCTCTTGTCGGTTGCCTGTGGCTTCCAAAACATCGTCGCGGACAAATCCGAAAGCCCTGCGCAAGTCGAGTCCCGGTTTTGCGATATACTTGACCAGGGCTGTCGCGTAGGGGCTGTTCTGGCTGTTGCCGTCGAGGGCCGTCAACCCGGCTTTCGCCGCGAAAGCCACCAGCGTATTGGATGTCGTGGGTTCGACCCTGGCGAGCCCGCGGCTGATTGTTCTCGAGGCGACTGTTCGCTTCATCGCGTCCGCGAAAGGATTGTTGCGGCACGCATCGACAATCACAAGCCGCAGTTGCCTTGCTGGCTCAATCGCCAGCAAAACGCGGTCAAGCGAGAACGCCTCGTCATAAATGTCTGTATCGCGCTCCAGTCGGGCGTCCGTGGGGATCAGATAATTCGTACCATCGATCTCGATGCCATGACCGGCGTAATAGACCACGGCAATGTCGGCGCCACGAGCTTGATCGGCGAAATCTCTCAGCGCTCGCCGCATGTCGGGAGATGCGAGATTTAGTCTTGAGTCAACGACATCGAAGCCGGCGCCCTTCAAGGTCGCCGCGATGGCCGCAGCATCGTTGGCGGGGTTCGGAAGCAGCGGAGCGTGCTGATAGTTGGAATTGCCGACGATCAGCGCCACGCGCTTCGTGGCCCAGGCCGGTTGACAGGCGAGGAGGAAGGCAGCGCAAAGACAAAACCCGAAAAATCTGATGTGCGTGTGCAAGCTCATGGCGTGACGTCCGGCAACAGCCTAAGGGCAGGGTAATATCAAAGACGACAGCCGTGCTGGGTCGCGGCCACTCATCTCCATGAAGTAACGATCTTGACCCTAATCCATTCCTGATTTTGTCGTTCAACGAACTGAAGACGTTCAAGAAAGCGTAACGGGTTCGCGGGGGGCTGGGGTCGATTTGACCCAGGGCAAAAAGCTTTCTCCTGTAGGAAAGTCGTTGATTTTATTGGATTTTCCTTGTCTCGCGCTCGAGCGGCCTCGTAGGCTCGGAGCCCGCCTCACACTCCCGTGTTTGGCGTCAACACTTTCTGAGCGACCGCATCTAACGCGATGGTTTTGCCGTCCCGCACGCACCTCTAGGCTCGTGAACCTGATCGGTTCGCCGTCGCACAAGGCTCGCAGTCAGCTCGGTGGAGCATGTTGACAGGCGCTTGACCGCGGCCTGGCGCCACGCTTGTCTGGCGGCACGTTGCAATTGTCGATGCGCTGCTCATCGTTCCATTTGCGGCCGAGCCTTTCCTTGCCAGTGAGGGTGCCTTGTCGCGGCGCCGCTTCCGCGGATCGGCTCGGTTGTCTGGTCTCGGCAGACGCGGATGCGACCCAGCAGAGCGCAAGAAGGCAGGTCAATGCTGTCCTACCGGTGCAAACCATGTTCAGCCTCGCTGGTCTTTCGTGGTGCGATGCAATTGATGCGTACCCAACGAGTGGACTTGGAAGGCGGTCGCGTCCACCCGAAACCCGACAGCCTGATGGATTGCTTGACCCATGCAGGCGCTCGCGGAAGGTGTTAGCGTGCATGGCGAATCGCAGATAGCATTCCGCGTTTTCGCGGAACGGCGAGCAGGAGAGGGAAATGATGATATCGCGGCGATCCGTTGCTTTGGCGCTGGTCCTTGCAGTTATTTCAGGCCCGGCATTGGCGGCGCCGGCCCGCAGCAACGTGCTCAAGATGCTTGATCCCGACAATGACGGTACGGTGGATCTGGCCGAGGCAAAGAAGGCTGCGGCCGACCTGTTTGCAAGGCTGGATCCGGATCATGACGGCACCCTCGACGCCCGCGAGCTGAGAGGGAGGCTGAGCGCCAAGGAACTCGCCGCGGCGGATCCCGATCATGATGGGACGCTGACGCTCGACGAATATCTCGCGGTCGTGGAGAAGCGCTTTACTGCTGCCGATCCTGACAAGGACGGAACGCTGGATGCGAAGGAGCTGAAATCGCGCGGCGGCCAGGCATTGTTGCGCCTGCTCAAATAGGGCCGAGGCGTGGGCCTTGGCGGGGGGAGGGGGCGACCCGGGGTGCGCTGCGGCAAGCCGAGGCCGGGTGGAGAATAAAAAGTTGCGATTTCTCTCTCGGGCAAGACATGGCCCGAATGGCGACGTTGCCCCTTTCAGCCCCGTGCGTCCGCGCCCTGAAAACACCTGATCCGACAATGTGCGGGTTTCCCAGTCGACCCAAATCCCGGCAAGCGTCAACGAATCGTTGACCGGCGCGACATGTCCAGCAGCGAAGTCGGCCCGCTCCCGCTGCAACTTGCACTGTGCCGGCGGCAGCCCTAGCCTTTGGCCCGGCGCGAGGTACGCGCCAAACTACCTGGGAGCACCCGAATGACCTGGAAGACTCCGAAGATCGTCGAAGTGCCGGTGGGCATGGAAATCAACATGTACGCCTGCGCAGCGCGCAAGTGACCAAGACGTCTGCCCGGCTCGTGCAGTCTATTGCACCGAGCCGCGGCAGGCCCTCGGTTCGGCTTCGGGCCTACCGACGATTCGATTTCGTTCGCCCCCGACGGGCGATCCCATGCTGCTGCTAGTTGATGTCCTCATCCGGGGTCCAGTCGCGCTTGCGACCGAGCGCTCGATTTGCCCGCCAGCCGCGGTTACCCTAGGCTGCAGTTTGGAGCTGCGCCAGCTGGGGATCATGGTTCGCGTCATCAAAATGGTTCGTCGAGCTACGGCGTCTTGTGCAGCGGTCACAGTTTTCGCTGCGTTGCTGCCGTTCGCCGTGCAAGCGGAAGAGATCGATACCGAGCACATTTTCGGCTTCATGATTGGCACCGATGTCGGCAATCTCGGCGAGCGTGAATTCCAGACCCAGACCACCGGGCGCTTCGCCAAGGATAGCGGCCGCTATCGCGCCGTCAGCCAACAATTCGAATTGGAGTTCGTCCCGGTCCAGAATTTTCGCATAGAGCTTGGAACGGCCTTCAATGCACATGACATCAACGGCGTTCCGGGCTTTGAGGATCGCCGACAATTGTCGTGGCAGAACGTCTCGATCGATTTCCGATATCGCTTCCTTGATCGCGCGGCCGCACCGTTCGGGATGACGCTGGCAATGGAAACTCATGCCGAGCGTGTCGATGAGACGACTGCTGCGGTGGTCCGCGGCTACGGCACCGAGTTCACGCTGGCATTGGAGCGTGACGTGATCCCGAATCTCGCGGTGGCGACACTCAACTTGACGTATGAACCGGAGTGGATTCGTATCCCGCGAACGGGCTCGGCAGAGCAGGAGAGCACTATCGGCGCAGCATTCGGGCTGATGGCGCAGGTGCGTCCCGGCATCCTGATCGGTGGCGAGGCGCGTTACTTCCGGAGATATGAAGGGATCGGTCTCGACGAGTTCGCAGGTCAAGCGCTCTTCATCGGCCCGACCGCGTATTTCCAACTGTCGGAGGCCTCGCGCCTGACCGCAAGCTGGAGTGTCCAGGCCTGGGGCCGTCCAGCCGGAATCGCTGCCTCGCTTGATCTCGCCAATTTCGAGCGCCAGCAGGCGCGGCTGGTATTCGGTGTCAACTTCTAAGAGCATTATAGGTTCTGATTGAACCAGAACCGAAGCTCCAGATTGTGACGCGATTTCTTTGCGCGAACCGGCTCCATTTCGCTCGAAAACGTTGTTGGCCGGTTCCCGTTCCATCTCAGGGAGCTGTGAAACCACGCCTTGCTGACTACGTATTCTTGGGTGTTATCTACCATGGGCTTAGTCGAGGACTGCGCATGAACCCCATCGACTTGATTGTCACCGTATGTGCCGTGCTTTCGCCGGCCACTTGCGAAGAGCAACACCTGCTGTTCAACTGGAGCGGCTCGCTGCGGCAATGCGCGATGGCGGCGCCGCCCTATATTGCGCGATGGGTGGGCGAGCATCCGAAATGGACCGCGGTGAAGTGGCGCTGCGAGTATCCGCATCCCAACGACAAGGCCGATGCGGGCGACGTCACGCCGGCCGGTTGATCGGTTATTTGCTGCACTCCTTCAAGTCCTTATCGGAGATCGAGAACACTGCGTCGGACTTGATCTCGATATCACGGACGAAGCATTGCTTTGACTCGCGATAGCTGACCTTGGCATCGTAACGGCCGGGCTCTACACCGGTGATCCGCAGGCGCTCGTCGTGATCGACCTCCTTATCCTTGTCATTCAGCGTCTGGTTTGGGCCCCATTCATTCTTGCCGGCCGGCGATAGCTGAAAGCCGGATATGGTCGCGGTGGTCAAATTCCACAGGCGAATGCCTTTGCCCGCCGCGGCAACCTCATCCGCGCCTGTCAACAACAGCGCAATCGAGACCAGTATCCATCGCATCAGCAATCCTCCTTAAGACCGTCATTCCTTTATCAGGCGATCGAGGTTCTTCGCCAAGCTGAAATTCTTCGCCCGGTCGAGGCCAATCGGGGCGATCAATCGTGCCGAGCCCAGATCGGCGCCGTCGAAATCGGCGTCGATCAACGTGACGCCCGTCAAATTGGCGCCCCCTAGCAGAGCGTTTTTGAGCGAGGCGCCGGTCAGGTCGGCCCCCTTCACCGAAGCAAATTCGAGATCGACACGGGACAAGTCGGCGCCGCGGGCGTTCAGCCTTTCCAGATTGGCGGATCTCAGCACCGCGCGCATCAGGCCCATCGACTGGTTGCGCATGTCCGCGCCCAACCGCGCGCCAACGATCGAGGCGCCGACCAGGCTCGCGCCGGTCAGGTCGGCAGCGATGCGCGCTCCCGACAGATCAGCGCCGTTGAGACGGGCGCCCGCCATTTGGGATGCAAAGAGGCTCGCCCCCTTCAGTTTGGCGTCCGTCAGGTCCGCCGCGAGCAACCAAGCCTGGTCGAGCACCGCGCCATCGAGCTTTGCGCCGACAAGCTTCGTCTTGTTGAGGCGCGCTGCGCGAAAAATCGCATTGGTCAGGTCGAGCTCGGAAAGGTCGAGGCCGGACAATTTCTTTCCGGTGAAATCGGCGCGTGCCGCAGCGGTCGCCTTGGCCAGCACGGCCTCGACGTCTTGCCGGGTCATTTCGGCGGTGACCATATCGGGGGACGACAAATCCACACCGCGCATCATGTCCTGCGCGGCCGTCGTGCTCGCGGCAAGGGTAAGGCCGAGTGCTACGGTTCGGATCGTCCGTTTCATGTTCAACTCCGCCGACGGCATGTTAGCACCCGCGATGGGGATCACCTATGAGCATCCCGCTCGGCCGGCTCGCCGTTGGTCCGCCGCACGATGCTTGCCTTGATCGCCGCGATCTCGGCTTCTCCGCGCGCGCCGCGCGGCAACGGGATCGGCAGGTCGGCGAGGATCCGGGCCGGGCGTGCCGACAGCAGGAACAGGCGGTCGCCGAGGCGAACGGCATCGTCCAGATTGTGGGTGACCAGAAGCGTGATCATCGAGCGGCCGCCGACGAGCGTTGCGATCTCCTCGCGCAGCCGGGCGGCGAGTGCGTCGTCGAGCGAGGCCAGTGGCTCGTCGAGGATCAGGAAATCCGGCTCGACCGCAAACGCACGGGCGAGTGCGACGCGGCGGGCGAGCCCGAGCGACAATTCGCCGGGGTAATGGCTCCGGTGCGCGGTCAATTCCAGGACGGAGAACAGCTCCGAAAGCCTGGCCCGGTCGATGTCAGGCGCGGCTAGCCGGACATTGTCCTCCACCGACCGCCACGGCAAAAGCCGCGGCTCCTGGAACACCATCCCGAGGCGGCCCGCGGCCGGCCGCGAGACCTTTCCCCGATAATCGTGGTCGAGCCCGGCAAGAATCTTCAGCATCGTGCTCTTGCCGCAGCCCGACGGGCCGACGAATACCCCGACTTCGCCGGCGCGAAGCGAAAATTTGATGCCCGTCAGCACGTCGTGGCGCTCGCCCGCTGCACTCTCGAACTGCTTGCCGGTGATTTCGACGTCAAGCTGCACGGAGCCGCCACCGCGATGCGCGAAGTTCAAAGGGCTGCACCAGCACTGTCTCGATGATCAGCACGACGGCGGCAAAGCTTAGCGAATAGGCGAGCAGCAACGGGATGTCGAAGAGCTGGAAGGCTACCCCGATCTCAAAGCCGACGCCGTTCGGCCGCCCCAGAAGCTCGGCCACCAGCACGATCTTCCAGACCAGCGAAAGGCCGGACCGCGCCGCGGCCGCGACGTAGGGTGCCAGCTGCGGCAGGACCACATGCCGGAAAGCTCGCCCGCGCGGGAATGCGAACACCGTTGCCATCTCGTCCAGCGCCGGATCGAGCGCGCGGGCGCCTTCGCGCAAGGTCACGACCGCGGTCGGCAGCTTGTTGATCGCGATCGCCGCAATGGCGGCGACTTCGGTGAGCCCGGCCCAGATATAGGCGAGCACGATGACGACGAGGGCCGGCAGGTTGAGCAGCAGGATGAGCCAGGGATCGCCGAGCCGGTTCGCGAGCCGCACGCGGCCCATCAGGTAGCCGATCGCCGAGCCGAGCGCCATCGCGAGCGTAAAGGCGAGCGCAACGCGGGCAAGTGTGGCGCCGAGGTTGAAGAACAGCGCGCCGGATTTGGCCTCGGCGATCATCGTCGCCAGCACGACGGGCGGCGCCGGCAATTTGGCGTCTCCGATCAGCAGCGAACCAATCCACCAGGTCGCGATGAACAGCGCAAATGACAGCAGGCGCAGCACGTCAGTCTCCGGGAATCGCGTGGTAGAAGGTGCCGGAATCGAGGTCGGCCGCGCTCCCGACCAGTTCGCGGCCGCCGATCTGCGCCAGCACGCGGTAGAGCACGCGCGCATCCGCCTCCTCGTCGGCGATCGGGCGGCGCGGGATGCCTTCGCGGTAGCGGTCGCGATAGGCGCGCAGCGTGGCTGCATCTGCGGCGCCGGTCAGCGGGGCGATCGCGTCCCATTCGGCATCCGAGGTTGCGAGGATCTCCTTTGCCCCACGAGTCATTGCGATGAAGCGCGCCACCGCATCCTGGTTGGCATTGGCCCATGTCTCGTCGAAGACATAGCCGAGCATTGCGATACGTCCCTTGGCGCCGAGTTTCGGCAGGATATCTTCGACGCCGGCGAGGCGGCGAAAGCCCTTGGCTTCCAGCGCAGCACAGAAATTCCAGTAGTTGAGCGTCGCGTCCATCTCTCCGTCCAGCATCTTGGCCGCAAGCAGCGGCGGCGCGCCATAGACCACGGTCGATTGCGACTTCAGGTCGATGCCCTCACGCTTCAATGAGGCCTGCAGTAAGAGCCAGCTCTTGTCGATTGCACCGCCGGCGACCGCAAGCTTGCGGCCCTTGAGGTCCGCAAGGCTCCTGATCGGGGATGAAGTGGGCACCATCACCGCACCGAGCGAGCTCGAATAGGGATAGAACTGCAATTTGGCGCCGAGCGTGCGCTCGCGCGAGACCCACGGCCAGTCCGACACCATCATGTCGACGTTGCCGGCGCGGAGCGCGATCTTGCCGGCCTCGGGACTTGCGAGCTCGATAATGTCGATCGCGAGGTTGGCTTTTTTGTCGAGGCCGTGCGAGCGAATGACAGCCAGCTCCCAGGCCAGCGTCCCGGTCTTCTGCGATGCAACGCGGATGGTCTCCGCGCTGTAAGCGGTTGCAACCTGCATGACGGCCAGAACGGCCGCAGCCAATAGCGTGCGAACAGTACACAGCATTGATTCGTGAGCCGTTTCCTCGAATGTCTTCTTTTCAGCGCTCCACTCATAGCATAGCTTCCGGGTGGAGAAGGGAAGCAGGACCATGGCACGAGCAGGATTGGTAGGACCTATTGTCGCCGCCCTGGCCGCGCTTGTCGCGGCCGATATGACCGCGCGAGCCGACCAGGCCAACGATTATCCGACCTCGGCGCGAGCCGAATATGTGTTCGGCTGCATGAAGGCCAACGGCGAGAGCCGGCAGTCGATCGAGCAATGTGCCTGCTCTATCGACGTCGTTGCGTCGCTGGTGCCCTATGATCGCTATGTCACCGCCGAAACCGTGCTGAGCATGTCGCAGGTACAAGGAAACCTTGGTGGCCAGTTCCGCACCTCCGAACAGGCCGCGAACGCGCTCAACGACCTGCGCCGGGCGCAGGCGGAAGCAGAAGTCAGGTGCTTCTGATTCTTCCACGTCGTGGCCGTCCGACTCTTACCCTGAGGAGCCCACGAGAAGCGACGCAGGAACACTAAGGGCTGCGGCTACTCTACGCGCATCAGGTTCCGGAATCGTCGACCTTCCACTCGTGCTGGAACACGTGTCCGTCGGTGTCCTTGGCTTCGGCGCGGAAACGCTTGGCGCCATTTGAAACATAGGTGATGCGGATATTGGGATCCTCCGAAATGGAGATCCCGCCCTCCATCGCGAGCACCGGGCTATCGTCCTGCCACAAACGCAGTTCATTGACGAAGAATGCCGGGATGTAGAGCTGGGTGACCTGGTTCATCTGCAGGCCGGAGTTGTTCGGATGGCCGATCATGATCTGGGCCTCGCGCGTGGCGCTTGCGGGTCCCTGGCCGGTCCTCGCGAACTGCCGATAACGCATCTGGCCGAGACGCGCTTTTGCTTCCTCGGCGTTCTTGGCCGCCGGCGCCGAGCAGCCGCCGGACGCCTTCACGTAGATCTTCGTCATGTAGAGCTTGCCGTCGCTGAGTTCGGCGACCGCGTGCACGTTGGTGTAGCTGTTGACGCGGACCCGCGTCGAAATCTCGGTCACGTTGGAATCCGGACCAAGCGTGAACTTCGCCGCCATCGGAGCCGGATTTTGGTCGATCACGAGCGTAATGGTTCGCACGTGGCGGCTATCGCCGGGCGAAAGCCTGGTGCGCAATGTCACCGGGACGATCGCAGCGTCCTCGGCACGCGACGGCATTTCGATGCCGATCACATCGCTGCCGTCGTTCATCTGACGGTCGTTGAAGATATCCTGGACGAGCCCGGGCCATGGATCATAGGCGTCGGTACTCGCCGCGGGCGCAAGGTGAACGCCCAGCGCGATCGTGAGAAGGCCGGCGATGCAGAGCAGGCGGAGGCGATAGCGGGCCATGTTCGAATATCCTAAAAGGCACCTTCACAATAGGTTATCGCGGCATCTATTCCCATTCAATTTCCGAGAATGCTGCAGTTGCGTTGCGCGCATTGTAGTCGTCGAATAATTGCCAACGTGATCGCTCCGAGACTGCCGCACGTTCGGCCGCGACCGCGATCGGCTGACCGTCCGCAATCAGCGCGCGGACGTCTGCGGCGAGGGTGCCGAGATAACGCCGTTCGTCGCCAATGGCGGCGGGCCAGCCGCTCACGGGTCCGTGACCGGGAACCACGCGCAGCGCCGGAATGGCAGCGATTTCGTCAAGTGCGCGCAGCCACCCGCGGATGCTGCCGTCGACGACCGGAATGTGGCCGAGGAACACGAGGTCGCCTGCGAAGAGCGTCTTCGTCGGCTCATCAAATACAGTAAGGTCGCAGTCGCTGTGCGCGGTCGGCCAGGCGCGCAGCAGCAGGGTCCGGCCGCCGAGATCGATAGTGAGCCTGTCCTCGACCAGCAATCCTGGCGGCGTCATGCGTACCTCATTGATCAGTTCGTCACCCATACTGCGACGAAAACCATCGAGATAGAACTGTCCGCGGGTAGCGAACGCGCGCGGCAGGTTCTTGTGGCCGACAAGGGTGATCCCATCACCCGCAAACGCCGCATTGCCGAAGCTATGGTCAGGATGGGCGTGGGTATTGATTACGTAGCGGATCGGCTTTCCGGTGCGGCTGCGGATGGCTGCGAGCAATTGCCTGCCTTCGCGGACGCTGCCGCCGGTGTCGATCACCGCAACGGAGCTATCGCCGACGACGAATCCGACATTGGCAATCGCGCCATCATTCTCGCGGGTCATCAGCGCGACGTCGCCGATGTGCACGAATATTCCGGGGGCGACTTCGCTCACAGGCAATTCCCGCTCTTGCGCCCGCGCTATGGTCGATGCCACGAGCATCAGGAGTAGTGCGACCGCCGGACCACCAGGAGCCATGTTTCTGCCTCAGTTTCAGCGCGACAGGACGCTCAATTGCGTCACGCCCGGGTTGCGCCGCAGCAAGCAACGCGCGCCCGCGGTGCGGATTATCCTGTTGCACGGCATGGCCTGCTGAGCAATCTATGGATGGCGGCCACCATCCTATCCAGAGGAGACCTGCGCGATGAGAAGTGTCGGACACCGTCTCAGGCTGCTTGCACTTGCCGGTGTTGCCGTCTGTCTCGTCGGCCGCGATATCGCGCAGGCCCAGATGAATGACAGCGGCGATCTCTCGATCGAATTGGTCGATCCCAAGGTGTTGCGCATCTGCGCCGACCCACGCAACCTGCCGTTCTCCAACGACAAGGGCGAGGGTTTCGAGAACAAGATCGGCGAGCTTTTCGCCGAGAAGCTGCAGAAGAAGCTCGACTACATGTATTTTCCGCAGGCGACCGGCTTCGTGCGGGTGACGCTCGGGTCGCATCGTTGCGATGTCATCATGGGCTTTCCGCAAGGTGACGATCTCGCGCAGGGGACCAATCCCTATTACCGCACGGCTTATGCACTGATCACCAAGCAGGGCAGTGACCTTGACGAGGTGACGACGCTGGAAGACGAGCGACTAAAGGGCAAGCACATCGGCATCGTCGCAGGCACGCCGCCCGCGACCAACATGGCAGCCAACGGGTTGATGGGGAATGCAAAGCCCTATCCGCTGATGATCGATACCCGCTACGATTCGTCTGCCGAGGCGATGGTCAACGATCTTGCCAAGGGCGAGATCGACGCCGGCATCCTGTGGGGTCCGATGGCGGGCTTTTACGCCAAGAAGGCCAATCCCCCATTGCATGTCACGCCGCTGGTCAAGGAGACGAGGGGACCAAAGCTCGTCTATCGCATCGGGATGGGCGTGCGGCCGGCTGACCAGAACTGGAAACGGCAGCTCAACCACCTGATTCAGGAGAACCAAACATCGATCAACAAGATCCTGCTGGACTTCGGGGTTCCCCTGCTGGACGAGAACGACCAGCTGATCAGGGCGGAGGCCGTGACTAAATCGCCATGAAGCGGCGGCTTGCAAACGCCCTTGCCGTCGCGCTCATCATTGCCGATCCGGTTTGTGCGCAAGACAGGCCAGAGGAGCCCGCCGGGTACCGCACCGACAACTACCGCACGCCGGTACCGGCCACGTTGGCGGGCGCGCGCGTGTTGACGACCGAGGACGCCGAAGCGATTTGGCACGCGAAGTCCGGCGTCTTCATCGACGTGCTGCCGCGCGCGCCAAAACCGCCCAATTTACCGAAGGGAACCGTCTGGCGCGACAAGCCGCGGTTGAATATCCCTGACAGCGTCTGGCTGCCTGACACCGGCTACGGCAAGCTTGCTGTCGCTACGGAGGATTATTTCCGACAGGGGCTCGCTCGCGCATCGCATGGTAACCCTGCGACATTGCTCGTGATCTATTGCCAGGAGGATTGCTGGATGTCCTGGAATGCCGCCAAGCGTGCGCTGTCCTATGGTTACCGCAATGTCGCGTGGTATCCGGACGGAACTGATGGGTGGGAGCGCGCCAATCTCCCGCTTGCGGACGCGCAACCGGAGCCGCGCCTGGGCGAGGAGAAATGACCTGCACACCTGCGCGGGACGTGTGCCGCTACGGCTTTTCCTTTTGAAGCTTATCGATCGTCTTGCCGCCGCTGCCTTCGGTGGTCGAGAAGCTCACCTTGTCGCCGGCGTGAATCGGTTCGAGCATCGCCCCATTGGTCACCTTGAACTCCTGTATCACGCCACCTGTTGCGCCCACCGTGCCGCCCTGAGGCTGCTGGATGGCGATTGTTCCGTTCAATCGGTCAATCTTGGTAACCATTCCCGACGTGGATTGCTGGGCTAAGGCCGCTGACGTGACCAAGCCGACTGACAAAAGGCCGGTCAGTGCGATCTTTGCTGCTCTCATCGAGGCCTCCCAATTTCCGAGATACAGTGGGACGAAACAGGCGGCAGGCGCGTTTGGTTCCGCCTGCGCGCCGTGAACGGCACACAGGTCCGTGATGCGGTCGCATGATGCGATTCGCGCGAACCGGCGTCCGCCTGGTACATAGACCGCGTCGGCGTCCATTTGCCGCAGGGTCACTCCAATTCCTGCTGGATCGTGCGGCCGAGCGCGAACAGGCGCTGGTCGATCGCAGTCGGAACGTCGCAGACAAATTTGACCACACGCCGGCGGTCCTCGAAGATCCGCGTTTCCCAGACCAGTTGATTGCCGAGCTCGTCGATCTTGGGCTGGTCGGGGGGCGTGGCGCCCTGCAAAGCCTGCAGCTCCAGCGTATCGGAGCGGATCTTTTCCACGGCATTGCGCTGCTTGCGCATGACTCGCTCGAGCCCGTTCATGACCGACGCGCGTTGTGCGTTCAGGGTATCGAACAGGCCGGCGAAGAGCAGCCTTCCGGCTGTGGCCTTGTCGGCCGCGCTCGACAGGAACTCCGTGATTTCCTTCTGTGCTTCCTCAAGCGGGATGCGGCGTGCCGACAGCCTGGTCACGAGTGCGTTGATCTTCGGATCGTCCTTCCATTTGCTCCCGGCGTCGTCGAGCGGCGGTCCGGCCCAGACTTGAGCGAGCGAGATTTCAGGCACCTTGGCCTGCGCACACGGCCAGTCCGGATAGCGCGGGTCGGCAGCGAGCGCCGTCCGGTTTGACAGTGCGACAGCGAACAGCGCGCTGATTGTGATCCGCCATACCATTTGCGACTTCATGCCTCGCCTCCGCCGGGCCCGCGGCGCACCAGTCCGCGCGATGGATCGTAAGCATAGATCGCGCCGATCATGAAGATCGCCGTGCAGCCGCCGACCACCGCGAACGAAACCCAGTTCATCTGTCCGTAGAGCGCAAAGCGTATCAGCTCGACCGCGTGCGTGAACGGATTGAACAGGCAGACATAATACAGCAGCGGACTGCCTTCCCGCACGCGCCACAGCGGATAGAGCGCCGAAGAAGCAAAAAACATCGGAAAGATCACAAAGTTCATCACGCCGGCGAAATTCTCGAGCTGTTTGATGCCGGACGAGATCAGCATGCCCAGTGCGCCGAGCATCAGGCCAGACAGGATCAACGCCGGCAGTACCGTGAGATAGCCGATCGTCGGCGGTGCGATGTCCCAGAACCAGGCGATCAGCAGGAACGCATAGACCTGCAGCAGTGAGACCGCAGTGCCCGCGAGCAGCTTGCAGAACAGAAGGTAGCCGCGGGGCAGCGGGCTCACCAGCAGGGTGCGCATGTTGCCCATCTCGCGGTCATAGACCATCGAGAGCGAGGACTGCATGCCATTGAAGAGCTGGATCATCGCCATCAGGCCGGGCGCGATATAGACCTCGTAGAGGATATAGGTCTCGTAGGGCGGGATAATCGAGATGCCGAGCACCTGACGGAAGCCGGCGGCGAAGATGAACAGCCAGACCAGCGGCCGCACCAGCGCCGAGACGAAGCGCTCGCGCTGATGCAGGAAGCGCAGCGCCTCGCGCCACACGATGCCGTTCAGGCAAGTGATGTATTCCGAGAGCGAGAAGCCGCTTCGCGCAGGCGTAACGGTCGTGCTGGTCATGACGCCGGCCTCCCCGAAACCGCCGCGGCGCCGGTCAGTCGCATGAATGCGGTGTTGACGTCCTGCGCGCCGGCATCGGCGACGACCCGCGAGACCTGGCCGTGCGCCAGCACTTTGCCTTGGTGCAGAACCACAAGGTCGTCGTTCGGCATGATCTCGTCGAACAGATGCGTGGCCCAGAGCACGCCGATGCCCTGTTCGGTGACGAGCTGCCGCACGTGATCGAGAATGTCGGCGCGCGCCTTGACGTCGAGTCCGACGGTCGCCTCGTCGAGCAGCAGGAGCCGCGGCCGATGCAGTAGCGCGCGGGCAATTTCCACCCGCCGCATCTGGCCGCCAGAGAGGTCGCGCACCTTGCTGCCGGCGCGGTCGGTGAGGCCGATGCGGGCCAACACTTCGCCGCTGCGCAGGCGCGCCTCGCGTCGCGAGATGCCGTGCAGCGCGGCGTGGTAAAGCAGGTTCTGCGTCAGCGACAGATCGAGGTCGAGCGTGCGCGGCTGGAACACCACGCCAAGCAGCCGCAGCGCCTCGCCCGGAGCGCGGCTGATGTCGTGACCGAAGATGCTGATTCGGCCGCTCTGGATGCCGAACAGCCGCGTCACCAGCGAGAACAGCGTGCTCTTGCCCGCGCCGTTGAGACCGAGCAGCGCGGTGAAACTGGCCGGCGCGACGGTGAAGCTGACGTCGTCGAGGGCACGCCGCGGACCATACGAATGGCTGATCTTTCCGACGGACAGCGCCGGCCGCACGGCAGCGCTTTGCCGGGGATCGGCGTCCGGCGCAGGCTGGCTGGCGATGTGCGCGTCGGTTGCGGTCATGGCTTTGCGATCGTGATGCCCCATGGCAATTCACCGACCTGGATGGTCTTGATCACCTTCTGCGCGGCAACATCGATCACCGAAACGTCGTTCGAGACGCCGTTGGTGACCAGCAGATATTTCTCATCCGGGGTGAAGTCCATGTGCCAGACCCGCTGGCCGACCAGGAGGTACTTCGTGACCTTGTGGCTCGCGCCATCGACCACCGCGATGCGGTTGGCGGGACCGAGCGCAATGAACGCGGTCTTGCCGTCCTTGGTCATGCCGATGCCGACCGGCTGGATCGCCTCGCGGCGCAGGCCGGGAATATCGAAGGTGATCTTACCGGTGACCTCGCGCTTGACCGGATCGATGATCGACACCGTGCCCCCGATCTCCGAGGATACCCACAATTCGGAGCCATCGCGCTTGAATTCGGCAAAGCGCGGCCGCGCATCGACCAGAACGTTCGCCACGATCTGGCGCGTCGCCGTGTCGATGAAATGCGCCATGTTGGTGGTCTCGGAGGTATTGATCAGCATCTTGCCATCCGGGCTGATAGTCATGCCCTCGGGTTCGACACCGACCTGGATGTCGCCTATCCGGGCGCGTTTCTCGAGATCGATCACTGTGACCGTATTGTCGTTCTCGTTGGCGACATACATGATCTTGCCGGCGGCATCCTGGGCGAACAATTCGGGGTCGGGACCGGAGGGCAGGGTGTCGACGATCTGCTGGGTCTTGGCGTCGATCACCTGGATCGTGTCATCGTCGCCGACCGCGACCATTACGAACTTGCCGTCGCGCGTGAACTCGATTCCGCGCGGCCGTTGCCCGACCTTGATCGTCCTTGTCACGGTCCAGCTGTCGGTGTCGATCACCGAGACCGTGTTGCTCTTCTCGTTGGAAACATAGGCAATGAAGGCGGACGCCGGCGTAATGGCGGCAAGCCATGCGGACACTCCGGTTAGCAGACAGCGGCGCCACATGCGTTAACTCTCCCTCACTGCAGCTTGCATTTCGTCTCGGGCCGGTCAACACCGAGCGTGTCGAGCTCGGAGACTTGGTGCAAGAATCCTTCCTGCGGCGACACCGAGACGACCATGCGCCCATCGACCAGAAGGATCGGTTGACGAAGCTGCAGATTCCAATCCCGCAACGTCAACCGTGTGCCCTTGAAGGCGGCGACGGAAAAGTCCGCTCCCTTGAGAAAGGCAAACACCTTCTTCGGGTCGCCTGAATTGGTGCGCGACGTCGCTTCGCCGATCATACGCGCCGCCGTCCATGCCTGCATGTCCAGCGCGGTCATGCGCCGCGAATTGAGCTTCATGAATCGGTTCTGCATCTGCACGGCGCCCCATTGATCCTGCGCCGCATCCCAGCTCGTCGGCACCAGACCGGCCGAGCCAGCCACCGGCCGCGGATCCCACGTGCGATAGGGCAGATACGCTGCGAACACATCGCTCTCGTCGGCGGCGACCAGAACGTCATAGGCCGGGGCCTGCTGCGTGAACACCGGTATCTGGCGCTGGATCAGCGTCACGCCGCTATCAGTGCGTCGCGCGCCGCCGGTGTCCTCAAAGGTCCGTTCCTGAACGATCTTGGCGCCGAAGCGCGTTGCGGCGCGCCGCAGCGCGTCGGCGTAAAGCTTGTCCCGATCGTGCGATCCGACCACCAGCAGCCAGCGCTTCCATTGCTTCCAGACCAGATATTGCGCGAGTGCATCGGCCAGCATCGTGCGGGTCGGTGCAACGTGAAGGACGTTGGCACGGCAGTCCTGCTCGCGTAGCCGGTCGTCAATTGCGCCTGCATTCAGCAGCACGGTGCCGCGGTCACGCAGCGCGTCGGCGGCCCTGAGCAGCGCATCAGCAGGCAGGTCGGCGATGATATAGTCGTTTCGGCCGGCGAGTTCGGTGGCGGCCTTGGCGACATCCTCGCCGTCCTTCAGGCGAACCTCCTCCAGCGTGAAATGCTGGTTGAGGAATTTGCCCGTCGTATTGTTGTCCTCAATTGCAAGACGCGCACCTGCGACGCCATCATTGTCGGCCGGCTGCTCGACCAGGGACAGTTTCGACTTGACGCCCGAGTGACCGAGATAGCCGACATGGATCTCGGCTGGATCAGCCGCCAGCGCCTGGGTCGCAACCATGCTGAGCGCAATCGTGCCGACCAGCCATCGGAACATAGCTCCTCCCGTCAGTCCTCTTCTTATGTTGCAAGATGACTGAATTGTCTTAGCTTGCAACCCGGCTTTTCGTCGTTGCGCGGTTGCAAATCTCAAGCGGTTCACGATCATGAGAGTACTGTTGGTCTGTGCTTTGCTAACAATGGGCTTGGTGCCGGTGCGTGCCGAGCCACCCAAGCTTGCGGTATTCGATTTCGAGATGATCGACACCAGCCTTCAGGGCGAGGTGAACGGGAAGCGTGCGGACGAGCAGGCGCGGCTCGGGCGGGCCGGCGAGCAGGTGCGCCAGGAACTGGCGGCATCCGGCAAGTTCCACGTTGTCGATATTGCCCCCGTCAATGCTGCCGCACACGGCAGCAATCTTCAGGCCTGCGGCGGATGCGACGTGAAGCTTGCGGACCAACTCGGCGCCGATCTTGCGATTACGGGTGTGGTGCAGAAGGTTTCGAACCTCATCCTCAACGTCAATCTCTATTTGCGCGACGTCCATACCGGGAAATTGCTCGCGGCGATGAGCACCGACATGCGTGGCAATACCGATGAATCATGGTCACGTGCCACCGGCTACCTCCTGCGCAATCGGCTGCTCGCGCCGAATTATGGTGTGCCGCAGCCCCAATAATACGACAAGACGAGATCAGACCTTCAGGCGCGCGGCATGCCAGCGCAGATGGTCGGCCATGAAAGTGGAGATAAAGTAATAGCTGTGGTCGTAACCGGGCTGGCCACGCACGGTGAGCGGAATGCCTGCCTTCTCGCAGGCCGCCTTCAAAAGCTCGGGACGAAGCTGTTCGGCGAGAAACTGGTCGGCATCGCCATAGTCGACGAGCAATTCGGAGAACCGCGCGCCGTCCTCGATCAACGCGACCGCATCGTGCTTGCGCCATGCTTGCTTGTCGTTGCCGAGATAGCCGCCCAGCGCCTGGGTCCCCCATGGCACCTGGGACGGCGCCACGATCGGCGCAAAGGCGCTTGCCGCACGATACCGATCAGGATTGCGCAACGCCACGGTCAGCGCGCCGTGGCCGCCCATCGAGTGGCCAAAGATCGATTGCCGCTTCGCGTCGACAGGAAATTGCTCAGCGACAAGCTTCGGCAGCTCCTCGGTCACGTAGCTCCACATGCGGTAGTTGCGCGCGAACGGCTCTTGCGTGGCGTCGACATAGAAGCCGGCTCCGAGCCCGAAATCGTAGGAATTGGCGGGGTCGCCGGGCACGCCGTCGCCGCGCGGGCTCGTGTCAGGCGCGACGAAGACCAAGCCGAGCTCGGCGCAAGCCTGCCGGTATTCACCCTTTTCCGTAACGTTGGCGTGGGTGCAGGTCAGGCCCGACAAATAGTAGACGGCCGGCAGCTTGGCGCCGGTGGCCTGGGGCGGGACAAAGACCGAGAACGTCATGTCGGTCTTGGTCTCGCGGCTCGGGTGCCGGTATACGCCTTGGATGCCGCCATAGGATTTGTTGAGCGAAATCGTCTGCATTTTCATGATCGTCGGTTCCGGTTCGCGATGTCAGGCGACGCCGCTCTCGATCGCCAGTCGCACCAGCTCGGCTGACGTGCGCACGCCAAGCTTCTGCCGCATGATCGACGACGTGTTGGCCACCGTCTTGTACGAGGAATGAACCAGCCAGGCGATTTCGGACAGGCTCTTGCCGGAGCTGAGCAGGCGCAGGATTTCCATCTCGCGCGAGGTCAATTTCGACAGTGGGTTTTGCGCGAAGGCCGGCCGCGCGAATGCTATGCTGCGCGCGATCGCCGGTGGCAAATAGACGCCGCCATTGGCGACTTCCCGGACCGCTTCCACGAGGTCATTCGGGTCTCCGGTCTTGGAGACGTAGCCTTTGGCGCCGATGTCGATGGCGCGCGCGGCAAAGACCGGATCGTCGTTCATGCTGAACATGATGATGCGTGCTTCGTCGTCGCGGGCAAGGATGCGGCGCGCCAACTCGAATCCTGAAACCGTCGGCAGGTTGATGTCGATCACGCAGATATCCGGCTTCTCGGCGACAAAGGCACGCTCGCCGCTCTCCGCATCGGATGCCTCCAGTAGCGCGACCGCGGCATCGTCGGCAAATACGGTGCGGCAGCCCGATGCAACGATAGGATGGTCATCAACGATCAGAATGCGCATCGCGTCCTTCCCGTCGAACCGGGTCAACCCCTTCATCACCGCATCGATCTGCACAAAGAACCGGACGGCACCGGTTCCGATCCGCTGTGCACCTCATACGAGATTGCAGTAGGCTGCGATTAGATAGCTGGGCAAATTGGACTGTCAACGTTCCTCTGCGAGGAGGATTCGCGGCGGGGGCAACGCAATGTGGCAAAAACTATCCCTGCGCGCGCGGATCAACCTGCTGCTGGCGCTCATCTTGATGCTGGGGCTTGCCATCAATATTGCCCGGCTCGTGCTGGAGGCGGGACCCCGCGTGCAGGCCGAAGACCAGAGCGTGATCCGTCTGGCGCGTGAATTCGTCGAGACGATCGTTTCTGGTCTCGACGACGCCCCGGACGCCGATGCCCGGCTCGACAGAATCGTCGAGGACCTGAGCCGGCTCCGTCATGTCAGCATCGCGCGACAGGATGACGCAAGCACCGGGATGATCGCGCGGCCCGCCGAGGCCGCAGATCCCCGCGCGCCGCCCGCGTGGTTCGTCGCCCTTGTTCACCCCGAGCAGACCTCCGTGCGGGTGCCGATCTCGATCCGCGGCAAGCGGCAATCGCTGGTGATTACGTCGCATCCGGACGACGAAATGGCCGAGATTTGGGATGGGATCGTTACCCAAGTCGAAGTCGGCTCCGCGATCGCGGTCGCGCTCTTCCTGGTTACGATGCTGGTCGTCGGCCGCGCGCTGGCGCCGCTGGAAGCGCTGTCGCAAGCCATGACCAGCATTGAGGCGGGACGTTACGATGCGCGCGTCGAGCCCGGCGGCTCGCCCGAACTGGCAGCCATCTGTGCCAAACTGAACCATCTTGCGGCGACATTGGGCGAGGCGGTGGACGGCAAGCGCCTGCTCGCCGAGCGCGCGGTCTCGCTGCAGGACTCCGAACGCAAGGAAATCGCGCGCGAACTGCATGACGAGTTTGGGCCCTATTTGTTTGCGTTGCGCGCGCATGCCGGCGCCTTGATGCGGCTGTCCGAGCTCGACAAGCCCGACGCCACGGCGTTGCGCAAGCATGGCAACGCCATCCTCGATCAGGTCAACGCGCTCCAGCAATTCACGCGCCGCATTCTCGAACGACTGCGTCCAGTCGGCTTGGCCGAGCTCGGCCTGCGCGAAGCGCTCGGCGCACTGGTGCGTCTGTGGAGCGAGACGCACCCGGACGTGGAGATCGAGAGCAGCATTTCCAGCGTGCTCGGTGAGGCCGGCGAGACAGCCGACCTGACGATCTACCGCATCGTCCAGGAAGCTCTGACCAACGTTTTCCGGCATGCCGGCGCGACGTCGGTGAAGATCACCGTCGAACCCGGGTCACGGCCGGCCGAGCCGCGCGGCAGCCGGGACTGCGCCTTGGTGCGGGTTCGCGATAATGGCCGGGGCCTGCGGCCGGATCACAGGCTTGGGCGCGGCCTGACCGGCATGCGCGAGCGCGTTCTTGCGCTCGGAGGGACGCTCAACGTCCATTCTGGTGAAGACGGTGTCACGGTCGAGGCGTTCGTTCCCAAGGTTGTGCAACCGTAGATCATGATCCGGAAGCCCGGCCGGAAGGCAAGCATGAACAGGGGCAGACCGTAGAGGCGAGGATGCTATTCCAGCACGACGTCCGCGGGCATGATGCCGTGCTGGCCCTTGTGGACGGAAGAGGGGGCGACGCCAAAATATTTGCGGAACACGCGGCTGAAATGTGAAGAGCTTGAAAAGCCCCACGAGAATGCCACGTCGGTGATGGTCTTGCCGTTCTGGGCCTCCAGCTCCTGCCGGCAGTGCTGCAGCCGCGCGCGCCATATGTAATCGCTGACCGTCATGCCGCGGTCGCTGAACAGCATGTGCAGGTAGCGCTTGGAGCAGCCGAGAGCCGCGGAAATGCGATCGATGCAGAGATCGGGGTCGCGCAGATGTTCGCGGATGAAGCCTTGCGCGCGCACGTAGGTGGCCTCGGCGCTGCCGCGGTCGAACATGGCGCCGGTTTCGCGCAGCGGCAGCAATAGTAGATCGATCAGCGAATCGGCCACGCCGACGGCGGTCACGGGGGACAGTTTCGGTGCCTCGCCAAAGACGGCGTGCACGAAGTCATGGGCGATGCGGCCGGTGCCATTGCGCGCCGATAGTTTGCATGGCGCCATCTTGGAGAGCTGGAAGCCACGTTCCTTCAGGAGGTCCTTTGGAACGATCACGACCTCATGACGGGTCAGTGACGGGCTGATGATGGTGTGCGGGCAGGACACGTCATAGGCGAAACAGTCGCCGGGCATGATGTCGAAGTGACGGCCTTCCTGCTCGAAGTGCGACACGCCATGGGTCTGGAAGACGATCTTGATGTAGGGGTGTTCACTCAACCTGATGCGCGAGAAACGATGTGCGATGCGGTGCTGACTCGCCTCGATTTGGCACAGCTTGAGCCGCGATACCGTCGTGTAGTTGATCCGTCCCTCGAGGGTGGATCCCTCCAGGGCATCCACATCGAACTGGCCGCACAGATCGGTCAGCGCATCTGACCAACGCTGGATTTGGCCCTTGGGCGTCAATCCGGTCGTGCTGAGTGAATGGACTGTATCGGACATCTTTCCAGCCACCGATTCGATCCCAAACGCGACGGCCCACTTGACAAAGCCTGGCCCAAGATGAGGCGCCTTTTCCCCAGTGCGCAAAAGGGTTCGGGCAGCAGGCGGGATTTCTTCCCAGTCAATTTCGGGCAATCCTCCGACTTAGTTCTGGCGTCGTCAAGCGCAACGTCCGAGGCATGAGGCCCGGCTAGGGGCTGCGCCGATCGCTGATGCTCTGCAGCATGAAGGGACCCGGCGATCGGATCAAAACAAGACGCCAAAAAATTGACGGAGCTTCGCTTTCGAGCAAACTACTCTTCCCTATTGGGCAAGTCGTGCGCCGCCGATCAGGGTACGGCTTGGGAACCAAGGCTGAATAAGTGGGCCGTTTCGACGGAAACCAGGGCTCTTAAATTGGGAGGAATCCACAATGCGCAAGGTGCTATATGCGACCGGGCTTGGCGCAATGGCGGCATTTGCCGCAGGAGCGGCTAACGCCAACGAAGAACTCGCCAAGATGGCGCAGGACCCCAAAGGCTGGGTAATGCCAGCCGGCGATTATGCCAATACGCGCTATTCCAAGCTGAATCAAATCAACGCCTCGAACGTCGGTAAGATGCAAGTCGCGTGGACGTTTTCGACCGGCGTGCTGCGCGGCCACGAGGGTGGCCCGCTCATCATCGGCAACATGATGTACGTCCACACACCGTTCCCGAACAAGGTCTATGCTCTTGACCTTTCGCAGGACAACAAGATCGTCTGGAAGTACGAACCGAAGCAGGATCCTGACGTCATCCCCGTAATGTGCTGCGACACGGTGAACCGTGGCGTGGCCTATGGCGACGGCAAGATCTTCCTGCATCAAGCCGATACGACGCTGGTCGCGCTCGACGCCAAGACCGGCAAGGTGGAGTGGTCGGCGAAGAACGGCGATCCCAGCAAGGGGTCGACGGGCACGTCCGCACCGCTGGTGATCAAGGACAAGGTTCTGATCGGTATCTCCGGCGGCGAGTTTGGTGTGCAGTGCCATGTCACCGCCTACGACACCAAGACCGGCAAGCAGGTCTGGCGCGCTTTCTCCGAGGGGCCGGATGACCAGATCATGGTCGACCCCGAGAAGACCACCGATCTCGGCAAGCCGGTGGGCAAGGACTCGAGCCTCAAGACCTGGCAGGGCGATCAGTGGAAGATCGGCGGCGGCTGCACGTGGGGCTGGATGTCCTATGATCCATCGCTGAACCTCGTCTATTACGGGTCGGGCAACCCCTCCACCTGGAACCCGAAGCAGCGTCCCGGCGACAACAAATGGTCGATGACCATTTTCGCGCGCAATCCGGATACCGGGATGGCCAAGTGGGTCTACCAGATGACGCCGCATGACGAGTGGGACTATGACGGTGTCAACGAAATGATCCTGAGCGATCAGCAGATCGGTGGAGCTGACCGCAAGCTGCTGACCCACTTCGATCGCAACGGCCTAGGTTACACGCTCGACCGCGTCACGGGTGAGTTGCTGGTTGCCGAAAAGTACGATCCGAAGGTCAACTGGACCACGGGGGTCGATATGAACAAGGGTTCGCCGACCTACGGCCGGCCGAAAGTAGTGGACCAGTTTTCGACCGACAAGCAGGGCGAAGACGTCAACGTGAAGGGGATCTGCCCGGCTGCGCTCGGTTCGAAGGATGAACAACCGGCCGCCTACTCGCCGGAAACGCAGCTCTTCTACGTGCCGACCAACCACGTCTGCATGGACTATGAACCGTTCAAGGTGAGCTACACCGCGGGTCAGCCCTATGTCGGCGCGACGCTGTCGATGTATCCGCCTCCCGGCGAAACCCATATGGGCAATTTCATCGCTTGGGACGGTAAGACCGGCAAGATCGTCTGGTCGAACAAGGAGCAGTTCTCGGTTTGGTCGGGTGCTCTCGCGACCGCCGGCGGCGTGGTGTTCTACGGCACGCTGGAAGGCTACCTGAAGGCTGTCGATGCCAAGACAGGCAAGGAGCTTTACAAGTTCAAGACGCCGTCCGGCATCATCGGCAACGTGACGACTTATGAGAATGGCGGCAAGCAGTACGTGGCTGTGTTGTCCGGCGTCGGTGGCTGGGCGGGAATCGGTCTTGCGGCCGGTTTGACCGACCCGACTGACGGCCTTGGCGCCGTTGGTGGGTATGCCGCGCTGAGCAACTACACCGCGCTCGGCGGAACGCTCACCGTGTTCTCGTTACCGCAGCAATGAGCTGACCGAACTCAATCCGGCGCGTGGAGCAATCTCCATGCGCCGGTTCGTCTACCTTATCGCATTCAAGGACAGGCTCTTGCGCAAGATCTGGTTTGTGATGGCCGCGATGATCATCGTGGTAACGGGAGGAGTCGCCTCCGCCGAAAACGCGGTCGATCCGGCTGCGGTCAAGTCCGAAGACGGCAAATACCTCGACAAGGAAGGAAACCCGACCTTCAAGGTCACGGCCGACGGCACAGTGGATTGGTACACCTATTCCGGATACCGCCGCTATCACTCGGAGTGCCACGTCTGTCACGGTCCCGACGGGATGGGGTCGACCTATGCTCCCGCGCTGGCAAATTCGCTGAAAACCATGAGCTACCCAGATTTCCTTGCCGTCGTTGCGAGCGGACGCAAGAACGTCAACACGGCGCAGGAGAACGTGATGCCGGCGTTCGGCGATAATCCGAACGTCGCCTGCTATATGGATGACCTCTATGTGTACCTGCGTGCCCGCGCCAACAATGCGGTTGGGCGCGTCCGTCCAGCCAAGCATGAAAACAAATCAGATGCCTATGCCAAAGCCGAAGACAGCTGCATGGGGACCAAGAAGTGAATATGGTCGGCGCGGATGACAACCGTTGTCGTGTTTTGGAGAAGTTAAGATGAAAACGCGCGCCGCAGTCGCTTTTCAGGCGAAGAAACCGCTGGAGATCGTCGAGCTCGATCTGGAAGGACCCAAGGCCGGAGAGGTGCTCGTCGAGATCAAGGCCACCGGCATCTGTCACACGGATGCCTACACGCTCGACGGATTCGACAGCGAGGGTATCTTTCCCTCGATCCTCGGTCACGAGGGCGCCGGCATTGTGCGCGAGGTTGGCCCCGGCGTGGCGTCGGTCAAGCCTGGCGATCATGTGATCCCGCTCTACACGCCGGAATGTCGTCAGTGCAAGAGCTGTCTCAGCCAGAAGACCAATCTCTGCACCGCGATCCGCGCCACGCAGGGCAAGGGTGTGATGCCCGACGGCACCTCCCGCTTCAGCTACAAAGGGCAGACGGTGTTCCACTACATGGGCTGCTCGACATTCTCGAACTTCACCGTGCTGCCCGAAATTGCCGTTGCGAAGATCCGCGAGGATGCGCCCTTTGACAAGAGCTGTTACATCGGCTGCGGCGTGACCACCGGCGTCGGTGCGGTCGTCAACACCGCCAAGGTGACGCCGGGCGCCAATGTCGTGGTGTTCGGGCTCGGCGGGATCGGCCTCAACGTCATCCAGGGTGCCAAGATGGTCGGCGCCGACAAGATCATCGGCGTTGATATCAACGATTCGAAGGACAACTGGGGCCGCCAGTTCGGCATGACGCATTTCGTCAATCCGACCAAGGTGAGCGGCGACATCGTCCAGCACCTGGTTACGCTGACCGACGGCGGCGCCGACTTCACCTTCGATTGCACGGGCAACACCAACGTCATGCGGCAGGCGCTCGAAGCCTGCCATCGCGGCTGGGGCGTCTCTGTAGTGATCGGCGTCGCGGAAGCCGGCAAGGAGATCGCAACGCGCCCGTTCCAGCTTGTCACCGGACGCGTCTGGAAGGGCACCGCATTCGGTGGCGCGCGCGGCCGCACCGATGTACCGAAGATCGTCGACTGGTACATGAACGGAAAGATCCAGATCGATCCGATGATTACTCACGTGCTGAAGCTCGATGAGATCAATAAGGGGTTCGACCTGATGCACGAGGGGAAATCGATCCGCTCGGTCGTCGTGTTCTAGAATCAAAACAGCAAGCAGTAGGAGGATAGGCCCATGACTGTTCATATCCACCCATCGGTCGACAACGGCGTCAAGCAGGGCTCTGGTAACTTTGCCGGCGGAACCCTGGTGTGCAAATGCAAAGACAAGCAGGTCAAGGTCGGGATCAAGGGCGATGTGGCCCACAATCATGCGTGCGGGTGCACCAAGTGCTGGAAGCCCGAGGATGCGATCTTTTCGGTGGTCGCTGTGGTGCCGCGCGAGAACGTGACGGTGCTGGAAAACGGCGACAAACTCCAGATTGTCGATGCCGCGGCGGTGATCCAGCGCCACGCCTGCAAGGGCTGCGGCACCCATATGTATGGCCGGATCGAGAACAAGGGCCATCCGTTCTATGGTCTTGACTTCATCCATCCCGAACTGTTCCAGGAATCCGGTTCGGCGGCCCCGGGATTTGCAGCGTTCGTATCATCCGTGATCGAGTCCGGCGTAAAACCGGCCGACATGGCGGGGATCAGGGCGCGGCTAAAAGAACTCGGGCTTGAACCCTATGACTGCCTGTCGCCGCCATTGATGGATGCGATTGCCACTCACGTGGCAAAGGCCAAGGCCGCTTGAGCCGGGCACCTCGACGAGACCCCACGCCGGAAGCAGCCGCTGCCGGCGTGGAATAACCCTGCAAACATCGAGTGACATTGAACCGTGCATCTCCCAGGGCGACTAGGGGGCATGCATTTATTTCCTTGTCCGCCTTGCTTCCTCGGTCCGTTAGCAAATCCCGTCAGCTGTCCGCACCGCGTCGCCGGAAGAGCGCCGCATCGTTGCGCGCAATGCGGCGATTGAGCGGTTCTCCGAGTTCCACGATTCCGGAAGAAATTCGACGAAGACGCGCACAAGGAATCTGCGGTAGCAGGGAGAGGACGCCTTCGGGCATTGCTTTGCGGAACGCACGCCGGAGCGGCCTCATTTGCCGAGGCCGCCGGCAAGCCCGCGCTTACGGCCGGCGGCATGACCTTGGGCTTGTGTCGAGGGCCGATGCGCAGCAACGTCGGTAAGACTAGTAGGCGAGCAATAACATGATCGATAAGATACGCATCGCCGTCCTGCATTTTTCCCACGAAACCGTCACGTTCCTGCCGAACGAAACCACGTTGGACGACTTCATCTATCCGGGTTCGCCAGCGAAGGGCGAGGCGCTGCTGCGCTTCGATCCCACGTCCTACATGGGCGGCTTCGTGAAGTTGGCACGGGAATTCTCCGAGGTCGAATTGGTCGGCATAGAGTCGCCACTCTGGCCGAAGACCGGGATCGGCTCGGGCTGGGTTACGGACGACGCCTACGAGCATTTCGTTGGCAAGATGATCGCGGGACTCAGGGAGGAAGGGCCATTCGACGGCGTCTACCTTTGCTTGCATGGAGCAATGGCAGTGCACGGCACTCCCCGTCCGGAGGCCGACTTCGCGCGGCGGGTCCGGGAGGTAGTCGGGCGTGGCGCGTTCATCGCGGCGACCTTCGATCTTCATGGCAATGAGGACGAGGCGTTTCTTCAGCAGGCGGACATGGCATTCGCCGTCAAATACTTCCCTCACTATGACGGCTATTTGCAGGGCCAGCGTGCCGCGCGCACGCTGGTCCGCGCGATCCGGGGTGATTACAAGCCGGTGCACAGGACCGTCAAGATTCCCGTGATCTCGCCCACGGTGTTGCAATGGACGGGCGCATCGCCCTGGATGGATCTCGTGCAGCGTGCGCTGGTGTGGGAAGCGCGCGAGGTGGATGTCTATGTGAACATCTTCTTCGGTTTTCCATTTGCGGACGTGCCCGACGTCGGCATGACCGTGCAGGTGTTGACAAACGACGATGCAGAGCTGGCCGAGCAGGTCGCCCGCGATCTTGCAGTAACGATCTGGCGACTACGCGAGCCATTGTTGAAGTCAACGAAGATTCACAGTATTGCCGAGGGCGTCGCGCTGGCGGGGCAAGCCATCGCGAGCGGGAGCAGGCCCGTCGTGCTGGCCGATCACAGCGACCGTTCCGGTTCGGCAACCTGGCTGCTCCGCGAGATCATTGCACAGGATCTCGGCAACACGCTGATCGCGACCATCGCAGACGCCAGAATAACCGCGAGCCTGAAGGCTTCCGGCGCCAAAGCCGGCGACGCCTTCGACATGGAGGTCGGCGGTCTGGTCGACGAGTCGGCGGGAGAGGCGGTGCGCATCCAGGGCACCGTGCTGGCCGCGGTCGAAGGTCACGGCCAGTTCTGGGTCTGCGTGAGGTTCGGCCGCAACAATGTGCTGATCCTCTCGACCTATCTCGTGCAACTCATGGAGCCGTTCTCGCTTAAGGCCCTCGGACTTGACATCGATGCATTCGACGTGATGGCGATCAAGTCGCGGGTCCACTTCCGGCGTGGGTTTGACGACAACGGCTTTGCGAAGACTATTCTCTTGGTAGAGCCGGAGCGGCCGTTCCTCGGCACCACGCGCCTCGACAAACTGCCTTACAGGAATGTCGATCTTGCGCGGTTCTATCCCTATGGAAGTCCGGCGTTTGCATCTGATTGGCCGGGACAAGACGGCTAACGCACTTGACGCCGACGATGCAGAGGCCACCCTATTTACGGTGCCGGCTGCCCAACGCGATCGCAATCGTTTCCGGGTGTTGGATTCGCTCCGCCAGCATGTCGATGCGATCGCCGCCCCAAAACAGCTCGCCGTTGAACACCATGGTCGGCACGCCGAACACGCCGAGCGCTTCGGCCTCGTCCATGATGCGATCATGTTCTGCACGGGCAGCGCCACGCACATAATCCTCGAAGTCGGCCGCCGAGCCACCGATCGCGGCGATCACGCCAGAGATGGCCGAGAGGTCATCGATCTCGAGATCGTGGTTCCAGAAGCGCCGGAACACGGTATCGTGATAGAGCCGAAACAATCCTTGTCGTTGGGCGAACAGCATTCCGGCGCTGGAATAGAATGCGTCATAGATCCGGCGTGGGCCCTTCATGACGAGACCCTGCGCATTGGCGAACCGCCGGGCGTCCATGTAGGCGTAGCGGACCTTGCGCCAGAAGTGGGGCGTGCGCTCTTCAACCGTGCCCATGAATTCGGCGATGCGTAGCGTGTACGGAAGCCATTCCAGCTCGACGCCGTATTTGTCCTCGAGTTCGAACAGCCGCCTGTTGGCGACGTAGGCGTACGGACTCTTGTAGTCGGTGTAGATTCGTACCAGAGGCTTTCCCATCGTCGACCTCACTTGCTTCGATCGATTGTTTTCGATCCGAGGGCGTGAAGCAAGGCGGGGTTGTGGCGACCCAAACGAATGGGCCCCGGTGCATTCAAGCATCTCGCGGGGCCCTGCTTCTTCGTTTTAGCGAAGGCGTTCTGGTAGAAACCAGTAGACTCTGAGGACGGAAAGCGCTTGGCCTTTGCGCTTTTGTCCTGCGGGTATGTTCAGATTGTCGAAGGCGCAAGGCGGCTCGCAGCTGCTCTCACCTCAACCTGCGCCGAGACCCTGCCGCTGAGCAAGGCCGATGGGTCTTACCCGGTGGCGTCATGCTCCTCTCCAAGAGTGGCCCGACGGACATCTGTCCGCTTTTACTGCATGCCGGCCGACCACATGATCGGGCGTCAATTCCTGCGACGCGGGGAGCAACGCTCCCGGCACCCCCACAGGTGCAGCCGGGTAAATGCTGCGGCAGATATGGCGTCCTGTCAAGTTAGCCAGGCTGCCGTTTTCAGGCAGGGTTCCCGTCGCTCTTGATCTGGCGGTGGTGCCCGATTTTCCGGTAGTCCACGAACCGCCATGGCATCGCCGAAAACACTCGGCCCTGCTTTTGCGGTAGTAGGCGTCATGCCGGGATGGGTCCAGATCAATTGCTCATGCTCGGCGTCGACCTTGCGGATGTATTGATCGTGCGCGTCCGGATGTATGTCGAGGCCGAGGTAGGCGGTTGGATTGTCATTGCTCCAGGCCTGCCTGAGATCGTGGCCCTCGCGACCGCTCATGTTGAGCCGCACCGCCATCTCCGAAACCTTGAAGCCCGCGATGATGTCGTGTGGCCGCAGCTTGCCGTCGGCGGTGACGCATCGGCGAATTGTTGCGGCAGCTTCGCGGTGCCGGCGCCACGGTAGTGATCGCCGAGCAGAATATGCATTTTTGCCTTGGGCTTGCGGGCCACGCGACGGTTATCGACAAGGGGCAGATCGTCTACACATCCTTTATCGAAGAGCTGAAAGCCAACGACAACATTCGCGAGCTATCCCGCGCTTCAGGGCTCTTTGCAGCAACGGGAGGAAAAAGGGTGGGTGAACGCAGGCTGACGCCGACGTATGAGGCACCTTACCGAGGCCTGAAGGTGCTCGATTTTGGCCAGGGAATTGCCTCGCCCTATTGCGCGATGCTGCTCGGGGTCTACGGCGCCGACGTCATCAAGGTCGAACCGCCGGAAGGCGACTGGTCGCGCTATCTCGGGACTACCTATGGCAATCACACGACACTGTCGGCAGTCTACAACCGCGGCAAGCGCAGCCTCTGCCTCGACATGAAGCACAAGGACGGGATCGGGATCGCGATCGCCCGGCGCCTGGCAGAGGAGGCAGACGTCCTGATCGAGGGCTTCCGACCCGGCGTCGCCGAGCGGCTGGGGCTCGGCTACGAAAGGCTGTCACGCGATAATCCCGGCCTGATCTATCTTTCCGTCAGCGGCTTTGGCCAGAGCGGGCCCTATGCAAAGCGGCCCGGCTCGGATTCGGTCGCGCAGGCGTTCTCCGGACTGGTCTCAATCAATGTCGGGACCGACGGTGTCCCGCACCGCGTCGGCACCACGATCTCCGATGTCGTGACTGGCGTCTACGCTTTTCAGGCGATTGCGACGGCGTTGTTTGCCCGTGCGAGCGTCGGCACCGGGCGCTGGATCGACGTCAATCTCTGCCAGTCGACCGCGGCCCTGCTCGGACACAAGGTCGCCGAGTTCATGCTGGAGGGCGGCGCTCCGCGCGCGCTCAACGTGCCGGCCGGGACCTACCAGACCCAGGATGGCTGGATGATGGTGACGCTGGTGAACGAGCCGCAGTACAAGCGGCTTTGTGCCGCGATCGGCCGCGACGATCTCGCCAGTGACCCGCGCTATGCCGACTTTGCGCGACGTGCCGACGCCGCTGATGCGCTGATTTCCGAGATGCGCGAGATCTTCCTGGTGCTGCCGACGGAGGCCTGGCTGACGCGTCTGCATGCCGCCGATATCATCGCGGAGCGGATCCACAATCCCGGCGAATGGCTGCGCAATGCGCATGTCGAGGCAACGAAGGCCGCCGTGTGCCAGGACACGCCCGGAGTCGGGCCGGTTTACACGCCGCGCACGCCCGGCTTCGCCGGCCTGTCGGAAGACCATCTCCGTCCGGCGCCCGATGTCGGGCAGGACAGCTGCGAGATTCTGATGGAGGCCGGACTTGACCGCGCAGTGATCGAGGACCTCATTCAGTCCGGCGCGGTCCGGCAAGCCAAGCGATAGCGAGGGAGAACGAGATGATGAATACGAGCCCTGTTCGCTATTCGGTCTCGAACCGGATCGCCGAAATCATGCTGGATCGCGCTCCGGTCAACGCGCTGAACATGCCCTTGATCGATGCGTTGCTGGCGGCTTTGGCCAAGGCGCGGGACGATGAGACTGTGCGCGCGGTCGTCATCGGCAGCGCGCATAGGGTGTTTTGCGCTGGCCTCGATCTCGACATCATCAGGGGTAAGCCCGCGATCGAAACCAGGAGGTTTCTCGAGCGGCTCTATTTCGCGCTGAACGACACGCAATACCGCATGGGCAAGCCGACGATCGCCGCCATCGACGGGGCGGTGCGCGCCGGTGGCATGACGATCGCGATTTCCTGCGACATGACCATTGCCGGCGATGCCTCGACCTTCGGCTATCCCGAGATCGATGTTGGGCTGATTCCAGCGATCCACTTCGTGCAATTGCCGCGGCTCGTTGGAAAGCATCAGGCATTCGGTCCATTGTTTCTCGGTGAGCCCTTCGACGCCGCAACCGCCTATCGCATGGGGTTGTTGAGCGAGGTGGTGCCCAAAGGGACGGCGCTCGACCGCGCTCGCGAGATCGCGCGGCAGCTCGCGGCGAAATCACCAATTGTCATGAAGATCGGTCGCGACGCCTTCATGCGCGCGATCGATGCCGATTTTCGCCGGTCGGTCGAGAATGCGGCCGAAAGCTTCGCGCTGGTTGCAACGACGGAGGATTGTCAGGAAGGGCTCAATGCGTTCGTGGAAAAGCGAGCGCCCAACTACAAGGGACGGTAGATGGCTGGCTTATACTTTGAAGAGTTCGAGGTCGGGCAGGAGTTCCATCACGAATTCAGCCGCACCGTGACCGAGATGGACAACACGATGTTCAGTCTGCTGACAATGAATCCGCAGCCGCTGCACATCGACGCGCATTTCGCTGAAAAGTCCGAGTTTGGTCAGCGGCTGTTCAACAGCCTCTACACACTCGGCATCATGATCGGCATGAGCGTGTATGACACGACGCTCGGGACCACGGTCGGCAATCTTGGCATGACCGACGTCAAGTTTCCAAAGCCGGTCTTCCACGGCGATACGCTGCGGGCGCACACCAAGATCATCAGCAAGCGCGCGAGCAAGTCGCGGCCGACCCAGGGGCTGGTCGAGTTCGAGCACACCATGACCAATCAGCGTGGCGAGGTGGTCGCAAGCTGCCGCCGCACTGGCCTGATGTATTGCAAACCGAAGGCTTGACGACGATGCGATCGTTCCTGTTCGTTCCCGGTGACAGCATCCGCAAATATGAAAGCGCGAAGAGAACCGCCGCCGATGCCTTGATCCTCGACCTCGAGGATTCCATTGCGCCGGACCAGAAGGTGGTGGCGCGAGGCATCGCGCGGCAGATGCTGGCCGCGCGCAATCCAGCGCAGAAGCTCTATGTCCGTGTGAACGCGCTCGATACCGGTATGACGCTTGACGATCTCGCGGCCGTGATGCCAGGCAGGCCCGATGGCATCGTATTGCCGAAGTGCGCGGGCGCGGCCGACGTCAACAGGCTGTCGCTCTATCTCGACGCCTTTGAGGCCTCCTCAGGCATCGAGCAGGGAACGACGCGCATCGTGACGGTGGCGACCGAGACGGCGCGGGCGGTCCTGAAAATCCTCGACTTCGAAAATATGAGCCCGCGGCTATGGGGCATGATGTGGGGCGCCGAGGACCTCGCTGCATCCCTCGGGGCCTCGCGCAACCGCACGGACGGCCGTTACCACTCGCCCTTCGTCCTGGCCCGCGATCTCTGCCTGATCGGCGCCGCCGCAGCAGGAGTGGTGGCGATCGATACGATCGCGACCGACATTAGCGATCTTGATGCCCTGAAGGCGGAGGCCATCGCCGCGCGCCAGGACGGCTTTCTGGCAAAGGCGGTGATCCATCCCAAGCACGTCGATATCGTCAACGCGGCATTCATGCCCACGGATGAAGAGATTGAATGGTCAAAGCGTGTGGTCGCTGCGTTCGCCGGCAATTCGTCGGGCGTCGTCAAGATGGACGGCAAGATGCTGGACAAGCCGCATCTTCGTGCAGCTGAAAAGATCCTAGCCTTGCGCCGAAGGTAGACTGGAAGCAATCGCGCCGTCCGCGAGGCCGGCCTCTTGCGGTGAATTGACTTTGATCAGGGATCGGCGGCAAATGCCTCAAACCCATACTGCCGGGAGGAAATCACATGGTCGACGCGCTCATCATCGATGCATGCAGGACGCCGCGAGGCATTGGCAAGACCGGCAAGGGGGCACTGTCTGGTATCCATCCGCAGCAACTCGGCGCCACCGTGTTGCGGGCGCTGGCTGACAGGACCGGTATCGATACCGCCGATGTCGACGACATCATTTGGGGCACTAGCTCGCAGCGCGGTCCGCAGAGCGGAGACCTCGGCCGGATGTCGGCGCTCGACGCCGGCTATGACGTGCGTGCCAGCGGCGTCACGCTCGATCGCTTCTGTGGTTCGGGCATTACCAGCGTCAACATGGCCGCCAACTCGATCATGTCGGGCTCCGAGGCTCTTGTGATCGCGGGCGGTACCGAGATGATGTCAATGGAAGGCCGCCGCGGCGAGGGGCCGTTCATGATGGACGCCGGCAATCTTCGCCTGCGCGCTCGCCATCCGCAATCGCACCAGGGTGTCTGCGCCGACGCCGTCGCGACGCTGGAAGGCATTGCCCGGCAAGACGTCGATGAACTGGGTCTCGAAAGCCAGAAGCGAGCGGCGGCCGCGATCAAGGGCGGCCATTTCGAGAAGAGCCTGGTCCCGGTCTATCGCGAGGACGGCACGCTGGCGCTTGATCGCGAGGAATATCCACGGCCGCAGACGACCCTGGAGAGCCTGGCCGCGCTGAAGCCGGCATTCCCGGCAATTGCGGACCATGCGCTCGACGACAAGGGCACGACCTATCGCAAGTTGATCCTGGAAAAATATCCCGAGCTCGATATCAACTTTGTCCACCATGCGGGAAACTCCTCCGGCGTGGTCGACGGCTCCGCCGCCATCCTGCTGGCGTCCCCGGATTATGCCAGCAAGCATGGACTAAAGCCGCGCGCCCGTGTGGTCGCGATGGCGAACATGGGCGATTCGCCGACGCTGATGCTGAACGCGCCGGTGCCGGCCGCCCGCAAGGTGCTCGCGAAGGCCGGGCTCACGCTCGACGACATCGATCTGTTCGAGATCAACGAGGCTTTCGCCGTGGTCGCCGAAAAATTCATCCGCGACCTCAAGCTCGATCGCGACAAAGTCAACGTCAACGGTGGCGCAATCGCGCTCGGTCACCCGATCGGCGCAACCGGCTCGATCCTGATCGGAACGATGCTGGACGAGTTGGAGCGGCGCGACCTCAAGCGCGGCCTGGTAACGATGTGCGCGGCAGGCGGCATGGCGCCCGCCATCATTATCGAGCGGGTCTGAGTGCACACACAGGCGGCCCGAAACCAGAATTGCGATAGACTCTAGACTGGTTCATGCTTGCGCAGGTCGCGAGCGTGATCAAAGGCCGCAGCCTGCAGGTCGGCGCCGGTGTCGACTTCGGGGAGGGAGGCCTCGGCAAGGATCTCGCCGGTAATGTCTTCGACCGAGGACTCCGCGATCTCGTGGATGAAGCTGATGTTGGTGTATTCCCCCGATGCGATCCGCGCGACCACGTCGCGCCGTGTCATTTCGGGATCGACGACCGCCTCGCGGCCACGGCGGCCGTAGTCGATCATCACGACCAAATATTGCATGCTCGAAAATCGACGCTCCAGTTGTACAACAGATATAGTGCAACCATTATTTCCGATAATCAGAAGCACGTCAAGTCAATTTGCGATAATCAGAAATTGAACATAGGAACGATTTCGGACTGCCGGGCGTGGAATTACTTTTCGGAGGTTCGTCCTCCGTGTGCCCGGACCACCTTGCGATTCCGCGATGCCGTCTTGCTGCGCAGCCGCTCGATCTGGCCGCGGGGCAGGGTGACGCAGATTTCGCCGATCCACTCCAGCTTCACGCCGTTGATCGGCTTGGCATTGAAGCTCGTCAGATTGACCAGGCCGGCGGAATTGCCGCGTTCAATGGTCTTGAGATAGCGCTCGCCGCTCTTGAGGCGAACCGCGGCCTCTTCGCCGTAGAAACTCGACAGCGGATAGCGCTGTTCACGATAGACCACGATGATGTCACCGTTCTCGTATTTCGGCAGCATTGAATCGCCAGCCACCTGGAACGCGATAGTCTCTTCTGAAACGGGAAACGGAAGCTCGACCTCGCCGAGGCCTTCAGGAGGCACCTGCTCATATTCCGGCTCGATCGATGCGCCGGCGCCGACCCGGCCCATGATCGGCACCGAGTTCAGTTCAAGATACTCGATGATTGGGGCAATTTCGGATGCCTTGATCAGTCTTATCCCCGAAAGGATTTCGGAGACCGCGCCGGGCCTGACACCCATCGCTCGCGCCAGTCCGCCCTTGGTCTTGCCGGGCTTCTCCAGTCCCCGCTCGATCATCTTTACGTCCAGCATGGTAGCCATCCCTTTCGGTTCTCCCCAAGTAGTCATATCAATTCCGATTATCAGAAATCAAGCTTGACTTTTATTTCGGAATATCAGAAATGAACGGACGGCGTCGGGCGGAGTGACAGGAATGGAAATTTTGGAATGGAAACGACAGACTGGCTGCCCGAGCACTCGGCCGCCTTGCGGGACCTTCGTGCCCGCGGCATGTCCTATTCGGCGATCGCCGACGAGATCAATGCGAAGTTCAACACGAGCTATACGCGCAACGCCGCGCTCGGCCGGGCCCAGCGCATGGGGCTCGGAAGCCTGGGGCGGCCGGAGCCGTCTTTGCCTGGTCCGCAGGATATCGAGCGACCACGCGAGCCTTGCGCCGGGCCCGGGACCGGCACGCTTCAATGGCCGAAGTCCTTCGCGGGAAAGCTGGAGGTGCCGAACCTTCGTTGCGCCGTGGTCGAGCCGCGTCATCTTTCGCTGGCAGAACTCGGGCGCGACGATTGTCGATATCCATACGGCGGCGACGGCGAGGACGAGCCGATCACTTTCTGCGGCCATCGGCGCCAGCCGGGCTCAAGCTACTGCACGCCGCATTTTGAGCTGAGCCGGGATCCCGTGCTGTCAGCGGAACCCGTGTTGAGCGCCGCGTGGCTTCGCGTCGTCGGCGCTGCCTGAGCGGGAATTCCACCACCCCCACACCTTTGGACTTCTGTCCGCGATCTCGAGCGCGCGGACGCGAGGCGTTGTCCGCGCGCCCTTCATTCCAACCCCACGGAGTTTATCCATGCCACGAGCCAAACGCAGGAAGCCATACCATCCGGCCGGGACGTACGACCGCCGGTCGCAGGATCTGCCCTATAACGCTGAGGTCGCGCGCGTGGAGGTCGACGATCCGCTCGCGCTGGAGCCGGGCGAGAAGATTGTCGCCCTGCGTTCAATTCGCAACGATCCGCTCGGTCGCCTCCACGCGCACCGTCAAATCGATGACGCGCAACATAGGGGTGGGCGGGCCTTTCAGAGCGATTGGGAGAAAGCCGAGCGCGGGCCGCGCGCGGTCGATACGACGCGAGAATATGTCGACGGTGGCCAGCGGCGCGAGCCGATCACGGATAGCCAGCGCCAGGCGATCCTGCGACTAAATCGCGTCGAGCATGAACTCGGCGCGGACGGCACGACGCTGGTGCACGAGGTCCTGATTCTGGGGATGACCATGGAGCAGATCGGGGAAAGGCGCGGGCTGCGCACCCAGCGTTGGCGGGACTACTTTGCCCGGCGTCTTAGGGAATGCCTCGACCGTCTGGCGGTGATGTATGGATTCGCCTCGGCGCATCCGATTCCGGTCAAGGGCCTTCCGCGTTAGGTGTGGAGCAGGGTGCCAAGGGGCGATCGCCGCGCGGCTATTGCAGCCCGGCGCGGCGAAAGCCTTCCAGATAGTGCTCACGGTCGCTGTCAAGCTTCCATGGCAGTTGGGTTGCGATCCAGGCCAGCGAAATGTTGGGCTGGATCCGGCGTAGCTGGTCCAAGGCGGCTTTCGCCGTATCGATCTGCCCGGTCATCGCGGCGGCGACCGTCAGCACGCGATAGGCGCCGCTGAGATCGCCGCGCTGACGAATCGCCTCGCGCGCCAGCGTGATCGCCTCTGCATAATTCCTGCCGACATACTGCGCATAGGCGGCGACGCCGTAGTAGATGGCCGAGGACGGGTCGCGCGGGCTCAAGCGAATCGCGCGCTGCGTCGCGTCGTAGGCGTCCTGCCAGCGGCCGATGTACGACAGCGCCAGGCCGTAATAGCCCTGCGCCAGCGAAAAGTTCGGATTGAGCTGGAGCGCCTGCTCGAACTCCGAAAGCGACTTGTCCAGGCGGCGTGTCGAAAAGTAGACGCTGCCGAGGGCGGTATGTGCCCAGGCGTCCTCGTTATCGGCCGTGATCGCCGCGAGCGCGGCGCGTTCTGCGACCGGGGCTACCGTCCGGATATCGGACCAGCCGAGATGGGCGCTGAACATGTGATTGGTTGCGAGCAACGACAGGGCCTGACAATAGTCGGGGTCGATCGCGATCGCCTTCTCCAGTAGTGCCTGCGCCAGGATGTTATCCGGCCGCGTGACCCGCCAGTGATGCGACAGGGCCCGCATCGTGAGGTCCCAGGCGTCGACGCTGCTGGGCGGTTTGCGGCGGCTGCGAAAGTTCTCAGCCGCGTAGATCTGTGGCTCGATCGTCGCGACGATGGCGTCGGCGATCTCGTCCTGGACCGCGAAGACGTCGACGATCTCCCGATCATACTGCTCCGCCCAGATATGGCCGCCGGAGGCGGTGTCGTTGAGTTGAGCAGTGATGCGAACGCGATCTCTATTCTTGCGGACACTGCCTTCGAGCACATAGCGGACGCCGAGTTCGGTGGCGACTTGCTTCATAAGGACCGGCTTGCCCTTGTAGGTGAAGGACGAGTTGCGTGCGATCACAAAAAACCAACGGAGCTTCGACAGCGCGGTGATGATGTCTTCGCTGATCCCGTCGGAGAAATACTCCTGCCCCGGGTCCCCGCTGATGTTGTCGAACGGCAGCACGGCTATTGCCGGACGATCGGGCAACACGAGAGATGGCCGCGGCGGTTCGCTGTTAACCAGCACCGCCGAAGTGTGCCGCCGATCCTCCGTCGGCTCATCGATCGTTCCAACGAAGCGAACGCCCTTTCGAGGGATGGTCCGGATCAGCCGCTGCTCCTTGCCGGTGTCGCCGATCGCGGCGCGCGCGGCGTTGATGCGGCTGTCGACCGTCGAATCCGAGACAATCCGCCCGCCCCAGACCAGTGTGATGAGGTCGTCACGGCTGACGACGCGATCGCGGTTTTGCACCAGGTGCACCAGCAAATCGAACACCTGCGGCTGCATAGCGACCAGATCGCCGTTCCGGCGCAATTCGCGCAGGTCGGTGTCGAGATGATGATTGTCGAAGCTGAATTTCACGTGCGCGATCAGTCTCAAGAAACAATCAAGTGTATCTCACGGAGAGATCAAGCGGGCGGCAAAGCCTTGCGGCCGGTCCTAGGGCAATCTGCAAAAACCAAAGTTGCGATCATCCTATTGCTTCCACCGGAGTCAATTTTATGGCCGAGATCAACGTCGTTAGTTCCGCAGCGTCTGGACAGCGGGTGCTGAGGTTCATTGCGCTGCTGTATGGCGCTGTGGCCTACCTCACGTTCCTGATCACGATCCTGTATGCGATCGGCTTCGTGTCGGGCTACCTGGTTCCGAAGACCATCGACAGCGGCGCAGAATCCCGGGTAATCTCAGCTCTTGTGACCAATTTCGTGCTTATGACCCTGTTTGCGGTCCAGCACAGCTTAATGGCCCGCAAATCGTTCAAGCAATGGTGGACACGATTCATTCCCCGATCGGTCGAACGAAGCACTTACGTGCTGGTCGCAAGCCTGGCGCTGCTGCTGCTGTTCTGGCAGTGGCGGCCGATGCCAACGGTCGTTTGGCATGTGGCGAATCCGGAACTGGCGGCAATCATCACGGGGCTTTCGTTCCTTGGCTGGGCAATTGTCTTCACCAGTACCTTCCTTATCAATCATTTCGAGTTGTTCGGATTGCATCAGGTCGTGAACAATCTTGCGGGATGCGAGACGCCGGCTCCGCGATTTCGGACGCCTCTCTACTACAAATTCGTGCGGCATCCGCTCTACCTCGGTTTCATCATCGCATTCTGGGCGGCGCCGACCATGAGCGTCGGGCACCTGCTGTTCGCGGCTGTGACCACGGCGTACATCTTTGTGGGTATCTTTCTGGAGGAACGTGACCTCGTCGATCTGTTTGGCGACGAATACCGAAACTACAAACAGCGCGTATCAATGCTGATCCCGTGGCGGAAGCCGTCCTGATTGGAATTCATCCAAGGAGAATTTTCTCATGAAGCATGCTGGAAACTGCTTTTGCGGCGCCGTCGAACTGCAGGCCACCGGTCAGCCGGAGGCCATGGGCTACTGTCATTGCCGTTCGTGCCGCTCCTGGTCCGGCGGCCCCGTGAACGCGTTTAGCCTCTGGAAGCCGGAAGCGGTGGAGGTTACCAAGGGTGCACAGCACGTCGCGACGTTCGAGAAAACGCCGATGAGTCAGCGCAAGTATTGCGCCAAGTGCGGCGGTCATCTCATGACCAATCATCCGACGCTTGGGCTCGTCGATGTCTTCGCAGCAACGATCCCGACGCTCAGCTTCGTCCCGGGTGTTCACGTTAACTATGCCGAAGCTGTGCTGCCGATCCGCGATGGTCTACCGAAACTGAAGGATTTTCCGGCCGAGTTTGGCGGGTCGGGCGAAATGATCGCCGAATAGGTGAACCACCGGCAACGCAAACACAGGCGCGCCGCGCGATAACCTGTGCCCTTGTAGCCGCCCGATGCCGCATCAAGCGGAATCGGGCGGCTCTCTTGCGGGCGATGCGGCGTCGGAGTTCATCGCCCGAGGCTAGGTTGTTCGACCCGCGCCAGCTATGTCAGCGTGAGGTCTCGACCTGCAAAATACGGATTTGTTGATGGTGGCGGGCTTCCGGTAAAAGCAATTGCCCGCATGGCATGGCCATCATCGAATTTCGCCGGGCAAAATAAGAAGAGGAAACATCGATCATGAGCAGCAGACCAGAATTGCCGGAGCGCACGCCGCGCCGAGATGGCGTCCCGACGGCGCTTGACGGTCTGCTGGTTGTCGATTTCACCCGCGTCGTTGCCGGGCCTGCCTGCACGCAGACGCTGGCTGATTTCGGCGCCGAAGTCATCAAGATCGAGAATCCGGACGGCGGTGACGATACACGCGCCTATGAGCATGCGGAGATTGGGGGCGAGAGCGCGGCGTTTCTCAGCCTGAATCGCAACAAGCGCGGCATCGCGCTCGATTTCAACAACCCGGCTGCGCTTGAGGTGGCGCGCGCGTTGATCGCCAAGGCCGACGTGGTGGTGGAGAATTTTTCCGGCGGCGTGATGAAAAAATTCGGCCTCGACTACGCCTCGGTCGCGCCGAGCAATCCGTGCCTGATCTATTGTTCGATCTCTGCCTACGGCCGCACAGGCGATTTCGCCCTGCGTCCGGGTTTCGATCCCATCACGCAGGCCGAAAGCGGTTTCATGTCGCTCAACGGCTTTCCGGACGGCGAGCCGGTTCGAACCGGTCCACCGATCGTCGACATGGCCACGGGTATGTCGGCATGCAACGCAATCCTGCTCGCGCTGATCGCTCGCGAACGGCTTGGCCGCGGTCAACAGGTCGAGGTCGCATTGATCGACACGGCCGTCGCAATGACCGGCTTCTATGGCATGGCTTATCTGATCAACGGCACCAATCCGGGCCGCTTCGGAAACTCACCGAATGGCTCGCCGACGGTCGGTGTCTATCATGCGTCCGATCGACCGCTCTACATGGCATGCGCCAATGATCGACTGTATCGGCGACTGGCAACAGAGGTGCTGGAGCGGCCGGACCTCGTCACGGATCCCGACTTTGCGCATCGCAAGGCACGAACCGCCAACAGGGAGAAGCTGCGCGCCATCATCGCCAGCGTGTTTGCCGGCGACAAGCTCGAGAACTGGATGGTGAAGATGAAGAAGGCGAATATTCCAGTCGGCTATCTGCGCACTGTCGAGGAAGGCTTCAATGCACCCGAGGTGCGCGATCGGCATCGTCTCAGCAAAATCCCCCATCCAACCGCCGGCTCGGTTCCCAATATCGAATCGCCCGTCAGCATGAGTCTGACGCCGATCATCGATCCCGTGGCGGCGCCATTGCTTGGTCAGCACACCAAGGACGTCTTGCGCGAGACGCTCGGCTATGACGACCTGCGCATCGCGGCGCTGGTCGAGGCGGGTGCTTTCGGCAAGCAGGGGAACATGGCTCAGAGCGATATCGGATCTGATTGAGTCAGAGCCGGGCTCCAGGCTTTTGTATCGATCCGTTTTCCTCGCGTGAGCCGGTATCCGCTTCGCCGGCAAAGCTGTAGCGCGCCGGCAGGCGCCGCTGGATCGTGCCAACCGCCAGCAGGCGGAGGGCCTGCTGGCTGCAATTCCATTCGTTGCTGACTGTCAGCCCGACGCGTCATGCCGGATTGACGTCGGCCGAATGGGGCCGCTTCGGCCCTCAGTTTGGCTTGCTGCGCAGGTTGTTCTTTGTCATACTTGCAACTTCTTCGGGTTCCGCCCGATCGATTTCGAGCCGAGCCATCCGGAGTATCAAGGTTGCCGTTGTCAGGCCGAGGCGTTCGGCCTCCTGCGCTGCAGTGTCGACCTTCTGGGCCAAGCCTTCACGTTTACCTGGGTATGCCATTAGTAGTCCTCACTTCAGGTGCGAGATGAAAAATCCCACTCTTGTTGCAGAGCTGCAGAAAAAGCTCGGAGCTCCATCGAGCGAAACACTGGAAAGCCTGCGACTGTTGAAGGCCTTCCTTCGGATTGCGCCCGACCAGCGTTGCGAAGTCATTGCGCTGGTCGAACGCTTAGCGGCTCCGCCGCCAAAAGATCCTTCATTGTCATGAAGGCTGTGCATTCTCCTTGATCATCAGTTCTTGATTGGATGGGCTGGCGGTTGCGTAGCGATCACGTAGACCGCGCCGCCTTCGAGCGCTTCCGATTGATGACGCGTTCCGGCAGGTAAGAGAATGGTGTCGCCGGCGCTGACGATGCGCTCGCCGCCGTCCCAAATGAAATTCATCCGGCCACTGACGATCATCAGAATTTCGTCAACGGGATGGGTGTGAAAGTGATGAATCTTGCCCGCGGCGTCGTGCTGCAGTTCGACGGAGCCCTGCGTTGGAAGGAGGTTCAGGATCGCCGGATCGATCACGAATTCCGTCTTCGTGCCTGCGATGATCTGCGTCATGCTGCCTGCTCCTTGTTCTCGATGGACGGTGTCCTGTTCGCGAGTTTCGCGAAGGGGCAACCTCCGTGCGCGTTGTTGTCGTCGTGCAAGAAGTACTGCTGATATTCGCGTCCGTCGGTCGCGCCATAGCGTCCCAACAGCGGCGAGGGGCTCGCGCTATCGTATGGAATGAGACGCTTGCGTACCTCGGCAAACGCAGCGTTGGCCGCCTTCTCGGTTCCGAGTATCTTCTCAAAGACCCAGCGCGGCTGGAAGGTGAGCATGAAGGCGCTGGAACGGCGGCTCTGTCGCATCACATGCGCCGGTGTCGTGCAAACAACGAAGATCGGCTCTCCGGCGAATGAGAACTCCCACATCGGATGATCGATTTGTTCCGGGATGTTGGCCGGCCACGGACTCTTGTCGAGGCGTGCGAGCTGGTCGAGCGTTAGCCACATCTTGCGATAATAGGCATCGAGCGTCTGCACCGGACGAGGCCGCGTGAACACGATCAATGAGGTGTTGGGCCCAAACGAGCGAGCCTGAAAGACGTATCGAGCGAGTTGTTGGCCGAGAACAGCGACGTCGTAAGGATCCAGGAACAGGTAGCGCAGCTGATCCTGGCGGTGCCCCGTGACTCCGAAGACGCAGGGAAACGGTCTTGCTTCACTGCTCATCTGTGCTTCAAATTCGGAGAACATCACGCTTTGCCAGCTGCTCACCGGAAAGTTTGAGACGACTTCGCCTCTTCTCAAAAACAAGCGCTCCATAACACCCCCTCTCATTCACAATTGTGACTGACGAGCTAGCAACTTGCTCCTCATCAGCAGCGGCCCGGCGATTCCCGGCAGCGACATGAACAGCAAAATGGCAATCAACGCCCCGTAGCCGGCGTCGCCGATCGCGGCCGCGTTGTGTCCGGCGTCCGTTCCGGAGGCCTGGCTGGCGGCGAGCATGGCAAAGCCGATGACCGGTTGCGAAGCGCCGGCGAAGATCCCTGCCGCGGTCGTGTTCACCGAGGCGCCCACACCGATGAGATTCGCCGTGTAGAGCTTCTTGACGCATTTGAGGACCAGCGGGACGGTCCCGCCGGCGACAAGGCCCAATGCTGCGAACATGATGGTGACGTAGACGAAGCCGAGCGCGTGTGCGACCGGGGGTAGCAACAGCGCGATCAGAACCATGCGCAGCACGCAGATACGAATTAACGCGCTGTCGAGCGCCGCCGCAGCGCGGTCCGCCACGTGACCGAGGAAGATCGAGCCAAGTGCGTTACCGATCATGAACGCGAGCAGGGGAGTGCCCGCGGCCGCCGGCGAGATGTTGAAGATATGCGCCACCATCGGGATGCCCCAGACGCCCGACAGCGTCGTCACAACCGCGAAATGTGATGCAAACGTCATCGCGCAACCCCAGTTCGCGGCGTGGGACAGCGATTGCCGTGCGGCCATGATGACGCCCTTCAGCGTCGCGTTGCTGTGCGGTACGGGATCCGACTTCAGCGCAAGCTTGGCGAAGGCGAGGTTGACCAGGCCGACGCAGGCGATGAACAGAAAGCAGGCCCGCCAGCCAAAACCAGTGACGGCGGCCGCAAGCGGCGTCGTGGCGATCACGCCGCCGACATAGCCGGAGACCTGCGAAATGCCCGACATCACGCCGAACCTGTCGTCGGAAAAACTTTGCGCGACGAGCTTCAAGAGTGCGGTGAAGACCAGCGCATCGCCACAGGCCACGATCAGGCGCGCGGCAAAAACGTCGAGCAGGTTTGGCGCGAGCGCGAACGCTGCGCTGCCGAGCGACGAGGCAATCATGCTGACCAGCACGACGCGCTTCACGCCATACCGGTCGACCAGAAGGCCTGCCGGAATCTGCATCAGCGTGTAGCCCCAGAAGTAGCTGGAGGCGAGCATCGCAACACCGGCAGCGTCGGTGTTGAAGTCATGCATGAAGCTCAGGCTGATCGACTGCGGCGACACGCGCTGCAGGAAGGCGATCGCATAGGCGATGGCCACCGTCGCCCATGCCAGGTAGGCGCGGTCGGCAAGGCGCGAGACGGGAGCGTATACGGCTTGCTGTCCGAGCATCGACATCACACCCTTGCGTAACCAACCGAAAACAGAGCATCAGCTGAATTCGGAATTTTGCGTGACATCGCCACATCAACGAGCGACGCGGTGCCGTGATAGCTTTGCCGATGGTGCTTTATGTGGCCATAGGCCCCGCGCATGATCATGTCGGGCAGTTCGAGCGGCTTGCCCGGATAAAGCGAGGCGCACATTTCGACGCAGGCCGCCTGCAGGGCGGGATCCTGCGCGTCGTCCAGCAGCGACGGGGTCACCTTTTCGCAAATCTTCGCATTGGCGGCCCAAACGATGGGATTGCGGGTTCGCCAGCCATACAGCATGCCGTCAGCTCGCTCGGCGGCGCCTGAGCGCTTCAGGACTTCAGTGGTAAAGAAGCCGTAAAGGCCGCGACCCTGGTGCGCGGGAAGCACCTCGGTGCCGCTGCGGTAGATCGCAAGTCCAGTCGAGATTTCCAGGATGCGATAGACCGAGAAGGCCACCAGACCCGAGCCATCATAGACCAGGATGAGGCTGTATTTCTTGTCGAATGGCGAGGAGGTAGCCGTCCAGTGCGGCTCGACGGCCTGCCAATTGACAGCGATGATGCCGTTCATAGCATCCATCAGCGGCCGGCGGTCGGCGTGATCGATTTCGGACGCGTCGGGGAAGCTGTAGATCGCGTAATCCGCCCAGGGCGATTTAAGTCCCTGATATCTGCTGCCTAGATTTCGCGACATTGCAGAACCCCAGTATTCCGTCGCGAGCTATACAGGTGTGCCTCGAATGGCTTAAAGGACAATATGCCCTCGAAAACTGCCAAATCGTCGGCCCAACACGAGCCGCAGGAGAAAGTACCCACGCGACGGATCGCGATCGTTGCCTTTCCGGGCGTGACCCTGCTCGACATTTCCGGCCCGGCGCAGGTGTTTGCGGAATTGGAAGCGATCGAATTACCGGGTCCAGGCTATTCGCTGTCCTACCTCTCGTCCTCGGGTGGGCTGGTGCCGACTGACGTCGGCATGATGATCGACACGTCGCCCATCGACGAGATTGAGCCCAACGAGGTCGATACGCTGGTCGTCCCGGGCGGCCCGGGCATCTGGCAGATCCGCAATGACGAGAAGCTGATGGATTGGGTTGGCGAGGTGCTGCCCAAGGCCCGCCGCGTCGCTTCGGTGTGCCTCGGGGCGTTTGCGCTGGCCTGGACGGGGATCTTGGACGGCAAGCGTGCTGCAACGCACTGGCGCTATTGTCCCCGGCTGCAGGACAGCTTCCCCGAGATCCGAGTTGAACCGAATGCGATCTTTGTCAAGGACGGGCGGGTCTGGTCGTCGGCCGGCGTCAGTGCCGGCATCGACCTGGCGCTCGCCATGATCGAGGAGGATTTCGGCCACACGACCGCGCTCGATGTGGCACGCAGGCTAGTAGTGTTCCTGAAGCGGCCCGGCGGCCAAAGTCAATTCTCGACCGTTCTCGCGGCGCAGGCATCTGACGTCGAGGGCCGCTTCAGCGCACTGCATGCCTGGATTATCGAGAACATTGCAAGCGACCTAAAGGTGGAAACGCTCGCCGAAAGAGCCGGCATGACGGCACGCACGTTCGCGCGCACCTATGTCAGCCGCACCGGAATGACGCCTGCCAGCGGCGTCGAGGCGCTGCGGGTCGAGACCGCACGGTTGTTACTCGAAAGCAGCCATATCGGCGGCGTGGTTGAGGTCGCAAAGCGCGCGGGCTTTGGTGATGACGAGCGCATGCGGCGGGCCTTTCTACGGCATCTCGGCGTCTCTCCGACCGAATACCGAAACCGCTTCTCGGGACGGTGACGGCCGGAATTTTTTCTAAAGAAATGTATCTGACGCGCGAATAGCAGGCTTTCGCAAGCGTGCTCATCGTTGAAGGCGGTAGCTTTTCTGGTTTGTCTGCGGCTAATGTGCCGGCCAAAATGGGAGAAGACACAATGAACGATGCGACACCAATGCGGCCGGCGCGCAACGTCGAGCTTGGCGCCAGCGGTGAGGAATACCAGAATCTTCACGAATTCGTGCGGAAGGCTCGCGCCAAACTCAACCAGAACGCCTGGGACTATATTGTCGGCGCGGCCGAGACCGAGACCACGATGCGCCGCAATCGGATGGCGCTGGACGAGATCGCGTTCCGGCCGCGCGTGCTGCGCAACGTCGCGAATGTCGACCCTTCGACCGAGGTCTTTGGACGCAGATTGCGGATGCCGGTGATGATAGCCCCGGTCGGGGCTCTTGAAATCTTCGATCCCGAGGCAGGTGCCGCCGTCGCGCGGGGGGCCGGTGCCTTTGGCGCGGCCCATATGCTCAGTTCGGTCTCCGAACCGGGGTTGGAAAATACAGCTAAGGCCGCTCCCGATGCGTTGCGGATCTTTCAGCTTTACGTGCGCGGTGATGACGGGTTCGTCGAGGACGTCGTGCGCCGCAGCATCGCCAATGGCTACGCCGCATTCTGCCTGACGGTCGATACCGCACACTACAGCCGCCGCGAGCGCGATATCGCCAAGCGCTATGTCCGCGAGAGCCGCCTTCGCGCCACCGGCGGCGATTTCCAGAAGGGACTGGAATGGCGGACGGTGAAATTGATCAAGGACAAGTTCAAGATTCCGCTCATCCTCAAGGGGATCGCGACCGCAGAGGACGCCAGGATGGCGGTCGATCACGGAGTCGACTGGATCTACGTGTCCAATCACGGCGGGCGTCAGCTCGACCACGGGCGTGGTTCAATGCATGTGCTGCCTGAGATTGTCCAGGCGGTCGCAGGCCGCGCCAAAATTATGGTCGACGGCTCGTTCTGCCGCGGCACCGATATCGTGAAAGCGATCATTTCCGGGGCCGACCTCGTCGGCATCGGCCGCCTGCAATGTTGGGCGCTCGCTGCCGCGGGCGAGGTTGGGATCGTCCGGATGCTGGAATTGCTTGAGGACGAGGTGATCCGCTGCCTCGGGCTGCTTGGCGTCACGAGTTTTGCCGAGTTGGACAAGTCCTATCTGCATCCGGGAACGCCTACCAATCCGCCGGGCGTGTTCAGCGCCTTCCCGCTGCTGGATATTGAGCCCTATCGCTATTGAGCCGGTGCGCGCTCGCGCGGGTGGTTTTGCGACTAGATCGCGGTTCATCCGAACCGCGCGCTCGTCGCATAACTCCGTAGCGTCCACGAAGACGCCGCGGCAACGACAAAGTCTGATCGAATTGACCCACTAGGCGGTGCGGATGGCAGAGAACCCGTTCGCTGAATTCCCTCTCGAAAGAGCAATCACACTGCGCTGGGCCCTGCGCGACATCCAGGCTCGCCGGCTGAAACTGTCACCGGTCAGCGACGAGGATTTGCAGGTCCTGACGGACCGTGGCCTGGTCGAATTACAGGATGACGGGCCGGTGCTGACGCCGGCGGGAGCTGCGGTCCTGAGCGGCTAGGCGGCGACGACCCACGTTCCCAAACATGATACGGGATAGTGTGTAGCGGTCATCGCACCATAGCGGTTTCGAGCGAAGTGGGTGGCGGTTCGCATGAAGAAAGCGTGCCAAAGCAAGAATCTAGCACATTGAATCAGAACCGATACCGTTTCAGCGCGCCTTCAGGAAGCTTTCGCCGGAATTGCAGGGCGCGCAACGATAGGTCAGCACGTCGTAAGCTTGGTCGCGCGGCTCGATCAGGGCGAGCCGCATCTGCGCGCCGCACTTCATGCACGGCATTTTTATGGTGGTCTCAAATCGGGTGCACGTCGGTGTCGGCCGAAAGGTGCGTAGCATTGTTTTCCATGTCCCCAGGAGAGAACGCAACGCCACTAACCGAAACGCGAATCACTATGCCACAGTCCTGACATGATTGGAATCCGCGCGGTAACGAGGTCCGGATGCCGGTTTGGGTAAATTTTCCTGACCGGCGAAGCCGTCTGGCGCTGACGTCGCGATATTCTATGCTAACCTCGGCAGATGCTATTTCAGGGAGCGATCATAATGGAGCCGAAACTCGAAGTTCCTGCCGAATTGCGCGACCTTGCGGAAAAGACGATCGACCAGGCTGAGAGGGCCTTCGGCCTGTTCTTCGACGCCGCCACGAAGTCTATGACGGCGATGCCGGGCGCCGGAGCGGATATATCCAAACAGGCGCTCTCGTTCACCGAGCAAAACATGAAGGCCGCATTCGATCACGCGCGAAAGCTGGTGCACGCGACCGACTTGCAGGAGGCAATGCGGATCCAGTCGGAATTTCTGCGTAGCCAGTTCACCAATGCCGGCGAGCATATGCGCCAGATCACCGGCAACGTGATGTCTGCGACGAAGGACGCGACGAAGGGAAAATTCTAGCCCTTGAACCTAGCGCCTGCGCGCAACGGCGACGCCGAACAGGAAGGCAACGAACAGGCTGGCGAGCGGCGCCTCGCGTGTGATCGCGCTTACGGCGGCAAGTGCTCCACCCGGCCGCCGCGAGGAGGCGATTGCTTCGCTCAGTCGATCGACTGCCGCTCGAAGTCCATCCGACACCTCGGTTATCGTGCGCGAAACATCGGTTGCCGTATCGATCGCACGTTCGCCGAGACCTGGTTGCAGTGGTGATTCCGGTGTTTCGAAGCTCATGTGGCGGGCCATCGTTGCACTGATGAAGGAAGCAGCCGCCACCTTTGGCTATCCGCGCGTGCGCATGTTTTGAACAGCGGGTCGGACGACCTTTGGCTATCCGCGACAGGCGCCGTTAAGAACGGCGGGTGGCGGCCACGTCTAGGAAATGCCGAACTCAAGGATTGGTTCCGCAACTGCGCCCGCTTGCCGCGCGCGGGAACTAGAAACTTCCGCACGGGTCAGCGCTTGTTACACCAGCAACAATTGCGGACGTGGATGTAAACCTGGGCGCATGCGATGGCGAAGGCTCGTTTGATCAAGAATCGTGACCGGCATGGCGGCACGCCGCTTGTTATCTCGGCGGTCGTAGCGGTGCTCGGCGTGTCCGGCATGCTGATTGTCGATCATGGTCCGTGGGCCAAGCCGAAGATGAAGACGGCCGCCGTCGCGAACTACACGACGACCGGCGAGGCCGCGCGGGCGGCAGGCGCGACGGTGACGCCGACCGAACCCAAGGCACCGCTCGAGCCCTCTCCGCCGGGGCCAAAGCCTGTCCATCCCGTGAACCAGCCCCCGCCGTAGTCGTCGTTTACCTGGGCTGGGATCGCCGCTCTCGCAACAAATTTGACTCGAGATTTGACTCGTCGGGCAAATCAGCGGCAAAAGCCATGATCGCGAAATCGGAAACGGGCGGTCAACGTACGCTGACGAACATGCCCCAGGCCGCCGCAAGGCCGGCAGCGACCAAAACCAAAAAAGGATTGTCACAAAACATGCCGCCGTACCGGCACAACGTGCCGCCGAGCGAGCCGATTTCGTGATGGTTCGCGGCGTAGAACAGGCCCGACAGGACCGCCAGCACGGCAGCAACGAAATACATCGACGCCTCCTTGCGATGCGAGCGTGGCCGTTTCGACCGACGCCTGTTAAACAACCTTGATGCCGGGTGCGAGCGAGCGCCGACCGACGGCTTGACGCGTCGGGCAAATCAGCGGCACACTGACATCATCAGCAGCAATCATAGAGCGACGGGAGGGCGGTCGGCAGCACGATACGCCCGTTATGCACCAGTTTTCGGCGAAGCAGTTTCTCTCCGTCAAAGTCAATGCCGCGAATTTTACGGATTTCATTCAGTCCTGGAAAAGTTTGACACGTCGGGCAAATCACTGGCATAACACCACCATCGCGAAATTGTTGATGGCCCGCGCGGAGAAATCCGCGGCGGGCTTTTTCTTTGCCTTTTTCCGATCGGACGGCGGCCGCACATCACGACGCTGCATCTCCCCACGCCCGCCGCCTGAGCGTCGGAAGCGCGCCGCCGTCCGAACCCGTTAGAGTCCTGATTGAATCCGAACCGAGCTCTGGACTTCCGTTCTGACGCGTTTCTTCGCGCGGACCGGTACCCACGTGGCTCGAAAAGGCTATGGACCAAGCACGAATTGGCCGGTGCGCGCGAACGCGCCGGCCCTGCGGCGCGGCGAAAGCCGGCGCCGCCCGCGGCCCCTGTGTTCAGGGATAAGGTTCGTGCCCCAAACGATCGCCGCCCGTCGCGCGATCTGCCGCATATTTTATTCCACGGCGCGTCTCGCGTTGCCGATCGATCGACGAGGTTCGCATGGCCGCCTGTCTGATATCGCTCGCGCCTGCGGGCCTGACTACCATCGCACTGCCGGAGGCGACATGAGCGCCGAGATCATTCAATTCATTTCCCGGCCCCGTCACGATTGCGAGAAGACGGATTTCCCGACGATCGCATTCCGTAAGGCTGTGCCTGATCTTGACAAGGATATGATCGACACCACCCTAAGCGAATACCTGCCGTCCGATTGGCAGGAGAAGTAGTAAATGGCGAAGTCGATCACTCAGATACGTTCGCTCGCGCGCAGCCATACGAGAAGCGCAATCAATGCGCTTGTCGGCGTGATGCGATCGACCAGCGCGACCCCGGCTGCCCGGGTCTCCGCCGCCAACGCCATCCTCGATCGCGGCTGGGGCAAGCCTCCGCAAGCTATCGAGAACAGTGATGGAGCGCTGGAGCTTGTCCATCGCATTGAGCGTGTCATCGTCGAGCCTGAGAGTGGCGACAGCAACGACCCTTGAGCCACTACGGCAGCTCGAGATTCAACGAGTCCGTCTGCGGTTGGCCGCTGGGAGTTACTCATCACATTGTGCTTTGTCCTGGCAAACCGGTCTACCAGCCAACCGGCCGCCATGATGTGTGTTCCGTGTGGAATTTGGCAGAGACTACCTTAGCGAGTGCCCCATGCGGTTATTCGAATGGATCGTTGAACTGCTGATCTGGTTTCTGGTCGATCTGGTCGGATACAACGTCGCGCCACTCGTTCTGCCGCTCGTTTCGGTTGGAAGAATTCGCGTGGCGCCCTTCAATTGTGACGAGAGAGTTTAGATCGCTTGGTGGCAGGCGTGACGGAATCGGACGAGCAGAGATGGGGCCGAGCGCGGCCGGCGGGATTGGGCTTATTGTCTGTGCTGTCTGTCTGCCAGTGTTCTTGGGTTTCGTGGGATGATGCGAACCGTGGGATGGGTAGCGACTTCGTGCTCTTTGCTGGAGGTTGATGTCGATGGCAGCCGTGTGGATATTGGATTTGATTTGGTGGTGGGTCGGCCATGCCGTAGCGCGGCTAGTATTGCCGCTTGTCTCGTTCGGCAAGGTGCGGGTCGAACCCCTCGAGTCTCCCAGTGACGGATTTGGTTGGGCAGGTTGCAGACGCATCGAAACGGGGCGCTTGGAGGTCGAATTGACCTTGGCCGCTGGAATCGGAATGGTGATTTATTGTATCGCGCTTGCGGCAGTTTTGTATCTCGTCCACTGACTGCGCCTTGGGAGGTCGCTCGTGTGGATTTTGGCGGAACTGCTCGGGTGGGGATTTGGCTATGCCGTAGGACGGCGGGTTTTGCCCCTTGTTTCATTTGGCAAGGTGCAGGCCGGCCACCTCGAATCCCAAGGATATAATTGGCTCGGTTACAAACGCAATGTTAGCGGGCGTCTAGAAATAGACTCGACCCTCGTTGCCGGTATCGGACTGATAGCCTGTTGCATCGTGCTCGCGGCGATTCTGCACTTCATTCATTAGTTTCGCCTGAGGCAAGCGCTTTCCCGCACTCCGCAAGCCGAGGTGATGGCTCTCCATGGGGCCACGCCTTGCGCTGTGCTGCCTGATCGTCCTGTCACATTCGACGAACGCTTTCTACCGTCGATCTCCGGTCTTCCTGAAGGCTCGGCCGACCGCGTGCGAATCTTAACGACTGGCTCGCCGGCCTGATCGGGCCTCGACTTCGTCAATCATATTTCAAGCCTGACAGTCGCCGCGAGACGGGCAGGCTGGCGTGCGGGCCGACTGCCTTATCGAGAGCATCCTTGTCGATCCTGAAGATACCAACCGCGAAAGTGTTCGAGCCGCTGCTGCAGCCCGCGCGTTACAAAGGGGCGTTCGGAGGCAGAGGATCGGGGAAGTCCCACTTCTTTGGCGAACTCCTGGTCGAGATGTGTCAGGCCGAGCGCGGTACGCTCGCTGTTTGCATTCGCGAGGCGCAGCGGACGCTGGCGCAATCGTCCAAGCGGCTGATCGAAGGCAAGATCGCCTCGCTTGGCGTCGGCGGGGGGTTCAAGGTCTACTCGGACAAGATCGCAACGCCGGGTGACGGTCTTGTCATCTTCCGCGGTATGCAAGATCACACCGCTGACTCGATCAAGTCCTTGGAAGGATTCCGCATCGCCTGGGTCGACGAGGCGCACAGCTTGAGCGCGCACAGCCTCTCGCTGCTGCGCCCGACCATTCGTGCCAAAAATTCCGAGCTCTGGGCATCGTGGAATCCTCGCCGCAAGTCCGACGCGATCGACGATTTTCTGCGCGCGCGAAGACCACCGGGTTCGATCGTCATCCGTGCCAATTGGCGCGATAACCCATGGTTTCCGGCGGTGCTGGAGGAGGAACGGCAGGTCGATCTCTCGCTCTACCCGGATCGATATGAGCACGTGTGGGAAGGAGACTATGTGAGAGCATTCGAGGGCGCCTACTTTGCCGAGATGCTGACGCAGGCGCGCAAGGACGGGCGCATCGGCAAGGTCGCGGCCGATCCTCTGCTGCCGCTCCGCGCGTTTGTCGACATCGGCGGCGCGGGCGCGACGGCGGATGCCTTCACGATCTGGATGGTGCAGTGGGCCGGAAGCGTGATCAAGGTCCTGGACTACTATGAGAGTGTCGGCCAAGTGCTGGCGTTTCACGTCAACTGGCTGCGCTCACGCGGCTATCAGAACGCCATCCTGTATCTGCCGCATGACGGCGTCGCCACCAACAACGTCACCGGCAAGCGCTACGAAGACCATCTGCGCGAGGCCGGCTTCACTGTCGAGCCGCCGGTGAAGAACCAGGGCCGCGGCGCCGCGATGATGCGGATCGAGGCGCTGCGCAGGCTCGGCCCGCAGATCTGGTGGAACGAGGCGACGACAGAAGCCGGTCGTGATGCCATCGGCTTCTACCACGAGCGCAAGGACGAGGCGCGGAATGTCGGGTTGGGTCCGGAGCATGACTGGTCCAGCCACGCGGCCGATGCGCTCGGGCTCATGGCGATCTGCTACGAGGCGCCGGGGAGGGCGGGGAGTTTCAATCGGGTGATCCGATACCGGGAGCAGGGGTGGTTGTGAAACAGGACCCTCGCGGTCACTTGCGCGGACTCGACGGTTACAAGCAAGAACACGTCATCATGGACAAGGAATTGCAGTAATGGTCGCCATCAATTTTCGCGGCGGATACGAATTCGATCCCGAAACCTATGCTATCGGCGGTGGCATGCTGAGGCGGGCGATTCAACAACAGAACCTGCAGCAGCAGGGCTATGATTTCAGCTCAGCACCGAACGGCACGCCCAACACCAACAACGACAGCTTTGGCAGCCCGCAAAGCGGCATGCTCCGCAGGCTTCACACTCTGGAAGCGGAGCAGGGCCGGTATCAGCCAATTCCAGGTACTGGCGAACGAGTGATTCCTCTGCCGCAAGATCCAAACTTCAGGCAGCTTTCGCGGCTTCCGAACAGTGCCCCGCCGCCGTCGGCCGACTCTTCTGCGTCACCGGCGACAGCCTCACAATCGATCCAACAATCTGAGGCCGATCAGGCACGACAAGCGAGAGAGGCTGCGGCCGCGCGACTGGCTCGCGGAGTTAGGAGCGCGGCCCGAGCAGAAGCGCCGCCCCCGGACTCGGTTGATATCGCGAAGTCGGCGGGCATCGGCCTGGCCCATGGTACCATCAACACGCTAGGGCTGCCCGGAGAGGCTTTGACTGGATTTGGCTATCTGCCGAACAATCTGGTGTTAAACGGGTTGCGGCGCGCGATCGGACTTGCGAAACTTGCCCCCAATGAACCGGACTACATCAGGCAATACGCAACACCGGATGCCATTCAGCAATTTATCGAGCGATATGGCCCCTGGGAGTTCGATTTCTATCAACCGAAGACCAGAGCGGGGCGCTTGACTGAGACGATTGCCGAGTTTGTGCCGGCTCTCCTTGGCGAAGCGGGAATCGCCGCGCGTCTCGGTGGGCCCGCCGCGGCTCGGGTGCTAACCGAGTTACCCGAGACGATCGTCAAGCATGCCGTCGCGCCCGGAATTGTGGTTCAAGGCGTTGAAGAAGCCTACCCGGAGAGCCAGGCAGGAGAGGCGTTGCAGAAAGTCTATCCCGTTGCGCGGCGCGTGCTTCCGACCGTACTCGCCGCGAAAAGGTACCTCGGCCGCTGAAGCAGCAGCCCGTGCCATCGTGATCGCATTTTGGACCGCGCGGCAGGTTTCGTCCGGCCGCAGCCATTCCGATGCTTCGCCCATGAACTCGCGTGCGCCAGCTCAATGGTGGTGGTGGTGCAGGAGGAGGGACTTAAGAAGAGGACTCAGGATTGCCCTGATGCCTTTGGCCGCCGGCCAACGCGCTTCAGCCATTCGGAACAGCTTGTCGTATATCCAATACGCAGAGGCAAGCCATACCCATCCTCCGATAATGAAGAAGAGAATGACCCAGACGGGGGGGGCGCCATTCTGCTCGATGTCCGTAGTCATGAAGAGGATGAAGTTAAACACGATGAGAAAGCAACAGAACCACACGACAGCGATCCAGGACGCCACGCGGCGAAATGTTGACCTGCGCGGGGCTTGTTCGGGTGGTGCTTCTGCTTGCTGTAGGTCCTGTTCGCTGCTCATGATCCGCGTGGCCGATGGTTTTCTGCGCGTGGTGCGGTTTGCGTTACGGCGGCTGAGTCAATCCTGACCCGATTAATGACGTAATGTGCTGGAGGAAGCAAAGCAGCATAACGGTAAGTTCGGCGAGATTCCTAATCGTTCGCGCCATGCGCCGGAAGGATTCCTTCGTGTGACGTGCGTCCATTCCCACCCCGAGGTTTTCAGCCAGGGCAAAGATGACCTCCTCCAATCTTAAAGTAATGTTCCCCTCCGGACGATTAGTTCGGAACCGCCGTCGCCGGATCGTCGGCTCTTACCGTACTCGCTATCTTCGCAAGATCGACTTTCTTCGCCTTGGCCCACGCTTCCAGCGCTGGCGGGCGATAGGTTGGGTCGTTGCGCCAGCGTTCGAAGACCGAGGCATCGATCGTCTCGTTGATGTTGACGACGCCCGGTCCCTCGTCCCTCGGGGGGGCGCCAATCGGGCGGTAATAGGCGCGGTCGAACGTGAACAGGCGATATAGGCCACCCATGAACTCGCCGTAGGAATCGGAGACCTTTCCAGCGATGGCGTTCGGATCGACCTCAAATCCGTCGCGGAAGGCGAGGCCGAGGGCGTTGGCCTTACGCTCCAGCCATTTGAACGGGAGGCTGGCCAGCGGATCGTCGAAACAGCCGCCGCCGACATTGGCGTGGGCGCCGACGAACCAGCGCTGCTCGGTGCGCTCGATCGGCCGCGGTTTTGCATTGGTTGCGCCCTCATTGCTCCAGAGCGTTGGCGCGAACGCCTTGCGGTGCTCGTCGATCGCCAGCGCATGAAAAGCGTATTCGTTGTTCTGGCGCAGCCCGGTATTGAGGAAGGGATAGGCCGATCCCCTGATTTGCTGAAGCAGCGGGAAGGGAACGCCGAGTGCGCCGACGGTGTCGAACACGCCGAGGAACTTGATCGGCACGGCTTGCGCGTATTTTACCATCCAGCCTTCCTCGAAGCTGAAATCGGTCGTGCCCTCGTCGCGCGCCGCGATCAGTTCGCGGATGGTCCGCTGCCTCGGGCGACGATAGCGCTTGTAGAGCTGGTTGACGCCGAGCGGCGCGCCGCTCTGCAGCAGGCCGCATTTTGAAACGAAGCCGGACAGGCTGCGCGCGGTGTAGGCGCCGCGGCTGAAGCCGAAGATGAAGATGTCGTCGCCCGGGGCGTAGTTCTCGATCAGCCATTCATAGGCGCTGGTGATCGCTGTGTCGATGCCGGTGCCGAACATGCCGCCGCGGATGCGCTCGCCGAACTTGGTGCCGAGCCCGGTGCTGTAATAGGCGCGCTGCTCGCGCCCGTCAGCACTCACGGACGCAAACAGCGCGCGGAAGCGCCAGATGTTGGTGTTGTCGCTGACCTGATTCCAGGTGCCGTCGAGAAACAGCGCCAGACGCTTCTTCAAGGCGGAGGTCGTATCGGGCATGCTGGCTCCGCAATGTCAGGAGATCGAATGACTGCTGTTCAAGTCGCGGCGATTGTCGGCCTGCTCGGGCTTGTGAGCGGAATGGTCGCTGTGAACGCGGCACGGTCGCCGAACGCCGCGCGACTCGGCACAGTCGGCGCGCTGCTCGGTGTGATATTGCTCGCTCTAGTAGCGCTTTATCAGTTGATCGTCTAGGCGCCCTGGGGCTCGCGCCGAGAGCCCGTGAAAAGCTCACTTCGCGCAGAAGCGGAACGGCAGTCACCTTTCAACGGCTAGCGGTGACGTTTCACTTCTTACATCGTGGAGTTGGGTGATGTCGTGGCGCGATATGATGCAAAGGGTATTGTCTCCAGTTGGCGAGCTTGAGCCCCATATCACGAGTCGATACGGCGAGGTGGAGGGGAGGCCTCCAGGCTCAACGAATTCACACAGGAGTGTTGATCGCACCGGGAGCCGTGTCGGTGACTTGTTGATCTTGCATCTCCACTCGCATCTGCTGACCGATTTCTCAGCGAGTTCGATCGTCAGGCTACTGGCTTCGTCACGTTGCTCCTTGGAGGCGCTCTTTGACGGACAAGGAGGGGCTTCCGACCTGGAGGTGAGTTCGCGCGTGAGATCAAGGGAGTTTGCATACGCTCAAGTTGGTTGACGTTGTTCATCGTTTGTTCTACATACGCGAGCTCGCGCATCCGTGCAACTCCTCCGCGAGGCCCATTCCGGGCGAAGGCAATCATGGTCATCTTCGACATACTGATCGACATCGTCGGATACACGGCAGCACGGCTCATCCTGCCACGTCTTTCATTCGGCAGGATGTGTGTCGAACCCCCCACTTCGGGTCACAGGAGGTTCAATGCGCTCGGCTGCCGGCGCGACGAAAGCGGGCGAATAGAGATGGAGCAAACCGTTGCTGGCTGGATCGGAGTTGTCACCTGCTTCGCCGCGCTCCTCGCGGTCATCCTGCTCATTGAAGCCGTTGCTTAGGAGCGCTGGCTTCAATCTGGGAACGATCCGAAAGCTCAGATCAACGCGATGCGGATGACGAAGATTGGCTCATGCGCTTGCTCCGCCCCGCCGGCGCTCGCTCACCCCTTCACCTCCGGTCTCGATCCGGTTCTGCTGCGAGCCGTGCGTCGCCGGAAAGTGCGGTTTTCTGTGATCGGATCCGCTGATTGCCCGTGGACTAGTGATCACACACATCAAGCGTTCAGAACCAAGGCTTTCATCCATGACAAAAATGTCCCCATCCGACCTGAAGGCGATGCTTGCCTCTGAAAAGGCCAATGCGCTCGCGGCGGTGTCTGCGGCGCGCCTGGCCGAAGATCGTGCCGACGCCATGGACTATTACCTCGGAGACATGCGCAAGGACATGCCGGCGCAGGACGGTCGCTCGCGCGCGGTGTCGACCGATGTCGCCGACACGATCGAAGCGTTGATGCCCGCGCTGATGGATATTTTCGCGGGCTCCGACGAGGTTGTGCGCTTCGAGCCGGTGGGTCCGGAGGACGAAGCCGCCGCACAGCAGGAGACGGATTACGTCAATCACGTCTTCATGCAGCAGAACCCGGGCTTCATGACGCTCTACGCCTTCGTCAAGGATGCGCTGCTGTCGAAAGTCGGCATCGCGAAAGTGTGGTGGGAGGAGCGCGAGGAGGAGAGCCGCGAGACCTATTACGATCTCAGCGACGACCAGTTCGCGCTACTTGCGCAGGCGGTGATAGAGTCGAACGGCGCGCTGAAGATCATCGAGCACACCGTGCACGATCCGGCGGTTCGGGCCACGGGAACGGAGGCGACGAGCTGAGGAGGTGTTGCTCCAACAGGGTCGCGCCTAAAAGGTGGCCCCAAGGAGCAAAAAGCTGCAAACTCCCCAGGCCATAGTGATCCACTCGGTGCGGATCGCTTTCTGACGATAGACACGATCCAGCTTGGCCAGCTTCTCCAGTTTGATGGCGCGGGCAAGGAGCCGGAATCCGAAGATGCTGGGTATGGGCATAGTCCGAAAAGCGGGCGCCGGGCACGAGATTGTTCAAGGCAAGCCGCATATCGTTTCCCCACCATGCAAAGAGAGCGAGCGTGCCGGCAAGCCAGTCCTTGACCAGGATTGAGCGTAGAACAGCGCGGCGACGTACGTGGTGATTTCGTCCACAGACTGTGCCGTCTGCGCGGTCGCTCACGATTATGTGGCGCCGACCACTGGAGACAGCAATGGCTGATCGTGAACGCGGCATCCACTGGCCGGATGGAGGGTCTTGGACAATCCCGATTCCCTTCACTGCATGCGGAATGGCAAAGCCCGTGGTTGTTCAGTGCATAGTCTCACCAGTCACCGACTCTCGGAGCAACCACCATGTCTGCCGTATTCTTCGTCATAACCGCAATTGCAGCGATCTGGTCGATCGTCAGATACGAAATCCTTCACCGCGAACTCGTCGGCGTGCTTCCTCCGCAATTCCAGGATCTGGAAATGTCGCGATATGCGCTTTCTGTGTATGCGCTTGACCCGGCGACGCCGCTATCACTGCAAGCCGAATACATGAAGGTTCTATATGTCTCCTGCGCTTTGCCCTTGGGAGTCTCACTTGCGCTCTTTGCGTCCGGAAACTTGGCTCTTGGTTGGCTCTGCCTGGCTGGGTTCTGTTGGGCCGGCTATTTCACTTTCAAGTCCCGAAATACCTATCGGGAAAATTGCTTTCGCGTACGTGACGCGACAGAGGGGTAAGCATGACAGCAGGAACCTATGGCGGAAGGACATTTGGGTGGCCTTGGGGCGGGGGAAACAGCGCCTTGCTTAGCCCGAGAGTTGGCAGCGTAGCAAACGCCAACCGTTGCCCGCCCGGTATCAACCCTTGAAATAGTAGACGACAAACACCAAGAGCACGCTACCCGCTCCTATCCACGCATACGTAATGCGTTCGTTGCGGATCGCCCGCACGAGATGTGTGCGGCCAGCGTCGGTCAGGCGTGCCGGGTCGATCCTGGTTGCGCGGGTGTCGTCTGTACCATCGAGATTAAAAATGCGTCGAAGCAAATGTACAGCGACGGCCAAGCCGGGACCGATGAACAGGGCGTCAACGAGCCAGACCGAACCGTCACGCAGGGAACGCAAGCGTGAACGTTGAACTTCCGTGCACTGTTCATCCGGCGCGATGTTTTCGAGAACGGTCTCCGCATCTCGCGCATTCATTGACGTGAGAAAATAAAGCCCACAAAGCCAAGTCGCGATAAGGCCACAAAGCAGATAGGTCATCGTTGTCCCAGTCAATTTCAATACCGCCATGAATCATCGCAATTGGCGCCACGCGCCAAGCCGCGTGTTTCTTTAGGATAGTGAGCGCCACCAAAGGTTTCAACTTGGAGTTTGAAATGGCAGGAAGCGAAAGTAAGGTCCGATGGCCGGATGGAGTGTCGCTCTCGGGCGGCCTGGCCGACCCTTTGCAAGGCTACGTGCGCAACAATTATCTGCGCAGATAGACCGCACAGGACATTGCGCGAGCGCATGTCACGCGCTCAAGCCATCACCTCTATCAGATGAGTTCCACGAAATGGCTGTTTCCCTGCTTCCCGGACCGGCGGCGATGCCGCTTGCCGCGCCCGTCACCCACGACGTCACCATGGTCACCACGCGAAAGCTCGCGCAGGCGAGGGTAATGGGTGTCCCGCCGGAGGAATTCGGCGTCGAGCGAGGCGCGCGCAGCATCCGCGACTGCAACTATTGCTTTCACGAGGTAGTGACCAAGACGGAAGCGCAACTGATCGCCGAAGGTTTCGACGCCGCGCAGATCAAGTCGTTGAACGACTATGTCGGCGACGCCAATATCGAGACGCTGGCGCGCGACACCGCAGACGAGCATTTCGGCATCGGTACGAGCGGCACTAACTTGGCAGCAAGACTCGTTCGCGTCACCGAACACTATGTGCGGATGGACTATGAGGGCAACGGCCGGCCGTGCCTCTATCAGGTGATTACCGGCGGAGATCAAGGCGAAATCCTGCGCAAGGACGGACGTGACTGCATCACGCCGTTCGATACCATGCCGTTCGCGGCTACGACGCCGGTGCCGATGACCCATCGCTTCTTTGGTCGCTCGATCGCCGAGCTTGTCATGCCGCTGCAGCGGGAGAAGACGGCGCTGAAGCGCGGGGCGCTCGACAATCTTTATCTGCACAACAATCCGCGCGTCGAGGTGGCCGAGAGCAATGCCGGCCCCAACACGCTCGACGATCTCCTGGTGTCGCGGCCGGGTGGCGTGGTGCGAACCAAGACGCCTGGCGGCCTGAATTGGCAGGTGGTGCCCGACATCACCTCGTCGATCTATCCAATGATGCAATACCTCGACGCCGAGCTCGAGAGCCGCACCGGACTCAGCCGCCAGTCGCAGGGCATCGACGCCAATGCGTTGCAGAACCAGTCGGCGACCGCGGTGGCTCAAATGTTCTCGGCGTCGCAGATGCGGGTCAAGCTGATCGCGCGCATCATGGCCGAAGGCGTGCGCGACATCTTCGCGCTGCTGCATGGCACGATCCGCAAGCACGGCCAACAGCAGCAGACAGTGAGGCTGCGCAATGCCTGGGTCACCGTCGACCCGCGCAGCTGGAAGACGCGCGATGATCTGACCATCAATGTCGGGCTCGGCACAGGCGGCAAGCTGCTGGTGTGGGACAAGGTTCTTGGCCTTGGCGTGACCGACCCGTTGGCAGGATTTGCAGCGGCCACCGCAAATCTGGTCGTGGCATTTTATTTCGCTAAACGAGGCTTCGAGAATGTCGCGCGGATCATCAGGCGGTGAGCCGATGCACGAAACCGATGTCAGGTCCATCGTTATTGAAGCGTTAGCGGAGCAGGAGCGAATTCGCCGAAGTGATATCGACGCAGTCGTCCTGCAGACGGTGGCGACGATCTTGACCTCTTTCGGCATCGAGGACGCGGATCGCCGAGAGCTGCGGGCCGACTTCCAGCACCTGCGGCGCTGGCGCAGGAGCGTAGAGCAGGCTCAGAATTTCACTTTCAAGGCGGTCATCACGATAATCGCGACCGGCCTTGTAGGCGCCGTTTGGATGGGTATCAAGACGACGCTCGGAAAGTGATCATTTTCATCTTCTCCGTTGGCGACGTGCGAGCTAGGTTTGAGAAGGACGAAGGTGGGCCATGTACCGGATACGCGAAGTTGATGGGCAGGACGATGACGTTGCCGATGCGCTTTCCGAGTTGCACCAACTGACGTTCTGCGACGGTGCCCGTATTCCAGAATTCGATCACGGGCATTGGTGGATAGCCTTCTATCGGGAGAAGCCGATTGCTTTTGCAGGTATTATTCCTTCAACTCATGTCGTCAACGCAGGTTACCTTAGTCGCGTCGGGGTCCTGGCGCGCCACCATGGCCATGGCTTGCAACTACGTTTGACACGCGCATTAGAAGCTCGCGCCCGGCGTGTTGGCTGGACTGCGATGGTCTCGGATACGACCGATAACGTCGTCTCAGCAAACAACTTCATCCGCAGCGGTTACACCCTATTCCGGCCCGCATCGGCTTGGGCTTGGCCTCATACGCTGTATTGGTGGAAGGAACTCGTTTGAGGTGGCGACAAGTGGGTAGTCCTGTCTCTCGCATGATTGAAAGCTGGACCGACGCGAGACCTCCCAAATGCCCGAAAGCCCGGCGGCTCCACGCCGCTGGGCTTTTTTTGCGTTTGTGGGCGAGCCCTTTCTGGCAGCGCGAGATCTGCGGTGAGACAGCGCTGTGGCGTTGGCAGGCCAGAGCTAGCGCCGAGGTGGCGAATGGCAGCACCGATGGATACGCAAGGGTTGGAGTCAAGCATGTTCGCACATGCCTTGAACATCGGTGATCAGTCGATAAACTACATGGCGGGTTCGGCAGGATTCTGGGCGGAGCGAAGGCTGACGAAGGAAATGCCAATGGCAGGGAGTGGCCGCAAGCCTGGTGCAAATGCTCCGACGGGGCCCGGCTCGGATGCCTACGCGATCATGGTCGCCAGGGCCAGGGCGTTGATCCCTGCGTTGCGGGAAAGGGCCTCTAGAACAGAAGAATTGCGCCGATTGCCGCCGGAGACGGAGCGAGATCTGCACGATAGCGGGCTGTTTCGGATCTTGCAGCCAACGCGCGTCGGAGGCGGCGAACTCGACTATGTTGCCCTGGTCGATTGTGCCGATGCCCTTGGGCAAGGCGATGCCTCCGTTTCATGGAACTTTGCCAATCTGGCCAGCCATCACTGGATGCTCGGCATGTTCGCGCTCGAGGCGCAGAATGCGGTCTGGGGTGAGGACCCAAGCGCCCTGATTGCGTCGTCTTTCGTCTTTCCAGCAGGACGAGCAAGAAAGGCCGATGGCGGATATGTCTTGAACGGCCATTGGCCATTCTCGTCCGGGGTCGAATCCTGCGAGTGGAATATGCTCGCCAGCATCGTCGCGTCCGACGATGAAGCCGACGGGATCGAATATCGCCTCTTCTTGCTGAACAGGCGGGACTACAGCATCAACGATATTTGGAACGCCGCCGGTTTACGAGGAACGGGATCGAACGACGTTCAAGTGACGGATGCGTTCGTCCCCGAACAGATGACCGTCGCGGTGAGCGATTTGACCGGCGGCCCGACGCCGGGCAGCGTCGTAAATCCGAGTGCGCTTTATGCGCTTCCCGTATTCTCGTTGTTTCCATATGTGTTGTCGGGGGTCGGACTCGGAAACGCGCAGGCCTGTCTCGACGATTATGTTGAGATCGCGCGACATCGGGCGTCGACATACAACAGAGCCAAGCTCGGGGACTTGCAGAGCACGCAGATCAAGATCGCGCAGGCGTCAGCCAAGATCGACGCCGCGCGTCTCATCATGCGAATGAACTGTATCGAAGCGCTGGCAGCGGCTCGTTGTGGGCAAATTCCGGATATCGCAGCCAAAACAAAATTGCGGCGCGACGGTGCATTCACGGTCAATTTGTGTACCGATGCAGTGTCGTTGTTGTTTGCGGCGAGCGGCGCTCGCAGTCTGTTCACGTCGGGCGCTCTGCAACGTCAGTTCCGCGATGCACATGCGGTGAATTCGCACCTCGCGTTCAATTTCGACGCGGCGGGGACAAATTATGGACGAGTAGCGCTGGGGCTACCGTCCGAAAATCTGACACTTTGAGGCCGATGGATGTCTGACTCGCACAAGCATCCGGAAGATCCGGCCAATGAACTTGCAAGCTACAACTCGGCGATCGACCCCCGTGATTTCCGCAATGCGCTCGGCATGTTCGCTACAGGCGTGACCATTGTTACCGCGATGTCGGCAGAGGGACGACCGTATGGGGTGACCTGTAACTCGTTTGCGTCGGTGTCGCTCAATCCGCCGTTGGTGCTCTGGAGCCTCGGCACGTTTTCTCAGGGACTCACCATCTTCCAGAATGCCAGTCACTTCGCAGTGAATGTCCTTGGCGCATCACAGGAGGCGCTGGCGTCGCAATTCGCGAAGTCGTCTGCAGACAAGTTCGTCGGGGTAGACTGGTTGCCGGGACTTGGAAGCGCCCCCGTGCTTGCCGACGTCGTCGCCAACTTTCAGTGTCGCGCCGCTAACCGCTATTATGGTGGCGATCACGTCATTTTTCTGGGAGCGGTGGAAGCCTACGCTTACAATCGGCGGGAGCCATTGCTGTTCGCTCGGGGCGGTTTCGGGCGGTTTGTTGCAAGCAGCAAAGCGTCATGATCCGGAAAGGATCCGTCAGGCAAACGCGTGCCCGGCACAGGCGATTGCCACCTGACGACCGTCGCATTGAATTCGTCACGAAGGCGACAGAACTGTTCTCGGAAGAGGGATTCGGCGGTGGCACGCGGGCGTTGGCCCGCAAGCTCGGTGTCACCCAGCCGCTACTCTACCGCTATTTTCCAAGCAAGGACGAACTGATCAAAGAGGTCTATCGCAAGGTCTATCTCGATCCGCTCGAGACTGGCTGGGAAAAATTGTTATCGGATCGATCTCGGCCGCTGCGCGCGCGGCTGCAGGAGTTCTACGAGGCTTACACGAACGCGATCTTCACGCGCAAATGGCTTCGAATCTATCTCTATTCGGGTCTAAAGGGCCTCGACATCAACCGTTGGTATGTCGGCATGGTCAAGGACAAGATCCTGACTCGCATCATCAGGGAGTGTCGCCACGATGCGGGACTGGAGGCGCAAAGCAAGCCAAGTCCGGCCGAGTTGGAACTAGCTTGGGTGTTTCACGGCGGAATTTTCTATTACGGTGTGCGCAAATACATCTATGAGGCGCCTGTTCTTGAGGACAAGACGCAGATGATCGGTGACGCGCTGGATGTCTTTCTCGCCGGCTTTAGCCGAATAGCCGAAGACTGTGCCCATCGTCGGCGAATTCCAGTCAAGATTATGACTTGAACCAAGCTACGTTTTGGACATCTCGGCGCGATACCAATCTCCAATCTCGCTGGCGGTCATCAGCGCCACAGCGTCATGGCCGGTAACGTAGTCAAGCAGCGCCTCGAGATACTTGATTCGGTGCGGCACCCCTGTGATGTAAGGATGGATCGAGATCGCCATGATCCGCGCGTTCGTTGCGCCTTCGAGATAGAGCCGGTCGAACTGATCTGTGCAGCGCTTGAGGAACTGCTCAGATGGAAGGTGCTGCAGGGCGTGAATGACAATGTCGTTGGTTTCGACGGAATAGGGGATCGTGGTTAGGGGTCCATGCGGGGTGGCGATATCTTGGGGAAGGTCGTCGATCACCCAGTCCGCCACATATTCAATTCCGTTGAGACGCAGCAGATCGAGCGTATCCTCGGTCTCCGTCAGGCCCGGGCTTTCCCAGGATCGCGGTCGCTTGCCGGCAAATTTGGCGATCGTCTCGACCGAGCGCGTGATCGCATCGGCCTGGTCCCCGGCCTTGTGCATCGGCGCCTGGATGAATCCATGCCCCATGAATTCGAAGCCCGCTTCAAGTGCCGCGGATGCTACGCGTGGATAGGTGTTGCACACGTTGGCGTTCAGCGCCAACGTCACCGGTATTTTCCGATCGGTGAGTGCCTTGAACTGCCGCCAGAAGCCGGCACGCATACCATATTCATGCCACGACCAGTTTGGCACGTCGGGCAACAGCGGCTGGCCCATGGGCGGGCTGAGTACGGTGCGGGGCATGGCGTTCTCGATCCGCCATTCCTCGACGTTGAGGATCACCCACACCGCGAGCTTCTTGCCGCCAGGTAAAACGAGCTTGGGGCGATCGACCTGAGCCTGATAGGGGATGCGATCAGTGAAGGCCACGGCAGAGCTCCTTGATTGTGTCCGTTCAGTTGGCAACGCCGGCGTTGACCTGCGGTAACACCTTCTCGGCCATAAGAATCATCGACTGACGACCAAGCTCGCGGTCTTTCCAGTCCTTGCCCGCATAAAGCAGGGTTCCGAACGTGCCGACCTCCTCCTGGAACGCCAGCAACTGGTCGGCGACGCTTTCCGGCGTGCCGTAGATGATGAGCTTGTCGCAGATGGATTCCAGCGTTACCTCGGTGTCAGGCTGCTCCCGTCGTGTCTTGAACAACTCAAGCCGACCGCTGCGCTTCAGTTTCGTGAACAACTGGTGATAGTAGTAGACGTAGGGTCCGTTGCGGTCGGTGGCATAGGCCTTTGCGGTCGCCGCGTCTTTCGCGACGAACACGCTCTTCGCAACACGCCAGTTTGCTGGATCAATGGCGCGGCTCACGCGCCCGCAGCCCTCGACATATTTGGGCCAATGGCTCTTTACCCAGGCCGGCATCAAGAGTTTGCGGAGATCGGATCCCAACCTCGTGCTGCGGCCTCGGTTACACCCCTTGAGAACGGCGCAACTGCAGTCACGACGATCGGCGGATGCGGCATCTGCAGGGGACGGGCAATAAATCCCTGGCCGATGCTTTCAATCATGGTCTTATCAACTGAGATATTCCAGTACTTGCCCTGTAGCTCATATGGCGGCTTGCCGGACCAAATCGCGAGCACCTGATTGATGGCCTCGAGGAACATGGCGTTGCGGTCTGCGTCGAGATTACCAAAGACCTCCGCATCAGACAGCAGACCTCCCGGGCTGATGCCGAGGATGAAGCGGCCGTCGAGCATGTGATCGAGCATTGCAACAGATGCGGCAACGGTTGCCGGATGTGTGTTCGGCATGTTGATGGTGCCGGTGCCGAGCTTGATCTGCCTGGTGGCGGACGCGATCCACGCGATGAAGGCGATGCTCGAGGTTATGTTCTCGGCTCTGTCGGTGACATGCTCGCCGACATAAGCCTCGCTGAAGCCGAGTTCATCGGCAAGCAGGAAGGCTTCGCGATCCTCCTGAAGCGATTGCCGCCAATCCTTTTCGACGGGATGGATCGGCATTGTGAAGAAACCGAGCCTCATGGTTTTCTGCTCCCCGCGTGCAGACTTCTTGTTTAGCGAAGACCGTGCGTCCTTCGCCGCGCGATGACAAGCCCTGAGCCATCAAATAATCACTCGATAAACAAGCTTGACGTTTGCAAGTGGCCGCCGTCTAATCCGGAAACGCCAAAGTCGGGCTGGGAGGCCTTGCCCAACATGAAAGCTGCGGCTTTCGCTTATGCCCGCGCGTCCAGCGTCGTGAACGCGCTGGAACTGCTCGCCCAACACGGCGACAAGGCCAAGGTTCTGTCAGGCGGTCAGAGCCTGATGCCTGCGATGAACCTTCGGCTCGTTTCCCCGGATATCCTGGTCGATATCGGCGATCTCGTCGAGTTACGCGGCATCGAAACGAGAGGCAGTGAGCTCGTGATCGGTGCGCTGACTCGCCATGTCGATCTGCAAAGATCTCCGCTGATAGCCCTGCATGCGCCCTTGTTACGGGATGCCATCGCTCATGTTGCCCATCCCGCAATTCGCAACCGCGGGACAATTGGCGGAAGCTTGGCGCACGCCGACCCGGCATCGGAATTGCCAGCCTGCATGGTCCTGCTTCGCGCGACCATTGTCGTTCGCGGTCCAACTGGCGAACGCAGGATCGCTGCGGCAGAATTTTTCAAGGGCATCTACGAGACCGCGTTATCGCCCCAGGAATTGCTGATCGCGGTCGAGCTTCCGGTCGCTGAGAAGGAATTGGTGTATTTCTTTCAGGAATTTGCACGACGACACGGTGATTACGCCATCGTCGGCCTTGCCGCGAGCGCGGTTGTCAGGAACGGTACGTTTTTCGATCTACGGCTTGGTTTCTTTGCGGTTGGCGATCGCCCGTTGCTCGCTACAGCCGCCGGCAAGTTGATCAACGTGGCCGTAACGTTCACTTCCCTGGCTGCAGCCTCTGCTGCGCTCGCTCAGGAGCTCAATCCTTTGGAGGACCAGCAGGCGTCTCCCGCCATGCGCCGGCACCTCGCACAGGTCCTGCTGAGGCGCTGCGTAGCGACCCTGCTTTCGCGTCCCGAACTGGACACGGGGGTCAGAGCGTGATTGCCCCGATATCGGTTTCGTTTCAGGTCAACGGTGAACGTATCGATGCGCTTGTTCCGCCACGGCTCAATCTGGCTGACTTTCTCCGTGAGCATTTGCAACTTACTGGAACCCATGTCGGCTGTGAGCATGGCGTTTGCGGCGCCTGCACGATTCGTGTCAACGGCGAGATCGTGCGCTCCTGTTTGATGCTGGCCGTACAAGCGCAAGCCGCTTCGATTGAGACGATTGAAGGGCTATCCGATCGCGGTGAAGTTGCTGACCTTCAGACCGCTTTTCGTGAACGCAACGCACTGCAGTGCGGCTACTGCACTCCGGGAATGCTGATGACGGCGCAGGACTTGCTAAGGCAGTCACCTGCGCCGGATCGCGAGGCCATCCGCGAGCATCTCTCCGGAAACTACTGTCGCTGTACCGGCTATCAGGCCATCGTCGACGCCGTGCAAGCGACAGCCAGGGCACGAGCAGGGCGTTCGTCATGACCTCGACCCGCGGGCGCGCAGACACGCTCTCGGTGCTCGATCGCCCGAACTCCTATATCGGCAAGACCGTGCCGCGGCCCAACCTTGACCGGCTGCTGCAGGGGCGGGGACTTTACGTGAGTGATCTGGATTTGCCCAGGATGGCTCACGTGGTCTTCCTGCGCTCGCCGCATGCTCATGCAAGGATCGTCGAGATCGATGCCGGCGCGGCGAAGTGTATGCCGGGCGTGATTGGTGTGGTGACCGGCCGCGAGCTTGCGGCCGTCATCACACCTTGGGTTGGTGTGCTTTCGCATCTAAAGGGGCTGAAGTCGGCGCCACAGCATGCCATCGCGATCGAGCGTGTTTGCTGGCAGGGCGAGGCGGTTGCGGCGGTAGTTGCGACCAGCCGCGCGGCCGCCGAAGACGCGATGGAGCAGGTCGCGGTCGACTACGAGGAACTCGAGGTGGTTACCGATATGCGTTCAGCCGTTGATCCGTCGACGCCCGTTATTCACGCGGCGCTTGGCGACAACCTTGCCTTTGAGCGCAATCACATTGCGGGCGATGTTGATCGGGCGTTTTCGGAGGCCGACGCCGTGATCGAGGCTGAGTTCGTTTTCGGTCGTCATACCGGCGTGACGCTGGAGCCGCGGGCCGTGGTCGCCGACTGGAATGCGGCGGAAGCCCGACTCACGATCTATCAGGGCACACAAGCACCCCACATGGTGCAAAACATCGCCGCACTGCATTTGGGCCTGAAAGAATCTCAGGTCCGCGTGATTTGCAAGGATGTCGGCGGCTCTTTCGGCATCAAGGTTCATATCTACGCCGATGAAATGGCGACCTACGCACTCTCGAAGCTTCTGCGTCGGCCGATCAAGTTCGTTGCCGATCGTATTGAAAGCTTCAACACCGATATTCACGCGCGTGACCATCGGTGCAAGGGACGCATCGGCGTCAAGCACGATGGCAAAATCACAGCTTTCGAGATCGATGATCTCACGGGAATCGGTCCATATTCGATGTACCCGCGCACCAGCGCTATTGAGGCTAATCAGGTTGTCAATCTTGTCGGCGGCCCCTACGTCACCCAGAACTATCGGGCACGCGCTCGAGTCGTCTTTCAGAACAAGAATGTCACCTGCCAGTACCGCGCGGTCGGACATCCGATCGCTTGCTCGGTGACGGAGGGGTTGGTCGATCTGGCCGCCGCGAGGATCGGAATGGATCCGGTTGAAATCCGCCGTCGCAATCTCATCGCCGACGACGGCTATCCGTGCGTCTCTCCCTCAGGTCTGAGATTCGAGCAATTGTCGCATCACGCCTCGTTGGCAAAGCTGCTCGGGATGATGAACTACAACGCGCTGCGTGCGGAGCAGGCGACCCTGCGGGGCAGGAATGTCCATCGCGGTATCGGCATTGCCAGCTTTATCGAGGTGACCAATCCGAGCGCCGCTTTCTATGGCGTTGGCGGCGCCAAGATATCGTCTCAGGATGGCGTCGCGGTTCGGCTGGATGCGCAAGGTACGGTCATCTGCCAGACCAGCATCACCGAACAGGGGCAGGGGTCCGAGTCGCTGACTGCACAGATCGTGGGCAGTGTGCTCGGAGTTTCGATGGAGCGTGTCCGCGTCATCTTGGGTGATACCGACAATACGCCCTACGGTGGCGGCACATGGGCCTCGCGCGGTGCGGGGATCGGTGGTGAGGCGGCGCTGCAAGCTGCCAAGGTCTTGCGTGGGAACATTCTCGATGTTGCGGCCGCTATCCTGCAGTCCACGCCGGCAGAGTTGGACATCACCAGCAACAACGTCGTTAATGCCAGTGATGGTGCACTGCGTATCGAACTGGGCGAGTTGGCGCGGATCGTCTACTTCCGCCCGGACACATTGCCGCCAGGAGTTCGGCCTGAATTAATGGCGACCCGGCATTTTGTTCCTCGCGAATACCCCTTCGCCTTCACCAATGGCGCCCAGGCCTCCTGGCTGGAGGTCGACGTTGACACCGGGTTCGTCAAGCTCCTGAAGCATTGGGTGGTTGAGGATTGCGGCACGATCATCAATCCGCAACTTGTGGACGAGCAGATCCGGGGCGGGGTGGTGCAAGGACTCGGGGCGGCGCTGTTCGAGAAGTGTATCTATGATGAGCGGGGCCAGCTCACCAACGCTAACATGGCCGACTATCTGGTCCCGATGCCGGGCGAGATGCCGGACATTGACGTTGGCCACGTCGTGTCGCCCACGATGGAGTCTGAGCTGGGGGCCAAGGGAGCGGGCGAAGCCGGCACGGCAGGCGCCGCTGCCGCTGTTGCTAATGCGGTCAATGATGCCCTGCGACCGTTCAGCACGACAATTACGGAGATTCCACTGACGCCTCAGGTTGTTCTGACGGCACTGGGACGGATTTGATTGAGGAGGCACCCCTACTAACGGACGTGACGCTTTTTCGTTGTGACGTTCGCCCTGTTCATTCAATATGTCAGAAAAAAATGAGACTTATGGGGAGGATTGATGAAACGCAGGACACTTCTCGGCGGAACGATTGCCGCAGCCTTGCTTGGGCTGAGCCCAGGTGCTGACGCACAACAGCCGCCGATCAGAATCGGCATGAGCATGCCTCTGACCGGCGGTCTTGCCGGCGGTGGCAAGGCTTCGTTGCTCGGCATCGAGATCTGGAGGGACAACGTCAACGCCAAGGGCGGCCTGCTCGGCCGCAAGGTCGAACTCGTGGTCTACGACGACAAGTCGAGCGCTTCGGAGACCCCGGCGATCTATTCGAAGCTGATCGACATCGACAAGGTGGATCTCCTGTTCGCGCCTTACGCAACCGTGCCGACCGCGCCGATCATGCCAATGGTCAAGCAGCGCGGCCTCCTGCTGATCGGCAACTTCTCGTTCCAGGTGAACAGCAAGGTTGGCCACGACATGTGGTTCAACAACGCGCCCTGGGGACCGGCAGACAGTTGGGCTGCTTCATTCCTCGATATTGCCCAGAAAGCCGGCGGCAAGTCGATAGCGCTGCTGGCGGCAGACCAAGAGTTTGCGCAGAATCTGGCGAAGACGGCGCGGGAGCTAGCAACAAAGCGCAATATGCCGATCGTCTTCGATCAGGCATATCCGCCCAACACGGTGGAATTCTCCAGTATCGTTCGCGCAATCAAGGCCACTAAGCCTGACATCGTTTATGTCGCGTCCTATCCGCCGGATTCGGCGGGGATTTTGCGCGCCGTGAACGAAATCGGGATCGGCGACAGCGTCAAAGTTTTCGGCGGCGGCATGGTCGGCTTGCAGTTTGGCGCCGTGATGGAAAATCTGGGGTCGTTGCTTAACGGCGTCGTCAACTACAACTCGTGGCTCCCGGAAAAGAGCATGTATTTCGACGGGACAAAGGAATTCTTCGAGACCTACGCAAAACGGGCGGTGGAAGCGAAGGTCGATCCGCTGGGCTATTATCTCGCGCCGTTCGGTTATGCCAGTGGCCAACTCGTCGAGCAGGCCGTCAACGCTGTAGGCTCGCTCGACCAGAAGGCGATCGCAAAATATCTGCGTGAGAATACGCATAAGACGATCGTTGGGCCGATTGCCTTCTCGGCGGATGGCGAGCGTAAAGAAACCGCCGTGCTGCAGGCCCAGTTCCGGGGCGTGGTGGACAAGAACATGGAACAGTTCCGCAATGCGGGCAAGCAGGTGATCCTGTTCCCGGAGAATTTGAGGTCTGGCGAACTCATTGCTCCATTTGAGGCCGCTCGCAAGTAACGGCGTTTTCGAGATCATCGCATGGCTGCCCGGGATTGAGCCGAACAGTCCCGGGCGGGGATTTGGATGACCCGGTGGGGCTGGCCGGGGACGCAGGCTTCGCGCCGGTCAAGGGGACTTCAATTGTTTTCAATGGACCTGCTGCTCGATGCAATCGTAATTGGTGTACTGCTCGGCTGCTTCTATGGAGCGGTCAGCCTCGGATTGTCAGTCTCGTTCGGCTTGCTTGACGTCCCACACGTGGCGCATCCCGCCTTTCTGGTGATGGCGTCCTACGCCGTGTTCTTCCTCAACGAGCAATACGGCGTCGATCCCCTCGTGGCGGGGGTGCTGATCACACCGATACTGTTTGTGTTCGGCCTCGCGGCCTACCGCCTGTATTACGAAACTTTTGAAAAGCGGGGTAGCGACGCCGGCGTGCGCGGAATCGCGTTCTTCTTTGGCGTCGCTTTTATCATCGAGGTGTTGATCATTCTGCAGTTCGGCGTCGACCAGCGTTCGGTCACCGCGGCGTATATCGGCAAGGCCTGGCGGCTCGGCGATATCCGGATTCCCTTCCGCCTGCTGGTCGCGTTCGTGGTAGCCGGGGCGCTCACCATCCTGCTGACGCTGTATCTGTCGCGAACCTTCATGGGACGCGCGATCCGCGCGGTCGCACAGGACCAGGAGGCTCTGCGATTGATGGGCGCCAACCCGATCCGCGTCAAGCAATGGGCGTTCGGCATTGCGACCGCCGTGCTCGGGGTCTCGGGTGCTTTGCTTATCATCGTCGCCCCCGTCGACCCGACGCTCGACCGCGCTTATATCGGGCGTACATTCTGCGTCGTGGTGATGGCAGGACTTGGCAGCATCAGCGGTACGCTCGTCGCTGCCATCATCCTCGGCGTCGCCGAGTCGATCGTCCTCACCATGTTCGGCGCCTCCTGGGCGCCGGCCATTTCTTTCGCGATGCTGCTCGGCGTCCTCGCCGTCCGGCCCCAAGGCCTGTTCGGCAGGCGATCATGAAGCGCAGCGGCATCTCATTCTGGATCGGGATAACGTTATTTCTCGCCGCCGCGCTGCTGATGACCCAAGTGATCGGCAATCAGTATCCCTTTTTTGCCGGCTACGTGATCCTGCAGTTCATCGTGCTGGCCGTCGCATGGAGCATCCTTGGGGGCTACGCCGGTTACGTAAATTTCGGCACCAGTGCGTTCTTCGGTATGGGCGTCTACACGGCCGTGTTCCTGGTCAAGGCGGTTGGCGCGCCGCTCGTTGTGCAGATCGCGGCGGCTGCCGCGGTCGGCGCCCTGATGGGCTTCGCCCTGGGGCTCCTGACATTGCGGATGCAGGGCATCTTCTTTTCGATCGCGACGATTGCGTTAACGATCATCATAGAGACGTCGATCACCAACTGGCGATATGTCGGCGGCGCGGCAGGCATTCAGATACAGCGGCCGGCGGCGTCGGCTCCATTCGACAACTATGTGCAAATGCTGTTCTTCGTTCAGGCGCTGCTGGTGGTCCTGGCGGTTGCGATCTCGCGCTACATTCAGAATTCATGGATCGGCCGCGGCTTGCAGGCGCTCAAAGACGACGAACTCGCCGCCGAATGCACAGGCGTACCGACCCTGCGGCTAAAGCTGTTGGCGTGCGTCATCTCCGGGGCACTGATGTGCGCGGCCGGTGCGCCAGCCGCGATGTACGTGCAATACGCTGACCCGGCGTCCGCGTTCAATCTCAATTACTCCGTCTCGGCGCTGGCAATGTCGCTGATCGGGGGGACTGCACATTGGATGGGCCCGGTCATCGGTGCGATCCTGTTGAGCGCGACGCAGCAGTTGCTGACCGTTACCATTTCATCGGAAGTCAACGTGCTGTTGCTCGGCGTGATGCTGGTGCTGTTTGTCGTTGGAGCGCCAGAGGGTATCATTGGCTTGATCCGCAAGATTATCCGTAGTCGCAACCGGGGTAAGGAATGACGGCCTCCGAAACACGGGTGCCCTTGCTGCAGATCGTTTCGCTCACCAAGCGGTTCGGCGGTTTCACCGCGCTCGACAATGTCAGCGTCGACATTTCGCCGGGAGAGCGCTTCGGCCTAATCGGCCCGAACGGCTCGGGAAAGACCACGCTGATCAATTGCATTTCCGGCGCGTTCCGCACCGAGGTCGGCTCCGTCATCTTCCGCGAAGAAGACATCTCGCCGCTGCAGCCACATATGCGCACGCGCCGCGGTATCGCGCGCAGCTTCCAGATCCCTCGGCCGTTCAGAAGCATGACGGTTGCTGAAAATCTCATGGTCGCGCTCGATTTTGCTGCGGACGAGCATGTCTCGATGACGCAACGTCGTGATACCACGATGTCGATACTGACCCGGATGGGTCTCGCGTCCAAGGCTGACACGTTGCCCACGAAGCTGAGCCAAGTGGAATTGCGCAAGATGGAGCTTGCCCGGGCGATGGCGACACATCCAAAGCTGCTGATTTCCGATGAAGCCATGGCAGGCCTCTCCAGCTCGGAAGTCGACGAGGTGCTCGATCTTCTGATGAGCCTTGCAGATCACGACATCACCATCATCATGATTGAGCACATCATGCAGGCGGTCATGCGTTTCTCGGATCGCGTGATGTGTCTTGACGCCGGCAGGATCATCGCGATTGGCACGCCGTCTGAAGTCATGGCCAACCAGCGCGTGCAGGAGGCCTACCTTGGCACTTAGCCTCGCCACCAATGACCTTGATGCGGGTTACGGCGCCGTGAAGGCGTTGCGTGGCGTTTCGCTCCGTGTCGAGTCTGGCGAGACCGTCGCATTGCTGGGCACTAACGGCAACGGCAAGAGCACCTTGATGAAGTGCATCGCCGGCCTCGTCCGGCCGCAGCGAGGAAGCATATCGCTCACGATCGACGGATCGGCTCATGATCTGTCCCGGCTGTCGGCTGAAGATATCGTCGATCTTGGTGTGGCGCTGGTTCCTGAGGGACGACGGCTGTTTCCGAGGTTGACCGTCCTGGAGAACCTGATGCTCGGCGCCTTTCGCAAGGCCGCCCGTGGCAATATCGAGCGCAATCTGGCGCTTGCCTTCGAAGCATTTCCGACCCTCAAGGAACGAAAGAGCCAGCTCGCCGGCACCATGTCGGGCGGGCAACAACAGATGCTGGCGATCGCGCGTGCGTTGATGTCGTCGCCACGCTTGCTGTTGGTCGATGAGCCTTCGGTAGGTCTGTCGCCGCTCTTGGTCTCGCAGACGATCACCAAGATCGGCGAACTCAATCAGAATCTCGGCCTGACCGTGCTGATGGCGGAGCAAAACTTCAATCAGGCAATCCGGATCGCCAATCGTGGATACATCATCGTACATGGCGAGATCGTCGTGGCAGCCGATTCGGTCGACGAATTGAAGGGCAATGACATCGTCAGGCGGCTCTATCTCGGTGGGAGCGCGTGATGGCCACCACGGAGTATCCGGTGCACCTTACCAGGTGAGCGGTTTGCTACCACGTCGCGCCGGCGACCGGGGCGGCCTGCCTGTTGGCAACGACCACCTTGATGGCGTCGTCGATTCGTTCGCGAGCATAACGCAATGCCGTCGGCAGTTCGGCGAGCGGAAACGTATGGGTGTGGATTTTGGTCGCATCAAAGCGCTTTTCCGCCATTAACGCCATCGCGCGGCGGGTGGCGCTGCGGCCTTCGCCTCGAATGCCGTAGAGGTAGATATTGTTCATGGCGAGCTGCGCGATATCCAGCGTGACGCGTTCATGCGGGAATGCGGCGAGACATATCTTTCCTCCGCGATTGGTCATGCGGATGGCCTGGTCGATCGTGGCCTCGGTGCCCGCACATTCGACGACGTAGTCCGCACCGATTCCGCCGGTGAGTTTTTTCACGATCGCGACGGCGTCCTCCTCGTTGATGTTAATGGTACGGTCGGCGCCCAACTCCTTGCCGATGGCAAGGCGTCTGTTGCGCGTCCCGGTCAGGATGACAGGGCTCGCGCCGAGCGCTTTTGCGACCGCCACCGCTAGCAGCCCGATTGGCCCCGGGCCGATCACGACGACGCTCTCTCCGGCGACCAATCCTCCCAGTTCCGTCAGGCCGTACATGGACGTGCCGGCTGTCACCACGAGCGTCGCCTCGGCGTCGCTCATGCCGTCGGGTACGCGCGCGAGCGTGTTAACGTGATTGACGGCGTATTCGGCGAACCCACCGTCAGTCGTAAAGCCGTTGGCGCGATGCCCCTTCTCCGGCCTCCCATAGTTGAGACATGACGTGTACATGCCCTGGCGGCAGCGCTTGCACTGACCGCAGCCCGCATGAATTTCAACGTTGACCCGCTCGCCGATCTTGAATTCGTCGACGTCGGGCCCGAGAGCCGCAACCGTGCCCATATATTCATGGCCCGGTGTGAAGTCCTTGTTGAAGGGCAGACCGCCCGCAATGCTTGCCGGCGAGCCCGAATGGATGATCTCGAGGTCGGTCGCGCAGATCGCCACTGCATCGATGCGCACCAGGACCTCGGCGCGTGCGGGAACCGGCGTAGGCTTTTCGTGAAGGAGAAGCTGGTCGGGGTCGCCAAGGACCCAGGCTTTCATGCGGTGGGGGATAGCAAGATCAGGCGACATGGTGACGCCGGCGGGACGGTACATGGGCGCTTCCTCTTATAACCGGCAGCCTAGCCTAAACTGATCGGCTCTCGCGAGCCATCCGTCCCCTAGGCGGCATCCAGTTGTGCGCATCTGCTGCACGGCAATGCAAGCGTCGCATAACCTTCATGCGCAGTCGATAGGTTCGCCGGTTGATGTCGGAAATGGACTGGGGATTCCGCGGCGTGAAGAGGGAATGAGCCGCGCGTTGCCGCTTGGTGACGTTGGTACACTTCACGGGATTGGAGAGCCGCCGAATTGACAGCATTCGCGCACCAGGTCCCGATCGGCGAATTCGAAGGGCTGCATCCGTTCTTCGGGCCCGACGGCAAGTTGCTTCGAGCTTGTCCGTCGCGATCAGTTCGCAGCGGTGAGCCTGGGGTTCGGCACCGTAGCATGTCGAACGTTCGACCGGCCGCCGCGCGACATCATCTGGTGCATTGCGTGCAGGCTGTTAACAGCCTGGTCCAGAGCCGTGTCGGCACTTCGGATCGCGGCAATGAACCGCGCTGTCAGTTCGGAATCGAGCTTCGCCCGGGTCATTCCATCGCGGCTTTTCTTCCGGTCGAGCGATCGCTGGATGGTTGCGGCCCGTGCGGTCTTGGGATCGCACCCCAGCATGTCGCCGATCTCGGCGTAGGTCATCCAAATCTGCGGCATTTGCACTCTCCCCATTATGGGTGGGAGACTGGCGAAACTTGATAAACAGTGCGTTGTCCGCGCCTGGATCCGCGGGCGGCTCATATGCAAAGCATCGTTCTTGGTTAAACGAGGGCATAAAGGCGATTGCAATTTCCCGCGCGGAGATAATGGTTGGCTAACCGTGTGGCGGAGCCAAATGGAGGATCGTCGCGATGCGCCTGCTGAAGCTGCTCATTTCTCTCCTTTCGCTATTCGTCGGGCACGAAGCCGCTGCACAAGGGACGTATCCAGATCGGCCGATCAAGATGATCGTTCCGCTGGCGGCGGCGAGTGCCGTGGACGTTGCCGCAAGGATCGTTACACAAAAGATGGCCGAGAGTATGGGGCAGCAATTCGTCATCCTGAACCAGCCAGGGGCATCCGGACTGATCGGAGCCGATCAAGTCGCGCGCAGCGCGCCGGACGGCTACACGATTGGCGGCTTCAACGACAGCATCATGACCATGGTGCCCAATCTTCAGCCGACCATGCGCTGGGATGCCCTTAGGGATTTTGAGCCGATCTCTCTGGTCGCCACCGTCGAGTGGGGGCTGGTCGCCAGCAACAAGTCGAGTTTCAAATCGGCGGCCGACCTGATCGCAGCGGCAAAAGCTGCTCCCGGTGGAATCGACTATGCCTCTGGTGGGCCGGGCAGCCCACAGCATCTGGCGATGGCAATGTTTGCATCCGCAGCCGGCATATCGTTGACACATGTGCCTTATAAGGGTGCAACACAGGCTGCTACCGACATTGCGGCCGGGCAGGTTCCGGTGGGCTTCCAGGGGTTGGGCACCGTCGCATCACTGGCACGCGGCGGTCAACTCAGACTGATCGGCGTCACCACCGAGAAGCGACTGTCGCAATTCCCCGACGTGCCGACTGTTTCGGAATCTGGCTTGCCGGGGTTCCTTTTCAACTCATGGTTCGCAATCGTCGCGCCAGCGGGGACTTCAAAAGACGTTGTGGCCCGGCTCAACGCGGAGGTGTTGAAGGCAATCAGCGACCCCGAGGTTCGCCGTAAGCTCGAATATTTGGGGTTTACCGTGCGCGGAAGTGCTGCGGACGAGTTGCGCGCCCTGACGCGCGATCAGTTTGCCAGGTATGCCCGCGTAATCAAGGAAATGGGAATTTCGGGCGAATAGCGGCCGCCATGCGGCGGTCTGGATGCCGCGGAAGGCATTGGATGCAATCGAAAGTTTTGTAACAGGGGATAATTTATCAAAAATTGTAGCTTTTGCTGATTCTGTTCCGAAAGAGGACAGCCTTCGCCCTTTTGTTGCTGTAGGCATTCAGCGGGACTATAATGGGAGAGGCTTCATTGATCGGTAGCTTTGCCGGCGTCTGCTGTGGTGCCGCGCCGATATGGCGTGATACAATTTTGTCTGGATGACGATGACCGCTGCGCCCATAGAAAGACCTGCCGTGGCGCCGCCGTTTTCGAGCAGTAAGCTGGCTGTGCTGCGCAAGCATCCGTATTTCGCTGATCTCGAGCCCGACGCATTTGATCAGCTTTGCCGTTACGCCAAGCACGTCACGCTCAAGCGGGGGACAACGCTCTTTTCCAAGGGCGATCCCGGAACCTACCTGATTGCGGTGATCTCCGGCACCGTGAAAATCAGCATTTCCTCGCCAGACGGCCGCAACGCGATTCTCAACTTGATCGAGGCTGGTGAGATATTCGGCGAGATTGCCCTGCTTGACGGACAACCGCGGTCGGCCGATGCCACCGCCAACACGAACTGCGAACTGTTCATCATTGATCGGCGGGAGTTTATCCCCTTCGTACGCAGCCAGCCGTCGCTCGCGATGAAGTTCATCGAACTGCTCTGTACGAGATTGCGCTGGACCAGCGACCAGGTTGAACAAATCATCCTGCAGAACTTGCCGGGGCGCCTCGCCAGTGCGCTGCTGCGGCTGAGTGATAAGCATAAGCTTGGACCTCAAGGCCGTACCATCTCGATCACCCAGCAGGAGATCAGCGAGATGGTCGGCATGACGCGGGAAAGCATCAACAAGCAGCTCCGGGCATGGGCAGCTCGCGGTTGGGTTCGGCTTGAACATGGCGCCATCGTTGTGCTGAAGGCAGAGGTTCTCCAAGAGCTGGTCGACGCCGGATCGAACGACGCCGAATAGCGCCAATAGGCACGGGGCCAGCCTGTAACTCACAAATGGGTGAACTCGATAAGCTCGTGAAATCATTCACGTGAGGTCGTGTGCGCAGCGGTAAAATGGCGCTTCAGGAAGCATATCCGTACTGTGGATGAGCCCATGCGGCTCTCTCGACAAGCGAGCGCAAGACGAACGATCGACGACCAGAGCTTGAGCATCAAGTTCGTCGCTCCGCCTGTGCGCGTCCGCGGTCTTGGAATGCTGGTCGGCAATCCGACGGCCATCAGGTGGATCTGGGAGGCAGTGCCGGCCGAATTCGTGGGATCCCGATTCGGCCGGCACCACCTCGCGCATGACATCACGCCGCCGGCACGCCTCGCCCAGCCGCGCACCAAAATCAGTAGGGTGAGGGCTTACTGACAGCGGCGGCGGAACTGGCGTCACTGCTCGCGCGTGGACGCCAGTCGCACTTCGTTGGACGAGCCGGTAGTCGGCTGCCTAAGCCGCAACGCCAAGGAGCCTCGCCGCGGTTTGACCAAGGATGTTCGCCTTGTCGTCATCACTGAGCGACGCGCAGGCGAAGATGTGGTCCACCGGCGCCATTTGCCATGGGTAGGGATAGTCGCTTCCCAGCACGAGCTGGCTCGCGCCAACCTGGGCGACGAGATGTCGGATAGCCTCCGGTGTAAACACCAGCGAGTCGAAATAGATCTGCTTCAGATATTCCGACGGTGCTTTCTCTAGCCGGATGTTGGGGTTGCACCCCTTTGGTCCAACCAGGCAGGCATGATCCGAGCGGTCGGCGTAGGAGGCCAGATAGCCACCGCCATGCGCCGCGATGACCTTTAGTCGCGGGAAGCGATCGAAGGTGCCCTCGAAGATCAGGTGCGAGAGTGCAATTGTGGTCTCGAGCGGATTGCCGATCGTGTTGCCAAGCCAGCCGTTGCCGGACAGTCGCTTGTTGAGTTCGGGAACGCCTTGCGGATGGATGAACAAGGGGACGCCGAGCTCCTCGGCCTTGGCCCATACCGGATGGAATTTCGAATCAGAGAACTCGATGCCGTTGACGATGCCGCCGATGGCCGCGCCTTTCAGCCCCTGCTTCTTGACCGCAGTCTCAAGCTCCTGAACGGCGAGATCGGGGGCCTGCAACGTCAGCGAGGCGAAGGCCGCGAAGCGGTCGGGCTTTGAGGCGCAGAGTTCGGCGAGCTTCTCATTCTGGATCTTGACGATCTGCTCGGCAAGATCGCGATCGCGGTCATACCAAAATGGGTTGATGGACAGCACTTCCATGTCAACAGCCTGGGAGTCCATTGCGGCGAGGCGTTTGTCGATCTCGATAAAGGCCTCGGGCGCGCCGTTGACCGGCGGCAACTGCAATTTGGCGGCATCGGCACCAAGCACGGCTCCAGCCTCTCGGAAATGGCAGTGAGAGTGAATGTCGATGGTCTTGATACGCTTGCCGCCAACCCTGACCGGCAACGTCTGGCGCGATTGTTGTGCATGCGCCTTGTGCGCAAGGCCGCAGCTACAGAATACGACGCCGGTGGCTGCGGCCGCTCCCGCCTTCAGGAAATTCCTTCGTGTGGTCATGACGATTGCCTCCCTGATTTTTGTTGTGAGGGCAGCGTAGGGGTGTGGGGAGCCTCCCGCAAGAGCACACGCTCCGCGTGTCGCGCAACCATGATCTGATCAGACCGGCTTGATGCCGGCCTTGGTGATGACGTCCCGCCATTTCGGCACTTCGTCCTCGATGCGTTTGCGCATGCCGTCCGGGCCGTTCGCGAGCACTTCGAACCCATTGTTGCGCAACTGTTCGGCGATCTTCGGCGTCCTCAGGATCTCGATTGATTTCGCCGACAGGATCTCGACAACGGAGGGCGGAGTTCTTGCGGGCGCAAGGAACCCCTGAAACGTATCGGAGACGAAGTCCGTGTAGCCGAGCTCGATCATGGTCGGCACGTCGGGCAGATCGAACCAGCGGTGAGCTCCCGTGACAGCCAGAGCCTTCAATGCGCCTTGCTCGACATGCGGATGGGCGGGCGGCAGCGCCGCAAAAGCCACTTGGGTCGTTCCACTCAGGATCGCCTGGATAGCCGGTCCGGCACCGGAGAACGGGACATGCGTGATCTCGACGTGGTTCACGATCTTGAACAACTCGCCCGACAAATGCGGTGTCGTTCCGAGACCAGGACTGGCATAGTTCAACTCGTTCGGATTGGCCTTCGCGCGTGCGACCAGGTCAGCGACAGAGCTAATTCCAAGCCCTGGATTGACAAGGATCACGTTGGGAGACGTGCCGAGCTCTGCGATCGCCGTGAAATCTGTGTAGGGATCGTACGGTATCTTGGCGTAGAGGCCGGGATTGACCACATAGGCGCTCGACGTGATCAATAGCGTATAACCGTCCGGCTCAGCGTGGGCGGCAACGCCGATCCCGATATTTCCTCCGCCTCCAGGGCGGTTCTCGACCACGATCGTGCCGCCCAACGCTTCTCCGAGATGGGTACCGAGAATGCGGGCCATGATGTCGGTCGGTCCGCCCGGCGCGAAAGGAACGATGATCTTAATGGGACGTTCAGGATAGCCGGCGGCGCCGGCCTTCTTCGCCAGACTCAACATCGCCAACGCGGCGCCTCCGCTCAGTATCGCGCGGCGTGAGGGGAGGGCTGCTCTGGTGTCCGTCATCAAGTTCCTCCGATCGCTGCGAGTCACAAATCGAACACGGCGACGGCGCGAATTGGCGATGCCGTTCCGTCACGCCATTTCATCGGAAGGCCGATGAAAGTGAACCGGCCCTGGTCAAGCAATGCCTCCAGATTGCACAAGCTCTCGATATGGGTGATGTCGAGGTCGAGGCAGGCCTTGTGAACCAGCAGGTTCACGTCGCTGTCGGGACCCGGCCGCATCGAATCGATGCCGAAATGCACGATGCCCTGTCGCGCCAGCCATTCGGTGGCCGCGACATTCACTCCGGAATTGTCGGTCGAATATTCCTTGCGCGGAAAAGTGCGGGCATGATGGCCCGTACAGAGCAAGACGGTGCCGCCCTTTGGCACTGACACGCCGGCAGCCTTCAGGGCCGTTTCGAGATCGGAGGGTGTGATCTCGGCGCGCTGCGGAATGTGGCGCAGGTCGAGACAGATGCCGGGTACAATGCACTTTTCCAGCGGATATTCGTTGATCGGGATGCCACTCGGGCCGAAATGCCGGGGAGCATCGATGTGCGTACCGCCGTGGTCTGGCATCGAGATAAACATTGATGCCAACCCGTACACATTTCGCGATTCGACGAAGGCCTCTTCGTGACTCTTCCACGTTCCATGCATGATCGGTGGATGGCCGGGATAGCTCGGGGTACGGTGATAGAGTTCTCGGCTGAGGTCGACGATCCTCACTGTGGGTGCCCTTTCTTGACGGAGCCGGCGCGGATGCGCTTCTGTCGGCAATGCTGACGCGTTTACCGGCGTTCCGCAAGATGGATGTCAGTGCAGGATTTGAAGCTGGCGCGGCAGCCACAGCGAAATTTCCGGCAAGTAGGTGACGCACATCAAGACAAAGAACATCACCGCATAGAACGGCCAGATCTTGCGCATCACTTGCTCGATCGTGACCTTCCCCACGGCGCAGCCGACAAACAGAATCGCGCCGACCGGCGGATGGCACAGGCCGATGCCGAGATTTAGCAGCATGATCATTCCAAAATGAACCGGATCGACGCCGAAATTCTTCATCACCGGCAGCAGAATCGGTGTCGCGATCAGGATCGAGGGGGCCATGTCGACGAGAGTGCCGAGCACAAGCAGGAGTATATTGATCAGGAAAAGGATGACGTATTTGTTATCCGAGATCGACAGGAAGAACGCCGTCATCTTCGCCGGCATCTGGGTCAGCGCCATGATGTAGCCGACGCTGGAGGCGCAGGCGATCAGCGTCATCACCATCGCAACCGTCCGCAGCGTGCGATGCAAGAGCACGGGGAGGTCGCGCCACCGATAGTCGCGGTAGATGAACATCGTCACGAGGAACGCCCAGATGCAGGCGACGGCGCCGGCCTCGATTGCGGTGAAGATGCCGCCCAGAATGCCGCCGAGGATGATAACCAGCGTGATCAGTCCCCAGGCCGCATCGATCGTAATCCGTATTGCATCCTTGGCAGGCACCATTTGGCCATGTGGGTGTCTCTCGCGGTAGGCGACGGCGAGGCACAGGATGATTAGCGCGAAACCAAGCAAGAGGCCGGGGAATACCCCCGCCATGAACAGCGCGCTGATCGAGATGGTCCCGCCGGTGGCGAGCGAATACAGCACCGCGTTGTGGCTCGGCGGCACCAGCAGCGCCTGAACTGACGAGGTGATCGTCAGGTTGGTAGCAAATACGCGCGGATAGCCGTTCTTTTCCATCTGCGGGATCATCACTGAGCCGATCGCGGACGTATCGGCGACCGCCGAGCCGGAAATGCCGCTCAGGAAGGTCGTCGCCAGCACGTTGACGATCGAAAGTCCGCCGCGCAGGCGGGTGAAGCCGACCAACACATCCGCGAACGCGACGAGCCGTCGTGCCATGCCACCCTCCGCCATGATCGCGCCGGCCAGGACGAAGAACGGGATCGTCAGCATCGCCACCTTGCTTACGCCGTCTGAGATCTTCAGCATCACGGCTTCGAGGGGAATGCCGATCGACAGGGCGCCTGCGATGGCCGCCATGGCGAGGGAGTAGGCGATCGGCATGCCGATCAGGAAACAGATCAGCATCGTCGCGAGCAGAATGAAGATGTCCATGATGGGTGCTCGCGATCAGTCGACGGCCATGTCCCGGTGCTGCCCGATCGGATCGGGTGGCGGGCCAAGGAAGACCCGCTCGATGATGAACAGCAGCAGGCACGCGCCGCCGATCGGAATCGGCAGATAGGTGACACCAACGGAGAGGAACGGGAAATCGGCGATCGTATTGTGCCAGGTCACGTCGACAAGGCGCCAGCCCCAGATAATCATGAAGAGCGCGATCAGTCCCATCAGGAGCTGGACCACCAGATCGGCGAGAAGCCGGAGCGGATCCGGCAGCCTGTTGGCGAAATAGGCGATGTTCATGTGCAGGTTAAGCCGATAGCCGGCTGCTGCGCCGATGAAGGTGACAACGATGGTGAGCAGAACTGCGAGGGGTTCGGGCCATGATGCGGCGCTGTTCAGCACGTAGCGTGTGAACACTGCCCAAGGAATCACAGCTGAGATCAGTACCAGCGCAACGCAGCCGGTGCCGACGCACGCCAGATACAAAACGTCCATCGCTCGGCGGAATGATGCGGCCATTTCCTGTTTCCTCGGTCAGGCGGACTGAATGCGCCTGATCATGTCCTGGTATTTCGGGCCATATTTGTCCCATACCGGCTTGACGGCGTTCTGGAACGGTGACTTGTCGGCAATCTCGACGATCTCGCAGCCGGCCGCCTTGGCCTTCTCCATCGCCTGCTGCTCGTACTTGTTCCAGAGCTCGCGCTCCTCCATCTGTGCCTCGCGCGCAAACTTCTTGATCAGTGTCTGATCGTCGGGGGAGAGGGCGCTCCAGGCTCTCTTTGAGAAGACCAGCACTTCGGGAACGATGAGGTGTTCAGTGAGCGAGAAATGCTTCGCAGCCGTATAATGATTGCTGAACACATAGCTGGGCGGATTATTTTCGGCGCCGTCGATCACGCCGGTCTGCAAGGCGCTGAACACCTGGTCGTAACCCATCGCGACGCCATTGCCGCCGAGCGCGTTCATCATGTCGATGAAAATCGGGTTGCCGATCACGCGGAACTTCAGGCCCTTGATGTCCTGGATCGATTTGATCGTCCGCTTGGTGTTGTAGAGGCTGCGTGCGCCCGAATTCATCCAGCACAACGCAACCAGGCCAGCGTTGCCATGGGCGGTGATCTTGTCGAGCAATTCCTGGCCGATCGGCCCATCCATGATCTTTTCCGCATGCGGCATGTTCTTGAACAGAAATGGCATGTTGACGACGTTGATGTCATCGACGATCGGGCCAACAGCTCCTGCGCTGACGCGCAACATCTGGATGGCGCCAATCTGGGTCTGCTCGATCGTCTCTTTCTCGCCGCCAAGTTGCATCGAAGGGAACATCTGTATCGACAAGCGGCCGTTGGTCGCGGCCTCAAGCTTCTTGCCGAGGTTCTCGGTTGCCACCACGGTCGGGTAGCCGGGAGGCTGCACGTCGGATGCTTTGAATACGACTTTAGATTGGGCGCCGGCCGGCGACATTGACGCCATGGCTGCTGCACCGAGGCCGGCACCCATTTTGATGAAGTCGCGCCGGCCGAAACCCCCAACGCGCGATTGAAGTGCTTTGTTCATGTCGTTTCCTTCCCTGCATTAGCGTCCGTTGTTCGGCCGCGGTTATTGTGAGCTATTTGGGTTGATCGAAGAACTCTGGATTGTTGTGCCGCGTGGCCGAGATGTCGGCCTGGAGGCGGTCAAGGTGTCGGGCCATCGCAATCCCGGCTGCGGCCGCGTCGCGGGCTTCGATCGCGGCCATAATGACCTCGTGCTCAGCGATCACCTCGGCCATCCGCCCTCGTTGTGGCAGGGTGAGGCGGCGGAAGCGATCGACATGCACCTTTACCTGAAGGATCAGTTTCCAGATGCCCGGATGCCCGGCAATATCGGCGATAGTGCCGTGAAAGGCTTCATCGGCCCGATGGAATGCGTCGCGATCTCCCGCGGCGTCGGCTTCACGCTGGCGCTCGAGTATCGACTGTAGGTTGAGGATCTGACTAGCGGTGGCGCGCTCGGTCGCCATGCGCGTCGTGGTTTCTTCCAGGGAGCGTCGGACGATGATGGCCTCGGGAAGCGCGGTCAGTGGGATCCGCGAGACGAAGATGCCGGATTGCGGGAAAATCTCGACCAGGCCTTCGTCTGATAATTTCAGGATTGCCTCGCGCACCGGCGTGCGGCTGACACCGTAGGAAAGCGCGATTTCGGCTTCCGAGATCGCGTCACCTGGTTGGCGTTGCAGCGAAACGAGCTCGGCGCGCAGGTCTGCATAGATGCGCGCAGCCGCAGTCGCGGTGCGAGGCCGGCCGGTCCGCCGGTATCCGCCGGAGGCGCGGCTCTTGATTGGAAGCGCTTTCGGTGCTCGCGCAGGCATTCGTGCTCCAAGCTGATATATTAGTATATGAGTCGGGCATCGAACGCAAACCCTGTTCGCGGTGGGCTATTTCGGGTTGGCAACGAAGCCTGCCCGGCGGCGCAGTTCCAGTGTGCGGCTCGACGTCAACAGAGCAATCAGCCATCGTGCTTGAGGCGCCGCAGCCGCCAGCGTCGTAACGGCGGCCGTGTAGGTGGTCGCTAGGTCGCACCCTGATGGCAGCGCTCCCGACAATACCACGCCGTCTGTGGTGATGATCTCGGTCGCCTGGGTGCAGCCGATCGGCCGCCGTGCATCGCTTGCCGCGAGATGACGCATCGCGGTTGCGCCGTTCGGAAAAATCCACAGCCGGTCTTCGACTTTGCCAGCGATGCCGAGTTGGGTGAGCACTTTGGCAACGTGAATGCCAGCGGTCGAAGCCTTGGTGTCAGGTACGAAGATCGCGTCGGAGGCGAGCAATGCATCGCGCAGGCTGGCGACGTCGGTGGCGCGCACCAGCGGATCGCCAGCGCGGACGGCGAGGGAGGTCTCGACCAGGCCAATATCCGCAATCGAATTGCCCACAGTCAGTCCCTCGTCGGCAAGCTTGGCCACCAATGCCGCGGTGAAGATGACGATGTCGGTTGGCACGCCCGCGCGCAGCTTGTCCGCCATGGCGCCGACCGCACCAAATTCGCCGGCGATGTCGAAGCCGGTTTCGGCCTTGAGGGCCGGCGCGAGACTAGTCACCAGCCCCTGCGCTGCGCCACCGCTCAATATATTAAGGCTCGTCATTTGTTCAGTTCCATGGCCGCGATCAAGCTGTCGCGGGTGATTGGAAGATTGCGGATGCGCAGGCCGAGGCAATCGAACACGGCATTCGCAATCGCCGCGGTGACCGGACCATGCGCGGCTTCCCCGGCACCGACCGGATCGAGATCGGATCGCTGGATCACCTCGACCTCAACGTCCGGGACCTCGCTGAAGCGAAGGATCGGATAGTCCGACCAACTCGCGCTCGTGATCCGCTGCTGGTCGAAACGTACGCGCTCTTTCAGCGCCCAACTCACCGCCTGGATCGCGCCGCCTTCGATCTGATTGGCGACGCCATCGGGATTGATGGCCTCGCCGACATCCGCCGCGAGCGTCAGCTTCATCACACGAATGTCCTGATCGCCCTCGACCTCAGCTATCGCTGCACAATAGGCGCCGGTGTTCTTGTAGCGCGCAAAGCCGATGCCGTGGCCGACGCCGGGCCGCCGCTCTGGCTTCCAACCGGCGCGCGTTGCCGCGCTGCGGATCACATCCCTGGCCCGCTCGTCGCGCAAATGGCGGAGGCGGAAGGCAACCGGATCCTCATTGCGTCCAGCGGCGATCTCATCCAGGAAAGACTCGATCGCGAACACATTGCCGTGGGCGCCGAGCGTCCGCAACGCCGAGGTGCGGACAGGCATGGTCAGCAGGCGATGGCTGGCAATCCGCCACGCCGGAAAATCGTAGAGCGGGATGGCATTGCGGTCTGCGCCGCCGCCATTGGCTTGCGGCGGATTGCTCGAAATCATCCGGGGAAACGGCTTTTCCAGTTCGAAGGCCGCCAGCAGAGCGGGCTGCGCGGCGCGCCCCGGCCGGGCCGCATGACCGTTGCTCCAGACAGAGTGGCGCCAGTCGACGACTTCACCAGCGGCGTCGAGATCGGCCTCGATCTCGATCACCATTGCGGCACCGAACGGCGCCTGCGTCATCTCATCCTGGCGCGACCACTGCACGCGTACAGGCCGTCCGGGAACGGCCCTTGCCAGCAACACGGCATCGAGCGCGACGTCGTCGGCAGCATTGTGCCCGTAGCAGCCCGCGCCTTCCATATGCTCGACCGTTATGTTCTCGATCGGTAGCTTCAGCACCAGCGCCAGATCGGCGCGCAACAAGTAGACGCCCTGGCTATGCGTCCAGACCCGCACCTTGTCGGCGTCCCATTGCGCGATCGCGCAGGATGGAGCGATCGAGGCGTGCGCAAGGTAGGGGCGGCTGTACTGCCGCGCGATCGTGCGGCTCTTCACTCGCGGCATCGACGCCGCTCTCTCATCGATCACTACTGGCTCTGATGGTTCAGCCTTCAGGAACGAGGCGAGATCGTTCTCGTCAGGCAAGGTCTCCGCTTGAGACCATGTCGCTCCCTTCTGCAAGGCCTTGAGGGCGGCCTCGACGCAATGCTCGGTCTCACCGACTACGCCGGTGAAACTGCCGTCGCGCGCGATGGCGACCACGCCAGCGATCGCCCGCGCTCCGTCCTCCTTCAATTCCAGCAGCTTTGCGCGCGCGGTGTCCGGGCGCATCACGCGGCCGTGAAGCATGCCGGGCAACACCTGATCGTGAATGAAGCGCGGACATGAAAAGACCTTGTCGGGAATGTCGAGCCGCTGCGTTGAGCGCCCCGCAAGCGTGCGTTGCGCGACAGGTTTTGGCATGACGGCAGCTGTCGCGTCACGATCCAGAACAACGTCATCGGCCAGTTCCCAGTAGCTGGTCGTGACATTGCCCGGTCCGGAGATCGTGCCGTCCTGGATCGACAGCGCGTCGGCCGCTACACCGAGCCGGTCAGATGCCGCCGTAAGGAAAATGTGGCGCGCTTCAGCGCAGGCGTGCCGCAACGCGCGGCCGGATTGCTGGATCGAGAGGCTGCCGGAGGTGACGCCTTCGTTAGGGCTCATCGCCGTCGAGGCGCGCACCATGCGCACGCGCGAGATTTCGACGTCGAGTTCGTCGGCCGCAATTTGCGCCAGCGCCGTGACGATACCCTGGCCGATCTCGACCTTTCCCGGCGAAACGGTAACCTCGCCGTCGGCCGAAAATTTCAGCCATGACGACAGTTTCGGGTTCGCCGCGAGGTTGACCGGGAGTCCCGCCGCGGAGCTGGGAGCTTGCTGGTTCATCCGGCCGCCATCTCCGCGGCCGCGCGCAGCACCGCTCGCACCATACGGTTGTGCGATCCGCAGCGACAAAGATTGCCATCGAGGGCCTCCTTCACCTCACTGCTGGACGGCGAAGGATTTCGCTTCAACAGCGCCGCCGCGCTGATCAGGATGCCGGATACACAATAGCCGCATTGCAATGCCTGTTCGGCTATGAATGCCCGCTGCAGTGGGTGTGGCCGCTTTGCGGTGCCGAGACCCTCGAGCGTCGTGACGTCCTTACCGGCGACCGACCAGAGCGGCGTATCGCAGGAGGCTATCGCCCGATCGCCGATCAGGACGTTGCAGGCGCCGCATTCACCAGCGCCGCAGCCGAAATGCGCCCCCGTTACAGCAAGAGATCCACGCAAGACGTCGAGCAGCGACCGGTCGGGGTCGGCGTCGACATTGGTATCGACGCCATTGAGGCGAAATCGAATACTTGGCATGGCGCCCTCGTGCTGCGGCGAGCTATTGGGTCTTCTCGAACCTCTTGACGACTTCAGCCCACTTCACAATATCGCCGCGCAGGAATTTGTCGAATTCCTCCGGCGACATCGCCATGGCTACGGCACCCTGATCCGACCAGAGCTTGACGATATCCGGCCGCTTGATCGCGGCGTTCACGGCAGCGTTGAGCTTGTCGATGACAGGCTTTGGCGTCCCCGCCGGTGCCATCAGGCCGAGCCAGATCGTCGCCTCATAGCCCGGAACGCCAGCTTCGATCACAGTCGGAACATTGGGGAGCACTGTCGAGCGCGCCTTGCCCGTTGTCGCCAGCGCGCGGACCTGATTTCCGGCAACATTTGGCGCCATCGTTGGCACCGCGTCGATCATCATCTGGACCTGGCCACCGAGCACTCCGCTGCGGGCTTCGCCGCTGTTGCGGTAGGGCACATGCACGACGTCGATGCCTGCCATCGTTTTGAACAGCTCGCCGGCCATGTGATAGGGAGTACCTTGGCCGGACGAAGCGTAGTTCAACTTCCCTGGCTGGGCTTTTGCAAGTGCGATGAATTCCTGCAGCGTCTTCGCCTGCACGGCCGGGTGGACGACGATCACGAGGTCGGAATAATTCAGCGGCGCGATCGGTGCGAGGTCACGCATCAACTCGTATTTGCGCTGCGGCACCAGCGATTCATTGGCGGTCTGGGTGTTCGACATCATCAGCAGGGTGTAGCCGTCGGCGGGTGCCTTCGCGACCTCCAGCGTGCCGATCACGCCGCCGGCGCCGGTGCGGTTCTCGACGACGAAGGGCTGGCCGAAGTTTTCCTGCAGGATGCTGCCGATCTGGCGTGCAGTGACGTCCGCCGGGCCGCCGGGACCAAACGGAACGATGATCTTGACCGGCCGGTTGGGATAATCCTGTGCGGCTGCCGGTGACCCAATGATCGGTGCGGTGAGTAGGGCCGCAGCCAGCGCCAGCACGAACCTCGAGCCCGCCATGAAAATTCTCCCTCGACTTTAGTCTTCTTTCTTGATCACAAGTCTAGCTGCAACGTAAAGCATCTGTCGACGACAGACTCCGTTTCCCGCATAGGAATAAAAGATGGGGAGCGGTGTACCCAACTTCGCCATCAAGCGCGGGGAAGCACATGAGGAAACGTCTTGGGATGTCACGCCGCGACGTGCTGAAGGGCACTGGAGCGGTCATTGCGGGGGCAGCCTTTTCGACGCGGGTCATCGCCGCTGCGCCACCGGCGGAGTCGATCACGCCCGCGCTGATCGAAGCCGCGAAAAAAGAAGGTCAGATCGTCTACTACACCTCAACGGATCTGCCAGTCGCGGAGAAGCTGGCAAAGGCGTTCGAGGCGAAATATCCCGGCATAGCCGTGCGCGTTGAGCGCACCGGTGCCGAACGTGTCTTTCAACGCATCGGCCAGGAATATTCGAGCAACATTCACGCGGTCGACGTCGTCAATTCCTCGGACGCCGCGCACTTCATCGTCTGGAAGCGCGACGGCGTCCTTGCACAATACGTCCCAGAGGATGTCGCTAAATTCTATCCGGAGGACCATCGCGACGCGGACGGGCAGTTCGCGAGCTTCCGCGTCTGGCTCTCGATCATCGCCTACAACACCAGCCTGGTAAAGCCGGAGGATGCACCAAGGAGCTTTGCCGACCTGCTCGATCCAAAATGGAAGGGCAAGATCGTGAAGGCGCATCCCGGCTACAGCGGCACCATCATGACCGCAACTTACCAGATGCAGCGCGACCTTGGCTGGGGCTATTTCGAGAAGCTCGCCAAGCAGAACATCATGCAGGTGCAGTCCTCGGCCGATCCGCCCAAGAAGCTAGACCTCGGCGAGCGCGCCGTGATGGCCGATGGCAATGAATACAATATTTTCCAGATGAAGGAATCCGGTCGTCCGGTCGAGCCGGTCTATGCCACCGAAGGTTCACCCTTGATCATCGGGCCAAACGGCATCTTCAAGGCCTGCCCGCATCCGAACGCGGCAAGGTTGTTCCAGTCGTTCGCGCTGGGCCGCGAGGCGCAGCAACTCATCATCGATGTCGGCGGATTGCGCTCGGTGCACGCACAGACCCAGGAGAAGGCCGGCCGCAAGCCGTTGAAGGACATCAAGACGATGAAGGACGATGCCGCAGCGGTGGAGCGGGAAGGCGAGTCAATCAAGTCGCGCTACACGCGAATCTTCCGCGTCTGACGCGCATGAGCTCGATTTCGCTAGGGATGTCTGTCGCCGAAACGCTGGCGGAGAGGATCGCTGCGCTCAGGCCAGGAACGCTCCCGGCCGTCACCGTCGGCAAATGCGAACATCTCCTGACCGATGTCGTCGGTCTCTGCGTCGCCGCGCGCAATGAAAACTATGTCAGAAGCGCGCTCGCCGGCTGCGACGATGACGGCTCATGTACCGCGATCGGGCATGCGCGGACATTGAACGCGGCCGGTGCAGCCTTTGTCAACGGCACGGCCGCGCATGGCGAGGATTTTGACGATACGTTCGAGGGCGGTCCAGTGCATGCCGGCGCTGTCGTCGTGCCGGCGGTACTGGCGGCCTGCGAGCGGCACAATCCCGATGGCCGCATGGCGCTCATCGGGATCGCCGTCGGCACGGAGGTGTTGTGCCGTCTCAGCCTCGTGGTGCCCAAGGCGGTGCACAAGGCGGGTTTTCATCCGACCGCGGTCTTTGGCGCAATCGGTGCCGCGGCTGGCGTCGCTGCCGCGCTTGGGCTGACTGCCCGGCAGATCGTCGATGCGTTCGGCATCGCCGGCAGTATGGCAGGGGGGATCATCGAATATCTCGCCGAGGGAGCATGGACCAAGCGGCTGCACGCCGGCTGGGCCGCGCAATCGGGCATTCGCGCGGCGCTGTTGGCACGCGGCGGCTTCGTCGGCCCGCGCACGGTTTTCGAGGGCGTGCACGGGCTGTTTCACGGCTTCGCGCACACCACGAACGGAGATTACGAGGCGCTGGTCGGGGATTTCGGCGCGCGCTGGGTCACCGACACGCTGGCATTCAAGGCGTATCCGTGCGGGACAATGGCGCAGCCCTACATCGATTGCGCCCGTCGGCTCGCGGCACGCGGCGTGCGGCCCGAGGACGTGATCGAGATCATTTGCGAGGTGGCCGAGGGGACCGTGCACAGGCTCTGGGAGCCGCTCGGCGACAAGCAGCGTCCGCCCAATGGCTATGCGGCCAAATTCGCGACACCCTATTTGCTCGCGACCGGATTTGTTCATGGTGGCGTTGGGCTTGGCGCTTTCACGGAAAGTGCAATTCAAGATGCGCGGGTGTTGGCCCTCGCGGCCAAGGTGACGTTCGCGATCGATCCGGAAAATCCCTATCCGAGCAACTACACTGGCCATGTCCGCGCAAAGCTGAGAGATGGCAGCGTGGTTGAGGAGCGGCAGCCCTATTTGCGCGGCGGAGCGAACGAGCCGTTGACGCACCGGGATCTGATCGACAAGTTCAATCTCAGCGTTGCGCATGGCCGCTGGAGCACCGAACAGAGAGACGTTGTATTGCAACTGCTGGCGGGGCTGTATGGCGGCCGCATCGATCTTTCACGCCTGCGCGGGTAGGTGCTTATGATCAGGGAACTCGCCGACAAGGTCGCCATCGTCACCGGCGCCGGACGCAATATTGGCCGCGCCATCGCGCTAACACTCGCGGATGGCGGCGCTTCCGTGTTGGTAAACGCACGAACCAATCACGCGGAAGCCGATGCCGTCGTGCGCGAGATCGAGGCCCTCGGCGGCAGGGCGATCGCGCATCTCGGCGATGTCGCCGACGCTGATTCAGTCCGTGCCATGGCCGCCGCGGCGATGCAGCGCTTCGGCCGGATCGACATTCTCGTCAACAATGCTGCGTTGCGTCGGGAAAGGCCATTCGCGGAGATGGATCATGCGGCATGGCGCGAGATCCTCGACGTTACCCTTGATGGTGCCTTTCACTGCGTCAAAGCCTGCCTTCCGGCGCTGCGGCAAAGCGGGGCCGGGACGATCGTCAATATCGGCGGCCTGAGCGCGCATACGGGTGCAAGGAATCGTGCCCACGTCGTGACGGCCAAGGCCGGGATCGTCGGTCTCACCCGCGCACTCGCGCACGACCTCGCCGACGACGGGATCACCGTGAATTGCGTCGTTCCCGGGTTGATCGGCACGCCCCGAGCAAAGGAACCGGCGCATCATCTGACGCACCAGACGATCACCGGCGTGAAGGGTCGGCCGGAGGATGTCGCTTCCGCGGTGCGCTACCTCTGCGGTCCCGGCGCGCGCTACATCAATGGCCAGGCGATCCATGCCAATGGTGGCGCCTATCTGGGCGTCTGACGCATGGCTTGTGCACGGTTTTCGCGCGAACTGAGCTCATAAATAACCTCGGCGGACAGGTAAATTGGTGTTACCTATTTGGCCATGAACCAGCACGCGAAGATCGATATCGGCCATTCCACCTGTCCACACGATTGCCCCTCGGCATGCGCGTTGGACGTCGAAGTGATCGACGGCCGCTCGATTGGCCGAGTACGCGGATCAAAACGACAGACTTATACCGCTGGCGTGGTCTGCGCCAAGGTTGCCCGTTACGCAGAGCGGATACACCACCCCGACAGGCTGATGCACCCGATGCGCCGGACCGGTCCGAAGGGCTCCGGCCATTTTGCGCAGATCTCATGGGACGAGGCGCTCGACGAAATCGCCGCGCGGTTCGACGCCGCCGAGGGCGAGTTCGGTGCGCAATCGGTCTGGCCCTATTACTACGCCGGCACCATGGGGCTGGTGATGCGCGACGGGATCAATCGCCTGTCGCACGTCAAGAAATACTCCCGCTTCTATTCGACGATCTGCGCCAACATCGCGCGCGTCGGGTTCGCCGTTGGCACCGGCAAGATCGCCGGCGTCGATCCGCGAGAAATGGGCGTCTCCGACCTCGTCGTAATCTGGGGCACCAATCCGGTGAACACCCAGGTCAACGTCATGACGCACGCGATGCGCGCCCGGAAGGAGCGGGGTGCCAAGATCGCCGCGATCGATATCTACAACAACGACACCATGAAGCAGGCTGATATCAAGATCATCCTGCGTCCCGGCACCGATGCAGCGTTCGCCTGCGGTGTGATGCATGTGCTGTTCCGCGAAGCCTACGCGGATCGGGCGTATATGGAGCAGTACACCGATTGTCCGTCCGAGCTTGAAGCGCATCTCGAGACCCGCACGCCCGAATGGGCGTCGGCGATCTCGGGCGTGCCGGTCGAGGAGATCGAGGCGTTCGCGCGCCTGGTCGGCCAGACCAAGCGATCGTTCTTCCGGCTGGGATACGGCTTCACCCGGAGTCGCAATGGGGCAGCCCAGATGCATGCGGCGCTGTGCATCCCGGCGGTAACGGGAGCTTGGCAGTACGAAGGCGGCGGCGCGTTCTTCAACAATGCCGCGATCTGGCGGTTCAACGAATCCGTGATCGAGGGGCATGACGCGATCGACCATTCGACGCGCTGGCTCGATCAGTCGAAAATCGGTCGCATCCTGACCGGCAATGCGGAGGCGCTAAAGGGCGGACCGCCGGTCAAGGCGATGCTGATCCAGAACACCAACCCCATGACGGTTGCCCCGGAGCAGACGCTGGTCCGTGAAGGCTTCGCGCGAGACGACCTGTTCGTCGCGGTGCATGAGCAGTTCATGACCGAGACGGCGCTGATGGCCGACATCGTCCTGCCGGCAACCATGTTCATGGAGCACGACGATCTCTACTATGGCGGCGGGCATCAGCACATTTCGGTCGGCCCCAAGCTGATCGATCCTCCGGCTGAATGCCGCTCCAACCATCAGGTAATTCAGGCACTCGGTCGACGCCTCAAGGCCGTGCATCCCGGGTTCGAGATGTCACCGCGCGAACTGATCGACGTGACGCTCAAGAAGAGCGGCCATGGCGACATCGAAAGCCTCGAGGCTGATCTGTGGCGTGACTTGCAGCCGGATTTCCGGACATCACACTACCTCGACGGTTTCGCGCATGCGGACGGGAAGTTCCATTTCAAGGCCGATTGGGCCAATCCGCCGTTCGGCAGGTCGGGTCTCGGTCCCTGGGAGCAGATGCCGTCACTGCCTGATCATTGGACCATTATCGAGGAAGCCGACGAGCAGCATCCGTTCCGGCTCGCGACCTCGCCTTCGCGCGGCTACCTCAACACCAGTTTCAACGAGACACCCGGATCCCAAGCCCGTGAGGGCGTGCCGACCGTGATGATCCATCCGGACGACGCGGCGGCGCTTTCGATCGCCGATGGCGACCCAGTGACGCTCGGCAATATGCGCGGCGAGACCACGCTGACCGCGAAATTGTTCGATGGCTTGCGCCGAGGAGTCTTGATCGCCGAATCCATCCACCCGAACAAAGCCCATATCGGCGGGCGCGGCATCAACACGCTGACCGGCGCCGACGTGGTCGCACCTGTCGGCGGGGCCGCGTTCCATGACAACAAGGTCTGGGTGAGGAAGGCGCCGACCGCCGCATAAATCCTGCTTGCGGTCGGAACCGATCCTGCCGCAAATGTAAGGTATAAACGGCGATAGGCGGCGAACATGAGCGACAGCAGCAGCGTCATCCTTGAGAAGCGCGGGCAGGCCTTCTGGATCACCATTAACCGGCCCGACAAGCGCAACGCGCTCAATGCCGACGTGATCGCGGGCGTAGCCAAGGGTTATCGCGACGCGCATGACGACAAGGACGTACGCGTCATCGTGCTGACCGGTGCGGGCGACAAGGCGTTTTGTGCCGGTGCCGATCTGCAGAACAGCGGTGCCGCCTTCTCGATGGATTATTCGCGCCCCAATGTCGACTACGCGGATTTGCTGCGGCTGTCGCAGAACTCGACCAAGCCCGCTATCGCGCGCGTCGGCGGCGTCTGCATGGCGGGTGGCATGGGGCTGTTGTGCATGACCGATATGGCCGTTGCCGCCGACCACGTGATCTTCGGATTGCCCGAAGTGAAGGTCGGCGTGTTCCCGATGCAGGTGATGAGCCTGCTGCAATCGATCGCCCCGCGACGCCTCGTCAACGAATGGGCCCTGACTGGCGAGCCCTTCGATGCCAACACCGCGCAGGCCGCAGGTCTGCTGAACTACGTCGTCCCGGCAGCCGAGCTTGACGACAAGGTCGAATGGCTGATCGGCCGCATCGTCGACAAGTCGCCGACCGCGATCCGCCGCGGCAAATACGCCATGCGCGCGATCGCTTCGATGTCGTTCGATGAAAGCATCGCCTACACCGAGAGCCAGATCGCGCTGCTTGCAATGACCGAGGACGCCAAGGAAGGTCTCAAGGCATTCGGCGAGAAGCGCAAGCCGTCATGGCCGGGGCGCTGACCGCACGCGCCTACCCGATGGACGCGAGCGGGGTAAGGCGGGTCCGCGCCCGTGTCGCGGTCAGCCTGCGTTGGCCTTCAGCCCGGCGGCTTCGATGCCGGCTACGGCGCAGGCCTCGTCATTGTCGGACGTATCGCCGCTGACGCCGACGGCGCCAAGCAGCGCGCCGCCATCAAGGATCAGTACGCCGCCCGGGACCGGCACCATCCGGCCCTGCGCCAGCGTATTCACGGCGTCGATAAAATAGGCCTGCTCCTGTGCACGCTGAAACAGCGCTCGCGATCCCATTCCCATCGCGAGCGCGCCATAAGCCTTGCCATGGGCAATCTCGGCCCGCATCAGGCTTGTGCCGTCCTGCGCGGCGGTGACCTTCACGGCGCCGCGAGCGTCGAGGATGGTGATGACGAGCGGCTTGAGTTTCTTCTCGACTCCCTTGGCCAACGCGGTATCCAGAATCTTGCGGGCGACGTCGAGGGTAAGCTCAGCCATGGGTTCGTTCCTTTGCAGGCATTAACTTGTGGGAGGGCGATTTCGCACAATTCAAGCTCATCGCCAATACGCGGGCGACGTGAAGGGCGGCGCGTCCGCTACCATCCTTGATCTGGTGCCGGCAGGAGGTCCCATCGGCCACGATCAGCGTAGCCGGATCGGCGCCCCGGACGGCCGGGAGCAGCGACAGTTCGGCCATCTCGATCGAAGTCTGGTGGGTCTCGGCACCATAGCCGAACGCGCCGGCCATGCCGCAGCAGCTCGATTCGACGATTTCAATGCTGAGGTCGGGCACGAGGCGGAGCACCTTCTCGACCGGCTTGAAAGCGCCAAATGATTTCTGGTGGCAATGACCGTGGACGATTGCTTTTCCGGCGATCGCCCCAAGCGGCAGGCTAAGGCGTCCGGCTTCCGCTTCACGCACCAGGAATTCCTCGAACAACAGCGCGTGCGCGCTGACGTTCTTCGCCACGTCGTCCGATCGCAGCGAAAGCAGTTCGTCGCGCAATGTCAGGAGACAGCTCGGTTCGAGTCCGACAATCGGCACGCCACGCGCCGCAAACGGCGAGTAGGTCGCAACCAGCCGGTCCAACTCCTCGCGGGCCTGGTCGACCAGACCCGCGGACAGGAACGTCCGTCCGCAGCAGAGCGGCCGGGCATGGTCCGTAGGCTTTGGCAGGTGAACGCGATATCCACCTGCAACCAGCACTTCCAGAGCAGCGTCGAGGTTCTCGCGCTCATAGCTGCGGTTGAATGTGTCGGCGAACAGTACCACCTCGCGGCCGCCGGCCGGACCGAACACCTCAGCGCCGGGCCTGAACGTGTCGCGGCGAAACGCGGGCAGGGTGCGCTTTGCGCTGATGCCTGCGAAGCGCTCAAACAGCGCTCGAAGCAGCCGGCTGTTGTTGCGCCAATTCGCAAGCGGTGCGACTCGCGACGCGAGATCCGCATAGTGGGGCAGGTACCCCACCAACCGGTCGCGCAGCGACAAGCCATGCTTGGCGGCGCGGGCGGCCAGCACCTCGATTTTCATCTTGGCCATGTCGACGCCAGTCGGACATTCATGCCGGCAGGCCTTGCATGAGACGCAGAGCTTGAGCGTGTGCATCATCTCGTCGGAGGACAACGCATCCGGTCCGAGCTGGCCGGAGATCGCGAGCCTCAGCGTGTTGGCGCGGCCGCGAGTCACGTCGGTCTCGTTGCGGGTCGCACGATAGGACGGGCACATCACGCCGCCCTCGAGCTTGCGGCAGGCTCCGTTGTTGTTGCACATCTCGACCGCGCCCTGGAATCCGCCCCCCGCGCCGGGATAGGCCGACCAGTCGAGCACGGTCTTCAGCTCCGCAACGCGATAGCCTGGGGAAAAGCGAAACAGCGAGCGGTCATCCATTTTGGGCGGATCGACGATCTTGCCCGGATTGAGCGTGTTGCCGGGGTCGAAGCGCTGCTTGACCTCGCGGAAATCGGCGACGATGCGTGCGCCGAACATCGCCTCGTGAAATTCGGAGCGCACCAGGCCGTCACCGTGCTCTCCGGAATGCGAGCCCTTATATTCGCGCACCATCGCGAACGCTTCTTCGGCAATGGCGCGCATTGCCTTGACGTCCTTTTCGAGCTTGAGATTGAGCACGGGACGCACGTGCAGGCAGCCTTCGGACGCATGCGCATACATCGTGCCGCGCGTGCCATGCCTGGCGAAGATGGCATTCAACCGTTCTGTGTAGTCGGCGAGATGCGGCAGCGGCACCGCGCAATCCTCGACGAAGGAGACGGGCTTGCCCTCCTGCTTCATCGACATCATGACATTGAGGCCGGCGGCGCGGAAATCGGCGAGGCTGGTCTGCAGGGCTGGCTCGATGATCTCGATCACGCCGCCCCATTTGCGTTGCGGCTTGTCCCAGCCGAAACCGAGGTCAGCCATCAGCTCACCGAGTTGCTTGAGACGCGCGAGATTGTCCGCCTGGTGCTCTTCCGCGAACTCGACGACAAGGATCGCATCCGGATCGCCGCGCACGGCCGCAGAAATGATCGGCTGAAACATCGCGATTTCGCGTCCGAGCGCGATCATGGTGCGGTCGACCAGCTCCACAGCGATCGGCCGCAGCTTGACGAGATGCTGGGCGGCGTCCATTGCCTCGTAGAAGCTGCCGAAATGGCAGACGCCGAGCACCTTGTTGCGGATCAGCGGCCATAGCTTCAACTCGACCTGTGTCGTGAAGGCGAGCGTGCCTTCGGAGCCGACCAGAAGATGCGCCATGTTGTTCGGCGCATTGCGCGGCACCAGCGCGTCGAGATTGTAGCCGCCGACCCGGCGCTGCACTTTTGGAAATTTGTCTGCTATCTCGGCCGCCTCGCGTTCGCCGAGATCGAGCATGTCACGGAACAGCTTCACACCGCTTTCGGGTGCGTCGACCCGAGTGAGATCACGCGGGACCTCGCCGAAATGCAGCAACGTCCCGTCCGCTAGCGCCGCATCCATCGACAGCGTGTTGTCGCGCATAGTGCCGTAGCGGAGCGAGCGCCCGCCGCAGGAATTGTTGCCGGCCATGCCGCCGATAGTGGCGCGAGAGGCGGTCGAGACGTCGACGGGAAACCACAGCCCGTGCTTCCTGAGTTGGCGGTTGAGATCGTCGAGCACGATGCCGGGTTCGACCACGCAGGATTGGTTCGCGACGTCGAGCGAGACAATCCGGTTCAGGTGCTTGGAGAGGTCGACGACGATGCCGTCATTGACGGTCTGGCCGCATTGTGAGGTGCCACCGCCGCGGGGGGTTACGATGCGGCCGTCTTCTCGGACGATCGCGAGCGCCTGCAGCGCTTCGCCCGTGGTTCTGGGAACGACAACGCCGGCCGGCATGATCTGGTAAAACGAAGCGTCTGTGGCATAGCGGCCGCGGTTGAAGGCGTCGAAAAAGACATCGCCGGTCAGGCATGACCGCAGGCGCTGCTCGAGCGATGAGGCGTTCTTCATCCCAAATCCGACGCGATCCAAGAGCGCTGCCGCAGCTCCTCAGAATAGTGATGCATTCTTCCGGTGCGCTAGTTACATTATGAATTCATAATGGGCAAGGCTAGCCGGCGCGAGGCGTGTCGGCTGGAGCGGCTTCATCTCCTTCGGCCAGGTGCTCGATAGCCGCGGTCCGCTTGTTTCGCAAATGCTGGAACAGGATGTCGCTCAATTCGCCGCCGGCGCGGCGCCGCAGAGCATCGAGGATGGCTTCGTGCTCGCGCATGGCGTCGGCCCAGCGCTGCCGCTTGCGGGCGAAGTTGGCGGAGTAGCGAACGCGGCGGATCCGGCCGGCGAAGTTGGCGTAGGTTGTCGTCAAGGTCTCGTTGCGCGCTGCCGCGACAATGCTCTCGTGGATGCGCTGGTTGACCTGAAAATAGCCGTGCATATCGCGATGCAAATAGTAGCCGTACATTTCGTAATGCAGTCGCTCGATCGCCCCGATCTCGTCGTCGGTGATGATCTCGCAGGCCAGTCGTCCGGCGAGGCTCTCAAGTCCCGCCATCACGTCGAATAGTTCCTCGATGTCGCCCTTGCCGAGCTTGCGCACCCGGGCGCCCCGGTTTGGCAGCAGGTCGATCAAGCCCTCCGCAGCCAGCACCTTGAGCGCTTCGCGCAGCGGCGTCCTGGAGATACCGAGCATTTCGCAGAGCTGGCGCTCGGGAACGCGCGCGCCGTCGGGAATGTTGCCCTCGACCATATAGTCGCGAAGCCGAGCCAGAATCTCGCCATGGAGCGAGACCTCCGGGCGGTCGCTGCCATTGCCGCAGGCGGGCAGAGCGATCGGGGCACCAGCTTCAGGAATCGTGGATTTCATATCCAGGACAATAATTTACCAATTTGACTGCGTCGACGATATCAGACGAATACCAAAATGTGATTGAAAAGGCAAAAAATGAATGCAAAATTTGCAGCCCGCTGAGCTAGAGTCGAAAGATTGGGAGGTTTTGATGCATCAAGGACGCCATTTTCTGCAGATCCCAGGGCCGAGCCCGGTTCCCGATCGCGTTCTTCGCGCCATGGACATGCCGGTCATCGATCATCGCAGCGCCGAGTTCGCAGAGCTCGGAGGGGCTGTGCTCGAGGGCAGTAAGAAAATCTTTCAGACGGCAGGTCCGGTAGTGATTTTTCCTTCGTCAGGAACCGGAGCCTGGGAAGCCGCAATCGTCAACACGCTGTCGCCGGGCGACAAGGTTCTGATGGTCGAGACCGGTCACTTCGCGACGCTGTGGCGCCAGATGGCGGGCCGCTTCGGAATCGAGGTCGACTTCATTCCCGGCGATTGGCGCCGTGGCGCCGATCCGGCCCAGGTCGAAGCCAAGCTGGCGGAAGACGCCGCGCGGTCCATCAAGGCCATCATGGTCGTGCATAACGAGACCTCGACCGGTGCGACCAGCCGCATCGCGGATATCCGCTCCGCAATCGACCGGACCGGCCATCCGGCCCTGTTGATGGTCGATACAATTTCATCGCTCGGCTCCGTCGATTACCGGCATGACGAATGGAAGGTCGATGTCAGCGTGAGCTGCTCTCAGAAGGGTTTCATGCTGCCACCCGGCCTCGGCTTCAACGCGATCTCGGAAAAGGCCCGCGCCGCGTCCAGGACCAACAGGATGCCGCGTTCCTACTTCGATTGGGAGGAGATGCTGAAGCCGAACGCCAAGGGCTTCTTTCCGTATACGCCCGCGACGAACCTGCTCTATGGACTGCGCGAGGCGATCGCGATGCTGATCGAGGAGGGGCTCGACAACGTGTTCGCCCGCCATCAGCGGCTGGCCGCGGCCACCCGTGCCGCAGTGAATCAGTGGGGCCTCGAGGTGTTGTGCCGGGAGCCCTCGGAGTTCTCACCGGTGCTGACTGCCGTGCTGATGCCTCCCGGCCATGATGCCGACCAGTTCCGCAAGGTCGTGCTGGACAATTACAACATGTCGCTCGGCGCGGGCCTGTCGAAGGTCGCCGGCAAGGTGTTCCGCATCGGCCATCTCGGAGAATGCAACGAGCTTACGCTGCTCGGCGCGCTGACTGGCGTGGAGATGGGATTGTCGGTCGCGGGTGTCCCCCATCGCTCCGGCGGCGTCGAAGCCGCGATGACGGTCTTCGAGCAGCGGACGCAAAACAATTCATCGCAGCATGCGACGGTGACCGGTACCTAGCGGGCACTGCGGCATCGTGTGCCAAGAACAAGAAAATGACGACTCGGGAGTACGAGAGTGAGGTTGCGGTTCAAGGCCACGCACGTCGTCCTGGCGATGCTCTGCGTGATGTATTTCATCACCTATATCGACCGGGTGAACATCGGAACTGCGGCAAGCGAAATCCAGAAGGAGCTTGGTCTCACCAACACTCAACTGGGATTGGTGTTCTCGGCCTTCGCCTATCCCTACCTACTGTTCCAGGTGATCGGCGGCTGGGTCGGCGATCATTTCGGCCCCCGCAAGACCTTGTTCTGGTGCGGCATGATCTGGGCCGCTGCGACCATCATGACCGGCTCCGTCCATAGTCTCGCGGCGTTGTTCGTCGCGCGTTTCGCTCTGGGGTTCGGCGAGGGGGCGACCTTTCCGACCGCCACACGTGCAATGCAGTACTGGACGCCCGCGAGCCGTCGCGGCTTCGCACAAGGGCTTACCCATTCGTTCGCGCGGCTCGGCAACGCCATCACCCCGCCGGTTGTTGCGCTCCTGATAGTCTGGCTGACATGGCGCGGCGCATTCATCGTGCTTGGCCTGCTTAGCCTGGTGTGGTGCATTGCCTGGGTCTGCTACTTCCGTAACGAACCGAGAGACCATGCCTCAATCACCGAGGCCGAACTCGCAACCCTGCCGGCGCGTCCGCAGGGCGAACAGCCGAAAGTGCCGTGGGGCCGGTTGCTGCAACGCATGTGGCCGGTGACGCTAACCTATTTTTGCTACGGCTGGAGCCTGTGGCTGTATCTCAATTGGCTGCCGCTATTCTTCAAGAACAACTATAATCTCGACATCAAGAGTTCGGCGTTGTTCGCATCCGGCGTCTTCTTTGCCGGCGTGGTCGGCGACAGCCTGGGCGGCATCATTTCGGATCGCATCCTGCAGCGGACCGGCAACGTTCGCCTCGCGCGGCTCAGCGTCACGATCCTGGGGTTTGCAGGTGCTCTGCTGTCGCTGTTTCCGATTCTGTTTGTTCACGACATCACGGTCGTCGCGCTCTGCCTGTCGGCCGGCTTCTTCTTTGCGGAGCTCGTGATCGGCCCGATGTGGTCGATCCCGATGGACATTGCGGCGAAATATTCAGGCACCGCAGCTGGGATCATGAACACGGGATCCGCGTTCGCGGCGATCGTTTCGCCGCTCGTTGCCGGTGTCGTCATCGACGTCACCGGAAATTGGTATCTGCCGTTTCTGATGTCGATGGGGCTCTTGCTGCTCGGCGGTTTCTCAGCCTTCCCTGATGCATCCCGAGCGGCCGTTCGATGACGCCCAGGGGCTGGTCCCCTTGCGGAGGGCGGTGGCGGCCGAATAGGAGGAGATCGGGACCCCCTACGGGTGTCGTTGGATATGCATGACGGGCCCGCGCCTGGCGGGGGACAAACCAGCCGAATAGTGATATGCGACCGGTTTCAAGACCCTAGGCAAGACCGGGAAGAACGCTCATGACCCTGCATACTGGAAGGCATTTTTTGCAGATTCCGGGACCGACAAACGTGCCGGACCGCGTGCTGCGGGCAATGGACATGCCGACCATGGACCATCGCGGCGCCGAGTTCGCCGAGATCGGTTTTGCCGTTCTTTCCGCAATGCAGCGGGTGTTCCGGACCAAACAGCCCGTGATCATCTATCCCTCGTCCGGGACCGGCGCTTGGGAAGCCGCGATCGTCAACACGTTGCAGCCGGGCGACAAGGTCCTGATGTGCGAGACCGGCCAGTTCGCGGTGCTGTGGCACGGCATCGCCGAAAAGTTCAAGCTCGACATCGACTTCATACCGGGAGACTGGCGCCACGGCGGCGATCTCGAACAGATCGAGGCGCGGCTTTCCGCCGACAAGGCCCACAAGATCAAAGCGGTCTGCATGGTCCACAACGAGACCTCGACGGCTTGCGTCACCTATCCGCTCGACGTGCGCAAGATCATGGACTCGGTCAAGCACCCGGCGCTCCTGATGGTCGACACCATCTCCGGCCTGGGCTCGCTGGAATATGAGCATGACGCCTGGGGCATCGACGTCTCCATCGCCGGCTCGCAGAAGGGGCTGATGCTTCCGCCGGGTCTCGGCTTCAACGCGGTCTCGGAAAAAGCACTTGCTGTTGCGAAGGCCAACCCGGGAATGCGCTCCTATTGGGACTGGCAGGAGGTCATCAACATCAACAAGGCCGGCACCTGGCCCTACACGCCCGCGACCAACCTGCTGTTCGGCTTGAAAGAGGCGGTGAGCATGCTGGAGGAAGAGGGCCTCGAGAATGTCTTCGCCCGCCACAAGCGCCATAGCGAGGCGACACGCGCGGCCATCAAGGTCTGGGGTCTGGAGACACAGTGCCAGGAGCAAGGGGCGCACTCGCCGGCGCTGACCGCGGTGCGCATGCCCGAAGGGCACGACGCCGACAACTTCCGCAAGGTCGTGCTGGAAAATTTCGACATGTCGCTTGGCACCGGCCTGAACAAGGTCAAGGGCAAGGTGTTCCGAATCGGACACATCGGCCATTTCAACGACCTGATGCTGATGGGCACCCTGTCCGGTGTCGAAATGGGCCTGGACCTTGCGAAGGTACCGCATCGCGGTGGTGGCGTGCTGGCGGCGATGGAGATCTTGAAGCGACGCGACGTTGTCGAACTGCCGAAGGCCGCCGTCGCCTGACCTGAATTTTCGGCAAAAGAGAAAGAGCGAGACATGAACGCGCCCGCTGCCGCGACTGAAGACCTGATCTACTCCGTCGAGGATGGGATCGCCCGCATCACGTTCAATCGCCCGCAGGCGCGCAACGCGCTGACCTTTGCAATGTACGAGCAGATGGCAGCGATCTGCGAGGCCATCAACCAGGATCGTTCCATCAAGGCGCTGATCCTGACCGGCGCCGGCGACAAGGCATTCGCCTCGGGCACCGACATTTCGCAGTTCCGTGCCTTCAAGACTGCGCAGGATGCGCTCGACTATGAGGCGCGCATTGACCGCGTGCTCGGCACGCTGGAGAGTTGCCGAGTGCCCGTAATCGCGGCGATCGCCGGCGCGTGCACCGGGGGCGGCGCCGGGATTGCCGCCTGCTGCGACATCCGCATCGGCACTGAGACGACGCGGATCGGATTTCCGATTGCGCGCACGCTCGGCAACTGCCTCTCGATGTCCAACATCTCCCGTCTGGTCTCGCTGGTCGGCCCGGCGCGGACCAAGGACCTGATCTTCAAGGCGCGGCTGGTCGAGGCACCGGAAGCGTTGGCGCTCGGGCTGCTCAATGAGGTCGTGCCCGACGTGGCAACGCTGCAGCGCCGCGCCGACGAAACCGCGAGGCTTGTCGCGAGCCATGCCCCGATCACGCTTGAGGTGACCAAGGAAGCCGTGCGCCGCATCCGCCGCACGCTGTCGCGCGACGAGGGCGAAGACCTGATCCTGCGTGCCTACATGAGCGAGGATTTCCGCGAGGGGATGGACGCCTTCCTCGGCAAGCGCACGCCAAACTGGAAGGGCAAATAGCGCTCCTCAAGAGGCGTCCGCCGCCATCTTTTTCCTGCAGCGGGGACGTGGCTCATGAGCGCGAGGCCATAGCTCCGCGGTGGTTGATCTAAATCAAAGTGGCCGTGCAGCGGACACGTAGTCAAGTATTGCGCGGCGACGCAAGCTGTTATTCCTGGATCAGGTGACTTGCATGTCTTTGAAGCGCTCCGCCTGCATTATCGCCGCTGTTCTTTTGCCGGTGGCGGTCTCGATATTGTCAGAGCCGGCAATGGCCTACGTGAAGCGGATTGCGTCGCTTCCGCAGTCCCTCTGGGGGGTGTGGGCACCGAACGCGGATGCCTGCAACGATGCAGATAAGCTGGCCGTTGTTCTGTCAGCCAGGTCCTACAAGAGTTCGCAGGCATCGTGTGACTTCATTGACTTAAGCAAAACACCCGGGCCGAACGGCCCAATTTATTCTGCTCGTGCGCGATGCATCCAGCCGGGACAAACGAACCCCGCAACTTCAAATCTGATCTTTCGCCCAGAAGGTTCGAATCGGATTTCGATCGGTCCTGATTTCAAAACTCTCAAGTTAAATCAGAAGTGTGCTGCGGGTCCGCCAAATGCCCACTGAACTCCGGAGCAGCATCCGTTGGCTACGCAACGGTGCATCCCGTTCCGGACGGACGCCCGCTGCCCAATGACGGCTATGGGTCCATTCGCGACCTACGCAGTCGGTCCAGCCTTCCACCCCGATGTCCGTTTTGACCTGAAAGCCGCCTGATTGTTGCGCGCACGCGAAATGATGCGATGGGCCCAAGAACGGAAGTCGGGTGCGGCGCCGAGGCCGGACCGGAAGCGCTGCGTCTGGCCAGCCGCCTGAAATGGATTCCTGGATGCGCAATTGCTCATCATAGCTCGCGCGGAGCCTGTCATCCCGCCGCGTCTCGCGCGGACCGGTTGGCGCGCCTTGAGATGTCGCGGGAATGGCATCTGCCACGAGGCACTGATTTGCCCGACAGGGCAAGTCCATGCACGAGAAATATTTCTGTTTTTCAGAAGTGCAAATCAGTCGTACAATCCCGCCCGTCTCACCCGATTGAGGGGCGCTTCGCGATCGTCACGAGTGTTGGGTTGGGATGCGGTGGACGCCGATCGCGTGACTGACGAGCACGCGCGAAGCGGACGGCGAAGTCGTGTGGTCCTGACGCCCCAGTGGCTGGCGTTAAGTTGCGTGGGACTCGTTCTTTCGCAGCGACGGTGACAACCAAGCCCGGTCTCGCCGAGGAGAGCACGAAGTAAGTCGTAAACCATCGCGCAGGGAAAGCCGGGTTGTTTCCGGTTACACCTGTGGTCCTACCCCCGTGCTTTTTGTTGCACGGGACCCATGGGTGCGATCGGCACCCGGCTTTCCCTGCGCCCTCAACTTTCTGAGGGCGGAACGAGACGCAAAACTCGGACAAATCACGTCGCGAGAACGAGGATGTATGTCTTCCGTCGTTGCTTCGTTGCTATCGCGTCTCGCAGCGACGGCGCTCCCTCATTCCAAAGTCATACGTCAGGCGGCCGTTCACGGCTTGAACTCACCGGCATTATTCGCACAATGACGGTGACCTGCCATTCTTGCAGGTTTTTGCCGAGAGATAGGTAGGGAACAAACACGTGGGACATCTTCTGAAAGCCACGGCTGCCGTTGCGGCCGTACTGCTCAGCCCGCCGGCCTTCGCGGGCTGGGAGCCAAGCAAGCCGGTCGAGATCGTGGTCGCAGCGGGTGCGGGCGGAGCCTCCGACCAGATGGCGCGCATGATGCAGGCGGCGATCCAGAAGAACAATCTCATGAAGCAGCCGATGGTGGTCTCGCTGAAGGGCGGCGCGTCGGGCGCGGAAGCGCTGATGTATATGAAGTCAAGCGAGGGCGATCCCAACAAGGTGCTGATCGCCTATTCGCTGATCTACATGCTGCCGCTGTCGGCCAAGATTCCCTTCAACTGGCGCGACCTCACGCCGGTATCGGTGATCGCGCTCGATCAGTTCGTGCTGTGGGACAATGCGTCCGGTCCCAAGACGGTGAAGGAATTCATCGCGGCAGCAAAAGCCTCGGGCGCGCCATTCAAGATGGGCGGCACCGGCTCCAAGCGTGAGGACCATGTGCTGACCGTTTTCATGGAGCAGAAAACCGGCGCAAAATTCTCCTATCTGCCCTACAAGTCTGGCGGTGAGGCGGCGACGCAATTGGTCGGCGGGCACACTGAGTCCAATGTCAACAACCCCAGCGAAAACCTGGAAGTCTGGCGCGCCGGCCAGGTTCGCGCGCTATGCGTCTTCGACAAGGAACGCATTTCCTACAAGACCAAGGTCACGGACACCCAGTCCTGGAACGATATTCCGACCTGCAAGGAGGAAGGGCTCGACGTGCAGTATCTGATGCTGCGCGCGATGTTCCTGCCCGGCAAGGTGACGCCGGAGCAGCAGGCTTTCTATGTCGACCTGTTCCAGAAGGTGACGCAGACGCCCGAATACAAGGACTACATGGAAAAGCAGGCGTTGAAGCCGATCTTTCTCACCGGCAAGGACATGGCGCAGTTCCTCGAGGATGACGACAAGCTTAATGCCACGCTCATGAACGAAGCCGGCTTCGTCGCGAAATAGCCATCCGTTCTCGCCGTCCTGCGCACCGCGTGGCCTGCCGAGCCATGCGGCGCGAGGCGTTGCATCGCTCGACCTTCGAAGCGGAATTGCCTTGCAAGCGGGGCACGCAGTGATTATTGCGCCGCAGTACAGTCGAACGTCCGGGCGTCCATGATCGGGTTGCGTCAACCCTGTCGTCCGCCCCTGGATCGTCAGGAGTGATCATGACCAAAGCCGTTCTCGGCATCATCGGCGGATCCGGCATCTACGACCTGCCGGGGCTGGAGAATGTTCGCGAGGAGGCGATCACGAGCCCGTGGGGAGAGCCGTCGGCGCCGCTGCGACGCGGTGAGATGGCCGGGCTGCCAATCGTGTTCCTGCCGCGCCACGGCCGGGGGCACGCCCTCTCGCCCTCCGACATCAACTACCGCGCCAATATCGACGTATTGAAGCGGGCGGGAGTCACCGATCTGGCCGCGCTTTCCGCTTGCGGATCGTTCAAGGAGGAACTGCCTCCGGGCACGTTCGTTCTCGTCGACCAGTTCGTCGATCGTACTCACAGGCGCGAGAACTCATTCTTCGGCAGAGGCTGCGTTGCCCACGTCTCGATGGCGCATCCGGTATCGCCGCTTCTGCTTGCGCATGTTGCGGCTGCGGCGGAAGCCGAGGGCATCGCGTTCGCGCGCGGCGGAACCTATCTTTGCATGGAAGGACCGCAATTCTCATCACTGGCGGAAAGCCTGACCTACAAGGCACACGGCTATTCCGTGATCGGCATGACCAACATGCCGGAAGCCAAGCTCGCCCGGGAGGCCGAAATCTGCTACGCCAGCGTCGCGATGGTCACCGATTTCGACTGCTGGCATCCTGGCCACGATGCGGTAACGGTGCAGGACATCATTCGTGTGCTGAATTCGAATGCGGAGAAGGCAAAGGCGCTTGTGGCGCGTCTGGCGCGGGATTTCCCACGCGAGCATGAGCCGTGCCCGATCGGTTCCGACCGCGCGCTGGACACTGCGCTGATCACGGCGCCCGAGGCGCGTGATCCGGAACTCCTCAGGAAGCTCGACGCCGTGGCAGGACGGGTGTTGAGAGCATGAAGGTCGACGGGCAACATTTTCGCAGCATCTGGCTCGAGCCCGACGGTTGGTCGGTCGGTGCAATCGATCAGCGGCGATTGCCGCATGAGTTCATCGTCGCAACGATCACCACCGCGGAAGAGGCCGGCGAGGCGATCCGCTCGATGTTGGTGCGCGGCGCGCCGCTGATCGGCGCCACCGCCGCCTTTGGAGTGGCGCTCGCGATGCGTGCCGATGCCTCCGACGCGGCGCTCGATCGCGCCTGCAAAATGCTGATTGCGACCCGACCGACCGCAATCAACCTGAAGTGGGCGCTCGGCGAAATGCAGCGCGCGCTCATGCCGCTAGCGTTCTCCGAGCGCGCAGAGGCCGCCTACGCTCGTGCCCGCGAGATTGCGGACGAGGATGTCGCGATCAACCATGATATCGGCCGCCATGGCCTCGGCCTGATCGAGACTATCGCGGCGACAAAGAAGCCTGGCGAGCCCGTCAATATCCTGACGCATTGCAATGCCGGATGGCTTGCAACCGTCGATTGGGGTACGGCGACGTCGCCGATCTACCAGGCGCATGATCGCGGAATCGCAGTCCATGTGTGGGTCGACGAGACACGCCCGCGCAATCAGGGTGCTTCGCTTACCGCCTGGGAACTCGGCCATCACGGCGTGCCGCACACGGTGATCCCCGACAACACGGGCGGCCATTTGATGCAGCATCGCATGGTCGACCTTGCCATCGTGGGAACCGATCGCGTCGCCGCCAACGGCGACGTGTGCAACAAGATCGGGACGTATCTGAAGGCGCTCGCCGCGCGCGACAACGACGTGCCCTTCTATGTCGCGCTGCCGTCGCCGACCATCGACTTTAGTATCGATGATGGCATCAGGCAGATCCCGATCGAGCAGCGCGCGGCCAGCGAAGTCACGCACCTCACGGGGCGAACCTCGGACGGACGGATCGAAACCGTGCGAGTGGTGCCGGAGGGCTCGCCCGCCGCCAATTTTGGCTTCGACGTGACGCCGGCGCGGCTCGTGACCGGATTGATCACCGAGCGCGGCGTGCTGAAACCGGACCATGCTGCACTTGCGCGCGCGTTTCCGGAGCGCGCCGGCATCCGCTGAAGGCCGCATTGACGTCGATTGCGTCTGCACGCTATCCAAATCGCCACTCTCGCCAGCCAGACCAATCCCATCCATGTCCAACACCGATATCGAAATCGTCGTCGAGGATCCGACCGCGCCCGAAGCCGGCTCGCCTGCCGTTGTCAGCACCGGCGTCGTTGATGTTGTCGTGTCGCTGCTCCTGCTTGCGCTCGCTGTAACGCTCGGCTGGGACAATTGGCGCGCCGGCGCGTCTTGGGACGCGACTGGTCCGCAGCCCGGCTATTTTCCATTCTATCTCTCGGTGATCCTCGGCGCCGCGAGCCTTTATGGTCTCGTCGCTGCGCTTGTTTCGCGCCGAGAAGCTTCGGAAACCTTCGTGACACAGGCCCAACTCCGCCGCGTGATGGCGGTATTCGTGCCAACGCTGCTGTTCTGTCTCGCAACCCAATTCCTTGGGCTCTATGTCGCGAGCTTTCTCCTGATCGCGGGCTTCATGCGGCTGGTCGGCAAGATCGCGCTGTGGAAATCGCTTCTGACCGCCTTCGTCTTCACCGCGGCGATGTTCGTGACCTTCGACATCGCATTCGACGTCATCATGCCGAAGGGGCCGCTCGAAGCGGCTCTCGGCCGCTAACAGACCGACAGGACCCCTCGTCATGGAAGCCTTCGGTCTCCTGGTACACGGCTTTGCGGTCCTGCTGACATGGAAGACGCTAGTGCTGATGATGACCGGGCTCGTGCTCGGTATCTTCGTCGGCGTGCTGCCGGGGCTGGGCGGGCCCAATGGCGTGGCCATCCTGCTGCCCTTGACCTTCAGCATGGATCCGACCTCCGCCATCGTGATGCTGTCCTGCATCTATTGGGGAGCGCTGTTCGGTGGCGCCATCACCTCGATCCTGTTCAATATCCCTGGCGAGGCCTGGTCGGTCGCGACCACGTTCGACGGCTATCCAATGGCGCAGCAGGGTAGGGCGGCGGAGGCGCTCACCGCAGCGTTCACTTCGTCATTTATCGGCTCACTCGTCGCCGTGCTGCTGATTACGTTCCTGGCGCCGATGATCTCATCGTTTGCGTTGCGATTCGGTCCACCGGAGTTCTTCGCCGTCTATCTCCTGACGTTTTGCTCCTTCGTAGGCCTCGGCCGTGAGGCCAAGCACAAGACGGTGATTTCGATGTCGCTCGGGCTGCTGCTCGCAGGCGTGGGCATGGACACGGTGTCGGGGCAGCTCCGCATGACCTTTGGCTCCGCCGAACTGTTGCGCGGCATCAACTTCCTCGTCGCCGTGATCGGCCTGTTCGGCATCAGCGAGATCCTGCTGACCATGGAAGAGCGCCTGGCGCTGCGCGGCCACGCGGCGGGCATCAGCCTGCGCGTGGTGCTGTCGGTGTGGAAGGACCTGCCGAAATACTGGGTGACGCTCGCGCGCTCGTCCTTCATCGGCTGCTGGCTTGGCATCACGCCGGGCGGCGCGATCGCGGCCTCGTTCATGGGCTACAATCTCGCAAAGCGCTTTTCCAAGGACCAGGAGAGTTTTGGCAAGGGCCGCATCGAAGGCGTGTTTGCACCCGAGACCGCCGCGCATGCCTCAGGGACCTCGGCATTGTTGCCGATGCTTGCGCTCGGTATTCCCGGCTCTGGCACCGCGGCAATTCTGCTCGGCGGCCTGATGGTGTGGGGTCTCAATCCGGGCCCGCTGTTGTTCGTCGAACACAAGGATTTCGTCTGGGGCCTGATCGCCTCGATGTATCTCGGCAACGTCGTCGGCCTCGTTCTCGTACTGACCACCGTGCCGATCTTCGCCTCGATCCTGCGGGTGCCGTTTGCGGCGGTTGCGCCGATGATCGTGGTGTCCTGCGCGATCGGAGCCTATGCGATCCAGAATGCTATGTTCGATATCTGGCTGATGCTGGGCTTTGGCGTCGTGGGCTATGTCTTCAAGAAAATCGGCGTTCCGCTGGCGCCATTTACGCTCGCTCTGGTGCTCGGCAATCGCGCGGAGGACGCCTTCCGCCTGTCGATGATCGGCTCCGGCGGCGACATGAAGGTGTTCTGGTCGAACGGCCTCGTCGGCTCGATCACCACACTTGCGATCGTGCTGCTGTTCTGGCCCGTGATCGACCAAGCCTTGGCCACCGTCTCGCGCCTGCTGCGGCCGGCGAAGGCGTGACCGCATCCCAAGGAGCCGCCTCGACGCCTCATGGTTGGAGATGCGAGGACGAACTCCTCACTATAAGGATAGTCATACCACCTTGCGCTGCCGGAGTTCGGCGATCTCGTCCTGGCCAAAGCCGAACTCGGCCAGGACTTCCTCGGTCTGCTCGCCGAATTCCGGCGGGCGTGCCGCCATTCGGCTCGGTGTGCGCGACAGTGTCACGGGCTGCCCGACCAACTGAATGTGCCGGTTCTCGTCATTGGGCACGTGCTGCGCGATGCCGAGATGCTTGACCTGGGCGTCGTCGAACATCTGGTCGATGGAATAGATCGGCCCGCACGGCACGCCGGCGGCATTGAGCTCTTCGACCCAGGTCCCGGTGGACTTCTTTTCGGTCAGCGTATTGATCTTCGCATTCAGCGCATCACGATTCTTCGAACGAGCCGGCGCGGTTGCGTAGTCGGGATGGGAGATCAGTTCGGGTGCGCCGATCGCCTGCGCGCAGCGCTCCCAGATCCGGCCGCCCGTGGTGGCGATGTTGATGTAGCCGTCCGAGGTCTTGAACACCCCGGTCGGTATCGAGGTCGGATGATTGTTGCCGGCCTGCTTGGCAACTTCCTTTTCCATCAGCCAGCGCGCGGCCTGGAAGTCGAGCATGAAGATCTGTGCCTGCAGCAGCGACGTCTGCACCCATTGACCTTCGCCGGAAACGTCGCGCTCCAGTAGCGCAGTGAGGATGCCGATCGCGCAGAACAGGCCGGCGGTCAGATCGGCTACCGGAATACCGACACGCATCGGGCCGCCGCCGGGCGCACCGGTGACCGACATCAAGCCGCCCATGCCCTGCGCAATCTGATCAAATCCCGGCCGCTTGTGATAGGGGCCATCCTGGCCGAATCCGGAGATGCTGCCGTACACGATGCGCGGATTGATCCTGCGCAGGCTCTCATAGTCGATGCCGAGCTTCGTCTTGACGTCCGGGCGGAAGTTCTCGACCACGACGTCGGCCTGCTCGGCCAGCCGCTTGAACACTGCGAGTCCCCCAGGGTCCTTCAGATTGAGGGTCATGGCCCGTTTGTTGCGGTGCAGGTTCTGAAAGTCGGAACCGCCGCGCGGGCCGCCGGGCTGCTCGCCGCCGCCGTCCTCCAGGAGCGCGTCGATCTTGATAACGTTAGCGCCCCAGTCCGCAAGCTGTCGCACACAGGTCGGCCCGGAGCGGACACGGGTGAGATCGAGTACGGTGAAACGGGAAAGGGCCTGGGAAGCGCGGGGAAAGGGCATTGAAAACCTCTTGTTGGGCGGGCCGCTTCGGAACCTGCCCATTGCGCATGGACAATTGAACGGGTGCCGCAAATCCAGTGCGGCGGGGGATGGGCATGCTCCGGAGCCGTTTTTGGCATAGGTACGGCTGTCGATTCAACCTCATGCCTTAATGCTTTGCCAATGAGATCCGTGCGAAAATCAGCGCTAGCCTGAGCTCGTTTGCCGGGCCATTCTTGCGAGACGAATGACCTGCAGGGTGCGGTCGGCTTCATGCGAAAGACCAGTTTGCTTTTCGATGATTCCGGAATGCCTTCCCGGTTCGACGGTCTGGGCCGCGCGGCGTCGGGCTTCTCGGGGATGGCAGCCGGCGCGGTTGGACGGTCCCTATTCGGCGACGATGGCGACGCCTATCCGCTTGCCGCGGCGGCGTCCACCACGGTCACCACGAGCGCGAGCGCCACCAAGCCGGTCGCGACAATCGCCCAGCTTGCCGATTACCTGGTCAGCGGCTTCTGGGCTTATAACGGCGGCATCGCCCATCACTGGGCTTCCAATACAATTACCTTCAACATCGATGGGCTGAACGCGTCCGAGCAGTTCCTGGCGCTGTCGGCCCTGCAGGCCTGGCACGAGGTTGCGAACGTCAACTTCGTGCAGACCACCGGCAGCGCGAACATCACCTTCGTGGACACTGGCACCATGAGTGCCGCGACCAACGCGTCGTGGAACGGCTCCGGTCTCATGACGTCTGCGAAGGTTGACATCAGTTCGGACTGGATCACGAACGACGGCGGCGCGTACGACGGAAAGACCGGGATCGACAGCTACGGCTACCAGACCTACGTCCACGAGATCGGCCATGCGCTCGGCCTGGGCCACCAGGGCGCCTATAACGGCAGCGCGACTTACACCGCGAATGCGACCTATGCCAACGACACCTGGCAATACTCGATCATGTCGTACTTCGCGGAGAACAATTACTCCGGAAGCTCCTATCGCTACGTCGTTACGCCGCAGATAGCCGACATCTATGCCATAGATTCAATCTATGGCGCGGCGACCGCGACGCGGGTTGGCGACACTACCTACGGCTTCAACAGCAATGCCGGGGCGGTCTTCAACTTTGGCAATTACAACCAGGCGCCCGCGCTAACTATCTATGATAGCGGCGGCAATGACACCCTCGACTGCTCCGGGTACTCGGCCGCCCAAACCATCGACCTGCATGCGGGAGCCTTCTCTTCGGTCGGCGGCCTGGTCCACAATATCGGAATTGCCCTCAATGCGACGATCGAGAACGCGATCGGCGGCAGCGGCAACGACGTGCTGATCGCGAGCGATTCAAGCTCTAAGCTGACCGGTGGCGCTGGCAATGACACGCTAATCGGCGGCGTCGGCAATGACTGGCTGATCGGCGGCACCGGGATCGACACTCTGACGGGCGGCGCCGGCGGCGATACTTTCGTGTTCGCGACGGGCGACAGCGCGACCGGTCAACCTGACAGAATCTCCGACTTCACCGTTGGCATCGACAAAATCGACCTCAGCACGATCGACGCTATTAGAACAACCTCTGCTCACGATGCATTCCATTTCATCGGCATGGCTGCATTTGACGGTACGCCCGGCGAACTCAACTATGCTTACAACAGCGCTGCCGGTGTCACCATGCTGGAGGGAGACACCAATGGCGATGGCGTCGCAGACCTCATCATCGATCTGACTGGCAGCGTCACCATCGCCGTGTCCGATTTGATCGGAGCTTTCAGCGCCCCCATCACAATCGAGTCGGCGGGGGCGACGAGCCTGGTGCTGAGTGGAAACAACTACCTTCTCAACCCAACCACCGGTGGTGCCGGGCAAGTCCTGAAATACGCCGGGTCCGCGATCGTTCCGGCCCAATTCGGGGGTTGGACCCCGATCGGTGCAGAGCCGACATCGACCGGCTATCAAGTGGCCTGGAAGATCCCGAACAGTGGTAGCTACACGGTCTGGACGACGGACAGTAACGGCAACTACATCACCAATACCGACCTGACGGCAGCGAGCGTTGCAACGGTCGAGCACAACTTCAATCAGGACCTCAATGGCGACGGCGTCATCGGCGTTCCAGGTACAGTGATCGAATCGGTGGGTGCGACGAGCCTGGTGCTGAGTGGAAACAACTACCTTCTCAACCCAACCGCCGGTGGTACCGGGCAAGTCCTGAAATTTGGCGGGTCGGCGATCGTTCCGGCCCAATTCGGGGGTTGGACACCGATCGGTGCAGAGCCGACATCGACCGGCTATCAAGTGGCCTGGAAGATCCCGAACAGCGGTGTCTACACGGTCTGGACGACGGACAGTAACGGCAACTACATCACCAATACAGACCTGACGGCAGCGAGCGTTGCAACGGTCGAGCACAACTTCAATCAGGACCTCAATGGCGACGGCGTCATCGGAATTCCAAGTACAGTGATCGAATCGGCGGGGGCGACCAGCCTGGTGCTGAGTGGAAACAACTACCTTCTCGATCCGACCGCCGGTGGTACCGGGCAAATCCTGAAATACGCCGGGTCCGCGATCGTTCCGGCCCAATTCGGGGGGTGGACCCCGATCGGCGCAGAGCCGACATCGACCGGCTATCAAGTGGCCTGGAAGATCCCGAACAGTGGCAACTACACGGTCTGGACGACGGACAGTAACGGCAACTACATCACCAACACCGACAAGACTGCGACGAGCGTCGCAACGGTCGAGCACAACTTCAATCAGGACCTCAATGGCGACGGCGTCATCGGCGTCCCAAGCACCGTGATCGAAGCGGTGGGGTCGACGAGCCTGGTGCTGAGTGGAAACAATTACCTTCTCAACCCAACCGCCGGTGGTGCCGGGCAAGTCCTGAAATACGGCGGGTCGGCGATCGTTCCGGCCCAATTCGGGGCGTGGACCCCGATCGGTGCAGAGCCGACATCGACCGGCTATCAAGTGGCCTGGAAGATCCCGAACAGTGGCAACTACACGGTCTGGACGACGGACAGTAACGGCAACTACATCACCAACGCCGACAAGACGGCGACGAGCGTCGCAACGGTCGAGCACAACTTCAATCAGGACCTCAACGGCGACGGCGTCATCGGAATTCCATCGAGTGCGGCTCTACTTGCCGAAAGCGCGCAAGGCTCGAGTGTGACCAAGCCTATCGGCGTGCTCGGCTCTAGTGCCACGACGGAGTTCGCGGTGAATGCTTATTTCATCGAACTTGAGCAGGGACAGGCTCGCGAGCCGCAGGCTTTGCTTCCATCGGATGGAGGACTCAGCCACACCAATCAATTCCCCGGCCCCGACAGCGCCTTAATGCATCTGATTGACTTGCACTCAGCTGGTTTCATCATTCACTAGATGCGGAAATGTCTGGAAGCTATCGGAAGACGCCAATTTCGACCGGAGGTGGCGCGAGATTGCCTGTTTCGATTGCAGGGCCACGGCCGGATCGCCTGGCGGAGGCGTCAGCAGCAGGTTGCCGGGGCCACCCTCGACATTACCGGTCGGGGCTGCTAGCCCGGTTCCGACGCTGACGGGTTTTGCCTCTCTCAAGGGGTGATCCAGGCGCGGCAAGCAACGGCCTGATAGCTGGGATGGCATTGAGGAAGGCTCCGCCCGATCTGCTTGGTAATTCGGCATGGAACGCGATAGCGTTCGTGGTGGCGGTTGTCCTCAATCTGGCCATCCTGCCGTTCGTGTTGGTGCGACTCGGGCTCGCCGCCTTTGGAGTCGCTGGCCTGGTTACAGCCTGCATCGCTCCGGCATTGGTGTTTAGCAATACGCTAGCCATGTCGACCACACGCGAATTGGCTCAGCGACTGGCTCCGGCTGATCGCGACGATGCACGGCAACTGTTTGCAACGGCGGCGATGCTGGCCATTTGCGCCGGCGGCCTGATCGCGGTCTTCCTTGGTTTGGCCGGCGCGCCGCTTGCGCGCCTGTGGTTCCACTTGAGTGGACCCTCGTCAGACGACCTTGAGCTTGCCTTCGTGTTGGCCGGTGCCGGCTGGCTCTGCCAGTGCATTTCGGCGGTCTTCCTCGCGCTGTTCACGGCGCGTCAGGACTACCGGCGCATTGCCGCGATCAGCATCGCCAGTACGGTGGTCGCGACGGCGTCGATGCTGCTTGTGATCCCGACCGCGCCGCGCGCCTCCGCGTTTCTTGGCTGTCAGGCGCTGGGCTACGCCACCAGCCTGCTTGTCGCTGTCGGCTGGTCGCGTCGTTCGGTCGGCGAGTGGCTGGCAAGACCGGCGGTTTATCGTGAGGCGCTGGGCGGGCTGTTCAAGCTCGGCAGTTGGCAACTGGCTGCGCAGGGCGGCGCGCTGTTTGCCGCACAAGCGGATCGCTATCTGCTTGGCGCGCTGCTGCAGCCGCAGTTCGTCGGATTCTATAGCGTTGCGCAACGTCTCGAAGAGGCAGTCTATATCGGTGTGCTGAAAGTCGGTGAGATCCTGTTTCCGTTCTTCAGTTCATTGCAGCGGGAGGCAGAGCATCGCAAGGTCGACCTGCTGCTCCGCGCGTCCTGGATTCTCAATGTGCTTGCCGCCAGCGCGCTGGGCGGGCTCGTTCCTGTCGCGGGCCCGCTGCTCCATCTGTGGACCGGTGCGGAAGTCGCCGCCGAGGCGCAACGTGTGCTCGTGGTCCTTTCGATCGCGGGTATCCTGGGTTCGAGTGCGAACGTCTTTGCCTTCTATCTGCTCGCGCAGGGGCGCTCCCGCTCAAACGCACAGATCGCGCTCGCCGCCGGCATCTGCACCGTCGCCACCAGCGCGATCGCGTTGCCACGGTTTGGGTGGCAAGCCGCGGGCTGGAGCGCCTGTGTCGGCATGATCGCGCAGATGGCCACCACCGTGCTTCTGCTGCGACAGACCTTCCATCTCGCAGGTATGTGGCCGCGCGTGCTTCATTTCGTGCTGATGCCGCTCGGCGTCGCGATCGCGACGGCCCTGACGCTCCGCTATGCGCTCGACCACGCTTCCATCCTTCTCGCACCGTCCTGGTGGAATGTCGGAATAGTCGCTTCGCTCTCGGCTGCGACAATCTTCGTTGCGGCCGTCGCGGCATCGCAGCTCGGACCCTACCGCGCGGTCTGCTGGCGTGATCTTTGCGCGATAGTCGGTCGTTTCCTGCCGCTCAAGGCCGTCTAAGCATGTGCGGAATTGCGGGCATCGTGAACTTGCGCGGCAATGCGGTCGACGCGGCCGAGATATCCCGGCTGACGACCTTGATCGCGCATCGCGGTCCCTTCGGCGAAGGGATCTGGTTCAACGCCGCACGGAACCTGGCGTTCGGCCACCGCCGCCTGGCGATCATCGATCCCGGCGACGGTGGCTATCAGCCGATGCATTCGGCCGACGGCCGACATGTGATCGTGTTCAACGGCGAGATCTACAACTTCCTCGAGCTGCGCCGTGAGCTCGAGACGAAAGGCGTGGCGTTCCGCAGCCAGTCCGACACCGAGGTGGTCCTCGCCGCCTGGCAGGCGTGGGGTGAAGACATGCTGCCGCGTTTCAACGGCATGTGGGCGTTGGCGATCTACGACACACACAAGGATGAACTGTTTCTCGCGCGCGACCGCTTCGGCATCAAGCCGCTGTTGTACGCACTTACTCCCGAACGCTTCGTCTTCGCGTCCGAGCAGCGCGCCCTGGCGCGTAGCGGGCTGGTGGAGGCGACCATCGACGTCGACGTCGCGCGGCGATTGCTGCTCGATCCGTTCGGAATCGAGGGCAGCGAGCGGACCTTGTTCCGGCGGTTACGTCGCCTGCAGGCAGGTCACAGCATGTGGCTGCGCCAGGGCCGCGTTGAGGTGCGGCGCTGGTGGCGGACGGTGGATCACCTGCCAGCCATACCGGGCAGCGAGGCCGAACGTGTCGCGCGCTTCCGCGACCTGTTCCAGGATGCGGTGGCGTTGCGCATGCGCAGCGATGTTCCGATCGGAACCTGCCTGTCCGGCGGCTTTGATTCGTCCGCGGTCATCTGCGCCATGTCGGCGCATGAGAAGGCCGGGATGGGACCGCGCGACACCACGGCGTGGCGCCACGCCTTTGTCGCGACCTTTCCGGGCGCCATCAACGATGAGCGGCCAATGGCCGAGGAGGCGGCCGCCTGGGCCGAGGTGGCGCCGACATTCCTGGAGATCGGCCGCTCCGATGCGCTCACCGATCTCGACCAGATCCTCGACGACAATGACGACGTCTACATCGGATTGCCGAGCGCAGCTTGGCTGATCTATCGCGAGCTCAGGCGTCAGAACGTCACCGTATCGCTGGATGGCCATGGGGCCGACGAATTGATGGGGGCCTATCTTCAGGAGGGCAAATCGGGCGCATTTCGCATCCGCAACGCTGCCGCGGCGCTCACCTCGCATTCGACGCTGGCGCGGCGGGGCGTCGATCTGCTGCGGGCGCTGATGATCCAACGCCAGGGACACTATTTCCTGCGCGGCGGCCTTGCGGGTGTCCCGGCGCAGCTGCCGCTGGTCGCCGAGGACGATGTGCTGCCTCGCGAGTGGGGCGCGCTGAATCGGCGCCTCTACCGCATGTTCCACTCTACCGTGCTGCCCACCATCCTGCGCAACTTCGACCGGCTCTCGATGGCGCACGGCATCGAGGTCCGCATGCCCTTCATGGATTGGCGCTTGGTGACCTACACGATGGCGCTGCCGGAAACGAGCAAATCCGCCGACGGCGCCACCAAGGTGGTGGCGCGCAGGGCGATGGCAAACCTGATGCCGGAGAGCATCCGCACCGCGCGCCGCAAGGTCGGCTTCAACTCGCCGATGCCGGAATGGCTGAACGGACCCTTGGCCGATTGGACCGCAGGCCTGCTCGACCGCAGGGTGCCGGCATTCACCGAACTCGTCGACGAAACGCGCTTGCGCGAGACGGTCGGTCGCTTGACAGCGGCGCAGAGTTGGGATTGGGAGACCGTCGGCCGAATCTGGCCCTATCTCAACATGAAATGGATGCTGGCAAGGTACGCGTGAGCGATGCGTCTGTTCCAGAATAGCGGCCTCTATCCATCCTATCTGGCACGCCTCAACCAGCTTGCGGCGAATGCTTCGCGGTTCGAGGCGCGGCGCGATTTGTTCCTGCATGACCGCTTTGGCGCCCCGCATATCCTGAAACCCGTGCTGGATGGCTCACCTGACGCCTTCTTTACCAATGGCGATGACGAGGTGCTGCAACGCCAATGGGCGCGCGCGCAAGGCATCCCCGGACACCCTGCGCTCGAGGCCATTCTGCTCGCCCAGATCGAGAACCATGGAACCGAGGTGTTCTACAACCTCGACCCGGTGCGCTACCCCAGCACGTTCATCGCCAGGTTGCCCGGCAGCGTGAAGAGAACGTTGTGCTGGCGCGCGGCGCCCTCTGGAAACGCCGATCTGACAGCCTACGGTGCGGTGCTCGGCAACTTCCCCTCGATCCTGGAGTCCTGGCGCAGCAAGGGCTGCCGGGCCGAGCTGTTCTTTCCCGCAATCGACCCGGTGATGGCGGAGTATGGTCACGGGGAGCGGCCGATCGATGTGCTGTTCGTCGGCGGCTACTCGCGGCACCACCGCGCGCGCGGCAGGACACTCGAGCAGGTGGCAAACCTCGCAGCCAGCCATCGGATCGTATTCTGTCTCGACGCGTCGCGCCTGACGCGGCTTGCGGAAAGCGCGATAGGTCGATTGCTGCCGCTGCAAACCCACCGGCGTCCCGATGCCATCGCCAATATCGCAAGACCGCCGGTGTTCGGCCGAGACCTCTACGAACTCATCGGTTCATCGAAGATTGTGCTCAATGGCGCGATCGACATGGCGGGCTCCGATCGGGGCAACATGCGCTGTTTCGAGGCAATGGGATGCGGCGCGCTGCTCCTGTCGGACGCGGGGAGATACCCGGAGGGGATGGAGGCCGGTGTAACCATGGAAATCTACGACACCCCGGAGCAGGCGGCCAAGGTGACGGCGCAGTGCCTGCGGGATTGGCCGCGCCCGGCCGCAATCGCCGCGCGTGGCAGGAGCCGCCTCGACGAAACCTATAACAAGGCCTCGCAATGGGCACATTTTGTCAATCTCGCCGCACAGATTAAGCCGTGCTAGACCGTCTGCGTGATCGGCAGGCCGTGCAGGCCATCGGGTGTTGACGATGAGTTCGGGTGACTTGATCTATCAGCTGAAGTTGTTGGCGGACGGCCTTGCGGTGCCGCTGTTCAAACTGCGGCCGCGACCCTTCAGCCCCGGCTACCAGACGGTCAAGCGCGGCATCATCACCTCGGCCATCGACGCGGGCCTGTTGCATGCCGGGAAGGAGCTGCCGCAGGGCTATGGGATCGCCATGGACGAACGTGTCGTGGAATATCCTTGGGCGTATGCGCGGATGAAGAATGTTGGCAAGATGCTCGACGCGGGGTCGACGTTCAATCATGATTTCCTTTTGCAGCGCGAGCCGCTGCACGGCGCTGATCTCACCATCATGACGTTGGCACCGGAGAAGCGGTGCTATTGGCGCGACGGCTACTCCTATGTGTTCGGTGATCTCAGGAGAACCATGTTTGGCGATCGTGTCTTTGACACGATCGCCAGCATATCGACGATCGAGCACGTCGGTCTTGACAATCAGATGCTGTACACCGGCGATGCGCGCGATGCGGAGTCCGATCGGGACGGCTTTGTTCCAGCGGTGAAGGAGTTCAAGCGCATTCTCAAGCCCGGGGGGGTTTGCCTCATCTCCGTTCCGTTTGGCAAGCGTGACAATCTCGGTTGGTATCAGGTCTTCGACCTGGCCATGATCGATAGGATCATCGAGTCGTTTGCCCCCACGTCTTGTCATATCGACTATTTCGGCTATTCGCGAAAAGGATGGTCGCGGCAGAGCGCCGAGGCGCTTGCGAATGCGACCATCTATGACGTTCATACCGGAAAGGGATGGGACGATGACTTGGCCGCATCCTCCCGCGCCGTCGCCTGCCTCCAGTTGACGGCATGAACGTCGATTACCTGATCCAGCGACTGATCGGCCGTGCAACCTGCCGGCTGCAGGCAGACGCGGTGCTCGGCCGCAGTGCGAGGATCAGAAACATCCGCGGCATTTCCGAAAAGATCGTCGTCGGCCGCAATAGCCGCATCCTCGGAGAGCTGCTGACATTCGCGCATGGCGGAGAGATCAGGATCGGCGAGTGGTGCTATGTCGGAGAGGGGACGCGAATCTGGTCCGCCAACCTGATCGAGATCGGAGACCGCGTCCTGATCTCGCATTCGGCGAATCTTTTCGACAACCTCACGCATCCGCTGCGGGCGGCGGAACGACATCGACAGGTCCAGCAGATCTTCACGCGCGGCCATCCCCGCGATATCTCGCTTGACGAGAGCCCGGTCCGAATCCGCGATGATGTCTGGATTGGCGCCGGCGCAATGGTCATGCGTGGCGTCACGATCGGGGAAGGTGCCGTCGTAGCGGCTGGTGCTGTCGTCACCAAGGATGTTCCGGCATTTTCTATCGTGGCGGGCAATCCGGCCGCGCTGGTGAGGGAGCTCGAGCCCGATGAACGGTGAGCCCAAATTCACCACCTGGGAAGATGCCGTGGTGTGGCTGCGCAACCAGCCAGCCCAGCGCCAACTCGTGCTCGACGCCTTTTACGACGATCCGCTCATTGAGGCCGCCGAACGCTACTTTCAAAGCAGCGAATGGCAGGCGATCACAGTGCTGCTGAAGGGGCGAACAGGCACCGCGCTCGACGTTGGGGCCGGACGCGGCATCGCGAGCTATGCGCTCGCGCGCAGTGGATTTGCGGTGACGGCCCTCGAGCCGGATGCCAGTCCAATCGTGGGGGCGACGGCAATCCGCGGCCTGGCCGCGCAGGCACAACTGCCGATCGAGGTGGTCGAGGAGTTTTCCGAGCGGCTGCCATTCGCCGACGCGACATTCGACCTCGTCTTCGCCCGCGCCGTGCTGCACCACATGCGCGATCTGGACGGCGCGTGCCGGGAGATGTTCCGCGTACTGCGGCCCGGAGGCCTGCTCATCGCCGTACGCGAACACGTGATCAGCAAGGAGGCCGATCTCTCAAAGTTCCTGGCCCAGCATCCGCTTCATCATCTCTACGGCGGCGAAGCTGCCTTTCTTCTCGATCGCTACATCGGCGCGCTCTCGGGCGCCGGTTTCTCGCCGATCGAAACGCTCGCGCCATTGAAGAGTCCCATCAATCTGTTTCCCTACACGCTGGAGACGCTGAGAGCTGCAGTTGTAGCGAAGTTGACACAAAAGGTCCCGGTAAGATCGGTATGGTCGGCCGCACTCGCTTCACGTCGCGCTTTTGTCTCGCTGCTATCGATGGCTGAGCGCTTCGACCATCGACCGGGCCGGCTCTACTCGTTTGTCTGCTACAAGGCTTGACTCATGTCGATTTGGGTCACCGGTGCAAATGGGTTCATCGGCCGCTATCTCGTCGGTGAACTGGCGGGAGCGGGCCATACGGTTCATGGTGTCGGTCATGGAGCGCTTGACGGGGCCGAAGCGCGCCGGCTCGGCCTGCAGACATGGATCAACGGCGAGATCGATTCGGCCAATCTGAACGCGCTTGCGAGCGCGCACGGGCTGCCGTCGCACGTGTTTCACCTGGCCGGCGGATCGTCGGTCGGTCCCTCGATCGAGCGGCCGTTCGAGGATTTTTCCCGAACGGTTGCGACCACCGCCCGGCTGCTCGAATGGCTGCGGAGTTCGGCGCCTGAGAGCCGCGTGATCGCCGCGTCGAGCGCGGCGGTCTATGGGGCCGATCATGCCGGCCCGATCCCCGAGAGCGCTGTGCCAGCGCCGATGTCGCCGTATGGCCAGCACAAGCTGATGATGGAGCAATTGTGCAGGAGTTACGCACGGTCGTTCGGCATTCGCTGCGCCGTGGTGCGGCTGTTCTCGGTCTACGGACCCAACCTTCGCAAGCAGCTGCTCTGGGACATTTGCTCGCGACTTAATGCGGAGGAGCGGTCGCTCAGTCTAGGCGGAACGGGCGCTGAAATTCGCGACTGGACTGATGTACGCGACGTGGCGCGGCTGCTGGCCGGGGTCGCGGAGCTGCCGTTGCCGGACGCTTTTCGTGTCATCAATGGTGGTTCGGGCCAAGGGACGCGTGTAGCCGACATCGCAGATGGCGTCGTCAGACACTGGGGAAGCAACACAGTCGTGCGCTACTCGGGCTTGGCGCGGCCTGGTGACCCCGTGAGCCTGCTCGCCGACGATGCGAGCGTGCGGCAGATGAAGTTCGATTGGCGGATACCGCTTGACCAAGGTCTTGCCGACTATGTGGCGTGGTTCAAGGGGCAGGCGGGTGGCTGAGCGCGCTCCGTTGCGAGTTGCTTTCGTCAACATTCCGCGTCGGCTCTGGGCCGGTGGGCATAGTTACCAGCGCAACCTCTTTGCCGTGCTGGACCGGCATCAGCCGGGCGCCATCGTGCCGGTGTTGTTTGCCGGGATGAATGATGCCGCCGACGAGATCGCGACTCTCGCGAGCATTCCGAACGTGGAGGTTGTCCGCTCGGTGGCGTTCGATCATGCAGGTAGGGGACTTCTGAGCGCGCTGGCGCTTGGGCTCGACCGGCCGGCTGTCGCTGAATTCCGCGCCCACCGTATCGACCTCGTATTTGAATCTGCGCGCTTCTTTGGCTGGCGCCTGCCTCTGCCCGCGATTGCGTGGTTCCCCGATTTTCAGCACAAGCGGCTGCCGCATCTTTTTTCCAGGGCGTCGCGTTTGCGGCGCGATCTCGGCTTCCGGGTCCAGATAGCTTCCGGCCGCCGCATCATGCTGAGCAGCGTCAGCGCGCTACAGGACCTGCGGCAATTCTATGCCGATCCGGCAAACGGCGTGTCGGTGGTTCGGTTTGCGACCGAGCCGCCCCTTGCCCTTCTCGCCACGAACCCGTTTGACGTCGTCGCGCAATACGACCTCCCGGCGCGGCATTTCTACCTGCCCAATCAGTTCTGGCGACACAAGAATCATCGCACCGTGATCGAAGCGCTGGCGATCCTGAAGCAGCGGGACTTCCACGCCATCGTCGTAGCATCCGGCGCCACTCAAGACCCGCGTGAGCCCGGTTTTTTCGAAGCTGCGATGAAGCAGGTACAGGCGCGCGGTCTTGATAAGAGCTTTCGTCACCTGGGTATGATTCCGCTTGAGCACGTCTACGCCCTGTTGCGCACTTCGATCGGGCTGATCAACCCTTCGGAGTTCGAAGGGTGGAGCACAACGGTGGAGGAGGCCAAGTCATTCGGTGTGCCGATGATCCTGTCCGACATCGACGTTCACCGGGAGCAGGCCGACGGCATCGCGCGATATTTCGGCACCAACGATTCCGAAGCCCTGGCCCGGCACATGTCGGACGTCCTGGCGAGTGCCGGACCTGTGATTGCTCGCAATCTGCAAGCCAGTCTCGAAGAGCGCGTCAGGGCGTTTGCGACGGACTTCGTCCAGCTTGCGCAGGAAACCGTGCGGTCGGTGCAGCCACGGTAGCCGTTGCTGTCGCCATTTCGTCAGTCGAAGTGGGAGGCCTGCCCGAAGATCGAGCGTGGCATGATGTACCAGATCAGGAACAGCAAGGCGGTGCCGTGGGTGACCATGACCACGGTCAGCGGCACATTGAGGAAGATCTGTGGGAGAATCGACGCCGAAATCAGGATGAAGCTCGGTGGTAATCCAGCGGACGCCCTGTTGCCGATCGCGACGATCAATCCACAAGCAAGTGCTACGATCGGCGCGAAATAGAGGCCAACGGAAGCAACGCCTTCAGTCGCAAACAGCGATGCGTTGAGGTTGCCCCAGCCGTAGTTCTCTTTCATCACGACGGCCAGCGGTTCCTGATATGGACAGCTTAGGAACGCCCTGACAATCGATATTTGGCAAAAGTGGGTCAGAGGATGAGAGGCGAAGAAGTCGTTGTAGATATCCATCGCCGAAGATGGCGTCGCGATCATGCGCGAGTTGACAACATCAAAGTAAGTGAACAGCGGACCACTCTCAGTGATGTTGACGAAGACTACGCCGATGAGGGCGGGGACGAAGAGGGACAATATTGCGACAGTTCTCGCTTCAAAGGCTTTCGATGCAGCCCATATTGCGAGGACCCAGGCGGGTGAGAAGAATGCAAGCTTGCTCAGCGAGATTGGATAGAACAGCGGATAGAGAAGCAATGTGAGGGCGGCTCTCCAGTAGCGCTTGAGCGCCAGGTAGGAGGCGAAGGCAAGCGGCAGCAGGACGTTCGGAGCGATTCCGATGAGGTAACGTATCACTGCCGGATATTGGAGTTCGTCGCGAAATTCGTACATCCGGCCGAGCGACACGAGCTTGAAATGGTAGATCGAGGCGACTGCGAACGTCGCGACCGTGATCAGGAGAATCAAATCCAGCAGGCGTTCGAAGTCTCGCCGGGACAGCACGAAGATCTGCTTTGCGGATGTATTGATCAACATCGCAGGTAACAGGAACACGATCGCCGAGACGGCGGCCGACAGGGCACCGAGGCCATGGTTGTAGTTGAATCTCGTGAAGCTGTTCATCCACAGGAATCCCAGCACCATCGTATAAAGATAAAAACCTACGAAATAGCCGAAACTGAACCGCACGACCGCGAAAAGAATCGAGACCAATGAAAAGGCGGCAACAACGACGACCGCGTGAAGTAGATGCTGGGGATCGTAGGGAACATAGGTTTGATACGTCGCCACCCTAATCAGCGATATGCAGGTAACGGTGATATGGAACAACATCAGGACAAGCAGGCGAAAGCGGTCGCGCGTGGCTGGAGCGACTGTCTCGATGGCGGCATTGTAGGTCGGATTTGACATCAGGGCCGACGTCTCCATCACGCAGCGAAGTGCGGTGAAGTCAGGCTACTTCGAGCATGCGCTTGAAGTAGGTGATCGTTTCCTTCAACCCGTCGTCGAGCGCGACTTTCGGCTGCCAATCGAGCACCGCCTTTGCCTTGGAAAGATCGGGTTGGCGCTGTCGCGGATCGTCCTGCGGCAGCGGCCTGAAGATCAGCTTCGATCGCGAGTTGGTGAACTTGATGACCTTTTCGGCCAACTCAAGAATGGTGAATTCTGAACTATTGCCGAGGTTCACCGGGCCGGTGCAACTGTCGTCGGTCAGCATCAGCCGGGTGATGGCCTCGACGAGGTCATCGATATAGCAGAACGAACGGGTCTGGCCGCCGTCGCCGAAGACAGTGATCGGATCGCCCCTGAGTGCCTGCACGATGAACGACGACACCACGCGACCGTCGTCCGGCTGCATACGCGGTCCGTAGGTGTTGAAGATGCGTGCCACTTTGATCGGCAGGCCGTGCTGGCGCCAATAGTCGAAGAACAGCGTTTCGGCGCACCGCTTGCCTTCGTCGTAGCAGGAGCGGATGCCGATCGAATTGACGTTGCCCCAATAATCCTCGGTTTGGGGGTGGATCAGCGGGTCGCCATAGACCTCGCTAGTCGAGGCCTGGAAGATCCGCGCCCGCAGCCGCTTGGCAAGGCCCAGCATGTTGATCGCACCGTGGACGCTGGTCTTGGTGGTCTGGACGGGATCGCGCTGATAATGGATCGGCGACGCCGGACAGGCCATGTTGAAGATCGCGTCGACCTCGACGTAAAGCGGAAACGTCACGTCGTGCCTGATCGCCTCAAAAAGCGGATTCTGCAGCAGATGCGCTATGTTGCGGCGGCTGCCCGTGAAGTAGTTGTCGACCGACACCACCTCGGCTCCCTCGGCCAGCAAGCGTTCGCACAGATGCGATCCGATGAAGCCCGCACCGCCGGTCACGAGAATCCTGCTGGTCTTGTAATGCTCGAACGCCATCGGTTTTTCAGTCCGTCGATCTAGCTGTTGAGATGATTGCTGCGCGGGCGCGGTAGGCAGGGAGTGGTATCGGCAAACGCGAGAGTTAGCCAACAGATATATCACATTAGGGTAATAAAATACCGCAACTCTAAAATTCGCGGCGTCTCAGCCAGGCCCGCGTGGCCCAATGCGCAAAGCACCAACCGGACTTCGCGAGCGAAAGGTGCTCGACATTGCGGTAGATATGCCAGACCCAGCCCGCTGAACGCAGTCGGCGGCTGGATACCGATACACCACGGACGCGGTAGCGTGCGAGGTCCTCGTTCAGCCCGCGGGCGACGTGGCCGCGTTTAAGAATACTGAGCCAGAGGCAGAAATCGTCGTACGGCTCGTCCTTCATCGCGATCTCGCCCGCCACCTCGCGATCGACCATTGCCGTCAGCGTGGCAATCGACGTGTTTTTCAAGAGTTCGCCGTAGTTAAGCTGCTCCGGCACGGTGACTAGGCGGCCGGTGACGGAACCGGCCTCGTCGATGCGGCGGTAGGCGGTGTAGGTGATCGCGGTGGGCTTTTCCTTTGCAAAGGCAATCTGGCGTTCGAGCTTGGCCGGCAGCCAAAGATCATCGCTATCGAGGAAGGCGAGGAAGCGGCCCTTCGCGTGGTCTATCGCGGCTTGGCGCGCCAGCGCCGGCCCGCCGTTGCGCGGCTGCCGGATCAGCTTGATGCGCGGATCGGCCGCGGCATGCTGCTCCACGATGGCGGTCGTCCGGTCGGTCGAACAATCGTCGGCGATCAGGAATTCCCAGTCACCGAAGGTTTGCGCCTGCACCGACGCAATAGTCTCGCCGATGAGACTTTCGACGTTCCAGGAGGGCGTGATGATGGAGACAAGCGGCATGGCCGTGGCTTCAGTTCCCCACCGGCGGCCCGGCAATCGCGGACGCAAGCGTCGCGGCAAAGACATCGAGCTGCTGCGGATTGTCGATATAGAGCTCACCGGGGACTGACCTTCGCCACGCCGTCTCGAAATAGGGCGCGGCCTCGGCCGGATCGAATGGGGGCGCGCTGAGCGCGTCGCGCAGGCGTTGCGGTACGTCCTTCAGCCTGTCCGCGGTGAAGACCAGCGGGCAGGTGCGGTAGAACGCGTCACCCATGACCAGGACGGGTTTGCCCAGCAGCACCGCTTCGGCACCGGATTTGCTGTTGACCGAGACCACGGCATCGGCGCGGGCGAGCACTGCATAATTGTTGGTCTGCGGCGGCAGCAGCACGAAATTGTCGAAGCGCCGCGCCAGCTCGAAGAAGCGGTGCGAGGAGATGGCGCCGATCTGCGCAGGATGTTCCTTTACCACGAGCAGATGCGTGTCCGGAATGGTCCGCAGCAGGAAATCGATGGTCGCGACCTGGTCGAGATACTCTGGTGAGCGCAGCGTCAGCGCCATGTCGGCGGGCACGTGCAGCGGGTAGTAGACGAATGGTGCATCCGGCATCGGGCGATAGAGTTTTTTCAACCGCGTCGCATTGAGCGCCATCGCGGCGTGAACGCGCGCGTGCCGGAGGTTGTGACCGAACTCCTGATGCTTGCCGAGCGCGTATTGGTCCCAGAGCTTTTCGGCAAGGCGCCTGGAATTGCGTAAACTGGCGACCTTCTTGAAGGCGGCCGAGTAGTGGTGCCGGTCCTTCTGCGGGATGACGATGGCGCGCTGGCTCAGCGTCTCGTCGAGATAGGCGCGCACCTCCGGTGAAACTTCACCCGCCGGCGTCGCCATCGTGTCGGGCGCAGTCAGACTGTCCGGTGTGTAGTAGAGGCGGCCGCGAAAAAATGAGGGCTCGATGAACCAGTTGCGGATGCCGCGCCTGCGCGCGGCATAGAACGCGGCGATCACCGACAGGAAGCCGCCGAGCTCCTGCACCAGCACGGCTGGCTGCGATCGCGCTGCCAGCTGATCGAGCAACTGCTCCATTGCGTTGGCATAGATCATGAAGCGGCGGCGCAGCGCGGCGCTGTCGCGGATGCCGAAGGTGAAACGCTCATGGCTGAACAGGAAGTTGCTTCCGCTCAACCCGTAATCGGCGATTCGCGCATCGAACGCCCGGCGGTCCTCGACGGGCGTTCCGCTGGCCAGTCCGCTCCGGTACATGTTGACGACAGCGATCCCTTGCGCCTGTGCCATCTCGGCGCTGCGATCGTCGAAGGCGAGCAGCCGCACGTCGCGCCCCACGCGGTGCAGTCGCTGCGCGACCGGAATCCAGAACCGCGTCTGGTATTCGGCCAGCGTCGTGATCAGAATGGCTTCGTCGGCGGGCATGCTGGGCCGAAAAGTTGCGTTGTGATGTCCTGAAATATACAGTGCTGCCGGTTCGCGCGACGGTATGTTTGGGTGTGGCGTCGCGGGCCCCGGGGGCGAGCGGCCAATAGCTCATGTTGGCGGATAGTACAACCATCGGAACGGGTCGAATTCGCGCGAACGCGCACTTTCCGAAATATTGTCGGGTCGATAAATGAGCGCCCTGCAGCGGGTCATAATTCGCGTCGACGCCTCGGTGATCATGGGAATGGGGCATCTGGCGCGCTGCATCAGCCTCGCCAATGCGCTGGCGGAAGAGGGAACGCGCTCCGTCTTCCTGATCCGCAGTCATGCTCAGCGATTGGCTGCGTTGATCGAGGCCAACGGGCATGCCGTCAATTTATTGCCCGATCCCGCAAGTCCCGCCGCGGTCACACCCTGGTTGCCGACAACATGGCAACACGACGCCGACCAGACGCTTGAGGCCATCGGCGAGATTGGTTCGGCCGAATGGCTGATCGTCGATCATTACGGCCTCGATGCTCGCTGGGAGAGCATACAGCGGACGCGGATTCCGCGCATTCTCGCGATCGACGACATTGCCGACCGTCCGCACGACTGCGATCTGCTGCTCGACCAGAATCTGGTAGCCGAGTTGGACACGCGCTATCAGGGTCTTGTGCCCGCGACCTGCAGGTTTCTGCTTGGCCCGGGCTTTGCGCTGCTTCGCGCTGAATTTGCCGAATGCCGCCGGCGACTGGGCGTGCGCCGCGGCGACGTCCGGCGCGTGCTCGTGTGCTTCGGCGGATCCGACCCCTCGAACGAAACCGCCAAGGCATTGGTCGCGATCAAGGCATTGCCTGTTGCGTCGGTTTCGGTTGACGTCGTCATTGGCGTGAGCAATCCGCATATCGAGGCGGTTTCCGCGATTTGTCGTACCCTGCCGCAGGCGACGTTACACTGCGGTGCCGACAATATGGCCGAGCTGATGCTGCAAGCCGATCTTGCGATCGGTGCGGGAGGCACCATGAATTGGGAGCGATGCTGTCTCGGATTGCCGACACTCGCGATGGACATCGCCGACAATCAGGTCGCGGCGTTGACGGCGCTCGCCAGAGCCGGCGCACTGGATTATCTGGGGAGCGCAAACTCCGTCGACAGCGGGCAAATCGCCCGCGCACTGGACGCGTTCACGTTGAATCCCTCACGGATGCGTGCCATGGGCGCGGCGGCGCTGGCCTTGGTCGACGGCGAGGGTAGCAGCCGGGTCTGCCGCGCATTGGGTTCCGCATTTCCCTAGCGTGCTGCAAATCGCAGGCGGATGCTGGTTGGACGAATTTCTCTCGATTATTCAACAAGAAAAGGCGATCCGGCATGCCCTGCACTTGTTGACTAGTGCGGGTCAGCGGCCTATTTGGAACGACCGGTTGGGCGGGGTTGGTGCAATGGATCGTTTTCGGATACGACCAGCCAGGAAGGACGACGCTCGACTGCTGTTCGAATGGCGCAACGACGAGTCGACCCGCAATATGTCAAGGAATAAGGACGTAATTGCCTGGGACGACCACGTGGCTTGGCTCGATCGACGGCTCGGGTTGGCGCAACCGAATCTTTTCATATTCGAACTTGACGAGAAGCCGGTCGCGACGTTCAGGATTGATGGCGAGGATGTATCTTATGCGGTCGCGCCGGAACATCGCAATCGCGGGATTGCAAGGCTGATGCTCAACGAGGTCAGAGCCCGGTTCGGTTGCCTCCGTGCGCACGTCTATGCTGACAACGAGCTGTCGATCAGGGTCGCTCGCAGTGCCGGCCTTGACGTCGTCATAATCGATGTCTGAGCCGATGCAAAGGCTAGGCAATGGGGCCATTGCCCTTCGTATCAGGAGCAATTGATGACGGAGACCATCTCTATTGCCGGTTGTTCGATCGGGCAATCGCATCGACCGTTCATTATTGCGGAGATGTCCGGCAATCACAATCAGTCGTTGGAACGGGCGTTAGCGATCGTCGACGCGGCAGCTGGGTCCGGTGCACATGCCCTTAAACTGCAAACCTACACCGCCGACACGATGACGCTCAACCTGGGTGAGGGTGAGTTTTTCATTGATGACCCGAACAGCCTGTGGAGGGGTACGTCGCTGTATAAGCTCTACCAGGAAGCCTATACGCCCTGGGAATGGCACAAGCCGATCTTCGAGCGCGCCCGAGCGCTTGGCATGATTCCGTTCTCGACGCCATTCGATGCGACTGCCGTTGATTTCCTCGAAGGGCTCGGCGTGCCCTGCTACAAGATCGCCTCGTTCGAGAACACAGACCTGCCATTGATCCGCAAGGTCGCGGCCACCGGCAAGCCGATGATCATTTCGACCGGTATGGCGACTGTCGCGGATATTGACGAAGCCGTCCGCGCGGCGCGAGAGGCGGGCTGCAGGGATCTGGTCCTGCTCAAATGCACGAGTACCTATCCTGCCACGCCTTCCGATACCAACCTGCTGACGATCCCGCACATGCGCGCGTTGTTTGGCTGCGAGGTCGGTTTATCGGACCACACCTTTGGCATCGGCGCAGGCGTCGCAAGCGTCGCACTGGGCGCGACTGTGATCGAGAAGCACTTCACGCTCGCCCGCGCGGATGGAGGGGTCGATTCGACGTTTTCGATGGAGCCGGCCGAGATGGCAGCCCTTGTCGTCGAGACAGAGCGTGCCTGGATGGCGTTGGGCCGGGTCCATTACGGCTTGACCGAAAAGGAGAGGAAGTCGCTGGTGTTCCGCCGCTCGTTGTACGTCGCAGACGACCTTGTTGCCGGCGACGAACTGACGGAGAAAAACCTACGGATCATCCGGCCTGGGCTCGGGCTGCCGCCGAAATATTTCGAAAGCCTGCTCGGTAAACGCGTTGGACGTGCCGTGGGCAAGGGGACGCCAATGAGCTGGGACTTACTGTCGTCGGACGAGACCGCCACGCAGATGCCTCCGGAGTTGCCGAGGAACGCTCGTGCCTGACCAACCGCATGTCTGCCTGATTGTCGACAATCCTTTGCGCGACCTCGACGGATTGGTGCTGCTCGGTCGGCAACTCGCGGCCAGGGGGACGAAGGTCACCCTCGTACCGATGTACGAGCAGGGATTTGACGTCCCGGCGCTTCGGCCCGACCTGGTGCTTGTCAACTACACACGTCCGAACAACGCCGATCTGATCAAAACCTACAAGCGCGCCGGAATCCTGGTCGGCGTGCTCGATACGGAGGGCATCGGCGGCAAGAGCGCCGATCAGTTCGCCGAGATGGTCAGGGGCGCGGGCTGTACCGAGCTTGTCGATCTCTACTGCGTCTGGGGACAGGCGCAGCATGCGGCATTTCTGAAGCACGGAACGGTGGCGCCGGAGGTGCTGCATGCGACCGGATGTCCTCGCTACGATTTCTGCGCGACGCCGTGGCGCAATGCGCTCCCGAAGCCCTCGGTTGGCTCAGGCTATGTGCTGATCAACACAAATTTTCCGACCGTTAACCCGAGATTCTCGAACAGCTCATCGCACGAAGAGCAGGCGATGGTGCAGGCGGGATTTACGCGCGAATTTGCACGCCAGTTCATCGCTGACGCTGGAAGGGCCTATCGCGCCGTCCTCGACACGGCGATCAGGCTGGCCAGGCATTTCACCGACGTCCAATTCGTGCTGCGCCCGCATCCGTTTGAAAACCTCCGTTCGTACGACAGTTTTGCCGAACTGCCCAACGCCCACGTGCTGCAGAGCGGAACGTCGCTGGAATGGATCAGCGGCGCTCGGCTGTTGATCCACCAGAACTGCTCGACCGCGATTGAGGCAACCATGCTCGATGTCGAGCCACTCAGCATGGAGTGGTTCAACACGCCGGCTTTGCGCCTGCAGGCGGCGACCTCAGTCAGCCGCAGCGCGGCGTCCGAGGCGGATCTGCTCGATCTGGTGAAGCAGGGGCTTGACGATCGTCTGCCGCCACTTGCCAATGGAACCAACGAAGCGCGACGCCATATCATCAGTGATCTCTACACCGCTGTTGACGGCGCAAGCGCATCGCGCGTCGCAGACGTCGTGCTTCGCACGATTGGCGCTGCGCGACGCAGGGTGCGGGCGGCCGCGCCCACGCCGCGACCATCGGCGCGCGGTACGGTGGCCGGCATGGTCCGGCGGACGCTGGGCTACAAGGCCGGCGCTGCGCTGCGCCGCGGCTATGGGTCTGCCGAAACTGACCGGCGCCGTGCCGGCAAGGCATTCGCGCCGGACACAGTGAATGCGGTGTTGCAGCGAATCGATGCGGCGTCTGCGGACGGTCGCAATTTTGCAGCGCAGCGCGTGACGGGCAGTTCGTGGCAAGCTGCGCGTGCAGTGAGCGGGCTGAGCATGCAACTGACGGAAGCGAACTGATCCGTGCTGCAACGCTTTCTGCAGAATACCGCCATCTCCGCCATCGCCTACGGCGTGGCCGGCGTGTTGGGCCTTCTGGCCGTCGGTGTAATCGCGCGCTCGTATGGCCTGACTGTGCTCGGCCTGATCGTACTGGTGCGTTCGTTCCTCCCAACCGGGCTGCTGTCGCTGGTCGATTTCGGCGCTTCGGAATTGGCAACCCAGGCCGTGGCGCGTGGCCGGGTCGGAGGGTGGACCGCGGCTAGCGAGAAGGTGTCGCTTCTCGCTGTCATGACCGCCGTCGTCGGATTTTTGTCGGGTGTCTTGTTATGGTTTGGCGGTCCCTTGATCGTTACCGTTTTCAACGTCGGCCCTGACCAGGCCGAGGCGTTTGTCGCGATCCTCAAGGTGACCGCAGTGCTGCTGCCGGTCGCCTTTCTCGGTCTGGTGGTGGAAGGCATATTCAAGGGGTTTGAACGCTACGGCTGGCTGCGGTTGACGGAGATCGGCAGCAATGTGGCCTACGTACTGGCGGTATACGCTCTGGTTTGGCGCGGGGCGGCGTTCGAGTGGATCGCCTATGCATACCTGGCAACGCTCGTCGCGAAGTATCTCGTGCTGGTCGTCGTGCTCTGGCCCGTCGTGTGGAACACGCCGCTGCGTTTTGCGACGTGGAGCGCAGAAAGCCGACAGGACGTCCTTCACCGGTGCTGGCTGATGTTCAACGGCCGGATTGGCGGCGCTCTGCAGCAGACGGTGATTCCGATCGCCATCGGAGCGCTCTACGGCCCCGCGGAGGTCGGCGCATACGATCTGGTCATGCGTCTGCCTCGCTTCATGAAGACGACAATGGCGCCCCTCTATTCGGCGATCCTGCCGATATCGAGTTACATTGACGAGACTACGGATACGCGCCGGATGCTGATACTTGCACGCAGCAGCTTCGTCTTACCTTCAGCTATCCTCATACCGGTGTTGGTCGTAATAGCGATCTTCTCGCGGGATATCCTGAAGATCTGGGTCGGCGCGGAGCATGCCGACCAGTGGCCATGGCTTGCGCTGGCACTGGTGTCTCCGGCGATATCAGTCATGCTGAGTTCGGGCCAGGCCGCGATGATGGTTCGCGCCGAGTTCATGCGGATCAGCAACCGACTGCTCTATCTGCAAGTCCTGATTCAGTATCTAATCACGCTGGTATTCCTGCACTGGTTCCACGAAATGGCGTTCATCATTGGCTGGGTGTTTTCTTATATCGTCGTATCGCCTTTGATCGCGCACTATGTGTTGCGAGCGATGGGATTAAACGGCGCGCTGTTCTGGGAGCAAATCGCCCGACACGCGGCCGTGGCGGGAATTCTGGCCGTGGTCGTCCTGCTGGGCAAATCGTCCATCGCAACCGACGACTTGGCGAGGCTTGTCGTGGTGGGAGGGGTCAGTTGCGCCCTTGCGTGGACATTGAGCGCATGTATTGCGTTGTCGTCCAGCGACCGGGCGATGTTCGGCCGGTTCGTGCGCGCCATGACCCCGCATTAGCGGGCCGCCCGGGGCGACTGCAGGGTTTGTAACAGTTCCAGGGTCTTTTGGCCGGTTTTCTTGCCCGTGGTGGTTGGTTTTGCTATGGCAATCCACTAGCGCGAGGGGCGCGGTGCGAGATGCCGGACTAGGCGTCTCGGCAACAAGAATCGGATGCAGCAAATGGGATTGGTGTCCAGGGCGCTTTGGCATGTAAACCGGTCGCCGCTGCGCTACGCAGTAAAGACCGGCGTAAGTGCGTGGCACCTCAACGAGAAGCGCGAGCGTCGGCGCCAGGCTCAGCTTCTCACGCTGTCTCCGGCGGAACGAGCCAGGGCCGATGACCTGAATCGCGACGGGTATGCGGTGGTTACGGAATTGATGGATCCGTCGCTCCAGACCGAATTTGCCGAGGCGGGCGTAGTCAGGCTCAAGGACATTGATGCTTCGGAAAGCAAGCAGACCTCGAACTGGAAGAAATTCTGGGTGAGGCTGCTGGACGCCGAGATGAAGGATGGCAAGTTGAGTGCCGACAACGTCTTCGTCCGCTATGCGCTGCAGCCTGCGGTGATCAATGTAATCGCTACCGCACTGGGCGAAATTCCGTGGCTCGACTATGTGCTGCTGTCCTATTCGCGCCACACGGGCGAGGAACTCGCCTCGTCGCAGCTTTGGCACCGCGATCACGACGACGTGCGGGTGATTAAGCTGTTCAGCTATCTCACCGATGTCGAGGAGGATGGCGATGGTCCTTTCACGTTCTTGCCGCGACAGTCGACGGACAAGTTCGGCTATCCGCTCCGGAGCAGCCATTTTCCCGATGAGCAGGTATTCCAGAAGGTTCCGCGCAGCGATATCAAGGTGATGAGGGCGCCGCGCCTGACCTCATTCATGGTGGACACCGCAAGATGCCTGCACATGGGCAGCCGGATGGCGCCCGGCCACGGACGGCTGCTGTATACGGCAACTTTCTTTGCATTTCCGCGCATGTATCCCGGTGGAAAGCTGCGGCCCTTCTCTGCGACGCCGGAGACGACGCCGTTGCAGAAACTGGTGATGGGGCTTTGACCAGGATGCGACGTTGCGCAACATGGTGTGCGGTCGGCCGCTGAGGAGTTTCAGTGGGATTCGAGCCCGACGTGAAGCGGGCGTCGCGATTGGATTTGTCGCGGGCATGCACCATCGCTCGGGCTTAAATATCGAGTCCGCCATCGGCATACTTGAGACTGTCCGATTCGCAGGATTTTGTCCGCCGCGCTCATACCGGGTCGATGGACTACCAAACCTGGATGTTTAAGCTGCTTGGCGCGTTGGACAAAAGCAGCCGGATTTGCGTAGTAACCCGCGAACGGATGGGATTTGGTCCGATCTAGCACAATGATGGCCTCCTGGAGGCATAAGAGCCGGGTCGTTAGGCTCAAAATCTGCAACGGGTTCGGGCCGATGCCGCTGCGGGCCCAGCGGTGGATGGGATAGCTGGATGGTGTGAGGACGGTGTGGGGGATTTATCGATGATCTTGAGCTTTCTGAGCGCCGGCTGCGTGTTGGCTGCGATGGGCTGGATTGTCTTCCGTCGGCCAGCGCTCGCATTGATTTTCCTGTTTGTCCTGTTCGCCTTCGCTTGGCGCCTTGTTTCGACGTTCTACATCGATTCGTTTGGACCGGTGGCCTCGGAGCAATTGGAGCGGTCCATCGGACCCGGTATTTCCGTCGTTCCGCTTGCGATTTCGCAGGGACTTGTCATTGCCGCGATGTTGCTTTCGTTTCATCCCCGTCGGCTGCGCGAACTTGCGTTTCGGGATCAATCGCCGGTGGCCGCATTGACACCCAGTGGTCATTTCAAGTTGTCCGATCTGGCGTATTGGGCAGCCCTGTCGTTCGTATTGGCGCTCTGGATCGAACTATTCGTCGTCGGGTCAATCCCACTGTTCGTCGCTATCGAGCGCACCGACTACCTGGCGCACTATGCTGGCCCGCTGCACCAGCGGCTGATCGAATGGGGGCCGATGCTCGCATTCCAGTTCGGTGTGTTCTTCGCTATGCCTGCGTTGCGCGCGGAATCGTTTGACCGGCGCTTCGGTGCACTGTTCGTATCATTGCTGGCTTACCTGTTCCTGGTAGGGCATCGATTTTCGTCATTCTATGCGTACAGTACGTTCTTCCTCATTCCGCTAGGCGCAGTATTGCTTCAAAAGCAAGTTCGCGGTCTTTCCGTTCGCGAACTACTTCCTGGAAGGACCTTGCGCTATTTCAGCCTCGCCGCCGGGGCGTGTGCGCTTCTGGTCGTCGTCGCCATCTCCTATTCGTACCTCGTTGTGCGCAGTGCGGATCAAGTTGGGACAAAGCTCTCTGAGCGGATCCTGGTGCAACAGGGGGAAATGTGGTGGATGACCTATGAGCGGATATTTCTGCGAGGAGATTGGGATATCGCTCTTGCATTCGACAGGCTGTTCGTCGATCCATTTGATCCGACACGAAACTCGACCATGCAGTTCCTGATGGAACTCGCATTGCCCGTCAGCCGCGCTCATTTCATCCTTGCACAGGGCGCGGCCTATACGGGGGGCTGGCCCGAGGTGTTCTTCGAATTGGGGGGGCCCGTCGGCGGGTTCGTACTGGTGGCGCTGTCCGCGGTCGCATTTTCCGAGTTTATGTTCCTGATCGTGCGTTGCTTCGTTCAGGAGCGATTTGTGACCTGCTTGTTTCTCACCCCGATACTGTTCACGCTATCGATCAACATCGTTTCGGGAATGGTCAACTCGTTCATCCAGCTAACATTTGTCGTAAAAATTGTTGCGGCAATGTTGGCGTATGTGACGGAGGAGCAGTGGCGGTCGCGGCTGCTCTCGACGGCTGTGAGGACTTCCGACTCCCTACAGGCTCCGGCAACAAGATAAGGCTCAATAGATGGACAGGCAGCCGACAATGCTTCCGGGCGATCAATACCTCGGCGGATTATTGATGTTCTTCCTCGACGCAACGCGGCGACACCTGCTCGTCATAGTCATCGGCCCGCTCGTGGCGATGCTGATCGCCTTCGCTTTCGCGAAATACCTCCCGCCGACCTATGCGGGACAGGGCAACGTACGGATGGGGCGCGTCGATGGTGCGGAGGCATTCAGCCTGCAGGCTGCCGTATCGCGGGTGAACTCCCAGGCGTTCAAGCAAAGTCTTCTGGATGCGCTCAACGCGTCCGCCGCGGAGAGCGGTCGTGTTTCGGAAGGTGCGGTGGAAAGCCTCTCCGCACGGGCCGAAACATCCGATACGATGAGTCTTGCGGCGCGAGCGGCCGCGGCGAAGGACATCCTGCGCATCGTGCAACTGACGGTAAAGCTGCTGAACGAAGAACAGGAGAGGATACAGGCGCCGCTGGTTGCGGACATCAACGCGCAGCTTGCATCGATCGATGCCAATATCGCGAGCCTGCGTGAGATGCGCGAATCGCTGTCTTCGCTCACCAAGGCTGTATCAGAATCGCAATCCGGCGACGCAGCTTCGGCGGCCCTTCGCGGGGTGTGGTTGTCGGAACTGATCTCTCGCAACGAACAACGGTTGGCCGAGGCCAGAGCCGAGCGGTACAGGCAGACGGTGCGGCTCAGTCCCCGGCAGACCTATCCAGTGCGGATTCTCGACGAGGTCGTTGTTTCGCCGACTCCCATATCACCCAGACCACTCAGGATCACCTTTTTTGCCGGCGGCATCGCTCTTGTGGCTGCCTTCATCTATGCGTTGATCAGGGAAGGAGCGCGTCGCGCCTGATGGGCCGGACGCACGCGGGCGAATTGGAAACGATGCCTTGTGCTTGCACACGGGGGGTGTCGGGATTTGCGAATCCGGTGCCACCGTGGTTAGCGTTCCGAAAGGACATTTCGCGGCGTGCCTGGCCACTGGGCCCGCGACCTGAATCGAGGAATTGCCGTGCTGAAGCAAGCCGTGGTGCTCGTGGGTGGACTCGGGACGCGGCTGGGCGAGCGGACGCACGCGGTCCCCAAACCGCTCCTGGACGTCGGCGGCAGGCCGTTCCTTGACTACCTCCTGGATGACCTCACCCGCTACGGCGCCATCGAGAGCATTCTGTTGCTTGCGGGTCACCGTGCCGAGCAGGTGGTCGGTCAATATGACGGCCGGCGCTGGCGGCGCGCGACGATTTCGGTGGTCACGGAACCCGCTCAGCTCGGCACCGGCGGTGCGCTCAAGCACGCGGCGTTCCGGTTGGCGGACAGGTTTTTCCTGCTGAACGGCGACTCTTTTTTTGACTTCAATCTGCTCGACTTGGCGGTGGAGGCGGCCAAGTCCTCCGCCACCGTGCAGATGGCGCTGAAGCGCGACCAGGCGGGCGACCGTTACGGCCGCGTTCTGCTTGAGCGCGACGTTGTGCGGAATTTTCTTCCCGCGGGCGCGCGACCAAGCGGTCCGATCAATTCCGGCGTCTATTGTGTCGATCGGCGGGTCGTCGAACTCATCGACGAAGTGCCGTGCTCGCTCGAGCAACGCGTCTTCCCGGGACTTGTCGCGCGCGGCGAGTTGCGGGCGACGCTCTATGACGGCTTCTTCATCGATATCGGAATCCCAACCGATTTTGACCGCGCCCAGGCTGAAATGCCGGCGGCGCTGCATCGACCTGCGGTGTTCTTCGATCGCGACGGCGTGCTCAACGTCGACAAGAACTACGTCCACAAGATCGAGGATTTTGACTGGATCGCAGGCGCGCGTGAGGCGATCAAGTTGTGCAACGATCGCGGCTACCTGACCTTCGTGGTGACCAACCAGGCCGGCGTGGCGCGTGGCTATTACGGGGTCGATGCGGTTCACCAGTTGCATGACTGGATGAGTTGCGAGCTCGCCGCGATCGGCGCTCATATCGAGGAATTCCAGTACTGCCCCGATCACGAGGAGGGCGTCGTGGAGGCGTTTCGCCGTCGCAGCGAGCGGCGAAAGCCTGCGCCGGGCATGATCCTCGATTGCTTCAAGGGCTGGCCGGTCCGCAAGGAGCAGAGCCTGCTTATCGGCGACAAGCCACATGATCTCGAGGCCGCGGCGGCCGCCGGGATCGCGGGACATCTGTTCGAGGGTGGTGACCTTGCGAGCTTCATCCGCCCGCTCATTCGGGCGTAGCGCGGCTACCTTCCGTTCGCTGCGCGGTACATGAACTCGGCGAGTTCCCAATCCTCCAGCGTGTCGATGTCCTGCACCAGCGCCCGCGGCAGGACCACGCCGATCGATCGGGGCGAGAACAGCGGCACGTCGTCGAGATAGGCGCGCGCGGTGCCCCAGTAGAATTGCCCGGCATCGTGATAGGCCGGCTCCAGGTCCTGGGACCGCGTCATGCGATGCTCGGGATAGAGCGCGTCGACGCGCCCGTCAGGGCCAAGCCGGACGGCGCGCTGGATCGGGAACGAGTAATCCGTCACCGAAAACGCAAACGCCGCATCGGAGGCGAAAAGGATGTCGTGACCCTGCCGGATAAAGCGCGGCTGGATCAACGGGGCGGTCGCATAGATGCAGCAGACGTGCGTGACGTCATGATTGCGCGCGATGAACCAGTCGACCGCGTGCTTGACCACAGCGTTGGTGCCGGTGAAGTCGTCGGCGATCTCCTTCGGTCGCATGAAAGGGACCGCCGCGCCGAACTGGCTGGCGACCGTGGCGATCTCGTCATCGTCGGTGGATACAACGACCTGGTCGAACAGTCCGGTTTCCAGCGCGGCTTGAATCGAATAGGCGATGATCGGCTTTCCGCAGAACTCGCGGATGTTCTTGCGGGGAATCCGCTTGCTGCCGCCTCGCGCTGGGATGACCGCGATCTTCACGCGAGGATTCTCTCCAGCGCTGCAACGACGGTGTCCTGCTCGGCATCGGTCATCCTTGAGAACAGCGGCAGCGTGATCGCGTCCTCGTAATAGCTTTCAGCCTCGGGGAACATGCCGGTCGTGAAGCCGAGGTTCCGATAGTAGGGCTGCGTGTGGACCGGAATATAGTGGACGTTGACGCCAATGCCGGCCGCACGGAGCGCGTCGAACACTTGCCGCCGGCTGAGCCTGATCTCGTTGCGGCGCAGGCGAATGACGTAGAGATGCCAGGCCGACCCGGTGTCAGGATGCTGCCAGGGGCAGGTGACCGGCAGTCTTGCCAAAAGACTGTCATAGCGCGCGGCGAGTTCGCGTCGGCGGGCGACGAATCGATCGAGCCGGGCAAGCTGGCTCGTGCCCAGCGCCGCCTGAATGTCGGTCATCCGGTAATTCAGTCCGAGTTCGATCTGCTCGTAGATCCAGGGACCGTCGCGCTCCTCATTGGACGACCGCCCGTCAGCAGGTCTTTGCGCCGGTCGGACGATGCCGTGAGTCCTCAAATAGGCGAGACGCTCCGCAAGCTTCGGGTCATTGGTGAGTGCCATGCCGCCTTCGCCAGTCGTGATGATCTTGACCGGATGAAAGCTGAAGATCGTGATATCGCCGAAATCTCCCGAGCCGACCTTGCGGCCGCGATATTCGCCGCCGACGGCATGCGAAGCATCCTCGACGATGCGGAAACCGTAGCGATCCGCGAGCGCACGGATATCGGCCATCTCGCAGGATTGCCCGGCGAAATGCACGGGCACGACGACCTTCGGCAGCCGGCCCTGCCTGTCGGCAGTCGCAAGCTTCTCCGTCAGTGCCGATATGCTCATGTTGTAAGTCCGGCGATCGATATCGACGAAGTCGACGCTGGCGCCGCAGTAGCGGGCACAATTGGCCGAAGCGACGAAGGTGTTCGGCGTCGTCCACAGCCAGTCGCCGGGACCGAGGTCAAGCGCAAGGCACGCGATGTGCAGCGCCGCCGTGGCGTTTGACGCCGCAATCGCGCTGCTGGCGGCGCAATAGGCCGCCATCGCACGTTCGAAGATCGGGCCGGCCTGTCCCTGCGTCAGCCAGTCAGAGCGCAGCACCTCGGTGACCGCGTCGATATCCTCAGGCGAGATGTCCTGGCGACCGTAGGGGATCATTGGACCGCAATTCGGTTGAATTCCCTGATCTGTGCCACGTCGAGGAAATGATCGTTGCGGCCCGAATTGTACTCGAATCCGTCCGCAACCGGCTCGCCCTGTTCGCCGATCTGGTTGGTCAGATAATCGAAGTCCCTGCGGAAGAACTTGATCGTCGGCTTGATCACGAAATGGTCGTGGAAGCGCAGCGTCAGATGCGAGTCGTCGGTCGGGCACATGATCTCGTGCAGCTTCTCGCCGGGGCGGATGCCGATCACTTTGGTTGGTAGACCAGGGGCCATCGCAGCCGCCAGATCGGGAATCCGCACCGAAGGGATCATCGGGACGAATATCTCGCCACCGGACATCCGCTCAAAGCTCCTGCAAACGAAGTCGACGCCTTGCTGCAGCGAGATCCAGAATCGCGTCATGCGCGGATCGGTGATCGGAAGATGTTCGGCGCCTTCCGCGATCAGCTTGTTGAACAGCGGCACGATCGAGCCGCGCGATCCGACGACGTTGCCATAACGCACGACACTGAACATGGTGCGATGTCCGCCGGCCATGTTGTTGGCGGCGATAAACAGCTTATCGGAGGCGAGCTTGGTCGCACCGTAGAGATTGATGGGCTGCGCGGCCTTGTCGGTCGAGAGCGCGATGACCTTCTCGACATCCGCCTCGAGCGCAGTCTGGATGACGTTCTCCGCACCGTGCACGTTGGTCTTGATGCATTCCATCGGATTGTATTCCGCCGCCGGCACCTGCTTCAGCGCGGCGGCATGAATGACGTAATCGACGCCCTTCATCGCCGTGCGCAGGCGCTCGCCGTCGCGGACGTCGCCAATGAAATAGCGCATCGAAGGCTGGTCGAACTCCTGCTGCATCTCATATTGCTTGAGCTCGTCGCGCGAATAGACGATGAGCCGGCGCGGCCTGAAATTCTTGAGGACATTGCCGACGAATTTGCGCCCGAACGATCCGGTGCCGCCAGTGATCAGAACAGACTTATCGTTAAACATGCTGGATTCTACGCCGGCTCGTATTGTTAGCATTTGGGGAATGCGGCGTGGTTACCACACGCTCCGCCCGCCGTCCACGACCATGTTCTGACCAGTCATGTAGCTCGAGGCGTCGGAACAGAGGAACTGGATCGCCGCCCGGTACTCATCGACGTGGGCCATTCTACCCATCGGGATCAGGCGGGTGAGCCTCTCGACGAATGCCGGGTCCTGGCTGTTGAAAACGCCCCCTGGGGAGATCGCGTTCACGCGCACACCCTTGTCGGCCCAATAGGTCGCGAGATATTTGGTGAGACCTATCAGGCCGTGCTTAATCACCGAATAGGTCACGGGCTTGACCGGCTGCTCCTCCTCGCGCGCGACATTGGGTTGCCGGTAGAGCCGTTGATCCGGTGCGATGACGCCGAGGTCGGAGGCGATGTTGAGGATAACGCCGCGGCCGCGACGGGCCATCTCGACACCGAACACCTGGGAGCACAACATCGCGCCAGTGAGGCCCACAGCGATTTCGGTCTGCCACTGCGGAACCGGAAACGCCTCGAAGCGCGAGGAGTGCGTCACGCCCGGCGTTGAGGTCACCTTCGGATCGATCGCGGCGTTGTTGACGAGGATGTCGACGGCGATGCCGCACCTTTCAAGGTTGTGGCTGACTGCACGGATAGAGTCCGCCGAGGTCACGTCGAGCGCGGCAGGCACCAGTTCGGCCGATGGCGTTGTCTCTCTGATCGCGCTGACGGCGGCCTCGACCTGCGCGATCCCGATGTCGGTTACGACCACGCGCGCGCCGATCTCGACCAGGGCGGCGACGTGCTGACGTCCCAACAGTCCACCGGCGCCGGTGACGAGGGCGGTGCGATCCGACAGGTCATAACGCGAGGCAGTCATGGGATAGCTCCGGTTTCAAGCGCGCAACTGGCCGCCGTCGGCGACCATCACCGTGCCCGTTATGAACGACGCGCGCGGTGAGGCGAGGAAGGTGACGAGATCGGCGATCTCTTCCGGCCTTCCGAGTCGGCGCAGTGCCACTTCGCGCGCGAGCATGTCATCGACGGCGGCCTTGTTTTCCTTGATCTTGCGCGCCCAAGTGCCGTCGGCGGCAAGAATGTTGCCCGGTGCAATCGCGTTGATGCGGATGCCCTCGAGAGCCAGCGGCCGTGCCAGCCCGCGCACGGTGGCATTGAGCGCGGCCTTGGCGGCCGAATACGTCACAGGTGCGCCCAGCGCGGCCAGGCCGCAGATCGAGGAGATGCAGACGATCGCACGTTCGCCGTTGCCGCGGGCCATAATTGGCCGCGCCGCCTCGATCATGTTGGTCGTCGCGAACAGATTGAGCGACATGACCCGCGACCACTCGGCGGCGGTTTCGCCGCCCGGGGGTACGGATGCCCCGCTACCGACATTGCAAACGAGAATGTCAATGCCGCCCCATTGGGTCTCGACATCGCGCGCGAGCGCATGCGCGGAAGCGGGATCGGTTACATCGGCCGCATGACAGGAGGTCTGGCCGCCCATGTCCCGGCTCGCCGCCTTGAGCCCGTCGAGCCCGCGTGCCGCGAGCGCGACCTTTGCGCCCTCTACAGCCAGCGCGGTCGCTATCGCAAGACCAATGCCGCGGCTGGCGCCGGCGACGAGGGCAACGCGGTTCTCGAGTTCGAGCTTCATCGACGCGCCGCCTCGAGCCAGCCGATGGTCATGTCGCGATAGCGCGCCAGGGCTCCCGCATGGTCGCCGTCGACGGCGCGCGCCGTCTGCAGAATATATTGGCCGGCATATCCGGATTGCTCGATCATGCGGATCGCCTTTGCCAGATCGGCCGCCCCCGTACCAAGCGGCACCGTGGTTCCGCCGCGCACGCGATCCTTAACGTGCACATTGAGGATGCGCGGTGCATAGGCGGCGATCTCGTCCGCACTGTCATGGCCGAGCGAAGCGCTGTTACCGATGTCGTAGTTGATGCCGAAGGTTTCGTTCGGCAACCTGCCGATGAATTGCGCAAGTCTTGCGGGCGGCAGGTCGGATTCGAACACGATCTTCACGCCCTGGCCGGCCAGCGAGGATTGGCGAGCGAGCAGAACACGGAGCAACGTCTCCTCCTCATCGGCGGTCTCAATCTTGCCGTTGTCGACCAACGGGATCACGATGAATTCGATGCCGAGCGCGGTACAGGACGCGATCACCAGGTCGAGGTCATCGATAAGTGTCGCTTGCGCGCGACCAGTTTCCTTCCAGAACGGTGCCTGCATGAAGCAGTCGCCGGTCAGGCTTCGAATGCGCAAGCCGTTGGTGCGCGAAACGTCGAGGATGTCCTTCTGTCCGGCTCCGGTCGTCAGCGGATTCTGACGCAGCCGATCCTGGTCGATGGTCCATTCCATCCGCGTCAGACCGAGTGCCTTGGCGCGTGGAAATTCCTCCCGCCATTCCTCCCATGGGAAGGCCTGGATCTTGCCGTCGACCGGGGCCGACAACCGTCCCTGCATAAAGCCGATACGTTGAAGCGGTGAGGTCACGATGTTCCGTCCGTGCTGATGGCGAGCCCCTTGGCGGTCCAGCCGCCGTCGACGAACAGCTCCTGTCCGGTGACGTAGGCCGATGCCGGGGACGCGAGGAAGATCGCAGCGCCGACCAGATCGTCCGGTTGACCCCAGCGTCCAAGCATCGTGTGTCGGCGGCGGTCCTCGTGCATCGCGGGATCCGCATAGCTTCCGGCCGTCATGTCGGTTGCGACGTAACCAGGCGCCAGGGCATTGACGCGGATGCCGTCGCGCGCACAGTCGCCCGCCAGCGCGCGCGTCAAGCCGGCCAAGCCCGCTTTGGCGGCGACATAGCCGGGATTGCCGGGGAAGCCGCGTACGGAGTTGATGCTGGTGACGTTGATGATCGATCCGCCGCCCGTCTGCTTCAGCAGCGGGTAGGCGGCCAGGATCGTCGCGTAGACAGCCGTGAGATCGGTTGCCAGGGTGGCGCGGAAGCGCTGCAACTCGTCGGTTGCGCCGGCCGGCAGGCTGATGCCGGCGGCGTTGACGAGCACGTCGAGCCGGCCGGTCGTCTTCGCGACACAGTCGAATGCGCGCCCGATTGCCGCATCGTCAGCGAGGTCGCAAGCGATCGCCGTGACGCCTTGTGGCGCCACGCCGGAGCGGCTGAGGCCGAACACCGTTGCCCCCGCTGCGACGAGGCCGGCCGCGATCGCACCGCCAATTCCGCGCGAGGCGCCGGTGACGAGTGCGCATTTGCCTTGAAGCGAGAATGCGTCGAGGTCAGGCATAGCCATAGCTGCGCATGATTGCCGCACACAGTTTCACGTCTTCAGTCCGGTCAATCTGGAACATTTTGTGACGTTCCATCACGTGCATCCCGATCCGGCCGCCAAGGCGGTTCTGTTGCTCGCGCAAGAGCGAGGGGATGAACACGTAGAATGAGCCGTTCTCGAGATATCGCTTCTCGATCTGCTGGCGCATGCGGCGGTTGTGGAAGTCGTAATTGATCGGCTCGGGACCGTCGGCACCCATGCGCCAGTTGAAGTAATCCTCGACTTCGCAGACCGAGAGCAGGCTGTCGAGCTTCTCGCGCTCGAAGGTATCCAGTGCCTTCTCGATGTCACTGGATTCGCGGATCGGTGACGTCGCCTGCAGTGCGACGACGCGCTCGTAGGGCTGGCGCTTGCCGTCGAGCGCCTCGAGCGCATGCAGCCAGGCCGATTCCGAGGAGGCGAGATCTCCGGAGATATCATTGGGACGCCGTACGCCGACAGCGCCAGCCGTCTCCGCTACGGAGAGGATGGCGTCGCTGTCGGAGGAGACCGCGACGAGATCGACACCCCGCGCGGCCGCGGCCTGCATCACGGTCCAGGCGAGCAGTGGCTTGCCGCAGATGTCGATCAGGTTCTTGTTCGGGATGCCCTTGGATCCGCCGCGCGCAGCGATCACGGCGAGCGTGCGCTTTACCTTGCCCTCGCTCATACGCGACCCTCGAGACGCTCGAGCGCCGTCCAGAAGCCTTCGCCCATGTTCTTGTGCCCCTGCCAGATCTCCGGGATGAATGAGGCGCCGGGTGCATGCTTACGCAGAACGGCACCGACCTCGTCGAAGTCGATTTCGCCTTCGCCGACCTGCAGGCCTTCGCCGTCGAGCCCCTTGGCATCGCCGAAGTGCAGGTGCGCGGTGTGCGGGCCGAGCTGCGCCAGGCCTTCGGCGAAGTCGAAGCCGAAATGATTGGCGGCAAGCTTGGTGTGGGAGATATCGACGCACATCCGTAAGTTATGGTTCGCGCAGAATGCAGCGGACTCCTCCGGAAAGATGAAGATGTTCTGGTGGCGCTGGCCGCCAAAATGCCAGGGGAAGGGCGCCATGGTCTGCGGGATCAGCTCCACGCCGTCCATGTCGAGTTCCTTCAGACTTGCCGCAAAGATGCGGTAACGCTCGGCCTTTTCCCCCGGCGGCAACGGTTCGTCCATGGTGAAGCCGCCGATATTGGCGACGATCGGCGGCCGCTGGGTTCTCGGGAAGAATTTCTTCAGACCGCGAGTGATGTCGATCACGGCTTGCGTCTGCTCCAGCGAGTAGCGGCGCAGGGCCTCGTCCGGGGTCGCGAGATCCATCAGCTTGCTGCCGGCAAATAGCTCAGGCGCATGCACCACGAAGCCGAGATCGTAGGTGCCGGAGAGATAGGCCGCCGGATCGCGCTCCATATCGCTGTAGCTGAGATGGAATTCGATGATGTCCGGCTGGCAAATCTCGAGGAAGCGCTCAGTGTCGTGGTAGCGCACCGGCACGCCCCAGGGCCGATCGAAGCGATAGCGCCGCGCCTGCGCAGTCCCCTCGTCGAGGTCGCTCTGGAAGAAATAGTCGTCGGCCGACATCCTGCGGGCGATGCGCCTGCCGATCAGCGCCGGCATCTTCAGTGGCGACAGGCCCTGGCCCGGGCTCTTGACCGCGACGTCGGCGTCAGAGATGACCGTTCCGGCGGCGATGTCGCGCGCCGCGACCAGGCTCTTGGCGAGATTTTCTCGGTTGATCAGCTCGCCCTGGCTCAGCGCCCGCTCGGCGAGCTTCTCGCCACGCGCCGCTTCGACCTCACGGATGCCGGTTACCAGCGCCTTGAACTCGTCGGGCTCGAGGCTTGCCGCGTGGTCAGGGCCTTCCATATCCCGGTCGAGCGTGATGTGACGTTCGATCACGACGGCTCCGAGCGCCACCGCGCCGATCGACACCGCGATTCCACGCTCGTGGCCGGAATAGCCGACCAAGGGATGGATCTCGCGCAGCGTTTCCATGAAACGCAGGTGAATGTTGTGGAGCGCGGCAGGGTAGGTGCTCTGGCAGTGCAGCAGCACGTAGTTCGCCGCGCGCTCGTCGAGGAAGCCTGCGGCAGTCCTGATCTCTTCGGTTGTGCTCATGCCGGTCGAGACGATCAGCGCCTTGCCGGTCGCCGCGAGAGTTGCGAGCAGCGGCAGATTGGTCAGGTCGGCGGACGCGACCTTGTATGCCTCGACGCCAAAGCTTTCGAGCACCGCGACGCTCGCCGCGTCCCAGGGCGTGCACAGATACGCGATCCCCCTGGAAGCGCAGTAGTCGGCGATGCGGCGCTGCTGGTCCGTGGTCAGCTCGAAACGACGCAGCAGGTCGAGCGTGTATTCGACCGCGAGATCGTCGTCCTTTCCGGAGAGTGATGAAGCGCGATAGACCTCGTCGAGCTTGCGCATCTGGAATTTTGCACAATCGGCCCCCGCGGCGACCGCCGCGTCGACCAGCGCGATGGCGCGGTCGAAGTTGCCGTTGTGGTTGTTGCCCACCTCCGCGATGAGGTAGCACGGCTCTCCATTGCCGACGATGCGGGTGCCGATGCGGACTGCGGCAGCTTGCTTGGTCGAATTCATCAGCACTTTCTCGATCTATGATGTCACGGTCGCCGGAAGCCGCGATTTCCAGGTTCTGAGCCCGTTCTCTTCGAATGCGATACGCGAGCAGCGCAGGCCCCTTTGTTCCAGCGCAGCGATCAGCGGGTATCGTTCGAACGGCCGAACGAAGAAGATAAAGTATCCGCCGCCGCCGGCGCCGAGCAGCTTGCCGCCGACCGCGCCGTTCGCCTTGGCGTGATCGTAGATTCCATCCAGTTCGATCGAGCTGATCTTGGAACTCAGCTTACGCTTGGCGTGCCAGGCCTGGTCGATCAGCCGGCCGCATTCGAGAAGCTGACCGCGCAGCAAGTGATGGCGGATCTCGCGCGTCACTTCCTTCTGCTCGGCCGCCGCGGCCACCGCATCACTGCTCCGGTGCTGCTCCTTTTGGTCGCGATGCACAGAGCCAGAGTCGTGATTTAGGCCGGTGTAGCAGAGCACCAGGCTCTCCTCGAGCTCGGCCACGATGTTGGGGTCGAGACGAAGCGGGACGATGGTGTTCTGCTCGGAGGAGAACTCCATGTGATTGAAGCCGCCGAACACGGTCGCATACTGGTCCTGCCATCCGCCGGGAATGTTCAGCATGAGTCGCTCGGCCTGGAAAGCCATCTCCGCGATTTCATGTCGGTCCCACTGATCGCTGCGGAATTCGTTGAAGCAGCCGATAATTGCCGACGACACCACCGCCGAGCCGCCAAGGCCGGAGCCAACCGGGAAGTCCGCCGACACGTCGAGATCGAATCCATAGGCCGGCTTGATCAGACGAACGACCGACTTGATCAAAGCCAGCTCGCCATCGCTGCCGAGGCTGGCAAGATTATCGGCTTCGATACGGCGGCGGAAGTCGTGCGAATAGATCCGGATGCGGCTGTCGTTGCGCCGCCGCAGCGTGGCATGTGCGTACATTGCGATTGTTGCATTGATGACCGCGCCTCCATTGTCGACGAAGTAATGTGTGAGGTCGGTGCCGCCGCCCGAGAAGCTGATGCGCACCGGAGAGCGCGCGCGTGCGAACACTTCGCTCTCTTCGGACAGGCTGAAGAGGTCGCGGCTGAAAACGTCGACCAACCGCTGGTCCGGGTCGAGGATGGGGACGACGTGCACCCGCTGGTCGAGCAATTTGAGGATCTGCTCGCGCGGCGCGCCGGCGCGGGCCCAGACGAAGTCTCTGTTGACGCAGCTGGCGACCGGGGTGCTGATGGGGATACCGGTCAAAAGCCGCCGGCGGATGTCGCCGTCCGTCAGCGCACCCACAATCCGCCCCTTGCCATCTTCGGCGAAGAGGATGCCGATCCTGTTGGCGTTGAGGCGGCGGAAGGCCTCCTCAATCGTTTCCGTCTCTACAATCGTGAGATGGCTCTTGTCTGCCAATGTCATGATCCAAAAAGGGGAGGGAATTCCAGCCCTTACCCCGATGGGGAGCCGCCCGAGAACGCCTCATTTTGCGGAATTCGCTAGATACGGCAGGGGGCCGGATCATGCAAGTTTCCCCTGGGCTGTCCGCACACGTTAGTGGACCATGGTCGTTGGCGCGCATGCCCCGCCAATGGTCACCGCGGAACTAACGTGGTCATCCGCTCCCCGAATGTGGCTTCCCACGTGCAGACCGCTCAGCTTGTGCACGATCGCCGGGCCGCGGGCGGCTATCGACCGTGGGCTGTCCGTCCAAAATTTCGCGAACATCGCCACGCCAGAGGCGATCGTGTTGGTCTCGGGTCTTGGGGGGCCGCGACGGTGCCAACTCATTCCCACCGTGCCTGTCTGGCTATCCCGACGCCTTGCGTTGCGCCGAGTTTTGCTAGTATTGGGACGGTGGTCGTTGCCGTTCATGTAGTGCCGGCTTCGACCTTCGGCCCGCCGCACTGCGATAACCGGTCGTCGATCCAGCATCTTGAAGGCTCTGCATGATCAGATTTGGCCTGCTTGGTTGTGGGCGTATCTCCAAGCGTCACTCCGACCTATTGGGTGGTGGTCATATTGAAGGTGCGAGCCTCGTTGCGGTCTGCGATCCGGATCGCGCGCGCGCCGACGCGATCGCCGGAAAGTTCGGGGTTCCGGCGCATTACGACACGAACGAGTTTCTCGCGCGCAGGGACATCGATGCTGTTGCGGTGCTGACGCCGAGCGGTTTGCATCCAGTGCATGTGATCGCTTGCGCCCGGGCCGGCAAGCACGTCGTGGTCGAGAAACCGATGGCGCTGCGACTGCAGGACGCCGACGACATGATCCGCGCCTGCGATCATGCCGGCGTAAAGATGTTCGTCGTCAAGCAAAACCGCTTCAACGTGCCCGTGGTCAAGGCGCGCGAGGCGCTTGACGCCGGCCGGTTTGGCAGACTCATCCTGGGCACCGTGCGCGTGCGCTGGTGCCGCGATCAGGCCTATTACGACCAGGACGACTGGCGCGGCACCTGGGCCTATGACGGCGGCGTGCTGACCAACCAGGCAAGCCACCATGTCGACATGCTGGAGTGGTTCTTCGGCGACGTCGTCAGCGTGCATGCGCGCGGGATGACGGCGCTCGCAAAGATCGAGACCGAGGATACGGCGGTCGCGACGCTGAAATTCCGCAACGGCGCACTTGGGATCATCGAGGCGACCACGGCCGCGCGGCCGACCGACCTCGAAGGCTCGCTCTCGATCCTCGGCGAGAAGGGCACCGTCGAGATCTCCGGCTTCGCGGTCAACCAGATCCGGCACTGGCGCTTCGTCGACGAGTTGCCCTCGGATAAGGACGTGGTCGAGAAGTTTTCGGTCAACCCGCCGAATGTGTATGGTTTCGGCCATCAGGCCTATTATCACCACGTGGTCGATTGCCTGGAGAACCAGCGCTCGGCGCTGGTCGACGGCCTCGAAGGCCGCAAGAGCCTTGAGCTGATCTCGGCGCTTTATGAATCGATCGAGACCGGTGCGGAGGTGTCGCTGCGCTTCACGCCGCGCCTCAGCAGATTGGGTGTGGTCTCGTGAACAGGCCCGACATCCATCAGGCCGGCGTGCGCGACGTCGAATTCGGCGCCGGCGTCAGGATCGTTGAGCCCTGCAATCTCTACGGCTGCAAGATCGGTAACGATTGCTTCGTCGGCCCCTTCACCGAGATCCAAAAGGGCGTGGTGGTCGGCGCGCGCACCCGCGTGCAGTCGCACGCCTTCATCTGCGAACTGGTGACGATCGGCGATGATTGCTTCATCGGCCATGGCGTGATGTTCGTCAACGATACATTTTCGACCGGCGGCCCGGCGCGCGGCCGCCGCGAATTGTGGCGTGAGACCAGGATCGGAAACCGGGTGTCGATCGGCTCCAACGCCACGATCATGCCGGTAAAGATCGTCGATGACGTCGTGATCGGTGCCGGCTCGGTCGTGACAAAGGATATCACGACGCCCGGCACCTATGCCGGCAATCCGGCACGCCGGCTGTTGGGCGGGCAATAGGAGAGCGCGACCGATGGCGGTGCCGTTTGCGGATCTGCAACTGCAGTATCAGACCATCAAGGACGAGATCGACCGTGCGATCGCCGCCGTGATCCGCGACAACGCCTTCATCCGCGGCAGCTATGTCGATGCCTTCGAGCGGGAGTTTGCCGAGGCCGCGGAAGTGTCGCATTGCGTCTCCTGCGCCAACGGAACCGATGCGCTCTATCTCGCCATGACAGCCTTGAAGGTGAAGCCGGGCGACGAGGTGATCACCACGGCGCATTCCTGGATATCGACGTCGGCCATGATCACCCATGCGGGCGCGACCGTCGTGTTCTGCGACACAGACGGATCGACGTTCACGATCGATCCAGCGGCGATCGAGGCCGCGGTCACCCCGCGCACCGTCGGCATCATTCCGGTGCATCTCTACGGCCAGCCCGCCGACATGGACGCGATCATGGCGATCGCGAGGAAGCAAAAGCTCTGGGTGATCGAGGATTGCGCCCAGGCGCATCTTGCGCGCTACAGGGGCCGGATGGTTGGAACGTTCGGTGACGCCGCGACCTATTCGTTCTACCCGGGCAAGAATCTTGGTGCGATGGGCGATGCCGGCGCAGTCGTCACCAATGACGCTGGTCTCGCCGAGCATATGACCATGCTGGCGCGGCATGGCGGGCTGGTGAAACACCAGCATCGTATCGAAGGCATCAACAGCAGGCTCGATGGCATGCAGGCCGCGATCCTGTCGGCCAAGCTGCCGCATCTCGCCGCCTGGACCAACGCGCGCCAGCACGCCGCGACAGTCTATGACGCTGGCCTCAACCAGATCGAGGAGGTCGTGGTACCCGAACTCGCGCCGGAACGGCGCCACGTCTATCATCTCTACACGATCAGGCATCCGCGCCGCGATGCGTTGGCGGCGCATCTGAATGCCAATGGCGTGCAGGCCGCGATCAACTATCCGACCGCATTGCCATTCCTCGCGGCCTATGAGCGCTTCGGCCATCGACCCGAGCAATTCCCAAACGCCTATCGCGACCAGGGCAGGATTCTTTCGCTGCCGATGTTCGCTGAAATCACGCGGCAGCAACAGGACGAGGTAATCGACCTCGTTCGAAGGTTCTAAGCGAAATCCTCAGCGATCGTCGGTAATCACCTTGCCGTCGTTCGGCAGCACGCCTGCGCCGACAAGTTCGACATTGCCACCGAGCTTCGTTACCGCGCGCAGGCTCGCCGCGACGCTGTCACGCAGCGCGTCGTTGGCCGATACGGCCTCCGCCTTCAGCGTCATCACATCGGTTTCGCCCGCGCGTGTGACCACCAGGCGCAGCCGCCCGAGTTCAGGATGACGCTTGCCGATCTCTGCGATCTGCTCGGGGCGCACGAACATGCCCTTGACCTTGGTGGTCTGGTCCGCGCGGCCCATCCAGCCCTTGATCCGCATATTGGTGCGTCCGCATGGGCTCTTGCCCGGCAATGCCGCCGTGAGGTCGCCCAATGCGAGGCGAATCCATGGGTGGTGCGGGTCGAGCGAACTGACGACGATCTCGCCGATATCGCCCGGCGCTACCGGGTCACCGGTACCGGGTTTGACGATCTCGAGGATCAAATCCTCATTGACGGTCATGCCCTGGCGCGCTTGCGTTTCGAACGCGATCATGCCGAGATCGGCCGTCCCGAAGGCCTGATAGGCCTCAATGCCGCGCGACTGCATCTCCTCCTGCAGCGATTTCGGAAACGCCGCGCCGGAGACCAGCGCGCGCTTGATTGAGGAGACGTCCCGACCGGTGGTCGCGGCAGCGTCGAGCAGGATTTTCAGGAAATCCGGCGTTCCACTGTAGGCGATCGGGCGGTAGGCCTCGATCAGCTCGAACTGCTGGTCGGTATTGCCGGGTCCGGCCGGGATGACTGCGCAGCCGAGTGCTCGCGCGGAGGCGTCGAAGATGAAGCCACCGGGGGTGAGGTGGTAGCTGAATGTATTCAGCACCACATCGCCGGGTCGAAAGCCAGCAGCGAACAATGCGCGCGCGCCCCGCCAAGGATCAGCCTGGGTGCCCTCAGGCTCGAATATCGGTCCGGGTGAGGTGAACAGGCGGGCGAACGAACCGGGCGCGTCCGCGACAAAGCCGCCAAACGGCGGGGCTGCCTGGTGCAGGGCCGGAAGTTCCGACTTGCGCAGCAAGGGCAGGCGCGCCAGCGCGTCCCGGCCGGTGACCGAGTCGGGATCGACGCCTTTGAGCCGCTCGGCATAGGCCGGAGCTGCCATGGCCCTGCGCAGCGCGTGCGGCAGTCGAGCGAACAGGGATGCCTCCCGCTCTGCGGGATCGCGCGTCTCAAGAGGGTCGTAATGCTCGGTCATGGCGGATCCTTGGGGAAGTTCGCGCTGGTTGCGCGCCGTCTTGCGCGTGCTATCAGACGGCGAGCACTGGTGTTGGGATTGTTCCAGGGAACACAATGGCTGAAGCAGAAAGCGTCGCGGCGGACGAAGTCGCCGAGGTCGTCGCAAGATTGAAGCGCCGCATGATCGACCACGCGCTGCCGCTGTGGTCGACCGTAGGCTGGGACGGCAAGGCCGGCGGATTCATTGACCGGCTCCATCAGGACGGCAGCGCCGATCCGGACGCGCCGCGCCGCGTGTTCGTGCAGGCGCGGCAGATCTATTGCTACGCCAAGGCGGCGCAGATGGGCTGGTATCCGCAAGGAAGAGCGATCGCGCTGAAAGCGCTGGAATACCTGCTTGCCAAGGCCAAGGCGCCGGACGGCCGGCCGGGCTATGTTCACAGGCTGACGCCGGAGGGTGGCGTGCTCGATCCGCTGCGCGACTCCTACGACCACGCCTTCGTGCTGTTTGCGCTGGCGGCTGCCTACGGCCTTGATCGGGACGCGCAGGTCCGCGCCGAGATCGACGCGTTGCTGTCGTTCCTGGATACACAGCTTCGCTCGCCCCATGGTGGTTTCCTCGAGGGGCTGCCGCCGTCGATGCCGCGCCGGCAGAATCCGCACATGCACCTGTTCGAGGCGATGATCGCATGCTTCGACGCCACCCATGATCTGTCGTTCCAGAATCGCGCCGGGGAGTTCTTCGCGCTGTTCCTCGCCAACCTCTACGACAAGCAGAAGCATGTGCTCGGCGAATATTTCGAGGAGGATTGGTCGAAGATCCAGCCGGTCAGCGTCGAGCCGGGTCATCAGGCGGAGTGGGTCTGGCTGCTGAAGGGGTTTGAGCGCATCACCGGATGCCCGACAGCGCGCCCGCGCGGTGAACTGCTCGTGTCGGCGCTGCGCTATCGCGACGAGGCTACCGGCTGCCTGGTCGATGAAGGTGACACCGAAGGCAACATCCGCCGCCATACGCGGCGGCTGTGGCCGCAGACCGAGATCGCGAAGGCGTGGATTGCTCAGGCCGAGGCGGGCGAGGCCGGCGCCGCGGACGAAGCGCGCGCGGCGCTGGTGCGCCTGGAGCGGCACTATCTCAGCCATCCCGTGGCGGGCGGCTGGTTCGATCAGTTCGACCGCAACGGCAAGTCGCTGGTCGCCACGATCCCTGCATCGTCGTTCTATCATGTTCTCTGCGCGGTCACTGAAGCGGAACAGGTGCTTGGCTGAGCGGACTCGGTTGTTTTGACGCCTTCTCGCGCGGACCGTCTCCACGCCGCTTGAAAACGCCATGCGCTCAGAGCCAACGCTTGCGCCGCTTGAAGCTCTTCAGGTTCTTGAAACTCTTGCGCTGGTCGCCGGCGCCACCAAGATAGAATTCCTTGACGTCCTCGTTATCGCGGAGTTCGTCGGCGGAGCCGTCGAGCACGACCTTGCCCTGTTCCATGATGTAGCCGTGGCTCGCGACTGAAAGCGCTGCACGCGCATTCTGCTCGACCAGCAGGATCGTCACGCCGAGGTCGCGGTTGATCTCCTGGATGATGGCGAATACTTCCTTCACCAGCAGTGGCGACAGCCCCATTGACGGCTCGTCCATCAAGATCATCTTCGGGCGCGCCATCAGCGCACGGCCGATTGCAAGCATCTGCTGCTCGCCGCCAGAGAGATAACCGGCAAGTCCCGTGCGCTCCTTGAGCCGCGGGAAGTACCTGAAGACCATGTCGATGTCGTCGGAGACCTCGCTGTCGCGGCGGGTAAAGGCGCCGAGTCGCAAATTCTCCAGCGACGTCATGTCGGCGACGATGCGACGGCCCTCCATTACCTGAAAGATGCCGCGACGGACGATCTTGTCGGGATCGATACCGTTGATGCGCTCGCCCTCGAACAGGATCTCGCCGCGCGTGACTTCGCCATCCTCGGTCTTGAGGAGGCCCGAGATCGCCTTCAGCGTCGTTGACTTGCCCGCACCGTTGGCGCCGAGCAGTGCCACGATCGCGCCCTTGGGCACTCCGAGGCTCAGGCCGCGCAGCACCAGGATGACGTCGTCATAGACGACCTCAATGTTATTGACGCTGAGCAGCGGCGGTGGGGGAACGGCGCTCGGGACCGGGTGCGTTGCTTCGAGGGTTTGGGTCATGTTGCTGCATCATTTGGTTCGCTTCGTCATGCCCGGCCTTGTGCCGGGCATCCACGTCTTGGTGCGCAGTGAACGTGAGACGTGGATGGCCGGAACAAGCCCGGCCATGACGTCCGTCGGCGGAATTACCACCCAAACCATTCCGGTTTGCGCGGCAGTTCGACCGTCTTCACCTTCTCGAGCTTGATCGTGCCCTTGGCCATCAGGTCGTTGAGGTCACCGTCGGTCGGACCCGACACTTTCGAGCGATAGAGGTCGACCTTGAGCGTGCCGCGGTGATCCTTGTCGGTCCAGGTCGAGGGATTGCAGACGCCCTCCATCCCGGCCGGCACCCAGTCCTTCTTCTGGTAAAAGCCCTTGGCAACGTTCTCGCCGGTCGTGCCGCCGTTCTTCGCAGCCCAGTCGAGCGCTTCCTTCAGGTACAACGCGCTGCAGACCGCCGCGATGTAATGCACCGGGCGGTACACCTTACCCGACGGGTCGGACATCTTGGAGATTTCCATCAAGGTCTTCATGCCGGGCGCGTTGCCGCCCCAGCTCACGGCGGTGCGCAACGGGAAGATCACGCCGTCGGCGGCGTCGCCGGCGGTCTTCGCGGCGTTCTCGTCCATGCCCCAGACGTTACCGAGGAACTGGATGTCGACGCCGGCGGTCTTGCACGCCTTCATGACGGAGATGTTCGAGGCGGCGGTGTTGCCGAGATAGGCATAATTGGCACCGGAACTCTTGAGGCTCAGGCATTGCGCCGAATAGTCGCCGGGCGCGAGTGCGAACACCAGCGGCGGCAATACCTCGAAGCCGAGCTCGGTCGCCATCGCTTCGCCGGCGGCCTTCGGCGCGTTCGGGTAGGGATGGTTGGCGCCCATATGGACGAACTTCGGCTTGCCGGTCTTGCCCTTGGCCTTCCAATCCTCAGCCGCCCAGGTCAGCATCGCGCGCATCGCGTCCGAATAGCTCGGACCGTAGAAGAAATTGTACGGCGCAGGCTTGGCCTTGCCGCTGGTGCCTTCGGGATCGGTCAGCGCGGCGGCGTAGGAGCCGGAGATATCCGGGATCTTGTCCTGCGCAAGGAAGCCGGTCAGCGCTTCGGTATCGGCAGTACCCCAGCCCATGATTGCCGCGACCTTGTTGTCGGGCGCCGACCACTTCTTGTACAGCGCGATCGCGCGGGGCACCTGGTAGCCATAGTCATTGCTGTCGACACTGAGCTGCTTGCCGCCGATGCCGCCGTTCTTGTTGACCCAGGCGAAGGTGTCGGCGACGCCTTGCCCATAGGGCGTGCCGACATCGGACGTGCCGCCCGAGAGATCCTGGAGATGGCCGATCGCAATCTGGGCTTGCGCGGTGACGGATGCGCTGCCGATCAGCAGCGCAAGGGAGACCGAGCTCAAAAGGGATCTAATCGTCATTGGGTTGTTTCCTCCTGCTATTCGTTGATGCCGATTGTTTAGGTCCCGTCCCAGCCTCAGTGCGAGAACGGGTAGAGTTTCCAATAGGTCTTGATCTGCCGCCACCGATGCGCAAGCCCGTCCGGCTCGAACATCAGGAAGCCGATGATGATCAGGCCGATAGCGATCTCGCGCAGGAAGGTGATGTTGTTGTTGAGCTGCAGCGCCTTGTCGATCGCGCCGCCCTTCAGCCAGGCGCTCAGCCATTCCATCGATTCCGGCAGCAGTACCACGAACGCCGTGCCCATCAGCGTGCCCATGACAGATCCGGTGCCGCCGATGATAATCATGGCCAGGAACAGCACCGAACGTTCGATGCCGAATCCCTCCTGAGAGACGACGAGCTGGTAGTGCGCGTACAGTGCGCCGGCGATACCCGCGAAGAAGGCTGCCAGGCCGAACGAGAGCGTGCGGTACTTGGTGAGGTTGATGCCCATGATCTCGGCGGAAAGATAATGGTCGCGGATCGCGACCAGCGCGCGGCCGTCGCGCGTGCGCATCAGGTTGGTGACGAGAAGGCAGCTGATCACGACATAGGCCAGCACGACGTAGAAATACTGCCGATCGCCACGCAAGGTGTAGCCGAAGATCGAGAATGGCTCGGCGCTCGCCGGTACCGAGCCCCCGGAGAACCATTCGGCGCGCGAGAAGAAATCAAGCAGAATGTACTGCGCGGCGAGGGTTGCGATCACGAGATAAAGGCCCTTCAGCCGCGCCGCCGGAACGCCGAAGATCAGCCCGACCAGGGCGGTGATCAGGCCGGCGAGAGGGATCGCGAAGAACACCGGAATCGGCGCGTTGTTGGAGATATAGGCCGAGGTGAAGGCGCCAAGCAGGAAGAACGCCGCGTGGCCGATCGAGATCTGCCCGGTGAAGCCGACGAGGATGTTGAGGCCAAGCGCCGCGATCGCGAAGATGCCGATCTGGATCGAGATGCTGAGCCAGTAGTTGGTCAGCACCAGCGGCGCGAAGCAGGCCAGTACGATGCCGAGAATCGCGAAATTGCGGCTGGTCACTGTCGGAAAGATCGTGGTGTCCGCCGCGTAGGTGGTGCGGAAGTCGCCGGACGGAATGAGGGTGCGCGTCGCCATGGATCAGACCCGCTCAATGTCTTTGGTGCCGAACAGGCCGTAGGGCTTGATCATGAGGATGATGATCAGGACGTAGAACGGCGCGATTTCGTAGAGATTGCCCCAGTGCAGATACTGGCTGTCGACATACTGGGCCACGTTCTCGAGCAGGCCGATGATGATACCGCCGAGCACCGCGCCGCCGACAGAGTCGAGGCCACCGAGGATCGCGGCGGGAAACACCTTGATGCCGTAGGCGGAAAGGCCGGAAGACACGCCGTTGACGACGGCAACCACTACCCCCGCGACCGCCGAAACCGTGGCGGAGATCGCCCAGGCCATCGCAAACACGCTTTTCACGGAAATGCCGAGCGACTGCGCAACCTGCTGGTTGAAGGCGGTGGCGCGCATCGCAAGTCCGTACTTTGAGGCGCGGAAGAACCAGGCCATGCCGACCATCATGGCGAGCGACACCACGAGGCTCATGACATAGACGGTCTGGATTTGCAGGCCAAACAGGTTGAGCGACTGGCTCTGGAATACGCGCGGGAATGGTTGCGGATTTACGCCAAAGATCCACTTCAGCGCCGCCTGCAACACCGTCGACAGGCCGATCGTGACCATGATGACGGAGATGATGGGCTCACCGATCATCGGGCGCAGGATCACCACCTGGATCGCGATGCCGAAGACGAACATGAACACCAGCGTAACAGGCATGCCGATCCAGAACGGCACCTCATATTTGGTGAGCAGCGCCCAGCACACCCAGGCGCCGACGAGCAGCAGCTCCCCCTGCGCGAAGTTCACGACCTGCGTCGCTTTGTAGATCAATACGAACGACATGGCGACCACGCCGTAGAGTGTGCCGACCACGAGGCCATTGATGATGAGCTGGATGAGGAAGGCGCTGTTCATGTGCTATGCTGAACCCTGCTGAACCTTTCGCCTCTCCCCGCGAGCCGGGCGAGGTGAAAACCGGCGCGCACCGTGGAGGGTTTCATTCCGCCGCCTCCGCGGTCACGGCGCGGCCGAGATCGACCACCTGCAGCGTCGTCCGCACCCGCTGAGTCGTGCCGTCCTGGAAGCGGATCACGGTGTCGACGGGGATATTGGCGCGGCCGCGATAGATCGCGTCGATGATGTCGGCGTATTTCTCGTTGATGACGCCGCGGCGGACTTTCCGCGTCCGGGTCAGTTCGCCGTCGTCGGCGTCGAGCTCCTTGTAGAGCAGCAGAAAGCGCGTGATGCGCTGCGCGGGCGGCAGCGTGGCGTTGACGGTCTCGACTTCCTTCTTGAGAAGCGCATAGACCTCGGGGCGCGAGGAGAGGTCGGTATAGGTCGTGAACGAGATCCGGTTCTTCTCTGCCCATTTGGAGATGATCGAGTAACGAATGCAGATGATCGATGCGAGCGCGTCGCGGCCGGCACCAAGCACAACGGCCTCCGCGACATAGGGCGAGAACTTCAGCTTGTTCTCGATGTATTGCGGGGAGAATCGATCGCCGCGCGACGTCTCGGCGAGATCCTTGATGCGGTCGATTACCACAAGCTGATGGTTCTCATTGTAGTAGCCGGCATCGCCCGAATGCATCCAGCCGTCCCTGATGTCAGCCTTGGAGGCTTCGGGGTTCTTGTAATAGCCGACGAACATATTGGGGTGGCGCACCACGATCTCGCCGACGCCGTTGACGTCCGGGTTGTCGATGCGAATCTCGATATCATCCGCCATCGCGACGCCGGTGGTGTCGGGGTCGACCTTGCCTTCGGGGTGCAATGTATAGGCGCCGAGCAATTCGGTCTGACCGTACAGCGTGCGCAGCGGCACGCCCATGGCCCGGAAGAATTTGAAGGTGTCGGGTCCGAGCGCCGCGCCGCCGGTCGCGGCCGAGCGGAGCCGGGTGAAGCCGAGCCGGTCGCGCAACGCGCGGAACAGGAGCTGGTCGGCGAACATCGAACGCTTGCCCTCGGCAAGCGCGGCAAGCCCGGTCCTCATGCCGAGATCATAGAGCTTCTGCTTGAGCGGCGAGGCATCCATCACGCCGGCGCGCACGTCGGCGGCGATCGATTCCCAGACGCGCGGCGCGAACAGCACGAAGGTGGGCGCGATCTCTCGGAAATCGTTCATCATGGTGTCGGGTTCTTCGACGAAGTTGACCTTCATCCGGCTGAGCAGTCCTTTGCCCAGCGCATAGACCTGTTCCATGATCCAGGGCAGCGGCAGCACCGAGACATATTCGTCGTCCGGGCCCTTGGGATCGAAGGCGAGATAGGTCGCGCAATGTCGCAACACCCGCCCTGCCGCCAGCATCGCAAGCTTCGGGTTGGCCGTCGTGCCGGAGGTCGTGCAAAGGATCGCGACGTCCTCGCCGCGGGTCTCGTCGACCAGCCGGTCGTAGAGGCCGGGTTCGCGCGCGGCGCGCTCGCGGCCCATTGCGGTGAGCTTGCTCGCCTCCATCAGCCGCGCGTCGTCGTATTTCCGCATACCGCGCGGATCGGAATAGACGATGTGTTTGAGGTTGGGCACGCGGTCAGCAAGACCGAGCAGCTTGTCGACCTGTTCCTCGTCTTCGGCAAAAACCAACTTGGCTTCGCCATAACTCAGGAGATAGGCCGCTTCCTCGTCCAGCACATCACGATAGAGCCCGAGGCTCATCGCGCCGATCGCATGGCTGGCGATCTCGGCGGCGACCCAGTCCGGACGGTTGTCGCCGATGATGCCGACGACGTCGCCACGGCCAAGCCCGAGCTCGATCATGCCGAGGGCAAAATCGTGGGTGCGGGTATGGTAATCGTTCCAGGTGAATTCGCGCCACAAGCCAAGGTCTTTTTCACGCAGCGCGATCTCGTTACCATGCTCCTTGGCGTTAAGGCGCAGCATCTTGGGGTAAGTGTCGGCCTGCGCGGCGCGTCCGGCATAGTCCATCATGCGGCGCTCTCCGTCACCGCAGGCTTGTCGTCGGGATCGACCAGCACCTCATCCTCTTCACCAAGATAGGCGCGCTTGACGTGGGGATCGGCGAGCACAGCCGCCGGATCGCCCTCGGCGATCTTGCGGCCAAAATCGAGCACCATGACGCGGTGGGAGATGTCCATCACGACGCCCATGTCGTGCTCGATCATCATCACGGTCATGCCGAACTCTTCGTTGAGGTCGACGATGTAGCGCGCCATGTCTTCCTTCTCTTCGAAGTTCATCCCGGCCATCGGCTCGTCGAGCAGGATCAACTGCGGCTCCAGCGCCATCGCGCGCGCGAGTTCCACGCGCTTGCGCAGGCCGTAGGGCAGGGTGCCCGCGGTCGCCTTGCGGACCGATTGCAGGTCGAGAAAGTCGATGATCTCCTCGACCTTGTGGCGATGCTTCAGCTCCTCACGACGTGCGCCAGTGAGCCAGTACAGCGATCCGGTGATGAAATTGTTCTTCAGGAGGTGGTGGCGGCCGACCATGATGTTGTCGAGCACGCTCATATGATGGAACAGCGCGAGGTTCTGGAATGTGCGGCCAATGCCGAGCGCGGGTCGCGCGTTCGGATTGAGGCCGGTGATGTCCTTGCCGCGGTAAAACAGCTGGCCTTCGGTCGGCTTGTAGCGTCCGGAGATGCAGTTGACGATCGAGGTCTTGCCGGCGCCGTTCGGGCCTATGATCGAGAACAATTCGCCTTCTTTGACGGCAAAGCTCACTTCGGTCAGCGCGCGGACGCCACCAAAGCGCAGCGAAACCCCGCGCACCTCCAGACTGTGAGCCACCCTGTTCCCTCCAGATACGGCGCTTGGCGCGCTCTTTATCTACCGCTTGAAAATTACCACCGCGATCCTGCACCGATCTTACATGGGCCGCCGTGGGTAGACCATCCGACTGATGATTGCCGATCGGGCGGCGCCCGCCCCGATCACCAAGCTTGTGCGTTGTAACGCCGCACCCCTTCAGATCGGCCCTCTCGTCTGCCTCCAGCGGCTGTTGGGAATCGCGGGCGGCGCTTGAGCGAGGTGGTTCTCATTAGGGGAAAGCGATAGGTTGAAATGTCATGTGCCCGACAATTGGTCAGTAAGTTTCGTTGGCATTCCACGCTGCCTGCTTCTGAGGATGGCCTGTTGTTGCGGTGCAATATGCTTGACTATGGAAGCCCTCGATAGCGTCATGATTGCTGGTGATTACCTGAAGCGCATCGCGGCCTGGTCGCGTGAGCTGAGCGATGAGGAAATCGAGATCGCGCGCGCCGGCATCTCCGAGAAAACCTATCGCGCCAACGAATTCATCTTCATGCGCGGCGACAATTTCCAGTACTGGACCGGCATCGTCACCGGATTGGCGCGCATGGGCATTGTGTCGCGCGGCGGCAAGGCTGCAAGCTTCGCCGGCCTCACCGCGGGCGCCTGGTTCGGCGAGGGCACCGTGCTCAAGAACGAGGCGCGGCGCTATGACGTCGTGGCGCTGCGTGACACGCGTCTTGCGATGATGGACCGCCGGACCTTCGTATGGCTGTTCGAGAACAGCGTTGGCTTCAACCGTTTCCTGGTCGGCCAGCTCAACGAGCGGCTTGGGCAGTTCATCGCACTGCTCGAATATGGCCGCACGCTGGATGCGACCGCGCGGCTCGCGCGTTCGATCGCCTCGCTGTTCAATCCGATTCTCTATCCCGATCTCACGTTGCATCTGGAAATCACCCAGGAGGAGATCGGAGCGCTATCCGGCATCTCCCGGCAGAACGCCAATCAATGCCTGAAGCGGCTGCAAAAGGAGGGACTGCTCAGGCTCGAATATGGCGGGGTGACCATCATCGACCTCGACCGGCTTCGCCATTATGGCGAGTGAGGGGTTCGGGGCGGCTCACGCCCTGCCGCCAGCTCCTAAATCGCTGATTTCAAAAATATTATGTCATTAGACTTGCCACGGGTCGGATGCTACAGACCGGCGCGGTTTGGGATCGCGCCGTGGTCGCGCGCTCTGGAGACGACATGGCAGTTCAGGATTCGAAACGACGCGTTGCGCTGATCACCGGCGTCACCGGGCAGGACGGGGCCTATCTCGCCGAATATCTGCTCGGCCTCGGCTACACCGTGCACGGGGTCAAGCGCCGCTCGTCGTCGTTCAACACGGCGCGGGTCGACCATCTTTATCATGACCGGCATGAAGGCAACGTGCCGTTTCTGATGCACTACGGCGACATGACCGATTCCACCAATTTGATCCGCCTGATGCAGCAGATCCGGCCGACCGAGATCTACAATCTCGCCGCGCAGAGCCACGTCGCGGTCAGCTTCGAGAGTGCGGAATACACCGCGAACGCCGACGCGATCGGCGTGCTGCGCCTCTTGGAGGCGATCCGCATCCTCGGGATGGAGAAGGAGACGCGATTCTATCAGGCCTCCACCTCGGAGCTCTATGGCCTTGTCCAGGAGGTGCCGCAGAAGGAGACGACGCCCTTCTATCCGCGCTCGCCCTATGGCGTGGCCAAGCTCTACGGCTACTGGATCACGGTGAACTACCGCGAGGCTTACGGCATGTTCGCCTGCAACGGCATCCTGTTCAACCACGAGAGCCCGATCCGCGGCGAGACGTTCGTGACGCGCAAGATCACGCGTGGCGTCGCCCGAATCGAGGCGGGCCTGGAGGACAGGCTCTATCTCGGCAATCTCGAAGCCAAGCGCGACTGGGGTCATGCCCGCGACTATGTCGAGGGCATGCACAAGATCCTGCAGGCCGAGGTGCCCGAGGACTATGTACTGGCGACCGGCGAGACGCGCTCCGTGCGCGAGTTTGTCGAGGTCGCATTTGCCGAGGTTGGCCGCACGATCGAATGGCGCGGCAAGGGCGTCGAGGAGATCGGCGTGGACCGGAAATCCGGCAAGACCGTGGTGCAGGTCGATCCGACCTATTTCCGCCCGACCGAGGTCGATCTCCTGATTGGCGACGCGAGCAAGGCCCGCGCCAAGCTCGGCTGGAAGCCGAAGACGCCGTTTGCGCAACTGGTGAAAGAAATGGTCGTAAGCGATCTCGCCGAGGCCAGACAGGACGCCGCCAATGGCAAGCGCACCGTTTGAGCTGAAGGGAAAGACGGTCTTTGTGGCTGGCCATCGCGGCATGGTTGGGTCGGCGCTAATGCGCCGGCTCGATCGCGAGGACACGAAACTCCTGACGGCCTCGCGGAGCGAGCTTGATCTGTGCGACCAGGCCGCGGTGAACGCATGGTTTGCCGCGAACCGGCCGCAGGTGGTGTTCCTCGCCGCCGCGAAGGTCGGCGGCATCGTCGCCAACAACACGCTGCGCGCCGAATTCCTCTACGACAACCTCGCGATTGCCACCAACGTGATCCAGGCTGCCCATGCCAACGGATGCAAAAAGCTGATGTTCTTCGGCTCCTCCTGCATCTATCCGCGACTGGCGGCGCAGCCGCTGCGAGAGGATTCGATGCTGACCGGCCCGCTCGAGCGGACCAACGAGCCCTATGCGATCGCGAAGATCGCCGGCATCAAGATGGCGGAAGCCTATCGCAGCCAATACGGCGCCGATTTCATCAGCGTGATGCCGACCAACCTCTACGGTCCCGGCGACAATTATCATCCCGAATACAGCCACGTCGTGGCGGCGCTGATCCGACGCTTTCACGAGGCCAAGCTGTCGGGCGCGACAAATGTCGCGGTATGGGGCACCGGTACGCCGCGGCGCGAATTCCTCTATGTCGACGATCTCGCCGACGCATGCGTCCACCTGATGAAGACCTATTCGGCGCCGGAGCTGGTCAATATCGGCACCGGCGAGGACATCGCCATCGCCGAGTTCGCGCGGGTCGTCGCGGCGACCGTCGGCTATCGCGGCGAGATCAGCTTCGACACCTCGCGGCCCGACGGCACCCCGCGCAAGCTGCTGGATGTCAGCCGTCTGGCCAGCCTCGGCTGGCGCGCACGAACCTCGCTCGATGACGGCATCAAGCTCGCCTATCAGGCATATCTGAACGAGACGAAGCGGCCGGCGGAGTAGAATTGGGCTGCCGCCAATTCGTCATTGCGAGCGCAGCGAAGCAATCCATCTCACCACTCGGGGAGAGAGAAAGAGTGGATTGCTTCGTCGCTTCGGCGCAAAAATTGCGCTGCAATTTTGTCGCGAGCTCCCCGCAACTACTTCGCGGCCCGCGGCGGGTTCTTCGACAGTGCCACTGCCATCGCAGATATCAGCGGCCGCATGAAGAAGGCGTCTTCGGCGGGATAGATGTCCGTGCGCAGCCCATGGGACTTGAGTTCGTCCGATACCGCCGGTCCGACGGAAGCGATCGGCGTGCGCTCGAATCCCTGCCGTAGCCGGTCCTCGCAGCCGCGCGCCCGCGCGACCTCGATCAGGCGGCGAACCTGGCCGAGGTTGGTCAGCGCGATCGCGTCGATGCGGCCAGCGGCCATCTCGTCGATCGCGCTAACGATATTGGTGTCGGCGGCCTGCGCGTCGTAGACGTATGGCAGCACGGTATCGACCTCGGCACCCTGCGCCTTGATCACGCCGACCAGCGTGCCGTGATCCTTGTCCGGATAGAGCTGCAGGCCGATGCGGTGACCTCCGAGGTCGAGCTTCGACAGCATCTCGGCGACACCTTCGGAAGTCGGCTTCTCCGTCGTCATCTGCGGCTCCAGCCCGATCTCGCGGAGCGCCCGGCCGGGCTTGGGGCCGCGGGCGAATTTGCGCGCCTTGGCGAGGCAGCCGACGAACTCAGTCTCGGAGCCGATGCGCCGTGCCACCTTCATGATGCGGCGCAGGCCTTCGCCGGTCATCAGAACCAGGTCGTCGAGTGGATGTTCGATCGCGCGACGAATCCACGCCTCGATCGGCGCCGGGTCGGGCGCGTCGTGGATGGTGAACATCGGGCATTGCAGCACATCCGCGCCCTGCTCGGCGAGCAGGCGGGAGAACTGCGCTTCCTCGCGCGTTTCCAGGATCAGGATGCGGTAGCCATTCAGCCGGTCTGCCATGATGGTGCTCTAACAAACATTGCGGTCATTGTTCGATTTGAGCCCTGCGACGGGATTGGCGCAAGGGCGCGGGCGATGATAGACGAGGGCCGAAAATTCGCGGTTCCGCCTGTCTGCTCGAGTTCCGGTCAATCCAATGTCCGACCACCAATTCGTTCTTACCCTGTCCTGTCCGGATCGCCCGGGGATCGTCTCCGCGGTGTCGACCTTCCTCGCCCATAACGGGCAGAACATTCTCGACGCCCAGCAATTCGGCGATATCGAGACCAACAAATTCTTCATGCGCGTGGTCTTCACCGCCGCCGATCTCGCGGTCGAATTGTCCGCGCTGCAAACCGGCTTTGCCGCGATCGCCGAGCGCTTCGGCATGCAATGGCAGATGCGCGACCGTGCCAGCCGGCGCCGCGTGATGCTGTTGGTGTCCAAGTCGGATCACTGCCTGGTCGACATCCTCTATCGCTGGCGCATCGGCGAACTGGAAATGATCCCGACCGCCATCGTCTCCAACCATCCACGCGAGACCTATGGTTCGCTCGATTTCGGCGATATCCCATTCCACCATATGCCGGTAACCGGGGAGACCAAGCGTCAGCAGGAGGACGCGGTGTGGAAATTGGTCGAGGACACAAGGACTGATCTCGTGGTGCTGGCGCGCTACATGCAGATCCTGTCCGATGAGATGTCGGCGCGGCTGTCCGGCCGCTGCATTAACATCCATCACTCGTTCCTGCCGGGCTTCAAGGGCGCCAAACCCTATCACCAGGCGCACGAGCGCGGCGTCAAGCTGATCGGCGCCACCGCACATTACGTCACGAGCGATCTCGACGAGGGTCCGATCATCGACCAGGACGTCGAGCGCATCAGCCATCGCGATACGCCCGAGGATCTCGTCCGCAAGGGACGCGATATCGAGCGCCGCGTGCTGGCGCGCGCGATTCGCTACCATCTCGCCGATCGCGTCATCCTGAACGGCCGCAAGACCGTGGTGTTCGTTGATTAACGAGCCGGGTCCCGTGAGGCCGGCGCCGGAGCGGGTTTGGCGTCATCGCCGCGTTCGGACGCCGGCATCAGGCGCTTGCGCTCCCGCTCTTTCATGAACTCGTCGTACTTTGCGGTGCCGGGACGCGGCGGGGCGTCCGCCGGCAGGCCACCGGCCCAGGCGGGAATCACGTCGCCGACGCCCCCCGCCAGCTTTTCATTGATCGTGCCGCATCCGCCTAGCGCGGACGCCGCGAGTACGACGGCGGCCATGACGAGGATATGGCGAATACTGATCGGCATTGGCGGAGGGTACGGTCCCATTCCTTAAGGATCATGGATTACGCCGCGGTCCTTCGACCCCAATTGTGCTTCTTTATTGACAGGGCCGTTTCATTTGTACAATCGTACAAATCATACGGGTCGAACAGACCGCGGTCCTTGGATCACGCGGGAATCAGCGCTCATGGACGTCGAATTTGGTATGACGATTTGGTATTTTGATACCATGTCGCCAATGACCGGATCACTCGCGTTGCGCGAGACACGCCCATCGTCCGATTGACAACAGGGCGACGGAAGACGCCATGTCGCGTTGCGGCTTGGCCGTGAAACTTGTGGATTAAGGTGAGGCAAGGGCCGGGGACTCGGCTCGATACAGAGAAGCGGAAGAGGGAGAAGATGTTCATGTTCAATCGTCGCACCATGTTGTTGTGGGCGACCACGACGGCCGCCGTCGCGGGGCTGTGCGTCGCCGCGCCGGCACGCGCGGAAGATACCGTGAAGATTGGTTTGATCCTGCCGATGACCGGCGGCCAGGCGTCGACAGGCAAGCAGATCGACAACGCGATCAAGCTTTATATGCAGCAGAAGGGCGATACCGTCGCCGGCAAGAAAATCGAGGTCATCCTGAAGGATGACGCAGCGGTGCCCGACAATACCAAGCGCCTGGCACAGGAACTGATCGTCAACGACAAGGTCAATTTCATCGCGGGCTTCGGCGTGACGCCGGCCGCACTTGCGGCGGCGCCGCTTGCAACCCAGGCGAAAGTGCCGGAAATCGTAATGGCGGCCGGCACCTCCATCATCACCGAGCGCTCGCCCTATATCGTGCGCACGAGCTTCACGCTTGCGCAATCCTCCACCATCATCGGCGATTGGGCGGTCAAAAACGGCATCAAGAAGGTGGCGACGCTGACCTCCGATTATGCGCCGGGCAATGACGCGCTGACCTTCTTCAAGCAGCACTTCACCGCCGGCGGGGGCGAGATCGTCGAGGAAGTCAAGGTGCCCCTGGCCAATCCCGACTTCGCGCCGTTCCTGCAGCGCATGAAGGACTCGAAGCCTGACGCGATGTTCGTGTTCGTGCCGGCCGGCCAGGGCGGCAATTTCATGAAGCAATATGCCGAGCGCGGCCTCGACAAGACCGGCATCAAGGTGATCGGCCCCGGCGACGTCATGGACGATGACCTGCTCAACAATATGGGCGACGCCGCGCTCGGCGCTGTCACCGCTCATCTCTATTCTGCAGCCCATCCGTCCCAGATGAACAAGGATTTCGTCGCCGCTTACAAGAAGGCGTTCGGCAACCGCCCGGGCTTCATGGCGGTGAGCGGCTACGACGGCATTCATCTGATCTATGAGGCGTTGAAGAAGACGGGCGGCAACACCGACGGCGACAAGCTTGTCGAAGCGATGAAGGGCATGAAGTGGGAGAGCCCGCGCGGCCCGATCTCGATCGATCCGGAAACCCGTGACGTCGTACAGAATATCTATATCCGCAAGGTCGAGAAGGTCGACGGCGAACTCTACAATGTCGAATTCGCGACCTTCGAGGCCGTCAAGGATTCCGGCAAGACCAAGAAGTAACGACGTCGTCATTTCGGAGCACGTGCTCCGCAACGTCATGCCCGGCCAAAAGCGCGACGCGCGCCTTCGTGCAGATGTGCCGGGCATCCACGTCTTTCTTCCCGGCGAGCGAGGAAGACGTGGATGGGCGGGACAAACCCGGCCATGACGGTCGACTTGCCAGGTATTGCTCTCGCTGAACATCGATGCATTTCGCTGGCTGCAATTCATGACCACCCTGTTCACCATCCTGTTCGACGGCGTCGCCTACGGCATGCTGCTGTTCGTGCTCGCCTGCGGGCTCGCCGTGACGCTCGGGCTGATGAACTTCGTCAACCTCGCGCACGGCGCTTTTGCGATGGCCGGCGGCTATGTCTGCGCGGTGCTCGTGAACAATTCCGGCTGGCCGTTCTTTGCGGCGCTGCCGCTCGCTTTCGTCGCCAGCGCCGCGATTGGTGTGCTGCTGGAACGCACGTTGTACCGCCATCTCTACGCCCGCAGTCATCTCGACCAGGTGCTGTTCTCGATAGGCCTCGTCTTCATGTCGGTAGCCGCGGTCGACTACATCATGGGATCGTCGCGGGTCTTCATCAAATTGCCGGCGGCGCTGGAAGGACAGATCGATGTGCTCGGCGTCGGGATCGGCCGGTACCGGCTGATGATCGTCGTGATCTGCGGCCTGCTCACGCTGGCGCTGCAACTCGTCCTTGCCAAGACGCGGTTCGGCAGCCGCCTGCGCGCCGCCGTGGACGATCCGCGCGCCGCGATTGGGCTCGGCATCAACGTGCCGCAAGTTTTCGCCTTCACCTTTGCCTTCGGCTGCGGGCTCGCCGGCCTCGGCGGCGCGCTGAGCGCCGAAATCCTCGGGCTCGATCCGTATTTTCCGCTCAAGTTCATGATCTACTTCCTGATCGTCGTAACCGTCGGCGGTTCATCCTCCATCACCGGTCCGTTCCTGGCCTCGCTGCTGCTCGGCATCGCCGACGTCGCCGGAAAATATTACGTGCCCAAGATGGGGCCGTTCGTGATCTACACCGTCATGATCGTGATCCTGCTCTGGCGCCCGAACGGTCTGTTCGGCCGCACAGCCGCGCGCTGAGCTCGCCATGACCGCACTCGCCGACGTCTCCTCTCATGCGATCGCCGGTGCGCGCTGGCGGATCGCCGAAGTCTCGTTTTGGCTCCTGGCGCTGGCCTGCGCCTTCCTGTTCCCTTCGCGCTACCTGATCATGACCGACATCCTGCGGCTTGCGCTGTTTGCGCTGTCGCTCGACCTGATCCTCGGCTATGCCGGCATTGTCTCGCTTGGCCACGCGGCCTTCTTCGGCGTCGGCGCCTACTGTGCCGGGCTGATGGCGCTGCACGGCATCATCAACGAACCCGTCATTGCGCTCGTTGTTGCCGGCCTCGTTGCGGCCGTGCTCGGGTTCCTGACCAGCTTTCTCGTTATCCGTGGCGTCGATCTGACGCGGCTGATGGTGACGCTCGGGATCGCACTGCTGCTGGAAGCGCTCGCCGAACGCTTCTCCAACATCACCGGCGGCACCGACGGGCTGCAGGGGATCGAGATGCATCCGATCCTCGGCCTGTTTGCCTTCGACATGTTCGGCAAGACCGGATTCTTCTACTCGCTCATCGTCCTGTTCATCCTGTTCCTGCTCGCGCGTCGCGTCGTGCATTCGCCGTTCGGCCTGTCGCTGCGCGCGATCAGGAACAATCCGCTACGCGCGGCGGCAATCGGCGTGCCGGTCAATCGGCGCCTGATCGCGATCTACACGCTGGCTGCCTTCTATGCCGGCATCGCCGGTGCGCTGTTTACGCAGACCACGGCGCTTGCTTCGCTCGACGTGTTCGCCTTTGAGCGGTCCGCCGACTTGATGCTGGTGCTCGTCATCGGAGGCACCGGCTATCTCTATGGCGGGCTGATCGGCGCCGTCGTGTTCAGGATGCTGCAGGAGCTGTTTCAGTCGATTACACCGCAATACTGGCTGTTCTGGATCGGCCTCGTATTGGTCGTGATCGTCCTGGTCGGCCGCGCGCGCATCCATCGCTGGGCGCTGTTCGTGCCGAACCTTATCATTCGCCAGTTCGCCGGACGCAAGGCCGTCGTCGCCGCTCCCGAGAGCGACGCATCATGACGATTGTGCTGGAAACCCGCGGGCTGGAGAAGTCGTTCGGTGGCCTTCGCGTTACCCGCGATCTCTCGCTGAAGATTGAGCAGGGCGCGCGCCACGCGTTGATCGGACCGAACGGTGCCGGCAAGACGACTGTCATCAATCAGCTCACCGGCGTGCTGAAGCCGAACGGCGGGCGCATCCTGCTCGAAGGCAACGACATCACCGATCTCTCCGTGCACAAGCGCGTGCTGCGCGGCCTGTCGCGCACTTTTCAGATCAACCAGCTCTATCCCGACCTGACCCCGCTGGAGACGGTAGGCCTCGCAGTCTCCGAACGGCTGGGGCGGGGTGGCGACTGGTGGCGGCGGATGGGGACGCGCGACGACGTCAATGTCGAGATCGCCGGGGTCCTGTCGAGTTTCCATCTGCTCGATGTGATGACCGAGCCGACGTCGACGCTGCCCTACGGCAAGCAGCGCTTGCTCGAGATCGCGGTGGCGATCGCAACCCGGCCGCGCGTGCTGCTGCTCGACGAGCCCGCCGCCGGCGTGCCGGAAAGCGAGCGCCACGACATCCTGGCGGCTGTCGCAGCGTTACCGCGCGACGTCACGGTGCTGCTGATCGAGCACGATATGGATCTGGTGTTTTCCTTCGCCGACCGGATCTCGGTGCTGGTCAATGGCGCGCTGCTTACCGAAGGCGCGCCGGAAGAGGTCGCGCGCGATCCGCAGGTGAAGGCGGTCTATCTCGGCGAGGCGACGGATGTCTGACCTCCTGTCGATCGAGGGCCTGCGCGCAGGTTATGGCGAGGCGGTGGTGCTGCCCGGCATGTCGCTGGCGCTCGCCGAGGGGCAGGTGCTGGCGCTGCTCGGCCGCAACGGCACCGGCAAGACCACGCTGATCAATTCGATCGTCGGCATCACCCGCCGTTTCGGCGGCAGCGTGTCGCTCGGCGGCTCCGACATCACGGCGATGCGCCCCGACCAGCGGGCGCGAGCCGGGATCGGCTGGGTACCTCAGGAGCGCAACATCTTCCGTTCGCTCACAGTTGAAGAAAACATGACTGCGGTGGCCCAGCCGGGGCCCTGGACGGTGGAGCGGGTGTATGAGATGTTTCCGCGGCTGAGGGAGCGGCGGAATAATTTCGGCAACCAACTGTCCGGCGGCGAGCAGCAGATGCTGGCGATCGGCCGCGCGTTGACGTTGAATCCGAAGGTACTGCTCCTGGACGAGCCGACCGAGGGCTTGGCGCCGATCATTGTTGAGGAATTACTAAAGGCGATCGGAACCATCACACGGTCCGGCGGCATTTGCTCGATCATCGTCGAGCAGAACGCGCAAAAGATCCTGGGGCTCGCGGACCGCGTTGTGATATTGGAGCGCGGCACGATCGTGCATGACGCCGCGGGCAGCGCGCTGAAGGCCGATCCCTCCGTCCTCGAGCGCCATCTCGGCGTCTCCGGGGCCAAAGCACATTGACGATGTCCGGGAGTTGACCATGCAGCGAACCAAGCCTCCTTTCCGCGCCGACGAGGTCGGCAGCCTGTTGCGGCCGCTCAAGATCAAGGAAGCCCGCGCCAAATTGGAGAAGGGCGAGATTCCGGCCGACGAGCTGCGCAAGGTCGAGGATTCCGAAATCGAGAAGGTCGTGCACAAGCAGGCCTCGATCGGCCTGAAGCTCGCGACCGACGGCGAATTCCGCCGCTCCTGGTGGCACTTCGACTTCCTCAGCCATCTGACCGGCTGTGAGCTGTTCCATCCCGACATGGGCATCCAGTTCGCGGGCGTGCAAACCCGCCATGACGCCATTCGCGTGATCGGCAAGCTCGACTTCCCCGACAACCATCCGATGCTCGGTCACTTCCGCTTCCTGAAGAAGTATGCCGACCAGGCGCATGTCACGCCGAAGATGACGATTCCGTCGCCGGCGGTGCTGCACTTCCGCGGCGGGCGCAAGCTGATCTCGAAGGAGGTCTATCCCGATCTCGAGGAGTTCTTCCAGGACCTCGGCAGGACCTACCGCAAGGCGGTGAAGGCGTTCTACGATGCCGGGTGCCGTTATCTGCAATTCGACGACACCGTGTGGGCCTATCTCTGCTCGCAGGACGAATTGCAGAAGGCGCGCGAACGCGGCGACAATCCTGATGGCCTTCAGGAGATCTACGCGCGCGTCATCAACTACGCAATCGCCGACCGTCCCTCCGACATGGTCATCACCACACATGTCTGCCGCGGCAATTTCCGCTCGACCTGGATTTCCTCCGGCGGCTACGAGCCGGTGGCGGAGACCTTGCTCGGCGGCACCAAATACGACGGCTACTTCCTCGAATATGATTCCGACCGCGCCGGTGGCTTCGAGCCGTTGCGCTATCTGCCCAAGGGCAACAAGGTCGTGGTGGTTGGCGTGATTACCTCGAAGTTCGGCGAGCTCGAGAACAAGGGCGACATCAAGCGGCGGCTCGAGGAAGCAGCCAAATTCGCCCCGATTGATCAGCTCGCGGTGTCGCCGCAGTGCGGCTTCGCCTCGACCGAGGAAGGTAACATCCTTTCCGAGGAAGAGCAGTGGGCCAAGCTCCGGCTCGCGGTCGAAGTCGCCGATGAGGTGTGGGGGAGATAAGCTATCTCGTCTCCTCCATCGCCAGGAGCGAAGCGACGAAGCGGTCCATTTTTTCTCCTTCCGCGGAAGGCATGGATTGCTTCACTGCCCTCGCAATAATGTGGAGAGAGGCATCAGGGGTTGATTTCCCCGGTGGGCAATTGGTGTTAGGACAGGTGGGCAGTCGTCCGCTGCCCACGACTGTCCAATGAGCTGTCTCTCACTGCCGGCCCCATGAAGAACGACGAAATCCTCGGCCAGATCTCGGAGTTTTGCCGTCGCGCCGACATGGCGGAGACGACATTCGGCCGCCGCGCGGTGAACGACGGCAAGCTCGTGCACCGGCTGCGCGAAGGCAAGCGCATCACCATCGATACGCTTGACCGCATCCATGCCTTCATTGCGGCCTCCACTCCGGGGGGCATCCCGCCGCCGCGCGGCCTCGTGGTGCCACCGGAAAAGCGCGACCCGAGGGGCAACTTCCGCTTTTTCGAGAACCGCCAGAAATACCTCCTGTTCGTCCATACCTGCAGCGAAAAGCGGGTGATTGCGGACCGGGTGGCATTGGAACTGTCCGCAATCCATCCCCGGCCGCCGGCGCTGCGCATTTTCGACGCCGGGATGGGCGACGGCACCGTGCTGGCGCGGGTGCTGCGGGCGATGCACGGCCGGTTTCCCCATATGCCGTTCTACATCGCGGGCAAGGAACTGAGCCTCGAGGACGTCCGCCTGACCCTCGACAAGGTGCCGGACCGCCTGTTCGAGCACCCCGCGACAGTCTTCGTGTTCACCAACATGTACTATGCCGAGGCACCCTGGCTGACGCCTCGGGCGGCCGCGGCTGCCTCCAGCATGATCTGGCACGAAGTGGCCCTGCGCGGGGCCTCCTCGGGTGAATTCGAGGCCCAAATCGCCGAGCTTGGCCCGTTTCTTGAGCAAAACTGGCGGGCCAATGTCAGCCCACGGACCGGCATGCCGATCTACGAGCGGCCGGTGGCCCTGGTCCTGTACCGGGACGACCACCGGTTCCTGCTCGATTCGATCATCCCGCGCGCCGGCCGGACCGACGCCAATTTCGACCTTGTGATTGCCTCGCAGCCTTATCGGGCCAAATCCTCCGTGAACTTCCGCGCAAAGCGCATTATCGCACCGCTCGCCCGGGCGCTGCGGTCGGGCGGGCGGTTGATAGGAATCCACTCTCACGGGCACGACCCGGGGCTCGAAATCATCCAGGCGGTATGGCCCGGAGAAAATCCTTTCGCTGTCAGCCGACATGAGATATTGCGCGCGGTGAAATACGAGCTGGGGTCGGCCGGGCGGGACCTTAACTTTAACGCCTATGCCGATAACCGTTCGATCTTCCGATATGATATGGAAGCGCTGCCGAACGAGGTGACCGGCTCGATTGGAACCTCCACGGCCTTTGCAGCGTGGAATGCGGCGGTGTATGTCGCCCAGATCGAAGATGACCGGTTGACTGAAATGACTGAAAGCGGGCGGACCCTCGATGCCACCAGAGAGGTTCTGCGCAAGCACAATGGGCTCTGGTTCTACGACGAATCCTACGTCATCTCGCGCCGCCGGGACTGACACTCCGTGACACACCATGACAAGAGCCGCCGGGATGGCGGCAACTAAGAGGTTTTGCTGATGCGCGCATCCTACCTGTTCACCAGCGAGTCGGTTTCCGAGGGCCATCCGGACAAGGTCTGCGACCGCATTTCGGACGAGATCGTCGACTTGTTCTACCGCGAGGGTCCGAAGGCGGGCATCGATCCCTGGGCGATCCGCGCCGCCTGCGAAACGCTTGCGACTACCAACAAGGTGGTGATCGCCGGTGAGACCCGTGGCCCGAGCTCGGTCACCAACGAGCAGATCGAGGGCGTCGTCCGCGCCGCGATCAAGGACATCGGCTACGAGCAGGACGGGTTCCACTGGGAGAAGTGCGACATCGATATCCTGCTGCATCCGCAGTCGGCCGACATCGCGCAGGGCGTCGACGCGCTTCAGCCGGGCGAGAAGAAGGAAGAGGGCGCGGGCGACCAGGGCATCATGTTCGGCTACGCCACCAACGAGACGCCGGACCTGATGCCGGCGCCGATCTTCTACGCCCACAAGATCCTGCGGCTGATCTCCGAAGCGCGCCACTCCGGCCGCGAGAAGGTGCTGGGTCCCGATTCCAAGAGCCAGGTCACCGTGCAGTACGAGAACGGCAAGCCGGTCGGCGTGCGCGAGATCGTGGTTTCCCACCAGCATCTCATCGAGGATCTCTCCTCCACCCAGATTCGCGATATCGTCGAGCCCTATGTGCGGGAGGCGCTGCCGAAGGACTGGATCAACGGCAAGACCATCTGGCACATCAATCCGACCGGAAAATTCTACATTGGCGGTCCCGACGGCGACTCCGGACTGACCGGGCGCAAGATCATCGTCGACACCTATGGCGGCGCGGCTCCGCATGGTGGCGGCGCGTTCTCCGGCAAGGACCCGACCAAGGTCGATCGCTCCGCTGCCTACGCCGCGCGCTATGTTGCCAAGAACATCGTCGCGGCCGGTCTCGCCGACCGTTGCACGCTGCAGCTTGCCTACGCGATCGGCGTGGCGCGGCCGCTGTCGATCTACATCGACACTCACGGTACCGGTAAGGTGTCGGAGGACGAGCTCGAAAAGGCGGCGGCAAAGGCGATGGACCTGACGCCGCGCGGCATCCGCACCCATCTCGACCTCAACCGCCCGATCTACGCGCGTACCGCGGCCTATGGCCATTTCGGCCGCACGCCCGACAATGAAGGCGGCTTCTCCTGGGAGAAGACCGATCTCGTCGAACCGCTGAAGCGCGCGCTTTAAGTCTTGCGTCAGTCCGGGGCGCTCGCGACGGCGGGCGACCCGGAGACGCCGATCCTTCATTTCGAGATTCCGCGGCCGCCTGATCGAGACGCCCCGGAACGACGAACCCAACAACAGGACGCTCTCATGAACGCCCCCACGAAACCTGGCTTCACCGACTACATCGTCAAGGACATCTCGCTCGCCGAGTTCGGCCGCAAGGAAATTTCGCTCGCCGAGACCGAGATGCCCGGTCTGATGGCGACCCGCGAGGAGTTCGGCCCCAAACAACCCCTGAAGGGCGCGCGCATCGCGGGCTCGCTGCACATGACGATCCAGACCGCCGTCCTGATCGAGACTCTGGCGGCGCTCGGCGCCGACATCCGCTGGGTCTCCTGCAACATCTATTCGACCCAGGATCACGCCGCAGCCGCAATCGCCGCCCGCGGCATTCCGGTGTTTGCGATCAAGGGCGAGACGCTTGCCGAGTACTGGGACTACACCGCAAAGCTGTTCGACTGGCATGGCGGGGGCACCCCCAACATGATCCTCGATGACGGCGGCGACGCCACCATGCTGGTGCATGCGGGCTATCGGGCCGAGCAGGGCGACACTGCGTTCCTCGACAAGCCTGGCTCCGAGGAGGAGGAAGTCTTCTATGCGCTGATCAAGCGGCTGCTGAAGGAGAAGCCGAAGGGCTGGTTCGCCGAGATCGCGAAGAACATCAAGGGTGTCTCGGAAGAGACCACGACCGGCGTGCATCGTCTCTATGAAATGGCGAACAAGGGCACGCTGCTGTTCCCGGCGATCAACGTCAACGATAGCGTGACCAAGTCGAAATTCGACAATCTCTATGGCTGCCGCGAGTCGCTGGTCGACGGCATCCGCCGCGGCACCGACGTGATGATGTCGGGCAAGGTCGCGATGGTCGCGGGCTTCGGCGACGTCGGCAAGGGCTCGGCCGCCTCGCTGCGTCAGGCCGGCTGCCGCGTCATGGTCTCCGAGGTCGATCCGATCTGCGCGCTGCAGGCGGCGATGGAAGGCTACGAGGTCGTGACCATGGAAGACGCGGCGCCGCGCGCCGACATCTTCGTCACCGCCACCGGCAACAAGGACATCATCACCATCGAGCACATGCGCGCGATGAAGGACCGCGCCATCGTCTGCAACATCGGCCACTTCGACAACGAGATCCAGATCGCGTCCTTGCGCAATTTGAAGTGGACCAACATCAAGCCGCAGGTCGACGAGATCGAATTCCCCGACAAGCACCGCATCATCCTGCTGTCGGAAGGCCGCCTGGTGAACCTCGGCAATGCGATGGGCCACCCGTCCTTCGTGATGTCGGCCTCCTTCACGAACCAGACGCTGGCGCAGATCGAACTGTTCGCCGACAACAAGGACGGCAAGTACGAAAAGAAGGTCTACGTGCTGCCGAAGGCGCTGGACGAGAAGGTCGCCCGCTTGCACCTTGCGAAGATCGGCGCCAGGCTGACCGAACTGCGCAAGGACCAGGCCGACTATATCGGCGTCAAGCAGGAAGGCCCCTACAAGTCGGATCACTACCGCTACTGATCCGCCGCGGTCACGATCGATACGCGCCAGGCCCCGGCATCGTCCGGGGCCTTTTGCTGTAGCGCCGCGTCCATCGTCTGATGCGCGGCCGCGCATGAACGCCCCGATGGAACGGTCGATCTCAGGCATACGGTTAACGCCCGATTAACCGGCGGCACATAGGCTTTCGAAGCCGGGGCTGCAGCGGAGGATTCGTTCTCATGGAAGCCCAGAGGATTGCGGTTGACGCCGTCGTTGCGCTGACCGATTGCGACCGTGACGCCGTCATCGCCTTTATCCGCAGGCTATATCTTTCGGGCGTTCGCGATCCGAAGCGCCTGACGTTCAAGGTTCTGCAGGCGCTGCGCGCCTGATTCCGATTCACGTTTCAAACAGTCAGTTCGCGGTGTTATCATCTGCGAATTGGAGGCATGACTATTGAGGATGCGCACTTGCATTCTCGCGGCGCGCTGCGTCCGAGTTCTGCGTCACTTTCCGCCCTCATCGAGAATTGAGGGCGCAGGGAAAGCCGGGCGCCGGTTCGCACCCATGGGTCCCGTGCAACAAAAAGCACGGGGGTAGGACCACAGGTGTAACCGGGAACAACCCGGCTTTCCCTGCGCGATGGTTTTACGGCTTCCTTCGTGATCTTCCCGGTGAGACCAGCTTTGTTGTCACCGTCATCAGTGAGAAGCTTGCCTCTCACGAACTTAACACCTGCATCGGGGCGTCAGAACCACACGACTTCGCCGTCCGCCTTGGCACGTTCGCCTCGTGTGCCGCAGCGTCCACCGCATCTCACCGCAACGTTCGTGACGATGGCGAGCGCCCCTCAATCGGGTGAGACGGCGGATTCGTAGTGCTGATTTGCCCGACGACGGAAGGGGAATATTTTTGCGCAAGGGACTGGACGACCCAAATCAGCTTGAGATTTCTTTCGAATTTTGATTTTCAGGGAGCGGCCGGGCCGCGTCGAGGAGAGCCTTCTTGCGAACGGTTTTCGTTTACAAAACTTCAAAATCCGTAGCTATGTCCCCGCATGGCGGATTTGCAACGCCCCTTCGACAAAGTGCGCGGCCGGCGTTCGGGGCCTTGCTCCGGGTGCCGGGGAATGGTGAAATAAGGGAACTATTGCGGACGGGGATGCGCCCTCTACCTGCGCATGTGGCTGCGGGCTTTGGCTGCCTTCACCGGAATGTGGTTCCGCAGCGCCGCTTATGGGTGGAGCGCGCCTGGGCCTGGATCCCGATCAGAGACAGACCATGTTGAAGCAACTCCTCGCGCCCCAGCTCGTCATTCTGTACGTGCTGGTGGCCTCCACGCTCTATGTGCATTTCCGCGGTCGTCAGCGGCTGCGTTTCGCGCGCCAGCTCGGCGATCACTCGACCTATCTCGCGCCCTATAACGTGCTGATGTATGCAGGTTCGGCCGTGCCGAACCAGCCGGTGATCCCGGTCGATAAATTCCCCGAACTCGCCAAGCTCAGCGAAAACTGGGAGACGATACGCGACGAGGCGGTGCGGCTGTTCGACGAAGGCTTTATCCGAGCGGCGGCGAAGAACAATGACTGGGGCTTCTATTCGTTTTTCAAGAGCGGCTGGAAGCGTTTCTATCTGAAGTGGTACGACGACTTCCTCCCGTCGGCGCGCACGCTGTGCCCGAAGACAGTCGAGCTGTTGAACTCGATCCCGAGCGTGCACGGCGCCATGTTTGCCATGCTGCCGCCCGGCGGCAAGCTCGGCGCGCATCGCGATCCCTTCGCCGGCTCGCTGCGCTATCATCTCGGCCTGGTAACGCCGAACTCGAACAAGTGCCGCATCCTGGTCGACGGCGTCGAATGCGTCTGGCGCGACGGCGAGGCCTTTATGTTCGACGAGACCTTCATCCACAGCGCGGAGAACGCGACCGACGTCAATCGCATCATCCTGTTCTGCGACGTCGAGCGCCCGATGAAGTACGGCTTCATGAGTGCGATGAACCGCTGGGTCAGCCACAACATCGTCAAGGCGTCCGCCACTCAGAACGTCGATGGCGAGCATGTCGGCGCGCTCAACAAGGTGTTCGGCAAGCTCTATGAGCTCCATCTCGCGAGTCGCAAGATCAAGGAGTGGAATCGCAACGTGTACTACACGCTGAAATATTCGGTGACCGTGCTGATCCTCGGTCTGATCGTAGTGTCGGCGTTGCGGTGATCGCGATACGGAATCGGCCTCGGCGCTGCACTCCATAAACGGAAGTGCGAATGCCTCGGCAGCACCGCGATCAGCGCTTTGGCGCGGACCGTCGATTGCGAGGTTCAGTACCTGCCAGGAGCTGATCGTACAATCGGTCGACCTCGCGCGCCTGATCGGGCGTGATATCCTCCCGATGCAAGGCTCTCAGCTCCTGATCGGTCGGCTGGTAATTGTGACCATTTTGAATCGGCCACTGCCGCACGTGAGGTGTCGGGGTATCCTCTGCAAATCCAACACTTGCGAGCGACAATGACGCCAGCGCCAATGCGACCCCGAAGACAATCTTGCTTGACATGGCTTGCTCTCAATCAGCTATCGAGCTCTAGAGGTAAGCTCGTCTCATCAGAGCTAGGAGGTCGAACACCGATCAACTCTCGGGGAGTTTGACATCCAAAAGCTCCGTCGAGACGCCACCTATCCGCGATCTAGGAAGCAATGCGACGACTTCAACGGCTTAGTTTTCGAAAAACAACGATCTTGTTTTGTTGGCACGTCGAACAAGAACGCGGCCAACGCTTTTGAGCGAAGCGCCAGCGGAGAGTGAAGAAAAAATAAAATCTGGAGCTTGGGTTGTGACCAATCAGAGCGGGTAAAGCTCGAAGTCCAGTTTCCAGAGGGGAAGGCGGGATAGGGCCCGCGGGTCAGGCATTTCCAATTCTGCCCGAACGCCGACACGACCCTGGTCCGCCGACGTCGGCTTTCGAAGAAGAGCACCCAAGCAATGGCGACCGGTTAGGCCGGCTGGCGCAACCCTGCCTCTTCCAGGCGCGGCAAGACTTCTTTTGCCAAGCGTTCGAGCCTCTCATCGTAGTCGAGCCACGTCAACAGCAATCCGTCGATGCCGGCGGCAGACAGCGCGGACATCGCATTGGCGACATCTTCGGCGGTGCCAAGAAGCGGGTAACCGCCCCAACCGGCTTTGATGGCGTAAGCCATATGGGCGATAACCCCATCGGGCATCGTCTTGGCGTTGGGTACATTCAACCGGATGAGATGCTCGACTGCCGCGTCGTCGCCATGGGTCACAATGTAGTCGTGGGCGTAAGCCTTGGCTTGTTCAGCTGTATCACGAAGAACAATGTAACAAGACATCCAAACGCTGATCTCCCTGCCAAATCGCTCCCGCGCCATATTACGATATTGATCGACCTGAGCCTTCACAAAGGCAGGGTCCGGATTCTGCGGAATGATAAACGCGACGTCGCAATTCTTGCCCGCAAATTCCTGACCGCGGGGTGAGCCGCCGGCATTCAACAGGACGGGCCGCAACTGCACGCCTCGAGGTTGGCTCATGGCCCCTTTGAGCTGGAAGTACCGACCCTCGAAATCAAAGCCCTTTGGCTCGGACCAGAAGCGATCGAACACTTTAAGCCACTCATCGGCATAATCGTATCGATCGGTGTGTTCTCTAAGCTTCACTCCGAACAATTCCTGCTCAGCGGGATACCAACCGCAGACGAGATTCATGCCTGCACGACCGTTCGAGATCAGATCTACCGTGGCCGCCGCCTTGGCAACAAAGATCGGTGGAATGAGAGTGACATGAAGCGTGCTGATGATCGCGATCCGCTCGGTAACCGCAGAGATCGCGCCCGCCCAGGTGAAGGTTTCCCAAATATCACCCGAATAGTGCCCGTCACCCCCAAACGCCTTCCAGTGTGCCGCCGAGACAAACGCTTCAACTCCCAGCGCGTCCGCCCTCTTGGCGAGACGAAGATTTGCATCCCACGTCGGCTTGAATCGGTCCGGATGAAAGGTGAAGGCCGCGCCAGGGCCATTGGTCGCAAACACTCCAAGCTTCAAGCGATTCTTACTCGTGCGAATGAGATTAGGCTTGGGTTCCTTGGTATCAGTCATGAGCGTCTCGGCCTCGGCTGCCTTGGAAGCTTGTATCAATCGCTCGTACTTCGGGCAAAGGCCAGCCTACGAGGGGAATCCACGTCGCCGCCCCCCGAAAATGCCGGGTGAGAGCGGTGAGGACAGGTGACGCCCGGCCTCGATGACATCCGGCATTATTTTTGAGGTCAGTCGGGTACCCAGCGAGTCTGCATGGGATGATGGCGGCCACTCACTAGTGTTGGCAGGGGTTGCTACAGTTTCATTTCTTGATGCGAGGATCGGGTTACGTTTGTAACTGCAATCCTGTTCGGGTGATTGAGGCGCTGGTCGAGGCGCTCGATTTGGCTGGGATGAGTTGTCCCGATCGCGGCCTGCGATATTTCCGGGTCAGGCCGTTTTCAAACGGCCAACACCCCGAGCGGGCGCGCCGAAGTTATGATCACGAGAGCCGCACGCTAAAGTGAACTTTCCCGGTCTAACCTAAAGAAAAGCTCATTCTTAGCTAGGTGCTGCTTGCAGAGTGCAGGTGGAGAGCGGGGGACCAAACTTTAGATGGTTCGCCATGAGCATGCTAAGCAACATTGCGGAGTCCGCAAGCCCGGTCGCGATTCAGAGGTCGGTCAGGCTTGTCACGCGTGGCATTTTTCGGGTCGTCAACAACTTCGTCGCCTACGTCATCGCGCAGCGTGAACATCAAGCCAACCTGGCCATTCTACGCAGGTGCCCCGAGCGCGACCTAAGGGATATAGGCCTCTCTCGGAGTCAGCTCGCCGGTGGTCTGGTTGAGGCCGCGAAGGAGCGAGCACGGCTTCAGAAGGAGCTGGCAAGCCGGAAATAACGCGAAATTCATCAACGGGCCTGGCAGCATGGGACGTTTTGCAACGACTGTTCACCTGTATGAGCAATTCCGGCCGTCGTATCCTCGGGCCTTCTTCCGTGAGGTCGCCGAGCATCTGGCGCTTTCCAAGCGCCACGCGCTGATCGATCTCGGCACTGGCCCGGGCCTGCTCGCGTTCGGCTTTTCCGATTATGTCGGACGCATTGTCGCGGTCGATCCCGAGCCGGAGATGCTGGCGGCCGCGCGAGAGGCTGCAAACCGGGCCAGACGGGAAGTGACGCTGGTCGAAAGCAGGGCTGAGGATTTGTCGGAGGACATCGGGCGCTTCGATCTGGTTACCATCGGACGGGCGCTCCACTGGCTGGACGAGACCAGTCTGGGCGCGCTGTTCGAACGGCTGGTGGCGCCGGGTGGTGTCGTGGCGATCTGCGCGTCCTCCTCCGCGACAGACGGGCGCAACCCATGGCTGGAAGAATACACCGCGGCGCGGCGCGCCTGGTCGGACGACAAGCTTTGGTCCCAGTCACGCTCGGGTAAGCGCGTGCATCGCGAGCTTTCGTTACTGCTGCAAGGCACCACATTTCAGGCAGCAGAGGTGATCCGGGTCGAGAGTGCGAACGAGATCAGTGTGGCTGACTTGGCGCACCGAATATTGACGTTTTCGTCTTCATCGCCGGCCGCGTTAGGCGAGAAGATCGAGCCGATGCTGCGCGATGTCGAGGCGCGCTTGATGCCGGCGAGCCGTAACGGTGTGCTGACCGAGATCGTTGTATCGACTGCGCAGATCGCGCGCCGGAAAAGTGTGTAGCGGTTCTCCCTCGCGACAAACGCGTAGCGTTTGCGCGGAGATCACTCCCAAGCAACAAGCCAAAGCGCGATGATGAGTCATCCTGATCTCATCGTGCTTTAGGATGGGGCCAAGCGTTGGTTCTGGCTGATGTGAGCTGCTCGGTGCAGGCAGCGTCATCCAGCCAAAGGGCAACGCGCCAAGCTTCGCCGGCAAGCCACGCGAGCCTATGGCGCGAGCTTTGCCAGCCCCTTCCAGTCGAAACTGATCCCGTGGCCGGGCCTCGTCGGCGCCAATGCCATGCCCTGATCGAGCACGAGCGCGTGTTCGATATAGCGATCGAGCCCGAAGCCGTGGGCTTCGAGATAGGAGCGGTTTGGGCAGGCGGCGAGCAGGTGCACGGTGATGTCATGGGCGCCGTGACTGGTGACGGGAAGGTTGAAGGCTTCCGCAAGCCTTGCGATTTTCATGAAGGAAGTAACGCCGCCGCAATTGGTGACGTCGGGCTCGGGATAGGATACCGCACCCGCTGCAATGTAGTTTTTGAAATCCCAGAGCGAACGCAGGTTTTCGCCGGCCGCGATCGGCACGCCGCCTGCCGCGAGGATGCGGGCGTGGCCGGCAACGTCGTCCGGAATGATCGGCTCCTCGAGCCAGGTGAGGTCGAAAGGTTGCAGCGCGCGGGCCGCGCGGATCGCCTCTTCCACCGTCCATTTCATGTTGGCATCCGCCATCAGCGGAAAGCCTTCGCCGAGATGTTTGCGCATCGCCTGAACGCGCTCAACATCTGATGCAAGATTGGGGCGACCCACCTTCATCTTGATGGCGCGAAAGCCTTTGGTGAGATTGTCATCGGTCTGTTCCAGGAGAGCCTCGACCGAGAGATCGAGGTCGATGCCGCCTGCATAGCAGGGCACGCGGGCATCAAAACCGCCAAGTAGACGGAACAGCGGCAGATTGGCGCGCCGCGCCTTCAAATCCCATAGCGCGATATCGAGCGCCGATAGCGCCAGCACGGCTGCTCCACCGCGCCCGCCATAGTGCAGGCCCCACCAGACATGATGCCAGATCGCTTCGGTGTCGGCGGCCTCGCGGTCCTCGATCAGCGCGGGGATTTCCCTTCGGAGGATGTCGGCGATCGCACCGCCATTGCGGCCGACCGTGTAGGTATAGCCCACGCCTTCGGCACTATCGCCATCGCGGATGCGGCAGGTGATAAGCTCGAACGCCTTGATTTCGCCATGCGTGCTGTCGGAGAGCGTAACGGCGAGGGGAATGCGGTAGAGTCCGGTCTCGACTGTCTCGATGCGTGCCATTTCGTTTTCCATCCCGGCCTTTTTCTTTTGCACGTTAAGTCGATTACGCGGGCCGGACAATCGCTGGCGATAGTTGGCTGACGACGGACGAGAGGCGGTTCGAGGCTCAGCTCATTGCTGACCGCCCATGCCACCGCCGCCGTGATCGCGCTGCCTCTGCCGGGCTAACGGCACGCCGCCAGCCAACGATGCGGCACCGGCACCTGGTTCGTCGCAACGGCACCCGGCAGCGGCTTGGTCGATCAGTCGTCGGCGCCCCTCGACCAGGGAGCCTTGGCTTTCTTGAAATTCCGCCACGTGTTTCGCAGGCGTGCCTCGACTTCGATCGATGCGTGGGCCTGCCAGCCGGCGATCGCGGCCGTAGCTGTGCTGCTCTGCGAGGACTCCTCGCCAAGCCCGGCGAAAAGGGCGTTCGTGATCGCCATGTCGTTATAGGAACCAAGGTCCTCCTGCAGGTCGGCCAGGCTACGAGAGAACCGCTTGACAGACTTTCGATCCCCATACAGCGGCAAAAGGAAATCGGCGACGTAGCGCAACCTCTTCGCGGCGAGCCTCAATCGGTGCAGCTTTTCGGCGGGAAGCGACTTGAAGCGGCGCCCGCGCTTGAGCACCCTCGCATATTGATCCGACAGGATCGGTCCGGCGAAGTTGATGGCCGGCTCGGCCAGTTGTCCGAGATCTTCGGGAGCGATGTCGCTACGCCATCCTCTGGCTTCAATCCAGCCGCCGAGGCCGATCAGGAAACATGTGCATCTGCGGTCGGCCAACGCGACACGCACCTTCTCGTAGGCGGCTGACCGGCGTTCCTCCGCCACCAGCTCCAGGGCATCAAAGCCAGCGACCGAGGGGCAGGCCCGCGCGATGGTTGGCAGCGTTCCCCGTTGAAACATGTCCCAGTCACGTGCGGTTGAGAGACTTTGCGCCAGCCACCTTGCTTCCGACCGGAGCGAGTCGAGATTGTTCAAGGAGCCGACGGATCGCATCAAGTCGAGGGCTGCGCGAAGGCGGCGCAGCGAAACGCGAAGCTGATGGACCCCCTCAGGATCACGACCGTCCTCGGCAGCCGCCAGAGACCCTAGAAGATGGTGAAAACAGGAACGCAGGATCGTTGCGAAGGCCTCGTCGAGCGATACCGCCGGGTCAAGGCGAAGTTTTCGCGGTTTCCACACGGCCGGCGGCGTCCCTGCCGCAAGCTCAAAGCCGCGAGCCGACTTGCTGCGGATTGACGGCCTCACAGATCCATGGTCGGCGAGCCGAAGCGCCAGCTCGAAAATAGCACTGGCGTTTCCACCCTTGAGCTCCAGCTCAATCTCGCTCACCGGCATCGATTGATTGCCTGACTTCAGCGATCCCTGGTCGAAAGCGACCTCGATCGTTCCGGATGGCAACTCAACCATCCGCGCGTGCCGATGAATATCGGCGGCGAAGACGGGCTCAAGCTCGTGACGCCTGAGATCCGAGCGAAGTTTCGCCGGGATGAAAGGCATCGCCAATTCGACATCGGGAGCGATCGACGGGACGTTCGCCTCCCACTCGCCACGCCTGAGCGGATCGTCTGCGAGTTCAGCTTTTACCGTCTGCACGAAGCGCGTGCCGTTCTGCCGAACCCGCAAGCTCAATCCGTTTCGTTTCAGCGTCCGGTCGGGCGTATCGTAGTAGACAGACTTGAGGTGCCTTCTGCCGCCCTTGTTGCGTGCGTTCGTTGCGATGATCGGAGCGGCGTTGAAATCCGCCATGCGATCCGCATCGACAAGAAGCTTGAGTTCGATCTCACGGCCGAGTGCCGAGGCACCGTCTTGCGGCGGGATTTCCGGTGCTGCGTCATCACCTTGACGCTGCACCTCATGGGGAAGCGTTTGCGAAAATTCCTGCGCGCGGGGCTCTGCGACCCCGTGCGGCCTGGAGGCAGCGGACTCTTCCGGTCGCTTGTCTTGGGTGGCGGGGACGCCGACCTCATGCACAGCGCGGGCACTTTGCAGGGCGGGCGGTTGCGGATCAGCTTCTGACATGTACGATTTCGTGACACCTAGATGACGATTTCATAACATATCGCCGTGCGATCCGAAAGGAAGGGCGATATCAGTCTACGGCATCAATCTAACTTGAGACGTCACCGAGATGATGACCTGATGATTTGAATCGCATCATGATCTCATCTCCTTGATTGAGCATGCTCTTTTCGGAAAAACCGCTACACGCTTTTCCGGATCATGCTCTCATTGGGCCAAATCGGGCCGCTCTCGATGACTTCAGTCAACCGCTGGGCCTCATCTCGATGGAACCAGCGCATCAACGAGGCCAAGTGGAAAACCCAGAAAGCTAACTCTGCCGCGCGAATTCATTTGCCGGCGTCCGATGCGAGTGTTTGAATTTTTCGGCAATTCGACTCGTTGGAATCCGCGATGCAAAGGTCAGCGAGGTTTACGCTATGCTTGCCGAAAAGTTCTTTCTTGTATTGGAGACGTTACGAAGCCACGCATCCGATGGCAAACCCCACGTCGTGATAAGCACGACGCAGCATGTTCCAGTTCGCGCTGCCGCGCAACAAGGCGGTCAACCACCCAGTCACGGCGCCATCTGGAGGGAAGAGAACCAGGTCGTGCGGGGTGCTGACACCCGAGCTTAGCGATGGTCGATTTGTCGGCCGATGCATTGATATCCACGACCGATTCATAACGATCTGACGTCTGGACGGCACGTTCACCCTGTCCGCCCGCACTGCGACATGGCCAAGCGCACGCCTTGAGCGATCAACGCGCGTGGCGCCACGCCGCCCTCGGCGCCGGCTCGCGTCGCGACCGACGAAAGTTCTAGCCTCCAAATTCGACTCGGCCGGAACCGTTTGGACGCGTAGGTGTTTTTGCTGCATCTGCCCGACAGGGCAAAATCCGCGGGGGCTTGTCCGAGGGATACGCTCCTATGGCAACAATCAGCTCCGACGCCTTTCAACTTTCTCCATCCGAGCATCTGGTGCAGCTTCGTCGTGCCGTCATCGCCTCCACGGTGGGGACAGCCATCGAATGGTATGATTTCTTCCTCTACAGCACCGTCACGGGTCTGGTTTTCGCCAAGCTGTTCTTTCCACATTCCGATCCCTGGGTTGGTACGCTGGAAGCGTTTGCCATCTATGCGGTCGGCTTCGTCGCACGCCCGGTCGGCGCCGCGATTTTTGGGCACTATGGCGACCGCATCGGCCGCAAATCGACGCTGATTGCAACTTTGCTGTTGATGGGACTGGCGACCGCCGCAGTAGCTGTCGTGCCAACCTATTCGAGCATCGGGATTTGGGGCGCCGTGATCCTCACGGTGCTGCGATTCATTCAGGGCATCGGCGTCGGCGGCGAATGGGGCGGCTCGGTGCTGATGTCGATGGAATGGGCGCGCGACAACCGGTCGCGCGGATTCATCGCGTCATGGCCGCAATTCGGCGTGCCCTGCGGCCTGTTCCTCGCTAACCTTGCCGTGCTGGCGTTCAGCCAGATGGCCGGCGATCAGTTCCTGGCGTGGGGCTGGCGCATTCCATTCGCGCTCAGCATTGTCCTGGTCGGCATCGGGCTGTACATCCGGCTCGGCATTCTGGAAACGCCGGTGTTCTCCAGGCTGCTGGCCGAGCGCAAGGTCGAGCGCACGCCGATGCTGGCGGTGATCAAGGAGCATCCCAGGGAAATCCTGCTCTCCGCCTTCGCGCGCATGGCCGAACAGGCACCGTTCTACATTTTCACCGCCTTCGTCTTTTCCTACGGCATCAACACGCTCCATCTCTCGCGCGATTTCCTGCTGATCGCGGTGCTCTCGGCCTCGGTGCTGTCGTTCGTCTCGATCCCGCTGTTCGGGCATCTGTCCGACCGCATCGGCCGCAAGAACATGTACATGATCGGCGCGGTCGTGACCGGCATCTTCGGCTTCGTCTATTTCGCGATGCTCAACACGCGATCGGAAGCGATCGTCTTCCTCGCGATCATCCTGTCCCTCATTCCGCACGACATGCTGTACGGTCCGCAAGCCGCGCTGATCGCCGAGAGCTTTACCGGGCGCCTGCGCTACAGCGGCTCATCGCTCGGCTACCAGCTCGCATCCGTGATCGCCGGCGGTCCGGCGCCTTTGATTGCAGCCTGGTTGTTCGGCACGTTTCAGTCGGCGACCGCGATCGCGGTCTATATCGCAGTCTGCGCCGTCATCACGCTCATCGCGACCGCGCTCATGACCGACTACACCGGCAAGGATATCAACGCAGTCGGCGCGCATGATCGATCGACTTAGGAAGAAGGGAGAGGTTGTCATGACCAAATGGCGGAACGAATCGGCGCTCGATCTTTACAATCTGGTCGCAGCGGTTTTTTTGCTCGCGGCGCCCTGGCTGTTCGTTCGCGCCAACCCGACGGCGGCGATCGATCTCAGAGTGAGCGGCGCAGTGATTGGTCTCCTGTCGCTGGTGGCGATCTTTGCTTTCTCCGTCTGGGAGGAGTGGGCCAACCTGCTCGTCGGGTGCTGGCTGATCGTGTCACCATGGCTGCTCGGCTTTGCTCACACCCGCGCGATGCATTTCAGCATCGCCGCAGGCGCCGTGGTGGCATTCATGGCCCTCATCGAGCTTTGGCTCGAATACGAGAAGACGCATCTCGGTCCGGCCTCGTCACAGGCCTCAGAAGGAAATTAGAATTTTCGCAAAAAAGCCCCGGACGCGACATCCGGGGCTTTGCTTTTCGGAACCGGTCCCTGGTTGGTTATTCCGGCTTGCCGATCGCAACCTTCAGCGTGCCGACGCCCTCGACGCCGCACTCGATCTTGTCGCCGGGCTGGAGCTGGGAGACGCCGGCCGGCGTGCCCGTCATGATGATGTCGCCTGCGGCGAGCTTTACCTGCTGCGAGAGCTGCCAGATGATCTCGGGCACGCTCCAGATCAGCTCGGTGAGGTCACCCTTCTGGGTTTCTTTTCCGTTGACCGTGAGCCAGATCTTGCCCTTCGAGGGATGACCGATCTTGGCGGCCGGCTGGACCGCCGAGCAGGGCGCGGAACAATCGAACGACTTGCCGACTTCCCACGGCCGCTCCTTCTTGCGCGAGGCGATCTGCAGGTCGCGGCGGGTCAGGTCGATGCCGACAGCATAGCCGTAGACGTGCTCGAGCGCCTTGTCGGCGGGAATGTTCAAGCCGCCGCTCTTCATCGCGACCACGAGTTCGACCTCGTGATGGAGGTCCTTGGTCAGCGGCGGGTAGGGAATGATGGCGCCGTCGGGCGCCAGCATGTCGGCATGCTTGGCGAAGAAGAACGGCGGGGCGCGCTCGTCATTGCCCATCTCGCGGATATGCTCGAGATAGTTGCGCCCGACGCACCAGATGCGGCGCACGGGATAAACGCCGGCCTCTCCGACGACGGGAAGCGATGCCTGTGGCGGAAACGGGATGACGTAGGAGGCGGCGTTCATGAGGGTCTCGCTGCTCTTGAGGTGAATGATGTCAGACGATGGCGCCGATCGGCGCCAGCTCCTGCGGCGACGTGTCGTGATGGTATTGCAGGCGGAAGAACGAGGCGTAGCGGCCACCGCGGCGCAGCAGCTCCTCATGCCGCCCGCGCTCGACGATCTCGCCGCCCTCGACCACCAAAATCGCATCGGCATGCATGATGGTGTGCAGGCGGTGCGCAATCACGATCGTGGTGCGGTTCTGGCAGAGATGCTCGATCGCTTCCTGCACCTGCTTCTCGGATTCGGAATCGAGCGCGGCGGTTGCTTCGTCGAGCAGGATGATCGGCGCGTTCTTGATCAGCGCGCGGGCGACCGCGATGCGCTGGCGCTGCCCGCCGGAGAGCTGGGTGCCGTGCTCGCCGACCGGCGTGTCGTAACCGAGCGGGAAGCCCATGATGAAGTCGTGGGCGCAGGCCGCCTTCGCCGCTCCGACGATCTCATCGTCGGTGGCGCCGCGCTTGCCGAAGGCGATGTTGGCGCGGATGGTGTCGCGGAACAGATAGACGTCCTGGCCGACATAGGCGGTCTGCTGACGCAGCGACTTGCGCGACACCGCCGATATCGACTGCCCGTCGATCAGGATCTTGCCCTCACGCGTCTCATAGAAGCGCAACAGCAGCCCCAGCACGGTCGACTTGCCGCCGCCGGAGGGACCGACCAACGCGGTAACCTTGCCCGGCTCGGCAACGAAGCTCATGCGGTTCAAAACTGGCTCGCCCGCGCGGTAGGCGAAGCTGACATCGCGCAATTCGATCTGTGCCTCGGTCAATTCGAGCGCTGGCTTGCCCTCGTCGGAACGCTCGCTCGCCGGACTGTCGACGACTTCGAGCAGCATCCGCGCCCCGACCAACTGGCTGTTGAGGTCGATGTTGAGCCGCGCCAGCCGTTTTGCCGGCTCGGTCGCCATCAGGAAGGCGGTCATGAAGGAGAAGAACTGGCCGGGCGTGGCGCCGAGCGCGACCACGCTGTAGCCGCCGTAAAGCAGGCAGCCGGCGATCGCGAAGCCGCCAAGCATTTCCATCAACGGATTGGAACGGTTGGCAACGCGCGCCATCTTGTTCGCGTTGCGCTCGACGGCCGCGATGTTCTCGTCGATCCGCCGCTGCATGGTGTCTTCCAGCGTGAATGCCTTCACGGTGCGGATGCCCTGCAGCGATTCCTGCATGGTCTCCAGGATGTCAGCGGTGCCGGTAAACTGGTTAAAGGCGAGCCCCTTGATCCGCTTCACGAGCTTGCGCAGCACCAGCATCGCCGGCGGCACCGCCACGAGGCCGATAAAGGCCATTAGCGGATCCTGCCACACCATCACGCCGAGCATGCTGACGAGCATCAGGAAGTCGCGCCCGATTGCGTTGACCAGCATGTTGAGCACATCGGTGATCGACTTGGCGCCGGCCGTGAGCCGCGCCAGGAATTCGGAAGAATGGCGCTCGGAGAAGAAGCCGATGCTCTCGCTCATCAGCTTGGCGAACAATTGCCGCTGGTTGTTGGCAAGGATGGCGTTGGAGATCTTGTTGAGGATCACCATGTGGCCGTAGGTCGCCACGCCCTTGATGAACAGCAGTACGACTGTGATGCCGGAAAAGATGGCGATGCCGGTCACATTCCTGTCGACATAGGCCTGGTTGATCACCTGGCCGAGGACGTAGGTGGCCGCGGCGGTCGCGCCGGCCGCAACCGCCATCAGCGCGAATGCGACCAGGTAACGCCGCCAATAGGCGATCCCCTGTTCCGTGACCAGGCGGCGAATCAGGATCGCCGCGCCGTAGGGATCGTCGGTGATTTTCTTTGGAAACTGGGCCATCCGCGTTCCATTGGCGGCTCGGTGCGGCCGGTCGCCAGGGTTGCGGAAACTCCTTGCCCGCTTGCCGGAGCTTTTTCAAGCCCAATAACGGCTTGATCCTTAGGCCGATTCCGCCTGTTGCTCGAGGCCGCCGCGCTCCCGGAGCAGCTTCTCCTCCCAGGCCAGCGCGTGGGCGGCGATGGTGTCGAGGTCGTCGTAGCGCGGCGTCCAGTCCAGGATCGCGCGAATGCGACCGGTATCGGCGACCATGGCGACGATGTCGCCGGGCCGGCGCGCCGCATGGGAGACCGCGAAATTGCGCATCGAGACACGGCGTACCGCCTCGATGGTCTCCAACACCGAATAGCCGCGGCCATAGCCGCAGTTCAGCGTCGTCGATTGCCCGCCGGCACGCAAGTAGGACAGCGCAGAACGATGTGCCTGGACGAGGTCGCTGACATGGATGAAGTCCCTGATGCAACTGCCGTCCGATGTCGGGTAGTCGGTGCCGAACACGTCGATCTTGGCGCGTTGGCCGGTCGCGGCCTCGACCGCGACCTTGAGGAGGTGAGTGGCGCCGATGGTGGCAAGCCCAACGCGTCCCTGCGGGTCGGCGCCGGCGACGTTGAAGTAGCGCAGCACGACGTAGTTCATGCCGTGTGCGGAGGCGACGTCGTGCAGCATGATCTCGGTCATCAGCTTCGAGGTCCCATAGGGCGACAGCGGACGCGTCGGCGCGATCTCGGGCACCGGCGTCTGGTCCGGATTGCCGTAGACCGCCGCGGTCGAGGAGAAGATGAAGCGGCTGACGCCGCCCTTCACGGCCGCGTTGAGCAGGCTGCGCGTCGTCATGGTGTTGTTGCGGTAATAGCCGAGCGGGTCGCGCATGGAGTCCGGTACCACCACGGAGCCTGCGAAATGGATGATGCTCTCGACATCATGCTGGGCGATCACGCCCTCGACGAGATTCTCGTCGCCGGCATCGCCGATGAACAGCGGTACGCCCTCGGGCAGCAAGGCGGAGAAGCCTGTGGACAATTTGTCTATCACGACAACGCTCTCGCCGGCATCCACCAGCGCATGAACCATGTGACTTCCGATATAGCCGGCGCCGCCGGTCACGAGCGCGGTCATGGATGCTGCTCTCCCGTTTTATTTGCCGGAATGCTAGCGAGCCGCGGTGAAGAGGGGGTTTCGGCGCTGCTGAACTGGCCACTATGCTTAATGTTGCGTATAGGAACTGGCGCGAAACGGAGACCTGCGTGCCGATCGAGAACAATTCTGCCGGCGAGCTGCAACTCATCGTGCCGAATCTGCACAGACGCTATTCCGGCGTCACCGCGACCAATCGCATGGTGTCGCCGAAGCTTGCTCGAATGTTTCGCGCGGCCTGGCTCGGCTCGGATCGTCCCGACGGCATTGCGGCCATGGGATTTGCCGATCTGTTGCGCCTGTGGCGCCGCCGCGCGCCGATCATCTGGCACGCGCGGCGCAACGACGAGATGATCGCCGGCCTGTTGCTGCGTTGGCTCGGCTGGCCGCTCAAGCTCGTCTTCACTTCGGCGGCGCAGCGCCATCATACCTGGCTCACGCGCTGGCTGATCCGCAGGATGGACGCACTCATCGCCACCAGCGCGCTGTCGGCGTCGTATCTGAAGCGCGAGGCGACGGTAGTGATGCATGGCGTCGATACCGATCGCTATGCGCCGCCACGGGATCGCGCCGCCGCCTTTGCCGAGAGCGGATTGCCGGGCCGCTATGCGATCGGATGCTTCGGGCGGGTGCGAGCGCAAAAGGGCAGCGACGTGTTCGTCGACGCGATGTGCAAATTGCTGCCGCGTTACCCCGATTTCACCGCCGTGCTCGTCGGCGCCGTGGTGGCGGAGCAGCAGGCGTTTGCGAACGAGCTGAAGCGGCGCATCGCGGCCGCTGGCCTGTCGTCGCGCATCATCATTACCGGCGAGCTTCCGATCGAAGAGGTCGAGCACTGGTATCAGCGGTTGACGATCTACGCCTTTACCTCACGCAACGAAGGTTTCGGGTTGACGCTGATCGAGGCAATGTCGGCCGGCACGGCGCTGGTGGCGTCGCGCGCCGGCGCAGCCGAGTTCGTCGTCGAGGACGGCGCGACCGGCGTCCTGACGCCGCCCGGCGACGTAGATGCGCTGGAGGCGGCACTCGAGCCCTTGATGCGCGACGTTGCGGCGGCGGCCGCGATGGGCGCGAGGGCCCGGGCCCGTGTGGTCGAAAAATTCAGTCTCGATGCCGAAGCGAACGCGATCGCCGCGGTCTATCGTACGCTGATCTGAGCCAGCACACGCTCGGCGGTGTCGACCACGTCGCCTGCGGGAAGGTCGCGCATGCAGCGATGGTCGTTCATCGTGCAAACGGTGCGCTGGCACGGCTGGCACGACAGTTTCGATGCCGTCTGCTGCATTGTCGCCGCGAGGCCGTTGATGGGCGCCCAGAGATAGGGGCTGGTCGGGCCGAAAATGCCCATGGTCGGCGTACCGATCGCGGCCGCAATGTGCATCAGCCCCGAGTCGTTGGAGATCGCGACGCTGGCCGCCGCCATTGCAAGGACGCCGTTGCGCAGATCCGTGCCGGTGAGGTCGCGGACGCGGACGCCGCCGGCCGCGACGATTTCCGTTGCCAGCGCCTTTTCGCCTGGGCCGCCGACGACCCAGACGTCGAAACCGCGCTCGGCGAACAGGCGCGCGGCCTCGGGATAGTAGGTCCAGCGCTTTGACTCGCCGACCGACCCGGGCCCCAGCGCGATGGCCGGACCCGAACCGAGTCCATTGGCTTGCCGCCAGCGGGCGACGTCTTCGGAAGGAACCCTTAGCTGGGGCACGGGCCATTCCGGCGGTAGTGCCGCGCCATCGGGCAGGGCGAGCGCGGCGTTCTTGTCGATGAAGCGCGGGAGCTTCTTCTCGTCCCAGCGCATCGTGTTGATGAGGCCGAATCTTGCCTCGCCGAGGAAGCCTACCCGCTCAGGGATGCCGGCCAGCGCAGGCGCCAGAGCGGCTTTCCAGGTGCGCGGCAGCACCAGGGCGGTGGCATAGTTTCGGGACCGCAGTTCAGCCGCCAGCGCTCGCTGCTGGCCCGGCGCCAGCCTGCCGCGCGGTAGGTCGAAGACGATGCCGGAACGGACTCCAGGCATGTAATCCACGAGAGGAGCGCAGAGGCGGGTGACCAGGAGATCGATCGGCCGGCTCGGCCAGCGCTTCCGCAGCACCCGAACCACAGTGTGGCCGCGGACGAAGTCGCCGATCCACATATAGGGCACGATCAGGATCGGGCGGGTATCCGCAATATCCTGGGTCTCAATCCCTAATATTGAATCTTCGTTCATGTCTATGAGGGTGCCGGACCGGGTTCGATTGCAGCGTGTCGGTAACCGGTTCGCGCCGGGAGGTAAAGCGCCGTTGCCTGGGGCGCGGGAAGTTGGCAAAGCTGACGGCTGGTGGACGCCGACAGGATTGGGCCTGGTTGGACTGGGGCAGGATTTGGCAATGTTGCTGGTAACCGGAGGCGCCGGTTTTATCGGTTCGAACGTCGTGGCCGCGTTGAATGACGCCGGGCGCGGCGACGTCGCCGTCTCCGACGTCCTCGGCCACGACGGCAAATGGCTGAACCTCGCCAAGCGTCAGCTCGCCGATGTCGTGCCGCCGGCCGAACTGGGTGACTGGTTGAAGGGGCGGCAGCTCGATGCCGTGATCCACCTCGGCGCCATCTCGGAAACCACCGCGACTAACGGCGACCTCGTGATCGAAACCAATTTTCGTCTCTCGATGCGGCTGCTCGACTGGTGTACGGCCAACGCCACGCCCTTCATCTATGCCTCGTCGGCCGCGACCTATGGCGACGGCGGGCAGGGGTTCGGCGACGATCCATCGGTCGAGGCACTGAAGAAGCTCCGGCCGATGAACCTTTACGGCTGGAGCAAGCATCTGTTCGACCAGGCGGTCGCCGCGCGTGCGGCGAGGGGCGAGGGCCTGCCGCCACAATGGGCAGGGCTCAAGTTCTTCAACGTGTTCGGCCCGAACGAGTATCACAAGGGCACGATGATGAGCGTGCTGGCACGCCGCTTCGACGACATCAGGGAAGGCCGAGTCGTGCAGCTCTTCAAGTCGCATCGCCACGGCATCGCCGACGGCGACCAGCGGCGCGACTTCATCTATGTCGACGACGTCGTACGGGTGATGATGTGGCTGCTGGCAACGCCGGAGGTCAGCGGGCTGTTCAATGTCGGAACCGGCACGGCGCGCAGCTTCAAGGACCTGATCGTCTCGGCCTACGACGCGCTCGGCTTGCGGCCGAACATCGAATATGTCGACATGCCCGAGCAGATTCGCGGCAGCTACCAGTATTTCACCCAGAGCGAGGTCGATCGTCTGAGGCGCGCCGGATATAACGGCGGCTTCACCGCGCTGGAAGATGCGGTTGACGCGTATGTTAAGGGTTTTCTCAACCGCGCCGATCGCTATCGCTGAGACACAGATGTTCGATTTTGAAGCCCTCTCGCATGCGATCTCCGGCCAGACCGTGCTCTGTGTCGGCGACCTCATGCTCGACGAGTTCGTCTATGGCGAGGTGTCGCGGATCTCGCCGGAGGCGCCGGCTCCCGTGATCGCGGTCCAGCGCAGCGAGACCAATATCGGCGGCGCCGGCAATGTCGCGCGCAATATCGCCGCGCTCGGCGGGCACTGCATCTTCGTCGGCCTGATCGGCGACGACCTCGCGGGCGCGACGCTTGCGGCGGCGCTGGCGAAGGAGAGCGGCATCGAGAACGTGCTGGTGCGGGACAGCGCGCGTCCAACCACACGCAAGGTCCGCTTCGTCTCCGACTATTTCTCGACCCATATGCTGCGCTCCGACTGGGAGCTAGCCGTGCCGGCCGCGCCCGCAGTCGAGCAGCAGCTGATCGACGCGATCCTGCCGTTGATCGCGCGTGCCGATATCGTGCTGCTGTCCGATTACGCCAAGGGCGTGCTTACCGCGCGGGTGATCCGCAACGTCATTGACGCCGCGCGCGGCGCGAAAAAGCGCGTTATTGTCGATCCGAAGAGCGCCAATCTTGCGATCTACCGCGGCGCGACCGTGCTGACGCCGAACCGCAAGGAATTTGCCGAGGCGACCCGCAGTCGCGCCGACACTCCGGAAGCCATCGCCCAGGCCGCGTCCGACGCGATGTACCTCGCTGATTGCGAAGCGATGCTGGTTACGCAAGGCGAGCAAGGGATGACGCTGGTGACGCGCACCGGCCAGTCGGTCCACGTGCCGGCATTGCCGGTCAAGGTGCGCGACGTCTCGGGCGCCGGCGATACCGTCGCGGCGGTGCTTGCGCTGTCGCTAGCAGCCGGCGCCGACTGGGAGGGCGCCTTGCGGATGGCATGTGCCGCTGCGGCGGTCGCGGTCGGCAAGACCGGCACCGCGACGGTCTCGCCGTCGGAGTTGCGGCGAAAGATCCTGCCGCATGCCTCGCTCGCCGCCGAAGACAAGATTGTTCTGGCTGGTGACGACATCGGCGCGCGCCTTTCGGAATGGCGCCGGGAGAATCTACGCGTTGGCTTCACCAATGGCTGCTTCGACATCCTGCATCCCGGCCATGTCAAAGTCCTGACGGCCGCGCGCCGCGCCTGCGACCGTCTGGTCGTCGGGCTCAACAGCGACGCCTCGGTCAGGCGGCTGAAGGGCGCGGATCGCCCGGTGCAGGACGCGGGTGCACGCGCCGAGGTGTTGGCTGCGCTCGAAGCCGTCGACCTCGTCGCGATTTTCGAGGAGGACACGCCAATCAATCTGATCACCAAGGTGCGGCCGAGCGTATTGGTCAAGGGGGGTGACTATACCCGCGAGCAGGTGGTCGGCCACGAGATCGTGGAGGCAGCCGGCGGCGAGGTGCTGCTGGTGGACATCCTACCCGGTCACAGCACGACCTCGCTGGTCGATCGCGCCCGCGGAGGCAAGGGGTGAGCGCGAGCCTCGCTTCAGCGACGGCCGCGACATTGCCGGCATGGCGCGATCCGGCGCGCTGGATGACGACGGCTGACGTGGTCGCGGTACTGCTTGCGCTGTCGCTGCCCTGGTCGACCTCGGCGGTCGGCATCCTGGGGGCCGTGTTCTTCGTGGTCATGCTGCCGACGCTCGACACCAGGGATTTCCTGCGCTCGCTGAAGCGGCCGATCTCGGCGCTGCCGATTGCGCTGTTCCTCCTGGCGTTGGTCGGAACGCTGTGGTCGGATGCGCCCTGGAGCGCGCGGAGCTACGCGCTGAGCCCGGCGGTCAAGCTTCTGGTGCTGCCGTTCCTGTTCTATCATTTCGAACACTCGACCCGCGGCATGTGGGTGTTCGTTACCTTTCTGGTGTCGTGCACGCTCCTGATGGCGGTATCGTGGGTGATCCTGTTCTACCCGGAATGGTCGCTGCGCAAAGTCGATCCGGAACCAGGCATTTTCGTCAAGAACTACATCAACCAAAGCCAGGAATTCGCACTTTGCGCCGTTGCGCTGGCCTATCCGATCGTCAAGCTGCTGCGGGCAGGGCGGATCGCGCTGGCGCTGCTGCTGATCGCGGTGGCGGTGGCTTTCTTCACGAACATGGCCTTCGTGGTGGTGTCACGCACCGCGCTCGTCACCATCCCGATGATGTTCGCGGTGTTTGCGCTTCTCCATTTGCGTTGGCGCAGCATCGTTCTGATCCTGGCCGCATGCGCCGTGCTCGGCGTGGCGGCGTGGTACGCCTCGCCGCAATTGCGACGGACCGCTGAGACGTTCTCGCGCGACTACAAGCTCTACAAGGAACGCAACGAACCGACGTCGATCGGCCTGCGGCTCGAGTTCTGGCGAAAGTCTCTGAACTTCATCGCCGAGGCGCCGATGATCGGTCACGGGACCGGGGCGACGCGAGGCCTGTTCGAGCGCGCTGCGGCGCCTCCCGGGAGTCTGGCTTCAAGTGAAGTGATCGGCAACCCGCACAATCAGACGCTGAACGTGGCGGTGCAATGGGGCTTCGTCGGCTTCGCGGTGCTGTATGCGATGTGGATTCGGCACCTTCTGCTGTTCCGCGGCGACGGTCTCGTCAACTGGATCGGCCTCCTGGTCGTGGTGCAGAACATCTTCACCTCGCTGTTCAATTCGCACATTTTCGATTTCCACGAAGGCTGGATGTACGTGCTGGGCGTCGGGGTGGCGGGTGGCATGACGCTGAACGCAGCGGCGGCGGGCGTGGAACCTGCAGCTCCGCGCGAGCCATGAAGGCTGGCATGCGCGCGGCAGATACGCTATCAGCCTTTGTAATGTCTCGTTGCAAATCCTCGGTTGCCCATAGCTCACCCGTCGCATGACGCGCATTTCACAATTCACTCTGCGCAACTTCCTGATCGTGACCCATGACGCGCTGGCGACGGCATTTGCGCTGGTGGCGAGCTTTTATCTGCGGTTCGAGGGTAGCCTCCTCACCGACCGCCTGCCGCTGCTGCTGCGCATCCTGCCGTGGTTCGTGCTGTTCAGCGTGGTCGTCTCCTATCTGTTCAATCTGACCACGGCGAAATGGCGCTTCACTTCGCTGCCTGATGCGCTCAACATCCTGCGCGTGTCGGCGCTCCTGACCTTGACGCTCGTCGTGCTCGACTACGCTTTCATCTTTGTCGCACCGACCTCTCACGTCCCGGTCCTGTTCGGCCGCATCACCATCATCCTGTTCTTTTTCCTCGAAGTGTTCGCGCTGAGCGCGTTGCGCCTCGGTTATCGTTATTTCCGCTATTCACGCACGCGCCATCATGCCCGCTCCGACAACGCAGCGCCCGCGCTCCTGGTCGGGCGCGCCGCGGACGCGGAGGTCGTGCTGCGCGGAATCGAGAACGGCGCCATCAAGCGGCTGTGGCCGGTTGGCGTGCTATCGCCGTCAGCCTCCGACCGCGGCCAGAAGATTCGCAACATTCCCGTGGTCGGCGGAATCGATGACGTCGAGACCGTGATTCGCGACTTCGAGGCGCGCCAGCGGCCGATCAAGCGCGTCGTCATGACACCGTCGGCTTTCGAGCCCGACGCGCACCCGGAGAGCGTGCTGATGAGCGCAAGGCGGCTAGGCCTGATGGTGAGCCGCCTGCCGTCGCTGGAGAGCGGCGATGCGCCCCGTCTCACCAACGTGGCGGTCGAGGACCTGCTGCTGCGCCCGAGCGAAAAGATCGACTATGCTCGGCTCGAGACGCTGGTGAGGGGCAAGTCCGTCATCGTGACCGGCGGCGGCGGGTCGATCGGCGCCGAGATTTGCGACCGTGTCGCGACCTTCGGCGCGGCGCGGCTGCTGGTGATCGAAAATTCGGAACCGGCGCTCTACGCGGTGACCGAGGCGCTGGTCGCCCGTGACGCCGGCGCGACGATCGAGGGGCGCATCGCCGACATCAGGGATCGCGAGCGCATCACGCGGCTGATGAGGGAGTTCCAGCCGGACATCGTGTTCCACGCCGCGGCGCTCAAACACGTGCCGATCCTCGAGCGTGACTGGAGCGAGGGCGTCAAGACCAACATCTTCGGCTCGGTGAACGTCGCCGACGCCGCGTTGGCCGCCGGTGCGAGCGCGATGGTGATGATCTCGACCGACAAGGCGATCGAGCCGGTGTCGATGCTCGGGCTGACCAAGCGTTTCGCCGAGATGTACTGCCAGGCGCTCGATCATGATCTGATGACGCAGGCCGGCGGCAAGCCGCACATGCGCCTGATCTCGGTGCGGTTCGGCAACGTGCTGGCCTCCAACGGCTCGGTGGTGCCAAAATTCAAGGCCCAAATCGAGGCCGGTGGCCCGATCACGGTCACCCATCCCGACATGGTTCGCTACTTCATGACCATCCGCGAGGCCTGCGATCTCGTGCTGACGGCGGCGACGCATGCGATGACGCCGGCGCGGCCGGACGTCTCGGTCTACGTGCTCAACATGGGACAGCCGGTCAAGATCGTCGATCTCGCCGAGCGGATGATCCGCCTGTCCGGCCTGCAGCCGGGCGTCGATATCGAGGTCGTTTTCAGCGGCATGCGTCCCGGCGAGCGGCTGAACGAGATACTGTTCGCAAGTCAGGAGCCGACGATCGAGATCGGCGTCGCCGGCATCATGGCGGCCAAACCGAACCAGCCGCCAATGTTGACGTTGGGCAAATGGCTCACGGCGCTGGAGGAGGCAATCGCCAGGGACGACCGCGTGACCATCCGCGCTGTCCTGCAGGATGCCGTGCCCGAATTCGGATCGAACGCTGCCTGATCGCGTCGTCGCGCGACTTGCGCGGCGAGACCGCTTCGAAAGCCATTGATGCCCAAGTCCAACAAAGTCGTCGTCGTCAGCCAGCATTATCCACCGGATCACAGCACGACTGCGGCGATCATGGCCGCGATCGCCGAACGGATCGCTCAGGACACGGAAGTGCTGGTTGTCTCCGGCATGCCGGGCTCGGCGCGGAACGGCGTGCCGGGCCGGCCTACGGTCGTCGAGATTGACAACTGGCTGCCCGGCAAGGCGGTGCTGATCCGGCGCGCCTTGGCCGAAACGCTGTTCACGTCGCGCATCTTCTTCGCCCTGCTGACGCGGTTGCGGCGCGGCGACGTCGCGCTGACGGTGACCGCGCCGTTCGTGCTGCCCTATGCGGTGGCCGCAGCGGCGAGGTTGAAAGGGGCGCAGTCAGCGCTGATCATGCACGATCTGTTTCCCGACGTGCTCGTGATGGCCGGGCTGTTGCGGCCGTCCTCCTTCGTCGCACGGGCAATCCGCGGGATCAACGCGCTGATGTTCCGCGCGCTGAATGCCGTCATCGTCATCGGGCGCGACGCCGAGAAGCTCCTGTTGCGGTATGGCGGAATGACACCCGAGAAGATCAGGTTCATCCCGAACTGGACCACGCTCACGCCCGGCATCCGCGCGGTGAGCCCGGACAATCCATTTCGCAAAAAGATCGCGGCGCGTTTTGTCGTTGGCCTGTCCGGCAATCTCGGCTTTACCCACGATCCGGACGTCGTGTTCGAGGCGGCGCGGCTGCTGCGCGGCGAGAGCGATATCCATTTCCTGCTCTCGGGTTGGGGCATCGGCTTCGACCGCCTGAAGGAGATGCAAGAGGAATCGCGGCTTGCCAACGTCACACTGGTCGATCGCGTTGCCGACGAGGAGCTTGACGCGCTCATTTCCAGCGCTGACGTATGGCTCATACCCTATCGCAGGGACGTCTCCGGCGTGTCGGTCCCGAGCCGGTTCTACAACCTGCTCGCGGCGGGCCGGCCCGTCATTCTGGTTTCCGAAGCTGATGCCGAGGCCGCGCTGACCGTGAAGGAAAACGGACTCGGCTGGGTCGTGATGCCCGGCAAACCCGACCAACTCGCGGAGGCTATCAGGCAGGCATCGCGATCACAGGATGCCGCGATGGCCGAGCGTGCGGTTGCGGCGGCGCAGAGGTTCAGCCCGGAGCGGGCGCTGGAGGGCTATGCCGCGCTGGCGCGCGAATTGCTCTGCAAGACAGACACGGAGCGGACGGCATGAAGGACGGCCGACCGGTGATTTTGGTAACGGGTGCGAGCGGTTTTGTCGGCGGCCACCTGGTGCCGGCGCTCGCCCGCAACGGCTGGACGGTGCGACGCGCCATCCGGAACCGCGCCGAGGATGGCAACGACGTGGTGATCGACGTACTCGGGCCGACCACCGAGTGGGGGGCCGCGCTTGCCGGCGCGGACGCCGTGGTCCATCTCGCCGCGCGCGTTCACCATCAGGATGAAGAACATGCGATCGAGCTTTACCGCGACGTCAACATAGAGGGCACACTGCACCTCGCGCGCAGCGCGATCGCGGCCGGCGTACGGGACTTCATCTTCGTCAGCACGATTCTGGTGCACGGTCGCAGCAACGACGGGCGCCCGCCGTTTCGCGAGGACGATACTTTGACGCCCCGCGGCCTCTATGGCATGTCGAAGGTCGCCGCCGAGGTCGGCTTGAAGAGCATGGCGCCGGACAGCGGGATGCGGGTGACCGTTATCCGGCCACCCTTGATCTACGGCGCCGGGGCAAAGGGGAATTTTGCCCTGCTCGAAAGGGCGGTGCTGCGCGGTGTCCCGCTTCCATTCGCCAACGTGCAAAATCGTCGCGCATTCCTGTCAGCGGAGAACCTGGCGTCGTTCGTCGTCCACCGGCTCTCCCATCCCGGGCCCGACTTCGATGTGTTTCTTGTCGCTGACAGCGAGCAGGTGTCGACTCCTGATTTCATCGAGCGCATGGCCCGCGCGGCGCACGCCACGCCGCGCCTGTTCCGTCTGCCGACACCGCTCTTGACCACGCTGCTGAGGATGAGCGGCCGCAAGGAGGCCAATGACAGCCTGCTTGGTTCGCTCGAACTCGATCTCTCGAAAGTCGCCACCACTGGATGGCGGCCGCCCATCAGCCTTGATGAGGGGCTGAAGCTCGCCCTGCGCCGAAACGCGTCCTGAGCCGGGGGGCGCGTCGCATGGGTCAAAGCATCCGCGGTCGCGAGAACCGGCGCAGCAGCACGGCGACAGCGAGCGCGCCGATCAGCAGCAAGAGAATGTCGGCGGCAACGGAATCTAGGACAACCGACATGATCGCGAGCAGCGCCAGAGCGACGTTGAGCGCGAAGACTTCGGCGACGACACGCCATACGGTGAATCCGTTGTCGGTCGCGCGCTGATAGAAATGCGAGCGATGTGCGTTCCAGAACGGCTCGCGCCGTGCGATGCGGCGAAGCAGCGTCACGGTCGCGTCGGTCAGGTAATACAGCGGCAATAGCAGCGCGGCGCCGTATTGGCGGTGAAATGCGAGCTCGAGCAGGCACCAGCCAAGCAGCAGGCCGATTGGCAGGCTTCCGACATCGCCGAGGAAAATCTTTGCGACCGGCCGGTTGAAAGGGGAGAAGCCGAGCAACGCCCCACACAGCGCGGCGGCGACGATCGCGGTCGCCGGCGGAACATGGCCGAAGAACCCGAGCAGGACGACCGCGACCGTGATCGGCACTGCCTCGGCTGTTGTCATCAGGTCCAGCCCGTCCATGAAGTTGACCAGATTCACGAACCAGAGGCCGGCAACAAGCAGGAGCGAGCGTTCGAGCCAGAGCGGGCAGGCCGGAACGATTCTGAAATCACCTGGTGCGACGAAGACCACGGCGGCGACGGCGGCGGCCTGCAGCAACAGCCGAGGAACGACCGGCAGCGGACGGACATCGTCGGCAAATCCCACCACGGCAATGAAAAGGCTCGCCGCAAACACCACGACCGGGAGCGTCAGGCCCGGTGCTCCGGCCATGACGATCGCGGCCCCGGCCGCGAGCAGTGTTGCCGCGGTTACGGCAATGCCGGCGCCCTGCGGCGTCGGAATCCGGTGCGAGGATCGCGCGTTCGGTTTGGCCAGCGCCACGCGCAACAGCATCGGCCGCGTCGCCTCGATCAGGGCGGCCGAGATCGATGCGGCGGCGATCGCCGCGATGAACGACAGGAGTATTTCGAAACTGGTCATCTCGTCGGCGGCTATTCGGATGCGTGCACTTCGATCGGCTCGGCTCCCCTGGCGGCCTTTTCGGGGCTCAGGATCCACACCAGGCCGCCGAATATGCCGACCACGAACGTCACCGCGCCGAACAGCAGCGAGACGTTGACGCCTTCGCTCGCGATCAGCCCGGCATATCCGAACGCCAGTCCCATCGTGGCTTCGCGCACGCCCCAGCCCGCGATCGATATCGGCATCATCGTGATCAGCATCACCGGCGGCAAGAGCTGGAACACCTGGCCGAACGTCACCGGGGCCGCGATCGACCGCACCACGCACCAGCCGATCACGACTGTTACGACGTGAATCGCGACGGAGAGCACCGCGACCTTCGGCCCATGGTCGCGGCTGAACAGCACCCGGTTGGCGATCACGGAGCAGGCATGCACGTGATGCGTCGCCCACCAGCGCTTCAGCCAAGGCCACGGCAAGACGCCAAGCACCAGGAATCCGAGCCCGGCCGCGAGGGCGGCGACGTCCAGCAGCAGCAGCGCCGAACGTCCGTGCGGATCGGAGATCAGCTGGTAGCTCCACGGCAGGGTTGCGCCGATGACGATGGCGAGCGCGATCAGGCCAATTGCACGATCGACGAAGATCGAGTAGGTCGCTGCGCGCCAACCGGCGCCGTTGCGCGCGACCAACCAAAGCCGCACCGCGTCGCCGCCGATTGAGGACGGTAGCGTCTGGTTGAAGAACGTCCCGATCATGTTGAAGCGCATCGCCTGCCGGGTCACGAGCGGCGCGCCGCATTCGGCGCTGATCTCACGCCAGCGCAGCACCCCAAGGAAAATCTGCAGGAAGGTGACGGCGATTGCGATTCCGAGCCATCCCAGGCTTTCGATTCGGATGCGCGCGGCGAGATCGTACAGGTCGACCTTGCGCAGAGAGAAATAGAGCAGCGCGACCGAAATCAATATCTTGATGGTGGAAAGCAGGATCCGGCGCATTTCGCTCGCGCTTGCCAGGTTGCAGAATGTGTCAAAAACAGCGCAAACGCCTTCGCGCGGCCAAATTCGCCGCCTTGGTATGGTTTTCGCGCCGATCTGGCAATAGTCGCAGCCGGCTATTGCGGGCCGCTTGATTGGGCGGTTAAAGAGCCCCGGGTACGGGGCTGCCACCCGTGCGCCAGGGGCTTACAAAACTGCTAAAATCCGCCCGGAAACGTGGATTCGCATGATAGTGCTCCCTGGGAATGTTCCTTGGGCAGACATCGAGGCCGCCGACCGCGGCGGTCTTCGCGCGATTTTGATGTGTCGGTCGCGGACACGACAGGACTTGAGGCATCGATGAACCGGCGAATAATTCCCCTGATCATGTGTGGCGGCGCGGGCACCCGGCTGTGGCCGGCCTCGCGCGAGGTGCATCCGAAGCAGTTCCTGTCGCTGTTCGGGGCGAGATCGACCTTCCAGGAGACGCTGCTGCGGGTTTCGGATGCGACGCTGTTCGAGCGTCCGGTGGTGATCACCAACGAGGCCTACCGCTTCATGGTGCTGGAGCAATTGGCCGAGATCGGCCGCGAGGCCGACGTGCTGCTCGAGCCGATGCGGCGCGATTCGGGGCCGGCGATTGCGGCGGGGGCGGCGTTCGCGGAGGCGCGCACGGCGGACGCGGTGGTGCTGGCGCTCGCCGCCGATCACCTGGTTCGCGACACCGATGCCTTTGTCGCGGCGTGCCGCGCGGGATTGGTCGCGGCCGAAGCGGGCCGCATCGTGACCTTCGGCGTCAAGCCGGAACGTCCTGCGACGGAATATGGCTATATCAGCCCCGGCGCGGCGGTGGCGGGCGAGGTGAGGGCGGTGGCCGAATTCGTCGAGAAGCCGGATGCGGCGACCGCGGCCGGCTATATCGACGCCGGCCATCTCTGGAACAGCGGCAACTTCATGTTCCGCGCCGCGGTGCTGCTCGACGAGTACCGCAGCCTCGATGCGGCGAGCGTCGCCGCGGTCGAGGCCTCGGTTGCGACCGCGGCGCGCGACCTCGGCTTCGTCAAGCTCGACGCCGCGGCGTTTGCCGCCGCCAAGGCGATCTCGATCGACTATGCGGTGATGGAGAAGACCGCGCACGCGGCGGTGGTGCCGGTGGCCTGCGGCTGGTCCGACATCGGCTCATGGCGCCAGGTCTGGGAGCTGTCGGACAAGGACGGCCAGGGCAATGCGGCGCGGGGGACCGCGGTGTTCGAGGATTCCCGCAACTGCAACGTTGCGACTGACCGCGCGCTGGTGGCGCTCGAGGGCGTCGACGACCTCGTCGTGGTGGCGACCCAGGACGCGGTGCTGGTGTCGCGGCAGAAGGACGCCAACGGCCTGAAGCGGTTGGTTGGCAAGCTCAAGGCGGTCGCCCCCGAGGTGACCGAGAGCCACATCAAGGTGCATCGTCCCTGGGGCTCCTACCAGTCGGTCGACAATGGCGACCGCCACCAGGTGAAGCGCATCGTCGTCAAGCCGGGCGGGCGGCTGTCGCTGCAGAAGCACCATCACCGCTCCGAGCACTGGATCGTGGTGCGCGGCACGGCGCAGGTCACGGTCAACGAGCTGGTCAAGACCGTGCACGAGAACGAATCGATCTACATCCCGATCGGGGCGGTGCACCGGCTGGAGAACCCCGGCAAGATCCAGCTCGAGCTGATCGAGGTGCAGACCGGCAGCTATTTCGGCGAGGACGACATCATCCGCATCGAGGACGACTACCAGCGTGCCTAAGGTCGCGCGATCGAGATGCGGTGATGTGAAATTGCATCACGATCGCCTTGCCCGACACTTCACGCATAGCCGTTCGGATTGCTGCTTTGCCAGCGCCAATGATCGGCGCACATCGTCTGGAGCGACCGCGTTGCGCTCCAGCCTAACAGCTTTGATGCGTAATCGGTTGCGGCATAGTAGGCATCTATGTCGCCGGCGCGTCGCGGCTTGATGTCGAAGGGGATCGCCCTGCCGCTCGCCGTCTCGAAGGCACGAACCACCTCTAGCACACTGCTGCCGGCGCCTGTGCCGAGATTGACCGAAAAGCATTGCGGCTGGTCGAGCACCTTGAGCGCGGAGACATGGCCCGCGGCAAGATCCATCACATGGATATAATCCCGCACGCCAGTGCCGTCGGGGGTCTCGTAGTCATTGCCCCAGATGTTGAGCCGCTCGCGGCGGCCGATCGCAACCTGGGCGACGAATGGGACGAGATTGTTCGGAACGCCTTTCGGATCTTCACCGATCAGGCCACTCTCGTGCGCGCCGACCGGATTGAAGTAGCGCAGGATCGCGACCGCCCAGCTCGTGTCACTCGCGTACTGGTCGCGCAGCATCTCCTCGATCATGAGCTTGGTGCGGCCATAGGGATTGACGGCGCTGAGCGGGTGTTCTTCGGTGTAGGGCAGGAACTGTGGCGTGCCATACACAGTAGCCGACGAACTGAACACGATCTTACGCACGCCGGTCGCCTGCATCGCGCGAAGTAGCCGATGCGAGCCGATCACGTTCTGGTCGTAGTATTCGAGCGGTTGCGCAACGGAATCCTGCACGGACTTCAGCCCTGCGAAATGCATCACGGACGTGCAGCCGTATTGCGTCAGTACCTTCTCGAGCGCGGCCTGGTCGCGCACATCGCCCTCGACGACCGTCAGCGGCCTTCCGCAGATTTTCTGCACCCGCTCCAGGGCGATCGGACTGCTGTTGCAGAAATTGTCGAACACAACGACGTCTTCGCCGGTCGACAAGAGTGCGACGCAAGCGTGTGAGCCGATGTAGCCGGCGCCTCCGGTGACCAGGATCATGCGATGTCTCTAGCGTTGTGCGAGGGCCTTGCCGGCTCAATCGCGGCCTTCATAGCATTCCGAATTTTTAGCGCCAACGTTCGTTTGTGCGTCCGATATTTTCAGTCCGTTGTCACGAAAAATGATGTTGGTGGCTGCGAGGCATCTCTGATCGCGGACAATTGTCGTCGACCAATGTCCAGTCTTTAACTGGGAGAGCGCCCAGGCAACTTCTTGAAGCGATCGATCCAGTCTTGCAGGAATACCGGCATGAGCCGGCCTGCTGTGATCCCGCAAAGCCCGCCAGCGGCCTTCACCAGCGCGTCGAGCATGCGGGCGTGGCGATCCGGCGTCAGCAATTGCAGCGCCTCGAGCGCGAACGCGCTGGTGATGACAATTGCAACCATCAGCTGCAGGCGCCGTGGGTAACCCAGCATGAACGCCAATCCCACCACCGCGTACGCCACAAAATGCTCCAGCGGCGGCCCGGCGACCGACGGTCGTTCGTTGATTGGCGACAGCGTAGCAAATGCGATGAAGGCAAGTGCCAACCAGCCCGAAATCCGAAAAAGAGCTTGGATCATGATTGTCCGGTGGTAGGCGATGGCAGGTCCGGGCGCAACCCCACGCGCCCCTCGCCCAGGACGGTTAACGGGAGAGATCGGCGGATACCGTTAACCGCTGATCGTTGTCTGGCGTGCCCGGCCGACCCAAATCTGCTATCAAACGCGGGAAATGACAAAAAAGTAACGTTCCGCCCGTTGCTCCGTTCATAACCCGTTCACCGCCGAAAGCCTCTCTTGATGCCGGATACCGCGATGCTCACTTTCGGAGGCCAACGTGCGTCTGCTTGTCGTTGAGGATGATCCGGATCTGAACCGTCAGCTCACCGCCGCGCTGACGGATGCCGGTTATGTGGTCGATCGGGCGTTCGACGGCGAGGAGGGGCATTTTCTCGGCGACAGCGAACCCTATGACGCGGTGGTGCTGGATATCGGCTTGCCGAAGATGGACGGCATCTCGGTGCTGGAAGCGTGGCGGCGCAACAAGCGCGTGATGCCTGTTCTGATTCTCACCGCGCGCGATCGCTGGAGCGACAAGGTCCAGGGATTCGATGCCGGCGCCGACGACTATGTGGCGAAGCCGTTCCACCTTGAAGAGGTGCTCGCGCGAATCCGCGCGCTGTTGCGCCGCTCGACTGGTCACGCCCAGGTGGAGCTGATCTGCGGGCCAGTGACGCTCAACACGCGCACCAAACGCGTCACGGTCAACGGCAATCCCGTCAAGCTGACGTCGCATGAGTACAACCTTCTGGACTATTTGATGCATCACACGGGGCGAGTGGTGTCGCGGACCGAGCTGGTCGAGCATCTCTACGATCAGGACTTCGATCGCGACTCCAACACGATCGAGGTGTTTGTCGGCCGCATCCGCAAAAAGCTTGACGCCGACATCATCCAGACCGTGCGGGGCCTCGGCTACATGCTCTCGCCGCCGACCTCGGGCACTTGATCGGCGCGCGAGCATCGGCATGATCCTCGCCGGGGACAGGATGCCGGATGCCGATGCTCGCTGACATGATGTTCGAGACCGTGACCTGATGCGCGGAAGCTCGCTTGCGACCCGCCTGTTCGTCTCGGCGACCGCCTGGGTGGTTGTCATCCTGGCGATCACCGGCGTCATCCTGTCGTCGGTCTATCGTGATGCAACAGAACGCGCTTTCGACCGGCGACTCAATCTCTATCTGCGTACGTTGATTGCCGAGGTCGCGACGCCCGACGAGCCGGCGGATCGTCAGTTCCAGTCGCTCGGCGAGCCTCTGTTCGACCTGCCGCTGTCAGGCTGGTACTGGCAGATCACCCGCACCGACACGGAGAAGGCCGAAACCCGCGCCTCGCGTTCGCTGTGGGACAAGAAGCTGCCAAAGCTCGATGAGCAGAGTGCCGACCTGACCGCCGCCGGCGTTCGGCTTGGCTATGTCGAAGGCCCCGAAGGCCAGAACCTGCGCATGGTGGAGCGGCCGGTCGATCTTGGCGCGGATGGCAAGTTCCTTGTCAGCGTTGCCGGCGATGCCACCGAAATTTTCGATGAGACGCGCAGCTTCGACTACTATCTCGGCGGTACCTTCGCAGCTCTCGGCATCGTGCTGCTGCTGACCACGATCTTCCAGGTCCGCTACGGTCTTGCGCCGCTCAAGCGAATTTCGGACGCGATCGCCGACATCCGGTCCGGCCGCGCGGAACGGCTGGAGGGCCAGTTCCCGGTCGAGATCGCGCCGCTTGCGCGCGAGACCAACGCGTTGATCGATGCCAACCGGGAAATCGTCGAGCGCTCGCGCACCCATGTTGGCAATCTTGCCCATGCGATCAAGACGCCGCTGTCGGTGATCGTCAATGAAGCGAGCGCGCATGCCGCCGATCCCTTCGCGGGCAAGGTGCTGGAGCAAGCCGACGTAATGCGCGATCAGGTCGCCCATCACCTGGAACGCGCCCGCATCGCCGCTCGCGTCACCATTGTCAGCACCATCACCGATGTCGCGCCTGTCATCGAGGCGTTGCGGCGGACCATGGAGAAGATTCATCGCGACCGTGCCATCTCGATCGAAGTGAAGGCTGATGCGGCAGCACGGTTTCGCGGCGAGCGCCAGGATCTCGAGGAGATGGTCGGCAATCTGGTCGATAACGCTTGCAAATGGGCGGCCTCGCAGGTGTTGGTCGAGGTGTTCGTCGAGCCGCCGGAGGAGGCGGGCGCCCCGCCCAGGCTGCGTGTCGTCGTCGACGACGACGGCCGCGGCCTGTCCGCCGCCGAGCGGGCCAAGGTATCCCGCCGCGGCCAGCGGCTGGACGAATCGAAGCCCGGCTCAGGATTGGGCCTTTCCATCGTCACTGACCTTGCGGGCCTTTATGGCGGCCATCTCGCCCTCGGCAATGCGCCGATCGGTGGCCTGCGGGCCGAACTCGTGCTTCCGGGGCTGTAGGCGGCCATCCGTCGCCATCCTTGGTCCTCCTGTTTCGTTTCGGATGACTGACCGGCCTATTGAAATCATTGGTTAACTACTTCACGACTTCTTAACGCGCAGGGCTTTATGATCCGAAGCGGACGTGTTGGGGCCGTCCGCGTCACGCCAAGCATTCACCCACCGGACATGAGCCAGAGATCCATCGAGCGGCTGAGAGACTATCTCGCGCAGCTTCCGCCGCAATCGCAGGCGCTGCTGATACGGGAGTTTGAGCGTGCCGTCGAGCGCGGCGAAGACGTCGTGCTTGCCAGCACAGTGCTCGAGCAGTTGCGCAAGATCGTCCGCGGTGTCGAGGAGGACGAGGACACGCAAGCGCGCACCGACGATCCGGCTCGGTTATTGTTCCGGCCGCTGGAGCCGTTCCTCATAGATACGAATTTTCCGACGCGGCCCGGCCAGATCAAGCGCTCATCGCTGCTGCCGGTTTGGGAGTGGCTGGCGCGCGAGGGTGCGCCTGAAGCTGCCCGCGAGTTCGAGTCCGCGCTTGCCGCCGCGCGGGAAAGCGGTTCGATGGAGGCCGCGGCGCGCAACTTCCAGCTTGCGGCGGCGGACGCGATCCTCAACGCCGCGACCCCGGTGGACGACCGCCAGCGCGGACTGTCGCGCGTCGGCTCGCCCAGTGTGGTCGAAGATCTGCTGCCGATCGGTTCGGTTCTGCGCGCGCGTGAGGCGTTGGATACGCTCGGCAGCCGGCTCCCCCGCCAGATGCGGGTCTTCGCCGATGCCCAGATCGCCTCCGCCACCGAAGCGCTCAAGGTTCCTTCGTTGCAGACCCCGCAATTGCTGCCGTTCGCGCTGACGCTGATCGCTCAGCGGCTGGTCGCGCCATGGCAGATCATTCGCCTCGCCATCAGGATGGCGGCGTCCGACGATGAGATTCGCGTGGCGGCAACTCCCTATGGCGTCGCGGTCACGATCGCGCTGCACGACCTGTCCTTTGTCGCGGCCTGCCTGCGCACGGACATCAGGCGCGGGCATTTCGAATATGTTGGTGAGCAGCTCAAGACCCTGCACGACGGCGTCCGCGGCCTGCGCACCGAGCTCGATCTGCGCAACGACTCGACCTGGGGCCGCCAGCTCACCTCGATCCGGGCAGACACCTCCAATGCGCTGCAGTCAGAGATCGACAGCGTGCCCGGCCGGGTCCGCCGCATCTTGCGGCAGCGCGCCGACAAGGACATCTCTGTCAGCGCCAAGGTTGACATGTCAGAGGTCGAGGATGCTGCCGCACTGATCGATTTCGTCGCGGTGTGCCGTACCTATGCGAGCGAGCTTGCCATCAATGAGGTGACGCTGCGGACCTACTCGGACCTGCAGCACTATGTCGAGCAGTCGACCGAAGGGCTGGTGCAGTCGCTGCGCGCCGGCGACGCGCGGGTGCGCACCTACCGGCAGATGCAGGTCAAGGCCGCGATCCGCTTCTGCGAGATTCTGTTCGGTCACGACTACGCCTCGCTGATGAGCCGGGCGGCCGAGAATGCCGTCACCGGCGAGCGCAAATCCTCCCGCGCGGGCTGACCCGAAAGTCCCGGCCGCCACCCCCGATCCAGCAATTGTCAATTGCCGGGCTCGCCGCGGCTAGTGTAAAGCGGCTGAGCGGCGCCTGATCCAAGGTTGCCGCTTCGCCCGGGAACCGCTTGATGACGCTGTGGTTTGTGTTCGCGCTGATGACGGTCGCGGCGATCTTCGCCGTGCTGTGGCCGCTCAGCCGTGGGCGCGCGGCGGGCACCGGCGGCAGCGAGGCCATTGTCTACCGGGACCAGCTTGCCGAAATCGACCGCGACCTCGCTGCCGGCATCATCGGTGCTGCCGAGGCGGACGCGGCAAAGATCGAAATCAGCCGCCGACTGCTTGCCGCCGCCGACCGGGGTGAACGTGAGACCCCGCCCCAGAGCAACCTCAAGCTGCGGCGGACCGCCGCCATCGTTGCGCTGGTCGGGCTTCCGCTCGTTGCCGCCGGCTTCTATCTCACGCTCGGTTCGCCCCGGCTCGGGGACTTCCCGCTGTCGGCGCGCAACCAGGGGGCCGATGCCAACCAGCCATTGGCCAATCTGGTCGCGCAGGTCGAGTCCCACCTGGAAAAAAGCCCGACCGATGGCCGCGGCTGGAGCGTGCTGGCACCGGTGCTGTCGCGCCTCGGCCGCTACGATGATGCGGTGCGCGCCTATCGCAACGCCATCACCTACGCCGGTGATAGTGCCGAGCGCCGCGCCGACCTCGGCGAAGCGCTGACGGGTGCGGCCGGCGGCGTTGTCACGTCGGAAGCCAAGACGGAGTTCGGGCGCGCGGTCGCGCAGAACACGGGCGATCCCAAGGCGAATTATTTCCTCGGGCTCGCCGCCGAGCAGGACGGCCGCAAGGCCGACGCCGCCGCAATCTGGCAGGCCATGCTGGCGAAGGCCCCGCCGGACGCGCCGTGGCGGCCGCTGGTGCAGGCGGCTCTCCTACGGGTCGGCGGTGCCAGCGCGCCTGCACTGTCCGACGGCGCGATGGCGGCGGCCAAGGACATGAGCGAGGCCGATCGCGGCGCGATGATCCGCGGCATGGTCGACCGGCTCGCAACGCGGCTCAAGCAGAACGGCGATGATGTCGAGGGTTGGCTGCGGCTGGTGCGCGCCTATCTGGTGATGGGTGAGCGCGACAAGGCGGTGGGCGCGCTGACCGAAGCGCGCCAGGCGGTCGGCAACGACGTCGAGCGGTTGCGGCAGCTCAATGACGGGCTGAAGAATCTGGGATTTGATGGATAACCTATGACCAGGAAGCAACGGCGTCTGACATTGATCTGCGGCGCGCTCGCGGTGCTCGCGATCGCCGCGGGCCTTGTGCTGAACGCGTTGCGCGATTCCATCGTGTTCTTCTCGACACCGTCGATGGTCGCCGAAAAGCATATCGGTCCGGGGAAGCGCTTCCGCCTCGGTGGCCTGGTGCAGCCGGGTTCGCTTGAGCGCGGCGACAATCTCGCGGTGTCGTTCAGCGTCGCCGACGGAACCGCGACGCTCCCCGTCGCCTACAAGGGTATCCTGCCGGATTTGTTCCGCGAAGGGCAGGGGGTGGTCGCGGAGGGTTCGCTCGACGCGTCGGGCGTCTTCCGCGCCGATACGGTGCTGGCAAAGCATGACGAGACCTACATGCCGAAGGACGTCGCCGACGCCCTGAAGAAACAGGGCCACTGGAAGGATGATTATGGTGCCAAGCCGAGCGCCTCGGCGGCGCCGCAACCGGCGCAGGGAGCAATGCGGTGATCGCCGAGAGCGGACATTATGCGCTGGTGCTCGCGCTCGCGCTCGCGCTGATCCAGTCGACCGTGCCGCTGATCGGCGCGCGCTGGCGCGATGTCGCGCTGATGAACGTTGCGCGCTCGACCGCGCTGATGCAATTGTTGTTCGTGGCGGCCTCGTTCGTTGCCCTGGTGATGCTGCACGTCACCTCGGATTTCTCGGTCGCCAACGTCTATGAGAACTCGCATTCGCTGAAACCGCTGATCTACAAGATCACGGGCGTGTGGGGAAACCACGAAGGATCGATGTTGCTGTGGGTGTCGATCCTCGCGCTGTTCGGTGGCCTCGTCGCCGCCTTCGGCAACAACCTGCCGCTGTCGCTGCGCGCCCATGTGCTGGCGGTGCAGGCCTGGATCGCCTCCGCCTTCTATCTGTTCATCCTGATCACCTCGAATCCGTTCCTGCGCATCGTCAATCCGCCGATCGAGGGCCGCGATCTCAATCCGGTACTGCAGGACATCGGTCTCGCGGTGCATCCGCCGATGCTCTATCTCGGCTATGTCGGCTTCTCGATCTCGTTCTCCTTCGCCGTCGCGGCCCTGATCGAGGGCCGGATCGATGCCGCCTGGGCACGCTGGGTGCGGCCCTGGACGCTGGTCGCCTGGATCTTTCTGACCCTCGGCATCGCGATGGGTTCGTACTGGGCCTATTACGAGCTCGGCTGGGGCGGATGGTGGTTCTGGGACCCGGTTGAGAACGCTTCGCTGATGCCGTGGCTCGCCGGCACCGCGCTGCTGCATTCGGCGCTCGTGATGGAGAAGCGCAACGCGCTCAAGGTCTGGACCATTCTGCTGTCGATCCTGACCTTCTCGCTGTCGCTGCTCGGCACTTTCCTGGTGCGCTCGGGGGTATTGACCTCGGTGCATGCTTTCGCGACCGATCCGACGCGCGGCGTATTCATCCTGCTGATCCTCTGCGTTTTCATCGGCGGCAGCCTCTCGCTCTATGCCTGGCGCGCACCGGCGTTGAAACGGGGCGGACTGTTCGCGCCGATCTCGCGCGAGGGCGCGCTGGTACTCAACAATCTCTTTCTCACCACGGCTTGCGCGACCGTGTTCATCGGCACGCTCTATCCGCTGGCGCTCGAAGTTCTGACCGGTGACAAGATCTCGGTTGGCGCGCCGTTCTTCAACCTCACCTTCGCTCCGCTGTTCGTGCCTCTGATGATCGCGGTACCGTTCGGGCCGTTGCTCGCCTGGAAGCGCGGCGACCTGCTCGGCGCGGCGCAACGCCTCACCGCGGCCGGCCTCGCGTCGCTGGTTGCGATCGCGCTGCTCTGGGCGTGGACCCGTGGCGGCGCAACGCTGGCGCCTCTGGCAATCGGTCTTGCGGTGTTTGTCATCGTCGGAGTGCTCTGCGATCTCGCCGAGCGCACCGCGCTGTTGCGAATTCCGCTGTCGATCTCGCTGCGGCGCGCCCGCGGATTGCCGCGCGCCGTCTGGGGCACGGCCTTCGCACATGCGGGCCTCGGCGTGGCGCTGATCGGGATCGTCTGCGAGACCACATGGAACAGCGAATATATCGGCGCGATCAAGCCCGGCGACCTCGCCAATGTCGCGGGCTATCAGTTGAAGCTCGACGGCCTGACGCAACGTCAGGGACCGAATTTCCGTGAGATGGTGGCAAAGTTCACTGTGAGTCGCGACGGCGAGAAGCTCTCCGTCATGACCCCCTCGAAGCGGAACTTCACGACGCGCGGCTCGTCGACGACGGAAGCAGCATTGCTGACCCGCGGCGCGAGCCAACTCTACATCTCGCTCGGCGATGGCTCGGCCGACGGCGCGATCGCGGTGCGCATCTATCACAAGCCGCTGGTGCTCCTGATCTGGTGGGGACCGGTGCTGATGGCGTTTGGCGGCGTGCTGTCGCTGTCCGACCGCCGCTTGCGGGTCGGGGCACCCAAGCCTGCCAGGGCGACACGCACACTACAGGCGGCAGAGTGATGCGCGCGCGGCTCGCTTTCGCCGGCCTGCTGGCTGCGGTGTTGATGACGGCCGCGCCGCCGGCGCGCGCGGTGCAGCCGGATGAGATCATGGCCGATCCTGCCAAGGAGGCGAGGGCGCGTGACCTGTCGCGCGAGCTGCGCTGCATGGTGTGCCAGAATCAGTCGATCGACGATTCCGAGGCGCCGCTGGCGCGTGATCTGCGCCTCCTGGTGCGCGAACGGATTGCTGCCGGCGATAATGACCGGCAGGTGATCGATTTCCTGGTGGCCCGCTATGGCGAGTTCGTGTTGCTGAAACCGCGCTTCAGCCCTCACACCTTGCTGTTATGGCTGATCCCGCCGCTGGCGCTGCTCGGCGGCGGCGCCGCCCTATGGGCCTACAGCCGTCGGCGGACGAACGCGGCAGGCGAAGGGGGCGAATCCGACGTGGAACTGACCACAGACGAGAAAGCGCGCCTGGAACGGCTGCTGGCCGCGGAACCAATGCCGAAAAAGCCGGGCTAGGGGTTCTCAAGCCGGTCATTTCTCTGCGCTATTCTGCCGCATATCGTGATGGCTCTATTACCAAAGTTTAACTCCGCAGCCAGCGCCCCGTAAGGCTGAAATCCCCATCTTCAGACCCACAGGTGCCGCCCCCCGCACCGACGATTCTGGCCTTGGAGATTTCAAGAAATGACTGAACGTCCCGACCTCTCGTCCTACCCGTCATTCAAGGAGCCGAAGCGTTCGCTGTTTTCGGCCCGCAAATATGCACTGATGGCCTCGGTCGTCGCCGGCCTCGGCGTCGCCGCATACGGCTTAAGCCCGTCGCACGATCCCGCTGACCTCTTCGCAAGTTCTGCGCATGCGCAGGTCAACACCGAGGTCCGCAAGGTCGCGCAACCCGTCGGCTTTGCCGACATCGTCGAACGCGTGAAGCCCTCGGTGATCTCGGTGAAGGTCAATCTCCACGAAAAGATGGCCAAGGACGACACCAATAATGAGGACTCTCCGTTCCAGCCGGGCTCGCCGATGGAGCGCTTCTTCCGCCGCTTCGGCGGTCCGGATGGGATGCCCCCTGGCATGCGCGGTGGACCGCGCGGCCGCGGCGTGGTGACCGGCCAGGGCTCCGGCTTCTTCATCTCGGCTGACGGCTATGCCGTGACCAACAACCACGTCGTTGACGGCGCCGACAAGGTCGAAGTGACGACCGATGACGGCAAGACCTATTCCGCCAAGGTGATCGGCACCGATCCGCGCACCGACCTCGCGCTGATCAAAGTCGAAGGTGGTTCCAACTTCGCGTTTGCGAAGCTCTCCGACAGCAAGCCCCGCATCGGCGACTGGGTGCTGGCGGTTGGTAACCCGTTCGGCCTCGGCGGCACGGTGACCGCCGGTATCGTCTCGGCCTCCGGCCGCGACATCGGCAACGGTCCGTATGATGACTTCATCCAGATCGATGCGCCCGTGAACAAGGGCAACTCGGGTGGCCCGGCGTTCGACGTGTCGGGCGAAGTGATGGGCGTCAACACCGCGATCTATTCGCCGTCCGGCGGCAGTGTCGGCATCGCGTTCTCGATTCCGGCCGCGACCGTGAAGAGCGTTGTCGCTCAGCTCAAGGACAAGGGCACCGTCAGCCGCGGCTGGATCGGCGTCCAGATCCAGCCGGTGACGTCGGACATTGCCGACAGCCTCGGCATGAAGAAGGCGGAAGGCGCGCTGGTTGCCGAACCGCAGGCCAATGGTCCCGCGGCCAAGGCGGGCATCGAGTCCGGTGACGTCATCACCGCCGTCAATGGCGAGCAGGTCAAGGATGCGCGCGAGCTTGCCCGCACCATCGGCAGCCTGCCGCCCGGCAACGCGGTGAAGCTCAACGTGCTGCACAAGGGCCAGGACAAGGTCGTCAACCTCACGCTCGGCCAGTTGCCGAACACGCTTGAGGCCAAGGCCGACAACGACAACGGCGACAAGGGTGGCGCGACCCGCGGCACCGACGTGCCGAAGCTCGGCCTCACCGTTGCTCCCGCCAACAGCGTGGCCGGGGCCGGCAAGGAAGGCGTGGTCGTGACCGAAGTCGATCCCAAGAGCTCCGCTGCCGAGCGGGGCTTCAAGGAAGGCGACGTCATCCTCGAGGTCGGCGGCAAGAGCGTCGGCACCGCTGGCGAGGTGCGCGATGCGATCACCTCGGCGCGTAACGACAACAAGAACAGCGTTCTCATGCGCGTGAAGAGCGGCGGTTCGTCGCGCTTCGTGGCAGTCCCGCTGGCCAAGGGTTAAATATGGGTTGGGAAGTGTCGCCGGCATCAGTCGCCCCCGCCGACGGCGCTTCCCGGGGGGCGGGCTCCTCGCTCGCTCCCTCAGGTACCTTCCGGTGGAACACGCCCCCCTCCGTCGGAAGGCCTAGGGGCGGTGAAGTCCCCCAGCTTCACCGCCCGCTTTTTTCACCTCCGCATCATGCGGCAGCAAGAAGATTGGAGTGCGCGCGGTCGTCTTGCATGTGCAGGCCGGCCGCGCCATGGTGAGAGGGTCAGATCCCGTGACCGCAATCGCTCCGCAAATGCGCATCCTGATCATTGAAGACGACCGCGAGTCTGCCGATTACCTCGTCAAGGCGTTCAGGGAGGTTGGCTACATCGCCGATCTCGCCTCCGACGGCGAGGACGGCCTATCGATGGCTGAAAGCGGCGAATACGACGTGCTGGTGGTCGACCGCATGCTGCCGAAACGCGACGGCCTGTCGCTCATCGGCGCGCTGCGCGATGCCGGCAACCGTACGCCCGTCCTGATCCTGTCCGCGCTGGGCCAGGTCGACGATCGCATCAAGGGCCTGCGCGCCGGAGGCGACGATTATCTGCCGAAGCCGTATGCGTTCGCCGAACTCCTCGCGCGCGTCGAGGTGTTGTCACGCCGCAACGTCGGGCCGGCCGAGGAGACCACCTATAGGGTCGGCGATCTCGAACTCGACCGCCTCTCGCATCGCGTCGCCCGCGGCAAGGACGAGTTGACGCTGCAGCCGCGCGAATTCCGCCTGCTCGAATACCTCATGAAGCATGCAGGACAGGTGGTCACGCGCACCATGCTGCTGGAAAACGTCTGGGATTATCATTTCGATCCGCAAACCAACGTCATCGACGTGCACATCTCGCGGCTGCGCTCGAAGATCGACAAGGGCTTCGAACGGCCCCTGCTGCACACGATCCGCGGCGCGGGGTACATGATCCGTGACGGCATTCGGTAAACTGATCCGCACCACGGCGTTTCGGCTGACGCTGGTCTATCTGTTTTTGTTTGCACTCTTTGCCGCGTCGCTGCTCGGCTATTTCGCCCTGAACACGCGGCGGCTGATCACCGAGCAGATCACCACGACTGTCAACGCCGAGGTCAGCGAGATCACCGACATCTATAATCGGCGCGGCCTGCACGGCCTGCTGAACACCATGGGCAACCGTGCGCTGCGGCCCGGGGCCAATCTCTATCTGCTGACCGCGCCGAACGGGCAGGCGCTCGCCGGCAATGTCGATTCGCTGGCGCCGGGCGTGATGAGCACGGAAGGCTGGTCCGAGACCGCCTATCGGCGGTTCGACGACCAGGGCAACATGGACCATCGCGCGCTGGTGCGCGTCACCGAGATGAGCAACGGCTTCCGCCTGCTGGTCGGACGCGATCTCGAGGAGCGGCGGCGGCTGTTCGGCATTGTCGCGAAGGCCGCGCAGTGGTCGATTCTGGTCGTCGTCGTGCTCGGCATCGGCGGCGGCATCTTCGTTGCGCGCCGCGTGCTGCGCCGGATCGACGCGATGACCGGTACTACCCAGCGAATCATGGCGGGCGATCTGTCCGGCCGGCTTCCGGTCGGCCGCAGCGGCGACGAACTCGATCGCCTCGCGGAAAACCTCAACGCCATGCTGGAGCGCATCGAGGCGCTGATGACCGGCCTGAAGGAGGTTTCCGACAACATCGCCCATGACCTGAAGACGCCGCTGACGCGCCTGCGCAACCGCGCTGAGGAGGCGCTGGCGAAATCCGGCTGCGAGGCGGACTACCGCGCAGCATTGGAGCGCACCATCGAGGAGTCAGACGGTCTGATCCGTACCTTCAATGCCCTTTTGATGATCGCCCGCGCCGAATCGGGCCAGGCCCGCGGCAATATGGACGATTTCGATGCCGCCGACGTCGCTAACGGCATCCACGAGCTTTACGAGCCGCTCGCCGAGGACGACGGGATGATGCTGCGGGTGAAAACCGCGCCAACGCCGATCCACGGCAACCGCGAATTGATCAGCCAGGCGCTCGCCAACCTGGTCGAGAACGCCATCAAATACGGCAAGCCCGAGAGCTCCGTGCAGCCCTTGAACGCCGACGCAAGGGACATCCTGATCGAGGCGTGTCGCGAGCGCGACCAGGTTCTGCTCAGCGTGACAGACCACGGCCCGGGCATCCCGGAGGGCGACCGCAAGCATGCCGTGGAGCGGTTCGTGCGGCTGGAGGCAAGCCGGACCTTGCCCGGTTCCGGCCTTGGCCTCAGCCTGGCATCGGCGGTCGCCACGCTCCATGGCGGCGAGCTCCGGCTCGGCGACTCGCATCCGGGCTTGGTCGCGACGCTGGCGCTGCCCGCGCGGGCCGGCGGCAGTGACAGGCTTGCGGCCCAAACACCGGATGTGCCACAGAAGGCGGCATGAATGCCGCCGCGCCGGGAAACGCGGATCGACGTCGTCTGGCCGCGTCTTTCGTGGACGGACCGCATGTCGCCGCTTCCGTATCCGCCGAACAGCGTCTGAATGACTGGTTCGCCGAGCTCGAGCCGGCGCAGACCGCCGCTCTCGATGCGCTGCTCGTGCACCCCAAGGCGAGGAGAATCCTGCTCGGCATCGCCGAATTCTCGCCATATCTTTTCGAGCTCGCGCGCTCGGATGTCGCGCGGCTGATCCGGATCCTGTCGTCCGACCCGGAGACGCATCTGGCACGGCTGATCGAACAGACCTCGCGGGAGGTGCTCGCGGCGAGCGATGAGGCCGAGGTAATGCATCTGCTCCGCCGCATGAAGGCGGAGGCGGCGCTTCTGATCGCGTTGTGCGACATTGGCGGGGTTTGGCCGGTGATGCGGGTGACCGCGGCATTGACGGACCTTGCGGTGGCGGCGGTGCAATCGGCGCTCCGCTACCTGCTGCGACAAGAGGTCGCCCGCGGCCGGATGATCGCCGCCGACCCCGAACATCCCGAAACCGGCAGCGGCCTGATCGTGCTCGCGATGGGCAAGATGGGCGCCGGCGAGCTCAACTATTCCAGCGACATCGACCTGATCGTGTTCTTCGATCCGGAAGCGACCTCGCTTGCCGACGACATCGAACCGCAGCCGTTCTTCGTCCGCCTCACCCAGGCTATGGCGCGGATCCTGCAACAGCGCTCGGGGGAGGGCTATGTGTTCCGCGTTGACCTGCGGTTGCGACCGGACCCGGCCTCGACCCACGTCGCGATCTCGACCGACGCCGCGCTGCATTATTACGAGCGCGAGGGACGCACCTGGGAGCGCGCCGCGATGATCAAGGCGCGGCCCTGCGCCGGCGACGCCAAGGCAGGCGAGGCGCTCGTCGCCGAGCTCGCGCCGTTCGTCTGGCGCAAGCATCTGGACTTCGCCGCACTCGCCGACGTTCATGACATGAAGCGGCAGATGCAGACTTATCGCGGCCAGAGCGAGATTTCGGTCGAGGGTCACAACGTAAAGGTCGGCCGCGGCGGCATCCGCGAGATCGAATTCTTCGCCCAGACCCAGCAGCTGATCGCCGGCGGCCGGCATCCGGATTTGCGGGTACGGCCGACTCTGAACGCATTGGACGTGCTCGCGGGCAGTGATTGGATCACCTACCAGGCGCGCGACGAACTCGCCGAGGCCTATCAATTCCTGCGGCGGGTCGAGCACCGCCTGCAGATGATCGCCGACGAGCAGACCCATTCGCTGCCCGAAGAGGCCGAGGCGATCGAGCGTTTTGCGAATTTCTTCGGATATGAGAACCGCGAGGCCTTTGCCAAGGACCTGCTCGCTCAGCTCAAGATCGTGCAGAGCCATTACGCAAAGCTGTTCGAGGGTGCCGATCCGACCGGAACCGCGAAACTGCCGCAGCTCAATTATGGCGCCGGCCCCGAGGACCAACGCCTGCTCGAGCACCTCGCCAATCTCGGTTTCAAGAAGCCGGTCGCAGCGGCGAAGACCGTGCAGCAATGGATCGAGGGCGACTATCGCGCGCTGCGTGTCGAGGCGACGCGCGCCGCATTCCTGGAGTTCATCCCGGGGTTGATCGACGGCCTCGCGGATGCCGAAGAGCCCGACGATGCGGTGGTGGCGTTCGACCGCTTCCTGGCGGCCCTGCAGCGCGGCGGACGGCTGATCTCGCTGCTCAGCCAGAACCGCGACCTCGTCGCATTGGTGGCGCTGATACTCGGTGCCGCGCCGCGGCTCGGCGACATGCTGGCGCGGCAGCCGCAAATCATGGATGGCCTGATCGATCCGCGCTTCTTCGGCGCGATGCCCGACAAGAAAGAACTGTCCGAGCGGCTGGCGGCAACACTCAAGGATGCGGCCTCCTACGAGGATTTTCTCGACCGCCTGCGGCTGTTCGGCCAGGAGAGCTTGTTCCTGATCGGTACACGAATTCTGTCAGGCACGGTCTCGGCGCAGCAGGCAAGCGTCGCCTTTGCCGACGTGGCCGAGGGCATCGTGCATACCGTACACGGCCTCGTCACCGATCAATTCGCGGCGCAATATGGCCGGATCAAGGGGCAGGAGACGGCGATCATCGCCATGGGCCGGCTCGGCAGCCGCGAGATGACCGCATCCTCCGACCTCGACCTCATCCTGCTCTACGACTATGACGACGAGGCGCCCGACTCCGACGGAGAGCGTTCGCTGCATGGCGCGCAATATTTCGCCCGCTTCACCCAGCGCCTGATCAGCGCGTTCACGACGCGCACCAATTACGGCGTGCTCTATGAGGTCGATATGCGCCTGCGCCCGTCGGGCCGCGCCGGTCCGGTCGCCTCGCGTGTCGACTCATTCGCCGATTACCAGGAGCGCGAGGCCTGGACCTGGGAACACATGGCGCTGACGCGGGCACGGGTGGTGTCGGCTTCGCCGCAATTCGGCGAGCGGATCGAGGCGATCATCCGCGGTGTGCTGACGCGCCCTCGCGATGCGGCAGGGACCGCCAATGATGTCGCGGACATGCGGCGAGCGATCGCACTCGAGAAGGGCGAGGACGACATCTGGGACCTCAAGCTTGCCGCCGGCGGGCTCGTCGATATCGACTTCATCGCGCAATATCTTCAGCTCGTGCATGCCGCGGCGAAACCGGACATCCTGAGCGTCTCCACGCTGCAGGTGCTCGACAGCGCCGCTCGGCTCGGCGTGCTCGGGCAATCCGAGGCTGCAATCCTGCGCTCGGCGGCGCGGCTCTATCACGATCTGACGCAGATCCTGCGGCTGTGCGTCAGCGGCAAGTTCAATCCGGAAACCGCGGGCGAAGACCTGCTGCGGGTGATGGCGCGGGCAGGGGACACGCCGGATTTCTCCGCCCTCGAGGCGCGCCTGCGCGAAACGCAGGGCGAGGTGCGGCGCGTGTTCAACGCGATCGTGGGTGAGAATAAAACGCCGGCGTAGGTGGACAAAGCGTAAGCGCGCCCACCATTCCGTGGCGTGACATCGATGGCGGGCTCGTCGCTGTCGCGCCTTCGCCCACCCTACAATTTGGCGGCTACGCAGTCTTCAATTTCAGCAGCGCATCACGCACGGGCGGATCGAGCCCGGCGCCGCCGGTGTCGAGATGAGCGAAGATCGCCTTGCGCATCCGCGGATCCCAGAATTTCCAGATGTGCTCGGAAATGCCTTCCACCGCGCGGTCGTGGCCCTGACTCTGGAAGAACTTTCCGATCTGGTTCGCCATGTAGATCAGCTTGTCAGGCGACGACATATTTGGCCTCCTCCGCGTTCAGGCCGCCCGCGATGCGTTCCGCATGCGTGAACACTTCAAATCCATCCGACCGCGCGATCGCGGCGAGCGTGATGCCCGCGGCATCCGCCATTCGCACTGCCAGCGCAGTCGGGGCCGACACCGCAACCATCAACGGCGCGCCGATTGCTGCCGTCTTTTGCACCATTTCGACCGAGACGCGGCTCGTCAGCAGCACCATGCCGTCGTTTGCCGTTACGTTATCGTGCGCCAGCGCGCCGGCGAGCTTGTCGAGCGCATTGTGACGGCCGACATCCTCGCGCAGCGCGACAATCCCGGTTGCCTTCGTCCAGAACGCGGCGGCGTGCACGGCGCGGGTCTGGTGATTGATCTCCTGCAGCGGCGCGACCGACGCCATCGCCGTCATGATCTCGCGCGGCGAGAATGACCGCCCTTGCGGCACGATCGCGGCAGGTCGGACGGCTTCGGCAATGGAATCGATCCCGCAGATGCCGCAGCCGGTCGGTCCGGCAATATGCCGCCGCCGCTCGGCGATCAGATCGGCTTTGGCGGCGCTAAGCCACATCCGCAGCTCGATGCCGTCATCGAGCTCGACGATGTCGAGCGTCTCGATCTCGTCGGCCGATTGCACGATGCCTTCGCTCAAGCTGAAGCCGATCGCAAAGTCGCTCAGATCCTCCGGCGTGCCCATCATCACGGCGTAGGTGCCGCCGTTGTAGGTCAGCGCCAGCGCAGTCTCCTCGGGGATCAGGCGCGCGCCGTCGCTGAAGCGGCCATCGCGCCACACTTTCCGATCGGCCCTGTGAACTGGATCGCGCATCGTCACTCCGCGGCTTCGACGATCGGCGCAATGCGGCGGGAGTGGCGCGCCTGCTCGTCATAGGCCTTCTGCCAGTCGGACGGACCGTTAGACGGCGAGATTTGCACGGCGGTCACCTTGTATTCCGGGCAGTTGGTCGCCCAGTCCGAGAAGTCCGTCGTGATGACGTTGGCCTGCGTGTCCGGGTGGTGGAAGGTGGTGTAGACGACGCCGGGCGCGACGCGGTCGGTGATCTCCGCGCGCAGCGTCGTCTCGCCGGCGCGGCTCGCGAGCCGCACCCAGTCGCCGTCGCGCACGCCGCGTTGTTCGGCGTCGTGCGGATGAATCTCCAGCCGGTCCTCGGCATGCCAGACCACGTTTTCCGTGCGGCGGGTCTGCGCGCCGACATTGTACTGGCTCAAGATGCGCCCCGTGGTGAGCAGCAGCGGGTAGCGCGGGCCGGTGCGCTCATCGGTCGCGACATATTCGGTGACGATGAACTTGCCCTTGCCACGAACGAAGCCGCCGATATGCATCACCGGCGTGCCCTCCGGCGCCTTCTCGTTGCACGGCCACTGCACCGAGCCGAGCTCGTCGAGCTTCGCGTAGGAGACGCCGGCAAAGGTCGGCGTGAGCGCCGCGATCTCGTCCATGATCTCGGACGGATGGCTATAGTGCATCTCGAAGCCCATCGCCTTGGCGAGGCCGATCGTGACCTCCCAGTCGGCAAGCCCATTGCGCGGCGTCATCACCTTGCGCACGCGCTGGATGCGGCGCTCGGCATTGGTGAAGGTGCCGTCCTTCTCGAGGAAGGTCGAGCCGGGCAGGAAGACGTGAGCGTAATTCGCGGTCTCGTTGAGGAAGAGGTCGTGGACGATCACGCATTCCATCGCCGACAGCGCCGCCACCACATGCTTGGTGTTCGGATCGGACTGCAGGATGTCTTCGCCCTGGACGTAGAGGCCCATGAAGGTGCCTTCGATCGCTGCGTCGAACATGTTCGGGATGCGCAGGCCGGGCTCCTTGTTGAGCCTGACGTTCCACACCGCCTCGAACTGGTCACGCACCGCATCGCCCGAGATGTGGCGATAGCCGGGCAGTTCGTGCGGGAACGAGCCCATGTCGCAGGAGCCCTGCACGTTGTTCTGGCCGCGCAGCGGGTTCACGCCGACGCCGGGTCGGCCGATATTGCCGGTCGCCATCGCGAGGTTGGCGATCGCGATCACGGTGGTCGAGCCCTGGCTGTGCTCGGTGACGCCGAGTCCGTAGTAGATCGCGCCGTTGCCGCCGGTGGCGTAGGTCCGGGCCGCTTCGCGCAGATCCTTCGGATCGACGCCGGTCATGATCGCGGTGGCCTCGGGGCTGTTCTTGGGGAGCGCGACGAAGGCCGCCCACTCCTCGAACTCGCTCCAGTCGCAGCGTTCGCGCACGAAGGCCTCGTTGACGAGACCCTCGGTGACGATGACATGGGCGAGGGCGGTGAGCACGGCAACGTTGGTGCCGGGCATCAGTGGCAGATGCAGCGCCTTCAGATGCGGGGCCTCGACCATCTCGGTACGGCGTGGATCGACCACGATCAGCTTTGCGCCCTGGCGCAGCCGCTTTTTCAGTCGCGAGGCGAACACGGGGTGAGCCGAGGCCGGGTTAGCGCCGATAATCACGACGACGTTGGTGTCCTCGACCGAGTCGAAATCCTGCGTACCGGCCGAGGTGCCGAACGTCTGCGACAGGCCGTAGCCGGTCGGCGAATGACAGACGCGGGCGCAGGTGTCGACATTGTTGTTGCCGAAGCCGGCGCGGATCAGCTTCTGCACCAGGTAGGTCTCTTCGTTGGTGCAGCGTGACGAGGTGATGCCGCCGACCGCGTCGCGGCCGTATTTCTGCTGGATGCCCCTGAACTTTGCCGCGGCGAAGTTGAACGCCTCGTTCCACGACACTTCCTGCCAGGGATCCTCGATCCGCTCGCGGATCATCGGCTTCAGGATGCGTTCCTTGTGGGTCGTGTAGCCCCAGGCGAAGCGGCCCTTGACGCAGGAATGGCCGCGGTTGGCCTTGCCATCCTTGTAGGGCACCATGCGCACGACTTCCTCGCCGCGCATCTCGGCCTTGAAGGCGCAGCCGACGCCGCAATAGGCGCAGGTCGTGATCGCGGAATGCTCGGGCTGGCCGATCTCGATGACCAACTTTTCCGTCAGCGTCGCGGTCGGGCAGGCCTGCACGCAGGCGCCGCAGGAGACGCATTCGGAGCCGAGGAAGCTCTCGCTCATTCCGGGCGAGACGCGGCTGTCGAAGCCGCGGCCGGCGATCGTCAGTGCGAAGGTGCCTTGCACCTCCTCGCAGGCGCGCACGCAGCGCGAGCAGACGATGCACTTCGACGGATCGTAGGTGAAATAGGGATTGGACTCGTCCTTCGGCATCCAGGCAGCATTGGCCTGGCCGTTGGTCTTCGCAAAGACGTGGTTGTCGCCCTCATAGCCGTAGCGGACGTCGCGCAGGCCGACCGCGCCCGCCATGTCCTGCAGTTCGCAATCGCCGTTCGCTGCGCAAGTCAGGCAGTCCAGCGGATGGTCGGAGATGTAGAGCTCCATCACGCCCTTGCGCAGCTTCTTCAGCCGCTCGGTCTGGGTGTGCACGACGAGGCCCGCCATTGCCGGCGTGGTGCAGGAGGCCGGCGTGCCGGCGCGGCCCTCGATCTCGACCAGGCAGAGCCGGCAGGAGCCGAACGCATCGACCATGTCGGTCGCGCACAGCTTCGGGATCTGCGTGCCGGCTTCCATCGCCGCGCGCATGATCGATGTGCCCTCGGGCACGGTGACGCTCTGGCCGTCGATGGTCAACGTAACCATCGTCTCGGACTTGGACTTCGGCGTGCCGAAATCGGTTTCCTGGATCAACGACATCGTGATTTCCTTCTATTCCGCGGCCTGCAGACGGGCCGGTGCCGGGCCAAAATCTTCCCGGAAATGTTTCAATGCGCTCATCACGGGGTAGGGCGTGAAGCCGCCGAGCGCGCACAGCGAGCCGAACTTCATGGTGTTGCAGAGGTCTTCGACCACGGCGAGGTTTTCGGATACCCGCTCGCCATTGATGATCTTGTTGATGGTCTCGACGCCGCGCGTCGAGCCGATCCGGCACGGCGTGCACTTGCCGCAGGATTCGACGGCGCAGAACTCCATCGCGAAGCGCGCCTGCTTCGCCATGTCGACGCTGTCGTCGAACACGACGATGCCACCATGACCGATCAGGCCGTCGCGCGCGGCAAACGCCTCATAGTCGAATGGCGTATCGAACAGGGCGCGCGGGAAATAGGCCCCAAGCGGGCCGCCGACCTGCACCGCGCGCACCGGGCGTCCGCTGGACGTGCCGCCGCCGATGTCGTCGACGAGATCGCCGAGCGTGACGCCGAATGCAGTCTCGAACAGGCCGCCATGCTTGATGTTGCCCGCAAGCTGGATCGGCATCGTGCCGCGCGAACGGCCCATGCCGAAATCGGCATAGGCCTTGGCGCCGTTGTCGAGGATGAAGGGGATCGCCGCGAACGACAGCACGTTGTTGATCACGGTCGGCCGGCCGAACAGGCCCTTGTGCGCCGGCAGCGGCGGCTTGGCCCGCACGATGCCGCGGCGGCCTTCGAGGCTTTCCAGCAGCGAGGTCTCTTCGCCGCAGACATAGGCGCCGGCGCCGACCCGCACTTCGAGGTCGAATGAATGCGCGGAGCCGCCGATGCGGTTGCCGAGTAAGCCCGCGCGCCTCGCAGCCGATATCGCCGCGTTCATCGCCTCGACCGCGTGCGGATATTCCGAGCGGATGTAGATGTAGCCTTTGGTGGCACCGACCGTGATGCCGGCGATCGTCATGCCCTCGATCACGACGAAGGGATCGCCTTCCATGATCATGCGATCGGCGAAGGTGCCGCTGTCTCCCTCGTCGGCGTTGCAGACAATGTATTTGCGATCGGCGCCGGCCTGCGCCACCGTCTTCCACTTGATGCCGGTCGGGAAGCCGGCGCCGCCGCGGCCGCGCAGGCCCGACGTGGTGACGTCGGCAAGGATCGCGTCCGCCGTCAGCGACAGCGCCCGCTCCAGACCGCGGTAGCCGCCATGAGCGCGGTAGTCCTCGACCGACCGCGGATCGACCACGCCACAGCGGGCGAAGGTCAGGCGGGTCTGGCGTTTCAGCCAGGGAATTTCGTCCGTGATGCCTAGCCGAAGGCGGTGCGGGCCGTTGCCGGCCATCGCATCGAGCAGGGAGGGAACGTCGGCTGCGCTAACCGGGCCGAACGCGATGCGGCCCTGGGGCGTCGCCAACTCGACCATCGGCTCCAGCCAATAGAGCCCACGCGACCCGGTCCTGACGATTTCGACCGACGCGCCGCGTTGTGCGGTGGCTTGCTCCAGCGCCACCGCGACGTTGTCGGCGCCGACGGCGACCGCGCCTGCATCACGGGATACGAAGATCCGCATCGTCATCGCTGCGCCTCCGCGACCAGCGCGTCGATACGCGCTTCGTCGAGCCGGCCGACCACGCGACCGTCCAGCATCGCCGACGGCGCGGTGGCGCAAAGGCCGAGACAATAGATCGGCTCCAGGGTCACGCGATCGTCAGCTGTGGTATTTCCGAGGGAAATGCCGAGCTTTGCCTCGGCGCGCGCCGCGAGCGCGTCGCCGCCTGCGGCTTGGCAGGCTTCGGCACGACACAGCTTCAGCACATGGCGTCCGGCCGGCTGCTTGCGGAAGTCATGGTAGAAGGTGAACACGCCATGCACCTCGGCGCGCGACAAATTCAGCGCGGATGCAACCATCGGAATCGCTGGCTCCGGCACATAACCGAACGCCTCCTGAAGCGCGTGCAGAACGACAAGCGTGGCGCCTTCGCGCGTGGAATGCTCGGCGATAATTTCGGCGCCGCGCGCCTCGTCCCAGGGTTCGTAGCCCGATGTCATCCGCGGTCTCATCAGAGGTTTTTCAAGTACCGCGATGAGAATTGGAATCGATCAAAACATCAATAAAGCTGTTTCATGCTGCGATTGTGAAACGCGATCAATTGCTGATCGAAATCGATTGATTTGAAATGGAAATGATACTGCAGGACCAGTTACTTTCGGTAGTTTTGGGCGTAGGGATCGGGCCGAGGCCGTGATATTTGTGACCGAGTTGAGACACTTTTGCAGATGAGGTTGGATTCTTGATCGACAAGCTTGAACTTCTGCTGGCGCTGGCCAAGGAGCGGCATTTTGGGCGGGCGGCGGAAGCCTGCGGCGTCACCCAGCCGACTATGTCGACCAGCCTCAAGCAGCTCGAGGAGATCCTCGGCGTCATGCTGGTGCAGCGCGGATCTCGCTTCCAGGGCTTCACGCCGGAGGGCGAGCGCACGCTCGACTGGGCGCGGCGTATCGTCGGCGATGCGCGCGCGATGAAGGCGGAGATCAACAGCCTCAAGGACAAGCTGTCGGGTGAAATCCGGATCGCGGCGATCCCGACCGTGCTCGGCATGGTGGCGGCGCTGACGACGCCGTTCCGCGCGCGGCATCCCGACGTGCGCTTCCGCATCCAGTCCTGCACCTCGGCCGATGTGCTCGGCTTGCTCGAGAATCTCGAGGTCGATGCCGGGCTGACCTATATCGAGAACGAGCCGATCGGCAAGGTTCGCACCATCCCGCTTTACAATGAAAGTTATCGCCTGCTCACGGCGCCGGACGCCATGTATGGCGACCGCAAACAGGTGACCTGGAAGGAGGTCGGCCAGGTGCCCTTGTGCTTGCTGACGCCTGATATGCAGAACCGTCGCATCATCGATCGCGCGCTGATGTCGGTCGGCGCCGAGGCGACGCCGACGCTGACATCCAATTCCCTGCTGGTGCTCTACACCCATGTGAAGACCGGCCGCTGGGCGAGCGTGATGCCGGCGAAGCTTGCGGAAACGCTGGGTCTTGCGGACGCCGTCCGCAGCATTCCGATCGTGGATCCCCTCGTGAATTACAGCATCGGCATGGTGATCCCGCAGCGCGACCCGATGACGCCTCTTATCGCCGCACTCGTTCAGGTTGCGCGGGAGGTCGCGCCGACGCTGGAGACGCCGTAGGGCCTTGTGGGCTGCGGCAGCCACGCTTGAAATCACCGAGTTACGCCGCTGCCGGCAGCTTGGCCGCCTGCTGTCGCGGATCACGCGGCAGCGTCACGCGGACGACCGTGCCGACGCCGAGCCTCGAGCGCAGCTTCATCGAGCCGCCATGCACGTTGGTGAGCGAGCGCGCGATCGCGAGCCCGAGACCCGAGCCCTGGTAGGTCTTGGTGAGCTGGCTCTCGACCTGCTCGAACGGCTTTCCGAGCCGTCGCAGCGATTCCGGAGCGATGCCGATGCCGCTGTCGGCGATCAGGAGCACGATTGAATCGTTCACCATCTGGCCGCGCACCAGCACCCTGCCGCCGTCCGGCGTGAACTTCACCGCGTTGGAGAGCAGGTTGACGATGATCTGCTTGAGAGCGCGGCGGTCGGCGACTGCGGAGATCGTGCTTTCAATGTCCGACTCCAGCGACAGGTTCTTGTCCTCCGCGCGGCCGGAGACCACGCGCAGCGATTCCGCGAGGATGCCGGAGAGGTCCAAGGGCTCCATGTCGAATTTCATGCGGCCTGCCTCGATCTTCGACATGTCGAGGATGTCGTTGATCACCTCGAGCAGATATTTCCCGGAAGTGAGGATGTCGTTGCAGTATTCCTGGTACTTGTCGGAACCGAGCGCGCCGAACAGGCCGCTGCCCATGATCTCGGAGAAGCCGATGATGGCATTGAGCGGCGTGCGCAGTTCGTGGCTCATATTGGCGAGGAATTTTGATTTTGCCGCGTTGGCTTCCTCGGCGCGGGTCTTCTCCTGCGAATACTTCTCGGCGAGATCGGCAAGTTCGACGGCCTGCCGCTCCAGTTCACTCTGCGAGCGCTTGAGATCGGCCACCGAGCCGCGCAGGCGTAGATCGTTGTCGACCAGCTTCTGCTCGTGCTCCTTGATGCGCGTGATGTCGGTGCCGACCGAGACGTAGCCGCCGTCCTTGGTGCGGCGCTCGCTGATATGCAGCCAGCTCCCGTCGTCGAGCTGGGCCTCGAAGGTGCGCGCGCCCGGCACCGGCGCACCGGTTTCGTGCAACCGTGTGCGCACCTCGGGCATGCTGCCGACCTCGATCACGGTTTCGTAAGAGGTGCCAGGGATGACGGCGGAGTCCGGCAGCTTGTGCAGGCGTTGGAAGTGCGAGTTGCAAAGCACGAGGCGGTCGTCGGCATCCCACAGCACGAAGGCCTCCGGAATGGTCTCGATCGCGTCACGCAACCGCAGGTCGGCTTCGACCGTCTTTTCGGCGAGGCTCTTCTGCTCGGTGATGTCGACCGCAATGCCGATCAGATGCAGCCCGCCGCCGGCGGCAGCCTGGCTGAGCTCGCAGCGCACGCGCAGCCAGATCCAGTGGCCGTCGACATGCTGCATGCGGAAGCTCTGGTCGATCTGGGTGATCTTGCCGGCGATCAGCTGGTCGGCGATGTCGAACAGGTTGATGTCGTCGGATTTCACCAACGCGTTGACCTCGCCGAAAGTCAGCAGGTCGTTGCGGGAGTCCAGCCCGAGCAGGGTGAACATCGATTGCGACCAGAAGATCCTGCCGCGCGACAGGTCCCAGTCCCACAATCCGCAGCGGCCGCGATTGAGCGCGGTGTCGATACGGCCACGAACGGCGTCATTGATCAGGTCGCCCTCGCGGGCGCGGGTCGACTGCCAATGGAAGGCGAAGCCGAGGATCAGCACCACGAAGCTTGTGGTTGCCGACAGCGTCACCGAGAGCGCGGCGTCCGATCCCCAGATCGGCTCGTTGTTTTCCTGGATGACGATGACCTGGCCCGGCAGCGACTTGACAGGTCGCGAGATCGCCAGTGCGCCGCTGCCGTTCGGCGGCATCATGTCGCTGACGACGCCCTGCTGGCCGGGCGCGGCGAGAAGTTGCGCGGTGGAGATGACGTCGAGGATGTGATCGGTGTCGCCGATGCCATCGATCGGCACGCGCGCCAACACGCGGTGATCGGCGCCGGTGACGATGACGTGGCGGCCGAAGGCGATGCCCCAGGACGGGATCAGGTCCGACAGCAGCTCCTGCATGCGTTCGACGTTGTTCAGCCGGTCGCGGCGGACCGAGGTGAGGCGGTCAAGACGTTCGGCGAGGATTTCAGAGAGCGCGGCAAGGTCGCGCTTCATGGCGCCGCGCTTCTGGCGGTTCTGGTCGATCACCTGGACGAAGGCGCCGAGGCAGATGGTAATCAGGAAGGCGATGATCAGCGTAGGCACGGCGCGGCGCAGTGCAGGCTCCGCCGTCAGGAGCCTGTGGTAGGCCGGTTTCGCGATCGATTGCGCCAATCCCTTGATCGAATCGGATTGGACGCATGCGTTCGCTTGCGCATGCGCACGCGCCATGCCCTAGACCCCCACCTCGAGCTGATTTTGTACACGTTCGGAAGCACCCCAAGTCGCTTCCGAATCAATGTGATTTGAATCCAGTTTTTCCGGGCTGTCGAGAGTCAACGATTCGTTAATATGAAATAATTCTTGTCCAACTCGGAATCGGGGCACGCAAAATGAGTCCGAAACAGGAACGAGGCCGTAGGCTACGGGCGCGGCGGTTCCGCGTGACTGATCACGCGTTTGATGGTCGGGAACGCGCGACGCAATGCGCGTTCGATCTCGTCGACGCCTTCGTGCACCTTGATCACGCTCATCGACGGCGCGGCGCGGCAGTGGAAGTTGACGATCTCGCCGGCGTCGCTGTTGCGGACGCGCACGTTATGAATGTCGTGGATGGCGCCGCCACCGGCAAAGCGAGTCAGCGCGGCCCTGATGGTCTCGACGCGCTCCGGCATGGCGTCGGTGCCCCATGGCAATTCCGGCTCGAGCGGCTCGATATGGGTGTCGACCTCGACATCCTCGCCAAAGTCCACGCGGATCGCGCGCTCGAGGTCGTGGGCGACGGCGTGCGCCGCGGTCAGTTCCATCTCGCCGTCGACCTCGAGGTCGATGCTGACGATGAGCTTGCCGCCGAGGTCGTGCACCGTGACATGGTGGATAGCGAGGCCGGAATTGCGCGCGATCACCATGATGCGCTCGCGCACGCTCTCATTGTCGCGCGCGACCGGAACCGCGGTGAAGGTGAGGTCGGCATCGCCGAGCGCCCTGGTCACGGCGGCCTGCGCCCTGCGCTTGATCTCCTCGACGCGGTCGATCGGATAGGTGCGCGGAACTTTTGCAATGGCGTCGATGAAATAGGTTGGGCCGACCATGCGGACGCGCAGGCGGTCGACATCGAGCACGCCGGGCACCGCTCTGATGGCGGCAGTGGCCTTTTCCAGCGCGCCCGCAGGCGCGCGGTCGAGCAGGGTCTCGACGGTCTCCCGCGCCATCCTCAGGCCCAATAGCGCGATCATCACTGCGACCGCGATGGCGGCCGCCGCGTCGCCCCACCAGAAGCCGAGACCGGCCAGAACGAGGCCGATGATGACGGCCGACGAGCCCATCACGTCGGAGGCGAAATGCAATGCGTCGGCCGCGAGTGCCTGACTCCTGGTATCGCGCGCCGCGCGATGCAGCGCCCGCGCGCGCCACAGGTTCAGGACGATGTCGACCACGAGCACGACGAACGGGATGGCGGAGATCGTGGGTGGAGGCGTGCCCTCGCGGATCCGGCTGTATGACTCGACCAGGATACCGCCGGCCAGCACATAGAGCAGGGCGATGATGCCAAGTGCGGAAACACTCTCGAACTTGCCGTGTCCGTAATGATGCTCGGCATCGGCCGGCTGGTCCGACACCCGCACCACCGCCCAGGTGATGATGGTCGCAACCAGGTCGATCGCGCTGTGCAGCGCTTCCGAGATCAGCGCGAGCGAGCCGATCGCGACGCCGACCACGAGCTTGGCCGCGGCCATGCCGCCGCTGACGAGGATCGAAATCGCGGCGACCGATGTCTTGGTGTTGGTTGCGTTCATGGACCGCGGTGTAGCAGGGTATCGGTGAACATCAAGTTGTCGCTTACGACGCGCAATCGCCACTCACTTGCAAATGCAGCTTTGCTGCGAATTGTTCCGAATTCAGGACATGCGCCGCGCAAGTTCGCCTGCCTTGTTCGAGATGCGGATCCACGTTCTCGCGGTGGGTTTCGCCCGAGCTTTGCACAATTATTCGCCCCGGAAGGAAGAGGGCGCAGGGAATGCCGGGTGCGCGCTGCACCCGCGGTCTCGTGTGCAAAAGCAGAAGGAAGCGCACACGAGCATACAGGTTCAGCGGAGGCAATCCGGCATTCCCTGCGCGATGGTTTTACGGCTTATACGTGTTCTTCCCGGTGAGACCAGGCTTTGTTGTCACCGTCATCCCTGAGGAGCGTGAGCTTCTTAAGAACTTGACACCTGCCACTGGGGCGTCAGAACCACACGACTTCGCCGTCCGCCTCTCGCGCACTCGTCAGTTGCGCGCTCGGCGTCCACCGCATCTCACCGCAACGTTCGTGACGATCGCGAAGCGCCCCTCGATCGGGTGAGATGGGCGGATTCATACACCGATTTCAACTTCGGAAAAACAGAAATATCTTCACCGCAAAGGCTTGACGGATTCTGCTGATTTGCCCGTCGTGTCGAATTGGCGACACTCATCGCCGCACGGACCCAGACCCTAGGGTGATTGGAGCGAAGCGAGCGCGCGCGGCAACAGACGGGTCCCGAGCGCGATCGACGTCGCAAGGTTCGATTTCATTCATGCAGCGCCTCAACACAAATTGCGCGGCTGATTTGCATGTCCGCCTTGTCACTGTTTCGGTCGCTGGCGGTTGTTTGCATCGGGAAAAGGGTTTGTAATCGGGCCAATCGGAGGCGGCGCTGGATTTCGGAGGAGGAAGCGATGGCAGAGGACAAGACCCATTACGAGGTGATTGTCGTCGGCGCCGGCGTTGCGGGCATTTACCAGATCAAGCGACTGATTGACCTCGGCATCGACGCTACCGTACTCGACTCGGCCGCCGATCTCGGCGGCACCTGGTATTGGAACCGCTATCCCGGCTGCCGCTTTGATTCCGAGAGCTACACCTACGGCTTCTCGTTCTCACGTGAACTGCTCGACGAGTGGCACTGGAAGGAGCGTTTTTCCGGTCAGCCTGAGAATTTGCGCTACCTCAATCACGTCGCCGATAAGTTTGATTTGCGCAAGCATATGCAGTTCAACTGCAAGGTCGAGGCGATGCGCTTCGACGAAGCACGCGATCTATGGCACGTGACGATCGGGGACGGCCGCACACTGACGTGCCGTTTCGTGGTTCTCGCGATCGGCCTGCTTTCCGCGCCGACGATGCCGCGGCTGGACGGCATCGACGACTTCAAGGGCCGCTCGTTTCACACCTATTACTGGCCACATGAGCCGGTGGATCTCGCCGGCAAAAAAGTGGCCGTGATTGGCACCGGCGCCACCGGCATTCAGGTGATAGGCGAGATTGCCGACAAGGTCGGCGATCTCACGGTGTTCCAGCGCCGGCCAAACTGGAGCGCGCCGCTCAACAACAGTGCGATCTCCGGCGAGGAAATGGCCGACATTCGCTCGCGCTATGACGAGATCTTTGCCGCCTGCGCCCGTACGCCGGGCGGCTTCCTGCACGGGCCCGACCGGCGCGGCTTCTACGAGGTGACGCGCGAGGAGCGGCTGGAACTGTGGGACAAGCTCTATGAGGAGCCTGGCTTCGGAATCTGGCTCGGCAATTTTCGCGAGATCTTCATGGACGAAGCCGCCAATGCCGAGCTGTCGGACTATATCGCCGATCGCGTCCGTCGACGCGTCAATGATCCGAAGGTGGCTGAAAAACTGATTCCCAGGGATCACGGCTTTGGCGTGCAGCGCCTGCCGCTGGAGACGAAATATCTTGAGGCCTATAACCGGGGCAATGTGCATCTCATCGATATCAGCGAGACGCCGCTCGTTCGGGTCACCGAGAAGGGCCTGCGTACCACCGAGCGCGACTATGAATTCGACATCATCGTTTATGCCACCGGGTTCGATGCCATCACGGGCGCCTATGATCTGATCGATATCCGTGGCATCGGCGGCGAGACGCTGGCTAGAAAATGGAGGCATGCGCCGTCCACCTTTCTTGGCATGCTCGTCCACGGCTTTCCGAATCTGTTGATGCCCACCGGACCACAAAGCGCGTCGGCTTCGACGAATTTTCCGCGCGGCATCGAGAACGGCGTCAACTGGTGCATGGATCTGCTGCAATATATCCGGGAGCGCGGCTACACCCGCGCCCAAGCCAGGCACGAGGCGCAAGAACGTTGGACCGCGCATGTGGTCAAGATGTACGAGATCATGCTGATGCGCAAAGCCAAGTCGTGGTTCACAGGCTACAACTCCAACGTCGCCGGCCACGAAGAGGGTACGGTCCGCTATTTCGTCTACAATGGCGGGACGCCGAAATTTGTCGGGATCATCAATGACGTGGCGGCGAAGGGCTATCAGGAGATCGAGTTCACGTCGGGCTCGGGTGCGAGGGTCAAGGCGGTGGCTGCCGGAGCGCCGGCCTAGAATTGCAATGCATGGTCGCTTCATTCGCTGAGTTTGGCGACGATTGGGAATCGGGGCGAGGCGACGGCCGTCTCACCCGGCGACGTGAGAATTGGACGCAACTCGTTTCCAGGCTCTACTCGGAGGAAACAGCGATGCTGATGCGGACTTTTGGACGCACCGGGATGCAGGTCTCGGTTCTGGGCTTCGGCTGCGGAGCGGTCGGTGGCTTCATGGTGCGCGGCGATCCCGCCGATCAGGAGCGAACCATCGCGCGGGCGATCGCCGCGGGCGTCAACTACTTCGATACCGCCGTGCAATACGGCAATGGTGAATCCGAAAAGAACCTCGGCCGCGTTCTGCAAAGGCTGAAGCCGGCCAACGTAGTGGTCGGAACCAAGGTCCGGCTGCCGACTGACGATTTCGGCCGCGTCGCGGATGCGGTGAGGATTTCGCTCGAAGGCAGCCTGGCGCGCCTCGCTCTCGAGCGGGTCGACATATTTCACTTGCATAATGCGATCACCGAGAATGGTGGCGAAGCCTCGTTGAGCGTTCGGCAGGTGCTCGACGATGTGGTGCCGGCGTTCGAGCGACTGCGCGAGCAGGGCAAAATTCGCTTTCTCGGCATGACGGCGATCGGCGACACGGCGGCATTGCAGCAGGTGGTTGATGCCCGCGTCTTCGACAGCGCGCAAATCGTCTACAACATGCTCAATCCGTCGGCGGCCCGCGATCTGCCGGCGGATTATCCGGCGCAGGATTATGGACGGTTGTTCGATCACACCAGGGCTGCCGGCGTTGGTGTTGTGGGCATTCGCGTGCTGGCCGGCGGCGCATTGTCCGGTTCAGCCGAGCGTCACCCGATTGCGGGTCCTGCGCCCGAGCCGATCGGTTCGGCCATGAGCTACGATGCCGATATCGATCGGGCCCGCCGCCTCATTCCGCTGGTCAAGGAGGGGTTCGCCGCCAGCCTGACGGAAGCCGCCACGCGGTTTGCGCTGTCTCACCCGGCGATGGGCACCATCCTGGTCGGCATGGCGACGCCGCAGCAGTTCGAGGATGCGCTTGCCGCGGTGGAAAAAGGCCCGCTGTCGCAAGCTGCGCTCGACAGGCTGTACTCCTTACGGCAGGAATTTTCCGGTGAGCCACGATGATCGCTGGCCCACAGGCCGCGTTATGACGAAGTGAGCCTCGCTCCTACAGCGTCACCACGATCTTGCCGAGGTGCTTGTTGGCCTCCATGTGCGCGAACGCCGCGCCGATCTCGGCGAACCTGTAGACCTTGTCGATTGGCAATTGCAGCTTGCGTGACTCCACCGCTCCCCAGATGTCTTTCCGGACCTCGTCGAAGATCTCGCGGATCTCCTCGATGGTGCGGGTGCGGAAGGTGACGCCGATATAGCTGATGCGGCGCGCCGCATGCAGGTCGAAGTTGAAATCGGCATGAGTGCCGCCGAGCCGGCCGACATTGACGATGCGGCCCTTGACTTTCGTTGCCGCCAGATTCTGGTTGGCGACCTTGCCGGAGACCTGGTCGACGATCAGGTCGACGCCCTGGCCGTCGGTTGCCTTCAGCACCTGATCGACCCAGGCGGGATCGGCGGAGTCAACAGCGAGATCGGCGCCGAACTCCTTCAGCCGCCCACGCCGCGTCGCATCCGTCGATGATCCCACGACGAGTTTTGCGCCTTTCAGCTTGGCGATCTGCATCGCCATCAGCCCGACGCCGGAGCTTGCGCCCTGGATCAGCACGCTCTGGCCCGGTTGCAGCGCGCCGTTGGTGACGACCGCGTTGTGCATGGTGGCGAGCGCGACCGGCAGCGTTGCGGCCTCATCGAAGTTCATGTTGGAGGGCGCGCGGAACAGCCGGCCATGATCGGCGAGCGTGTACTCGGCGAACGCCGCGCCGCCCGAGCCCATGATCCTGTCGCCGACCTTGACGCCCTTGGCATCGGGACCCAGCTCGGCGACCTCGCCGGCCCACTCCATGCCGAGGACGGTGCCGACGCCGCCGGCGGCGCCATGAACATGGCCCTTGGTCATGCCGAGATCGGCGCGGTTCAGCCCGCAGGCATGCACCTTGACCAGCACCTGCGTGCCCTTCGGAGACGGCTTTGCGACGTCGGTGATCTCTGCGCCGTTGGCGCCGTAAACGTAGGCTTTCATTTGATCGTTCCTTTCAGCATTGATCCTCATGGTGAGGAGCGCGTTTCGCGCGTCTCGAACCATGAGGCCCGATTGAGGCCTCATCCTTCGAGACGCCGCTTGCGCGGCTCCTCAGGATGAGGGGATGGAGCTGCGCCGCGGCCTATTCCGCGGCCTGGCGCTTGCCGCCGGACATCATGCCTTCCAGCCGTTCGCGGATGATTGCTTCCGCCTCGCGGACGATGCGCGAGATCAGCTCGGCGCAGGACGGAATGTCGTGGATCAGGCCCTGCACCTGGCCGGCCGACCAGATGCCCTCGTCGGCGTCACCGGTGGCGTAGACCATCTTGCCGCGAGCGCCGGCGACGAGCTCGCGAACGTCCTCGAATTTGGCGCCGGCCTTTTCCATCGCAACGACCTTGGTCGAGATCGCATTCCTGGCCACGCGCGAGGTGTTGCGCATGGTGCGGAAGATCAGCTCGGTGGCGCGTTCGTCATTGGCGACGATGCGCTCCTTCACGAGCTGGTGGATCGGGCTCTCCCTGGTGCACATGAAGCGCGTGCCCATGTTGATGCCGTCGGCGCCGAGCGCGAGCGCGGCGACGAGGCCGCGAGCATCGCCGAAGCCACCGGAGGCGATCATCGGAATCTTCACCTTGTCGGCGGCGGCCGGAATCAGGATCAGTCCGGGCGTGTCGTCCTCGCCGGGGTGTCCGGCGCATTCAAAGCCGTCGATCGAGATCGCATCGACCCCCATGCGTTCGGCGGACAGCGCGTGGCGGACGCTTGTGCATTTGTGCAGCACCTTGACGCCGTGCTTCCTGAACTCGTCGACATGTTCCTGCGGCTTGTTGCCGGCGGTCTCGACGATCTTGATGCCGCTCTCGATGATGGCCTGGCGGTATTCGGCGTAGGGCGGCGGCTTGATCGCGGGCAGGATGGTGAGGTTCACGCCGAACGGCCTGTCGGTCATCTCGCGGCAGCGCGCGATTTCCTTGCGCAGATCGTCGGGCGTCGGCTGGGTCAGCGCCGTGATCATGCCGAGCGCACCCGCATTGGCGACGGCCGCGACCAGCTCGGCGCGCCCGACCCATTGCATGCCGCCTTGCACGATCGGGTGGTCGACGCCGAACATTTCGGTGAAACGTGTCTGGATCATTCTGCCCTCGGCTTCCACCCGAAATTTTCCGTGACGCGGACGGCCGCGCACGCTTGTCGTGGATGTCGCGTGTCAGGATGCAGTCCCATCAGGCAAAAGTCTACCGGGCACGGGCGGCAGGCCCATGCGGAAATCGAGGGGATGGTCTCGAATGGGCCGGTCGACCGTCAAGGATTGATCGCGTTTCGAGCCAAGCCGACACCAGTTCGCGTAGGGAAGTCGTTTCGAAACGAAGACTCGAGCGACCTTCGCATTCAATGAGAGCCGACAGGCTCTACGTCATTGCAAGTGGAGCGCCTTCCGGCGCGCCGGATCGGTCTGCTGCGATGCTCTCATTCAATTTCTGATTCACGATCTGCACCGTACGATCGATTTCGGCATTGGGTACGCCAAGCTGATGCGAAATCAGCTTCACCAGCAGGTCGACACGCTCGATGGAGGGCGCGCCACCAGCGACCGCCCGGGCCGCTGACGACGGTTTGAGAAGGCTTTCCGCCGCTTTGGCATATTTCTCGAACGGTACCTGGTCGGCGGGATCGGCGCCCAGACGCTGCGCGATGGCATCGACATGGCCATAGATCGACTGCGAAAGATTGATATCGCCGTGCACCGCGTCGCGGATCGATTGCGGCTCTTGCGGCGTGATGCAGCGGTAATTCCCCGTCAACAGCATCGACCATTTGGCCAGAGGGACGAACATCGAATCGAACACCTTGAGCTTTACCGGAACGTCCTGGCCATCCAGGTTGACCGCATCGATATCGGCCTCCAGCTCCCGAAGCAGCAGGTTATGTTTCTCGTCCGCAAATGGCGCGGCCTTGAAGTTTGTCGGCAAGCCGACATGAAGAACATTCGCGGCCTCTTCCGGCGGACGAAAGGCCTGCGGATCAGGGGAGCAGAGCGACACCAGGCCCGGCTCGAACCGTTCCCAGACCGCGGCATTGGTATAGGCCTCCTCCAGATCCATCTTCGCCAGGGCGGGGATCCGTTTGAGATAGGGCAAGGGCGGCATGTTCATGATCGAAAGGCAAGGCAGCTTCGCCTCGGCGATCTTGATCATCAGAACCTTGATCGCATGGTTGGTGTATTGCGGTTCCTGCATCGCCAGACCAACCAGATCATAGCGGGAAAGATCGACGTCGGCGGGCTCGACTGCGTCCAGAATTCCAGGCAGGTCGCGCGAGAAGATCGGCCGGTGGGTCGCCGCATCACGCAGCTTGATGCGAACTTCGGTGCCGTCGCGATTGATGAGCTCGGCCGTCTGCTTGCGGCAAACCAGGGTCGCGTTGTGACCCGCCATCAAAAGCTTCGTCGCCAGCAATGAGCCATACGAGGCTCCAAGGATCAGAACGTTACGGGCCATGCGCCCTCCCACAGATGAGTTTTCCGGCGCGCACGATTCCGACGCAGGTTTGCGAGCGCCTGCTTTGCGACAGGAGTTAAGCCGAATACTGCGCTGCGATGCCGTCGTCCCTGGTCGTGCAATTCCAGAGCTGTCGGCGGAGTCCGAAACGACCGGTCAGGCGGCGAACACGGTGGTGGCGGCCGTTGCCTGCTCGTCGAACGCGCTCGAGATGTCGCGCATGCTGACGACGCCGACCAGGCCGTAATTGTCGATCACGGGCACGTGGCGGATGTGGTGCAGGTTCATCAGGTGGCGAACGTGCTCGAGCGTGTCGGTCGAGGAGCAGGAGACGAGCTGTTGCACGGAGACAAATTGCGACACCCGCATGCCGGCGCCGGCCGCGCCGTGCTGGGCGATCGCGCGCACCACGTCGCGCTCGGTGAACATGCCGACCGCGGTGTTGCCCTCGGTGCGAACGACATCCTTGACCACCAGCGCGCTGATGTTGCTCGAGCGCATGAGTTGCGCGGCGATCGCCACGGTCTCGTTCATGCGGACCGTCGCGACGCGGGCGGCTTTCTTGCGCAGGATATCTGCAACTTGCATGGCAACCTCCTTGGGCTATTTGGCCTTTGAAGACTGGTATACATAATACCATATGTCAACACGCAAGATGTGAGATTCCCGCAAAAATTACCGTAAATGGGCAGTAATACTGACGTTTTCGAGGGTTTCCTTACCATTGCCGGGGAATGTTCCCGTTTCAAAATGGGCCTTGTATCTGGCATCCCTGAACAGAAAACAAAAAAAGAGGCGCACCGGAATGCGCCTCCTCAAGTCCAGGGAGAGAGAGAGTTTTGATCAGGCTGTTGTCTTAACAGCCTTTGCTGTCTTGGCGCTGGGGGCGCTCGCTGCTTCTGCTGCGGCCTCGTTACCGAGAATGAAGGAGCGCCGCAGCGGCTTGATTACGAACAGCGCCATTAGCGCCGCGGTGGCGTTGAGCGCGACCGCGATCACGAACACGGCCTGCCAGCCGTAGCCTGCGGCGATGAGGCTGGCAGCGGGAACGAGCAGGGAGGCTGTGCCCTTCGCCGTGTAAAGCATGCCGTTATTCGTGGTGGCGAACTTCGAGCCGAACGTATCGCCGCAGGTCGCCGGAAACAGGCTGTAGATTTCGCCGAACACGCCGAAATAGACCGCGGTCGCCAGCACGAAGACCATCGGGTTGTGGCCGTAGGTGGAGAGCGTCAGCAGCATCAAGGCGGCCGTGCCGAATGCGATGAACATCGTGTGCTCGCGGCCGATCGTATCGGAGACCCAGCCGAAGAACGGGCGCCCGAAGCCGTCGAAGATGCGGTCGAGCGAGATCGCAAAGGTCAGTGCCGCCATCTGGAAGCCTGCGAGCGTCACCGGCGTGTTGGCGATCTTGTAATCGTGCGCGATCGGCGCGATTTGCGCCGCCGTCATCAGACCGCCGGCGGCGACCATCACGAACACCAGATACATGACCCAGAAGATCGGGCTGCGCAGCACCTGCGGCGGCGTGAAGTCGATCTTGGTCTGGGGCAGATTGAGCTGCTTCTTCTTCGGCGGCATCGCAACCTTCGGCGGAGCGATGAAGAAGGCAAGCACGAACACGATCACGCCCTGGCCGATGCCGAAATTGAGGAAGGCGGCCTGATAGCCGCTTGCGGCGATCATGCTTGCGATCGGCACGACCGTGAGGGCGGCACCGGCGCCGAAGCCAGCAGCGGTGGCGCCGGCGGCGAGGCCGCGGCGATCCGGAAACCACTTCAGCGCGTTGCCGACGCAGGTGCCGTAGACCGCGCCCGCGCCCATGCCGCCGACGACGGCGGCAGCGTACAGAGTTGCGAGGGAATCGGCGTAAGAGTTGAGAATCCAGGAGAGCGCGATCATGACGCCGCCGAACATGATGACCAAACGCGGGCCATATTTATCGACGAACCAGGCCTCGACCGGCACCAGCCAGGTTTCGGTCACGACGAAGATCGTGAAGGCAAGCTGGATCGAGGCGCGGCCCCAGTGATGGGTGGCGTCGATCGGATCAACGAACAGCGTCCAGCCGTACTGGAGGTTTGCGATCATCGCCATGCAGACGATGCCCATGGCAAGCTGTAGCCAGCGAAAGCCGCCGGACGACGGTGCAGTAGCGGCCGTAGTGTTGGAAACCATCAATTCCTCCCGAACGCGCTCTTCCAGTTGAGACTGCTGTCGCAAAAGTTGTGACTTATTGTCGCAAGCGTCAGGGGGAAGTTGGTATACTATATCCCACAATGCAAGCCGAATCTCGGGTTGCGCTGCAACAAAAAATTCACATGCGTGCGATGGAGTCGGCGCTGCATCCACACGTGCTGTTGCGCCCAATGAAAAACGCCCGGCGTTTCCGCCGGGCGTTTCGGTTTCGGGGTGATGAGTTGCCGCCGCCGCCTAAGCGGTGGTCGACTTGGCGACCACGACCTTTCGCCACGGCTTGAGCAGCGCGATTGCGAGCAGCGAGGCCAGGATATTGGCGCCGGCGGCAATGATGAACACCTGATCCCAATTGCCCGACGACTGCTGCATGTAGTTCGCGATCGGAACCAACAGCGCGGCGGTGCCCTTGGCCGTGTAGAGCAGTCCGGCATTCGTCGTCGCGAATTTGGCGCCGAACGTGTCGGTGCAGGTCGAGGGGAACAGCGAGTAGATCTCGCCCCAGGCAAAGAACACGAAGCCGGACAGGATGACGAACCAGACCGGGTCGTGGCCCCAGAGGTAGAGCATCCAGATGCCGAGGCCTTCCATGCCGAAGGCAATGAACATCGTGTTCTCGCGGCCGATCATGTCGGAGATCCAGCCGAAGAACGGACGCGTCAGGCCGTTGAGGATGCGGTCGATGGTTGCGGCGAACGTCACCGCAGTCATGGTCATGCCGACGAGCGTCACCGGAATGTTGTCGACCTTCCAGTCGACCGCGATCGGTTTCAGGTTCGCCGTCACCATCAGGCCGCCCGCGCCGACGATCACGAACATGAAGTACATCAGCCAGAAGATAGGCTGCCGCAGCACTTCGGTCGGCTGATAGTTGCGCCGGGTCTGGACCAGATTCGCATTCTGCGCCACTGGCGGCACCTGTCCGGGTTTCGGAGCGAGCAGGAAGAACGAGAGCAGCACGATGATGATGCCCTGGCCGAGACCGAAATAGAGGAACGTGGTCTGGAAGCCGGAGTCCTTGATCATCGCCTGGATCGGCGCAACCGTCAGCGCGGATCCGGCGCCGAAGCCTGCGGCGGTGATGCCGGCAGCGAGGCCGCGCTTGTCAGGAAACCATTTCAGCGCGTTGCCGACGCAGGTGCCGTAGACGGCGCCGGCGCCGATGCCCGCGATGATCATGCCGAGATAGTAACCGTTGAGCGTGGTCGCCTTGGCGTTGAGCATCCAGCCGATGGCGCAGAGAATGCCGCCGATCAGCACGACGATGCGCGGACCATACTTGTCGACGAACCAACCCTCGACCGGCACGAGCCAGGTCTCGAACAGCACGAAAAGGGTGAAGGCCCATTGGATCGATGCGCGATCCCATCCGAACGTCTTCTGGATATCCGGAACGAAGAACGTCCAGCCATATTGATAATTGGCGATCATCACCATTGCGGCGACGCCGAGCGTAAGCTGTGTCCAGCGGAAAGCGTCGCTGACACGCGCTGCCGTCGAGGCCGTCGTTGCGTGAACCATTTCGGTCATAGCTCCTCCCAACGCGCATATCGTCATTCTGTTCTAGCGCGGAGCGGCATCTTGGTATCCGATATGCCAACATTCAAGCGACCGTCGCGGGCCCGTGCGCAAATGTCGCAGGCGGCATGGATTGTGGGGCGCTGATGGCGATTGGACCGATCTTGCCGCGCGTCAGGCCACCGCCGTTCGCAGCCGGCTGTAACCTTCCGCAATCGCCGACCAGAACAGCGCGACAAGTCCCAGCACCATGATGGAAGAGACCAGCCCATTCGAGAAGAACACCCCCAGCGAGCCTTGTGACCCGAGCAGCGATTGCCGGAATGCTTCCTCCGCCTTGTCGCCGAGCACGATCGCCAGCACCAGGGGCGCCAGAGGGTAATTGCACTTCTTGAGCAGATAACCCAGCACGCCGAACACCAGCATCAGCATCACGTCGAACGTGCTGTTGTGGACCGAGTAGGCGCCAATCGCGCAGAGCACCAGAATGAGAGGCGCGATGATGCTGAACGGCACGCGAAGAATTGCAGCGAAGATGGGCACGCAGGTGAGCACGACGAGAAGGCCCGCGAGATTGCCGAGATACATCGACGCGATGAGGCCCCAGACAAACTCCTTTTGCTCGACGAACAGCATCGGGCCTGGCTGCAAGCCCCAGATCAGCAGTCCGCCGAGCAGAACGGCGGCCGTCGGCGAGCCGGGCACGCCAAGCGACAGCATCGGCAGCAGGGCCGAGGTGCCGGCGGCATGAGCGGCCGTCTCCGGGGCGATCACGCCTTCGATTTCGCCGTTGCCGAAATTGCCGCCTCGCTTCGCCAGCCGTTTGGCGATGCCGTAACTCATGAACGATGCCGGCGTCGCTCCGGCCGGCGTGATCCCCATCCAGCAGCCGATCAGGCAGGAGCGCAGCGACGTGATCCAATACGCGGGCAATTCCTTCCAGGTTTGCAGCACGACCCGCAGGTTGATCCTTGCCTGGCCGCCGCGGAAGCTCAATCCTTCCTCCATCGTCAGAAGAATTTCACCGATGCCGAACAGGCCGATCACGGCGATCAGAAAATCGAATCCGTTCAGCAGTTCCGTAACGCCGAATGTCAACCGGAGTTGTCCCGTGATCGAATCGAGCCCGACGGCCGCAAGCGCGAAGCCGATCATCATCGCAGCAATCGTCTTGAAGGGCGGCTCCTTGCTCAATCCGACGAAGCTGCAAAACGCGAGAAAATACACGGCGAATTTTTCCGCGGGACCAAATCGCAATGCGAAGCCTGCGACCAGCGGCGCTACCAGCGTGATCATGACGACGGCGAACAGCGCACCCACGAAGGAGGAAGTGAAGGCCGCGGTCAACGCCTCTCCGGGCTTGCCCTGCTGCGCCATCGGATAGCCGTCGAACGTCGTCGCCACCGACCAGGGTTCGCCCGGTATGTTGAACAGGATCGAGGTGATCGCGCCGCCGAACAATGCGCCCCAATAGATGCAGGACAGCATGATGATCGCCGATGTCGGCGGCATGCTGAAGGTCAGCGGCAGGAGGATCGCGACGCCATTTGCGCCGCCGAGCCCCGGAAGCACGCCGATGATGACCCCGAGCATGATGCCGACCAGCATCAGCATCATGTTGTAGGGCTGCAGGGCTACCGCGAAGCCGTGAAAAAGATTGGCGAGCTCTTCCATTTCGATATGTCCTGCAACAGCGAACAGTCCGGCGTCTAGAGCATGATCCGGAACAGTGTTCAGCGGTTTTCCGCGGAGATCATGCTCAAACAAAAGCTGGAGCGCGACGATGATTCATCTCATCGCGCCTAGAGACCGAGCCATTCCTCGACGGGTCCCTTGGGGAGGGGGACGAGGAACCAGCGTTCGAAGACGAGGTAGGTGACGATCGGCATCCCCAGCGCCACCGCAAAGACCGTGAGCCAGCGGTATCCGCCAAGCCAGCGCATGAACCAGCCGATGAAGACGATCGAGGCGACGTAGAGGCCGACAAAAGGCATCGAGCCGACATAGATCGCGGTGGGCACGACGACGCTCATCACCTGGCGAAGCTGGCCCCACTCAGCGAACAGTCGATCGTCATGATCCCGCAACGCGTTCCAGAGATTGATGGCGCTCGCAGCGACGATGGAAACGCCCACGTAGAAAGGAAAGAAACCGGCGCGCGGGCCCTCGGCACCCCAGTTGATGCCGGCCTTCAGGCTGCCGACGATCACGATCAAGCCGAAAACTGCGATCAGCAGCGCGGTCCCCCTTTCCACCGCCTTGTGTGTCGGGCCGCCGTCCGATCCATGCGCGGTCATAACGCCTCCAGAAGAAGGTGATCTTGGAATCCAAGCCAAATCAGGGGCTCGCGCGTCCGCGCTTTCTTGATCTCGCTGGATCAATTCGCGGGAGCGAGGAAGCCGGCGTCTTTCATCAGGGCCTCGTGGCGCTTTTCCTCCGCCTCAACCCATTTCGCGTAGTCGGGTCCGGTCAGGAAGGTCGTGTTGAAAGCGCCGCTCTTCATGAAATCCTGCCACTCCGGCGTGGCGCGCACCTTCTTGAAAAGCTCGATGTAATATTCGACCTGATCCTTGCTGGCTCTCGGCGACATGAAGATGCCGCGCAGCATCAGATACTCCATCTCGAGGCCCTGCGACTTGCAGGTCGGAATATCCTTCCAGCTCTTACCCTCGGCGATCGGCTCGCTATAGGCCATCGGTTGAGCGTCGAAGACGCAGAGCGGACGGAGTTTGCCGCCCCGCCATTGCGCCACTGCTTCGATCGGATTGTTGACGGTTGAATCGACGTGGTTGCCGACAAGCTGAACGGCGACTTCACCGCCGCCTTTGTAGGGAATGTACGTGAATTTCGTAGCGATCGCCTTCTCGATGGCGACCGTGATGATCTGGTCCTCTTGCTTCGAGCCGGTGCCCCCCATTTTCAGCGTGCCGGTCGGCGCCTTCTTGATGGCGTCGACATACTCCTTGACGTTGGTGTAGGGCTTCTCGGCGTTCACCCAGAGCACGAACTCGTCCAGCGCCAGCATGGCGACGGGCGTGAGATCCTTCCAGTTGAAGGGAATGCCTGTTGCCAGCGGCGTCGTGAACAGGTTCGACAGCGTGATGACGATCTTGTGGGGATTGCCCGACGACGCCTTCACGTCGAGAAAGCCTTCACCTCCGGCGCCGCCGGCCTTGTTGATGACGACCAGGGGCTGCTTCATCAAATTGTGCTTGGTGACGATGCCCTGGATCGTGCGCGCCATCTGATCTGCGCCGCCGCCGGTGCCGGCCGGGACGATGAACTCAACCGGACGAACCGGCTCCCAGGCGGCTCGGGCCTCGATACCGCCCGCGCACAGCGCCGTCGCCGTTGCCAAGGCAACGTGAATGAAAGGCTTCATCTTGTTTCTCTCCCTTCGAATTCTTGAACGCGCCGCTCTTTGGCGGCTTGCGATCAACCCATCCCGATCATGTGCTTCCGCTCATCCCCTTGGTGGCGAGAGTTCACCCGTCGATTTCATCAAACTGTAAGAGGGCTGTTCAGACGCGGCATCCGCTTCTTTCGAATAATGCTCGACCCGGAGACACAGGTTGCACGGGCCGGCCTTCGATCCTGCGACGCGGTTGCGATCGCCCGGCGTACTCTTCGAAGCTATGCGACATGCCAGCGCGCGAACAATCAGCGCCGCGGCTTCATGACCGGACGAATTGTCGCAGAAAGGTGTTGTTGGGGGGGGGGGGACAAACAGAAATGGCCCCGAAAAACGGGGCCATTGGTCGAAAGTAGAATTTCGGATCGGATTTTGCGGAAGCAGCCCGGCGGCGACCGCCGGATAATCGATCCCTATGGGGTTTTCAAGCGAAGTGGAAGCCGGTTCACGTGAAGAAAACGAGTCAGGACAAGAAACAAGAGCTTCGGTTCTGATTCGATCAGAACCGATAATGCTCTTAGAGCCCGAAGCGTGGCAGGTCGCCGTTCCGGTTGGAGATCTCCGCGCTCTTCATCAGCAGGCGGTCGATCGTAGCCAGAAGACGGCCGAGCAGGGTGGTGTTGGGCGCGAGCGTGATAGCGGCAGTTTTGGACATCGTATTCCCCTTCCTTCGAGGCCAGCTATGTGCCTCATCATCTGGGGCTTACTCTATGTATACCAGATGCCAAGAACAACGCGTTTGTTTGCATGGCAGCATAAACGACTGTGCAACGCAGCAAAAATGGGTCGATTGGTATCCCAAATAGCAAAAAGGCCGCCGGAACCGGCGGCCTTTGCATGTGGTGTCTCAGCTTGGCTTACTCCGCCGCCTGCTTCTGTGGCGGGTTCAGCGCGCCGGAATCGTGGATTTCGGCGACCTGGTGGTCGGAGAAGCCGAGCACCTGACGCAGGATCTCGTCGGTGTGCTCGCCGAGCAGCGGAGAGCGGGTCACCTCGCTGGGGCTGTCCGACAGCTTGATCGGGTTGCCGACCGAGAGGTACTTGCCGCGGGTCGGGTGATCCACCTCGACGACGGTTCCGGTCGCGCGCAGCGACTGGTCTTCCGCGAGTTCCTTCATCGACAGGATCGGCCCGCAGGGGATGTCGTCCTTGTTGAGGATTTCCATCGCCTCGAACTTGGTCTTGGTCATCGTCCACTGCTCGATGCGCGCGAAGATCTCGTTCAGGCGCGGCAGTCGGGCCGGCGGCTTGGCATAGTTCGGATCGGTCTTCCAGGTGGGCTCGCCGATCACGTCGCAGATCTTCTCCCAGACCGGAGCCTGGGTGATGAAGTAGATGTAGGCGTTCGGGTCGGTCTCCCAGCCCTTGCACTTCAAGATGCGGCCGGGCTGTCCGCCACCGGAGTCGTTGCCGGCGCGCGGCACAGCATCGCCGAACGGAATGCCTTCGCCGAACTGGCTGTATTCCTTGAGCGGTCCATGGGCGAGGCGCTGCTGGTCGCGCAGCTTGACGCGCGCGAGGTTCAGCACGCCGTCCTGCATCGCCGCGGTAACGCGCTGGCCCTTGCCGGAATGGGTGCGGTGATAGAGCGCCGTGACGATGCCGAGCGCCAGATGCAACCCTGTGCCGCTGTCGCCGATCTGCGCGCCGGTGACGAGCGGCAGGCCGTCGCGGAATCCGGTGGTCGAGGCGGCGCCGCCGGTGCACTGCGCGACGTTCTCATAGACCTTGCAATCTTCATACGGGCCGGGGCCGAAGCCCTTGATCGACGCCACGATCATCTTCGGGTTGATCTGCTGGATCTTCTCCCAGGGGAAGCCCATGCGGTCCAGCACGCCGGGACCGAAATTTTCGACCAGCACGTCGCACTTCTTGATCAGCGCGGTCAGCACCTCCTTGCCCTTCGGGTTCTTGGTGTCGAGCGTGATCGAGCGCTTGTTGTGGTTGAGCATGGTGAAATACAGGCTGTCCACATTCGGGATGTCCTGCAACTGGCCACGTGTGATGTCGCCGACGCCGGGGCGCTCGACCTTGATCACGTCGGCGCCGAACCAGGCCAGCAATTGCGTGCAGGTCGGACCCGACTGGACATGGGTGAAATCAAGAATGCGAACGCCCTTGAGCGCCTTGGTCATCGTGTATCTCCGTGTACTCTGTCTACCCCTGCACCCGCAGGGACGAATGGGTTGAAGGGGAGGGCTTACTTCTTCTTCAGGACGCTCTGCGGATTGAGATTGCCGATGCGGCCGCTCTCGGAGCCCGCCGCCGGGTCGATCACCGCGTTGATCAGGGTCGGCTTGCCGGAATCCATCGCCGCATTGACGGCGCGCTTGAGCTCGTCGGGCGAGGTCGCATTGACGCCGACGCCGCCGAAGGCCTCGATCATCTTGTCGTAACGCGCGCCCTTCACGAACACCGTGGTCGCCGGATCATCGCCGGCCGAGTTGACGTCGGTGCCGCGATAGATGCCGTCATTGTTGAAGACGACGACGCAGACCGGCAGGTTGTAGCGGCAGATGGTCTCGATCTCCATGCCGGAGAAGCCGAAGGCCGAGTCGCCTTCCACCGCGAGCACCGGATGGCCGGTCTCGAGCGCGGCGGCAATCGCCTGGCCCATGCCGATGCCCATGATGCCCCAGGTGCCGACGTCGAGCCGTTTGCGCGGCTTGTACATATCGATCACGCCGCGGGCGAGGTCGAGCGTGTTGGCGCCCTCGTTGACCAGGATGGCGTCGGGCCGCTCCTTGATCGCATTCTTCAGCACACCGAGCGCGCCGTGATAATCCATCGGCGACTTGTTGTTCATCAGCTTCGGCGCCATCTTGGCGACGTTGTCCTCGCGCTTGGTCTTGACCGCATCGACCCAGTCGGCCGGCGGCGCGGTCCAGCCGCTGCCCATCGCCTGGTTGAGCGCCGAGACGCAGGAGCCGATGTCGCCGACCACGGGGGCGACGATTTCGATGTTGGAGTCCATTTCCTTCGGCTCGATGTCGATCTGGATGAACTTCTTCGGCGCTTCGCCCCAGCTCTTGCCCTTGCCGTGCGACAGCAGCCAGTTGAGGCGGGCGCCGATCAGCATCACGACGTCGGAGTCCTTCAGCACGGTCGAGCGCGCAGCGCCGGCGCATTGCGGATGGGTATCGGGCAACAGGCCCTTGGCCATGCTCATCGGCAGGAAGGGCACGCCGCTCTTCTCGACGAAGGTCTTGATCTCCTCGTCGGCCTGCGCGTAGGCCGCGCCCTTGCCGAGGATGATGAGCGGGCGCTTCGCGCTCTTCAGCACGTCGAGCGCGCGCTTGATCGATGCCGGGGCGGGGATCTGCGCAGGAGCCGCGTCGATCACCTTGACCAGCGACTTCTGGCCGGCATCGGCGTTCATCACCTGGCCAAACAGCTTCGCGGGCAGGTCGAGATAGACGCCGCCGGGACGGCCGGAGACCGCGGCGCGGATGGCGCGCGCGAGGCCGATACCGATGTCCTGCGCGTGCAGCACGCGATAGGCCGCCTTGCACAGCGGCTTGGCGATCGCGAGCTGGTCCATTTCCTCGTAGTCGCCCTGCTGCAAATCGACGATCTCGCGCTCGGAAGAGCCCGAGATCAGGATCATCGGGTAGCAGTTGGTGGTGGCGTGCGCGAGCGCGGTCAGTCCGTTGAGGAAGCCGGGTGCCGACACTGTGAGGCAGACGCCGGGCTTCTTGGTGAGAAAGCCGGCGATCGCGGCCGCGTAACCGGCGTTCTGCTCGTGGCGGAACGAGATCACGCGGATGCCCGCGGCCTGCGCCATGCGCCCCAAGTCCGTGATCGGGATACCCGGCACGTTATAGATCGTGTTGATGCCGTTGAGCTTGAGCGCATCGATGACAAGGTGGAAGCCATCGGTGAGTTCTTGCTCGGTGCCCGGTGCCTCGGACTTGGTAGCGGTGTTCAGCATGGGCTTCGTCTCCCTGATCGTTCTTGTTCGGACGATCTGTCTGTCGTCTGAAGTGAGTGGACTTAGGTGAAGAGTTCCTGGCCGTGCGCCTCGACATAGGCAGCAAGGCCGAGGGTATGGTCCCGCGCCCGCTTTTCGGCGAGTTCGGTGTCGCGCGCCTCCAGCGCCTCGATGATCGCCAGATGCTCGGGCAGGGACGTCGCGGTACGGTCCTTGCGACCGATCGTGAGCTGGCGATAGCCGCGCACATGCAGCAGCAGATCGTTGGTCAGATCGACCAGCACGGGCGATTCCGACAGCGAGATCAGCGCCTGATGGAAGGCGATGTTGGCGCGCGAGTATTCCTCGATGTGATCCTGCGGCAATCGGTCATTGTTGAAGTCTTTAAAGAAATCGCGCAGCGCGGAGATGTCCTTCTTGCGCGCCGTGGTCGTGATCAATCGTGCGGCCATGCTCTCGAGCGCGGCCCAGGCGCGGATCATGTCGACGATCTCCGCCTTGGTGCGGCGGACCACGACGATGCCGCGGCGTGGCACGGTTTTGACGAAACCGTCCTGCTCGAGCATCGCGATCGCTTCGCGGATCGGCGTGCGGCTGACGCCGAGGCGCTCGGACAGCGCACGCTCGTCGAGCATTACGGGCTCGGGCGTCGCGTAGATGTCCATCTTCAGAATTGCTTCCTTCAAGGCCTCATAGGCCTTGTTTTTGAAGCTTGTCTCCGGAGCGATCCGGACGATGGCAATATCCGTGTCAGCCATGGCAGGCGACGCTTTCGTTTCTCTGGGTTCGGACACGACTCGTCTCCCCTTTCCTGGAGACGTCTTCTTAGCAGAAGAACTGCTGAAGATTTTTGGCATACCAAATACCACGATGTCAAGATGCCCTTGTTTTCCGCATTTTTGGGTGCTGATCTACCTTGACAATTGCTGTCCTGGCATACCAAATGCCATGAAATCTGTCCCAGGAGGAAGCTAATGTCAAACTCAAAGGATGCGGTCCGCAAAGTTCTTGATGCGGTCAAGGCGGAGAAGCGCACCAGCCTCACGGCGCCGGAAGGCAAGCTCGTGTGCGACGCCTACGGCATTCCTGTGCCGAAGGAAGGGGTCGCCAAGTCGGCGGCCGAGGCCGCGCGGATCGCCTCCGATATGGGCTTCCCGGTCGTGATGAAGATTGTCTCGCCGGACATCCTGCACAAGACCGAGGCCGGCGGCGTGGTGGTCGGCGTCAAGAGCGCGGCCGAGGCCGAGAAGAGCTACGAGACGATTCTCGCCAACGCCAAGAAGTACAAGGCCGATGCCAAGATCGACGGCATCCAGGTGCAGCAGATGCTGGGCGGCGGCACCGAGGTTATCGTCGGCTCGATCACGGACGGCTCATTCGGCAAGCTGGTCGCTTTCGGTCTCGGCGGCGTGCTGGTCGAAGTCCTGAAGGACATCACTTTCCGTCTCGCGCCGGCCACCAAGCACGACGCGCTGTCGATGCTGGACGGCATCCAGGCGCACGAAATGTTGAAGGGGGTGCGCGGCGGCGATCCCGTCAATCGCGAGGCCCTCGCTGACGTGATTGTGAAGGTCTCGCAGCTCGTGAGCGATTTCCCCGAGATCGTCGAGCTCGACCTCAACCCTGTGTTCGCCACCAAGGCCAACGCGATCGCGGCCGACGTCCGCATCGTCGTCGACTTCGACTACAAGCCGCGCCCGGCGCCGCGTCCGACCGAGGAGATCGTTGCGGCGATGAGCCGCATCATGCAGCCGAAGGGCGTTGCCGTGATCGGCGCCTCCGCCGAAGACGGCAAGATCGGCAACTCCGTGATGAAGAACCTCATCAACGGCGGCTACAAGGGCGAGATCTATCCGATTCACCCCAAGGCGACCGAGATCCTCGGCTACAAGGCCTACAAGAGCGTCAAGGACGTGCCCGGCGTGATCGACACGGCGGTGTTTGCGATCCCCGCGAAGTTCGTTGCTGCCGCGCTCGCCGAATGCGGCGAGAAGAAGATCCCGGGTGCGGTGTTGATTCCGTCGGGCTTTGCCGAGGCCGGTGCGCCCGAGCTGCAGGCCGAGATCGTCGAGGTCGGCAAGAAGTACAATATCCGCCTGATGGGCCCGAACATCTACGGCTTCTATTATACACCTGCCAATCTCTGCGCGACTTTCTGCACCGCCTACGACGTCAAGGGTCATGCGGCGCTGTCGTCGCAGTCGGGCGGCATCGGCATGGCGATCATCGGCTTTTCGCGCTCGGCGAAGATGGGCGTCTCCGCAATCGTCGGCCTCGGCAACAAGTCCGACATCGACGAGGACGATCTGCTCGCCTTCTTTGAGCAGGATCCGAACACCAACCTGATCGCGCAGCACTGCGAAGACCTGAAGGACGGCCGCGCCTTCGCGGAGGCGGCAAAGCGCGTCTCCAAGAAGAAGCCGGTCGTCGTGCTGAAGGCCGGCCGCACCTCGGCCGGCGCCAAGGCGGCGTCGTCGCACACCGGCGCGCTCGCCGGCAACGACAAGATCTATGAGGACGTGTTCAAGCAATCCGGCGTGATCCGCGCCCGCAGCCTGCGGCAATTGCTCGAATTCGCCCGCGGCGTGCCCGTGCTGCCGACCCCGAAGGGCGAGAACGTCTTGATCATCACCGGCGCCGGCGGCTCCGGCGTGCTGCTGTCGGACTCCGTCGTCGACAACGGCCTGTCGCTGATGCAGATGCCGCCGGATCTCGACGCGGCCTTCCGCAAGTTCATCCCGCCGTTCGGCGCGGCTGGAAATCCCGTGGACATCACCGGCGGCGAGCCGCCGATCACCTACGTCAATACGGTGAAGCTCGGGCTGTCGGACGACCGCATCCACGCGCTGATCCTCGGCTACTGGCACACGATCGTGACCCCGCCGATGGTGTTCGCGCGCAACATGGTCGAGGTGAAGAAGGAGATGGAGGCCAAGGGCTTCGTGAAGCCGATGGTCGCCTCGCTCGCCGGCGACATCGAGGTCGAGGAGGCGGCCGAGTACCTCTATCAGAACGGCATTCCGGCCTACGCATATTCGACCGAATTGCCGGTCGAAGTGCTCGGTGCGAAATACAAGTGGGCGCGCGGCGCGGGCCTGCTTTGAGAGCGGCGACCTCGCCCCGCTCGCGGGGAGAGGTCGGAATTCAAGCGCTGCTTGAATTCCGGTTGAGGGGGAGTCTCGGCGCGCTCACGTCTTTAGAATTTGCCGAGACGGCCCCTCGCCCTAACCCTCTCCCCGTGAAGAACGGGGAGAGGGGACGCGGTATGTTCGCGTGCTCACAGCCGGACTGACATATGCAGGTCGCGATGAGGAAAAACGTGATCCGCCGCAAGGCTATCGAGCCGAAATCTAGTGCAGAGCATGAAGCCGAACCCCGCGACGGCGGCGTTCAGTCCGTCGATCGCGCGCTGTCGATCATCGAAACGTTGGCGGAGGATGACGAGGGCTATCGCCTGAGCGATCTTGCGATCCGCACCGGGCTCTCGACCTCGACGGTACATCGTCTGCTGGCGACGCTGGAAAGCCGCCGCTTCGTGCAATTCGACCGCAGCGAATCGAAATGGCATGTCGGCGCGCGCGCCTTCACGGTCGGTGCGACCTTCGCGCGCCGTCGCAATTTCTCGGCGCAGGCGGTGCCGTACTTGCGCAAGCTGCGCGACCTGACCCGGGAGACCGCCAATCTCGCCGTGGTGGACGACGAGTTCATCATCGTGCTGACCCGCATGGACAGCCGCGAGATCATGCGTTCGCTGACCAAGGTGGGTGGCCGGGCCGCGATGGTCGCTTCGGGCGTCGGCAAGGCGGTGCTGGCCACCTATTCCAACGACGATGTCAGCGCCATCATCCATCATCACGGCATGCCGCGCCTGACCGAAAAGTCGATCGTGCGGCCGAGCGATCTGTTCAAGGAGCTCGAGAAGATCCGCCGCCAGGGCTATGCGATCGATGACGAGGAGGCGTGCATGGGCCTGCGCTGCATCGCCGCCGTGGTCTACAACGATTGTGCGGAGCCCCTGGCCGCGATTTCCGTGTCGGGCATGACCAGCCGATTAACGGACGATCGCTTGCCGGAGATCGGCAAGACCGTGCGCGAGGTGGCGGCGGAACTGACCGTCGCGCTCGGCGGCGTGGTGCCGGCGGCGAAGGTCGATTAACGGCGCCCCTAAAATCGAAGCATCCCCGATAATTCGGCCTTAACGGGAACCCGATTAGCTGGCTCGTGGCGGCGAGCGTGCCAGGCGTCAGGAAGGCGTCGGACGTTGCGCCGCGAGGGAGGCATTTTCTTGATGTCAATTCAACTCGATTCGGATTTCGCAAGCGACGACCGCGCCCGGGCGGAGATTGGTGCGGCAGTGAGATATCTGCTCAGGGATGCGACCGGCACCACGCGCGAGGAGATCGTCCAGGCGATCAGCGAGATGGTTCGCGAGGTCGCAAGCGGACCGCTCGCGCCCGAGATGCCGTTGAAGCAGCCGGCCATGAGCGGCGTCCTCCACAGGGATTTTGTGATCGACGCTTTCCGTCGCGATACCGATCGGTGGCGCGCGACCATTCGCCGCGCAAACGGCAAGAAGATCCGTATCGCATTTCCGCCTTCAGTGCGCGACGAAGCGACCACCACGATCGATGCGATCACGGCAGAGAAGGCCGTCGAGCTTGCCAAAAAGGCGATCGATGGCGGCGAGGTGATTTGATCCCGCCGCCGAGGAGCAATACCTGCTGCGGCGCCGCAAGATACATGACTGCATCGCGGAGCTATTGTCCGGCGGGACCGGGGCGGTTCTTTGCAATCGCAAGCGCGCTCCGGTTTTCATCAAGTGATTTTCTCAAACGATTGAATTCGCCCGTCTTTCACAGCGCCCTTCCACACCGCGGGAAATAAAATCGTCTGCGTTGAGATCGCCCGTCGCTGTCGCGAAGATTGCCTCAGAGCCAACCCAGTTGAGCGAGGCGCGATATGGCGAAGATGCGAGCAATCGATGCGGCAGTGCGAATTCTGGAGAAGGAGGGTGTCACTAGCGCGTTCGGCGTGCCGGGTGCGGCGATCAATCCGCTCTATTCGGCGCTGAAGCTGCGCGGCTCGATCCGGCACATTCTGGCGCGCCATGTCGAGGGCGCCTCGCACATGGCCGAAGGGTACACCCGCGCCAAGGCCGGCAATATCGGCGTCTGCATCGGCACCTCGGGGCCGGCCGGCACCGACATGATCACCGGGCTTTATTCGGCGATCGCGGATTCGATCCCGATCCTCTGCATCACCGGACAGGCGCCGCGCGCGCGGCTCTACAAGGAAGACTTTCAGGCGATCGACATCGAGTCGATCGCAAAGCCCGTGACCAAATGGGCCGTGACCGTGCGCGAGCCCGGCCTTGTGCCGCGGGTGTTCAGCCAGGCCTTCCACGTCATGCGCTCGGGCAGGCCGGGGCCGGTTCTGATCGACCTGCCGCTCGACGTGCAGCTTGCCGAGATCGAGTTCGACGACACGACCTACGAGCCGCTGCCGGTCTACAAGCCGAGTGCGACGCGCAAGCAGATCGAGAAGGCGTTGGAGATGCTCAACGCCGCCGATCGGCCGCTGATCGTCGCCGGCGGGGGCGTCATCAATGCCGACGCCTCGGATCTCCTGGTCACCTTCGCCGAGACCGTCAACGTGCCGGTGGTGCCGACCCTGATGGGTTGGGGCGCGATTCCCGACGATCACGTGCTGATGGCGGGCATGGTCGGCCTGCAAACCAGCCACCGCTACGGCAATGCCACCATGCTGCAATCGGACTTCGTGCTCGGCATCGGCAATCGCTGGGCCAACCGCCACACCGGCTCGATCGAGACCTACACCAGGGGCCGCAAGTTCGTGCACGTCGACATCGAGCCCACGCAAATCGGCCGCGTCTTCAATCCCGATCTCGGCATCGTCTCCGACGCCAGGGCCGCGCTCGAAATGTTCGTTTCGGTCGCGAAGGAGTGGCGCAAGGCCGGCAAGCTGAAGGAGCGGCAGGCGTGGCCGGCGTCCTGCCAGGACCGCAAGCGCACCATGCTGCGCAAGAGTGATTTCGACGGGGTGCCGATCAAGCCGCAGCGCGTGTATCAGGAGATGAACCGCGCCTTCGGCCGCGACACGACCTATGTCAGCGTGATCGGCCTGTCGCAGATCGCCGGCGCGCAGTTCCTCGGCATCTATGGTCCGCGCAACTGGATTAATGCCGGGCAGGCCGGTCCGCTCGGCTGGACCCTGCCGGCGGCGCTCGGCGTGCGCGCAGCCGATCCGACCCGTGAGATCGTGGCGCTGTCAGGCGACTACGACTTCCAGTTCCTGATCGAGGAGCTTGCCGTCGGCGCGCAGTTCAAGCTGCCCTACATCCACGTCGTCGTGAACAATTCCTATCTCGGGCTGATTCGCCAGGCCCAGCGCGGCTTCGACATGGACTATCACGTCCAGCTCTCGTTCGAGAACATCAACGCACCGGAGCTCGGTGTCTACGGCGTCGATCATGTCGCGGTCGCCGAAGGGCTCGGCTGCAAGGCGATCCGCGTGACCGATCCCAAACATGCCGCGGCGGCCTTCGAGACGGCGCGCGCGATGATGGCGGAATACCAGGTGCCTGTCGTGGTCGAGTTCATTCTTGAGCGCGTCACCAACATCGCGATGGGCACCGAGATCGACAACGTCGTCGAGTTCGAGGAGGTGCTCGACCTGCCGCTCGACGACGCGCCGGCGGCCGTGCGTCGGCCCGGCGCGCTGCAGCCGGCCTGACAAGGGGAGGGCACGCCATGCCGAAATTTGCCGCCAATCTCACCATGCTGTTCGGCGAGATGCCGTTCGTCGACCGCTTCGCCGCGGCCAAGGCGGCAGGTTTCAGCGGCGTCGAGTACCTGTTCCCCTACGACTTCGACAAGGCCGAGCTGCGCGAAAAGCTCGACGAGCACGGCCTGGCCCAGGTGCTGCACAATCTGCCGGCCGGCAACTGGGCCGCCGGCGAGCGCGGCATAGCGATTCTGCCCGACCGTGTCGAGGAGTTCCGCGACGGCGTCGCGCGCGCGATCGATTACGCCAAGGCACTGGATTGCCGGCAGCTCAATTGCCTCGTCGGTATCGCTCCCGACGGTGCCGACAGCTTCGAGCTCAACGAGGTGCTCGTGAACAACCTCCGCTTCGCCGCCGATGCCCTGGCGCGCGAACGCATCCGCTTGCTGATCGAGCCGATCAACACCATCGACATCCCCGGCTTCTTCCTGAACCGCACCGCGCAGGCCGTGCAGATCATCGCCGACGTGCGCTCCAGCAATCTGTTCGTGCAGTACGACATCTACCACATGCAGGTAATGGAAGGCGACATCGCGCGCAGCCTGCAACGGCATCTGCCGTGCATCGCGCATGTCCAGCTCGCCGACAATCCCGGCCGCAACGAGCCGGGCACCGGCGAGATCAACTATCCATTCCTGTTCAGGCATCTCGACGCGATCGGCTATCGCGGCTGGATCGGATGCGAATACAAGCCGCGCACCAGCACGGTCGAAGGCCTCGGCTGGCACGCCGCACATGTTTTTGACACGTGATCAACTAGGGACAATCGCAAGATGATCGATATCGGTTTCATCGGCCTCGGCACCATGGGACGGCCGATGGCCGGCCATCTCCAGGCCGCCGGCCATCGCCTGTTTCTGCATGACGTCGGCCCGATCCCGCCGGAGCTGGTTGCGGCAGGCGGCGTCGTTTGCAAGTCAGGCAGCCAGGTCGCGCGGGAAGCCGATGCCGTTATCGTCATGGTACCGGATACTCCGCATGTCCAAGCCGTGCTGTTCGGCAAGGACGGTGTCGCGGAGGGCTTGTCGAACGGCAAGATCGTGGTCGACATGAGCTCGATCTCGCCGCTTGCGACGAAGGAGTTCGCGAACCGGATCGAAGCGCTCGGTGCCGAATATCTCGACGCGCCGGTGTCCGGCGGCGAAGTTGGCGCCAAGGCCGCGAGCCTGACCATCATGGTCGGCGGTCCCGAGCGCGCCTTCAACACCATGAAACCCGTGTTCGGGAAGATGGGCAAGAACGTCACCCATGTTGGCGGCAATGGCGACGGCCAGACCACCAAGGTCGCGAACCAGATCATCGTCGCGCTGACGATCGAGGCGGTCGGCGAGGCGCTGCTGTTCGCTTCGAAGGCCGGCGCCGATCCGGCGCTGGTGCGCCAGGCGCTGATGGGCGGCTTCGCGTCGTCGCGTATCCTCGAGGTGCATGGCGAGCGCATGGTGAAGCGCAATTTCGATCCCGGATTCCGCATCGAGCTGCACCAGAAGGACCTCAACCTCGCGCTCGAAGGCGCGCGAGCGCTCGGCATCTCGTTGCCGAGCACGGCGGTGGCGCAGCAACTGTTCTCTTCCTGCGCCGCGCATGGCGGCAGAGCCTGGGATCATTCGGCGATGGTGCGCGCGCTCGAGATGATGGCAAGCCACGAGATCGCGGCGGCCTGATCCTTCGCGTGCTGCCGCAAATTCGTTCCACAGGAACCTTCAGATATAGCCTCATCGGAACCGGAACATCTCATTCCTCCCGCGGTTGAGACGCCGTCGATCAACTCGCTGGAGGAGGAGAATGATGAACAAACGTCTTGCCGTTTCCCTTGTCGCCGCGTCGCTGCTCGCATCGGGCTCGGCCTTTGCGCAGTCCACTACGGCTACGGGCGCCGCTAACGGTGCGCGCGCCGGCGGCGAAATCGCGGGTCCCGTCGGCGAGATCGTCGGCGGCACCGTGGGCGCGGCGGTCGGCGCTGGCCTCGAGATTCCGAACGCCGTGATTGGCGCAGTGCCGCGCGACCAGCCGTCGGTCGTGGTGCGTGAGCGCGTCGTGGTTGGCGAGCCGCTGCCCGAGACTGTCGTGCTGCATCCGGTCCCGCGCTACACCGATTATGGTTATGCCGTGGTCAACGATCGCCGCGTGATCGTCGAGCCGCGCACCCGCAAGGTGATCAGGGTTATTGACTAGCGGCGCGACGTCTATCTCGTATTTCGAGAGCGGTACCGACTCTCTCGTCGTCATTGCGAAGAGCGAAACGACGAAGCAATCCATCGTTCCGTACGCTTGGTGAGATGGATTGCTTCGCTTCGCTCGCAATGACGGAGATAGCCAAGGCCAATCCCCGCGGGCCGCGATTGCCCGCGGGGATTAATCTTTACCTTAAAGCGGTTGCCGCACGCCGAGGCCGTGCATGAAGCGCTCGCGGATCTGCACGGGATCGCGCCGTGTGGTGCCGGTGCCAGGCTTGTCGTCGATGCGTACGCCGATCAGGGTCGGGTGTGAGGCCGACATCGATTGCTCGATCAGCCGGTCGAAGTCGTCCTCGTCCGCCGCCCATGAGCTGTTGGCAAGGCCGCTCGCCATCGCAATGGCCACGATATCTGTGGCTGCGGCCGCCGGCGTCGGCTGGCCGCCGGTGATCTGGTAGATGCCGTTGTCCATTACCACCATGGTCAGGTTCTGCGGGGCCAGCGTTGCGATCGTCGACAGCGAGCCGAGCTGCATCAACAGCGAGCCGTCGCCTTCGAGCGCGAACACGCGGCGTTTCGGCTGCGCCAGCGCCACGCCGAGCGCGATCGGAAATGCAAGGCCCATGCTGCCCAGCATGTAGAAGTTCTGCGGTCGGTGTCCGGCCGCCCACAGATCGAAATTGGTGTTGCCGATGCCGCCGATCACGGCCTCTTCGTGCTTCAGCTTCGCGACGAGCCGCGAGGTGAGCTCGAAGCGGTTCATTACCTTGGTATTGCGCGCGTGTGGTGTCGTCATGGCAGCGCTCACTTGTCGAAGACTTTGCCGCCGGTCAGGAGCGGCGAGAGGATCAGCGCCACCGGCGCCTGGGTGGTGACGGCCTGCTTGATCGAGCGGTCGGCGATGAACTCGAGTTCGTCGAGCCGCGTGATGGTGTGATGCTCCATCGCGAGCGAATCCAGCACCGGGCGCATCGTGCGGCAGACCAGTGCCTGCCCGTAATTGAACTCGCCGAGCGTGCCACGCTCCGAGACGAACATGATGAGCGGGATCTGGTAGGGCACCGCCAGCGACGCCAGCACATTTGCGAGCGTGGCAAAGCCCGAGGTCTGCATCAGCACCGCGCCGCGCATCCCGGCCATCCAGGCGCCGGCGACGATGCCAACGGCCTCTTCCTCGCGCGCGGTGGGGAAGGTGGTGAAGTAGGGGTCGGCATGCAGGCTCTTGATCAGCGTGGTCAGCACCCGGTCGGGCACATAGGGCACCAGCCGGACCTCGTTGCGCTTGAGGGTCTGCAGCACGATGCCGTGCCAAGTCGCCTGGGGTGCTGATTCCCGGGATGCCGATTGTTGGGGCGAGGCTTTGTCCTCGGCGGCCGCCATCCTGTTCTCCCTGATCTGCGACGCTCGTGGCCGCTTGCGGTTGAGAACTTGACGCGGTGAACGGGATTGTCAACATGCCCCGGCCGCAATGCGATCTGCGGTTTCTGTCGATGCCGCCGCCGGTCCGCCGTGCGATACAGGACGGAACGATATTTTGGGGGAAACGGCGACGAAATGACCGTCAACAACAAGCGCGTGTTCTACGTCAAATATCTCGCCCACGAGATCTATATCGATACCTTGAAGCAGCGTTCCGACGTGCGGCTCGACCGACTCGAGAACGAGAGCCCGGAGGCGGTGTTTGCGCCGGTCCTGGCTGACGCGCATGTCTACCAGATCGGTGCGGCGCGCGATGAGCTTGCACCGCATTTCCATGTCCACAATGATCTCCTGAAGCGGGCGCCCAACCTCTTGATCGTCTCCTCCAACGGCGCGGGCTTCGATCCCGTCGATGTCGACGCCTGCACGGCGGCAGGCGTCCTGGTGGTCAACCAGTCCGGGGGCAACGCCAATTCGGTCGCCGAGCATGCGCTCGGCATGATGCTCACGCTGTCGAAGCGGATCATCCAGTCCGATCGCCGGCTGCGCCGCGAGTGCGACGTCAACCGCAACGATCTGATCGGCAACGAGCTCATGGAGAAGACCGTCGGCATCGTCGGCCTCGGCAATGTCGGCCGGCGTATCGCCGAACTCTGCAAGGGCCTGCTCCACATGAAGGTGATCGCCTACGATCCCTATCTTTCGGCGGAGGAGATGGCGAAGCGGGGTGGGGAGAAGGTCGAGCTCGATGACCTGCTGCGCCGCTCGGATTTCGTTTCGATCTCCTGCCCGCTGACCAAGGACAATCGCGGCATGATCGGCGCGCGCGAGTTCTCTCTGATGCAGCCGCACGCCTATTTCGTCACCACCGCGCGCGGCTTCATTCACGACGAGAAGGCGCTGGAAGACGCTTTGCGCGAAAAGCGCATTGCCGGCGCCGGCCTCGACGTCTGGGCCAAGGAACCGCCGCCCCCGGATCATCCGCTCCTGCAATTCGACAACGTGCTGGCGAGTCCGCACACCGCCGGCGTCACCCGCGAGGCGCGGGTGAACATGGGCAGGATCGCTGCCGAGCAGGTTCTCGGTGCGCTCGACGGCAAGCGGCCGCCGCGGATCGTCAATCCCGAGGTCTGGCCGGCCTACGCCAGCCGCTTCGAGAAGGCGTTCGGCTTCATGCCACAATAGGGCTGCGCTCAAGTCGGGCGGTGAACCAGCGTCCCTCGTTGTTTTCCCCCGAGATACGGTCGCCTCGGCTGGATATGGCCATGTTGCTGACGTGCCCGGCCGCTATCGTGATCGCCGCCGCCAGCCCTGCCATCGACCGGCGCGTGATTCTGCGCGGTGTACATTCGCACGCGCCGGCGTCGATTTAACTCAAACCAAACTTCCGCAAGTGGTAGACTGCGAAGCGCGAGCTCTGCTGACGCAGGGAGGGTTCCATGTCACGCTTTGTCGTTTTGTTTATGAAGGACGTGCTCGGCGACAATGGCCGCGAGCGCGAAGTCTGTCAGGGATTGCTGGAAATCGACGCCTCGACCGAGGGACAGGCCACCGAAATGGCCAAGCGCAAATTCTGTGAGCAACAGGCGCTGTGCGACTGGTCGCTCCACGCCGACCGCATCCGGATCGAAGCGGCCGACCTTCGCGCTTGAACCGCCGGCGCCACAGCATGATCGACTAAGCCGAGCCGGAGCGACGGCAAAGCTCCACCTCTCCCGGTTGGGGAGAGGCAAGCCGTCGCACTTGAGAGACTTTGCCGATCACTCCGGAAGGATACGCACGGCACCCTTCGCGGCGCTGCTGGCGAACGCCGCATAGGCCTTCAGCGCGGTCGAGACGGCACGCTTGCGCGGCGCGGGCTTCCACGCGGCATTGCCCTTGGCGACCATCGCCTCGCGGCGGCGGTTCAGCTCCGCGTCTGCCACCGCGAGGTTGATCCTGCGGTTCGGAATATCGAGTTCGATCAGGTCGCCTTCCTCGACAAGCCCGATCAGGCCGCCTTCAGCAGCTTCCGGCGAGATGTGGCCGATCGACAGGCCGGACGATCCGCCGGAGAAGCGGCCGTCGGTGATCAGCGCGCAGACCTTGCCCAGACCTTTCGATTTGAGATAGCTGGTCGGATAGAGCATTTCCTGCATGCCCGGCCCGCCGCGCGGACCCTCATAGCGCACCACGACGACGTCGCCCGCCTTTACATTGTTGCCCAAAATGCCTTCGACCGCCGCGTCCTGGCTCTCGAAGATGCGGGCGGGGCCTGAGAATTTCAGAATGCTCTCGTCGACGCCAGCGGTCTTCACGATGCAGCCGTCCTTGGCAAGGTTGCCGAACAGCACGGCGAGCCCGCCGTCCTTCGAATAGGCGTGCGCGGCGTCGCGGATACAGCCCTTGGCGCGGTCGAGATCGACGTCGTCGAAACGGCGGTCCTGGCTGAAAGCCTCCTGGGTCGGCACGCCGCCGGGCGCGGCCATGTAGAAATTGCGCACCTTCTCGCTCGTGGTCCGCGCGACGTCCCAGCGGTTCAGCGCGTCACCCAGGGTGGCGCTGTGAACGGTCGGTCCGTCAGTCGTGATCAGCCTGGCGCGGTCGAGTTCCCCGAGGATCGCCATGATGCCGCCGGCGTGGTGCACGTCCTCCATGTGCACGTCCTGCACGGAGGGCGCGACCTTGCACAGCACCGGCACCTTGCGCGAGAGCCGGTCGATATCCGCCATGGTGAAAGGCACCTGGCCCTCATGCGCGGCGGCCAGCAGATGCAGCACGGTGTTGGTCGAGCCGCCCATCGCGATGTCGAGTGTCATCGCGTTCTCGAACGACTTGAAGCTGGCGATGTTCCGCGGCAGCACCTTTGCATCGTCCTGTTCGTAATAGCGGCGGGCGAGATCCACGATCAGATGGCCGGCCTCGACGAACAGGCTTTTGCGGTCGGCATGCGTCGCCAGCACCGAGCCGTTGCCGGGCAGCGCGAGGCCGAGCGCCTCGGTCAGGCAGTTCATCGAGTTGGCGGTGAACATGCCGGAGCAGGAGCCGCAGGTCGGGCAGGCCGAGCGCTCGATCACCGCGACCTCTTCGTCGGTGACGGAGCTATCTGCCGCCGCCACCATCGCGTCGATCAGGTCGACTGCGCGCTTCTTGCCCTTGAGCAGGATCTTGCCCGACTCCATCGGGCCGCCGGAGACGAACACGGTCGGGATGTTGAGGCGCAGCGTCGCCATCAGCATGCCGGGCGTGATCTTGTCGCAGTTGGAGATGCAGACCATCGCGTCGGCGCAATGCGCGTTCACCATGTATTCGACGCTGTCGGCGATCAATTCGCGCGAGGGCAGGCTGTACAGCATGCCGTCATGGCCCATCGCGATGCCGTCATCGACCGCGATGGTGTTGAACTCCTTGGCCACCCCGCCGGCCTTCTCGATCTCGCGGGCAACGAGCTGGCCGAGGTTTTGCAGATGCACATGTCCGGGCACGAACTGGGTGAAGGAATTGACCACCGCGATAATCGGCTTGCCGAAATCCTCGTTCCGCATGCCGGTCGCGCGCCAGAGGCCGCGCGCACCCGCCATGTTGCGGCCGTGAGTGGTTGTGCGGGAGCGATAGGGCGGCATGGCAATTCCTTGGGCTATGGCTTTTTCGGGAAGGTGTCGTTATGCCCGCCGGGGGAGCTCGATTCAAGCTCGGAACCGGCATGGCTGTGCCGCGCGCCCATCGCTGATTTGCCTGACGGCGCAAGCCCATGGGCTGAAAATATTCCGCTTCGCGTTTGACCAAATCAGTTACCCGGTGCCGATCAGGAATGTCTCCGGAATACCAGATCGCGCCGTCAAGCCGGGCGATGACGGGCCGAAATATCCGGCCGCCGCTCTTGACAATTATTTTAAGTATAAAATAATATTCGTCATCGGCTCGCCGGAACAATGCCGTCAAGCCAACCCCAGCGGCCGCCGAAGCTAGCGGGAGATCGTGATGCGCATCGTATGCATTGGAGGCGGGCCGGCCGGGCTTTATTTCGGCATCCTCATGAAGATGCTCGATCCCGCACACCACATCTCCGTGGTCGAGCGCAACCGGCCCTACGACACGTTCGGGTTCGGAGTCGTGTTCTCCGATGCGACCATGGACAACATGCGCAAATGGGATCCGGTCACCGCCGACGCCATCGAAGCGGCGTTCAATCACTGGGACGATATCGAGGTTCTGATCAAGGGCCGGAGGATGCGCACGTCCGGCCATGGCTTCGTCGGGATCGGCCGCAAGCGGCTGCTCAACATTTTGCAGGCGCGGGCCGAGCAACTCGGCGTCGAGCTGATCTTCGAGCGCGAGGTGGACTCCGATCTCGAATTTTCCGAAGCCGACCTGATCGTTGCTGCTGATGGCGTCAACTCGAAGATCCGCAACAGATATTCGGAGACGTTCCAGCCCGACATGTTGTTGCGGCCGAACCGCTATATCTGGCTCGGCACCAACAAGCTGTTCGATGCCTTCACTTTCGACTTCCGCAAGACCGAGCACGGCTGGTTCCAGGCTCACATCTACAAGTTCGAGGATGGTGCCTCGACCTTCATCGTCGAGACCACGGAGGAGGCGTATCTCGCCCATGGCCTTGACAGGATGGACCAGGACTCCTCGATCGCTTTCTGCGAACAGGTCTTTGCCGAGATCCTCGAGGGACATCGACTGGTCTCCAACGCGCGGCATCTGCGCGGCTCGGCATGGCTGTCCTTCCCGCGGCTGATCTGCGGCAAATGGACCGCATTCAACGGCAGCAGCCATGTCGTGCTGATGGGCGATGCGGCGCATACAGCGCATTTTGCGATCGGGTCTGGCACGAAGCTCGCGCTGGAGGATGCGATCGAGCTGACCAACCAGTTCAAGCGGCTTGGGACCGCGCGCGAGAGCATTCCGGCGGTGCTGGCGGCGTACGAGGAGCTGCGCAGGGTCGACGTCGCGCGCATCCAGAACGCCGCGCGCAATGCGATGGAGTGGTTCGAGGTGGTCGGCTCGCGCTATGCCGACACGCTGGAGCCGGAGCAGTTCATGTACTCGCTCCTGACCCGCTCGCAGCGCATCAGCCACGAGAATCTGCGCCTCCGCGACAGAGCGTGGCTCGAAGGTTATGAGCGCTGGTTTGCCGAGCGGAGCGGATTGCCGGACACCAACGATCGCGTCACGCCGCCGATGCTGACGCCGTTCCGCATCCGCGGATTGTCGCTGCACAACCGCATCATCGTGTCGCCGATGGCGATGTATTCGGCCGAGGAGGGCGTGCCCAACGATTTCCATCTGGTGCATTTCGGCTCCCGCGCGCTCGGCGGCGCCGGGCTGTTGTTCACCGAGATGACTTGCGTCTCGCCCGAAGCGCGTATCACGCCCGGCTGCTGCGGCCTGTGGAACGACGAGCAGGCGAACGCCTACCGGCGGATCGTCGACTTCGTGCACCGCAATTCGCAGGCCCGCATCGGCATTCAGCTCGGCCATGCCGGGCGCAAGGGCTCGACCCGCGTCGCCTGGGAGGGCATGGACGAGCCGCTGCCCGATCACAACTGGCCGCTGGTGTCGGCCTCGGCCGTTTCCTATCTGCCCGATGGGCAATTGCCGGAGCCGATGACGCGCGCCGAGATGGACGAAGTACGAAATCAGTTCGTCGCCGCCGCGAGGCGCGCCGCCAGGATCGGTTTCGATATTCTGGAGCTGCACTGTGCGCACGGCTATCTCCTGTCGAGCTTCCTGTCGCCGCTGACCAATCGCCGTAGCGATGAGTATGGCGGTTCAATCGAGAACCGCGCGCGCTATCCGCTGGAGGTGTTCCGTGCCATCCGCGCGGTGTGGCCCGAGGACAGGCCGATGTCGGTCCGGATGTCCTGTCACGATTGGGCGGAGGGCGGCAATACGCCCGACGACGCGCTCGAATTCGCGAAGCTGTTCAAGGCTGATGGCGCCGACCTGATCGACTGTTCATCCGGGCAGGTGTGGGCCGACGACCATCCTGTGTATGGCCGGCTCTATCAGACGCCGTTTGCCGACAAGATCCGCAACGAGGTCGGGATTGCGACCATCGCAGTCGGCGCGATCTCGGAAGCCGACCACGCCAACTCGATCATCGCCGCAGGCCGCGCCGATCTCTGCGCCATCGCGCGGCCGCATCTTGCCGATCCCGCCTGGACGCTGCATGAGGCCGCCAAGATCGGTGTGAAGTCGATCGCCTGGCCGAAGCAATATCTGTCGGGCAAGCAGCAATACGAGAGCAACCTCGAACGTGCGGCCGCGGGAGCAAAGCCATGACGCGCTTTTGGCCTAACGCACATGCCCTGGTGACCGGCGCCGGTTCCGGCATCGGCGCGGCGACGGCCCTTGCGCTGGCAAAGGCCGGCGTTCGCGTCAGCGTCGCAGGACGCCGGATCGAGGCCTTGAAAGCTACCGTTGCGGCGTTCGGCGACTGCGTCGGCGCGATCGGCGCGATCGATGTGACCGACGAGGCCGCGGTCACGAAAGGCGTCGCGCGGATCGAAGCCGAGGCGGGTCCGATTGACATCCTGGTCAACAATGCCGGCAAGGCCGCCAGCGCGGCCTTCGACAAGACCGGTGCCGCGTTATGGTCGGACATGCTCGCGAGCAATCTTACCAGCGTGTTTCTGGTGACGCATGCCGTGCTTCCCGGCATGGCGCGACGCGGGCGAGGACGCGTCATCAATGTCGCCTCGACTGCGGGCCTTGCGGGTTACGCCTATGTTTCGGCTTACGTCGCGGCGAAGCATGGTGTCGTCGGTCTCACGCGTTCGCTCGCGCTCGAATATGCGCGGCGCGGCGTCACCGTGAATGCGGTCTGTCCCGGCTATACCGACACGCCGCTGGTGGCGGAAGCCGCCGCGAACATCGTCGCCAAGACCGGTCGGAGCGAGGAAGAGGCGCGCGCGGCGCTGGCAAAGACCAATCCGATGCAGCGGCTGGTGACGCCGGACGAGGTGGCCGATGCGATCCTCTGGCTTGCATCGGAGGGTGCATCATCGATCAACGGACAAGCCGTGGCGGTCGCCGGCGGCGAAGTCTTCACCGGGTAAAGCAAGCGCCGAGGAAATCGTCATGTCTGAGATGAAAGCAAAGCTCCGGCCGTTCAAGGATTATTCCGCGAAGCATTTCCGCTGGTCGACCGACGAGTCCGGCCGCGTCGCGACCATCACGCTGAACCGTCCGGACAAGAAGAATCCGCTGACCTTCGATTCCTATGAGGAGCTGCGCGATCTGTTCCGCGATCTCACTTGCGCCTCCGACGTGCGCTCGATCGTGCTCACCGGCGCGGAGGGCAATTTCTGCTCCGGCGGTGACGTGTTCGAGATCATCGAGCCGCTGACGCGGATGACGATGCCGGATCTGCTCGCCTTTACCCGCATGACCGGCGAAGTGGTGCGCGCGATGCGCAAATGCCCGCAGATCGTCGTCGCCGCGATCGACGGCATCTGCGCCGGTGCCGGCGCGATGCTGGCGCTCGCGTCCGATCTCCGCCTTGCGACGCCACAGGCCAAAACCGCGTTTTTGTTCACCCGCGTCGGCCTCGCCGGCGCCGACATGGGCGCCTGCGGGCTGCTGCCGCGCGTGATCGGGCAGGGCCGTGCCGCCGATCTGCTCTATACCGGCCGCGCCATGAGCGCCGAGGAGGGCCTCGCCTGGGGGTTCCACAATCGCCTGGTGCCGGCGGCCGAGCTTGCCGGCGCCGCGCATGAGCTGGCGCGTTCGCTCGCTGACGGGCCATGGTTTGCGCACGGCGTGACCAAAACGATGTTCAACCAGGAATGGGCGATGGGCGTCGACGAGATGATCGAGTCCGAAGCGCAGGCGCAGGCGATCTGCATGGTGACCGGTGATTTCCGCCGCGCCTTCGAGGCGTTTGCCGCCAAGCAGAAGCCGGCTTTCGAGGGCAATTGAGATGATTGAGATCCTGCAACCCGAGGGATGGGCAAAGCCGATCGGCTACGCCAACGGTGTAGCCGCACGCGGCAAGACCATCTTCATCGCGGGCCAGATCGGCTGGAACGCGCAATGCATGTTCGAGACCGACGATCTTGTCGCCCAGATCAGGCAGACATTGCAGAACATCGTCGCGGTCGCGGCCGCCGGCGGTGCGGGGCCTGAGCACATCGTGTCGATGACCTGGTTCCTGCTCGACCGCAAGGAATACTCCGCACGGCTGAAGGAGATCGGCGCCGTGTATCGCGACGTGATGGGCCGGCGCTTCCCGGCGATGACGGCGCTGCAGGTCTCCGGCCTGATCGAGGACCGCGCCAAGGTGGAGATCCAGGCGATCGCGGTGGCACCGGATTGATGGCGAGGCACACTTGTCAGATCCGTTATCCTGAGGTGCGAGCTCTTTGCGAGCCTCGAAGGATGCGCGGCCACCTGCCAGGCCACGCATCCTTCGAGACGCCAGTTCGCAGGCTCCTCAGGATGATGGGGATAGTTGGAGTACCCCTGAACCAATGTTAATCCTAAGCCGAAACAGCGCGGGCGGCTCAAGGCAGGGCTACCAAAGCCGCTTGCGGCGGGGCGAGGGGCCGTGCGACGGTAGGCCTAACTGGTTAGGCGTCCTGGCATTGAGTGGAGTAAGGGACGATGAAGGCGATTATCGTCGGCGGTGGAATTGGCGGACTCACCACCGCGTTGATGCTGCGCTCCCGCGGCATTCAGTGCGAGCTTTACGAACAGTCGGACACGATCCGCGAGCTCGGCGTCGGCATCAACACGCTGCCGCACGCGATCCGTGAGCTTGCCCAGCTCGGCCTGTTGGATCGGCTCGATGCAGCGGCGATCCGCACCTACGAACTGTTCTATCTCACGCGGCACGGCCAGCAGGTCTGGCATGAGAAGCGCGGGCTCGATGCCGGCCATGATGTGCCGCAATTCTCCATTCACCGCGGCCGCCTGCAGGGCGTCATCCATCGCGCCGTGATCGAGCGGCTCGGTACCGAGGCGATCCGCACCAACTGCCGGCTCGGATCGTTCACACAGGACGAGGGTGGCGTATCGGCCTATTTCTTCGATCGCAGTGGGACCCATGTCCACACCGCGCGCGGCGACATCCTGATCGGCGCCGACGGCATCCACTCCAAGGTGCGGCAGACGCTGTTCCCGGATGAGGGACCGCCGTGCTGGAACGGCCTGATGCTGTGGCGCGGCGCGACCGACTGGCCGGCGTTCTTGACCGGACGGTCGATGATCATCGCCGGCGGCCTGAATGCGAAGGCGGTGGTCTATCCGATTGCGGAAGGGTCGAGCCCGGCGAGCCGGCTCACCAACTGGGCGGTGTTGGTGCGGCTCGGCGACGGCAATGCGCCGCCGCCGCGCCGCGAGGGCTGGTCGAACCTCGGCCGTCGCGACGAGCTGATGCCGCACGTTGCGGGCTTCTCGATCCCGCAGGTTGATTTTGCGGCGCTGATCCGCGCGACGCCGGAGTTCTGGGAGTATCCGTGCTGCGACCGCGATCCGCTGCCTTACTGGTCAAGCGGCCGTGTCACGCTGCTCGGCGATGCCGCGCATCCGATGTATCCGGTGGGCTCGAACGGCGCCTCGCAGGCCATTCTCGATGCGCGCTGCCTCGCGGATATGCTGGCGCGATCGGAGCATCCGCGCCAGGCGCTGGTTGCCTACGAGCGGCAACGCCTGCCGATGACCGCGGACATCGTCGCCTCGAACCGCCGCGGCGGACCGGAGGGCGTGATCGACGCGGTCGAGCAGCTCGCACCGCAGGGCTTTAGCGACGTCAACACCATCCTCAGTTTCGAGGCGCGCGAGGCCATCGTTCGCGGCTACGCGGCGAAGGCCGGCTTTGCCGCGCGCGTGGTGGCGCGGCAATAGACGACAGGAAGTGAGTTAGGCCGGCGGCGGCGGCAGGAAGTGGATGTTGTGCTCGGCTGCGAGCCGCACCACGTCATCCGGGTTCTGCTCCTTCATGTTGTGGATCGCCCAGAACAGGTCGTAGAGCCGGCGTGTCGGCGAGACCCAGAACAGCGTTTTGGCCGGCTGCTGCGACTTGTTGAAGATGCCGTGCGGCTTGCCCATCGGCAGGCGCACCAGATCTCCCGGCGTCGCCGACTCGTCGGCGCCGTCGAGCATGAAGTCGAGCTTGCCTTCGAGAATGTAGAGGTACTCGTCCTGGTCAGGATGGATATGAGGCGGCACGAAGGTTCCCGGCGGGAAGGTCGCGTGCCAGGAGAAGGAATGTTCGGTACGGCTCTTCGGCACGTAGGTTTGGCCGAGGATGTTCCAGGTAATGCCCTGGATGCCTTCGTTGGCGCGGGTGATACCGGCGATTTCGTCGTTCATGGCGATGTTTGCTCCTATGGCTTTACTTGCCTGACATGCAATCCTTGGCGTAGCGGTCGCCATAATTCTCGAACACCTTTTCAACGATCTCGGTCTGGAATTTGCCGTCCGCCCGCTTCGCGACCTTGGTGAGATAGAAGTCCTGGATCGGATAACCGTTGGCATTGAACTTGAAGTTGCCGCGCAGCGAGGTGAAGTCGGCCTTCTTCAGCGCGGCCGCGACCGCGTCCTTGTTGGAGAGATCGCCCTTTACCGCCTTCACGGCGCTGTCGATCAGCATTGCCGCGTCGTAGGCCTGCATGGCGTAGGTGCCGGGCACGCCGTTGTAGGCGGCCTCATAGGCCGCGACGAACTTCCTGTTCTGGGGATTGTCGAGGTTCGGCGCCCAGTTCGCGCCGCCAAACATCCCGACCGCAGCGTCCTGCTGCGCGGGCAGGGTGGATTCGTCCACGGTGAACGCGGACAGTACCGGCACGGTCGCGCCGGCCTGCTTGTACTGCTTCACCAGGTTGACGCCCATTCCGCCCGGCATGAAGGTGAACAACGCGTCCGGTTTCAGCGAGGCGATCTTGGAGAGTTCGGGCTGGAAATCCAGCGTGCCGAGCGGAGTGTAGGACTCGTCCACGATCTCGCCCTTGTAGTCGAGCTTGAAGCCCGCGACCGAGTCGCGTCCGGCCTGATAGTTCGGCACCAGGAGATAGACGCGCTTATAGCCGCGGTCCTGCGCAACTTTGCCGAGGATTTCGTGCACCTGGTCGTTCTGGTAGGACGTCACGTAGAAAAACGGGTTGCATTCCTTGCCGGCGTAGCTGGAGGGGCCGGCATTCGGGCTGATCAGGAAGGTCTTGTTGTCCGTGACCGGCCGGTGGATCGCCTGCAGGATGTTGGAGAAGATCGGGCCGACAACGAAGTCGACCTTGTCGCGTTCGAGAAGGCCCCGCACCTTGGTGACGGCGCCGTCCGGCTTGAGCTCATCGTCGGCATTGACGACCTCGACATCACGGCCCGCCATCTTGCCGCCGAGATCCTTGATCGCGAGCGCGAAGCCGTCGCGCACCTGCTGCCCGAGCGCGGCCGCCGGGCCCGAGGTCGTCACGATGACGCCGATCTTGATCTTTTCCTGCGCGACCGCAGGCGCGATCGCGACACCAAGCACAGCCGCAAATCCCGCCAATCCTGTCAGTTGTTTCATGTTGCTTCCCCCACCAGCAGCCTGCCGCTCGCAGCAGAGCTTATGCTGACGACCGTGACCGCTGCAAGCGATGTCGCGTTGCGTCAGGACGAACCTCGCGGAGCATGCAAGCGCCGCGCCAATTGCTTGAGGGTTAAAGAAATTGTCGAAACCGAGCCGGAAATGCGTATCGATCCGCGATTGTTGTTGCAGCGCGCCGGAAATTGCTTGAAGCTCAAAGCAATCGGTCCGACCGGGAACAGCGCAAGGGCACGATCGCCGCATGATCCTCGATTCCGAAACCAAGGCAGTTGAACTGCCCGATGATCACGGCACGGAACTGCGGTTGTGGCTCCGCCTCCTGACCTGCACCACCCTGATCGAAGGCGAGGTTCGCGGCCGGCTGCGAGAACGGTTTGGCGTGACGCTGCCGCGCTTCGACCTGATGGCCCAGCTCGACAAGGTCTCGGACGGCATGACGCTGTCGGACCTGTCGAAGCGGATGATGGTCTCCAACGGCAACGTCACCGGGCTGGTCGAACGCCTCGTCGAGTCTGGCCATCTCGACCGCCGCACGTCGGAGACGGATCGACGGGTGCAGTTCATCCGGTTGACCAAGCTCGGCCGTGCCGAGTTCCGAAAAATGGCCGCCGAGCACGAGAAATGGATCGCCGATATCTTTGGCGACCTTTCACCGAAGGATATCCGCGAACTGATGCGCCTGCTTGCCAAGGCCAAGGGCTCGGCGCAGCGCTCCGCGAAAGCCAGGACGGGATGAAGCCGTGACCGACGTTGACTACGAGGTCGAATACAACAACCGCGCGCGGGTGCCGGAGCATCCTGCACTGTTGGCCGGCTGGCCGAGGGATGCCGCGGCCTACCGTGAGCAGCATCCGCCACGCCGCCTTACCTATGGCCCGGGCAGCCGCAACACCATCGACCTGTTCGCGGGCGGGCGCGACGGCCCGCTGGTCGTCTTCATCCATGGCGGCTATTGGCAGGCGTTCGACGGCTCGTCCTTCAGCCACTGCGCGCGCGGGCTCAATGCCCATGGCATCAGCGTTGCGGTGCCGAGCTATGACCTCTGTCCCAATGTCACGGTCGGCGACATCATCGGCCAGATGCGTGCGGCGATGCGGGAACTGGCAAAGCTTGGCCGGCCGCTCGTGGTCAGCGGGCATTCGGCGGGCGGCCATCTCGCCGCTTGCATGCTTGCGACCGACTGGCCGGCCCATGACGGGTCGCTGCCGAAAAACCTTGTCATCGCGGCCTACGCGATTTCGGGTCTGTTTGAACTGGAGCCGCTGGTCAGCACCTCGATCAACAAGGCACTCGGCCTCGACCGCGCCGCGGCAAGGACGGCAAGCCCGCTGTTCTGGACACCGCCGGCGGGCGCGACGCTCGACGCCGTCGTCGGCGGGGACGAAAGCTCCGAGTACCATCGGCAGAGCAGAACCATCGTAGATGTCTGGGGCAAAGCGGGCGTTGCAGCGCGCTTCGGCCTGGTGCCTGATGCCAATCACTTCACCGCGATCGAGCCGCTCGCCGATCCCGATGCGCCGATGGTGCTGCGGCTGAGGGAGCTCACCCGGATCTAGCGTGGCAGAGGATTCTCCGATTTCGGCTCTTGCGTCAAATTGTTTTAAGTATAAAATGATTTGCGAATGGAACGCTGCCGGGCGTCCTCGATATTGGTCTTGGCCTTTCTGATGGAAAGCGAGGGGCAATAACATGTCAGGTGAAATTGCCGGGCTCGGTCCGTCGGGTCACATTGACGATTTCGCGCGGCGCAACCTGCCGCCGCTTCGGCAATGGCCGAAGCTGCTGCTCGACCGGCCGGAATTTCAGTATCCGGAATACCTCAACGCCGGGGTCGAGCTGACCGACCGCATCGTCGAACGGGGCATGGGCGATCGCATCGCGCTAATCGGGAACGGACGCCAGCGCACCTACAAGGAGTTGGCCGACTGGTCGAACCGCCTCGCGCATGCGCTGGTGGAGAACTACGGCGTCAAGCCCGGCAATCGCGTGCTGATCCGCTCCGGCAACAACCCGGCACTGGTCGCGGCATGGCTTGCGGCCACCAAGGCTGGTGCGGTCGTGGTCAACACCATGCCGATGCTGCGTGCTGGCGAACTTGCAAAAATCGTCGACAAGGCCGAGATCTCGCTGGCGCTGACCGACAGCCGTATCGCCGACGAATTGGTCGCTTGCGCCAAAACCAGCAAATTCCTCAAGCAGGTCGTCAACTTCGACGGCACGCAGAACCACGACGCCGAGCTCGATCGCATCGCGCTCAACAAGCCCGTGAAATTCGACGCGGTGAAGACTGGTCGCGATGACGTCGCGCTGCTCGGCTTCACCTCCGGCACGACAGGTGAGCCGAAGGCGACGATGCATTTCCACCGCGACCTGCTGATCGTCGCAGATGGCTATGCGAGGGAAGTGCTCAACGTGACGCCGGACGATGTATTTGTCGGTTCGCCGCCGCTTGCCTTCACCTTCGGCCTGGGCGGACTTGCGATTTTTCCGCTGCGGTTCGGGGCCACCGCGACGCTCCTCGAGAACGCGGCGCCGAGCGAGATGGTCAAGATCATCGAGACCTACAAGGCGACGATCTGCTTCACCGCGCCGACCGCCTATCGGGCAATGATGGCTGCGATGGACAGGGGTGCCGATCTGTCGTCGTTGCGGCTCGCGGTCTCCGCCGGCGAGACCTTGCCGGCGCCGGTGTTCGAGAGTTGGACCAAGAAAACCGGCAAGCCTATCCTCGACGGCATCGGCAGCACGGAGTTGCTGCATATCTTCATCACCAACCGCGTCGGCAGCGCGGTGGGCGGAACGACGGGCAAGCCGGTCACCGGCTATGAAGCCAGGATCGTTGACGAGGACATGAACGAATTGCCGCCCGGCACGGTCGGCAAGCTCGCTGTTCGCGGGCCGACAGGGTGCCGGTATCTGGCCGACAAGCGGCAGGCCAACTATGTCCGCGACGGCTGGAACATCACCGGCGATGCTTTCGTCCGCGACGAGAGCGGCCGGCTGTCCTTTGTCGCGCGCGCCGACGACATGATCATCTCGTCGGGCTACAACATCGCGGGACCTGAAGTGGAGGCTGCGCTGCTCGCTCATCCCGATGTTGCCGAGTGCGCCGTGGTCGGCAAAACGGACGTGGAGCGCGGACAGATCGTTTCGGCGTTCATCGTGCTCAAGCAGGGCGCGCCGTCGGACGACCTCGAGGTCAAGTTGCTGCAGGATCACGTCAAGGCGACCATTGCGCCCTACAAGTATCCCCGCGCGATCTCCTTTGTCGAAGCGCTGCCGAAGACTCAGACCGGAAAGATCCAGCGGTTCAAGCTGCGCGAGGCAAGTTGAGCGCCGGATCGCCGAGTCAATGCGCGGCGCCGCCGCCGGCCGTGCCCTTCGGTTTGCCGGTCAGCAGAATCGCAATTGCGGCCAGGACCAGCACGATCCCGATCACGGCGAAGGCGTCGCTGAAGCCCAGCACCAGCGCCTGGCGCCTGACGATATTGCCGAGCGCCACGATGGCCTGATGGTGCGCGGTGGCGGGGTCGACCACGCCATGGGACTGGAAGTAACCCGTGATCTCGGCGATCCGCGCGCGCACCTCCTCGCGGCCAAGGTCAACGGACTGGCCGATGATGTTGGAATGGAACTGCTCGCGCTTGGTCACGATGGTCGAGAGCAGCGCGGTGCCGATCGCGCCGCCGAGGTTGCGCATCATGTTTGAGATGCCGGAGGCCGCGGCCGCGTCCTGCGGCGCGACGCTGCCGAGGCTGACGGCGCTGAGCGGTGCCAGCATCAGCGCCTGGCCGACTGCGCGGACGATGTTCGGGATGAAGAACTGATCGCCGGAATAATCGAGCGACATGGCTATGTTCATGAAGGAGCTGACGGCGAACAGCATCATGCCGACGAACGCGATGAGCCGGGCATCGAAGCGCTGCATCAGTTTCGGCACCAGCGGGATCAGGATCAGCTGCGGCAGGCCGGTCCAGGCCAATACCTGGCCGATCTGCTCGGCATTGTAGCGCTGCACCTGGCCGAGATAGGCAGGCAGGAGATACACCGAGCCGAACAGCGCGAAACCGACGAACACCGCCGAAATCGTGCCGAAGCCGAAGCTGCGCTGGGTCAGGAGGCGGAGCCGGATCAGGGGCTTCTCCACCACGAGCTCGATCCAGACGAACAGCGTCAGGCTGACGGCGGCGACGATTGCGAGCTTGACGATGAAGGGCGAGCCGAACCAATCGTCCTTGTTGCCTTCCTCGAGCACGGCCTGCAGCGCGGAAAGACCGATCGCCATCGTAATGATGCCGAGCCAATCGCCTTCCCGAAGCAGGCCAAGCTGCGTCGACTGTCGCTCCAGCGTAAAGTAGAGCACACCCACCATGACGGCGGTCGGGATCACATTGACGAAGAAGATGGTCTGCCAGCCGTAATTCTCGGTGAGGTAGCCGCCGATGGTCGGGCCGATCGCCGGCGCAAAGGTCACCGCGAGCGCGAACATGGCAAGGCCAATCGGCTGCTGCGGCTTCGGCAACTTGGTGAACACCAGGGTGAATGCCATCGGGATCAGCACGCCGCCGAAGAAGCCCTGGAGGCCGCGCATCGCGATCATCGAGGGCAGGTCGTGGGTGAACGCGCAAGCGACCGAGAACAGCGCGAACAGCACGGCGTGGCTGATCATGATCCTGCGAAAGGAGAACACGCGGCTGAGGTAATCGGTCAGCGGGATCACCACGATCTCGCCGATCAGGTACGACGTCGAGATCCAGGAGCCGTTGTCCACACCGGTGCCGATGCCGCCCTCGATATTGAGCAGCGAGGCGTTGGTGATCTGGATGTTCAGGATCGCCATGAAGGCGCCGATCATGGCAGCGAGCACGGAAATCCAGACGGCCGTACTGGCACGATCAGGATTGACGGAGGCGGTTGCTAGGGCACGAGGCGGAGAGGCTGGGGATGAAAGCGCAAGGTCAGACATGACATCACCTGTTGGGCATCACCTATTTCGATGAGGCGACAGCAACTTTGGGCGACTTGTCGGAGTGCGGAGCTTCGGCCGGATGCGACAGCGTCGCGATGGTCGGGATCACGGACATGCCCGGGCGCAGTTCGACCGGCGTGGCGTCGAGGGCGATTTTCACGGGGATGCGCTGCACCACCTTGGTGAAGTTACCGGTGGCGTTGTCCGGCGGCAGCAACGCGAATTCCTGCCCGCTCGCCGGCGCGAGGCTGTCGACGTGACCGCGCACGACTTGCCCCGGGAACATATCGACCTCTATGTCCACCGACTGCCCCTTGCGGACGTCCGTAAGCTGGGTCTCCTTGAAATTGGCGATCACATAGGCGCCGGTAGCCGGCACCAGCGACATCAGTTGCGTGCCTGCCTGGACGAACTGGCCGGTGCGCAACGTGCGATTGCCGACCACGCCGTCGATCGGCGCCGTGATGGTGGTGTAGCCGAGATTGAGTTCGGCATGGTGCTGCAGTGCGGACGCCCGTGCCGATGCCGCGATGGCCTGGGCGATGTCGGCCTTGATCAATTCCACCTGGCGCTGGGCGGAGGCAAGGTTCGCGGTGTCGCGCGCGATGGCTGCCTCGGCGCTTGCATAACGGGACTGCGCCTGCTGCGCGTTCTGGACGCTGCCGTAGCCGGTGCTCGCGAGATCGGTGTAGCGCTTGTTCTCCTGCGCGGCGAAGGTCTGTGTCGCAGTATCGACCGCGAGCGTCGCTCGGGTCGATTCGATTACGGACTGTTGCACGTCGAGCTGCGCGCGCTTGCTGGCCAGCGCGGCTTCGGCTGCGGCGACATCGGCCTTGGCCTGATCGAGCGCCACCCTGAAGTCGCGGTCATCGATCCGCGCGAGCACCTGGCCGGCATGCACATGTTCATTGTCACCCACCAACACCGCGCTGAGATAGCCCGACACTTTCGGCGCGATCGTGGTGTTGTCGGCCTTCACATAGGCGTCGTCAGTGGACACGAGAAAGCGTCCCACAGTCCAGTAGTCCCAGCCGTACCAGGCCGCGCCGGCCAGCGCGGCGGCCGCGGCGCTCGCGAGCAGCAGGCGACGAAGCTTGCCCTTTATGGCGGGAGGCGGGGGTGGAGCGGTGACTACCTGATTTGCGACCAGTTGCCGCGCGGTATCGGCCGGAACCTCGCTTTCGGCCTCGAACGATGTGGAATGCTGGGTCATGGCGGCGCTCCTTGGTTCTTCTATCTATTTGCAAAACCTTGCTTTTTCTTCGCGTTGGCTCTTCGGATAATTAGGAAACTTGATGTTTTCCAAAATAACGCGCATATTGGGACTGTCAATAGAATGACAGTCATCATCTAAAAGCATGGCTCAGGTGGCGGAATGATCGCGAAGAGCAAAGCTCACTTGGAGGGAGGCGCGGCCGCAGCGGAGCGACGCGGGCGCGGACGTCCGCAACTGCGCTCCGATGAAGAGACGCGCGCATTGATTTACCAGGCCGCGCGTCAGGAGTTCGCCAAGCGGGGCTTCGCGGCAGCCAATATCGCCGACGTCGCCAGCCGGGCCGGCGTCTCGACCAAGACGCTCTACCGGCTCATTCCCAACAAGATGGCGCTGTTCGAGGGCATGGTGACCGAGAGGATGGATCGGTTCGTCTCAACCGTGAATCTCGGCGCCTGCGACGGCCGCGACATCGAGGCCGCGCTACAATCCGCGTTGCTGATCTGCGCCGAGCTTGTGCTCGATGTCGAGGTCATTCCCTTTCAGCGCATCATCCTGGCCGAAAGCGATAAGTTTCCCGGGATCGCCGAGACGTTCCACGAAAAAGCCATGCAGCGGACCGTAAGCGCGCTGGCGGCGTGGCTGCTCATCCAGCAGAAGCGCGGACGCATCGTGCTCGACGATGTTGCGGGCGCGGCGGGCATGCTGCTCGGCATGTTCGTGTTCCAGCCGCAGCGCGACGTCCTGTTCGGGCATAAGCCGCTGCCACAGCGTGAGGAGCTAGAGGCACGCGCCAGGGCCTGCGCGGCACTCTTTCTCAAGGGATGCGCAGCGCGTAACGACAAAAATAGAAAGCAGAGCGGAGACGCATGATGCCGGAGCGGGCCACGATCTTTTTTGAGTCTCTCTAAGAGGCGTTCTAAGAGGCCTTCCATTAGAGGAATTCCCATCGCTCGCGTAAGCGTCCGCAGGACACGTCGTTGAAAAGAGCGGCGTGACCGGGACATCGTTGGGGTAAGGCGCTTTGAATTATTTTCGTGCTCTGCGGATCGCCGCGTCGGCGACCGCGTCTGCATTGGCATTGTTGCCGCAGGCATCATTTGCTCAGGGGACGTCGCAATCGGGCGCGCAGGCGCTGCCGCCGGTCGTCGTTGCGTCTCCTGAAGCGCGGCGGCGCGCGACGGCTCCGGCGCAGCGTCGCATCCAGCGCACCGCGCAGCCGAGCGCTTCACGAAAGCCGCCGCCGATCCGTGATGTCGGCTTTATCGAGAGTCCGCGCGGCCCGATCCAGGGTTACGTTGCCAACCGCAGTTCGTCGGCAACCAAGACCAACACGCCGATCATGGAGACGCCGCAATCGGTGTCCGTGATCGGCGCCGAGCAGATTCGCGATCAGAAGCCCAGCAAGTTCGACGAGATCCTTCGCTACACGCCGGGCGTCGTCGCCGCAACGTTCGGCGCGGACTACCGCAACGACTGGTTCCTGATCCGCGGCTTCAAATCCGACGATATCGGCCTGTTTCTCGACGGGTTACAGCTATTCTACACGGGCTTTGCAAGCTGGAAGCTGCAGCCCTTCAACCTCGAGCGCGTCGAGGTGCTGCGCGGGCCGTCGGCGGTGCTCTATGGCGGTTCGAGCCCGAGCGGCATCGTCAATGCCATCAGCAAGATGCCGCCCGCCGAGCCGATCCGTTACCTCGAAACAGGCGTCAACAATTTCGGCAACGCATATCTCGGCTTCGACTTCGGCGGGCCGGTTGCGACGCCGGCGCAGGATGGCAAGCTGTTCTACCGCGTGGTCGGACAGGTCCAGAACGGCGGTACGCAGGTCGACTTCGTGCCGAACAACAACTATTTCCTTGCGCCGTCGGTCACCTGGAAGCCGGACGCCGACACCACATTCACCGTGCTCGCCTCGGCCTCCTACAACCAGACGCGCGGGCAGAATTTCCTGCCCTATGTCGGCACCGTTGTCGATGCGCCGTTCGGCCGAATCCCGACCAGCCTCTTCACCAGTGATCCGGGTATGGATACGTTCAAGCGCGAACAGCAGATGATCGGCTACCAGTTCGAGCGCAACCTGTCGGACAATGTCACGTTCCGGCAGAACGCGCGCTTCGCCCATGTCGACGTCACCGAATCCACGTTGTTCGGCCTAGGCTATGCAACGACGCCCGCCGCGGCCAATCTCGCGCGCGGCAACTTCTTTGCGAGCGGAATCGCCGGCCAGACCAATCTCGACAACCAGCTCGAATATCGCTTCGACACCGGCATCCTGCACCACACCGCGCTGTTCGGTCTCGATGCGCGTTACTATCAGATCGACGACTGGCAGGGCTTTGGCGCGGCGACGCCCATCAACTTGCTAAACCCGGTCTACACGCCGACGGCGACGTTCAGCGGCCCGCCTTTCCAGGACGCGCGGCTGACCCAGAAGCAGCTCGGCGCCTATGTCCAGGACCAGATCAAGCTCGATCGTTTCACATTGGTGCTGAGCGGACGCAATGATTGGGTTGAGACCCACAACAACAATCATATCGGCCCCGACCAGGAGCGCAGCGACAGTCAGTTCAGCGGCCGGGCCGGCTTGATCTACAATTTCGACTTCGGCCTTGCGCCCTATGTCGCCTATGCGACGAGCTACAATCCCGTCGTCGGCCTCAATGCCGCCGGTCAGTTGCTGTTGCCGGAGACCGGTGAGCAGACCGAGGTCGGCGTCAAGTACCAGCCGAACGGCTTCAATGGCTACTTCACGCTGGCTTGGTTCGACCTGAAGCGTCAGAACGCATTGACGACAGATCCGAGCAATGTGCTGCTGCAGACGCAGAACGGCGAGGTCACATCCCGTGGTTTCGAGCTGGCGGCGGTTGCAAATGTCATGCCGGGGCTGAAGCTGCTCGGCTCTTTCACGACCTACGACTTCTTCATCACCAAGGATTTGAATCCGGCGCTGATCGGCAAGACGCCGACCAATACGCCGCAGCAGACTGCATCGGTGTGGGGCGACTACACCTTCCAGCAGGGACCGCTGACCGGCTTCGGCTTCGGCGGTGGCGTGCGCTATGTTGGCTCGTCCTTTGCCGATCCGGCGAACCTGCTGACGGTTCCCTCGGTCGTGCTCGGAGACGCCGCGATCCACTACGAATGGCAGGGTTGGCGCGCGGCGCTGAATGTCATCAATGTTGCCGATACGATCTATGTCGCGAGTTGTTCGTCTCCGACCGCCTGCTTCTACGGCGACCGGCGGCGTGTTACGGCAAGCCTCGGCTACAAGTGGTAAGGGGAGGGGCGGCTGAAGGCTCGGACGGTCAGAATCTGGTCGCTGGTCCATACCTGGACCGGCCTGGTCTCCACAATATTCCTGCTATTGCTCTGCTTGACCGGGCTGCCGTTGATCTTCCACCACGAGATCGACGAGGCGCTCGGCTATACGCCGCGGCCGGAAGCGTCCGCCGGGCGGCCGGGCGCGCCTGCGCAAGAGATCGTCCGCGCTGCGCTCGCGGCCGATCCGGGGCGGGTCATGCAATACGTATCCTGGGACAAGGACGAACCTGGCATAATCACGGCCTACACCAATAGCGCCCCAGACGGAAAGCCTGACGACGCGACATTGCGCGCTTTCGATGCGGTGACCGCCAGGCCCCTCGGACTGGTCGGCGTCGGCCCGATGCTGATCGTCTTGAAATTGCACACCGACATGTTCGCGGGCCAGGCCGGCAAGCTGTTCCTTGGCGCGATGGGCCTGTTGTTTGCGGTCGCGATCGTCTCCGGTGTGGTGTTGTACTGGCCGTTCACACGCCGCCTGCGCTTCGCCACCATCCGCGACCGATCCGCGCGCCGCGTTGCCTGGCTCGACTGGCACAATCTGATCGGCGTGGTCACGATCGTCTGGGCGCTGGTGGTCGGACTGACCGGTGTGATCAACACCTGGGCCGAATTGATGCTGGACCACTGGAAAGCAACCGAGCTTGCCGAAATGGTGAGGCCGTATGCCGGCAGGCCGGCCCCGGCGAGGCTGGCCGCGCTGGATCACGTCGTGGCGTGTGCGAAGCAGGCCGTGCCAGGCATGGAGGTGGCCTTCGTCGCTTATCCGGGAACGCCCCTTACCTCGTCGCATCACTATGCCGCTTTCATGCGCGGCGACACGCCGCTGACGTCTCGCCTGCTGACGCCGGTGCTGCTGGATGGCGAAACCGGGGACGTCGCCGAAACCCGCGCGTTGCCCACCTACCTGCAAGCGCTGCTGATCTCGCAGCCGCTGCATTTCGGCGACTATGGCGGCATGCCGCTGAAGATCATCTGGGCCATCCTTGACGTGTTGACGATCATCGTGATCGGCAGCGGGCTCTACCTTTGGCTGGCACGGCGGCGGAAGAGGGGACGTGCGGCGGCGATCCAAGCGGCGTTGGCGCGATGAGGGCGGGTCCTGATCGTCCACCGCGCTGGATCCGCGTGTTCGGTGCACCGATCGTCGTTGGCGGGTTGAGCCTCTCCGGCTTGCTCGCGGCGCTGCTGCTTGGTGATTTCGGCCGCTATTTCTCCTGGCCGACGATCGCCGTGCCGGTGGTCATTGTCGCTTGGGCGTGGCTCCGATTACGCTATCGCTAGTCTGGCGTCCTTCAGCGCGTGTTCGGCAAATAGCGCCAGCCGTCCTTGCCAAGAAAGTCGAGCATCGCCTGTGCGGGTGGCAGCAATATCTTGTCGGCGCGGCGGATCGCGTGCCATTGGCGGACGACGGGCAGCCCCTTCACATTGAGCACCACGAGGCGGCTGTCTTCCAATTCGTGGAACACGGTATGCTGGGAAATGAAGGCGACGCCAAGCCCGGCCATGACGGCCTGCTTGATGGTTTCGTTGCTGTCCATCTCCATGCCGATCTTTGGCGTCAGCCCGTTCTTCAGGAAGAACTGCTCCATCAGCATCCGCGTGCCCGAACCGCGCTCGCGGGTGATGAAGGTCTCATCGGCGAGTTCAATCGGGGCGAGATGCCGTCGTCTCGCGAGCCGGTGCTCGGCTGCCGCGACGATGAAGTGCGGATGCCTGCCGAGTGGGCGCATCTCGACATCGACGTCCGCGGGCGGTTGTCCCATCACCGCGATATCGAGATCATAGCCGCGCAATGCATCGCGGATTTCCTGGCGGTTGCCGATCCTGAGCAGGACCTCGATCTTGGGAAAGCGCCGTGAAAACGCAGCGATCGCGTAGGGCACGAAATACTTTGCGGTGCTCACGGCGCCCATCGAGACGCGCCCGCCGCTGCGGCCCGCGATCAGGTCGAGCGATTGTTCGCAGTCGAGCAGCGCCGCCTCGATCCGTTCGACCAATGCAAGCACATGGGCGCCGGCATCGGTGAGCGCGATGCCGTCGCCGGTCCGCTGGATCAGCGGCATGCCCGCGAGCGCCTGCAGGTTACGGAGCTGCAGCGTCACCGCCGGCTGGGTGAGATTGAGGCGGTTGGCCGCCGAGGTGATCGAGCCGGCCGCCTGCACCGCAGATAGCGCACGAAGCTGGCGGATCGTGAGGTCCCGCGAGAAATGGCCGGCCATTGGCGAGCGCTCCATAAAGAAAACTTTGGCAGGACCAAAGATAATAAAATTTCCCTAATTCAGCAATTCGCGCGTTGATAGGCGGGAAGGCGACTCCGATGGGTCGCGCAATCCAGGCGCCCCGGCAAAGAGGGCTCGATCAGGGAGAAGGCCCATGGACATCCGTCCTGCATTGCATGCCTATCTCGATTGGCCGGCGCATCACAACCCGACGCGCGCCGCAGCCGCCGCCGTCGTCGAAGCGCTCGCGGGTGCCGCAGTCGAACTCGCGCGTATCATCGCGGCCGGCTCCCTCGCCGGCATCGGCGGCGAAAGCGGTGGCACCAACCCGGATGGCGACCGGCAGAAGTACGTCGATCTGGTCGCCGACCGCCTGATGCGCGACGCCCTGCGCACGGCTCCGGTCGCAGCCGTTCTCTCCGAAGAGGCGGAACTGCCGGAGACGCTCGATGCCGACGCGCCGCTCTGTGTCGCTATCGATCCGCTCGACGGTTCCGCCAATCTCGAAAACAACATCTCGGTCGGCACGATCTTCTCGATCAGGCCGAGGGGCTACGACATCATCTCGACCTTCTTCGAACCGGGCACGGCGCAATGTGCGGCGGGCTGCTTCATCTACGGCCCGCAGACGGTTCTGGTGCTGGCGTTCGATCAGTGTGTCGATGCCTTCACTCTCGATCCGCGCACGAACCAATTCGTCCTGACCGCGCGTGACCTCCAGATTCCGCCTGATACGGCGGAATTTGCGATCAACTCCTCCAACCGCAGGCATTGGAGCGGCGCGGTGCGCGGCTACATCGACGATTGCCTCGCCGGCGTCAACGGCGAAAGAGGCCATGACTTCAACATGCGCTGGATCGGCTCGCTGGTGGCCGAGGCGTACCGCATCCTGGTGCGTGGAGGCGTGTTCCTCTACCCGGCCGACGCGCGTCCGGGGTATCGGGAAGGCCGGCTGCGGCTGCTCTATGAAGCGCATCCCATCGCGCTGATCATGGAGTGGGCCGGCGGCGCCGCCTCGAGCGGGCGCGCGCGCATCCTTGAGCTATCGGCGCGCACGCCACATCAGCGCGTGCCCCTGATCATGGGATCGGCGCGCGCCGTGCGCGACGTCGATGCGGCTCATCAGACCGTCGAGCCACTATTCGAAAGCAGCGATGCCCCGCTGTTCGCGCGGCGCGGCCTCTTTCGCTGAGAGGGAATCCCATGTCCCGTCGGCATCCCATCATTTCGATCACGGGGTCGTCCGGCGCCGGCACGACGTCGGTGAAGAAGACCTTCGAAAACATCTTCCGGCGCGAGAACGTGGTCGCGGCCTATGTCGAAGGCGACGCGTTTCACCGCTACGACCGCGCCGAGATGCGCAGCAAGATGGTGGAGGAAGCCGAGCGTGCCAACAAGCATTTCAGCCATTTCAGCCCCGAGACCAATCTGTTCGAGGAACTGGAGAAGCTATTCCGTGACTATGCCGAGACCGGTACCGGGACGACGCGGCACTATGTGCACGACGAGGAGGAATCGCGGCTCTACGGCGCAAAGCCGGGCACCTTCACCGAGTGGGAGCCGTTGCCCGAGAACTCGGACCTGCTGTTCTACGAGGGCCTGCACGGCGCTGTTGTCACCGACAAGGTAAATGTGGCGCAGCATGCCGACCTCAAGATCGGTGTCGTCCCGGTCATCAACCTCGAATGGATCCAGAAGCTGCATCGTGACCGCAGCCACCGCGGCTATTCCAGGGAAGCCGTGACCGACACCATCCTGCGCCGCATGCCGGATTACGTGAACTACATCTGTCCGCAGTTCACCGAGACCGACATCAACTTCCAGCGCGTGCCGACGGTCGACACGTCGAATCCGTTCATCGCACGCTGGATCCCGACACCAGATGAATCGATGGTCGTGATCCGCCTGAAGAATCCGCGCGGCATCGACTTCCCGTATCTGCTGTCGATGATTCCGCACAGCTTCATGTCGCGCGCAAACTCGATCGTGATCCACGGCGCGAAGCTCGATCTCGCGATGCAGCTCATTCTCACCCCGCTGATCCTGCAACTGATCGAACGAAAGAGGCGAACGATATGACAGCACTTGCGTCCATTGCCCGACGCACCGACGTCGGCCACGCCGAGTTGGCGAATGCCATCCGTTTCCTCGCCATCGACGCGGTGGAGCAGGCCAAATCGGGCCATCCCGGCATGCCCATGGGCATGGCCGATGTCGCGACCGTGCTGTTCTCGCAGTTCCTGAAGTTCGACCCGAGCGATCCGGCATGGCCCGACCGCGACCGCTTCGTGCTGTCGGCCGGTCACGGCTCGATGCTGCTCTACGCGCTGCTCCATCTGACGGGCTACGAGGCCGTGACGCTTGATCAACTCAAGGCGTTCAGGCAGTGGGGCTCGAGAACTCCCGGGCATCCCGAATATGGCCATACGCCGGGTGTGGAGACCACGACCGGGCCGCTCGGGCAGGGCATTGCGACCGCGGTCGGCATGGCGTTGGCCGAGCGGCTGATGAATGCGCGCTTTGGCAATGATCTCGTCGATCACTTCACCTATGTGATCGCCGGCGATGGCTGCCTGATGGAGGGCATCAGCCAGGAAGCGATCTCGCTCGCGGGCCATTTGCGTCTGAACCGGTTGATCGTGCTGTTTGACGACAACCAGATCTCGATCGATGGCGCCACCTCCTTGTCCTGCTCGGACGATCAGCCAGCGCGGTTCAGGGCGAGCGGCTGGAACGTCTGCAGCATCGATGGACACGATCCGGACGCGATCGCGGCGGCCATCAAGCAGGCAAAGGCGAGCGCTCGCCCGTCGCTGATCGCCTGCCGCACCGTGATCGGTTTCGGCGCGCCAAACCGGCAGGGCAGCGAGAAGGTCCATGGAGCGCCGCTCGGCACAGATGAAGTCGGCAGGACACGATCCGCGCTGGACTGGCCGCACCGGCCGTTCGAAGTGCCGGAGTGGGTGCTTGCCGAATGGCGCGAGATCGGCGCGCGCGGCCGCGAAACGCGCCGCGCCTGGATCCAGCGCTCGCGACGTGCCCGCAACGGCGAGCGGTCCCCGTTCCATGATGCGCTGAACCGCAAGTTGCCCTGCGCCTATGCCGAAGCGATGGCGAAGCTGAGGACGCATTTCGCGACCGAACGGCCGAAGCTCGCGACGCGCCAGGCCTCGCAGCAAGTGATCGACGTGATTGCGCAGGCCCTGCCGAATCTGCTCGGCGGCTCCGCGGACCTCACGCACTCCAATCTGACTCTGGCGAAGACGCAAGCGTCGCTACGACCGGGTTCGTTTGGCGGTGGCTACATCCACTACGGCATCCGCGAACATGGCATGGCGGCGGCGATGAACGGCATCGCCCTGCACGGCGGCTTCATTCCCTATGGCGGGACGTTCCTGACATTTTCCGACTACAGCCGCCCCGCGATCCGGCTCGCGGCGCTGATGGGCGTCCGCGTCGTCCACGTGATGACCCACGACTCGATCGGGCTGGGGGAGGATGGACCTACCCACCAGCCGGTCGAGCATCTGGCCGCGCTGCGCGCCATTCCCAACCTGCTGGTGTTTCGCCCGGCCGACGCGGTCGAGACGGCGGAAGCCTGGGACTGCGCGCTGCGTGCCGAAACCTCGCCCTCGATCCTTTGCCTGTCGCGGCAGGCTTTGCCGACGGTCCGCGACGGCGCTGGGGACAACCAGGTTGCGCTCGGCGCCTACCTCCTCGTCGAGCCGGCCTTCGAGCGTGACGTCACCCTGATTGCGACGGGTTCAGAGGTGTCGATCGCGCTCGAAGCCGCAAGGCTGCTGGCGGAAGATGGAGTGCGGGCCGCCGTGATCTCGGCCCCGTGCTTCGAACTGTTCCGCCAGCAGCCGCGCGACTATCGCGCAAGGGTCTTGGGCAATGCCCCGCGCGTCGGCGTCGAGGCTGCGGTCGAGGGCGATTGGGCGCGCTGGCTCGGCGACGACGGGGAGTTCGTCGGCATGACGGGCTTCGGCGCGTCGGCGCCGGCCGATGTGCTCTACCGCGAGTTCGGCATCACGCCGGCGTCTGTGGCCGCGGCCGCGGAGCGCTCGATCCGCCGATCCAGAGAAGGGAGAAAGTAGTCATGGCGCGGATAACCCTCCGGCAATTGCTGGATCACGCTGCCGAGCGAGGCTACGGCGTGCCGGCCTTCAACATCAACAACATGGAGCAGGGCCTCGCCATCATGGAGGCCGCGGCGGCCTGCGATGCGCCGGTCATCATCCAGGCCTCGCGCGGCGCCCGCGCCTACACCGGCGATATCATGCTGGCGAAGATGATCGATGCGCTGGAGGAGATGTATCCGCAGATCCCGCTCTGCCTGCATCTCGACCACGGCAACGAGGAGTCGACCTGCGCCACCGCGATCAGGTTCGGCTTCACCTCGGTCATGATGGATGGCTCGCTGCAAGCCGACGCCAAGACCGCGGCGGACTATGACTACAACGTCGATATCACCCGGCGCGTCGTCGAGATGGCGCACTGGGTCGGCGCGTCGGTCGAGGGCGAACTCGGGGTGCTCGGCTCGCTGGAGCATGGCAGCGGCGAGCAGGAGGATGGTCACGGCGCCGAGGGCCAGCTTGGTCACGACCAGTTGCTCACCGATCCCGAGCAAGCGGTCGATTTTGTCCGCGCCACCAAGGTCGACGCACTCGCGATCGCCATGGGGACCTCGCACGGCGCCTACAAGTTCACGCGCAGGCCCGATGGCGAAATCCTCGCGATGCGCGTGGTCGAGGCGATCCATGCGCGGCTGCCCAACACGCATCTGGTGATGCACGGCTCGTCCTCGGTGCCGCAGCCGCTACAGGACATGTTCAACCAGTTCGGCGGCGAGATGCCGCAGACCTGGGGTGTTCCGGTCGAGGAGATCATCCGCGGCATCAGGCATGGCGTGCGCAAGGTCAACATCGACACCGATTGCCGTCTCGCGATGGCTGCGGCCTTCCGCAAGGTCGCGGTCCAATCGAAGAGCGAGTTCGACCCGCGCAAGTTTCTCAAGCCCGCGATGGATGCCTTGCGCGAGCTTTGCCACGACAGGTTCGAGCAGTTCGGCACGGCCGGCAATGCCGGGAAAATCCACGTGGTCCCGCTGCCGGAGATGGCCCGGCGTTATCGCTCCGGCACGCTCGATCCGCAGATCGGGCACATCACGCGGGCCGCATGAATCGGGCAACAACCAATTTCGGAGGATCAGATGAATATGCAGCAGTCGATCACCGTGCGCGGCAAGGATCGCTACAAGTCCGGCGTGATGGAATACAAGCGCATGGGCTATTGGGAGCCGGGCTACGAGCCCAGGGACACCGACGTCATCGCGTTGTTCCGGGTCACGCCGCAGGATGGAGTCGATCCGACTGAGGCCTGCGCAGCGGTGGCCGGTGAATCTTCGACGGCAACCTGGACGGTGGTCTGGACCGATCGGCTGACGGCTGCGGAAAAGTACCGCGCGAAGTGCTACCGCGTCGATCCCGTGCCGAACTCTCCCGGCAGCTACTTCGCCTATATCGCCTACGACCTCGATCTGTTCGAGCCGGGCTCGATTGCGAACCTGACCGCGTCGATCATCGGCAACGTCTTCGGTTTCAAGCCGCTGAAAGCGCTGCGGCTCGAGGACATGCGATTGCCGACGGCTTACGTAAAGACGTTCCAGGGGCCGGCGACCGGTATCGTCGTGGAGCGCGAGCGGCTCGACAAGTTCGGCCGTCCGCTGCTCGGCGCCACCGTGAAGCCCAAGCTCGGGCTATCCGGCCGCAATTACGGCCGCGTGGTCTATGAGGCGCTGAAAGGCGGCCTCGACTTCACCAAGGACGACGAGAACATCAACTCGCAACCCTTCATGCACTGGCGCGAGCGCTTCCTCTACTGCATGGAGGCGGTGAACCGTGCGCAGGCTGCGACCGGTGAAGTGAAGGGTACCTATCTCAACGTCACGGCGGCGACGATGGAGGACATGTATGAGCGCGCCGAGTTCGCGCATGAGCTCGGCTCCACCATCGTCATGATCGATCTCGTGATCGGCTACACGGCGATCCAGTCGATGGCGAAATGGGCACGCAGGAACAACATGATCCTGCATCTGCATCGCGCCGGCCACTCGACCTATACGCGGCAGCGCAGCCATGGCGTATCGTTCCGCGTCATCGCGAAATGGATGCGGCTCGCCGGCGTCGACCACATCCATGCGGGTACCGTCGTGGGCAAGCTCGAGGGCGATCCCAATACCACGCGCGGCTACTACGACATCTGCCGCGAGGACTTCAATCCGATGCAGCTCGAGCACGGCGTGTTCTTCGATCAGAATTGGGCAAGTCTCAACAAGCTGATGCCGGTGGCGTCGGGCGGCATCCATGCCGGCCAGATGCACCAGTTGCTCGATCTGCTCGGCGAGGACGTCGTACTGCAATTCGGCGGCGGCACCATCGGCCATCCACGTGGCATCCAGGCCGGCGCCACGGCGAACCGCGTCGCCCTCGAAGCCATGATCCTCGCCCGCAACGAGGGACGGGACTACGTCCATGAAGGGCCGGAAATCCTGGCGAAAGCGGCGCAGACCTGTACGCCGCTGCGCGAGGCGCTGGAGGTCTGGAAAGACGTGACCTTCAATTACGAGTCGACCGACGCGCCCGATTTCGTCCCCACGCCGAGCATGGCGGTTTGACAGGAGCATGATCATGCGGATCACCCAGGGTTGCTTTTCATTCCTGCCCGATCTCACCGATGAGCAGATCGCCGCGCAGGTGCAATATTGTCTGGACAAGGGCTGGGCGGTGAACATCGAGTTCACCGATGAGCCGCACCCGCGCAACACCTATTGGGACATGTGGGGCCTGCCGATGTTCGATCTCCGCGACGCGGCGGGCATCATGAAAGAACTCGCCGATTGCCGGCGCGTGTATGGCGACCGCTACATCCGCATCTCCGGATTCGATTCCGGCTACGGCTGGGAGTCGGTGCGGCTGTCCTTCATCGTCAACCGGCCGCAGGAGGAGCCGGGTTTCCGGCTCGACCGGCAGGAATCCGTCGGGCGGAACATCCGCTATTCAACCCACGCCTATGCCGCCACGCGGCCGGAAGGGCGGCGCTACGGCGATCAGTGAAAGCGTCCGGTCGAAGCCAGGCGGATTGCTCCCTCGGCCGCGCTGGTCCGGATGCACTTCTCCGTCGTCGCAGCCGCGCGGCGACGGAGCTTTTCGATGTGAGAGATCATGACACAATCGCAAGGACAGACCCGCGAAACTCCGCTTCAAACCATCGATCTCCGGCATGAGTTCGCCGACATCGGGATCGGCGACGTGCTCGACCAGCTCGATTCAGAGCTGATCGGACTGAAACCCGTGAAGACGCGGATCCGCGAAATCGCTTCGCTGCTGCTGGTCGAACGTATCAGGCAGAAGATGGCGCTCGCCAACACGTTTCCGACCCTGCACATGTCGTTCACCGGAAATCCCGGCACCGGCAAGACGACTGTGGCGCTGCGGATGGCCGGCATCCTGCACCGGCTCGGCTTCGTGCGTCGCGGCCACGTCATCAGCGTCACACGCGACGATCTGGTCGGGCAATATATTGGCCACACCGCGCCCAAGACCAAGGAGATCCTGAAGAAGGCGATGGGCGGCGTGCTGTTCATCGACGAGGCCTATTATCTCTATCGGCCCGAGAACGAGCGCGACTACGGCCAGGAGGCGATCGAGATCCTGCTGCAGATCATGGAGCAGCAGCGCGAGGATCTGGTGGTGATCCTGGCCGGCTATGGCGACCGGATGGAAAAGTTCTTCCAGAGCAATCCCGGCTTTCGCTCCCGCATCGCGCATCACATCGACTTTCCCGACTATTCGGACGCGGAGTTGCTTTGGATCGCCGAGACGATGTTGCAGCAGCAGAATTATCGCTTCTCTCCGGAAGCGCGCGAAGCCTTCGTCCGCTACATCACCGTGCGCAAGGCGCAGCCCCTGTTCTCCAACGCGCGCTCGATCCGCAACGCGCTGGACCGTATCAGGTTGCGCCAGGCCAACCGGATCGTGGCGAAGCTCGATCGCATGCTGACTGCCGACGACGTAATGTCGATCGAGGCCGGTGACGTCCTCGCCAGCCGCGTGTTCTCGAACGGAACCGGCACGGATTCGGGGCGATGAATGCGGTGCTCGCGGCCATCCGCGCGACCGGCATGAGAGACCTGATTGCGAACGCCCGCGCGCTGATTTTCGATGTCGATGGCACGCTTGCCGAAACGGAAGAAGTACATCGCTGCGCGTTCAACGGGGCCTTTTCGGATGCCGGCCTCGACTGGCACTGGGATCGCGCGACTTACGGACAATTGCTGCGAGTCGCGGGAGGCAAGGAACGCATTCGCGCGTTCGCTGAGCGCGATGGCGCCCCCTCGCTGACGGTCGCCGACATCGCCGAGCTGCACCGTGCGAAGACCGCGCATTATGCGGCGTTGATCGCGTCGGGCGGCTGCCCGCTGCGGCCTGGAGTGGGGGCCTGGATCGAAAGTGCCCGCAGGCGCGGTCAGCGCCTGGCGATCGCGACGACGACCACGCTCGGCAATATCGATGCCCTGCTGTCGGTCGCACTCGGCAAGAATTGGGCCGATCTGTTCGAGGCGATCGTTGCCGGCGACGATGTTCCGCGCAAGAAGCCCGCGCCCGACGTCTATGTCGAAGCGCTGTCGCGCCTCGCACTCGAACCGGCGGGCTGCATTGCCATCGAGGATTCTGGCAACGGCCTCGTGGCGGCGTCGCGCGCCGGAATTCCGGTTGTCATCACCCGAAGCGCATATTTTCGCGACGACGACTGGACCGGCGCGCTGCTTGTCGTCGATGACTTGGCGGATATCGATTACTGAGGTCCCGACCGCTACGAAGCGGCGGCGCTCCTAGGCCCTCAATTAGTCAAATAATATGACTAGTCGGCGCACGTCTTCCGTGAAATAGTGGTATTTGGCCCCCATGAGAGGTGCCATAGCACCCAGCGTGATCAAGGCTGATGGTAGGCATCAACAATATCGGGAGACAACGCCTTATGATCTCCAAAGCCATTCCTGCGCCGCCCGTCCACATTGCCCCCGGGTAGGCTTGCCGTTTGGATGCAAGGCGGGAGGCGGGACGAGGCGCGGGCGGCGCATGGGCTCCATCGATAATCCGCAATTTCTGATCGTCACGGCGAGGTTGCGCACGCGACATCCCGTGCGATGTACGGCAAGCTCACCGGCGACGGGCGACGGCTGACGCCTTCTGCGATACCGGGACCAATTCAAAAAGAAAGGGAGTGAAACATGTTCAAATTGAAGACCGCTTTGTTCGCGCTCGCGCTGGCCGGCCTCACGGTGGCGGCGTCGGACCGCGACGCGTGTGCCCAGAGCAAGGGGAGCATCGGGATCGCGATGCCCACAAAGTCCTCGGCACGCTGGATCGACGACGGCAACAACATCGTCAAGGTGTTGAAGGAGCGCGGCTACGTCACGGATTTGCAATATGCCGAGGACGACATCCCGAACCAACTGTCCCAGGTCGAGAACATGGTGACGAAGGGCGCCAAGGTGCTGGTCATCGCCGCGATCGACGGCACAACGCTGTCCGACGTGCTCAAGCAGGCGAAGGCAAAAGGCATCACCGTGATCGCCTATGACCGCCTGATCCGCGACACGCCGAACGTCGACTATTACGCGACATTCGACAACTTCCAGGTCGGCGTGCTGCAGGCGCAGTCGATCGAGAAGGCGCTTGGGCTGAAAGAAGGCAAGGGGCCGTTCAACATCGAGCTGTTCGGCGGCTCGCCCGACGACAACAATGCCTATTTCTTCTACGATGGCGCGATGTCGGTGCTGAAGCCGTACATCGACAGCGGCAAGCTCGTGGTCGGCAGCGGCCAGATGGGCATGGACAAGGTTTCGACGCTGCGCTGGGACGGCGCCACCGCCCAGGCGCGCATGGACAATCTGCTCAGCGCGTTCTACGGCAAGAAGCGTCTCGACGCGGTGTTGTCGCCCTATGACGGCCTCTCGATCGGCATCATCTCCTCTCTGAAGGGCGTCGGCTATGGCAGCAAGGACCAGCCGATGCCATTCGTCAGCGGTCAGGATGCCGAGGTTCCCTCGATCAAGGCCATGCTGCGAGGCGAGCAATATTCGACCATCTTCAAGGACACCCGGGACCTTGCCAAGGTGACGGCGGACATGGTCGACGCAGCGCTGAGCGGCAAGGAAGTCAGCGTCAACGACACCAAGACCTACAACAATGGCGTCAAGGTGGTTCCGTCCTATCTGCTCAAGCCGGTCGTCGTGGACAAGACCAATTGGGAGAAAGTCCTGATTGACAGCGGCTACTACAAGCGCTCGCAATTCGACTAGAGCATGATCGCAGAAGAGTGTGCAGCGGTTTTCCCTCGGAACAGACGCGAAGCGTTGCGCGGAAATCATGCGCGAACAAAGAGATGAGATTCACGATGCGATTCGACATGGTTGCATCATGATCTAGGGTGAACGACCTGGCGGGCGGCGCACGCCTGCCTGGTCAAAACTGCGCCAAGCGGGTAGGGCGCTGTGGGACGTGATCCGATGACGGCAATGCTGGAAATGCGCGGCGTCAGCAAAAGTTTTGCGGGCGTGCAGGCGTTGCGCGACGTCAACTTCACGGTGGAGGCCGGGCAGATCCACGCGCTCGTCGGCGAGAACGGTGCGGGCAAGTCGACCCTGATGAAGGTGTTGAGCGGCGTCTATCCCGCGGGCAGTTATGAGGGCTCGATCGTCTTCGACGGCGAGGAGCGACGATTCCGCGACATCAACGAGACCGAGAAACTCGGGATCATCATCATCCATCAGGAACTGGCGCTGATCCCGCTGATGTCGATCGCCGAGAATATCTTTCTGTCGCATCCGCCATCCCGGTTCGGCGTGATTGATCGCGACGCGGTGTATCGGCGCGCCGCGGAGCTGCTTGCGCAGGTCGGTCTGCGGGAATCGCCGGATACGCTGGTCACCGATCTCGGTGTCGGCAAGCAGCAGCTCGTCGAAATCGCGAAGGCATTGTCCAAGAAGGTGCGGCTCCTGATCCTCGACGAGCCGACGGCGAGCCTCAACGAGGCCGACAGCGCCGCCTTGCTCGAGCGCCTGCTGACATTCCGCGAGCAGGGCATCGCCTCGATCTTGATCTCGCACAAGTTGAACGAGGTCGCGCGCGTCGCCGACCGCATCACCGTGCTGCGCGATGGCCGCACCGTCGACAGCCTCGATTGCCGGCAGGAGCGGGTCGAGGAAGACCGTATCATCCGCAGCATGGTCAATCGCGATCTCGCGCACCGCTTCCCCGAGCGTAAGGCCCGGATCGGCGATCCCGTTTTGACCGTGGAGAACTGGTCGGTGCACCACCCGCTGCACACCGAGCGGCAGGTGATCAAGAATGTCGACTTCAAGGTGTGCCGTGGCGAGGTGGTCGGCATCGCCGGCCTGATGGGCGCCGGCCGCACCGAATTCGCCATGAGCCTGTTTGGCCGGGCCTGGGGCTACAATATTTCCGGCAAGGTCACCCTCGAGGGCCGCGAGCCCGACCTTTCCAGCGTGTCGGCCGCGATCGATGCGGGGCTTGCCTATGTCACCGAAGACCGCAAGCAGCTAGGGCTGATCCTGGCCGATGACGTCCGCAAGAACGTGACGCTCGCCAGTCTCTATCAGGTGGCCGACCGCGGTGTGATCGACGATGTCAGGGAGCTCAAAGCCGCGAGCGACTACCGCAACCGGATGCGGATCCGCTGTTCCGACGTCTACCAGGAGACCGGGCACCTCTCGGGCGGCAACCAGCAGAAGGTGGTGTTGTCGAAATGGCTGATGACGGCGCCCAAGGTATTGCTGCTCGACGAGCCGACCCGCGGGATCGACGTCGGTGCAAAGTACGAGATCTATTGTATCATCAACGAGCTTGCCGAGGCAGGCAAAGGCGTCGTGGTGATCTCTTCGGAGATGCCCGAACTGCTCGGCATCTGCGACCGGATTTGCGTGATGAATGAAGGCGCCTTCGTCGGTGAATTCGCCGGCCACGATGCGACGCAGGAGAAGATCATGCGCGCCATCATGCGCAACGTCAGGATGTCCGGGAACGGCGCCCATAATGGTGCCGCGCGGGCGGGGGGAGTGGGGCAATGACCGACAAGACCGTTTCACTTCCCGAGACCCCCAGGCATTCCGGGTTCATCAAGAACAATCTGCGCAACTACGGCATGCTGCTGTCGCTGTTCGCGATCATGCTGTTCTTCCAGATCGTGACCGACGGCACGCTGCTGCAGCCGCTCAACCTCACCAACCTGGTGCTGCAGAACAGCTACATCGTGATCATGGCGCTCGGCATGTTGCTCGTGATCGTCACCGGCCATATCGATCTCTCGGTCGGCTCGGTTGCCGGCTTCGTTGGCGCGGTCGCGGCGGTGCTGATGGTGCGCTATCACGTCGATTACCCGATCGCATTCATCGCGTGCCTCCTGGTCGGCGCCGCGATCGGCGCGGCGCAGGGCTACTGGGTCGCCTATTTCGGCATTCCGTCCTTCATCGTCACGCTGGCGGGCATGCTGGTGTTCAAGGGGCTGGCGCTTGCGTTCCTGCAGGGGCAGTCGGTCGGGCCGTTCCCGCCGACGTTTCAGAAACTGTCGTCCGGCTTCATTCCGGAGTTGTTCCCGAGCGCCGGCACGCTCTATCCGACTTCGCTCCTGATCGGCGTCGTGCTCGCGTTTGCGCTGGTGCTCGCCAGCGCCAAGAGCAGGGCGCGCGAGCAGTCACACGGCATCGAGATCGAGCCTTATGCGTTCTTCGTCGGCAAGAGCATCGCGCTGGCAGGCGCCGTGCTCTACTTCACCTATCTGATCGCCTCGCATCGCGGCCTGCCGAACGTGCTCGTGATCATGACCGCGCTGATCGCGCTCTATGGCTTCGTGACCCGGCGCACCGTGATCGGCCGGCAGATCTATGCGGTCGGCGGCAACGCGAAGGCCGCGAAACTGTCCGGCATCAAGACCGAACGGCTCACCTTCTTCACCTTCGTGAATATGGGCGTGTTGGCGGCGCTCGCGGGGCTCGTCTTTGCCGCGCGCTTGAACACGGCGACTCCCAAGGCCGGCCTCGGCTTTGAACTCGATGTCATCGCAGCCTGCTTCATCGGCGGGGCTTCGGCCTATGGCGGCGTTGGCCGCGTTGGCGGCGCCGTGGTCGGCGCCATGATCATGGGCGTGATGAACAACGGCATGTCGATCCTCGGTGTCGGCATCGATTACCAGCAGGTGATCAAAGGTCTCGTCCTGCTTGGTGCCGTTTGCATCGATGTCTACAATCAGCGGCGGTGACGACCACGCGGTCACAAGTCTTGTCCGCTGCAGGCACCGCGGCGGCGCGAAGCGGCGGCATTGATACTGGTCCCACCGGCATCTCCATCGCACGTTGGCGGTCAATTCCACGTGAATTAGCTGCTGACCTGGCGTGACCTGCTGCTTCGGAGCATCACGACGCCCAGCCCGCTCGCGCATTGAATGGACGAACGTGCGGAGATCAAATAGATCATGCCGAGCCGACCTGTTCGGTTGATGGAATCAATATGGAGACTGGGGGCGTGAGCGTGCTGATCGAAGCTGCAGGCGAGAAACGGAACGGGGATTGCGATATCGAGGCCGTCCGCAATGACTGGACCCGCGCTGAGGCCGAAGCGCTGTACGACTTGCCGTTCTCGGACCTGGTGTTTCGCGCGCAGACCGTCCATCGCGCCCGCTTCGATCCGAACTATGTCGAGACCGCAAGCCTCCTGAGCATCAAGACCGGCGGGTGCCCGGAGGATTGCGGCTATTGCTCGCAGAGTGCGCACTATGACACCGGACTGAAGGCGACACGCCTGATGGACAAGGCGGACGTCGTCGCAACCGCGCAGCGCGCGAAGGAGGCCGGCGCCGAGCGTTTCTGCATGGCGGCGGCGTGGCGCAACCCCAAGGAGCGCGATCTCGATCAGGTCTGCGAGATGGTCAGCGCGGTGAAGGGCCTTGGCATGGAAACTTGCGTCACGCTCGGCATGCTGACGCCGGCGCAGGCCGCGCGGCTCCACGATGCGGGTCTCGATTTCTACAATCACAACGTCGACAGCTCTGCGGAATTCTACGAACAGATCATCACCACCCGTACCTTGCAGGATCGCATCGACACGCTGAGTCATGTGCGCGAAGCGGGTATCAAGGTGTGCTGCGGCGGCATCATCGGTATGGGCGAGCGCGTCGCCGACCGGCTCGGTATGCTGGTGCTGCTCGCCAATCTGCCCGCGCATCCGGAGAGCGTTCCGATCAACCTCTGGAACGAGGTCAAGGGCGTGCCGGTCAACGCGACCGCGGAGCGGCCGGATTCGATCGCGGTCGCAAGGCTTGTCGCCGTCGCCCGTATCATGATGCCGCAAAGCGTGGTGCGGCTCTCGGCCGGGCGGCAGTACATGACCGACGAATTGCAAGCGCTGTGCTTTCTTGCCGGTGCCAACTCGATCTTCATCGGCGACGTGCTGCTGACTACGCGCAACCCACAACGCGACCGCGATGCCGATTTGCTCGATCGGCTCGGCATCAGCTCCAATCTCGACCAGGCGAAACAAGCTGTTCCGGTTGATTCCTAAAGGATGACGCGAAGCGTCTATTAACCGGTGAGACCGGCGAGATTTAACAACTGATTTGTCCGGCGACGGAAGCGCAATATTTTGCGCTAAGGACTCGATGACGCAAAACACGTTGAACCACCGCGCGAATTTCGAGCTTACGCGCACAGCCCGCGCGTTTGATCCTCGGCAATGCACTCTTGGTATGAAAGATTTTTCGCCGTGGGAGATAATCCTCCTTTAGGCTTACCCCCTAGGTGCTGATTCGAAGGTCGTCTGTCCCCTGTCAGCCAAATACCTGTTGACAGTGTCCCTTTGCCGCACGTGTTTGATTTGATAGCAGGCATCGCCGCCTTCGCATCGGACGCCGTTGAATTCGCTTGCGAAATACTCTGGATTGAATTTTTGCCACGCAGTTGTGGTGCAAAGCGCGCCCAAGATTTCGGCACAATATTCCCTTGGTTCCGCCTAATGCAGCGGGAATTCCTGCCTTAAACGTAAACGAACGTTAATCGCGGTGGGGCGCACAAGTGGGCGCGTCAGACTTACAGGTCTCTGGGGGTTCACACCACGTAAAGGGGAATTAGCATTGGCAACCTTACACTACGCTGCGGGCGGGGGCCTGGACGACCAAGGTAATTTTGCACCAGGTCAAGCTGGCTTTAACCTTGCGGACGTCCAGTATGTCGACCAAGTGAATGCACTCCCGGATGGCGTGCAGGGCTTGGTCTGGCTCGACGAGTACCACGGCGTCACTCAGGAATTCATTGACAAGGTGACGCCGTTCATCGGCAACCCGAAGGTATTTGGCTTCTATTTGGTGGATGAGCCCGATCCCACGGGACAATGGGGCGTGCAGGCGAGCGCGGCGGATCTGAAGGCTGAATCCGACTGGATTCACCAACACGATCCCGGAGCGAAGACCTTCACCGTGTTGATGAACATGGGAACGTCCGACGATCCGAACTACATGAACTCTTACAACCAGGCGAACACCGACATCGACTTGTTCGGTCTCGATTGGTATCCGGTGTGGACAGATCGTCCGAATGTCGACCTCAGCACGATCGACAAATACGTCGCCGCCGCTGAGAAAGCCGGAATTCCGCTCAGCTCCATCGTTCCGGTCTATCAGGCGTTCGGCGGCGGTGGCTGGCAGACTGAAACCGGCAGCCAGGTCGCGGTGCCGACTGCTGCGCAGGCTCAGGCCATGATCGATCATTGGCACGATCTCGTTCCCAACCCCGCCTTTGATTATGCATACGCCTGGGGCTCGCAGAACGGCGATACGGCGCTTGAGGATTTGCCGGCACTGCAACAGGTCTTCCTTCAGCACAATACGAGCGGGGGTTCGACGTCGGGTAACACGACGGTCCCACCTGTGACCGATCCGGTCACTGACGATCCGCCCGCGACGCCCGTTGCCGGCGGCGGCGACACCACCGGAGACGGTACCCCGACGGGAGGCTCCTCGACGGGTGATACTCCGCCCGCGACCGGCTCGGGCGGCACCACAGCTCCTACGACTGGCACGGGCGGAGCCACTGGCGGCTCGGGCAGTCATCAGGCCGACTCGTCGGGAGGCTCCTCGACGGGAGATACACCGCCCGTGTCCGGCTCCGCCGGAACGACAGATCCCACGACTCCCACGACCGGCTCGAACGGAAGCAACGGCGGCACGGGCGGTCATGGGCACGGTCATGGCGCTAGCGCGGGGGGCGGTTCGCAGTCGCCCACGACCTCCGATCCAACGACCTCCGACGGTGGTGATACCGGCGGGCACAACAACCACCAGCACGGAGTCAATTTCGCGCAGTGGATGAGCAACCACGGGCTCGATTTCTCGCAGTGGAAGGGTGGCGCCTCGTCGGGAGGAGGGACCGCGAGCGCTGCACCATCAGACACGACTGCAGACACGACCGCAGATGCAGATCCTTCGACGGATACGTCGTCCCACGGATCGTGGGGCGCGTGTCACGGGGGACAATTCGCATCTCACCTGGCTGATATGTTGAATAATCATCACGACCAGCACGGGTGGCATTCCTGAGTTTGTGAGGGGTCGTTCTCGACAGAGTCATACGCGCGGCTCGCCGCGCGTATGACAAAAACTTTGGGGGAGTTCCTCGCGGCCGCAGTGGCCGCGAGGCGGGGTGCCACTCCGCGCGCGGCGGAGTGTTGAAGTGCGGGCGTGGTCACGCTCGATCGCATGCAACTTTTTCAACGCTTGCCGCTGCCCGACCACGGGCGGCCTGGATATGCACATGTATGCTTCGGCCAAATCGTCCCCGCTCGCGGACGCTTTCCGTCAAATCCGCCCCGGCCTGCTTGCCGCCGGCGGGCTGTCCATCTTCATCAATCTGTTGGTGTTTGTTTCTCCGCTCTACACCATGCAGATCTACGATCGCGTGCTGACCAGCCGAAACGGAATGACGTTGTTGCTGCTTTCGCTGATCGCGCTTGCGCTCTTCATCAGCTACGCGGCGCTCGAGCATTATCGCAGCCGGGTACTGGTGCAGACCGGCATGCAATTTGATCATCTGCTGTCCGGCGAGGCTTTCGAGACCGCGCTCGGACGGTCGCTGGCCACGAGCAGCTCACACCACGTTCAGTTGCTGCGCGACGTGGACACGCTACGCGAGGTGCTTTCGGGCGGTGTGATCACGTCGCTGATGGACGTGCCGTGGACGCCGATCTTCCTGGCGATGTGCTTTCTGCTTCATCCGATGATCGGCCTGGTTGCGCTGACCGGCGCGGTCGTCATCCTGGCACTTGCCTTCCTGAACGAGCGCGTCACCAAGGCGCCGCTGGTCGCCGCGATGTCGAAGAATCTTCATGCACTGGACAGGCTGACTTCCTCGCTGCGCAACGCGGAAGCGATCCGCGCGCTCGGAATGGGGCCGGCGGTGCGTGCCTCCTGGGCTGTAACGCATGGTCAGGCGCTTGTCGAAGGCGCAAGGGCCGGAGAGCGTGGCGGCTCGTTGCTCGCGATCTCCAAGTTCCTGCGCATGGCGCTTCAGGTCGCCATCATGGGGGTGGGGGCCTACCTCGCGATCCAGCAGGAAATTTCAGGCGGCGTTCTGTTCGCCGCTTCGCTCATCATGGGTCGTGCGCTTGCTCCGGTGGAGGCGGCTGTGTCGCAGTGGAAGGCGCTGGTTGCCGCGCGGACGTCGTTCTCGCGGCTCGACAACGCGCTTCGGGACCGGGTGACCGAGCGCCCGCCGATGCGCTTGCCACCTTTGAAGGGCGAAATCTCGGTCGAGGCGGCGACCGTTCTTGTGCCCGGATCACAAATGCCGGCGATCTCCGAGGTCTCGTTCCAGCTTGCACCTGGCGAAGTGGTTGCCGTGGTCGGCCAGTCCGGCTCCGGTAAATCTTCGCTGGCGCGGGCGCTGGTGGGCGCCTGGCCGCTCGCGCGCGGTTGCGTGCGCATCGACGGCAATGACATACGCCATTTCGACGCCAATTTCCTCGGCCGAAGCCTCGGCTATCTGCCTCAGGACGTCGAATTGTTCGCGGGCACAGTGCGCGACAACATCGCCCGCTTCCGTGAGGACGCCTCCGACGAGGCGGTTGTCGAGGCAGCGCATCTGGCGTCGGCGCACGCCATGATCCAGCGACTTCCGAAGGGCTATGACACCGTCATCGGTGACAACGGCGCCGGGCTCTCCGGTGGGCAGCGTCAGCGCATCGGCTTGGCGCGGGCGCTCTTCAACAAGCCCGTCCTGGTCGTTCTCGATGAGCCGAATGCCAATCTGGACGGCGACGGCGATCGTGCGCTGGCGAACGCCATCCAGGAGCTGCGCAAGCAGCGCATGACGATCGTGATCATCAACCACAGGCCCAATCTGCTCGCGGCGGTCGACAAGATCATCTTCATGCACGAAGGCCGCGTCGGGCGGATCGGCACGCGCGAAGAAATGCTGCCCGCGCTGCTCGGCCAGACCGTTGCGCCGATGCGACGTGAGCCACGCGTCGTGACCGAACACCAACATCGAGTCGAAAGTCACCACTTCGCCGGAGCAGCGCCCCGCAACCTGCATACTCCCAATCCGGCGCGTCCGGCTCATGCGACGAGGCAGTGATGAACGAATTGTTGCGACAGGAAGGGCCTCTTCAGAATGAATTGGCAGAGCTACTGAAGCGCCTGAACAACAGCTCTCCGGCGCCTCGCGCACCTCTCGGCGTGCAAGGATATCTTGACGTCGCGCGCGGGCTCACTGCCAAGGTGATGGCGCTGACAAGGTCGTTGGTCCAGTCTGCAAAGACGAGGCTGCCGATCCTGGTTGCAAAGGGAAGGCTGCCGACCCTGTTCAAGGGAGCAAAGGGGAACGGTGATCACGGTTCGCCGGGGAACTGGCAGAAGCCCGCGCAGCGCGGCTTTGCCGTCGTCTTCCTCACCTTCGGCGTGTTCGGCGGCTGGACTGCCTTGGCCTCGATCGATGGTGCGGTCGTAGCCACCGGCTCCGTCGTGGTGGAGAGTGATCGCAAGGCGGTGCAGCACCTTGAGGGCGGCATCGTGCGAAACCTGATGGTGACCGGCGACGCTCATGTCGCCGAGGGACAAGTTCTGTTGCGGCTCGATCCGACCCAAGAAAAGGCCAAGGAAGAGATCGCCCGCTCGGCGGTCTATTCGGCTATTGCGGAAGAGGCGCGTTTGATGGCGGAAGCCGAGGGAAGCGACAAGGTCACCTTTCCGGATGAGCTGCTGGAAAAGACCTCCGATCCTTCCGCGCAACGCGCGATGGGCGACCAGCGGCGGCGGTTCGATGAACGACGCGCCGCGCGCCGGATCGAGATTTCGATTCTGGAAGAACGTATTGGGCAGGCGCAGCGCCAAATTCAGGGTAACGTTGCGCAGAACAAGGCCGCGCGTGCGCAGTACGACAGCGTGAGCCAGGAATTTGCCAAGCTCAAGCCGCTTGCCGATCAGGGAATTGTTGCGTTTGCGCGCGTGGCGACCCTGGAACGCACCAAGTCCGAGCTTGAGGGCAAGATGGGTGCCTATGAGGCCGACATCGCCCGTTACGGACGGATCATCGACGAGTCACGACTCCAGATCGACCAGGTTGGGCAAAAGGTTCTCGAGGAGGGCACTGCGAAACTGACCGAGACCCGAGCACAACTTGCGGACGCGCGCGAAAAGCTGCGCATTGCGGCCGACGTGCTGACCCGTACCGAGGTTCGCGCGCCGCGTTCCGGACGGATCGTGAACCTGAAGGTCCACACCGTCGGTGCGGTGATCAAGCCTGGCGACGTACTGATGGAAGTCGTGCCTGACAACGACGTCCTCGTGGTTGCTGCGAAAGTGTCGTCCCTCGATATCAATCACGTGCAGGTCGGGTTGCCTACGGAAGTCCGGCTGCCTTCGTTCAAGCAGCGCTCCACACCGATCGCGGTCGGCGAGGTGCTGTCAATTTCGGCCGACGCGGCTCGCGACGAGGCCACGCATTTGCCCTTCTATGAGGTCAAGGTCTCGGTGCAGGTCACGCAGTTCCCGGAGAAGGTCCGCGAGAAGCTCAAGCCTGGAATGATGGCCGACGTTCTGATTGCCACCGGCGAACGCACCGTTCTTGCCTACCTGACCCAGCCGGTGACCGATGCGATCCGGCGCGGCATGCGGGAAAATTGAGAAGGCCGACGTGCGGGACGCCAATGCGTCCCGCACGTAAGCAAACCTGCTATCCCTTCGCCATCGCCATGACCACGCGGCCTTCACCGGCCTCATTCGCAACTACGCGGATATTCTCGTAGGCATCATTGCGCTCCAGCAAGGTCGCCACTTGCCGTTCCTGGCCAAGGCCGATCTCGAACAAGAGAACTCCCCCCGGCCGCAGGTATTTCGGCGCCTCCTTTGCAACCCGCATATGGATGCTTAGTCCATAAGGGCCAGCAGCGAATGCCTCACGCGGTTCGAATTCGAGCAGCGAGGCCCGGTCACCCTTGAGGCGGGTCTCTGAGATATAAGGCGGGTTGCAGACGATCAGGTCGATGGAGCCGTCGAGCCGAAGGTCTGCAACGGCTGCGAACAGGTCGCCTTGAAGCACTGACATGCGAGCCCCAAGTCCGTGATGGACAACGTTACGGCGTGCGACGTCAACGCACCCTTCGGTGAGGTCGCTCGCCCAAACCGCAGCCCCGGGAATGTCGAGCGCGATGGCGCACCCGAGATTGCCCGCGCCGCAACACATGTCGATGACGCGCGGAGCCGAAAGGTTCAGGCGACGCAAGATGTCGACGGCCGTCCTGCCAAGCAGTTCGGTCTCCGGCCGGGGGACGAGCGCGCCGGGCGCGACCAGGAGTTCTATTCCCATGAACTGGGTGCGTCCCTTGCCGTATGCTTCCGCTATATCGATCACGTCGTTCATGGCATTTATCCTGCCGGCAGGAACGTTGTCGGGAATTGTTCAAAAGAAAACCAATACGTTAGAATCTCAAATGTCTACGGCCATCAGGACGGAGGCCAGTTGCACGCGGCCGCGATCTTGCGCCGGACAGCCTCGAGCCCCGCGAGCTGAAACGTGTTCTGCTGCGGCGGGGACTGCCCGGCGTAAACCTTCACGACAAGCCGGCCTCCATCCGGCATCGTGCGTAGCAGGCGGACGACGTCGCCCGAAAAGACAAGGCTCTTGCCGCCTTCGATAATCTTCCAGCGCTGCTCGACCGGCGGCTCCGTGTTGATCTGATACACGACCTTCACGTCACTGTTCTGTTTCCAGGATCCCGCCGTGGAGAGCGTCAACTCGGTGCGGCTCGAGCGGCAATGAATCCCAAGCGTGGAGGGCGCATCTTTCGACGGCGCGTGCACGGTCGCCTGCGCCGCAACCTGCGGCTTGTAGTCGACCGGCGAGGTCGTCTCGCTAATGACCCAGTTCGGGCCCTGTGGTGACGTAGAGCCAGTCGGTTCAGGCGCCTCTCCCAGGAGTTCATCGACGCATTTCAGGCGTTCCATGCCCTCGAGCTTCGTGCATCCCTTCAGTCGATCGAGGGTATTATCGCCTGCATGCGCGCAGGTCAGTTGACTGAGATTGGCGAGCGTGGCCGCCGCCACGGCACCAAATATCTTCATCGCGATAGACCCACCGTCGCCCCCGGCGAACGGTCAAGCCATTCCTGCGCGGCCCCGAACCGGGCGAGGCCGGGCACGCTGGCGCGCAGGTTCACGTCCTTCCATTTCGGATCGAAGCCGGGCGACTGCAGCCGGTCGAGCCGGCCGAACAGGTGCTCTACCAGGCGCGCCACGCGACGATAGCGATCGGATTGTGCCGGCCAGTTGTAGGCGGCAAGGATCGTGGGGACCGCGAGTGTCGCGACGCGTTCACCCTTCGGCACGAGGCTCGGATAGTCCGTCGTCTCGAGTGACGACGGAAGGTAGTAGTCCTCGAACTTGGCATCATATTCGACCGGCAAGAACTTGTAACCGGGATCCCATCGTCCCTTCAGGAAAGCGTCGACCGGCTTGGAGGTGATGAAGACGACTGCCGATATTTCTCCGCGCTTCATCTGCTCCAATGCCACCTGGTGGGGAATGAACATCTTGTCCACGTTCAGCCCGAGCCGGCTGAAGATCAGTGGTCCCGAGTAAGCTGCGGCGGTACCCTGAGTGTTGAAGTTGACCTTCTTCCCCTTGAGGTCATCAAGCGACTTTATCTCGGGACGGACGAAGATGTGCAATTCGGCCGGAAAGAGGTTGAGTACGTAGACGATGCGCCGTTCGATGAACGGCACCTGCGCCTTGTACTCGTCGAGGGCATCCGTATTGATGATCGCGGCATCGACGCCCTTCAGGTAAAGCAGCGAATTGACGTTTTCAGTCGCGCCGCGCGTTACGATCGGGATGACGTGAAGCTTGTCCTCGTCGTTGACCACGCGAGCGATCTCCGCCGCGAGCCGCAACGGAGCGCCCTCGATGAACCCGCCGGCGAGTCCGACGGTCCAGGCGTTGATGCGCTCCTTCGCGGCCGCGTCGGCCTTTCTGGACGCCGCTGTCGCCGGCGTCTCGCGCGGCGGAGACTGGGCGTTGGCCGCAAGCGGCAGGACGAGCATCGCCAATGCAGTCACGGATGCAAGCTTGTTCAGGGCCATAGGTCTCCTCCGTTCTCTGGCTATCTGTGAGATGCGGGCCGATCGCTATTTCAATGTCTTGATCCGCTGCTCCGCATCGTCGATGCCTCCGGCCCGTGCTCGTTCATAGAGCCCGCGCGCCTTCGCCGGGTCGCCGGCGACGCCGCGCGCGCCCCACGATTGCAGCACGCGGGGATCGTAGGTCTCGGCCAGCATGAAGGCTGCCTGCACGCTGCCGTGTCCGAGCGCGTGTTCCAGCAACTGGCGCGCTGCGCCGATGTCGGCTTGCTGGAGCAAGGCGTTCGCCCGGACGAGCAGCCTTTGCTCGTCCGGGAACGAGCGAGGCGTTGTGCTTGCCGGCGCCGACCGCTCCGACACCATGGTGACTTTCGGATTCTGATCCCGCGGAGCGGCCGCCGGCGCGTTCGGCGGCGACGTGGACGCGCGCTCGGGCTGCGCAATCGCGGCCTGAACGACAGCCTGCTGAGGCGGGCGAGCTGCTGCCTCCTCGCGTGTCTTCACAGGAGACTCGGCGACGCGCTGCTGCACGGTTGCGACCGGGACGCGGGTGGATGAGGCGGCGGCATTCAGCGTCGCGGCTTTTCGGTTCGCATCTTCTAGCTGGCTCCTGATCGAGGCGAGCTCGCGCGCCAGGCCGTCGGCGCGGTCGCGCTCACCGCCAAGCACCCGTTTCTGCTCCGCGGCCGCCGCGTCGTTCGCCTCTTTCAGCTTGGCGACTTCGGCAAAGGCGGCGGCGAGACGCGCAGAACGCTCCTCAACCTGCTTCTTTGTCGCGGCGAGCTCTCGGACCAGCTTTTCGCTCCTGTCGCGCTCCTTCTCCACGGCCTGCTTCGCTTCGGCCTTTGCGACGTCGATGGCCCGCGCGGCCTCCGGCGCGGCGGTACGGACCGTCTCAAGCTCCTTGTTCAGCGAGATCGCGTCACGCGCAAGCGCGTCTGCCCGGTCGCGCTGCTGCCCGAGCTCCCGTTCCATTGCCTGCCTTTTGTCGCCTTCCGCCGCGCGGGCCTTCGCAGCCTCCGAGGCCGCCGTTCGCGCGGTATTGAATTCGACGCGGAGCGAGTCGAGCTGGCTCGCGGCCGCGTCGGCCTTGTCGCGCTGCTGCCCGAGTTCCCGTTCCAATGCCTGCCTTTTCTCGCCTTCTGTCGCGCGGGCCTTCGCAACCTCCGAGGCCGCCGTTCGCGCGGTATTGAGTTCGACGCGGAGCGAGTTGAGCTGGCTCGCGGCCGCGTCGGCTTTATCGCGCTGCTGCCCAAGCTCCCGTTCCAGTGCCTGTCGTTTCTCGCCTTCCGCCGTGCGGGCCTTGACCGTTTCCGACGCTGCGGTTTGCGCGGCATTGAGCTCGGCGCGGAGCGAATTGAGCTGCCCCGCGGCGGCGTCGGCCTTGTCGCGTTGCTTGCCGAGGTCGCGTTCCAGCGCATGCTGTTGTTCGATGTCCGCCACGCGGGCTTTCGCGGTTTCCGAAGCGACGATTTGCGCAGCACTGAGTTCCGCCCGGAGCGAGTCGATCTGGCCGGCAGCGGCGTCAGCCCTGTCGCGCTGCTGCGCGGGCTGGCGTGCCAATGCCTGCTTCTGATCGACATCAGCAGCATTGGCTTTCGCCGCATCGGCAGTTTCAGTTCGCGAATGAGAGATCGTCGCCCGCAGCGCGCTTAATTCACTTGCAATCGCGTCAGCCCTCTCGCGCTGCTGTCCAAGCTCTCGCTCAAGCGCCTGCTTTTGCGAGCCCGCCGTCTCGCGCGCTTTCGCGGCTTCCGAAGATGCGGTTCGTACGCTATCGAGCTCTGTCCGGAGAGACTTTAGCTGGCTCGCGGCAGCGTCGGCTCTGTCCCGTTGCTGGCCGAGCTCTCCCTCCAGCGCCTGCCTCCGCTCGACCTCCGCTGCCTGGGCTCTTGCGGCGTCCGACGCCACCTTCCGCGCGGCTTCGAGCTCGGTGTGGACCGAGGTGAATTCGTGCGCAACTACCTCTGCATTGTCACGTTGCTGCGCTAGCTGCCGTTCGAGCGCCTGCTTTGTCTCGACTTCTGCCGCGCGCGACTTTGCGGCTTCGGACGCCGCGGTCCGCGCTGCTTCGAGCTCCGATCGCAGCGAAGCAAGTTCGCGAGCGACCTTCTCGGAGCCATTCTGTTCAGGCGAGCGCTCTTGCTTCAGCTCCGTTTCGGGTGCCTGCATGGCCTTCGAAACCGCTATCCGCGCGATGTCGAGTTCCGCCCTGAGGTAGGAAAGTTCACGCGCCAGGTTATTTGTCTTCTCCCGTTCCTGCTCAAGCGCCTGCGTTTGTCGGATTCCAACCTCGATGGCCTGGACAGTATGCGTTTGGGCCTGCCGTGCGGCGTCGAGCTCAGCTCGGACCGCCGCCAACTCACGCGCGAGTTTGTCGGCCTTGTCCCGCTGCTGATCGAGCAGAAGTCCCTGTTTGGATCGTTCCGCATCGGCGGCAGGAGTACCAAACTCGTTCTCGCCGCGTTGGCCGCCCTCTGCCGTCCCTGCGACAAGCGACAGCGTGCAGGCAATCGCGGCGACGCAGGTGAACGGAGTTGTTCCGCGCGGGGCGCGTGAACCGCCAACCAAATCGGCTTTCAGTCGCGAGAGAGGCGAAGCGCTACGGCGCATCGTCCGGCAAACAGTAGTCAGTAGGACAACTAGTTTCCGTTGGCGCGATACCCCAATTGTCTGTGACCCCATCGTGACAACTCGGATTGGCTTTAGGCATCAAGTCGTTCATGACACAGCTTTCGTCGGTGCTCTGTCGATGTCGCAGGATAGGTAGCCACAACGAGGTAGATGCGCGCATTGGCGGGAATTAAGTAGATCGCATGTGGAACGAACGAACGGTTTCTTGACCCACGCGGCGGAGCGCATCTAGGTTCGTGGCCGGCACTTGAGACTGCATTCCCTCCGCACACTCAAGGGATACAACATGAACAGGACATTTGTCGTTCTAGCCGGACTAGCCGTCAGTGGCCTCGTGCTCGCAAGCAGCACGCAGACAAGTACCTCCGCTCAGGTCACTGCGCCGGCCAAGCTCAATGCCAACGCCAAGATGACCCCCGCGGTCATCCGGACCCCGTCCCACCGGCTCGTCGTCCAGGTTGACGTCAATGATCCGGCAGTCATGAATCTCGCGCTCAACAACGTCAGCAACGCTACACAGCACTACAACGATCTCGGCCAGAAGGTCGAGATCGAGGTGGTCGCGTTTGGACCCGGATTGCACATGCTGCGCGACGATACCTCTCCCGTGAAGGCACGCATCAAGTCTATGAGCGAAGCGATGCCGGAACTTATCTTCTCGGCTTGCGGAAACACCCGCGACAACATGACGAAGGTCGAGGCCAAGGAGATTCCGCTCATCACACAGGCGAAGGTCACTAAGTCGGGAGTAGTCAGGCTGATGGAGTTGCAGGAACGCGGCTGGAGCTATTTGCGGCCCTGACCCGGCAGACGCTGCGTCCGCGCTGACTTCGGCCTGCGATGCAATGCGGACGCAGGTACTGGATCCCTCGGCAAAATCACGCGCTCGCCGCCATCCGAACAGCATTCCGGCGCTTCGGTTCTGATTGAATCAGAACCGAAGCGCCAGAACCTTGTTTTGACGCGTTTTCTTCACGCAAACCGGTATCCAATTCGCTCGAATGCGCTATGGAGCCTGATCGGTTCTGATTGAATCAGGTCCGATGCCCAGGCTGCCTTTTTGCGCCGGCCGCCATTTCGTGAAATGCCGGGGCCGACACACTTTCTGGCCGCGGACGTGGTGGGAGGCAGTTGATTCCGTCAGGAGCACGATGCTGCGACGGCGCGTTCGATGACAGGGCGGTTGACCGACAGGTGCGGCTCGACCACGAGATCGAGATGGCCACCCGCAATCGGAATGACGTCCAGTTCCTCGAACAGGGAATCCCATCCGAGGCGCGCGGGTACCCCTCGTCGGTTGCAGGCGAACACTGTGCCCTTGATGGGCAGACGGTGTTTGGTGTCGCCGACCCAGCGGCCGAACGCTCGCATCCGGAGGATCTCCTCAAGCTCCAGCTTGAGCATGAAACGCGTGTTCGCCAGGGGCGCCCAGGTCATGGCATCGACGATTTGGCAGAATCGCACTTCCCAGCCCAGACGAGCCGAGAATTTCGCTACGCTGCGACAAAGCATGCGGTAGATCGTCACCCGGTGCGCCCGAATGCGCTGCAGCGTCCGTGACAGGGTCTCACCGTGGGTGACTCCGCGAGGTCCGACATTGGTGTCGAGTATGCCGAGGAATTTCACCGAGCGGCCTTGTGCTATCAATCGGCTCGCAACTTCGAAGGCCACGCCACCGCCCAGCGAATAGCCGATCATTCGGATATCGCCGCGGGGCTGAGCAGCGTTGATCTGTTCGACAGCCAGTGTGGCCATCTCCTCGACGGAGCCGCGTCCCGCGAGGCTCCAGCTCAGATCTGGATAGCGAATGGGAATGACATGGGCCATCTTGCTCAATTGAGCGCCGAATGCCGCCATGCTCGGTCCATATCCCATGGAACCGGGCAAAATGACCAGATGGGGAAGAATCGAGCCGTCGGCACGCGGCTGCGCCGGTCGATCTGCTACGGCGACAGCGCGGACCATATCGTCTGCGCTCATATCCACCGTGAATACTTCCATATTGAGCTCGTGGCCGATCAGTTCCTCCAGATCCATCACGCAGCGGAGGAGCTTGAGTGAATCGCCCCCTGCCTCGTCCCAACGGCCGACGGCATCCGACGTGCCGAGGATACTGGTCCAGACCCGCCGCACCGCTTCGTCGGCCTTCATTCCGTTCGGCGCCGGCGCAGGCGAGGGCGAGCTCTTTCTGTTTTCCAGATCAAGCGTTTTCAATCTGACGAGATCTATCTTTCCGCCCGGCAGGCGCGGAATCTCTGCAATGTCATGCAACCTGGTCGGATGCAAAGCCGCAGGAAGGGCTTGCCTGATCACGTCGCGAACATCCGCGGTAAAGCTTGGCCGGGACGGAGTTGACGATGATGCAAATAGAACGAGCTCGTTGGCATCCGTTACGACGGCGACAGCATCCCTCACATAGGGAATCTTGCGTGCGACCGTCTCAAGTTCGGCCGGTTCGACACGCCGCCCGTTGATCTTGAGCTGACGTCCCTTTCGTCCGACCACCCGCATCCGTCCATGCGTGTCGACGGCAACGAGGTCGCCAGTGGAGAAGATCCGAGATTGCGGGTCGCCGGGGGCAGGCGGTGCAGGAGACAGCCGGCCGTTTTCCCAGTATCCGAGCAGAACGTATCTGCTCTTGATAACCAGTTCTCCGACCTCGCCGCGCGGGACGGATCTCCCATTCTCGTCGACCACGGCAAAAGATATCCCGGGCAGCAAATAGCCCACGGGGACTCCGGCGTTCTCCTCCCGGCAGTCGCTGGGAAGAAACCACTGGGTGCCTGTGGTCTCGGTGGACAAGTAGCTGATTTGAATGAAGCAGGTGGGCCGCACCACCTTTCGGACCAGCGCGACGTCGGTCCACAGCACTTTCTCGCCGCCGATGCGAATGATCCGAAGCGACCCGAAATCGCCTCGCTGGCTTGCATTGATCAATGCGCGCAGCAGGGTCGGAACCACATAGGTAATCGTTATCTGCTGCGAGCTGATCTGGCGCAACAGGCCGCGCAGTCCGAGCGTCTCGACATCAACGATGTGCAGCCTTGCACCTGTCAGCAACGCGGATAGCATCTCGCGGCAGCCGGCGATGGTGGTGGGGCCGCTCAGGGGCATGAAGACGTCTGCCGCGCTTATGTGGCATGCATCCACATATTGCTGGACACGCTGCAGCAGGCTGCGCTGGCTGTTCACAACGCCCTTTGGCTGTCCGGTGCTGCCCGAGGTGTAGAGCACGATGGCAGGCGCATCTACCGACACTGACCCGCGCGGCGAGGGGGTTGCTGACGGCTCGCTGGCGCGCCCGGCGTCGAGCCACTGCAGCCCATGTTCCTTGATCCAGCCGGGCAAATTGCCGTTGTCGTGACCGATCAGCACGGAGATCCGTGCGGTCGTGACGATGGCGGTCAGTCGCTGCACCGGGTCGCGCGGGTTGAGCGGTACCAGGATTCGTCCCGCCGCCATGCATGCAAGCATGGCGATTGGTTGCCAGACCGAACTGCGCAGCAGCCACCCGACGGCGTCGCCCTCCGGGATCGCCGCCGTAATCGCTTCGGCCAAGGCCAAAACCCGCGACAACAATTGCGAGTAGGTCAGTTGGTGGGTGCCGTCGCTGATGGCCACCCTGTCGGCAAATTTCGTCGTCACCGCGATGAGGTGCTCGATCGCGGAGACACCGGCAAATTCCGCGCCCATCCGCTCGAACGGCCGATCGACAGGACCGTGCACATCGAGCGGTACGTCAGCAGGGCTCATCCAGCGCAGCGTTCCGGGTTCCTCCTGAGCTTCGACAGATGAGTTCTTGTCCAAAAGACGCCGTCGGTCATCTGGCAAGGTCGCACCAATGGTTGTTTGAAGAGTTATCACAGTGCCCGCCATATTCGACCCAACCTAGAACATCGGTCCAGCGTGAGCATGCTTCATCAGTGCGGCGCGAGCATGCTTCAAATGAAGGATGCACGTTGCTTTGTGGTCTGCCTGCCGGCTGCCGGACGGCGGCATTTGCCGTCGGGTGCACGGGAGCACGTGCACCGTGGGCCGGGGCGTGGCCGAACGGCATCTTGCCTTTGCCGAAGGGTCAGAAGTGTCGACGATCATTTTCATTCGGTCGTTGCCGATCAGCTGTTTGACCTCAAATTGGGCCGGGTAGGGTCGGGAACGTCGATAACCGGTTCGAACTTCATCCATCGAGCCACGGTTGCCTTGAGCCACCGGTAGCGCATGATCAAGCTCGATGCGGGATACTGTTCCATATCACCGGACTCGAGCTCTGATTGGGATCCGCGGGTCAGGACGCACCAGAACCGGGTATTGGCTTCGAAATCTGACGTTCGAGCGAACTGGTTCAGCGCGCTCTGTGCCAAATCTCGATCAGTGCTTCCGGCTCGGACAGCGAGCAGAACATGGTCGGCCCAAGATGCGAGAAGTCTCACTTCCGGTGCGTCTTGTAGCGACGGAGCATTGATGACCACGACATCGTAGGTGTCTCTCAGCTGCTCGAACAGCGAAGACACCCTTGGATTCGCGAACAGCAGCAGGCGGTTTCCCTCGGACAATCCTGCCGATACGTAGTCGATGCCGAGCTCCTGGATGTGCTGGACGGTATTGGCAAGCGGCTCGTCCTGCGTCAACGCTTTGAGCAAATCCGAGGAATCGCCGCCGGCTCGACGGGGCAATTGACCGAAATCCAGGAACAGAACGCGTTGTCCAAGCTTCGCGGCGCAAAAGCCAAAGCTCCACGCAACCGCACTATTGCCTTCACCACGGATACTGGATGTCACCAGGACGGTATGGTGTGGCCGCAATGTAACTGGATGATCGGACGCCAGCAGAGATACGACAGTCGAACGAACTGCTCTGGTGTACGGGATCGCGGATTGCTCCACCAGGCGCCGAGGTGGGCTGCTGAGCTCGGACGGGATCGAGGGTATCAACCCGACACACGGAACGCCCAATGCCTTGGCGGCTTCGGCCTCGGTATGCAGAGTGCGATCGAAGTGATGGCGGATGACTGCGATAAGGCATGCAAACAAGCCGAAGACAATCGTGATCGGTGGAACAAGGAGAAGCGGATTCAGCGAGCTGGGAAAGTCCGGCGGAGAGGCATCCGCAATCACGGTCACTTCCGGTTCGGTAACGACACCCTTGGTCGTCTGGTCCTGCCGTCGTCGCAGCAGCGTTTCATACTGCTGTGACAACGTCGTCATCTGCCACGCCAAGGCCTCACGCTGCGATGGCGATATCTGACCGGAGCGGCTGGCGTCCAGTTCCGCCTTCACCTTCGCCAAGTCGTGCTGGACCGCAGCCGATTGCGAGGCGATCGCGTCCAGAGCCTGGATGTCGACCGCCTGCTTTTGCCGGATCAACTCATCGACGTAGGATCGTGCAACCAGGTTTGCGACCTCGGCGGCCCGTTTCGGATTGGGGTCCGTGAATATGACGCTGATGACTCTGGATCGGCGTTCCTGACTGATCTTGAGGCGGGCCTTCAACGCGGCGACTGCCATGCCGTCGGTCGGCGCGCTTTTGCCGATGGAGAGCAGTTCCTTGGCCCCTGACCATGCCGTGCGGACGACGCGCGCAGGCCAAGGCGAGGAGTCCACGGCTCTCTGGTGCGCTGCATCGTCGAGCGCCCTCAGCGCCGGCAGGAGCCGCCGCAGATAGGCATCGGACAACATGACTGTCACATGTGTGTCGATGGTGGATTCGTCGGAACCGCCCCCAGGAGCGATGGGAGTGGCAGGCGTGGCGGGTTCGGCTCCCCCAGCGCCTCGCGCGTTCACGACAAGCTGCGCCGTCGCCATGTAGGAGGGAGACATAAGAAGGCTGCCGATCGCGGCGAGCAGGGCGCCTGCGACAATCATCCTGAGAATAAAGTGCCTGTACCGCCTGATGCTGTCCAGGACCTGCCTGAATGTCTCGACGGTGTCGTCGGGCGGGTCCGCTTCCATCTTTGGCCGCGCCGGGGAAAGAATTGTTACTGGCCGAATCCGCTTACCTTTCAACGCTTCCATTGCGCGCTCCTTTACTGCGCAGCTTCCATAACGTCCGATGTTTCGGACGTTCCGTAGCCAACCGTTGTGTCTAGCCAGGACTGCAGCATCAGGACCGCCCAGAGCGTTCGCGAGTGATCGCGCCGGCCGTCCAAATGCTCGAGCCAGCAGTTCTGGACCCGCGCGGGATCCAGCAAATGCTGGTTGCGAAGACGCGACTCGGAAATGAGGTCCGCCGCCCACGAACGAAGAGGGCCCCTCAACCAGGCACCGATGGGTACGTCAAATCCCTGTTTTGGGCGGTCGAAGAGATGGCTCGGCACGTAGCGGCCCAGCACCTGCCGCAACAGCCATTTGCCCTGGCCATTCCTCACCTTTGCGGAGTTCGGTAGCGTCCAGCAGAATTCAACGACCCGATGGTCGAGAATCGGGCAACGCGCCTCGAGGCTGGTTGCCATGCTGGCGCGATCGAGTTTCACCAGAATATCGCTGGGCAGATATTCGAGCATGTCCCGGACGATGAAGTCGGACAGAAGATCGTTGAGCGGCGGCGGCGCCGATCCCGGGCTGGCGACCGCTTGCTCTTGCATCAACTGTAGCTCGGAAAGCCGCGTCGACCGGCGGTACATGTCGTCGACATCATTGCCGCCGAGAAGCTGAGCAAGGCGGTTGAGCCGATCGCCGTGGACCATTCGCCGGAATCGATCGGGAAGGCGAAGCGCGTCCACGACGCTTTCGCGTAGCCCTCGCCCGAGCAGCCCCACGGCGGCGGCCGTCACTTTCCGAAGCGATCGGTTCGAGTTCAGGAGAGGGGCCAGGGTAACGGACAGGAGATGTCTGGAATAGCCGGCAAAGCATTCGTCGCCGCCATCGCCGGATAGGGCAACCGTCACTTCACGCCGGGCCAGCCGAGACAGAAGCAGCGTCGGAATTTGCGACTCGTCGGCAAACGGCTCGTCCCAGATGGTCGGAAGTTCGGGAATGACCGCTCGGGCTTCCGCGGGCGTCAGACGCAGCTCGGTGTGACTGGTGCCGAGATGCCGCGCCACGGCCGCGGCGTTAGCGGCCTCGTCGAAGCCGCGCTCGCCGAAGCCGATCGTGTATGTCCGAACCGGCCGGCTCGATTGAGCTTGCATCAGAGCAACGATTGTCGAGCTATCGATGCCTCCCGACAAGAACAGCCCGACCGGCACGTCGGCAACCATGCGGTCGGCGACCGCGGCCTGAAGGAGGTCGGTGGCTTGGGACACGAGCTGGTGATCGTCGGCGGCAGCCGGCATCGCCCGGCCGGCGCGCGCAACGTCGGTCAGCGACCACCAGGAGCGGGCGCTCGCTCGGAGCGTCTCGGCGTCCCGAATTGACAGAAGATCGTCAGCAGCAATAGACAGAACGCCACCGGGTGGAAGTTTGAAGACTTCCCGCCAAATGCAGTGGTCCTCCGGCAACCATCCGCGCGCAAGAAACTCAGTGACCGCGAGCGGATTGATCTCCGGACGAAAGTCCGGGAACGCGGCGAGTGCCTTCAGCTCTGAAGCAAAGGCAACCGCATTCGGTGTTCGCGCTACGTAGAGTGGCTTCTTCCCCATTCGATCGCGGGCAAGGTGCAAAATGCGGTTCCGGCGATCCCAAAGGCCGATAGCGAACATTCCGTTGCTGCGGCGCAGGGCCTTCTCGAGCCCCCATCTCTCGATCATCGCCAGCAGGATCTCGGTATCGCTATGGCCCGTGAAGTGCTGGCCCTCGCGCTCGAGTTCCTGACGCAATGTTCGGTGGTTGTAGATCTCGCCATTGAATGTGATGACGAAGCGGCCGCTGTGCGAAAACATCGGCTGTCGGCCTGCATCGGTAAGGTCGACAATGGCGAGCCTGCGATGCCCGAACGCAATGCCGGCATCACGATCGGACCAGAACCCGTCTGCATCCGGCCCACGGTGGCGCAGGCGAGTGGTCATTGGTCCGATCGCCGCCAAATCGGCGGATCGAGAAGCATACGGTGTCTGAAGAATTCCGGTGATCCCACACATCGCTCAACTTCCAATTCGTGCGTGCTGCGAAGGGCGCCGATCCGAGCCCAGCACAAGACCGACAGCGAGTGCGAACCACACGGTCGGGTGCCGCAGGATAAAATGGCTGAGGCTGAAAATGGCCAGCGCAACGACCAGAACCGCCAGGGCGTCAAGTCTCGCGCGAAGCAGCAGCGCAAACGTGCCCCCCAAGAGCGCGAACACGGCTAACACGCCGAGCAGGCCACCCTGGGTGTATACGTCAAGCGGCGTGCTGTGAGCCTCCAGTGGAAGAGGAGTACCCTTGTCCGTGACGCCGGTCGGTCTCTCCAGATGCGGCCCCGGTCCAAGTCCAAGCGATCCGGACTCAAACCCGATCTGCAGCGCATCCTGCCAAAGATTCAGCCGCTGATTCGCAGTTGCCTTCGATGCCTCGCCGCCACGATCCTTCAGCATGCTGGCAGCGAGTCCTTCAGCGTCGTCGGCCGTGGCCGCCCCATATGGGATGAGTGACAGCGAAAGCGGGACGATGGCAGCTACGAATAGCGCCGCTGCCGCAAAGCGCAGGCTTACTCGATGTTCGGGCGAGGTGAGCCAGTTTCGCAAGCGCAACCCAATGAACAGGGGTATCGACAGCGACATCGAGATAAGGAACGTATCGCTCTTGGTCAGACGGCCGACAAAGAAGGTTGCGATGCAACTGAAGGCCGCCGCGAGACGACCAAATCCCCTGGCCGAAATGGCAAGGTGGACCGACAGCGGCACCAGGATGGCGCAATACAGTGCAAGCTGATTTGGATTCTCAGACCAGCCTCGAAATCGATCCCAATACCAGGGGTCGATCGACGACATGCCGATGAATCCCCAGCCCAACGCAAGCTGCACGACCACGGCGGCGTTCCAGAGTGCGATCACGAACCATAGGGCTTGACGCAGCGTGCCCTCGGATTTCATCGTTGCGACGATCAGGCAACTGAGGGCTGCCACGAGCAGATATGCGAAGATATCGTGCACCACCAAACTAGGGTCCACGATTTCCGGGCGCAGGAGTGCCAGGAATCCCCCGACGCTCAAGATGAACACAAAGCAGACCCAAAACGTGCCGAGCCGGAGCAAGGCTCTCGGGTTGCGGACCCCCGAGCCGGTCAAGAGCTGCAAGGATGCGTAACCGAGCCACAGCACGAGCAGGAGCTCGCCGATCCCGAGTGGCACACTCGAAAGCCGCAGCTGAGAAGCCGTTCCAAGTACAAGGCCAAGGGCAAGAAGTGCACTGCCAATCATGGTATTTCACTGCCATTCTGCCGCGTTGCTCGTCCATCATTGGGAGCGCCGCCGGAAAGCAGTTGCCTGTAAAGCGCCGCATAGCGGTCGGCCACGACATTCAGGTCAAATTCGCGGCGCACGAGGTCGATCGAGCGTCGACCCATGGTGCGGGCGCGAGCGGGATCCTCTAGAAGTTCAAGAATTGCAAGTGCGAGCGCGCGCGGGTCGCGCGGCGGAACGAGATGGCCATTCCAGTTATCGACCACCACGTCGTCGCAGCCGGGCATGCGGGATGCAACGATCGGCACCCCAGCCAAACCGGCTTCCAGCAGAACGCGCGGAATGCCTTCGCGATACTCGGTAGGGAAGGCAAAGACATCTGCAATTCCGAGAAGGGCCGGAACATCGGACCTTGCGCCGGTCGCAACCACGTATGGTGCATGCCGATCGATCAGCGCCTGGTCCACTGCGAATGGGCCCTCGCTTTCGCGCGGCCCGACGAGCAGAAAGCGAACCTTGGGTCGCACCTCGTGGACGAGCTTTGCCGCTTCGAGAAGAGTCGGTATGCCCTTTTGCACGGTTAGTCGGCTTACCGTAAGAACGATCTCAGCGTCGTTCAGCCCGAGTTGGGCGCGCAGCTCGGAGCCGGCGGTCATCCGCGTGCGTGCTGTCTGGAAGGCGTCTACATCGATGCCCGAGCTTCCGATGACGGAAGAGGAGCTTTTTCCAAGCAGGCGGTAGCGGTGGAAGAAGCCGCTATCGGCCTTGTTCTGGAATACCGTCGCCGCGGTCCAGCATGCGGCCAATCGCTGCATTGCCAGGTAGATGGGCCGATATGCCAGGGCCTTCAGTTCCGTCGAGGAGAAGACCCATCCCATTCCGTTGATGGTGCGCACCACCGGAACGGCGCCTCGAAGCGCAAGAGGTGCAAAGAGATTTGGTTTGGTGTCAAAGGTCTGAATTATATCCGGGCGAACGCGATTGACGAATTTCGAGAGCTGACCCATGGCGGCTCGATCGGAAAAGCCCATGCCGAATCGATCGAACTGATATCGATCGTACTCAATGCCGTTCTTGGTGAACGGCGACACCGCGCCGGTCCCGGCCGCGCTCACTCGCAAGCCGCGGTTCTGCAGAGCTGTCAGGAAGGGTATCCGCAGAGCGTGATCCTCACCTCCTACGCAGAGCAAGTGCAGCGCCATGCCATTTCCTTTCGGTCTCGGTTACCACTTCGCCAAAACCGCAGATCGCGCAAACGAGGCCCACCCTCCGGTAGAAAGTGTGGACCGCTATAGCTTAGGAGGAGTCCAAGAACTGTCTTCATTCATTCGAATGACGGGGTGAGAGGCGGGCCTGCGTCGCTTGTTCGCGCGTCGTCGTCCGTTCGACTGCGATACCGGTTCGAAGGCCGGATCACCGCAGCACGGTGTGCGACCGCGCTGCGGCCCTCCGACGTCGGTTGACATCGAAGGGCGCAAAGGGTTCGGCGGTCACAGGAGCGCTACGGCAAGATGGCCACGCGCCCGAGCAAAGCGACCAGGTCCGCCTGTCGTCGTGTCTGTGTCTTCACGAACAACGAGGCCAATTGTGAGCGCACGGTCGTTCGGCTCAGTCGCCTGGCACGAGCAATATCAAGCAAATTGTGGCCTCGTGCCAATTCAACGGCAAGCTGGGTTTCTGCCGCGGTGAATCCGAACAAGCGCTGCAGCGTCCGGGGGGAGGGCTCCGGGTGCGCGTCCAGATCCAGCAGAATCAGCGCGATGGTCTCGTCAGACCATGCATTCGCGACCTGATTTACCAACGCGGTGAAGCCTTCCTTGGCAGATGTTGCCAGCCACGATGTGGAGCCCGCCGGGAACTGTGCGCCTGCCCGGTTCGTCAGTTGTTTCACGGCGCTATAGAGTGTGTCGTGGCTTGCACCGTGGATGGACTCGCGTTCCAGAATTGCGCGGCCGGTTGCGCTGAGTTCAATCAGACGTCCGCGCCTGAGCAAGACCTGTCCGCAACCAATTCGCGCAAGCACCGCGCGCATGCCGTCATGCTTTTCAGGGGTATTGGTATCGGAAAGGATCGGCGGGGTACGATTTGAAATATTGAATATGGATTCGGCTGATTGATGATGCAAAGCAATGGTCCTTGGCAATGTGGCACTCTGGCTCAAGTTTAACATGTCGGTTCCCCCGACCGCGCTTGCCGTTCAATAGACATGCCAAGACCATTCCAACTTCGCTGGGACCTGTAAATGTTGAATGGGGGGTAACTCCGTTGTCCTAGGCGACCCGAGCAGCCGATTTCGCGCAATCACTCACTGGATTAGGAGAAGGTGGTTTACACCTTTAGCGCTCAGTCGCGGCCATGGCGGCGACGAGCGCGCGGAGGGGCTACCCTCAACCGGGGTACCCCTTTTCGCCATCAATTCGAGAGGTTGGCCGCCACCGGACGCAACGTGACCTCGATTACGTCTCCCGGCTCCACGTCGAAATCGACGGATGCGACGATTCTGTCCCATCGCTGCCCAGACCGTCGCACAACGATCACGTCGGGGTGCAGATCGCTTGTACCCACAGGTATAGCGCCCGAGCCACCCAGGGGCTGCAACTTCTGGCTCAAAGCCTGCATTCTCACGCGCAGATCCGCGAGCCGAACGCTGGACTCCTTTTGCTCCCTGAGCAGATTGATCGTGCGCTGGCTGGAAACCCGCTCTGCTTGCCTCAGGAAATCCTCGCGCTGGCGCTGCAGCCGCATCAGCTCCACGCTGGTCTGCAGGCGTCGCGTCGAGGACAGCAGCAGAGCGCGCCGGCTTTCGCTGACACGGGGACTCGCCAGCAGGCCCGAACCGAAGGCCTTCATGACCCTTTCGAGCTCTTCCTCATCAGCCTGAACGCCCCTTTCTTCGCCCTCTTGTTGCTTCTTGAGGGTAGCGAACTGGTCATCCGTTTGCTTTACCGCATCCTCCAGGAAGCGACGTTCCGTCACGTAGTCGCTCTGCGAGGTTTTCAGGGACGCCTGTTCGGCCTTCACGACCGAAGCGATCACGCCTGCCGGCAACGAAATGTCGTTCGGCGGGGAAGCGTCGAAGGTGTCGCGGCCATCAAGCTCCGCGCTGGTGCGGACAATGTGGAAGTATTCCTTGGTGTATTCCGTGGCGAGAGACTGATAGTCGCGGAGCAGATCGGCCGGATCCGTGGCACCGGGTTGCGTGCCGCGTGAGCGCAACAGGCTGAAGCCGCCGGCAACCGCTACCGCTTGCCGCACCGTCATTGAAGCCCGATAGACCTGCTGTCCCGGTGTGAGCACATCGCCCGAAACGTAGATCGGTCGATATTCGGCAACGCTCGCCATGACGTCACCGGGTTTGACCACGAACGCCTGATCGCGGCCATCAGTCAGGCGTTGACGCAGCACCTTTCCCTGCAACAGCGTCTCGATGCGGCTCTGCATTTCCGCCGGGGTCAGACCCGCGACTTCCGCGGTGCCGCCTCCGGGAAGCGGGATCGTGCCGTCGATCTGGATCTGCGCTCGATTCCGCTGATCGGACAGGCCGCCGATCGCTATCTCGACGGTGTCGCCCGGTGCGAGCTTATATTGACCTGCATGGCATACGTCGCTTGTCGTGAGACCGAGAATCCCCGACGCCAGGACCGTCATGCAGCAGGCAGAGAGCCTGCTCCGAATTTTTCCCTTCATGGGCGAACCCCTATATGCCGTTGGCCGGACGTCGCGGCCGGCCTGCGCGAACGCACTGCCCGCGCAAGTCCGGAAAACGTTGGCGTGATAGGCCTCGTCGTGTCGAGGAGACGCCGTGACCCGTCCATCTCTCAAATCTCCACTTGAGCATTCCGAATTGACCGAAGTCCGATTTCGCGGGCTCCTGATTGTCGCTTTCCTAGACAGCTCTCCGCAAAGCTGAAACGCGGGTCTCGGGAAGGAAAATCTCGTAATTCCCGAAGAAATGCTTCTGTTCTTCGACATGATCGAACAGCCCTTGCCTCAGCGAGGCCAGAATTTCGCTGATGCCCTGCTGCACGCTGACTTCAGGAGTAAAGTTCAAGCGGCGACGGATCTTCTCGAAGTTCACCCGGTAATTTCGAGGGTCCGTACCGCGCTCCTGGTAGGCCACTTTCGATCGCGGGAGATGCTTTACGATCTCCTCGACGATCATCAGCTTGGTGAAGTTGTTCGCCTCGCAGCCGACGTTGAACACCTCGAAGGCAACCTTGTCGGCGGAAGCGGTCAGCACCTGCTCGACCGCACGTGAGAAATCCTTGACATGGCAGTAGGGACGCCAGGTCTTTGGATCGAACACCAGCAGTTCCTTGCCCATGTGGAGCTCGCGCACGAATTCATTCACCGTGAGATCGAAACGCATGCGCGAGGAAAGGCCAAACGCCGTTGCGAAGCGAAGGACCGTTGGACAGAATCCAACTCGTCCTTTCAGGGCCAGGATCTTCTGTTCCATCGCCACCTTGTGTTTGGCGTACAGGGACAGTGGTGCGAGAGGATAGTTTTCATCGACGGCTTCGTCTCGCTCGACGAGGCCGTAGTTTGAACAGGTAGACACAAAGATCAGACGTTCGACGGAATGATCTTGCACGGCGTCGATAAAGGATCCGACGCCAACCCGATTGATGGCGTCGCTCTCCTCCGGGTAGGTTTTTGTGATCGGGTCGCCGACAAGGCCAGCCAGGATGACGACGTCGTCCACATCCTTCAGGGCCTGAGGGAAGATATTCGGATTGCGGATATCGCCTCGCATGAACTCGTACTGCGGATGGCTTAGATGGGGCCAGGCGCTGCTCTCGTTCTTGTAGATCAGCTGATCCAGGCACCGGACGCTCCATCCCTTTTTCAGAAGATGCGCAGTCATCACCGAGCCGACATAGCCGGCACCGCCCACGAGCAAGACTTTTCGATTGTCATTCGCCATTTGAAGACCTGTCCACTTCTGTCACAAGAACGTTTGCACCAACGTAGCTCTTCGCAGGTGTACCTGTCGGACTGCTTGATCGGCGCCTTCGTACCCGTTCGATCAAAGGCTGCCCTGCAACGACCCAGCCGGCGCGAAGAACCCATCCAAGATCGGATACGGCGGTTCGGCGCGGGTAGTAGGCCAGGTCGATCTTCGCCTTGGCAGGAAACAGGGTCTCCCGATAGAAATCTGCCACATTGCCGCCGGGCGGAAACAGCCTGTTTTCGTGTCGGAAGAGAACCTGGCATGGTCCAAAGAGACCAGGCCGATACTCGAGGATCTTTTCGAATCCATTACGAAAGCAGTCGGCAAATGCCAGCGACTCCGGCCTCGGGCCGACGAAGGACATGTCACCCCGAAAGATGTTCCAGAGCTGCGGCAGCTCGTCCAGCTTGAACGCCGCCAGAACGTGACCGATCGGCGTCATTCGATCGTCATGTTGCATCGTGAGCGGACTACCGCGGTCGTCGCAATCGGCCCTGAATTTTCGAAATTTGTAGATGCGGAACGGCGCTCCATTGCGTCCGAGACGAAGTTGCGAATACAGGATCGGCCGTCCGCCCTGAATCCAGATCGCGAGCGCAATGATCAAAAAAAAGGGCGATAGAATGATTCCTGCCGTGCCGGCACAGATGATGTCGATAAGGCGTCGCAAGGGCACGGCTGCGGGTGCGGGTCGCGCGTATTGCGAGTTCACCGTGTCACTCATGCCTGTGCCACCTCCATCGGGCAGCCCGCGCGAAGTCCCAGCGCCAGTGAATTTGCCACGTGATCGACGTCGGCCGGCGTCATCGCTGGATGGAGCGGCAAGGTAAGCTCGCGTCGGCAAAACTCTTCGGTGCTCGGGAGAGACGTGTCGGGATACAGATCGTTGTAGAACGTCAGGCGATGCACCGGCGGATAGTGAATGGTCGTCTGAACGCCGTGTTTCGCCAGATGTTCGATGAGGGGCTGCCGTGCGGCTGCGGCTGGCAGGACGATCGGCAACAGGTGGTGCGCAGAAAGCCATGAGGCGTCGAACGGCACCAGCACGGATGGGCAGAGCGCGGCAAGCCGCTGTCGATAGTACAACGACAGGTGTCGCCTGATGTCATTCCATGCGGGTAACTTTCTCAGCTGTGCAAGGCCGACCGCGGCGCGCAGTTCGTCCATGCGATAGTTGAAGCCGAGAATCGTAACGTCGTATTCCGGGCTGCGGCTGACGAGACGCTGGCGAGTGTTGCTGGTCATTCCATGGGATCTGGCGCGTCTGATCGTATCGTTCAGAGCGCGGTTCCGGGTTATGATCGCGCCGCCTTCCGCAGTCGTCATGTTCTTGTTGCCGTAGAAGCTGAATGCGGCGGCATCGCCGAACGTGCCGGCCCCCGCCACACCCGGGGCGTGGGCGGCGTCCTCGATCAGGAGCAGGTTCTTGCTGCGGGCGAAGGCCTGCCAGGCCTCGCGATCCGCCAGGTAGCCTGCAAAATGCATGAGGATCACGGCTTTGGTCCGTGAGGTGCATTTGGCTCTGGCGTCGTCCAACGACATCAAGGGAATTGCCGTTGACTCGACATCGACGAATACCGGGCGTGCTCCGACATAGAGGGCGGCGTTGGCAGTGGCGACAAACGTCAGTGACGGAACAAGGACTTCGTCGCCAGGGCCGACTCCGAGCGCGTGCAGGATGAGGTGGAGCGCCGCCGTGCACGAGCCGACGGCAATCGAGTCTTCGGCGTCATGCATGCGGGCAAATGTCTGCTCGAAGTCCCGCACCCGATCTCCCATGGTAATCCAGCCGCTATCGATTACGGCGGCTAGTGCCTCTTTCTCTTCGGCTCCCAAGGCCGGCTCTGATACCAACAGCATGTGTCTGTCTTCCTGCTCTGTGCTTGGCGTCAACTGAAACGGGGTGCGTCACGCCGCGGCGGTTGCGAACGCAGACGACTGTTCGTCCCATGCGACGTCCTGGGCTCTGAGGAAGTCTTCGACACGGCCAATATCGAGCCACAGACCGGTGTGCTTGAAGACGTTTACAGGCGCCTCCTCCTCCAGCATCTGGAACATCAGATCGTCAAAACCGAACGGGACGCCTGACGGAATGCGTTGGAGGACCGCGGGCTCCATGCAATAGATCCCCATGCTGACGAGGTTCGCGAGCTCCGGCTTTTCGCGGAAGCCGGTTACCTGCCCATTGGTCTCGTCGATCACACCGAAATCCATCTTGGTGGTGCGTACGGCGGTGGCAATTGTGATGTCGGCGCTGTTCTTCCGGTGATTGTGGATGAACTGGGTAAGGTTGAGGTCCGTCAGCACGTCGCCGTTGAGTACCAGGAACGGCTCGTCGAGCTGTTCACGCAGCAATGACAGAGGGCCCATCGTTCCGAGCGGTTCGACTTCCTGCGTGTAGGTGATCCGCATGTTCCACTGTTCACCGTCGCCACAGACGCTGCGGATCAGATGCCCGAGATATCCAGTCGTGACGTAGACGTCCCTGACGCCGTTTCGTCTCAGCCATTTCAGCACGAGCTCGAGCACGGGGCGTGCTCCGATCGGCATGAGAGGTTTTGGCAGAATGGATGTGTGCGGACGCAGTCGAGTTCCTTTGCCGCCGCACTGGACCACTGCTTTCATCTGCATCCTCCGTACTACTGGAAAGAAATGTTGGACTGGAAAGAACCGCCGGAAACCGACTACGAACATCGGATCCGTTGGCGCACTCCGCGCGATCGTGGAAAAGCTAGGGTGAAATCATCCGTACGTCTTCGTGCATTTGCATGAGAGGTGCATGGTGATTGGCGGAAGAATGTCGCGTCAAATCGTTCACGAACGTCGCAAGCCGGAGTACTCCATTTGAGGGAGCGTTCGAACCTTGCGCCAGTAGTGAAAGCGCGCGACAGGCGTTGCGGACATTCGAAGGATCCTCGCGCGCGAGGGGCTCGCGCGACGTCGGGCGACTGGGTAACGACTCGACCGAATAACGCCACTTCTGGCGTCGCCTTGATCCTTCTATAAGTCAGGCGTTGGCGATCGGACTGATCTTGCGGACAACATAGTGTCCTATCCCATGGATCGAATCGAGGTTCTCCGGCAGGATTTCGCTGTCGTCGACAGTAATGCCATAGGTTGACTCGATAAAGCCGACGACTTCGAGAACCCCTGTCGAGTCGATAATTCCCTGATCGAGCAGAGAAGCCTCGTCATTGAGCGCTCCAATGTCGCCAACATAGAAATTCGATGCCAGGAAAGCGCGAATTTGCTCCTTGTAGTCGTCGAGTGTTTCCATGGTCATTGTCATTGTCATTGCCTTCGCGCTCCACTGAGAAAACTAGAGGCTCTTCAATCTGTTCACGAGCTAGCCGGTAACAAGCTCTCTCTTGCTGATCTTGCCGGTGTCGGTCCTCGGCAGGCCCGGCACGATGGCGATGTACTTGGGCACCATGAAACTCTCGAGGCGTCTCTGGCACTCTCGCTGAAGCTGCTTCTCGTCGAGAGAGCGTTCCTGGTCGACCACGACAAAGGCCTTTACGGCCTCGCCAAGCAGGTCGTCGGGAACGCCGATCACCGCCGCTTCCCTTACTCCCGGAATGTCCAGCAGAGCATTCTCCACTTCCTTCGGCGCGACTTTCTCGCCCCGGGACTTGATGACTTCGTCGCTTCGGCTGACGAAATAGAGGTAACCTTCCGCGTCCATTCGACAAAAGTCGCCGGTGTAGAGGACCTGTTCGCCGGGAAGCGGCCCGGGCTTGAGTTTTTTCGCCGTGGCTTCCGGCTTTCGCCAATAGCCTTTCATCACCGTCGCGCCGCGTATCACGAGCTGTCCCACGACGTCCGGACCGACCCGCCGGCCGTGTTCGTCGACGATCCACATCTCCGTATTCGGGATGGCGATGCCCACGCTCGACGGTTTTCGATCGAGATCCTCCGGAGGCAAATAGGAGCAGCGTTTGCACTCGGTGAGGCCGTACATGGAGTAGATGCGTGCGCCGGAAAATATACTCTTGAGGCGCAGGAGGTGCTGGACCGGCAACGCCGCCCCTGTGTTTGTGACGTAGCGAATGCTGGAGAGATCGTGGTCCGTCAGCGATCCAAGCTGCAACAGTGTTGAAAATATCGTGGGCACGCCAGGAAGGCCCGTTACTCGTTCCTCCGCGATACGGCGAAGCACCTGTGCGGGAAAAGCAAACGAGCGTTCAAGGACCAGGCAAGCCCCGGCGCGAAACGCCATGATCATCTGGTACAGACCGTAGTCGAAGGCCAGCGGCAGCACGTTGAGAATTACCTCGTCATCTCGTATTCCGAGGTACGAAGCGACGGACGTGCAGGCCGTCATCATATTCCTGTGCGTCAGCATCACCCCTTTGGGTTCGCCAGTCGACCCCGAGGTGTAAACGATTGCCGCGAGATCTATATCGATGCATCTGCGGGGAGGCGGTGCGTTGCGCTCGCCCAGCACCGCTTCCGTCCATCGTGCGGCACACGGCAATTCTGTCAGGGTCTCATCTTCGATCGCCCCGGAAACGACCACCCGGCGCAGGGACACGCAACGTCGCGCTGGTTCGTCAAACGTCGCGTACAGGCGTGCCTCGGTGATAAGCGCGGTCGGCTGGCAATCGTCGAGAAGATAGGTCAGCTTGTCACGCTTGGTGAGGGGGTTGATCAGGCACGCGACCGCATTCGCCTTGAGCGCGGCCCAGAAACTGATCACTGTCTCAATGGTGTTGTCGCCGAAGATCATGACTCGATCGCCGCGTTCCACACCCATGTTCATGAGGTCGTTTGCGATCGCGTTGGAGCTCGCTTCGAGTTCGCCGTAGGTAATCCGATGGGAGCCGCACACGAGCGCGACCGTTCCGCTCTTGTGATGGGCCGAATGGATAAGATAGTCATGCAGGAGGGGCACAGGTTCATGCATCAGCTATAGGCCTCCGCCGTCTGTTGGCGGTCGACATCGACGCGCAGTTTGAGGCCGTGAGTGCTCTGGGGGCGGCTCACGACAAATTGTTCGAAGAGAAGCTGGGTGGACAACACGCCGATCAGCGCCATGTTGTCGAAATTGGATAGATCGCCGTCGCCCGTCTCTGCCTGGGTCCGGCATTTCCTGCGGAGCCGTTCGACCGACGCAGGGTCGAAGATGTTCGCCGCCTTCACGCTCGTATCGGAAAGCGCTTCATCGACGTAGGCTGGCGCATCCTGGTCAACGAAGCACAGCGCATTGGGCGCCCGGTACGCCTGCTTCTTGCGGGTGACGATTTCAGACGGAACGAGCGGCGCCGTGACGCGCTTCAGGACATGCTTCTCGTCGAGCAGGTGAAGCTTTGAGGCATCGGGAAGCGAGTTCGCCAATTCGACAACGTTGTGGTCGAGAAACGGAAAGCGTCCTTCGACCGAGTGTGCCATCAGCATCCTGTCTCCCTGAGACGAGAGCAGGTACCCCGAGAGGAGTGTCTGGATTTCCAGATACTGATCCTGTGCGAGCGGGGTCCAGCGCGCGAATTCCGGTGGGACGCGATCGAGCAATTCGCTCACCGGGTCCAGCCGTTCAGTCGCGGCACGCATGTCCCTGGAGAACAGCCGCTTGATGGCGCTGGTGCTGCGCCAGCGGGGGTGGTGCGCGAAGCCGGGCGCATCAGGCGCGGAAATGCCGTGTCCAAAGAACTTCTGTGCCATCGCCCGCTGATGTACCGGCGATCGTGAGAGATAGGGATACAGTCGTTCCAGTAGCCGTGCTCGCCACCTCGAGCCGGGCTGACGCCCCCAAAAGCGTCGGATCTTGCCTTCACGAAACAGGTCGTAGCCGGCGAACATCTCGTCGGCCCCTTCGCCGGTCAGCACGACTTTGATGCCGCGCTCGCGCACCAATTTTGAAAGCAGGAACAGCGGCACCGGGGCAGTCCGGAGAATTGGCCGCTCGGTGTGATAGATCGCCTTCGGAAGCGTCTTGGCGATGTCCTGGCGCGACACCACGAGTTCGTGATGCTCGCTCTCGATCGCGCGAGCCATTAGGCGCTGAAAGTATGTCTCATCATACTCGGTATCGGCAAAGCGCAGGGAAAAGGTCTGGAAGCGCTTGCCTGCAAAGCGCCGTCCGAGTGCCGCAACAAGCGAACTGTCGAGTCCACCGGACAGGTAGCTGCCCACTGGCACGTCGGATCGAACCATGCGGAGCGCCGTTGCGGATTCCAGGGCATCGCGCACTGCGGCGACTGCGTCTTCGGCGGAGCCTGAGAGCTGCCGGCCGTGCCGATCGGAACGATAGGGATAGCAGGGCCTCCAGAACGCCCGGTCGCGAACCGCTCCCCTGGCGTACGTGCGGACATGGCCAGGTTCGATTTCCCGAATTCCTCGGAACACCCCTTGTGGCGGCACGACGGTCCAGAAGGTGAAGGTCTGATCCATGCCCGAAGGGTCGAGGGCCCGGGGTATTGCCGGATTTGCCGCGAAGATCGCCTTCACCTCGCTGGCGAAGTAAAGGTGACCCTGGTGCTCGCAGACATGAAGCGGACATATGCCGGTCCGATCACGCGACAGTACCAGACGGTCGGCGGCGCGATCCCATATGGCAACGGCCCATTGCCCGTTCATCCGCTCGAACGCTGCTTCGCCCCAGGCACGATAGGCCTGGACGACCACTTCCGTGTCGCTGCGTGTATGAAAGCTATAGCCTAGCGAGAGCAGCTTCTCGCGCAACTCGACGTAATTGAAGATCTCGCCATTGAACACGACCCAGGTTGAGGCGGTCGTGTCGGCAAGAGGCTGCTGCCCGCTCGCAATGTCAATGATGGAAAGCCGGGCATGCGCCAGCCCCACGCGCTCGTCCCGGTACAGGCCTCGCTCGTCGGGGCCGCGATGTGCAAGGGCGCCAACCATCCGCAACAGCGATTCTCGTGAAGGCATCGCAGCGTTTGCACCCAGCGCCACGATTCCGGCGATGCCGCACATCCTGCCTAGTCCTCGATCACCGCATCAACGAGCAAAGGCCGCGCATGGAGATAGCGCGTGGCCCGGCGTTTGGAACTGATGTCCTTGAAGACCCGTTGCACTTGTGTCGCGGAAATGCAGGTCGCCTCGGCAACATCCTCGGCGGAAATGCCGTGGTTGACGGCGTACATGCAAAGATCGGTTAATCGGTACGGCGCCGCAAAATAGAATTCTTCCTGGCTCTGCGGCATCGAGAAGGTATCGGAGGTCGGCGGCCTTCGCCTGATCTCCTCGTCAATGCCAAGGTATTCCGCCAGTTGGTAGACCTGACTCTTGTAAAGGTGGGCGATGGGCATGACGTCCGCATCACTGTCGCCTTGCTTTACGAAGAAACCCTGGTCATGCTCCAGGCGGTTTTGCGTGCCTGCGACAGCGTATTTCAGGCGGTCGGCGTGATAGTACTCCGTCATCTTGCGGACACGCTGCTTGTAGTTGGTCGCCGCGACAATCTGCAGATAGACGTCGGGCGGAAGACGCGCGGTCGAGATGGCCCCGTCCGGGCTCTGGACGGTCAGGCGAGTGATGTTGAAGCCGTCGCGCTCGAGAATTGACCCAAGCACGAGCTTGCATTTCCAGTCGTCCCCATACTCGGGCACAACAGCTTGAATCGCCTCTCGCTGTCGGCGGTATGCACCCAAGGCTTCGAGGGCCGGCGCTATCTCTTCAACAATTGTGGTGAGGCGGAGCTGTGTGGCGACGGCGCGGCCGAGTCTCAGCGAATCGGAGGAAGAATCGCGCTCCGGCATGAGCAGTCCAAGCACCTTCGTTTCGCCAAACGCTCGCGCGCACAGCGCTGCGACTACCGAACTGTCGATGCCCCCGGACAGACCCACGATCGCTCCACGACGGCCAAGCACGCCGAGAACCTGTTCGCGCAGAAACGCGACGATGCGTGCGACTTCTGCGGGCGCGTCGAGGACCAAAGCGTCTTCACTGAACGCTGGTGCGGTCCGGCTCTGGATTGCTGGCGCAGTCACGTGAATAACCTGCCTTTCGCGTCGGAAATTCGTCTGGTGAATAGGTTTGCAACACGGCGTTCGTGATCAGAGGACCGTTTACTGCGAGATGAGGCTGCATGACGAGATCGGTATGACTGCCCGCACTTGGCACCACGTCTACCTGCGCAAACGCGTGATTCCATCCAAGAGCCTGCGGCATTTTCTTCCGATCACACCGGAACAGGATGGCAGTAATCGGCAGCACGGACCTCGGCTGCACCAACCAGCGGAAATAGGCCTTGGCGCGCAGTACTTCCTGCAATTCCTGGCCGATTCTGAAATAGGTGACGTTGAACTGACCCTTGGTGCGACGATCGACGATCCGCGCGAGATCAGCCTCGCGGCCGATCGCAGTGGTCGCTTTGGCGAGCGCGCGGCAGGCCATCCGGGAGGCGGTTACGCGATTGTTGCGGATTCGATGGATCGTGCGAGTCACAGTCTCCCAAGAGGAGCTTCGCTCGCCCATGAGGCTGGTATCGAGAATTCCGAAGAACTTCACCGATCGTTCCGCGGCAAGAAGCCGGGTCGCGACGTCGAAGGCCACCGCGCCGCCGAGGGAATGGCCGAGCAGTCGCACGTGACCGTGAGGTTGGGCTCGACTGATTTGCTCGACCGCCGCGGCAGCCATGTCGGAGACACTGTTCTGTCCCTTCAAAATCATGCCGAGATCCGGATATCGTACCGGCACCACACGCGCGACCTCGCGCAAGGAAGCCGTAAGAGCAGTCAGGCTAGCGCCGTAACCAAGTGATCCGGGGAGCAGGAAAAGGAGGGGAAGGCTCGCCTCCGGCGTGTGGAGAAGCGAAAAACCTGCACCTCGGCCTGTGTCAATCGATGGCTGCAAGTTCATTAGAGGGCACCCGAACCGCTATCAACGTTGTAGTATGGGGCAGTGGGGAATCTTCTCATCATTCATTCGCATGAAGCATGTCGTCGCGCCGCAGCAAGCTGCTTTGTCTCCTCACATTTTGGGGCGGCGACCGCGCTGTCCTGCCGATAAAATCTCGTTCGACCTCTTTATCCTTTTGCGAAAACAATCCCTGGTAGAATTCGGTGGTCGGATGATGCACTTTCGCGGTGGTTGTATGTCCAACTATGCCCTTCCGCGGCGGTTCTTCACAATTGGGAGGCTGAGCTCGCTCGGTGCTCCCTCGAAAGCGTCGGTCAAGGTGGCAGTTCGATTGTTGCGCGTGCGTTCGCTGGCGGCTTCACCGTTCAAGAGAAGCAACGCGGCGACAATCCCCAAAGTAAAGCCGATCGTTCCGCCGGCCGCCATGAAGTAGATCACTTCCAGCGGGTTCCAGCCGAGGTGAGCGCCGATCAGGAGCGGGGCAAACACCAGCAACGCCCGTGCAAGGTCGACCACAAGTCGCAACTCCTGCCGCCTGAGAAGCGTCGGAACTTCCTGCACGGGGGTCGACAGTGCCTGAGCGGCACCCATGAACGCCAGAGCAGTCATGATCTGTCCTGCCGGCATCCATGACTGGCCCAGAATGGGTACGACAAGGTAGGGGGCGACCAACCCGAGGGCGAGCACCGGCACCACGATCAGGCCGGCCGCAACGAGCAGCAGGCCGTGAGCGGTGCGTAGAAGATGCTGGGGACCATGGCTTTTGCTTGCCTCGGGGACGAAGACGTTGCTGAGCGGCAGAGCAATCAAGCTCACGGGGCCGGTCACCAGACGCGCTGCGACGCCGAACTGTCCCGCGAATGCGGTTCCGAACAGCGAGCCGATGAGGATCGCAGGAAGATTGATGATCGCAAATCCCGCAAGTGCTGAGGGCAACTCGAACAGGGGAAATTTGTACTCTCGCCGCGCAGTCGACACGACAGCCTGCCATGGAGCTTGCGCGATGCCGCGCACGTCGTCCCACCTCAGGACACGGCTGCCGAGATATGCGATCAGCACGGCCTGGCTCAGAATGTGGGCCGCGATCATCGCATTGCCTCCGAGATGAACGAGTCCGAAGCCTACTTGTAGCAGTGCCATCGACGCCGGCAGGATCAGGCGGCCCCTGCCAAACTCCCGGATGTGGTCGAAACGCAGGCACCAGCAATTCAGTACGTCGGCGAAGCCGACCCCGATCATCCCAACAGGAACCAGGTAGGCGATGTGGCGCAACTGCTCGGGCGCGAGCCCCGACAACAGGTATCCTGCCGCCAGCACAATGCAGGTCGTTGCGCAGACGGCGAAGAGAGCGAGCTTAATCGCGACGCGCGCATGAAGCCGGTCCGCGACAATGTAGAGAGAGGATCCAAAACGGAGTGCCGCGATTGAGCCGAGAATGTTTACGATCGAGAGATAGATCGTGAAGATGCCGAAATCGTCGGGCGAATAGAGCCGGGTCAGGACTGGAATCGCCGCAACCATCGTGAGCTGGCCGGTGATCGCGAGGGCCGATACGCCTGCCGCAGTGCGAACAAGGCTGCCTATTCGCCCCGGGAAGGCAACCATTTTCGCGACCATGACAAGTTTCCCTTGCCCAGAAATTCAATACGGCAAGATTGCGCAACGGCGGAAGCGCAACTCAAACCGCGCCATCCCGATCCTATGATGGATGGGCCGACGCGCATCATTCGTTCGCATGACAGGGGCAGTGCAACGCAAGCGTCGCCAAGCATTCTCGCGTGAAATGTGGTTCTTGCGCACTACGTTCCGCGTGAAGGGGGCGGTGGCGCGAAGCAGGGCATCCGCGGGTCAGCCGGACGAAACGCGGACGGGTGCCCGCACGTCGTTCGAGGTTGGCGCCTGTCGGAGACCGGTCCGGGCGAGTAGCTCCAGCGTGGCAGCGGGGCGAATGGCGATCAGGTTGTCGTCGTTCGGTCCCGGTACCTCGGGCGAGGCAGGCTCCAGCTGGCCGTCCCTGAGGTGGAAGAGGTCGAAACCATGATCGTTCAGCCGCCTATACAGCTCAGCGCGGGAGGTGCCCGCGCGGCGCAGATTGAGCTCGGAGTCCTCCATGTACAGGCATCTGCAATTGCCAACAGTCCGCGAAGCGCCCTTGAGAAGATCGACCTCAAATCCCTCGACGTCGACCTTGAGCAGATCCACTGGCCGATCCCCGATAATGGAATCGAGGGGGCGGACCGGAACACGTAACGTGGCGCCGCCCGGCGGCGGAGTTGCCGAGGCGAAGTTCATGTCGTCGCTGTGAAAATCCGTGAAGAACAGCTCCCCATGCGCGCTGCCGATGGCCGTGTTGTGCACCTCGATGTTCAGATCGTTCAGGCGGACATTGCCCTCCAGATATTTGCAGGTGCGCGGATGCGCTTCGATGGCGATGACCCTTCCGGATGGCGTAACCCTCATGGCGGCGGCCAGACTCAGTTGGCCGACATTCGCGCCTACGTCGACGAACGTCTCTCCAGGCCTGAGATAGCCTCCAACAAAATCAACGTCGTCGGAACGAAAGGCGCGATTTCGCCATAGTCCCGCGGACATGGAGCTGGGATAGAAGCGCATCCTGTATCCGGCCGGGAAGCGAAAGGTGACAAAGCGGCACAATCCGGTCATCCACAATGCACGGGAGAGCAGGAACCGGACCTTGTCTGGTTCCTCCCGGAGGCGAATGAGAAGGTGTTGGATGCTGCGCAACGGGTCCTACCATCGACAGAACGATTTGCCGTCCGAGGGATCGTAAGACGGGCAAGGCAACTCGCCATCCTTCATTCGCATGACATCTTTCGAGAGACGAAAGCCGTCGCAGGTCCGGACCTGAATTTTCGTCCAGCCTGACCGACCGCTTCGAATGGTCGCGGGCTCCCGCCACGACCCGTCATGCAAATGAAGGATGACCCTGTACAGGCCGCCCCCTAGCGTTTGTGCAGCGTGGTTTGCTCGGCGTCGAGAATATGTTCATCGCGGCCCGCCGAGGGGGCAACGCAGCGCGAGGCAGAAGGCCTCTTCGCACGCCGGATGGGTGAAACCGCGGCCTCACGGCGGTCGGCTGATCCATCGACAACCGCCTCCAATCCGTCCCTAAGCCGGCCGGAGTCGGTAGGCCACGATGAAGCAAGACTGCCTTGATGAGTCCGAGCCAGGGGACTAGCAAATGGAAGTGTTGCAACTCAACCGATCCGACTGCGCCGCCAACCCGGCGTCTCACCCGTTCATTTCGGTCGCCATGCCGACCTACCGCCGTCCGGATATGGTGCGTCGCGCCGTCGACAGCGTGCTGCAGCAGGATTTCTCCGATTGGGAGCTGGTCGTCAGCGACGACGAAGGCCCGGAGGGTGAGACCTGGTCCGTCCTCTCGGAATATGCCCGCACTGATCCGCGCATTCGGATCGTCGAGAACCACCGCGGTCGGGGCCAGGTGGAAAATACAAACAACGCGATGCTCGCATGCCGCGGTGACTGGATCAAACCGCTACACGACGACGACTGGCTGGTGGAGGGAGCGCTCAAGACATTCGCGATGTTGGCAAGGGAGTACCCCACTGCCGCGTTCATGACTTCCACATCCCATGTCGTTGAGGACGCTGGAATAAGATACCGGCGGGGAGGCCAGGTTACGTGCTTTTCGAGTCAGGAGTGCCTGACTGATCTTTATCTGGTCGGCAGGACAAGAATACTCGGGATTGTCCCGTCGACCCTGCTGATCAGCAGCAAGGTCATCCAGGCCGGATGTCTGATGCGAAACTACAAATCAATCTCGTGGGGGGTAGATCAACTGTTCTTCGTTGATCTGGCCTGTCGAGGCGACATGGTAGCCATAGACGACGGTCTGATCTTCTACGACGCGACGAACCACGCGAGCATCACGGCTACCCAGTCGTTCCCCCACATCGACCGTGAGACCCTCGATCTCAAGCAGCTCACCTGGAGTCTCGTCGAGGACAAACAGGGACTTCCCGATCCCGAGACGGTGGTGCGGGCACTGCGGGTTGCACGCCTGCGCGGCAGATTCCGTCACCAATCCCTGGGAGCGACGATCCGCGACGCACTGCAGATCTTGCGCCCGTCGGTCATGTGGGCGGCCAACCAGGCCATCCGGGCCCGTGTGGTTGCACCCGGTTCCAGGGCCGCATCATAGACGGCACTATCATTGGCAGGACAGCCTGAGCCCGGCGCGAACGCTACGCGTTTGTCGCGAGGAAAGACCGCCACGCAGTTTTCCGGATCATGCCCTGGCTATTTGGCCAGGGTGCTGGTCTGATCGCGTCGATCGAGACGCGTGACAAAATCGAACACGGGACCGCCCGGCACGCCCCAATTGCTCGACCAAATAATCTGCGATCCGTCGGGAGACGGCGAGCCGTGGGTCTCGCTCCAGTAATTGTACGACACGTTGTGGGTATACGCGATGCGTCGGAATTCGCCGCTGCCGTCGATGCGCAGAGCGATGACTTCCTGAGCGAACGGAGCAAACTTTGGCAGCTGCGCTATCTCGGCAGGGGAGCCGCCATAGCTCAGATAGACCCAATCGGGCCGTTGGATCGCACGCGTCGACGCGTGCGAAGCCTCGCCACGCGGAGCAAGCGGGGTAACGACCCCGTCATCCAGTCGGCGCTTGATTACCTGGTATATATCGGGATCGGACTTGCTGATACCCACGTAGACTTCGCGTCCATCGGCATCGATGGTCATGTCGCCATGACTTGGCCGATGATGCTCGGTCCAGCTCTGTACCAGGTCACCCGCGACGGTGAAGATGAATGCTTCGTCCTTTCCGTCCACCCACCGGCTGCACCTGACGTAATTGCCGAGGGCTGATATCTCGCACACGCCATCTCGCCCAGGCAGTTTTCCCACATCGATATCCGGAAACTTCTGTCGGCTTTCGAGGTCAAAGGCGAATGCGACGGTCGCGCCGTCGGCCCTCGTGCCTCGTACGGCGATGCGCCGACCATCTCGGGAGGGATTACCTTTCCCCGGTCCGAACTGAAGCCCGCGATAGCCTTCGGCTATCAACATGACCTCCTCTGCGTTGGTTCGCGGCGTCCAGAGCGATATCTTGCGCCCGATCACACAGATCATCCGATCGGGGTCCTTCGGGTGCCATTCGCATTCGTCTTCGCGTTGCCGGCGGAACAGCGGGGCATAGGTCTGCCCGTCAAGGAAGCACAATCCATTGCAGCCGTTGGCGATCAGAAGCAAACTCTGGTCGGCGTTCCAGGCCTGCGCGCTTGAGTATCGATGAGTGCAGTAAGCGCGTTGACAGGCCAGACCTTCGCCCAAAGGGCCTGGCGTCGTCACTCGAACGATCGTGGCGCCGGTATCCGGGTCAATGACCGGCACCAGATAGTCCGGCAGGTTCATGCTGCTGGCCGGGGTAAACTTGGCTTTTGAGAGCGTTTCTGCAACGGCGATGCCCGCGAGTGCAAACGCGGCAAGCGCGCCGCAGGCGAGGGCAATTCGTCCATGTTTGGATAACAGCATCTGCATCACCGTTTCACGCCGAGCGCATGCGGCTGATTTTTTTCCGTAGCCGACGGCGGGTAACCGGCTTCAATGCCGCCGGCTGGTTGCCAGAACCAACGAATTTGTTGCAGCGATACTTTCTAGGTGCTGCTGTGAAACCGCATCATCCGAATGAAGGAAAACACCAGTCTTAATGGCGCGCGGACACGGCGGATCGGATAGCTCGGGGATCATCGCCCGATGTCACACGGTTCGCAGGCCGGCGCAACAGGCAACCGGCAGCCCCCGCGCGGGCGGCAGCGAAGTGAATGCCGGTTCGAACAAAGCGCCAGACCGGAAATCTAAGTATGATCGGGAAAAGTGTGTAGCGGTTTCCCTCGCGACAAACGCGAAGCGTTTGCGCGGAGATCATGCGCGAAAGACAAGCTAAGGCGCGATGATGATCCATCCTGATCTCATCGCGCCTTAGGGTATCGGTTCTGATTCAATCAGAACCGATACTGCTCTAGCCAGGCTGATCGACTTCAGAGACGTCCGCTTGTTGTTGACCTCGACGGTCGCCGCGAGCGGCCTTGAAAGCCGTCTGTCGACTGGGGACCAGCGGCACCGCGTGACCATTGGCCGTGCGTACCAGCGAACCGTTGTTCATTCCCCAAATCGCCGCTTGTGTCCGGTTCTGCACCCGGATCTTGCGCAGGATCGCCTTGACATGAACCTTGACGGTAGCCTCGGCGATATCGATTTTTCGCGCGATGCACTTGTTGGAATTGCCCTCGATCAGGCAGGACAGGATCGCCTTTTCCCGCGGAGAAAGGTGCGGTGGCGCGATCGTATCCTCAGCGGTGAAGACAATCCCGGGTTCGCCTTCGTTGGGCACTACCGGTTCATGTTCTTGCGCGCGATTGCTATCGAGAGCGAACGACAGAAAAGCCGGCGGAAACACCGTCTCGCCCATCGTCACCAACTCGATAGATTTGATGAACGCATCGCACGAGTTGACGTTAACGAAATAGCCGCTGGCGCCGGCGCGAAATGCCGAGGCCAACTCGCCGGGCCGATAGTGATCGGATACGATTGCTATCCGTGCTTCAGGATATCTTTCTTTTGCAAATCCGATCTGTTCCAGCGCGTGGTCGAAATCGTCGGTATGAACAATGAGAAAAAGAAGTTGGTGCGCTGGGAGTGTGCTCGGCAACTCGTCGGAGCTTGATACCGATACCAAGATACGAAAATTTGCCGCATGTAGTATTCGTGAAATTCCTTCTCTAATTAGAACATTCTTTCCTATGAGAACGGTTTCGTAGGACTGCCGCCTCCTCATTTTACCCTCCGCGACAATAACGCAATGACACATCAACAAATGGGGAAACTTAAAACTGGATAACACCACAGTGAGACAGACAGGTTGAATCCCTGTCCGGAGACTTCCAAATGGTTGCATCGACCGACGTAGAACTCCCTTATCCGGTTCCGTTTTGCCGCTTCGATGCTCGTTGTTGGCTACTCGAGTGCGGGACCTCCTTTCGGGTTAAACCATCGTTGGCAAATTCCAGGGCTCAATATTAGTTTTTCTTTTACGAATGTTAGATGTGAATTATCAATCACCCTATATATCGTTTGTTATAGGCCGCCGATATGATTAGCCGCAGGCCGCATTCTTCCATAATGCACGCTCAGAGCGACTTAACGCCGCGGCATTTATCGAACGTTGAGGGTTTGGCCTGGACCGAGGCATGGGATACTGCGAATATGGCCGCATCCCTTAGGTGAGTGGACCGCGCCGCGCTTATCAAACGTTGAATAATGCGGCAATGCATACTGCGGTACCGGCAATTGCGGCGGCGAAATGGTTAACGGCCGCAGCGGAAGATATATAGCGAAAAAGTTCTCTGGATTTTGTCGTAAAAGGTTACCGCCGGTAAAACCGGGATTCGCAAGTTCATTGATTTACTTGTATTCTATTGCGATATCTATACTTCTTGTGTTGTTGGAAACTTGTAGTGATCCTATCAATATTCCAAGAAACAAGGGCGGGCGCGCAGGGTTCATATTTTGGGGGCGAGAGGCTGAGGAGCGCCCAATGCGTCGAACGAGTGTGGTGATTGCAGACCGCCATCCGGTTGTTTTGCAAGGCCTGCGTAGCGTGCTCGGAGCGGAATCCGACTTCAATATTGTTGCATCCTGCGGCGAGGCTGCGAGCTGCATCGAAGCAATCCGAACCCTGACACCCGATATCGCAATTCTCGATCCGGCGATGCCTGAATTGGTCGCGCTGACGAATCCTCCAGCCGACAGTTTGGAAAGCAGTCCAACACATTTGGTGTTCTTCACCGCGGCGGAGGACTGCGACTTCGTATTGTCGAGTGCACCCGAGATCTGCAGTGTCGTCCTGAAGGACGTGATGCCGGAGACGCTGGTGCGGTCCCTGCGGCAGATCGCAAATGGGCGCAGTCTCGTGCCATCGGCTTCGGCCGATCAGCCCGTGGCGCGGGAGCAGGCCACGAATTCTGAGAATGCACTGACGGCGCTCACGGTCCGCGAGCGTCAGATCATGCGTCTGGTCTCCGAAGGATTGTCCAACAAGGAAATCGGTCGGCGCTTGAGCATCGCCGACGGCACCATCAAGGTGCACCTTCACAATATCTTTCAGAAGCTCGAGATCAGCAATCGCACGGCGCTCGCGGCGCTCGCCATCTCCCAGAACGATCGCGGTGCACCTCAGGAGAAGCAGCCACACTCCGGATTGAGTCCGACAGGCGGACTGCGTTGAAGGGACGTCGTACGGCGCGCCTCATGCCGTACCGCCATCCGCGACCGTTGGCATGACCGAGAACTGGAGAACAAACAGCGGGCGGCTGCCCAGTTCGGGACTGTCGGTGACCTCGACCTGCCAGGACATGTGATCCAGAAACGGTCCCATGACCTCGCTCCGGAGGATTTCGCCGGTCAGTTCGATCGCCGCTGTCCGCGCGGCGGCAATATCGGGAAGCTCCAATCCGACATCGTCCAGAACCGAGCCGCCGTCGTGGACGTGAAAAAAGTAGCGAGGCATTGGTCTCTCCGGATAACGGGAGCCATTCTGATAACGACAGCCAGCCTTGGAATGTCCCGATACCGTCATCGCCCCGGAATGGGGTTCACGGCAAGTTGATTTTGTAGGGAGGTGCATCATCATTGTTGGGTACCCCGACGTCGACACGGTTGATCGCGCTGTTGACGTGGACAGTGTTCTGGCGCGAGCTACAATCAAATTGCGCCGACAGTGCCCACTTCGGCGTGCTTTGCGGCCCCGGCCTCGCCAAAACGAATGCCCCCGCCGGGGCCGCGGTTTTCCCCATGACCGCGTTTCCGCGCCGCGCGCTTTGGCGCGTCACGTTTGCGCGCCGTTCCACTTCGCGAATGATCAGAGATAGCTGCGCATCAGAGATAGCTGCGCAGCCTCGCGATCTCGACGATCTGATGAGCCGATAAAATGCCGGTGATGACTGGCGGCTGTGGGGCTGTGTGAATTTCGTACAGGTGGCGACTGGATTGGGGCTTGGCCATGAAGTCGCGCACGCAACTGTCGAGCGTTCCTTCGCGCACCGTATAGCTGGTTCCGCTTTCGATGCGCTCGTTGCTCCTTGAGGGCCATTTGCGAAGCGTGGCGGGTGCATCGAAACTGATATGCAAACTGTCCGTCATCTCCGCGTGTTAGATCTTGTAGTGCTCGCGATACCAGGCGATGAAGTTGCGAACGCCGGTTTCGATCGGAGTTGACGGCGAAAAGCCGGTGTCGCGCATCAGGTCGCTAACGTCCGCGAACGTCTCCAGGACATCTCCGGGCTGCATCGGCAGCATTTCCTTTGCGGCCGTTCGTCCGAGTTCCTTCTCGATCAAGCCAACGACATGCATCAGCTCTTCCGGATGGTGATTGCCGACATTGTAGACCCTGGCCGGAGCATTTCCTGCATTCGGGTTATCAGGTGGAATGCGATCGATCAACCTCGATACGACACGGGTGACGTCGTCGACATAGGTGAAGTCGCGCTTCATCCTGCCATGGTTGAAGAGCTTGATCGGTCTGCCTTCGACGATCGCGTTGGCAAACAGGAACAAGGCCATGTCCGGCCGGCCCCACGGTCCGTAAATGGTGAAGAAGCGCAGGCCGGTGACCGGCAGTCGATACAGATGGCTATAGGAATGCGCCATCAGCTCATTGGCCCTCTTGGTCGCGGCATAGAAGCTCACGGGGTGATCGGCCCGGTCCTGCGTCGAGAACGGCAACTTGGTATTGGCGCCGTAAACGGACGATGACGACGCATAGATCAGATGACGGCAGCCGTGGTGCCTGCAGCCTTCGAGAATGTTGAGAAACCCCTCGAGATTGGCATCGACATAGGCGTGCGGCTGGTTGATCGAATGACGCACGCCGGCCTGCGCGGCGAGATGGATTACCGTTGCGAAGCGATGCCCGGCAAACAGCTCGGCCATCGCCGTGCGGTCGGCGAGATCGTTTTGCACAAAGGAGAAGCCGCGCTCGTCGCGCAGGATGCCGAGGCGGGCGCGCTTGAGCGCGGGATCATAATAGCTGTTGAGATTGTCCAGTCCGACGATCCGCCGGCCCTCGGCGAGCAGCTGGCGGGCGACGTGAAAGCCGATGAATCCGGCCGCGCCCGTCACCAGGATTTCGTTTTCTGCAATTGAGTCCAAATGCGATGGCACCGGCAATCCAATCATGAAGTTCTGCGAGGAAGAATGCGTCGAACAGTGGCAACTCGTCCAGTCGCCACCCGAGACGATCGGGAAACACGCGAAAGCGCACCAGACTATCATGCGGGAGTCAAACGGTACGAGGAGGTTCGCTCGAACGGGTTAATCCGCGTTGGTCCCCGCGGTCTCCCGATTTGACGGCTTCGATCTTCGGCAAGCCGTGTATGGGTGTGCGGTTGTGGCGACGTCCGCGCGTATTTCGATCATTGGCGGGCAGGGAGAGCTAACGCAATGTGCGGAATTGTTGGCATTTTGGGACAGGCTCCGGTGGCGGGGCGTCTGGTTGATTCACTCAGGCGCCTGGAATATCGCGGCTACGACTCCACGGGGGTAGCGACGCTCGATGGAGACCGTCTCGAGCGCCGTCGCGCCCAGGGCAAGCTCAGGAATCTCGAAGCGCGGCTGCGGGCGGAACCGCTCAACGGTCATGCGGGCATCGGCCACACGCGCTGGGCCACCCACGGCAAGCCGACCGAGCATAACGCGCACCCGCATGCGACCGAACGCGTTGCGGTGGTCCATAACGGCATTATCGAGAATTTCCGCGAGCTGCGCCGGGAGCTTGAAGCACAGGGTGCGCGATTTGCGAGCGACACCGACACTGAGGTCGTCGCTCATCTCGTCAATTCCTACCTGCTCAAGGGCCATTCGCCCCAGCAAGCCGTCAAGGCGGCCTTGCCGCGCCTGTCCGGCGCCTTTGCGCTGGCCTTCCTGTTCAGGGGCCATGGCGATCTCCTGATCGGCGCCCGCAAGGGTTCGCCGCTCGCGGTCGGATACGGCAACGGCGAGACTTATCTCGGTTCGGATGCGATCGCGCTCGCTCCCTTTACCGACACCATCAGCTATCTGGAGGACGGCGACTGGGTAGTGCTGTCGCGCGACGGAGGCGTGATCTGCGATGTGAACGGCGCGATCGTCAATCGCGAGGTGCTGAAGTCGGGCGCGTCGTCGTTCGTCGTTGACAAGGGCAATTTCCGCCACTTCATGGCCAAGGAAATTCACGAGCAGCCTGACGTCGTCGGTCGGACACTCGCGCATTATGTCGACATGGCTAACGGAAAGGTGGCGCTGCCGGTCAGGCTGCCGTTCCACTTCAGCGACATCGGCCGGATCACGATCACCGCCTGCGGCACCGCCAGCTATGCCGGCGTCATCGCCAAGTACTGGTTCGAACGGTTGGCCCGTATGCCGGTCGAGGTCGATATCGCATCCGAGTTCCGCTATCGCGAGACCCCGCTGCGCAAGGGGGACCTTGCCATCTTCATCTCGCAGTCGGGCGAAACCGCCGACACGCTGGCGGCGCTCCGTTACGCCAAGGAAAGGGGCGCGCACACCGCGGCCGTCGTGAACGTTCCGACCTCCACGATCGCGCGCGAAAGCGAGACGGTACTGCCCACACTGGCGGGTCCCGAGATCGGCGTCGCCTCCACCAAGGCCTTCACCTGCCAGTTGATGGCTCTTGCCGCGCTTGCAGTCGCCGCCGGCAAGGCGCACGGCGAACTCTCCGAGGCCGAGGAGAGGAAGCTCGTGAACCTGCTCGTCGAAGTGCCGCGGCTGATGGCTGAAGCGCTCGCGACCGAGCCGCAGATCGAGAGACTGGCGCGTGACATCGCGAAATCGCGCGATGTGCTCTATCTCGGTCGTGGCACCAGCTTCCCGCTGGCGCTCGAAGGCGCGCTGAAGCTCAAGGAGATCTCCTATATCCACGCCGAGGGCTATGCCGCCGGCGAGCTCAAGCACGGTCCGATTGCGCTGATCGACGAGAACGTGCCCGTCGTGGTCATCGCCCCGTTCGATCACCTGTTCGAAAAGACGGTCTCGAACATGCAGGAAGTGGCCGCGCGCGGCGGCAGGATCGTGCTGATCACGGATGCCAGGGGCGCCGCCGAGGCGACCATCCAGTCCGTCGCTGCGATCGTATTGCCGGACATGGCGCCGACCTTCGCGTCGATGGCTTACGCCATCCCGATCCAGCTGCTCGCCTACCATACGGCCGTGATCATGGGGACCGACGTCGACCAGCCGCGCAACCTCGCCAAATCGGTGACTGTCGAATAGGGGCGGGGCCCGATCCGCGCCACGCAGGATGATCGCATCGATGCCGCTCGAAGGCGCCGATGGCGAGTGGGAGGGCCGTTGCAGCCTCCGACGGAATGGCGCTTCCATCTCGACATCATGCGCCCGTCCTGACGCCGGCGGCATCGTCCACACCCATTCCACCTACGCGACCGTGCTCGCCATCGCGCGCAAACCGATCCCGGCCTGTCACGACATGATCGCGGCGTTTGGCGGCGCCGACATCCGTTGCGCCGGGAACGCGCGCTACGGCACCAGCGAATTGTCGGAGCTCGCGATCGCCGCGCTCGAGGGGCGCAATGGCTGCCTGCTCGCCAATCACGGCATGATCGCGCTGGGTGCGAACCTCGACAAGGCGATGTGGCTCGCCGTCGAACTCGAGACCATCGCGCGCCAGTATTATCTCTCGCTCGCCCTCGATTCGCGTCATCCTTACCGATGCGGAGATCGCCGATACGGCGAGGGGATTTTCTACTTACCGCCTGCAGACAGCCAAACCGACGCGGAAGCAACGCGTGGCGGCGAAAGCTGCTCCGCGGCCGGCCGGGAAGAGACGGCGCAGACAGCGCTGAGGCGTCGGTGCCAAGCGACCGGGGGATGCCTCGTCTGCGATATCTCAGGCGCCATCGGGCCGTGGTCCTTCGGCTTGACAAGTGGCGACCATGAGCAAATGGTGAAGTTGCGCTGGTTCCTGTCCCGCGACAGGCGAAGAGGGAATGCGATAGGGCTCGGATCGCCAGGGATTCGGGTTCGAAATGCAGCCGCCCCCGCGACCGTGACCGGAGAGATGCCCACAGCCACTGCCCCGACGGGCCGGGAAGGCGGGATCGAAGGACAAAGTCCTGCTCCGCAAGCCGGGAGACCTGCCAGCGCAACGTTTTAGACCGGCGGACGGGGTGTTTCGCGACGGGGAAACGGACCATTTTTTGTGTTCGTGCGCCTCATCGCCTCCCGCCATGATCCTGAAGGGGCGATGACCGTCACACTTCACGTTTGCATCACCTGCCGCGCGGGCCAGACAGAGGCGTCATGAGCGCGGTCGCGGTCAACGGCTGGTGTCCCGGCGCGTTGCGGCCGATGCTGTCGGGCGACGGACTGGTGGTCCGCGTGCGGCCGCATGGTGGCCGGTTGGAGGCCGGGCAGGCGGCAGGCATCGCGCTACTTGCCGCGCGTTACGGCAATGGTCTGATCGATGTGACGAGCCGGGCCAATCTCCAGATCCGAGGTGTGACCGATGAGGCGCATCGGCCTCTGCTCGAAGGGCTTGCCCAACTCGGCCTGCTCGATTCCGATCCGGAGACGGAAGCCCGGCGCAATATTCTGGTGACGCCATTCTGGAACGTTGGCGACGACACCTGCTCGCTTGCCGACGAGCTTGAGCGGGCCCTTGCCGACAGCGCGCCCGATCTTCCAGCCAAATTTGGCTTCGCCATCGACGACGGGAAAGAGCGCGCGCTGGCCGCCGCGTCCGCGGACATCCGGATCGAGCGTGACCGCGCCGGCGAACTCATAGTACGTGCCGATGGCGCGAAACTCGGCCGTTCTGTCCGCCGCGGGGAGACCGAGCGCGCCGTGCTGGCGCTTGCAGAGTGGTTCGTGGCGTCCGGCGGAGCCAAAGGCGGGCGAGGGCGCATGGCGGCCCATATCGCCGCCGGCGCAAAATTGCCCGAGGCCTTGCGCGGCGACGCCGAGCCTGCGGCGGTCATGGCCACGCCCCATCCCGGACTTTATCCGCATGGTGCTATGGTCGGCGTCGCCTTTGGGCAATTGCCGCATTCGGCGCTTGATCATCTCGCTACCTGCGCGTCGGCGCTGCGCATGACGCCGTGGCGGATGATCCTCGTCGAAGGGATGCGCGAGATGCCAGACGGAGCGGACCTCATCACCGAGGCCGATGATCCGGCGCAGCGCGTGATCGCCTGCAGCGGCGCCCCGCGCTGCGGCGGGGCGCATGCCGATACGCGCGCGCTTGCAGCCGCGCTTGCGCCTCACATTGCTCCCGATGTGCGGCTTCACGTCTCCGGCTGCGCCAAGGGCTGCGCGCATTCCGGTCCGGCCGCGATCACACTGGTGGCGACCCCCGATGGATTTGATCTCGTGCGCGGCGGCTCGACGCGCGGTACCCCCGCGTTGCGCGGGTTGAGTGGCGCCGGGCTTATCAAAAATCCCTCCGTGCTCATGGGCGGGCGCTGATGCCACATGTGTACGAAACCGACGGCGCGGCGATCTATCGGCAATCCTTTGCGACCATTCGCGCCGAGGCGGATCTGGCGCGTTTCACAGCGGACGAGGAGCGGGTCGTCGTGCGCATGATCCACGCCGCTGGCATGATCGGGTTGGAGGCCCATATCCGCTTCACGCCGACCATGGCGCGCACGGCGCGCACCGCGCTCGAGAACGGCGCGCAGATCCTGTGCGATGCGCGCATGGTGTCGGAGGGAATTACGCGCGCGCGGCTGCCGGCGGGCAATGCCATCGTGTGCACGCTTGGCGATCCCGGTGTTCCCGCGCTCGCGCAGTCGCTGCGCAATACGCGCTCGGCCGCGGCACTGGAGCTTTGGCGGCCGCATCTTGCGGGCGCGATCGTCGCCATTGGCAATGCTCCGACCGCGCTGTTTCACCTGCTCAACATGCTGGAGGATCGCGACTGCCCGCGACCGGCGGCGATCATCGGCTGCCCGGTGGGCTTTGTCGGTGCGGCCGAATCCAAGGCCGCGCTGATGGCAAATCCACCGGCGCCGGCAATGACGGTCGAAGGACGCCTCGGTGGCTCAGCGATCACCGTCGCGGCCGTGAATGCGCTGGCGAGCCGGAGCGAATAGAGATGGGGCGCATCATCTGCTGCGGTCTTGGGCCTGGCGATCCCGACTTGATGAGCGTGCGCGCCGACCGCGAGGTGCGCGCGGCGAAGCACGTTGCCTATTTCCGCAAGAAGGGACGTCCCGGCCAGGCGCGGCGCATCGTCGAGGGTATGCTCGCGGCAGACGTGACCGAATATCCGATGGAATATCCGGTTACGACGGAGATTGCTTTCGACAGTCCTGAATATGTGCGTCTGCTGGCCGGCTTCTACGACGAATGGGCGGAGCGTCTGGCCCGGCTAGCGCGCGCGATCGACGTCGTCGTGCTCTGCGAGGGCGATCCTTACTTCTACGGCTCCTTCATGCATCTGCACGCGCGCCTGCAGGGACGCGTCGCGATCGAGGTGATCGCGGGCATTCCCGGCATGGCCGGCTGCTGGAACGCGGTCGGCCAGCCGATTGCACTCGGTGACGACGTGACCACGGTGTTGATGGGCACGCTGGCCGAGGACGAACTGGAACGGCGGATGCGCAGCTCCGATGCGCTCGTTGTCATGAAAACCGGGCGCAACTTGCAGAAGGTGCGGCGTGCGCTCGCCTCCGCCGGTCGGCTCAGTGATGCCTGGCTGGTCGAGCGCGGCACAATGGCCGGCGAGCGCGTCGCGCGGCTTGCCAATACCCATGAATCCGATTGTCCCTATTTCGCGATCGTGCTTGTTCACGGCCGAGGGCGACGCATGGACGGCGCAGAATGACGGGCTCGCTGACCGTCGCGGGACTGGGTCCCGGGGACGAGGCGTTGGTGACGCCGGAAGTCTCCGCCGCACTTGCGGCTGCAACCGACATCCTGGGCTATGGGCCCTATGTCGCGCGCGTTGCGCCGCGCGAGGGGCTCACGCTGCATCCGTCCGACAACCGCATGGAGGTGCAGCGCGCAAGCGAGGCCCTGCGATTGGCTTCCGAAGGACGTGAGGTCGTCGTAGTGTCATCCGGCGATCCCGGCGTGTTTGGGATGGCCGCTGCCGTGTTCGAGGCACTCGAAAGGGCGCCGCAATGGCAGACGCTCCCGATCCGCGTCCTACCTGGAGTTACCGCGATGCTCGCCGCGGCTGCGCGCGCCGGTGCACCGCTCGGGCATGATTTCTGCGCCGTCAATCTTTCCGACAATCTGAAGCCCTGGCCGTTGATCGAGAAACGTCTGCGGCTTGCAGCGGAGGCCGATTTCGCGATCGCGATGTATAACCCGCGCTCGGCGAGCCGGCCGGAAGGATTTGGCCGCGCGCTCGCTGCGTTGAAGGAGGCCGGCTGCGGCGAGCGTCTCGTGACCTTTGCGCGCGCGGTCAGCGCGCCGGAGGAGCGGATCGAAACTGTGAGACTGAATGACGCGACACCCGACATGGCCGATATGCGCACACTTGTGATCGTCGGCAATTCGCAGTCGCGCCGAGTCGGCCGCTGGGTCTATGCGCCGAGGCAGGCCCGATGATGAAGCCACGCCATGACCTCGGCGATGCTTTCCGCCCGCGCCCGCTCGGGCAGTTGCGGCCGCGCGATCATCACGACCGGCAGTCCAAGTTTGCGCGCCGCGTCGACCTTGGCGCGCGCGCCACCGCCGCCGGAGTTGCGGGCGACGACCCATGCGATGCTGCGCGATCTCATCATCTCCAGCTCGCCATCAACCGTGAACGGTCCGCGCGACACGATGACGTCAGCCGCGAATGGCAGCGCACCCTCGGGCGGATCGACGAACCTCAACGTGTAGGCGTGCTGTGGTTTGTCGCCAAATGGCGCGATGTGCTGGCGGCCGATTCCAAGGAAGACGCGCGTCGGGTTCTCTGGCAGGGCGGCGACGGCGGCGGCGACATCTGCGACCTCGATCCAGTTGTCGCCTTGTGCCTTCGTCCAGGGCGTGCGCTCGAGCGCGATCAGGGGCGTTCCGGTTTCCGCGCAGGCCACAACCGCATTGCGGCTCATCTCGGCGGCGAAGGGATGCGTGGCATCGATGACCTGCGTGATGCCTTCGCGGCGAATGTAGTCGGCAAGACCGACCGCGCCGCCAAACCCGCCGATACGGGTCGGCAGCGGCTGCGCAGCCGGTGCGCGGGTGCGGCCGCCATAGGAATAGACCGCCTGAAGCCGCGCGCGCGCGATTTCCGCGGCGAGCAAGCTCGCGTCCGTCGTTCCGCCCAGAATGAGGGCGCGCGTCATGGCTGACCCCTGGCTGACCATCATCGGTATCGGCGAAGATGGCCTTCCCGGCCTCTCCGAGGCAAGCCGAAAAGCGCTGTCCGCGGCCGAGATCGTCTTCGGCGGCGAGCGCCATCTCGCGCTCGCGGGCATTACCGATCGTGGTCGCCCATGGCCAGTGCCGTTCGATGCCGGCATCGTGCTGAGCTGCCGCGGCCGGCCGACGGCGGTGCTCGCATCCGGCGATCCGTTCTGGCATGGCGTCGGCGGGAGCCTCGACGAGAAGCTCGAGGCGGACGAGTGGATCGCGCATCCCGCGCGATCGACATTCTCGCTTGCCGCGGCGAGGTTGGGCTGGCGACTGGAATCCGTTGTTTGTCTCGGACTCCATGCCGCGCCGTTCGAGCGGCTGGTGCCGCATCTTGCAGACGGCGCGCGGGTCATTTGCCTGGTTCGCGACGGCAAGGCGGCTGGCGATCTTGCGAACTGGCTGACTGAGCGCGGCTGGGGCGCCTCGCCGCTGTGGGCCCTCATCGCGCTCGGAGGGCCGCGCGAACGCATCAGGCAGTATCGTGCGGAGAGCTATCCCGCTGAGCCCGGCGACAGTCTTGTCACGGTCGCGCTGGAGGCGAGGGGATCGCGGGGCATTCCGCGCAGCTCCGGCCTCGCGGATGATCTCTTCGTTCATGATGGCCAGATCACCAAACGGCCGATGCGGGCGCTGGCGCTGTCGGCGCTGTCGCCACGTCCCCGCGAAACGCTGTGGGATATCGGCGCGGGCTCCGGCTCGATCTCCGTCGAATGGACGTTGTGCGGCGGAACGGCCGTCGCGATCGAGGCGCGCGAGGGCCGCGCCGCGAACATCCGCAGCAATGCCGCGGCGTTCGGGCTCGGACACAGGATCACCGTCATCGCGGGAGCGGCGCCCGGTGCTCTGGCGGGCCTTGCGGCGCCGGACGCCGTGTTTTTCGGCGGCGGCCTCGACGACGCGATGTTCGCTGCTGTCTGGGCGCGTCTCGCGCCTGGCGCGCGGCTGGTCGCCCATGCCGTGACGCTGGAGACGGAAGCGCTGCTGCTGGAGCTACACCAACATCATGGCGGCGAATTGATGCGCATTGAGATCGCGCATGTGGGCTCGCTGGGCGGCCGCCGCTCCTGGGAGGCGGCGCGGCCACTGCTGCAATGGAGCGCGGTCAGATGAAGATCGCGGGGCTCGGCTTCAGACATGACGTGACGCTCGCCGCGCTGCGCGAGGCGCTTCTCGCCGCCGGTGGAGCGGAAGGCCTTGCGGCGGTCGCGACCATCAGCGACAAGGCGGAAACTGCGGCGTTCAAATTGCTGGCGGGCGAGTTCAACGTGCCGATCAGGTCTATTCCTGCCGATCTGCTGGCCGGCATAGCGACGCCGACCCGATCAAGACTCATCAAGAATAAATTCGGTACAGGATCGGTCGCGGAGGCGGCTGCACTGGTTGCTGTCGGCCGCGGGGCGCGGCTGATTTCGACGCGTGTGGTCTCGCGGGACCGAACCGCTACTGCTGCGATTGCGGAAGGAGATGGCGAATGACCGTGCATTTCATCGGCGCAGGACCAGGTGCCGCCGATCTTCTCACCTTGCGAGGTCGCGATCTGATCGCGGCGTCGCCGGTGTGCCTCTATGCCGGATCGCTCGTGCCGGAGGGCGTTCTGGCGCATTGCCCGCCAGGCGCGCGGATCGTCAACACTGCGCCGATGTCGCTCGACGACATCGTGTCCGAGATCGCCGCCGCGCATGCGCAAGGCAAGGACGTCGCGCGGCTGCATTCGGGCGATCTCTCGATCTGGTCGGCGATGGGCGAGCAGTTGCGCCGGCTGCGCGTGCTTGGCATCCCCTTTACGGTCACACCCGGCGTGCCGTCCTTTTCCGCGGCGGCAGCGGCGCTCGAGGCCGAATTGACGCTGCCGCGGCTTGCGCAGTCCGTGGTGCTGACGCGCGTGCCCGGCCGGTCCAGCGCGATGCCCGAGGGCGAAAACCTCGCCGCTTTTGCCGCAACCGGCGCGGTGCTGGCAATCCATCTCTCGATACACATGCTCGACAAGGTCGTTGCCGAGTTGACGGCGCATTATGGCGCGGACTGTCCGGTGGCGATCGTCTGGCGGGCGAGCTGGCCGGATCAGCGCATCGTGCGTGCCACGCTCGCCACGCTTGATGCGGCTGTCGGTGCCGAACTCGAACGGACCGCGATCATTCTGGTCGGAAAAACGCTCGGCTCGGAGGAATTTTCCGAGAGCTGTCTCTACGCAGCCGACTATGATCGCCGCTACCGGCCGATCGGTCCTGCGCCGCGCTTTCCGGAAGCGTCGTGATGGCGCCGGGTCTCGTCATCTCGGCGCCGGCCTCCGGCATCGGCAAGACGACGCTGACGCTGGCGCTTGCGCGCGCCTATCGTGATCGCGGATTGCGGGTACAGTGTTTCAAGAGCGGTCCCGATTACATCGATCCGGCCTTTCACGCGGCGGCGACGGGACGCGCCTCCGTTAACATCGATAGCTGGGCGATGGACCGCGCAGCGATCGAACATCTCGTCAGCCGCGATGCGAACGCCGACCTCGTGCTGGCCGAGGGCTCGATGGGCCTGTTCGACGGCGTCGCCGCGCGCGGCGTCTCCGGCACCGGTGCAACGGCCGATATCGCGGAGATGTTGGGCTGGCCGGTGCTGCTCGTGATCGATCCGTCAGGTCAGGCCCAGACGGCCGCGGCGATCGCGGCGGGCCTGCGCGATTTCCGCGCCGGCGTGCATCTTGCCGGCGTTGTGCTCAACCGCGTCGCGAGCCGGCGGCATGAGGATCTCGTGCGGCAGGCTTTGGCGGATACCGGCATCGCCGTGTTCGGCGCGCTGACGCGCCATGCCGAGATCAATGTGCCGAAGCGGCATCTCGGCCTGGTCCAGGCGGAAGAGCAGGCGCAAATCGGCGGCCTGATCGCCGAGGCCGCGCGCCTCGTCAGCGAGCATGTTGATCTTGATGCCGTGCTGCGCGCAGCGTCCGCACGGTCGTCGCACACAACTGCGATCGGACTCAACCTCACACCGCCCGGTCAACGCATTGCGCTCGCGCGCGATGCCGCATTCTCCTTCATTTATCCGCACATGCAGGAGGCCTGGCGCGCCGCCGGTGCCGAGATCGTCACGTTCTCGCCGCTCGCCGACGAGGGGCCCGATGCGAGCGCCGACGTGTGCTGGCTGCCCGGCGGCTATCCGGAACTGCACGCCGGCCGGCTCGCCGCGAACACGGGCTTTCGCAAGCGCTTGCGCGCGTTCGCCGAGACACGGCCGGTGCATGGCGAGTGCGGTGGCTACATGGTGATGGGCGCCGCCTTGACCTGCGCCGGCGGCGCGCGGCACGAGATGCTTGGCCTGCTCGGCCTTGAGGCGAGCTTTGCAGAGCGCCGCATGCATCTGGGCTATCGTCTCGCCGAACTCGCCGTGCCGATGCCGGGGCATCAGGCCGGCGCACGCCTGCGCGGCCACGAGTTCCACTATTCGACAATCATCGCGCAGCCCGACCCACCACTCGCGACTGTGCGCGATGCGATGGGCACTGTGGTCGCCGAGACCGGATCGCGGCGCGCGCAGGCGACAGGAACCTTCTTCCACCTGATCGCGGAGGACCGGTGAGCGTCACGCTGTCCCTGATAGGCATCGGTTGCGGCGATCCCGAGCAGCTCACGCTCGCAGCGATCCGGGCCATCAATGCGGCCGATCTCGTCCTCATTCCGCGCAAGGGAACGCAAAAGTCCGATCTCGCAGAGTTGCGGCGGACGATTTGCGCCGATGTGCTCACCAACGGGCAGACGCGCATCGCGGAATTCGATCTGCCGGCGCGTGACGTGGGCGAATCCGACTACCGCAAGGGCGTGGACGATTGGCATGATGCGGTCGCCGCAACGTGGTCGCAGGCGATTGCGGGCCATCTCGGAAACGAAGGTCGCGTGGCGCTGCTGATCTGGGGCGATCCCTCGCTCTATGACTCGTCCTTGCGGATCGCGCGACGGCTTGATCCGGTGCCCTCGATCGAAGTCGTTCCCGGCATTACGTCGATCCAGGCGCTGTGCGCGGTGCATGCGCTGCCGCTGAACGAGATCGGCGAACCCTTCCTGGTCACGACGGGGCGGCGATTGCGCGAAGGCGGCTGGCCTGATGGCACCGGCACCGTGGTCGTGATGCTCGATGGCGGCACGGCATTTCAGTCGCTCGACCCGGAAGGGCTGCACATCTGGTGGGGCGCCTATCTCGGCATGCCCGATCAGATCATCATGTCGGGCCCGCTTGGCGAGATCGGTCCGCGCATCGTCGCCGCCCGGCAAGAGGCGCGCGAACAGCACGGCTGGATCATGGACAGCTACATTCTCAAACGCCGATCCTGACGCGACGGCGGTTGCGTGAACTGAGCAGGACGGCGATGCTCCGCAATCGGGTCCACGAAAGCTGCCCAAGCACCTGGGGCGTGCATCGCGAAGCCGCGATTGCGCGGTAAACCATCCGCCGGATCGATGGCGCCATTTCTATTGCCTGGCGCCGATCTCCCTCACGACTTGCTGGTTCCACGGACACCACCGGTTGCCGGGAAGGAAGTGGCCACCCACGTCCTTCAGGTGCTCCTGAACATATGAGGTTTCGGCATCGCACACTTCAGCGGAAACTTCCGGGAACGAGATTGTCTGTGGCCGATAGTGAAAGGCCCATCTGCGGTTGTAGGGCGCTGTCGAGGTATCAATGATCCCGCTGACATGGGGACGGCGATCCTTTGGCATGCGGATGATAGCGATTGCTTCATCGATGAGTCTTGGGTCTCTCAGCGCAAGGACAAAGTCGTTCCGCGGATCGCCATCTGACATCAGGAAATATCGGGAGCGAGGCTGCGCGGCTTCGGTTGCCGAAGATAGCAGCGCCAGCAAGACGACCGCCGTTGCCTTCCAATGTTTCACATCGTCCTCCCTACCTGGCCCCGATCAATGCAGATCAACCCGCTTGCAATTGTCTTTGGCAGGGTCCGCGTTGCAAGCCAGCATCGCCTTGACCGAGGCGCGAAACCTCGTCTCCCAAGTATCCTTGTTCGCGCCGGGCGGCATCCAGTGAGTCAGCGTAAACGTGGTCGAATCGAGTTGCCCGGGCGCCAGTTTGCCTGCGGAGTACTCGGTGAAATCGCCGCTGCTGAAACCGGGCCCCAGGTTGTGGCAATTCAAGCACGCGCCCGGTGTCCCGTATGAGTGGTCTTCGATCTTGAAGTAGGCGTGGTATTTCTTCCACTCTGCGCCGAATTGATCGAGGTGGAAGATGGCGTAGGCCTCGCCGAATGTTCGATTGGGCAGCTTGTTTGCATCCTTGGTCACCTGGAAGGCATATGGCGAACGCACGAACGGGTTGGCATCGTGACACCGTGCGCAGTTGATGCGTTTCACGACGTCCGGATTGTCCCAGAACGTGTCTGCATTGCTCGAGAAGGGGGATGGAATGTCTTTCCCCGGCAACGCCTCGATTGCGGCGAAAGCACTTTTCTCCTGCGGCAGGTCCCGGATTTGCGTATTTGCGAGCCGCTGGAAGAAGCAGGTTTTGTGGTTCAGCGGACTGTACACAATCATCGCCACGTCGTCGTATTCGGGATTTAAGGCTTGCGAATCCAGTGAGCGGTATTGGTAGTTGCGACACAGCAGGGCGTAATAGGGCTTGTCTTTCGCTTCCACACTGGTCTGCGGCACCTGCGTGACCCGCAGCCGCGAATTCGGTACGCATTGACCGATGCCGCCGCTCGAAATGTCAAGGAGCGGCGGCCTGTCGCATTTCGTCGTATCAGTGAACATGCTGCCATCGGCTGATGTTTGCGCCGGGATCGCAACGCTGTCTTGCGTGATCGGCAAAATGGGACCGTCCGCGCATTGCAGAACGGGCGGGAAGGTGATCGGTTTACTTCCATTTTCAGTGAGTTCGTTCATGCATGCCTGGGCGTAAGACTTGATATCCGTTGGCATCTGTGAGTGGGCCAGACCAGACCACAAAGTGACCGCTCCCAGGCAGATCGTTGAGATCATGACCTGCTTCGATTTCCGCTGCGCTTTCATGAGTTCTTCCCTTTTTATCCACGCACAGGTTTCGAGATGATCTGGCGTCGTGTGAGTGAATTGGGCTCTGCACGCGCCGCATTTGTCGGGCCCCGCTAGCTCGGCCAGGGCAGTGACATGTCGGGGTTCGGGCACTTGCCGAAGATTGTCGAAATAAAGCCGAAGAGCTCGGGCGCTCCGGAAGCGGCGCCGACGATCGCTGGAGAGTCTGTCCGCTCGCGCGCGTGCGGGGAGCGGATCTTGTCCAGGAGGAAGGGCCCGTAGCGCACCTTGCGTCCTGCTTCCAGATGCGTCCGAATCCAGTCCAGCGTCTCTTGCGATGTCGTCGTCAGTTCGATGTCCTTGGCGAGCAGCGCCGTCGTTGGCAGCACTGGAAGCACGCCCGTGGCGATCTGGTTGCCCGCGACGGAGCCGCCCGTCGAAATCACGATCCCGCGGCCGATGCTGTGCGGCGACCATTTCCATAACCGGCTGTGGAACACCGAGACGTCCATCCACGGCCGCAAGATGGTCACGCGTTTGATCGAGCATGTCAGCGTCATGTGCCCCGTCGCGACGCTCCTCCTGGGCCCCCGCTCGGCGGGGCCGCGCGCGCCATGGTTCGCCGCAAGTATCCAGCTTTGATCGCGCCAGCCCCCGCTCGAAACGGGGTCATCATCCGCCGTGCCGGTTCCTTCCAGCAGCGGAGCGGGGCCGCAGCAATGGCAGCACGCGCATCGACCGGTCATCCCCGTGCCGCCAGAGCGACGCTGGCGGTTGTAGTCGTTTTCATCAAACGAGAAGGGGGTCCAAAGCTCGTCCTTGAACCATTCCTGGTAGCGCGGAAGACTGTCGACGCGCTGAAACTCGCTGCCGTTCTTTAGCCGCAGCGTGCTGCGTGCGAAGCGATCCGCCAGGCCCTGCCAATAAACGTAGGGGTCGCGCCCCTGTAGCTGCCGGACCGTCGCCAGCGCCTCATCTACCTTTTCCTTGTTGCCCCGCTGAAGCCAGAGCGCCTTGGCTTCATCGTAGCGCTTACGTATGGCGGGAGGGACGTCCGGCCCACCGTTTTCGTGCGTCGTTTCGGCGGTGAACAGCTCATCCTGCGCCGCGTAAAAAATCTCGGCGCAGTCGAGATAGGCCTGGAAGGCTGGCGAGAACCCGCCGCCGGGTTCGAAAAGATAGTTTTCTGCCTCGCGCAATTTCTCCTTCTCGTGCGGGGAAAGCTCGATCAGCGGCGTTTCCTTGCCGTCGAGAATGAGTTTGTAGACGTCTGATGTGAGCCCGGCCTTGGGCGTGACGACATAGTTGCATTCGACGGCGGCGTTCAGCAGATTGCTCACATAATATTCGGTTTCCGGATCCTTGGGATCGAGCCCGGGAGGAACGATGACGCCGGGAATCTGGATGCTGAGCAAGGCGGAGGGGTTTTGTCCGACCACGCCGGAAACCGCGAGCGTTTGCGCCATTTTTGAATAGAGCTGCACCAGCTCGGCGTCGTCCTCGAGGCTTTGATGGGATTCGAACATCGCAAGGGTCCATTGACGCGCCACGCGGAAACATGTCGCGGCCAGTCGCCGCGACGGTCAAAGGCGGCGCGTCGGCGTCGACGCGCCGCCAGGTCGCGCCGCCTTAGGTCGGCCAGGGCATATTGGGGTCAGGGTTCGGCAGTTCGGGCAGAACCTGGCTGATAGCCGCGATGATCTGGGTGTCTTTGATCGTGATCAGGTTGTTGGCGATCGTGCCTTTGATGCTCTCTTTGCGATCCCTGTAGGTGACGTTTCCCGCGATCGAGAATGGTCCGATGCCGAGGCTCGCTTGGGCGTTGATCTCACGCTTCATCCGCTCTTCGACCGTGTCCTGAAACCTGCCGATGATCTCGACGTTTCGCGCGAGGATCACCGTCGTCGGCATCGACACGAAGGGGCCGGTCGGCACGATCCGGTTTTCGATGCTGCCGCCGGTCGAATATTGCGCGGCCGGCGCGGTCGAGTCGAATTTCCAGGCGCGGCTGTTGAAGACCAGCGGGTTCATCCAGTTGCGGTTGATGGTGATGCGCATCAACTCGCACTTGAAGGCCAGGCTGGTCTCTTCGATCTTGATGTATTCCTGATCCTGCTTGTAGTCGCCCGAGCCCGACAACGTGACGATGCCGAACTTGCCGTCCAGCGCGCCGGCGACGCCGATACTGTTCGAGGTCGTCTGGTTATTCATGTCCTTTTGGTCGAACGAGAACTTTGTCCAGCCGGCCTCCTTGAACCAGCTGTCGTACTTGGGCGCCAGCGTGACGGGCGGAAACTCCATGCCACTCCTCAGCCTGCGCTGGTTGGCGGCGTAGCGCGCGTCGAGCCGATCCCAGAACGCCGAACCGTCGCGGCCCTGCAGTTGCTTCATTACCGCGATATTGGTCTCCTGCTTGATCTTGCCTGCCGCGATCCATTTGTTCATGGCGGCATCGACCTTGGCTTTCATCGCCGGGGTTGGCGCCGGCCCGGTGCCATTCTTGAAATTCGCCTCGGCGTCGTCATAGGGAACGCGCGCGGCCCAATACGCCTCCTCGGCGGCGTCGCACTTTTCCGCAAGTTCGGCGTAGCTGGCCTCTGCCGCGGCGAGCTTTGCTTTTTCCTTCTCTGTCAGATCGGCGATCGGATAGAGCTTGTATTCCAGAATGCTGTTATAGGCCTGCGATACGCGCAGATTCACCGGCGCATAGGTGAAGTTGAACATCGGCGCGGTATCAAAGATCTGCGAAATTTCCTGGTCGTCTTCCGGATTGTTGATCGGGTCGAGCCCGACCGGAAGATATTGACCCGGGTTGTAGATGGAGAGCAGCGATTCGCCGATCATGCTGTCGCCCTCCGCAGAGCCGACGCCGAGCGCGACCGCGAGCTTGGAATACAGCTTTTCATAGAGAACGGCGTTGTAGTCTTTTTCGGCCATGATGAGCTCCCTCCCTTGTGTCCCGGCAACTGGAGCGCGGGCTTGCGTCCCGGCAACGGGGCGATCGACTCTCAACCTGAGGTAGATTAGCTCGGTTGACGGGGAGATGGCAATGTATAACTGTGTCGTATGTATCGTACAATTTTAGAGGGTGTTCGGTTTTGCTGTTATTTTTCCGGTCGCACTGCCTGGATGAACTAATCGTGATCGCGTTGACGCCGCGCCAAAGAGAGTCAGAAATGGACTCGGTGAAAAATTGGCGCGCGGCCGACGATCGGACGTGGCGCGCCAGTCATCTGGAATGAAAATTCGTCACATGAAACAGCGCAGCAATCCTCTGGAGGAGAGCGCATTGTGGCGAATGCTTGCCATATAGGCACTGGTGCCGTTCTTCCGCTTGCGGCACTATCATTCCAATCGGTGTCACAAGGCTCCTGTCGGAGTCGCAAGTTGGCACGTATTGAAATGCGCGGCGATGTACGCAAAATCGCCACGATACCCAACATGTGCAGCAACGATCGCAACGATTTATGATAGAAAAATCAACGAAAGCAGCTAGTTGCAAGGACCGCCGATTTAATATTGCACCTATGATGGATTGGACCGATCGGCACTGCCGGGTCTTCCATCGTCTGATGACGCGGCGGGCGCGGCTTTATACGGAGATGCTGACGACCGGCGCGGTGATTCATGGCGATCGGGCGCGGCTGCTTGGATTTGACTCAAGCGAACATCCGGTCGCGCTGCAGCTCGGAGGCTCGGATCCGCGCGATCTCGCGACCGCCGCTACGATCGGCGCGGATTTCGGCTATGACGAGATCAATCTCAATGTCGGCTGCCCTTCCGACCGCGTAAAGGACGGCCGCTTCGGCGCCTGTCTGATGGCGGAGCCCGCGCTCGTGGCCGATGGCGTCGCCGCGATGAAGCGCGCGGTCAGGATTCCCGTCACGGTGAAGTGCCGGATCGGCATCGACGACCAGGATCCGGAGGTCGCACTGGATACGCTGGCGCGCAGCGTGATCGAGGCGGGCGCGGACGCGCTGATCGTGCATGCGCGCAAGGCGTGGCTGAACGGACTGTCACCGAAGGAGAACCGCGACATCCCGCCGCTCGACTACGATCGCGTCTACCGCCTGAAAGCGGCGCTGCCCGCCGTGCCGGTCATCATCAATGGCGGCATCGCAAGCCTCGCCGAGGCGAAGCAGCATCTCGCCCATGTCGATGGCGTGATGCTGGGGCGGGCCGCTTACCAGGAGCCGTGGCGGCTGCTTGCGGTCGATTGCGAACTGTTCGGCGAGGCGGCGCCGCACGCGACGATGAAGGACGTGTTCGCGGCGATGATGCCCTATATCGAGCGTGAGCTGGCACAGGGGGCGCGGCTGCACGCTATCGCGCGTCATTTCGTCGGCGCCTTCCACGGCGTTCCCGGAGCGCGCGCGTTCCGCAGACACCTCGCCGAAAATGGCGTTCGGCCGGGTGCGGGTGCGAATGTCCTGCGCGATGCAATCGCGCTAGTCGACGACCACGCGCTGGCGTCGATGGCTGCTTGAGGTGAGCTCGGGATAGCCGTGCAGCGACAGCTTGTCAGCGCGCACGCCCCAGCTTTCGAGGCGGTCGAGAAAGCTCATGCCGAGCAGGTTGGTCTTCATTTGCCCACGCTGCACGACGAGCGCCGGCACCGATTTTTCGACGAGCTTGCCGACCGCGAGGCGGTCGAGCGTCAGCCGCGCGGCCTTGGTGTGACCGCCCGCGGTTTCGAGATCGACATTGTAGTCGAGCATCTCGATCGGCAGGCCGATCGCCCTGGCTGTCTCCCAGGTCAGCACGACCGACGTTGCGCCGGTGTCGATCACCATCGGCGCGCTGACGCCGTTGATCTTGGCGCGGAACGCGAACTCGCCCCCTTGGCCGCGCGCAATCTGCACCATAGGGGCAGGGGGCGTGCTGTAGCGGCTGAGCATCTGCGCGACCTGGTCGCGGGCGTGCGCGATCTGTTCAGCGTCGCCATAGGCGACGACGGCGCCGGCGGTTGCCACCAGCATCACGAGCACGAGGAGGATCCGGGTCACCGCGCACCTCCCTGCATGACCGGCGATTTCAGGCGCGTTTCGGGCGCGGCTCCATGCGCTCGAGCCCGGCGTCGGCCATCCGCGCCGGCAATTGTGCCATCACGGCCAGCCGTTCCGCGCTGTCCATCCTGTGCCACTGCGCGATCTCGGGAAGCGTGCGTCCGCATCCGAAGCAGAGCTTCGTCCTGGGGTCCATTATGCAGACTGCGATACACGGCGTTTCCTGGCTCATCCTTCGAGTGTTGAACGGTTTCGGCCGCTTTCGCAAGCCGACCCCTTACAATCCTGTGCCCGCGCTCATGATCGATCGGTGACGCAGGCGTTTGCGGTTGTCGGCGTAGATCGCCTCCACGCTTTCCGGCTGCAGCGGCGGCGACTCCTCCGACATCGGCGCGAGCGCACTCATCACGCGTTCCGGCGGAAAGGTGACGATCACCTCGGTGCCGATGCGCAGCTTCGACTTCAGCGTGAAAGTGCCGCCATGCATGTCGATCAGGCTCTTGGCGATCGGTAGCCCAAGGCCTGCACCTTGTTCCGCCGACTTGATCGAGTTAGAGCCCTGGCCGAACGAGGCCAGCACGATCGGGATCTCGTCTTCGGCAATGCCGGAGCCGGTGTCCTTGACGCTCAGATATTGCCCGCCGGACGCGGTCCAGCCGACCTTGAGCCAGATCTCGCCGCCCTGCGGCGTGAATTTGATCGAGTTGGAGAGCAGGTTGAGCACGACCTGGCGCATCGCGCGCTCATCGCCCCAGATCCGCGGCATGCCCTGCTCGAATACTTCATGGATGGTGATGCCGCGGTTGGAGGCGCGCAGCTTCAGGAGATGGTGGCAGTCCGCGACGACATGCAGCAGCGAGACAGCTTCCTCGTTCAGCTCGTAGCGGCCGGCCTCGATGCGCGACAGGTCGAGGATCTCGTTGATCAGGTTGAGCAGGTGCACACCGGAATTATGGATATCGGAGGAATATTCCTTGTAGACCGGCACGGTATGCCCGCCGAAAATCTCGCTCTTCATCACTTCGGAGAAGCCGAGGATCGCGTTCAGCGGCGTGCGCAATTCGTGGCTCATCTGGGCGAGAAAGCGCGACTTGGCGACGTTGGCGGATTCTGCGCGATGCCGCGCCTCGTCGGAGATCGCCTTGGCCTGTTCCAATTCGCCGATCAACGCGTCCTTTTCGGCGCGAGCCTCGAGCGTTGCGAGCGTGGTCGAGTGCAGGCGGTGGGCGAGCAGGGCGAAATAGCCTTCGGCGGCGATCGCGAGCAGCGCCAGCACGTAATTGTCGAGCGCGCCGCTCAGTATCAGGTCGAGGGCGATCGCGACTGTCACCGGCACGGTTGCCGCAAGCGCCGCAATCGGCAGGCTCGCCGCCAGCATGCTGGAGACCGCGATCACCAGCAGCATCAGGAACATCATCAGCGTGTTGGAGGCGAGATCGCGGCCGGCGGGATGGAGCAGGATTGCGGTCCAGCACAGACCGTAGAGCAGGTCGAGCAGCACGAAGCGCGCCCGCCATTTGCGGGTCGCTGCGATCGAAGGCTGCTCGGAAAGGAAGCGAGAACAACTGCGGATGATGGCGGCATGAACGCAAAGCATGCCGCAGGTCCAGGCTGTCGCGATGATCGGGTGCATCCACAACCCGAACAGGAGGCCGGTTGCCACCACGAGAAGCATGACGACGTAGGACGCCGAGATCCGGGTCCGGGCATATTGGCGGAGCAGTTCGACGTCGAAGGCGGGACGGGTTCCACTGGTCGACGTTAACCGATCGCGCGCCTCGCGCACCCGCTGCGCGGCGGCACGTCGGCTGTTCACCGGCGCTGCCGTCTGAGGTCCTGCCGGAATCTGCACAACTTCCGGCTTTTCTGCGGGATTACTCATTAACAACACAAATCCTGCCCGCGAACCGCGCGAGCTTTTTGCATTGTCTATCTGTGGCGCTAAATCATTAAGCGATGCCTTAAAGAGCTAAAGATTCTCGTTAACGGGAGGTAAACGGAGGTAAAATCAGCCCGCCGGCTCAGCGCTGCAACCGGGCGAGCAGGCTCGAAGTATCCCAGCGCTTGCCGCCCATTTTTTCGACTTCGGCATAGAACTGGTCGACGAGCGCGGTGACCGGCAGCGTGGCGCCGTTACGGCGCGCCTCCGCGATGCAGATCGAGAGGTCCTTGCGCATCCATTCGACGGCAAAGCCGAAATCGTACTTGCCCTCGTTCATGGTCTTGTAACGGTTTTCCATCTGCCAGGATTGCGCCGCGCCCTTCGCGATGGTTTCGATGACCGCTGATACATCGAGGCCCGACTTCTTGGCGAAGTGGATGCCTTCCGAAAGACCCTGCACGAGGCCGGCGATGCAGATCTGGTTGACCATCTTGGTCAGTTGGCCGGCGCCTGCGGGACCGAGCCGCCTGCACATGCGGGCGTAGGACGCGATGATGGGCTCGGCACCGGCGTAGGCGTCTTCGGCGCCGCCGCACATCACCGTCAGCACGCCGTTCTCGGCCCCGGCCTGACCGCCCGATACGGGAGCATCGACGAATTTGAAGCCGGCCTTGGCGGCTGCCGCGTCGAGCTCGCGCGCGACCTCGGCGGAGGCCGTGGTGTGGTCGACGAAGGTCGCGCCTTTCTTCATGCCGGCGAAGGCGCCATCAGGACCGATCGTGACCGCGCGCAGGTCGTTGTCGTTGCCGACGCAGCACATCACGAAATCCTGACCTTCCGCCGCCGCCTTGGGCGTTGCCGCGGTCTTGCCGCCGAACTTGTCGGCCCATTGCTTCGCTTTCGCCGCGGTCCGGTTGTACACGGTGACCTCATGGCCGCCTTTCGTGATGAGATGTCCCGCCATCGGGAAACCCATCACTCCGAGACCGAGAAAAGCGACTTTGGCCATGTGTGCTACCTTGTTCTTGCTTTGGCGATTGCTTCGAGGCCCTGCCGACAAGCCCGGACAGGCGGGGCGCTCGTTCCGTCGAGGGAGCCGCACCATAGCCACTGCACCGTGGAGGGCAACGGGCTTCGTTTGCCGGAGCCCCCTGCTTTCGTGCTAGGATCGAGGCTCCAGAAGAGCCTGACAAAAACGGGAGTGCATGACATGGGCGTGAGCGTGGGCGTGCTCGATCATTTCAATATCCGGACCCGGAAACTCGACGACACGGTCCGCTTCTACGAGGACATCCTGGGCCTGGAGAAGGGCCCGCGGCCGAACTTCGCGTTCCCGGGCGCATGGATGTACAGCGAAGGCAAGGCGGTGGTGCATCTGGTCGATATTTCCAGCACCGAAGAGCCACAAAAGCCCGACTCCGGTGTTGTCCATCACGTCGCATTCGCGAGCCTGGGCTTTGCCGGCATGAAGCAGCGCCTGCAATCCAAGGGCATGCAATTCGACTCCCGCCAGGTTCCGGGCGGCGATCTCTGGCAGATCTTCGTCAACGACCCCAACGGGGTCATGATCGAGCTGAACTACGAGGCGGCCAAGGAAGAGGGTGGTGCGGCCCCGGCCGAACGGCGGGACGACGTCGGAGCGAGGTAGCCTTTTGCGCCGCAACGCTCTATGGGTCGCATCCCGGGCATGATCCGAAAACGAGTGAAGAGATCATGCCATTGAGTCAGGAGATGCGTGGTGAGCGTGACGCAGCAACAGGTCCTCGATAGCCTTGCCAAGGTGATGTCGCCCCGCGGCGTCGCCTTGACCAACGCCAATGTGCTGTCGGCGATCACGGTCACGGACGGCAAGGTATTCTTCTCGATCAACGTCGATGCTGCCGAGGCTCGCGCCTGGGAAAGCGTGCGCGCCCAGGCCGAGAATGCAGTGCGCGCCATTCCCGGCGTGAGCGTCGCGATGATCGCGCTGACCGCCGAGCGCAAGGCGGGCGCTGCCGCTCCGCCACCGCGGTCCGCGGGCGGGGTTGCGCCTGCATCGACGCATCGGCACCCGCCGCAAGGCGGGGCCGGCTCGCCGATGGCGCGGCAGGCCGAGATCCCCGGCATCTCCGCCGTCATCGCGGTCGCCTCGGGCAAGGGCGGCGTCGGCAAGTCGACGACCGCGCTCAATCTCGCGCTCGGCCTGCGCGACCTTGGTCTGAGGGTCGGGCTGCTCGATGCCGACATCTACGGACCGTCGGTGCCGCGGCTGACCGGCATTCGCGAGAAGCCGCAGCTCAACGACGACAAGAAGATGATTCCGCTCAACCGCTTCGGACTCGCCATCATGTCGATCGGCTTCCTGGTCGAGGAAGACACCGCGATGATCTGGCGCGGGCCGATGGTGATGTCGGCGATCACCCAGATGCTGCGCGACGTCGCTTGGGGCACCCTCGACGTGCTGGTCGTCGACATGCCGCCGGGCACCGGCGACGCCCAGCTTACGCTCGCGCAGAACGTCCCGCTGAAGGGTGCGGTCATCATCTCGACGCCGCAGGACCTCTCGCTGATCGACGCGCGGCGGGGCCTTGCGATGTTCAAGAAGGTCAACGTGCCCGTGCTCGGCATCGTCGAGAACATGAGCTATTTCCAGTGTCCGCATTGCGGGACGCGGTCGGATATCTTCGGCCATGGCGGCGCCCGCCATGAGGCGGAGCGGCTGGGTGTGCCATTCCTCGGCGAAATCCCCTTGCACATTGCGATCCGCACAAGCTCCGATTCCGGTAATCCGGTGGTGGAGAGTGAGCCGGACGGCCCGCACGCGGCGATTTACCGCGAGATCGGCGCCAAGGTCCGCCAGCAGCTGCAAGGCGTTATCGCTGCGGCCTGACGCGGTTTCTTCGCGTCCTCAGACTTTCGTTTAATGGGCGAAGTCATGCCATTGTCGCGTTTCCGGGCGGCAACTTCCGTGTTAAAGCGCCCGCGGGAGCGCCGCCGACAGCTGTGGAATCGCGCAATCGGCGGAAATGCTTGCGGTCAATGAGAAACGCCCTCAAGGAGAAGGCCTAAATGAAGCGTCGTGATTTTCTGAAAGTTTCTGCGGTCGGTGCTGCCGCGACAGCAGTTGCCGCACCGGCGATCGCGCAATCATCGCCCGAAATCAAGTGGCGCTTGACCTCGAGCTTCCCGAAGTCGCTTGACACCATCTATGGCGGCGCGGAGCAGGTGTCGAAATACGTCGCCGAAATGACCGACAACAAGTTCCAGATCCAGGTGTTTGCGGCCGGCGAACTCGCGCCCGGACTGCAAGCGCTGGATGCGACGTCGAACGGCACCGTCGAGATGTGCCACACGGTTTCCTACTACTACGTCGGCAAGGACCCCACCTTCGCGATTTATGCCTCGGTGCCGTTCGGCCTCAACGCTCGCATGCAGAACTCCTGGTGGTACCAGGGTGGCGGAGAGGCACTCGGTAACGAGTTTTTCCAGAAGTTCGGTGTGATCGGTTTCCCTACCGGCAACACCGGCACTCAGATGGGCGGCTGGTTCCGCAAGGAGATCAAGACCGTCGCCGACTTGTCGGGCCTGAAAATGCGCATCGGCGGCATTGCCGGCCAGGTGCTGCAAAAGGTCGGCGTGGTGCCGCAGCAGCTCGCGGGCGGCGACATCTATCCGGCGCTGGAGAAGGGGACGATCGACGCCGCCGAATGGGTCGGACCCTATGACGACGAGAAGCTCGGCTTCGCCAAAGTGGCGAAGTACTACTACTACCCGGGTTTCTGGGAGGGTGGTCCGACGGTTCATGCCTTCGCAAATCTCGAGAAGTGGAACGCGCTGCCAAAGAGCTATCAGGCGATCCTCACCAACGCCTGCGCGAACGCCAACAGCTGGATGAACGCGCGTTACGACATGCAGAACCCGGCGGCGCTGAAGCGGCTGGTTGCCGGTGGCACGCAGTTGCGTCCCTTTACCAACGAAGTGCTCGAGGCCTGTCTCAAGGCGACCAACGAGCTGTGGGGCGAGATTTCGGCCAAGAACGCCGACTTCAAGAAGTCGGTCGACGCCATGCAAGCTTATCGCTCCGACCAGTATCTGTGGTGGCAGGTCGCGGAATACACCTTCGACAGCTTCATGATCCGCTCGCGCACGCGCGGCTGATCGACCACTCATTCTTAAGTCTTAGGAAAAAAGCCCGACCTCCGCGAGGAGGCCGGGCTTTTTGCGTCTGGCGTTCGGGAACCGGTTGTTCCATGCTCGGCACAAGCCTCGGCACGAAGGCGCGCATGAGCGGCTTGACTGTTTCAGCCAGTTGGCACGCTCCGGTAAAACAATCATCAGGGAAGGAAGCTTGAATGAAGCGGAGAGACTTTATCAAGGTTACGGGATTGGGCGTCGCGGGCGCGGCCACGATCGCAGCACCGGCGATCGCGCAATCGATGCCCGAGATCAAATGGCGAATGCCCACGAGCTGGCCGAAGTCGCTCGACACGCTGTATGGCGGTGCCGAGATGATGGCCAAGATGGTCGGCGAGGCCACCGACAACAAGTTCCAGATTCAGACGTTCGCCGGTGGTGAGATCGTGCCCGGACTGCAGGTGCTTGACGCCGTGCAGAACGGTACCGCCGAGATCGGCCACACGGCCTCATACTATTATTTTGGCAAGGACCCGACATTCACCTTCGGCTCATCGGTGCCGTTCGGGCCGAATATGCGGGTCAATCAGGCGTGGTATATGCTTGGCGGTGGCAGGGATTTGCTCAACGAATTCTACAAAAGGTACAATTGCATCTCACTGCTGGCGGGCAACACCGGCTGCCAGATGGGCGGCTGGTTTCGCAAGGAAGTCAATGCACCGGAAGACCTCAAGGGTTTGAAATTCCGCATCGGCGGTTTTGCAGGTCGTGTGCTCCAAAAGCTCGGAGTGGTGCCGCAACAGATTGCCGGCGGCGACATTTATCCGGCGTTGGAAAAAGGCACGATCGACGGAGCCGAATGGGTCGGCCCGTACGATGACGAGAGGCTCGGATTCTACAAGGTCGCCCCGCATTATTACTATCCCGGATGGTGGGAGGGCGGCCCGATGCTGCTGGCCTTCGTCAATCTCGACAAGTGGAATGCGCTGCCGAAGTATTATCAGAGCGTACTGGAGCAGGCGGGTCACTTTGCCAACAACTGGATGATGGCCAGGTATGACCAGGCTAACCCTCAGGCGCTGAAGAAACTGATCGCGAACGGCGCGAAGCTGCATGCCTTCTCGCCCGCGATCATGGAAGCCTGCTTCAAGGCCGCCAAAGAGCTGCACAGCGAGGTCGCATCCAACAATGCCGATTTCAAGAAGGTGTATGATTCGCTGTCGGCCTTCTCGAGCAGCGGCTACCAATGGTTCCAGGTCGCGGAGGTCGGCTACGATTTCTTCATGGCTCGCCACTCGCAGGCCTGATTGGGACGTGATCGGACGAAGCCGAAACCCCGGAGCGATGCTCCGGGGTTTTTGCCTCGGGGATGCCTCCATCCTCAGACGAGGGCGATCACCTGCTGTGGGACGAGATTCCGCCAACTGCATCGGTTCTCACGACGACGCGCGCAGTTGTCTATTTCAAGGAATCAGTCAGCGACCGCGGGACGCTGCGGTGAGGCGGCTTGGTGACGTTTCCGTCTGACTAGTGGAGCAGCCGGTACTGAATGATGTAGGCGGCGGCGCCACCGAAATAGCCGAGAAGCGCGAGTCCGCTGATTCGCCTGACATACCAGAAAAAGTGGATTTTCTCCATTCCCATGGCAGCGACCCCCGCCGCCGATCCGATGATCAGGATCGATCCGCCGGTGCCGGCACAATAGGCCACGAACTCCCATAGGAAGCTGTCCGCGGGAAATTGCGCTAGACTATACATGCCCATTGTGGCTGCCACGAGCGGCACGTTGTCGATGATCGCGCTGAGCAAGCCGAGCGCGATGACGATCACGTCCTGACGTCCGACACTCGCATCCAGACTCCTTGCCAGCAACTCAAGCACGCCCGTATGTTCGAGAGCGGCGACGGCAAGCAATATCCCGACGAAAAACACGATCGAGCTCATGTCAATTCGGGTCAGCGCGTGGACGAGCGTGAGACGCTTCTTCTCGTCATCCTCCTTGTCACGATGCAGCAGCTCACCGACCATCCAGAGGATGCCCAGTCCGAAGAGAATGCCCATGAATGGCGGGAGATGGGTGGCAGTCTTGAACGCGGGAACCGCAATCAGAGTTCCGAGCCCGAGAAAGAACATCAGGTTGCGTTCGAAGACACTGGTCCCGACGACCTCGCGCTGCGGCTCGTTGCGGCTCGGAATTTCCTTTCCTCTCAGAAGGTAGCCGACGACGGCGAGTGGGACGACCAGGTTGATGAGGGAGGCGATGAAAACGCCCTTGATGATCGCAAGGGGTGTGATCTGCCCTCCGATCCATAGCATTGTCGTGGTCACGTCGCCGATCGCCGACCAGGCACCGCCGGCATTGGCCGCTATTACGATCATTGAGGCGAAGAACAGGCGATCGCTGGCATTGCCGAGCAGCTTCCTCATGAGGGAAATCATCACGATCGTGGTCGTCAGATTGTCCAGGATCGCACTCAGAAAGAATGTCACAAGGCCGACCACCCACATCAGAGTCGCCTGCTTCTTGGTGCGGATGAGCGAGGTTATGACTTCAAAGCCGTTATGCGCATCAATGACCTCGACAATCGTCATTGCTCCGATCAGGAAAAATACGATCTGTGCGGTCGATGAAACGGATTCGTTGAGTTGCTTGTCGATCAGCGCCGGGTCACCGCTGAGCACGGCATAAACGGTCCACAGGAGCCCTGCACTCAGCAAGGCGGTGGCCGATTTGTTGATCCCGATGGGGTGCTCGAGCGCAATGGCAGCGTATGAAACGATGAAAACGGCAATGATCGCAGCTAACAAGGCTTGCCTCTCTAGACGTACGAAACGGCCACCGGGATTTGATCAGACCAGCGTTTGGCTTCCGGGCGCACCGCTAGCCGCACGAAAGATTCCGGCCATCAGACCGAACGCGGCGGGTTGTCGCCCCGCGTCGACTTGCTGCAACGGGGCGGCGTCGACGCGGAGTAAGCATCCGATCAGTTCTTGGGCTGCCCGAAATCCAGCGGTGGCAACTCGATCTGCGGCACCTCGATCTTGACGGAGTTTGGATCGATCGTCGATGCCGAACCCTTGTAGTGCATCACCATCGATGGGAACAGGATGACAAGTCCGACCATGATGACCTGGATCACGACAAACGGGACTGCGCCCCAATAAATTTGCCCGGTTGTGACCGGCTCCATGCGCTTGCCTGTGATGCGATCGAGATAGGAATCCCTGGGCGCCACCGAGCGCAAATAGAACAGCGCGAAACCAAATGGCGGATGCATGAAGGAGGTTTGCATGTTGACGCCGAGGATCACGCCAAACCAGATCAGGTCAATACCCAACTTTTCCGCCGCCGGCCCGAGCAGGGGGATCACGATGAATGCCAGCTCGAAGAAGTCGAGGAAGAATGCGAGGATGAAGACAAAGACGTTGACGAAGATCAGGAAGCCGACCTGTCCGCCGGGCAGCGAGGTCAAGAGATGCTCGACCCAGACATGACCGTTGACGCCGTAGAAAGTCAGCGAGAAGACGCGCGCGCCGACCAGGATGAACACCACGAAAGCCGAAAGCTTGGCGGTCGATTCGACGGCCTGCCGGATCAGGTCCCAGGTCAATCGCCGCTTGGCGCCGCCGAGAATGAGTGCGCCGGCAGCACCCATGGCACCGCCTTCGGTAGGCGTCGCGACGCCGATGAAGATCGTGCCGAGCACCAGGAAAATCAAGAACAGCGGCGGCACCATCACGAAGGTGGTTTGCTGCGCCATCGCGGACAGGAAGCGGAAGCCGGTGAGCTTGTCGACGACCCAGTTCACGACCGCGATGAAGAATGCGAACAATATACCGAAGAACATGGTGAGCACGACGTAGTCGGCGCCCGTCGTGGTCGAGTTGCGCATCATGAACCAGCCGAAGACGCAGCTAGCGAGGAACAATGCGCCGAGCGACCAAAGTCCGCGGCCGCCGTTCTTTTCGCGGAATCCGATGGCCTCGGCAGGCAGACCGGGAGCCGCCTTCGGAAATATCACCGTAACGAGGAAGGCGTAGCCGGCATAGAGACCGGCCAGCACGAGCCCCGGGATGAACGCTCCCTCGTACATGTCGCCGACCGACTTGCCGAGCTGGTCGGCCATCACGATCAGCACCAGCGACGGCGGGATGATCTGGGCCAGCGTGCCGGACGCGGCGATAATGCCGGTCGCCATGCGGCGGTCGTAGCCGTACCGTAGCATGATCGGAAGCGAGATCAGACCCATTGAGATCACCGAGGCCGCAACCACGCCGGTGGTCGCTGCCAGCAATGCGCCGACGAAGACGACAGCGTAGGCGAGACCGCCGCGAATGGTACCGAACAATTGTCCGATGGTGTCGAGCAGGTCCTCCGCCATGCCGGATCGTTCCAGCACCAGACCCATGAAGGTGAAGAATGGAATCGCGAGCAGCGTGTCGTTGTTCATCACGCCGTAGACGCGCTCGGGGAGTGCCTGCAGGAAGTCTGGCCGGAATTCGCCGAGCTGAATGCCGACCACCGCATAGATCAGGCCGACCGCGCCGAGCGAAAAGGCCGCGGGGTAGCCAAGCAGCAGCATGACCACCAGCGACGCGAACATAATTGGCGCCATGTTCTCGATTAGAAAGGCAGTCATCCAGTCTCCCCCTGCGATCGCGACCGACGATCAGCGTTTTTCGATCGCCTCGACGAGGTGTTCGACTTCGGCTTCGAGAGCAGTCACCTGCGATGCGTGCGGATCAGGAATTAGTCCGCGCATCACTGCGATGCGCTTAATCAGTTCAGAAATGCCCTGAACGAACAGGAAGGCGAACCCGATGATGATCAGTGACTTGGCCGGCCACTGTGGCAGTCCGCCCGCGTTGCCGGATTGTTCGTTGATCAGGTAGGAGCGCCAGAAGAACGGGCCGCCGGTGATGATCATCACGACACACAGGGGCAGCAGGAAAAATGCATGCCCGATCACGTCGATCAGGTCCCGTATGCGCTTGGGCAGAAGGTTGTTCACAATGTCGATGCGGATGTGTTCGTTGTCGAGCAAGGTCCACGGTGAGCACAGCAGGAACACGATGCTGAACAGCACCCATTGAAGCTCGAGCCAGGAATTCGAGGACATGTCGAGCGTTTTGCGGACGATCGCATTGATCGCCGAGATCACCACCGCGACGAGGATCAGCCATGCCAGACGCTTGCCGGTCCACCGCGTGAACGCGTCGATTCCGCGGCTCATTTTCAGGAGCGAGTGCAAGAATTGATTCCTCCAGTTGCGCCCCTGCCGTATTGGCTGCGCCCGTGGGCGCATAGGCATATTGAGCCGGGTCAGCTTGAGGCAGCGGCACCAAACCAGCGGGGACGCCCGCCGTCAATCGGAAGTTTGTTGATATTGAACGGGAATTAGCCGGCGGGATAGATCGTCGATCCTTGATCAAGGGCCGCTGGCCGGGGCTCGAGACTGCGTCGCCGATAATTCGAGGGCGTCTGCTGTGACAGCATGCCACGGGCGGCTGTGGCAGCGGCTTTCAGCCAACTTGGTATCCGTGGCGCCGGCGACGCCACAGCAGTCAACCCTAGGCGACGTCGAGGGCTTCGTCTGTTGATTATCATGCATTTGGTGCGAGCTGTCCGTGCTGGACATCCCGCCAAATGCGGCGCGTTCGCGCGGACCATGCCCAACAGGGGCTTAGGCCCTACTGCTTTGGCTGGCCGAAATCGAGCGGCGGCAGGTCGATCTGTGGCACCTCGATCTTGACCTTGTCGAGGTCGACATTGACCGGCTTGTCGAGCAGGCCGGTGACCGTGATCGGGAACGCGATCACCAGGACGACCATGATCGCCTGCAGGCCGATCCAGGGCATCGCGCCCCAATAGATGTCGGAGCTCTTCACTTCCTTCGGCGCCACGCCGCGCAAATAGAACAGTGCGAAACCGAACGGCGGATGCAGGAAGGAGGTTTGCATGTTCACGCAGAGCATCACGCCGAACCAGATCAGGGCCGCGTCGGGGCCGACTACCGGCGCGAGGATCTTCTGCGCGATCGGCGCGATCATCGGCAGGATGATGAAGGCGATCTCGAAAAAGTCGAGGAAGAACGCCAGGAAGAAGATGAAGAGGTTGATGAAGATCAGGAAGCCCCAGACACCGCCGGGCAGGGACGTCAGCAGATGCTCGAGCCACACGCCGCCGGAGACGCCGAGGAACACCACGGAGAAGCAGGTCGAACCGATCAGAATGAAGGTGACCATGCAGGTGATGCGCATCGTGGTCTCGTAACCCTGCTTGATCAGGTCGCGCAGGTCCGGAATCCGCACCGCCTCGAGGCCGATCCACACCACCGCTAGATAGGTGATCGCGAAAGCGATCTTGAAGAACAGGTTCTCGCTGTAGAGGATCGCGATAATGGTGCCGATGCCGGCGGCGACGACACCGACGATCAGGATCTTGTGGCCGGTCGAACTGAAGTCCTTGTGGTGGACGGCCGCGAGCACGATCGCGCCGACCGCGCCCATGGCGCCGGCCTCGGTCGGGGTCGCAAGGCCCATCATCATGGTGCCGAGCACGACGAAGATCAGTACCGCGGAGGGAATGATGCCGAGCAGACACTTCTTCCACAGCGCCCAGCCGGTCAGCGTGCGCGCCTCCTTCGGCACTGCCGGCACGTGGCCCGGCTTGATGATGCCGAGCAGGAAGGTGTAGCCGGCAAACAGCAGGATCTGGAAGACCGACGGCCCCCAGGCGCCGAGATACATGTCGCCGACCGACTTGCCGAGCTGGTCGGCGAGCACGATCAGCACCAGCGATGGCGGCACCAATTGCGTAATGGTGCCGGAAGCGGCCAGCACGCCCGTGATGTAGCGGATGTTGTAGCCATAGCGGATCATCACCGGCATCGATATCAGCGCCATGGCGATGACTTGCGCCGCGACCGTGCCGGTGATCGCGCCGAGGATGAAGCCGACGATGATCACGGAGTAGCCGAGGCCGCCGCGGATCGGGCCGAACAACTGGCCCATCGAATCCAGCATGTCCTCGGCAAGTCCGCATCGCTCCAATATCGCGCCCATGAAGGTGAAGAAGGGGATCGCGAGCAACAGCTCGTTGGAGAGCACGCTGCCGAAGATGCGGCCCGGGATTGCCTGCAGGAAGTTCAGGTCGAAGAAGCCGAGGTGGATCGCGAGGAAGCCGAACGACAGGCCGACCGCGGCGAGCGTGAACGCCACCGGATAGCCGATCAGCATGGCCAGAACCAGGCCGCCGAACATCAGGGGCGGCATCATCTCCAGCGTGATCATTGGGTCGGTCTCTCGTACTTCGCGTCGATCGTCACATAGCCCTGCAGCGCGGCGATCCGCTTGATCACCTCTGAGACGCCTTGCAACGCCAGCATCACGAAGCCGGACGGGATAACGAATTTGATCGGCCAGCGCACCAGGCCGCCGGCATTGCCGCTCATCTCGCCGACCGCATAGGCCTGGTGGAAGAACGGCCAGGACAGGTAGGCGAGCAACAGACAGGCCGGGATCAGGAAGAACAGTGTGCCGATCAGGTCGAGCCAGAGTTGGCCGCGTTCGGACAACATCAGATAGAGGATTTCGACGCGGACATGCTCGTTGCGCTTGAAGGTGTAGGAGGCGCCGAACATCACGAGGATGGCGAACATGTACCACTGCGCCTCGAGCCAGCCGTTCGAGGAGTAGCTGAACGCGTAGCGGATCATCGCGTTGCCGGCGCTGACCAGGCAGGCAATCAGCACGAGCAGGTTGCAGACGTAGCCGATCTTCTCGTTGAGTTGGTCGATGGCGTGACTTAGAGCCAACAGTGGACGCATCATGGTCTCCGTGGCCGCGCCGCTGGCGCGCCTGATGCTGTGACGAGCATCATCCGGTCCGCGCGCGACAGCGCGCGCAGCCGCGGCTCACATGCAGGAGCAGTTGCAATGATCGACCTCTCCCGGCGATTCGGCTCGCGCCGCCTCTACTGCGTCCGATACGGGCGCAAAGCCCCGGTCCGGCAGCGTGAAAGCGGCCGCACCATTTCAGTGCCCCGAGGCTCCGTCAATTGGAAAACGGTAAATCGATGCCCGGTAAGACTACGTGGTAAATTGGCGGGCGCTAACGGAGTGCCGCGGGCCGCTAGCCTCCGGTCACGCTCATGTGGCGGCTGACGCTCGGGCGATTGTGCCGACGATCGATGATGAAATCATGCCCCTTGGGCTTGAGCCCGATCGCGCGATCAATCGCGGACGAGAGCAGGTCGTTGTCGGGCGATGCCCTCAAGGGCTTGCGCAGGTCGGACGCATCCTCGTGGCCGAGGCAGGTGTGCAGCGTGCCGGTGCAGGTGATCCGCACCCGGTTGCAGGACTCGCAGAAATTGTGGGTCATCGGCGTAATGAAGCCGAGCTTGCCTCCGGTCTCGCTGACGCCGACGTAGCGCGCCGGGCCACCGGTGTTATCGTCGAGGTCGGTCAGGGTGTAACGCTTCTCGAGCCGGGCGCGCAGAAGGGACAGCGGGACGTACTGATCGATCCGGCCTTCGCCGATATCGCCCATCGGCATCACTTCGATCAGCGTCAGGCCCATCCCCTTGCCATGTGCCCATTCCATCAGCGCGGGGATTTCTTCCTCGTTGACGTTCTTCAGTGCGACCGCGTTGATCTTCACGGCAAGCCCGGCCGATCGCGCGGCCTCGATGCCCGAAAGCACCTTGTCGATGTCGCCCCAGCGGGTGATGGCACGGAACTTCGCCTCGTCCAGCGTGTCGAGCGAGACATTGACGCGGCGCACGCCGCAATCGGCGAGTTCATGGGCAAAGCGCGCGAGCTGCGAACCGTTGGTGGTCAGCGTCAGCTCGTCGAGCGCGCCGCTTGCGAGATGGCGCGACAGCGAGCGCACCAGCGACATCACATTGCGGCGCACCAGCGGCTCGCCGCCGGTGAGGCGGATCTTGCGCACGCCCTTGGCGACGAAGGCAGAGCACAGCCGGTCAAGCTCTTCCAGCGTCAGCAGCTCTGCCTTCGGCAGGAAGGTCATGTCCTCCGACATGCAGTAGAAGCAACGCAGATCGCAACGGTCGGTGACGGACACACGCAGATAACGGATCGTCCGGCCGAACGGATCGGTCATCGGACGGAGCATCGATTCAGACAGCGCCTGTGTGGATCCGTTCATTCAACCCCGGCCTTGTAGCCCGTTCCCTGTTGACGAAGCCGCAACCGGCTCTCGTCGAGCCAATTTATGCATATTGCGGCTCTCTCACAATGCGTCCCTTGGGATGATCCGCAACATGCAAAAAGCATCGTGCGTGATACGGCAGGCCGATCGCTCGATGCGGGACCATGATGAGCCAGGCATAACGTCGGAAATCGAGGGCCGGCGCCGGAGCGGGCCCTTGTGCAGTGCAATCGGACGGCGGCCATCCCAGCGAAGCAGCTAAGGGTTCGCGTCAGGAACAACGCGCGAGCTATTGCGTCGGCGCGGCCGCGTTCTGATCCGGAAAGGCCGCGCCTTCGGCGGGGGCTTCGGCGGCCGGCTTCGGCTTCCTTTTCGCATGCGGCTTGCGCGGCGGCGGACCGGCAGGCTTCAGCTCCGCGACCACCGGGTTCGGATCGATCGCGCTCGTCGCCGCCGTCGTGAAGTCGCCCGGCGTGCGCGTTACCGTGACGGGAACCGTCGCCTGCTGGAACTTCGGCATGTTGAAGGTCACAGAGAAACTGCTCTCCGGCGCGGGCACTGACACCGAGCACGGCGTCTTGCAGCCCGGTCCGAGCGAAGTCACCGCATCGGCGCCGGGCGGAGTCGACTCCAGTTGTACCTGCACCGGCTGCGGCGCCGGCTTGAGCGAATCCAACGAAAAGGAAGACAAGGAAGAGGAAGAGCAGCCGCCCAGACTCAGTCCGGCGACTGCAACAGCGATGACACGACGCATTGATGATCCACACTCTAACTGCGGCAAGCTGCCGCAATCCCCGGGGCCGACCATAGGAGCCCGGGACGGGAGGCGCAACAGCGCGGGACCGGTTCCCCGACAATAGTTGACCGAAACGCGAAGCAAAATCCGCTTGCGACTTCAAATATTTGTGATCTTTTCTTAAGCCAGAACCAAACTCGCTACCGCGTCCGGCAGATCGCGCATATGGCTGATCAGCCGATCCGGTTTGAGGTGCGCCATGGGAACGTCGGTATAACCGAAATCGACCCCGATCACGGGAACCTTGGCCCGCCGCGCCACCCCGACATCGGTACCGGCGTCGCCGACCATGATCGCATCAGCAAGCCGGCCGCCGGCCCTTGCCACGGTCTCACGCAGGAAGGCAGGATCGGGCTTCGAGACGCCGAAGGTGTCGGCACCGCAGATCGCGGCAAAGCGCGGGCTCAGGCCCAGCCGCTCGAGCAGGAGCTTCGACAGCCATTCCAGCTTGTTGGTGCAGACGGCCAGACGGTGGCCCTGCGCCTGCAGCCGGTCGAGTGCGGTTTCGAGCCCGTCGAACGGGCGCGAGCCGTCGGCGATATGGTCGGCGTAGTAGTCGACGAAATCTCGTGTCAGGCGGTCGAGTTCGGCGACGCTGACCGCGCGCCCCTCGACCTCGAGGCCGCGTTCGATCAGCTTGCGTGCGCCAGCGCCGATCATGCTGCGCGCCGACGCCAGCGGCACTGGCGACAGGCCTTCGCGGTCGAGCACGTAATTCAGCGCGTCGATCAGATCGGGCGCGGTGTCGACCAGCGTGCCGTCGAGATCAAAAACGACGATGCGGGGAGACTTCATGATCTCTCGCTATCGGTGATGCCGCCCCCTGGCAAGGGTTTCCCTGCAATTCAGCGGAGGCGCCTGTCAGACTTCACGGCGCGAGGCTCCGGAAGCCTGCGCGTCTCAAACCACCCGGTCCGCGGAAGGCTCCAATCATTATCCGCGAAAGCTGGGATTCATGCCTGTTCCTCCCAACAAAACGACGCTAGATATGCGGCCGCCGGGCAGGGGCCGATCGCTTGCCCGGGACTGGGCGCAAATTGAGGGACTGCTTCGGCCGTGGACATGGACGCACTGAAACGCCAGGCGGCGGCGCGCGCGCTCGAAGAGGTGCGTGACGGCATGAAACTCGGGCTCGGCACCGGATCGACCGCCAAGCATTTCGTCGAACTGCTCGGCGACAAGGTCAAATCCGGCATGAAGGTCATAGGCGTGCCGACCTCGGAATCGACCCGCGCGGATGCGATCCGCTGCGGCGTTCCGCTGACCACGCTGGACGAGATCGACCACCTCGACCTGACCGTTGACGGCGCCGACGAGATCGACCCCGCGCTCGACCTGATCAAGGGCGGCGGTGGGGCGCTGTTGCGGGAGAAAATTGTCGCGGCGGCCAGTGATCGCATGATCGTGATCGCCGACGACAGTAAGTGGGTCGATGTGCTCGGCCGCTTTCCGCTGCCGGTGGAGGTGGTCCCCTTCGGGCTTGCCGCGACGCAAGCCGCGATGGCGCGGGCCTTTTCGCAATCGGGCATGTCCGGGCAAATGGTGATACGGAAGGGCAAGGATGGTCACGTTTTCGTCACTGATGGCGGCCACTGGATCGTCGATGCCCATCTTGGTCGGATCAGCGATCCGCCGCGTCTGGCCGGGCAGCTCAGCGCTATTCCGGGCGTCGTCGAACACGGCCTGTTCATAGGGCTTGGCAGCAGCGCCATTCTGGCCGGCGCGCAGGGAATTCGGGTTGTTGAACGGCGGTAGCGCCGCAATCGAGGAGACTTGTAATGAAGCGTTTTTCGGCAATTTTGTCGGCTGTCACTGTTGCGGCCGGGTTGTCGCTGGCCGCGCCGGCCATGGCGCAGCAGCAGCCGGCTGCACCGGCTGCGCCCGCAGTCAAGGTGTCTCCGGCGGCGCTTGCGTCAGCCAAGGAGATCCTGGCGATGAAGAACGTGGCGGCGATGTACGCCAGCGCCGTTCCCAACATCGTCGAGCGGACCAAGGTCGGGCTGACGCAACAGTTTCTCAACTATCAGAAGGATCTGAGCGAGGTCGCGGTGGTCGTCGCCAAGAATCTCGCCGGCCGCGAGAAGGAGATCGGCGAGGGTATGGCGCAGGTCTACGCCAGCGAGTTCACCGAGCAGGAGCTGAAGGAACTCGTGACCTTCTACAAGTCGCCGCTCGGCCAGAAGCTTCTGGCGGCGGAGCCCAAGGCGATCTCCCAGTCGCTGAACTTCATGCAGCAATGGGCGCAGCAATTCGGCGAGATCGTCAACGCCCAGTTCAAGGCCGAGATGAAGAAGCGCGGTAAGGACATCTGATCGCGCGACCTGACTTTCCAGCGAGGTAGCCATGGCTGAATTCGATGTTGACCTGTTTGTCATCGGTGGCGGCTCGGGCGGAGTTCGTGCTGCCCGCATTGCCGCCGGCTACGGCGCCAGGGTGATGATCGCGGAAGAGTATCGGATGGGCGGCACCTGCGTGATCCGCGGCTGCGTGCCGAAGAAGCTTTTCGTCATGGGTTCGCATGTCCGCCAGGAGATCGAGGATGCGGCCGGTTTCGGCTGGACCATCCCGGAGGTCTCGTTCGACTGGCCGACGCTCGTTGCCAACAAGGACAAGGAGATCGCCCGCCTCGAGGGTGCCTACACCACCAACGTCGAGAAGGCCGGCGCCAAGCTCGTGAAGACGCGCGCAGTGCTGGAGGATGCCCACACCGTGCGGCTCGGCACCGGCGAGACGGTGACGGCGAAATACATCCTGATCGCGACCGGCGGCGCACCCAATCACGGGGCCGAGATTCCCGGCATCGAGCACGTGATTTCCTCGAATGAGGCGTTTCACCTGCCGGAGCTGCCGCGACGGGTCGTGATCCAGGGCGGTGGCTACATCGCGTTGGAATTCGCCGGCATCTTCGCCGGCTACGGCTCCGACGTCACCGTGGTCTATCGCGGCGACAACATCCTGCGCGGGTTCGACGAGGACGTGCGAAAGCATACGCGCGCCGAACTGGAAAAGCGCGGCATCACGATCCTGACCGGCTGCACGATCACGAAAGTCGACAGGCACGGCAAGGATTTCACGACGCATCTGACGAGCGGTTCGAGCATCGCCTCCGACAGGGTGATGTTCGCGATCGGCCGCCACCCCAACGTCGCCAATCTCGGGCTCGAGAAGGCCGGAGTTGCGATCAATCCGAAGAACGGGGGCATTGAGGTCGACGGCTGGTCGAAGACCTCGGTCGACAACATCTACGCGATCGGCGATGTCACCCATCGCGTCAATCTGACGCCGGTCGCGATCCGCGAGGGCCATGCCTTCGCCGACACCGTGTTCGGCAAGCGTCCCGTGCAGGTCGATTACGCGATGATCCCGACCGCCGTGTTCGCGCAGCCGGAGATCGGCACGGTGGGTCTCACCGAGCACGAGGCGCGCGCGCAGTTTCCGAATGTCGACATCTACAAGACCGATTTCCGCCCGATCAAGGCGACGATGTCCGGCCGCGACACTCGCGTGCTGATGAAGCTCGTCGTCGACGGCGCAACCGACCGCGTGCTCGGTTGTCACGTCGTCGGCGACTGCGCCGCCGAACTCGTCCAGGCGGTCGCGATCGCCGTGAGGATGAAGGCGACGAAGGCGGACTTCGACGCGACGGTGGCGCTGCATCCGACCGCCGCGGAAGAGCTCGTGACGATGCGCACTCCGACGGCAAGGCACGTGCGGCAGGCTGCGGAGTAGGGACGGGCTCGAAGGTTCCCCCGTCGCCGGGACGACGAAAGTTCGCACGGCTGATTAGCGAAGCGTAATCCGCCGTCGACGACTTGATGAAGGAGAGGCGACGCGAAGGGCCAACAAGAGACTCACGCAACCCAGCAAACGGCATCTCTACTCAATCACCTCATCGGCAAGTAGTAAGAACGACTCGCTGAGCGAAAGGCCAAGGGCCTTCGCCGTCTTAAGGTTGACGACGAGTTCAAACTTGACTGGTGACTGCGCTGGCAAATTGCCCGGCGGTTCGCCTTTGAGAACGCGATCAACATATGAGGCCGAACGCCGGAAGATATCGGCAGTGTCAGGCCCATAGGACATCAGACTGCCCTCAACAACGAATTGCCTATACGGAGAGATGACCGGCACCCGGTACTGATCTGCCGCTTTCAAGATCACTCCACGCACTGCTAGGATGAATACATCCGATGCGGCGATCAAAGCGCTGCCCGGCTCCCGACCTAATTTAGCGATCGCCAATTCGACATCGGCAGGCGTCCGCACATGCACTGCTTCGACCTCGACCGAGGCTTGCTGCGGCAATGCTTTGAATGATCGAAGATAGACGTCAAAGTAGGGCACGGAATCCGGGTTAAACATCAATGCGACCCGCGACAGATTTGGCCCAACGTCGCCGAGCAGGTTGATCCACTTCCCGACCATGTTGGACTCGATGAACAAGAACCCGGTGATATTGCCCCCCGGGTGTGCAAGATTCGAAATGAATCCTTGATTGATTGGATCATTCACCATCGCGAATACGATTGGAATGGTGCTCGTCGCTGGTTGCAGCGCAAGCATGACCGCAGTGGAATTTGCCACAATGACGTCTGGCGCCAGCCCGACCAGTTCCGCCACATTCCTATTAATCGACTCCGGATTGGTCCCGGCAAACCGAAACTCGATCTGAACGTTGCGCCCTTCGATCCATCCCAAATCGCGCATACCCAACCGGAATGCCTTGACGCGGTTTATCGCTTCGGGATCGTCTTCGGCGAGGCCAAGCAGCATGCCGACCCTCCGCACCCGGCCGGTGCGCTGCGCCCGCGCCGCGAGCGGCCACGTTGCCGCAGCACCACCGACAAGCGTGATGAACTCGCGCCGTTGCATGTTTGCTCCCATGCTCAGGAGACGGCATCTTACCCGCCCAAACAGCTCCCTTAATAGGGGCTAAAACGACACCAAAACGAGTGCCTCGGCGGCACAGCCAAATGTCGCTGTTGGGTCGAAATCGCTAAGGCTCACCGAGCACAAGATTTCTGCTTCACTCCGAATACCTGACATTTGAGCGGACACCGAGGGCGCCGCTTCGGGCCACTTCCGGATTCATGCGCCGCAGCAAGCAGCCGTATTCGACTACTTCATTGGCGTGCGCGAGAAGGGTCGGAGGAATCAAGACGCCAAGGGTTTTGGCGGTCTTGAGGTTAACGTCAGCTCGAATTTCGTGGGCTGCATGACCGGCAGATCGGGAGGCTTTTCGCCTTTCAGAACGCGTCCCGGGTACGCACCGGCTTTCCGATGGGAATCTGTAAGGATAAGGCGGCTGGTTGCGGTGCAGCGTTGATATGGATCAATACACCCCCGGCGGATTTGGCTCGGAGTGAGAGCGCGCGTAGCAGTATTTCTTGGCCGGGGAGGATTGGCTGGTGTCGAAAGACAAGAAGCAGGAGGTAGTTGAGGCGCCGGACGCGTCCGACAAGATCAGCCGCAAGCAATTCGAGAAAGAGCTCAGAAACCTTCAGGTCGAGCTAACCCGGCTGCAGACTTGGGTCAAAGACAAGGGGGCGCGCGTCATTGTGGTTTTCGAGGGCCGGGACACGGCGGGTAAGGGAGGAGTGATCAGCCGAATCACGGCACGCACGAGCCCGCGCATCTTCCGGCACATAGCCTTACCTGCCCCCTCCGACCGCCAGAAGACCCAAGTCTACATCCAACGCTACATCGCGCAATTCCCCGCCGCGGGCGAGATCATCCTCTTCGACCGCTCGTGGTACAATCGGGCCGGGGTCGAGCGAGTAATGGGTTTCTGCACCGACGAGGAGTACGAAAAATTCCTGAAAATGGTTCCCCTGGTCGAGCAGGAGATGATCGTCAACAACGGCATCATCCTGCTCAAGTACTTCCTTGACGTTAGCCAGGAGGAGCAACAACGCCGGTTCGAGGCCAGGATCAACGACCCTATGAAGCATTGGAAGCTGAGTCCGATGGACACTGAATCGGTGCGGCGCTGGTGGGACTACACGGCGGCCTACCAGCGCATGATCGAGGCCACCCACACACCGTGGGCGCCCTGGCACATCGTTCCGGCCGACAACAAGCGCCGGGCCCGGCTAAACCTGATCCGGCATCTGCTCGACAGCATCCCCTATAAGAAGGTCCACGAAGCCCTGCCGAAGATCCCCAAGGTGCAGCCGCGGCCCAAGAATGTTACCGAGGGTCTACGCGCAGGCCAGCCGATTCCGAGCCACTACTGATGTTGGCGTGTGTTGGACCCGCCTTGCCTAGTGGCAGAAATCAAAAGCACCGCCGTCGACGTCGTGGCGCTGAAGGTCGATGACATTGCGCCAAGCGGCTATGCAACCGATCGCGCGAAGACGGGCCGGCCAGTCAAGTTCGAGCTGACCGAAGCAACCCGTCAAGCCGTCGACGACTATCTGAAGGAGACCGGCAAGAAGCCGGGCGAATATCTGTTCACCGGCCGACGGGGACCCAACTGCAGCCTGACCACTCGGCAGTACGCACGGCTGTTGTCTGATTGGCTCGCCAGTGTAGGGCTGGATCCGCATATCTGGGAATCGAGCTCGACGACGCGCTCGCAATAGCAGAACAAGTTGACGTTCAATGGATGCTTCCGCATGTCAGGGAAACGGCAAGTTCAACCGACCTCAACGGCGGTGTCGATCGCGTCGGGGTTCGTCGCTAGAGCTAATCCTGCGACGGATGGGCATAGCGCTGCTTCAACCTGCCGGCTCTGTATCGACCTCTCGAAAGCCCGCTCATTGATGGCGTGGGTGGGAGGCGGGTGGTCAGCCCGACCGTGGGCGGGCAGTCTTCCGCTCATGGTCACTGAGCTCATACCGCACGATTCGATGCTCCGCTTTGCACCTTAGGTCACGTCCAGCACGACGGGATCGAGGCCGAACCAGCATTTCCGAAGTTTACCCACTCACCCGACGTGTCGCGGAGTTGGGGGGACTGACGCGATTGACGCATCCGAGAGCGCTGCGGAAATCTGGAGCCTGTGTCCCCCATTTCGCGGAACGACCTTTTGTGCTTTGATGACTGAGTTGGAGGTTGCGAGCTTGCGATTGACGAATTGCCGTTGTCGCTTGCCTGCGGCAGTGGGGGGTTCCATGCGCAGTGGAACGGCCAACTATCCGCACACAGTGTCGGCGGCGTTCGAGGACCACGCATCGACCAGGCTGGGCCAATTCTTCGAGCCCGCGGCCGACGAGCATCCGGGCCTCTCCGGCTTCAGCCTCTTGAGCCACGGGCGCGAGGCCTTCATCGTCCGTTTGGCGCTGGCCGACTTGGCCGAGCGAAGTCTCGACATGCAGTACTATTCCTGGGACGGCGATACGACCGGCCGGATCATCCTCGACAGCGTGATAAAGGCGGCCGATCGCGGGGTCAGGACACGGCTCCTCGTCGACGATCCCTTCTACAAGGCGAGTGATGCGGTTAAAGCCGCGCTCGATGCTCACCCCAATGTCGAGATACGTCTCTTCAACCCCCTCACCAACCGGGGATGGTCCATTCTTGACTTCATTTTCGACTTCGGCCGAGTCAACCGGCGCATGCACAACAAGTTGATGGTTGCTGACAATGCGGCGGCGATCGTCGGCGGCCGCAATATCGGTGACATCTATTATGGCGTGAACACGATCGCCAACTACCGCGATCTCGACGTGTTGGCGGTTGGGCCTGTCGTCCGCGATCTGTCGGAGGTGTTCGACCGATTCTGGAACAGCCCCTCTACCGTGCCCATCGCGGCGATCGTCAATCGCGCCTATGGCGCTGCCGATCTCGAAGCCATCCTGACTCGTTTGCGCGAGGCGATCGCCACGGCCGACTACCCTTATCCGATCGACCAGGACCTGGAGGAACTGGCGGCCCAGGGCGCCGACCTCCGCGACAATCTCGTGTGGGCACACGGACGCGTTATCGCCGACGACCCGGAAACCGTCGCCCGAGGCAAGGAGAGCGACGATGTGGTCGGGTTCATCCGCAGGCGTGTCGCGCAGCTGAAACAGGAGTTGCTCGTCGAGTCGCCCTATTTCGTCCTGCCCGCCGGGGCGCAGGCAACCGTCAAGGCGCTGCACGAGCGCAATGTGAAGGTGCGCGCACTGACCAACTCGCTCGCTTCGAACGACATGCTGCCGGCGCATTCAGGCTATGCCAAGACCCGCATGCGGCTGCTCGAGAACGGCATGGAGCTATACGAGCTGCGCCCCGATACCGACGCCTTTCGGCCGGGCTGGTCGCTGCTTTCCGGACGGTCGCCAGCGGCATTGCATACCAAGGCAATGGCCTTCGACCGCGAAGCCGTGTTCATCGGCAGCTTCAACCTCGACCCGCGCTCTGCGGTAATCAACACCGAAGCTGGCCTCTATGTCGAGAGCCCGGAGCTTGCCGAAAGGCTGACGGCCTACATGGCGACTGGTGTCGTGCCCGCCAACAGCTATCGCGTTCTCCTCGACCCGAATGGCAAGATCGCATGGGAAACGGTGAAGGACGGCCAAAACGTACGCTACTGGGACGAGCCCCAAACCGGCTTCCACCGGCGCCTGGTCGCCAACTTGTGGAAGCTCCTACCGATCAACTCGCAACTCTGACATCGATCGCTTGGCGACTAGGCACACCGCCCCCTCGGCGATCCCGGCTGCTCAACTCCCACCGAGACCGAGAGCACGGGGTGGCGCCGACATGCGGCGACATCGCGCCGGTGCATGACGCGCGCGGTCTCGCAAATATTGAACAATTGATTGGGACGCTTTTTCCGGCGACTCTATTCGCCCGACTCGTGACTCTTGAAATTGAGAACCGGTACTTCTGAGCGCGCTCGATTGTTGCAGAACGCTCCGAGTGTGAGAGGATAAAAAAATGAGAGCGACGGTTATCTTATTGACGTTACTGCTCTTAGCGGCACCTGAAGTGCGAGCACAACCTGCTGTTCCAGGTGATCTTGCGCAGTTTAAGGAGTCCCTCACCGAGCTACCGGGCAAGCCCTCAATCCTTCGAGGAAGAGTCTATGTCCCCGCTTATTCAAGCCTGTCAACCGGCGGCGGCCTCCGACTTGATCTGGCTGTGACTCTTGCTATTCGCAATGTTTCAGAAAAGGCACCTCTCGTCATTGAGCGGATTGAATACTTCAGTGACGCCGGTCTGCCGATTGAAAAATATCTGCCACGGGCGATAGCGATAAAGCCTTACGGTTCAATCGAGATTATGATCCCAAAGCAAGGTACCCGCGGTGGCACAAGCGCAAATTTCAAAGTCGATTGGTCCTCGCCAGAAGAAATTGACGAGCCCATTATCGAGGCGGTTATGACCGCGAGCCAGGGCACGCAGGGCTACAGTTTTATTTCGGTCGGTCGAAAAGTGAGCCGACCGTGAGGGCGGAGCGGGTTGGCGGGCCACAAAGGAATTCGGCGCGACGGCAACGACGGCGTGCGGTTCGTCTCGCTCCCCAATGCCTTGGTGGCCGCGAAATGAGGATTTCACCTACTATTCCGTGGACCTGAGCGCTGTCAAACACGCAGACGATAACTCGGAGACCTTCCCTTTGAGGCAAGTTATGATGCGTTGCCCGCCGGGACGCATACCTTTGCAGAATTGCTCCGCCTCGCTTTTGCACTCGCGTGAAATCTTCACAGGGTCTGTCAGTCGGTTCTTGGCAATGGCATTCTGGCCGACCAGCGCAATTGCAATGCCCAACACAGCACCAAGGCCGTTGACCTTCTGTCTCGATGCTGAAAACGCCAAGGCGTCGAGCGCCCCCGCCACGAGTAGGAACATAATTGGCCTCCTCAGCCGGAATCGAACGGCGAAATAGACATAAAACGTCGGGGCAAGGTGATTGATTTCGATCAAGCTGTGGGAGGCTATGCTTTCACTTTTGCGGTCGCTTTCTGTGGCCACGGAGCGAATCTCTCGGCTGCGGCAACTATCTCTTCCTGAGACTTGATTTGAGCTTGTGGAGCAGCCGCGCTCGCTGGTCCCGCACTTGGTTCAGCGTACCGCCGATTGCTTGCATTATCCGAGTATCGGACACGCCCTTCCAACTGCCTGAGCAACTGCTTTTCCCATGCGCTGAGAGGCAGTTCGGCCATGGCTTGTTAGGGCGCAAAAAGAACCGGCCCGGTGAGCGCTACCGGAAGGAACCGACTATGATCGCGATGATGCGAAATGCCAACTCACTGCCCGGTTGCAGCTTCGTCGCGCCGCTCAGTACGGATAGTATCCGCCCGGGCAAACGTAATTGCCGTAGGCGTCATAACCGCAGCCGCCGCGGTAGTAGGCTCCCGCCGCAGCGGCACCGACCGCAGCCGCGCCCACTGCTGCCGCACCGACACCGTAGGGATAACCGCGATAGCCGTAGCCGCGGTAGGCGCCAGCACGGTAGCCGCGATAGGCCCCTGCACGGTAGGCACCCCGATAGCCGCCGTAGGCTCCGGCCACGCGCCCGCCGCGCACAGCGACAGCGCCGCCCCGGGGTCCCCGAGCTGCGACTGCGCCGCCGTGGAAACCTCCGGCGCGCATGCCGCCGCCGCGGCCGCCGCGGGCGAACGCGTCATCGGGAGTGAAGGTAACCAGCAGCATGGCTGCGGCTGCCGAAGCGATGAGAATTCGACGCAACATTAGCGTTCTCCTTTTTCGATAAAGGAAAGCCGCGGACATCTGCACATCGCACTGGACCGCGGGTCCGTCGAAGCCTCCTGCGCCGGAGCTTCGTGCTCTTGATCTAGATCAAACCTCGGCCGTTCATCTACGTGAACGACTGCACCATCGCCCGCTCCATTGGATGCGCGTGGTTCTTCGACTTTACCGAATGCCTCGTCGCAGACCAAAATAACTTGGTCCGTGACAGCGCGGCTTCCTACACCAACAACCAATGACCGCTCAGGGTCATGAACGGCCGCGCCCATTCGCGCGATCAGTTCGCGTATGACCGCAAACCTCTGAAAGCTGACGTGATTTCGCTAGGGCAGGTCGTGCTGCCGCGCATGCTCCCGGTTCTCAGTAACCGAGGAGTACGCCGATGCCTGACAATGACTCAGTGCCGCTCAACGACCGTCCCCGCGCGCCCTGGAACAAGGGCAAGCTGATTGGACCCAAACCGCCACTCCGGCCAAAGCACGTTTGGTCGATCAGAACCCGACTGATTGTCGAGGGCCGAGCCCGTGACCTCGCCATGTTCAATCTGGCCATAGATAGCAAGCTCCGCGGCTGCGATGTGGTGGCCCTCAAGGTCGAGGACGTTGCGCCGAACGGCTACACGGTCGAGCGAGCGACGGTTCGGCAGAGAAAGACCCGGCGGCCGGTCAAGTTCGAGTTGACCGAGCAGACGCGCCAAGCGGTCGAAGACTACCTGCGGGGATCTTGCAAGAAGCCCGGCGAGTTTCACGGGCCGCCGGCAAGGCGACCATTGCATGACGACACGCCAGTACGCCCGCCTCGTGGCCGAATGGATTGGCAGCATCGGGCTCGATCCGAGGTTGTTCGGTACGCATTCGTTGAGACGGACGAAAGCGACCCTGATCTGCCGGCGCACAGGAAATCTTCGTGCCGTCCAGCTTCTGCTGGCCCACACGAAAATTGAGAGCACGGTCCGTTACCTCGGCATCGAGGTCGATGACGCGCTTGCGATAGCGGAACAGGTTGACGTCTGATGTACCCGGGCAGAGCGGACCTGCTCTGCCCCACCGTCGTCGGCCGGTTCGGGCCAGAATCGGAAGTGCAGTGGCTGATGCCATCCGTATTTTTTGCCGTTACTGCATGGCCGGAGGTGGCAAACTTCCCTAAAATCCCTCGGATGTGCGCCCTCTGCGCGACTGCAAGACTTCCGCTCACGTGATCAGGCGTGTCTTTTCTGGAGGTAGCAATGAAAATATCTCGCCGACAGGCAACGATTGGTGGCGTGACCCTGCTTGCTGTTCCTTCGATGGGCACGTCGGCTCAGGCGCAACGGGATAGGCCGCTGAAACGCGCCATCGAAGACGCGAAAGAGAAAGAGAAGGTCCGTAGTGCCGAGCGCCTAACACCCGAGGAATTGGCGAGCAGGACCGTGTATCGCCGCGCCGTGGACGCCGTGATCTGGGGTCTTCCGCTCGTGGGCGAGGACACCGTGAAGCAAGCCGCATTCCGCGATGGCAAGGCAAACTACAATGACATCGTCTGGTGGCCCAAGGGTGGTGGCTGGAAGAACCAGTCGCCGACGCCCAATGTCAACACTCGTTACATGTACTTCTTCATCAACACCAAGCAGAACGGCCCGGTAGTGGTGGAACTGCCGCCAGCCGTCCCCGGAGCCAGCTTCTACGGTACCATCGAAGACGCTTGGTATGTGCCGCTCACCGACATTGGCTTCGAGGGCAAGGGCGGGAAATACCTCGTGCTGCCGCCTGGCTACGACGGCAACGTGCCCGACGGCTACACCCCGGTGCGTCCCGCGACCTACAACACGATGACGCTGCTGCGCTCCATTCTGGCGTCCCTCTCCGAAAAAGATGAACAGGCGGGCAACGAACTGGTGAAGCAGGTCAAGATTTACCCTCTGTCGAAGGCGGACAATCCGCCCGCGCAGCGCCTCCTCGACATGACCGAGGTCATGTACAACGGCTTGGTGAAGTATGACGAAACCTTCTTCACAAGTCTCGCTCGCATGCTGAACGAAGAGACGGTGCAGCCACGCGACCTCCAAATGATGGGCATGCTCTTGCCGCTCGGCATCGAGAGGGGCAAGGAGTTCAAGCCCGACGCTGCGACCGTGGCCCAGTTGAAAGCGGCGGCAGCCGAAGCGCACGCTTGGTTAATGGACAAGGCTGCGACTGATGTGACTCCGTGGTGGCCTGATAGTCAGTGGTGCGTCCCTAGCCCGCCCATAACCGTGCCGACCGAATTCAAGTGGGAGACGCCGAACTATTTCGGTGTAGATGCGCGAGCCATCGCTCTTTCGCAGTATTTCTGCCCGACGGCAAAGCTGGGCACCGGCAGTTTCTACTTCGCCAGCTTTCACGACAAGAACGGCAAACCGTTGGAGGGTGAGAGCAATTACCGGCTGCACGTTCCAGCAAATGTGCCTGTGCGCGAGTTCTGGTCCGCAACCGTCTACAGTCTGAAAACGTCGAGCTTCTTTCTCAACGCGACGCGCCTCACACTCGGTTCGCTCGACAAAGAATTGCGCAAGAACACCGACGGGACGGTGGACATCTACTTTGGCCCGAAGCCACCCACCGGTCAGGAGCCCAACTGGCTTTACACCCAGCCCGGTCAGAAATGGTTCCCGTGGTTCCGCGTGTATGGCCCGGAGAAGGCGATTTTCGACAAGAGCTGGAAACTGCCAGATATTGAAAAAATTACCTGACTGTCGTTCGCGGCGTCAGGCTGAGAAGATCGGTCATCCAACTAGAACCCCAACCTCAGAGCCGGGATTTTTTGTTTTGCGGCAGCGTCGCTGATGTTGCAGTTGGGTCAATCGCGTCGGTTTTGACCCGTTCGCCGGATGTCGGCTTATCCTCTGACAGCGGCGGAATCTTACGGTGCTCGCCTGAAAACGACTTCAAGCTTCGTGTTTGGCAACTGTCCATGTCTTGTGAACTTCAATTCGTGATCTGTCAGTGACGTGATAGTGCGCGTCTCGGTGGGATCGCCGACCTGATTTGCGAAGGTACTGGCCTCAATGTCGACGCTGAGGACGCTGCTAGTTTCGTCCAATGAATATCTTCCGAAATAGGCGATCGATCCGGCAACCACGGCCTTGGCTTCGTCGACAGTCGCCGTCGCGGGTCTTCGGGACGAGATCTTCGGGATGTCGACGCTTGCCTGCATCAGGGAAAAGTATCCGTCGCTCGTGTAAATCACAATGCCTCTTGGATTATCACCGAATCGATGACGCCTCGTGCCATCGGCAGACACGACATCGACTGAGACCTGGAGCCAAGTGCCGACGAGCCTTTCCTTAAGCGATTTCTGCTGACTGCGTGCGCTACCCGGCAAAGCCGATCCCAGCGCGAGGAGGACCGAGAGACCAATCAAGCCGAACTTGTTCATCGCCTACTCCGTTTCCCACGCGATGACGTTGCGGCATTTGATTGGCACTCCTCCATCCACGCATCGCGCTTTCCGTGGACGGACCGATTTTAACCTGCGGGGCGCTCGCGACCGATGGCAAACCTCGCCACCGAGCATAGCGCGTGCATTCTCGTCGTCTCGGACTGGAGGGAACAGCGGCCTGGCGCGAGCCCATAGCATATTGATCAACCCGCTCCATTCGCGACGCGCAATTAGCGCGATTGCTTTCGAGCTTGGGTTCAATGATCTATCGTACTTCAACAGGACGTTTCGCCGGTGCTATCATGCGACCCCTTCTGACGTGAGGAGCGGCTTGAAGCCGAAATAGCCTATACTGACCGCCCGATAGTTCCGGCATCGCAGGTGACCGCTTTGGGTCAAACTGAGAAGTCCGAATGCTCAACCGAGAGGTCAGCTTTGCCCTCAACAACGGAAATTGTCAGCCAAGTCTGTCAGGTCCGAGTCGGGTCAGATGCGGACCTGACACTGTCCTGTAACGGATGGCCTCCAGGCAAAACGGTGCTGGGCCGCCAATGCTACGAGGTGGGAGGGCGCTACTCAGCAAGGTCCGCGAGAGCTTTAGCGTCAAGAACGACGACTTTTCTCGATCTGTTTGCATCAAATCGGAGAATTTTTTTGCTGCGAAGGTCTGCGAAAACCCGAGATACCGTTTCGAGCGCCAGTCCCAGATAGTCCGCGATGTCACGGCGAGTCATTGGAAGATGAATAACATCTGCTTCTGTCGAACGAAGCCGCATCTCGAGTAGGAAAGCAGCCACTTTTTCGAGTGAATTCTGCCTACCCAACAGCAGCAAATGGCTCTCCACATGCATTAGGTTGCGATTGGTCTCGGCAAGGATTATGCGCAAAACAGAAGGGTCGCTTTTGACGACATCGTCCAAGCACTCGCGCTTCGCGAGATGTACCGTGGTCGAAGTGATGGCTTCCGCCGTGAACCGATGAGTGGCGACGTCCTCCAGCCCGAAGATGTCGCCGGGCAGATAAAACGCCCCGATTTGGCGGCGATCATCTGATAGGAGTTTCTGTGTGCGCACAGCCCCAGAGACGACTTGGTAGATGTGCTCAGCTGGATCCCCCTCTCCAAATATCTCGGCTCCGCTGCTATACTTGGCGCTAGCTAACTGATCGAACGAAGCAAACAACCTTTGCATTCACTCTCTGTCGATTTGTGAGGGTGAGCCGCCCGTTGACTCTGAAATCCGGGCGGCCCCTGCCAGCTACTTACAATTGCGCTGCCCACCAAGACAGACGCCGTCGCCGACGGCCCTGGCGCACTTGTTGCCAAGGCCGCCGACGATCCGCCGCCCCATGAAGAAAAGCTCGGATCGCGATCTAGTAACATCCGTCCTAACAACGAGTCTTGGGGGTAAAGTGTCCATTTTGGACACTCATGTGGTTGCGCTGTCGCCGCCGGTTACAAGATCAGCCCTACGGTGACGACAATCAAGGGAGGGGCACATGCTTGGGACGTACCCGATTGTGCACCGTTCGGAGCGGCTTGCATTAGCGAAGGCGTACATTGCGCTCACCCGTGTGATGGTCGATTCTGTGTTTGGCAAGAAAACTGCCGATCACTCGCTGCTATTGATCGGCTCCGCAATCATGGTAGGCCATGCAGAAAACAGGCCCATGAATGCAACGAAGATCTCGCATTACGTCGGCCTGCCGCGCTCCACGGTAATTCGCAAGCTCAACGAGTTCTCAAGGACCGGCGTGGTCGCGCGTCACGGCAACGTCTATCTGCTCTCGGAAGAACGCGCCCGCAATCAGACAAAGTACGTCACCGAAGCGATCTGCATTTTCGGTGCAGCAGAGAAAAGTTTGAAAGCCTCCAAACTCAATACTTAGAAGGGCGGCGAACTGCAGCCGGTCCAAAACGGTCCCTTGAACAGATCCTGATTGAAGGATTACGCTCGGCTGGGTTGCCAAAGCACTGAAATCTCCGCCAAGGCCGAGAGCCTTGGCCCACGTCTGTTATGGGTCAAGATGCGAAAGGCTCGCGTCTAGCACAAGTAGTCCGGTCTCACCCCGACATCCGACCTAACAGCGGACATGCTGAACCGGCAGCAACGGGCCATTTGCAGACAGGGCCGCGCGGTCGATCGAGGTTCGTTTTACCTCTTCGAGTCTGACAATGGACCGGCAGCCAGCAAGTCCGTTTGGCGGAACTCACGTATGGTGTTTCGTAACAGAACCTGACAAAGTTGTAGGGAATAACCTGCACTAGCAGCCATCCGGGGCTGTGGAAAGATCAGGTACAAATGCTTTCAACGGACTATCTCATCATCGGTAGCGGCGCGTTGGGCATGTGTTTCGCTGACCAACTGCTGACGGAAACCGACGCCAACATGGTGATTGTGGACCGTCATCACATGCCCGGGGGCCACTGGAACGACGCATATCCGTTTGTCCGTCTTCATCAACCGTCTGCCTATTACGGCGTTGGATCCCGTGCGCTCGGCAACAATCGATTAGATGTGGCAGGTTTTAACAAGGGCTATTTTGAACTCGCCTCCGGCGCTCAGATCATCAGTTATTACGACCGGCTCATGAACGAGCGGTTTCTGCCCTCGGGCCGCGTTCAATATTTTCCGTTGTGTGACTATCAAGGAGATAAACGGTTTGTCTCTCGACTGTCGGGTGACGTTCAGGAGGTATCGTTTCGCAAAAAGCTCGTAGACGCCACCTTCCTAGACACCCAAGTCCCATCGACCCACGTACCCTCCTTCGAGCTTGGTGACGGCGTAAAGCTCGTCACCCCTAGTGAGCTTCCGAAGTTTGCGCCGGACTTTAAAGGCTATGTTATCCTGGGCGGCGGCAAGACGGCCATGGATGTCGGTGTATGGTTGCTCCAGATGGGCGCGGCGCCGGAAAGCATACGTTGGATCGTGCCACGCGATTCCTGGCTCATGAACCGAGACAAGGTCCAGCCAGGCGAAGCGTTTTTTAAGCAAACGGCAGGCGGCCAAGCAGATCAACTCGAAGCGGCGGCAGAGGCGACATGCGTAGCCGATTTGTTTGAGCGGCTGGAACGAACCGGCCAGATGTTGCGCATCGATACAACGGTGATACCGACCATGTACCGTGGTGCGACTATCTCGTGCCTTGAGGTAGAAGCCCTGCGCTCCATCAAAAATGTTGTGCGCAAGGGACGTGTACTGAGGATAGAACATCGGACAGTCATCCTCGAACATGGGACAGTCGAAGGCTGCTCAGGCAGCCTCTATGTGGATTGCACTGCCAAGGCATTTCGCACTCAGCCTTCTGTGCGTGTGTTCGACGGTGACCGGATCACCATCCAAATGTTACGCCCCGGTGCTCTCTGCTTGAGCGCAGCGGTCATCGGTCATATTGAAGCCGCCTACGACGATGAGGCGATAAAGAACGAACTTTGCAAGCCGATGCAGACGCTGAACGCCCCAGAAGACTGGGTTCGACGAAGGCTTGAGGACTTGCAAGCCGGGCGCCGATGGTCGGTGGACAAGACTCTTCATCGATGGGTGGTGGAACATCGGCTGACGGGCGCGGGCGTTGGACAGGCAGATGTAGCCGCGCATGACCCAGATGCGGACCGGATTCGCAAGCGCTTGCGCGAAGCTCGTCCAAAAGCCGAAGCAAACTTGTCACGGCTAATTGCCGAACTAGCTCCCGAAAGTTTGCGATCTTAGTATGCAAACGTCGGAACCGACCCGTCAGTTCAGCGAGCCATATCGAATCAGCCTCACGGCGTGCGTAGCTGAGTACACAGACAGGATTGTTCCGAGTTTTTCTGTGACCAAAGCAGATCGTCAGGCTTGGCTACGCCGACCGGATGTCCGCTTTGGGTCAAAAGGCGGCATCGGCTAGCGTCATGGCTATGTCCGCTTTAGCCACCTAAGGCGGACATCACGGACGTCAAATCGAATGTCCGGGAGGGGCCAGAACCGACCACAACTGAAAGCCGATTTGGCAGCAACTCTGGAATGTAGAGTCCAAATTGGGTAGGCTGTTTAATGTCTGCATCGTCTCCTTGAACTGGTCATGGCTGCTGCCGGAAGGAGCTGAAGGATGGAGCGCATCAGTCGCCGACAGTTGGTGCGAAGTGCCGCGGCCGCCGCAGTGACCTTGTCCGCCCCGTCGGTCAGAGCCCAGCAAAGCGAACAAGTCCTCCGCTTTGTCGCGGAAGCCGATCTGAAGGTTCTCGACCCTGTCTGGACTTCAGCTTATATCACCCGCAACCACGGCTATCTCGTCTACGACACCCTCTTCGGCACCGACGAAAAGCATCAAATCAAGCCGCAGATGGTCGATCAAACGGTCGTCTCTGCGGATGGCATGAAATATACGTTCACCTTGCGTGACGGCCTTCGATGGCACGACGGAAAGCCCGTGCTGTCGGAAGATTGCGTGGAGTCGCTGAAGCGATGGGGAAAGAAGGATCGTCTTGGCCAACTGTTGATGCGACATACTGCGACAATCTCGGCTATCGACAGCAAGACATTCGCCATCGTGCTCGCCGAGCCCTTCGGTCTCGTCCTCGAGGCGCTCGGAAAGACGGGCAGCAATGTGCCATTCATGATGCCTGCGAGAATTGCTGCTACACCAGCGGAAGCCCAGATCAAGGAGGTGATCGGCTCCGGTCCGTTCAAGTTCGCGAGGAGCGAGTGGAAGCCGGGCGAGCAGGTCGAATACATTCGAAACAGCGATTACATCCCGCGCAACGAGACGCCAAGCGGATCCTCTGGCGGCAAGAGAGTGTATCTCGATAAGGTAATCTGGCGGTATGTCGCCGACCCATGGGACGTGGCGGAGGCCCTCGCCGCCGGCGAGGTGGATTGGTGGCAGGAGCCACCAATCGACTTCATGCCGAAGCTTGAAAAGGATCCGGATTTGCAGATGTTCGTGATCGATCCACTAGGGCAGCAAGGCTGGCTCAGACCGAATTGGCTCCATCCACCCTTTAATAACAAGAAGGCCCGCGAGGCTCTGCTCCACACGATGGACCAGGTGACGTACCTTCATTGGTCCGTCGGACAGTCAAACTATTATAGAGCTTGCAACTCAGTCTATGCATGCGAGGGTCCTTACGCGACCACTGTAGGCGCCGAGCCAATCATGGAGCATAACGACCTCAAGGCGAGACAGCTTCTAAAGGAGTCGGGCTATGACGGGACGCCGGTGGTTGTACTCCAAGTTACGGATAGACCCTTCCTCAATGCGGCAGCCGTCGTCACGCGCCAACGGCTGGAGCGCACTGGTTTTAAGGTCATATTGAAGGCGATGGATTGGTCAACGAACCTCGTCGTGCGCGCGCGCAAAGAACCGCCTGACAAGGGTGGCTGGAATCTGCTGTACTCGTGGTGGCATGGGTCGGATGTGATCGACCCTTCCGTCCACTTCGGACTTTCAGGCGCAGGCCCAAACAGCTGGTTCGGCTGGCCGAATGTCCCGCAACTGGAGAAGCTTGCCATCGATTGGGTGCACGCGAAGGATTACACGAAGCGGAAGCAACTCGCCGACGAAGTCCAGAGGGTCGCACTGAGCGAAGTGACCTACGTGCCCTGGGGAGAATGGATACAGCCCACCGTATTTCGAAAGAACGTCCGAGATGTTCTCAAGTTCGGAGCGCCGGTTTTCTGGAACGTAAAGTTGGCATAGGCGCGTCTCAATTGCATCTCCCGGCAGCTCAATCTTCAATTTGAACCGGCCTAATGTAATGCAAGTTTGACAACATCGGCGCCACGTTGAGATGTCCGATCCGGGTCATCTTCGACGGGTTCTAGTTCGGTGAAACATATCGGCCACGCGGCGCCGGCTGTGGCGGAGGTCTGAACAGGACGCTGGGATTCTCCCCGCAATATCCCTTGCGACCAGACACGCTCGCAAGACACTGCTCACGGGTTTGGTAGGCGCAGTCGCCGGGATAGCCGAATTCCGAGTCCTGAATGCACCATCGATAGTCGGCTCGCGCCGGCTTCATGTCGACGAGTCCGGCGAGGACTATGACGCCCAGCACAAATTGCGCCTTTCGCAAGACCAGACCTCCCATGCCCGCCGCGCCAATTATGACCTCACGGTGAGAAACGTCCGGAAAGCCAGTTTATTCCGAGGCAAGGCTAGAAAAACCGGACCGCCAGTGCCGTACGGCAATCCGCATGATGCTTGGGGTCAACGCCGTACCTGCCGGCCGCGGCGCTGAATGGCACCGCCAGCCTGCTGATCCCAGTCCTGCCTATTCGGAGTAGAGCGAAGGATGAACGATGTCAAAGCTCGCGCTTGCGGCTGGCCAGCACCTGATGATGTTTTTTGTGGAGCGGCCTGCCTCGAACGATGCAATGTACGGCCGCATGGTGGTTGGAACGCCTGCCGCGATGCTGTGAGCAAATCCATACACCGGTATTCCTGCGGCGGCAGCGGCCAAACTCCCGTAGGTTTGGCCTGTGTCGCAGCCGCAGATGATTATCTTCACCGTGCTTAATGCTCGTCCTACCTTGCTCCAAAAAAGATGTGCGTCTTCATTAAGGACAAGACTCTCCGAATCAATGCAAGGCCAGGGCTGCTCTCCCTCACTGCCCATCATCGGGCCGTCATGTAGTCCGCAATGAGATACGGTCATGAACGTGCCTGCGACGTCCACGGATTTCCAGAAATTGGTGTTGAAACCTGGAGGGGCCGGAGTGAACGCTGGCGCAATGCTGTGCCCACCGGCCGAATAGTGCAGTTTGAAAATCATCGCGTTCTTCTTGCCATACACATGGTCCCGCAAATCCATCGCGGTGGCCAGGAAGTTGCTGGCGGCGTCGCCGCTACCCGGAACAAGCATGACTGCTTTGGTCATATCGGCGGCTCCGCATTCCCGTTTGCTTACCCTCTGCGCCAGGTTTTTTGCGGCCGCAATGAGACACAGTTTCGCACTCGCGGGCGTACGAAGCTATTACTGGAGCATGGTCCGGAAAAGCGTGTAGCGGTCATGCTCAAAGAGCGCGATGACAAATCAGCCTGATCTTATCGCGCCTTAGCGCAACGGCTTCTGGCGCTCCCTGAGCGTACCGCCAGCATCGCTACTTGAACAGGACATCAAGGAAGCGAACATTCTGCTGCACGAAGACCGGACGCAGATGCGTGCGGTCCGAGAATTTAGGCTCTCCCGTTCCGAAGAAGGGCGAACAGCTTTCGCTGCCGTCACAGATATCGGGGAGGGGATCGAGCAGCGGCGCCCCGGTGCGCTCGCTGACGGCGCGCAGTTTGGCGTCGGCTGCGGCAAGAACAGCGCGCAGTTCGGCGATTGGTACGGCCTTCTCAACGTCCGGGGCAATTCGAAATCCGGTCACGCTGCGTGCTATCATCTCGCTCGGATCGAAGCTGCGGTGACCCGTCGTCGCCAATACCAAATAGACCTTCGCTCCCTCGCCCTGCAGCAAGCGTACATAATCTTCAAGATTGGCGTAGAAGGCGTCCGTGCCGTCCTTGGTGTTTAAAGGCAACTGCCTGCCATCTCGCTCGATCAGCATCCCTTCCGCAGTGTAGCCCGACCAACCGGCGCCTAGTACGACCGATTGAACCTTCTCGCTTCGTACCAGGTCGATCAGTTTCCCGGGCAGATTGCGGCAACCCGCAAACCTGTCCTGCTGGATCACCCCCGGCACGGGGGGACAACGGGGGCCTGTGACGAAATAGGTATTGGCCGCCAACTGCCCTTCGTCAGCCAATTGCTGCACTCTGGGTCCGTACTGAAACAACAGGCTGTCGCCGGCGAGCGCCAGCTTGCGCGCGCCGTGCCCCAGATGAGCCACCAATGTCCAGTCGTGGTCTGACAGCTCCATGCCCCTGGTCGGCTTGAAGTCCGCATCGAGTTTTGCATTGCCGATCTTCCGCACGTCGATGCCGGGAAGCGGCGGGAAACGCTCGGGGAAACCACCCTTGCTCCAGACGACGAGCCCGCAGGCACCGAGCACTGCCATGGAAGCAGCGACGAGCTGGGTGCGACGGTGGCGGTGCGCCCCGAAGCGGACTGGATACTCGATGAAGCGGTAGGTGGCCCAGGCCAGCAGGAAACTGGCAGCCACAAGCCCCAGGGCCATCAGGGGAGTCGGCGCCTTTCCCAGGCGAATAATATAAGCATAGGAGATCAGCGGCCAGTGCCAGATATAGAGCGGGTAGCTGATGATCCCGACGAAGACGAACGCGCGCTTGGAGAAGACGACGCGGTTCACTGTCGCCTCACGCCCGGCCGAGATGATCGCAACCGCTCCGGCCACCGGCAGGAGAACAGGCCAGCCTGGAAAACGCAGCTCTGGCGTGAACAACGCCGCCGATGTCAGCAGGGCAGCCAAGCCGGCGAAGGAGAGCCAGGACCGCACAGCGGACCCCAGGATTGTCGGACGCCACCAAGCCAGCCCCGCTCCCGCCAGCAATTCCCAAAAGCGAGAGACCGGCAGGTAGAAGTCGGCGGAGATGCTGGTGATGGATAGAGCGATGTTGATTGCGAACGAGGCCAGGAACAGCACCGCCAGCAGTCGGCCGACCTTTGCCTTCATCCGGAAGGCCACCCATAGCAGGATCGGCCAGACGATGTAGAACTGCTCTTCGACGCCCAGGGACCACAGATGCAGCAGGGGCTTCAGAGTGGCGGCGGTGTCGAAATAGCCGCTCTCGCTCCATAGCGCGAAGTTGGAGAGGAAGCCCGCGCCGAACAACACATGCTTGCCGAGCTGCGCCAGTTCAGACGGCGTCAAGGCAACGAAGCCGTAGGCCAATACGACGGACAGGCAAACAGCAAGCGCCGGGAAGATGCGCCGGATGCGCCGTCCATAGAAGTCCGCGAACGAGAACCTGTGCTCGTCCATTTCAGTGAAGAGTATCGACGAGATGAGGAAGCCCGAAATGACGAAGAAGACGTCCACGCCCACATAGCCGCCCGTGACTGCGTTCGGAAAGGCGTGATGGAGGACTACCGAAAGTACGGCGAAGGCCCGCAATCCATCGATGTCCGGTCGGTAATGGATTTTTGTCGAATACATCTCGCGGCAGTGATCCAATGCCCAGTTCGACCCAATCGCCATTCAGCTTGCAAGCGGCGACGAAGCCTAACCCAAGCTTATCTCCCGGCAAGCAAGCCCATGCAAAACGGAACCCGACGGTTCCAAGACAGCGTGATCACAAGTGATTTCGCGCACATTCCGCAACCCGATCAATGAGATTCACCGCGTCCAGTCAATCCGCAGAAAATATTCCTGCCCGGCCGTCCATGATTTGATGAAGGAGGGGCGGCTTACGAAGCCCGGACGAACCGACCGTTGCCCGATCCCGTCTTCGCGATTGACGCTGTCCGGGTAATGACGATGATCGAGTGCGATGCGATGACGGCTCAACAAGGCTTGCCCGCAGGTGAGGTCGCCTCGGGCGAGCGCACTGGATGAGGAAGGGCAATGACGATCAGGACAATACTGGTGGGCGCGAGCGGTGGTGCAGCCGGCAACGGAGCCATTGAGGTGGCCTGCACCCTGGCATTGCGCTTCGGTGCGCATGTCGAGGGCTATCACGTGAAGTTCGATCCCAATGAGATCATCGCCGCGGCAGCCGGCGGCGGATTGCCGATGCCCGTGGACGATGTGTGGATCGGCCGGATCATGGGAAGTGCCGACGATCTTGCCTCCCGCACGAAGGAGAATTTCCTCGCGACATGCGGCCGCTACGGCCTGGCGCAGGCGGACAAGCCGCCGCAGACCGGCGCCAGCGCGGCCTGGCTGGACGAGGTTGGGCGCGCGCCCGCGCTGCTCAGTGACCGCTCGCGCTTTTTCGATCTGGTGGTGCTCGGACGGTCGGACCGCGTCGTGGATCTGCCTGCGAGCGACGCCATCGAGAGGACCCTGCTGCATTCCGGCCGTCCGGTTCTGCTGGCCCCGTCCACCACGCCGCCCCCGCCAATCGGAGAGACGATCGCGATCGGGTGGGACGGCTCGCCGCAATCGGTGCGCGCCGTCATCGCCGCGATGCCCCTGCTGCGAAAGGCGAAGAAGATCATTCTTCTGACCGTGGGCAAAAAGCCGGAGGCAAATCCCGAAGCGGTGAGCGAATATCTGGGCTGGCACGGCCTGGCCAGCGAGCGGCAGATCATCCACGCGGTGTCCGGGGTCGGAGCGGGCGAGCAGCTTCTGTCATCCGCCCGGGAGGCGGGCGCCGACATGCTGGCGATGGGCGCCTTCGGTCATGCCACCTGGCGGGAGATGCTGTTCGGCGGAGCCACGCACACCATTGTCGGAACGAGCCTGTTGCCGGTGCTGCTGACCCACTGAGCCGGACCGCGCAGCCCGCTACCGCTACCGCGTGATCCGGAAAAGTGTGTCGCCCGTAGCGCGGATGAGCGAAGCGTAATCCGCCATCCATGACGTGATGAAGGAGAGGCGGGTTACGCCAGGCCAACCGCCCTGCGTGCTATTGCGTCTTCAGGACCCCGTTCGCGTAATCGTTCTTCGGATCGTACCCGGAGTCGTGCAGATTTCGGAGATACGTGGCATGGTCGCTGCTGTTGACGCCCGGCGGGACGACCGGAGGCGCGGCCACGTCGGTATTTGCGTTCGTCACGTTGTGATGATGAGCTCGATGATGAGCGGCCAAAGCGACAGAAGTTGAGAGAGTGAGGATGGCAAGGCCGAGAAAAATGCTTTTTTTGGTCATAGTTACAACTCCTCTGTGCATCCGCCCCAGGAGCGCAGATGTTCAAATTATAGCGAACAGCGGCGCTCCTCCGTTCACACGTTCGCGCGAGCGCTCGCGCCGCTTCGCACATTTTTGTTTCTGTTGATTGCTAGTTTAGCCCGCAGGGCCGATCAGCGAAGTGAAGAACGAGTCGGTAGTCGGTAGGGCGGATCAGCGTAGCGTAATCCGCCATCCAGTATTTGAAGAAGAGGCGGGTTACGCAATGCTAACCCGCCCTACGCGACTCATCATAGGCTTTGCGAGGGTCTTCACGACGCATCTTCCCAAGACGTTAAGCCCGTCGGGAATGGCGGGCTTCGTTCGTACCGCTAATGTCTCGGGTCGGATGCCTGGTGCGTTTTCAAACTGCCGCTGCGAGATCGCAGCGCCCGATTAGGGTCACCTTCGCGCGAAGCTCTCCCAGGGCCTGAAAACGATCTGCCTGGCAAGTTGGCTGTAGAGTTCACAAATCTTCTGCGACTCGGCGACGAAGTTTGCATAAACCAGCTTTGCGAATTCGGTCTGAACCTCAATCGCCTTGTCAAGCGATCGCACGGCCATCAGCTTCTCGACAAAGGACCCGGTCTCCTGGAGCGACTTCTCTGCATAGTCCCTGTAGGCATTTGCGATAGTTTGAATATGGACTGGACAGTCGTCCGACCTGACTTCGCCGATCGAAGGGGCATCCGCCTGTACGGGCTCGCTCGAGGGGAGATCCACCGGCGCCGTTGTGCCGATTGGAGGAGCATCCATCGCTGCGACTTCGCCGATCGAGGGCTCGGGTGCCTCGCTTGAGAGAGGCTCGGCCGCAGTTGCGCCGTCCGTGACAGTGTCCGTGTCCGTGTCCGTTGAAGCGACCATGGCGCCGATCAGTTCTTCCTGCTGCTGCTCGAGCTTCGGGCTCTGCTGCTGTTCATCAGGTTTCTGGCCTCGCTGCTCTGCCTTCCGGCTGCGCTGGCGTGGCTTGCCGCGCGGTTTGTCCTTCTGTGTAGTCGTCATTGCTGAACTCCCCTGTTCCGAATTAAACCAGAGGCCAAGACTCCGCCATGTTTGCGATGAAATCGCGGTTCTGCCATGTTCGTTACGCGACGTTGCTGTGGTGGGTGGAACCCTGCATGGAACGTCGCGGAACTTAGTGCGCAGCCATTTCTTTTGACGTCAGCCCGATCTTCGCTGGCCATCCGTCGGGGTTGGCACATCGATCGCGTTCTTAGCAAGTCCGTTTCGCTACGGCACCGCGCGCCCGATGCGGTCATGCCGGTTCGGCGCGATATTCAATACGCTGACTGCCCGCAGATTGTGCAGACTGGCTGGATTATAGGACGGATGGGCTAGCGTAAGCCGCCATCCATGATGTGAAGAAGGAGAGGCGGGTGACGCCAAGCTAACTCGCCCGACGCTGCCGCGGAGGTGGAGGTTCCATCTGTTGCTGATCGAGGCGACGAGGACGCCGAACAAGGGCGATGTCTCGACAGCCGCGCCACGGAAAGTGGTGTGACGGCAACTCGTGCACAACAAGCCTGTTGTGATCGCCGTAAGGATGAAGTCAACGAAAATTGGGGTTTCGATGCGGCAGTGGCGCTGCATCCAGCGGCCGCGAAGAGCCAACGACGGTATGCGCGCCGACGGCGCTGCCCATGCTGTAAGGAACAGGTTCAAGCAGCTCGCTAAAATTCAGGACGAGCGCCCAGCGAACCCTTCGTCAACACTTGAAACAGCAGGCCTCCGCCGCCGCGGAAGGGATGCCTTTGTCGCGAACCTCTTCTTGCCGGAGGCCTCTTGTTCGACGCCAGCTTCCTGCCTGTTCACACGCTGTAGAAAATCTTGATTCCCCACAGCAAGACGACGATGGCCGATACAAGCGTGGCCACCGTTAGTGCACTCTCTAAGGAAGCGACTCTCATACTACTCTCCGCTTCCCAGCCCCGTTAGCGATCTAGTTGATTCGTTAATTCCACTGCAATTGCGCCGTCGAAATGCCTTGAACGCTGCGGCGGGTTGTGCCCTTGGGGCCACACATCTCCGTAGAATCCCGGGTTGGCGGTGCCTGATCATGCGCCCTTTGCTCGCCGCAGTGAGGCGCGCGCTTGGACGGCGAATGAGCGAAGCGTAATCCGCCGTCCATTATTTGATGAAGGAGAGGCGGGTTACGCCAAGCTAACTCGCTCTACGCGCTCAGGAAGCCGCCTTCTTGTCTCGTAGGTCCTTAGCGGCGGCGGAAGTCGTCGCCTGAAAAGCAAGTGACTTCGCAACTTGATCTGTGCCACCGGCAGTTTTGAACAGGGCTACGACTGATTCTATCGCCTTACCTATCTCCGATGTATCCAACTGCGGATTCGCCCAGCCCGCCGCAGCATGCGGCGTCGTGTGGAATCGGGAAAGACTCAAGTAAGTGAGAATGTGAAAGATCACGTTGTTTCTGAAGCCAGCGCCCTCATCCGGGAAGTGAGAAGCTAGCCACTTTGCAATCTCGCGCTTAGCAAGGATTACATTCTTGAAGGAGTCGAGATCATAACCTTCAGAAAACAACGATTGATAGTCGACGTCGGATTTAAGCAACGAATTCGGCCTCCCGCGCGCATCGCTCGATCTAAATAGAAAGGCCGCCATCAGGGCCTGAGCCAACTCCGAAAGAGTAACGATGGAGGAACGCGCCTTGCCGGCGTTCTTGTATTGATTTTTACGCCGTTCATAGAAAAGGCCACTCGCTTTGAGATGGTCTTCAATATTTCGATGCACGCGGTCCATTCCTCGAAGATACGGCTTCGGAATATGAGTTTGGCTATTGGTCGCTTTAATGATCTCGTCCCGCACCTTTTCGTTGGGCGGCACGATGATTTTGGCCAGCACCATATTTTTGCAACGCAGGGCCTTTGTTTCAGGTTTCACCGCTAGGTCGTTCATGAACGTAAAGATCACATTTGACGTCTGAAGACCATTCACCAGGAGCGGCTCAATCATTGCCAGCTTCTTCCCTTTCTGGTCGGCGTTAGAAGCGACAATTGTAATGCCGTTGTTCAACCACCAAAAATCCTCTTCAGCGAGGTTTTCGAGGGTTGACCAGATGGCATCATTCACTTCAGTCTTTCCGAGAAAGTCCCTAACGTTCGCGTCGAATAGCCCTCTAATCAGATTTCCTTTTTCATCGCTCAGAAACGCGATAAGAGCCTCTATCGTCACCAAACAGGCAAATGAATCGCCGTTGTCTGAGGAAATCGACTGCTGCACTTCCAGCTCTTTTTTCCTGGTGTTTGGCAGCCGCGAAATGGCAACGAGTTGCTCGGCGCCATAGAAATCGACAGCGACGTCTGTGGTAGCAGCGCGTCCTGCAAGATCACTCTTCAGCGCCGCTGCGGTCGCATGTACCGTCGCATGTATGTTTGCAGTGCTACCTGATGACGCGTAGTAAACTCTGACGCGAATCTTCGAAATTCTTCCTGCGGATGCCAATAAGGCCTTGCGAGCCAGCGCAAATTTGTCCTGCAACAACTGGCTGTACTGGGGCAGATATGCCGAGTACTGCTGATTAAGATCAAGTAGGTCATTTACCGTCCCGCGAATACTTTTCAACGGGTTTTCAGCGAAGGCGTCCGTCTTCTTCGACTGGATGAGGACAATATCGATTTCAAGAGGGCCCTTCTCCGGCAATTCGTCCGTCTCTTCACCCGATAGGGCGGCGCCGTTAACGACAACGAACATTGCATCGATCTGACCGTCGCCGCTTCCATCGGTCATGCCAGCGTCGATTTCGTCCACACTCAGATCGTATGGCATCATCAAGAGCGAAACTGCAAGGTTCTCGAATGCTTCTGACGCGTCGGTTGACAATTGCTTGGAGCGCTCCTCGACTGCAGCATCGAGCAGCGTCTTATAAGTCTCATCTGACATTGGGGTTTCCAAATTTCTTTGCTTCGAAAAAGCATCGGCGGCGAATCTTGCGAGTTGTTACCATGGCCCATCACAACCCAACAAGACGCCTGCTTCGCGCGAACGTAGCTCGCTCGCCCATCAAGGGGACGCTCCACTGAAACGTAAGCCGGCACCTAACCGCGCTCAGCCCCAGCCCCCCGCAAAAATGAATCGCCCAGATTCCAAAATGCGCGTTGTATAAGACCTATATGGGCCAATAGGCACTTCGTATCGCGCGCAAATCCGAAATTCCCCAACCCGATCAACGCGATTCACCCTGTCCACTCCTCCCGCAGAAAATATTCCTCTTCCGGCGTCGGGCAAATCAGCGCTGGGACTCCGCCCGTCTCACCCGACACGAGGGGCGGCTCGCGATCGTCACGAACGTGGTGTGGGATGCGGTGGACGCTGATTGCGCGGCTGACGAGCGCGCATGAAGCGGACGGCGAAGTCGCGTGGTCCTGACGCCCCAGTGGCTGGCGTTAAGTTGCGTGGGATTCGTTCTTTCGCAGCGACGGTGACAACCAAGCCCGGTCTCGCCGGGGAGAGCGCGAAGTAAGCCGTAAACCATCGCGCAGGGAAGGCCGGGATGTTTCCGGTTACACCTGTGGTCCTACCCCGTGCTTTTTGTTGCACGGGACCCGCGGGTGCGATCGGCGCCCGGTCTTCCCTGCGCCCTCGATTGATCGAGAGGGCGGAACGACAAGCAAAGCTCGGACGGTTCACGTCGCGAGAACGCGAAGGCGTATCCTCACGTTCAGGTCGCATCACAGTCATCCCGGGGCATTCATGCTATGCTTCGGCCGATGCGAATCCGGGTCTTCCTGCAACGGCTTGATGCAATTGCGGGAATTCCCTGTGGCGGGGCTGGGAGAGCCTGTGTATAACGCGACCTTTCCTCGACCGTCCCTTAAGTTGCGGTTTTTGCTCAGGAGTTGACGATATGTCCGAGCGGTGGAGCCCCGATAGCTGGCGCTCAAAGAAGGTCGTTCAGGTGCCCGATTATCCCGATGCCAAGGCATTGGCCGATGTCGAGGCCCAGCTTGCGACCTTTCCGCCGCTGGTGTTCGCAGGCGAAGCGCGCAACCTGAAAAAGGCGCTGGCGCGGGTCGCGGCGGGCGAATCCTTCCTGCTCCAGGGCGGCGACTGCGCCGAGAGCTTTGCCGAGCACGGCGCCAACAATATCCGCGACTTCTTCCGCGTGTTCTTGCAGATGGCCGTCGTCCTCACCTATGCCGGCGCGCTGCCGGTGGTGAAGGTCGGCCGCATCGCCGGGCAGTTTGCAAAACCGCGCTCGTCGGCGACGGAGAAGCTGAACGGCGTCGAACTGCCGAGCTATCGCGGCGACATCGTCAACGACATCGCCTTCACGCCGGAAGCGCGCACGCCCGATCCGCAGCGCCAGTTGATGGCCTACCGGCAATCGGCGGCGACGCTCAATCTGCTGCGCGCGTTCGCGACCGGCGGTTATGCCAATCTCGGCAGCGTGCACCAATGGATGCTCGGCTTCCTGAAGGATTCCCCGCAGTCCCGCCGCTACAAGGAGCTCGCCGACCGCATCTCGGATGCGCTGAACTTCATGCGCGCCTGCGGCCTCGATCTCGAGAGCCATCCCGAGCTGCGCGCGACCGATTTCTACACCAGCCACGAGGCGCTGCTGCTCGGCTACGAGCAGGCGATGACGCGGGTCGATTCCACCACCGGCGACTGGTACGCGACGTCAGGCCACATGATCTGGATCGGCGACCGCACCCGCCAGCTCGATCACGGCCATGTCGAATATTTCCGTGGCATCAAGAACCCGATCGGCCTGAAATGCGGCCCGTCGCTGAAAGCCGATGAGCTGTTGAAGCTGATCGATTTGCTGAATCCGGACAACGAGCCGGGACGCTTGACGCTGATCAACCGCTTCGGCTCCGACAAGGTCGGCGAGCATCTGCCGGGCCTGATCCGCGCCGTGCAGCGGGAAGGGCGCAGCGTGGTGTGGTCGTGCGATCCGATGCACGGCAACACCATCACCTCGACCACGGGCTACAAGACCCGGCCGTTCGACCGCGTGCTGTCGGAGGTGAAGTCGTTCTTCCAGGTCCACGCTGCCGAAGGCACTCACGCCGGCGGCGTGCATCTCGAAATGACCGGACAGGACGTCACCGAATGCATCGGCGGCGCGCGCGCCATCACCGAGGAGGATCTCAACGACCGTTACCACACGGTCTGCGATCCCCGACTCAATGCCGAACAGTCGATCGACATGGCCTTCCTGATCGCCGAGCTGCTGAAGCGGGAGGGCGTCGGCAAGGCCAAACCGATGCCGGCGGCTGCGGGGTTGTGATTTGGGGGCTGTGACTTGCTGAGGTTCTGGCGGGCCACCATCAACTCGCGCAACGGGCTGGCCTTCGCCATCCGCTCGGAGCAGGCGATTCGCGAGGAGGTGGCGGCGCTGGTGCTCTCGCTGCCGCTGGCGTGGCTGATCGGCGCCACCGTGATGCGCCGCGTCGAGCTGGTCGCAGCCGTCGCGCTGGTGCTGGTGATCGAGCTGCTCAATACCGCGATCGAGAAGCTCGCCGATCGCCTGACCATGGACCACGACCCGCAGATCGGGCGGGTCAAGGACATGGGCTCGGCCGCGGTCGGCGTCGCGCTGGTCATGTCCGGGCTGTTCTGGCTGTTTGCCCTCGCCGAGCGCATGGGCGCGTTCTAGGAGCATGATGAGATTAAGTCGAACGGTGATGGCGAAGCCTCCCTCTCCCCCGTTCTTACGGGGTCGAGACGAGCGGAGCTCGCTCTTAGAGGGCCGGGGTGAGGGGCTGCTTCCGCATACACGGCGATCGACGGACTCGCGGCGGCTCCCCCTCACCCGGAACGCATCTGATGATGCGTTCCGACCTCTCCCCGCACGCGGGGCGAGGTGTGCGATTTTCTGCAATCGCACCATGATCGGAAGGCGATTGAAGTTTGCTCTTGCGCAGGACTACATAAGGGTATGAGCGAACAACAGATCAAGATCACGCTGGCGCAACTCAATCCGACGGTCGGCGACGTCACCGGGAACGCAGCCAAAGCGCGCGCGGCGCGCGACCAGGCGCGGACAGATGGCGCCGATCTCGTGGTGTTCTCGGAACTGTTCATCTGCGGCTATCCGCCGGAAGACCTGGTTCTCAAGCCCGCGTTCCAGTCGGCCTGCCGTGTCGCGATCGAGGAGCTTGCGCGGGAGACCGCCGATGGCGGTCCCGCCGTGCTGATCGGCACGCCCTGGGTCGAGGAAGGCAAGCTCTACAACGCATGCGCGCTGCTCGACGAGGGCCGCATCGCGGCGCTGCGCTTCAAGGCCAATCTGCCGAATTACGGTGTGTTCGACGAGAAGCGGCTGTTCGCGCGCGGGCCGGCTTCGGGTCCGGTGACGGTGGCCGGCGTGCGGGTCGGCGTGCCGATCTGCGAGGACATCTGGCTCGAGGAATCGGAGGAATACGAGAACGTCGTCGAGTGTCTGGCCGAGACCGGCGCGGAAATTCTCGTCGTGCCGAACGGCTCCCCCTATGCGCGCGACAAGAATGACCTGAGATTGTCCATCGCGGTCGCCCGCGTCACCGAAAGCGGGCTGCCGCTGATCTATCTCAATGAAGTCGGCGGTCAGGACGAACTGATCTTCGACGGCGCCTCCTTTGCGCTCAATGCCGATCTCTCGGTCGCGGCGCAGCTCCCGGCATTCGAGGAGAGCATCACGACGCTGTCCTGGCACAAGACGGCGGACGGCTGGCGGTGCAACGGCCCGGTGACGGAGGTGCTCGAGGGCGACAGGGCCGATTACGCCGCCTGCGTGCTGGGGCTGCGCGACTATGTCCGCAAGAACGGATTTCCAGGCGTGCTGCTCGGCGTCTCCGGCGGCATCGACTCCGCGCTGTGCGCGGCGATCGCGGTGGACGCGCTCGGCGCCGACAAGGTGCGCGGCGTCATGCTGCCGTTCCGCTTCACCGCGCAGGTCTCGCTCGACGATGCGGCAAAACTCGCGGCGGCGCTCGGCATTCGCTACGAGGTGCTGCCGATCGCCGACGCCGTGAACGGGTTCGAGAAGATTTTGGCGGCGGTGTTCGCGGGCCTGCCGCGCGACATCACCGAGGAGAATCTGCAGGCGCGCGCCCGCGGCACGCTGTTGATGGCGATCTCCAACAAGACCGGCGCGATGGTGGTGACCACGGGCAACAAGTCGGAAATGTCGGTCGGCTACGCCACGCTCTATGGCGACATGAATGGTGGCTTCAATCCGATCAAGGATATCTACAAGACGGAAGTGTTCCGCCTGTCGTCGCTGCGCAATTCCTGGAAGCCGGACGGCGCGCTCGGCCCCTCGGGCGAGGTGATCCCGGTCAACATCATCACGCGCCCGCCGACCGCGGAGTTGCGCGAGAACCAGACCGACCAGGACTCGCTGCCGCCCTACGACGTACTGGATGCGATCCTCGAGCGGCTGGTCGAGCGCGAGGAGCCGCTCGCCGACATCATCGCCGCCGGTTTCGACAAGGACGTGGTGACGCGCGTGGATCGCCTGCTCAACATCGCCGAATACAAGCGAAGGCAGGCGGCGCCCGGCGTCAAGGTGACGCGCAAGAACTTTGGCCGTGATCGCCGCTATCCCATCACCAATCGCTTCCGCGACACCGGCAAGACCTTGCCCCAGCCGGACGAGACGCTCGTGACCCGGGCAAGCCGCGCCTCGGCGGAAGCGTTCGAGGGGTAAATTGGGTCGAGTTCAGCTTCGGCTATTGCTTCGACGGAATGAAGGTCGGCCCGACCGTGCGGATTCCGCTGCTGGACGGCGTGGTCGCGGTTGTCGTCGTATCAGCCGTGGCCGGTTGCGGCTGCGGGTTGGCCGCCGCCGGAGCAGCCGGTGCGCCCTTCTTGCCGGCAGGCGGCTTCGTCACCTGCTGCTGTCCGCGCTGCTGCATCTTCTTCGCGCTCTCTTCGGTGACGATGATGTCGCCCTGCTGCTCGGCGGCGGCCTTGTCGTCGATCGATTTCAAGGCCTCCGACCAGGTCTGGCCGGCTGCCTTGCACGCGCAGGACGGATTGAACTCGGTGCGATATTTGAACGCATTCGGCAGCGAGCTGTAGGGCTGGCCGCTGATCGACACCGCCTGGTTGATGTCCTCGCCGGGATTGCGATAGGTGAACAGGTTCGCCTCCGCCGCGGGGCAGAGCGCCTTGCAAGTCCTCTCGTCATCGGCGAACCGCGCCTGCACGGTGGCGAAGGAGACCGGGAAATAGGCGCCGTCGCAGGTGCGGACGCAGACGGTGCGGTAGGTGCCGGACTGCCCGCCATAGTCGGCGCTGGGCGGCGGCAGCGGATTGACATTGTTGCCGCCGAACAGATTGTCGAGGAAGCCGCCCGGTCCGCGCGCGGCCGCGGCATATTGCGGGCCGCAATTGTTCTGCGCGAGCGCGATCAGAACGGAGCGGCGCTGGTTCTCGCGTTCACCGCCGCCGAGCCCGCCGGTGCGCAGCCGCTCCAGATTCGAGGTCATCTGGTCGAGATTGGCACGCATCTGCTGGATCTGGTTGTTGACCGGTCCGCACTGCGCCGAGTTGTTGTTGAACAGCGAGAAGAAGCCGGAACTGTCGCAGCCCATGCGCCTCGCCTGCGACGTGACGCGGTCGAGTTCGGCCTGCTGCCTGCCGGCGGCATCCTGGTAGCGGCGGATCTGGTCCTCCCTGGCCGGGTCGCCGCCCCCGCGGTCGATCGTCGCCAATTGTCCTTCGAGGCGGCTGCACATCGGGTTGGGTTGCGCGCTCTGCTGGGGTGGCCCCGAGGGCGGGCCCGGATCCATCTGCGCGAACGCGTCAGAGGCGGGCAGGGCAATGCCGGCCAGCAGCGCGCAAGTCAAAAGCCATCGGAAGGAGCGAAGATCGGGGGTCCTGGGCATATCCGGCCATTGCAACGACGCCGCGCGGCGTGAACGCCAATCGCGCGGCCAAGGCGCCCGCAATAGCCTTTTCTCGGGGCAGCGTCACGTCGTTTCCGGGGCACCGGTATGGCAAAAAGCCGGGCGCGGCCAGCCGCTTGGAAGGATTTTCAGCGCTGGCAGGTGATGGCAACATACTCGCCGCAGCTATTTTTCGTGCATTTGCGGTTTGCAGCGTGCGGAACCGCGTTGGTGATCTCGTCGGGATCGACGCGACGGAAGCTCGTGGCCTTTGCAAAATCGCGTGACTGGCAATAGGCCCGAGCTGCGTAGGCTCCGCATTTGTCGCCGCGTGCCAGGCACTGGTCGATGCCGTAGCCGTCGGCCTCGTTGGCGACGATGAAGACGCGACTATCGGCGACGGCCGCCGAGGCGGCGAGGAGGCCAATGCTGGCAATCAATGCTGAAATGGGCCGCATGGTGCACCGGTGAAAACGCGAGAGATCGGCATGCACCGGATAGGCCCAAATGCTTAATAATGATTAATCATGAGGGACTTGGCGCCAATTTCGGCTGCGAAATGGGCGCAAACTGCCCCTTGACGCAATTAAAGGGCCGTGAGAGAGGTGGAACCATGAACGGTCACCTCGCCATCTGCAGCATTTGCCGCGAGATTATTAGCTAGCGATTCGCTGGCTGAGGCCGTCTTTTCTCAATCACTCTGAGATCATTGGACCGCCCGGCCGCAACGGATGGGTTTCCATGGAATTGCGCCTTTACGATACGTTGACCCGGGAAAAGCGGCCGTTCGTGCCGCTCGATGCCAACAACGTCGGCATGTATGCCTGCGGACCGACGGTCTACGATTTCGCGCATATCGGCAACGGCCGCGCCGCTGTTGTCTTCGACGTGCTGTTCCGCGTGCTGCGCCATCGCTATGGCGCCGATCACGTGACCTATGTCCGCAACGTCACCGATGTCGACGACAAGATCAACGTCCGCGCCGCGCGGGATTATCCCGGCGTGCCCTTGAACGAGGCGATCCGCAAGGTCACCGAGCAGACCTATCAGCAATATCAGGACGACGTCACTGCGCTCGGCTGCCTGGCCCCGACGGTGCAGCCGCGCGCGACCGAACACATTCCGGAGATGCGGGCGATCATCGAGAAGCTGGTCGCCGGCGGCTTTGCCTATGTCGCCGAGGATCACGTGCTGTTCTCGCCACAGGCGATGAACGCGGCCGATTCCGCGCTGCCGCGCTACGGCGCGCTGTCGAAGCGGACGCTGGACGAGATGATCGCCGGCGCCCGCGTCGATGTGGCGCCCTACAAGCGCGACAACACCGACTTCGTGCTGTGGAAGCCGTCGAAGCCGGGCGAGCCGTCATGGCCGTCGCCTGCCGGGATCGATGTCGAGGGACGGCCCGGCTGGCACATCGAATGCTCGGCGATGGCCTGGAAGCATCTCGGCGAGAAATTCGACATCCATGGCGGCGGCATTGACCTGGTGTTCCCGCACCATGAGAACGAACTCGCGCAGACCTGCTGCGCGTTCCATTCCGACCGCATGGCCAATGTCTGGATGCACAACGGCTTCCTGCAGATCGAAAGCGAGAAGATGTCGAAGTCGCTCGGCAACTTCTTCACAATCCGCGATCTGCTGGCCGATTGGCCGGGCGAGGTGCTGCGGCTGAGCATGTTGAGGACGCACTACCGATCCCCGCTCGACTGGACGCTGAAGGCGGCGGAAGAGGCCGCGAAGACACTCGACGACTGGTACGCGGTCGCGGCTGACGCCGAGCCCGGTCCGCCGCCGCCGGCGATGATCGAGGCGCTCTACGACGACCTCAACACTGCGCAGGCGATCGCGGTCCTGCATGGTCTGCGGAATGCCGCGTCTAGCAGCGAGGCGAGCCGCAAGGAGCTTGCCGGCTCGCTCCATTTGCTCGGCTTCCTCTCGGAAAGCGCGGCGGCGTGGCAGAGCCGCAAGCGACGGGCGAGCGGCATCGACGCCGGCGCGGTCGAGGCGTTGATCGCGGAACGCAGCGCGGCGCGCGCGCGGAAGGATTTCAAGGAATCCGATCGCATCCGCGACCAGCTTGCCGCCATGGGCGTTGTGATCAAGGATTCCAAGGACGGCACCACCTGGGAGATCGCACGATGAGCGGTTCCACACCCACGCTGCGTCCGTTCCTGCCTGCCGATACACCGCTGCTCGCGGCGATCTTCGCCGCGTCGATCATGGATCTGACCGGCGACGATTACAGCGAGGCCCAGCAGGAAGCCTGGGCGATGGCGGCGGAGGACGAGGAAGGCTTCGGCAAGAAGCTCGCCGGCCAGCTTACGCTGATCGCGATGCTGGAAAACGCGCCGGTCGGTTTCGCCTCGTTGAAAGGAGCCGACCACATCGACATGCTCTACGTGCATCCGAGCGTGGCCGGGCAGGGCGTCGGCGCCGCGCTGTGCGACGCATTGGAGAAAATCGCCGGCGCCCGCGGCGCCAAGACGCTGACGGTGGATGCAAGCGACACCGCGCTCGATTTCTTCCGCAAGCGCGGCTACGTCGCGCAGCGACGCAATTCGGTTACCGTCAACGACGAATGGCTTGCCAATACCACGATGCAGAAGACACTCGACGGCGCACCAGCGCCCGGAGGCCGCGCATGAGTCGCGAACGCCTGTATCTCTTCGACACTACGCTGCGCGACGGCGCGCAGACCAACGGCGTCGATTTCACGCTGCAGGACAAGCGGGTGATCGCAAGGATGCTGGACGAACTTGGCATCGACTATGTCGAGGGCGGCTATCCCGGCGCCAATCCGACCGACACCGAGTTTTTCAGCAGCAATCCCGGCTTCGATCATGCGCGCTTCACAGCCTTCGGCATGACGCGCCGGCCCGGGCGCTCCGCCTCGAACGATCCGGGATTGGCCGGAATCCTCGAGGCCAAGGCGGATGCGATCTGCTTTGTCGCAAAGTCCTCCGCCTATCAGGTTCGCGTCGCGCTCGAGACGACCAATGAGGAGAACCTTGCCTCGATCCGCGACAGCGTTGCCGCCGCCAGGGCGCTGGGCCGCGAAGTGATGGTCGACTGCGAGCATTTCTTCGACGGCTACAAGGAGAGCCGCGACTACGCGCTCGCGTGCGCCAAGGCTGCCTACGAGTCCGGTGCGCGCTGGGTGGTACTGTGCGACACCAATGGCGGCACCATGCCGCACGAGGTCGAGGCCATCGTCGGCGATGTCGTCAGGCATGTGCCCGGCAGCCATGTCGGCATCCACGCCCATAACGATACCGAGCAGGCGGTCGCCAACTCGCTCGCCGCGGTGCGGGCCGGCGCGCGGCAGATTCAGGGTACGCTGAACGGGCTTGGCGAGCGTTGCGGCAATGCCAATCTCTGCTCGCTGATTCCTACGCTGCGGCTGAAGGGCGAACTTGCTGACAGGTTTGAAATCGGAGTCACGGCAGAGAAGATGGCGACGCTGATGAAGGTGTCGCGCACGCTCGACGACATGCTTAACCGTGCGCCCAACCGTCACGCGCCTTACGTCGGCGAAAGCGCCTTTGTCACCAAGACCGGGATCCACGCGTCCGCGGTGCTGAAGGATCCGCAGACCTACGAGCACGTGTCGCCGGAATCGGTCGGCAATCACCGCAAGGTCCTGGTATCGGATCAGGCCGGCCGTTCCAACGTGATCGCCGAGCTCGATCGCGCCGGCATCGCCTACGACAGGAGCGATCCGCGGCTGACGCGCCTCGTCGAGGAATTGAAGGAGCGTGAGGCGGCGGGCTTCGCCTACGAGTCGGCCAATGCGTCGTTCGATCTGCTGGCGCGGCGCACGCTCGGCAAGGTGCCGGAATATTTCAAGGTCGAGCAATTCGACGTCAATGTCGAGCAGCGCTACAACGCCAACGGCCAGCGCGTCACGGTGGCCCTTGCAGTGGTGAAAGTCGACGTCGCCGGCGAGCGGCTGATCTCGGCCGCCGAAGGCAACGGCCCGGTCAATGCCCTTGACGTCGCGCTGCGCAAGGATCTCGGCAAGTACCAGAAGTACATCGAGGGCCTGAAGCTGATCGACTACCGCGTGCGTATCCTCAATGGTGGCACCGAAGCGGTTACGCGCGTCTTGATCGAGAGCGAGGACGAGAACGGCGAGAGCTGGACGACGGTCGGCGTGTCGCCGAACATCATCGACGCCTCGTTCCAGGCGCTGATGGATTCGGTGATCTACAAGCTCGTGAGATCATGCGCTCCGGCGTGAGGCCGGTGCGCGCCGAGAGCGGCGTCATTTGCGAGCATAGTGAAGCAATCCATATCACCGCCTGCTACACGATGGATTGCTTGGTCGCTGGCGCTCCTCGCGATGACGGGGAGAGAAGGATGCTTGCATGATCGACCACGTCTCCGTCGGCGTCAGCGATCTCGACCGCGCGACGCAGTTCTATGAACCGGTGCTGGCCGCGCTTGGCCTCGCGCGCCTCGTCACGCGTCCCGCGACCGTTGGCTTCGGCAAGGCCTACCCCGAATTCTGGATCAATCTGCGCCCGGCGATGCCGCCGGTGCCGCATGAGAGCGGCACGCATATTTGCCTGCGCGCCAAATCCACCGCCGAGGTCGACGCCTTCCATGCTGCCGCGCTCACGGCGGGCGGCCGCTCCGATGGCGTGCCGGGCTCGCGGCCGCACGACCGCGTCCGCTATTACGCCGCCTTCGTCCTCGACCCCGACGGCAACCGCATCGAGGCCGTGACGTTTCCGGGAGAATAGGGGTTACAGCCGCCGCGCCACCTCGGGTGCGAGCTCCTTGGCGCCCTTGGGCACGTGCGCGGCCGCGCTGCGCAATCTCGGCAGGATGTCTTCCACGCGGTCGGCCATCAGGACGTTGACGTCGAGGGTTGCACGGATGAACCCGGTCGCGCGCATATGGCTCAAGAGCGAGAGCAGCGGTTCCCAGAAATTGTCGATATTGGCGAGCAGCACCGGCTTGGAGTGCCGGCCGAGCTGCTGCCAGGTCAATTGTTCGACCAGTTCCTCCAGCGTGCCGACACCGCCGGGCAGGGCGACGAACGCATCGGAGCGCTCGAACATCAGCCGCTTGCGCTCATGCATGTCGGGCGTGACGATCATCTCCTGAACGCTCGTCAGCGCGTTCTCGCGCGCCCGCAGAAATTCCGGGATGATGCCGGTGACCAGGCCGCCGTGATCCAATGTCGATTTCGCCACCGCGCCCATCAGCCCGATCGAGCCGCCGCCATAGACCAGGCGGACATTGCTCTCGGCGAAGCTCCTGCCGAGCGCGATGGCAGCTTCAACGAAACGCGGATTGTTGCCGGGGCCGGAGCCGCAATAGACACAGACGGTTTTGATTTGATTCATGCAATCCATGTGGCACTGCAACGTAAACAGCGTCAAGAGTCCGATATGGGGATCGAGGACCGGAAAGTCCCGTAAATTCACGCGAATCACGAAAGAATTTGATCACAAGTCTGTACTGAACATTCAAACAATCTATATGACGAGGACAATGTCAAACCATGGAAAAGATGTGACGGCGAGCCGGTGCGCCGTTTCGGGACTGGTAGCCTGCTGATGGCGCCCTCACAGCCCCATGTGCCTTCTGTCGAAGCGCTCGCGGCGGCGGCGGCCGCCAACGAGAAGGCGACGCTGATCGGCACGCTCGTTCATCTCTGGCCCTATATCTGGCCGGGCGATCGCGCCGACCTGAAGATGCGCGTCATCTGGTCGGTGGTGTTGCTGCTGTTTGCCAAGCTCGCGACGCTGGCGGTGCCGTTCACCTTCAAATGGGCGATCGATGCGCTGAACGGCACGGGCTCGGCCCCCGTTGCGCCCGGCAACTGGATGGTGTGGCTCATCGCATCACCGCTGCTGATGACGGTCGGCTACGGCGCGGTGCGGATCATCATGGCGGTGCTCACGCAATGGCGCGACGGCATCTTTGCCCACGTTGCCATGCATGCGGTGCGCAGGCTTGCCTACATCACCTTCGTACATATGCACGAGCTGTCGCTGCGCTTCCACCTCGAGCGCAAGACCGGCGGCCTGACCCGCATTCTGGAGCGCGGCCGGACCGGCATCGAGACCATCGTGCGGATGGTGATCCTGCAGCTCATCCCGACCATCGTCGAGGTCGCGCTGCTGTCGGCCGTGCTGTTCTGGCAATTCGACTGGCGCTACGTGGTGGCGGTGCTGCTCACGGTCGTGGTGTTCATGTATTTCACCTATGTCGCGACCGAATGGCGGATCGAGATCCGCCGCAGGATGAACGATTCCGACACCGAGGCGAACACCAAGGCGATCGATTCGCTGCTCAACTACGAGACGGTGAAATATTTCGGCGCCGAGCAGCGCGAGGCGCGGCGCTACGACCGCTCGATGGAGCGCTACGAGCAGGCCAGCGTAAAGACTTACACCTCGCTCGCGCTGCTCAACACCGGGCAGGCGATCATCTTCACCGCAGGCCTGACCGCCACCATGGTGATGTGCGCCTACGGTGTCCGCAAAGGCACCCACACCGTCGGCGATTTCGTCATGATCAACGCCATGATGATCCAGCTCTACCAGCCGCTGAATTTCATGGGCATGGTGTATCGCGAGATCAAGCAGGCGATCATCGATATCGAGAAGATGTTCGAGGTGCTTTCCCGCAACCCCGAAGTGAGGGACATCCCGACCGCGAAGCCGCTCGCCGTCTCTTCGGGCAGCCTCCGCTTCGAGGACGTGCGCTTCGCTTATGAGGCCGACAGGCCGATCCTGAAGGGCGTCAGTTTCGAGGTGCCCGCCGGCAAGACGGTCGCGATCGTCGGCCCCTCCGGCGCCGGCAAGTCGACGATCTCGCGGCTCCTGTTTCGCCTCTACGACGTCTCCGGCGGCCGGATCCTGATCGACGGCCAGGACATCAAGTCGGTGACGCAGGCCTCGCTGCGCGCGGCGATCGGCATGGTGCCCCAGGACACGGTGCTGTTCAATGACACCATCCGCTACAACATCCGCTACGGCCGCTGGAACGCTGATGACGCCGAGGTGGAAGAGGCCGCGCGGCTTGCGCAGATCGACAATTTCATCCGGATGTCGCCGAAGGGCTATGAGACCCAGGTCGGCGAGCGCGGGCTGAAACTGTCCGGCGGCGAGAAGCAGCGCGTCGCGATCGCGCGCACCATACTCAAGGCGCCGCCGATCCTGGTGCTCGACGAGGCGACCTCGGCGCTGGACAGCCACACCGAGCATGAGATCCAGGAGGCGCTGGAGCGCGTCTCGCGCAACCGCACCTCGCTTGTGATCGCGCACCGGCTTTCGACCATCGTCGGTGCCGACGAGATCATCGTGCTGGACCAGGGCCGGATCGCAGAACGGGGCACGCATGGGCGGCTTCTGGCCGCGGGCGGCCTCTACGCCAGCATGTGGAACAGGCAGCGCGAAGCCGAAGCGGCCCGCGAAAAGCTCGCCCAGATCGACGACAGCGGCGAGGCGCCGAACCGCCTGCCGCCGGCGCTCGCCGAGCCGATCCCGGATTCCGTACCAGACGCCGACGAGAAGCCCTTGCCGACCGCCGCCGAATAGTCGAAGTAAGGCGCGATCTCCCGCCAGAGGGGTGGGGAACCACAGCGAGCTTAGATGTCGATCGCCAATTCGATCCGCGCTCAGATCCCGCCTATTCATCCGGAGGGCTATCCCTTCATCGGCGGCTTCGCATTGGCGAGCCTGATCCTGTTCTGGATCTGGACGCCGCTCGGGTGGATCGGCACGGTGCTGACCATCTGGTGCGCGCTGTTTTTCCGCGATCCCGTGCGCGTGACGCCGGTGCGCGACGGCATCGTGGTGGCGCCGGCCGACGGCCGCGTCTCGATGGTCGTACAGGCGTTGCCGCCGGCCGAACTCGGCCTCGGCGACAAGCCGCTGCCGCGGATTTCGATCTTCATGAGCGTGTTCAACTGCCATGTGAACCGCAGCCCGGTCACGGGCCGCATCGACCGCATCGCCTATCGGCCCGGCGCCTTCATCAATGCCGAGCTCGACAAGGCGAGCGAGGACAATGAGCGTAACTCGCTCGTCATCTCGACCCCGAACGGCCGGATCGGCGTGATCCAGATCGCGGGGCTCGTGGCGCGGCGCATCGTCTCGTTCGTCAAGGAGGGGCAGTCGATCGGCGCCGGCGAACGCTTCGGGCTGATCCGCTTCGGCTCGCGGCTTGACGTCTACCTTCCCGAAGGCACCAAGGCGCTGGTCTCCGAAGGGCAGACTGCGATCGCCGGCGAGACCATCCTGGCCGACTTCCGTGCCGCCGATCCGGGGCGGACGTTCCGCGCCGATTAACTCTGTCTTTCCTGGCGGATCGGGCGGTTCCACGCGCGATGGCGGAGCGGGGCCGGGGTTGCTATATTGGCGGATATGATGCTGCACGATCCCGACCAATCCGACTATCGCCGCCGCCGGTTTCGCCCGATCCCGGTGCGCATGCTGGTGCCCAATGTCATCACGCTGCTTGCGATCTGCGCCGGACTGACCGCGATCCGGCTGTCGACCGAAGGGCGGATGGAGCTGGCGGTCGCCGCGATCGTGTTCGCCGCCATCCTCGATGGCATCGACGGCCGCGTCGCACGCATGATCAAGGGGCAGTCGAAATTCGGCGCCGAGCTCGACAGCCTTGCCGACTTCGTCAATTTCGGCGTCGCGCCGGGCCTGATCCTGTACTTCTGGCAGCTCCACGAACTGAACAATGGCGGCTGGATCGCCGCGATGGTGTTTGCGATCTCCGGTGGCTTGCGGCTCGCGCGCTTCAACGCCTCGATCGACGATCCGAACAAGCCGGCCTTTGCCACGAATTATTTCACGGGCGTTCCGGCGCCGGCCGGCGCGATCACCGTGCTGCTGCCGGTTTATCTCGGCTTCCTCGGCGTGCCGATGCCGCCGGCGGTGCTGACCGCGTTCTACACGCTGCTGGTTGCGTTCCTGATGGTGTCGCGCCTGCCGGTGTTCTCCGGCAAGACGGTGAAGATGCGGGTGCCGCCTGAAATGGTGCTGCCGGTGTTCGTCTCGGTGGTGTTCTTTGTCGCGCTCTTGATCGGCTATCCCTGGCATATCCTGTCGGCTGGTTCGGTGCTCTACCTGATCAGCCTGCCGTGGGGCTGGAAATCCTACCGTGACCACGAGCGCAACCTCGCCGCGCAGACGCAAGCCGCAAGTGCGGATGCGCCCGCATCGCCTCCCGCACCGACCTATACGTCGCCGGTCACCGCCAGCGATCAGGACGACCGTCCGACACGGCTGAACTGACGCGCGGCAACGTTCTGAGGACCTCGCGATTGGGAGCAGTGCGGGCCTCACCAAATATCAGCCATTCGCGTTCCCCGAGTTGGGTTCACGGCCGATCTCGGCTATAGGCGGAGGCCGACCAGCACAACCAATAATCAGGAGAAACGCCGTGACGACATCCGCTTCCGCCCCGCTGCCTTCGTCCGTCCTCGCAGCGTTGGCGCGCTACGACACCCCGACGATCTGCAATGCGATGGAGATCGTGGCGCCTGAGCGCAGATTGATCGGCTATACAGTGAAGCCGCTGGTGTGTCCGTTTCCCAACCTGCCGCCGATCGTGGGCTATGCCCGCACGGTGACGATCCGCTCGGTGCTGAAATCGGGCCTGTCGGCCGAGGAGCAGTCGAAGCGCCGCATCGAATACTACGAATATGTCGGCACCGGCTTCGGTCCACGCATCTCGGTCATTCAGGACATCGATGGCCCTGACGTCGGTTATGGCGCATTCTGGGGCGAGGTGCAGAGCAATGTGCACAAGGCACTCGGTTGTCTCGGCGTCGTCACGGACGGCTCGATCCGCGACATCCCGCAATGGGCGCCGGGCTTCCAGGCCCTGGCCGGCTCGATCGGCCCGTCGCATGCCTGGGTCCATGCCGAAAGTTTTGGCGGCGAAGTTCGTGTCGCCGGCATGACGGTGCGCTCCGACGATCTGATCCATGCCGATTGCCACGGCGCCATTGTGATCCCGCATGATGTTGCAGCAAAGCTTCCCGAAGCCGCCGAACTGTGCGGCCGCCGCGAGACGCCGATCCTGGAAATCGCGCGCTCCAGGGATTTCTCGCTCGAGAAGCTGAAGGAGGCGCTGAAGCGCTCGGCGGAGATTCACTGACGCAGTATCAGCGTCTTCAGCGGAATGGCGGGCCAACAGGCCCGCCATTGTGTATTCGGGGTTGAAATGGTCAGGCCGATGCGATCCGGGTGACGTCGGAGATCCCGCGAACCGTCATGTCGAGGGCGACGTAGAGGATCACCAGCAGGCCGACATAGGCGATCCAGCGATGCTTCTGCAGCAACCGCGCGATGAAGGCGGCTGCCGCGCCCATCATCGCGATCGAGAGCACCAATCCGAAGATCAGCACGATAGGTTGTTCGCGCGCGGCCCCTGCGACCGCCAGCACGTTGTCGAGCGACATTGAGACATCGGCGACGATGATCTGTGTCGCGGCCTGAACGAGCGTCTTGCGCGGCGGCTGCTTGCCATCCGGCCCATGACCGGCGTTCGTTTCATTGGCGGATGAGCGCAGTTCGCGCCACATCTTCCAGCACACCCAAAGCAGCAGGATTCCGCCCGCCAGCAGCAGGCCGACGATCTGCATGAGCTGCGTGGTGACGACGGCGAACAGGATGCGCAGGGCCGTTGCAGCACCGATGCCGATCAGGATCGCCTTGCCGCGTTGCCGCTCGGGCAGGCCGGCTGCCGCAAGGCCGATGACGACGGCGTTGTCGCCGGCAAGCACGAGATCGATGAGGACGACCTGTAGCAGGGCGCTGAGCGTTTCGAGCGAGACAAATTCGGACATGGGTCATGCTCCCCTTGGCGTCGGGGAGTGGCTCGATGTCGACGTGGGGGTCGCTATCCGGCGGAAGAGGAATCCACCGTGATGCAAGATTGCGCCACGGGTCGAAGCGGGGCCACTCCAACTTGGTTCCAGTCCGACATCGCAGCTTGCGGCTGCCAGAGGGGCCCGGCCTGGGATTTACGGTCGCGAGTTCGAACGATGGGCGGGCTGTTCCTCGAAGAACAGCGCCGCCTGGTCAGGCTCGCCGAGGATCGCCGCCGCGCACCCCATCAAGGTGAACGCACCGGCGAGATCCCACAGGTTCAAGGTCGCGGACGTCTTCTGCACATGAATTGCGAGCGCAACGACCGCGGCAATCGCCGCCTGCACGAACAGCAGCAGGCTGAGCGCAGGCAGGACGAGCCCGGGCTCAAGCAGGCGAATCGTCACGATGGCCGGCAACGCGATCAGCACGCCAAGCAACAGCAACATGCCGAATGGCTCCAGCGAGGGAGCCTTCCGGATCGTCCTGCTTGGAATGGATGAGAACATCCCGTCCTCGTTCGTGCCTGCCACAGCGTCGCGGCATCGTTGACGTCGCGAAGGATAGCAGAACGCATCCGCGCAGACCCGTGGCGCGGCGCCGCAGATCGGTGTAGTGCTATGCGACCGCAGGCCGCGCGACAAACTGCGCAAACAAACGGCGCAAGCAGAAACAGAGAATGGAACCGGTCGATGGACATGAGGGGCAAGACGGTACTGATCACCGGCTCTACCGACGGTGTCGGCCGCTATGTTGCGATGAAGCTCGCAGCGGAGGGCGCCAAAGTCCTGATCCACGGCCGCGATACGACACGGGCGCAAATGCTGGCCGACGAGATCAGGCGGCTGGGCGGCAGTGAGCCGATGTTCTATCAGGCCGATCTCTCCTCGCTCTTCGAGGTCCGCGAGCTCGCCGAGCTCGTGCTTGCCGACCACGAACGCCTCGACGTCCTGGTCAGCAACGCCGGTATCGGGTCGCAAAACGAAGGGCCGGCGCGCCAGACCAGCAAGGACGGCCACGAGCTGCGCTTTGCGGTGAACTATCTCGCCGGCTTCCTGCTCGCGCATCTGCTGTTGCCGCGGCTGAAGGCGAGCACACCGGCGCGCATCGTCAATGTCGCTTCGCTCGGCCAGCATCCGATCGATTTCGACGACGTCATGATCATGCGGAACTATAGCGGTGGCCGCGCCTATGCGCAGAGCAAGCTGTCGCAGATCATGTTCACCATCGACCTCGCCGACGAGCTCCGGGGATCAGGCGTCGCCGTCTACTCGCTGCATCCGGCGACCTACATGAACACGACAATGGTGCGCGCCGGCGGCATCACGCCGATCTCGACGGTGGAGCAGGGCGGCGATGCCATCCTGCGCCTCGTGCGCGGCGACGACGTCGCCGACAAGAGCGGTCTGTTCTTCAACGGTATGAACGAAGCCCGCGCCAATCCGCAGGCCTATGACGTCGATGCCCGCCAGCGCCTGCGGGCGTTGAGCCGGAAGCTGACGGGGTTGCCAATGCCGTAGGGTGGGTTAGCCGGAGGCGTAACCCACCGTCTTCGTCGCACACAAAGCGGTGGGTTACGCTTCGCTCATTCCGTCAAGCTGCATTTTTCATAGCACTTTCAGCGACCTAAGCCAACGGCAGCTCGTGCCGAGCTAACGCCGCGCTAACATCGTGCTTTCCGGCTATGCTCCCCCGATGCCGAGGAAGAAAAAGGAAAGCATTGCCACCGCCCGCTACGCCGAGCTTAAGGCCAAATGGGCAGAGCGGCGCAACGACCCGAACTATGCCGGTAGCGGCGACTGGCTGGTCGATAAGCCTGAACTGGCGCTCGATGCCGTGCCATTTCTCCAGACACTGCGGACGCTCGGTAACCTCACGCAAGACCCACGCTGCGCCGATCTGCATCAGGCGATCATGCGAAGCGAGCTGGTCGATCTCGCAACCGGGAAATGGTCGCGATACGGCACCGCCGTCGCGAATCCGGCGACGTGGGATATGTGGGAGATGATCGAGGACCTGATCAGTCAAGGAACATCCGAGCGCTTGGCCATTGCCGAGGCCGTTGCCGAACTGGCCATCGGCGCACAATCGTTCGACGCAGCATGCAAGAGCGTCAAGCGCGTGCTGGACGAGTGCAGAAAGTTCCTGAGACAAAAACCGGTCTGAAAAAGTCTCAAGCAAACCGTCGCGAAATGTATCATCTAGGTGTTCGCCAAATTTTTGGAGGGCGGACACCATGACAGAGCGGGTACTAGTGCGGATGCGGGATCGCTATCCCACCGCGTCGCGAATGACCCAGTGGCGCATACGCCAGCAGCCGGGGTTTCCGAACGCGGTCGATCAACTCGGGACCGAATGGTTCTACGCGGATGAGTTGGAAGCGTTCGAGGAAAAACGCCGCCGATTGGCATCTAAGAAGACCACCACCAAGTCCGAAGCCACATAGAAGCCGGGCACTGCGGACACAGCGCACCGGCCACCTATGTGGGTCCTCGACAAGTCTTGCATATGAACGACCGCGCGACGCGACGCAAGCCCGGCCCCTCAAACGAGGAACCGAGCCAATGACCACCGATATTGTCACACCGTGCAACACCGATCCCGATGCCACCGAGATCGGAGAGCTGTATTCACGCGCACGCGGATCGATGGTTGATGCCGTGCGTCAGGCCGTCGCTTGCGGCGAGAAGCTAATCGCCAAGAAAAAGACTTTTGCGCATGGCCACTGGAACCAGTGGCTCCAAGCGAACGCCGAGATTCTGGGCTTCGGCGAACGCACCGCGCGGATGCTGATGAAGGCGGCGTCAAATCGGCAGCTAGCTTCCGATTTGGATAATGCTACCGCGCTCGCGATCAGCCGGAAGATTTGGGGCCACACGCAATCACAAGAGCCGAAAGAATCGAAGCCCGAGCGCATACCGTTCGCCGATCCGATGTCGCGCTCGGAGCAGCAGCGCGTGATCGAACAACTGACCGCCCGGATCACCGAACTAGACGAGGAGATCGACGCTCTCAGGCAGACGGAGGAGACCACCGATGCCACGCACCAAGGCGACGCCGATTACGACGCGGTTGTTCTGCTCTCGGCGCTGCAGCGTGCCGTCAATGCCGCGAACGAGCTAGGCCGGAAATGGAAGGTCATCTCCGAGCTGCGTAAGCGGGAGATCGACAAGGAGATCGAGGTTGTGCGGACCGCATTGTCCCGGTTGATGGAGATGCGGCTCACCGAACTGGAGCAACGGGCCAAGAAGCCGTCGGCACAACGTGCGAGCAAGAGAGGCGACAACCATCAGGTTGGCCGTTCCGGCCAACCTGGCGTCTCCGCGGCTTGAGGGGAGCCGCATCGATGCCGACCACCCACGCCCAGCCCGCCACCTTCCAAGAGCGCGACGACTGGATGCGAGCCATCTTGAAGGCCGAGCTGCCGCACGTGGCTGTACGGGTCGCGCTGGCCATCGGAGCCCATCTCCATGTGAAGTCCGGCCGCTGCGACCCGAGCTTCGCCGGGATCGCCGTCGCGAGCCATGTTTCGGAGCGGACGGTCTACCGGCTGGTCTCGCTGCTTGAGCACACCGGCTGGATCGCGATGCAGCGGACCGGCGGACGACAGCGGAATCAGTACACGCTGCTCAACCCTGTCACAGCTCCGTCAGGGTTTAACCATGACAAAGCTCGGTCAGGGTTCGATGATGCCAACCCTGACACAGCTCTGTCAGCGTCAACCCTGACAGAATGCGCGTCCAACCCTGACACCAAGGTGGCAGTTAAAAAGCGTAGAACAGCGAAGAAAGAGAGAGAGGGAAAGAATATATATCCCGCCCCCGGTTTTGCTGCGCCGGATTCGGGTGATGACACGCCAACGAACCGCGCAGAGGGCGGCAAGGCTGAAATCATCAAATACAGCGCGAGGGATGGAGGCCAAGAAGTCCGCTGGGACGTTCGCCAGTACACGGTATCAGCACTGACGCACTATCAGGCGGGACCCAGTCCGTGCGTGTGGATCGGGAATCTGCGAAAGGGCTTTCGCAAGTGGAGCAGCATCTGCGTCAACCCCAATAGCTACTGGTTCTGGACCATCGAGCAAGACGGGTGCGTCATCTACGACAGCAGGTGGGACATTCCATGCGCCGTCACCCCGCCTGATCCGCCGCCGCCTGATCTGAAATCAACCACCGCCTTCGCCGAATTCTGGGCCGCCTATCCGTTGCGCAAGGCCAAGGCCGCCGCCGAGAGAGCGTTCATCGCCAAGATCAAACGCGGTGCCGATCCCAATGCGATGATCGCAGGAGCGAAGCGCTACGCCAACGAGCGCGCCGGACAAGACCCGAAATTCACGAAACATCCGGCGACGTGGATCAACGGCGAATGCTGGCTCGACGACCCGTCCCCCGGCACAGGCCCGCCCACCATCGACAACAGCACCGGCAGCGTCATCGCCGATCAGGAGCCGCAGAGTGCGGAAGACTATCTCACCCAGCTCCGTGGTCCGAGCAGAAGTTGGGGCGACACATGACGGCGCTTATCAAATTCCCCGGCACCGCCGTCGCGCTGCGAGAAGTACAGCGGCAAGGCAACGCGCTGATCAGCGCAACGATGCGCAGACTAGCTTCGCCCATGGAAGTCGCCGGTCGCTGCAGCGAGGAACTAAGCCACGAACTGCGGCTGACCCGCACCAGCGATCTGCACCGCGCCAATCTGACCGACGCCATAATCAATCACGGCCGGATGCTGCCGCGCGCCGTGATCGTCAACGCGGCACACGCCGCACTGTGGCCGGTAGCTCACCCGCACATGGTGGCGACGCCCGTCGTCACGGTTCAAACCGCCTTCCTGATGCTGACCGTGCTATTGCGGTCAGTCGGAAAAGTGAAGAACGTCGAGACAGACGCGCTGCTCGCGCAGTGCATCGAAATGTTCAATCCAGATTCCGACGTTGCCGGACAAGCAACCGGCATGTGGACGCCGATCTCGAAGCATCCGGTAATTCTCGCGCTCGCCATCAAGAAGCTGATCTACAAATCTGTTTTCACTTCGGCCGCTGAATTCCGCGAGGCAATGGCGGAGGCGCGAGCTGCAATCTTGCGTCTCGTCAACGACACGGAAAACTGGAGCGAGCTGCTCCGCAAAAGCGACCGCTGCGTTTTCGAATTTGATCGCGCCGCGTGGGATACGGCCTACGCTCGCGTCGGAGCCGACGTCGTGCGCGCGATGCAAGATCACGACGAAGAACCTTACGAGGAAGACGACGGCGAGGAAGTACCGGCATTGCCCCGCTGGCTGGCGCTGGAGCAAATGCGACTGGCGAAACAGGAGTGCGGAACATGAGCACGACGTTTTGCCCGACCTGCCATCGTTCAATGCCGCCCGAAACACGCGCCGGGGTCAGACTGACTCCGCTGAAGGCTCGTATCTTCGATGTAATTCGCCGCGCCGGTGTTGACGGGATATTTGCCGAGGACATCAACGCGATAGTTTTCAACAGCGAGCGAAGCGTGCAGACGATAAAAGCGCACGTCTGGCAGATCAACGACCTGCTAGCCGACACCGACATCATCATCCGCAACGTCGGTGGTCACGGCCCGACGCACGGCACTTATCGAATTGATAGACGGAGGCCAAATGATGCATGACCGCTCATCAGATTCCGCCCGCAGGCGCGCCGCAAAGTCAGCACGGAAGGCTCGCTATCGCGCACTTCTCAAGGCTGGCGGTGCGGTCTTGGTGCTCCATGTGCGGGACAAGAACGCACTGATCCGCGCGCTGTTGAACAGACGCTGGCTTGAGGAAAGCGAAAGTGAGGATTGGAGCATTGTCTCCACCAGAGCCAGCGTCATGCTCGACGAGTTTGCCGAGCGTTACGGCGGCGAGTTGTCCCCTGTGGACAGACAGCCCGAGAAACCTGTGCCATCCTCACGCCCATGAACAGGCCACCTAACGCAGCCGCGCTCCGCGCCGAGTTTGGACGCCCGAGCGACGTCATCATCCGCAACGCCATCGTCGAGGCGCGCCGCATCGCCGCGCACATCAGGGGCTTCAGCACGCCCGATCCGACGCTGCAGACCCGCGCCGCCACCGCGCCCGCCATGACCGGCGCAACCGGCTGGGCGGACACGCTGGCCACATCCTCCGTCGCCGATCTGGTCGTCGGTGACGCGGTGCTGGGCGCGCCGTTCGGCTCGCGCGAACTGTTTCGGCGGGCGCTGCAGCTCAGCTTCGGCCGCAGCAATGCGATCAGCGTGCCCACCATGGTCATCACGCCGACCGGCCGTAGCCCCTTCTTCCGCGAGGGCAAGCCGTTTCCGGTACGGCAACTGGCGTTCATGGGTCCGCCGATGGAGCGGCACAAGGTCGGTGTCGGCATCTCGATGACGTTCGAGATGTACGATACGCCGAATGCGATGACCTACACGCGGGCCGGTGTCGAGGAAGGTTTGGCGGCCGATCTCGATGCCGTCACGTTCGGCGAACAGGCTGGCGTCCCGGACCTTCAACCGCCCGGCCTGCGCCATGGCGTCCCCGGTCTGACGCCGAGCGCTGGCGGTGTCGAACAGGCGATGGACGCGGATATCGCCGCGCTGGTGAATGCGGTCAGTCCGATTGCGAGGACTAGAATTGCGTTGTGCGTGTCGCTGGACCTGTATCACTCGGTGACGACGCGGCGCGGCGGACCGCCGCCCTATCCGATCATCGCGACGTCCGGTCTGCCGGACAAAACCGTGATGGCGGTGGCGCTGCCTGCACTGGCTGTTGCGTTTGGCGACAGTCCCGGCTTTCGCGTCGCCGACGATGTCACCCTGCACATGGACGATACCAACCCAGTCAACATCGGCACGCCGGGCTCGCCTGCGGTCGTCGCCGCGCCGAGTGTCGGCACTCTCCAGACCGACAGCATCGCGCTGCGGCTGATCCTTGATCTGTCTTGGACCTTGCGCGCGGCGAACGCGGTCGCGTGGGTCGAGAACGTGACGTGGTGACCATTATGGATGATTTCAAAACAGCCTTTGACAACTTGGATCGCCTCGCCTGTTTCGAAGCCGATCCTTACACCATGGAAAAACATCTTGCAGAAAAGCCGGACGTGCTCTCGCAACCGGGCGCGTTCAACCGATGGCTGGCGCGGCAGCCGGACATTGGGACATCGATGCCCCCATCGATCCCTCCCGAGATCATTCCGCCTGAGCCGACACCGAAGGCGGTGACGGAAGACAACGTCAAGGAGCTAGTCAAGGAAGCGCTGGCAGAGCATGACGAGATTTGGCACGACGCTGTCGGCGCGGTGATCGCTCAGGAGCGCAAGAGCGTTGCCGCCGAACTGGCTAAACTGGAGCTTCGCTTCGACGCCCAGATGCGCGAGACCACCAACCGGCAAGCCATCGCGGCCGACGTAGAACGTCGCGAGGCCGAGGTAATCGGACTGCTGCGGCGGAGCCAGCGCCATGGATGAATACGAGGATGCTAGAGCCACCGCGCTCGCCATCGACCTATTGCAGCGGGCAACCATCAACCAGCTCCGTGACGACGCGACCGAATTGGCGGAGGTATTCGCCGGGCTGACGGAACACCAGCACGAGCGGTTGCTTGCGTTGCTCTTCTGCGAGCGGGTGGAGGATATATAGACAAGGCTGGTAGGAAGGCTTTGGCCTTAAAAACTGGGCGGAGGGGGGCCCGTCCCACGAAAACGGGTTCCTCAGGTTGCGAGCGGCGGAGCGCTCTTGCTATAGAAGAAAATCCTTCTACGCCATAGATTTTGGTGAGAGGAATGTAGCTGGCTGCACGCGCAAATCGTGGGGAGGATGGCCCTCGGACATCAGCGGACCATCCGCGCAACGTAGTGATGATCCGAACCCGCGGTCATGAGCATGGTCGGCTCCCCTAAACGCTTGTCCCTATGGATTTCCAAATCCGTGCGAGCCCCAAAGGTCGCATCAACGATCTCGTTATCGGTCAAATGGCGCGCGGCTAGTCGCTCAAGCAAGAGAATTACCCGGCTCTCATGACCAGTGACCTCCAGCGATAGGCCGGTAGGGTCGCCCCCTTGGAACCCCTCAATCAACCATTTTGGCATAGGATTGGCTCTCCTTGCTGGATCGTCGTCGCGCCCTAGAATGCCGATTAGGAAAAGCGATGGTCGATACTAGAACCAAGGAACAACGCTCGCGCATTATGAAAAGCGTGAGCACCCGAGATACCGGTCCGGAACTGTTGGTCCGCCGGTTGCTTCATCGCCTCGGCTACAGATACCGGCTACATCGAAAGGACCTCCCCGGTCGTCCGGACATCGTATTTCCGGGACGAAAACGGGTGATTTTCATTCACGGCTGCTTTTGGCATGGCCACGAATGTAGCAAGGGAAAACTCCCCAAATCTCGCACGGAATACTGGACTGCGAAGATCAAAGCGAATCAGGATAGAGATACGAAAGTCATCGGCCTTCTCGAAAAGGACGGCTGGAAGACGCTGACCGTATGGCAGTGCGAATTAAAGCACTTGGACGAGATCGAGCGCGTTCTGCGAGGGTTCCTTGGGCCGCCGTAGGCGGCCCAGGTCTGATCGAGGGGTTAGATGGGAAGGCCGATAGGGATCGATCTGTTCGCCGGTGCTGGGGGCATGAGCCTTGGCTTCGAGCAGGCTGGGTTTGACGTCAAAGCAGCCGTGGAAATCGATCCAATCCACTGCGCTGTCCACAAGTTTAATTTTCCGGATTGCGCGGTTCTCCCGCAGTCCGTGCAAGAGCTGACTGGTGCCGACATCCGCCGGGCGGCCGGGATCGGGAACGCCCCCGTAGACGTGGTGTTCGGCGGGCCGCCCTGTCAGGGTTTCTCGCTTATCGGACACCGCTCTCTCGACGATCCTCGCAACCACCTCGTGCTGGATTTCGTCCGCATCGTCGCCGAGCTTAAAGCCAAGACTTTCGTTTTCGAGAACGTGAAGGGGCTTACGGTCGGCCGTCAGAAGTCGTTTCTGAGCGAGTTGATCAAGGCATTCGAAGAGGTCGGATATAACGTACGGACCGACTGGCAAGTTCTAAACGCCGCACGTTACGGCGTTCCGCAATACCGCGAGCGACTCATCCTTCTAGGAGCCAAGCGCGGTGTGAAGGTGCCCGAATATCCGCCGCGCGCGACATTCCCGGCGGATGCAGAAGCGGTGGAGTTGGAAGACCACAGGCTTCCCGCCGGTCCCACCTGCAAGGACGCCCTCGGCGACCTTCCCGACGCGGATGCTTTCGAAGAACTCGACATCGGCGACGCGGTCCGAGCAAAGTTCGGGAAGCCAAGCGACTATGCGGCCGAGCTGCGGTGTCTCACAAACGACGCTTGGCACTATGGGTACCTGCGAAAGTGGAATCCGGGACTGTTGACGTCGAGCGCCAAGACCGAGCACACCGAGATTTCAAAGCGACGATTTGCGGCGACCGAGCCGGGTTCGGTCGAGCCGATCAGCCGCTTCTTCAAGCTGGATGCGAACGGTCTATCCAACACTCTTCGCGCGGGGACGGATGGCGCGCGCGGAGCGTTCACTAGCCCTCGCCCGATCCATTACGCCCGTGACCGATGCGTAACCGTGCGCGAGATGGCGCGGCTTCACGGATTTCCGGACTGGTTTCGGTTTCACGCGACGAAGTGGCACGGCGCGCGGCAGATCGGAAATTCCGTTCCGCCACCACTCGCTCGTGCGGTTGCTCGCGAAGTCATGAAGGCGTTAGGTATTCGGCCGCGCCGACCGACCCGTGAAATAGAACTCGGCGAGGAGATGCTCTTAAATCTCGTTTTGGCGCAGGCCGCCGATCATTTCGAGGTCGCTAAGCCGAATTCGAAGCGGGACCGAAAGAGCGGCGCGAAGAAGCGCAAGCAGGTTGAAACGGAAGCCGCTCGGCTTGCGTCGCTGGAGGCGTTCCGTGGCTAAGCCCGTTCTGGGAGCCGAAACGAATCGCTACAAGCAACTTATCGAGAAGATTTTCTTCGACCGTTATAAAAAGGGCGCGACCAGTATCGACTGGGTCAGAGATGACCTAGTCAAAACAGCGAAGGCGTTGAAGATCGAACTGCCCCTAAATCTCGGGGATGTGATCTACGCCCTCCGTTACCGCACCCCAATGCCTCAAAGCATCACATCCACCGCTTCGAAGGGCGCGGAGTGGATCATCGAGGGCACTGGTCGCGCGGAATATCGTTTTTCCTTGGTCAAATTAAACCGGATCGTGCCGAATGCCACGCTCGCGACAATCGGCATTCCGGATGGGACGCCCGAAGTAATACGCGCGTATGCTCTCGACGACGAGCAAGCTCTTCTTGCCATCGTGCGCTACAACAGACTAATCGATACCTTTCTCGGACTAACGACGTTCAGCCTACAAAATCACCTTCGCACCACGGTGAAGGGCATTGGGCAGATTGAAATCGACGAACTGTATGTCGGCATCGACCGCGATGGATGCCATTACGCTATCCCGGTCCAAGCCAAGGGCGGCAAAGATCAAATCTCCGTAGTTCAGGCTAAGCAGGATATCACTTGGGCCGGTACCAAATTCCCCGGTATGAAGTGTCGCGCTATTTCGGCCCAGTTCATGGAGAACGAACGAGTGGCCATGTTCGAACTGACGATCCAGAACGATATGGTCGTCGTAGTGGACGAGAAGCACTACAAACTTGTTCCTGCGACGGACCTCGATAAGCAAGCGATCATCAACTATCGCTGATCGTCAGCACGGACCGGCGCGCATCGAGCGGGCTTTTCAAGCATTATTTCTTTTGCGGAAGTTGCTTGGGTAGGCTTTGCTCTTGCTTAGGAAGATTTTGCTCAATCCAAACTTGGATCATCGATTGCACTTCTTTTTGCGTCAGATTCGGCGCGAGCTTCGCGAGCAGGAAGTATGAGGCGACTCCAACGGCTAACGTTGTCAAGACTATTAGAGCCACAACTTTGAGCCAGTAATTTTTGACGATGTGGAGAAGCGCCTGATCGAGTATATCCTTTTTTATCTTCTCAGAGACTTTCCCCGCCATTTCATCTGATAACACTTCAGTATTCAGGAATGTCGCCGGGAAGCTGCCAATGATCTCATTGTGGCGCTTCTTGATGTATTCCTCTGCACTCATTTTTTCCCGGAATGGCCTGAATTCATTTGGCACCTCCGCGTGTGTCATGAAGGCCACCCGAAAAAACTCCTCCCCTTTTCTCAAGGGCACGTCGTTTTTCGAGAAGTTTATAACGATAGAACCGATAGGTCCTTCGAAATCAGCGTCCACCATCCCCACATCGAGAGCAAGCAGGCCCTGTTTCGTAAACGTACTCCGGAGCGTGACCAGCGCAGTTATCTCATGGGACTTAATGCTGAAAACTTCTTTAGAGACCACCCAAGCCACTTGGCGCGGCTTGACCACCAGCATTTCGAGTGGCTTTTTGAAATCGAAGTTTTTCGCCTCTTCCCCAACTGGTATGATCGCTCCGATAGTGAGGTAATAGCTAGAGTTTTTAATATGGCTTCTATCTGCGTCCTTAAGTAGATTCTGCTTCAGAATCTCATCTCCCACGATCAGCATGTTCTTGGACTCCTGAGGTAGCTATGACGACGTATCAATGCGACAGCTGGGACGCGCGATTCTTTTCGGTTTGTCTACTTCTCAGCACTTGGAGTGAAGATCGAAGTCGTCACGTGGGCAGCGTAGTAGTCGGGCCGGGTAACGTAATTTTGGGTACGGGCTACAACGGATTGCCTCGCAACGTATCAGCCGACTACGAGGCCAGACATTCTCGCGAGAATGGGGAAAAATATCTCTGGTTTGAGCACGCTGAACGCAACGCAATCTACAACATGGCGCGAGCAGGAGTGTCAACCTCAGGGTGCCGAATGTATGTCAATAATTTCCCTTGCGCCGACTGCGCGCGCGCCATGATCCAGTCTGGCATTGTTCAGTTGAATAGCTTCGCGCCAGACATGACGGATGCAAACTTCGCGAGGCACTACAGTGCGGCTGAGACCATGCTTGCAGAGGCGGGAATCGAGGTTAAGCTGTTCGATAAAGATGACGCTTCCTTAAGCGAGCTTAGGAAGCGCTTCTCTTCACCGCCGTAGTCCGTCGGCAGAAACTCAGGCTGCAGCTTTAATATCCTCGCACAGCGCCTCGTTGAGCGTCTCGTGCAGCGACCGTTCGATCACCGTCGCCATTTCGCGCCGTAGGTCGAACTTGTCCCATCGCGCGTATACCGCCGTCACGCCCTTGCGAGTGTGGGCGAGGAGCGCACCGATCTGTTCGAGCGAGTAACCTGCCCGGTCTAAGATTGTCGCGGCAGTCCGCCGAAGATCGTGCGGCGTCCACCGCTCCATCTCAAGGCCGCTAACGATGCGCTGGGCCGCTTCACCTAACTTGTTACGTCCGGCTAGTTTGAAGAGCCGCGTCTGCGGCTCGGTCTTGAGATGCGGCCGCAACAGTTCGAGCGCCAAGCCGGAGAGCGGCGTAATGAACGGGCTCCCGGCCTTCATGCGCTCGGCGCTGAGCGACCAGTGCGGTCCGTGTTCACTCGGCCCGCTCAGGTCGCGCAGTTCGCCACCGGTCATGCCCGCCACCATGCCGGGCCGCGCCGCTGTGACGAGGATTAGCCGCAGCGCGGCCGCAACGTCGCCCGAGACCTTGAACCGCTCCGGCTCGTCGAGGGCGCTCCAGACCTTTCGAATTTCGGCGGTGCTCAGGAAGCGTTCGCGGGCAACCTTGGCACCGCCGGGCGCGGGAAGATCGGCGAACGGATTCACGGTTACGAACTTGCGGCCGGGCTGCTTGGCCCATTTGAACAACGCATGGACGATGTGCTTTGTCTGGTTCGCCATGGCTCTCTTGCCGCGCCGATCTGCGATGTCGAGCAGCATGGCGGCTGCATCGTCGTCGGTGATGGAGGTCGCAAGCCGGTCGTCCCAGCCGTAGACCCGCCCGATGCGCTCCAGCGTCAGACGAGTCTTGCGGCCGCTGCGATGCGTGCTCAGCTTGGCGTCGTAGTAGAGTTCGACCAGCTCGGCGTAGGTCTTAGTTTTTTTTTCCGCTTCGGCGCGCTCGGTTTTGGGCGTCAGCGGTGTACCGCCGCCCGCCACGGTCTTGCGTGCGTCGTTGGCGATCTCGCGCGCTCGGGATAGCGGCACGTCCGGGTAACGGCCGAGCGTGAGCCAAGTGATCTTGCCCGTACCCTTGTTGCGATAGGCGAAGGCGAACGTCTTGACGGCCTTCGGTGTGATCCGGAGGCACAGGCCGGGACAGGCGGCGTCCCCGATGGCGTATTGGGCGGCGCGCGGCTGATAGGACCGGATACCGGTGTCGGTGAGCTTCACTTTCATGATGACGTCTCTCAGGGCTGTTGTTAGCGTGCGCTAACAAAAGGGGCGATACACTAGGGTACGCCGAGTGACGGCAAGAAAGGGGCGAGATACGCCGAAAAGCCTGTAAGTATAGGGGTTTACGTGTCCCACACCGTATCAGGCCGTCACACCGCGTATCTCAAAATTATTTTGCTTCGCTAACCCACCCTACGCTTTTTCTTCGAGTCTGGTATCCATTCCCTGCCGCATGCCTCGGCAGCGACTTCGGCCTTGCGCCGCTTTTCCGTCTATCCTACGCAACCTCTGACCATCACCGCGAAATCTCAGCACGTGCGCCAATGTCCGCAGGGAGCCGTCATGACCAAGAGCAATGCCCGCACCGGAGGCCAGATCCTCATCGACCAGCTCGTTGCCCAGGGCGTCGAGCGCGTCACCTGCGTGCCGGGCGAGAGCTATCTCGCGGCCCTCGATGCGCTGCATGACAGCCCGATCGACGTCGTGATTTGCCGCGCCGAGGGTGGGGCGGCGATGATGGCGGAGGCCTACGGCAAGCTCACCGGCCGCCCGGGCATCTGCTTCGTCACTCGCGGCCCCGGCTCGACCAATGCGAGTCACGGCGTGCACATCGCAATGCAGGATTCCACCCCGATGATCCTGTTCGTCGGCCAGGTCGATACCGGCATGCGCGACCGCGAGGCGTTTCAGGAACTCGACTACAAGGCGGTGTTCGGCACGATGGCGAAATGGGCGGTGGAGATCGATCGCCCCGACCGCATTCCGGAGCTGGTTGCGCGCGCCTTCCGCGTCGCGCTGCAGGGCCGGCCGGGCCCGGTGGTGATCGCGCTGCCGGAGAACATGCTGACGGAGACGGCGGCGGTCGCGGACGCGCCGCGCGTCGAGCCTGCCGCAAGCTGGCCGGCGCCGGCAGATATCGAGCGCCTCGGCACCATGCTGGCGGGCGCGAAGGCGCCGATCGTCGTCCTCGGTGGCTCCGGCTGGACCGCGGAGGCGGCATCCGGCATCGCGCGCTTTGCCGAACGCTTCGACCTGCCGGTCGCGACCTCATTCCGCCGCGCATCGCTGTTCGATGCGGACCATTCGCATTATGCCGGCGACCTCGGCATCGGTCCGAGCCCGCAGCTCAAGGCACGCATCACCGGGGCCGACGTCATTCTGCTGATCGGCGGCCGGATGTCGGAGATGCCGTCGTCGTCCTACACGCTGCTCGATATTCCGGTGCCGAGCCAGAAGCTCGTTCATGTGCATCCTGGCTCTGAAGAACTCGGCCGCGTCTATCAGCCGGCGCTCGCGATCCAGGCGACGCCGGCCGCCTTCGCCGCCTCCGTCGAGACCATGAAGCCCGCAGGCACGCCGGCCTGGAAGGGGGAGGCGGCAAAAGCGCATGCGGACTATCTCACCTGGACCGAGAAGCCGCGCGAGCTGCCGGGCGATTTCCAGTACGGCCAGGTGGTCACATGGTTGCGCGACCGCCTGCCGAAGGACGCGATCGTCTGCAACGGCGCCGGCAACTATGCTGGCTGGCTGCATCGCCATCATCGTTTCCACACCTTCGCCTCCCAGCTCGCACCGACCTCGGGCTCGATGGGCTACGGCGTGCCGGCGGCGGTGATGGCAAAACGGCAATATCCGGATCGCGTCGTCGTCGCCTTTGCCGGCGATGGCTGCTTTTTGATGAACGGGCAGGAGTTCGCCACCGCCGTACAACATGACGCAGCCTTGATCGTCGTCGTGATCGACAACGGGCAATACGGCACCATCCGCATGCACCAGGAACGCGACTATCCCGGCCGCGTCGTCGGCACCCAGTTGAAGAATCCGGACTTCGCGCTTTACGCGAAGGCGTTCGGTGGCCATGGCGAGCGGATCGAGCGCACCGAGGAGTTTGCTCCCGCCTTCGAGCGCGCGCTCGCCTCGGGCAAGCCCGCGATCCTGCATTGCCTTGTCGATCCGCGCGCAATCTCGGTCGGCAAGGACTTTGTGCCGCAGTAGACTGCGCGCTTATCACCGCAACGCGTCGTCGTGCTGTGCGCCAAAGATCGAAGGCGATCCCGTGTGCGGGCCGCGTGGCGTCCGCGGCGTCAACTGGTGCGCATGAGAGAAACCGCGCCTCACGAGTTTCAGGAGGCGCGGCGTTGCGTGTCTCTTACGTACCGGGCGTTTTGACGACCAGTTTTATGTTCAAGAGGTTGACGCCCTTGAACGGGTTCGGCGCGCTTTCGATAGTGCCCGTGCCCGTAGCGTTCGCATAGGCGCCCGTGCCGGAGAGGATCGCATATTCGCCTTTTGACTGGCCGTCCTTGACCGCGCCGGTATAGCGCGCCGTGATCGAGCCATCCTCGAACGTGTAGGTGCTGTAGCCGAAGAAGGTACCCGAACCCTTGAGCAAGTCTGATGAATTGACAAATTCTTTCACCCCGATGCGACCGTCCTTGAAGACGGCGACGCCGAACAGCTTGCCGGACGCGACCGTCTGGCCTTCGATGTTTGCTGCCTCCACTACTTTGTAATCGATCGGCTTGGTGACGAGCTTGAACTCGAGCACCTGCTCACCCGCGAGAACATTCGAAGCTGCTGTGGCGGCAAATGCCGCCGAAAAGAAATAGCAAGCGTAGCGCGTTCGCATGATTTCCCCTCCAACATAACTACTGAAAAAAATGCGTCCCACTTTGGCGGGACGTCGATTTCTAGCACAACCACGGTGGCCTTATCGAACGATGTTGGGACAGTGATCCTGACGCGACACGCCGGCGCGTAACGCTTTGATGTCAGCGAAGACAACCTCGGCTCGCCTCGCCGAAAGTCGGATCACTGATTTGCCCGACGCCGCAAGTTCGCGCATGAAAAATATTGTGCTTCGTGTTTGACCCAAATCAGGTGTTGAATCCGCCCGTCTCACCCGATCGAGGGGCGCGTCGCGATCGTCACGAGTGTTGGGTCGAGATGCGGTGGACGCGCAGCGTGTGATTGACGAGCATGCGCAACGCGGACGGCGAAGTCGTGTGGTTCTGACGCCCCGATGCAGGTGTCAAGTTCGCAGCAAAGTGCCGCTGCGGATGACGGTGACAACAAAGCTGGTCTCACCGGGAAGATCACGAGATAAGCCGTAAACCATCGCGCAGGGAAAGCCGGGTTGTTTCCGGTTACACCTGTGGTCCTACCCCCGTGCTTTTTGTTGCACGGGACCCATGGGTGCGATCGGCACCCGGCTTTCCCTGCGCCCTCATTCCATCTTGAGGGTGAGAGTAGAGCATACCTCGGACAATTCATGTCGCGAGAATGTGGACGCATGTTCAATTGTATCCCCGTCATCCCCGCGCAGCGGCTTTGCCGCTGTCGCTGGAGGAGCGCGCTCTTGCGCGCGTCTCGAAGGATGTATGGTGACCAGCCGGGCCGTGCATCCTTCGAGGCTCGCGCCGCTCGCACCTCAGGATGACGGGTTCGATAATCGTGGCGCGACGGCGTGGTACTTTGAGCGAGAAGCCAACCTCAACGTCGTCCCGGCGAAGGCCAAGACCCAGTACCCCAAATGCCGGCTGTCGCGCGATGCTGGGGTCGCAGTTTTCTCGCAACGAAGTCGGTGGCTATGAGCCCTGGCCTTCGCCGGAGCGACGTCGCCGTGGTTCGATCGTGGCCTGGCGACGAAAAATGGCACCCATCGAACCCGACCGGCATGAAGCCTTTTTCCTCCTGTTCATCTTGACAATGACTGACCAGTCAGTCATATATTGATCATGACCCGACAGAGCGAAACCATGACACCTGCAAAGTCCGGGAAGCGCCGCGCATCCGCCCAGACCGCGCGCGCCAAGACGCAGGCCGTCGCCTCGCCAAGGCTGTCCGGGACAAGACCTGCCGCCAACCGGGCCGAGAAGTCGGCGGAGCGGCGAATGGCGATCATCGAGGCTGCGATGGAGGAGTTCGTCGCGCGCGGCTTTGCCGCAACCAGGCTCGACGACGTGGCCAAACGGGCGGGCGTCGCCAAGGGCACGCTTTACCTGCACTTCAAGGACAAGGAGTCGATGTTCGAGGAGCTGATCCGCACCGCGCTGGTGCCGTTGATCAGCCGCATGTCCGCGCCGCCGCCGATCGGTGGCTCCGTGCGCGACGCGGTCGAACGCTTCGCCGAGACTTTCATCCTCGAGATCGCCTCGACCCGCCGCGGCGACATCATCCGTCTGATCGTTGCGGAGGGGCCGCGCTTTCCGGCGATCGCCGATTTCTATTTTCGCGAAGTGGTTTCGAAGGGGCTCGCCGGCATGCGTGCGCTGATCGAGCTTGCGATTGCCCGCGGCGAGATCAGGGAGAACAAGCTCGCGCAATTTCCTCAATTGCTGGTCGCGCCCGCAATCGTGGCGGTGATCTGGCAGAGCCTGTTCGCACGGCACGCGCCACTCGATGCGATCGCGATGTTCAAGGTTCATCTCGATCTGATTTTCGGCGAACGGAGGACGACATGACCTCGTCGCGGTGCATGAAATTGCTGGTGGTGCTGGCGCTTGCCGCGGCGCTCGCCGGCTGCAATGAGAGGAAGGATCCCGGCTTCCAGGGCTGGGTCGAGGCCGACATGATCTTCGTCAGCCCCGACGAATCGGGCCGGGTGACCAAGCTGAACGTTCGCGAAGGCGACGAGGTCAAGCCCGGCGATCATCTCTATTCCGTCGACGACGATTTGCAAAAGGCCGACCTCAACCAGAACAACGCCACACTGGCGAACGCTCAGCAGACCTATGATCGCGCGGCGTCCTTGCGGGGCACCGGCGCGGGCACGCAGGCAAACCTCGACGCTGCCATCTCGGCGCTCCGCGTTGCGGAGGCACGCGTCAAGACCTCCGAGACGCGGCTGGAGCGTCGGAGAGGCTACGCGCCGGTCGCGGGCACCATCCAGCAGATCTATTTCCGCGAAGGCGAGATGGTACCGGAGCGGCGGCCGGTTCTGTCGATCATGCCGCCCGGCAACATGAAGCTGCGCTTCTTCGTCCCCGAAGCCGAGCTGCCGAAGCTTTCGATCGGCGACGAGGTGAAGGTAACCTGCGACAATTGCGCCGCCGATCTCACCGCAAAAATCTACTTCATCGCTACCACGGCCGAGTACACGCCGCCGGTGATCTACAGCCTCGACGAGCGCAACAAGCTCGTTTACCTGATCCAGGCGCGGCCGAGCCGGCCCGATGCGCTGCGCGTCGGCCAGCCGATCAGCGTCTATCTCAATGCCAGGACTCCTGTGGCGGCCCGGCAATGAGCACCGCCTCGACCAATGCACCCGGCATCGCAATCGATGTCGAGGGCCTCTCGAAATCGTTCAGCGGGCGCGAGGTCGTCCACGATCTGTCGATGCAGGTCAGGCGCGGCTCGATCTACGGCTTCCTCGGCCCCAATGGCAGCGGCAAGACGACGACCATCCGCATGCTCTGCGGCCTGCTCACACCGGACAGGGGCAACGGCACCTGCCTTGGCTATGACATCCGCCGCGACGCCGACAGGATCAAGCGCAAGGTCGGCTACATGACCCAGCGCTTCAGCCTGTATCAGGATCTCTCGGTGCGGGAGAACCTCGAATTCGTGGCGCGCCTCTACGGCTTGCCTGACGCGCGCGCCGCTGCGCGCGACATGATCGCGCGCATCGGCCTCAAGGGACGCGAGGAGCAGCTTGCCGGCAATCTTTCCGGCGGCTGGAAGCAGCGGCTCGCGCTCGGTGCCTGCACGCTGCCCAATCCGCAATTGCTGCTGTTGGATGAGCCGACCGCAGGCGTCGATCCCAAGGCGCGGCGCGACTTCTGGAACGAGATTCATGCGCTCGCGGCCGAAGGTCTGACGGTGCTGGTCTCGACCCACTACATGGACGAGGCCGAGCGCTGCCACGAGATCGCATACATTGCCTACGGCCATCTGCTTGCGCACGGTACTGTGGACGAGGTGATCGCGAACTCCGCGCTCTCGACCTACACCGTCACCGGCGACGATCTCAACGGGCTCTCGGAGCAACTCACCGGCAAGCCCGGCATCGACATGGTGGCGCCGTTCGGCACCAGCCTGCACGTCTCCGGCCGCGACAAGGCGGCGCTCGAGGCAAGCGTCGCGCCCTATCGCGCCGAGGCGAAATGGCACTGGCAGGAGAGCGAGCCTTCGCTCGAAGACGTGTTCATCGACCTGATGGGTCGCGCAAGGGACAATTTCCAATGAGCGCGATCGATGCGATCCGGATCGGCGAGGCGAGGGAGCCGCGTTTCGGCTTCTGGCGGCGCAGCTACGCGATGCTGGTCAAGGAGTTCATCCAGCTTCGCCGCGACCGCGTCTCCTTCGCCATGATCGTCATGATCCCGGTGATGCAGCTTCTGTTGTTCGGCTACGCCATCAACACCACGCCGCGCAACCTTCCGACGGCCGTGCTGACGCAGGAAGACAGCGACCTCGGGCGCTCGATCCTGAAGGCGATGGAGAACACTGCCTATTTCCGCTTCACTCGCGAGGTCCATACCGTCGAGGAATTCGATAACCTGCTGAAGTCAGGCAAGGTGCTGTTCGGCGTCGAAATCCCGCGCGGCTTCGAGCGCGCGGTCCGGCGCGGCGACAAGCCGGCGCTGCTGGTCGCAGCCGACGCCACCGATCCGATCGCGGCCGGTTCGGCACTCGGCGCCTTGGGACCGCTGGTGCAGACCGCGCTGGAGCACGATTTGCACACCGGTGATCCGCCGTCGATGCCGTTCGAGATCCGCACCCATGCGCGCTACAACCCTGCCGCGGAATCGCGGCTCAACATCGTACCGGGCCTGGTCGGGACCATCCTGACCATGACGATGCTGATCTTCACCGCGCTTTCGGTGACCCGCGAGATCGAGCGCGGCACCATGGAGAGCCTGCTGTCGATGCCGATCAAGCCGGTCGAGGTGATGTTCGGCAAGATCATCCCCTACGTGATCGTCGGCTTCGTCCAGGCAAGCCTGATCATCGGCATCGGCGTCTTGCTGTTTGGCGTGCCGATCCTCGGCAGCATGTTGTTGCTGGCATTGCTCACCACGCTGTTCATCACGACCAATTTGTCGATCGGCTACACCTTCTCCACCATCGTGCAGAACCAACTGCAGGCGATGCAGCTCTCGATGATGTTCTTCCTGCCGAGCATCCTGCTCTCCGGCTTCATGTTCCCGTTCGCGGGTATGCCGGTCTGGGCGCAGTATATCGGCGAGGTCCTGCCGCTGACCCATTATATCCGCATCGTCCGCGCCATCATGCTGAAGGGCGCGGTCGTGCAAAATTTGCAATACGACACCATCGCGCTGATCGCCCTGATGCTGATCGCCATGACGATTGCGGTGACGCGCTTCCGCCGCACACTCGATTGAGGCAGAATGTACCGGCAGGATGTCATTTCGGCGCGTCGCGTCAGCGAGGAAACCGGAATCTCGAGATTCCGGGTCCGGCTCTTCGGACCGTCCGGGAGTGGCGGGCGAGGGGACATGGCTGGATTCTGGGGCAAGGACAAGGCGCAAGGCACGACGGTGTCAGCCGACTTCCAGCATGCACTGATGCGGCAAGTGATGAGCACGGAGCTGCTGCGGATCAAGGTGCTGATCTGCACCGCCGCATTGCTCGGGGTCATGATCTGGATCACTTATTTCATCGAGCCCGGGTCGATGATGCGCGTGTGGCACGGCGATCTCAAGCCGTCCTATCTCTACGCGGTTATCGTGCCCTTTATCCTGTTCGAATTGTGGGTGCATGGGTCGATCACCCGGCACATGCGGCAGGGGCGCGATCTGCCAGTGATCCGGCGCTACATCGGGGCGTTTATCGAGACCTCGATGCCGACGGCGGCGCTGGCGATCCATATCGACAACATGGGTTCGGTCGCGGCACTCGGCTTCGTGGCACCATTCATCTATTTCATCTTCATCATAGCCTCGACGCTAAGGCTGGATTTCTGGCTATCGACCTTCACCGGCTTTGTCGCGGCAGCGCAGCTGTTCTGGATGGCGATGTATTATCGCCCCGAGGGGAGCGTCGATCCCGAGCCCGTCCTGTTCTACCACGCCGCGCGAAGCGTCATCGTGCTGATCTGTGGCATCCTCGCAGGGGCGGTCGGGATGCAACTGCGCCGTCAATTCGGAGCGAGCATTCTTGCCGCAACCGCGCGTGACCGCATCACGAATCTGTTCGGCCAGCATGTATCCCCGCAGGTGGTCGAGCGGCTGATGGCCGAGGGCGCGAGCACCGAGAGCGACATCCGCCGCGTCGCGGTGATGTTCGTCGATTTCCGCAGCTTCACAGCAGGCGCCAGGACGCGCACGCCGCGGGAGGTGGTGGAGCGGCTCGACGGAGCCTTTGCCGTGCTGGTCGAGGTTCTCGATCGCCATGGCGGCATCGTGAACAAGTTTCTCGGCGACGGCTTTCTCGCACTGTTCGGCGCGCCCTTCGAGACCGGCGATGCCGCACGGCACGCGGTCGCCGCCGCGCGCGAGATGCTCGCGGCAAACGAGCGTATCAACGAGACATCAAGTTGGCCGCTGCGCATCGGCATCGGCATCCATATCGGCGAGGTCGTGGCCGGGAGCATCGGTTCACCCAGGCGCAAGGAGTACACGGTGATCGGTGACACCGTGAACTTTGCCGCTCGACTGGAGGCGCTGAACAAGGAGTTCGATTCGCAGCTGCTCGTGTCTTCCGCGATCCGGGACGCGTTGGGCGACTCGTGCGACGAGGCCATTTCGCATGGCGAGGTCGCGATACGTGGCTACGACCGGCCGATGACCGTCTGGCAGTTGAGCTAGGCATGTCGACCCGGCGATTGCACCGAGTGCTCTGAAAGACGTTCTCGCGACCGTGTTACACTGGGCATTCCGGTCGAAGGTGGCCGGAGGGAAAAGGGACACGAATGATGCAGCGGCGCTACATTACTGTCGACGTTTTCACCGACCGCGCGTTCGGCGGCAATCCGCTCGCCGTCGTGCTCGACGCCGGCGGGCTGTCGACGGCGCAGATGCAGGCAATCGCAGCCGAATTCAACTATTCGGAGACGACTTTCGTGCTGCCGCCGCAGGATGCCGCGAACGATGCCAAGGTTCGCATCTTCACGGTGCGCTCGGAGATCCCGTTCGCCGGCCATCCCAACGTCGGCACCGCGTTCGTCCTGGCAACACAGGCGGCGAAGGCGCCGGCGCGGCTGACATTCGAGGAGAAGGCCGGCCTGGTGCCGATCGAAATCCTGTCCGAGCAAGGCAAGGTGATCGGCGCCGAACTGACCGCGCCACAGCCGCTGAAGCGGCTCGGCGAGGCGGGCGCTGCCGAAGCGGCTGCCTGCCTCTCGCTATCCTCGAGTGACGTCAAAACGGACCGTCATGCGCCGCAGGTCGTCTCGGTCGGCCTACCGTTCCTGGTGGTCGAGGTGGCCTCGCGGGATGCGCTGAAACGGGCTCGGCCTGATGCCGGGGCCTTCGCGGGCATCCTCCCGCGCCTCGGCAGCGACGCCGTCTATTTCTACACGCGCGACGTGCCGTCGAGCGAGCAGCCGCTGGACCTGCAGGCGCGCATGTTCCATCCGGGATCGAGCGGCCTGTCCGAAGACCCGGCGACCGGCAGCGCGACCGTGGCTGCCGCGGCGCTGCTCGCCGATCTCGATGCCGCACGCGACGGTGAACTGCGGCTGCGGATCGGCCAGGGCGTCGACATGGGAAGGCCGAGCCTGCTGCTGACACGGGTGCGCAAGCAGGGCGGCGCCATCGTATCGGCGCATGTCGGCGGCGGTTGCGTGCGGATGATGGAAGGAACGATGCGCGTCGCGGGCGGGGGCGGCTAAACCTGCGGCGCCATCAGATTCTCCACTTTCACGCCCTCGCGATCCCTGATGATCTCAGCGATCCATCGCCGATGGCAGTGGCTGTGATCGCGCTCGAAGCAGAGAATGCACACCGGGCCGGACTTCTGCACCAGCGACGCAAGCTGGTCGAGGTCCTCCTTGGCTTCCGACGTCTTCAGGTGGGCCGAATAGATCCTGTGCAGGACATCATACTTCCCGCTGCGCGCGGCTTCGCGGCCGTTCTTCGGCGTACCCAATCCTTTGAGGTGAAGGTACGAGATGCCGCGCTCGTCGAGGCCGGCCGCGAGCTGGTTCTTGGAAAATCCCGGCCGCCGCGACGAGACGACCGCGCGCACGTCCACCAGCAGCTTCACGCCGGCATGTTCCAGCTCGTCGAGCACCGCTTTCGCGGGCGTCTGCTCATAACCGATGGTGAACAGCTTCTTCGACTTCGCCATGGTTGCTTGCGCCTACTTCACGCGTTCGATCAACTCCATCGCGCCGGCCGGGGCGCGGATCTTGCCCTCGTGGATCACGTAGGCAAACACGTCGCGGGGCGCCTTCTTCGGCTTTGCCTTGTCGACGCGCGGGAGGTCGTCCGGCTCGCCGCCGTCTGCCCAGTCCTGAAACCGCTTGGCCCAGGCATCGAGCTGCTTGGGCGGATAGCAGGTCTCGATCTCGTCATCGCCCTTCTGCAGACGCGCGTAGACGAAGTCGCCCACGACATCGGCAATCGCCGGATATTTGCCGTGCTCGGCAAATACTACGGGCGTCTCGAACTCGCGCAACAGCGCGACGAATTCGGGGACGCAGAAGCTGTCGTGCCGCACCTCGACCACGTGTCGGAGCGTACGTCCGTCGAGCTTGCGCGGCAACAGCTCGAGGAACTTGCCGAAATCGGTGCCGTCGAATTTCTTGGTCGGCGCGAACTGCCAGAGCACCGGTCCGAGCCGGTCCCTCAGTTCCAGTACACCGGAATCATAGAATCGCTTCACGGAATCGCCGGCCTCCGCCAGCACGCGCCGGTTGGTGGCGAAGCGGGGCCCTTTGAGCGAGAAGATGAAACCGTCGGGCACCTCGCCTGCCCATTTGCGGAAGCTCTCTGGCTTCTGCGAACCGTAATAGGTGCCGTTGATCTCGATCGAGGTCAGCTTCGAGGCCGCGTAGGCGAGCTCCTTCGATTGCGCGAGTTTTTCCGGGTAGAACACGCCCCGCCACGGCTCGAACGTCCAGCCGCCGACTCCGATATAGATATTGCCTGCGTTGCTCTTTGCACTGTTCTTGGGCGTCTTGTTGGAGGTTTTGACCACGATTGCACTCATCGTGAGGAGGGAACACGGACCAGAGTAGTCAAAATAATCGTGATTGGCCAGTTTGCCACCGAGGTGACGGCGGCGCTTATCGCCGCCGGGTCTATTCGCTAGGATGCGTCAAAAGGGAGAAGAACAATGCGCATGCTGATTGCGACTGTCGTTTTGGCCACGTCCTCCGCTGCGATGGCCGACGAGGTCGACGATGCGCACAGGCTCGCGGTGACTGGCCGCGATGCCTACTGGAATTGCCTTGCCCGCGAATATCCCCGCGACAGTAACAAGACAATGTCGGACCAGGAGTTCACCGCGCTGATCGCGACCGTCTGTCCCTCGGAGCGGCAGAATTTCCGGGTATCGATGATCGACTTCCTGGCGCTGCAATATCCCAAGCAAGACGCCGACCAGCATCTCTCGACTGCAAACCGTGCCATCGAGCTCGCCCAGAAGGATGTCGTCACCGCCTTTGTCCGGCGCAAGACCCCCGCCAAATAGGCGTTCAACTCCTGTTGCCGCGGGCCGATTCTTGATATCAATCCGCCCAGAGGCGAGGGGGACGAATCCGGCATGACTTCTCAATCGGTGGCGGGGCTGTTGGGCGCTGTTGTTGCGGTGATTGTGCTGGCGGCCGCTTTCATCTATGGGCCGTCGCCCAGCCAGATGGGCAAGCCGGCCCAGCCGGCGGCGGTACAACAGCAGGCGCCTGCCCCGCCGGTCGCCCCGGCACCGAGGGGGCCGGTGATCCGGGAAGTCCCAAACAACTAGCGCCGTCGAGGCGCCCTTGCGGATCGCGTCTGTCCTTCCTATTTGTTTTTGTGAGGTGACGTTGCAGCTTATTGGCTCCGTCGCCGGACGATCACGGCATTGATCGGTTGCGCCGGATGTACGCGCGCCGCTTTGTTCGTGGTCGTTGGTATTTTTGGGGTGATTCGCCGGTTTTCCCGCCTCACGAGAGGGTGTTCCGGCCATCGCGCCTTGGCAGCGCGGGGGGCTGCGGCTATACGCTGGCGCTCATGAGTGATGCCATCAAGCCGGGCTCCGAAACCCCGTCGCAGGCCGCTGGTTTGCCGCAACTTTCGGTGGTCGTGCCGACGTTCAACGAACGCGACAATGTCACGGTGCTGTACCGGCGGCTTGACGCGACGTTGAAGGACATTCCTTGGGAAGTGATCTTCGTCGACGACAACTCGCCCGACGGAACATGGACCGTGGTGCGCGGCCTGGCACGGCAGGATCCGCGGGTCCGCTGCATCCGTCGCGTTGGCCGGCGCGGCCTGTCGGGTGCCTGCATTGAGGGCATCCTTGCCTCAAGCGCGCCCTATGCCGCCGTCATCGACGCCGACCTGCAGCATGACGAGACTCAGCTCCCCAAGATGGTGGGCCTGCTGCAGAACGGCGAGGCCGAGCTCGTGGTGGGCAGCCGCTACATCGAGGGTTACCGCGCCGAAGGGTTCAACAAGCAGCGCGCCGGCGCCAGCGCCTTTGCGACCGAGATCGCGCGTCGTTCGCTGCAGGTCGAGATCGCCGACCCCATGAGCGGTTTCTTCATGATCCGCCGTGACCGCTTCGAGCAGCTCGCGCCGCAACTGTCGACGCAGGGCTTCAAGATCCTGCTCGACGTGGTCGCGACCGCGCAAGGCAAGCTGCGCACGGTCGAAGTTCCCTACACTTTCGGCGCCCGCCAGCATGGCGAGAGCAAGCTCGACTCCATGGTCGCGCTTGATTTCCTCGGGCTCGTGCTGGCGAAGCTGACGAATGACGTGATCTCGCTGCGCTTCCTGATGTTCGCGATGGTCGGTGCGCTCGGCCTGCTCGTGCATCTCGTCGCGCTCTTCATCGCGCTCGAAGTGTTCCACGCGCCGTTCCCGGAGGCGCAGGCGACGGGCGCGATCGTTGCGATGACCAGCAATTTCATCCTCAACAACTTCCTGACCTACCGCGACCAGCGGCTGAAAGGCATTGCGATCCTGCGCGGCCTGTTGCTGTTCTATCTCGTCTGCAGCGTCGGCCTGCTTGCGAACGTCGGCGTCGCGTTCTCGGTCTATGACCAGGAGCCGATCTGGTGGCTCGCGGGCGCTGCTGGCGCGTTGATGGGCGTGGTCTGGAACTACGCGATGTCCGGTCTGTTCGTCTGGCGCAGGCGATGATGTCGGCATGAATCCGAACGAGGCGAGGCTCGTCCTCAACACCGTCCTCACGGTGTGCGCGCTGGTCGTGCTGCGACTTGCCGCCGCGGCCTGGACCCCGCTGACCTTTGACGAAGCCTATTACTGGATGTGGTCGAAGGCGCTCGCCGGCGGCTATTACGATCATCCACCGATGGTCGCGCTCGTGATCCGGCTCGGCACCATGATCGCCGGCGATACGCAATTCGGTGTGCGGCTGGTGTCGATCCTGCTCGGCCTGCCGATGAGCTGGGCGGTCTATCAGGCCGCTGCGATCCTGTTCGGTGGCCAGAAGGTCGCTGCGAGCGCGACGATCCTGCTCAACGTCACGCTGATGGCCGCGGTCGGCACGCTGATCGTGACTCCCGACGCGCCAGTGCTGGTTGCCGCGAGCTTCCTCCTGTTCGCGCTCGCTAAAGTGCTGGAAAGCGGCCGCGGCGCCTGGTGGCTTGCGGTCGGCGCCAGCGCAGGGGCGGCGCTGTTGTCGAAATACACCGCGTTGTTTTTCGGACCCGCGATCCTGATCTGGCTCGCCATGGTGCCGAAGCTGCGGCACTGGCTGATCTCGCCCTGGCTTTATCTCGGTGGCCTGGTCGCGCTCGGCATGTTCGCGCCGGTCATTCGGTGGAATGCCGCCCATCATTGGGTCTCCTTCATCAAGCAGATGGGCCGCGCGCGGATCGAGGATTTCAGGCCCGTCTTCGTCGCCGAACTGATCCCGACGCAGATCGCGTTCGCGACGCCGCTCGTCTTCGTTCTGGGCGCGATGGGCCTTTATGCACTATCCAGGCGCCGCGCCGGTGCTATGGCCGCGCGTGTGCTCGTCAATACGATGTTCTGGACCATCGTCGCCTATTTCGCCTGGCACGCGCTGCATGCGCGGGTCGAGGCGAACTGGTTCGCCCCGGTGTATCCCGCCTTCGCGGTCGCCGCCGCCGTCGCCGCGATCCAGGTGCAATGGGCGCCGCGCGAGCAGCGCACCGTCGATTTCTGCCGGCGCTGGGCAGCTCCGGGCGGGGTGCTGCTGTTCGTGCTGCTGATCGTACAGGCCAACACCGGCGTGCTCTCGGGCTATCGTCGCGATGCCACCGTGCGCAGCGTCGGCGTCGGCTGGCGCGAACTCGCCGCCGAGATCGAGGCGGTGCGCGCGCGCGTCGGTGCGGCTTGCGTGCTGGCGCCGGATTACGGCACAACCGGCTGGCTTGCATTCTACCTCCCCGAGGGCACGTGCGTCGCACAACAGGGCCAGCGCGTCCGCTGGGTCAACATGCCCGAGCCGAGACCCGAGCAACTCGCCGGCAAGCTGCTCTACGTGCACGAGGCCGGGCAGGGGCCGTCCATGCGCGGGATGTTTGCGCGGACCGAGCAGGTCGCCGAGGTCAAGCGGGTGCGCGGACCGCTCACTGTCGAAACCTATGCCCTCGATGTGCTGGAGGGGCCGAAAGGGGAGGTGTTCGACCGCTCCCCGCCGCCGGAACTACAGTAGAAATATTTGCCGAAACGTCGGATCGCCCAATACCGGAGCGTCTTGTATCCATACGCTCACCAAGCGAGGTCCTGACCATGATCGGTTCCGCCCTGAAACTCGCCGCTGAACTTGCCAAGACCAACACCGCACGCTTTCCCAACGAGAGCGCCGACTATCGCCGCGCCCGCCAGGCGCTGCTCGCCGAGGAGATCGAATTGCGCCGTCACATCGAGCGTGTCGCCGAGATGCGCCGTGCGCTGCCGCCGGGCGGCGAGGTGACCAGGCGTTACGAGTTCATCGGGGAAGCCGGCACGGCCACGCTCGCGGACCTCTTCGCCGATAAGCAGACGCTCGTGATCTACAGCTACATGTTCGGCCCGCAGCGCGAGAAGCCGTGCCCGATGTGCACCTCCTTCATGAGCACGTGGGCAGCGAAGCTGCCGGATGTCGAGCAGCGCGTCTCCCTTGTGTTCGTCGCGCGCTCGCCAATTGCGCGGCTGATCGAAGCGAAGAACGCGCGCGGTTGGACGCGCCATCGGATTTACTCCGATCCGTCCAGCGACTACACGCGCGACTATGTCAGCAGGGAAGATGCCGACGCGCCCGGCTACAATGTCTTCACGCGCCGCGACGGCGCCATCCGCCATTTCTGGGCGGCCGAGATGGGGCAGGACACCGCCGATCCCGGCCAGGACCCGCGCGGCGCGCCGGACTTCGATCCGCTCTGGACCATCCTCGACACCACGCCCGAAGGTCGAGGCAAGGATTGGTATCCGAAGCTGCGCTATTGAGGAGGCTATTTTTGCAAAAACCCCCGGGGATTCCGGGGTCTTTCTGCAATGGAATTCTCCGCGTCTTACTAGCCCTCCCAGGGGCTTCGAAAATGTCCCATGATGGGACAGAAAATCGGGGCCCGAGGGCACACGCCATCTTAAAAAAGCCCCATGCCACAGGCACTTCGCGTGATGCAGGGGACTGCCTCAAGTTAAATCACATTTAACTAAAAGTCGTCTTAATGGCCATCCGCGCCCCTGCGAGATGCTGAGCCGAAACGTCATTCGGCGTGAGATCGAGCGAGGGACTAGGTGGAACTGTTTCGAGCGCCGGGCGTATGAGTACGAGTACAAGTGCGTATGACCCTGTGGCCCCCGGCCGCCGGAGATCCTCCCGAAAGATTCTTCCTCAACGCGTCGCGGGTAGCGCCGCCGTTGCCGGCCTGGTGGTCGGCTGCGCCTGGACCGTCTACGCCAACATCTTCGCTGCGAGCGTCTATCCCTCGGTCAACAGCGCAGCGTTCGATGCGCCCGTGATCAAGCGGCCCGTCGAGGTCGCTGCACGGCCAGCGCCGCCCCCCTTCAACGAGGTGTTCGCACAGCTGACGCCGCCGCCATCGACGGCTCCGAAGGCGGAGACAGCCGGACCTTCGCTGATGTTTGACGAAAGGTTTGCAGCCGCCTCCCCGCAGGGCCAGCCGTCGCGGGTCGTTGCCGACGCTACACCGCAGACCGATGCGGTGAAGTCCACCGATGCGAAGATCGCTGAAGCGTCGAGGCCCGCTGCCGTGCCGAAACACGCCGATGCGTCCAAGACGATCCCACCAAGATCGGTTGACGCCACGAAGAAGGAAGCCGCGGCCAATCTGCAGGTCGCGCTCAACACGCCGACGGGCCAGGTCGAGACCCGGCCCGCCGAGGCGAAGCCCGCGGCAAAGTCCTCCGGCCTCTCGGTCCGCGATATGGCGGCGCGCGCCAAGGCCGCGGTGATGTCGATTGCCTCGAACGACAGGCAGACCATGGTCGAGAAGCTGTGGGGCAAGCGCGAGCAGACCAACTCGCTGCTATCCTTCGCATCGGCCGACGCCAGCGTCACCGGCAGCATTCCCTCGACGCTTGACCAGAACCCCATGCTCGGCGGCTCGCCGCCCTATGACCGCCAGACCGCAGTCTACGACATCTCGGCCAGGACGGTGTACCTGCCCGACGGCACCCGGCTCGAGGCGCATTCGGGCCTTGGCTCGAGGCTCGATGATCCGCGTTCGTCGCATTTGAAGATGGTCGGCGTGACGCCGCCGCACATTTACGAACTGAAGCCGCGCGAGGCGCTGTTTCACGGTGTGCCGGCGCTGCGGCTGACGCCAATCGGCGGCGAGAGCAAGATCTTCAACCGCAGTGGCCTGCTCGCGCATACCTTTATGCTCGGCCCGAACGGCGACTCCAACGGCTGCGTCTCGTTCAAGGACTACTACGCATTTCTCGACGCCTACCGCAATAAGGGCATCCGCCGCCTCGCGGTGCTCGCGAAGATTCAATAGGACGGAGAACCCGAGAGGTTTGCGAGACAATTCCCCGTGAAGCAAAGCTTCACGTTCTCGCGACACGACTTGGCACTTTTGCTGCTATACTCCGAGCAGACCGAGTCTCAGCTCGATAGCAAATACGGTGCAAAGCGAATGGGTCCTGCACTGCTCGTCGAATTGCCGCCAGCCATCGCCACCGAAGCATTCGTAGACGCCGGCGCGGCGGTCGCCCGCCTTGAAGAGATCTATCAGCGCAACACCCAGTTCCTGCGCGATCGCTTTGAAGCTTACGTCAATGGCCGATCGTTCACGACGCGCGCGCGCGCCTGCTATCCTTTTGTGCGGATCACGACCGCGACGTATGCGCGGCTCGATTCGCGTCTCGCCTACGGCTTTGTCGCGGGGCCGGGCGTACACGAGACCAGCGTGACGCGGCCGGACATCTTCCGGAGCTATCTCACGGAGCAGATCGAGCTCTTGATCAAGAATCACGGCGTGCCGGTCGAAGTCGGCGAGTCGAACGAGCCCATTCCGATCCATTTCGCCTATCGGCGCGACATTAACATCGAGGCAGCGCTGACCATCGCCGACAGCTCGGCCTTTACGCGGTCGCTGCGCGACGTGTTCGATACGCCCGACCTTGCCGCCATGGACGACGCGATCGCTGACGGTATTGTCGGGCTGCCATCCGGCGCGCCCGAGCCGCTGGCGCTGTTCCGCGCGGCGCGGGTCGACTACTCGTTGCGTCGGCTCTATCACTACACGGGCACCGACCCGGAGCACTTCCAGAACTTCGTGATCTTCACGAACTATCAGTTTTACGTCGATGCCTTCGTGCAGTTGTGCCAGCAGCGCCTCGCCTCGGGCCAGGTTGGCCCTGAGGCCTTCGTTGCGCCCGGGAACGTGATGACGCGCAATGCGCGGCTTGGTGGCGGCACCACCGGGATCCCGCCCGAACGCGCGCCGCAGATGCCGGCCTTCCATCTCGTCGAGCCAGACTATCGCGGCTTCACCCTGATCAACATCGGCACCGGGCCGTCCAACGCGCGGAACGTCACTGACCACGTTGCGGTACTGCGGCCGCACGCCTGGCTGATGGTCGGGCATTGCGCGGGCCTGCGGAACACACAGCGGCTCGGCGATTACGTGCTCGCGCATGGTTACGTCCGCGAGGATCACGTGCTCGATCACGAGCTGCCGCTGTGGGTTCCGATCCCTGCGCTTGCTGAAATGCAGGTCGCGCTCGAGGAGGCGGTCGGCGAGGTCACCGGGCTTTCCGGCTTCGAACTCAAGCGGCTGATGCGCACCGGCACGGTCGCAAGCGTCGACAATCGGAACTGGGAGATCAGCGGTCCATCGGTCATTCGACGCCTGTCCCAATCGCGCGCGGTTGCACTCGACATGGAATCGGCGGCGATCGCCGCCAACGGCTATCGTTTCCGCGTGCCATACGGCACGTTGCTGTGCGTCTCCGACAAGCCGCTGCACGGCGAGATCAAGCTCGCCGGCATGGCCAGCGAATTTTACCGGCAACGTGTCGGTCAGCATCTTGAGATCGGCCTGAAGGCGCTGGAACGATTGAAGCAGCAGGAATCCGAGCGCCTGCACTCACGCAAGCTGCGCAGCTTCGCCGAGGTCGCGTTCCAATAGCTCGTCGAACGCCCTCAAATTCCACGCAACAGACAATTCACGAAACTATCACCTCAACTCACCAGGGGGTGCGATATGAGTTCGCGGTCGTTGCGGTCGGCGATGTTTCGCTGAGCAAGACGTCTTCGGCACGAGCTTTGCAGTCGTCTCAATGGAAATTTACTGACGGTTGTGAGCTCGGCCACAATGGCCGTTGCCGGTGCCGTGTAGTCAGGAGATGATCGTTTTGCAGCATTCTTTGCCGGAATTTTAGGCGACAAGGATATTTATTTTCGACGAAGGTATTTCGAGCTGAAGCCGGTTTGATGCGCAGCTTGATTGCGACAGCGGAGCTCGGGCGGCGATGTGTGCCGAGCTTTTCACACGAAAGGTCGACGGAGTTGCTGGTGCAGAATTATTCGCTCGCTGCCGTCCAGACGAACAAAGAGCGGTGCGTAGGTGGCGAATTCGTGGCGGCACACGACGAACGATCCTTCAGGAACCTGAACGTCATTCCAGAGCACTGGAGATTACATGGGACGCTCAAATTCCAACGAGTTCGAGAAGCCGAATGCCTCGACCATTTCCTTTGGATCGTTGTCGGCAGAGGATCTCAACAGGCTGCTTCCACCGTTTTATCTCGGCCTGGATTTTGACGCGAGGCGAGCCCGGTTTGGGTGTGCGGTCTCGGACGAGTCGATCATCCGATATTGCAGCGGATTGAATACAGATCAGGCGGTCGTTGTCGGATGCTGCGGACCAGCCGGGTTGGTTGCTGCAATTGAACTTCATCCGCTGTCATCGAGCTGGGACGATGCCGAGCTTGCCATCGCTGAGGCGGTAACAACGGACAGGATCATGATCCTGGGACACCTCCTTCAGCTTGCCGCATTCGCTGCTGGGAAGAGGGGCTGCGGCGCGCTTGTCATTTCCCTGGGAGCGTTCGAGCGCGATTTGCTTCGATTGCTGCGGGGCATGAGCCGGGTCCGCGTGAGGGGTGACAGCGCCCGCGTCGAACTCGACGAATATGCGCGACTGCAAACACTCTCGACGGCCAGGTGATGACGATGTCCGCGAACGATCAAGCGTTCTATCTCATCGCGGTGATTGTCTGTCTCTGCATTTGCCTGATCCGGGCGCTTAGCGAGATCGAGACGTGGCGTGAACACCGGCGCCGCAGCCGGGAACAGGTGCGCGACGCCATGCAATCGGTGGCTCCGGTTGCAGGACGTCGCAAATAGGCGTCAAGACCGACCGCCGGCATTCCTACGAATGTTAGCGTGCATGGCCTCTGTAATGGAGCACCGCTGCTGGCACAAATCGAGGGGACCTGCAGCCGCCGGATTGTTGCAGACAAGGGATGCGACTGCGCACAGATTGCGATAACGTTCATTTCGCCGTGGTCCGGAATTAGGCCAGCCGTCAAACCGTCGGTGGTCAATGCAGCAGATTGCGGAGTGGCTCGAGAAGCTGGGGCTTGGGCAATACGCGCAGCGTTTTGCCGAGAACGGTATTGACGTTGGTGTTCTCCCCGAACTGACGGATGAGGACTTCGACAGGCTCGGAGTCCTGCTCGGCCATCGCCGCAAGATGCTGCGTGCGATCGCCAATTTCAATCAAGCCGAACTGAGCGTCGAGCCGGCCTTGCCACACGACGCCGAGCGCCGCCATCTCACGGTGATGTTCTGCGATCTGGTCGGCTCGACGGCGCTCTCCGCGCGTCTCGATCCCGAGGATATGTGGGAGGTGATCCGTGTCTATCGGGCGGCCTGCGCGAGGGTGATCGCAGCCTACGATGGCGTGATAGCCAGATTCATTGGCGACGGGATCCTCGCTTATTTCGGCTATCCCTGCGCCCACGAGGATGACGCGGAGCGCGCGGTGCGCGCTGGCCTCGACGTCATCGCGGCCATCGGCACGCTCGAGACCCGCGCGAAAGAAGAAGTCGCGGTACGGATCGCGATCGCGAGCGGGCTCGTGGTGGTTGGCGACCTCGTCTCCGGCGGCGCGTCGGAGGAGCAGGCGCTGGTCGGCGACGCGCCGAACATCGCCGCGCGGCTGCAAGGACTGGCGGAGCCGGGCGTGGTCGTTGTGGCCGCCTCGACGCGTCGGCTGCTTGGCAATCTGTTCACGCTGCGCAACCTCGGCCGCCGCGAGGTCAAGGGCATCTCCGAGCCGATCGCGGTTTGGGCGGTGGAGGGCGAGCCGGCGTCGGAGAGCCGTTTCGAGGCGGTGCGCACGGCGCGCTCGATCGGCTTCGTCGGGCGCAAGGCGGAGATCGAATTTGTGCTCTCGCGCCAGCAGCTGGCGTGGCAGGGGCAGGGGCAGGTGGTGTTGATTTCCGGCGAGGCGGGAATCGGAAAATCGCGCATCGTGGCGACGCTCTCCGAAAGCCTCGAGTCCGGGACGCACCGCCGCGTCCGGTACCAGTGCTCGCCCTACCACACGAACAGCGCGCTGCATCCCTTCGTCGCCCAGCTCGAGCGCGCAGCCGGTATCAGGTCGGAAGATGCGCAGCGACAGAAGCTGGACAAGCTTGACGCCATGCTCGCGCTTGGAAAGCAACAGGTGGCCGCGGCGGCGCCGCTGATCGCGGCATTGCTATCGATTTCAACCGGCGACCGCTATCCACAGCTGGCCTTGAGTCCCGTGCAGCAGCGACGGCAAACCTTTGCCGCGCTGCTCGACCAGCTCGAGGGGCTGGCGCGGCAGCAGCCCGTGCTCGTCATCTGCGAGGACATGCATTGGGCCGATGCCACCTCGCTCGAGTTGCTCGACCTCGCGGTCGACCGTATCAGGAGCCTGCCGATCCTGATGCTCATGACATTCAGGCCCGACTTCGAGCCGCCTTGGGAGGGGCTTGCCAATGTCAGCCTGCTGCGGCTCGATCGACTCGACCGGCAGGACACGCGCGCGCTGATCGAGCAGGTGACCGCCGGTCGGCTGCTGCCGGGCGAGATGGTGACGCGGATCATCGAGCGGACCGATGGAGTCCCGCTGTTCGTCGAGGAACTGACGAAGATGGTGCTGGAGTCGGGTCTGCTCGTCGAAAATGCCGGGCGGTATCGCCTCGACCAACCGCTGCCGGCGTCTGCGATCCCGGCGACCCTGCAGGACTCGCTGATGGCCCGGCTCGACCGGCTGGCGCCGGTCAAGGAGGTGGCGCAGATCGGTGCGGCGATCGGCCGTGACTTCTCCTATGCGCTGCTGCGCAATGTGGCTGGTCGCGATGACTTAACGCTCAGCGCCGCGCTTGCACAGCTCGAGGAAGCCGAGTTGCTGTTGCGCCGGGGTACCGCGCCGGACGCGAGCTACAGCTTCAAGCACGCGCTGGTTCAGGAGGCGGCCTACGCGAGCCTGCTCAAGAGCCGCCGGCAATTGCTCCATAAGCGGATCGGCGACGTCCTGCGCGACAAGTTCGCGGCCATCGCCGAGACTGAGCCGGAAGTCGTCGCCTACCACTTCACCGAAGCGGGGCTTGGCGAGGCAGCGCTGGCGTGGTGGCGCAAGGCGGGTCAGCTGGCGCTGAAGCGCTCGGCCTATTCCGAGGCGATCGCGCATCTCGGCAAGGCAGTCGCCATCGCCGATGAGCTGCCCGACGAGCCGGGCCGCATGATCAACCGGCTCCACCTGCAGATCGCCTATGGGCGCGCGCTCCGCGGCAGCCTCGGGCACAGTGCCCCCGAAACGGTGGCGGCGTGGACGCGCGCGCGGCAATTCGCGTCGGACATCGATGATCCGATCGAACTGGCGCCGATCCAGTCAGGCCTTTTCAATGCCTGTTTGACCCACGGCGAACTCACGCCGATGCGCGAGCTGGCGGAGACCATCAAGGGCGTCGCGGAGCGGCATCCGGATTCGCCGGTGGCAGCCATCGTCGCGCGCTGGAGCAGCGGCGTGACCTGTTGGTTTGCGGGGGACTACCTGAACGCACGCACCCATCTCGAGCAGGCGCTCGCGGCTTACGCGAGCGAGCCGGATCCGGTGATCTTCAAGGCGTCGACGCTGGACTTGCCGTTCGTCATCATGAGATTTCTGGCGCTCGTGCTTTGGCCGCTCGGCGAGATCGATCGAGCGCGGCAGCTCGCCGGCGCGGCCGTGAACGCCCCCGGGGAGCATCGCGCACTCGCCCGTGCCAATGCGCTGGTTCACAAGGCTGTCTTCGACGGGCTGTGCGGGAGCAGGTTGCAGCAAACCGAGACGATCCTTGCCCTTGGGCTGGCGCGCGACCACACGATGCCGCTCTACGTCGCCGCCGGGACCTATCTCAACGGTCTGGCGAAGTGGCGTGCCGGCGAGGGAGCGGTAGGCCTCGCCGAGATGCAACGCGGCTGGACATTGCTTCATGAGAACGACTGCTACCTCTGTGAACCGTTCTGGGGGATGCAAATTGCACTGGCGAATGCGCAGGCCGGACAAATCGAGGCGGGGCTCGACATCCTCAGGGGGCTGATCGGCGCGGGTGAGCAGTCCGGGCAGCATTGGCTGGATGCCGAATTGTTGCGCGTGCAGGGTGAGCTGTTGTCGCGTCGTAATCCTCCCGACGTTTCCGGCGCCGAGGATGCCTACCGCCGCGCTCTCGGGATTGCCCGAAGCCAGGAGACGAGGACGTTCGAGCTGCGCAGCGCGCTGGGACTTGCACGCCTGTATAACGACGATGGCCGGGTGGACGCGGTATCCGAGCTGCTCGCGCCGGTGCGCGCCCGTTTCGATGCGGGGCAGGATCTCGCCGAAATCGCGGATGCCGACGAACTGCTCGGACAGACGCATTGGCCAGTCCGCCACTCCCGTGCGTCCTGACTGGTGTCGGTGCTCTTGGATTTCGGGCAATGACCGGCGCAGTCGCGAGGAGGCCGACAATGGAAGCGGTTTCTTGCTTGAGTCACTACTGGTTGCGGAGGAGATGCCATGACTGAGATCAGGTTGGCCTCGCTGCAGGGCGAGGCGGTGACGCTTGGAAGCGATGCGATTGCGGCCCTTCGCCAGACGTTACGCGGCGATCTCTGCCTGGCCGGGGAGCCGGGCTATGACGAGGCGCGCACGATTTGGAACGCGATGATCGACCGTCATCCCGGTGCGATCGTGCGCTGCAAGGGGACCGCCGACATCATCCGCGGCGTGCGGCTTGCGCGTGAGCACAACCTGTTGCTGGCCGTTCGCGGTGGCGGACACAACATTGCCGGCAATGCCGTTTGCGAGGGTGGGCTCTTGCTCGACCTTTCGCCGATGCGTTCGGTCAGGGTTGATCCGTTCCACCGCACGGCACGGGTCGAGCCGGGCGCAACGCTCGGCGAATTCGACAAAGAGGCGCAGGCTTTCGGCCTCGCCACCCCGCTCGGGGTCAACTCGACGACAGGCGTCGCCGGGTTGACGCTCGGCGGCGGCTTCGGATGGCTGAGCCGCAAGTTCGGGCTTAGTGCCGACAACCTGATCTCGGCTGACGTTGTGACCGCCGAGGGCGAACTCGTGCACGCAAGCATCGCCGAGAACGTCGAGCTGTTCTGGGCGTTGCGCGGCGGCGGCGGCAATTTCGGTGTGGTGAGTTCATTCGAGTTCCGCCTGCATCCGGTCGGTCCAATGGTTTTGGCGGGACTCATCGTCCATCCCTTTGGGCGGGCCAGGGAGCTGCTTGCGGGCTATCGCGAGGTCGCCGCGAAAGCGCCCGATGAGCTGACGGTCTGGGTGGTGCTCAGACAGGCGCCGCCGCTGCCGTTCCTCCCTCCCGAGGTTCATGGCAAGGAGATCGTCGCGTTCGCCGCCTGCTATGCGGGTGAGGAGAACGAGGGTAAACGCGCACTCGAACCCTTGCGCGCGCTTGGAGAGCCGATCGCCGACGTGATCGGCATGTCGCCTTATTCGGCCTGGCAGACCGCGTTCGACCCGTTGCTTGCGCCAGGCGCCAGCAATTACTGGAAGTCGCACAATTTCGCGGAGCTCAGCGATGGCTTCCTCGATACTCTCATTGATCAAGTGGCGAGCCTGCCGACCGGGGAGTGCGAGATCTTCATCGGTCAGCTCGGCGGCGCCACCAGCCGCAAGGCGATCGACGCCACGGCCTTCCCGCACCGCGATGCCAACTTTGTCATGAACGTCCACACGCGATGGCGCGATCCGGCCGACGAGCAACGCTCAATCGCCTGGGCGCGGAAACTCTTCACCGACGCTGCGCCGTACGCGACCGGCGGCGTTTATGTCAACTTCATGCCGGCGGACGAGACCGATCGCGTGGCCGGCGCGTACGGAGAGAACTACGCTCGCCTGGCCGCGCTGAAAGCCAAGTACGATCCGGGTAACCTGTTCAGGCTCAATCAGAACGTTCGGCCATCGGGCGTGCAGCGATCGGCGGCCTGAGACGACGGGGAGCTGACCGCCGTGGGTGCACGTCGGCCGGTCTGCCGTGCAATGCGCTCGAGGGCAGCTTCCGGCATTGCCGCCGGGGGTTGCATTTCTGCAACTACCACGCCCTGCGCGCGATCGAGCCGACCCGATTGGGAGACTCGCGATACCCGCGTAATCCCGTGCAGCGTCTGCCATTTCCGCCATGGAACTTCCGGGTTCCCATGATGCTACCATACGATCCCATGTGCATTTTCTTGTTGCGTCCGGCGGCGCATTTGCATCTAACAAATGCTGCGTATCGAAATTCCGTCTTGACCATCTGGAGTTGGTTTTTTGAAACGGTATTTAAGTGAGTTGGTTCTCGTTGCGCGTCGCTTCACTACGGGCCTCCGCTAGTGAATCTACCAGGCGCAATCGGTAATCGCCTTCTCGCAACACTGCCGGCGGCGGACCTCGATCTTCTGAGGCCCGAATTGGAGACCGTCGCGCTCGAGCAGGACGCGGTCATCTCGCGAGCGGGTGACCAAATCGACCAGGTTTTCTTTCCACATAGCGGCGCCATCTCGCTCATGATCGAAATGGCGGATGGACGCACCGTTGCCACCGGGGTCATCGGGCGCGAGGGGGTTGTGGGCAGTCTCTCGGTGCTCGGGTCGTCACTGTCGGCCATTACCGCGCTCGTCTGCACGGCGGGCTCGGCGTCGCGGATTCCTGCGTCACGATTCTACATGGCGTTCGGCCGCAGTCCGGCAATCCGGCAGGCGATCCGGAATCACGTCAGGGCAATGCTCATGCAGTTCCAGCTCGGTTCAGCCTGCAATGCGCTGCATCCGGTCGAAGCCCGCATGGCGCGCTGGCTGCTCCAGCTTCGCGACCGCGTCGACAGCGACGTCCTCCCGCTGACCCAGCAGGCGTTGTCGCAGATCCTCGGTGTGCGACGAACGACAGTGACGCTGCTGATGCGCAATCTGCGCGCGAGCGGCGCGATCAGGTCCGATCAACGAGGCCGGATCGAGATCGACCGGTCGCGGCTATCTGCGGTAGCGTGCGAGTGCCACCGCGTCATGCGTCTAGAGGCCGAGGAGATCTTCTCGAACCATAAGAGCCGATCTCGCGCGGCGGCTCTGCCTGACGATCCGCGCATCCCGGAGATCGAAGCGGACGACGCGCTGTAGGAATGTTTCGGGCGTGACCATCCGCGGCGGGAGGATCAAAGCTCCCGTGCGGGTCCGGACGCCGTCTCGAGCTTCGCAATCTCGCGCAGCACTTTCGCCGTCTGGCGCAACTCATTGCGCTCGGGGCCCGGCTTCAGCCGTCGTGCTTCCTTGAGAAAATCCTTGGCCTGGAGCAGCCAGGCGGACGTTTCGGTCGAGGTCTGCATGCGCGCCATGGTGTCCCTCCATCGCGATCATCAATGCTCTGTATCGAGGTTCAGGCGGGTGAGCCGCCGCCGCACGCCGATGCCCGGCTCATCGACCCAGGCATCCTTCGCGAACCAGGAGTGATCGGTACGGCAGAATGGGCACCGGGTGCGCGAGAAGAACACCGCGCTGCGTCCAAAGCTTTCGCGATCAATCTTGATTCCGGTGGGAATCGCGTGCGCGGTCTGCGGACATTTGACCATGAGCATGCCCATCTGGGCCCTCCCTCGAGATTGCACCTTTTTATTTGCAGAAAGTACCGGCCGGTTGGACCCTGTAGGTGCGACCACGTTGGGGGGCATCGCACACCTGCGGCGTTGATGGAGCATGGGGCAGGGGGGCTGCATGCTCGTCACTGCGCCAGTTCCAACCGGCCGGATCCCTCCTCAATGAATCCTCGACGTGAATTGTGCGCCGTTAGCCAGCCGGCTTCGTTGAGGACCTTGGCGGAGCGCTGCCGACCGGCGCCATTTCTGTCGCCAGGTCGCATATCGCATTGCACGAATACGTTTCGCCCAGGGCCTCGGTGATCTGTTCGGCCGCACGCGCGCGGCAACACCCGACTCGGCAGGATTCCCGGTCATGCCGGGCGCCGCGATCGGGAAGCTCAACCACGACGTGTCGTTCATCAAGGCTGCCATTTCCCTTTCACTCAAGGCACAATTCCCTTCTCGAGCGAAAGCGTTCCTCGCAACGCTCGCGCGCGTCGCGGGAGCTGACGCTCCGTGTCCGGTTCAAATTCTGGGTAAGATTGATCCAGCCCGAGCTTACTTTGCGGAAGGAAAGCAGGACTGTCGGTTCGGTTTGCGACTCTCGCGAAGAAATTTTTTCAAAATTGTCAACCCAAACCTACGTATATTTACGGGCGCCGCTGTGCATAAGGGGGATATCGTGAGCAACCGAAAGATTCTCCCTCAGCGTAAGGTTGTGCGAGGCGCCGAGCATCGCGGCCACCCCGCCGCGAGTACCCAGGTAGTTTGCCGCAAACAACGTTCGCCGACTATCGCATAGATAGCAATCAAGATTGATACAATCGTGCGATCGAGGTTGCGACGCACTCGGCCCTGGGACGGCCATGTGCGCGGTGACTTCGGATCAAATGCGATCTCCTCGGCTCATTGGAATCATTTTCCAGCCCTGGCCCTTAGGGCGCCGCAATTTGGGATATTTTTGTGTATGCAAGAGCCGTAACATCACACGCCAAGAAACAAGAAAATCGAAAGTGGAGGAACGCCGATGGGTCGAACGGCGCGCTTCGTTTGGGCATCCCTCGCATCCAGATCCCGGCTAACTGAACATCTGCTGGACTACGGGCCGGCCGAAAAATAACCGATGGTCGCCCGGGCGACATCGGGTTCCGATCGCGCACGCTCGGCGCGATGCGGCCGGGTTGTGCTTGCCAGCATGCCGCGGTCGCTTGCGATTGGGCTGATCGCTTTCGGACTTGCCCTCGTGCCCCATTTCGCCGCGGCGGGCGATGCCTTGCAGGTCACGAACGCTCGCGTGCCCGCGTCGGACGAGATCGGTGTCAACCTCCCGCTGCTGATGACGATCAGGAACGAGGCCACCGAGGCGGATGCCATTCTGCGCGTCCGCTGTCCGTTTGCCAATTTCTCCGAAAGGCACACCGTCGATCGTGGCGAGGGCGCTCCCGCAATGCGTGAGGTCAGATCGATTCCGATCCCGCAGGGACAGACGACCGACCTCAAGCGCGAGGGATATCACGTGATGCTGCTGCAGACGCGGCAGAAACTCGTCGACGGCGAGAAGTTCACATGCGTCGTCGTCTTCCAGAAGGCCGGTACCAGAGAAACGGAGGTGCAGGTTACCCGAACGCCCTGATCGCGACAGCGGACCTTTGGCCCGCTGGAGGAGGCTTTCCAAGCCGAACGCCCGGATGTGCCGGACGCTCGAAACAACAAGAACTTGTCAAGGAGGACATTGATCATGGAGCGCTTATCAGGCCACGCAAGAGTCTCCTCGCGAGCACGGCTGCTCGCCGTCGTCGTTGCCGCCGGAGGCATACTGGCCGTGACGCCGGTCTCCGCGGCCGACGAGGTCACCCAGGACCGTCTGCTCAATCCCGGCAAGGAGGCAGGCAACTGGATTCATCATCACCAGAACTACTCCGCGCATCGCTTCTCCAGCCTGAAGGAGATCAACCGCGATACGGTGAAGAACCTGAAGGTCGCCTGGACCATGCATCTCGGCGGCATCGAGCCCGGGGGCATCTGGAGCCATGGCGGACTGGAAGGCACGCCGATCGCCGAAAACGGCTTCCTCTACGTCACCGACGGCTGGGGCTCCGTCTACAAGATCGATGCGCATGGCGGGCGCGGTACGCTGGCCTGGAAGATGGATCCCAAGACCGACCGCGACTGGGCCGGCGCTGTGGCGTGCTGCGGCGTCGACAATCGCGGCGTCGCATTGTGGGGTGATCTGGTGATCTCCCACACGCTCGATGGCCGCTTGATCGCGACCAACAAGGAAACCGGGCAGGTTGCCTGGCAGCGCAACGTGGCCGATCCCGACAAGGGCGAAGTGATCACCGGCGCGCCGCTGATCGTCAAGGACATGGCGATCACAGGGGTGGCCGGCGCCGAATACGGCATCCGCGGCTGGATCGCCGCGACCGACCTCAAAACGCAGAAGGAAGTCTGGCGCACCCATACCATTCCAGGCAAGGGGGAGCCGGGCAGTGAGACCTGGAAGGATGCCAATAATTCGGCGGCCGCCGGCGGCGGTTCGACTTGGGTGACAGGCAGCTACGATCCCTCGACGGACACCATCGTCTGGGGCGTCGGCAACCCGGGACCGGACTGGGACAATGCGTACCGGCCGGGCGACAACCTGTACACCGACAGCTCGCTGGGGCTGGACGCCACGACCGGCAAGATCAAGTGGCATTATCAGCACACGCCGAATGATCCCTACGACTACGACAGCGTCGCGGAGAACGTGCTGGTCGATATCCCCGGTCCCAGCGGTCCGCTCAAGCTTGCGCTCGAGGCCGACCGCAACGGCTTTGCCTATGCGATCGACCGCTCCAACGGCAAGTTCGTCTGGGGCCTTCCGTTCGTAAAGAAGGTCACATGGACCAAGGGGCTCGATGCCGAGACGGGTAAGCCGATCGAGTATGACTCGAGCAAGCAGGTGCAGACCTACGTCGCGTCGGTGACACCGAGCCGCACCAACATGGAAACCGACATCTGTCCGGGCAACATGGGCGGCAAGAACTGGCCGCCGACGGCGTACAATCCGGACCTGAAGCTCTGGTACATCCCTGTCATCGAGAGCTGCAACCGCATCAAGGTCGAGGTCGCGACTCCCGACAAGCTGAAGCCGCGCGAATTCTGGACCGGCGGCGGCCCTAGCCAGCCGTTCACGATCACCGGCAGCGTGACGGCGATCGACGTCACCACCGGCAAGGTCGCCGGCAAGATGGAAACGCCGTTCCCGAACCTCGGCGGCATCCTCGCAACTCCCGAGCTCGTCTTCTCCGGTCAGCCCTCCGGAGAAGTGATGGCGCTTGATGCGAAGACGTTGCAGAAGCTCTGGGAGTTCAACACCGGCGGCGGCGTCAACGCCCCGCCGATGACCTTCTCGGTCGACGGCAAGCAGTACGTCGCCATTCTGGTCGGCCTCGGCGGCGCCTGGGACAAGTGGTTCATCGACGCGACGCCCGAGCTGAAGAAGATTCAGCCGGGATCGATGCTCTACGTGTTCGCGCTCTGAGACCCATGACAAAGGAGGGCCCGCAAAGGCCGGGCCCTCCTGCCTCCTCAACAAGAGATGGAAATGATGAGCTTCAAATCAGCTCGGACGGCGGCGTCGATGCTGCTCGCAAGCGTCGTTGCGCTCAATCTTTCGATGCCGGGCGTGGCCTACGGCCAGTCGTCGCAGGCGCCGGCGTCCGATCCGACCAGTGCCGGCAAGGCGGTTTTCGCCAAAGCCAATTGCATGGGCTGCCACAAATGGCACGGCAATGGCGGCGGCGGGTATGGCGGTGACGCGCTGTCGCTGCGCAAGACCGAGCTGACGCGGGAGCAGATCATCGAAACGGTCAGCTGCGGACGGCCGGGCACCGGCATGCCGTTCTTCATGCGCGGCGCCTATGACGAGACCAAATGTCACGGCATGAATCGGCGGGAGGCGAGCGCGCAAATGCCGCCCGAAGGGGGCACCTTCCTGCGAACGAAAGATGTCGAGGCGGTCGCCGACTATGTGATCGCGCACATCAAGGGCGCCGGCGAGCCGACCTACGCCGAGTGCGTTGCCTTCTTCTCCAATACGTCACGGGTCTGCGACATCTACAAGACACAGGCACAGAAGCCGGAGGACGCAGCCGTCGGCGCTGCGAGAAGCCAATGATACGCAGGCTGAGGCTTTCAGGGATTGCCGCCGTCGTTCTCGTCGCCTTGCAGGTGCTCGCGGGCGCTCCCGCGCATGTCGAGGAACTCAGCGGCAATGATCTGCGCGACATCCGTCTTGGAATGGCCGCGAGTGATTTGCCGGAAGCCGGTTATGTCGGCTTCTACTGTGCGACAGACACCGGCCATCTCCTGGCCGGCTGGAGCAAGTGGCGCGACTGTCCGCCCGACGCGAACGGGATGCGCGCGATCCGGTTCGGATACGATCCTGCGACCAGCCGCGACGGCACGATGGTGGCGGGACACCCGGCGATACTCACGTTGTTGATCGACGACACCGGCCATGTCGCCGGCCTGCAGATCGTGACCGATCCGAAGGCGCGGCTCTATATCCGCAAGAAAGCCTTTCTCCTGGGAATGCAGGCCCGGTCGCGCTACGGCGCCGAGGGCTGGGCATGCAGCGAAGGTCAACCCGGCGCGGGCGACCAGCCGGTCGGCGGCGTCTATCTCAGGGAACGCTGCACCAAGACGGTCGACGGCCGCTCGCTCACGGTCGAGCGCAGGCTATTCCGCCGGGCCGATCAGGACCTCAAGGATTTCGTCGACGAGACGCGGATCAGCATTTTGCGGGCAAGGAACTAAAGCGTGATCCGGAAGAGTGCGTAACGGTTTTCCCTTGCGACAAACGCGAAGCATTTGCGCGGAGATCATGCGCAAACGACAAGGTAAAGCGCGATGATGCTTCATCCTGATCTCATTGCGCGTTAACTAGCGGCGGCGCCGGTGCAAGGCGGCGTTCGTCCAAACAAAAACCCCGGCATCGCCGCCGGGGTTTCGCATTTTCTGGATCGCTGGAAAGCGGGACCTTAGAAGTCCATGCCGCCCATGCCGCCGCCCGGAGGCATGGCGGGACCGGCAGCGGCCTTCTTCGGCACTTCGGCCACCATCGCCTCAGTGGTGATCAGCAGCGCAGCAACGGAGGCTGCGTTCTGGATCGCGGTGCGCACGACCTTGGTCGGGTCGATGATGCCCTTCTTGACGAGATCGGCATATTCGCCGGTCTGGGAGTCGAAGCCGTGGTTGTACGACTTGTTCTCCAGGATCTTGCCGACGATCACCGAACCGTCCTCGCCGGCATTGATGGCGATCTGGCGGGCCGGGGAGGAGAGCGCCTTGCGCACGATCTCGACGCCGGTCTTCTGGTCGTCGTTCTTGGTGCGCAGGCCCTTGAGCTGCTCGGAGGCACGCAGCAGGGCGACGCCGCCACCCGGGACGATGCCTTCCTCGACCGCCGCGCGGGTCGCGTGCATCGCGTCATCAACGCGATCCTTGCGCTCCTTCACCTCGACTTCGGTCGCCCCGCCGACGCGGATCACCGCGACGCCGCCCGCGAGCTTGGCGAGACGCTCCTGCAGCTTCTCGCGGTCGTAGTCCGAGGTGGTCTCCTCGATCTGCGCCTTGATCTGGGCGACGCGGGCGTCGATGTCGGCCTTCTTGCCGGCGCCGTTGACGATCGTGGTGTTCTCCTTGTCGATCATCACCTTCTTGGCACGGCCGAGCATCTGCAGCGTGACGTTCTCGAGCTTGATGCCGAGATCTTCCGAGATCGCCTGGCCGCCGGTCAGGATCGCGATGTCCTGCAGCATGGCCTTGCGACGATCGCCGAAGCCCGGAGCCTTGACGGCCGCGACCTTCAGGCCGCCGCGCAGGCGGTTGACGACGAGGGTGGCGAGGGCTTCGCCTTCGACGTCCTCGGCGACGATGACGAGCGGCTTGCCGGTCTGCACCACGGCCTCGAGCAGCGGCAGCAGCTCGTTCAGCGAGGAGAGCTTCTTCTCGTTGATCAGGATGTAGGCGTCGTCCATTTCGACGCGCATCTTGTCGGCGTTGGTGACGAAGTAGGGCGAGATGTAGCCGCGGTCGAACTGCATGCCCTCGACGACGTCGAGCTCGGTCTCGAGCGACTTGGCTTCCTCGACCGTGATCACGCCCTCGTTGCCGACCTTCTTCATCGCGTCGGAGAGGAACTTGCCGATTTCAGCGTCGCCGTTGGCCGAGATCGTGCCGACCTGGGCGATCTCCTCGTTCGAGGTGACCTTCTTGGAGTTTTTCTGCAGGTCCGCAACCACAGCTTCGACCGCGAGGTCGATGCCGCGCTTTAGGTCCATCGGGTTCATGCCGGCGGCAACCGACTTGGCGCCTTCACGGACGATCGCAGCGGCGAGCACGGTGGCGGTGGTGGTGCCGTCGCCGGCCGCGTCCGCGGACTTGGAGGCGACTTCGCGCACCATCTGGGCGCCCATGTTCTCGAACTTGTCCTCGAGCTCGATCTCCTTGGCGACGGTGACGCCGTCCTTGGTGATGCGGGGAGCGCCGAACGACTTGTCGAGCACCACGTTGCGGCCCTTCGGACCGAGGGTGACCTTCACTGCGTTATTGAGGATGTCGACGCCGCGCAGCATCTTGTCGCGCGCATCGACGGAGAACTTGACTTCTTTGGCTGCCATCTGAGTTGTTCCTTGAGAGATTTACCTGGGAGGGAAAGAGGCGCTCAAGCGGCCTTCTTCTTGGAAGCGGGAACGTCGAGGACGCCCATGATGTCGCTTTCCTTCATGATCAACAGGTCTTCACCGTCGATCTTGACCTCGGTGCCGGACCACTTGCCGAACAGCACGCGGTCGCCCACCTTGAGGTCGATCGGGATCAGCTTGCCAGCTTCGTCGCGGCCGCCCGGGCCGACGGCGATGACTTCGCCCTGGGAGGGCTTTTCCTTGGCAGTGTCCGGGATGATGATGCCGCCAGCGGTCTTCTCTTCGGCGTCGATGCGCTTGACCACGACGCGGTCGTGAAGCGGACGGAATTTCATGCAGTCCTCCTAAACATTTGCAGATGTTGTCGAATTTTTGGAGTGTTAGCAGTCTGGACTACCGAGTGCTAGTCCAGCCGCGCTGGAGATAGGCCACTCCCGGCTCGCCGGCAAGGGCTTCTAGCAGAAAAATTGGCACTCAGAGCAGATGGTTGCCAGCATCGCCGGTCATCCTTAACGGCACCCGACGAACCTGCCGACCCCGTATTAGCACGTGCGGTAAGCTGCTGCTAACGCGCGAAATTTCAACAACTCATTAAACATTTGGGCTTGTGATGGGTTAGTCGCGTGCGTCACATTTCAATCATGTGAGTGCATCTATTGCCGGCGTGGCCCCGGCACGTCGGCCACCTCGCGCAAATGCGCTCCGTCACAGGAGGTTGGCATGGTCTCGCGAGTTGGTCGGGTAGTTTCCGACGATTTCCGGAAGCAGTTGCTGGGGTACGGGCTGACGACGGCGCAAATCCTTTACCGGATGCCGGATCATCCCTCGTTACTGCAGACCTATGTCTGGCAGAACTACGATCTCTTCCCGAAATTTCCGGCGCTTCAGGATTTCCTCGCGTTCTGGCAGGAGAAGCTCGAGGGCCCGCTGTTTTCGGTCACGGTGGCGCATTCCAAGCTCATCAAGCCGGCCGAACTGCGCGCTGTCGACGGCGTCTTCCGGCTGCACTGAGGCATCAGGCCTGATTGCCGCTGCGCCCGACTGTGGATAACCTCGCGCAGGTCGCGTCCGCGCCTCGCGGACGCCCGCACGATCAGGGAGGTCGGCAATGGCAAAACAAAAGGCGACATCAAGACCTTCGGCCAAGACCGCGGTGAGGAAGAAGTGGACGGGACATCTGACCGCCGACAAATCCACCGCGCGCAAGACCATCAAGTCCAAGGGGCGCGTCTCGACGACGAAGGCGAAGACGCCGAAAGCGCGGCCGAAGCAGCGCATCGCCATCAGCCATCACCGCGAAGAGGATTTCAAGTGCGATGGCCTGCGCGCCTACGCGCAGTATCGCGACCTCGGCATCGCGGACGCCACCCATGGTCTGGCGCGGGCGCATGTGATCCGGCTGGTGGGGCCGTGCAATCCGGAGGAAGTCTCGAAGCTGCACTACCACGATGTCGAGTTTCAGATGGTCTACGTGCTCAAGGGTTGGGTGAAGACCTATATGGAAGGCGTTGGCGAGACGATGTTCCAGGTTGGCAGCGCCTGGACACAGCCACCCAGGATCCGGCACCTGATCATGGATTATTCTGATGACGTCGAACTGCTCGAAGTGATCCTGCCGGCGGAGTTCAAGACGGTGGAGCTGACGACGTAGTCCTCACCGTCACGTCAACACCCCCACGATCGCGCCCATCAGGCAGGTCGTCAGCGTGCCGGAGACGATCGACTTCAGCCCGAGTGCGTTGATCTCTTCGCGCCGCTCGGGCGCCATGGTGCCGAGGCCACCGATCATGATGCCCAGGCTCGCGAAGTTCGCGAAGCCGCACATCGCGTAAAGCATGATCAGCCGCGAGCGCGGATCGAGCGCATCGGTGCCGAGCTTCGCGAGATCGACATAGGCAATCAGCTCGTTCAGCACGGTCTTGGTGCCCATCAGGCTTCCCGCCGTGACCGCCTGCGGCCACGGCAGACCCATCAGCCAGCACACCGGCGCCATCAGATAACCCAGCAGCCGTTGCAGCGAGATCCTGGCGCCGCCGATCTCCGGCAACAGGCCGATGATCGCGTTCGCGAGATAGACCAGCGCAACCAGCACCAGCAGCATGGCGACGATGTTGAGCAGCAGCTCAAGCCCCGTGGTGGTGCCTTTGGCAATCGCGTCCATCGTCGAGGACGCTCCGACTTCGGGATCGGCAAGCAAGGCGCCGGTGCGCTTGTCCGATGTCTCCGGCACCATGATCAGGCTCACCAAAATGGCGGCCGGCGCGCCCAGCACCGAGGCGATGACGAAATGCGCGGCCGCATCCGGGATCAGCGGCGCGAGCAGGGTGGCGTAGAGCACGAGCACCGTGCCGGCGATGCCGGCCATGCCGCCGGTCATCACGAGGAACAATTCGCTGCGCGTGAGTTGCGCGAGATATGGGCGGATGAACAACGGCGCTTCCACCATGCCGAGGAAGATGTTGGCCGCGGTCGAGAGCCCGACCGCGCCGCCGGCGCCGAGCGTGCGCTCGAGCAGCGAGGCCATGCCGCGCACGACCGGCGGCAGCACACGCCAATAGAACAAGAGCGTCGTCAACACGCTCATCACGAGGACGATCGGCAGCGCCTGGAAGGCGAGGATGAAATCGGAGCCCGGTATCTTCGGATCGAAGGGCAGGGGGGCGCCGCCCACATAGCCGAACACAAAGGCAGTGCCGGCGCGGGTGGCAGCGGCAATGGTCCCGACGGCGTCGTTGATCGCCCCGAAGACTGTTGTCACCAACGGCACCTTGATCAGCACCAGCGCGGTCGCGATGGTAACGGCAAGCCCGATTGCCGCCTGGCGGACCGATACCGCGCCGCGGTTTTCGCTGAGCGCCCAGGCGATCGCCAGCAGCGCCGCTACACCGAACGCCGATTGTAACTGCAGCATCAAGCCCCCGAACAAGTCCCGCGGGATTATGGCAGGGGCCGCACGCAGCGCAATGCCGTTGCGTCTCGGGAGCCATCGCCATTGACAAGTTGCCGGCCGCCGTCCACGGCTCCAACATGTCCCACACAAAGCCGGTCCGGGCCCGCGATCTTCTCGTCCAGCGGCCGTTTCTTTTCTTCCTTTCGTCGCGCAGCCTGTCGCGCTTCTCCAGCCAGATCGGCGCGGTCGCGATCGGCTGGCAGGTATACGAGCTGACTGGCAGCGCGTTCGATCTCGGCATGGTCGGCCTGGTGCAGTTTCTCCCCACTGCACTGCTCGTGTTCGTCGCCGGCCATGCAGCCGACCGGTTCGAGCGCAAGCGCGTGGTTCAGGCCTGCCAGCTCGCCGAGGCGCTCACTGCGCTGTTCCTCACGGTGAGCACCTTTGCCGGCACCATCTCCGAGGTGCAGATCTTCATTGCGACCTTCGTTTTGGGGATCGCCGGCGCATTCGAGAGCCCGGCGACCGCGGCGCTGCTGCCGCTGATCGCCCCGCAGGGGTCGCTGCAGCGGGCGACCGCGATCTCGAGCGGCGCCGCGCAGGTCGCGACCATTACGGGCCCGGCGCTCGGCGGTTTCGCCTACGCCGTGATGCCAGGGCTGCCCTATGGCGTCATGGTGGTGTTCTGGCTACTCGGCGCGATCCTGACCGGCGGCATCGGCCGCTTGCAGCAGGCGGCGGTCAAGGACACGGCATCATCCGATGACCTGTTCGCCGGCGTCACCTTCGTGCGCGGTAATCCGGCGATCCTCGGCACCATCTCGCTTGATCTGTTCGCGGTGCTGTTCGGCGGCGTCACCGCGCTGCTGCCGATCTATGCCCGCGATATCCTTATGACAGGCCCGCTCGGCCTCGGCATCCTGCGCGCCGCACCCGCGGTCGGCGCGCTGTTCATGACGGTGGTTTTGGCGCGGCACACCATCAGCAGCCATGTCGGCTTGCGCATGTTCCAGGCGGTGATTGTGTTTGGCGCCGCTACCGTGGTGTTCGCGCTGTCGCAATGGATGTGGCTGTCGGTGCTGGCGCTGGCGGTGCTGGGCGCGGCCGACACGATCAGCGTCGTGATCCGCTTCTCGCTCGTGCAGCTCTCGACGCCGGACGAGATGCGTGGTCGCGTCGGCGCGGTGAATTTTCTGTTCATCAACGCCTCAAACCAGCTTGGCCAGTTTGAGAGCGGCGTCACCGCGGCGCTGTTTGGCACAGTGCCGGCGGCCGTGCTCGGCGGTGTCGGCACCATCGCGATCGCGCTGCTCTGGATGAAACTGTTCCCGGCACTGCGCAACGTGGAGAGGCTGGAGTAGGGGACGAGCAGCGCCTGTCCCCGTACCTCGTCCCGCTTGCGGCGAGAGGTTGGATCGCATCGTCAGATGCGATCCAAGTGAGCGGGAATCTCCGCACGTTAGTTGCTTACCTTCTTCGCGGGCCCGGCCCCTCACCCCGACCCTCTCCCCGCAAGCGGGGCGAGGGAGAAGAGAGATCGCTAGCCCCGGCCCACGAACGGCATCTTGCTCGCCATGACCGTCATGAACAGCACGTTGGCGTCGAGCGGCAAGCTCGCCATGTAGGCGACTGCATCGCCGACCGCCTTCGCGTCCATGCGCGGCTCCGGCATCTTGCGGCCGTCGGGCTGCAGCACGCCGTCGACCATGCGATCGGTCATCGGGGTTGCGGCGTTGCCGATGTCGACCTGGCCGACCGCGATGTCGTACATCCGGCCGTCGAGATTGGATGCCTTGGTGAGGCCGGTGATGGCGTGCTTGGTCGAGGTATAGGCTGCCGAGAACGGCCGCGGGGCGTGCGCGGAGATCGAGCCATTGTTGATGATGCGACCGCCACGCGGCTTCTGGTCCTTCATGATGCGGAAGGCGTGCTGGGTACACAGGAACGGGCCGGTGAGATTGGTGTTCACCACCGCCTGCCATTGCTCGAGCGAAAGATCCTCGAAATTGACCGGCGGCGCGCCCATGCCGGCATTGTTGAAGAGCACGTCGAGCCGGCCGTAGGTGTCCTTCACCTTGTCGAACAGCGCGGCGATCGAGGCCGGGCTCGTCATGTCGGCGGAGACGCACATGCTCTTGCCGACATTGTCCCCGAGCTTCTTGGTCTCTTCCAGCATCTCCATGCGCCGTCCGGCGAGCACCACTGTGAAGCCTGCGTTCATCAGAGCGAGCGACGCCGCCCGCCCGACGCCTGTGCCAGCTCCGGTGACGACGGCGATCTTGTTGGTTGCTTCGGCCATTTGGTTTCCTCTGTTTATTGGGCTTTTGATTCGGTTTCGGTTTTGTAGGGTGGACGCGGAATATTCTGATGCGCCGCGCGCAGCGCTGCGGACCAGCGCGAGCGCAAGTCGTGAAAATAGGGCTCGCCGGCCTCGATGCGGTGGTTGAGGTCGGCCTCGCAGGCATCCGACCGCACCACCAGCACGTCGATCGGCAGGCCGACGCCGAGATTGGAGCGCATGGTGGAATCCATGGAGATCAGGCCGGTCTTCAACGCCTCATAAAGCTCGACGTCGTAATGCATGGCACGGTCGAGCACGGGCTTGCCGTATTTGTGCTCGCCGATCTGCAAGTAGGGCGTATCGGTGGTGCATTCGATGAAATTGCCGGCGGTGTAGATCATGAACAGCCGCATCCGCGAGCCCTTGATCTGGCCGCCGAACAGGAACGAGACGTCGAAGGAGACGTCTTCCGACCGCAACGCGTCGCCTTCGGTGGCGTGCACGGCGCGGATCGCGCGGCCGATCCGCTGCGCGGCCTGGAACATGGTCGGCGCATTCATCAGCGTTTCGAGCTCGCCGGTTTGCGGATCTTCCATCCCTTCGGTGAGGGTCGACAGCACCGACTGGCTGATCGCCAGATTGCCCGCGCTCGCGATCGCCATGATGCGCTCGCCGGGCTTTGAGAAGATGTGCAGCTTGCGGAAAGTCGAGACGTTGTCGAGGCCGGCATTGGTGCGAGTGTCGGCGATCATGACGAGGCCGTCGCGCACCAGAATTCCGCAGCAATAAGTCATTTCCAGTCCCCAAACGGCCCGAATTTTCGCCGAAGAACTAGTAGCCAATTTCAGGGTCTCATCCAACCCCGATTCCCTGCCGCGGAACAGGCTGCGAATGAGTAAGAACCCGGGAAACCTAGCTTTCGAGGAAATCCAGCAGTGCCGTGTTGAACAGGAGTGGGTCCTGCAGCAACGCGAAGTGGCTGACGTTGGGGAGGATCAGAAGGCCGGCGCCTGGAATCGTCGCAGCCATGTATTCGGTATGCTCGCGCTTGATGCCTTCGTCGTGCTGGCCGTCTGCAATCAGCACCGGCGTTCGGATCGCGCGCAGCTGCTCGTCCGTCCAGTTCGGCTGCGTCTCCCACATCTTCTCGATCTCATGCAGAAACTGTTCGTATTCGTTCGGCGTCGGCGAGTTGCGCGCGTACTCTGAGCGTGCACGCGCAATGTATTGCGCAAATGTTGGGTCGTTGTCGTAATCCGGGTTGAGACCTGAGGTTTGGGTGTTGGCGCCGAAGGCGAATACGCGGCTGACCCGGTCGGGATGACGCATCGCCATATCAAGCCCGATGATGGCGCCGTCGCTCCAGCCGACGATCGACGCGCGCGGAATCTGCAGATGATCGAGCAGCGCGACGACATCGTCCGCCATCAGGTCGTATCCGAACGGCTGCGCGTCGCGCGTGCTGCGGCCATGGCCGCGGCTGTCGACGAGGATGACGCGGTGCCGGCGTGCGACCTCGGGCGCCTGAAGGCCGAAATAATCGGAATTGGCTAGCCCACCGTGCAGAAAGACCACCGGGCTTCCGTCGCCGAGATCAACATGGAACAGGTTGATTCCGTTCACCTCCGCTGGTGCGCTGCGCCCGACAACCGGAGCCGGCGTCGCTGGCAGGGATTGCCATCGATCCAGCGCGACGGCGCGGGCCATGGGAGTCAGGCTGAAGAGGGCAGTCGCGAGAAAGAGACGTCGGTCCATGTGTGCTTCTCCTCGAGCCCGGCGCAGGATAGCGGCAACAGCCGGGCGTTTCACCCGGGCACTTCGTTTCCAGCCAGGCGGCATCCGAGCAAACAGGCGACCGGCTACGGGATGATTTCGAGGATCAGGCTTTTGATGACATTTGTCGCGTGCGGCTCGTTGTTCCGAGCCTGTCGTTCACCCCCTCAAGACGCGGTTTTGCCTCGTTCGGACGAGGGATCTCTGTTGTCTCTGTGACGCCTTTGACTACGACTGCGACTGACTCTGCCACTGGCCTGGTCGACCGGCCTGGTCGACCTTCACCGCAACCGTCAACGTCTCCGTCCCGCCGCCATAGCGGGTGCCGCGCACCGGGGCGGCGCCGAGGTAGTCGAGGCCGATCGCGACGCGGGCATGGGCGTCCGTGGTGCAGATGCCGTTCGCGGCGTCGAAGCCGACCCAGCCGAGATCAGGCACATAGGCTTCCGCCCAGGCGTGGCCAGCCTGCTGATTGACCATGCCGTCGGAGCGGAGGAAATGGCCGGAGACGAAGCGGGCAGGTACGCCGCCGGCGCGCGCGCAAGCGATGAGAATATGCGCATAGTCCTGACAGACGCCGCTTTTCAGCGCGAAGGCCTCGGACGCCGAGGTGGCGCTGTTGGTCGGATCCTCGTCGAAGGTCATGTGCTCGTAGATATGCACCATCAACGCGTGCAGGAAGCCGAGTACGTCGCTGCCCGCTTCCGCGCGCAGTTCGCGCACGAAGCTCGTCATTGTCGGATTGACGTCGGTAAGGGGCGTCGCGCGCAGGAACAGGCTCGGCGGAAACCGCTCGTCGGAGCCCCGCAGAACGCCGCCAGTGTCGTGAGTTTCGACCAGGCCCTCGACATGGATGGTGAGGTCGGCGATCGATCCATGCGTCAGCACATGCGTGACGTTGCCGAACGCGTCCTCATGGACATCGAGCCGCGAGTCGGTCGAGACGTCGATCTGCCATTGCGCGACGTACTGCCCGTCATGGTTGCCCGGCGTCATCCGCAGAATCTGAATCACGCCCGAGGCCGGCGGCTCGTAGCGATAGGTGGTCGTATGGGCTATCCGAAGGCGCATGGCTGACCAACAGGAGGTTGGGTTGTCATGCCCGGCCTCGTGCCGGGCATCCACGTCTTTCGTCCTTATCGCCTCTCAAAGCAAGACGTGGATGGCCGGGTAAGCCCGGCCACGACGGGATTCTTGTTATTCGGGCCGTGTCGATTCCATCAAATCAGATACTGCTTGGTGATGATCTCACCCAGCCGCGAGTTGTCCGCGATGAACTCCTGGATGAACTCGTGCACGCCGTGCTGGAAGATATCGTCCATATGGCTGTGTTCAAGGCGGTTTCTGACGCCGCGGGCGTGGCGCTGGGAGGCGCCTTGCCGGCCATAGGCGACGCCGATCTCGTCCAGATTGCGCACCAGATTGCTGTAGCAGCTTGCAAGCGATCGCGGCAGCGTGTCGTTGAGGATGAGCAGATCGGCGATCAGCCACGGCTTCAGTGTTTCCCGGTAGACCCAGTGGTAGGCCGTCAGCGCCGAGACCGAGCGCAGGATCGAGGTCCACTGATAGTAGTCGAGCGGGCCGCCGACATGCTCCTCTTCGGGCAACAGCACGTGATATTTTACGTCGAGAATGCGCGCGGTGTTATCGGCACGTTCGAGATGCAGCCCGAGCCGCGAGAACCAGTAAGCATCGTTGCGCAGCATGGTGCGGTAGGCCGAGCCGTCGAAGCGCAGCGAGGTTTCCTGCACAAAGCGCAGGAATTTCGCCAGCTCCTCGCGGTTCGCGGTGCCCTTGCTCCAGGCCGCCTGCAACTCGATCCAGGCTGAGTTGATGGTGTCCCACATCTCCGACGTCAGCGCGGTACGCACCGAGCGCGAATTGAGCCGCGCCGCCTCGATGCAATTCCTGATCGAGGAGGGGTTGGCGGGGGAGAAGGAAAGATATTCGACGACGTTCTGCTCGTTGGCTTCGTCATATTGGTCGTAGAAGCTTGCGCCGACGCCCGCGGTGAGCAGCGCGGAATCCCATTCATTGGTCTTGCCGACATAAGCGGCCGGAAGCGCGGTGACGCGCAGCGTCGCGTCGATCGTGCGCGCGAGATATTCGGCGCGCTCGACATAACGGGCGAGCCAGAACAGGTTTTCGGCAGTGCGCGAAAGCATGCTCTCACCTACTCACTCAGTATCCAGGTGTCCTTGGTGCCGCCGCCCTGGCTCGAATTGACCACGAGCGATCCCTCCTTGAGCGCCACGCGGGTCAGCCCGCCCGGTACGATGGTGGTGTGCTTGCTGCCAGTCAGCACGAACGGCCGCAGATCGACATGACGCGGCGCGAGCCCCTTCTCCGTGCAGGTCGGGCAGGTCGACAGGGCGAGCGTCGGCTGGGCGATGAATCCCTCCGGCTCGCGCTTGAGCTTGTCGCGGAATGCTTCGATGGTTGCCTTGGTAGCGGCCGGGCCGATCAGCATGCCGTAGCCGCCCGAGCCGTGCACTTCCTTGACCACGAGGTCGGCAAGGTTGTCGAGCACGTAGGCAAGATCCTGCGGCTCGCGGCAACGCCAGGTCTGCACGTTCTTCAGGATCGGCTCCTCGCTGAGATAGAACTTCACGATGTCGGGCATGTAGGAGTAGATCGCCTTGTCGTCGGAAATCCCGGTGCCGACGGCGTTGGCGAGCGTGATGTTGCCGGCCGCATAGGCCGACATCAGCCCGGGTACGCCGAGCGCGGAATCCGGACGGAAGGTCAGGGGGTCGAGGAAATCGTCGTCGACGCGGCGGTAGATCACGTCGACGCGTTTGAGTCCCTCGGTGGTGCGCATGAAGACCTCATCGTTCTTGACGATCAGGTCGCGGCCCTCGACCAGCTCGATGCCAAGCTTGTCGGCGAGAAAGGAGTGCTCGTAATAGGCCGAGTTGTAGACGCCCGGCGTCATCAGCGCGACCGTCGGCTCGGCCGCGGCGCTCAGGGGGGCGACCGAGCGCAGCGCGGCCAACAGCTCGTCCGGATAGCGTTCCACCGGAGCGACGCGGTGGCGGGCGAACAAGTCCGGAAACAGCCGCATCATGATCTCGCGGTTTTCCAGCATATAGGACACGCCGGACGGCGTGCGCGCATTGTCCTCCAGTACGATGAAGTTTTCCGGATCGGTGCGGATGATGTCGATGCCGGCGATATGGACATAGACGTCGTGGGGCACGTCCTGGCCGTTCATCTCGGGACGGAATACCGGGTTTTGGAAGATCAGGTCTTCCGGGATGACGTTGGCGCGCAGGATGTCGCGGCCGTGGTAGATGTCCTTGAGGAATATGTTGAGCGCTAGCACGCGCTGTTTCAGGCCTTTTTCCAGCAGCGACCATTCCATGGCCGACATGATGCGCGGGATGACGTCGAAGGGAATCAGCCGCTCCTGGGCTTCGGCGTCGCCATAGACGGCGAAGGTGATACCGATCCGGCGGAACAGGAGCTCCGCTTCCTGGCGGCGGTATTCGAGCGCATCCGGCGGGGTCTCCTTGAGCCAGCGGGAGAGCTCCTGGTAGGCCGGGCGCAGGTCGTCGCCGAGGCCGCTCATTTCATCGAACGCGACTGCCATAAATCCCGACCGCCCTCCGAAGCCATCCGACAGAGTGCATGACTTGAAGGGATGGTAGCAAGGGGCGGGCCAGCGCGATATGCATTGGCTGGCGGCATTTGCCAGGGATGATCCGCCACGCTGCCTGAAAAACCGGCTGCGGCCTGCGTATTTCGGCGGCAAAATCCCGTGACATCAAGGCATTGCGTCGGCAATGTCGGGGGCCAGAGTGAGGAAATGAGACAATGAGCGAGATCGTCACGGCGGGGATTCTGGTGATCGGCGACGAAATCCTGTCCGGCCGGACCAAGGACAAGAACATCGGCTTCATCGCCGAATACCTGACGAATATCGGCATCGACCTGAAGGAAGTGCGCATTGTCGCCGACGACGAGGCGGACATCGTCACCGCTCTTGATGCGCTGCGGCATCGCTACACCTATGTCTTCACCACCGGCGGGATCGGGCCGACCCATGACGACATCACCGCGGACAGCGTGGCGAAGGCCTTCGGGGTCGGGATCAGTCACCATCCCGAGGTGGTCGCGCGGTTCAGGGAGCGCTGGAGCGAGCAGGATCTGAACGAGGCGCGGTTACGGATGGCCCGTGTGCCCGACGGCGCCGAACTCATTCAGAGCGCGACCATCCTCGCGCCCGGATTCAAGCTCGGCAACGTCATCGTGATGGCGGGCATCCCTTCAATCATGCAGGCGATGATGGACATCGTGGCACCGCGGCTGAAGTCCGGCGTGAGGATGCTTTCGGATTCCGTGCGCGCCGACGCGCGGGAGGGCGACATCGGCGGCCCGTTGCGGGCGATCGCAGTGGCGCATCCCGACACCATCATCGGCAGCTATCCGTTCCAGGACGAGAACCAGAAGCCGAACACCAATCTGGTGGTGCGGTCCCGCGATCCGGAAAAGCTCGCGGCGGCAATGGCAGAGGTGAAAGAGATGCTGAAACAGCTGCACGCCGTGCACAACAAGCCGGCGGCGGGTTGATGCGCCATGGTTGATAGAAGTTCTGAACTGAGCGCGCAGGAGCGGGCAGGCAAGGCCTTTCCGGTCTCGTGGGATCAATTTCATCGGGACTGCCGGGCGCTGACCTGGCGGCTCAACGAGGTCGGGCCGTTCCACGCCGTGATCGCGATCACCCGCGGCGGGCTGGTGCCGGCGGCGATCGTGGCGCGCGAACTCGGCGTGCGCGTGATCGATACCGTTTGCGTTGCGAGTTATGACCACGACAAGCAGGGCGACCTGAAAGTCTTGAAAGGCATCTCGGACGACACGGCAAAACTCGGAGGCGGTACCGGCAAGGGTCTTCTGATCGTCGACGATCTCGTCGACACCGGAAAGACCGGGAGACTGGTGCGGCAGTTGCTGCCGGAGGCGCATTTCGCCACCGTCTACGCCAAGCCGAAGGGGCGGCCGCTGGTCGACACCTTCATTACGGAGGTGTCGCAGGACACCTGGATCTTCTTCCCATGGGACACCGCGCTGTCATTCCAACCGCCGATCCGCGACGACGCGGCGTGAGGTCACCGTCATTGCGAGCGAAGCGAAGCAATCCATCGCGCGGCATGCGTGGACGTATGGATTGCTTGGTCGCTGCAGGGCAAAATTGCTCTGCAATTTTGTCGCGAGCTCCTCGCAACGACGATTGCGGCTAGGGCGAGCCGTGCCCCTGCAAAACCGCGTCACGCCGACAGGCGACATCATCGCCACCGAACATCGTGGCACCTTCACCGGCAATCGCGGCATCATCCACGACCCTGCGACGAAGACGCTCTTGACCAAACGCTGGTCGACGCCCGCCTGGATCACCTGCCTGTGCGAGTTCAGGGGATGGCGGCGCAGCGTGATGAGCAGGCGGAGCTGGACCGAAATGTTCTTCCTCGATGAAGCCACCGCGTTCGCCGCCGGTCATCGTCCGTGCTTCTTCTGCCGTCGCGCGGACGCAAAACGGTTTCGCGGCTGCTGGGAGCGGGGCAATGGCGTGACCGGCCTCAGTGCCAAGGCGATGGACGCGGTGTTGCACTCTGAAAGGCTCGAACGCGGCCGGAAGCGGTTGCATCCGCTGCCGACGGCGCTGCTTGAGCTGCCCGATGGTGCGATGGTGCAGGCGAACGGGGAGAGCTACCTCGTCACCGGCGGCAAGGTGCTGCGCTGGTCGTTCGCTGGCTACAGCCATGCTGACATGACCGGCCCACCCATGCTGCTCACGCCGCCATCGACGATCCGCGCGTTTCAGGCGGGTTACCGGCCGATGCTGCATCCGAGCGCGAATTAGCCGCAGAAGTCTGTCAGCGAAGTGGCTTGCCCTGCTCGTCGACGCTCATGCGGGAATCCCTGAGCGTCCATTCCTTGATGATCTGCCGGCAGCGCACAATCTCCGGCGGGTCCTGTGTCGCAGGTGATTGCGCCGTGCGTGCGATCGTGTCCCGGCAGGCATTGAGCTGGTCGCGCTCGCCGGCCTGTGCCGGCCAGGTCGCGGCGAGCAGCGCGGCCGTCGTTGCGATGCGAAGGACGGTCGCCATCAGGCCAGCCGCTGCCTTGCCAGCTTTGCACCTGCGCCGAGCGCCACGAGCTTGGCTTCCGCGATATCCCGCCGCATCGGCGCCATGCCGCAATTGGTGGTCGCAACGATATTGCTCTTGGGCACGAATTTCGCGACCGCCTCGATCACCTTGACGACGTCTTCCGCGGACTCGACCTCGTCGCTGGCGACGTCGATCACTCCGGCCTGCACGACCTTGCCGGGAAGTGCCGACAGCAGTTCCAGCGGCACCTTCGAATTCCGACACTCGATCGCAACCTGCTGGATCGTGCTCTTGTCAATCACGGGGAACGTTTCTTCGTACTGCCGCCACTCGCCACCGAGCGTCTGCTTCCAGTCGGTGTTGGCCTTGATGCCGTAGCCGTAGCAGATGTGCACGGCGGTAGCGCAGGTCAGCCCTTCGGCCGCGCGTTCGAGCGCCTTGACGCCCCAGTCGCGCACCTCGTCCATGTAGACGTTGAAGGCAGGCTCGTCGAACTGGATCATGTCGACGCCGTCGGCCTGCAGCGCCTTTGCCTCGTCGTTCAACAGCTCGGCAAAGGCAAATGCCATTTTGATGCGGTCGCCGTAATATTTGTCGGCGATGGTGTCGATGATGGTCATCGGTCCGGGCAGGGTGAATTTCAGCCTGTTCCTCGTATGCGCCCGGGCGACGCGGGCCTCGCCGGAATGTACGCGGCCCTTGAGCCGCAGCGGCGCGACCACCTGCGGAACCATGGCCTTGTAGCGATCCTTCCGGATGCCCATTTCGACCTTGTGAGCGAAATCGATGCCCTCGATCTTCTCCAGGAAGCCGTGCACGAAATGCTGGCGTGCCTGCTCGCCCTCGGTGACGATGTCGATGCCGGCATCCTCCTGCAGCTTGACTGCGAGCACGGTGGCGTCCCGCTTGGCGCGTGCGAGTTCGTCGCCTTGTGGCTTCCAGGGCGCCCACAGGACATTGGGCTCGGCCAGCCATTCCGGCTTGGGTAGGGAGCCTGCGATGGTGGTTGGAAACAGCATGGGAGCCTCCGGCCGCGGTATCATTGAGGGCCTGTCTGCCATGTCTTATGCTCGAGGTACAGAACAACAAAAGTCTGCGTGACCCGCAATCAAGGAAACCCATGATCGACCTTCACTACGCGCCGACGCCGAACGGATGGAAAATTTCGATCATGCTGGAGGAGTTGGGGGTGCCCTACCGGGTCATCCCCGTGGATATCCGGGCCGGCGAGCAGTTTCGCCCCGAATTCCTGGCGATCAGTCCCAACAACCGGATTCCGGCGATCGTAGACCATGAGCCCGTCGATGGTCGCGGGCCGTTTTCGGTGTTCGAGACCGGCGCAATTCTGATCTATCTTGCCGACAAGACCGGCCGTTTCCTGCCGCAGGAGTTGCGGGAGCGGTCCACCGTCGTTCAATGGGTAATGTGGCAGATCGGGGGCTTAGGTCCAATGCTCGGCCAGCACGGCCATTTCGCGCTCTACGCGCCCGAGAGGATCCCTTACGCGATCGAGCGCTACCGCGACGAGGCGGCCCGGCTCTACGGTGTGCTCGACCGTCAGCTCGGCAGGACCGGCAGCTACATTGCCGGCGACTATTCGATCGCCGATATCGCCTGTTTCCCCTGGACCATGACCCACAAGGCGCAAGGTTTCACGCTCGACGACTATCCGAACATCAAGCGCTGGTACGCGGCGGTGCGCGCCCGGCCGCAGGTGCAGGCGGGCCTTGCGATCGGCAAGTTCGTCAAGGAGCCGTTCGACGAGGAGGCGCGGAAGAATATGTTTGGCCAGCGCGCGAAGGAGCTCACCGGAAGGAAATGACACTCTGGCTCATGGTGAGGAGGCGCGAAGCGCCGTCTCGAATCATGAGGCCACAGACAGGCTTTCATCCTTCGAACGCGCATGCCGCGCTCCTCGGGGTGGGGGGTCAAGAGCAACCACAATACAAGGAAATGCCATGATCGAATTCTTCTTCGACTGTTCCAGCCCGTGGACCTATCTTGCCTTCCACAACATTCAGCCGCTTGCGAAGGAATTCGGTGCCGAGATCATTTGGCGGCCGATCCTGGTCGGCGGCATCTTCAACACAGTCAATCCATCGGTCTATGCCCAGCGCGAGACTCCGGTGCCGTTGAAGGCGCGCTACATGTTGAAGGATCTTGCCGACTGGGCGCGCGCGGCAGGGCTCGCCATCAAGATGCCGCCGACGGTGTTTCCGGTGAACAGCGTCAAGGCGATGCGCGGCTGCATCCTTCTCGGCAACGACAGGATGGTGCCGTTTGTGCGCGCCGTGTTCGAGGCCTATTGGGGCGAGGACAGGGATATCTCGCAGGACGCGGTCCTGTCCGAGATTTGCGGCAAGGTGGGCATCGATCCGGCAAGGTTCTTCGCCGGGATCGGCGACCAGGCGATCAAGGACCAGCTCAGGGTCAACACCGAGGAGGCGGTGGCGCGAGGTGGCTTCGGCTCGCCGACGATTTTCGTCGACAAGACCGACATGTATTTCGGCAATGACCGCCTGCCGCTGATCCGCGAGGTGCTGGCGCGCCGCAAGGCGAGCGCAGCTTGATGCCGAGAGCCGTCGTCTGCCGCGAGCTCGGGCCGCCCGAGCACCTGCACCTCGAGAGCTTTGCGTCCGTTCCGCTGCAGGCGGGCGAAGTGCGCGTCGCCATTCGTGCCGCGGGCATCAATTTTCCCGACATCCTGATGGCGGCCGGCGAGTACCAGCTCAAGCCGCCGCTGCCGTTCACACCGGGCTCGGAAGCGGCCGGCGACGTCGTCGAGGTGATTGATGCCGCCGGTGTCGCTGAAGGTGACAAGGTGATCGTGAAGATGCGCTTCGGCGCCTATTGCGACGAGGCCGTGGCTGTGCCGTCACAGCTCGTGCCGCTGCCGTCGACCTTCGACTATGCAGAGGGCGCGACCTTTCTTGCCGCGCACGGCACCGCCTATCACGCGCTGATCGACCGCGGTCAGATCAGGCCAGGCGAGGTGCTGTTGGTGCATGGTGCCGGCGGCGGCGTGGGGCTGGCCGCCGTCGAGATCGGCAAGCTGCTCGGCGCCACCGTGATCGCCGCGACGTCAAGCGAGGAGAAGCTCGCGGTTGCGAGCGCGCGCGGCGCCGACCATCTCGTGCTCTATGCACGGGAGCCTTTCCGCGAGGCAGTCAAGCGCCTTACCGATGGCCGCGGCGCCGACGTTGTATTCGATCCGGTCGGCGGCGAGGTGTTCGAGAGCTCGATGCGCTGCATCAACTGGGGCGCGCGGATTCTGGTGATCGGCTTCACCGGCGGCATCGGCCTCGCGCGCACCAATCTGTTGATGATCAAGAGCGCGAGCGTTCTCGGCGTCCGCGCCGGCGAGGCAGTGCGAAAAAATCCCGCCCTCGGCGCGACCAGGATCAAGGCGCTGAGCGAATGGGCGGAGGCCGGCAAGGTCCGTCCGAATATTTCGCATCGCCTTCCGCTCGAGGAACATGCGAAGGCGATGCGGTTGCTCATCGAGCGCAAGGCGATCGGCCGGGTGGCGTTGATGATGCGGTAGTTCCCGTCGTTGCGAGCGAAACGACGAAAGCTAAAGCATGATCCGGAAAAGTGTGTAGCGGTTTTCCGAAAAGATCATGCGCAAACGACAAGCTAAAGCGCGATAATGCTTCATCCTGATCTCATCGCGCTTTAGGGCCTTGTGAAACGCCCATCTCTCAAAAATGCGATCGTCTGCGCGATCGCCTCGCCGTTACGCACCAGCCAGGGATGCGAGCTGCGGACCACGATGTGATCGGCCATGCCGTCGAGTCTGGTGTTGGCAACCGACACTCGCCCGTCGTGCGGCCGCGGCAGCATCGCCGAGGCGATCGGATAGATCGAGCGGCTTCCGGCAATGATGCCCGCGGAGTAGTCGACCGTAGGCAGCATCGCGCTGGTTGCGGCATCACGCCTTGTGACGAGCTGCTGGCCGGCCGGGCCGAAGAGCGCGCGATAGGCTGCGACATTCCTCAGGCGATCGGCGATCTCGCTGCCGCCGTTCGGTGTGCCCAGCATCACCACGCGGCCAAGCCGCGTCGGGCGATGCCTGGCGAGATAGGCCCGGGCAAGCAGGCCGCCCATGGAATGGCAGACGAAGTGGACGGAGCCCTTGAGGCCGCCTGCAAACAGCTCGATCGCCGGATGGATGTCCTCCACCAGCGCGCCGAGCGCTTTCTTCCTGCTGTCATAGTCAAGATTGAGCGTGGCAAAACCTTGGGCTCGCAGCGCCAGCTCCATCTTGCGGAACGAGCGCGCCGTCCTGATGATGCCATGCAGTAGGACGACCCCGTCAGACACCGGCGTCGGAGCGGTCCGGTCACTCACGTATAGTCGCGCTCTTGCCACCACGGGAAATAGTCGGGCATATCTGACGAGACCTTGTTCTTGAACACGGCCGGTCGCTTCTCAAGGAACGACACCACGCCTTCCTTGACGTCGTCTGAGCGGCCGCGCGCATAGATGCCGCGGCTGTCGACCTTGTGAGCCTCCATCGGATCGTCGGCGCCCATCATGCGCCACATCATCTGGCGGATCAGCGCCACCGACACCGGCGCGGTCTTGGCCGCAATTTCCTTGGCGAGGGCGCGCGCGGCCGGCAGCAACTCGTCCGGTGGCACCACCTTGCTGACGAGGCGGCCGGCGAGCGCTTCCTGCGCCGGGAACACGCGGCCGGTGTAACACCATTCAAGCGCCTGCGAGATGCCGACGATGCGCGGCAGGAACCAGCTCGAGGCCGCCTCGGGGACAATGCCGCGCTGGGAGAACACGAAACCGAACCGCGCGGCTTCGGAGGCGATGCGGATATCCATTGCGAGCTGCATGGTGACGCCGATGCCGACCGCGGGCCCGTTCACCGCGGCGATCACCGGCTTCAGGCACTTGAAGATGCGCAGCGTCACCTGGCCACCGCCGTCGCGCACCTGCGGATCGCTGTAGTCCACCGCACCGCTCGCAAGCCGCTTCACCGGCCCGCGCCGCGCGTCGCGGTCGAAAGTGTCCGCGCCGGACGAAAGGTCCGCGCCGGCACAGAAGCCGCGGCCTGCGCCGGTCACGATGACGGCTCTGACGTCGTCGTCCTTGTCGGCCTTGTCGAACGCGTCGATGAGCTCTCGCTGCATGGTGGCGTTGAAGGCGTTGAGCTTGTCGGGCCGATTCAACGTGATGGTAAGGATTTGCTCGGCGACCTCATATTTGATCGTCTCGTACGCCATGTTTCCCTCCTGCGTGTTCTCTTATTGCCCGTTCACGGAACTCGTCATGCCTCCGGGGTTGACCCGGGCCATCCACGCTTTTCTGTTCGAGCGGAGTGTGAATGCGTGGATGGCCGGGTCAAGCCCTGGGCCATGAGGACGGTGCGGCTACGGCTGCTTCTTTGGCGGCGCGGGCCACGGCTTCTGTGCGCCACGCAGGCCCTCGAAGGCCTTGCCCATCGCGAGCACGCCGATGTCGTCGAAGCGGCGGCCGATGATCTGCACGCCGATCGGAAAGCCGCGCTTGTCGTAGCCGCCATTGATGGACAGGGCGGGGTTCTCCGACATATTCCACGGCACGGTATAGCAGATGTGCTCGAACGGCTTGGCCGGGTCATTGAGCGGTGCGGCGAATTCCGCCGGGAAGTTCACGACCGGAGAGACCGGCGAGATCACATAGTCGAACTCGCAGAAAAGCTTGGCAGCGGCAGCGCGGATCGCCATCGTCATGTTGAAGCCGCGCACCACGTCCACGCCAGACAGCCTGGCGCCGGCTTCGCCCCATTTGAGGATATAGGGCAGTGTCTTTTCGCGTTCCGCGGCGGGGAGTTTCGAGAGATCGTCCCAGATCCGCGCGCGCCAGAAATTGTCGAGGCCCTCGAGCATCTCCTGGGTCAGAATGCCGTCGGTCTCGGTGATGACAGCACCGGCGGACTCGAACGCCTTCGCGGCCTTCACGGCAACGTCGCGAACTTCCTTCTCCAGCTTCTGGCCGACACCGAGATCGAGCATCAGCCCGATGCGCAGCTTGCGTGGCGATTTCTCGAGGGCCTTCCAGTTGACCTCGAGTGCTGGCAGGCTCATGCCGTCGCGGCGGTCGGGGCGTGACAGCACGCTCATCATCAGTGCGGCGTCGTCCACGGTGCGGGTCATCGGGCCTGCGACGCGGCCGACATAGGGCGGGTCGATCGGAACGCGGCCGAGACTCGGCTTCAAGGCGACCAGGCCGCACCAGCAGGCCGGCAGCCGTACCGAGCCGCCGATATCGGTGCCGAGATGCAGGGGGCCATAGCCGGCCGCGCCGGCCGCACCCGCGCCCGCGCTCGATCCGCCCGGATTCCTGCTGGTGTCCCAGGGGTTGCGTGTGAGGGGATGGAACGAGGACAGCCCCGATGACAGCATGCCGTAATCGGGCATCGTGGTCTTGGAAAAGATCACGCTGCCGGCTTCGCGCAGTCGCGCAGCGGGCGGCGCATCCTTCGACGCGGGCACGAGCTTGACACTCGCCGCACCCAGCGGCACCGGCTGGTCCCTGGTCGCGATGTTGTCCTTGATCGTGACGGGAACGCCGTCGAGCGTGCCCATCGGTTCGCCTCGCTGCCAGCGATCGGACGAGGCCTGCGCGACCTTGCGTGCCTCATCGGGATCGTAGAGGTAGAGGGCCTTGATGTGCGGCTCCCACGCCGCGACATGCGCGATGACCTCCTCCAGGACTTCCGATGGCGAGAATTGCTTCGCGCGATAGCCGGCGATGAGGTCGACGGCGGAGAGATCGTGCAGCGAGGTGACGGCGTCCTGTTCGACCTTATGCATGGGCACCCACCGGCATGCGTTTCTCGATGATGCGGGCGAACATGCTGGCGCCGATCGGCAGGATCTTGTCGTCGAGGACGTAGCCGGGGTTGTGCACGGGGACCGACCCATCATGGCCGACCCAGAAATAGGCGCCCGGAACCGCCTGCATCATGTCAGCGAAATCCTCGCTGCCCATCTTCGGCGTCGAGCGAGTCAAGACCTTGTTCGGATCGACGACGGTGCGCGCGACTTCCTCGACCACGCGCGACTGCTCATCCTGGTTGATCAGTACGTTGAACGTGTCGCGGATGTCGGCCGTGATCTCGACGTCGAAGGTCGCGGCGATGCCGGCGCAAATCGAGCGCATGCGCTTGCGGATCAGCGCGCGGGTCTCGTCGGAAAAAGCGCGCACCGTGCCGCACAGCCAGGCTTCGCCGGGAATGACGTTGTAGGCGGAGCCGGCATGGATCTGCGTGATCGACAACACCGCCGCCTGCAGCGGATCGACGTTGCGGCTGACGATCGATTGCAGCGCCTGGCCGAGCGTCATCGCGATCACCACCGCGTCCTTGGCGCGCTCCGGCATCGCGCCGTGCGCGCCGTAGCCTTGGATCCTGATGTCGAAGAAGTCCGCGCCGGCCATCGCCGGTCCCGGCAGGACCGCGATCTCGCCATGGTTGAGGTCGGGCGCGTTGTGCAGGCCGTAGATCTCGTCGCAGGGGAATTTGTCGAACAGGCCGTCCTTGATCATGGCGCGGGCGCCGCCGAGACCTTCCTCGGCCGGCTGGAAGATGAAGTGCACGATACCGTCGAAATTGCGCGTCTCGGCGAGATAGCGCGCCGAGCCGAGCAGCATGGTAGTGTGGCCGTCGTGGCCGCAGCCGTGGAAGCGGCCGGGAATGGTCGAGCGCCACTTGAGATTGGTGTTCTCCTCCATCGGCAGCGCATCCATGTCGGCGCGCAGGCCGATCCGCCTTGCGCCGTTGCCCTTGCCCTTGAGCACCCCGACCACGCCGGTGCCGCCGAAGCCGCGATGCACTTCGATGCCCCAGCTCTTCAGCTTGTCGGCGACGATGCCGGAGGTGCGGACCTCTTCGAAGCCGATCTCGGGATGCGCGTGCAGGTCCCTTCTGATAGCGGTGAGTTCGTCGGCAAAGCCGTCGATGCGGTCGATGGTAGGCATGGTCTCTTATCCGGTTGTGCGTGAAGAGGAAGAGGGCGTGAAGGCGGGGCCGTTCGGCTTGATGCGGATGCCGGGACGCAAATGCTTCCACGGCAGCGAGGCGGTGTCGGCCGGCATCGCGCCGGGGGCGGCGCAGATCAGGAGCTTTTCGGCAATCGGCTCGAAATCGGCGCGAAAGTGCACCGAGCTCTTGTTGACAAGAATTGCCTGTTCCATCGGCTCGATGCCGACGTAGCGATACATCGACTGGTCCGCGAGCTGGGCCTTGTAGGAGCCGACGACCACCCGCACGCCGCCGATGCGGAGGCAGGCCGACGGCCCCATGTCCATGTCGCGACCGCCGTAATAGGGGCCGGGCGCGACGAACCTGCCGTCCGAGAGCTTTTCGACGACGAAGGTCTCCCTGTACGGCGCGTCGCCCGAAATCCCCGACTTGCCGCCAAGATCGAGCGTGACAATCGCGCCGACGCCCGCGGCGTACGCCGTCTTCGCGGATTGCGGGTCGTAGATCACGCCGGTGGCGGCGCGAACGGCGTTGTTGCGCACCAGTGCGCGCAGCATGCCGGTGGTGTCGGAATCGCCGCCGGCGCCAGGATTGTCCTGGGTGTCCGCGATGACGATGGGCCTGGTCGCCGATTTCGCCAGCTCCATCGCGAGCCGCACGCCTTCGTCGGGCGAATAGATGCGGCCGTCGAAATCGTCCTCGTGGCTCTCGACCAGCGCGACGATCCTGTCGGCCGCGGCATCGGCGTCGGTCTGCGTGCGGCCATACGCGAACACGCTTGGTCCGCAATCGCGGAAATCGGCCGCCGGGAATCCCGGCGCAAAGGACAGCGTAGGCACTCCGTCGTTTTCGAGCGCCGCGAGTTTCTCGTAAATGTCCTTGGCCGGCTGGTCGTTTGTACACTGCCAACTGATCGGGATCAGGAACGGCAACTGCCGGAACGCCTTCGCCAAGCGCTGCCTGCTCCTCAGCAACAGCGCAAGGTGTTGGGCACATGCGCGGCCGGTGTCGGCCATGTCGACGTGCGGATAGGTGCGGTAGGCGATCAGCGCGTCGGCGTGCGCGATCATCTCGGGCGAGACGTTGGCGTGCAGGTCGAGGCTTGCGACCAGTGGCAGGTCCTTGCCGATCACCTTGCGTACGCGCGCGAGCACTTCGCCCTCTCCGTCGTTGTAGTGCTCGGTCACCATCGCACCGTGCAGGTCGAGATACACGGCATCAATCCGTCCCGCGCTCGCGATGCCGTCGACCATCTCCTTCACGATGCGCTCGAATGCGTCCCTGGTTACATGCGCCGAGGGGCTTGCGGCGGCCGAAACGGTCGGGACCAGCTCCCAGCCATTGGCTTCGGCGGCCTCGACAAAGCCTGCCAGGCCAACATTGATCCTGCGCATGACCTTGAGCACGTCGGCGCCACGCGCCATCGACGGCCAGCCGCCGCCATGCACGAAATCGTCGTAAGTGGCCTTCGTTGGCGCGAAGGTGTTGGTCTCGTGCAGGAAGCCGCCAACGGCGATACGGATCATCAAGTCAATCTCGGCACGTTTCTTAGCGGGCGACGTTAAGCGCGTCGTCGCGCCAAGCGCAAGCAAGTAATCAATTCCGGATTTGCATGCCGCATGGGCGTCGGGAAGTGGCCCGAGCCGTGGTTACCAGTCATGCTTCGTCGCCGCAGCATCTGGCAATGATGGAGAGGCGAACTACTCCGCCGCTTCCGAAACCGGTCGGAAATTCGCAAAATCCCAACCGCGTCCGGGGGCGGCATCGAGCAGGGCGCGGGTGTAGGCCTGCTGCGGATTGGTCAATATCTCTGCCGCCGGCCCCTGCTCAACGACGCGGCCATGCTGCATCACAGCGACGTCGTCGCAGATCTGTGCCGCGACGCGCAAATCGTGGGTAATGAACAACAGCGCGATACCGAGCCGCTTCCGAATTTCGTCGAGCAGATCCAGCACCTGCGCCTGCACGGAGACGTCGAGCGCTGACACCGCCTCGTCCGCCACCAGCACATCAGGGTCAAGTGCGAGCGCCCGCGCGATCGCGATGCGCTGGCGCTGGCCGCCGGAGAACTGGTGTGGATAGCGCGAGATCGCGTCGGGTGGCAAATGGACCAGTTCGAGCAGACGGCGCGCCTTTGCGAGCGCGTCCTTGCGCGGCATGCCGTAATTGATAGGACCCTCCGCGATGCTCTCGCCGACGGTGACGCGCGGATTGAGCGAGCGGTAGGGGTCCTGGAAGATGATCTGAATCTTTTTGCGATGCGGCTGCAACAGCCGCCGCGACAATTCGGAAATTTCGCGGCCCGCCAGCCGCACGCCACCGGATGTCGGGTCGATCAGGCGGACGATGCAGCGCGCCACGGTGGATTTTCCGGAGCCGCTTTCGCCGACGATGCCGAGCGTGCGGCCCTTGCGCAGGGTGAGGGTGACGTTCTGTGCGGCCGCGACCTCGCGGGCCTTACCGAACAGCGACCGTTCGCGATAGACCTTGGTGAGCTCGATGGCCTCCAGCACCACCGGCTCCGTCGTTTCCTCGCGCGGCGCTCGCGGCACGAGACTCGGGACCGAGGACAGGAGGTTGCGGGTGTAATCCATCTTCGGTGTACGCAGCACGTCGTCGAGCGGACCGGTCTCGACCAGGCGGCCGTGACGCATCACCGCAACGCGATCGGCGATCTCGGCGACCACCCCCATGTCATGGGTGATGAACAGCACCGCGGTGCCGTGATCACGCTGCAGGTCGCGGATCAGGGTGAGGATTTGCTTTTGGGTCGTGACGTCGAGCGCCGTCGTCGGCTCGTCCGCAATCAGCAGCTTTGGTTCCAGCACCAGCGCCATCGCGATCATGATGCGCTGGCGCTGGCCGCCCGAGAGGCGATGAGGGTACGAGGAGAAGATGCGCTCAACATCCGGCAGCCGCACATGTTCCATCATCGCCAAAATCTTCCGGCGGCGCGCGCGGGGGTCGAGATCGGTGTGAACGCGCAGCACCTCGTCGATCTGGCGGCCGACCGGCACGACAGGATTGAGCGCGGTCATCGGCTCCTGGAAGATCATCGCCATCCGCGTGGCGCGCAATTGGCGCAGTCGCCGGTCGGTCGCGCCGAGCAACTCCTCGCCGACCAGCCTGACGCTGCCGGCGGACGGCACCAGCGCACCTTTCTGGAGCAGACCCATCACCGTCAGCGAAGTCACGGATTTGCCCGAGCCGCTCTCGCCGACAAGGCAGAGCGTTTCCTGCTCTTTCACCTGCAACGAGAGATCGTCGATGATGCGCGCGCTGCCTGCCTTCTTGCCGAGGCTCACGACGAGATTGTTGATGTCGAGGACGATATTGGTCATGCGGTCTTTCTGCCGTCATTGCGAGCCGATGGGTCGCGCGAATGCGCGCCCGATGACAGGCTCCGCGGAAGCAATCCATCTCGCCGAGAGCGGAAAGAATGGATTGCTTCGTCGCTGTCGCTCCTCGCAATGACGGTTGGAATGTTTCCTCTCATTTTCCCTCACGCTGTTTCATGCGGGGATCGAGTGCGTCCCGGGCGGCGTCGCCGATCAGGTTGACGCTGAGGATCGCGATCGACAGCAGGAGGCCCGGCCAGAAGATCAGCGACGGCTTGATCTGAAAATACTGGCGGCCTTCGGCCATGATGTTGCCCCAGGTCGGCGTCTCCGGCGAGATGCCGGCGCCGAGGAACGACAGGATCGCTTCGGTGAGGATGGCCGAGGCGCAGACATAGGTGCCCTGCACGATCAGCGGCGCGATCGTGTTCGGCATCAGATGCCGCCACATGATCTTGGGCAGGCTTGAGCCGACCGAGATCGCGGCCTCGACATAAGGCTCCTCACGCGCGGTCAGCACCACCGAGCGCACCAGCCGTGCCACACGCGGGATTTCGGGGATCGTGATCGCGACCATCACGGTCCAGATGCTGGCACCGGAGAGCGATACCACCGCGATCGCGAGCAGGATGGCGGGGATCGCCATCAAGCCGTCCATCACGCGCATCATCACGGCGTCGACCCATCTGAAGAAGCCGGAGACGAGGCCAATAACAAGTCCGATGCCGATCGAGAATATCGCGGCGCCCAGCCCGACCAGCAACGAGATGCGGGCGCCGTAGATGACGCGCGACAGGAGGTCGCGGCCATAGGCATCGGTGCCGAGCAGATATTGCGCGTTGCCCGGCTTCAGCCGTTGGGCCGGAGCCAGCAGCAGCGGATCGTGGGGGGCCAGCAGCGGCGCGAAGATCGCCATCAGGATGATGAGGACGAGGCAGATCGTCGCAACCGCGATGATCGGCGTCGCCGTGAGGAAGCCGAATCTCAGCCGGAACGGCGAGGTGACCGGGATTGATGGCTCGGGGAGGGTGTCGATCGCCATCGTTCAGTACCGGATACGAGGATCAAGCAGGGTGTAGGCGAGGTCGATCAGCAGGTTGACCGCGACATAGACGCCCGACGTCAAAAGGATCATCGCCTGGATCACGGGATAGTCGCGCGCCAACACCGCATCGACGGTGAGGCGCCCGATACCCGGCAAATTGAACACGCTCTCGGTGACGACGACGCCGGAGATCAGCAGCGCAAAGCCTGTGCCGATCACGGTGACGACCGGAACGGCGGCGTTGCGCAGCGCGTGGCGCAGCAGAACGCCGCTCTCGCTGATGCCCTTGGCGCGGGCGGTGCGAACATAGTCCTCGCCGAGCACGTCCAGCATCGAGGCCCGCGTCATGCGCGCGATCAGCGCCACATAGATGAAGGACAGCGTGCATGTCGGCAGGATGATGCGCTCGAAGAACGGGCCGAAGCCGGCCGTGATGCTCTTGAAGCCCTGCACCGGCACCCAGCGCAGGTCGATCGCGAAGATCTGGATCAGCACATAGCCGATCACGAATACCGGCACGGAGAAGCCGAGCACCGACAGCCCCATCACGAAGCGGTCGATCCAGGTGCCGTGCTTCCACGCCGCGATCACGCCGAGCGGTACCGCGACCAGGATCGAGAGGATAATGGTGGCCAGTGCGATGGAAATTGAGGGCTCAAGGCGAGGGCCGATCATCTCAAGGATCGGCTTGTTCGAGATCAGCGAGACGCCGAGATCGCCGTGCAGCAGCTTGACGATCCAGGTGTAGAACTGAATGTAGATCGGCTCATTGAGACCGAGCGAGGTGCGGATGCGCTCGAGCTGCTCGGGCGTTGCGTTGTCGCCGGCGAGGATCGCCGCGGGATCGCCTGGCGTCAGCCGCAGCAGCAGGAACACGAACAGCGCGACCACGCCCATGACGGGGATGGCGGCGAGGATGCGGCGAATGAGATAGCCAAGCAAATTGGATCCGTTGGATTGTGGTGTGGTCTATGGTGTCCGCAAATGTCTTGGAGACGGTAACACTTGAGCAAGTCCCGTGCCACCGGAGCCGCGTTTTTTGCGTTGCAGCTAGGCGCCCGGGCAGGAATTGATCTCCGGCCCATTGCGAGCGGCGCAAAGTGGGTACGTGTGGAAGCATGGATACTTCGTCGCCACCTCCAAATGACGACGTGCCTATTCCAATGTTGCCAGAAGTCCCGCCATCAGCCGGCCGCGTTCGGCGAGGCTGTCTACCTCGATATGCTCGTTCAGCGTGTGCGCATCGGCGCCGCGCACGCCGAGGCCGTCGAGTGTGGGGACGCCCATCGCACCGGTGAAATTGCCGTCCGAACCGCCGCCTGCGCTGCCATGCGGCAGGTCGAGGCCCATGTCGCGGGCGAGACCCTCGGCCTTTTCATACAACGCCATGGTGCCAGCGCCCGGTTCCCAGACCGGACGGGTGACGCCCCGCGCCACCTTGAAGGTGACGTCGTTGGCCGTGCCCGATAGCGCCAGCATCCGTTCGACCCCGCGATCGAGATCGGCCTGGCGCTTGGCCATGCTGAGCGCTTCGCCGGTGCAGGTCGTGGCAACGCAATTGACCCATTGGCCGCCGTGCACGATGCCGACCGAGAAGGTGCAGTCCTCAGTGGTCATACCGTCGATGGCGAGGATCTGCCGCGCCATCTCGCGGATCGCGGAACGGCCGGAAGAAAGCGTTGCGCCGGCATGGCTCGGCTTGCCGGTCGCTTCCAGATTGAAGCGGGCGATCGCGTAGCGTCCGGTGACGACGCCGTTGTTTGGCCGGCCCGGTTCCGGCACCAGCACATATTTGTTGCGTGCGGCCTCGGCCTCGATGATGTCGCGCGTCGATGGCGTACCGACCTCCTCGTCGGGCGTGAACAGCACGGTGATCGGCAGCGGGGTGATGAAGGATGCACGTGCCAATTGCCTGATCGCCTCGAGCGACAAGTAGTTGCCGCCCTTCATGTCGAAGATGCCGGGGCCGAAGCATTTGTTGCCTTCGCGCCGCCATTTCAGCTTCTCGATGGTGCCGACCGGATGCACCGTGTCCATGTGGCCTGCTATCAGGATGCCGGGCTGGCCCTGTTTGGGATGCGGAAAGCGCGCGCGCACGCAGCCGGCAAAGCCCTGCCGGCCGGCGATGCGCTCGATCGTCGCACCCATGATCGCCATCTCGCGCGCGGCGAGGTCGAGCATGCGCTCGACCGCGCCAGCATCCCAGGTCGGGCTTTCGCATTCCACCCAGCCGCGCAGGCCCTGCAGCATCGCATCGGAATCAAAGGGAAGGTTGGCTGGGTTCATGGATTCCTCTCTCGCATTGTCCGGCGCGCCCGTATCGCGCGCCCTTACGAAAGTCGCTAAGGGAGATTTTGTAAAGTCGAATACTGACCTTGCCCATCGTTCATTTGCATACATTCGATCTCGGCCAAAATCGATTGACGCGCTGCGCGCTTGATGCAAGTCTCGATTTCACAGGCCCTGCAGCATGTTAGTCCGCCTAAATAACGAACCATATGCATAGCGAATAAGCCGGCTTTGGCCAGTTTGACGTCAGGAGAGATCGAATGTTCCACATCTCGCGTTGGCAGCGTCGCTCGGCGGCCGCCGCGCTCACCGCAATAGCGCTGTCGTTCGCACCCCAGGCGATGGCCGCGGGCAAGACGATCACCGCGGTGATGCATTCGGATTTGCGGATCATCGATCCGATCTTCACCACCGCCTATATCAGCCGCGACCATGGTTACATGGTCTACGACACGCTGCTCGCGACGGACTCCAACTTCAAGATCCAGCCGCAGATGGCGGACTGGAAAATCTCCGATGACAAGCTGACCTATACTTTCACGCTGCGCGACGGCTTGAAGTGGCATGACGGCGCCCCGGTGACGGCCGAAGACTGCGTCGCCTCGCTGAGGCGCTGGGGCAAGGCCGATGGCATGGGCCAGAAGCTGATGGATTTTGTCGCGAGCCTGGAGGCGACCGACGCCAAGACCATTACGCTGAAGCTGAAGGAGCCCTACGGCCTCGTGCTGGACTCGATCGGCAAGCCGTCCTCGCGCGTCGCCTTCATGATGCCGAAGCGCCTCGCCGAGACGCCGCCGGACAAGCAGATCCCGGAGCAGATCGGCTCCGGCCCCTTCAAGTTCGTGCAGTCCGAATTCCAGCCCGGCGTGAAGGCGGTCTACGAGAAGAACACGGACTACGTGCCGCGCAAGGAGCCGGCGAGTTGGACTTCGGGCGGTAAGGTCGTCAAGGTCGACCGCGTCGAATGGATCACGATGCCGGATGCGCAGACCGCGGTGAACGCGCTGCAGTCCGGTGACATCGACTTCATGGAGAACCCGTCCTTCGAGCTGCTGCCGATCCTCGAAGGCAACGCGGACCTAAAGGTCGAGACGCTCAACAAGTTCGGTTTTCAGACGCTGGGCCGCATGAACTTCCTCTATCCGCCCTTTGATAATCCCAAGGTCCGCCGCGCCGCGCTGCTTGCCGTCAATCAGAAGGACGTGCTCGATGCGCTGGTCGGCAACCCCAAATACTACAAGACCTGCGTCGCATTCTTCATCTGCGATACGCCGTTTGCGACCGACGTCGGCGGCGACAGCCTGTTGAAGGGCGGCAGCGCGGCCGACGCCAAGAAGGCGCTCGCCGAGTCTGGCTATGACGGCACGCCCGTTGTGATCATGGCGCCGGGTGACGTGGTGACCCTGAAGGCGCAGCCGGTCGTCGTGGCCCAGCAACTGCGCAACGCTGGCTTCAAGGTCGATCTGCAGGCGACCGACTGGCAGACGGTCGTGAGCCGCCGCGCCAGCCAGAAGCCGCCGAAGGAGGGCGGCTGGAACATGTTCTTCACCAACTGGGTCAGCGCCGACGTATCGAACCCGATCGCCAACGTCTCAATCGGCGGACAGGGCAAGAACGGCGGCTGGTTCGGCTGGGCGGAGAACGCCAAGATCGAGCAGCTCAAGGACGCCTTCGTGCGCGCGCCCTCGCTCGACGAGCAGAAGAAGATCGCCGCCGACATCCAGAAGGAAGCCTATGACCAGGTGATCTACATCCCGCTCGGCCAATACCAGGCCCCGAGCGTATGGCGGAAGTCGCTGACGGGCGTGCTCGATGGCCCGGCGACGCCGATCTTCTGGAATATCGACAAGTCCGAGTAGGGGACGCGATCGGAGACGTTTCGAATGTGCTCATGATGGCCGGGGCAAAGCTCCGGCCATTTCGCTTTGAGGCGATTAGCGGCCGCCGTGCAAGACGGTCCTGGCTAATTCGCGCCGGTCGGTTTGGCCGCGCTGCCAGCCGACTGGCTCGTGATCTCCATCATTCCGTTGTTTGCGCTGCCTGTCCATGCAAGCGTGCCCGCCGCCAGAAAGACCACGGCGTAAAAAGTGATCGCGCCGCGGACCCATCGCCGATAGATCGCGCGTTCCTGAGTTGCGTCACGGAATCTCTGCGTCTTCGATCCGTTGCTGAAATGAGCAGCATCGTGATCCTGCTCGATCATCATGATCTCCATCAGCCCTTTGGCGATACCGGTCGGGTCTTACGGACACGCCGTCGCCGACGCGAACTCGCCAAGCGCCATACCTGGCGATGTCGAGGCCCAATACAGTGCGAGCAGCAGGAGCGTCGCGGCCATGACGTAGGCAAGTATGATCGACGCGTCACAGTCACCCGCTTTGCCGCGGGTCATCTGATTGAGATCGGTAACGGCCATGGGTCTAATCTCCAATCGAAATATATATTGGGATATAACGGCGCGAAATATGCACACGTGGCCCGCACCGAAGTTACGACGCGGGGCGGTTGCGGTCTGTGAACGAGGCCACAGCCGCCGGACACAATGAGGTGATGCGAGGGTGCAATCCCGCGCGACCACTTGCGAATCCCTGTTGTACAACCCCTGAGCGAGGCATCCAACTTGCCTGAAACGTCCGCAAGCTCTATGTCAGGTTGCGCCCCAATGTGGCCGCATGATTCAGGGACTCGCGGCAACTCCATGGCCGAAGACCGTATGAAGCCCGCGCCGATGGGTGGGCAACACCTGTCGCCGACGAAGGAGCGGCGCAGCATGCCGCGCCGTCGCGTGCTGAAGACAGGAACCATCGAGTTCGGCAGCGAGCCGATCCCATGCATCGTCCGGAGCCTCTCGGCGGAGGGGGCCCGCATTGAGGTCAACTCGCCGCTATGGTTCCCCGATCGCTTCGTCCTCGCCATCGATGGCGAACGGCGATCCTGCCGGATCGTGTGGAAGAAGGAGAAGAGGCTGGGATTGGCGTTCGAATGATGCGCGGGGCGCGCCCGGTGCCGGCAGCAGGCGGCCAGAAGTCAGCCTGGGTCGGTCGAAGCTCGCAAGTTTCCGATTGCGCGTGGTGCGGGCGGTGGGACTCGAACCCACACGACGTTGCCATCGAGGGATTTTAAGTCTTTTTCGAGCATTTTCGGTCGCTCAACTATTTCAATGGCTTGCCGTAAGAAATTCAAGTTATGCCAATGGCTTAACCCCGTTTCGAGGCCTTCTCGTGCACCCTTCGCTTGCCTTCCAAAATCGGTTAACTTACGTTTCATATGTTGACTTTTTGTTGACCGTTTTAAGGGGACAACCGAGGGACTTTCATGCCCGAGCGCCTCACCGACCGCGGCATTGCCGCCCTCAAACCATCCGAAACATCCGTCCTGCTCTTCGACAGCAAGGTGTCTGGTCTCGCCCTCCGCGTCTATCCGACCGGGCGCAAGGTTTTCGTTTTCGACTGGCGCGATAACGGGCGGCAGCGCCGAGTCACGATCGGTCAGTACCCTGCCTGGACGATCGGCAAGGCACGCACCCACGCCAGCCGCCTCCGGCGCAAGGCCGATGTGGGCGAAACCATCACGCCCGGGCGCGGCAGCCGTGTCGTCGACCTGATCGAGGAGTGGCGCACCGTCGTCAAGCTCACCCGCAGGCCGAGCACCGCAAAAAGCTATTGCCGCCTGATCGACAGTCACATCCTGCCGCATTTCGGCAAGGGCGAGCCGAAGGGGATCACTCGCAACGCCATCGAGACTTGGCATGGCGAAATTGCGAAGCGCACGCCCTATGAGGCCAACCGCGCACTTGCGGTTCTGTCGGCTTTCCTGTCTTGGCTGGAGAACGACCACAAGATCGACCGGAATCCGGCCAAGGGTGTGAAGCGCCGCTCCGAAGACCAGCGGCATATCTTTCTGGATGCGGACGAGATCGAGACCGCGCACAGAGCCTTGAGCGGCGATAACGACCGCTCCTCGGGCCTCGCGCTGCGACTCGCCTTGTTAACCGGCGCACGTATCGGCGAGGTGTTGCTGCTCGAAGCAGCCCAGATCGACGCCAAGCGCCGGATATGGATCAAACCCTCCGCGCACACTAAGCAGAAAAAATCACACATCGTGCCCCTGCAGGTCGAAGCGCTCGCCCTTGCCAAGGAAATCCTGCGCATCGGCTTGCCGGATTATGACGCCTGCCGCCGCGCGTGGTCGCGGGCCCGGAAGATCGTCGGCCGCGAGGATGTTCGGATCCACGATCTGCGGCATTCCCGCGCCTCGGCACTGGCCCGCAACGGCGCCAGCCTGCCGCAGATCGGAAGGGTGCTCGGCCACACCGCGCCGGCGACCACGCAGCGCTATGCGCATCTGGTGGCGACCGATTTGGTCGATCTGATCGAGCGTTCGTAATGGGGCGGCGTCCGCGTCCGATCCGGGATGCCCTTGAGTTCGGCTGGCTGGTCGAGCAGGAACGTCTGCAGTCACCCCGCCTCAATCAAGATGCCCTATTCCATAAGGTTCGCCGCGCCGGCCCCCAGCGCTGGGGCTCGCGCGCCACGATGTACCGGCTGTGGAGTATTTATCGAAAGCAAATGGAGACCCGGCGCCAGCAGCTCGAAGCCGACATGCGGGCGTGGGCCCGACGTCCAAGCAAGCTGCTGGAAGTACCCTTGGGCGAAGCCGATACCGGACCCCTCAAGGCGAACGATAAAAATCGATAAATGAGACTAGACCGTCTCTGCGTGCGCCTCTTCGGTAGCAAGACACCGAATAGATGACACTAGATTCGGAAAGTGACCGACTTTTACTGAGACGGGGATCCGCCGCACCTTTCCGGGGCCAACCAACACGAGGTGGTCCCCGATGCCGCACGAACCCCCCGAGCCCGGCTACCTGCTCAATGAACTCGGCTATTTCGACGAGCCCGAGACGGCGGCCGCCCTCGCTATCACCCCGAAGACGCTGATCGAATATCGCAAGCAGGGTATTGGCCCGGTTCACATCGAGCTGGCGCGCAAGATCATGTATTCGCGCGCGGCGATCGCGGAATGGCTCGCCGCCGGTGGCACCCGAGCCAGGGAGATTGTCGAGAGCTGAACGTGAAGGGGTGGCTGTCAGGAACCACCCCTTTCGATTTCTAGCGACCCATCACCGCCAAGCGAGGAGTCCGCCCGTGCTATATGCCCCCAACGTCAAACCACCGCAAGTCGTCCGCTCCCGTTGTCGGAAGCTGCGCTGCGGCAGCATCCTCAAAACTCCAACCGCCGATCTCCGTGCTGCATTCTGCTGCGCCGCCTGCGAGCGCGTTCATTACGCCACGCACTGCCAGGTCTGCGACGCGATGATCGGCAAGAAGTCGCGGCGCCCGAGTGTCTGCTGGCGCTCGCAATGCCGCCATGAGCTGCAGCGCCACCCCGAGAAGTACCGGCCGCGGATCGGTCAGAATGCGACAAAAACCGTCGCCGCTACCCACCCAGCGGGGGTGGGTCACAACGCTCAGGAAAATCCAGCAAAATCAACGTCAAAAACGGGCCTCAAAACAGGTCGAGCCTGCCGCGTTATCGCTGATCCCACGGCCAATCTCCATCCGATCAATTTGTATGACTTCGCGGCCAAGGCGGCGCCGCGGACCGGTCGCTCAGGGCCTGTTGTGTTCGTACGATCGACACCGCCACGCAACATCATCGGCGGATTCAAGTTCCCAGGCGCGCCCTCGATCGATCGTGTGTTCGGGCCCATCCCGGCCAAGAAGGACTAGCGCATGCGCAAGATCCTCCGCGAACTCCGACGCGAGTTTCCCGACGTCGAGATGCGCACCACCGGCAGCAACCGCTATCGGATCATCCTGCCCAACGGGCGCTCGGTGATCGTGTCGAACAAGCCGGGCTGTCAGAGCCTGATGCGCAACGTGCGCGCTGACGTTCGCCGGCAGATGAAAGAGGAACCACGATGAGCAAACGATTACCCAACAAATTCCCGGAGCGCCCGCTCGATTTCTTCCCGACGCCGGAGAAGGCGTTGTCACCGTTGATTCCGTTTCTAGCACGCGATCATATCCGCAGGTTTGCCGAGCCGTGTGCCGGCGACAGCGACTTTGTCCGGCATCTCCAGGCGCGCGGGCTGATCTGCGTCTACCATGGCGACATCAGGTTCGGACAGGACGCGCTCGAGCGAGCGAGTTACGGTGACATTCACGGCATCATCACCAATCCGCCGCACACCAAAGAGCTGTTACTGCCGCTGTTGCTGCATCTCCAGAACATCGCGCCGGCATGGCTGCTGCTGACGTCGGACTTCCTCATTAACCAGTACGCGGCGCCGTACCTGAAGCGCTGCTCTGACGTCGTCGCGATTGGCCGACTGAACTGGGTCAAGGGCACGGAGCAATCCGGTTACGACAATTTCGTTTGGGCTCGCTTCGACATTAATCACCGTGGCAACACTGCCCTTCATAATGATCGCGACGTGTGCGCGCCGATGTCAGATCCGCTGACGCATAACCCGCCAAGCGTGCGCCATTCCCGGCAGGCGACACGCGGTCTCCCGATCTGCCGGCGCAAACCTGGAGGACACGATGTCAGAGAAGTCCAACGAGAAGCCGAAGCCGGAATTCCGAGTCATCAAGCCGACTTTCTCGGAGCGATTCAAATCGAAGAACGCGCCCAGCATCTCCGGCGTCGAGACGCTGCTAACGGCGCTGCCGATCCTCAAGATCGGCGATGTCAACGATTGGACCCGGCTGCATCCGTCCGAGGACGAGTACTGGACTCCGGAGCTTTGCGCCGTGTCGGTGCCGATCAAGGGCACGAAGCGCGACATGCTGCATCTGATTGATGACGACCTCGCGGTGCAATACCTGCCGGCGAAGAAGATCAAACGCAATCGCCTGGCGCTGGCATGTAAGCCCCACGACGTGTTCTTCTTCTGCATTGTGCCGAGCCAGAACCTCGACAACGCCTGGAATGCTGACGCACTCACCGCCTGCAACCGCGCGCAAACATACTGGTTGCAGGCGATGTCACGACGCTCCGAGAATGCCGAGGGCTACGAGATCAAGTTCGCGCTGGATCAGGATGCCTTCCCGGCGCCGAAATGGCCGACGCGTTCACTCGACGAGTTGCTGGAAGTTACGTTCCGGGAAGCCAACATCGATCACGACCATCACCCCGGCCTGCTGCGTTTGATCGGAGCCAAGCAGGATCTGGCATAAATGGCGAAGCGGGGCAGGTATTTCCGCCGCACGATCGTCCTCGATTTCGAGTATGAGATCGAGGACGGCGGTCTGCCGAACGTGCTCTGCCTGGTCGCCTATATCCTCGACTGCAATTTGCAGCACATCGAGATCGTCCGGCGCTGGTGCGGCGAGTTCGGCACCTCGCCGCCGTTTCCGATCGACGACGACACGCTGGTAGTGGGCTATTCGTTGTGGGCGGAAATGCTCTGCTTCATGCAGCTCGGCTGGTGCTTCCCGGTTTACGTCTACGACCTGCACACCGCCTATCTCGCGGTTAGCAACATCCTGCTGCCCTATGATCCCGAGACGAAACGCATCAAGCCGCGCAAGGGCCTGTCCTATGCCTGCTGTGCCTATGGCATCGACGGTTGGGAGAGCATCGACAAGCCGGACATTGCCAAGGCGATCGGTGAGGGCCGCTGGCGTGAATACGGCCAGCCGGCGGTGTTCGACTATTGCGAAGAAGACGTTCGCAACTCTGCCGAGCTGTTGCGGCGCCAGCTCACCGGCTATCGCCATTTCGTGCCGATCGATCCGCAGTTGGTGATGCACTGGAGCACCTACAGCGCAAAGACGATCGCGAGGATCCAGGCCAAGGGTATGCCGATCGACATGACGACATGGAATCTCGTGCAGGAGAACAAGGCGCGAGTGGTCGCCGCGCTGATTGCGCGGTTCGATCCGAGCCAGGGCAGCGAAGATCCGATCTATTCTTCCGAGGGAGAATTCAGCAGCTGGCAGTTCGAACGCTGGCTGGTCTACGCCGCCGTTACCTACTGGCCGCGGCTGGAATCCGGCGCGCTACAACTCGACGGCGACGCCTTCCGGATGATGTATGGCGCGCATCCGGCGATCGAGGGTCTGCACGCGCTGCGCGACAGCCTCAGCGTCATCACCCGCGCCCGGATTCCGATCGGACCAGACGGCCGCAACCGTCCAAGTTTGTTTCCGTTCGGGACGACGACGGGACGCAATGCGCAGAGCAAGTCGCTCTACAACGCGCACGCCGCGATGCGGTCATTCATGAAGTTTTCCTCCGACAAGATCGGGCTTTATCCCGATTGGCGAACGCAGGAAGTCGGGATTGCGGCAGCGCGCAGCGGCGATCCGATGCTGGCCACGGACTATCTGGCCGGCGATATCTACCATGCGTTGGCGGTGATGTGCGGCCTGACCAACCTCGACGCCAGGAGCTGGAAGGCCACCGACGAAGGCAAGGAACAGCGCCAGCGCATGAAGGCGCTGCAACTCGGCATCAATTACGGGATGAGCGTTCCCTCGCTGGCGCGCGGACTCGGCCGGCACCCGATCATCGGCAGCGAGGTGATCATCCGGCACCAGCAACGCTATCCGACATTCTGGAAGTGGCGCGCCAACATGCTCGAACGCGCCACGCTGGAGCGCGTGATCACCTCCGAGTTCGACGGCTGGCCGCTGCATCTCAGCCACTCGCCGAACAAGCGCGCGTTGTACAATTTCCCAATGCAGAGCGGCGGCGCCTCGATGCTGCGGTTGGCCGCCAATCGATTGTGCGATGCCGACCTGGTGCCAATCATGCTGGTGCACGACGGCATCCTGTTCGAGCTCGACAACGAGGAGCAGGTCGAGCACGCCAAGGAGATCATGCGCGCCGCCGGCAGGGAAGTCTGCGCCGGACTCGAGATCGGGGTCGACGAGGACCAGAAGCTGATCGGCGGCGCGCGCTATCGCGACAAGCGGCCGCTGGCGGTCAAGATGTGGGCGACGGTGATGGAGACTTTGGCCGAGATCGGTGCGCTGACAAAGGCGGCGACATGATGCGGAGCACGGTGCGGAAAGCGGCGCATGGCGTGGCGCTTCGGCTGGTGCGTGCGCTCGGGCGGTGGGCGGATCGGTTCAACAGTTGGGCCGCCCGGCTTTTCGTGGCGACGAACGAGTGGCGGTGAAATGCACGGAAAGCAAAGCTTCTCGGAGCGGTTCCGCAGCAAGCCCGAGAACGCGGCGAAGGCGGCGGCCGAGACGGCCGCTCGCACGAAATCTCGCGTCAAGCGCTCGGACCACTATTACGTCAAGCTGCACATCGCTCACCTCGTTCAGCTGATCGAGATGCGGGACCCGGTCGCGTTCATGCTGTTCGACATACTGCTGGGGGAAAGCTTTGCCCGCCGCGGTCAGCCATTCGAGCTTCCAATCCACGCCTTGCGGCAAATGCCAGGACTGCGAAGCAGGACGCGGCTGCGGTCCCGACTGCGCGACCTGGAACGGCGGGGCCTGATCTCGATCTTGGCCCGCGGTGCGCCCCGGCCCATGCTGATCAAGGTGCCATTGAGCCTCTAGCGGCTCATCATTGAGCCGCCAGAGGCTCATTAGATTGAGCCGGAATTACAAAGAAAACCGCTGCGGCACAGGTACTTCTCGGGTTTGGCGACAAGCCGTCCCTTCTCTTATTTCTCTTATAAATCTATATGAATCCTTTATCTTGGTAGAGGGTAGGAACCCCACCTATGGCCAGGCTAATTCCGCGATATCCGGCGCGTGAATGGGTGCGGTTGTGCGCGCTGTACTTTCCGGAAGAGCGCCGGCACGAGTTCACATCGGAGCCTTGGGACGGTGTCAACTTCCGGCATTTCCAGGATCCAAGGGTCGTCTGCATCGAGCATTTCCAGTCCGAGGATCGGCCAATGTCGCCGGTTGGCCGGAAGCCAGGCCGAAAGCCGGCGGCGTGAGGTGTATTTCGGTCTGGTGCCATTGTGGCGCAGTCCGGTTGTGCTGCCGGGCAAATAACAACGCGGGCCGGAGCCATAGGTTGGCGCGGTCGAGGCTATCGTGGGAATGATCAAAGGCGTAACTTCGCGTTGTTTCCGGGCGACTAAAGTCACGGTGCTCAATGGAACAGCGACCGCGCAACACCAACGGCACGTTAAGGGCGTGGTGAGTTTCCGCAGACAATGGGATTCAATTTGGTATGCCAAATGTTTCCGACGCGCTCGAACTGCCGCGCCTGCACGAGCCCCAACCGGGCCAGCGCAAGCCGAAACCTGGCACGTTTGGCAGTGAGCGGCGGTCTCCCGGACGCACTCGGGGCAGCGGAAACAAAATTCCCCGCGACTTGAAGGTTGCAATCGTCGACGCCGCTTCAGCCTATGGCAGCGATGGCAAAGGCAAGGGCGGTCTAGTCGGCTATTGTTACTTTCTCGCTGCGCGACATCCGAAAGCATTTTGCGGCCTGCTTGGAAGAACGCTGCCGTTAACGGTCGATGGTCACATTGCCAGTACGGTCACGCAGATCGGCATCGTCAGCATTCCCGCGGATCATTATCTCGCGCCGGACGAAGTCGCGAAGGTGTTGCAGCCGTCGTTGCAGATCGAGGGCGAGGCGATCGGGGGCGAAAACTCAGCCGAGCCCGAGCCGGCGGAATCCGACGGTGTGAGGTAAATCGCGTCCGTCAATCCTGCCTAACGACGGGATCGACAGCGGCCGTCGGCATCGCGGATGTACCGGTGCCGGCGGCCGCGAGTACAGCTAGATCTCAGACCAGCCGACTGATCAGGCTGTGATGGACGTTGTAGCTCCGCGCAATCGCGGTTACCGACTCCCCGGCATGGCGCCGCGCGAGGGCCTCGTGGCGTTGGTGATGCGTCAGTTTCGCCGGCCGGCCGAACACCACCCCTTGCGCCAATGCGCGCTGACGGCCTTCCCCGGTGCGCTGGACGATCAGCTCGCGCTCGAACTCCGCAATACCGGCGAGCACGGTCAGGATCAGCCTGCCGTGCGCGTTGGTGGTGTCGGCCCAGGTTTCCTTCAGCGACTTGAATGAAACTCCTGCATCATTGAGCTGTCCGACGAGGTTCAGGAGGTCGCGCGATGATCGCGCCAATCGATCAAGACGCGTCACGATCAGCGTGTCGCCTTCGCCCATCGCCTTGAGCACACGCTCCAGCTCCGCGCGCTCGCGGTTCTTGCCGCTGATCTTTTCCTGAAAAATCTTCCTGGCTCCGGCGGCCTTCAGCTCCGCGAGCTGGGCTTCGAGCGATTGCCCGTTCGAAGAGACGCGGGCATAGCCGTAGACGGTCATTTTGAGCTCTCCATTCGCACCTAACTTTCGCACCAAAATAACACTTGTTATTCAGTGGTCAATAGTTTGGTGCGAAAGTTATAAGTTTCGCACCAGCACGAGTTGCTTCCTCGGGCGGCGCAAGCCTGAAATGACGAGAGAGTCCCCGGGGGGGGGGTGGTTGCACATCCAGGCTCCTCAACCATCGGTGGCGCCACCCTCCCGAAGTCTCCGGCATGTCCTGCTGGTACGCGCTACGTCACACGAAAAGCCTCGGCCAATATTTTCCACGATTTGCCGACACTGGCCGGCGGCGGCGAGGCCCCTTTTGCCCGCGCCCCATTCGGTGTGGCATACCAATCAAGCTCCGATGGTCAGTTCAGCGGCGCTGCGGAGCGCCCATTTTTTCGATGATTGCATCAACCACGTTCTGCGCATACCCGCGCGAGATCCGGTCGGCCGCAATGACACGCTCTGCGAGCCGGTTGGGCTCCCAATCGAACAACCATTGCTCGACCGGGTCTTTCATCCGGCTCGGCTCCGGCACGGCCGGCTCGGGATCTTTAAGGCGATCGAAATGAGCCGCCGGGGCCTCGCGGTCCCACGCGTTGTTGATCTCGGCACGGCGCCGAGCCGCCCGCAAGTCATTCGGGTGAGGTTGCGCGTTTGTCGCTGGTTCATCGCCCAGAAGTTTGTAGCCCATGCGAGGCGGCTCGGTCCCGAGGCTGACTGATCTTATCGCCCGCACCGCTTCCGCGACGTCCCTGTGGCTAACGTGATCGCCTTGCTGTGCGCGTGCCAGCATTTGCTCGCGGACTGAATTCGGCATTGACCTGGTTGCGAGCGCATAGAGCGCCTTGGCATCGATGGCCAAATCCGCAACAGTTGCGGATTTGCCAGACAGCATCCCGTGGACCGATATGAAATTTTGGGCGGTGCGTTCGCTCCACCCGAACTCGCGCGCAAGCAATGGCAGCCATTGGCCGTGACCGAGCTGCGCCTTGCACTCGGTTAGCAGCCGCCCAATTTCGACAATGTCGCCGACGACGCGCTTGCCGCGCGTCCGAATTTCATCGGCGCTTCTGCGCAGGAAAGCTTCGCGCGCTGTCAAAGTCACGGTACAATAAGTTGTCATGAATCCGCCTCCTACGCGGGTTGGACACGCGCCGAGACTCCGCTGCAACGGACCGGCGCTTTTTTGCGTTCAAGGTGCGCGACAGCACGGCCGCCGCACGCGGTTTATTTTGGGGATCGTGGTCGATGCCCGACTTCGTTGGCCGCTGGCCTTGGACTTGGCCTCAAAGGCGCTGTGTCCGTTTGGCTCTCGGCGCTCTGGCGCGGGACGCCCGCTCGCTCGACCTGGCAAAAAGTTACCACCGCATCGGGCGGCTTGCAATTCGGAACGACTGCTGTCGCTTAACCCAGTGATCCGAGCGCTTGTCACCGCGCCCCTCAGGCGTGGCCCTTACGCGGGTTGTCCGCAACCCGCGCCAGCGCGAGGACTGCGTCTTGCTCACGTCGATGTCGGAAAGCTTTGGCGTCAATGGTAACACGGCGCTATCATTCAAGGCCTCCGTGCTCCTTCCATTGGTCGACGTCAGCCAGCAGGCCACTTCCCGGTGACCCATTCGTTGAATCCGGCGGCGGGTATGGGTCAGCCCTCCAAAGAGCGCGCGCGCTCGATCTCAGCATCGCGCTGAGCCCATAGTCTGCGATCGAACTAGGCGCGGATGTTGTCCTCGATGGCCGCCTCGATGACGGTTGCCGGCAGCAATCGGCTTCCCTAGCACCAGTTACCATATTCCATTCCGCAACGAATGCTCTCGAGTGGCTGTCGCTGGGCTTGACCTCGAGCCGCTCAAAGACGCATTTCGCCATGCTCATGCAATGAACCTGCACATTGCGACGAAACCGTCGAGTGCGCGATGGCTTTTGAATCGCTTAACATGGTAGGCTGCCAGGGGCACTCGACGACTCCAAACCATGCTATGATCGGTAACTGTTGCGGCGAATGTGGTGTGCATTGAATTTCGAAGCCGCTGCCGCTTCACTAGGAATTCTTCTCGCGACATGTGGAGCAGTAGTGATGACTGACCAGCATGATGGAACGAAGCGTTGGGCATTAATCGAAGGGCCAAAGGCTGGCGATGCTCAATTCTTGGGGGGGTGGCTGTTAGCGGCAGCCAAGGCCGATAAAATCCTCCAAGAGCAATTCGAATTAGATCCCGGCTTTAAGCGCGCGGTTGAGCGACTTGAATGCGTGTGCGCATTTGTGTTCTCCCCGACGGCTACCAAGTTCGTCGAATTATTGATGGGAGATCTTACCGCCTTTCCATTATCGGTGATTGATGAGCCATTAGGGGAGAGCTTTGTGGTGATGGCGGAGCTTGGCTTCCTCTTTCAAACGGGCGATCGTTTCCAAATGACGGTTCCGAAGGATCTGCGCTCCGAGAAGATCAAAGCAGCCCTTCTGCGTCTTGCAAACACTGAAGATGAAGACTTTGTTCTACATCCAGAGGAGCTGGTCCATTGTATGGAGCGGTGCGATGTTCTCGCTTGGCAAGCGCGCCTCAACCGTATTCCCCATTGTCAAAGAGTGGCGGATAGAGCGATTTTGTTAGACGAAGGCAGTTGAGATCTGACAAAAAACTGATTTCGGCTTGATGCGGAATCGTTATTCTGGCGCCGCCAAATTCCGCTGCATACCACGGTAACAATTCGGCCAATCATCACGGGCACCGCGGTTCATCAACCCATACCCCCTAATTGCCCCAAGGCTTGAGCACGAAACCGAGACGCCCTATCCAGCAAATCCAGGGAAGTTGGGCGCTGCGGGCGCGACTTTGGGCTCATCCTGCGCGTCATCCATGATCCGGCGATGCGGGCAGCCGGCATGACAGGTTAACACATTCCCTATACGTCTCGTCGATGATCGTCCTGATGGTGCGCGCGCAGCGGCCGCATTCGGCGCTGCAGCCAAGGCAATCATAGATCTGTTTGGCATTGCGCAGCGCATCGTCGGCCGTATTTACGGCGTGGCGAACATCGTGGTCGCTGATGACATTGCAGGAACAGACGATCATGAAACGCGAAAAAGACCTTCAGCGATGCGGCGACATCGATATGGGACGCCGCGAGCGCGCGTTGGAGGCTCCAAACAAGCGGGAGATGATTGAGTGGCGTCCGCCATGGGAAGTCAGCCTTGACCTTTGATCTTTGGATCAGCAGAAATCTGTATGATCACTCGTGGCGACCGCTAGTCGCAGAGGCGACGGAGGACACGGGAACGCCGCTCCATGCCGGCCAAAATTTACACTCTCGGTTAGTGTAGATGACACAACCGGAATCTGTTGGCCCTGAGTAGCAGCCACCACTGCGTTTCGGGTGTTGTTGAAGACCTCCTCGATTCCCCGCAAAGAATCCATCTGCGCAAGAAGAGCGGTCATCAGCTGACTATGTAGTTCATCTGGGTCTTCGACGACCTGGCCAGGCGCTGCTGAGCTCAGGATCAGCGCGTTATCACTCATTTGAATGGGTGCAAGTCCGTGTGAATAAGTCCTGAAGCGTCGCTCGTAAGGATTACGGCGTGAGGCCTCAATGACTACGAGCCTGACGCGTGCTCCGGAATTCTTGAGTTGCGAAAGTAGACGGTCAACGCTTACGCCTTGTCGACGGACATCTTCTTCACTCCAGATCTTCGCATCGACTGGGATTAAGTAGTTTTGTCCGTCAGATTGGATGCCGTAACCTCCGAAATAGACTAACACAATTGAGTTCAAATGTACTCTTGCCCTTAGATGATCGATTGCGCGGGTCATGTCGGGGCGCGTCGCATTGTCAAAGGCGTCGACGAGAAAGCCGTCCTTGCGAAGAGCATTTGTCAAACCTTCCGCATCGCGTGTCATTTGGGGAAGAGGAGAGCCGGCATCTGGATAGGTTGAATTGCCGATCACCAGAGCTAGCCGATTAGTATCGAGAGGTGCGGATTCACCCGACCAGATGGGCGCGCTCATGGGTCGAGGCTTCTCCAACCGCATTGTCCGGTCGAGGCCGGTTGAGAGCGAGCCGAGCAAAACTGCAACGCCGACTAGTATTCTGGAAACTGTCATTTCATTATGGTCTCCCAGTATACCGAGAAAACGCTCCTCTCCGTAAGTTGGCTTGGCGCTGCCAGGAGTCGCGCTACAGTCGCACTCGGTCGCGCACAGCCGTTGCGTCCTTCAATTGCGTCGCGCCGTCCAGTAGCCTGAGCATCGCGCAGTTCCTGAGCGGCCGCTCCAGGCCCCCCGACCGGACGTTGCGAACAATTTGCCCGCACCCGTGGCATATTTGTCTTGGACCGTCACCGAAGCGCGAACGGCGCCGGATTTTGCGACGTAACCTCGAAATCTCACGAGATTGGGATGCGTGACAATTCCGTTCGTCACATCGACAGTAAAGCTGTAACTGGAATCGCAGGTTCCTCTTTGCGTCACGAAGACGAGGTCCCAGGAGCCGTCGTAGGCCGAGCGCCCGTATGCTGCTGGTGCAAAGACAATGAGGCCGCTAGCTGCCGCGATCAGAAGGGAACGCCTTGTCATGATAGTTCTCCTAACTACTTGCAGCGGACATCAACCGGGCGACGCCTCCTGCGTAAGGGAAGCCGGGATAGTAATAGGTGGGATAGCTCGAATATGAATTATGGGTCGGATAGCCCCAGTACGAATTATAGGTGCGATAGCCGCGGTACGAAGGGTAGGGATAACCCGCCGCACCCGATAGCGCACGTCCGTCGTCACGGCTGGCGCCGCCGCTTTGATCGACGTGCCATTGATCGGCACAGCGACGATTTGGCCGTGGTGGCCACTGCGATAGGAACAGCAATTGCGAGCGCAATCGCGAGGCCGTGGACCTGAACCTTCATGGTAGCTCCTGTTCGTTTTAAACCACCCAACGAGCATGACCTTGCAACGCCGGCGAGGGAAATCACCTCTCGCCATGGAGTCGATAGACGATCATTATTGCCGCCGCGCCGCGTGATGCCGCAGCGAGGAATGCCACCAGCCGCATCTGCACAGAATTCTAAACCCGTTGCCGCTCTTGGAGTGAAGCGGCTGGTGAAATGCGAAACGCCCGCCCGCCCACATTCGGCGTGTCCCGCCAAACGGCGGCAGAAACTTCGTGGACGCGTCGGGTCCGTCTAGGCCGAGCGACGCCTGTGGAGCGGTGAGTAGAAAGTATAGCCAGTGCCACGCTGTGACCTAGTTGGGACGGGTCGGTTGCGAATTTGTCGAATCCGTTTGGGATGCTCGTCTTCCTGAGAGACCCGTAGACAGGAGATTGTCTATCGCGGTCGGCACGAAAGTCATTTGCAACACATGGTATCACCAGGGCAGTGCGGGTAATTCTTCCACTTGAAGGTGACGCCGCGCTACACTTGATAAAACGAAAATTAGAACCACGATTGCCGGCCTGACAGCGGCGACGCGTCAACTCAGCTTGAACACGCCTGACCTCAACTATCACAGTGCCGTTTGGACACATGCCGCAAAGCCGCTCGGTCCAATCGCCTATCCTTATGACGCGTATGACGTTGTCGCGTGATCCAAGGCCAGGATCAGCCAATTGAATGCGTTTCTGGTGCTATAAGGGCTGGAGACGCTGTCCAAGACGCGAACCGCCTGCTGTGAAAATGGAACTGCAGACACAGTGCAGCCGCCCAAACGTAACGGCCTGCGACGTAACACATCGTGACGGCGTGACACCGTAACGCGATCCCGCTGATCCCGAGGCTACGACGCCTACGGCAAGCAGACCCGCTCCTGCGCCTGCTGCAAGGCGCGAACTGATTGATCCTGAGAGCATCGCGACCGGCCATGCCCGAAGAAGTAGGGGATGGTAATGAAGGAGCCAGTATTCTAGAGTAAACCAATCTCGGTCGCACGGTCACGGTCAACCTGCTTTTGCCGGATCACCGCTAGCTCATTAGTGCAAGCGAGAAACTCGCTGGTGCCCGCGCGCATTCCAAACTTCTCACAGAAGTCACGATCTTCTTCCGTTATCGCGAGATGAAATCGGTCTTGCGCACTTGCGCGCAGGGCTGGTCCGGCGATGAAGGCCACATATAGACCACACGCCAATAGCAGGGCAAAAAACAATAAGTACGCAAAGCTTGAATGTCTTTCAGCGTTCGTCATGATCCAATCCACCTCACATCGGGACTGAACAACTAGTTGCGGTGACTCGGGTTGTCGCCGTGCGCCCGGGCTGTGTCGGCGGGCCCATCGCGGTCTTCGAAGAGGATTCGTTCGGCGGCGCCCGCAAGATCGTCATATTGGCCGCTTCGCAGCGACCACATGAACGCGCCGAGTGCTATGGCGCCGAGCGCGAGCGCAACGGGAATCAGGAACAAGTAATCCGTCATCGGGCTTTCTCCATCGCAGGCGCCTGGCGGGAGATATCGGCAGCGGGCGCGCCCGCGCGCGAATCCTTGCGCGAGCGCCAGCCTTGCAGCCGCAGGGCATTGGCGATCACGAGCAGTGACGAGGTCGACATCGCCACCGCCGCCACCAGCGGTGTCACAAGGCCGAGGATCGCGATGGGCACTGCAATGGCATTGTAGCCGATGGCGAGGATGAGATTCTGGTGCACGAGCTGCCTCGCATTGCGCGCAACCGCAATGGCCTGCGGCACGGCGAGAAGACTGTCGTGCAGGAAGACGAGGTCGGCGGCATTGCGTCCGACATCGGCGGCAGTGGCCGGAGCCATGGATGCATGGGCGGCGGCGAGGGCAGGCACGTCGTTGAGACCGTCGCCGACCATCAGCACGCGGTGTCCTGCTTCCGTCAGATCAACGATGTGTTTCGTTTTGTCCGCGGGGGCGACGCCGGCGCGATAGGGTAGTCCGAGATCCGATGCAAGATGGCGCACCGGTTCGTCGCGGTCGCCGGACATGATCTCCACGCGGCATCCTTGATTGGAGATGGCAAGCACGGCCTCGCGGACGTCCGGGCGAAGATCGCTGTCGAAACGGAAAACCGCGCGCAGCCGCCCGTTCTCGGAGAGGACAACGCCGGTGATGGCCGACTGTCCGGTTGCCGCCGTCAGCGCCCAGTCCGCCCGGCCCAACCTGTAGGTCGTCGTGCCGATGGTGGCCTGCATTCCAGCGCCCGGCTGCTCTGAAAGATCGTTCAGGGCCACGGGCGTGACAGCATTCTCGCGTCCCGCGGCGGCCAGTGCGCGCGAGTAGGGTTGGCGTGAATGGGCCGCGATCGAAGCGGTGATCGCCAGCACCGTGGGATCGACGTCATTGCGGTTCATGAGCCGCAGCTGATCCATGGTCAGCGTTCCGGTCTTGTCAAAGATTACGGTGTCGACTTCTGCGATGCGCTCCAACGCGCCGCCATCCTTGACCATGACGCCGCTCTCGAACAGACGCCGCGCGGCAACGACCTGCACCATGGGCACGGCAAGGCCGAGCGCGCAGGGGCAGGTGATGATCAGCACCGCGATGGCGATGGTTGCCGCGCGATGCAGGTCGCCTTCCACGATCATCCAGCCTATAAATGCTAGGAGCGCGGTGAGATGCACGACCGGCGCATAGAAACGCGAGGCGCGATCCGCGATGCGCCGGTAGACCGAGCGCCCGGCTTCGGCCGCTTCCATCATCCGTACCATTTCGGCGAGGAATGAATTTCTCGCGACAGCCGTCGCGACGATGGTGAGCGGGCCAGTTAGGTTCAACGTACCCGCGGACAGCACCGCGCCCGGCGCAACGGGCTGCGGCAGGCCCTCGCCGGACACCAGCGCGCAGTCGATCTCCGATTGTCCTGTTTCGACGCGCGCATCGACAGGCACGCGCTCGCCCGCCGCCAGCAGAATGTGCATGTCCGGCTGGATCTCGTTCACCGGCAGATAGGTGTGTGTGCCGTCGTCGTGCACCACGAGCGCGCCGTGCGAGAACAGGCGGGCCAAGCCTCGGACAGCAGTTCGTGTGCGCGCGCGCATCATGTGATCGAGCGTGCGGCCGATCAGCAGGAAGAACAACAGTGAGATTGCGGCGTCGAAATAGGCGTGCGCTTCGTGATGGAACGTCTCGTAGAGGCTCATGCCGAAGGCAAGCAGCACGCCGATGGAAATCGGAACGTCCATGTTGGTCTGTCCACGACGTAACGCGCGCCAAGCCGAGGAAACGAATACGCGGCCCGAATATATCAGCGCGGGGAAGGCGATCAGTGCGGAGGTCCAGTGAAACATGTTGCGGATCGAGACTTCCGCGCCGGACCATACCGACACTGACAGCAGCATGATGTTGCTAGTGGCGAAACCTGCAACCGCAAGCGCGCGGATCAATTCCTTCAGTGTCTCGTCGATCTCGTCCGCCCCAGCATCGTGAAGGTATGCGTCGTAACCGATGTTGTTGAGTGTCTCGATGAACGGTGCGGGCGGTTTGTCCGCCTGCCAGCGGATCGTGACCCGCTTGGTGGAGAGATTGACCCGCGCATTTTTTACGCCGGGAAGCGCGCCGAGCGCCGCTTCGACCTTCTGGATGCAGCCGCCGCAGTGAATGCCGGGCACCGAGAGGTCTGTCTGGCGAACGCCGTCGCCGATGATGCGGCTTGCGAGCAGCACTTCCTCATTCGCGGCGTGGGGATCGGCCATCGCGAGAGCGAGTTCAGCGCCGGGCGCACAACAACTCATCAGCACTCCGTTTCTGCACGTCGCCGGCATTCCGCCGGCTGCGTGCCGTTATATTGCGGCGTCGACCGCCACCGCGCGATAGGCGTGCCAGGTACCGTGCCCGAGCAGGGGAAACACGATGATCAGGCCCAGCATTCCGGTGGCGAGGGAGAGCAGGAATAGCGAGAGCACAATGACGCCCCAGGTCAGCATCACGGGCAAGTTGTTCCAGACCAACGCCGTGCTCTCGCCCATGGCGGTGAGAGCGTCAACGCATTTGTCGAGCATCATGGGGATCGAAAACGCGCTGATCGCGAACGAGAACGCCGCGAACAATCCGCCTACGGTACTTCCGACAATGAGCATCGCCCAGCCAACAGGCGTGGTCAACAGCATCGGTGCGATCTGCTCGAGGCCGGGAAATGGCACCAAGCCAAAGAACAACGCATAGATGATCACCGCCGCGCGCACCCATGCGATCATCAGCAGACACAGCAGTATGCCAGCGAAGAGGATGTGAACGCCGCACCGCGGCCTGACGAAGATCATGCTTGCGAGACTGACGGGCAGGCCTGCGGCGAGGCGGCGGCTTTTTTCATAAAGGCCGATTGCGAGGATCGGGCCAACCACCATAAAGCCGGCGAGCGCCGGAAACAGGATGTAGTCCCAGTCCAACCGAAGCAGGCCGCCCACGATGGCGACTGACGTAAGAAAGATCAGCAGGCCATAGCAGAGGCTCGTCGTCGGCTGCACGGTCAGGTCCTGCCAGCCTTTCGCAAGCCATGTGAAGGCATCGGCGGGAGCAAGCAAGCGGTGCCAGCGGTTTTTCGTGGGAAGGGGAGGCACGACGGTTGGGATGATGGTCATGTCGATCACTCCACCAGTGCTTTGGTTGTCATGGACGGTTTCGATGAACACGACGAGGTCGCCGCGCTAAAGCTGGTCGTGCCGTTGCCTTCGCCAAGCCGGAGATGAACGACGCAATTCGGCTGAGAGGAGACGGCCACGTAAAGCAGATGCACGTTGGCGGCGGTCAGCACGATCAGCCCGAGGCTGACCGACAGCCAGATGATGGACGTGGTCTTCCATCCGCCATGCAATGCCACCGCGTCGCTCATGGGGTGGGCACCCTCTGATCGAAAAGGTAGAGCGCGAGGATTTTGCGATCGAGCGGCGTCAGGCGGCCTTCCCATGATGGCATGTGGCCCTGCCGCCCGTTCCACAGTGTGTTCGTGATCGTCTGTGCATCGCCGCCATAGATCCAGAACTTATCGGTGAGGTTTGGTGCGCCCACGTCGCTGCGGCCCTTGGCGTCCTCGCCATGACATGCGGTGCAATTGGTAGCGAAGATCTCCTTGCCGGCGTCCACGTCGCGGGGCTTTGTGGTCTTCGCGGTGGATGGATCGGAGAGCGAACGCACGAAGGCCACCACCTTGTCGACATCGGCAGATTGGAGGATTTGATCATGGCCGAAAGCCGGCATCTGCGAGGTGCGGCTGTCGGGATGCGCCGAGTTGATGCCGACGCGGATGGTCTCGGCAATTGCTTCCGGATTACCGCCCCACAGCCATGAGGTGGTGGTCAGATTCGGGAAGCCGTGGCCGCCCTGTGCGTAGAGCCCATGGCACACGGAGCAATTGTCGCCGAACAGGGTGCGGCCGGTCTGGCGAGCGATTTTCATCAGCGCAGGATCGGCCTGAATCTCCTGATAGCTTTTGGCCTCGATCTGCTTGGTCCATGCGCTCCGGCCGAGGGCGGCTCGCTTCAGCGAGTCCCGCACGATGTTGTGCTGGTCGAGGCCGAGCAGTCCTTTGGTGTAGCTAACGCCGAGTGGCCACGCGGGCATCAACACCCAGTAGCCGACCGAAAAGACAAAAGCGATCAGTAAGAAAAAGTACACCGCGCGCGGAACGGGTGTGTTCAATTCCTTGATGCCGTTCCACTCGTGTCCGGTGGTGAGATAACCGGTGTAGTTGTCGCGTTCTTCTACCGCCATGGCTCATCCTCATTGCGCAGGACCGACTTCGCGGCGTGATCGAACACCTTCTTGTTCGACGGCCAATAGGCGTAGGCGGCGGTGATGATCGAGAGTGCGATCAGATAGAACAATCCGAACGACTTCGAGAACCACACCAGCGTACCGTGTCCGAGATCCATGATCACCTCGTAGCATTCGCGCCGGATTTGTGAGCCGCGTCGGTCAGGCGGCCGAGCACCTGGAGATAGGCGACCAGCGCGTCCATCTCGGTGAGTTCGCCGGGCTTGCCGTCAAAGGCGCGGACGTTGGTGGCCTTGCCGTAACGTTGGGTGACGCCATCGGCGTAGGGCGAATCCGGCGCAGCCTGGCCGTAGGCGTCCTTGCTCGCATTTGCGATCATGTCGTCGGTGTAGGGCACGCCGACGGCGCGCTGGGCCTTCAGGTGCGCGCCGAGATCATCGGTGCGCAGCGTCGTTTTCAACAACCACGAATAGGCGGGCATGACGGAGACAGAAAGAACGTCGCGCGGGTTGTTGAGGTGGGCGACGTGCCATTCGTCGGAATATTTGCCGCCAATGCGCGCGAGGTCCGGTCCCGTGCGTTTCGAGCCCCACAGCATCGGATGGTCGTATTTCGATTCAACCGCAAGCGAGTAAGGGCCGTAGCGTTCGACCTCGTCGCGCAGCGTGCGGACCATCTGCGAGTGACAAGCGTAGCAGCCTTCCCGAATGTAGACGTTGCGGCCTGCCAGTTCGAGCGGTGTGTAGACACGCATGTCGGGCGCATCTTCCACCGTCTGGTGGATGGTGAAGAGCGGCGCGATTTCCACCAGGCCGCCGATGCTGGCCACAAGGATGATGCCCAGGGTGAGGCCGATGGCTTTGCGTTCGAGCCGATAGTGCAATCCGAACACGGCTTACTCTCCCGGTTGAAGGACGGCCTCGCCGCCGAGTACGGGCTCCGGGGCATCGGCTCCGGATTCAGGCAGGACCTTGCTCTCGGTCTTGATCGTCATCCAGATGTTATAGGCGCCGACGATGCCGCCGATCAGGAACAGCAGGCCGCCGATGGCGCGCGCGATGTAGTAGGGACGCATCGCTATTAGTGAGTCGACGAAGGAATAGGCCAACGTGCCGCTCTCATTGTAGGTCCGCCACATCAGCCCCTGGATGATGCCGGAATTCCACATGGCGAAGACGTAAACGACGGCGCCGGCCAGGGCGAGCCAGAAATGCACTTCGACAAGCCGCGGCGAATACATGCGGTCGCGTTTCCAGAGCCACGGAACAATGGTATAGATCGATCCGAACGTGATCATCGCCACCCATCCGAGCGCGCCGGCATGGACGTGGCCGACGGTCCAGTCGGTGTAGTGGGAGAGCGAGTTGACGGAGCGGATGGCGAGGAATGATCCTTCGAACGTGGTGATACCATAGAACACCGCCGCCACCATCATGAAGCGCAGCGTCGCATCGTCCCGCACTTTGTCCCACGCGCCGTTCAGCGTCAGCAGCGCGTTGGCGGCGGACGCCCACGAGGGAATCAGCAGCATCAGCGAGAACGTCATGCCCAGCGTCTGCACCCATTGCGGCAACGCCGTGTAGTGCAGGTGATGCGAGCCCGCCCACATGTAGAAGAAGGTGATGCCCCAAAAGCTGATAATGGACATCCGGTAGGAATAGATCGGCCGTCCGGCGCGTACCGGCACGAAGTAGTACATCATGCCGAGGAAGCCGGCGGTGAGGAAGAAGGCGACGGCGTTGTGACCGTACCACCATTCGGTCATGGCATCCTGCACGCCGGAGAACAGCGAGTAGCTCTTGGCGCTGCCGAAGGAGACGGGGACAGCGAGGTTGTTGACGATGTGCAGGATCGCGATCACCAGGATGAAGGCCATGTAGTACCAGTTGGCCACATAGATGTGCGGTTCCTTGCGCCGCGCGAGCGTGCGCAGGTAGATGGCGAAGTATACGACCCACACAACCAACAGCCAGATGTCCGCGTACCACTCCGGCTCCGCGTATTCCTTGGACTGCGTGATACCCATCATATAGCCGGTGACGGCGAGCACGCAAAACAGATTGTAGCCGAGCAGCACGAACCACGGGCTGAGCTGATCGGGCAGGCGTGCGCGCGAGGTCCGCTGCAGCACGTAGTAGGATGTAGCGATCAGTGCGTTGCCGCCGAAGCCGAAGAGCACGCTGGTGGTGTGAACGGGACGCAGCCGTCCGAAGCTGGCCCAGCCGGCATCGAACGTGAAGTCGGGTTTCACCAAAAGCCACGCCACCCAGTCACCAATAAAGAGGCCGAACACGGCCCAGATCATCGCGAGAATGATGCCAAACTTTGTTGGGTCGTCGTAGTAGCGGGTGAGGCGTTCGTCGTCTGGCTCGGGATCGTAATAGATCGATATGACTTTGAAGACTCCGGCGAGCGCCGCGATCCCGATGAGCGCGCCGTGAATGCCGAGTGGATCGTCCTTGCTTGCGATGCCCAGTATCAGTCCGCACAGCCCGATCCCGAGCAGGATCAATAGCGCGTACTGACGTTCAGCTTTGGTCAGTTGTCCGATCATTGTCTTGCTGCCCCCCAAACCCGGAATCGCGATCCAGTCTGCATTGAAAAATCAGAGGTCAGGTCAAATCGCCTGGTGGATCCGGGCGCCTGCGAAGGCCGCAACTGCGTATCGACGTAACGTCCGAATGGATGAGGTCTTGCTGGCGCCTCGATCAACGAGCCGCTACTTCAACGTAGCCAGATAAGTAACGAGGTCCGTCCGGTCCGTCGGGTTCTTCACCCCTGCGTAGGTCATCTTGTTTCCGGGAACCACCTTCTGTGGCGACTCCAGATACGCATCAACGGTCTTCGCATCCCAGACAATGCCAGATTGCTTCATCGCGTCACTGTAGTGGAAGCCGGGAGCCGTGCCCGCCTTCCTGCCGATGATGCCTTCCAGGCCCGGCCCGACGCGATTGGCTTGATCCGTTGCATGGCATGCTGCGCAAGCTTTGAAGATAGTTTTTCCGTGCTCGGCGTCCTGTGCGTAGCCGGAGTTCGCGGTTGCTCCCGCAAGTACGAGCACCGCGATAAACACTCCAGTCTTTCTCGTGCCTTTCATTGGAACATCCTTTCTTAGATCGGGATCAGAGGTGGAGCGGCCGCGCAACGTATTTGTTGAAATCGTCGCCGAGTCGAAGCGCGCATGCTCCTAAAGGCCTATCGGGTTGTTGCCCTCCTTGAAGAGATGGATGGATGCACCGACAACAAAGAGGTTCTCTACATTCCTTCCTCGAAATCGGTGAAGGAGAGCTCAGGCGAGACTGCGATTTCGACCGACAATCGGTACCGGCGGACGCGAATAGTGACCCGCCGAGCACCACATCGACGTAGAGTCCCGGCTCCTTGTTGTCCCAGTATTCGTTCCGAAGCGGTCGCTCCGTGCCGTCTTGCTGCGTGACCTGGCACCGATCTGCCGTTTGCCGCGACACTGCCTCGAGATTGTTGTTGTATGTCTTCATCCTTCGATGTCCTTGGAAACAAGAAAAAAGTAGGACGGCGAAACTCAACAATCCAATGACCTCTTGCTATGGAATCGATGCCATCGACGCGCAAATTAATAGATGGTGCAGTACAGACATATGCTTCTCACTGAACGGGCTTAGAGGTCTCTGCAGAGTAAAAACGTTGGTCTCTAGGTGCCATGCGGCTGGTGGCATTCCTCGCTACGGCAGCAAGCTGCTAATTTCAGCTCTATTTCAGCATGCCGCGTTGCTTATCTCTTGGCAAAGACAGGCCCGACCATGAATGCCAATAATCACTATTCGATACGCACCCGTTCAGCCCCGATCCGGCCTGGACCAAGCCGTCGCCAAAGGTGCGAACAAACTCTCGGCCTACACAAGGAGGCGCGCGAGCAGGCGGCAGGTTAACGGGAGCGCGTGATAGGCATGACGGAATTGCGTACCGAGCAGCTCCTGCTCACGGGAGTCGTTCCCGAGGATGCGGCTTTCATCCTCGAGTTGTTGAACGATCCAGGCAGGCTCGCAAACATTGGTGACCGGGGAGTTCGCAACTTGGAAGATGCGTGCGCCTGCATCGAGGAGCGCCTCTCGAAATTACTCTGGCGTGGCTGGGGACAGATCGAGCGATCCGGTCGGAATCTATGGTTTGGTCGATCGCAAGGGCGTGCCACATCCTGATATCGGCTACGCAAATCTTTCGAGCTATGCAGGTCTAGGCTATGCGACCGAAGGGGCGGTTGGCGATCACTGGGGCCACATCAACGTCTAGGGGACCGATGTCCGCTGCAGCTGCCGTATCCTCACAACCGCCTACGCTCACCGCTACTGATAACTACCCACTGGCCAGCGAGAACCACTTCGGGACCTGTTTGATGCATCGCCCTACATTATAGCGAACGGCTAAGCAGAGCTCCATCGCCGCCGCGACGGTTGACCTCGAACATTTCGCGCAATTGCTTGAACAACAAACATCTACTCGCGCGCATCTCCAAGCACGGCCTTGCACTTCCCAAATCGGAATGGTCACTTGAAGGCCCGCACAGCAGCAAAAAGAACGCCGAGAAAAGCGACACCAGCGACTATGCCGCCGGGCTTCGAATTCCTGGCCGCAGCTGGGTGCCCCGCGGCTGATTCCCGGAAGTGTGTTTCCTCAAAGGCTATTGTTGCAAGCATGACTACTATCAACACCATCTTGGTCAGAACCACGGCGTCCCCCCTGCAGGCCACCGTACTTGAGCCAAAGCAGAATAGGCCCGCTAATTAGCAAAGTCGCTCCTCCGACTTTCTCTACGGTCGCCATGTGGGAGCCGATGTGGAACAGGGTCGCACATGTTTGCTCATCAACCTTGGGAAACGTTGCGCCGAGGATGGGCATAACTGCAGTGTCGGAACCGGCCACCCCTGCGAGGGAGGTCCCCTCCGCCGTGCCATATACTTGGCGACGCTGGTCTAGCCAGTGTCGATGCCGAGCTTGAGAAGCTCACCATGGATTCTCGGCGCTCCCCACAACGGGTTGGCGATGCTCATCTAGCGGATTCAGCCGACGAATTCTTAGGGGCACCGGCGGTCGGCCGCGGCGGCGTCGCGATTTCCAGCGCCCACACACTCTGATTGCCAGTGCATCATACATCTTGGGAAACACCCAGCAGACGCCTCCCAATATAAGTCTGTCGATCGCCCAAATGGAAGCGTCTTGGGATTGGCGCGCCGCAACACGTTGATTTGCCGCCTCAGCACCACAATCTCTGCCTTGAGCGTTGCGCGCAACCGTAAGAAACACCTCGAGCCGCGATCCGCGTGGCATCGTTTCGATAGCCGGAGGTGATTGGACGGTCGCCACCCGGTGCCTATCTTCAACGCTGGACAAAAAAGGAGTACGGCGAATTCCGACCTACAGGAAAAACCCCGAAGCGGTCTCGAAGTTGACTCCCGAGCAGTACCGCGGGCTCGCGTAAGCTTCCTGGCGCAGGAGGAAATTGCAGCCTCCTGCGTGAGAGCCGTCGGCTTCGACATCAAGCAGCTGGCCCCCGTCGAGATCGGCTTGAGCGACGACCGGCAGCAGGTTCGCACACTGGTGACCTTGCTCGCTGCCACCTCCGTCTTGACGGCGGCAAAGTCCAGAGGCTGCGACTTAATCGCCATGGTCATGGGCGTGCGGCCTCAGGAAGCTGTTGTTGGGTGGTCAAACATCGGAGGTCCTAGCAGACGGAAGCGTGCCGGTTGGTAGTGCGGTAACCGACATAAATGATAATGTACGGTGTGGTGAAATGCGACCGTTCAAGCAATGGAAGTAGAGCTGAGCTATGTTCCACGTCCATTGGTGGCTTCGTCTCAAAATCGCCAACAGCGAGGTTCATTCGCAAAATGGACCCGATGCCGAAGTTGGCCTGTCCGTTTCTGCCATCGGCGCGTCAATAATTCTATATTTCGCGCATCAGGCTTTAGCGCCTAGCTGTTTTGTCACGTCCGGCTCCCTTGTTAGGGACTAGAGAGAGGCTAAAGATCTTCCAAGGACATTAACTTCATTATGAGAAGGCTCACGCGAGGTTTAGAAGGCCTGAACAGGCGCGCGAGTGCCCCACGGCCTTGAAAAGGATACGTATGGCATCGGATCGATTGCGGATCGGCACGCGCAAAAGCGCAATGGCGATCGCCCAGACTGAGGAGATCGCACGACGCCTGAAAGCCGTCGGCACCGAGGTCGAAATCGTCAAGTTCGAGACCACGGGCGATATCGACCAGGTTGGCAAGCTCTTGCCGCATGGCGGCAAAGGTGGGGCCTTCGTGGCGCAGATCCGCGAGGCGGTGCTTAACGGAAGGCTCCACGCCGCGATGCATTCGCTGAAGGACGTGCCGGGCAATGAGGACACGCCCGGGCTTGTGATCGGCGCGACGCTTTCGCGCGACCCGCCCGGCGACGTCTTAGTGCTTCGACCGGGCACCTCGGTCGACGAGCTCAAACGCACGTGTGGCAAGGGATTTGAGATCGGCACCAACTCCGTCCGCCGCGCGGCCTATGTGCGGCGGCTGTTTCCGGAGATCGAGGTCATCCATTTCCGCGGCGCCGCCGACAGCCGCGTGCGCAAGCTTGACCAAGGCGCAAAGCAGAAGCTGCCAGATGGTGGTGCGGTGGGGCCCGCGGATGCATTGATCATGGCGCGCTCAGGCCTCGAGCGCGTCAGGCTCTCGAGCCGGATCGCGTACGAATTCTCGACTGCCGAGATGCTGCCGGCAGTGGGGCAGGGGATCGTCGCAGTCGAATGCGCCGCGCGCGATTTTGAGACGCGCCGTATCCTGTCAGCGATCGATGACGCGACGGCCCACGCGTGCGCCGACGCCGAGCGTGAAGTGCTGTGGGTGCTCAACGGCCATTGTAACTCGCCGATCGCGGGATTTGCGGACGTCATGGGCACGGAGATGCAGCTCGTAGCATCCGTGCTGGATCATGCGGGCAGTCGCATCATCGAGGCCTCGCGTGTTGGCCGCGCCAGCCGCCCGCGAGAACTCGGCCGCGCAGTGGGAATGGAGCTGCTCGCCAGAGGCGCTGCCGAGATCATCGAGCGCGGCCGGCCGGTGTGATAGAACGTCATTGCGGGGAATGAAGCGACGAAGCAATCCAGAGCCACAGGTAAGGCTCGGGATTGCTTCGCTTCGCTCGCAACTATAGCAGCAATAGCACCGGACAACGTCGAACGTCAACCGCGGCTGGTGGCGGAACTTGCTTGGCCAATTCCCGACTAGTTGCTTCGGCACTTTGCCTTCTCAGGATGCCCGATGGACGTAAGAGAAATTTCAGAGGGAAAACGCCTCGCGGCAGTAGCTTGGACTAATCATTCATCCGCCCGGAGTCATCGACTGAAAGACTTCGTCGCGCAGATAGAAGTAGTGGAAGAGAGCCGCGGCTGCATGCACGCCGGCAACCCAGAGGATGGCGTTGCCGAGGGTGCTGTGTATTTCCATGATCAGCTGCCCCAGTCCATGCGCCTTCGCGATTTGTGGGGCGATGTCGAATCCGGGAAGGGTGACGGGAATCCCCTCGAGCCAGGTACCGAGCACCGCCGTTGCTGGAATCGCGATAAGTAGCGCATAAAGCGCGAACTGGACGAGCTTCGCGGCCGCAGCCATCCATCGGGGCATCGGCTGCTTCGCGGGCGTGCTGTCGATCAACCGCCATAGCAACCGCAGCACGACGACGATGAAGACGAGCACCCCGAGCGCCTCGTGAACCCTGCGGAGCCCATCCGCGGCGGCGGAATAGAGCGAATCGCGGTCGCCCTTGCTTAGCACATAGGCAGCGAGAACCAGCATGACGGTCAGCCAATGAAAGGCTTGGGCGCCGGCGCCGTAGCGAGAGGAAGTGCGCAAACCGATTATCTCCGACCTTAGGCCCGCCGCAGCGGTTGATGAACGGTGGCGGCGCGTCGCTAGAGATTTGAGCGCTTGGTAAGCTGGCCGGTGCCCCCTGCGCCCAACTTTACCCTGGAAGTGCATAACCAGTCCTTATCGGTAGCATTCCTAATCTTCATTTCAGCATGTGCTGGCACTCTGGAATGGTTACATCCTGGATGCGAGACACTTCGCTCGCAACGAAAAGTCCGACGAGATCGCTCGATCACCCGGAAACTTTTCATGGCTTATCTTCAGCAATGATGTGTTCCGCAAAACCTGCGAGACCAAATCGGTGATGTCGACAAGTGTACAGAGCGAAAGAGTTGAGGAAGAGCAAAACGCGACCTTGGCTCTTCTCGGGGCGAGAAGCCGAGAAGAACTTGCAAAGGCGCTCCTCGGGATCGTTCTTCAGCGGTCACGAGCGTCAGCTGGGGCCGTGCTATTCAACGAGAACGGTCAGTTCGTACCGTTCGCCACGTTGAACTGGGCTGAGAACGCTGTGAGGGGTGTTCGGTTTTGCTCCTCGCGATTTGCGTTGGACCTTGGGGATCTTGAACGTGCTGCCGGGATGCCCGATCCCATTTCGATGAACGAAGTTCTTTCTAGGTTCGATGGCATCGAGCTTTCCGTTCTGTGGATACCTCTAAGGTATCGAGGGGACACAGTGGGTCTGATCTACCTGCAAGCGGATCGAGTCGGGAGCTTCGGAGCAACCTCCATCGAAAGCGTCAGCGCCATCGCAAGCCAGGCTGCCGCGGTTCTAGCCAACCGTCGATTAACCAATGATCTCGCGCGAGAAATACGGTTAAGGCAGCACACAGAGGCAAGTCGCCTCGAAATTTATGATTCCTTGCTCCGGCATCAGTGCATGGGAAAGATAGGTAATTTCAAGTTCAACCCCACGACGGGAACATCGATCGGTTCAAGAGAGCTTTTTCGGATATTCGGTGTCTCACGCGAGGTGGCGAAGCTCGATCTGGAAATCTGGATCAGCAAACTGCATCCGGACGATCGAGCTCGTGTCGAACGCGAAACCTCCATTGCCGTCGCGACCGGGAGCACTGTTCAGCTGGAATACCGGATCATAAGCGATGGTAGGGTGCATCACGTCTACTCGGAAGGTCATCCGGAGACAAACGGGGATGGACATCTCCTGTGTCGGGAAATCGTCATCGACATTACAGAAAGGAAGGCCGCCGAAAGGTTGTTTGCCGAAACTCAGGCCGAGCTTTCGACCGCTTCGCGCCTGGCGACTTTGGGCGAGCTTGCCGGCTCGATTGTGCACGAGGTGAATCAACCACTGACCGCGCTAATAACCAGGGCGGAGGCCTGCTGCCGTTGGCTGTCAAAATGTCGAATGGAGATATCCGAAGCGGTCGAAGCCGCTAACCAGGTTGTAAACAAAGGAAAGCGGGATGCTGCGACCGTGGGTGGATTGGAAGTGCTGGCCAAGGGCGCGCAGGCAAACCTTAGCTTCATCAGGATCGACGGCGTCATTTTGGAAGTATTAGGCATGTTTCGTGACGAATTGGAGAAGTCATCCATTTCCGTGCGCGCCGATATCGATGAAAGTTTGCCGGAGTTGAGGGGGGATCGCTTACAGCTGCAGCAGGTTGTTTTCAACCTGCTGCGAAACGGCATCGATGCGATGAAGGATGTGCACGGCCGGCTACGAAGGCTGGAAATATCGTGTCGTGCCGACGACGCCGAAATGTTTACGGTATTTCGCCATTGCGCTGGTAGTTCAGGAACAAGCACAAACGATATGAATCGTTTGTTCGATCCATTCTTCGCCACAACAGACTCTGGAATGAGTTTAGGCTTATTCATAAGCCGGCGCATCATAGAGGCGCATCGTGGACGGATCTGGGCAGAAAGAAATGAGGATTGCGGCCTGACTATCCGGTTTGCGCTGCCGCTATGAGGAAGAGCCAAGAGCGCTCAATGCGCGCTACAGTATTTCCGTCTGTTTACGAAGGAGGCAGCTTAGGCGTCCCAGCTGCGAACAACGTCACCGTCTGCCGTTCAGAATAGTTCACTCGAAGTGAACCAATTTGGTGACGGGTGATTGTGAAGTGTGTTCACCTCAAGTGTGGACCCCGAGCGTAATCGGTTCGCGTCTCATGTATATGAGCACCGACTGAACCTGCGGCTAGGTGGGAGCGGCAGCCAGTTCACTAGAGTTGTCGGGTATGAAGCCCCTCGAATCAGCGGCCGTGTAGCCTCGATCGCGATTATCGATGACAACGATGGGATCCGTGTAGTGCGCGGAGCGACGTGCTGACTTGCGTTTCGGTGGGGATGTTTCTTTCTTCAGGGTCGACAGCGAGGCTGTCGGTAATCGCTACGAATGTTGGGATGCCTGACGTAAAGGGATAGGACCCAACCGACATTCTTACACGAGAAGATGCAGGCGTACCGGTGATCGTGATCACGGTAATCCCAAGGTAAGCACCAGCAATCTGTCAGATGGAGGAGAGCCGGACGAAGGCCATAAGATCGGTGTTCCACGACCATGGACACACTTACACCCTCCGGCCGACAACAGGCAATTCGTCTTTCCGCGTCTTGCTCGTCGCTGCAGCTTCGCGGCGCAACTCCAAGCTATCGCGATCCTATATAGTTTCAATAACTTTACTCGATGCGCTGCAGGAATAGAAAATGGATTGAGAAAAACGACAAGGTAACCAGCAAATGACATCGCCCCAAGACGGCTTGATGGGCAAGATTGCTCAAGAGCATGCTTCCTCAAGCACGAACACAGAGCATTTCTACGCCAATCTGAAGCCATTCGACAATTTCTCGCAACTGACGAATTTCGATCGCTATCTTCCCTTGCCGTACGATTGGTTCATCGGGATAGCTGATGTTGTCCAGTCGACTCGGGCGATCGAGGCCGGTCGATACAAGGCTGTCAACGCTGTAGGTGCTGCGGTGCTGGTCGCCATAACCAACGCGTTACCTAAGCTCCGCTTTCCTTATGTTTTCGGCGGCGACGGAGCGACCGTAGCCATTCCAGGCAAGTATCTCGATGAAGTGCGGTATGAATTGGCGCGAACTGCGGCTTGGGCCGAAGATTCTCTCGATCTTGTGCTTCGAGTCACGATCGTTCCCGTTTCGGCAATCCGCGCAGCCGGTCACGATGTCCGCGTCGCGCGATATGCCGCATCCGAGAACGTCTCGTACGCCATGTTCGCCGGGGGTGGCGTTGCCTGGGCGGAGACGCAGCAAAAGAAAGGGGAATTCGCGATACGCCGTGCACCGTTGGATGCCAAACCTAATCTATCAGGGCTCTATTGCGGGTTCGGTCCAATCCCTACCAAGCAGGGGATCATTTTGTCTGTTATTGCCTTACCGGTCGAACAGCAAAGGTCGTACACGGCGTTGGTGGCAGATGTTTTGGCCCTGATTGAATTTTCTTCGCGCCGGTCGGGACATCCGTTGCCCGAGGACGGTCCGCTGCCCAGCTGGCTCGGAGGTGAGATCCAGAGACTGCTTAGTAGGGACTCCCCACACGCGAATCCTCTGACGGGTGCCGCAGATGCTCTACGAGCAATTAAGACACGAATCGTTTTTGCGGCGGGTATTCGCATGGGCCGGTTCGAACCCTTCAAGTATCGACGAGAGATCTGGCAGAATACGGACTTCAGAAAGTTCGATGATGGACTGAAAATGACGGTGGATTGTTCGCCAGAAATCGCAGATGCTATCGAAGCTCGACTGGTTTCTGCCCAGCGTTCTGGCGTTTGTTTGGCGGGCACACATCGTCAGAAAAGTGCACATCTCACCTGTTACGTTCCTTCAAACATTCAGTCCGATCACGTCCACTTCGTTGACGGGGCCGCTGGAGGCTATGCCGCGGCAGCGGCCAAACAAAAGGCAGGCGAGGCTGCGGCGCGGCGGGAATGGCCATAGAGCGAACAGGCTATCAACGCGGACGAGCGGCCGCACGGTTCGCAGACGTCAAAACTGGTTAAGCTGGTCAGGCCATTCGACTGCGCTGATATGTGGCAAAGGGCACCATTCAGATGCGCCAACGGGATCGAAACGATAACCGATTGTAATTGGCGAAGTTGTCACGGATGCATTGTATTACGCGATAGGCACGCCACCGACTTAGTTCATGGTGCAGTTGGGCACTAGCCGTTGGCAACGAGTTTCTAAAGAGCTCTCGACCCACACATTTGGGTTGTCGATTTCAGGAGATCAAAAACTTGAAGGTCGGTTTCATCGCCTACGCCAATCCCACCAATTTTCTTCACATTGCCGCGAAGCTGCTGCCGTGGCTGTGGGGCTTGACGGCATTAGCCTTTGCGCTCGGCCTCTTCGGTACGTTCACGGCACCACCCGACTACCAGCAGGGCGAGATGGTGCGCATCATGTACATTCACGTCCCGGCCGCCTGGGTCGCGATGTTGGCCTATACGCTGATGTCGATCTCGGCGGTCGGCTCGTTGGTTTGGCGCCATCCGCTTGCGAATGCAGCGCAGAAGGCAGCCGGGCCGCTCGGTGCCACGTTCACTTTTATTTGCCTCGTCACCGGCTCCCTCTGGGGCAAGCCGATGTGGGGCACGTACTGGGTGTGGGACGCTCGGCTTACTTCCGTGCTAATCCTTTTCCTGATCTATCTCGGTCTGATTGGACTCTGGCAGACAATCGACGACGTCAGCAGGGCCGCGCGGGCTGCATCGATCATGACGCTGGTCGGGTTCATCAATATTCCTATCGTCAAATTTTCGGTCGACTGGTGGAATACCCTCCACCAGCCAGCCTCCGTGTTCCGGACTGAAGGCTCGACGATCGCCGGCCCAATGCTTTGGCCACTACTCGTCATGTCGCTTGCATATACGCTTCTGTTCGCGACGCTCCACGTCATGGCGATCCGCAACGAAATCATGCGACGTCGCGCTCAGCGGTTCGCGATCATGCTGGCCGCCGTTGGCGAATCCCCTGGGGCACGAATGCAATCGGTCGAAGCGGTTTCCTGAGGGTGCGATGGCTCAGCATGGCGGGTTCATCGTGGCGGCTTATCTGGTGACGGGCACGGTCCTGATCGGGATGATCGCGGCCGTCCTCTTCGACTATCGGCTTCAGCTCCATGCGCTGGCCCGCCTTGCGCCAGGCCGTCTCGGCAATCGCTCATGAACAACACTCCTCCCTCGAAATTTCGCTCGCCCGATGTCGCGGCCAGTCGGCACCACTTGGTCCCCATTGTGCTGGCGGTGCCCCTTCTGGTCTTCCTCGGAATTGCCACACTGCTCGCGGTGCGGCTCGGTGTCGACAACCCGTCACTCGTGCCTTCGGCCCTGATCGGCAGGCCGGTGCCGCAATTCGCGTTGGCGCCGCTTGAAGGGCTCGCCACGCCCGGGCCGCCCGGCCTGTCGAGCACCGACTTGAAGGCAGGACATGTGACGCTTGTGAACGTGTTCGCGTCCTGGTGCGTCGAATGTCATAACGAGCATGAGGCGCTCATGGCCTTGTCGCGCGAACCGGCGCTGCGGCAGCAGGGGGTAAGGTTTGCCGGCATCATCTACAAGGACGACCCAGGGAGGGCGCGGAGCTATCTCAAGGCCAAGGGGAATCCGTTCGCACAGGTCGGCATTGACCCGTCCGGCAGGACCGGTATTGATTTCGGCGTCTATGGCGTTCCCGAGACCTACGTAGTCAAAGGAAATGGTACCATCGCCTACAAGCTGGTGGGCGGCATCTCGGACGCAACTCGTCCCGCTTTGATTGCGGCAATCGCAAGCGCCCAATCGCCGTGACGGCTATCTTGCGAAGTCTCGATCCATATACAACAGGGCCAAAAAGTCTGATCTTGTCTTTACGCGCGGCGTCGCTGGCTTGCGCCACGGGCCGGCAATCGATCAGCTCTAAGAAGCTGCACTGCAGGAGCATTTTGGTCGTGGAGAATGGCGAACGTACCATGTTTTGCAAGGTCACGCGTTCGCGGAAGTTGGCGGTAAAGGACCTTGAGACATGCTTTGGCTTGCCTTCGCAATGATGACGGCCGCGGTCTCGCTAGCGCTGCTCTCGTCGCTCTCGGCGCGGCACAAAGAGCGTAACCCGCGCGCTTCTGACATCGCGTTCTATCGAAGCCTATTGGTTGAAACGGATGATGATGTCCGCCGAGGCTTAGTCGCGGCTGAGGATGCCGCAGCGTCGCGAGCCGAAATTGTGCGCCGGCTGCTCGCCTCCGTCGACACCGTGCCGAAGGATCCGCCGCATGCATCGGCGCGACCGGGGCGCATCTGCGCCGTTCTGGCGGTTGTTGTGGTGCTGCCGTTTATCGCGCTGGCGCTCTATCTTAGGGTGGGTGCGCCTCACCAACTTGACATGCCAGCATCACGCCGGACGGGTGCGGAGTTCAACCCCACGGATGTAATCCCCAAGATCGGAGCGCATCGGGCGGCCGACCTCAACGACGGACACGGCTTCCAGGCGATCGCGGTCAAGCAAGACGCAGCAAAGAAAAAAGCGAGCCGTGGCAAATGCGCGGTCTAGGCATTTGGGCAACATGAAGCGTCGGCACGCGTTGATGGGCTCGTCAAACAGCTCGGGCTGAAAGGATAAATTTTGGCAAGAAAGAAAAGGCGCCTCCTCCTTATCGGTGCGGCCGGCATAACGTTGGCAATCGCGATGAGTCTCGTACTCTTTGCGCTACGTGACAGCATCGTCTTCTTCTACGGGCCGACCGAAATGGCCGAGAAAGCGCCGCCGTTGGGAACCCGGCTGCGCATCGGCGGGCTGGTGGAGCAGGGCTCACTAATCCATGAGGGGCCGTCGACCGTCACTTTCGCAGTGACCGACCTTAAGAAGCATATCAAGGTCATCTACACAGGATTGCTACCCGATCTCTTTCGGGAAGGCCAAGGTGTCGTGGCCGAGGGCACGGTGGAAGGCCCAAGCCTCTTTCATGCCGACACTGTGCTCGCCAAACATGACGAGCGCTACATGCCCAAAGACGTTGCCGATAGGCTCAAACGGCAGGGCATTTGGCGTAACGGCGAGAAATCCGCGCAGACACAATAGAGTTGCCGTTTATGGTTCACATCAGTCTCCAGGAGTGACAGGGTGATCGTCGAAACTGGACATTATGCGCTCGCTCTTGCCTTGGCAGTCACATTGCTGCAGTCGGTTCTGCCGATCTGGGGTACTCGCCGCAGCGATCTCGGGCTCGCTTCCATGGCGGTGCCTGCCGCGATAACCCAATTTGTGCTGGTGGCCTACGCCTTTGCGGCGCTGACCTACGCTCATGTGGTGTCCGACTTCAGTCTCGTAACGGTCGTTGAGAATTCGCTCACCACCAAGCCGCTCGTCTACAAGATCGCGGGCGTCTGGGGCAATCATGAAGGCTCTATGCTGCTCTGGGTTTTAATCCTGGCGATCTTCGGAGCCGCGGTGGCGAGCTTTGGCCGCGGTATGGCAGATGAACTGCGAGCCAATACGCTGGCGGTCCAGGGCTGGATCGCGTTTGCCTTCCTGCTCTTCATTCTGCTTACATCCGACCCCTTCGCGCGCCGATTTCCCGCACCCTTCGAGGGGCACGACCTCAATCCGTTGCTTCAGGACCCTGGCCTCGCGATCCATCCGCCGCTGCTCTATCTCGGGTATGTCGGCTTCTCGATTGTGTTCTCCTTCGCGGCGGCGGCGCTGATTAGCGGCCGCGTAGATGCCGCCTGGGCCCGATACATTCGACCATGGGCGCTGATCTCTTGGAGTTTCTTGACGCTCGGCATCGCGATGGGTTCCTACTGGGCCTATTACACCCTGGGCTGGGGTGGATTCTGGTTCTGGGACCCGGTCGAGAATGCCTCATTGATGCCCTGGCTCGCGGGCACTGCGCTGCTGCATTCTTCGGCCGTCATGGAAAAGAGAGACGCGCTCAAGATCTGGACCATCTTCCTCGCGATTCTCACCTTCTCGCTTTCCCTGCTCGGCACGTTCTTGGTCCGCTCGGGCGTGCTTACCTCAGTGCACTCTTTCGCCAGCGACCCATCACGCGGCCTCTTTATCCTCGCGATCCTTATCCTATTTATCGGCGGGTCGCTCGTTCTCTACGTTTGGCGCGCTCCGGCCTTGCGACCCGGCGGGCTGTTCGCACCTGTGTCTCGGGAAGGTGCGCTCGTGGTCAACAACCTATTGCTAACCATCTGTTGCGCTATCGTCCTCACCGGTACCCTTTACCCTCTGGCGCTTGAGACCTTGACCGGCGACAAGATCTCGGTCGGCGCGCCTTTTTTCAATCTGACCTTCGGTCCGTTGGTCATCCCCATCCTGCTACTAATGCCGATCGGCCAGTCGATTGCCTGGAAGCGCGGCGACTTTCTGGGCGCCGCGCAACGGGTGATGGTTGCAGCGGTGGCGGGTATGGCCCTTTCACTAGTTCTGGCGGCGGCCCTCCGTGGCGGCCCGGTCCTCGCCCCGATAGGTGTGGGCTTGGCGGTCTATCTGATCCTCGGATCGTCCAGCGAACTAGTGTCGCGGATCTGGGGCAGAGGGCAGGCCTGGCGGGCGACTTTGGCCCGCGCGACGGGGCTTCCGCGTTCGGCTTGGGGCACGGCTATCGCCCACGCGGGGCTCGGCGTGACATTGTTGGGGCTCGCCGCAACCGGTTGGGGCGTGGAGCGGATTGCGGTGGTCAAGCCGGGGCAGACGGTCGATCTCGGACCCTATCAAGTCACCATAGTCAAGCTTGAGGAGCGACAGGGCCCGAACTATTCCGAAATAGGGGGCCGTGCGATCATCAGCCAGGATGGGTCGACGGTGACGACGATTGAACCGGCCAAGCGCACGTTTCCGGTGCGCCAGACTACGATAACGGAAGCCGGCATCGTGACCCTAGGTTTCGGGCAAATCTACATCTCGCTCGGGGACCGGCACCCGGATGGCTCGATCGATGCCCGCATGTTCTGGAAGCCGCTCGTTACGACAATCTGGATTGGCGCAATCGTGATGGCGATCGGAGGAATTGTGTCGTTGTCCGATCGGCGTCTCAGAATCGGCTTTGCGCGTCGCGCCCCTCACGGCCGCCTCTCTGGCAATCCTGTAGCGCCGCAGCCCGCAGAATGACCGCGCTCCGTCGCTTTTTCATTCTTTTGGTCGTTTTCGCGGGGTTCGCGCCCAATCTGGCGAGCGCGGTGCAGCCCGACGAGATCCTGGGCGATTCAAAGCTCGAAGCGCGAGCGCGGAGAATTTCCGTTGGGCTGCGCTGTCTTGTCTGTCAGAACGAGTCGATCGACGATTCGAACGCAGAGCTTGCGCGGGATCTCCGGCTACTGGTTCGCGAACGTCTCAAGGCGGGCGACAGCGACACGCAGGTGCGCGATTTCCTGGTGCGGCGCTATGGAAATTTCATCCTGTTGAAACCGCCATTCGACTGGGAAACCGCCCTACTCTGGGGCTCGCCGGCCCTCCTGTTTGCGGCAGGCGCGATCCCGCTTCTTCTCGGACTGCGCCGCCGCAGGCAGTCCCCGCCGCCTGATCCGCTGAGCCCGGCCGAGTGCGACCGGCTCGCGTCGGTATTGAACGGCGATATTCCCTCAGAATGATTTTGGCAATAGTCGGATTGTTTATCTTGCGAGATGCACGTGCCGAGGCATTTCACCTCTTCGCTTCAAGCCTCGACTCGAGCGGTGGCGTTAGTCGCATCGCGCCGCACATAGTCCACATATTGGAACCGTTTCACTGACGTGATCCGCTTCGCAACGAACTTATTTCCACCGCTTGCATCTTATTCGCCCGCCCCGCGAAGCGCGGCGGCTGCAGCGATCGGGGCAAGCGCGAAGGACGCGAGACCAAGCGCGCAGAGGATCAGAAAGGGCGTCAGGAATGATACCGTGCCACTCGCCGCCGCCGAGGCCGCCGAGACGCTAAAGATCATCACTGGCACCGCCAGCGGTACGACGAGAATCGAGAGCAGAAGGCCGCCGCGTCGCAATGTGACGGTAAGGGCTGCGCCGATCGCGCCCAGAAAAGTTAAAGCTGGTGTGCCTACTAGCAGGCTCGCGGTCACTCCCCCGAGCGTCGGGCCATTCAGGGCCAACATCAGGCCGAATAGGGGAGAGAGGATCACCAGCGGCAGCCCCGTGACGCACCAGTGGGCTAGGCACTTTACCAGGACAACGAGTTCTAGAGGTGCTGGTGACAGAAGCATCTGGTCCAGCGAACCATCCTCGTGGTCGGCTTGGAACAACCGGTCAAGACCTAGTAGGGTCGCCAGGAATGCTCCAAGCCACAGGATGGCCGGACCGATTCGCGATAGCAGGTTCAGGTCGGGTCCGATCGCGAAGGGCACGATCGTGACGAGACCGAGGAAGAAGATTATCGCGAGAGACCCTCCGCCGCCGATGCGGCGCGATAGCACGAGATCGCGATAAAAGACGGCAAGAAGAGTATCTGTCATGGCCTCCATCCGCCGCCGCCATAGCGGTGTGTTCGTCTCCCTTGAAGAAAAGGATCGGCCCGACAACCTTGTTTCTCGCTCCCGGGCGCATGGAAGCGGAGCAGGCGGGTAGGGCGCCACGGCACTGCCCTCATTGCGCCTCAAGCCTCAGTTCGAGGGCCCCTGGCAGACCGAGTGATTCGTGCGTCGCCGCAAGCACCAAGCCGCCGCGTCCAAGATGATCAGCCACAATACCCATCAGCATGACACGTGCGGCCCGGTCGAGTGCGGTCAATGGCTCATCGAGCAGCCATAGAGGACGGTCAGCGACCAGGAGGCGGGCCAAGGCGACGCGACGGCGCTGACCTGCCGAAAGATAGCCGACCGGCAAGTCGACAACGTGGGCAAGCTCGACGCGGTCGAGCGCCTCCCGAGGGGGCAGTCGGGCGCGCCCTGAAAGTGTTAAACCGAATTGGAGATTTTCGCGAGCGGTCAGCGCAGACTTCAACCCGTCGAGGTGACCGACGTAGTGGACGCGCTCTGCGAGAGGCGCCGGGTCCTTGGCTCCCAATTCGTTCCATGACGCGTAGCCGGACGCCGGGGGTAAGAAGCCAGCGATCACACGCAGCAGGGTTGATTTGCCGACGCCGTTTGAGCCCGTTACTTCGCCAAGCTGTCCGGCGTCCAGCTGTAACGATACGCTACGGAGCACTGTGCGCCCACCACGCACGACCCAGAGGTCGGCGACTAGGAGATGGCAGAATTGTGTGTGGCTCATTTTCGCTTTCAGTCAGCTACGCCCCGCGCCGCTCGCATTTTTACAACGCTCTCCTTGCTTGCTTCTCGCTCGCCGCGGCGCGGCACGAGCCCAGGTTGGCATCACATCGCGTGAGAGACGCGACATTGCGACACGGGTGCCAGACGTGACGCCACATTTGCCTATGACCCCGTCGATGGCGGAACTTCGGTGGCCCGGCCAGGCTTCCCTCTTGGCCGAACCATCGGAGCGCCCTGTTCACGGGTGGCCCAGCACCCCGCTGTCGAGGACCCAGCTCGCCCAGGGACATAGCTCAATCGAAAGCCAGAGTATCCCAAGTCTCGACGAGCGCGGCCGTCAGTTTGGCTATGTGTGCCGCCCCGTGGAAGGGCGAGGGCGTGATGCGCAGACGCTCCGTGCCGCGTGGGACAGTAGGGTAGTTGATCGGCTGGATGTAGATGGCGTGGCGCTCAAGCAGGTGATCGGCAGCCGCCTTGCACCGCGCTGCATCACCGACCATCACTGGCACGATGTGAGTGTCGGTGGCGAGCACCGGCAGACCGGCGGCCTTGAGCGCGGCCTTCGTTGCAGCGACCTGTCGCTGGTGCGCCTTGCGCTCGGCATTCGAGCGCTTGAGGTAGCGCACGGAAGTGAGGGCAGCGGCGGCAACCGCAGGCGGCAGGGCCGTGGTGAAGATGAAGCCCGAGGCGAAGCTGCGTATCGTATCGCAGATTGTCGGCGAGGCCGCGATGTAGCCCCCGATGCAGCCGAAGCCTTTGGCGAGGGTGCCCTCGATTACATCCACGCGGTGCATCACCCCGTCGCGCTCGCCGATCCCGCCGCCGCGGGGGCCGTAAAGGCCGACCGCGTGGACCTCGTCGAGGTAAGTCATCGCGCCGTACTGATCCGCAAGGTCACAGATCCTGCCGATAGGTGCAACGTCGCCGTCCATGGAGTAGACGGACTCGAATACGATGAGCTTAGGGCGGTCGCCCGCCTCGTGTAGCAACGCCTCAAGATGGTCGTGATCGTTGTGGCGGAATATCCGCTTCTCGCAGCCCGATTGACGGATGCCTTCGATTATCGAGTTGTGGTTGAAGGCGTCGGACAGGATCAAGCAGTCCGGGATCAATTTGGCGATCGTCGAGATGCCGGCCTGGTTCGAGACGTAGCCCGAGGTGAAGACAAGGCTCGCCTCCTTGTCGTGCAAGTCGGCGAGCTCGCGCTCAAGGTCCACCAGTGGCGAGTTATTTCCCGCGATGTTGCGCGTGCCGCCCGCGCCGACGCCGCAGCACCGGGCAGTCTCGATCATCGCGGCCACGACTTCAGGGCGCTGCCCCATGCCGAGGTAGTCATTGGAGCACCAGACGGTGATCTCGGTGATCATCCCGTCGGGCCGGCGCCACTTGGCGGCCGGGAAGCGGCCAGAAATGCGCTCGATGTCGGTAAAAACACGGTAGCGCCGCTCATCGCGCAGGCGATCGAGGGCCTTGAGGAAGTGGCGCTCGTACGTTTGGTCCGAGCCCTTCGTGTTCTCCGGCCTAGACGCGACCCTTGCGGGCAAGTGCACGGCTTGCGCTCCTTGCCCCGACATCGCACCCAAGCACGGACCTGCTTTGCCGGCACGCGCACGAGTTTGAAGTCTCGCCGGCAATTCCGCCCCTATAACGTGATCTGCCATCTTTATCAGGCCCTAAAGCTAATGCCCCGGTTGTCCACGGCTCATTATCTTTCAGGCCCTCTCGTCTCGCACAAGTTATTGTTTGTATGCCCTCTGATCATTGCCATGTGCGTCGGCTAAAATGCGATCTTTGGTGTGAACTTGAGAAGGCAAGTAGCGCGATCCAGCCACCTCCATGACAAGAATGCAGTCCGCTGTCTTGCGCTCAGTCGCAAGCACATGCGCGGTCGCGTTTGTGGCGCGTCGGCGGTCCATCAGTTTGTCCAGCAGTCTGCTGAAAAGACCCGGTTCGGCGGCGGAGGCCGCAACGCCGGTCAATTCCACCGCGCGCACACCATGGCGCTCGATCGGCTTGGCAAACGTCTATAACCGCCGCCTTGAAATTGAAATTCGCGGGGAACAGCATTGGCTTTCCTCTTGTGGGCGTGACTCTGGTGATGCGGTCGATTGTTCGGGTAATTTTGCTGGGCGGGCCTACGCCGAGACGAGTTTCGGAACGGGGATCAGGCTGTAGGCGATCGGGTTGAGCATGAAGTCGCCTGCAACGCGACAGTGGCGCGATGTTTTGTTTTGCGCATTGTGCCATGTTGCTTGCCCCAACCGAAGATGCATTCGATCATCGTCCGGCGCGATTGCGGCATGCCATAGCCTTGGTGGCGCGTGGTCCGTTCGTCGATGGCGCTCCGGTGGCTCTTGCCAGTTTTGGTGATGCCGTTGTTCTGCGTTACATGCGGCGTGACGTTGAGGGCGCGAAGATTGGCCGCATGCTTCGGAGGGATCGGGGGCATCCTTCGTTCGAATAGAGCTTACCAAAGCTACGGTTCTTCAGCTCGCCCAGCACATTACAGTCAGGCGCCCGAGTCCTTCTCAGCGGAAGGTTTGACGGCACCAACGTCTCGGCGAGAAGTACGAGAACAGCCGGCCCTGATCCACGAATGTGCCGCGCATACGAGCCTGTACCAATTCGTGATAAAAAAGTGAATCAGCAAATTCTCGCTACGGCGAGGGTATTTCAGCAGACTGCTAGTGAGTGCTCAACTAGGTGCACGCTCTTGACGTTGAGCGCTGAGATCGTCTTGTCGAGCTGCAACACAATTGCCACCGCTTTGCGAGGCGGCAAGGTGCCTAGCTAAGGGAGTATCACGTCTCGAACGATAAACTGTCCGGGATTCGCATTCCCCATGGGCATCGATTCGATGATCACATTCGATTTCGCGGCACAGGACACCTGAGTTAAATCTCGTCTCGCTGGGCAGAGAAAGTCGTTCTCATCGCTGCCGCGAGCGAATCGCGGTTTGACTGGAGAAAAATCATGAAGCACACGGTGTCAGTATTACTTTCCAGCGTTCTTGCTGTCGGCGCGATCACAACGGCAGTATTCGCGCAGCAACCAAAGCTTCCTCCACCGGACGACTGGCATGCGACTGGGCGCTATCTTCCGGAATACACGAGTGATGGTGATCTCGTGCTGCCGAAAAACTTCCACGAATGGGTTTATGTTGGTTCGCCACTGACGCCCAATTTTTTAAACCCCCCTCAAGCAAACTTCCCTGAATTTCACAACGTATATATCGAGCCTGGTTCTTACGAAATCTATAAGAAGACGGGCGTCTTCCCCGAAGGAACCATATTCGTAAAGGAGCTACAACTTATGCTGCCCGCCGATCGTGCGGACGGCACGAGGCAAGAGCCCTCTGGGCGCGGATTCTTTCCGGGACCCTTTAACGGCGCCGATGTAACCGTCAAAGACACCAAACGTTACCCCAAGACCAATGGCTGGGGTTACTACAACTTCAACCACTTCGAGCCGAAGGCCGCCACCGCCAAAGTCAGGCCACTGGAGGAATGCGCATATTGTCATATCGCTAGTGCGAAACGGGATGACGTATGGACGCAGTTTTATGCCCTGCTTGATAGCGTGCCCGTCCCCGCCGACCAAAAAAAGAAGTAGGAGGCCGCGATGACGATTCTCAGGTCAGCGATGGCGGCTTTGTCGACGTCGATAATCGCAACGGGCATTGGATGCCTTGTCTCGCTGCCAGCGCGCAGTCAGGCCGGCTCTGCGCAATCCCAGCTAGTCGATGCGGCAGGCAATATGCACATACCGGACAATTACCGCACCAACTATGAATACCTGGGAAGTTGGTCTGTCGCAGGCGACGAGAGGGGTGCGAAAGAGATGCATACTGTTTACGCCTCGCCGGGAGCTGCGGAGGCTTATCGTGCTACGGGCAAGTTCCCTGATGGATCGGTCTTAGTAAAAGAGGTCCAGAGCACAGCGACTGCAGTAATGACCACGGGCACCGTCAGTCATGTAGATCATCTCAAGGGTTGGTTCATGATGGTGAAGGACAGCAAGAACAGCCACCCTGACAACAAGCTGTGGGGTAACGGCTGGGGCTGGTCCTGGTTTGATGCTGACAATAAGGTCAAGACCACCTCGAAGGATTTTCGCAGCGATTGTCTGGGCTGCCACATTCCAGCCAAGGCAACGGATTGGATCTATGTCTCCGGCTATCCCGGATTGAAGAAGTAAGTGCGAAACCGCCAAAAATGGTGGTCCAGCCAAGGCCGGCTATGAAAGCCAGTGATCGGAGCAAATTATGAAATCCAGCAAATCTCCTGCGAAATCCGTTTACGGACTGATGATGGTTATTCTTGTGTCATTTTTCGCGACTGAGGGGAGCTCGGCGGCGGACACATCGATCGAAAAGAAAATCACGAAGCTGTTTCTCACCTCGGGCCAAGTCGATCTTGCAAGAGAAGTGGTAAGATTGCCGCTTCATCGCGGTCGCCTTTCCTCCGGAGAGACAGTTTGGTTCGTTCTCACCGACGTAAGTGATTTCGCCACTTCCGAGAAAATGGGCCTCACATGGGCGCCGAGCCTCACTCAGGCAAAAGACCTCGCGAGCACGCGGGTCGCAGAAATGGATGAGTCCAACAACTTCACCTTCAAATCGGGGCGGATTGATTTCTCACCAGTTCAAACGTTGACGGCCGGAGTAACGCCAGACTTCTTTCCGCCTAGGTTGGCGCGGGCCGGGTCTGTCGGGGATGCGCACTATAGCCCGTTGGTTCGGGTGGCAAGCCGTAATGACATTGTTTTCAACGCCCCCATGATCGCCTTCAACGTCGGACCAGAGAAGATCTCGTTCTGCGGCGGCAATCCCGATTACTCGATTGTGACCGACTCGGTGGCAAGCATCTGCCCTGACAATGGCACCGTCGACTTGAAGCTCCGCTTCGGATTTGCGGACGGCAAGCACCTGCGGTATCTCAGCTTCGACGCCAACTCCGAGGAATCAGCGGCGCTCGAGGCATCTACCTTTGCGCCTGCGGAAAGCGACATCCTCCAAAGCGGCGCGACGGAGATTATCTACACAATCGTAAATGGTAAGACCGGTCCGAAGGATCCTGAGCGCCAAGGGCTTAACAGCGCGCTCAGTGGCGAAGGCCCTGCACTCGACATCCTTGCAAATTTCAAGGAGATCAGTGCCGGATATTCACCGATGTGGGATGTTCAACTGGCCGAGTGGACCAAAGAGGCTGTTCAGAGCAATCAACGGAAGCTGATTACTGATGGTAACGACGTTGCAGCAAAAAGCGACGCTGGTTTGTTGGTAAGCCCTGTCGGAGGTCCGGTTAAAACGACCGGACATCTGGTGAACTGCCCAGTCGTGGGTTTCACCAACGAATGATCCTTCGACGAAGGAATCGGCGAGTCTGAGGTTTCACCACGTCTGCGGCAGCAAATCGTCGACATGGTCGCCTTCTTCCGGATCACGAAAGCTTTCAACGAGCGACTGCGCGCGCAGTTCGCGACTTCGTCAAAGCAGATGATCGAGTAGTGTACTTTGCTGAGGGAAAGCGACAAGCAAGAGAACAACGCGGTCAAGTTTTTTCGATGGGCCGCAAACGTGCCAGTGTGATCGTGCGAAATTGAAAGGGGCTGCTAGTAAATCGTACCTCAAATCCGGTAACTGTTGATGGAGTGTGTGAGCCGGTTCGCAATTACAGTCCGGCATCGCGCGGAACACTCTAACGGAAGAGCACTCTGGTTTATGAGCGCACCGCGATGAAGGAAAATTCTGAGCGAAGAATTCCTCGGCGCGATCTGCTTCGCCTTACCGTCGCGGGTAGTGGCGCAGCCGCTGTCGTTGTATTGCTGCCAAGGCCGGCACCTGCGCAACCGGTCAATATGAAGGACAAGCGCAGGGCGCGGTATCAGCCTAATTCCGTTAGAGCGCATTTCCGTTGGCGTCGTGGTCAAACGGCGTTAGGGGCAGGACTGCCTGGGCTGACTTCCTGTGGCGGCCGGTTTCGGTGTTTGCGGGAAGCCCCTCGGCCGCGCCGTGGACGCCGCTCGATAGAAGGAGAGGTGATGTTTTCTACGCCGGCGAGGCGACGATCGAGCTACACCGCACCGAGACCGGCAACCATCGCGACAATCTCGCATTCGGTTCGCCCACCCTGTGGGTCAACCAGCGGCTGACCGGCTCCGAGCCGCCTTACGAACTGCTCGCGGTCACCGCGGATCCGGCCGAAGGTGCGGCGTTCACCGATGCTGGCAGTAACCTGGTTGATGCGGTGCCGATGCCCGCCGTTATCGTCGAACCCGTCGAGCGATTTGCTTCCGAGGATCATGTCGATCGCCCCTTCATCAAGCGGCAGCGCAACCGGCAGGGCCTCCGACGTAGGACGAGAGAGAGCGCAACGCGGAGAGCACAATGTTTTCCTTCGCTGGAACGCACGCACCGGTTGCGTCGGTGAACGGCGCGAACCGCGTCGGCGGGCCCTTGCACAGGTTGAACTGCGCCGGCCGAAGGCCGGAGCCGCGCGTCCGGTGGGGGACAGTGCCTTTCGCGACGGTCTGGGTGTTGATGCTCGGAAAAGGCGAGGGCGGCGCGGGTACGCTTGAGACGTTCACCCAGCCACCTCTTCACCCTCTCGTTCAGCAGCTGCGACGACGGCCTTTGGATCGTCGAGCATGTCGGCAGGCGCCTTGTCGCCAGCCAACCGTCGGTCGACACGAACCAGAAGGCGCGCTGTCACGGTGATAGGCGGGCGGCAAGCGCAGCTAGGGCCTTCTTGACCGTCGGGTGCGGGCACCCGTCGCGGAACTGGAAGGCCGGGAGATACTCGTTGCCTCTGTGCTGGACCGCAAAGATATCGCCGGTCTTTTTCCAGCGGGCGGGAGCGTTGCGTGCGGTATGCCCCGATGGGGCACTTCGACTGACCAGTCGCGAAGCCGCGCGACCTTGACGAAAGCGTCCAGCGCTGGCGCGTAGCGGCGCCCCTGCACAGCCAGTAGCCGCACCTCCCGCGAAACCGGGTCGCCTTCGAGCGGAATGGTCTTGAGCGTCGGAAGACGCGGCATGTGCTCGGGCGCGAGCATCACGCCGAAGCCAGCTGCGGCCATGTGCTGCAGGTGCAAGTCGTGACCGCTGCAGTGCCCGAGGCGGGGCGGTTCCTCGGGGAAATACGACCGCTGGATCTTCGGGGCGACGTCGCATCCGGCGCGTTCCAGCAAGACGGTCTCGCGGAGGTCGTCGATGCCGATCGAGGGACGGTTTGCGAGCTGGTGTGTCGGCGCGAGAACCGCGACGTAGCGCTCTTCGAACAGCAGCCAGTCGTCGATGCGGGCAGGTATGTCCTGCACGTCCCCGACCATTGCGGCGTTGATCTCCCCCTCAAGCAGGAGGTCGACGAGCTTCTCCGCTGCGCCCTCGCGCAGCTCGACCTGAAGTCCAGGGAGGTACTTTGCGATCTCCGCGATCGGATCGAGGACGAGCGATGCCGAGATCGAGGGGGCGAGGCCGATCTTCAGTGGCGCGACCTCCTTGCGTCGGAACTCCCGGGCCCTGCGACGCACCGCCTCCGCCGAGGCCAGTGTGCGGTCCAGCATCGGAAGGACTTCCTTTCCAAGGTCGGTGAGCTGCGTCAGCTGGCGCTCGCGGTAGATCAACTGGCCGCCGAGCTCCTCCTCGAGCTTCTGCACGCCCTTGGTCAGGGCAGGCTGCGTGACATTGCACTGCTCGGCTGCCCGGGTGAAGTTGAGCGTGGACGCGACGGCGAGGAAGTAACGAATTTGACGAAGCTCCATGGGCTGCTCTCCGTCAAGTTGCACTGTCAATACTGACAGCCTTGCGTTGCTCCGTCCGCACTCGGGCGCTCGTGGTCTCTCACCGAGAGGGCGAAGGCGACCTCGGTGACTGTCAACGGCCTCATGTTGATGGCAAGGGGCGCTGCGGTCGATTGCGCGGAGGTACTGTGAGGTTCGCTTGTCGCTGCCTGTGCTAAGCGATCGCTCAGGAGTGAGGGCGTAAAATCTCGCGCCCGAATCCGTTAGCCGGATGGGCGCCGCGAGGAAGGGGATCTCGGAGGGTCTGCTCGCGCGCGTCCTCGCCGACTGGGACATGAGCGAGGTTGAGCTGCACGCCGTCTTTCCGGCGCGCAAAGCTGCGAAGCCATCCGCGCGTGCATTCGTCGACTTGCTTGCTTCAAATACCGTCATGATCTTTCCTTCCGGGTCGCAATTGCGCTCCGAGTTCCCTCGGGACCAGCGGGCATGGCTCTTAATGACCCGCATGTGCCGCCGTAGTGAGTAAAGCCGGGCAAATCGCTCCAAATTGCTGCTAAAAAAAGAGAATTCGCGTCCGCCGATCCAGCAAGACCATGGGACGGCTGGCATTTCCCGGGCGGTGGAGTACGATTTCTCCAGGCTGGAGAGAGGCCGCGCGTGTGGCGCACGAAGAGCTTGATCAGCCGACTTCAAGCCCAAGCCCGACGCCGGAGTCTGACAGATGGTGCAGCAGTCGCTGAACGTCGCCTACTCGGACGATAGCTCTCAGGTGTTGTGGGAGGACGGCGAGCGCGTGTTCAGCCGTGGCTGGCGACTGGACGACAA
>NZ_JAFCJK010000006.1 GCF_018131005.1 Bradyrhizobium lablabi
ATCGCATCGCGCCTGTCCCGCGAACGGCAGGCGCCTGAGCCGCCCGAGACCATCGCCGGTACGCTTGCCTACATGGCACCCGAACAAACCGGGCGGATGAACCGCTCGATCGACGCCCGCAGCGATCTCTACGCCCTCGGCGTCTCGCTGTACCAGATGCTCACGAGCGTTCTGCCCTTCACGGCGGCCGATCCCATGGAGTGGGTGCACTGCCATATTGCCAGAAAGCCGGTGCCGCCAGGGGAGCGGATAAAGAGTGTCCCAGCGCCCGTCTCGGCGATCATCATGAAACTGCTGGCCAAGACACCCGAGGATCGTTACCAGACCGCTGGCGGTGTCGAGCGCGATCTACGGCGTTGCCTTGCTGAATGGGAAGCGCGCCGCCGCATCGATGACTTCCCGCTTGGTCTGCAGGACACGCCGAACCAGCTGCTGATCCCCGAAAAGCTGTACGGACGAGATCGTGATATCGCGACGTTGCTTTCCTGCTTCGATCGCATCATCAAGACCGGTGTGCCAGAGTTGATGCTGGTCTCAGGATATTCCGGCATCGGCAAGTCCTCAGTCGTCGACGAACTGCACAAGGTGCTGGTGCCGCCGCGCGGCCTGTTCGCGTCCGGCAAGTTCGACCAGTACAAGCGCGATATCCCCTACGCGACACTGGTGCAGGCTTTTCAAAGTCTCGTCCGGCCTCTCCTCGGCAAAAGCGACACCGAGTTGGCAAGCTGGCGCCAGGCGCTTCTAGAGGCGCTGGGATCGAACGGGCGGCTCATGATCGACCTCATACCCGAACTCAAGCTAGTCATCGGAGACCAGCCACCGGTTCCTGAGTTGCCGCCACAGCAGGCACAAAACCGTTTTCAACTCGTATTTCGGCGCTTCATTGGTGCATTTGCCCGACCGAACCAGCCACTGGCGCTCTTCCTCGACGACCTGCAGTGGCTCGACGCGGCGACGCTTGATCTGCTGGAGGACCTGTTGCGGCCAGATTTGGAGCACCTCATGCTGATCGGTGCCTATCGCGACAACGAAGTCGCTGCGGCCCATCCGCTAATGAGAAAGCTCGACGCCATCAAGACCGCCGGCGGAAAGGTCGCGGAGATCAAGCTGTCGCCGCTCGCCCAGGAGCACCTTGGGCAGTTGGTTGCGGACGCACTTCGCTGCGAATTAGAGCGCGCTGCGCCGCTTGCGAAGCTGGTGCAAGCGAAGACTGGCGGCAATCCGCTTTTCGCCATTCAGTTCCTGTCTTCGCTCGTCGAGGAAGGATTACTCACATTCGATCATGATGGCGCGCGCTGGTCCTGGGATATCGACCGCATTCACGCCAAGGGCTACACCGATAACGTCGTTGATCTTATGGTCAGGAAGCTCACCCGCCTGCCGACCGAGGCGCAGAATGCATTGCAGCAGCTGGCTTGTCTTGGAAACATCGCCGAGAGCACAGCACTTTCGATGGTCCTCGGGATTCCGGAGGAGCAGCTCGATACGACTCTGTGGCCGGCCCGCCATCAGGAGTTGGTCGAGCGTGCGCCAGGCGCTTACCGGTTCGTCCACGATCGCGTTCAGGAGGCCGCCTATGGGCTGATCCCGGAGCAACTGCGCGGCGAGGCGCACCTTCGAATAGGGAGACTGCTCGCGGCGCGGACATCTCCGGAGAAGCGGGATGAGGCGACCTTTGAAATCGTTAATCAGCTCAACCGAGGTCTTGGTTTGATTACATCGGTCGATGAACGCGAGCAGGCCGCGGAATTGAACCTGGCAGCAGGCCGGCGCGCCAACGCATCGACTGCCTACGTTTCGGCGCTCAGCTACTTTATCACCGGTCGAGGCTTATTGGCAGAGGATTGCTGGGAGCACCGGTGGGAGCTCATCTTCGCACTCGACTTCCATCGCGCCGAGTGCGAGCTCTTGACTGGCGCGCTCTCGGACGCAGAAAACCACTTGGCTGCATTATCTGGTCGCGTCACGGATATGGCTGATCGAGCGGGTGTGGCGCGCCTTGGAATCGACCTTTACCTCACGCTCAATCGGCCCAGCCGCTCGGTCGCCGTCGGTCTCGAGTATCTAAGGTACCTCGGCATCAGCTGGTCGCCGCATCCGACGGATGAGGAGGCGCGCCGTGCGTATCAGCGTGTCTGGTCAGAGCTAGGCCGGCGCGCGACCGAGGAGCTGATCGCCCTTCCCTTGATGACCGACCCGGCATCCCTCGCCGCGCTGGATGTCCTGAACCGGCTCTGTTCGCCGGCACAATACACCGACCTCAACCTCTACACGCTTGTCGTCTGCCAAATGCTCCGTCTTACCTTGGATCGTGGCAACAGCGACGCGTCTGCCGTCGCCTATGCCCGGCTTGGAATGATCGCCGGGCTGCGGTTCGGCGAGTACGAGGGCGCGTACCGCGTCGGGCAACTCGCTTATGAGCTCGTCGAGCAGCGTGGACTATGGCGTTTCCAGGCGGGTGTGTACCTGAATTTCGGAAATATGGTTATGCCTTGGACAAGGCATATCAGAACATGCTGCGAGCTCATTGGCCGCGCATTTAATGCGGCGCAAAAAACTGGCGACCTCGTGTATGCTGGGATCTGCTCCGGGCTGAGGGTCCTGAATCTTCTTACGGTCGGTGATGCGCTTGCCGACATCGAACGTGAAGCTGAGAGGGTACATTGTGGCCACATACAGCTTGGCACCAACCTCGAAATCATCAGTGTGGCACTCGCTATAGTGCGAATGCTGCGCGGCGCGACGGCAAGATTCGGCTCCTTGGATGACGGGCAGTTTGATGAGCAACGAATCGAACGCGATTTCGCGAACACTTCGGACGTGACGGCCGGCCAATGCTTGTATTGGATCTGTAAGTTGCAAGCCCGCTTTATGGCTGGTGACTATGCGACGGCGGTTGATGCTGCATCGAGGGCGCAGCCGCTCTTGAGCATGTCCCTCACGATCATGGAGGCGGCCGACTATCACTTCTACAGCGCCTTGTCGTACGCGGCGTTCTGCGGTTCGATGCCCGCTGGCCAGCGGACGTCGACTCTGGAGGCCTTGGCCCCTCATCACCGTCAGCTCGCCAGCTGGGCCGCGGCCTGTCCGGAAAACTTCGAAGACCGCGCAGCGTTGGTTCGTGCGGAGATTGCCCGGATTGATGGCCGCGTGTTCGATGCCATGAACCTCTACGAGCAAGCCATCCGTTCGGCACAGGCAAACGGTTTTGTCCACAATGAGGCGCTTGCCAAAGAGTTGGCGGCTCGCTTTTACAACGCGTGTGGCTTCGATCAAATCGCGCACCTATATCTGCGAAACGCCCGCGACTGCTACCTGCGTTGGGGCGCGGACGGCAAGGTGCGCCAACTCGATGCGATGGATCCGCGCCTTAGAATGAAAGAGCCCGCACCTGCTCCAACAAGCACAATCGCAACGTCTGTAGAGCACCTCGACCTCGCGACCGTGATCAAGGTGTCGCAGGCCATATCGGGCGAGATCGTGCTGGAGAAGCTGCTCGAAATGCTTATGCGCACGGCGCTTGAACAGGCCGGCGCCGAACGGGGCTTGTTGATTTTTTCACGCGGGGCTGAGCAGCGGATCGCCGCCGAAGCCGCGACCGATGGCGATTTCGTAACCGTTCATCTGCGCGACGAGGACGTTGCTGCGACAATGCTGCCGAGGTCGATGTTCCACCATGTCCTGCGCACCCGAGAAAGCGTTATTCTCGACGATGCGTCATCTCACAATCCATTTTCTGCCGATCCCTACATCGTTGAGGGTCATCTCCGTTCTATTCTCTGTTTGCCGTTAATCAATCAGGGAAAGCTTACAGGCATTCTCTACCTTGAGAATAATCTTACACCCAGAGTCTTTACACCCGATCGCGTCGCTTTGTTGAAGGTGCTTGCATCGCAGGCGGCGATCTCCTTCGAAAATTCGCGGCTTTATCGCGACGTCGCGGATCGCGAAGGGAAGATTCGGCGTTTGGTCGACGCCAACATCATTGGGATCTTCATTGCCGACCGCGAAGGTCGAATTCTCGAAGCCAATGACGCGTTTCTACATATCGTGGGATATGACCGTGAGGACTTGGTTTCGGGCCGCGTGCGCTGGACCGAGTTGTCTCCGCCCGAATGGCGCCAGCGCGACATACTGACTCAGGCAGAACTGAGCTCAACTGGGACAGCTCAGCCCTTCGAGAAGGAGTATTTTCGGAAAGACGGCAGCCGCGTTCCCGTGCTTGTTGGCGCCGCGATGTTTAAGGAAAAAGGTGACAAGGGCCTTGCGTTCGTGCTCGATTTGACAGAGCGCAAGCAGGCGGAAGAGACGCTGCGGGCGAGCGAAGCGAAGTTTCGGGCGGCCATTGACGGGATAGCCGGACTCGTTGCGATCATGGCCCCGAGCGGCGAACTCGAATCCGTTAACAGCCCACTCACCGAGTATTTCGGCCGGACTGTCGAAGAGCTGAAGAGCTGGGGGACAAGCGATGCAGTACATCCTGAAGACCTTCCCCGTGTCCGTGAAGCTTATGGGACGTCGGTCGCCGCCGGTACTCCCTTCCATCACGAACTGCGCCTGAGACGCTCCGACGGCGAATATCGGTGGTTTGAAAATCGCGGCGCCCCAATTCGCGACGAGTCCGGGCGTATCACGCGTTGGTACTGTCTGCTGACAGACATCGAAGATCGCACGCAAGCGCTGGCGCGATTGCAGCAGATGCAATTAGATTTCGCCCACATGAACCGCGTGAGCATGATGGGAGAATTGGCCGCCTCGCTGTCTCACGAAATTCTGCATCCGATCGCTACCGCCCGTAACAATGCCCGTGCAGGGATGCGCTTTTTGGAAATGAATCCGCCAAATCTGGATGAAACCAGGGAAGCGCTCGCTTGCGTTGTCAGGGACACGGACCGAGCCAAGGATATTGTCGGACGGATGCGTGATCACATCAAGAAAGCGCCTTTGCGAAAGGAGAGTTTTGATCTCAATTCGGCTACCAACGAAGTGATTTTGCTAGCACAAAGCGCGATCCGCAGGAACGGCGTTTCGGTCCAAACTCGGCTTGCAGATGGACTGCTTCCGGTTATGGGGGATTGCGTTCAGCTGCAACAGGTCTTGCTGAACTTGATTCTGAACGCGGCTGAAGCAATGGGCTCGGTTGAAGAAGGGGCAAGAGAGTTGTTGATCAGCACCGAGGAAGATCAGACAAGCGCCCTCGTAGCCGTACGCGATTCGGGGCCGGGTATTGATGCGAAGCATCTCGATCGAGTCTTCGACGCCTTTTACACCACGAAGTCCGGTGGAACCGGGATGGGGTTGTCGATATGCCGCTCCATCATCCACGCACATGGGGGCAAGTTGTGGGCGGAAGCGAACGAACCTCGCGGCGTAGTATTTCAGTTCACCCTGCCGGCGGCGTAAGGTCAGGCTTGGCGCAAGGATCGCGATCCGGTATGCCCCCGACCCACCCGGGCTTAAGCCCGGCTGCGTGGTCTCTGCGACGTCTGCATCGCTGCCCGCTCAGCGAGCCCCGAGTTCAGTTCGCGCGGCGACGTTCGGGAGACCCATTGCCGAGGCAGGCCAAGTGCCATCAACGCGGCGGCCACCGCGAGCGCCGCCGTGGCCTTCATCACGCGCCGGTCCGTCTCGACAACCGCATCTGCCAGCGGTCGATACGCTCAGGTAGCTCCACGGCGTCACCGACGAGTGCGGCGTTGAGCTCGCCATCCAAAAGCATCGCAACCAGCCCGTTGGCATCCGCCTCGCGCAGATCGACTCGCAGCTCAGGGATGATCCTGGCGAGCTCCAAGAGCGAGCAATTCAGCGATAAGTGCGGCCGAGACTGACGGCACTAGCCCGATCTTGAGCGGGGCGATTGTTTCCTTTTGACTGCCTCGCGGCAGTACCGCGTCCGCGGCGGCAAATATTTTCTCCAGCGTGGGCAAAATCATCCTGGGGTGATGGACGGAACTCCGATTGAAGATACGGCGAGGTGGTGACGGCAGCCACGGCAGGCAAAAGCCGCCGCGATGCGATCGCATCTGAACTAAGGTCTAGGATAAATGGTTATCGGATAGATAGTCACAGGGAATTTCCCTTTATCCGCCGGCGGCGGCATCCTCCAACTAATTCGCAGTACGCGTTTAAGGCTGCTGTGCTGTGGCACACAGCCTCGGGTAGGTCGCCCGACTCCAGAGTTGGGAGCAATCCCCTGGAAAGAGCAACATGGTGAGCTCGACGTGAGGAGGCGGATGTATGCGACCCATCGCGGCGCACCGTACTGAAATAGGCGGGGCAGTGCTAGTCGGGGCTGCTACGTTCGGCTTTATCCGCGCTCGTTCGACTCACGGAATACGCTGACGTGTTTCAGAACTACGAGAGGTTCATTGGTGTCGCTCAAACATTTGAAGACACTGGCGCGGCGGCCTTCAAAGGGCAACTGCTCAGTTTGAGCGGCACGGGGAGGTGTTCACGACGGTCTTAAGATTCATTCGGTCGAGGAGGCACGCTGCCGAGGTGAGGCATCTGAGTGCCGAAAGGGCCTGGGCTGGCGCGTTCTACAAACCAATGACGAAGCAGCAAGTGCTGGCCGTGGCGAAGCCCTTCTTCGCGCATTGATTGATAACAAGCATTGGCCAGGTATGTCGGCCACACCTCAACTAAGGGCATCAAAATGCGAGCATCTGTTTATCTGGACATTGCCGAGAGAACATTCGGACCTCGTGGGTCTCTTGCCCTTCTCCGCTGGGCGCTTGCGATCGTGTTCCTTTGGTTCGGAGCAATGAAGTTTACGAGTTATGAGGCTCATGGCAATGCGCCGCTCATCGACCACAGCCCTGTTGTGAGTTGGCTTAACGTCGTGTTCGGCGTGCAGGGAGCAAGCGATGTAATCGGTGTGATTGAGCTGTCGACGGCGGTGATGCTTATACTTGGGGCTCTTAATGCAGCCGCGTCCGCGCTCGGGGCGGTGATGTCCAGCGCGACGTTTATCATTACGCTTTCGTTTTTTCTAACCACACCGCGAGTAGCGGAGCCGACCGCAGGTGGGTTCCCGGCGATATCCGCGCCGATCGGGCAGTCCCTACTTAAGGACCTTGTGCTTTTAGCGGCCTCCGTCAATCTTTTGCTCGCCTCGATCCGACGGCTACACCCGTGCGACATACTATGACGAGAGTTCAAGGCGCTTGAGGGCCGTTGTGAGGTTGGCGATGGACTTTGATCCAGTCTTGTTATCCCGATTGCAGTTTGCTTGGGTAATCGGTTGGCACATTTTGCTTCCCGCTCTCACCGTCGGTCTTGCTGCCTACATCACGTTGCTAGAGGGGCTCAACTTTGTAACGGGGCGCCAAGTCTATGTTCGCGTTTCGATGTTTTGGATCAAGATATTCTCGATTTCATTCGGGATGGGCGTCGTGACGGGTATCGTCATGCCTTTCCAATTCGGCACGAACTGGAGCCGCTACTCGGACGCCACGGCAAACGTCCTTTCGCCGCTCTTCGCCTACGAGGGCTTGACGGCGTTTTTCCTCGAGGCCGCATTTCTAGGCGTGCTTTTGTTCGGACGGAAGCTGGTGCCACAATGGGCCCATTTCGTTGCGGCGTTGATGGTGGCGCTGGGTACGTTGTTATCTTCGTTTTGGATATTGGCGGCCAACAGCTGGATGCAGACGCCGGCCGGCTACGAGATCATCGACGGGCGCTTCTTTCCGACGGACTGGCTGCAAGTCATCTTCAATCCGTCATTTCCGTCGCGGCTCGCGCACACGGTGGTGGCATTTTTTATCACCACGGGTTTCGTCGTGATGGGCGTCGGAGCCTATCTGTTGCGGCGTGATAGGTCCGCCGAAGAAGGTCGGACTATGCTCTCAATGACGCTGTGGCTCTTGACCGTCTTGGTACCGCTGCAGATATTCCTCGGTGACCATCACGGGCTCAACACCCTAAAGTACCAACCGGCCAAGCTTGCGGCGATCGAGGCGCATTGGGAAGCCGGCCGCCGCGTTCCGATCACGCTCTTTGCCATCCCCGACGAGAAGACCGAAGCGAATCATTTCTCGGTCGACGTGCCTTTCGTGGGGAGTCTTATTCTGACTCACGAGATCGACGGAGAGGTCAAGGGTCTGAAGGACTTTCCTGCGGATCAGCGGCCGCCGGTCGCGATTCCATTCTTCGCATTTCGCATTATGGTCGGATGCGGCCTCGTGATGCTTGGTATTGTACTACTTGGCGGCTGGCTCCGTTGGCGTGGCCGGCTCGATGACGCGCCGCTCTTTCTCCAACTGTGTCAGCTCGCAATTCCAATCGGCTTCATTGCCGTCATCGCCGGATGGGTCGTGACGGAAGTCGGACGCCAACCTTGGACAGTCTACGGCTTGTTGCGCACCGCGGACTCGGTATCGCCGTCGTTGACCGGCTCCGACCTACTGATCTCTCTGCTCGCCTATGTTGTCGTCTATCTGTTCATGTATCCGTCTGGTGTGCTCCTCATGTGGCGGATCGTGCGGATAGGTCCGGCAACTGAAGAGCCAGACGCGGCCATCGAGGCTGGACGACCCAAGGCCCCGGTCTTGGCCGGAGGACATGTTGGCGTGGGAGACGGCGCATGACCCAGGTCCTCGACTTCGTGCCAATCTGGACACTGATCCTCGGGATGGCGGTGTTCTTCTACGTCTTGCTCGACGGTTTCGATCTCGGTGTCGGCATGCTCTTTGGCTTCGCGCCGGACACTGCCTCCCGAAATACGATCATGAATTCGATCGCACCGATCTGGGATGGGAACGAGACGTGGCTCGTGTTCGGTGGGCTCGGCCTGCTGGCAGCCTTCCCGCTCGCCTTCGCCATCATCATTCCGGCTACTTATTTCCCGATCCTCGCGATGTTGCTTGCGCTTGTGTTCCGCGGCGTCGCCTTCGAGTTTCGCTTCCGCGATGGCGAGCGTAAAACGTTTTGGGATCACGCCTTCTCGTACGGCTCAGGTATTGCGACGTTTGCACAGGGTGTGGTGCTCGGCAGCTTCATTCAAGGATACGAGGTCACGGGGCGGGCGTTCTCAGGCAGCTCATTTTCTTTCTTGACGCCATTCTCGATCCTCACCGGCATCGCCCTCCTGTTCGGCTATGGGCTTCTCGGCGCGGGATGGCTGATCCTAAAAACCGAAGGCGACATCCAAAGCGCGGCTCGTCGGCACGGCCGTGTGTGTCTTGTGGCCGTGCTTGTAGCCATCGCCATTGTGAGCATTTGGACCCCTCTTACAAATTTGGCCGTCGCCGATCGATGGTTCGCTTGGCCAAAAACCCTCCTGTTGGCGCCGGTGCCGATCGCGACCGCCGCCGTCGCGATCGTCACGTGGCGCGCCCTCGGCAACAGCCAGGCTCAAGTCATGCCTTTCGCTGGGGCGATCCTGCTTTTTGTCTTATCCTATTCGGGCATCGCCATCAGCCTCTACCCAATGATCGTTCCGCATCATTTCACTCTGTGGGAGGCCGCCTCCTCGGATCGAACCCAGGCGTTCCTTCTGGTCGGAACACTCGTCCTGATACCCGTGATCTTGATGTACAGTAGTTGGTCCTATTGGGTATTTCGCGGCAAAGTTCGAGCGGACATCGGTTATCACTGAGAGTATCGGTTTGCCGGGTCCCCCGCCTGATCCATGCGGCCATCCACATGTACGGGTTGCGGTGCTTGACGGCTACTTTGTTCGAGTGTCGCAGTGGCGGCGTAAGGCAATGCTGCGCCGCCGGTATTGGCAGCGGTCGGCGATAGGACGCATCGGCGCATGTCCTCGATGTGCGAGCCGGTAACGCCGGTGATCAGTCGCATCCCGCGCCGCGGCGTCAGGTAGTTCCACACCCAGTTCATCGCTACGATGCTGCGATTGCGGAAGCCAACCATATAGTAGATGTGTGCAACGCTCCAGACGAGCCAGCCCAGCAGACCGCTGAGCTTTAGCCAGTGGATTTGTACAATTGCGCTCTTGCGCCCGACGGCCGCGATCGAACCGAGATGGCGGTAGCGAAATGGCGGGAACGTCTTCGACTTGTCGCGAGCAACCAGTAGCGTCGCGACATATTTGCCCTGTTGCTTGGCGACTCCCGCGTCGCCAGGCATCGGCCTGCCGTTCGCGCCGAACATCAGCGCGGCATCGCCGATGACAAAGATATTCGGATGGCCGGGCACCGAAAGGTCGGGCTCAACCTTCACGCGGCCGGCGGGATCGTGATCTGCGCCGAGCCATTGCGCAGCGGGCGTGGCCCTGACGCCAGCAGCCCAAATAATTGTACGGGACTCGATGCGTTCCAAGCCGATCGAGACGCCACTGCCATCGCATTCGGTGACGGCCGTTCTGAGACGCACCTCGACTCCGAGCCGCCCGAGTGAGCGCCGTGCCGTCTCGGAAAGTGACGGGTCAAAGGTCGTCAGCAGCCTCGGCGCCGCCTCGACCAGGACGATGTGGGCGGAACGCGGGTCGATGACTCGGAAGTCCGACGCAAGCGTCCGATTTGCGAGTTCCGCGATAGAGCCCGCCATTTCGACGCCGGTCGGGCCGCCACCCACCACGACGAAATTCAACAGCCGCCGTCGCTCGTCCGGGTCCGACTCCGTCTCGGCGAGCTCAAAGGCGAGCAGAATTCGGCGACGAATGTAGATGGCGTCGTCGATGGTCTTGAGGCCGTGTAAGAACTGCGCCCAGTCACTCCCGAAGTAGGCATGCTCGGCGCCAGTGGCGATGATCAAGTAGTCGAACGGAATGCGGCGCCCGTCGGCCACGACCTCCTGACGTGCGACATCGATGCCTGAGACCTTGGCCAGAATGACCTTGACATTGTCGACGTTGCGAAGAATGCCTCGGATGGGAGAGGCGATGTCGGCCGGTGACAGACTAGCAGTTGCCACCTGATACAGCAGCGGCTGGAACAGGTGATAATTGTGTTGATCCACGACGGTGACGTCGAGCGGCGTGTTCGCCAGCCGTTTGGCGGCGGTTAGGCCTCCAAATCCGGCTCCGACGATCACTACCCGTGAGTGAGACTCTGTCGGGGCCTGAGACATCGCTCCTCACTCACGTTCCATTGACGCCGCTATCAACTCCCTGCCCATCTCCCCATTTGGGGCGATCGCGGCAACCCTGCCATGCTGATAGCCACAGCGTTGACGCCCCTGATCTCTTCATCCGTTTTTTGGGCGAAACGAATCCAAGTGCGCGGGTGCAAGCAGGGCGAGCCGCACTTTCCTGTTTTCGTCGGCAGGCGATGCGCAGTCGACCGCTCCCGAGGGAGTGGCGCGGCCCGCTATCTGCCGGAATACACGGCGAACGGAGATCCAATTCTCCCGAAAAACTGGCGCCATTGTGTTCGTGGGATCGCCACTCACGCCGAATGTGCTCTATGACGGCAAGGCGAACTCCCCTGAGTTTGACAATGTGTACATCTAGCAGGGCTCGTTGGCGATTTACAAGACGGGGAGTTCCATTGCCGTCGACTACGGGAAACGTCCTCTGTGGGATCTGTAAAAGGTGCGTCAAGGTTCAACCTGATCGCCTGGAGGGCTCCGACCCGCGGCTAAAGGACACGCCGCGAAGAAGCCGGCGACGAGGCAGCGGAAGACGGCGTAGCGATTCCGGTGCGTACTTCTAGGCCGACATCGACCTCAACGGAATCTTGCAGAGCTCCTTGCCGTCTTCGTTAGCGACCTCGATGTAGTTGTCGTCGCCCATCATTCGAGGTCTGTCAGTACCTACGTTGCGCGCAAGCATCTTTCCGTAGGCCTCGGCGTCCTTATCGTTCGCGCATTCATGGCCGAGCAGATCACGCGCTGGAACGTTGCCCATCAGATGGAAGAAATATTTCGGCATGGTCGACAACTGCCTGTGATGGCGTGTTCTTTCAGTGTTGTCTCCTGCTTGACGGGATGCTTCGAAGACAAACCAGATGAACGCTCTGCCTCGTTGATGAAGTTATCGAGCAAGCTCTCGTTGTCGCCACGTCCTCGTATTCGTCGGACAATTCGTGCACCCTCCGCATGGCAGCAGCGACCTGCATTCATAAGTTCGCGAGGCATCGCTCGTGGAGCATCGTAGGATTCGTCGGTGTCGGTGATGGTCCGCAGCCTAGCGATCTGTCCAACCGAGCGGATCGTGACGCCGCTAATCTCGCGCACGCGCTCGGCAAGCCGGTCCGTGGTCGCGAGGATTGCGTCGGCCTGCTCGTCCAGCAGCAAATGACGATCGCGAAAATGGCGTCCGCTCATGTGCCCATGAAAGTTCCTGGTTTTCAGGAAGAGCGCGAAGTTGTCCGCAAGAAGACCGTTGATGGCGGCCGAGACCGCATTCACGCCGGCCGTCGACATGCTGCTGAGCGCGTCGAAATCGGCGGCGAAGTCGATGGCTTTGTTCATACCGGGCACCTCCGGGCTTGCGCTTCTACGGTGAGTTGTCCCGCTGGACTCAAGTCGAATTCTCGATAAGGCGGGCGCATCGAAACGATGCCGTCCGGGAATTGCGCGTTGTCTGTCCGGCAGAAGGGCTTCCGATATCGGACACATGCTGGCGTTCCCACGCACGTCTTCGGACGGTGCACCGACGAGGAGATTCTGGCGGAGGCGGCGCAGGAATTTCCGAGCAGCCGGATCGCTATGGACTTGGACCGCATCACCGTCTGATTTCAGGTCGTGGGCGAGTGGCCGGCGTCGAGGCGAGATCAACCTACGACCTGAGGTCTGATATGGGTCGACTCTGGCCTCCGGACGACTGCTCTCCAAAACGTTTGTCTCTCTGAGAGGGGGGACATGCCAGCAACACCAAAGCGATCATTGCTGCTTTCGCCATCACCACGATGCCTTCGGCTGCCATTTAGGTGGCGCCTGGCGGCTTTCTCTGGAATTGTATGTCGCACTTCTTTGCGATCGAGCCTGCTCAATATGGAATAAGCTTGCCCCGCAAGCTTCCATTTTGCCGAATCGAGAGTTAGCAGAAGCCGTCTTGATTGGGCACGGATACCCAGACCGTCGCTGGATCACGTCATGGTGCAGTTCTCAAACTTATCGGCCTGATAGGTTGTCGCTATCGTCCAAGGACCGACGGCAATCGTCTGAGCCTCAGGCGGCCGTCGTGTTGGCCATCGTCTCTTTCGCCACCAGAATCGTGTCGGTTGCCCAGATTATCTACCAATTCTCTATGCGAATTGGGGGCGCGGTCTACCCTTCTCGTGTGGGCGCCGACCGGTTTGGCAATGCTCCGGTGTCTGGCTAGTTCACAGGTCGGTAACGACGGCGCCCAAAAGCAGGGCGCCCATAAGTACTCGCCATGGGGTCTTAGATACGCATTCCGATGAGGCATGGCATCTGAAATTGAAAACGCGCGTGGATCAAAGCGGGCAGGGGAGGTTCTCCGCTAAGGCGGATAGGCACAATTGCCCAACGTCAAAAGCCGGATGATTGCTTTCCAGGTCCGGGGGCGGAGTCGGGCCTGAGCGAACGCAGCGGAGCTTCGGTGAATGCATTCCTGCCCGTGGGCAATTCAGGTGGAGCAAGGCGTCGGCCATCATGTCTTGCAGACGGCGTACTGACGGGAAGGCGAAGGAGCCGAGAGCACGCCGTGCCCTCCGATCGTCTTGCAGAGCGTTTTGGTCTGGCGAGAAGCTGGGCTAGCATTCGAGCTTCATCTCGTGTGGGAGGTGATGGTGTGGTCGGAACGCGAAGCTCAAGCGCGGAAGACCGGCGGCGCGGCCACCCTGGGCGGCGATGGGTCACCGTGGACATGGACCGTGCTGGCATGGGTGGCGCTGCTGGTGGTGATCGTCGTGTCGTTCGCGCCCGCGGTCCCGGTTATCTGGGGCGACACGCCATCCTTCGTGGAATCTGCTTTTCGTACGCTCGAGGCCGCACAGCCGACCGTGGCGGGTGGACGCGACCCGGGCTACCCGGCTTTGCTGGCGGTGACGTTTGCGTTTGGGGGCGACCTCGGGACGGTGGTGCGCCTGCAACAGGCCGCGTGGATCATCCTGATGCTGGCGCTTGCAGCAACCGCCCAGGCGGCGACGCGCAACGCCAGTGGACTTGTGCCGATCATCCTCGTAGCGACGTATCCGGGCCTTCTGCTGTTCAGGAATGTCGTCACCTCAGAGCTTCTCTTTGCGGTTTTCCTCAATCTCGCAATGGCCGGATTGCTCGTTGCCACCTGCGTCGGCAGAACGGCGCGGTGCTACGCGGTCGCTGCCGCCGTCCTGTGTGCTGCGCTCGCGGCGTGCTTCAGATCGCAAGGGGTCTTGGTCCCAATCGTCGCCGTCCTGGTGGGCGCCAGCCTCGCCCGGCCAGACACGTCCGCGCGCGTTGCCGTGGTTGCCGTGTCCGTCACGGCAGCGCTGGGGCTTCTCGCCGCCGGTTCCCGGTTCGCCGCTTCCGCCTCCGATCAAGCCTCGGTCGTGTTCGTCCCCAAGACGCTGTTCTGCAATCACCTGAACATCGTGTTGGCAAGCGATGCGGCGCGACGCGAGATCGTGTCGGCGGCTGGCGCCCGCGCCGACGCCACGATGCTGCGGCTTGCCGCCGACTTCGCCGCTGAGCCGGATCGTTGGCCCATGCTCGGGTTCTTCGGCGACGCGTGCTTCTTCGACACCGCACTGGATCGAGACGTCGCCGGCGATACCGGGAATGCCGTCAGCGCGGCCGCAGGCTACCGGCGCATCTTCCTGGCTGCCGTGCGCGACCGGCCGCTGGCCTACGCGCGCAAGTTCGTCCGTCAGATGGCCTACGGGGCCGTGGTCGCATGGCCGCCCTACGGGCTCGACCCGGCCATACCGGTGTCGACCGACGACGTGCCGCACGTGTTCGACATCATGACGCGGCATGGCCGGGCGGCTCAGCCGATCGATCTGCAAGGCGGACCAGTTCGGATCGGCCTGCTGTCCGATCTCCCAGGCATTTCCGTCCATCTGTACCGGGCCTTGTCCACCGCGTTCGTCATCGCCGTCATGGTCTGGACGGTGACCGCTGTGCGGCGTCGGCGCCCCGGGTTCTTGACGCGCGCAGGTATCGTGATCGTGATGTGGGCGGCTTCGATCGCGACGGCCGCCGCTGCCCACACCCTCGACGTCTGGCGATATCTGGTTCCCTCAGTGCCGATGGTGGGTCTCTTGCTATCCCTTTTTGCCGTCGAACTGGCCGAAACTATCGCAAGCCTGCGGAGGGGCTAACCGCATCATTCGCGAACTCTCGTGCGGAGAAAAGCGCATCGCCCTGGCGCCGCAATGTTGGCGCCTCCTGAACCCGGGAGCTGTCTTGAGATGAAGGCCGTCCGTACGGAGCGAAGCTCGAGACGGGTTCAGTGACATCTCTCTTATTCCGGGGGCCGCAGGGACAAATAAGCGAGCCGTCGCAACTCGCGGCGGCCGCGCGCGACAGTGTCGAGAATCATTCCACTGAAAAAGCTAAGGAAGGCGAGTATCATGAGTCCTGTGGCAAGAAGCGCGGTGGGCAAACGCGGCACTAACCCGGTCTTAGCATACGTAATAGCAAGAGGTGCCGCGATCACGGTCGAGACGACCCCGAGCAACGTGCCAATGATGCCAAAAAAAAGCATGGGTCTTTCAGTTCGAAACAGCGTCAGGATGTTTATCAAGATGCGCCAGCCGTCGCGGAATGTAGAGAGCTTGGACGTCGAACCGTCGGGCCGTGCTTTGTAAGCAGTCACGATCTCGGCCACTGGCATGTGCAACCCCAAAGCATGGATGCTGATCTCCGTCTCTACCTCAAAACCTTCCGAGAGGGCTGGGAAGCTTTTTACGAACCGGCGCGAGAATACGCGATAACCCGATAGGACATCGCTGAACGAGCGACCGAAGATACGCGACAACATTCCGGTGAGGATCGCATTGCCGAGGCGATGGCCTGGCCTAAAAGAGGCATCAGCGACCAAACTTCGCACCCCTACCACCATGTCCAGTTGGCGCTCGATCAACTCCCGTATCATCGTCGGAGCAGCCGCCGCGTCATAGGTCGCGTCGCCATCGGCCATCACATAGACATCGGCATCAATATCTGCAAAACTCCGGCGGACGACGTTGCCCTTTCCTGGCGTCAGTTCGGTTCGAACTATCGCGCCGGCAGCACGAGCTACATCCAGGGTATTGTCAGTCGAATTGTTATCGAAGACATAAATGGCAGCGTCAGGCAAAGCCGCACGAAACGCTGTTACCGTAGCGCCGACGGCCGCTTCCTCATTGCGACAAGGTAGGATTACCGCCACACTTTGTTGCTTCATAGCCGGACCATCGAGCCTGCAGCGCGCGCTCAACCGACAGTGAATAAAAGCTGCCGAGGGCCAGTGCAGGCATCACCACATACAGCTCGGGCTGAACGCTGCTTCGTAGCTCAATTTTTTTTCAACCTGACCTTGTCCCCAGTCTTATCGAGTCTTGACTCCGCCCGGTCGCTGGATTTGCGTTAGCAGCGGAACTTGCGCGGAGCCCTAGCGGCATTCATCACATGAAACTCCTCCCCAGCGTGACGGATCCCTCGCCAGCATCTGGTTCGCTGGGGTCTCGGTAAGGGTGGGATTGGTCACATCGACCAGCAGCACCATGATGCGTGCCTCGGGAAGCAGTTGCCCACTACACGCTACCACGTCGCTGAATAGAGCGCAGCGTTTTGTATCACGGCAGGATTGGCCTCATCAGCACCACGGGCGCGGTAGCGCTGGACAGCTTGTTGCGCCAAATACAAAACGAACTGCCAGCCCTTCCCCAATCAAAGTTGCTCCCACATCCACGTCATTGACTCGGAGCGTTCCGCAGCGACGGCCAAAGTTGCACGCATCCGTGCCTTCCGCCCCCGGCGCACACGAACACGCAGTTTGCTGAAAGTCCGGACGGCCGCTGCTGACAAGTTCGCGGAGGCGCCGTTTGGCGGCTTCACCCTTCTGGCGCTCTGCGTCGCATCGCGCCCGGCTTCCTGTTTCGGGCGCGTTGAATCCCACGAGACGGATGTTCGGCTGACCATCATCCAGACTGATCGTGTCTCCGTCGACGCGTACCGAAATCGAGGAAGGGGCAGGAACCGACTCGGTTGGGACCAACTTGAGTTCAGTAGAAAGCCTCGGCCAAGCTTGGAAGGCTACGAAGCCAATAAGGGCGCAAAGAACGACCAAGCCAGAAGTGTACCGCGAGCCACGCCGCTTCGGTTTGAAGTCGGCGATCATCTTAAACCGCTTCGGATCGGCCCATTTGATTCGGCGAAATTTGTAAACGTTGTCTCGCATACTTAATGATTAGGCGCGGCGCGTTAAATTCGGATGAACCCAGAAAATCCAGGGATTTCGTTCGCCCCAACGCGCGAACCGAACCCGAGGTTTTTCGGCCTTATCGGTCCGCTATCCGTTTTGAAAACATTTTCTAGCTGCGAAAGGCCCGCGCACTCCGTTTGTCCGTACGATGCAATCGCGCCGGAAGGACCCGTTGCTTTCAAAATATTCCTGACAACACTTCAGGTCGACAAGTCGGAGACAAAACTATTTTCGAATGGAGCAGAAGGATCACAGCCAATTTCTCTTTCTCTAATCTTCAATGCGTTATTGCGCCGGTGCTTCGTGCTTCACCCCCTAGAGAGGGGGGTGAAGCGAAGCAAGACAGCACGGTGTTGCTTCAGATCTGCTCCACGTGAAGCACGTGAAAAATCAATGTGTTAGCTTCTTCTTGCTTCACCTTCGCACTCCGTCCGCGAAGCAAGCTTGCTTCACCCATCCGAAGTAGGCTCATCCGCTTCGCCGACGAGTTCTTTAGCTTTGCGGGTCAACTTGATTGGGTCTTTTTCAACGAGACCGTCCTTGAAAAGCTGCGTGATCTTGCGATGCACCTTAGAGGAAGACCAGCCGGTTTCCTCCGCCAATGATCGTTCGGTGACCGCGCCAACTGCGTCGCGAATGTAGACCAACAAGTTGGTGGCATCGTCGTAGCCATCGTTGCGCTCGGTCGCGGGCCTTTTGTCGGTAGGCACAAGCACCACCTGGTCAAGCCAGTCATCCTCCGGTGTATCGAAATCATAATTGGTGCTCGGGATCGGATAGTTGACGAGTTCGAAGACGAGCTCACGTCCATCGGGAGTGTGGCGCGACAACACCAACTCCGCAACCCGTAAGTTTCCATCGCGGCGGACGCGGATAGCAAGGTCGAGGCCGCCATCGAGTGCAACCGATCCGGCACCGCGTGTCTTGGTCCCATGACCAGAGTGGTGCACCACCCCGACCGCGGTCTTGTCTCCACGCATGAAATCGACGCCTTGAATGAACTTCGCTATTGCCTCCTGGTCGTTCATCGCGCCCGAAAAGTTACGGACCAGAGTGTCGATAACGATCATACCCCAGGGTCCGGGACCTCCTGCCAAGGCCTGCTTCACCCCCTCTGGCGAGTCGACCATCACGGAGCGGCCGATCAAACGCCAGTTGTCGGCCAGGTCTGATCGGATCTTTCGCTCGATTTCCGCCTTGTCACCGTTAGAGGCGGCGGCTTCATCGCTTGCGGTTTTTAGGATCCATGCTTCAACCCGTTCGGCGAAGCGGCGTCGTCCGCCTTCCGCAATGATGTAGAGCACGCGGCTCCTTTTCACCTTTAGCCCGGCGAAGTCCCGGCCGGTCGCGATGCAAAGGCCCACGGTCATCATCAAATAGCTCTTACCTGCCTTCGGATCGCCGAAGACTTGGAAGAACGCACCTTCCGGCACTAGTTGCTCAATGAGGTACGGCTGTTCGGGCTCCCCCATAATATCGGCGTGCGTCTCGTGCCTGTATAGGTTCACGGCTGTTTGCTTTGTTCCCGCTTTTGCCATCTTCGCGGCGCCATCAATGTAAGAGAAGTCATCTCCAAAACCCGAGTCGATCTCTGCCTTCACCTTGGCATTGATACGCGCAACTTCTTTGCGCGCGTAAGCCTCGGGATTGTCGCGTTCGAGCGCGCGTTCGCTGATGGCAAAACGGGGATCCGTGAGTATGCCTACGATTTCCTCGGATGAAACGCCGGAGCGCAGCATCCCGCGAACCGCGGCATACACCCAACTTGAGCGATCGTTACCTTCGCCTTTTTTGGGCTTGCCTGACCGACCCGTTGCAATGATCTCGTTGGTGCGTTCGTCGAGATTCAATGCATCGAGGTCGTCAACCCGCTCAATGGCGCCGATGCGATCCTCCGCCGATAGATGTCCCGCGATGTTCGTGCGAGGAAATACGTCTATGCTGTGCACGGCGCCCGTGCGCATGAGAAACTCGCTTGCGCGAACGGCCTTGAAGCCTCTCTCGCGTTTTTGTCGGTTCGGCAAATTAATGGTGCACGGGATACGCAAGAGGCGGTCGACGTTGTGCGTGTGGTCCCCGCCCAAAGCCTCTGCAAGACCCGCGCCTGCAGCCTCGGCATCACTTTTCGACACCGATGCGTTGAGTAGCCAAAGTGCTGCGAGCCCATTGCCGCTTGACCAGACGAATGACGGCGTAGCCACAGCTCCAGACTTCAAGCTTGCCAAGTGCCGATTGCGTGCGTCATCGGCCGACTCTCCTTCGGTACGATCAAGGTCGGCGTGAAGGTAGACAATCTTGGCAATGTCTTCCTTCCTCGATTTTCTGGGCGTCGAGGAGCGGGGAATATTCGGCTCGAAATAGAGGTTCGTGGACCCATCGTTTGCCTGGATCCACCGCTTCAGTTGCGGTTTATCGGCGGGCATGTTGAACACGCGAAAGCTTGGCGCGGCGCCCTCGCGGATGGCAGCAACCTTCAGCAGCCCAGTTGGGCGGATCTCCGCCAGGGCATTCGCCGCCAGTGCAGCGTTCGCTTCTCCGCTTGGCGAAGGGAATGGTTCAGCGCCAGGGGCTTCACTTAACACCTTCATGAAGCGATCTCCGCAATTTCTTTGTCGTATTGCAAAATCAGAGATACTTGCTCTTTGCTCCACGCCACATACCGTGACCAAATGTCAGCGAGCAACGCGGCATCGAGGTGGTGATGCCCGAAATAAGTAATGAACTGGCAAAACGATACGAAAAGCTCCGGCATTGCCCGATAGCGCTTGTCCGATGCGACGCATCGCAGATAGTCGAGCGCGTGCTGGCACGTCTCATCGGGTGAGCGGGCCTCTTTGAGGAATTGGCGAAAGCTCGGCGCTTCGTTCGCGTGGACCGAGAAAGGGGAGCTCGCCTCCTCCTGCTCTGGCAGCCATCGCACAGGAAGGCGCTGACGCGAGAAGACCAAGAATTGGCGTCGGCCTGGGTCCAAGATGCTGGCGTACGCCGCCGGGGGAGCGTTCGCGTAGAGACCCATGTCCGCGGCCAAACCCAAGAAGCCATCAAGGTAGCGGCGATCTTGAGGCAGTGGTTGTGACGCAAAGGCCACCGGCACGCCGCGTTCATCCACAAAGAGCAATGGCTCGTAGACAAGACCGCGGACTTGCTCGCCCCAACAGTTCGGGGCGACCGCCTCGAGCTCGTGCCAATGCAACCATTCTGGCTCGAATTGCCAACCATTGTAGGCAGCGAACAATTGCGCGGCAGTCTCTTTGAGGGCCTCCGAACGCCATATCGCCCCCTTGGGGAGACGTGTCGACCGGCCGCTTTGCTCAGAATTGCTCCGGAAGATCGATCGCAATATCTCCCGCTGAAGCTCTTCGTGATGATGGTTCCAGCTCATGATTTGGTTGCTCCTCGCAAGGTAAAAGCTGCTATGACGACGCTAGGTGGTGCTGGCGGCGCCATCAGAACGGTACGTTTTTCGAAAGCGCGCGGGCGGACCACTGCGGGGCCCGCATCAGCGGAATACGCCGCTGCGGTTTTGCGCCGCAGCCTCATCGTTCGGACGCAGCGACGAGCGTCACGGTCTGACATGGTTGCAAGCATTAGTTCGGGATGGAGCACCCAATCTTCGTCCTCAGTGCCCGCCAACAGAAGTAGGGTGCGCGCGATAGCCTCAGGTGCAAAGCTCCCGGGATGGCTCATCTGATAGTGTTGAAGGCCCGTGCATACCATGTACGCCAATGGCTCGGACCACTCCGATTGAGCCAAATTCAAGTGGAACGCCCACCCGTTCTCCAGCCAAAGGCGCGTAAACGCCATTGCAGTCGGTGAAAACTCCACCTCATAAAGCCAACGCAAGCGCTCGATGTCCGATTCAAAATCAGGATTGGCGCTGCGATCACGGGTGAGAGCGAAGTCTGCTTCGACGTCGGCCGCCAGCCAGCGGGAGGCGAATGCGGCGTCTCCAGTGGACGGACACTGCACGACGACGAACGGATCCTGGTCGGTGCAAATAGACATCTCAGTGACCTCGCAGTTCCTTAGAGGGGATGGTTCGCGACATCTCGATTTTCTCAATCACCGAAACGGTCCGAAATGCGCCTTCTTCCGTCATGGTCGTTAGGAGCGACTCGGGATGCATGTAGAAATCCTCGGCGCTGGCCAATCGAAGTAGTGCGTTCGCGATTGTTTTAGGTAACAGTACAGTAGGGCGTGTCATCCGATAGTGTTGGCCGAAGAGCGTGAAGAGCCCGATTCCCTCAAAATAAGCGAACGCTTCGGCCAATCCGGATTCGAATAGGTTCACCGAAAATGCGGGCCAGCCATTTGTCCAAAGCGAGACGAACTCCAAGGAGGCCCAAGAAAACTCGACAGCGTGGACGTACTCCAATCCCGCGATTGCGCGCTCGAAATCGGGGTGGGATTTGCGGTAACGCGTGAGAATGTGGTCCGCTTTGGCCGCATCGGCCAACCATCGGGACGCAAAAGCCGCGTCGCCACAAGGCGGGCACTCCACGACGAGGAAGGGGACCTTTACTGAATGCATGGACATAGCGTGCCTCAACAAGTTTCCTGCGGACCCATCGCGCAGTCCGGTTGTTCGATTGCGGTGCGAAGATGCTTGCGCAGTGCGGGCCACCGGCTTTCGATGAGCTGTGAAACTAGGTCATGCCCAAGCCGCGTATGCAGCTCGCGAGCCAGACGAAGCGTGCTTTCATCATTAGCCGTCGTCGGTGCTTCGGTAGTTTCTTTGTCGGTCTGGGACGCCGCCAGGATCAAACTGATGATTTCTAGTTCTGTGGGAACAGCGCCTGACTCGAGCATGACCAACACGCGAGCCACCACATCGGGCAGCGTTGAAGGTTTTGCCAACCGATAGAGCGCCGCGGGGTTCAAAAGCGAAACGCTTTCGCTTTTGTCGGCAAGTTCGGCTGCTCGCATGTAGTTTTGTGCCGTCCGGATCGTAAAACCGCATTCAGCGACGACCCATTCGCCGAACTTGCCATGTTCCAAATGGTCTTTTGCATCGCGAAGCGCTTCGCCGATCGCGATGATGGATTTGCTTGACGACCGCGAGTGTCTCCGCACCTGCTCAGCAAGAGCGCGCAATTGACGGTCGGTCGTCGTTTCCTCCGGACGAGGCGCAGGACGGTCCAAAAGGATGACGTTCGAGGTTTCAGGGTTGGACATCGTTTTCACTTTCAAGTTTTCCACCCTGGCGCGGTCACGATCGCACCGCGCATTCGCAATCGTACGCTTCTAGCTCGCTTTCCAGCCAAGAACGCCGACTTGAGCCGAACTTGTAGGGACGCGGAAACTTCGGATCGTTGCGAAGCTTGCGTTCAAGCCAAGTGCGGGTTCGGTCGTAACGTTCTAGAACTCTCGGTGTTGATAGATAGCGCTTTGTTTTTGTACCAATTGACATGGCAACACCTTTCGATGTTGGACGAGGTCCATTCCGCGATTTTGGGAGTCTCTCTACAAGGAAGCCCGACGAATTGCGGACGGAGAGTCCCTCACACTGAATTCAGGCCATCCGAACCTTAGCCGCTAGGGTCCTAGGACGTACCCCTAGCATTAGCCGCTAATTGTTCGGAGGCGGCAGCCCGTCGCCGATCAGGACGGGATAACGCCCAAGAACACTTTTCTTTCGTGCATTTCCAGTAACGTATCTCCCGGACGATGCGCGCATGACCTTGCCGTACATTTCCGCGAACGAAGCTCTCCAGCTTCAAGTGGAGCGGAGCGGGACCACCTTGGGGTCATCGTGGCAGTTGACGACGGACTCCACATGGTAAGCCCATCGTTCAAATGCGATCTTTGTTTCAGCCGCGAAGTCGTGCTTCTGGTAGGTCCCGACAATCCCGGCGAAAGTGCCGGACCTATGATTGATGGCCTTTTCCACGGTAGGAATCGCAATGCCGAGTCGCGCCATGCCGCTTACCATCGTGCGCCGCAAGTCGTGCAGCCGCCACGCTGGGATCGGTCCAGTGAACGCGTCAATCTTTTCTTTGCCACTGCTGTAGCCACTTGAAGGCGTCTTATTGTTCATCGTGAAGAGAAAGCCCGAATCGGTGGGAAGCTCTTCAATGATTTTCACCGCAGCGTCGGAAAGGTAAACGTCATGGGATTGGCGATTCTTGGCGCGGGCTCCGGGGATGATCCAAATCCGGCCTTCGATTTCGCCGTAGGTCATCTTCGCTACTTCGTCGCGGCGTTGCCCTGTCAGAAGCAATAGCTTGAACATGGGGCCGAACGGATACCCAACTTTACTGCACGCATTCCATACCTTGCGGATTTCGGCGTCGCTCAAAATTCGATGGCTGTTGGACTCCCGCGCTTCTGGTTCGATTAGCTCGATTCCCTCGCAAGGGGAGCTCTTGATGATGTCCCGGCCGCGCGCCCAATTGAAGAATTTGCTCAGGACTGCCTTGGCCCGGATCGCGGCGGCTGGATAGCCGGCGTTAGTGATGGTGTCGAGGATGTCCAGAATATCCCGGCGGCTGATTTCACCAATCCAACGCGCGCCCCACGGCTTCAGGTGCCGATTGTAGACCCGTTGCGCCGACTTAACCGTTGCGGGGCGGCGCAAGGCAAGATGACGTTTCGCATAGTCGGTCCAAATGGCGTCGATGCTATTGGCAACGTGTTCCGGCTCCGGCTTTTGGAATTCGGGGTCGCGGCCTTCGCTGGCGGCGCGCACAATGGCTTGGGCGGCCGTCCGGGCGGTGGGTAAGTCGATGCGCGGCCATGGTCCTATGGTTGTCTTGCGAGGCCTGCCATTAAGCCGATAACGCGCCGCCCAAGAACGCCAGCCGGACGGCTGAATCACAAGGTAAAGCCCAGGCTGGCCTTTGTCGGGCACTTCGCGGCGCTTCTCCGGATCGGGCTTGAGTTTTTCGACTGCGGCCGCCGTCAGGGTCTTCGCCATGGTGGGCTCCGGGGTAACGGGGTAACAGAAAGGGGTGTTTACGCGGCGTAACCCCTAGACTGTGCTCCAGCGTACCAAGGCGCAATAACTCTTCAGAAATAAGGATTTGACGGTTAATGAAGGCACCTGTCGTTACCCTTGGATACGTGCCATCTCATATTTCGTAATGACGGGGTCGGGGGTTCGAATCCCTCTTGCGGCACCATTAACCCCTTAAAATCCCTTGTAAATCTTTGCCTGGCCTACTGCTCGAAGACAAACCGAGCGGAATGGAACCACCACATGACCACAGGCGTGTTATGTCGCGGCAAGCGGCGGACTGATCAATCGCCGATTTGTCTCATCAATGTGCGCGAACGGCTCGCCCCGAATGATCGCGATCAGTTGCTGGTCGGTCATCGCCTCCACCGGGACATCGCTGCGGTCGATTGCCTGCACGGCCTTGCCGTCTAGCCGATGCGCGATCTCGACGGATGACCTGTACGTCGCCGTTCTCCGTCTTCTCTGCCAACTTGTCGGCGATCATCCGCAAACGGCGTCCCCGCCGCTTAGCAGCGCGACCCGAAGCGCATCAGTGAGTGGCTTCTCTCGGTTCACCGAGCCAATCGGCCTGGCGATATTCGTCTCCTGGTGGTGATCGCAATACCACCAAAGACACATCGAGTGCGCGAGCGCGCGTCGTCAGCGCACCTCTGGCTGTATCACAGCCGACACACCCGTTGGAGAAATCACGCCGCGACTATACACGCCCAGATTTTGTGCTGGCGGCCGACCGGCCGTATTGCCTACCTAAAAGAAGATTTCGAATGCCGGGGTGCGGCCATGCGGCCGACCTGCGCAAATGCGGGAAGGCAAGTTGTGGCTCGGGGCAAATCTTCCGTGTGGCGGCCCGTCGCCGCTGATGTCGTCGATCATTCGAACTCGTGTTTTGTCGATCTGCGTGCGCGGGCTTGCTGGCCTGAATCGGTTTTGCGGCCGGACGGCGCGCGGCGATCATCGCGGCTGCGCCACGCGCTGCTGGCCTCGACCCTCCTGATCTCGGGGGGCACCACTCTGAGCCTTGCGCTTGCCGGACCGGCGCTGGCGGATGGTGGCGCGGGCGGCCAGGGGTCGACCTTTGATTCGCATGGTGCTGGTGGCGCTGGCGGCACCGGCTTTAATGGCACGGCTGGCGGCGATGGCGGCGGCGGCGTCTTTTATGGCGGCGGCGGCGGGGGCGGCGGAGCCGGGGGTGGCGCCGGCGGCCTCGGCGGCCTTGGTGGCGCCCCAATTTCAAATGGCGGCGTCGGCGGTGCCGGTGGCGCGCACGGCTTCGTCGGCGCAACCATCAACAACGTCGCGCCGCTTACGGGCGGCAACGGCGGAAACGGAGGAGCCACCGGCGGCCCGGGTGGCGGTGCGGGTGGCGGTGGTGGCGGCGGTGGCGCTGGCGGTTACGGCGCAGTCATTACTGACGCAGGCGTCAACAGTAACGGCAGCACGGTCTCCGGGGGCAATGGCGGAGCCGGCGGGACCAGTGGCTTCGGGACCGACGGCAGCGGCGGCGACGGCGGAGTTGGGTTGTTTTTCAGCAATGCCGGCGGCGTCACCCTGAACAACAGCGGGAGTATTTCGGGGGGCAATGGCGGCGCGCCGGGCGCGAACTTTGGTGGTGATCCAGGCCAGGCCGGCGTCGGCGGCGCGGGCATTGTCGGCTCCGGTCTCACCATCAACAACAATGGCACGATCAGCGGCGGCCTCGGCGGAGACGGTGTGACGCGCGCCGATGCCATCATGCTCACGGGTGGGACCAACGTCATCAATTTCGGAACGGCCACGTCCGGCCTCATCGGCGACGTTGAGGTCACGGCCGGGACCGTTCAGATGAATGCGGCGTCCGGCGGCACGACGGTCGCGAACACCATCACCGGCGGCGGCGGGTTGATCCAGAACAGCGCCAACACGCTGACGCTGACCGGCATCAACACCTACACCGGCGCCACCACCGTCAGCGCCGGCACGCTGGAGTTGGGTAGTTTCAGTGCGGCCGGCACCGGCCAGCTGAACATCGGCAACGGGACCGTGCGCGTGACCGCAGCCGGAAGCGGCACGCTGGGCAATCCACGTATCCTGTTTCAGCCTGGTACGACGGGCGCCCTTGCCGCGGCGGCGGGGACAACCGTTTCCCTTGGAAACCTGGGTCTCGACGTCGGCTCGACTGCGGTGTTTGGGTCAGCGACCGACACGGGCACCCTTGTTTTGGACTGTAACTGTTCCGGCTCCTTCGTCACCGATAATTCGCGCATCATCGTCGCAGGTGGGACTCTCACAACCACAAGTGCGGTCCTGTCGTTTTTCACCGACTTTGCCGCCGAAACCCAAGTGCAAGCCGGCGCTACGCTCGATTTCAACAGCCAGACAGCTCTAATGCGCCGGCTGACCGGCGGCGGCACGGTGAAGCTCGGCAGCAGTACGCTGGAGGTTAACGAAGGCATTTTCGCCGGCGGCATCCAGGGCACCGGCGGCGTCACGGTCGGCAGCAGCCCCCTCCTCAATGCCACTTTAATCCTGAGCGGGACTGGACTGAACACCTACACGGGGGCGACGAGGGTTATCGCCAATCACACTTTGCAGGGCGGCGCTGCCAACGCATTCTCTGCGGCCAGTGCGACCACCGTGACCGGGACGCTCGATCTCGGAGGCTTCGACCAAACCATCGGCTCGCTCGCCGGAGCGGGCACCGTTACCAGCAGTGGCGCGACAAACGCGACGCTGACAGCGGGCGGCGATAATACCTCCACGCTTTTTTCGGGCGTGATCAAGGATGGCGCCGCCGCAACGGCACTGACGAAAACCGGCCTCGGCACGCTGACGCTGTCGGGTGTCAATACTTACACCGGCTCGACCATCGTCGAAGCCGGCACGCTGCAATTGTCCAACAGCGGGACGCTCGGTGCCGCGACCGCAACGACGAAGGTTTTCGGCGGCACACTCGACCTCGGCGGCACCACGCAGACGCAAGCCGCACTGATGTTGACCGGCGGCGTCGTGCAGAACGGCGCGTTGAACGCGCCGATCAATTCGAGCGGCGGCACCATCAGCGGCCTCGGCGGCACCGCGAGCCTGACCACGACAGCCGGAACGACGATCGTCGCCGGCATCGATAACTACAGCGGCGCGACGGCCGTCAATGGCGGCATCCTGCAGGTGGATGGAAAGATCACCGGCACCTCGGGCGTGACGGTGAATTCGGGCGGCACCCTCACAGGCACCGGCATCATCGATCCGCCGCTGCCGGTCATGATCAACACCGGCGGCACGTTCATGCCGGGCAATGGGACGCCTGGCACATCGACCACGATAGAAGGCAATCTCGCGTTCCAGTCCGGCGCGGTTTATGTGGTGCAGCTCAATCGATCGGCGACATCGTTCGCCAGCGTCACCGGCGGCGCGGCGCTTGGCGGCGCGACGGTGAAAGCCTCCTTCGCGCCGGACGCTTACGTCGAGAAGCAATACACGATCCTCACCGCATCCGGCGGTGTGACCGGCGCCTTCAATTCGATTGTGAATACCAACCTGCCGTCGGGCTTCCACACCAGCCTGAGTACCGATCAGAACAACGCCTATCTGAATCTGGTCTTGAACTTTGCACCGCCGCCGAACAGCGGTCTTACCATCAACCAGCAGCGCGTCGGCGACGCCATCGTCGGCTTCTTCAACGCCAATGGCGGAATTCCGATGGCGTTCGGCCGCCTGTCGCCCGCGGGCCTGACACAAGCCTCGGGCGAAATCGCGACCGGCAGTCAGCAGACCACCTTCGACGCGATGGGCCAGTTCATGGGCGTGATGACCGATCCGTTCGTCGCCGGGCGGGGCGAGGGCGGTTCCGTGAGCGGCGGCGCGCCGGGCTACGCCGACGAGCCAGCGCTCGGCTATGCGCGACAGCGCAAGCCAAACGATGCGCTGGCGGCGATCTACACCAAGGCGCCGCGAACTGCATCGTTCGAGCAACGCTGGAGCGTGTGGGCGGCGGGCTTTGGCGGCGCGCAGACCACCGATGGCAATGCCGCGACCGGATCGAACAATACCTCCAGCAGCATCTACGGCACCGCGGTCGGCGCGGACTATCATTTCGCGCCCGATACACTCGCGGGCTTCGCGCTGGCCGGCGGCGGCACCAATTTCTCCGTCGCCAACGGCGGCAGCGGACGCTCCGACCTGTTCCAGGCCGGCGCGTTCATCCGGCACAATATCGGCGCGGCGTATCTGACCGGCGCGATCGCCTATGGCTGGCAGGACGTCACCACCGATCGCACGGTGACGGTTGGCGGCGCCGATCGGCTGCGTGCCGAGTTCAACGTTAATGCGTGGTCGGGCCGGTTCGAGGGCGGCTATCGTTTTGTCGCGCCGTGGGCGGGCGGCGTCGGGATCACGCCTTATGCGGCGGGCCAGTTCACCACCTTCGAGTTGCCGGCTTATGCCGAAGGCGTACTCTCCGGCGCGAGCACCTTCGCACTCAGCTACGCCGCCAAGAGCGTCACCGACAGCCGCAGCGAGCTTGGCCTGCGCGCCGACAAATCCTTCGCGCTGCTGGACACCATCCTCACCTTGCGCGGCCGCGCCGCGTGGGCGCATGACTTCAATCCCGATCGCGCGATCGCCGCGACGTTCCAGACGCTGCCCGGCGCGTCATTCGTGGTCAACGGCGCGGCGCTGGCGCCTGACTCGGCCCTCGTCACGGCATCCGCCGAAATGAGATGGACCAACGGCTGGTCGGCGGCGGCTACCTTCGAGGGCGAATTCTCGGACGTCACCGAATCCTATGCCGGCAAGGGCGTGGTTCGCTATGCGTGGTGAGTAAGCGCCAGCGTCAGCCCGATAACGCTGCGCCTGTCTCGGTGAGCTTCACATAGGTGCCGCTCTCGTGCAGCCAGAGCCAGCCGCGCTCAATCGCGAGCTTGAGACCGGCGCCGTGCTCGTCCAGCGTGCCGCGCTCTTTGGACAGGAACGGCTCGTCGATCTTCTCGATATGGCTGCGTCCGTCTTGAATCGGCTCTACCGCCTTGGCGATCTCAAGGGGCTTGCAGGCGCTTCGTCGGGGTCGGCGTAAGGCCAGTCGATGGTCAGTTTCATGCAGAGATCTTGTCTTCCTTATCGGCGCCGCGCATGACGGCCGAAAAGAGCCATGCTTTCCGGCGATTCTTTCCGTCCCCCGGTGGGTTGGACGAGGCATGCTCGTCGGGGGGCGCGGCAGAGCCAGTTACTCCGCGAGGGCACGATAGACTGATGCGCGAGCGATCTTGAGTGCCGCCGCGCCAAGCGAACGCGCTAAGAATTCACATTTGCGACGGCTTACGACGCGGTCGAACCCCATGCGCCACGCTTACGACAAATCGTAACGGGCAGGCCCCGCGATCAAGGAGCGGTTCCATGGCGTCGCAACGTCATTGGCGCGCATGTGTCAATTGTTTTGGTTTGTTCTTTAACGGGCATCCTACCAAAGGCGTCTGTCCCGCCGACAAAGCATTCTTCTCACCACACGCAACATCGCTGGGGGCATCCGTTGATGCGAAGACCTATCGGCTGGAGTTCGCCGACACCACCAACCCGCCCAAGACGCAACGGCATTGGCGCTGATGTCCGAAGTGCGAAGGCTTGTTCTTCGAAGGCAACGGCACCAAAGGCGTGTGTCCCGCGGGCGGACCTCACTCGACCGAAGACAGTGGTGAATATCGCTTAACGTTCGGCTTCGTCCCGCCAACCCCCTTCAATGCGTTTCCGGGTCAGTTCCGCTGGTGTTCGCAGTGTCAGGGCCTATTCCGCGAATTCGACATGGCATGGGGTGTATGTCCCGCTGGTGGCGGAAAACACAATGCGTACGGAGGCGGCGGCAGCGGCCTCTACGTTCTGAAGCGGGGATTTGATGCGCCGTTCGACACGGATTAGCCCCGGCGATTTGGACGCGGAGCGGAGGCGACGAATACCTGCTCACGCGTGGATTGAGCAGCAACAATTTGGGCGCTCGTTGCTCCTGTTCATTGTCACGGCTAGCGGCGATGCGCATCGGTTCGGCATCGACCATCTAATTTGTAATGACGGGGTCGGGGGATCGAATCCCTCTTGTGGCACCACTACCCCGACTTCGGTACAGCCTTGCTGCGGCTCATGGCGAGCAGGCCTTTCAGCGTTCGGCAGACCGGGTCGGAGGACTGCCATTTGGCAAGCCTGAATGCCGTTCCGTCAGGATGTTCGAACGCATCCATGCCAAAGGCTTCCGGTCCGACCTGCAGCGCGAGCCGGCAGAGCGCAAGGGGAACGTTCGGTATCGCCACGCGGACGCGGTCAGGGCCGGACTCGATGATGGCCGAACTGTTCTCGGCCGGCTGGCCGACCTGGAAGGGAGCTGCGGAGCCGACAAAGGATGTCTTCTGAGCGGCGTTCGCCGGTACCGAAGCAACCGCCTTTTGGACATCTGCTGTCAGCCTGTTTAATTCGATCAAGGGGTCGATGAGCGCGAATCGCACCTCCATGAAGTTTTCCTGGCAAAACCGCTTCGGATCGATTTGATCGGGCGGCTTCGGCGGGTCGCCTAATGTTGTCAGATACGCGGTGCGCGCCGGATCTTCGGCCGCGCGGAGGGCAATCTCACGGCAGATCTTCTTCGGCGTATTGGTCAGTTCCACCCAGATCATGGAGTCGCGGGCTTCGATCAAGAAGATGTTCGACCATGGTCCGCGTCGCACGAGACCCAGCGCCGGCTGACCCTCGGCACCCTTCAATGTGCCTGCCAGGGCCTGCATCCTGGCCGGCAAGGCGTCGACACTGGCGATCCATGCGGTGGACAGATCGCCCTGCTGAAGGATGCGACCGCTTGTATCGCGCGGAACGCGGACGCCAATCGTCCGCAAATCGTCGAGGAATTCATTCGCGGCCGACGCACTGACGCGGTCGCGGACAAGCCAGTCACCCACGTATCCGGCAACGATCCCCACCATGAGGATCACCGCGAGGAGGCGCAGGCTACGGCGCATTGCAGTCCGAGCGGTATCGGTCATCGGTCGGTCGCTGATCCAGCCTCGGCGCGGTTGCCGGCGCCGTTTTTCTCGCCGATGGCGGCCCACGAGATCTCGTTGACCCATTGCAAGCGCACATTCTGCAACCCTGCATCTTCCATCAACTGCTGAACGGTCTCACGGCGCCAATAATGCGCAATCCGCGGCAACATCTGGTCGAACACGATGGAACGGATGTGGCGGAACGAGAAGGTCCGCAGCAGCTGGAAATAGGTGAGCCGTCCGAAGCCCAGGCGCAGCAGAAGCCACAGCAGCGTGGTTGGATAAAGCGAGAGGTGATGGACAACGCCAATCGGAAGCCGCGAGAACAGCGCCTTGCGCAACGGGTCGGCGAAGCGGACGATCCATTCATTGTTCTCGTAGCCGTAAACCCAGATCAGCACGTTCCCCCCAGGCTTTGCGGCCTTTACCATCTGCTTCAGGGCGAGCGATGGAGTTTCGAGGTGATGGATCACACCGATCGAGAAGGCGATATCGAAATGATCCTGGAATGCGATCTCATAGGCGCTTTGCCTGAACACCTTTGCGTTTGGAAACGACGACAGGTTACGGCGCGCGACCGCCAGCGATTGCTCATCGATGTCGATTGCGACTGCTTCGCGGGCGCCGAACTTCAGCGGCCACAGTGAATTGCGTCCGGTGCCGCAGCCAACGTCGAGCACGCTTTTGCCGCGCCAGTCGTCCGGTTGCAGAAACGGCGTCCACTTCAGGAACTGTGTTTCGTAATCGGCGCGGATCTCGTTGTATTTGTTCCACTCGTAGCCAAAGCGTTCGGATGAGCCGACGGGTTGAGACATGGGGCGTTCACTCGTGATCATCAGAATCTGCCGGTGGGTGCGACGCGCGCTTTCAGGCGCGCCAGGCGGTCGCGGGTTTCCGGCGACAGCAATTTCACGACGCCCTTGCGCATCCTGAACCAGCGGGGCGACAGGTCCCGGATCGGTTCGCCATCCGAAACCCGCGTCGCCTGCACGCGCTGGTTCAGCGCTGCCTGATGCGACCGATGGACGTAGAGAATACAGTTGTAGCGGTACCAGAACGAGATGCGGGCATCGTTCATGATTCTGGGCCGGACGAAGTCATAGGCGTCGAAACCGTGCGGCTTCAGGCGCATCCGCCAGTAATCATAGGGCTGCTCATTGACGTGATACTCGCCACCCTGTCCGGGCACCGCGGCCGAGAACAGGATATACTTACCGGCGTGGCTGACGAGGCTTGCGACGAAATTGTCGGCCGACGTCTCGTCGATATGTTCGGCGACTTCCAGCGATTCGACGAGATCGAATGTTCGCCCCAACTTCAGCGGCCGCGACAGGTCGGCCGACGTGAAGAGATCAGGGCCGATCTCGAGATCTTCAAGGCGTACGTAGTCGCCGTCGACGCCGCGGATGTCCGCGATGCCTTCTTGCTGCCAGACCGAGAGCCAGCCGCCACCGGCGCAGCCGATATCGACGACGCTCGCAATGTCGAGCGACGACCGTAGGATCGGGATCACCCTGGATGCAGCGTAGCGAGACGACGTAGCCGCATAGCTGATGAACTTTTCGTCGTAAGGGCGGGCCATCACACCGCACCCTTGGCGCCGGCTGCCGCGAGCGGAACAAGCCTTAGATAGGCGACGTCATGCAGCGGCCCATTCAGTACGCGCTGGCGCGCGACGTGGCCGCTGTACGAGACCACGCGCTGCAGTTCGTCGAGCCGTCGCGGGAAACGTCCGCGATCCATCCGGAAAAACCTCTCTTTGAACAACTCGCGTGGGTTCATCGGAAGGATCGCATCAATGATGTGGAAAGCGCCACCCGGCCTTACGACCCGCAGGGCTTCCGCGGTCATCGCCTGAAGCTGGGAATCATCGAGGTGATGCGTCGTCGCAATCGACATCGCCTGATCGAAGCTGTCGTCGGCAAAGATCAATTTGGTGCCGTCCATTGCCGTGAAATCGGCGTCGGCATGGTTCCTGCGCGCCGCCTCGATGTAGCTCGGGTTGATGTCGATGCCGTGGTAGCGCGCGTTGATCACGGCTCGCGATGCGCCCGTGCCGCAACCGATATCGACCACGGACATCTCCGCGCCGACAGGAATTTCCTCGGAGACGAGCTGAACGTAACGGCGCACGGTCGGCTGGCCGATCATCTGATTGAGGTTGTAGATGGCCGGGAACTCAAGCACCCGCTCCAGGGCTTTTCTCAGCATACGAATCTATCCTGCCGGGATCGGGCGACGAAATGCCTGTAGGCTCAGCCATACCCACAAGGCGATGGCGTAATTAGCGCGCTTGCGCCGGTGTTGTTGCCATAAATCGCTGATTTCCGCGAGGTTTATCCCGGTCATCTTGTCCATGGGGACGCGCTGCGGGATTTCCCTGAGCCAGAGAGCTAGAGGAATGCCAAAGCCCTTTTTGGGCCGAGACACAAGGTTGCTCGGAATTTTCCTGGCGAGCACCTTCTTCAGGAGGTATTTGCCGACGCCGTTACGATATTTGAGTGCCGTCGGCAACCGTCGGCAGAAATCAACCATGTCATTGTCGAGGAAGATGGCGCGGGTTTCCAACGAATTCAGCATGGCCGCCCGGTCGACCTTGGTCAGGATGCCGTCCTGCAGATAGTACCTGGTGTAGAATTCCATGGTCTTGTCTACCAGGTTCAGCTTTGGCGAAACGTTCCATAGCCCGATCGCCTCCTCATACAGTTCGCCGGTATCGATCTTCTCACCAAAAATCCTCTCGATGTCCGGCGGCGGCAGCGGTCCTAGCCAGGTCGGGTTCCATAGCTCAGGACCATAGGACAATCCTGTCAAGGTCCGTTTCAACTTGAAGTCCAGCCCCATATTGCGGGTCGAGACCGGCAGCCGCGAGATGAGCTTGCGCAGCATTCGGTGCAGAGGAGCTGGAACGAGGTGTTGGTAGAGCGCGGCGGGCTTCAGCGCATGAAACGGATCATAACCCGCGAAGAGCTCATCGGCGCCGTCGCCGGACAGTGCGACCGTCACCTGCTGACGGGTAAACTGACAGAGCAGATAGGTCGGCAACAGCGAGCTGTCGCCCAATGGCTCTCCAGCCTGGGCGAGGAGATCGGGGATCGTATCACGCGCCTGCTCCAGATCGAGTTTCCGAAGCGAATGTCGCGAATGGAAGATTCCTGCAACGCACTCGGCATATTCGGATTCATCAAACGAAGGCTCGTTGAAGCCGATCGTGAAGGTCCTGAGTTGATCCGCTCCGTGAAGCTCCGACGCTGCCGCAAGCACGGCGCTGGAATCGATGCCACCGCTGAGGAAGATTCCGAGCGGCACGTCGCTGATCAGCCTGCGACGTACCGCTTGGGTCAGCAGGGCATCGAGCTCGTCGGCCAGGTCCTCTTCGCTCCGCTCGAGCAAGGCGGAATCCGGCTCCAGTGCGAACTGCCAGTACTGGGCGACGCGGACGCTATCGGAGCGAAGATCGTAGCAAAGCGAACAGCCGCCCGGCAGCTTTGCTGCGTGACGATAGGGCGTGCAGGGCGCCGGAAAGAAGCCGTAGGCGAACAGTTTTTGCAGCGATCGCTTATCGAGCGCTGGATCGAACGCTGGATGGCTGGCCAAAGAAGGAAGCTCGCTGGAGAACGCGAAGAAGCCCGGTGTCTTGGAGTAGAACAGCGGCTTCTCGCCAAACCTGTCGCGGGCCAGGAACAGCTGTGACCGCGCCGTGTCCCAGATCGCGAAAGCGAACATGCCGTTGAGGCGGCGGGGCAGGTCGTGTCCCCACTCCTCGTAGCCGTGGACCAGCACCTCGGTGTCGGAATGGTCGGACTCAAAGCGGTGGCCGCATTGTTGCAGCAACGCCCTCAGCTCCAAATGATTGTAGATCTCGCCGTTGAAGATCACTGCAACGGTCTTATCCTCGTTCCACATCGGCTGGGCGCCGCCTGCGATATCGAGGATGGCAAGACGGCGATGGCCGAGGAAAACATGCCTGGCTTTGTCCACGTGGTAGCCGTGCCCGTCGGGCCCGCGATGCGCCAGCGCGTTTGTCATCGCCTCGATGTGGTCGATATCTCCAGGTCCGCAGAATCCGGCGATGCCACACATCTTGACTACGATTTCTCTGAAGGCGTTTCGGTCGGCGAGGAATCGACGAAGTTGATCAGCTCGCGCACGAGATAGGCCCGCGCACCCTGCGATTCGTAATATGTCCGTACCAGCATTTCAGCGACCAGACCGAGCAGGATGCTGATGATGCCGACCAGGAACAGCAGCGCAGCAAGTAGCGGCAACGGTGTCAGGATCAGCGAGATCCTGGCGAACAACCTCAAGGCGATCGCCAGTGTGATCGTCGCGATCGAGGCAATGATGGAAGCGATCCCGAAGCCGCCGAACAGATAGATCGGCTTGGCGAAATATCGCCTCAGGAACATGACGACGAGGAGATCGAGCACGACCTTGAAGATGCGTTCCAGGCCGTAATTCGATGCGCCGAAGCGGCGAGCGTGATGCGTGACCGGAATCTCGGTGATGCGCGCGCCCTGCCACTCGGCATAGATCGGGATAAAGCGGTGCATCTCGCCATAGAGGCGGACGCCACTGACGACGCTGCGGCGATAGGCCTTCAGCGTGCAGCCGTAATCGTGTAGCTTGACGCCCGAAACCTTGGAGATCAGCCAGTTGGCCATCCGGCTGATCCTGTTTCGCCTGAACTCCGCGTCCTTGCGATCCTTCCGCCAACCTGAAACGACATCATATCCTTCGTCGAGCCTTGTGAGCAGCCGGGGAATGTCGACGGGATCGTTCTGCAGGTCGGCGTCGATCATCACAACGATCTCGTTGGATGCATGATCGATCCCAGCCATCAGCGCTGCCGTCTGGCCGTAGTTGCGGCGGAAATCGACCACTTTGACTTCCGGATTGTCACCGCTGAGCGCACGTAGGATCGATAGCGATCTGTCCTGGCTGCCGTCATTGACGAGAATAATCTCGAACGGGTTCGGCAATTTGCGCAGCACGCTTGTCAGCTGCTCGATCAGCAGGGGTAGCGACCGTTCCTCGTTGTAGACCGGCACAACGATGGAAAGACTGGGTGCAGGAACATCACTCATCGGCAAATCATTCATAATCCAGATCGGCAAATTTCGCGGAGCTGACGGCTAAACCTCACCATCGGGGGTCAGGTGACGCCAAGAAACGTCGTAATGTCCTTGCCTCCGATGATCGCCCTGCGGAGCATCAGATAGTACCACGCGGTTTCTTCGCTGCCGAAAGATTGCAATGGTCCCGAATGCGCATTGTTTCGCACGGTCACTTCTTCGAAGCGCTGGGAACCGTTCCTCAGATTGTCCAGTGCAACCCAGCCCTTCGTCGATTGGCTCGCCGTGACGGCCAGTGCGACAATTGTGATTGCGGCCATGGCGACTTTCTGCCTGTCCACCCGGTCGCGCAGCAGTGCATCCCAAGCGGGGTAGGTCAGGCCTACGATCACGGACAGTTGGAACATGCCGATGTAGCGCGGCGAGAGCTCGGACCAGAAGTAGATCACGCGGTACCAGACGTCGTTCTTGGCAACGAAGTAACTGATCAGGAGAATTCCGAGCCAAAGGGTGATAATGACGATCGTGTCCGTCAGCGGCGCGGGCGCCTGTTCAAGCGTCGTTCGGCGCCAATCGGCGATACGTGCCGAGACACCTCCGACCGCGCGCCGTACCGCCGGCAGCAGGAGGAGGATCCCCAGGCCGAGCGCGATCAACAGAGCTGTCGTCGCCGCCGACCAGTTGAGCCCCAGGATTGCAAACATTCGCTCTCGCGCACCGATCAATACGATGGTTGATGCGATAGGCACGATGCAGGCCGCTCGTGCGAGCGACTTTGGGCGAATGGCGATATCGCAGCACAGCATGACGACAAGAAGAATAAGAGCCGTGCTTTGGTGCACGACGCTCACCAGCAGCGGTATCCAGTAAGCCAGGCCTTGCCGGCCAGACCAGCGCGTCGTGAATGCACCGAACGAAAGCATCGCGCAAAGGCAGCGGGCGAAATTCGAGAAAATACTGTTTTGAGGGGCGGGATTGAGCCAGGAGTAAAGGCTTACGCCAAGGATGTTCGACCAGTTAACGAGTCGGTCCGGCGGCGACGGTGTCGTTTGAACAAACAGCCAGTTCAGTATTGGTGGCGGGACCACAACGTAAAGCAACGCGCCTATTGCAAGCGCGGCAAGTGTCGCCACCCTGAGCGTTCCGGAAGTCATTCCGAACGAGACAACGAGACACGCCACGCCAAGCAGCAAGCCGGACAGGAGCGTGCCCCACCACATCGCGCGGGACAGAAAGGTGACATAGTCCTTGGCCGGGTCGGCGAAACCAAGCACCGTGAGCAGATTTCCGGCCGCATACATCGACAGCGACGTGAAGGGATAATTGTTGCAGTAGTTTGCCCTCAACGTCGCCCGATAGACGAACTGATCGGGCGCCGAGATTGAGACAAGTCCCTTGACCAGATCAATCTGTTGGTCATGCAGCGTGGGGTGCATGATCTCGGCTCCACAGAGGTAAACGTATAAGTAGTCCTTATCGACCGAGAGATTGCGATCCGTCATACGCGCGAACAGGACGGCCCAAAGCAGCACACAGGCAAAGATCGCAATGGCCGAAACGGCCGGAGTTCTCTGCAGGATGGTTCTGGCCGCGGAGATGGAAGCTGTCGTCACGAAACTGGCTCTCGCGTCAATTGGGCCGCGCCACAGGCCGGTGTCGGGCGACGCGCTGCGCCGCTCTTGGCACATTCATGGGTAGCGATCAATCGTGGGTACGTATGGGGAACGTCTCGGTGCGGCTGCCATCCTGGCCGCAATTGGCGTCAAGGATCGCGCCATTTCGTCGCGGCGCGCGATCGCCAGCCGAGGGGATACGCCGACGATTTCCCAGCACATGGTCGACAGCGGCGATTATCATTGCCGCATTCCATTGTGATCGCCGTGGCGCTGGTCTGATGATGTTCGGCTGTCGTCGGAACTTGGCCGCTGATCATGGCCGTTGCCATGCTTCAGGCGGCGTCCGATGCTTCCGGGAAGCTTCACGCGAACAAAATGGCACTCTCGGGTATGGCCCCGACATAGCCAACGAGGAAAACTTCCACGCCGCCAGCGCTGACCACAGTGCTACTGCCATCATGGGCAATCCAGACGTGGTTCGCGTGTCCGGCAATGCCGAAATCGAACTGGATCTGATCGCCCACGTTGAAATCCATGATGAAGTTGTTCTGCCCACTGTGGGCCCCGAACACGAACGTATCGAGACCGGCGAGTGCCGTCGGCTCCTTGTTGACCGCATCGCCCCACATGAAGTTTTCGACACTGCCGATCCAGCCGTAGTCCTGCCCGGCGAGGAGAACATCGTTGCCGCCGCGCGCCGATTCCGCAAGTGTCGTGGCGTCTCCGACCAGCACGTTGATCACATCGCCCCTACCAAAACTGTCGCCACCGCGGAGCACATCTCCCTTTGCTGACGCGTGACCTTCCATCAGTCCTGCATTGCCGATCAGCACGTTCTCAATCGATCCGGAGCCCAAGCTCGAGCCGCCAACGAGAAGATTTCCTCCGCCGCGACTGTGATCCGTCATGGTGGCGGCGTCGCCGAACAGCGCCTGCTGCATACTGCCGGAGCCATAGTTCCAGCCCCCGACGATCAGGTTTGACCCGCCGGAAGCAAAACCAGTCATAAGCGCGGCATCGCCAAAGAAGGCGTTCTGAACCCAGCCTGCTCCGAAATTGCTTCCGCCGGCCAGAATGTCGTGTCCACCCTGGGAGTGACCATCCATCCAGGCCGCGGTCCCGAAAAGCGCATTTTGCACGAAGCCGCCGCCGCGATTGTCTCCGCCGATCAGGCTGTCGTACCCACCCCTCGCATGGTCGGCGGTCGTAATGCCATCACCGTACTCCGCGTTCTGCACAAATCCGGAGCCGTAATTTGAACCACCGACAAGCCTGTCCTGACCTCCGGTCGCGTGGCCTAGCAGCTGAAGAGCGTCCCCAACCAGCGCGTTCTCGATCCCGCCAGCCCCGATGTTTCTTCCACCATTGAGCGTGTCATTGCCGCCCGCGGCGTGATCAGCGATGATGGCTGCATCGCCCAGTACGGTGTTGATTACCACTCCTGTCTTGGCGTTGTTTCCGCCATAGAGGTGATCGTTTCCACCTCGCGCATTCCCGCCAAGACCGTCGTAGTCGCCGATCGCGGCGTTAAATGTCAGTCCACCGCTGCCGTCCGTCTCATGCAGGACCTGCTTCTTTCCGACGCCAGAGGTGACATCCGCTGGCCCGTCGCCAAAGAAAGAGTAGCTGGCGACGGTGCCGTCGCCAGGCAAGCTGCCGTTGCCGTTGAAATTGCCGTTGAAGGATCCGATGTTGCCATTGCCGTTTTCAGATCCGGAATCGAAGTTTCCGTTGAAGGCGCCGATATTGTCATTTCCATTCGACGTTCCGCTGTCGAAGATGCCGTTAAAGGCGCCAATATTTGAAAGTCCGATATTTGTGCCTTGATTCCACTCGCCGTTGAATGCGCCCGCGTTCGCAGTACCCGCCGCGGGATCGGAGCCTTGCCCATTGAAGGCGCCTTTGGGATTCAGATTGAGATAGCTCAGGACAACGGCGGAACTGGATGACAATACAAACTGCTGGATACGCATGTTCCGCCCTCCATTCATCGCGCATACGCTACTGGTCGTTCGAGGCTGAAGGTCATCCCGATAAGCCAACCGATGCTTGCGGGGCCTGGATCTTGATCCGGTGCCCGCTTATGAACGCCACCATCTCATCGCGAACTTGAAGGTTGCGGTCGCGAACGAGCCCTTTGACTTTGAAATAAAATCTCCGTACCGCGCCAAAACGTGCGCGGCGCCATCCTACTAGAAAATTGGGCAACATCAACTCCAGGCAGCAACCGAAGCCGGCGCCACCTTAGGATATCAGCCGGACGCCAGGGTTCGGCGACCGCCAGCGCCGCGCTTCGAATGCGCGGCTTGAATTTCCTTCGATCATCATGGAAGAGGGGAGCGCCACGTCGGCGCCGCTGGAAAAATCCAGCGGCGCCTTTTTGCGCGCCATGGCGGAGGAGTTCGCGATGGCTTAATCCGAGACCGTCTGCACCACGCTGCTCACGGGACGACCGGCCGCCGCGGTCGGCAGTTTCTCGTTCTTCACCAGCATCGCATCATATTCGGGCAGCGTCTCGAGCGTGCCCTTGGCCTTCATCGCCACGACCTTGTAGCCGCCCGCCTTCAGCCGGCGCAACAGCGTCGGCAGCGCCTCGCCGGTGTGCTTCTGGAAGTCGTGCATCAGGATGATGCCCTTGCCGAGCTTGTCGAGCTTGGTCATCACGTTGTTGACGATCTTGTCCGGGCCATCCGCCTTGAAGTCAAAGGAGTCGACGTCGGTCGAGAACATCGCGACGTTGCGGGTGCCGAGATAGGTGACTGCGCCGGGATTGTGCTGCAGTTGCGGGAAACGGAAGAAAGGCGCGGGATTGGTGCCGAGCGCCATCTTCACCGCGGAAAAGCCCTTCTCGATCTCATCCTTCACCTGCTGCTCGTTCATCTTCTTGCTGTTGAGGTTGACGTGCGACCAGGTGTGGCTGCCGACGGTGTGGCCCGCGGCGAGCACCTGCCGCAGGATTTCCGGATGATAGGTCGCGTGCTTGCCGACCGAGAAGAACACGCCCTTGGTGCATTCGTCGGCCAGCGCCTTCAACACGGTGGGCGTATTGTTCGGCCACGGACCGTCGTCGAACGTCAGCACCACTTCCTTGTCCTGCAGGAAGTCGAGCTGCTTGAAATGTTCGAAACCGAAACCCGGTCCCCCCGCAGTGTCGACCACCACGGTGCGGCTGACGCCGAGCGCATCCGCGTTGGCGCAGGCCGACTTCAGCGCCGCGGCCACCGGTGCCGGCGCCGTCAGGGCGGGAGACGCCTCGGCGCGCTTGGATAGCGCGGCCGTGACGTCGACGTCGTTCCTGCCAGCCGCCGCCGTTTGCACAGGCAGCGGATCGGCCGGCCGGGCAGCTACGGTTTGAGGAGGAGCCGCGTCGGCGCGCGGCGAGGGGGTCCAGAACCACACTCCGGCGATCACGACCGCCGCTACAACACTGGCCACCATCAGGCCCAACGTATTACGCATCGCTACACACTTTCTGAGAAGGCGGGGCACGCCACATCCGTAACGAGCGATTAGTGCCAACAAGGTCTTAACGTGGTCCCAACACGGCGCCGGGAACCCAAGAAAAAGAGCGCCTTGCCAGCATGATTGCAGTCGCAGTCGGCTGGTCGCGCTGGCGGGCATCATCGGACCGTCAAACAATGGGTTCGCCTCTCCCGGCGAACGGGAGCCGATCATGACCCCCGCTCAAGGCAAAACCGTCGATCAGTGACAGCACGGCGAAGACGGCCGCAAGAGCCGGCGCGCAAAGGTTCAAGCTTCTTGGCTGAGCGGAAAGGCTATATGAACATCGTCACGTTCATTAAAGGCTTGAGAGATGACCAGATTTCTAATTGCTTTCATTCCGCTGGTTCTGGTGGTATCGGTAGCGTTGGCCCAGCAGGGGCGTGATGCCTGCACGCGCGACGCATCACGGTTCTGCCGCGCCCATCTCAACGAGGGTGACCAGGTCGTGCTGGCCTGCCTGAAACAGAACCGCGGCCGTCTCAGCAAGGCCTGTCAGCAGACGCTCATCGATCACGGGCAGTGATTTCGTTCCGGGCTCGCGTCCCGGAATGACCGCCCAAAACTACGTGCTGCTTCCCGCCGCGGTCGCGACCACTGGGATCACCTCGTTGGCGGCGCGGTCCGGCGTCTCGTCCTTCCAGCGCACCGACCCGAACGGACGCTCCAGCATCCGGCGCACCCGCACCGGGTCAGGTCCGAGGTGGAAGGCGATGGCGTTCTGGTGCAATTCGCGTTCGGATTGCGTGGCGCGGTTGCGCTGGCGCAGATAGTCGAGCCACGTTGGGCAGTGATAGCGCTCGGTCCACAACTCGGGATCGGCGATGTCGCGCGCGATCGACCAGCCATAGGCACCGTTGCGTTGGCGGCTGAGCTGCACCTCCTGCATCACATTGTGGAAGGCGCGGGCGTTGTCCTGCGACACCCTATATTCGATCTCTACCACCAGCGGCCCGCTGCGCCCGGTCAACTGCAACTTGACCTCGGGGTCGGCGAGCGCTTCGGTCGCGGCCTCGTTGCGGGCGCCGATCGGCGGCATCCTGAGCCAGATCCCAAGCAATGGTGACAGAAACATCAACGCGGCGGAGACCAACAGCGCCGTCTCCACACCGGCGAGGTCAGTGAGGCGGCCCCAGCCCCAGCTTCCGATCGCGATGCCGCCGGCGATCGAAGCCTGGAACGCCGCGAGCGAACGGCCCGCGACCCAGCGCGGCGCCGAGAGCTGCACGCCGATATTGAACAGCGCCACCGCGAGCATCCAGACCGCGCCGGCAATCACCAGCGCGGCGGCCGTGATCACGGGTTCCTTGCTCAGTGCGACGGCCGCGATCGCACCGGCCATCGACAGTGCGCAGGCCCGCACCGCGGCTTCGCCGCTCAAGCGGCGCCTTATCTCGCTGATATTGAGCGCGCCGACGACCGCACCCATGCCGAAGGCGCCGAGCATGATGCCATAGGTCTGCGCACCGCCATGCAAGAGGTCGCGCGCCACCAGAGGCATCAGCGCCGAGACCGCGCCGCCGATGATGCCGGTCACCATTGTACGGGTGAGCACGATCTTGATCGACGGCGAATTGGTGATGTAGCGCACGCCGGAGACGATCGCGCGGCTCAGCCGTTCGCGCGGCAGCCGCGACGGCTCGCTGACCCGCTCCCACAGAAACAACACCACCAGGAGCGGAATATAGAGCAGGGCATTCGCCGCGAACGCTGCGACCGCGCCGGCAGTTGCGACCACGATGCCGCCTATCGCGGGGCCAAAGCTGCGCGCAATGTTGTAGCTGATGCCATTGAGCGCAACTGCCGCGGGCAGCGTCTCCGACGGCACCTGTTCGCTGACCGAGGATTGCCAAGCCGGGCCGAACAGCGCCATGCCGCTGCCGACGACGAAACACAGCGCGAGCAGGATGTTTGGCGTCACGAGGTTGAGCCAGGTCAGGATGGTAAGGGTGGTGGCGCCGGCGAGTGCAATCGCCAGCGATACCATCGCGACGATGCGCCGGTCATGCATGTCGGCGATGGCGCCGGCGGGCATCGCGATCAGCATCACCGGGAGCATCAGCGCGGTCTGCACCAGCGCGATCTTGTCCGCCGCCGACGTCATCTGCGTCATCGCCCAGGCGGCGCCGACGCCCTGGATCAGGATGCCCAGATTGGAAAGCAGGCTGGCCAGCCAGATCCGCCTGAAAATCGAGTGCCGCAACGGTGCAGAGATACTGTCGGCGCGCTTCGGCGGTTGGGTCATATGCGGTTCCGTTACACTGCGATGGCTTGCCGGCGATTTCCGGCTCGCGTTCCCAGATGCCTGCGAAAACCTTGTCCTGTCCAGTCGTTACGGCACTGTTTGCAGGTGCAGGACACAGCTAAAGTATTGAAAGGATTGGGGGGAATGAATGAACCCGACCTTTGGCGGACAATCTTGGAGGCGGCAGCGCCGCCTGGCTGGCGGCAATTTCGGTATCGCGGCCTTGGCGCAGTGGCATCAGCCGCCGGCCGGCGGCATGCTGCCGCTCCTGTTCTTACGCCCGGCAAATGCCGATCAGGCGCAAAATGGTACCGATCTTGCGGAAGAATCAACTTCCAAACGAAAGATGAAGCGCGTGATGATGCGAGGAAAGGTCATCGCGCTCCAGGCGCCTTCATGGTGCCGGGATCGTATGCGTTGATCGGTTTCGCGGGAGAGGCCGGGGACCATGAGCATCGCCGAACTCGATGACATGACGGCCGGCCGGCGTCCGCTGGTGCCGCCGACCCCGCCGCGCGCCCCCGACAACATGACCGCGTTCGGGCGGATGATGGCGATCCGCAACAGCCCGATCGAAAGCTGGGGCCGGCGCGCTTACGAGGACGACGTCGTCCAGGGCTCCTTCTTCGGACACTCGAGCTTCATCCTCAACACGCCGGATGCGATCCGGCACGTGCTGGTGGACAATTACGAGAACTATACCCGCACGCCCGCGGGCTTTCGCGTGTTGCGGCCTATGCTCGGGGAAGGGCTCCTGATTGCCGAAGGTCGCGCCTGGAAGCATCAGCGCCGCACGCTTGCGCCGGCGTTCACGCCGCGCGCGGTGACGACGCTCGTGCCCTACATGACCGCGGCGATCGGCGAGACGATCGACAAGCTGCGAGCGGCGAGCCATGGACCCGTCGATCTGCGCGAAGCGATGCAGCGCATGACGCTCGAGATCGCCGGCCGCACGATGTTCTCATTCGGCATGGACCGTCATGGCGCCACGCTGCGCGACTTCGTGATGGAGTATGGCGAGACGCTGGCGCGGCCACACGTCCTGGATCTGCTGTTGCCGCTTGGCTGGCCGAGCCCGCAGGATTTTCGCCGCGCCCGCTTCCGCAAGCGCTGGACCGCGTTCGTCTCCATGCTGATCGCAGAGCGCCGCGCCGCCGGCAAGGACCACAACGCGCCCGCGCGCGATCTGTTCGACCTGATGGGGGAGGCGCGCGATCCCGAAACCGGCGATGCCTTCACCGACGCCCAGCTCGGCGACCAGGTGGCGACCATGATCCTCGCCGGCCATGAAACGACCGCGACGGCGCTGTTCTGGACGCTCTATCTGCTTGCGCTCGATTCCTCGACCCAGGAACAACTGGCGGCGGAGGTGACAGGGATGGCAGCAGCTGGCACGCCTGAGATCGAGCGGCTGAAGTTCACCCGCGCCGTGGTGGACGAGACCATGCGACTCTATCCGCCGGCATTTCTGATCGCGCGCGCGGCCGCCGGACCTGATACAATCGCGGGCCTGCGGGTCAGGAAGCGCGACGTGATCATGATTGCGCCGTGGCTGTTGCACCGGCACGAGAAGCTGTGGCGAGATCCGAACGCCTTTGTGCCTGCGCGCTTCATGACGGGAACGCCGCCGGACCGTTTTGCCTATCTGCCGTTCGGTGTCGGCGCGCGCGTCTGTATCGGGGCGCATTTCGCGCTGGTCGAGGCGACGCTGGCTCTTGCAAAGATCATCGGCGCGTTCCGCGTCGCGTTGGTGGACAAGGAGCCCGTCGTGCCGGTTGGCGTGGTGACGACGCAACCGAACCGCTCGCCGATGTTTGCCATCACGCCGCGCTGAAAGCCCTTGCGTGATTTCTCCCGAGTAATCATTTAGTAACTTACCATGAGCGACGTGCAGGCACAGTTTTCGGTATTGCGGCAGACCACGGATCCCGCGGTCGCCGACGCGATTATGCATTTGGTTGAGAAGGGCGAGGACCACGAGCTCAACAGGGTCAATGTGCTGGACTTCTCCAAGCGGAGCGGACTCGATGAAGAGAAGGTCATCTCCGGCTTTCTGCACGCGTCGCGGCTCGGCGTGTTTGAATTGACCTGGAACGTGCTGTGCCCTGGCTGCGGCGGCGTGCTCGATGCCCACTCGACACTGAAGTCATTGCGCCATGACGACTATCAGTGCGGTCTCTGCGCTTGCGGCTACGAGGCCTCGGTCGACGAGCAGGTGGAGGTCGCCTTCACCGTCAGTCCGCGCGTTCGCCGCATCGCAGCGCACGATCCGCATACACTGCCGATCTGGGAATATTTCAAGCAGATTTTCTGGAGCTCCGGCGTCGACTTCAACAAGGATTCTTTCGGGGAGCTTGTCAGCGAGGTCGTGCTGGATGCGCTCGAATTGCCGGCCGGCGACAAGGCGGTGCTGTCGCTGCAGTTGCCGAAGCAATTCATCATCGTGTTCGAGCCGGTGACGCATTCGGCGCACTTCATCGACGTCCAGGGCGAGCCGACCAAGGACCGCCAGCATTTGTCGCTCATGTACAACAAGGTCCACGCACCGGTCGGAAACATGACCCTGCGGCCCGGCCCGCTGCGGCTGTCGCTCGACAACCAGGCCGGTGTACGGGTGCTGCCGTCGGTGTTCATCGCCGCCGAGGGGCTGCATCACCTGATCGGCAAGCGAAAGCCGTTCCTCACCGCGAAGCGCATATTGAGCAACCAGACGTTTCGCGACGTCTACAAAGCCGACAACCTCAATGTCGACCAGCGGCTCAAGATCACTTCGCTGACCTTTCTCTTCACCGATCTCAAGGGCTCGACTGCTCTGTATGAGCGTGTCGGCGATCTCGCCGCCTTCGACTTGGTGCGCGCCCACTTCCACGCGCTGCTCGACATCATCGCGTCCGAGCGCGGCGCCGTGGTGAAGACCATCGGTGACGCGGTGATGGCGACGTTCATCCGCGCCGAGGATGCGCTTGCGGCGGGCTTGCGCATGCGGATGGCGATGCAGAAGCTCAACGCCGAACGCGGCAAGGAAGATTTGATCGTCAAGATCGGCATCCACGAAGGCCCTTGCCTTGCGGTGATGCTGAATGAGCGGCAGGACTATTTCGGCCAGACCGTGAATATCGCTGCGCGGGTGCAGAGCCTTTCGACGTCCCAGGAAATCCACCTCACCCAGCCGGTGATGGAATCGCCGGAGGTTGCGCGCATCCTGAATCGGGCGGAGATCAGGCCGATCCAGAAGGAAGCGGCGTTGCGTGGCATTGCCGACAAGCTCGTGGTGTACGAGATACCTTAGGCGCCCCCGGATCCGTTCGGGTTGTTTCAAATTTGTCGTCGGCCCGAAAGCGCAAATGGCAGGATCAAGCCTGGCCGCGACCAGCAGAGATTGCCAAAACATAATGCTTGCCGCAGAACCTGCGCCGATTGCACGGGCGCTGTTTCCGCGCCATATAGGCGTCACACCGGACACGTTTCAGGCTTCATTCGACAGAGACCTCGATGCTCGACGGACTTCGCCAATTCATTGCCGATATCGTCGCTCCCGACGCGCAAGTCGATCGGATGTTCGACGACAATGACTATCGGCTGGCCGCGACCGCGCTGCTGGTTCACGTCATCTCACTCGATGGCGAGCCGACAGTGGTCGAGAAGCGCAAACTGCACGGCCTGATCGAGAGCCGCTTCAAGCTCGATCCCGGCACGGCCGATCGGCTGATCGCATCGGCCATGCGGGTCGAGGGCGAGGCGGTCGACCTCTATCGTTTTACCAGCGTGATCATGCGCTCGGTGAACGAGGAGGGTCGACTGCGCATCGTCGAGATGATGTGGGAGCTCGTTTTTGCCGACGGTCAAGTCAGCGAGTTTGAGGACAATGTGGTTTGGCGCGCCGCCGATCTGCTGGGTATTTCCTCGCGCGATCGCCTCGATCTTAAGCATCGTGTCGCCCAGAGGCAGGCCGCCCTTCCCAAGGGACCCTGGGGTCCAGCCGACGCGGCAATCTGACACGTCCGCCGTGCGGAGGCCGCCACCGTCACGCCAATATCGCAGATGACGAAACTTTAATGTGCTGCGGTCATGGTGAGCGATTCGTGTGAAAATCTCGCGTTTCACTCAAAACGGCGCAGCACCGCATGCCAGCATGTGTACGCATAGGCTTGCGCGGCACCGCAAGCCTATGCTCTCGTCACCGCCATTCGTAACTCCCGGCAATTTGATCGAGAGCCTGAAACGTGACCGAGCGTGTGGCGCTGATAACTGGGGCATCGGCGGGCATCGGCGCCGAACTGGCGCGCGTATTTGCAGCGAACGGTCATCGTGTGGCCCTGGTTGCGCGGCGAGCCGAGCGGCTGAAGGCGCTCGCCGACGAACTCGGACGCAAAGGCGGCGCCGAGCCGATCGTGATCCCCTGCGATCTTCAGGAGGCCGATGCCGGCGACAGCATCGCGGAAGCCCTGGCCGCTGCCGGAGTCGAGGTCGAATATCTCGTCAACAATGCGGGCTTCGGAGTGTTCGGCCTCGCTGTCAAATGTGACCGGGCCGAGCAACTCAATATCGTCGCGGTCAATATCCGCGCGCTGACCGATCTGTCGCTGCGCTTTGCCGACCAACTGATCCGCAACCGCGGCGGCATCCTCAATCTCGGCTCAATCGCGGGATTCCTGCCGGGACCGGGCATGGCGGTTTACTACGCGACCAAGGCCTATGTGCTGTCGTTCTCAGAGGCGCTGCGCTGTGAGCTCGCCCCGCAGGGTGTACGCGTCACCGTGGTGTGCCCAGGCCCTGTGCCGTCGGAATTCCAGGCTCGTGCCGGCTTCGCGCCCGGTTTCGACGCCGCGATCCTCAATGTGTCGCCGGCCGTGGTCGCCGAGCAGGCCTATCGCGGACTCATGGCGAACAAGCGCGCGGTCTTGCCGGGCCCGCTCATCAAGCTCGTCCCGTTCCTGCTCCGTCTGTTCCCCCGCTCGTTCATCCTGCATGCGGTCGGCGGCTTCCAACTCCGCAAACGCTGAACACGTATCTCGGCCTGATTCTGGCCCGTGATTTGCTTGGAAAGTTTCGCGTGGGTGCGCTCGAACTCACACGAAATTAAGAACCACTTAGCTATGATCATTCCTAGCGTGCCCAATCCCTAGCCGAGGCAATGTCGTTACGGTCGGACCAAGCCAGTGTCGTGGTGCCCCTTCCAACGGGAAGGCCGGCTGCACCCACGCCACCTGATCCGGTTTCGCTGCGACCAGTGCTGATCGTGCTGCACCAGGAGACGTCGACGCCCGGCCGGATCGGCAACGCCTTGCGTGCGCTGGGCTATCGACTGGATATCCGCCGTCCGCGCTTCGGCGACGCGCTGCCCGGCACGCTCAACGATCACGCGGGCGCGGTGATCTTTGGCGGCCCGATGAGCGCCAACGATCCCGACAAATACGTCCGGCAAGAGATCGATTGGATCGAGGTTCCCCTACGTGAGCAGCGTCCGTTCCTGGGCATCTGCCTGGGCGCTCAGATGCTCGCGCGGCAACTCGGCGCTGCTGTCGCGCCGCATCCCGGAGGCCGTGTCGAAATCGGCTATTACCCGATCCGGCCGACCGCGCTGGGCCGGGCACTGTGTCCAAACTGGCCGGCGCGCGTCTATCATTGGCACGTCGAGGGATTCCAGCTGCCGGCTGGCGCCGAGCTGCTTGCCGAGGGCGATGATTTTCCGGTGCAGGCGTTCCAGGCCGGCAACGCATTCGGCTTCCAGTTTCACCCCGACGTGACCCAGGCGATGATGCACCGCTGGACCGTGCGCGGTTGCGCGCGCATGGATGCGCCGGGCGCGCAGCAGCGACATCTGCACTTCTCAGCCCGCGCGCAGCATGATGCGGCCGAGCGCGCCTGGCTCACTCACTTCATCGATGGCTGGCTCGCGCGCACGCCGCGCGCGCAGTTGCTGCAGGCCGCCGAATAGCCACGTGGATCGTGGCGGCATCGCCGCCGCTTCCGCAATTCGATCGGCTTTCGAAAAAAAGTCCGTCTTCGTCAGGCAGGCTTCGCCGGACACCACGCTTCGCCCTTCGGCTAGCGCGGCTGTGCCACGCGTAGCCCGAAGGGCGAAGCGTGGTGGAGCCAGGCGGGATCGAACCGCCGACCTCATCATTGCGAACGATGCGCTCTCCCAGCTGAGCTATGGCCCCGTCGCGACCGGATCATGCTGAGTATCCGGCCCACGATTGCGGCCATTTACCGTCCGCCCCAAGGGCAAGTCAAGAACGCTGAGCGCAGGGTTTTCGGCCAGATTGGCCGGGAACTTCTCTTGTTTGAGGGGGAATGAACCGATATCTAGCAGGGAAATCCCACCCGCGAGCTCCCCCATATGCGCGCCGTCCTCGACATCGTCGTCATTGTTCTTGATCTCTACGTCTGGCTCTTGATCGCCTCCGCGATCCTGTCCTGGCTGGTCGCCTTCAATGTGGTGAACACGCGCAACCAGTTCGTGTCGGCAGTCGCCGAGTTCCTTTACCGGATCACCGAGCCGGTGCTGCGGCCGATCCGCAACGTGATGCCCAACCTGGGCGGCCTCGACATTTCGCCGATCATCGTGATCCTGATCATCATGTTTATCGAACGGGTGATCATGTACTACATCTACCCCAACGTCATCTGACTGCACGCCTTGATGGACCCCTCTCGATGGACGCTTCTCGATGGATCCTTGGCGCTATTCCACCGAGGGCGTCAGCATCGCCTTGCGTGTGACACCTCGCGGTGGCCGCGACGATATTGACGGAATCGAAACGCTGGCAAATGGCCGGACGGTGGTGAAGATCCGGGTTCGCGCCATTGCCGAGGGCGGCGAGGCCAATCGCGCCGTGACCGAATTGTTGGCGAAAGCGCTCGGTGTGCCAAAGGCGCGCGTCAAGATTCTGTCCGGCACCACCTCGCGGCTCAAGCAGGTGGCGGTCGAGGGTGATCCAAGGCAGCTGGGCGACGCCTTGAAAAAACTGACCGTAGCCGAGCCGGGAAAGACAAGGGACTGACATGACCGCCCGCATCATCGATGGAAAACTCATCGCCGCCGAGCTCCGCGCCCGCGTTGCCGCCGAGGTCGCCCGCGTCAAGCGCGATCACCAGCTTACGCCCGGGCTCGCGGTGGTGTTGGTCGGCAATGATCCCGCGAGCGAAGTCTACGTCCGCAGCAAGCATACGCAGACGCAGGCCGCCGGCATGGCCTCGTTCGAGCACAAGTTGACGGCGGATGTCTCGCAGGCCGATCTGTTGGCTCTGATCGCGCGGCTCAACCGCGATCCGCTGGTTCATGGCATCCTGGTTCAGCTCCCGCTGCCGAAGACGCTCCACACCGAAACCATCATCAACGCGATCGATCCGGCCAAGGATGTTGATGGCCTGCATCCGAACAATGCCGGACGGCTGGCCGGTGGCTTTGCCGCGCTGTCGCCCTGCACGCCGCTCGGCTGCATCATCCTGACCAAGAGCGTGCATGGCTCAATCGAGGGCATGAATGCGATTGTGATCGGCCGCTCCAATCTCGTCGGCCGTCCGCTGGTGCAGCTGTTGTTGAACGAGAACGCAACGGTGACGATCGCGCATTCGCGCTCGCGTGATCTGCCGAAACTCTGCGCACAGGCAGATCTGGTCTATGCCGCGGTCGGCAAGCCGCAGATGGTGCGCGGCGACTGGCTGAAGCCCGGCGCGACCGTGATCGATGTCGGTATCAACCGCATCCCGGTGCCGGGCGGAAAGCCCAAGCTCGTCGGCGACGTCGCCTTCCAGGAGGCGGTCGACGTCGCTGGCGCGATCACGCCGGTGCCCGGTGGCGTTGGCCAGATGACGGTGGCATGCCTGCTGGTGAATACGCTGCGCGCGGCCTGCGCGATCCACGGCCTGCCGGCGCCGGGGGTGTGATCTGCGCCCTCTTTCGGGGAGAGAGGTTGCGGTGAGGAGCTCTCACTCAACCGCTGACCGTTGAGGGATCTCCGTCCCTTATTTCTTCTTCGCGCGCTCGATCCCTTCCAGAATCAGGTTGCATGCTTCGCCCGCATCGCCCCAGCGCAGCACCTTCACCCATTTGCCCTTCTCGAGATCCTTGTAGTGCTCGAAGAAGTGCTGGATCTGCTGCAGCGTGATGTCGGGGAGGTCGCTATAGTTCTTCACCTTGTCGTAGCGCTGGGTCAGCTTTGACGTCGGTACCGCGATGATCTTTTCGTCGCCGCCGGCCTCGTCCTCCATCAGCAGCACGCCGACCGGACGAACGCTCACCACCGCGCCAGGTACGATCGCGCGGGTATTGATGATCAGCACGTCGCAGGGGTCGCCGTCGCCGGAGAGCGTGTGCGGGATGAAGCCGTAATTGCCGGGATAGCGCATCGGCGTGTAGAGGAAGCGGTCCACCACGAGCGTGCCGGCTTCCTTGTCCATCTCATATTTGATCGGCTCGCCGCCCACGGGCACTTCGATGATGACGTTGACGTCGTGGGGCGGATTCTTTCCGGTCGATATGGCGTCGATACGCATGGATTGCTCCGCGTGGCCTCGTAGGTGAAACGATGTGAGTTTTTTGTTCTGGCGCTGTCGCAGCGCGAAGCGGCACATGGTCCAGGCTTGAGCCCGGGCCGACCGGCGTGCGACATGCTCAGGCTGGTTTAGCCTTGCTGCATGTGCGAGAGAAGCAGGATTTTCAGTTGGACCAGGCGAAAGCGACCTTGTCGAGCGACTTCGGCCCGAAACGCTCCGACGAACGCGCCACCATCCGGCCGCCAAGCGCCCGGTAAAACTCGGTTGCCGCCTCATTGTCGGAGAGCGCCCAGATCACCATGCTCTTCAGCCCGCTCTGCATCAGGTCGCGCCGCGCGGCGGCGAACAGACGACGGCCGAATCCGAGGCCCTGGAATTCCGGCCGCAGGTACAGTTCGTAGATTTCGCCTTCAAAGTGCAGGCTGCGGGCGCGATTGCGCCCGTAATTGGCGTAGCCCGCGATCTTGTCGCCGAACACCAGCACGCTGACGCGGCTGCCCTTGCGAATCGCGCTGTCCCACCATTGCGGGCCGCGGCGGTTGATCAGCTTTTCCAACTCTGCACCGGGGATGATGCCCTGATAGGCGGAGCGCCAAGCCTCGTCATGCGTAGACGCCACCGCGGCTGCATCCGCAGCTTTGGCCGGCCGGACCTCGATCAGGGTTGTGCTCATGGGTGCAATCAAAGCAAGTCGGACGCCCGCCTTCAAGGTCCATCGTTAATTATCGGTTAATCTGTGGATTTTTTGCATCAGTGATGTGGTCACTTGTACCGAAAAAGGACAAGAGGGCCGCCTCGCGCGGCGACTGGCATGCCTCCGGCCGCTTTGTGACAGTGCCGCTGTCGCAAGAAAATTCAGCCGCATTGATTCGCCATGGTTATTCTTGCTGGGAATTCAATCGCAGAGCGGTCGCGCCTCGGGGGCACTGATGTATTCGGCGAGAATTGTAGTCGCGGTGGCTGTTCTCGCGATAGCTGGCTTGCGGACTGCGCCGGCGCAGCCCGCTCTCGGCGCGCGGGACTTGGGGGAGGAGCCGGACCGGCGCCAGCAATGGCTGGTGCCATCGTCCGATCCCGCCATATCGGCGCACGCTCTGCTGTTTCGGCCCGCAGGCGAGGGCCCGTTTCCGCTCGCCGTGATTGCGCATGCTTCGACGCAGAACGTGCTGCACCGGGCGCAAATGCCGCAGCCGGAATATCGCGCGCTCGCCCACTGGCTGGTTGCGCGCGGCTTTGCGGTGTTGGTGCCGGAACGGCTGGGGCATGCCGCGACCGGCGGCAAATATGTCGAGGATCAGGGCGGCTGCGACGAGGCGGATTATTTCCGCGCCGGGCGTGCCACCGCCGACGAGATCGCCCTTGCCATGGACTATCTGCGCCAGCAGGCCTTCATCCGGCGGGATGGCACTGTGATTGTTGGCCATTCCGCGGGCGGATGGGGTGCGGTGGCGCTCGCAGGCGAAAACCCACGCGGCGTATCGCGCATCATCGTGTTCGCGGCCGGGCGCGGTGGCCGCGCCAATGATTTTCCAAACCAGATCTGCGCCCCGCACACGCTGATTGCGTCCGCCGCCGAATTCGGTGCGCACGCCGGCATCCCCGTGACCTGGCTGGTTGCGGCCAATGACAGTTATTATGCGCCGGCGTTTTCCCGCCGACTCGCGGATGCCTTCGCCAAGATCGGCGGAAAAGTGGATTTCCGCGTGCTTCCGGCCTATGGCAGCGAGGGGCACTGGCTGCCGGAAACGGAGAACGGCGTGAGATTGGCGGCACCCGAGCTCTCGCGCGCGCTGACGCCGCATCCGGTGGTGAGCGGAAAGCGATGATCCCGTATTTCCTAGTCAAATATTTCCATGTGCTCAGCGCCGTCGTGATTCTGGGCGCCGATACCGGGACCGCCTTCGTCAAGCTGATGACCTGTGATCGTGCCGTTGTTCGTCACCATGCAGATGCTGAATAGCCGATGACACCTTGGCCTGACGATGATGTGATCCTCTACGATGGCGTCTGCATCTTCTGCTCGCGCTGGGTCCGCTTCGTCATCGCCCGCGATACCTCCAGGCGCTTCCGTTTCACGCCGATCCAGTCGGACTACGGCGCGCGGCTGGCAAAGGCGTTTGGCATCGATCCAAACGATCCCGATACGAATGCGGTCGTCCACGACGGTGTCGCCTACATGAAATCCGATGCGGCGCTGACGGTGCTGAGCCTTCTCCCCGGATGGAGGTGGACGCGCATGCTGTTCGCTGTGCCAAAACCGCTGCGCGACGCGGTCTACAGCCTGATCGCGCACAACCGGTATCGACTCTTCGGGAAGTACGAGACGTGCTTCGTGCCGGATGCGGAGATGCGGGGGAGGGTGATGGAGTAGGCCCGCGTCATTGCGAAGAGCTCGCGACAAATTGCAAAGCACTTTTGCGCTGGAGCGACGAAGCAATCCATGCTTCAGCAAGCAGAGAGATGGATTGCTTCGCTACGCTCGCAATGACGTCGCGATTACTTCCTCAACGAACCAGCCAGCACTTCCTTCGCCGCCCTCTCCCCGGAATCCCTTGCTCCGTGCGCCGTCGAGAAAAAGTGCGGCGAGGTCGCTTCGCCTGCGAAGAACAGCCGTCCATCCACCGGCGCCGCCAGCACCGCGCGCTTGCCGGCGTGGCCGGGCAGCGCGTGCGAATAGGAGCCGCGGGCGAACGGGTCGTGCGCCCAGCGCGATTCCGTCAGCGGCTTCAGCTTGCGGCGGAAGTCATTGCCGAGGAAGGAGACGATCTCGTCGATACTATGCGCGGCGAGCGCGCCGTCGCCGGCGTCTTCGAGCTGCCGGGCGAAGCGGCCGCCGAAGAAGCCTTCGATACAGGGCTGGCCGAACGGGCGGATGTGATAGGTGCCCATCTCGGTGCGCATGGTGGCACCACGCAGGTTGCCGTCCTTCGGCAGCGCCTCCGGCTCATCGAGCGCCAGCGTCACCTTGTCGGCGAGGCCGAGCGGCAGGCCGCGCGCTGCGTCGACCTTGTCTGATCGCGCGGGGTGAAAGCGGATCGCCTCGGTGGCGATCAGATCTGTCGGCACGGTCACGATCACCCTGTCCGCCTCGATCGTGCCGCGCGAGCTCTCGATGCGGACGCGCTTGCCGGAGTGATCGATCAGCCTGACGTCGCAGTTCAGCGCGACCGGAATCTGGGTGGCGTAGGCCGCGATCAGCGCGCCGTAGCCGCGCCGCACCCGCCAATTGAGGTTGGTATCCTCATAGGCATCGAAGTCGAGGATCGAGACCTGGTCGAGCTCGCAGCCGTTCACATAGGTCGATATCGCGTCGATCATCGGGTTCCAGCGATTGCCGGGCTCGAGATAGAGATTGGCGGGACCGTCCTTGCCCGATTGCGCGGCGTCTTCGATGCGATCATAGAATTCGTCGAGCGCGCGGACAAAATCATCGCGCTCGACCTGCGGAAATGCCTTGCCGTAGGCGCGCTCGCGCCACGGCGGCAAGGTTTTGTCGAGCTCGAAATTCAGTCGCTCGGCGATGGGGACAAACGTGTTCTGGTCGGCTGAATGCAGCCAGCCGCAGCCGACATCGAACACGACGTCGGGCGCAGCCTTGATCGTATGCGCGCGCCCGCCGACGCGATCGCGGGCTTCAAGCACCAGGATTGAAAGGCCGGAATGCTTCAGCGTGTTCGCGGCGCCGAGCCCCGCGGCGCCTGCGCCGATGATGGCAACGTCGACTGTGGAGGGGAGGGGCATCAAAGAGCGAATGGTGAGTGGCGAATGGCGAACAGGGTATCGGAAAGCCCCCGATACGCAACGTCCCTATTCGCTACTCCCCATTCGCCATTCGCGGCCCTCACGCCACCGCTTCCCTGGCCTTTTCCGCGCGCTTGCGATCGTTCGGGTCGAGGTGCTTCTTGCGCAGGCGGATCGACTTTGGCGTGACCTCGACGAGTTCGTCGTCCTCGATGTAGGCGAGCGCCTTCTCCAGCGTCATCCTGATCGGCGGGGTCAGGCGCACCGCCTCGTCCTTCGAAGTGGTGCGGATGTTGGTGAGCTGCTTGCCCTTCAGCACATTGATTTCGAGATCGTTGTCGCGGGTGTGCTCGCCTACGATCATGCCCCGATAGACCTTCCAGCCCGGCTCGATCATCATCGGGCCGCGATCCTCCAGCTTGAACATCGCATAGGCGACGGCTTCACCCTGGTCGTTGGAGATCAGCACGCCGTTGCGGCGGCCCTGGATCTCGCCCTTGTAGGGGGCATAGCCGTGGAAGATGCGGTTCATGATCGCGGTGCCGCGGGTGTCGGTGAGCAGCTCGCCCTGATAGCCGATCAGGCCGCGGGTCGGCGCGTAAAACACGAGCCGCAGGCGGTTGCCGCCGGAGGGCCGCATCTCGATCATCTCGGCCTTGCGTTCGCTCATCTTCTGCACGACGACGCCGGAATGCTCCTCATCGACGTCGATCACGACCTCCTCGATCGGCTCCTGCCACGCGCCGGTCGCCTCGTCCTTCCTCAGCACGACGCGCGGGCGCGACACCGAGAGTTCAAAACCCTCGCGGCGCATGGTTTCGATCAGGATCGCGAGCTGCAATTCGCCGCGGCCTGAGACCTCCATGGAATCCTTGTCGGCTGCCTCGACGACGCGCAGCGCGACGTTGCCCTCAGCCTCGCGCATCAAGCGATCGCGGATCATACGCGAGGTCACCTTGTCGCCTTCGGTGCCGGCGAGCGGCGAGTTGTTGACGATGAACGACATCGACACCGTCGGCGGATCGATCGGCTGCGCGGTCAGCGGCGTGTCGACGGATGGATCGCAGAAAGTGTCGGCGACGGTGCCCTTGGTGAGACCCGCAATGGCGACGATGTCGCCAGCTTCGGCCTCTTCGAGCGGGGTGCGCTCGAGGCCGCGGAAGGCGAGGATCTTGGTCAGGCGGCCCTGCTCGATCAGTCTGCCGTCGGCGGACAGCACCTTCACCTGCTGATTCGGTTTGATGACGCCGGAGGTGATGCGGCCCGTGATGATGCGGCCGAGATAGGGATTGGCTTCGAGGATGGTGCCGATCATGCGGAACGGACCCTGTTCGACCTTCGGCGAGGCGACGTGCCGCACGATCAGATCGAACAGCGGTTGCATGCCGAGGTCCTTCGGTCCTTCCGGGCTGTCGGCCATCCATCCCTGCTTGGCCGATCCATAGAGAATCGGGAAATCGAGCTGCTCTTCACTCGCGTCGAGCGCCGCGAACAGATCGAACACCTCGTTGATGACTTCGGTCGGGCGCGCGTCGGGGCGGTCGACCTTGTTGATCACGACGATCGGCTTCAACCCGACCTTGAGCGCCTTCGACACAACAAATTTGGTCTGCGGCAGCGGTCCCTCGGCGGCGTCGACCAGTACCAGCGCGCCGTCCACCATGTTGAGGATGCGCTCGACCTCGCCGCCGAAATCGGCGTGGCCGGGTGTGTCGACGATGTTGATGCGGATGTCCTTCCACTGCACCGAGGCGGCTTTCGCCAGGATGGTGATGCCGCGCTCGCGCTCAAGGTCGTTGGAGTCCATGGCGCGCTCGGTCACCTTCTGGTTCTCGCGGAAGGTGCCGGATTGCTGCAGCAGGCGGTCGACAAGGGTGGTCTTGCCGTGGTCGACGTGGGCGATGATGGCGACGTTACGAAGGTTCATGGCTCTTCTTCTGGTCGTGCAAGGTCCTGAGCGCGATCTCGCCGGACATCCGGGACCGGCCGTTCGCTCATGCGGCCCCTTCGGGGCTCGAATCACGCTCATACCTAAGAAATTTGACGGGGACGCATCGCCCCAAAAAGGAAGCCCGGTCAGCGGACCGGGCACCTCGCGCGCTGCGCCGCAATATAGTCAGAAAACGCCAAAAAACAATGGTTTATTGGCGGTGGGCCGATGGATTTTCAGAGCGGAAAACGGAGTTATGCGGAAGAGGTGGGACTAACACGCCTCAGATGCCTCGCTCGGGTAGACCCCTCGCAACACCTCCTCGAAATGATTCCTCACCGCCTCGTTGCACAGGCAGGCGCGCCGTCGCAAAGCCTCCACGTCGCGCACCACGATCGAGCCGCGACGCGTTTCCAGCACGCCCTCTGCCTTGAAGTTCTGGATCACCCGGCTGGTATAGCTGCGGCCGACGCCGAGCAGTGTCGAGAGCTGCTCATGGGTCAGCGGGACCACCCCATCGCCATTGGTGCGCTCCATCGCCGAGATGATCCACTTTGCGGCGCGCTGTTCGATCGAGTGGATCGCGTTGCAGGCGGTCGACTGGAAAATCTGTGCCAGCATGCAGTCGGCATAACGTGCGAAGATGTTGCGCACCGACTGCGACTTGATTTTCGTGGCGTCCAGTTTGCTGACGGGAAGCCGGGCGAACGGCCCGCCGAACTTGACGGTGATGCGGGTATAGGCCGGCAGGAAGCCCTGGCTCACGATGCCGCCGACCGCGCCCTCGCGGCCGACCAGGATCGTCTCCACGTCGCGCCCGTCCTCGTTGGGGACCATGTAGGAGACGAGACTCGGCCCACATGGAAAATGCACGGTCTCGACATCGTCACCGGGGTTGTAGAGCAGATCATTGGCCTGCGCGTTCACCAGCGAGAGGTATGGCGCAATCAGGCTGTAGTCTGCGGCGTTCAGCCGGCGCAGTAGGTTGTTGAAGGGCCGGTCATTCGCCCCGGCCAAATCGGTCCGTTTCGTGCTCATTGGAAATTCCCATCTCCCAACTCCGACAATAATCAAAATGTTCCGAATTTTATGTGCACTAGTGAACAGACGGCGCCGGTCGCGATGTGGTGGTTTCGCGCTGGGAACAACCGGCGCGCTCGTCTGAGGTGCCGGTCGCGGGCCACCTGACCGGATCGGATCCGGACTGTCATCCATCCCTAGAGAACGGACTCTGGCGAGCCATGGAACCCGCCTTCTGTGACGGCGTGCCCGGCGATGTTCTGATCGTCGAGGACGACCCGATCATCGCACTCGATTTCGAAGACACGATCCTCGGCTTTGGCGTGAAGACGGTGCGGACTGCCGCCAGCGTGGCGCGTGCGCTCGAGATGATTGCCGAACGCGTGCCGGATTTCGCGCTGCTCGACGTCGGCCTCATTCGCGGAGAGAAGACGTTTGCGATCGCCGAGCGGCTCGATGTGCTGAACGTGGCCTACATATTCGTCACCGGTTACGGCGCGGATGTACTGCTGCCAACGGCGCTCGCCTGTAAGCCTCGGCTGACAAAACCCTGCTCGAGCGAAGCGCTCGAAGCTGCGTTGAAGCGCCGGACGACCTGAGCCTCACCTCCACACGGGCGCGAGACGAGCCTCGCGCGGGGGCGCTTTTGTCAGATACTATTCACCGGCCGGCCTTCCCCCCTCGCGGCTGAGGGGAGAAGTCGCCTGCGTCCACTCACACCGGTTTCGGATCGAGCGTGGTCGACCACAGCGCGACATCGGCGCGGTCGCGCAGCGTCACGGTCATCTGGCCGCTGGCGCCGTCGATCTTGACGTGGCCGAAGAACTGCATTCCGGCCGACGGCGGCAGGTTCTGGTTCTCAAGGCCGGGCGCCTTGATGAACTTCACCTCGGGCCCGAAAGTGTTGTCGAGCTCGTTCGGACCGAAGGTGCCGGCATGAAGAGGACCGGAGACGAATTCCCAGAACGGATCGAACTCCTGGAATTGTGCCTTGTTCGGATTGTAATAATGCGCGGCGGCGTAGTGCACGTCGGCGGTCAGCCACACCGTGTTGACGACTCCTGATGTCTTGATGAAGCGCAGAATGTCGGCGATCTCGAGCTCGCGGCCGCGCGGCGGTCCGTCGCCCTGTGCAAACGCTTCGGAGCCCTTCTTGTTGGGGGCATCGTCATAGACGATGATCGAGAGCGGCATGTCGGAGGCGATCACCTTCCAGGTTGCACGCGAGTTGAGCAGAGCGCGCTTCAGCCAGGCGAGCTGGTCCGGCCCGATGAAGTGGGCATCAGGGCCGTAGGTCGTCTGCAGGTTCGGACCATTTGGTCCGCGGTAGCTGCGCTCGTCGAGCATGAACACGTCGAGGTGCGGACCGTAGCTCAGCGTGCGATAGACCCGGCCGGGCTCGACGATGCTCTCGCGCATCGGATACATCTCGTGGAAGGCGCGGGCAGCGCGCGCCGCGAGCAGCGTGATGTCGCGCTCCTTGTAGGACGCGGGCAATTGCTTCGACAGCGACCAGTTGTTGGTCACCTCGTGGTCGTCCCATTGCACGAAGATCGGCACCTCGGCGTTGAATGCGCGCAGATTCTCGTCGAGCATGTTGTATTTGTGCGCGGCGCGAAACTCGTCGAGCGTCTCGGCGACCTTCGCCTTCTCCGGGATCGTGAGGTTCTTCCAGATCTTGCCGTCCGGCTGCTTCTGCTCCGCGGTGATGACGCCGTCGGCATAGATCGTATCGCCGGAATGCAGGAAGAAATCCGGCTTGTGCTTCTTCATGGCGGAGAAGGTGAACATGCCGCCGTCATCGGGATTGATACCCCAACCCTGGCCGGCGACGTCGCCGCCCCAGACGAAGCTGACATCGCGACGGTCGCTCGGCGCGGTGCGGAAGCGGCCGACCACGGGCTCGCCGACAACGTCGATATGGGAGAGGTCGCGGAATCGGACCCGATAAAAGATGTCCTGGCCGGAGGGCAGGTTCTCCAGCAGCATTTTGGCGGTGAAGTCGCTTTCCGGGAGCGCCGCGATCGGCGGCAGGGTGCGGGCGTCCTTGAAGGATTCCGTGGTCGCGACCTCGACCATCATCTGCGACGGCCGATCGGCGCGGGCCCAGACCACGCCGCCATCGACGCCGACGTCGCCGGACTGCACGCCGTGGGTGATCACCGGCCGGTCGGCGGCGCGAGACAGATAGGGCATTGCGAGCACGCCGGCCCCGGTCGCGGCCGCGGTGGACAGGAAGCGTCGTCGAGTGAATTTGCGCGAAAACCGGGTCATTGGAGCCTCCTGCAACCCCGCAGCGCGACAATGCACCGCGATCGCGCCAAGACCTAGAAAAATTCCATGACGGGCGGATTACAGCGGACCGGTAGCATTGGCCTCATGGGTGAGAGCGAAGGTGCATCCGCGAAGGAGCCGCGCTCCCGCCGTGAGTGATCGGAAAACCAGGGACGCTACGCTGTCCCGGCCGCCCTGAATTGGGCACTTGCCCGCTGCAGGTTCTGCGGCATGCTCATCAACAGCGCCTTGCGGTCGGCGACCGCGTTGTGGAATTGCTCGAGCGCAATGTTGAATGCGGTCAGCGTGCCCTGCTCGATCGCGCCATGTTCGAAGCACACCAGCGTGTCGCGCAGGATGTCGTCGGCTTCCGCCTGCATCTGGTCGAGCTCGTCGGTCGAATCGCTGTGCCGCGCGGTCTTCAGCATTTCAAGCAGCCGCTCGCGCTGCGAGCTGTTGGTGTTCCGCTCGTCCTGCTTGAGGTAACCGGCGAACCAGGCGCCCGCGGAGCCCATCGCGGAGAGCGCCATCAGGCTCCACCAGATGTAATCGCTGTAGCGGTCGAGGAAGGTCTTTTCCTCGCCATCGACAAAGGCCGCCGCGCCCGGATGGACCGGGATGGTGGCATCCTTGTCGGTGTCGGGCGTTTCGATCTTGGCCGCCAGCGGGAAGTCGTTCTTGAGCGACTGCCGGATCGAGAACAATTGTCGCGTGAACGCCGCCACCGTCGATTCGGACAAGCCCCTTCGGGCGACGATGTGATGGGCGAAGCTGATGGTCTTGACCTCGTCCTCGGGCCGGTCAGCGGCGCCGAGTGAGCCGGCGGGGATTTCGGTGGCCTCGTAGGCCGGATGGTTTTGCGCGATCGCCTCCGCCGCGTCGATGGAAAGGAAGGTGGGCACGCCGCCTTCGCGGGTCGATGCCGCGATCGCGTCGATCGTAATCTTGCTGTTGGCGGGCCCTGCCGCCAGATAGGCGTCGGCCTTCTGGTTGCGGATCGCGTCCCCCGCTTCATTGGCCGGGAACTGAATGACCTCGACCTTCGCCGGGTCGACGCCATATTGCACCAGGATTGTCTTCAGCAGATTGACGTTTGCCGCGGTGCGGCCGACGACACCAACCTTGTGGCCGGCGAGCTGCGCGATCTTGGTGATCTTTGCGGCCTTCCTGCCCCTGCCCTTCGCGGCGGGCGGAACCCACAGCACAACGACATTCTTGCGCAATGTCGCGACCGCTTGGGCGTTTTTCGGCACTTCGAGATCGCCGCGAATGATGGCGAGGTCGGCCTTCCCGTCAGCGAGGGTCTGCGCGCTCGCGGTGGCGCCATCGGTCTGCACCGGGCGGAGCCGGACCTGGCTATTCTGCTGATTGTTGAAGGCCTGCGCCAGCGTCTGCACCACCCTCAGGTCGTCGCTGTTGGGAGGCCCGACCGCGATCCGCAGGGTCACCGGGCGCACCGCGAAATAATAGCCCGCGACCAGTGCGCCGATAATGGCCAGCGCGCCCGCAATCAGCACGAATGTCAGCCGCCGCCTGGCCGAACGGGGTGGTGGCTTGGGCGATGTGGCGGCAGGGCCGGGGCCGTCGGTCATCGATCTCGCAAACTATCGTTTGAGCTCAATTTCAAACTACCAACGCGGTTTGGTCGTCCAATTGTAGCAAATTCCCTGCGGCGGCGCTGTTACATCTGCGTCATGGTTACCAGCGGCCATAGGACGCGATGCCAGCCTTCGATTCCGGCACGGATCCCATTCCCGGGAGTGCTGTTAAGCTGGAGCGTGGTACGTCCAGGGTCGGCTCAAACGGGAGGTTGGCAATGATCGAACGGCTGTCAGCGGAAGCGAGAAAGGCGGCGCTTTGGGAACTTTCCGGCTGGTCCGAGACGCCCGGCCGCGAGGCGATCGCAAGGACGTTTGTGTTCAAGGATTTCAACGAGGCCTTCGGCTTCATGTGTCGCGCCGCGCTGGTCGCGGAGAAAAACGACCATCACCCCGAATGGAAGAACGTCTACAAGACGGTCGAGGTCGTGCTGGCGACGCACGATGTCGGCGGAGTCACCAAGCGGGATATCGATCTTGCCAAGGCCATGAACGCGATCGCAAGGCAACTCGGGATCGGATAACTAACTGCCTTGCAGCGGCAATTTGACATCCCAGATTCAAGACAAGCCGCCGGAGTTCCGCCGTGCGGCGCCGGGGAACCGTCCGATGGGATCAAGCGAACATGGCGTGGGTTTTGAGCCCGCCGACCGGCTGGCGCAGGACCGCGAAAGCGTGCGCCGCCGTTTCCGGAGCAAGTTCAAGAAGGTGGTGGCGCAACTGCCCTTCGCCGAAGATCTGCTCGCCGCGTATTATTGTGCCTTCGACCGGGAGACGCCGCGGCACGTCCAGGCGGGGCTGCTCGGCGCCGTGGCCTATTTCGTCCTGCCGTTCGACTTTGTGCCGGACATGCTCCCGATCCTCGGCTTCACCGACGATGCCGCGGTTCTTGCAACCGCGATCCGCATGGTGGCAAGCCACATCAGGCCGGAGCATCGTGACGCCGCGCGTGCCGCGCTGAAGCGCGGGACGGTCGCGGAGGAATGAGCCGCCGACGTGTCGACAGCGGAGATGCCCGCAACGCGATCGCGCTTGCACGCGAAGTGGATGCCGGTTCGCGTGAAGAAAACGCGTCAAAACAAGAATCTAGAGCTTTGGTTCCGATTCGATCAGAACCGATGAGGCTCTAAAGCGCGATGAGATCAGGATGAATCATCATCGCGCTTTAGCTTGTTGTTTGCGCACGATCTCCGCGCAAACGCTACGCGTTTGTCGCGAGGGAAAACCGCTACACACTTTTCCGGATCATGCTCTAGCGCCGTTCGTTCGGGCGCGCCTGGGCACGGGCGTTGTTTTCCGTTTCCCACGCCCGGAACTGCTTGAACAGAGCTTCCTTTTCGGAGTCGGTCTGCGCGCGTGACGCGGTTGGATTCTGCTTTAGGAATTCATCGAAGCGGCTGCGCGTGGCGGCTTCGACGCCGTGGTGGTCCAGCCACTGCTGGGCCGCTGGGAAGCGTTGCCAGCCTGGCAGCTGCGCCGACAGCGAGACTTCCCGCCACTTCGGGTGGAACGGCGCATTCTGGAACGTCGGAAACTTCGTGAAGAACGCGTCCACAAATGTGGTGAGCTTGCGGTACCTCTCGGTGTTGGATCCCCAATTGTACGCCGCAAGCACGGCGGGAACGGCGATCGTGTCGACGCGCTCCTCCCCCGAAATCAGGTTGGGGTAGTCCTTTGCCGACAGGCTCGCAGGCAGATAGTCGTCCTGCAATGCCTTGTCGTAGTCGACCGTCACGAGGTGGAACCGATCGTCCTTGAAGCCGCTCACGGACTTGTAGGGCTTGCCGCCGCACACGATCACGGCGTCGATTTCGCCGGCCTTCAATTTCTCCAGTGCGATGCGCTGCTCAATATAGACGACCTTCGGCTTCATCCCGAGCCGCTCGAACACCGTCAGCGCCGTGACGAAGGTGCCGCCATTGGGAAGGTCGACGCTGATCGTCTTGCCATCAAGCTCCTTGAGGTTCTGGACCGACTTCGACGCGACCACATGCATCTCTTCGTTATAGAGCTTGGTCACGTAGGTGAACTGCTTCTTGATGCCTTTAGCGAAACCCTTCCGCTCGAGATAGTCGAGCGTGTCGGATCGCACGATGCCAAGATCGACGCCTTGCAGGAACAGGATGTCGGCGACGCTCTGTACCGAGCCGCGTCCGACGATCGGCAGGACCCGCAGCTTGTTGCCGTCGTCGAGAACGGAGGCGAGGTCCGCGCCGAACTGAACATAGGTGCCGCCGATCGTGCCCGATATCAGCGTGACCGTATTGGCGTTCAGGCTCTGCTTGGTGCTTGTGGAACCGAACTGAAAGATCGCCTTCAGGCTGTCGCTGACCTTGGCCGGGTCGAATTCAGTCTGTTCGGCGCGCGCCGCGAAGCTACAAGCCGCCACCGTTATGAACATTACCAATCCAAACAAGCGTCGCATCTGTCCCTCTGGGTAAGCTTAATTCTGCAATTGCGAGAGGCGTTGCTGCGCCTGCTGTGAGCCGAGTTCGGCGGCCTTGCGATACCAGAAACGCGCCATCTCCGGATCGGGCGTGATGCTGCGTTTGTCCACGGCCGCCAGCACGTCCGGATCGTAAGTGCGCGCCAGCAACAGCGCCGCATCCGCGTCCTGTCCGTCCGCCGCCCGCTCAAGCAGCAGTCGCGCCGGTGCGACGTCGCCGATCGCTAGCAGGCTGTTGGCCCGCTTTAGAAGTGCAGCGACGGCATCCGGATCGAGGCGCCTTGGCGGCGGCGCTGCTGCGGCCGCCGGCGGTGGCGGCTCGGCCGGCGGCGCAGCCGCGGGCGCGTCGCGCGCCACGACCTGGCCTTTGATCGCTTCCTGGTAAGCGGCCGCGATGTCGGCGCGGGTTGGCGGGCCTGCAGCAGCAGGCGGGGGCGATGGCTCCTTCGCGCCGGAGCCGCGAAGCGCAGCTGCTACTTCTGCGCGCGTCTGGGTCGGCGAAACGCCGATCAGCGCTGTCCTGGCGCTCTGGATTGCGTCGCGCAGGCTGCCGACGAACAACGGCGTGATGACCGCCGCCGCGACAAGCGCAATGGCCGACGCTGCGAGCAGACCTATGCGCAGGCGCGGACGCGGTATCGCCGGGGGCGCGTCCCAATCCGCGTCGTGCTCGTCGGTTTGGCTTGAAAGAAACAGCGGAGCCGGTTCGTCCGCGCCGGTCTCGATGTCTGTCTGGCGCTGTCGGCGGTAGCGAAAATGGGCAAATTCGGGGTCGTTGATGTCTGTGACTGCGCGGCGCGGCGGATCGCTGCCGTGAACGTGTGTTTGATTTCCCACCATGACGATGCTTCCCCGATACTATGACTCAACCAATCGGGCATCTCTGGCGCGGGTTGTTATAGTTGTTGGGGTCCCTGAGTGCCCGTTGCGGGCGCTAAATCGCACGGCGAATCGGCCCAAAAAACGGCGGCCACCGGCGCGAATTGGGATTTATTTTGGTTCAATTGCGGCAAAGACGTCCAATTCAGCCAATTTAATATGCAAGCAGGGAGTGAATTGTTCCATATCTGAAACCAAAGCGCAACTCACGGAAGAGTGAGGCCGAGCCTTTGGTTCGGCATGCAACGCACGTGCAGGTTGCATCATGGATGCAGGATCACTTTGCCCATGGCTTTGCGGCCGGCGAGCACTTTCAGGGCCTCGGCGGTCTGCGATAGCGGGAAGGTGCGGTCGACGTGCGACGAGATCTTTCCCTCCGCGGTCCACTGCACGAGCTTTTCGAGGTTCTTGCGGTTCTTCTCCGGATTGAGCCGCGCCCAAGCACCCCAGAAAACGCCGCGGATATCGCAACCCTTCAGCAGCGCGAGATTGAGCGGCATTTTCGGGATGTCGCCGGCGGCAAAGCCGATCACCAGGAAGCGGCCTTCCCACGCAGTCGAGCGCAGCGCAGCCTCGGCGTAGCTGCCTCCGACCGGATCGAAGATGATGTCGGCGCCCTTGCCGTTGGTAAGCTTGCGCAGACCCTCCTTCAAATCTTCCTTGGCGTAGTTCAGCGTCATTTCGGCGCCGTGCTGCTGGGCGAATGCGAGCTTCTCGTCCGATGATGCGCAGGCGATCACCTTCAGGCCCATCAGCCTGCCGAGTTCGCAGGCGGCAAGCCCGGTGCCGCCGGCAGCGCCCAGCACCGCGAGCGTCTCGCCCGGCTTCGGGCTCGCGCGATCTTCAAGCGCATGCAGCGCGGTGCCGTAAATGATGATAATTCCGGCGGCGCGGTCGTAGTCGAGATTGTCGGGAATCTTCACGATCGCATTCGCGGCGAGCGCGATCTTCTCGCGCGCGCCGTTATGGCCGCAGGAGGCAACGACGCGATCGCCCACCCTGAGATCCGTGACGCCTTCGCCGACGCTTTCGATCACGCCCGCCACTTCGGCTGCCGGCGAGAACGGGAACGGTGGTTTGATCTGGTATTTGCCCTGGATCATCAGGATGTCGAAGAAATTCAGCGCTGCGGCCTTGATCGCGATGACGGCTTCGCCGGGACCGGCCACGGGATCGGGCACGTCGGCCAGCACGAGATCGTCGGGTTGGCAGTATTGCGAGCAGAGGATGGCTTTCATGGACACACCTGATGTTCGGACGCACAAGGGCTTCCCGCTTCATGCCGGATTTGGGGCAAAGCGACAATACAATGCGGAGGGATCAAACTATGTTTGAAAAGAGTCTGCTGGCGAACAAGCGCATCCTGATTACCGGCGGCGGCTCCGGCCTTGGCGCGGCCATGGGCCGCCGCTTTGCAGAGCTTGGCGCCGAGCTCATTCTCTGCGGCCGCCGGCTGGAATTGCTGGAGGAAACCGCCGCCGAATTCCGCCGCGAGTTCGGCAGCCAAGCTTCCGCCAAGCGCTGCGACATCCGCGACGGTGCGGCCGTCGAGGCCATGATGGATGCGATCTGGCAGGACGCGCCGCTCGACATTCTCGTCAACAATGCCGCGGCGACCTTCATCGCGCAGAGCGAGCATCTGTCGTTCCGCGCGGCGGACGCGATTCTGGCGCCGACGCTGCACGGCACGATGTATTGTACCCTCGCTGCCGGACGGCGGTGGATCGAGGGCGGGCGCAAGGGCGTGGTGCTCTCGATCCTCTCGACCTCGACCATTACCGGCCGCGCCTTCACCGTACCGTCGTCGATGGCCAAGACCGCGGTGTTGGCGATGACCAAGAGCCTCGCGGTCGAATGGGGACCAAAGGGGATCCGCACGGTCGCGATCGCGCCAGGCGCATTCCCGACTGCCGGTGCGACCGGGCAGCTCCGCCCCGAAGGCCGCGGCGAGAGCTGGGGGAATCGCAACCCGCTCGGCCGGGCCGGCGAGCATTTGGAGCTCGCCAATCTCGCGAGCTTCCTGATTTCCGACCAGGCCGGTTACGTCAATGGCGAGATGGTGGTGCTGGACGGCGGCGCGCATTTGCGCGGTTCCGGCGCCGAGGACCTCCTGCAATGGACCGATGCGCAGTGGGAGAAGCACCGCGCGATGCGGACAAAGTCGTAAAGGCAGAGGCCACTTCGCGCTGGGCCTAAGTGCCTTCCCAAAAAGGCTGTTTCCGGTTATGCATCCCGCCGGTGGACGGGGACCGCCGAGCCATCTTCCAGTCACAATGTTGGGGGAACCAGTCGGCCGTGCGGCAAACACTGACATCGCTGGTTGCTTCTGCGCTGCTGTGCGGGGGCGCGTCCCTTGCGCAGGCGCAAGGAACGCCCAAGCAACCGTCCAAGGACGTGGCGAAGCCCGCCGCCCCTGCTGCCAAGCCCACGGCTTCGCCAGCGGCAGCTGCTGCTGCTGCGGCCGGCGGCGCGGAGCCGACGCTGATCGGTCAGTTCGGCACCTGGGGCGCCTATATGGCCACGCCAAACGGCAAGAAGGTCTGTTTTGCCTTGGCAAAGCCGTCGTCGTCGAAGACCAACCCGCCGAATCGCCCGCGCGACCCGGCCTATGCCTTCGTCTCGACCCGGCCAGGGGAAAAGGTCGTCAACGAAGTCTCGGTCATGATCGGCTATACGCTGAAGCCGGGCTCCGAATCGACGCTCGAAGTCGGCGGTGGGTCCTATGCAATGTATACCCAGGGCGACGGCCTCTGGATCAAGAACGCGGCTGAGGAGGAGCGAATGGTGGATGCCATGCGCAAGTCGGCCGAGGTGACCGTGAAGGGCGTCTCGGCGAAGGGCACCGAGACGACGGATACGTTCTCGCTGAAGGGCCTGTCGCAGGCACTTGACCGGGTCGCGCAGGACTGCCGCCGCTAACGCGGACCAGTGGATCAGCGTTGTTTGTGAGCCCCGAAAAGCCTATCTGAGGGCTGACGGCGACGAGGCGCATCATGCGCCGTTTCGAGCCATGAGACCCGGCAGGTGGCCCATTCTTCGAGACGCGGAGGAGGCGCCGCTCCTCAGATTGAGGATCAACATCCCGCAAAGCCAGACGTGTGATGACCGCAGAATCGATCGTTCATAACTACACGGCCAACGCGCCGCTCGAAAAGGTTCCGCTCGAAACCTACGTGCCGCCGGCCAGGCCGTCGCTGATTGGGCTGTCGCGCGGCGAGATCGCCGAGCGCCTCGCCGAGATCGGCGTTCAGCCGTCGCAGCGGAAGATGCGTACCCAGCAGCTCTGGCACTGGATGTATTTCCGCGGCGCCAGGAGCTTCGACGAGATGTCCAACGTCTCGAAGGAGATGCGCGCCGAACTGGAAAAGCATTTCACCGTCGATCGTCCCGAGGTGGTCGCCGAGCAGATATCCAACGACGGCACCCGCAAATGGTTGTTGCGGCTGCCGAGCGGCGACAAGCTCGAGAAGCCGCACGAGGTCGAGTGCGTTTACATTCCCGAGACCGACCGCGGCACGCTGTGTGTCTCCTCGCAGGTCGGCTGCACGCTGAACTGCGCATTCTGCCACACGGGCACGCAGCGGCTGGTGCGCAACCTCACCGCCGGCGAGATCGTCGGCCAGGTGATGGTGGCGCGCGACCGCCTCAACGACTGGGCCGACCGCGAGGACGGCAGCCGCCGCGTCACCAACGTCGTGATGATGGGTATGGGCGAGCCGCTCTACAATTTCGACGCGGTACGCGATGCGCTCCTGATCGTCGCCGACAATGAGGGCATCGGCATCTCCCGCCGTCGCATCACGCTGTCGACCTCGGGTGTGGTGCCGAATATCAAGCGCACCGGGGAGGAGATCGGCGTGATGCTCGCGATCTCGCTGCATGCGGTGCGCGACGAGTTGCGCGACGAACTCGTGCCGCTGAACCGCAAATATCCGATCGCCGAGCTTTTGCAGGCCTGCCGCGACTATCCCGGCGCGTCGAACGCCCGGCGCATCACCTTCGAATATGTGATGCTCAAAGGCGTCAACGATTCGCTGGATGACGCCAAGCTGCTGGTGAAGCTGCTCAAGGGTATTCCGGCGAAGATCAACCTGATCCCGTTCAATCCGTGGCCGGGCACGCGTTACGAATGCTCGGACTGGGAGCAGATCGAGAAGTTCTCCGAATACATCTTCAATGCCGGCTATTCCTCGCCGGTGCGCACCCCGCGCGGCCGCGACATCCTCGCCGCCTGCGGGCAGTTGAAGTCGGAGACCGAAAAGCTCTCCGTGCGGGAGCGCCAGGCGCTGCGCGCGATGGCGATGACGGACTGAGCGTTGTGAGGGACAACACGGTTCGCGTCCTTATTGCGGGCGAAGCGAAGCAATCCATTTGCCGGGCATGCTTCGTCGCTTCAGCGCAAAATTGCTTTGCAATTTTGTCGCGAGCCACTCGCAATGACGGAGAATTCCCAGCATGGCGCTGATCGGCCGCCTGTTCGTCGTGTTCTTCGCCTTTCTCGCCGCCTGCTTCGTGGCCGGAATCATCGTGGTCGGCGCCGTGCTCTATCCGGAGATCAACGATCTCGGCGCGGAGATCGACCAGGGCGCGATCAACATCGTGCTCGGCTTTGGCTTCATCTTCATTTCCGGCTTTGCGCTGCTTCCGGCGCTGGTCGTCGTGCTGATCACCGAGGCCTTCCATATCAGGAGCGTGCTCGCCTATGCCGTCGGCGGCGCGGTGGTCGGCGCGGCTTGCTATCTCGGTCTGGTCCCGTTCGATCCGGATACGCTGCAATTTAACGGCATCGTGCACCGGCACCTGGAGATCATGACCGGCGCCGGCATCGTCGCAGGCCTGGTCTATTGGCTGATCGCGGGCCGCACCGCCGGCACCTGGCGAGAGCCGCCGCGCCCGTTGCGGCCGCCTCCGCCGTTGCCGTCGCAGTCGCGGCCACAACAGTGATGTCTCTCGTCAATCCGAGGAGCGAAGCAACGAAGCGATCCATTCTTGCGCTTCGTGGAGGGATCGATTGCTTCCGCCTTCGCCAAGGCTACGGCGGGCGCGTCGCTTCGCTTGCAATGACGGGGTGGAGCGGGGGTTTCCACGCCGCGCCGCCTCGGCTAAACCGCGCGCCATGAACCGGACCGGACTTGTCATCGCGCTCGGCCTCGCGCTCGTCATCGGGCTGTTGTTCGGGGTCTATCCCGAGCTCGATCTTAAATTGGCGGCGCTGTTCTATGATGCCGCGCACAAGGTGTTCCCGTTGAAGCTCAACGCAGTCGCGGCGGTTGCGCGCGATGCGGCGATGTGGATCGCATGGGGTTTCGCGCTGCCGGCGATTGCGGCCGTTGTGGTGAAGCTCATCCGGCCGGACCGGCCGATGCTGATCTCGGGCCGCGCGGCGATCTTCCTGGTGGCGACGATGATCCTCTCCGCCGGTGTCCTCACCAACCTCACCTTCAAGACCTATTGGGGCCGGCCGCGGCCGGTCGTGGTGATCGAGTTCAGCGGTGACCAGCAGTTCGTGCCGTGGTGGGATCCGCGCGGCACCTGCGCGCGCAACTGCTCGTTCTTCTCCGGCGAGGGCGCGACCGCGTTCTGGACCTATGCGCCGGCAGCGCTGGCGCCGCCGGTCTGGCGGCCACTGGCCTACACCGCGGCGACCGTGTTCGGCGTTGCCACCAGTGCCCTGCGGATGGCCTTTGGCGGGCATTTCTTCACCGACGTCGCCATTGCCGGCCTGGTGACGTTCTTCGTGATCTGGCTCGCCTACGCCCTGATCTACCGTTGGGCTGCGACCCGCCTCACCGACGAGCAGGTGGATGCGGCGCTGACGCGGCTGGCCTGGCCCAGCTACCGGCTGATTCAGCGCTGGCGGGGCCGCAAGGCAGACTCCGCGGCGTGAGCGAGGTCATCACGCGAGTCGCCATTAAACGCGTGCCCATCGCAGCGAAATTTGTTATTCGGCCAGCCAAACCGCAGCACGAATTCGACCGATTGGACGCTTCATGAGCACGATCCTGAAAAGCCTGCCCAAGGGGGAAAAAGTCGGCATCGCCTTCTCAGGCGGGCTCGACACCAGCGCGGCGCTGTTGTGGATGAAGCAAAAGGGCGCGCGTGTCTTCGCCTATACCGCGAACCTCGGCCAGCCCGACGAGGCTGATTACGACGAGATTCCGCGCAAGGCGCTGGACTTCGGCGCCGAGAAAGCTCGGCTCGTCGACTGCCGTACGCAGTTGGTCCATGAAGGCATCGCCGCCATCCAATCGGGCGCCTTCCATGTCTCGACTGGCGGCATCAGCTATTTCAATACCACACCGCTCGGCCGCGCCGTCACCGGCACGATGCTGGTCGCGGCCATGCAGGAGGACGGCGTCAACATCTGGGGCGACGGCTCGACCTTCAAGGGCAACGACATCGAGCGTTTCTACCGCTACGGCCTGCTGACCAACCCGAATTTGAGGATCTACAAGCCTTGGCTCGACCAGCAGTTCATCGATGAGCTGGGCGGCCGCGCGGAAATGTCGGCGTTCATGACCGCCAGCGGATTCGCCTACAAGATGAGCGCCGAAAAAGCCTATTCGACTGACAGCAATCTGCTCGGCGCAACCCACGAGGCCAAGGATCTCGAGCGTCTGGACAGCGGCATCAAGATCGTCAATCCGATCATGGGCGTGGCGTTCTGGCGCGAGGACTGCGCCGTCAAGGCTGAAAAGGTCGTCGTGCGGTTTGAGGAGGGCCAGCCCGTCTCGCTAAACGGTCAGAGCTTTGCCGATCCGGTCGCACTGTTCCTCGAGGCAAACGTCATCGGTGGCCGGCACGGTCTTGGCATGAGCGACCAGATCGAGAACCGGATCATCGAGGCCAAGAGCCGCGGCATCTACGAAGCCCCCGGCATGGCACTCCTGCACATCGCCTATGAGCGGCTGGTCACCGGCATCCACAACGAGGACACGATAGAGCAGTATCGCATCAGCGGCCTGCGTCTCGGCCGGCTGCTCTACCAGGGGCGGTGGTTCGATTCGCAAGCCCTCATGCTGCGCGAAACCGCTCAGCGCTGGGTGGCGCGCGCCGTCACCGGCGAGGTGACGCTCGAACTTCGCCGTGGCAATGATTACTCGATCCTCAACACCGAGAGCCCCAATCTGACCTATGCGCCGGAGCGGCTCAGCATGGAGAAGGTGGAGGACGCGGTATTCACGCCGGCGGATCGTATCGGGCAGCTGACCATGCGCAACCTCGACATCGCCGACACCCGCGCCAAGCTCAATCTCTACGGCAAGACCGGCTTGCTCTCGAGCGGCGAAGGTTCCCAGATCTTCAGGCTCGAGAGCGACAAGGGCTGAAGCGCGCGCTGGCCGCGGGCCGCGCCGGGGCAGTAACGTGCGCAGGCCTCAAGGTTGCCGTGCCACCGCGGGCGGCGCGGCCGAGGTGCGACGTGCTGGCGCACGTGTCTGATGTCCGGGGCTTCATGGAGCGAAAACTAGCCGCAGCGCGCGCCGTCCAGGACGCCGCGACATTATGCGTCACCAACTCCGTCAGACCCGGGCCGGCCTCGTCAGACGTACAGGTGACGTGTTTGACCGACGGAGTCGTGAGATGACGAAATACCGATACGATCTGCCGCAACGGCGCGGCGGGATTTTTCTCACCGATGGCGGGCTGGAGACGACCCTGATCTTCCATCGTGGGATCGAGTTGCCGCACTTCGCGGCATTCGTCCTGCTCGACAGTGACGAAGGCCGGCAACAGCTGAAACGGTATTACGAATCCTATCTCGCGATCGCCCGCGACCATAGCGCCGGCTTCGTGCTCGACAGCCCGACTTGGCGCGCCAACCCTGATTGGGGCGCCAAGCTCGATTACGACGCGGCGGCGCTCAGATCGATCAATATGCGTTCGATCGAGTTCCTGGATGAATTGCGGGCCAATTGGGAAAGCCCGAAGATGACTTGCGTCATCAGCGGCGCGATCGGCCCGCGCGGTGACGGCTACAAGGCCGGCAACATGGACGCGTCGGAAGCCGAGGCGTATCACGCGGCGCAGGTCAGCGCCTTTGCGGAGGCCGGCGCCGATTTGGTGACGGCCTACACCCTGAACGGCATCGACGAGGCGATCGGCATCGCACGCGCGGCCCAGGCGCTAGCCATTCCGGTCGTGATATCGTTTACAGTCGAGACGAACGGGCGGCTCGTGAGGGGCGAGACCCTGCGCGAGGCGATCGAGGCCGTCGATCGCGAAACGAAAAATGCCCCGGAATTTTTCCTGATCAATTGCGCCCATCCGACCCATTTCGAGAGCGCGCTGGCCGCCGGCGAAGCATGGGTCAACCGCATTCATGGCGTCAGGGCCAACGCCTCGACCAAGAGCCACCAGGAACTCGACGAGTCCGAAGTGCTGGATTGTGGCGATCCGTCCGATCTCGGCCGCCGCTATGCGGATCTGCGGCGCTCATTCCCGCGCATGCGCATCCTCGGCGGCTGCTGCGGCACGGATCATCGTCACGTCGCGGCTATCTGCGAAGCCTGTGTCGTTCCGCGCCCGCGGAGCGGCTGATGAAAGCAAGCAGCACTTAATAGCAGCGCCATCCGCAAGCCATCAGAGCACGATGAGATGAGGACGAATCATCATCGTGCTCCGGCTCTTTGTTTGAGCATGATCTCTTCGGAAAACCGCTACGCACTTTTCCGGATCGTGCTTTGGCCTGGCCGGCGCATCAGCTTCTGCTTCTCTTAATCCGATTCGGCTCTTCCTGAAACTCGGGCCGCTTCACGTAAGACGATCGATGATTTCAAAGAGTCGGTCGCAGGATGCCTCGATTCGCTTCAGTGGAGATGTCGCGATGCCTAGCAACAGACCGGATCTCGCCGGAGCCGTCGACGCGTGCCACAGCGAAAGCGGAGCGGGCGCCAATCCGAACGACAGCGTTTCCCTGGCGATGGTGAGATCCGGTGCACCGTCCGGCATTCGCATCAGCACGGCCAATCCGGCGATCGCAACATCCTTTGCGCGCGGCCGAAGGTACTTGAGCAACGCGTCGCCCTGCGCTGCATAGCTGCGCTTTGTGCGTCGCAGATGCCGCATATAGTGGCCGTCACGCATGAACTCCGCGGTCGCAAGCTGCACCGCCGGTCCCGGCGCCGGCGACAGACATGCCGCGACCTCGGCAAACCGCGACACCAGCGGCAAGGGAGCAACGAGAAAGCCCAGACGCAGAGCGGGGGTCAAGGTCTTGCTGAACGAGCCGATGTGAATGACGCGCCCGGCGCGATCGAGCGAGGCAAGCGCTGGCGTGGCCCGGCCTTTCAGTTGAAGCTCGCTCAGATAATCATCCTCGATAATCCACGCCCCTTTCTGCGCGGCCCAGTCGAGAAGACGCAGGCGCCGTGCCAGTGATATCGTAGATCCGAGCGGCGCCTGCTGCCCGGGAGTCACGACGACCAGCGCTGCATCTGGAGCGTGGTTCAGGCCATAATCGACATCGATTCCATCGGCATCCACCGGGATCGGCGAAAGCGACAATCGTGCGAGCTCAAGGCCCCGTCGGGTGAACGGGAAACCAGGATTTTCGATCCAGACCTTGCGCCCCTCAAGGCCGAGCACACGGAGCGTCAATCCAAGGCCGCTGCTGAAGCCGCCCGTGACGATGATCTGGGAAGGCACACACTCGATACCGCGCGCGACGGCTAGATAGCCGGCGATGTCCCGCCGCAATTCCAATTCGCCGCGAGGGTCCGGATAGACGGCAGGCGCGCTCGATTCCGCGCGAACGGCGTGTGAGCGAATCCTGGCCAAAAGCGTGGCGGGAAAGGTCTCCCGCGCGGGCACGCCCATCTGGAAAATCGCCGGCCCGGCGGTGAGCTCGCCATACATCTCCATGAAGGAGCCGGGGTCGGGCGCTTGGTCTTGTCGAACGGTGATGGAAGGCCGATCCGCGACATGGGTGCCGGTCGCGCGCGACGCGACGATGAGTTGAGCGGCGGACAGTTTTTCATACGCCGAGCGCACGGTGCCTCGGGCGACGCCAAGCTGGGCCGCCAGGTCCTGCCAGGATGGCAGACGCGCGCCGGGAGCGAGCACGCCGTTCTCGATGGCGGCCCCGATGCCTTTGCGGATCTGCTCGGCCAGCGGCGTCTTCGCAGATCGATCAAGCTCCAGCCGCAGTGGCTTGGTCATGCTCTCGTGGTACACGATTTTTGTACATTCTTGGTGCTTTTTCCCGGACCAGGGCAGCAGCATCTATCCGGGTATCGGAGAGCCACTGAGCAAAGGGAACACCACCATGAACATGCGATCCATCATCGGTGCAGCTTGCGCCGCCATTGCCATCGCCACAGCAACGCCCGCCGTGGCCCATGGCGTCGGCGAAAAGGTCACGCCGCACTTCCAGCAGGTGATCCCCAACATTCCCGGCAAGTCGCTGGTCTCGCTCATTGTCGAATATGCGCCGGGCGGCGCGTCGCAGCCACACGTTCACGCGAAGTCGGCATTCATCTTCGGTTATGTCCTGTCGGGAGAAATTGAGTCACAGGTGAACGACGGACCCAAGCGGGTCTACCGCACGGGCGAGAGTTTCTACGAGCCGCCGGGCTCCCGCCATTCCGTTAGCCGCAACGCGAGCAAGACGAGGCCAGCAAAGCTGCTTGCGGTGTTCGTCGTCGACACGGACGACAAGGACCTGACCACCACCGTCAAGTAACTTCGCCAACAAAGAGCAAGAAAATGAGTAAGCGTCTCGACTACAACCAGATCGCACCGGCAGGCATCAAGGCCCTGGGTGGCGTCTATGGCTATGTGATGCAGAGCGGCCTTCCCCCGACGCTGGTCGACCTGGTTTATTTGCGAATTTCCCAGATCAACAACTGTGCCTACTGCCTCGAGATGCACACGCGTGACCTGCTCAAGAAGGGACAGAAAATCGAAAAGCTGGCGCTGGTGCAGGCGTGGGCTGAAGCCGGCAATCTCTTCGACGAGCACGAGCGCGCTGCGCTGGCATGGGCCGAAACGGTGACGTGCGTTGCTGAAACCGGTGTGCCCGATCAAGCGTATCAGGCCGCACGCGCCGTGTTTGAGGAGCGGGAACTCGTGGATCTCACGATCGCGGTCGGTCTGATGAACGCCTACAACCGCATGGCTATCAGCTTCCGCAATACGCCGCAGGCTGCGCTCGGGAAGTAAAGCGGTCCATGACTCCATGGACAACACGAAGGTTTTTTCGGTGATGCTTGATGCGCTGGCATTGGGCGAGGGCGATAGTTTGCTTCGCGGCCGTCTGGAACGTGCAGGAGGCTTTGCAGCATTCAAAAATGGCCGGGATTGCTCCCGGCCATTTCGCGTCGTGCCGCTCAGCGCGGTGGCTCGGTGCCGGGCGGGGGCGGCGGCAGCGAGGCCGTTTCGCCATTGAGCAGCGGAGTGATGCGGCGGACGGTGACGCGCCGGTTGATGCGGCTTGGTCCGTCCGTCTGCTCCTTGGGATACTGCTCGCCGTAGCCCTGCGACGTCAGGTTCTCCGCCGGTACTCCGAACTGCTGGGTCAGCAATTCCGCTGCGGCCTGCGCACGGCGGTCCGACAATGACAGGTTGTCGATGTCGTTGCCGACCGCGTCGGTGTGGCCCTCGATCAGGAACACCTCGCGCGGGTTGCGCTGGATCGCCCGGTTGAGGCCGTCGGCGATCACCTGCAGCTTTTCAGCCTGGTCCGGTGGGATCGTCCACGACCCGGTGTCGAAGGTGATGGTGTCGATATCGACGCTCGGCATCCGCATGCGAACATTGGGGCTGTAGCGGATCTCGTCGAGCGAGTAGCGCCGGTCGATCCGTTCCACCGGCGGCGCCTCCATGGTCTCATAGATCACGTCAGGCGAGGCATCCTCCGCGCTGACGATGTAGCGATCATAGGGAATGCGGACCACCGGCGGCGGCAGGTCGACATAGTAGCCGCCGACCGCGCGCGGATCGCGATAACTGTTGTCGATGATGACGAGTTCGCGCCCGCGGGGATCCCTGCGGATTCGCCGCAGCAACTGGCCGTCTCGACCGACCACGGTGATCACCTCGCTGCCGTCGGGACGAATCACGACAGTACGGGTTTCGCCGCCGATCGTCTCGGTGCGGATGTCGCGGGCCCCATAGCGGAAGCGATAAAGATCGTCGCCACGCACATATTGCTGCCCGCTCGGGTCGCGGATGATGATCCGGTCCGGCTCGGTGTAGATGGTGCGGCCGTCTTCGACGACCTCCCGTCGCTGATTGTGGAGGTCGGCGATGGTCGCGCCGAGCACGGCGCCAGCGACCACGCCCGCGCCGATCGCAAGTGGCGTCAGATTGTCATGCCGCGGCGGAGGCGGCAGCGGTGCTGCGACCGCAGGTGCGGTCCGGAAGGCCGGTGCAACCGTCGGCGGAGCGTATTGCGCTCTGCCGGGCGGTGGGGCTGCGGCCGCCGTGCCAGGGACGACAGTCGGCGCCGCAGGCCCGGCCGGCCGCGCGGCCGGGGTCGGCCCCCCCGCCTGCGGTGCCGGCGGGGCGCCAGCGGCCGGAGGCATTGGCGATGGACCGGGTCGCGCCGGCGACGTGGGGCCCCCAGCGGCCGGAGGAGGCGTGGCGGGCGTGGGGCTCGCGGCGCCGGCAGGCGGCGGTGCACTGGGTCGCGCCTGCGGCGGCGCGCCACCCGCGGCAGGTGAGGTCGTCCCCGGAGGCGTAGTCGCCGAGGGTGCGGGCTGACCCTGTGGCCCGGGCCGAGCTGCGCCGGGCGGGGTTCCCTGAGGCTGCTTCGCGCCGGGCGGAATTGCCCCTCTCTTCTGCAAATCGGGCGCTGGCGCAGCTGGCGTGGCAGGTGCTGCAGGTGTCGGCGCCGGCGTCGTTGCGGCAGGCGGTGTGCGGGCCGACGGCGGCGCTGCAGGCGGAGGCGGCGTCGTGGCCGGGCGCGCGGGCGCGGCCACCGGTGGAGGCGGTGCCGGATGCGCCGGAGCGGCTGCGGGCGGGGGCGGGGCCGGCCGCGCGGGTGCAGCCGCTGGGGGCGTCGGGGGCGGAGCCGGATGGGCTGGCGCCGCGGCCGGCGGCGGCGTGGGACGTGTCGGAGCTGCGGCGGGCGGCGTCGGATGTGCTGGGGCCGGGGGCGGAGGAACTACCGGACGCGCGGCGGGCGGTGCAGCCGGCGGCGGTGTCGGCGGATGAGGCGCGGCGGCCGGTGGCGCCGGGTGTGCAGGCGGTTGCTTCGCTGCGGGTGGTGGGGTCTTCGGCCGTCCTTGGGGACCGCCCTGCTCTTCCTTTTGCGCTTGAGCGACGACGAACGGCGAAGTTTGCGCGTGCGATGCCGATGCGGTGAACTGCGTCACCGTCAGTGCAGTCGTGGCGAGCAGCACGAGACGAAGCTTGGTCATGTATTAAGAATCCCCGGCGGAAAGTCTGGGCAGGAAGGAAACGCTTGAGCCGAACAATTCGGCAGCACGATGAACAGCCAGCCATTAGGCCGGAATGTGGCGGGGCCGCCATCCACGGGCGCTATTTATTTCGGCGCCACAATGAGTTGCGCACCCCTTATTCATGGCGCATTCAGGAGCAACGTTCAGGCAAGCATTCAACGTTCCGAAAAAATCCAACGATGCATGCGCCCGCGCCCGCCTGCCTGAGCGCACGCATCATCTGTGGCAGGCGGCGGACCCGTAGGAGCCGGGGGTCCACGCACCGGCAATTCATCCGGCGTCTTGCCAGGCAACTCATCAGGCCGCGGCGGCTCGCCGGGTTCGCGCACCGGCGCTGGAACCTCGGGGCGAGGGTTGCCCGGAGGTATTCCCGGCGGCGGTTCGCTTGGCGTGCCCGGTGTCGCCGGCGGAATCTCGGGAGGTTCGACCGGCATCTACATCGATACCTTGTGGTTCTCGCCGATGTCGGGACGCGTACCGGTCATCGCCGCGGCCGCCATCTTCACATAGCTGATGACTGAGCCCGGCGAATCCCAGAACTCGGCATCATCCGGCGTGATCTTCAGCACGCGGATGTTTGGATCATCGGCACTCTTCCACCATGCCTTGGCAGGCGTGGAGAACAATTGCTTGATCTTCGCGCGATCGTTGGAGACGACGGCGGTGCCGGTTACCGAAACGTATTTCTGGTCGCTGGCATTCGCGAACGAGAGGTTGACGTTCGCGTCGCGCGCAATCTCCTCGTCCTTGTGCCGCCGCGCGTCGGTGAGCATGTAGATCGTGTTCTCGTCGCGCTGCGGAAAGGCGCTCATCGGCCGCGCGCGAATCTTGTCGCCATCATGGGTGACGAGCATTGCAAAGCCGATCTTCTTCATCAGTTCCCAGACGCGGTCGACATTCGCTGCATGATCATTGGTCATGAATCGCTCCTGCACATCATCGAGCGATAACCGGTCGTATGCGACGATGTTCCTGTCGCGCCTGCGCGGAACTCATCCCGGCGTGTGACAGCAGGTGGGATAGGGAGCCAAGCTCGGATGCTGCTGAACCTCAGCTTCGCGCGAGCAGCGTATTGCTCCGCGTGCGGCCCTGTTCCACGTAACCACGCGCGCGCATGTCCGCAATGCAGTCTTCGGTCCATTCGTCCTGGGACAAATGCTCGATCACCACCGCGCGCGGCCATAGCGTCCGCGGCGATTCCTTGAAGAAGCCCGTCAGCACGCGATCCTCGAAGCCCTCGACGTCGATCTTAAGTGCATCGACATGCGCCGCGCCGGCCTCCTCGAGAATCCTCTGCAGGCGCAGCGAAGGCACCTTGATCGCCCGGCCGGCGGGAGCGCCTGTCACGATGTGGCTGGCGCCGAGATTCTCGCCGTCGGTCTCGATCATCAACTCGTCATCGGACGGGCCGGCGGCCGCGGCGACGAGCCGTACCTGGGCGTAGCCGGAGGCCGAGGTGTTGAACTTGAGCCGCGCATGCGTCACCGGATGCGGCTCGATCGCGATCACCTGGCCGTCAGGCCCGACATCACGCGCCAGAGCCAGCGCATAGGTGCCGACATTCGCACCGATGTCGACGAAGATGCCGCCAGCGGAGACGTGGCGGCGCAGGAAGCCAAGTTCCTCGAGATTGTAGTCGGGATTGAACAGCGCGCCGCGCTCGGTCGCGCTGGCCTGGTGATAGAAGCGGAACGCGGCGCCTTGATAGGTCACATCGAGCGGCCCGGCGCCGAACAGATTGACGATCCGCGACAGCCAGGGGCGGAACGCCCCGCGCTTCAGTCCCGTGCCATGCGCAAGGCGGATGATGGTGGCCTGCGCCGCATTGGGCGCGAACGCGCCGAACGGCGGCGGCGAAGGATCGTTGCTGGGGATCAAATCTCGTCCTCGTCACAAGCGGCGCTTGCATAGCCGGTTTTGCCGGGGACTCCAACGGCCTCAGGCAGCCTTGTTTGCTGCCCGGCGTTGGCGCAGGAAGCGGCCGAGCAGCCGCCTCTTGCCCTTGCGCGGGATCAGGTCGATGTCACTGACGAGCTTGGCGCCGCCCTTTCTCCGCTCGAGCACGATCTTGCGGCTGTGGAAGGCTTCCAGCTCGGCGCGATGGGCGACGCTGACGATGGTCGCTTTCGGCAATTCCTTCGTCACGATGTCCATCATCTTGTCCTGGCTCTTCTCATCGAGCGCCGAGGTCGCTTCGTCAAGCACGACGATATCGGGGTTGTGCAGCAGCAGCCGCGCGAAGGCGAGCCGCTGCTTCTCACCTCCGGACAGCGTCTGGTCCCATGGCGCTTCCTCCTCGATCTTCTCCTTCAGATGGTCGAGGCCGACCTTGTGCAGGACATCGCCGATCTGTTCAACGGTCCAGTCTTCGGCCGCACCGGGATAGGCGACGGCGCGCCGCAGCGTGCCCGACGGCACGTAGGGCTTTTGCGGCAGCATGAACAGACGACGATCGGCATGCAGACCGACGCTGCCGCCGCCCCACGGCCACAGACCGGCGATCGCACGCACCAGCGTGCTCTTGCCGGTGCCGGATTCGCCGGCGACGAGGAGCCGCTCGCCTGGTTCGACCATGACCTCGGTCTCGCCGACCACCGCGGTGCCGTCGTCGAGGGTGACGGAGAGATCGTTGAGGCAGAGCATGGCGTCGCCCTCGGTCTCGCCGCGCTGGATGCGGCCGAAGCCGTCGCCGGCTTCGGCGCGTTCGAGGCCGTCGAGCGACATCATCAGCGAGGCGATGCGGCGCGCGCAGGCATTCCAGTCGGCGAGTCTTGGGTAATTGTCGACCAGCCAGCCGAACGCCGTCTGCACGATGGTGAAGGCGGATGCGGCCTGCATCACCTGTCCGAGCGACATGCTGCCGTCGAGGAATTTCGGCGCGCACAACAAGAGCGGCACGACCGGCGCGATCAGGTTCGATCCCTGCGACACCAGCGTGGTGCGCATGTGCTGGCCGGCGAGCCGCGCCCATTGCCGCAGCACTTTCGAGAACGTCTTGTCGATTCCGTCCCGCTCTTCCTGCTCGCCCCCGAGCAGCGCGATGCTCTCCCCATTCTCGCGCACGCGGGTCAGCACATAGCGATATTCCGCTTCGGCCTGGTTCTTGTCTTCCGAGATATGCACGAAGCGGCGGCCGATTGCCATGATCGAGCCCGAGGCGATCGCAGCATAGACAATTGCCGCAATGACAAGGAACCCGGGAATGGTGACGGACGATCCGCCCAACGTCACCGTCAGCGCGCCGCCGATGGTCCAGAGCACGACGATGAAGGTGGCCGCAGACAACAGCGCCGAGGTAACGCCGGCGATGAAGTCGACCGGCGAGTCGGTCGCAATCCGCAGGTCTTCGGCGATCCGATATTCCGGATTCTGGTGATCGCCGCCGACGAGATTGAGCTGGTAGTAGCGGCCATTGCTCAGCCAGCGCGATATCACCGCGTTGGTCAGCCAGGCGCGCCAGCGGCGCTGGATGCCCATACGGGCGAACACCTGGGCCACACCCAGCAGCACGCTGCCGATGGCCAAGGGAGGGAAGATCGCGGTGAGATAATACACGGTCGCAGCATCGCGCTTTTCGATCGCATCGAAGATCGCGCGATTCCACACATTGATGCCGTATTGGACGGCGACATGGGCCACGATCAGTGCCAGCAGGCCGATGGTGAACAGCCACGCCAGGCGGTCGCCGTTCCTGCCCCAATAGCCGCGCGCGCTGATCCAGAACCGCGTCAGCAGATAGTCCCTGCGCGCCCGCTCGGCCTCTTCTGTTGATAGTTCGGGGTCCGGTTCGAGGATATCAGGAGGCGGCGGTTCGACATGATCGCCATCCTCGGCGATCACGTCGACGAACTCCGAAGTGTCCTCGGCCGCTGCCCTTGCGGCGGAATCCCTGGTTTCGGAATCGGGCTTCTTCGCCGCCGATTTCGCGGCGGGCGGCTTCGTTAGCGACGATCTGGATTTGACGCCTGCCTTGCCCATGCAGCGCCAACGCAAGGCAAATCAATCGGTTCCATCCGGGCTTCGGTCTCACGGGACCGATCTGCCCGATGGCGCTTGGAGCATGATCCGGACAGTGTGTAGCGGTTTCCCTCGCGACAAACGCGCAGGGTTTGCACGGAGATCGTGGCAACGATCTCACGACGAGGCCCTTGCCTGACCGCGGTTGACCCCCCGCAGCCGCGTGACCTTCCGCAGCATGCGCGAAAGCTGATCGGCCGAATAGGGCTTTTGCAGCAGCTCGAAGCCATGGCTGCCCTGCTGCGACAATATCTGGCTGTAGCCGGTGGCCAGCACGATCGGCAGATCAAGTCCCTGCCGGCGGATTTCACCGGCGAGCTCGATGCCGCTCATGCCCGGCATCACGACGTCGGTGAACACCACGTCGAAGCGGCTCGGGTCGGCGGCGAGCTCTTGCAGCGCGTCGGCGGCGTTGTCGACCAGCACAGCGATGTAGCCGAGCTGGGCCAACGTGTCGGCGGCGAATTGTCCAACCTCAGAATTGTCCTCGACCACCAGCACCGACGCGCCGCGTCCATCCGCCGGCGGGGCGTCCTCGGAGAGCGGCGAATGCGCTCCGTGCTCGCCGATCACGCGCGGCAGATAGAGCGTGAATGTGCTGCCCCTGCCGACCGCGCTCGTGACGGCCACTTCGCCGCCTGATTGCTTGGCGAAGCCGAATACCTGTGAGAGGCCGAGGCCGGTCCCGTGACCGACTTCCTTGGTGGTGAAGAACGGCTCGAAGATCCGGCCGAGCCGCTCCTGGGGAATTCCGATGCCGGTGTCGGTGACCGACACGGCGACATATCCGTGCGGACTCGGCGAACTGGCGCTCGCGGCCGGCAGGGCGTTCTCACGACGCACTGCGATTGTCAGTCGACCGGCGCCATCCATGGCGTCGCGCGCATTCACCGCCATGTTGATGATTGCCGTCTCGAACTGGCCGGCATCGGCATTGATCAGGCAGGACTCGTCCGGCATTTGCGTGACGATCTCGATGCGCTGGCCGATCAAGGCCGCGATCATCTCGCCAAGCATCTGCACGTTCTCGCCGACATCGAAGATTTCGGGTGTGAGGGTCTGTCGGCGCGCGAAGGCGAGCAACTGACCAGTCAGCCTGGCGGCACGGCTCACCGTGTCGGAGATAGCGTCGATATAGCGCTGCCGCCGCGGCTCCGGCAGGTCCGGCCGTCGCAGCATGTCTACGGACGCGCGGATCACGGTCAGGAGATTGTTGAAGTCGTGTGCGACGCCGCCGGTGAGTTGCCCGAGTGCCTCGAGCCGCTGGCCGTGTCGCAGCGCCTCCTCGGCTTCCATGCGCCGCTCTGCTTCTGCGTGCAGACGCTGCGTCCGCCGGAACGCCAGCGCGAGCAGGCAGAACAACAGCGCAGTGGCAGGCGCGCCAAAGATCAGGTGCTGGGCCATCGTCTCGATCCAGCGCGCCCGGATCGTCGAAGTCTCCAGCCCTGCGCTGACATAGATCGGGTATTCGGCAAGCCGCTGATAGCCGAGCCGGCGTTCGACGCCGTCGCCCGGCAAGGTGACCGTAATCAGGCCGCCGGCCGGGTTGCCGGACATTTTCTGCCAGGCGGGTCCGTTGCGTTCGAGCGCCGGTTCGTTCTGGACAGTCGGAAAGCGCGCCAGCACCACGCCATCGATGCGTCCCAGCGCAAAGAAACTGCCGGGCTCACGGCCGATCCGCGCATAGAAATTCTCGAAATAGGTTGGAAGCACGGAGGCCTGGATCACGCCGCCAAAGCTGCCGTCCGCGTTGTTGCGCCGCCGGCTGACGCCAAAGAAGGGCGAGCCCTGGTAGGGGGGTCGCGGCTTCAGCGTCTCGCCGATCTGGGTGCCGACGTCGCGAGCGACATGTGCCTTGAAGTAGTCGCGGTCGGAGAAATCGATGTCGGGGGTAGGTATCACCAGGCTGTTGACCAGGGCATGGCCTCTGGAGTCGAAAACCCAGGCTGATTTCACCTGCGGCAGCGCATCGACGAGTTCCTTCAGGCGCTGATGCAGGTTTTCCTCGCGCGAGAGGATGCCGGCGTCGGGAATGCCGCGGATGATTTCCGCGATCTCCGAGAGGCTGCGGTCGATGGTCTCGAAAACCTTCAGTGCGTGCTCATGCGCGACGTCGAGCGTGCGCTCGACCTCCCGGTCGGCGGTCTCGTGGATCGAAATCCAGGACATCACGGAGGCAAAGGCGAACAGCGCCAGTGGGAGGGCCAGCGATGCGGCCATCATCCATTGCAGCAGTCTTAGCGAGTTGCGTTGTGCGGGTTGCACGGGCGCTCCGGCTCCGCGGGCAAGCTTAACGCAAACCGCCGCGGAGGAGGAAGCAAATCCCCGCCCGCGGCAGAGCTTGAACGGCAGGGCCGTCGCGCCCTCGGGGTGCGCCTGGAACGCTGACGTCGCTGTTTTTAAGGGTTCTAAAACCCATCGCAGGCAAGCGCTTGACCCTGCCACGACCTACTGAAAAACAGGCTCCATGACAGGCGATCCAACAAGCCCCCAGGACATCCGGCTCGGCGATGCGGCTCGCGGCTTTGTCGGAAAAATACGCAGGCTCGATGCGCTTCAGACCGGCTCGGGCTCGTCGCTCTCAGCCCAGGAACTGGAGCAACGGCTGGTGGAAATGGGCTTTGTCGAGGGCGCGCGCGTGGAAATCCTCCATGAGGGCGCGATCCGGCGTGATCCTATCGCGGTGCGCGTCGACAGCGCCACCATCGCCCTGCGCCGGAGCGAAGCCATGGCCGTTATCGTCGAATGACAACCGCACCCCTGCGCCTTGCGCTGGTCGGCGCACCCAATACCGGCAAGACCACGCTGTTCAACAGCCTGACCGGCAGCCGCCAGAAGGTCGCGAACTATCCCGGCGTCACCGTCGAGCGAAAATCCGGCAGCTTCGTCACGCCGGACGGCCACAGCGTGACCGTGCTCGACCTGCCCGGTACCTATTCGCTGCGCGGCCGCAGTCCGGACGAGGAGATCACCCGTGACATCGTGCTCGGGCGTTTCCCTGGCGAGGCGGTACCCGATCTCGTGCTCTGCGTCGCGGACGCGACCAATCTGCGGCTGACGCTGCGCCTCGTGCTCGAGCTCAAGCGCGTCGGCCGGCCGATGATGCTCGTGCTCAACATGATCGATATCGCAAAGCGCCGCGGCGTGACGATCGATCTCGACCGCCTGTCGCAGGAGCTTGGCCTGCCGATCGTGACCTCGGTCGCCGTCCGCAAGGGTGGCATCGACGAATTGCTGCGGCGAACCGACGAATTTTTGAGCCGCGCGGATGAGACGGCAACGGGCAATCAGTGGACCGCGCCGACAATCGGCGACCTCAAGGCTGCGCAGCGCGAGGCGGACCGCATCATCGCCGCGAGCGTGACGCTACCGGCCAAGCCCGACACGCTGACCGCCCGGATCGATGCCGTCGTGCTGCACCCGATCGGCGGCCTCGCGATCCTGGCGCTGATCCTGTTCGTGATGTTTCAGGCGGTGTTCAGCTGGGCGCAGCCGGCGATGGAATTTCTGTCGGACAGCTTTTCCGTGCTCGGGCAACTGATCCGTGACGTGCTGCCCGAAGGCCTCCTGCAGAGTTTTCTGCAGAACGGCGTGATCTCCGGCGTCGGCAGCGTGATCGTGTTCCTGCCGCAGATCATCATCATCTTCCTGTTCATCCTGCTCCTGGAAGATTTCGGCTACATGGCGCGCGCGGCGTTCCTGATGGACCGCATCATGGGGGGCGCCGGCCTGCACGGCCGAGCCTTCATTCCGCTGCTGTCGAGCTTTGCCTGCGCGATCCCCGGCATCATGGCGACGCGCGTGATCGACAACCGCCGCGACCGCCTGACCACGATCCTGATCGCGCCGCTGATGACCTGCTCGGCGCGGATTCCCGTCTACACCCTGATCATTTCAGCCTTCGTCCCGGCGAAGACGCTGTGGGGCTGGGTCAATTTGCAGGGGCTCGTGATGTTCGGCCTCTACGCCGCGGGCATCACCAGCGCGCTGACGGTTTCGGCGATCGCCAAATTCTTCCTGTGGCGCGACCACGCGCCGGCGCCGTTCATGCTGGAGTTGCCCGACTACAAGCTGCCGCGGCTGCGCAGCATCGCGATCGGTGTCTTCACCCGCGCCAGGATGTTCCTGTACCGCGCGGGTACCACGATCCTGTCGATGATGGTGCTGATCTGGTTCCTGGCGTCGTTCCCCACTGCGCCCGCGGGTGCCGAGGGGCCGGCGATCAACTACAGCTTCGCGGCGATGATCGGCCACGCGCTCGAGCCGCTGCTCGCGCCGATCGGCTTCAACTGGCAGATCGCAGTGGCGCTGATTCCGGGCATGGCGGCGCGCGAGGTCGCGGTGGCCGCGCTCGGCACCGTCTATTCGATCGAGGGCGGCAAGGAGGCGGCCGACCAGATCGGCCAGGTGCTGGCGCAGAAATGGGGCCTTGCGACCGCGCTGTCACTGCTCGTCTGGTACATCTTTGCTCCGCAATGCGCCTCGACGCTCGCAGTGATCCGCCGCGAGACCGGCAGCGCGAAGTGGATGGTCTTTACCTTCGTTTACATGCTCGCGCTGGCCTATGTCGCGAGCCTGCTGACCTTCAATCTGGCGCGGGCGCTGGGCATCTCCTGATGTCTGGCGACAATTAAGTCTTGGCGGATCGGGCGAAAAAAGCCTGCGTTTGCAGGGACCCGGATTTCTGGGAAGAACTAAAGTCTTGGCAATTTTCTCGGTTGCACTCGCTTCGGGCGCCAAAAAGTTTTGGCAGTTTGCCTGCGGGCCGGTAACCGTCAGATGTTGTTGAGTATTTTTACTTTGACCGAAGTCGATCCAGGGTTTTGACGTTTCTTCGTCCAACCCCTTCGTCTCCGCGCGGATACCCACGCTGGAGTAGGAATAACAGCCGACACCTCGGCTTTGGACAACGGGTAATCATCCAGGTGAGAGCGAATGAGCCTAAAGCCTAATTCCTCGGATAGTCTTGTTAACGTGGGATTGTCACCCCGATTTCGAATTTTGACGAATGCCACACGGATGCTCGACGCTAGGTCGCTGTCGGAATGAGCGGGCACCGGCAAACGGCCAACGACTCTCTGATGGCCTTTTTGTTCGAGGAGCCATGCCCTATCATGCTTGAGCAGGGCTTGGTACGTAGAACGAGACCTATCTCGTCCCCACTCCTTTCGCAATTTCGCGATATCGTCTACCGACTTCTCGAGTTTCGACTTCTCACAGGAAATCAGTTTCGATGCAGTCCGATGAGATACCTTCATTGCCGAGGCAACGGCGCGAACATTAAGATGCTTCGCGAACAGATCTTGAGCTCTCTTCTGCTGAAAACTGCTCCAGCGTGAAACTACTATCCTGTCAGGCATCAGCGGGTCATCGTCTTTCGCCTTGTGGAAAGCAAAGTTGAGACCGCATCTACATCTTGCATGAAAATAGTCATAGCCCAGTCGAGACACGCGTCTGACAACGTTTGTTAGCCGAAAACCATCGGGATGCTTCGCGTATTTGTTCGGGCACTTCCAACCATACAACGACTTTTCGGGGAGAAGCCCTGAGAAGCCTCGAACCTCGAGATAATTCTCAACGAACGTTTGGACCAGCACATTCGACAAAGGATCCCTGGGGCTGTCGCTGCGAAATAAAGAGCGACCTGTCCGAAACCCAATCTTTCGCAAAAAGTCGCGGCCAAAAAATTCGACAAAGCAACTGATCAACAGATCGGTGTCAGTTTTCTCGCTTCCAAAGTTGAACCCGTATTGTCTCGCAATCTGAGCGTAGGTTACCCCGACCTCGAGCCGTGTCCATTTGCTACACGTGCCGTCTAAGACAGCCCCGCATCGGGCAGCGATCTCCCTGGCCAGTTGGCGTTCACCTCTCGCTAGTGAAGCGCATTCAACTCCGCCCTTAGAAAACAATATAGTCGCATCATAATAATGTCCTCCCGCGGCTTGTGCTGGAAGACTCCGCAGAAGAATTTGATCGTGAATCGTGCAAACGACCACTCCAGGCAATTGATGATGCCGACGCCAATAGGTTTCGCCGAGATTGGCGACGTCCTCGGAAGCGCAGCGCGGGCAGTACCGTAGCTCAACCGAATGGCGGAGGTTCCCGCGTCCGGTGGCCAGCACGTTTTCACCGGCTGCACACATTCTCCGCACGCTCTCCAAGTAAACGCTTGGCTCAAAAAATGCGCCGTAGAATGGCAGAAGCGAATGCCGTTCCACGATTTCGTGCGATTTCATTCCCCATGAATTACTGGTCTGGCTCGCTATCAGATCTAACTCGCTCCCGAACCCGACTGAACACCATCTTTTTCCAATGATCGCTCGGATCGCGTCTGACGTGCTCTTCGGCGAAAAGTACGCCAAGTATCGAGCTACAACTGAATATAGCAGTTCATCTGGGTACGGAGACGGCAATTGCGCTGCCATGCGAGTTCCCTACTCGTGTATAAGTAGACCAGCCTTTTTCAACTCCGAGACCATGTCAGAGCCGTCCGCCTTTGCTCTTTCGAGCATTGCGATTAGGCCCGCGTCTTTGCCATCTTTTCTGAGAGCGGCCGATATCTCGTTGACTAAAGTGTCATCAATGCCGTCATTACATCTGTTGCGCGAAAGAACCTCACGGACGATTGCCGCCGCCTCGTTTGGCGGAACGCCCACCTCTTCCAGATTCTTCTTCAGCTTGATAGCCGACCACGATCTGCCTGATGTATCGGGCTCGGGTACGATCGACGGCTTTTGGAGAGAAGCGCTCTGAAGACTACCGTCAACGGCATCTATGCAGCCATTGAAGAAGTCTTCAAAAAGAGCCAGGTCGCTCGCTTTGCCTGAACGCAGCGCTCCAAGCGCTGGTTGCAGCAGAGCAAAGCTTTCCGAGGCCACCTCAGATATTAGCCTCTTTGTAATGAGTTCCTTTTCGCTGCGAATAGCTTCGAGTTGAACCAATTGATAGAGGCGCACTGCTAGAGCCGTTATGCCCTGCGTCTCAAAAAACATCGCATCCGACAATTCATCTGTCAGAGGCGTCGGTTTGGCTGTCCACTGGAATGGCCACATCCTGTCGATGAAATATCTCCATTCTGTGCCTGGCTTCATGCGGTCCCAGTAGATCGTGCCCGCGTCGCTGACACGCCGCGCCTCACGGAACATCACCGAAAGCAGCTTCTCGGCCCTCGGCGTTCCGACAAGGACAAAAGGTACCTTCACATCGTTTGCAAACGTCACGAAAAAGTTGAGCATTTTGGCCAGCCCCACTCCGGGCGCGTCCAGCAGATGCTGAATTTCATCGATAACAAGTACGCCGACGTTATGCTGGGCAGCGATCTTCGCGACATCCAAGACCAACTTGTCAATTTCAGTCCTGTTTCCTACGACGCGGTAGTGTTTGGTACCTAGCTTCTTGTCAATTTGGGCGATGATGGAGAGCAACAACTGTTTCAGGCTGCCATCTAGGGGGCAATCTACCTTAAGCCAGACTAGCTGCATAAACCGATATTGCGGATGGATCAGCGCCTGCGGATAGTAAGAAAGGATACGCTCGACGATCGAGCTCTTGCCCATACCGGAGACACCGAAGATGGAGAAGCTCGGCGCCGTTGATGGCTTTGGCAGCGTGATGGGGACGATAGCGCCCTTCATGCTTTGACGATAGAATTCAACCTGTGCCTTCTTGAAGTCGGGCCCCGCCGGATTTCGGTATTCGTAACCGCCGCGGATAACCAGCCCCATTTGCTCGACCACCGCAAAATGCTTTTGCAGCGGGACGAAGAAGTTTCTGAGGCCTAGGACCAAGAGCATGCGGACGTAAGCATCCTGAAGCCGGTCTTCTTCAGCGTGCTCAGGACTTGTTCCAATAGCGCCAAGGAGTTCTCTAGCAGTTTTGAACCTCGGTAATGCGTCGATCAGTGGATTTCCGGCCTGGTGTAGGGCTGACTCCGCATAGATTGCCGGAATCAATTCATTGTCCTGCTCTCCGGATAAATCAGGTGCCACGATCATTGTCCTTCCGCACGGGGCTTAAGTGGGAGAGAAATTTCATCGCATAATCTTCGGTGTCTTCATCGACAGTATCTTGGTCTGGATCGGGAACAATGGCTGGTGACGTCAGTGTTGGAGAGAGGTCAAATACCTCTGAGCGGCGCTGAAGTGCCTTCTCTGCCTTCTTGTTCTCGCTGATTTCGGCAACCCTTTTAGAAGCGGATACATCCGGGTCCCGGACCGCGAGTGTCTCCCTTGCTGCCGTCGACGCAATCTCCTGCATTTGTTCATCGATACGAATTCGCCGTGCCTGACGCTTCTCTTCGCCCTTTGCCTTCACGACCTTTGCCTCATGCGATACCTCTTGATACTCGGCGAGTGACGTTTCGATGAGCTCTTCGGATACCTTCATCAGCTCACAAGTCTCGAAGCCGCCCGGGAGAGTCCGGTTCAGCAGATACATTTTGTCCAGCGAGCGTGGATCAAAGCAGATTATCTCCGACCAGGTTCCCTTAATCCTCGCGCGGGAGAACCATTCTTCTCGCCGCGCCGTTGCACACGTGTAGAATCCGCCCCGGAAGCGAATGCCTTTTTCTGTCACCCGGGCGCGATCACGGGGCATCACGTTTAGTGCGACGTGATCCACTTCGAGTCGCCGGAGTTTCCCGCTCCGATTTTCTATGCCCCACTTCCAGCGCTCAAGAGGGACTGGTCCCATGCCTGCAGTAGTCATCGGTGCTGGCGTCTTGATCTCGGTCACCGCCTCCCCATTGTGCTCTAGGACGGCGCGAATCATAAATTTAGTGAATTCTCGAAGCGTCAACTTGGCGTCCAAGCGGTAGTCGCGCACGCCTCGCTGCCCGAAGTCTTTCTCCACATACCCTGGAATGAAGGGTGAGAAGATTGTCGGAACGATACCAAATCGGCGTTCGACTATAGCTTTCAAATCGGCTCGGCCAGATGCCGCGTTTCCTATCTGAATGTTCAGAGTGTCTACTATGCGTTGGCCGAGATCGCAGCTCGCCAATTCGCCTTTGTCCGCCAAAATGGTCCTTGGAGCATGATGCGAAGGCCACTCATCCTCGTCGATTTCAATCTCATATTGAGCGCAAAATTCAACCTTCGGCGTAACCATATTAACGAGAGCCATCATTGCCCCAATCCACGATGGCCCTTCGAAGCCGACATACAGGCCCGTAATCAACCGGCTCCATACGTCGATCACGAAATAGACTGTCGGGCGGCCAACGATCCGATTGCGATCCAACTTAGAGACCAGATACACGTCCGCAACAGTCGCATCGACCTGAAACATATCGCCTGGGCCGTGGGTATTCTGTTCGCCACTGCCGCCGAGCCCACGTGCGGTCAGTTCGAATTTTTTCTGTCCATTGCGTGCGCGAAATCGGTGACTATGCGAATAGTTAGTTTGAAGAAAATAACGAAGTTGACGCTCTGTAGGACGATCGTCCCTAAGTGGGTGGTCATCGCCCCCGCGAGCTTCGGGATTTTTGTAGAAAAGTCTAACGATGTGGTCGAGGGCCCCTTTTTGGCTGATCTTCTTGGAAGTTAGATAATAGTCTGCCGCGATCGTCAGATGGGCCCGCTTCTCTTCGTCGACAGATGCTCCAGTACCATCAGAGATAGAACGTGGCCTGCCGATTTTGGCAGCTCCTTTGCTGTTTCTAAGCTTCCCTCGTCCGCCGCATCTCGCGAAGTCCGGCCTCAGGGCGTCCTCTTTCATGCCGCGCTGCCAGTAGCGCATTATGAGGTTCTCAAGCGTTGATCTTGGAACATTCTCGGCCTTCATGACCGAGTCAAACCTTGCCTTCCGCAGCTTTTTGAACAGCAGATCGTGGCCGTCATCGTTTCCTATAAGCAGATTTACGAGCTTCCATCGCTTAGCCTGCGCGTCATCGGTGGCTGTGGTGTCACCGAAGTTATAGATTGACGGCGGCCAAGGGTCTTCGTGTTCGAGACGGTATTTCGGCTCCAATTCATTTGGTCCAGTGATGATCGTCGCATGCTCAACGGGGAAGGGCCAGTGCTTCTTAAAGACGTCAAAGAGCCACACGTAGCCGAACAAGCCGTCGTTGCGCACGACGCGGAGCAGCCGCTCCCCGTCGGACAACTCCCTTATCAGGACTCGCTCCACAAGATGGGCGTTCAGGATGGCGCTCATGATGATGCTAGATTGATGCTGAAGTACCTGCACGGCTGTTCTGACAGAACTGGCTTCGCCAGGTCGACGAGAAGATGCTTTTTACAGAGCAGGCGACGCACGATCTGCAAGCTGTTGCCTATCTCTAAGCCGAGCGACCTGTCGAGCCAGACACACATTTCGCCAAGGAGGTGATCTTGATGAAGCGCCAGGGCGCCGGCCAGATTTGTGGACACTGCCGTTTCGACTGCGGGATCTATATCTCCCGGTCCGGTCGTATCGAACATCCATTCGAGGTTAAAACTTTTGGTCGTCCGGAGCGAGGATTCGGAGCGGATAAACCACGGTATACCTCGGCGACTCCAATACACGCGTTCGATCTCCAGTTTCTCAATTATTCGGGTCTTGTCGAGTTCGTCGTCAGGCTTGATCGCAATCGCCCGCTCGAACTGAAATCCGGCACCGGCTCGCGTTTCAACTAGATCCGTCGTCATTACGATCGGCACCCCCTTGTATCCAGGATGTTTGACGCCTAGCGCGGCAGCGATTGCGAGTGTTTCTGGTCGATCGAGCGGGAATTGCTCGCGGATGTCGATCACGGTGTCATCGAATGTGCTATGGAGAAATGCGTAGTACTCGATGTCGGATAGGAAATGGTGTTGGCGACCGGTTCTCGCGAAGAATACTCGATGCGTGCGTCCATGCGATGGAACGTCAGATACGATTAACCATGGCTTGTAGCTCGCGCCGTGCCCCTTACCACGCCCTTCCTTCAAGAAGCGCTTGATGCGCTTTTCGGTCCAATCGTATCTCGAGCGAGCCATTCCAACTCCGGCCATCGAAGATCGCCACCTGTCTGGTGACACTCAGTTCTTTCGACGGTTTTCGGCCACGATATCGGAGGCCAAATCGTAAAATTGAGTTCACGTTAAGCTAAGTTGCCCGAGGTGCCGTAGAAGATGGTTGTCAAATGACGAACTAATGGATTGGCAAGCGCTTTATGTTTTTGAGGCCGATACTAAAGTAGAGGGGCCAATGCGTTGGCCGTTTGCGGCAAGCCGCAGCGCCCCAATCCAGGCTAGATGGAAAATCGTCCGATACGCATCGGGGAATGAGGCCAGTCTCTCTGTGAGAAACCCCAGCTCGACCGGGCCGGATCTAACGGTTTCCAGTGCTAACATCCGCAGATGGACCGAGATGCGGACATCACGGCACATGTAAATGGTTCGAGCATTCTCAAGTCTCGGGAATGCCAGGATGTCGACTTCCTCAAGCGTCCACACGCGCAGTTTAGAGTTACAGCACAGGGGCGCGCGCATCGGGATCGCTTCGCCGGCGTGCTTAATTCGAAGTTCGAACAAACCTTCGAGCCGGCGGACGAGTATCAAGTTCTGCATGCGAGTTTCACCAGGCCTTTCGAACTCCGAGACGAATTTCATGGCCTGGACGTTCGGTTCGAGGGTGGCTTGTATCAAGGCATCCGCGAAGAGTTCTTCGGTGTACGAAATGAAGCCGTGAACCTTCGGCGAAGAGAAGTGCTTTGCAAGGGTCATGGCGTCTGGTCTGACTCTACATGTGGATTCGCCAGCGTCTTCGCGCGATCACGGCAATCGTAGTCAGAGCCGCTAGAGCTCCACCCAATCCGCCTCGATTATCTCCGCACACGCGCGCTCCAGGAGTTTCCAGACGCTTTGGCGCCGTTCGTGCGCAAGCACGATGCAATCGCCGTTCCGAGAGGAAGTGCCGGTTAATGGGTTCGCCGCTTCGAGCGCATCGACGCGGTAATCGGAGAGGTCCGCTAGATAGCTAATATTGGCGATCCGCATTGACGCGATGGTGAGGCGCCGATCCGTATCTCCGCCGGGCAACAATTCGATCGTCACGTTCAACATTTGCGATCCATTCAAGCTAGATGCCGCTGGAGCCGTCCATGACTTCGCAGAGTGCGACCAACTGTGTCGCATGCGAGATCTTTAGCGGCGCCACGAGCTCGGACGAGTCGAACAAGGCCGCGCAACTAGCGGGCACCGTGGCCAGCGAGGTGAAATGTCGCTCGCGAGCCGTTCTTCGTTGGGGGCGGCTCTATGCACCCTGGCTTCGGCGGCCACAACCAGGTTGGTCGCGACGGGCTTGCCTGGAGGGCTCCGCGGGGGCGGGGCCCCTTTCGCTGGAAAGAAGAGGCGCAGTCGTCCCTTCTGATCCTGCAATTGCGCGCGCGGTGCTCGAAGCCCATTGAGCGGCGAGGGCGACTCTGGCGTTGGTCATGACCTGCCTCCTAGTTCAGATTTCGACTACAAAATGTGGATTGAAATTTGGGTTGTCCCAGGTTTGCTGGCGGCTGGGCAGCCACGGCCCGTAGCCTTTCGAGTTGGACACAACGCGCGTGGCACCGATCAAGGCGTCGAAGGATTCGTGGGTGTGACCATAAACCCACAGATCAGCCGGCCGGAGCGCGCCGCGCCCGTCGTCCCTCGCTGGAGACATCAACGCCGTCAGGTCGGAGCGATAAGCTGCGGTCAGGATCTCATCCTCGGTCGGCGTGTTTGACAACAGTGCGCCACTGAAGAAGGGCGCGTGGTGAGTGACAATCACTAACTTTCCAGATCGAGCCTTGCGCATCTCGCGCTCCAGAAACGCACGGGAAGCCAGGTGCCGATGGAGTGCATACTTTGGCCGGAAGCGATCTAGATAGGCGTTCATCCGAATCTTCTTGAAGTCGTTCATCCGGTCTGCAGCAACGCCGAAGGCGCGGCGCTGATCACCAAATAGGTTGAAGTCGGTCCATAGGGTCGCTCCGGCGAAGACCACGTTGCCGAGCTGAACAGTCTCGTTCTGTACAACGCTGATATGGCTGCCCATGGCAGCCTCCTTCGCTTTCTCGATCGTTTTGTCGAGATCGGTCCCGTAAAATTCATGATTCCCGGCGACGTAAATGCATGGCTTTTCCGGGACACGTTCGATCAACCACTTCACGCCGCGCTCCATGCGCGGAATTAGGTCGCCTGCGATGATCATGACGTCGTAATCTGGACGCTCGACGGGGCCCGGGAGATCCCAACCGCGCGTGAGCTCAGCGTGCAAATCGGAAAGAATCCAGAGCCGCATCGCCTACTCATCAATAGCGAAGGAGCCAGTGTCGACGTCAGGAGGAGCGTGTACTTCGACCGAACCGGCGGGCGTCAACCGTCGGAAGCCGCCGTCCAAGCCTTTGCACCAAGAAGTCGGCTCGGACGAGCTCCGGGACGCCGTGAGACTGGACCGCGCAGAGCATCGCCAGGCGATCCCGACCGCGGACGATTTGACTGCTCTAGGGTCCAAGCACGAGCGTTTGGGGCCCAAGAGGTGCATCTCGGATATCCAATCGCAAAAGGTCTGCGCAGGCGAGAGAGCAAACCGCCGCGAGAACGTCGCAGGCGGGCCGGGAGCGATCCGCAAGCTCGGTGATGGTCTGTGGCCCTTGTTCGAGTGCTACCGCGAGCCTTAACCGGTCAAGTAATGAGACCTGGTAGCCGGCATGTGACCAAACTATGCGCGAATTCGAAAACAGCGGCTCGCGTTGGATATCTTTCGCATCCCGCTCGAGCAAACGCAGGCCGTGTTGCTCCATGACAAAGATGAGGCGGGCTTCCTCTTCATCACGGCGCTCGGGGCGTGTTTGATAAACCCTAAGAAGAAATGTACCGTCTTCCCTTCGAAGCACAGCGCCGGCCAACGATATGGGCGGACACTCTATCTGGGGCCCCGTACGATAGCGGATCTCGCGGACAGAAGGGTCCAAAGAAGCCTGTTCTAGAGCATAGCGGAGTAGCGAGTCATACACCGGTATCGCAGCGCGGCATTTGCAACTAGTAAAAAGGAGCTGTCGCGCGACAGGATGGCGGACTTTTCGAAATCGGGCATTGCTCATCGCGATCATTTGCGTCCCTTTCTCTGTTCTGAATAGAAAACCACACAAGGCGCGGTTCGCTGCCAGGATCGGGCATCGTCGACAGTCGTCTGCTAAGCCAGATTGGCTTCAAACGTCCGCTTGGGAGCATCGCTCTAGTTGCTTGATATGAAATCGGCCCTGAACGGCCGATCGGCCAGTTCGGCTCGCACGTTCAGTTGATGTACTATATAGCGTACAAAAAGATTACGTCGAAGCTATGGCCCATCTCTTTCACTTCGGATTTATCGAAAGTTTGCTATTACGAGCTCGGCTCACCATCTTCTGACTGCTTCGGTTCTCACCGGTCTGAATTGAGTAGCTCAGCCGCTTCCACACCCAAAGCTGCTGCTAGGCGCACAAGAGAGTCCAGCGTCGGGTTCGCCGCTCCTCGCTCTATCTGGCTAATTAGCGCGCGCCGAACTTCGGCTTCGTCCGCTAGATCGGCTTGGGTCATTCTTTGGGCGCGCCTAAAGTCCTTCACCTTCCGGCCGAGAGTAGCCCTCGCACGCTTTTGAATTGCCGCAAAGGACTCAAATTCTCTCACGGCTACCCCGCAAATCCTCTACTCCGAGGCAAAGGCTTGCAAACAACCTGCCACGGTTCGGTCGCAACTACCACTGCGATCATACGGTGCAAGGATTCGCGTCGGGAATTCCCGCTAAGGATTTGGGAGGTCTCTCCCACAGTGGCCGCACTTCCCACTACGAGCTCTGCGGCTCCAGGAGAGGAGTGTCCAAGCTCTCGATTTCGGGTAATGCCGTGCCGGCGATGCCTTGCAAATCGCCGTACATACTAGCCGTCGCATCTATGACACCATGAATTTGGCTTTCGCGCTTAGCCCAGATGCGGTTCATGAATTTGCGTTCCTTTTCAAGGTCGCCTTTGAGCTCTTCGAATTTCTCGATGATTCCTTCCACGCGCTGGCGGAAGCGCGGCCCAATTAGATACTGATAAATCTGCTCCATTTTCGTTTGCTGTCCTGCCTGAGACTTTCGCAAGGAGGCCAGCTCGGCAAGCGAATGGCGCAATGCTACTGCGACCGGGATCGCGCACCGCGGATGGGTCACCCACACTCCATCGATGAGGCCAAAGGTCTCCACTTCCTTCGGTAGAGCCTGCGAGACGATCAAAGCGAGGTCGGCCCGGGCACTTCTCTGATCCTCGCGCAATTTGGCGAGCCAACCGTCGTTCCATTTTTTCGTCGACTTGAATTCCCAAAGGATCGTTCCAACCGGTACGCCGACTAGACCGTTCACAGAGTGAACGACATCGCCGCCCAGCTCGCCGATTCTGACCGGCTCAATGCGGTCGTTCGGAAAGTTAGCTCTCAAAAGAGCCTCGAGTTGAAGCTCCAAGCCCTCTCCCTGCGTCTGCTGCGACCCCTGCGACGCCTTCCTCTTCAGATCTTCGATTGTCCTGCCCATCGATTCGATCTGAGCATCTTTTTGCGATACCTGTGCCTTGAGCTCGTCTTCCGCGTGTTGACGGGCTTTCCTGTGAATTTCCGCCTGTGTCGCCTGCACTCGCTTCTCGATAAGAAGGTCGAGTTCACGCTTCTGCTCGTCGAGATCGCGCTGCTGGCGCAGCACTTCGGCCTGCACTTTTTGAGCCTCGGCGAGTTTGACGTTGTACTGCGCAAGAGTCTGCCGCATCTCGCCGAGCTGAGACTTCGTCTCGTTAAGTTCGGCGGAGGCCGCGTCCCGGGCTTTCCTCTGCTCGTCGGCTCTGATCTGGTCGCTCGTCTCCCGTACTCTCTGCGCAACTTGGTGATCCATGGCGCCGCGCGCGCGATCAAGCTCTTCGTCCTTGCGCCGAAGCTCTTCCGCTTTTTCCCGGTATTCGGCCTCCTTGGAGTCCAACTGCCTTTGGAGCGCTTTTCGTTCCGCTTCCAGCAGCGGCGCTGCCAAGGACTCCGTCAGCTGAATCTGATGTTTGCACTTCGGACAGGTGATGTTGGGTTCGGTGGTGTGCATTTCGGACATTTGGTCTCCGGTATCGCAATTGTCAGTGCGTTGCCGACCAGGACTTGCGTGCCGTGGGCGTGAGAAGTGGCCGGCACGATGCGCTTTGCGCCTCAGACAAACATCGACTTGAACCATCCGATCAGACGACTTGATCGGTCGTGTTCCACTGGCCGCGAATGGAGCTGCGGAGCAGCTACCACTGCCGATTTGTCGGCCAGATACTGCGTGCGCGCGTCCTTGTCCCGCTTTTGGCCGGCCTCGATCTGCTTCTTCGTCCAGGACGGCGCCTCGATCACTCGTCCTTCCCTAACGAAGTAGTGCGAGCGGCACCGCAGATTCCAGTTGCCGACCGAGGGATGCAGCGAGACCGCATCCCCGTTGAATGACATTTGCCATTGCGCTGGATTGAAGGGCGTGATGACCTCCTCGCCGCAGCCGCAGCAACACCGGTGCGCGGCTGTCGCGTACTCCATCGAGACATACAGGACGCCGGTTTCGATGTTGTCTGGCATCGTCTCGACGAAGCGGTGCCTAAGCTGCTTGGTCCTGATCATTCCTGGTCCTCGTTCAGCAACATGTTGCCGTCAGTCGTGTAGGTGGAGTGATGCTCCCGCTCCAAATCGCGGTAGAAACCGCGGATCTTCTTCCATTTCACGACCGCCATCGCCGCGTTGAGCGCGTTCAGGTCCGCCACCTGGATGTTAGTGGCGTAGAGGTCGTTCTCGTCGCCGGCGCTGCCGAGCGAGATGCGGCCGCCGTGCACATGCGTTCTCATTTCGGGCGTACTTGCGGTCACCCGCAGGATGCCGCCCAGCGATCCGTCGACAAACTCAAGGCCCATGCCGACGTCGACGAAGGGAATGCCCATCTCCTCGCATTTCTGCACGGCAAGCTTCTTTGGCTCCCCCGCATCCATACAGATGAAGGCGAACGTCGCGCCGTCGAGGAGGTGAAGATTGCTCTGGTCTAGCGCGACCGCATGCGGAACGATGTTCCGGTGCATCTTGGAATATATGCCGGCGAGGTAGTGGACCTTCTTCTGCACCTGCCGCAGTTCGTCCAGCGATGCCGCACCAGGGGTTCGGAACGCGTTGTGCGTCAGGAAATCGTCGCCGTCGATGGCCCGGATCTCGGCGACCGGCGTCTTCGCGACCAGGTCAAAGGCGTAGGCGCCGGTCCCGCCGAGGCCGATGAACGCCACCCGTTCGTTCTTGAGCAGCGCCGTCAAGGCGCCGATGCCGGCGCGATCGGACGCCGTCTCGGTGTAGTTGAAGACGGTGTCCTCCTCCGGCTCAGGCGCCGCATAGGAGCGAAGCTTGATATCCGGTCTGACGACGGCGGCCGGGCCGGCGATGACGCCGGCGTAGGTCGTCATCTTGGCGTGGTAGTCGGCGTAGCCTTCGGGCGGCTTGCAGGAGAAGGCATACTTGGCGGTGACACCGTTGCCGAGATCGACGGCGCCATTGCCGTGTCGCAACGCCTCGATCTCCCTGCCGTCCTTGCTGCAGGGATAGTCGCCGTCCCAGTGGACCACGTGCGTATCGGGGCGCTGCGTGACGTCGCCTGCCAAGGTGAGGGACGAGATCAGGCGCCCTAGCCTGACCTCGCCTTTTGCATTGACGTACGGCACTTCCATGACGAGGAAGCCGCCGCGGATCCGCACCGCATAGCCTTCCTCGCGCAGCTTGCGGAGGTCCGGGTTACGATCGAATGGTTTTTGTGACATTGAAGATCGTCCCCTCTTTTTTGACCTTGACGTGACCGCCAGGGCCGAGTTCGCCGGCGTGCGGTTCCGATGCGGCGTGGCGATACGTCATCGAGAACGCCACGTTGGGATCGTGGGACCCCGGAAACGCGAGCTGCACGATCTGTTCGAAGCTGACGATGTCGCCCTTTACCGTGCGCTTGCGCGCGTTGACGATGATCTCGGACTCGCGCGGATGGAGCGCTTGTTCGAGCTCATGTTCCGCGTCGGCCAGCTCATGCTGGGCGCGCTGTTCTTGCTGGTGGGCCTTTTCGAGGTCCTGCTCGGCGTGGTGGATATGTTCCAGAGCACGTTCCACCGGATCGCCGTGCTCCGGCGGGGAAGAGGGGTCGTCGATCTTCATGTTTGCACCTATCGGTTGGGTGAGCCTTGCGGCCCTCACCCCACTAATCGGTGCGGCAAACCTCGACCGGTAATCTCAGGCGAACTTTTTTTGGAAGGAGCCGGCCGGCACTGGCCCGCAAACGAAGAAGGCCGGGCAGTTCGGGCAGGTGAACAAGGAGACGTTAGGGGCGAACTCGCCGGCGCGGATGCCGGAAAGGGCCTCTTCGAGATGCTTCCTCTTTGTTTTCAACGATTTGTCCGTAAACGAGATGTCGGACGTTTCGCGGTCGGACAAGTGCTGCACCTGGACTTGGGCGCCGGGCGCGTTCCGCTGCACGGCGATGGCGAACGCCCCGGCTTCGATCTCCTTGACGTCGTCTTCCCGGTAGTGGCCGGTCTGGATTCTCCGGAGCAACCGCCTGCCACCCTTCAAGACGAGCATGTCGTCCGGCATGACGACGATTTCGCCGGTGTCGATAGAAAATCGCAGCGGCATCGGCGCCGTCGCGGCGAGACCGGCGCGTTCGGCCAGGAAGTAGCCGATCATGTCCGACGCCATCGCGCGGAATTCCTGGGCGTAACCGTGCTCGGTCAGCTTTCGATCCGCGAAGGCCTGGTCGACCAAGCCCGCGACCTGGCGTGTGTCGGGAGCTGTAGCTCCCCACGAAACGATCTCCTTGATCACGGCGCGGACCGCGTCGTGCAGCTGCAGGAATGGCGTCAGTGTTCGGCGGCCACCTACGTTCAGGACATGCGTATAGAAGAAGCGGCGCTGGCAAGACTTGTAGAGACCGATCTGGAATCCGCTCACGCTTATTGCGCCGTCGATCTCGATTGGAATCGGTTCGTTCTCCGGCGGCACGGGACAGTCCGCCAGGCCGCCCAGATGCCGCGCGGCGAGCCTGATGCGCTTCACAAATTCTGAAGGTTCGCGTCGGTATCCCCTCACATCCTGCGTCGCGGCGTAGATGAAGAGACGGTCTTCCGCCCGCGACAGGGCCACGTAGAAGAGACACTCCTGCTCCTCGACCTGTCCCGCCCGGAAGACATCGAGCGCGGCGCCAGTCGCCCCCTCGATCATCCCGTCGGGCGGCAGACAGGGCGGAGCTGGTACTGTTCGCGGTAGCACGTTCACGTTCATGCCCGGCAGGTGGATTACGTGAAACTCCAAGCCTTTTGATCCGTGGATCGTCATGAGGCGCACCGCGTCGATACCTTGCGCAGCGGCGGGTAGCTGGCGCAGATCCCGGTCGTCTCCCAGCCGGAGGAGTCTTCTGACGCGATCCAAGAGCCGCCGGACCGGCAGGCCCTGCGCCGCGGGCTGAACCCGCACGAAATTCATGAATTGCCAGATCGCGATCGCTGCCGATCGGTCGGCGACCGCGGCGGAGGAGGCCAGACGCGCGGCGATACGCGTCCGGTCCAGGAGCAGTCGGGCCAGAACGTCCCATGGACCGGATTTGCTTTCGAAACCGCCGAGCGCCGTCGTAAGTCTCGCGACCGCGTCACGGCCCTGCGTCGACGCGCCGCTCAAGGTGGCGGGATCCCGGAGCCCCGCCAGCGGCTCCCACTTGTCCTCTCCCAGCGCGGCGAGCATAGCCGTGACGTCGGCCATGGACATCTCGAACTCGGGCCAGCACGCGACGCGTAGCAGGCCCATCGCCCGGCGATCGGTCAGGAGAGACAGAAAGGCCAGCAGATCCTTCACTTCCGGACGCTCGAAGAGGCTTCCAAGGAACAACACCGGGATGCCGAGCCGCTCAAGCTCCCGACCGGTCTCGGACAATTTCTCGTTGCCCGTGCACAGGACGGCCTGATCTCTGAAGGCGTGGCCGAGGGCCGCCATGTCGCGGATGGCGCTCGCCAAGGCCGTCGGCTGCTGGTCCGCGGTGGTCACGGTGAGGAACTCGGGTGCGGCGCCGATCGACTTGCGGGTCGCGTCGAGGGCACTGTCGTTGCCGCCGGCGATCATCTGCCTCGCGAAAACCGAACAGGCATCGACGATCTCCGACGTCGATCGGTAATTCTTCTTCAGCCGACCTCTTTTGCCGCCTGGAAAATCCTCGCGGCCGAAGCGCCGCATATTGAAGGAAGACGCGCCGCGGAAGCGGTAGATCGATTGCTTGGCGTCGCCGACGACCCAAAGGTTGCGGCCGTCGCCGCAAAGAGCCTTCAGGAGCAGGACGCTGCTTCGGTTCACGTCCTGATATTCGTCCACGAGCACGTGGTCGTACGCCCGTTGCAAGTGCTCATGGACGGCGGCGTTCTGTTGCAGAAGGCGGACTGGCAAGGAAACGAGGTCGCCAAAGTCCACGCATTGCGCGTCCCGCTTCAGCGTTTCGTAGCAGCGATAGACCTTCGCGACCTCCAGCGCCTTGTCGGCTTCCTCGGTCCGCGCCGGGGCAACGCAGTCCCGCATCTTTTGCGCCAGGCGGGCGTACTCTTCAGCATCGACCACCTCGTCCTTGGCCCGCGAGATCGCCGCGAGAAGATCGGCGATCTTCTGCGTCGGATCGTACAGATTGCGATAGTGGAGCAGCCCCAGCTTTGGAAACTCGCGCTCGATCAGCTCCACTGCCTCGGTCTTGTCCATGAGCCGAGGGTTGGGCGGCAGCCCGAGCTCCACGTGAAAGCGGCGGATGATATCCAGGCCGAACGCGTGGAACGTGCCGATCCACATCGCCGAGGCCTCCCCCGGACGCTTGCGCGCCAGGCGGCCGGCCATCTCGCCCGCGGCCTTGTTCGAGAACGTCAGGACGAGGATGCGGCGCGGGTCGACCCCCTCGTCCAGCAGCGACTCGATCCTGGCGGTCAGTGTCTGTGTTTTGCCGGTGCCCGGACCGGCCTCAAGCATATAGGCCTCGCCTCGATGCGCGGCGGCATCCGCCTGCTCATTGTTGAGAGGTCTGTCGGCGTCGCTCTTTTCCACCGGAGGCGCGATCGCCGGCAGAAGTACCGCGTCGAAGATCTGCTGTGCCACCACGTCGAACGGCGCGCCGAGACGTGCCGCGATATCCGAAGCCGCCATGCCATCGTCGACGTGTAGCTTTTTCGCGACCGGGCGGGGAAGGAGGAATTCCCGCGCGAACAGGTCCATCTGGACCTCGCGCCGCTGTCGACGCCCGTAATCGACGACGCGATCGACGCCGGTCGGCGACGGCTCCGCCGGCCGCGCCGGATCGATTTCGGCCGCAGTCTCGTCGTCGGGCGCGTCGCCAAGTTCCGCATGCGCGATTTCGTGCAGCACCAGGAAGGCCTGATCGAACGGGCTTCCGGAGTCTTCATGAACGATCAGGCGATTTGCGGCGATGAGCGTCGCCCGGCTTCCTTCGAGAACGGCCGCTCCCGGAGACGTCGGTTCAACATCGAAGCCTCGCCGGTTGGCCTCAGCCACCGCGAAGTCGTAGGGGCGCCAAGGGTTGCTGCCGAGCTCCACGGCCTTCCGGTGAAGGTCGGCCGCCCTCTGTCTTCCGAGTTCGACCGCATCCACGTTTTTAGTCTCCCTCTGACACGAGATCGGAGATGACATCCTCCGAAACCTTGGCCTCGCGCAGAGCTTGCTCGAGACTGATCTTCCCTCCGGTCGAAGGGCGGGTATCCGCCTTGTAGCTCCGCGACGCGGACATCTGCGGTCCCGAAAGCGCCTGAACGAGGCCGTCGAGGGTCGCGTCGAATAGAACAGCCAATCGCCGACGGGTGCGCGACGAGGCCGTCTCGATCGCGACCTTGCGCTCGAGAATCGCCGTGATGATCTGGCGCGGCACGCGCAGCTCCTCCGCGGCCGCGCGCTGTCTCTCAACCGCCGGCGCCGCGAAAGGGGCGGGCGTAGGATCTCCGGAATATCTGCGCACGGATTCGTCGATCCAAGCCGTGTCTCGCTTGGAGAAAGGCTCCTCCTGCACGAGTTCACGGGACAGCTCGCGCGAAAGGTCGACGAGGGCGTCCGCGAATTGCGGGTAATCCTTCAGATACTTTTGGAACGTCGCGGCGTCGTGGCTCGGCTCGGCGGCGAAAGCGTCGAGCACGTCTTCTTCGAGCGGAATGGATTTCATCACTGATCTCCTTCCAGGATACGTCTCAGAACGGCGTAGGCCTTGTCCCGATTGCTTCTGATCGTCTTTTCGACCTTGCCCAGCGTCTTCGAGATCGTCACGGCGTAGGGGTCGCTGGTCGAATCGATGGGGACTTCCTTTCGGAGCATTTGGACGATCCTCTGCTGTAGGGGTGGCAGAGTGTCAATCGCGCTGTCCAGACGTAACCGGTAATCTCGATCCTCAATTTTTTGGCTTTCGAAGGGATTATAGTTTCCGACCGCCTTCTCGACGAGGGACGACATCTCGCCCGTCTCGTCATCCTCGATAGAGGTATTACGGTTTTGCCGACGCCAAACCTTTCGCTGTGCATCGATGCGGAGCTTGGCCATGGCTCCTTCGAACCGAATCTCGAAATAATCCAGCTTTTCCGAATAGGTCTCCCGATCGGTAGAGAGCAGGACGTTGAGGGAATCTAGGACCAGATCGTTGATCTCGGCTTGGCCTGAGGAAATGAAAGCGGTATTCCGAGACCGCGGCAAGCAACGCAAGGCGCGTTCTAGAAGGATCCTATACAAGCTCGCAAACCGGGCTTCGCTGTTGTCTCGGTGGCAAGCCCTGACGAAGTGCAACACGCACTCGGTACGCACATATTCCGGATGTGCCGGGTCCCGGACTTGACACCTCGTTAGAAGGTCATCTCGGGACAACCGTTCCAGCGCCCCTAATTGCGCCTCGACCTCCGTCGGGCGGGAGTATGGCGATCCGTCGAGTTTTTGCTTTCGAAGTCGGGGCGGCAAGCGATTCTCTAAAGGTTGAGAGAGGTCGGCGATCACAACTTAAGGGAACGACGAGATTTTCAAAAGCCTTTTTCACTTGGCGGCGGTTTCCATAGATCTCCCTCCATCTGCCACTTCGTTCGAGAGGTGGGGGCAGCACTGCTACTCCTCGGTCAAAATTCGGTCGAGACGTAGCCGATGTCGATGATCGGTTAGCAGGTGCGCGCCACCCAAGACAGCGGCCAGCGTTCCGAGGCCGGTGCCGCCAGCAATCAGGAACATAATCAGCAATTGGTATTTTACCGCATCGACCGGTTCGACGCCGGCAAGAATCTGTCCAGTCATCATGCCCGGCAGGGAAACAAGGCCGATCGCCGCCATGCTGTTCAGGATCGGCATGAAGCCGCTTCTCAGCGCGTCCCGTATGATTGGCAGCAGGGCTTGGTATCGGGTGCCGCCGAGTGCGAGGCAAGCTTCTACGGCGGCGCGTTCGCGCACCAGGCTATTTGTCAGCACGTCCAAGCCGAGGCTTATCCCGGTCATGGTGTTTCCCAGGATCATGCCCAGCAAAGGCAGCGAGTAGCGCGGGTGGTACCACGGATCGGGGCGTATCTCCGTCAGGAGTGCGAAAATCGTGACCGTACCGGCGGCGAGTAGTGTGCATCCCGCGCCCAGGCCGTAGCTCCAAACACCCGGTAGGCGCCGCTTCTGCCGCGCGACGATCTCCCGCGAGGCGAAGAGAACCATGATGGAGGCGGCGAGGGCGGTCCAGAGCGGCGACACCGCGGCAAACAGAAACGTCAGCACGTATCCGACGAGGACGAGCTGTACCACCATCCGCACGGTAGCGACGGCGAGTTGTTTTTCTAGCTTGAGGCGGAGAACAAGCGAGAGGACGCCGTCCATGACGACAAGGAGAGCGGGGAGGGCCAGATCACCGTACGAAAGCTGGATGTAGGTCACGGCCGGCTTTCCTGGATGCCACCGTCTGGGCCCATCGCGAATATCCTTGATCCGACGCGGCGGGCTTGAGCGTCGTCGTGGGTACTCCAGACGACGCTCGTTCCATTCGCAATGCGTTCGGCGATCAAGGATTCCACGGCCGCAGCGGATGCCGAGTCGAGTGCCGAGGTCGGTTCGTCCAACAGAAGCACCCGCGATCGCAGCATGAGCACCCGCACTAGCCCCAATCGCTGCTTCTCGCCGGTCGAAAGTCTTTGGATTGGCCAGTGTCCGCAGTCGTCCGGCAGCCCCAAGCGCGTGACCAGGGGAAGAGCATCAATCCAGACCGTGAAGTGTTCCTGCACGGTGTCGGACCACCAGCCGGGCTCGGCGGCGAGGTAGGTCACTCGTTGTCGCCAGGCAGGAGCGGGCATCGCCTCCCTCAGCATTCCGTCAAGCTTGACCGTTCCTTCGTTGGGATCTAGGTCCGCGATGGAGCGCAGCAGCAAGGTCTTCCCGACCCCGGAAGGCCCTTGCAGGGCGATGCATTCGCCGTCCTGCAAGTCGAATGACACGGAGATGTGCAGGCGTTTGAGCCCGCTGACCGTCAGCATGCGTCAGAGCTTAAGCTGCAGCCGATCGGCAACCCGCCGAGCGATCTCCGCCGGCGCCTCGTTCGGGTAGGGATGCACCGAGCTGACATTGATCTCGCCGAGCACGTAGCTGTCGCTCCCGTCGGCCTTGACGGGGCCGAGCATGAAGTCGGCGTCCCAGATCGCGGGCAGGTCACCTCGCGCGATGTCCAGCAGCGAGGTTAGCTGGGGCGTCCACTCGTCCTCCATCAACCGACGCAGCCGCTGGAAGCGGGGGTCCGCGTTTGACGTGTAGAGCCGCGGCCCGGCCTCGGAACGCGCAGCCGGCGAGTCGACCAGGGCTTTGACTTTGTGATAGCCGAAGCCGGCGCAGCGATCGCCTGCCATGTAGCAACGCACCACGCCCTCGCTCAGGCGAGACTGGAACGCTTGATCGATCACGCTGCCGTTCTCGAAATACTCCGCGCAGCGACGGAGAAAATCATCCAGCGTCACCTCCTCGGGCGCGTCCTTAGTCGCATCCAGCACTTTAATCATGGAAGAGGTCGGCAGCTTCTCGACCTTCCAGACGCCTTGGCCGCCGTTGCCCCGGGCGCGTTTGATCACGCGCGGACCGGCGGCGAGCCGGGTCGGCAGCTCGGCGCGCATCGCCTCGGCGGTTCGATACAGCGCCGTGTCCGATCCCCAGCCCATCGAGCGGGTGCGATAGAGCACCTCCTTGGTGCCCATCTTGAGGATGACCTCGGGATGGGCGCTCACCCACACGCCCTGCGCGGCGACGTCGCGCAGCAGGGCGTCAAGACCGGCGCGGTTTCGGCCGTCTTGAATCGGGTTGACCCAGACGAGCACGCCGTCCACCGCGAGTAGTTGTTCGCGGGCGGCGTCGGCGAAGCTTTCGTCGTAGATCGCAAGGCGCCCATCGACGCCGACGGCGGCGAGCGCTTCGAAAACGTCGACAAAGCGGCCGTTTTTCGGGGTCGCATCTCGACGCGCGGCGGCATCTCCTCGCGAGAGGATGGCGACAGTACGTCGGGGAGAGGGTTGTCTTTCGGTATCCATGCGCAAGCTCCACGTGTTAGGTGCTGCGCAGAACTTGGACCGAAGTCTCGCCGGGAGTCTGCTTGATCCCGCATGGGTAGTCTACGTGAGGTCGCTGCACTTCATCAAGTGGCCATTCTCATCCGGAGGCAAAGTCAGATCCAGCGCCGGGATCGACTTCGTTCCGGATGTGATCGTCGGGTGCGGTGGTAATGCCTTCGCCTTGCATGCGGCTGCGGCGCGAACGGCCGCTACCGCCATCCAGTCCCGCAGTAGGCCTCTGTCCTCTTTCGAAAAGGAAGCGCGACGCTGGAGATCCTCCAGCGTCTCGCCAGGATGGCATCGCTCGAAATCCTCGCGGATCAGCGACTCGAGGTAAGTCGGATCGAGCTCGCTTATTAAATCGAGTTGCTGGCGCGAATTGGTCCTCATGGTTGCCATGGGCGGGCCCCATCGCGGATGCAGCACAAACGGCAAGAGCGATCGTTGGTTCGCGAACAGATCCGCCGGGCTGAAATGCCGCTATAGAAATCTGACCTTCTTCATCAACACCGCGCACGAGCCCCACGGAAGTCCCGATGTTCCTGCAGGGCTCAGCATCAACTTCCCGACGCTTGGCACGGGACTTCCATCTTTTCACGCGGTCAACCGCCTTATTGACCTGATCTAGCAGCCGCTCAATCTCCTCCCGCTCTCCCGGCTTACGATCCAGACGCTCGAATAGTTGCTGATCTGCATAGCGTGCAAACGACCCTCCACGTTGGGTGAGATCGCCCACCGGCCAGGGCCGCCTCATCCGCATCGAAATGCCCCGGGGGCGGAGCCCTGTCGCCATCGAGCTTGCGCCACGCTGCGAGAATTTCGGCGAGCCGTTGGCCCTCGCGGTGATCGGAGTCAAGAGCCGACCGACGGTAGCACGCGTGGTGCCGGCGCGAGCCAGTATGACGGCTTCTGCGGCATCAGCGTATCGACCTTCGGCGCGCTGAGGCCGGCGTTCCATTTCATCCATGGCATCGAGTCGAGATGGGGAATCGGCGGAAGGGCGATCTTCTTTTCGAAGGCGTCGGCCGAAACAGGTTTGCCCGGCACACGATCCATTCCCCAAGCTGCCAGCGACGGCAGCAGAAGTATCGCAGCCATGGACGGCGTGAGTATCCGTCGGAGCAGGCGTTGCGCGGGGACCCGCCGGGATTTCTCCGCCCGAGCGGAGATAATGGTGTGATCGGCGATCATCTCATCCTCCTATCGTTCGAAAAAGACTGATCCAGGCGATCGTGGCGCAGCTCATCGTGAACATCAGCCGGTGCACGACCGCCGCTCCATTTCTACGCAGCCTTCGCTGATTCCTGCTCATCTGAAACCTCCCAACAGTCGATGTGTCCTTTCCTGGGTTCGAGGCGTGGGTCCCGTTGCGCCAAACTAAAAGTCCATGGGTGGCGCGGCCGGGGCTTCCGACTTCTTAGCTTTCTCGGCGACGAGCGCTTCGGTAGTGATCAGGAGGGCGGCGATAGACGCGGCATCCTGCAAGGCCGTGCGAACGACCTTGGCCGGGTCGATCACGCCGGCCCGCACCAGATCCTGGTACTCGCCGGTCGCGGCGTTGAAGCCCCAATTGTAGTCGCGCTTCTCGATCAGCTTGCCGACCACCAGCGAGCCGTCTTCGCCGGCATTCTCGACGATCTGGCGGGCCGGCATCTGAATCGCGCGCCGTACGATGTCGACGCCGGCTTTTTGGTCGGCGTTGGCGGTCTCGACGCGTTCAAGCGCCTTAAGCGCGCGCAAAAGTGCCACCCCGCCGCCCGGTAGGATGCCTTCTTCCACCGCTGCGCGGGTCGCATGCATCGCGTCGTCGACGCGATCCTTGCGCTCCTTGACCTCGACTTCGGTGGCGCCGCCAACCCGAATCACGGCCACGCCGCCGGCGAGTTTGGCAAGCCGCTCCTGCAGCTTCTCGCGATCGTAATCCGAGGTGGTCTCCTCGATCTGCAGCTTGATCTGCGCGACGCGCGCCTCGATGCCTTTCTTGGCGCCGGCGCCATTGACGATGGTCGTATTCTCCTTGTCGATCACCACCTTCTTGGCCCGGCCGAGCATGTTGAGCGTGACGTTCTCGAGCTTGATGCCGAGATCTTCGGCGATCATCGTTCCGCCGGTGAGGATCGCGATGTCCTCCAGCATCGCCTTGCGGCGATCGCCGAAGCCCGGAGCCTTGACGGCTGCGATCTTCAGGCCGCCACGCAGCTTGTTGACGACCAGCGTCGCCAAAGCCTCGCCTTCGATGTCCTCGGCGATGATCAGCAGCGGCTTGGCCGACTGCACCACCGACTCGAGCAGCGGAAGCATCGATTGCAGCCCGGACAGCTTCTTCTCATGGATCAGGATGTAAGGGTCTTCGAGCTCGGCCCGCATCTTCTCAGTATTGGTGACGAAATAGGGCGAGATATAGCCGCGGTCGAACTGCATGCCCTCGACCACCTCCAATTCGGTGTTGAGGCTCTTTGCCTCCTCGACGGTGATGACGCCCTCATTGCCGACCTTCTGCATGGCTTCGGCGAGGAATCGGCCGATCTCGGTGTCGCCGTTCGCAGAAATCGTGGCGACCTGGGCGATCTCGTCGTTCGCGGTGATCTTCTTGGCGTGCGATCTGAGGTCGTCGACGATCGCCTCGACTGCGAGGTCGATGCCGCGCTTGAGGTCCATCGGGTTCATGCCCGCCGCAACCGATTTCGCGCCTTCCTTGACGATCGCTTGCGCCAGCACGGTCGCGGTCGTCGTGCCGTCGCCGGCGATGTCGCTGGTCTTGGACGCGACCTCGCGGACCATCTGAGCGCCCATGTTCTCGAATTTGTCCTCGAGTTCGATTTCCTTGGCGACCGTGACACCGTCCTTGGTGATGCGCGGCGCGCCGAACGATTTATCCAGTACCACGTTGCGGCCTTTCGGTCCGAGCGTCACCTTGACGGCGTTTGCCAGCGTATCGACGCCGCGCAGCATGCGGTCGCGGGCTTCCGTCGAGAATTTTACGTCCTTGGCGGCCATGACGTTGTCTCCTTTCCCCTTTCAATGACTGTCAGCCCTTTCAATGACTGTCAGCGCTTCAAGCGGCCTTCTTCGCCGCAGATGTGTTCTCGACGACGCCCAGCAGGTCGCTCTCCTTCATGATGAGAAGTTCTTTGCCGTCGATCTTGACCTCGGTGCCGGACCATTTGCCGAACAGCACCCGGTCGCCAGGCTTTACGTCGAGCGGCACCAGCTGGCCCTGTTGGTTACGGCCACCCGGCCCGGCGGCGATCACTTCGCCCTCCTGCGGCTTTTCCTTTGCCGTGTCCGGAATGATGATGCCGCCGGCGGTCTTCTCCTCGGCGTCGATGCGTCGCACCAGCACGCGGTCGTGCAATGGACGAAAATGCATGCACATCCTCCCTGCAATTCAGCGATGTCGTAGGACCGGGGCCGTAACCGGCCCCCGGCAAAATCGACCTAGGCGCAGCGAAAATGCGGTCAAGAGGGGCTAACGAAAAATTTTCGCAGCCGCCGGCAGAAGCTCTGCGCCCCCTGGTTTACGGCTCCCCGGCGGGAGGCGCGGCGCCCATGCCGGCCTCGCAAGCACAAATTGCTTTCCGCGCGGATTGCCAGCGAAGCGGCCCAGTCTTTCAATCAGGCGGCCGTGGGTGTTGCTTCCGGAGCCCTGTCCATGGACGGCGGCCGAACGCGCGGCGGGTGCCGATAGCCGGAGTCCGGCGTGGGAAGCCGGCGAAGCATCCTCTGGTAGATCCGCCCATACTCCGCTGCCATGCGGGCGGAGCAGAAACGTTCTTCGAACCGGGAGCGGACGGCCTTGCGGTCGAGCTTCAGCAATCCGGGAAGAGCCCGCACCGCCTCATCGACGTCGGATACGATGCGTCCGGTCAGTCCGTCCTCGACGATTTCCGGGACCGAGCCGCAGCCGAAGGCAAGCACCGGCGTGCCGCAGGCCATGGCTTCGATCATGACCAGGCCGAAGGGCTCCGGCCAGTCGATCGGGAAGACCAGCGCTGCGGCCTGGCCGAGAAACTCGCTCTTGGCATTCTCGTTGATCTCGCCGATGAACTCAATTTCCGGCCCGTTCAGCATCGGGGCGATGACGTCACGAAAATAGGCGTGATCCGCCTTGTCGACCTTCGCCGCGATCTTGAGCGGAAGGCCGGCCGCCCGCGCGATCGCGATGGCTCGGTCGGGACGTTTCTCCGGCGAGATGCGCCCGAGAAACGCAAGATAGCTGCCTTGCGGATTGAAGCTCGGGGCGTGCAGGTCGAGCGGAAGGCCATGGTGGACCGTCGCCACGAAGTTCGCGCCTGGAAGCGGCGACCGTTGCGCGTTCGAAATCGAAACCAGGGGCATGTCCGAAAACCGCCGGTAGAACAGCATATGATCCGGAAGATCCTGCCTGCCGTGGAGCGTAGTTAGCGTCCGCCTGCGCTCGGATCGGAACAGCGGAAAGTGCAGATAGTCGGTGTGGAAATGCAGGATGTCGAACTCGTCGGCGCGCTCGCGCACCTCGTCGAGCGTGATCATCTGGTGCGGAATCGCATCGCGCACATCAGGATCGAGCCGCAAGGCGCGAGCCGTGCAGGGCACCAGTTCGGCGGAGGTGATGGAGTCCCCGCTCGCGAACAGCGTCACCTGGTGCCCCTGTCGCACCAGCTCCTCGGTCAGCCAGGAAACGACCCGCTCCGTTCCTCCATAGAGCCGGGGCGGAACGCTCTCGAATAGCGGAGCAATCTGCGCAATCCTCATGTCTGTCGCTCCGCTACAGCCTGTTCGCTGGGCTGGAGCCTCCATTGGCCGCCGTCGGAAGGCGCGCAGATCCATCCAAGCGAGCGCCCAGCGCGCTCCTGATCTTTTGCAGGGCGCGAACTTCGATCTGGCGGACCCGCTCGCGCGACACGCCGAAGGTGGCACCAAGCTCCTCCAAGGTCTTCGGCGGTTCGGCCAGGAATCGCGCTCCGACGATATGGCGCTCGCGGTGGCTAAGGAGAGCGAGCGCGTCATTCAGCGCGCTGCCTAGCCGGTGGCGATCCTCCAATTCAGCCAGCCGTGTTTCCGGGTCGGGCGCCGGATCGACCAGCCAGTCTTGTACTTCCTCCGAACCTTCCTCCCGAGTCATGGTCAGGTTGAGGGAAGTGTCACCCCGGATTCTCCCGTTCATCTCGACGACTTCGCGGGGGGCCACCTTCAGTTCGTCGGCGATGTATTTGGCCTGCTCCGGCGAAAGGTCGAAATCCTCGCCTGCAGAAATCCGGCTCTTGAGTTTCCGAAGGTTGAAGAACAGCTTCTTCTGGGCGGCCGTGGTGCCTATCTTCACCAGGGACCACGACCTCAGAATGTACTCATGGACCGTCGCCTTGATCCACCACATCGCATAGGTCGCGAGCCGAACGCCTTTTTCCGGTTTGAACCGCTTCACCGCCTGCATCAGGCCGACGTTGGCTTCCGAAATCAGGTCGGCGACGGGAAGGCCATAGCCGCGGTACCGCAGCGCCAGCTTCGCAGCCAGCCGGAGGTGACTTGTGACCAGGCGATAGGCCGCGTCGCGATCCCCGTGTTCGTGCCAGCGCCGCGCGTACATGGCCTCGTCGGCCGCACTCAGCAGCGGAAATTTGCGAATGGTGGTCAGGTAGCGGGAGAGCCCGCCGTCCGAGCGGATCGCGGGCAGGTTCGATAGAACTGACAGGGTGCTCATATCCAATTCCTCCTCAGAGCAAAGTGGGTTTGAGCTACCGAGCATGCGCCTGGGCCCGGAAACGGCGCCCATGCGCGTCATGCCGGCGGCGCCCACAAAATGTCTAAGCCGGCGAATTGTTCCTTCGAGATTTGAAAGCCGTCGAACCAGATGACCGGGAGCACGGCCCCTGAGAAAACCCGTCGGGGTCAATAGCCCGGCCGATATCGAGCGGAGTTCGGCCTAGGCCCTCCAAGGCCGCGCGTCAGAGCGGCATCGGGGCAGGACGTCGGAAGCGCTCACGCCGCGACGACTTGAAGTCTGTAATGGCGCAGCGTGTGGCTCCCCGCCGGAGCGTTGCCACGTTCGAGAGCCCGCAGGGCAAGTTCGACCTCCTGAAGGCGCGAACCCCGGCCAATCTCCGGGCTTTCTTCGCTGATTGCCTGATCGATCAGATACCGTCCAGGCCCAGTCGATCAGGATCGCGCGCTTCGCATCCAGCGACAGGCTCCCTTTGCGCACCACCGCCATAAGTCCAACCTTCCTCGCCCCGGCGATCGTGCGGGCTTCCGCACCGGCAACGGCCTTGTCATAGCTCTCCTGAAGGGGACCAAGTCCAAGGCGTTCGAGGGTCTCGTCGGAGAAGGCGCGGGTCATCCTACGGGGCGTCGCCTGTAGCTGGCTTGCGTTCGGTTCCCGACCGGCCTGAACAACGTACGGAAGTCCCTGCCGCTCGGCGTAATCGACCGCCGCCCCCAGCGTCGGAAAGCTGAGCTCGATCGTAGCGAGCGGATCATCGTCGCCGGTCCATCCCATCAGCGGCTCGACATACGGTGCGCTTCGCCGTTCGAAGATGAGCCGCCAATCCTTGCCGCCGGCCTTTCCCGAGGTCATGGCTGATCGTCCCGCCCGGAAGATGCGGGCTACCGCATCCGTTGGGAAGGGGGAGGGGGTCAAGCGCCGGTCCGGCCGATGAGCGTCGCTCGCGGAGAATGCCGCCTCCGGTGGCGTCGATGTCCTTTCGCCGATTGTGACCATATCCATCTTGTCCTTCCCGTTCTGGCGAAGGAGGACCATGCGCGCTCGTCAAGCCGCGCCCGTGTGATTCATCCGTATCTGCGACCAGGCCGCGCCCGGTCAGGAAGAGCACCCGTTGCAGATATCCGGGACAATGTCATCGGTGCGGAAAGTCGGGTCCGTCCTGGTAGCGGGATTGGACCTCTTACCCCGACCGGGCACCATCTGCTTCGGTGCTGCCGTCTGAACGGCCGCGTTCGCACTGCCATGCCGCTTCGGTTTGAGGCGCTCAGCACCGGTCGCTTCCCACGCACCGAGGAGCACGGCGAACACGACCAAAGCTGCGAGTAAGGCACGCATCGCTCTTGACCGTTAGGAGAAAGCCTGTCGGACTCTCAATCGCCTTCGCCTTCCGGATCCCGGGCGAATCCTACGAAGGCTTTGGCAGCGGTCGATCTAGGGAAGCCCCGCGCCGGGTCAAGAGGTGGTGCGCGACGGCGCGCACGGGGAGTGGTTGCGCATGGGAAAATGTGATTCTGATGCGGGTGGCACTCTTGAAAGCGTGCCGGACCCTTCTAGTTCTTGTGGTGCCACCGTGCGTGGCGCCGGACGCCATCCGGGTCCGGCCAAGGCCGCCGGCAATCTCCCGGCGTTGCTCCTATCCATGTTGCTCAAGGGAGGATGTGGTTATGAGAAACTACGAAATGTCACCGTTTTGGCGTTCGAGCGTCGGCTTCGATCGCCTGTTCGACCTCGCCGACGGCACGATGAACGACATCGATAGTTATCCGCCGTACGACATCGCGCGCACCGGCGAGAACCGGTACCAGATCACACTGGCGCTGGCCGGCTTCAGCCCCGAGGAGATCACCATCACCGCGGAGCAATCGATGCTGACCGTCCAGGGCCGCGAGGGCAACAAGGGTGATCTCGACTACCTGTACCAGGGAATCTCCCTGCGGCCGTTCCGCCGCGTTTTCAACCTGGCGGACTATGTCCAGGTCAAGGATGCGACTTTCGAAAACGGCATGCTGAAGATCGCTCTGGTTCGGGAACTGCCGGAGGCGATGAAGCCGCGTCGCATCGCGATCGAAACCGCCGGCAACGACAACCAGCAAATCGAACGGAAACAGACGGCCTGACGGAGCTTCGTCGAGCCGTCGGACCGCTCCCGTGCGCGGCTTGGCCGCGCGCGAGGAGTCCTGTCCAGTGAACATGAAGAACAGAAAGGAGAATAGTCATGGCACTACGCGATCTCATTCCGTGGAACAACGGCTCTCGCGACGTGAGCCTGCACCGCAATCAACCCAGTCCGTTCCTGGCCCTTCATCGCGAGATGAATCGGCTGTTCGACGATGCGTTCCGCTCGTTCGATATCGCCCCGTTCAGCTCCCAGGCGATGGGCTGGCCGAACGTCGAGGTCAACGAGACCGCGAGCGAAGTCAAGGTCATCGCTGAACTCCCCGGTCTCGAAGAAAAGGACGTCCAACTCGAACTGAGAGACGGCTGGTTGACCATCAGCGGGGAGAAGAGGAGCGAGACCGAAGACAAGGAGCGCCGCTTCAGCGATCGCTACTATGGGCGCTTCGAGCGAGCGGTCCCGGTCGAGGATGTCGATCAGGACACGGTCGAGGCGTCGTTCAAGAATGGCGTTCTCACCGTGACGCTGCCGAAGTTACCCGCCGCGCAGCATAAGGTGAAACGGATCGCCATCAACGGCAAGTAACCACGGGGCGGGCGGGAGCCTTGCTCCCGCCTGCGCCGGAGGCGGTGCCGATCAACCGTCGAGGGGTCGATCGACCTGGGGCGGACCGTTTGTGCAGCGAGTGAATGAAAGGAGTCAATGTGAGGAGTTGAAACCATGAACACCGACTGGAAAAAGGACATGATCGCCGATGCGGTCAACCTTGTGATCGGCCTGGGCTTGTTCGCGTCGCCATGGGCCTTCGGGTTCGCCGCCGAAAGCCCCACAAACTGGAATGCCTGGTTGACTGGCATCCTGATCGCTGCGCTTGCGGTAGCAGCGCTGGCGATTTTCGCCGAATGGCATGAATGGATGGCTCTTGCCGCTGGCGTTTGGGTGGCGCTGTCACCGTGGGTGCTGCATTTCTCGGCTACGAGAACCGTTGCATCGCTTCACGTCATCGCCGGAATCCTGGTGGCGGCTGTTGCGGCTTGGCGACTCTGGTATCTGCACCGGAGCTATCCCCGCGTGACGGCCTGATACTCGGCAAGGGAGGCTCCGCTGGCCTCCCTTGTCCCTTGATCCGCTGGACTGCGCTCTCTTTCTCCGCAAGCCCGCTCAATGGCCCGATTCTCCGCAAAAATCGCGGTACGCCCGTCATGCTCTCTGATTTTACCATCACCGCCTTTGCAACTCTATTCGTGGCGATAGGACCAATCGATACGGCAATCGTGTTCGGTGGCCTGACGGCGGGTGTTCACCGGCCGGAGCGGTTTCGGCTGGCCTGGCAGGCCGTGCTGATCGCCGGGATCGTCCTGTTGGGTTTTGCCCTCTTCGGCAACCGGCTGCTGGCCGCGCTTCGGGTTTCTCTGGACGCCTTTCGAGTTGCGGGCGGCATCTTGCTGTTGTTGCAGGCCATCCAGATGATCTTCGCCCATCCCTCGGGCCTATCCTCGCTTACTGCCCTGGAACGGCGCGAGGCCATGGGGCCGGGCGACATCGCGATTTTCCCTCTGGCGTTTCCGGTTATCGCCGGGCCCGCCGGCCTCACGGCGGTTGTTCTACTGATGGGGCAAGCCGCCGGTGATCCGATCGGCTCGACGATAGTGTTGGCAGCTATGCTGTTGTGCCTTTTGCTAACGTATTTCGGGATGATCTTCACCGACGTCTTGCACCAAGTGCTGAAGGCCACCGGCTCCAATGTGCTGGCGAGACTTGCCGGCGTTATCCTGGCGACCCTCGCGGTCCAATTTATCTTTGACGGGATTAGAGGCGCTCGGCTTGTCGCAGGCGATTGAAGACCCCACACCCATCTCGTTGCGGAGATGTGCGGCTCTCCCGCGACTTCACCATGATACGCGCCGAGCGACGGTTGCCGGATTCCGCTGTGCCCCGATAGCCGACGCATCGTTGTAGCCGCAAAACGATGCGATAGGCCGAATGGCTCATGAGAGTTGGCGTTAAAGGAAAAGCGGGATCAATCGGGCTTCGCCCGGTTGCAACTTGAGACCGCTCGGTATTACTTTATGAGCGTCTGTGTCTGATAGGCTGACAGCCCACCCCTCCGGCACGGCCGCGAGCACCAACATTAATGCTTGCTCGGGCGCAGCGGCAGCGACCCAATACTCTCGCCTCGCGATGCCTCGAAAATCGAGGTCGTCGGTTCGCACCTCAACAATCTGAACGTCAGATTTGAACGCTTGACCCATCCGGTGAGCATATCCCAAATCAGGCAACTAGGAAATCCAATTAGGCCACTGCGCGTGAGAAACAGGCCATTGGCGCTATAGGAACAGACCGAAATTTAGAATATTTCCTTTTCCGGAGCGCGTCACGCGGTGTAGCAGCGGCGGCGGTCCGGCCTTGATAAAGGCGGAGAAGAGTTTCTGGGCATCTTCCGTACCGAGCGGCCAAAGTCACTTGTCGTCGAGCGTTCTCCGGCCTCATCCAGAATGAGGATGGGACTGAGAATTAGGGATCGCCGCACTGATCGACATAACCGACAGGGCCCGTGCGGCAGGAGTCACGGCCGTCTCGATAAGGGCGTGCAGCTGATCGTCAAGCCGTCCCGAGAACGGCCGTCGTGCGCTCGCCGCTCCGAAAGCGGACCTCGCCCTGGTCTGGCCGATCTCCGATCTGCGCCTGCGAGGCCGCGCCTGCGAGAGCGGCCGAGCCGATCTGGCCGGCCCGAAATTTTTTCGGCCGGCCCTTGAAACCAAATCCGGCTTTTCTAATTTTCCAATCGCCACCGGAGGGTGGCTTCCGGGCGCCTCATGGGCCCGGGACCAGAGACGGGCACCGGTCGTGTCCGGTGCCGCTCGTAACCATTTTGCTCTTTGGAGGATCTGGCTATGCGCAGTTACGACTTTTCACCGCTTTGGCGTTCGACCATCGGCTTCGACCGCCTTTTCGACCTCGCGGAATCCGCCCAGCGGGCGAGCGAGGACCACTATCCCCCCTACAACATCGAACGGCTCGGCGACGATCGCTACCAGATCTCGCTCGCGGTGGCCGGTTTCTCGCCCGACGAGATCTCGGTGACGGCCGAGCAGAACGTCGTGACGATCGAAGGCAACAAGGCCGAAAAGACCGAACGCGAATACCTCTACCGCGGCATCTCGACCCGAGGGTTCAAGCGTCAGTTCAACCTGGCCGACTACGTCCAGGTCAAGACCGCGTCCTTCGACAACGGACTGCTCAAGATAGAACTGGTCCGCGAGATTCCCGAGGCCATGAAGCCGCGGCGGATCGCGATCAACGGCATCGCGCCGGACAACCTGCACCAGCTCGAAGCCAAGGCGGCTTGAGCGAATACGCCTGCGGCAGCCCGGCCCCCGTTGTGACGGGCTGCCGCTTCACCCGTCTTCGAATGGAGGAAAACATGCGGCCGACGACCGCGACCGACAACGTCTTCGATTTTCAAGCGCTCCTGCATCCTGGCACCGTCTTCGAGCATCCCAAGGACGTGGTGACGCACCCGTCACTTACCCTTGCCGAGAAACGGGCGATCCTCGCCTCCTGGGCATCCGATGCTTCGGCGATCGCTTCATGTCCGGCACTGCGGGCCCCGGAAGGACTAAAGGGACCCGTCAGCATCGACGCCATCCTGGAAGCCTTGTGCGAGCTCGACGGCGGCCCCCGACATCCGCCGGGCGGCAAGCCGAAGCGCCGCTTTTCCGTATCGCGAGCGCTGGCAGCTTGAGGAGGGACGAATGGACGACATCCGTTTACCTCGCCACGTGATCGATCGTTTAGAGCATCGCTGGGCGAACCGACTGCAACAGGACGCTAAAGCATGGACCGGCGAGAAGGGTAGATCTGTCAGCCGGCGCCCTGTACAGTTCTCCGGTCAGAGAGACATACCTGTGATTATCAGACGCGCGCGTCGCACTGCGGATGCCTTTAGGTTCGAATAGAACCTTTCGGATCGAGAGCGATGGATGATCCACACGATCTGGTGCTGGGCATGTTTGCGGCGGCGATCGCTGCTGTCATGCTGGTGGCGGGCGAACTCTATCTTGTGACGCGGCCCGATCCACCGGAAACGTACACGCCTCCGCCCGCGGTTGTAACATCATCCATCAACTAGCGGGGTTCGCATAGGTCTGGAGCTGAAGCGATTGTTGGTCGAGACTTGGAAACAAGATTAGGTGAAAGCCGGCGCCCGGCCACTCGGCGTCGGCCGTGAAGAAGGCCGTCAAGAAGGTCGGCAACGCGCGCAAGCGCGTGGAGAAGCGGCTCGCCCGCGAGGTCGCGGGCCAAGGGCGTCGGCCGACCGCTTCAGGCCCGGACGGAAAAGCGGGTGAAAGCGGTCAAGGTCTGAAGCCGGGGTTCGACGTCTCGAAGATAGATCTCGGTCTTGAGGAACGCGATCTCATCCGCCAGCGCGCTCTCCTCGACGTCGACGTACCAAGACCGGGGTCGGCCGTCGCTTCCGTCCGACCAACGGTAGCCGCGACGCTTCAAAGCGTCCTTCAGATCGAATGGCGATTGCTCCGCCCACACCCTCATCGTCTTTTTCCGCGCTTGCTCAAGCAGCGCGCCGAGCGCCGGCGCCCCCGTCGCCGGTAGGTCTAGCGCCAGTATCTCGAGCAGTGCGTGGCAATCGTCGACGGCCCTGTGGGCCTGGTGGAAGAAGCCGGCACCGTGCAGCAGATAGCCGAGACGCGAGCCCTCGAAGCCGTGCTGGCGCCATTGAACCTCGGTCGCAGAACACCCCCAAGCCTTCCGTTCGAAAATCGGCCAGTACCGTTCCGCGAACTTCCGGTCGAATCCGCTATTGTGCGCGATGATGATCACCGCATCGTCGACGAACGCGCTGACGGCCGCATCGTCGATCCTGTGACCGGCCACCAGGTCGTCGGTGATGCCGGTGAGCGCGGTGATCTCGACCGGGATCGATGGCTCGTTGAAGGCGGAGAACGTGTCCCTGACGCCGGCGATCCGGCCGTCCGGCAGATAATCGAACTTGACCATCCCCAACTCGATGATCTCGTCCTTGCTGTAATCGAGACCGGTCGTCTCGGTGTCAAGCAGGACCCCGGTCTTGGTTGTCTGCCCATTGGTCACGGCGAACTCGGTTCGCGGTACCAGGCGCCGCAGAACTCGGTAGTCTGCCGACCGTCCCAGCGTTTCCGCCATCGCCGCCAGATTCGCCGCGTCCTGAATAATCTGGTCTCGGTGGGGTTGGGGCGCTGAGGTCACGGCGGGACACAGTACCGGCAGTGCTGGCCACGAGGTACTCGAAAAATGAGCGATTCACGGCCTTTTCGGGAAAGTTCGTTCGATTTCGGTCGTGCTGCGATTAGACGCCGCTCCGGGGGCGGCGGCCGGGCCAACTTTTTTGCGGGCGGCGCCCGGCGCCTGTCGGAACTGAGGGGCGTCGTTCGTCTTGAATCCGCATCAACGTTTCGGAGTTCCGCGTACATGGCCCCACGCGCCAATTGGAAAGGCTTCCTTCGGCTGTCCCTCGTCACCTGTCCGGTGGCCTTATACCCGGCGACGTCCGACTCAGAGAAGATCAGCTTCAACCAGCTGAACCGGGCGACTGGCCACCGGATCAAGTATCTGAAGGTCGACGCGGACACTGGCGAGGAGGTGGCCAACGAGGACATCGTCAAGGGCTACAAGGTCGACACGGACACTTTCATAGAGGTCACCAAGGAAGAGCTCGAGAATGTCGCCCTGGAATCCACCCGGACGATCGAGATCGACGAGTTCGTCGACCGCAGCGAGATCGATCCGCGGTACCTTATCCGCCCCTACTATCTGCGTCCGGATGGCAAGGTCGGCCACGACGCCTTCGCGGTGATCCGCGAGACCATCCGCGAGATGGACAAGGTCGCGATCGGGCGCGTCGTGCTGACGAACCGCGAGCACATCATCGCGCTGGAGCCCTTGGATAAGGGGCTGATGGGCACGCTGCTGCGCTATCCGTATGAAGTCCGCGACCCGGCCGAGTACTTCGACGAGATCCAGGACGTAAAGGTCACGAAGGATATGCTGGACCTCGCCCGGCATATCGTCGATCAGAAATCCGGCAACTTCGAGCCCGACAAGTTCGAGGACCAGTACGAAACCGCTCTCGTCGATCTCATCAACCAGAAGCGGGCCGGCAAGCCGATCGTGCCGAAGGAACGCCCGCGCGGCGAGAACGTCGTCGATCTGATGGAAGCGCTGCGCCGCAGTGTCGGCGGCGCGAAGTCCACGGAGGCGTCGTCTGCACCGAAGAAGCCCACGAAAAAGGTGAAGAAGGCCTCCGCCGGTCAGAAGGAGATGCTGATGCCTATCGCGGGCAAGAAACAGGCGAAGGAAACGTCGGCGAAGAAGCCCACGGCCAGGCAGCGGAAGTCGGCCTGACGCGAGAACAGGAGAGCCAGATGGATATGAAAGAAGCCTCAGCGATGACGGAGGCATCCGGACTAATCAGCGAGCAAGCCTCCGATGCGCGACCGATCGAGTCCGCTTCGCAGGACTTCGCGATCCGCTGCGCCGAGCGGCTGCGCAAGGTAACCATTGAGGCGCCGCTGCAGTCGCTCTTCGTCGCCTTCCTGCTCGGCATCTGGGTCGCGCGACGAGGCTAGGAGATCCGCGAGCCGGCGCGCGACATGGCCAGAAAGCTCAAGACCTTTCAGACCTCGCTCGGTTTCTACGATCTCGCGATTGCGGCGCCGTCGATGAAGGCGGCGCTGGAGGCATGGGGTGCCGGCAGCAACCTTTTCCACCAGGGCGCCGCCAGGGAGACCGACGATCCCGAGGTGGTTGCCGCGACCATGTCGAAGCCGGGCATGGTTCTCAAGCGGCCGGCGGGATCGAACGGACGCTTCGCCGAACAGGCCGAGTTGCCGGATCTGAAGGACGAAGCGGGCGGGCGGAAGAAGAGCCGTCGTCCTGAGCCCAAGGTGCACGCCACCCCCAAGATCAGCGACAAGGATGCACGCAAGGCCGCTGCGGAGTTCGAGCGCGAGCAGAAGCGGCGGGAGGCCGAGCGTCGTAGGGAAGAGGCGGCGAGGGAGAAGGAGCGGGCCAAGCGCGCGAAGCTGGTCGCGAAAGCGCAGGCGACGCTGGACGCGGCGCAGCGGGAGCACGAAGAACGGTCGGAGACCCTCCACGCCGAACGGGCCGCGATCGAGAAGCGGGTCCAGGCCGAAGACGAGCGGTGGGAGAAGGAAAGGGAAAGGCTGACGGCCGCGCTGCGCCGCGCTCGGGCCTAAAGCATCCGCGTCTGGCGAAGACGCGTCTCGGCGCAAGAGCGAGTTGCTGGTGAAAGAAGCGACCTAGCGTTCGTCTGGCCGGCACTCCGGGCAGGTGTCGCCGATCGAATCAAGGACGTCGCGGACCTCCGCCACGGCTCCTTCCGCGGAGATGCCGGTCGGCGGGTCCTGCCGGGCGAGATCGATGGCGCGATCGCGGGCGTGCGGGTCGGCCCGGTCCTGCGCCCAACCGTGCTCCTCGCATTCTCGGATGGCGCCGGCCTCGTTCAACACCGAGATGGCCCAGCCGCGCAGCGTGCGGATCGCCGGCCGTCGTTCCTTCGTCATCAGCATCGAGATTACTCCTGCCAAGACGAATCCCTCCGACCGCCGGCGCGTTCCTTGGCGGTTAGCACGGGTCAGGGATTCCGAAATGCCGAGGCTCCGGCTAGTCCACGTGTTCCATCGGGCTGTGCAGAACCCTATGTGGCCGACGCCGGGTCTTCCTTCTCACCGGTCGCGACGATTTGCAGCGCGCCGTCCGGAAGCGGTCGCTGCAGCGTCTTGGCCTCGTCCCAAGGGGCGCGCATCCAGATGTCGCGCTCCTCGGCTGTCGTCAGAATAACGGGCATCGCCTTGGGATGCACGCGCTTCACCTCGGCGTTCGGCTCGGTGGTCAGGAACGCGTAGATGTCGGCGGTGACTTCGCCTTCCTTGGCTTTCCTGACGCTGGTCCAGTTGGTCCAGAGGCCGGCGAACGCGAGCAGCGGCCGGGTCTCACTCGGAGCGAACCACACCGGTGTCTTTTTGCCGTCGATGGTGTCGTATTCGCTGAACGACGTGAACGGCACCAGGCAGCGGTTCTCCGGATCAAGCCAACGCTTCCAATGCGCACTGGACACGTTGCGAATGTTGGTGGTTCCGGAATCCGGCTCCATCCGGAGGAGCTCCTTGAAGTCGATGGTCTTGCCCTTGGCCTGCAGCTTTTCCGCCCGCTTCTTCGTCGCGTCCATCAGCGCGCGCTGCGAGCCCGGCATGCCCCATCGCGCCATCGCGATCTCGCGTCCCTCCGCCGCGTTGCGTACGATCGGCGCCGGATAGTCGGGATAGATGCCGGGCATCGACGGGAGGTTGCCGACGCGGCTGTTGAGCGCACCGAACAAGCGCCGGATCGCATCGACGTTCTTCGTCATCGAGTAGAGATTGCACACAGGTCAAGTCTCCGGAGCGGCCTGGCGGGGTAGGGGCGTCAGTTGCAGGAGCGTGGCGGGCGGCCGGCGTCCGGCCTTAGCACATTTGCTGCAGCGAAGCCGGCTCGCTAGGTCGTGGACGGCAGTCGTCGGCGGGTGGCGCAGCGCTGTGAGATCGACCTCTCGCTTCGTCCGGCAGCGCGAGCATTCGATCTGGAGCCAACGGTGGCCTCCGTTCACGGCCTGATCGACCGTCGGCGAAGGATCGATCGGGCCACCGTTGGCCCACATCTTCTCGTTCCATGACTCGCAGAGCAGCGCGTCGGCTTGGCGGATCAGCGCCTCGCCTTTGGCCCGGGCATCCGCCGCCTGTCCGGCGAGCATCGTCGTCATCGCGCGGGCTTTGCCCAACTCTTTCGAGGGCCTTTCGATCTCCTCCGGAGAGGGGCGTGGGGTGGTAGCGAGGAGCCATCCGAGCCTAGCGTGGTGTGCCGCTCGGCGCGCTATTCGAACGACGGCCAGCAACCGTCTTCCTCATGCCGTCCGGTGCGCTGCGTGCAGGTGTTGTTTAGTAGTTTTTGACCAACGTCCTTCCAGACGACGTGGGGGCCGTAGAGGCGGACGGCGTCGGCCTTCTGAATCTCAACGATCCTGGCGCAGCGGCTGCAGGAGACCCGCAGCACGTGGCGGCCGATCTCGGACAGGCTGCATTCCTGGACCAGTCTTTTGGCGCAAGCGGCGTCGGCGCGGGGGTCCTTGAAGAGCGCTTGCCAGTATGCGGAGGGCAAGTCGTCGGCTGGACCGACGGCCGGCGCCGGCGAGGCGTTTTTGCCGACGACAGGGGCGTTGGCCAGCTTCTGGATCTGTTTCATGGTCGGAAAGCGCCAACTAGCAGGCCGATCGGTCATGACCACGATTATAGAACATAACAAGAACAAGTCGAGCCCGCCCGTTCGAAAATGTCGCCTGTGGGAGGGTGGATGAATCGGTCGTCCTGTTCGCCTCGAGGCCGAGTGCCGAGTATGGATCAGGCCGCCGCGAAGCCATCCGCGGGGGTCCGGAGAACGTCGGCTTAGGTGGACTGATGTCCGGGGGATCGGTGGTGCTTCAAGAAAACGCGAATTTTGCAGATCGCCTTGCTGTGGCTCAACGCGTGATAGAGTACTGGGGGACGCTTCGATGACCTTCACGATCGGCATCATCTCGAATACGCACGGCGTGCTTAGGCCGGAGGCTCTTCGCATGCTGGCTCATGTCGATCACATCATTCACGGCGGCGACATCGGCGATCCCGAGATCATTACCGCGCTACGGAGGATTGCCCCCGTCACGGCGATCAGAGGGAACGTGGACACGGGCGCGTGGGCCACTGCCTTTGCCGATACCGAGTTCGTGCAGCTCGCTGGACGTCTGATCTATGTTCTGCATGACCTGAACACCCTGCAGATCGATCCTGTAGCTGAGGGGATCGATGTCATTGTTTCCGGGCACTCCCACGTGCCGAGGATCAATACCGAAAACGGCTTGCTCTACGTGAATCCCGGAAGCGCCGGGCGCCGACGCTTCAATCTGCCGATCACCCTTGCAAACCTCGAAGTCACGCCCGACGGACTGAACCCGATCATCCACGATCTTGAAGTCGGATAGGTCGAGCGCGTCACAGCCAGGTGGAAATTCCAACGTCTCGCGAAGGAGTGCACGCGCATCATGTGCTGCGTCAGATGGGCAGATCGAGCTGAGGTACGGCTTCGTCGTCAACCTGCGTTTGCAGCGAGGACAGGGACACGCCTAGCAGGCGGACTGACTTGGGGAAGGGCATGTCTGCCTGCAGCAGGGCGACCGCCAAGCTCTCCAAGTCGTGCCGGCTCGACACGATCGTCGGGACTGAGCGGCTCCGCGTGATGATCTCAAAATCGAAGAATTTGATCTTGAGCGTCACGGTCCTACCCCGGTTGCCGGTGCTCTCACAGTGGCGCCAAATTTTGTCGATCAGCGGCCGAAGCTCGGCGACCATGGCGTCGAAAGTCGTGAGGTCGGCCGAGAACGTGTTCTCCGCGCCGATGGACTTGCGAATACGATTGGCGCGGACGGGCCGGTCGTCGACCCCGCGCGAAATCCAGTAGTAGTAGGTGCCCGACTTGCCGAAATTGGCGTTCATGAACTCCAGCGTCTGATTGCGAATGTCCATTCCGGTGAAGATGCCGAGGCCGTTCATCTTCGCGCTCGTGGCTGGACCGATGCCGTGAAATTTGCCGACCGGCAACGCTTCGACGAAGCTCGGTCCCATCTCTGGAGAGATCACGTATTGCCCGTTTGGCTTGCGGTGATCGGAGGCCAGCTTAGCCAGGAATTTGTTGTAGCTGATCCCCGCAGAAGCGTTGAGGCCGGTCTCGGCCTTGATCTTTTCGCGGATCCGCAGCGCAACGTCGCGAGCGAGGGGAATGCCTTGCAGGTTCTCGGTCACATCGAGATAGGCTTCGTCCAGCGACAGCGGCTCGATGATGAGGGTGTGCTCGGCGAAAATCTCGCGGATTTGCCGGCTGATGGCCTTGTAGACTTCGAAACGCGGCTTCACAAAGATCAGGTCTGGACACTGCCGTTTCGCAGTAACCGAAGGCATCGCAGACCGCACGCCGAACTTCCGGGCTTCGTAGCTCGCAGCGGCGACGACGCCGCGCTGCTCAGAGCCGCCGACCGCAACGGGTCTGCCGCGCAGGTCCGGATTGTCCCGCTGCTCGACCGACGCATAGAAGGCGTCCATGTCGATGTGGATGATCTTGCGATGCGGCGCCGTCGAAATGCCTCGCTCTGGACCGGGTGAAGCCATGCGACCATTGTACAGGGAGCCAACTGCCAAGTCGCGGCGGCGTACTGGTCCTCAATCCGAAGGCCGGCACTCCGGGCATGTGTCGCCGATGGAGTCCAGCACCCCGGCGATCTCGATGGCAGCCGCCTCCGGAGAAACCCCGGCCGGCGGATCCCGGCGGGCGATATCGAAGGCGCGGTCGCGAGCGTGCGGGTCGGCTCGATCCTGCTTCCAGCCGTGCTCCTCGCATTCATGGATGGCGCCGGCTTCATCGAGCACCGAGATGGCCCAGCCCCGCAGCGTTCGGATAGCGGGCCGTCTAAACATCAACATTGATAGCTCCTTGCCGGTAGGGAATCCGCCGCGTCCGGCCATCGTTCCGGCCGGTTAGCGCAGGGCAGGGATTCGCAACTGAGGCAGCTGCAGATTGTCCACGTGTTGCGCCTTCCCGTGCACCAATCTAGGCGGCCAGCGCGAGGTCTTCCTTCTTGCTGGTCGCCAAGGCCGGAATGGAAACGGCTACAAGACGAGACGACCGCCTCCTTGGTGGCTATCGAGACAGCGGCGCGGAGTAGTTGGAACGGCGCAGATCGCGCTCCACATCCAAAAGCTAGTCGAAGCCGCACCTGCATTTCGGTTGCGCGCCAAAACCGCGCTCATGCGCCGGCGCGCGCTGGTCGCTCGGATTAGAACCTGCTTATAGGCATGCACTGCCTTCGGCAGGTGTCGACATGTCGACCGCGGTGATGATCATCATCATCGGCAGCACCAGCATCAGCACCACGATCGAGATGATCATGATCAGCATGCCGATAATGATGATCTCATCGACGCCGAAACCGCTGCTGCTGGGGATAGCCGCTCCCGACGGGACGCGCGGCCGATCTCGCAGATCAAGGTGCCGATCGACGATTGTCGATGTCGCCGACAGAGAGGTGCAGAAGCCACTATGGGGTGCTTCAGGGCACTTACGGTTGCCAGAAAGGCCGTCGTACGAGGATTCTTGATCGGGTGCTATATTACCACAAATACTGCCAAGTGGGCAGTTGAAAAGCGGGTGATCTGGCCAAGCTGCGATCTCATGGAACCCTAAGGAGGCCTCCAAAACAGGGTCTGTGTTATGGCTTTATTCAATAAACCTAATTATAAATAGCAAAACAGGCATCAAATTAGGTTTGCCATGAAGCGCAGCGATCTCAGTCACGCGATCCGGGAGACCCTGAAGCGGCTTCCTGCGCCCTATGCCTCCCATTATGGGATCATTCCGCCGCCACCTCCAGAGGATGGCGTCCCGATTGCCCAGGCAGCGAAGGCACTCGACGATGCCCGAGGGGCGCTGGGAAAGATTGACACCATCGCAGCGCAGATGAAGGACCCCTATATCGTCAGTCGGATCCTGACCCGTCGAGAGGCGGTGAGTTCGTCGTCGATCGAGGGCACCCAAAGCACGCTCGACGAGATCCTGTCGGTCGAGGAGACGGGCGGCGACGATGCCGAGGACGCCGCGCGCCAAGTGCGCAATTACGCCGTCGCGCTCGACGATTTCATCCCGATGGCGGCGAAAGACGGAGACCGCATCTTCACGATCGAGCTGGTGAAGGATCTGCATCGCGCGGTCATGAAGGACGATCCCGACTACCAGGACGTTCCGGGCGAATTCCGCACGCGCGTCGTGTGGATCGGTGGAGGCGGCAACATCGCATATTCGAGTATGAATCCGCCACCGCCCGACGACGTGCCGGGCTGTCTCGCCCAGACGGTCGACTACCTCCGTAACGAGGGAATGCAGCAGATGACCCAGGGCCTCATCACCCGGATGGCCATCGCCCATACTCATTTCGAGGCGGTCCACCCGTTTCGCGACGGCAACGGTCGCGTCGGTCGCCTGCTTCTTCCGCTGATGATGGCGGCGGAGAAGCACGTGCCTCTCTACCTGTCGCCGTATATCGAGGCGAAGAAGGGCGCCTACTACTCATCGTTGAAGGACGCGCAGCAGCGGCTCGACTGGCAGCCGATCATTGCCTTCATGGCGGACGCCGTGACCGGAACGGTCGATGAGCTCATGAAGACGCGCACGGCACTGACCGAGCTTTCCGATCGGTGGAGCGATCGTCGCAAGTTCAGAAAGGGGTCGGCCGCCGCGCGTGCGCTCGAAGAACTGCCCCACTATCCGGTCGTTACCGCCAAAAGGCTCGGCGAACTCCTCGGAATAAGTCCTCCTCAGGCGCACCAGGCTATCGCGCAGTTGGAGGAGGCGGGTATCCTCGCGGAGCGCACAGGCTACTCACGCAACCGCATCTACGCTGCAAGCGAGGCGCTGAACATCATCAACCGCCCGTTCGGCGAAGAGCCCATCTTGCCCGCCGAAGGGGCGCCGGACGCGACCGCGGAATGAGTTCCCTGCTGGGTTGGCGCGCACGCAGCCTATCGCGTTGCCAACCTGGTATCTTGGGCGAAAGAGAAAGGCATCGACCTCTCCTAGATCACGCCACCGCTTTGCCAAGACTTAATTGTCGAGCCAAAACTTAATTGTCTAGCCAAGACTTAATTGTCGCCAGACACCTGACGCCCGGCAAGCGAACACCCGCTCAGACCTGGCGTTCGACCAGCTTGAACTTCAGCTCGGCAATCGCCTCGGAGGGGTTGAGGCCCTTCGGGCATGCCTTGGCGCAGTTCATGATCGTGTGACACCGATAGAGGCGGAACGGATCCTCGAGATTGTCGAGCCGCTCGCCGGTCGCCTCGTCGCGCGAGTCGGTGACCCAGCGCGTCGCCTGCAACAGCGCGGCGGGGCCGAGGAAGCGGTCGCTGTTCCACCAGTAGCTCGGGCAGGAGGTCGAGCAGCAGGCGCAGAGGATGCATTCATAGAGGCCGTCGAGCTTCTCGCGGTCCTCGTGACTCTGCCTCCATTCCTTCTGCGGCGTCGGCGTGGTGGTCTTCAGCCACGGCTCGATCGAGGCGTATTGGGCGTAGAAGTTGGTGAGGTCGGGGACGAGGTCCTTCACGACCGGCTGGTGCGGCAGCGGATTGATCTTCACCGCGCCGCCCGAGGCCACGTCGTGCATCGACTTGGTGCAGGCAAGCGTGTTCTGGCCGTCGATGTTCATCGCGCAGGAGCCGCACACCCCCTCGCGGCAGGAGCGGCGGAACGTCAGCGTCGGATCGATGTGGTTCTTGATCCAGATCAGTCCATCGAGCACCATCGGGCCGCAATCATGAACATCGACATAGTAGGTATCGACGCTCGGGTTCTTGCCGTCGTCTGGATTCCAGCGATACACCCTGAATTCGCGGGTTTCCGTCGCGCCTGCCGGCTTCGGCCAGGTCTTGCCGCCGCTGATCCTGGAATTCTTCGGAAGTGCGAATTCAACCATGCCTGCCTAGCTTTCGTTCTCAGTAGACCCGCGCCTTCGGCGGGATGTACTGCACGTCATTGGTCATCGTGTAGCTGTGCACCGGACGGTAGTCGATCGCGGTCTTTCCACTCGGATCGATCCATGCCAGCGTGTGCTTCATCCAGTTCTTGTCGTCGCGCGCGGCGAAATCCTCGCGGGCATGCGCGCCGCGGCTTTCGGTGCGGTTTGCGGCCGAATCCATCGTCACGACCGCCTGCACGATCAGATTGTCGAATTCGAGCGTCTCGATGAGATCGGAGTTCCACACCAGCGAGCGATCCGAGACAGAGACGTCGGTGACGCCGCCATACACCTTGTGGATCAGGTTCTGCCCTTCCTGCAGCAGGTCGCCGGTGCGGAATACCGCGCAATTGTTTTGCATCACATGCTGCATGCTGTCGCGAAGCTTCGCGGTCGGCGTGCCGCCGGATGCATGGCGGAAGTGATCTAGCCGTTCGAGCGCGCGGTCGGCCGAATCCTTCGGCAGTTCCGGCTGCTTGGCGTTCGCGGTCAGCTTCTCGGCGCAGCGCAGCGCCGCCGCGCGGCCGAACACCACGAGATCGATCAGCGAGTTGGAGCCGAGACGGTTGGCGCCGTGCACGGACACGCAGGCCGCTTCGCCGATTGCCATCAGGCCCGGCACCACCGAATTGTCGTCGCCGTTGCGCTTGGTCAATACCTCCGCGTGGTAGTTCGTGGCGATGCCGCCCATGTTGTAGTGCACGGTCGGCAGGATCGGGATCGGCTCGCGGGTGACGTCGACATTGGCGAAGATCTTCGCCGATTCGGAAATGCCGGGCAGCCGCTCGTGCAGCACCTTCGGATCGAGGTGATCGAGGTGCAGGAAGATGTGATCCTTCTTCTTGCCGACGCCGCGGCCTTCGCGGATCTCGATCGTCATCGCGCGCGAAACGACGTCGCGTGAAGCGAGGTCCTTGGCCGAGGGCGCGTAGCGCTCCATGAAGCGCTCGCCCTCGGAATTGACGAGATAACCGCCTTCGCCGCGCGCGCCTTCGGTGACGAGGCAGCCCGACCCGTATATGCCGGTCGGATGGAACTGCACGAACTCCATGTCCTGGAGCGGCAGGCCGGCGCGCAGCACCATGCCGCCACCGTCACCGGTGCAGGTGTGCGCCGAAGTGCAGGAGGCATAGGCGCGGCCATAGCCGCCGGTCGCCAGAATCGTGGTCTGCGCGCGGAAACGATGCAGCGTTCCGTCATCGAGCCTGAGCGCGACCACGCCACGGCAGACACCCTGATCGTCCATGATCAGGTCGATGGCGAAGAACTCGATGAAGAATTCCGCGGCATGGCGCAGCGACTGGCCGTACATCGTGTGCAGCATGGCATGGCCGGTGCGATCGGCGGCGGCGCAGGTGCGCTGCGCCTGGCTCTTGCCGTAGTCGATCGTCATGCCGCCGAACGGGCGCTGATAGATCTTGCCGTCCTCGGTGCGCGAGAACGGCACGCCCCAATGCTCGAGCTCGTAGACCGCATCGGGCGCATTGCGCACCATGTATTCGATCGCGTCCTGATCGCCGAGCCAGTCCGACCCTTTCACGGTGTCGTACATATGCCAGCGCCAGTCGTCCGGATGCATGTTGCCGAGCGAGGCCGAGATGCCGCCCTGCGCCGCGACGGTGTGCGAGCGGGTCGGAAACACCTTGGTGATGCAGGCGGTGCGCAGGCCGGCCTCCGAGCAGCCGACCACCGCGCGCAGGCCCGCGCCGCCGGCGCCGACCACGACGACATCAAAGGTGTGGTCCTGGATTGGGTATGCCTTGCCGTTCGTGGACGGGCCACCGCCGTTTGTGGCCTTGCCGTTACCTTCACCGGCCATGGGTCATACTCCCGACGACAATTTAAGGATTGCGTAGATCGAGGCCGTCGCCACCGCAAAACAGAAGAAATTGTTGGCCATGATGCTGGCGAGTTTCAGCTTCTCATGATGCACATAGTCTTCAATCACGACCTGCATGCCGATCTTCATGTGCCAGGTGCTGGCGACGATGAAAAGCAGGAGAATGATGGCGATCGGCAGTGAGCCGAGGATCTGCGCCGCACCGGCCTGGTTGCGGCCGAGCAGCATGATCACGACGACGATCACAGGCACGATCAGCAGCACCATGGCAGCCGCGGTGAGGCGCTGGCGCCAGAAGTCGGACGTGCCGCTATGCGAGGCGCCGAGACTGCGGACGCGCGCCAGCGGCGTGCGCATCGACGAAGGACCGCTCATCGTCCACCCCCGACCGCGTAGGCGATGATCCAGACCAGCACGGTCAGCGAGATGCCCGCAACCAGCGCACCCCAACTCAACGCTTCGCGCTCGTTGGCCTTGAAGCCGTAGCCGAGGTCCCAGACGAGATGCCTGATCCCGCTGAACAGATGATGCATGAGGGACCATGTGTAGCCGAACACGATCAGCTTGCCGATGAAGCTGCCGGTGAAGGCCTGGACGTTGGCGTAGGCGGTGGGGCCGGATGCGGCCGCGATCAACCACCAGGCGAGCAGAAGCGTACCAAAATAGAGGGCTATCCCTGTGGCGCGGTGGACGATCGACAGCGCCATCGTCAAGGTCCAGCGATAGGTTTGTATATGGGGCGAAAGCGGTCGTTCGATCCTGGCGGTCATTCGGCGGCTTTATGTTGTGTGGGACCGCGGCTGGGCCCATTGGGAACGCGGTAGATTGATTCTATTTACGTAGTCGAATCACTCCGCGCAACGGCCAAATCACGGTCAACCGAACTTGAATTCATTGCTACAACGCTGTGAAGCGCAATCGATCAATAGGTTGGTATACCACAGAGACGCGAGAGGCGCGATGTGCCGAAGAAATGAATAATAAATATTTGCTTTAGGAATCGGTGTCTGATCCGGACGATTGCGCACCGAACGGATTGATGACGCGCCACCGCTCGACGAGATAATCGACAAAAGCCCTGATCTTTGGCGATGCCAGCCGGGAGGGCTGGAAGATCAGATTGAGCGGTGTCGGTGATGGCTCGTAATCCGCGAGGAGACATCGCAGACGTCCAGTGGCGAGATCTCCCTCAACCTGCCATGACGGCACGCGGACGATGCCCGCGCCTTCCTTCGCCGCTCCCACCAGCGCATCGAGGCTATTCATCCAGAGCCGACCGGTTATGCGGATTTTGCGGCCCGCCTTCGTGTCGTCGGCGAAGCGCCATTCGGCGCGGCCGGGCGTGTCCGAGAATACCAAGCAGTCGTGCGCGGCGAGATCATGCGGCGTATCTGGCACGCCGCGACGTGCCAGATAGTCGGGCGATGCACAGACGATCATGCGCAGATCGGCGAGCCTGCGTGCGACCAATTGCGAATCGCGTAAGCGGCCAACGCGAAGCGCCAGATGGATGTCTTCCTCGACCATGTCGACGGGCCGGTCGACCAGCAGCAGTTCGACTGAAAGCGCCGGATAGCGGCGCAGAAATTCGGCGAGCAATGGTGCGATCACGAGCCGTCCCATCAGGCTTGGTGAACTGACCCGGATCCGTCCCGATGGCTGGTGTCGGTCGCGCGACAGTGCTGCTTCGACTTCCTTGACCTCGCCGAGGATCAATTTTGCACGCTCATAGAGCAGCCGGCCGTCGTCGGTCAGCGCAAGCTGACGCGTGGTGCGCAACAGCAGGCGCGTTCCGAAGTGCTCCTCCAGCGCCGAGATCTGGCGGCTGACCGAGGTCAGCGAACTCGAGAGCGATCGTGCCGCCGCCGACAGGCTGCCGGTATCCACCGCCCGGACAAAGGTCGCCATCGCCGCAAGCTGGTCCAAGTTTCATCCTTCCGCGTTTCGCAAGAGAGCCTGCCGAGCAGGCTGGATACTCCCGGATTTCAGGAAGGGCTAGGTTAGCGGCCGTTGGGCTTGCTTTGCGGTGGTTGCAGGCCGTAAACGCTGACACGCAAGGACATGATGGCCGGCCTCGACCCCAAAGAACTTCTTGAACTCGCGCTATTGCTGATCGCGGTCGGCGGCCTGTCCGGATTTCTCGCCGGACTGTTCGGCATTGGCGGCGGTGCGATCCTGGTGCCGGTGTTTTACGAATGCTTCCGTCTCGCCGGCGTGCCGCTCGAGGTGCGGATGCCGCTCTGCATCGGGACCTCGCTCGCCATCATCATCCCGACCTCGTTGAGCTCGTTCCGCGCTCACTATCTGAGGGGCGCAGTCGACATGACCATCCTCAGGCGGTGGTGGCTACCGATCCTGATTGGTGTCGTGGCCGGCAGCGTCACCGCGCGTTTCGCGCCGGAACGGCTGTTCAAGATCGTGTTCGTGATGGTGGCGTGGTCGGCCGCGGCGCGGCTGCTGCTGGCGCGGGACACCTGGAAGCTCGGCGACGACGTGCCGAAAGGCTTCCTGATGCGGATCTACGGCTTCTTCGTCGGCCTCCTGTCGACACTGATGGGGATCGGCGGCGGCCTGTTTGCAAACCTCCTGATGACGTTCTACGGCCGGCCGATCCACCAGGCGGTCGCAACCTCGTCGGCGCTTGCGGTGCTGATCTCGATCCCCGGCGCGCTCGGATATGTCTATGCCGGCTGGCCCGCCGCCGCGCGCTTCCCCGAAGTCGCCGCTCTCCAATTGCCGTTTGCGCTCGGCTACGTCTCGTTGATCGGCGCGCTCCTGGTGATGCCGACGACGCTGGTCACGGCGCCGCTCGGGGTGAGGGTAGCACACGCGCTCTCAAAACGGGCCCTGGAGATGGCGTTCGGCGCCTACCTCTTCATCGTCGGCGGCCGGTTCGTCATAAGTCTGCTTGGCGGACATTAACGGACCCGGAGCCGGGAGACCGACGTGAGAGCCTCGAACCTAGTGCATGGCCTGGATCTTCAATCTGACCTCGCTGTGGCGCCACTTGCGGAGGTCGCCTTGACCTTCGAGTCGGTCGGCTTCAACCAAGGCTTGAATGCGTGCGGCGAAGATTTCGTCAGGATTCTTCAGGCCGAGCTCTTCGCCCCGCTCGATCGCCCCTGAGATGATGAGAGCCATCTTGCGCCATCCAGGCAACATGACCGACAAGATGATCTCATCGATCTGAGCCTCCGATACCGACGGCGGAAGCTGAACCTGATCCCACCGGAGCGAGCTGCTGATTTCCGGAAACTCCTCGAAGGGGACAAGATCGGGAAACCGGTCAAAGATCGTTCGGAGCAGTTTGGAGTTGAGCTTGATGATCATCGCCTTGAGAGAGGCGGCGTCCTTGTCCTGATCCGCAAGCAAATCCAGTGCCGCTCGCGCTTCGTCAAGTTCGACGGCTGCCTCGAGCAGATACTCGAGAATTTCTTCCGATTGGTCTTGGTCCACACATTCCCCCGGACGGCTACGCGCTTGCTACCCCTTCGTGTAAGTATCCCTATACGTATCCCGCAAGATGTTCTTCTGAACCTTGCCCATGGCGTTGCGCGGCAGTTCATCGACAACGAAGACACGCTTGGGCATCTTGAATTTCGCGAGCCGCCCGTCGAGCGCCTTCAGCACCGAAGCCTCGCTGACCTCAGCGCCCTTGTTGCAGACCAGCACGGCAGTGACGCCCTCGCCGAAATCGGCATGCGGCACACCGATCACGGCGGATTCGATCACGCCCGGCATGGCGTCGATCTCGCTTTCGATCTCTTTCGGGTAGACGTTGAAGCCGCCCGAGATCACAAGGTCCTTGCCGCGGCCGAGGATGTGGACGTAGCCCTTGCTGTCGATCTTGCCGAGATCGCCGGTGACGAAGAAGCCGTCACCGCGGAATTCGGCTTTTGTCTTTTCAGGCATCCGCCAATAGCCCTTGAACACGTTGGGGCCCTTCACCTCGATCATGCCGATCGTCTCGGGCGCAAGCTGCTTGCCGGTTTCAGGGTCGGTGACGCGCACTGAGACGCCGGGCAGGGGAAAGCCGACCGCGCCGGGCACCCGTTCGCCGTCGTATGGATTGGAGGTGTTCATGTTGGTTTCGGTCATGCCGTAGCGCTCGAGCACGGCGTGGCCGGTACGCGCCGACCATTCGCGATGGGTGTCGGCGAGTAGCGGCGCCGAGCCCGATATGAACAGTCGCATATGCTTCGTCGCTTCCTTGTTCAGCCCGGGATTCTGCAAGAGGCGCGTGTAGAAGGTCGGCACGCCCATCATCACGGTTGCCCGCGCCATCAGCTTCAGGATCAGATCCGGATCGAATTTCGGCAGGAAGATCATCGAGGCGCGCGCGAACAGCGTGACGTTGCTCGCCACGAACAGGCCATGGGTATGGTAGATCGGCAGCGCGTGGATCAGCACGTCCCTGTCGGTGAAGCGCCAGTATCCGACGAGCGAGAGCGAGTTCGACGCGAGATTGTCATGGGAGAGCATCGCGCCCTTGGAGCGGCCGGTGGTGCCTGATGTGTAGAGGATCGCGGCGAGGTCGTCATTGCCGCGCGGAACCGTCGCGAACTCCTTGCTCGCCTTGCCGGCTGCTTCCGTCAAAGAGCCCCTGCCGCTGGCGTCGAGTGTTGCGACCTTTGCGTTCACCTTGGCGGCGATCGCCTTGATGCCTTCCAGCTTTGAGGGATCGCAGACCACCAGCGACGGCTCTGCGTCGGTGATGAAGTAGTCGAGCTCATTGAGCGTGTAGGCGGTGTTGAGCGGCAGATAGACGGCGCCCGCGCGCACGGTCGCAAGATAGAGCACCAGGCCCTCGACCGATTTCTCCGTCTGCGCCGCGACGCGGTCGCCCGGCTTGACGCCGCGCTCGACCAGCACATTCGCTATCTGTCCGGCACGCGCGATCAGGTCGCCATAGGTAATGCGGCTGCCGTCGGGCTGCTCGATCGCAAGCCGCGAAGGGTCGTCGAGGGCGTCGAACAGGCGGGAAAACAGGTTGGCGTTGGCAGTCGTGTTCATGCAACATCCCCTAAGGGGCGGAAAAGCCGGGAAACACTAGTGCCGCCGATTTGAAGTTCCTAGACCGGGCGCCGCGAGTCCTAGTAGGAACTTCAAATCGATAAGCGGCACTAGAATGATTGAGCTTGCTGGCGCCCCGTAAGCTTCCGAAGTTCGTGTCGGTGTCTGCCGCGGCGGAGCACGAACTTCGGAAGGGCACCAGCTCTGGATTAGCAAAAACGCCCTTCGGAAAGCAACGGAGACAGTTTGCATGACAAATCACGGGAAACGCGTGGCCTGGGTGACCGGCGGGGGCAGCGGAATTGGCGAGTCCGGGGCGGAATTTCTGGCGGCGGACGGCTGGACGGTGGTGGTCTCCGGCCGCCGCAAGGAAGAACTCGATCGCGTGGTGGCCAACATCACGAAGAAGGGCGGCAAGGCGGAAGCGAGGGCGCTCGACGTTAGCAACAAGGTCGATGTCGGCAAGGCCGCCGATGGGATCGTCGCCGGGCACGGCCGGATCGACCTTCTGGTCAACAGCGCCGGCATCAACGTGCCGAAGCGAAGCTGGGCCGACATGGAACTGGAGGGCTGGGACAAGCTCGTCGAGGTCAATCTCAACGGAGTGCTCTATTGCATTCGCGCGGTGCTGCCGACCATGCGCAAGCAGAAGGATGGCTGCATCATCAATGTGGCCTCCTGGGCCGGACGTCATGTGTCGAAAATGCCGGGACCGGCCTACACCACGACCAAGCATGCGGTGCTGGCGCTGACCCATTCCTTCAACATGGATGAATGCGTCAATGGCTTGCGCGCCTGCTGCCTGTCGCCAGGCGAGGTCGCAACGCCGATCCTGAAGCTGCGGCCGGTGGTGCCAAGCGCGGAGGAGCAGGCCAAGATGCTGCAGCCCGAGGATTGCGGTCGCACCATCGCTTTCGTCGCCAGCATGCCGTCGCGGGTCTGCATCAACGAGATCCTGATCAGCCCGACGCACAACCGCGGCTTCATCCAGACACCGGCGAGCCGCGATTAGTTGAAGGCCCTCAAACGGCGGTCCCTGCGAAAGCAGGGGCCGCTCGTCGTTGCCGGGGCTTGGGCCGAGCTTGCTTCAAAACCCATATCGGTGGTCATCGGGTCTCTGCTTTCGCAGGCACGCACGGCCAATTCCAAAAATAGTTTCGCGCATCACGATAAATTATCCGGCGAAACCGCCCGGAAGACCTCCCGTAGTTCGGCCAACGACGACGCACCACCCGCAAATCCGCGCCGTTGTTGCCCCTTCACGACAGGCGAAGTTCCGCCCGTCAACTCACTCATCGGGAGATGAAACCATGTCGAAGCGTATTGCCTATCTCGCCGCCGCTGCGCTCAGCGCGCTTGCCGTCACCGCCACGATTGCCGCGCCTGCCCGCGCCGCAGAGAAGACCGTGATGGTCGGCGGCGCCGCGATGTTCCCGTCCAAGAACATCATTCAGAACGCCGTCAATTCGAAGGATCACACCACCCTGGTTGCCGCGGTGAAGGCCGCGGGTCTGGTCAACACGCTGGAAAGCAAGGGGCCGTTCACGGTGTTCGCGCCGACCAACACCGCGTTCGGCAAGCTGCCGGCCGGAACCGTCGACAGTCTCGTGAAGCCCGAGAACAAGGCGACGCTGACCAAGATCCTCACCTACCATGTGGTGCCCGGCAAGCTGGAGGCATCCGACCTTGCCGACGGCAAGAAACTGAGGACGGTCGAAGGCGAGGAACTTACCGTGAAGAAGCAGGACGGCAAGGTCTGGATCGTCGATGCCAAGGGCGGCGCCTCCATGGTGACGATCTCGAACGTCAACCAATCCAACGGCGTCATCCATGTGATCGATACCGTGCTGATGCCGGCGACGTAACACCGCACCTCCCTGTTTAGTCCCCGACAGGACGTGCAAAACAGCGAGCCGGGGGCTGCCCGGCTCGCATTTTTGTGACCGCAACGGTAATGCAATCGACTGATAGCGTGCCATGCAGTAACGCTTCCGCAGTTCCCCGCGTATATGTCACTAACGACCTAGATGAGAGAAATCCTATGTCGAGCCTTGCCGTCAGCGACGACCGTGCGGACACCAATGACCGTGCCGACACCAAAGTCCCGGCAAAGGTAATCCAGCCGGCCTGGGTGCGCCTGTTGCACTGGATCAATGCAGCCGCCATGATCGTGATGATCATGTCGGGCTGGCAGATCTACAACGCCTCGCCGCTGTTTAATTTCACCTTCTCGCGTAGCATCACACTGGGCGGCTGGCTCGGTGGCGCGCTGCTATGGCACTTCGCGGCGATGTGGTTGTTGATGGTCAACGGCCTGATCTATCTCATTCTCGGGTTTGTCACCGGCCGTTTCCGCAGAAAACTTTTGCCGATTTCTCCTGGCGGCGTGATCTCGGATACCAAGGCGGCGCTGACCTTCAAGCTGTCGCATGACGATCTCAGCAGGTACAATTACGTGCAGAAGCTGCTCTACGCCGGCATCATCATCGTCGGCGTGGTGATCGTGCTATCGGGTCTGTCGATCTGGAAGCCCGTGCAGCTGCAATGGCTGACCGCGCTGTTCGGCGGCTACGACATCGCCCGTTATGTTCACTTCATTTGCATGGCGCTGATCGTCGCTTTCCTGGTGATCCATGTCGCGCTCGCGCTGCTGGTGCCGAAAAGCCTGCGCGCCATGATCATTGGGCGCTAGGAGGAGGTTGTTATGAGTCGCATTCGCAAGCTCCTGATCCCCGGCGTCGACAAGAAGCTGCTGGTGCGGGATGCTACCAAAGTGATGCCTGATCTCACGCGGCGGCGCTTCATCACGACGGGCGCGAGCCTCGGTGCGCTGACGCTCCTGACCGGCTGCGACGTGGTCGACAGTTCGTCTGCGGAGGAGATGCTCAAGAAGGTCTCGAAGTTCAACGACGCGGTACAGGCCTGGATGTTCAATCCCGACGCGCTGGCGCCGACCTTCCCCGAGAGCATGATCACCAAGCCATTCCCGTTCAACGGCTATTACGACGTCGACGACGCGCCCGAGATCGACGGCAAGGATTGGAAACTCGAAGTGCGTGGGCTGGTCGAGAACAAAAAGTCCTGGACGCTGGACGAACTCTATCAGTTGCCGCAGGTCAAACAGGTCACGCGCCACATCTGTGTCGAGGGCTGGAGCGCGATCGGAAGCTGGACCGGCACGCCGCTGCGCGATTTCCTCAAGCTCATCGGTGCCGATACCCGAGCCAACTATGTCTGGTTCCAGTGCGCCGACAGGGACGGCTACAATTCGCCGCTGGACATGCGCACCGCGCTGCATCCGCAAACCCAGATGACATTCAAATTTGCCGACGAGATCCTGCCGCGCGCCTACGGCTACCCGATGAAGATCCGGGTGCCGACCAAGCTCGGCTTCAAGAACCCGAAATACGTGATCTCGATGGAAGTCACCAACGACTACAAAGGCGGGTACTGGGAAGACCAGGGGTATAATTCGTTCAGCGGGAGCTGAGGAAGCGAATAGCGAATGGGGTGTAGCGAGTAGGACAGCCGATCGTGCTCGCGACTCACAATCCGCTACTCGCCATTCGCGGCTTTCGGCCCCACCTTCCTCTGAAACGCCGACAGCGCCGCGCCAAGCGCGAGCATCGCGGCCGAGATGTTCAGCGCGAATGACAGGCTGCCGACCGCATCGGTGATGGCGCCGACCACGATCGGCCCCAGGGTCTGGCCGATGCCGAAGGCGATTGTCATCGCGGCGATCGCGGTCGGCCAGGATGCGGGCGGGTAATTGAAGCGCACGAAGGCAGTGGTCGAGCCGACCACCGCGAAGAAGGCGACGCCAAACACCAGCGCCGAGATCGCGAGCAGGAGCGGAGAGTGCCCGAAGATCGGCAGGCTCGCGCCGAGCGCGTTGACGCCGAGGATAATCGTGGTGGCAAGCCCGCCGCGGTCGAGCTCCAGCACGCGCCGCCAGACCCAGGGGGTTGCGAAGGCGCTGATGCCGATCAGGCTCCAGAACGCGCTCTGCGCCGCGGCACCGCCGCCGCCATCCCGGATATAGGCAATCATGAAGGTCATGTAGGCGATGTAGCCGGCACCGAACAGAAAATAGCCGGTGAGGTAGATCAGCACCGGCATCACCGCGAACTTCGTCCTGATGACGCCAGCCGCGGCGGCGTCGGCATGGAACGGCGCAAACCAAAGCGGCACGGTCATGATCACCGATAGCAGTGTCATTGCCCACCACACGATCCACCACGAGCCTGCGCCAAAGCCCTGCAGCACGAACGGTGCGACCAGGCCCGATGCCAGGATGCCGACCCCCGGCCCGGCATAGAACAGGCTGAGCAGGAAATTTGCGCGCTCGGGCCATGACTGCGCGATGGTTGCCGCAAGCGCCCCGCCGCCGACGAAGCCGACCGCTGCGGCAAGGCCGATCAGCAGGCGGGCGAAGCTCAACACGACAAAATTGCCCGAGACGGCGGAAAGCGCCAGCGAAGCGACGCAGGCCAGCGTCGACCAGCGCACCGACGTCGCGAGCCCAAAACGCTGGATCACCCGAGAGGCGAACAGGGCGCCGACAAGATAGCCGGCGGCGTTGATCGTGTTCATGAAACCGGCCGCCGAGTAGGACCAGGCGAGCGAGTCGCGCATGTCGGGCAGCACCAGTGCATAGGCAAAGCGGCCGATGCCGAGGCCGACGGTCGGCGCCAGTGACAAGATAAGGATCAGCCGCGCGGGATGCGCGTCAGGCGAGGGGGCTCTCACGGGGGACTCCGGCAGTCCCGCATTGTGACAGGCCGCCGCCGTCCTGGACAGCGGTCTGGCGGCAAGGCTGCAAGAACAAGAGCGTGAACGAGGGCATTCCGGGTTCTGACCGCGGCGCCTTGCCAATCCGCCCGCAGCGTTTTAGCACTCCGCCCGCAACGAAATTGGCCGTCATGGCCGGGCTTGTCCGGCCGCCCACGCAGCCTCCATCGAACGTGAGGCATGGAGGCACGGCACAAGGCCGAGCATGACGGATTGGACGAGGTGACGACCATGGCGACCCATAAACTGCTGCTTCTCCCCGGCGACGGCATCGGCCCCGAAGTGATGGCCGAGGTGCAGAGCCTGATCGACTGGCTGAACGCGCAGGGAATCGCGAAATTCGAGACCGAGCAGGGGCTGGTCGGCGGCGCGGCTTATGACGCGCACAAGGTGTCGATCTCGGAAGGCGACATGGCCAAGGCCACGGCGGCCGACGCCATCATCTTCGGCGCGGTCGGCGGTCCCAAATGGGACAGCGTGCCGTACGAGGTGCGCCCGGAAGCCGGCTTGTTGCGGCTGCGCAAGGATCTCGGCCTGTTCGCCAATCTGCGTCCGGCGGTGTGCTATCCGGCGCTGGCCGATGCCTCCAGCCTGAAGCGCGAAGCGGTCGAGGGCCTCGACATCATGATCGTGCGCGAGCTCACCGGCGGCGTCTATTTCGGCGAGCCGAAGACCATTACCGATCTCGGCAACGGCCAGAAGCGGGCGATCGACACCCAGGTCTACGACACCTACGAGATCGAGCGCATCGGCCGCGTCGCCTTCGACCTCGCACGCAAGCGCCGCAACAAGGTGACGTCGATGGAAAAGCGCAACGTCATGAAGTCGGGCGTGCTCTGGAACGAGGTCATGACCCAGGTTCACGCGCGCGAGTACAAGGATGTCACGCTGGAGCATCAACTGGCCGATTCCGGCGGCATGAACCTGGTGAAGGCGCCGAAGCAGTTCGACGTCATCGTGACGGACAATCTGTTCGGCGACATGCTGTCCGACATCGCGGCGATGCTGACCGGCTCGCTCGGCATGCTGCCGTCGGCCTCGCTGGGCGAGATCGATGCCAAGACCAGAAAGCGCCGCTCGCTGTTCGAGCCGGTGCATGGCTCGGCGCCCGACATTGCCGGCAAGGGACTCGCCAACCCGATCGCGATGATCTCGTCGTTCGGCATGGCGCTGCGCTATTCCTTCGACATGGGCGATCTCGCCGACAGGGTCGATGCGGCAATCGCCGCGGTGCTCGCCGGCGGACTCCGCACCGCCGACATCAAGTCGGAAGGCGCGACCGCGACCAGCACACGGCAAATGGGCCAGGCGATCCTGAAGGAATTGCAGAAGCTGCACGCATAAGGGGTCTCGCCGTCATTCCGAGGTGATGCGCCAAGCATCAGCGCGGAATGAAAGCACCAAAAAAATGGCCGGGACGAGCCCGGCCATTTTCGCGTCAGTTGATCGCTGAAAATCTCAATACAGCGGGAACTTGGTCGGCGAGCCGCCAACATCCGCTGGCGTGCTGAGCGGCTGACGGTCGATCGGCCGGTTGTTGTTCTCGCGCGCGAACGTCGGATAGCCGACCGGAGCCGGGAAGGCGTAGTCTTGGAACTTGCGGTCGCCCGGCAGCACCTCGGTCCCGGCATCAAGCCACGAGCGCGTGGTGACGTAGACGCGCGTACGCGGTCCCTGCTGGTAGACGCGGTTCGGCCCCTGCGTGCCGTAATAGACGCGGCCATCCCGGTCATATTGCACTTGTTGCACTTGCGGACGTTGCGCTTGCTTGCGCTTGGTCTGCGCGCTGGCCGAGGTTATGCCGGATGCTGTTGCGACGACGGCGGCCGCGGCAAGCAACACCACGAGCTTGTTCGCGGCAGGGAGTTTCACTGTCATCGCATCCTCGTCCTTGCGGCCCTCAAGCGGGGGGCGCTCGCATTGCCATATAGCCTGGAACCCATTCTAGCCGCCGAAAGCAGGCCATCGCTAGGTCAATTGCGCCACACCACTACACAATAACGTTGGGCATAGCGAAAAAGTTTCTTGAAAACCAGTGTCTTGCCATGACGCTGTGATCACAGCGCGCTGCGCGGCCGAAGGTTTTCACTGCTCATGACCAGGTCGGACGACAGCGCCGGCGGACCATCGCTGGGACTCGGTGCCTTTCACCGCGGCGGGCGAACAGTTCGGCCGTTGCCGACGGGGAGCAGCGTCGGCCGGTCCAGCCGCTCGCGCGGCCGATGCCGCCGTCCAGAGCCATCCGCGCCGCGAGGCCTGTTGGTCCGGCAGGAGACATCCTTGCGGCGACCCTGCAGCTGCCAGAATATCCCGTAAGCCTCTGTTTTTCCGTGCGGATCAACCGCAAGAATACCGAGCAGCGCGAGCGCTGTGGCGTAGGCGAACGGCCCCGACAAGACGGCGCCGGAAATCTCGTATCATGGAGAGGGGCCGGGATCGGCCGAAACAGACGCATCCAAACGCTTGAGGATGACGCCAACGTTGTGTTGACGGCGTTTCTCGCATAGAAGCGCTGCCTCCTCCCTTTCCGCCCGCGGCGCGGCAACGGGGGTTTTTGTTCGGAGAGTGAACGATGGGTTATAAAGTCGCAGTGGTGGGAGCGACCGGCAATGTCGGGCGCGAAATGCTCAACATTCTCGACGAGCGCAAATTCCCCGCCGACGAGGTTGTCGCGCTGGCCTCGCGCCGCAGCGTCGGCGTCGAGGTGTCCTATGGCGACCGCACCCTGAAGGTCAAGGCGCTCGAGCACTACGATTTCGCCGACGTCGACATCTGCCTGATGTCGGCGGGCGGCTCGGTATCGAAGGAATGGTCGCCCAAGATCGGCGCCGCCGGTGCGGTCGTGATCGACAATTCCTCGGCCTGGCGCATGGACCCGGACGTGCCGCTGATCGTCCCCGAAGTGAACGCAAACGCCGCTGCGGGCTTCGCCAAGAAGAACATCATCGCCAATCCGAACTGCTCGACCGCGCAGCTCGTGGTGGCGTTGAAGCCGCTGCACGACAAGGCGACCATCAAGCGCGTCGTGGTCGCGACATATCAATCGGTGTCGGGCGCCGGCAAGGATGCGATGGACGAGTTGTTCTCGCAGACCAAGGCGGTCTACACCAACGACGAACTGGTCAACAAGAAATTCCCCAAGCGCATCGCGTTCAACGTCATCCCCCACATCGACGTCTTCATGGAAGACGGCTACACGAAGGAAGAGTGGAAGATGATGGCGGAGACCAAGAAGATGCTTGATCCCAAGATCAAGCTCACCGCGACCTGCGTGCGCGTGCCGGTCTTTGTCGGCCACTCCGAGGCGGTCAACATCGAATTCGAGAACCCGATCACGCCGGATGAGGCGCGCGACATCCTGCGCAACGCGCCGGGCTGCCTGGTGATCGACAAGCAGGAGCCGGGCGGCTACGTGACGCCGTATGAGGCGGCGGGCGAGGACGCGACCTATATCAGCCGCATCCGCGAGGACGCGACGGTGGAAAACGGGCTTGCCTTCTGGTGCGTGTCGGACAATCTGCGCAAGGGCGCGGCCCTCAACGCCGTCCAGATCGCGGAGGTCCTGATCAATCGCAAGCTGATCAGCGCGAAGAAGAAGGCGGCGTAAGGCGGAGCGCAGTTCAAGACGTCAGGAAGTGGTCGATGCGATGACGGACGAGCCGGCAACCTATCGACCCAACCCGACGCTGAAGCGTGTCGAAGTCGGCCTTGAGAGCTTGATCTTCAACAGCCGCTGGCTGATGGCGCCGTTCTATTTCGGTCTCGTCGTCAGCCTCGCGGTGCTGCTCTACAAGTTCGTCGAGATGCTGTGGGAGTTCATCCTGCATGCGCCGCACGCCAAGGAAGCCGACATCATCCTCGGCGTACTCTCCCTGATCGACGTGTCGCTGACCGGAAATTTGATCCTGATCGTGGTGTTCTCGGGCTACGAGAACTTCGTCTCCAAGATCGATCCCGGCGGCCATCCGGACTGGCCGGACTGGATGACCAAGATCCAATTCGGAGGGCTCAAGCAAAAACTGCTGGCCTCGATCGTCGCGATCTCGGCGATCCAGGTGCTCAAGGCGTTCATGTCGCTCGACACCGTTTTCGATCCGAGCAAGCTTGCCTGGCTGGTCGGCGTGCACCTGGTGTTCGTGGTTTCGGCCTTCATGCTCGCAATCTCCGATCGCTGGAGCGGCGGCGACCACGGCGGAGAGTGATAGCCGATAGCGGGTAGCGAATGGAAAGGGCTACGCGTTATTCGTCAACATCTCGCGGACACTGAGGAATTCCTTCGCGACCTTGTCGAGTACGAACAGCGAACCTTCCGCGACGCCGAAATACGCGCCGTGCAACTGCAGTTCGCCCTCGTGCACGCGCTCGCGCACGAACGGGAATGTCATCAGGTTCTCGAGCGAGCGGAACACTGCGGCCTTTTCGACGCGGACGACGAAGTCCTGCATGCTCTCATGGTCGCGCTGCTCGACCACCTCACCCGGCTTGATGAACATCTGCATCCATTTGCCGATGAAATCGCCCGGCGACAGCGGCTTGATCTTGTCGACGAAGGCGCGGATGCCGCCGCACTGGGCATGCCCCAGCACCACGATGTGCTTCACCCGCAGTACGTTGACGGCATATTCCAGCGCGGCCGAGACGCCGTGGGTTCCGCTGTCCGGTTGATAGACCGGAACCAGATTGGCGACGTTGCGGACGACGAACAATTGCCCGGGCCCGGCGTCGAAGATCACTTCGGGCGATACCCGGGAGTCGCAGCAGCCGATCACCATCGTTTCCGGAGACTGGCCGCGCTCCGACAGCTCGCGGTAGCGTGACTGTTCCGTCGGCAGGCGCAGGGTCGTGAACGTCCGGTAGCCTTCGATCAATTGCTTCGGAAAGGTGTCCATGAGTTCTGCCTAACCATATGCCGGTGACCGGAACAAGGCTTTCGAAGCACGGAGTGAAATGATAGGGGCTTGGGCCTGAAAGGGCACCGGGGCGGTGCCCAAACAATAGCCATGCCGTACCACGCTCAAGGAGGCCCCATGACCCGTCCGCGCCGCAGCCTGTTGTTCATGCCAGGGTCCAACGCACGAGCACTGGAGAAGGCCCGCGCGCTGCCTGCCGACGGAATCATCCTGGATCTCGAGGATTCCGTTGCGCCCGATGCCAAGGCAATGGCGCGCGACCAGATTGCGGCGGCGGTCGCCGCGAAGGGCTTTGGCAAGCGCGAGGTGCTGATCCGCATCAACGCACTCGACACGTCATGGTGGGTTGATGACATCGGCATGGCCGGCAAGGCCCAGCCCGACGGCATCCTGGTTCCCAAAATCTCCACGGTCGACGATCTCAACGCGGTTGGCGATCGCCTGAGCGACATCAATGCTCCTACCTCGATCCGGGTCTGGGCCATGATCGAAACCGCACGCGCGGTACTCGACGCGGACCGACTCGCGGCGGCTTCGAGGGACTCCGAAACGCGGCTCGCCGGTTTCGTATTCGGCCCCAACGACATTGCGCGCGAGACGCGGATCCGGATGAAGCCGGGCCGCGCGGCGATGATCCCGATGATCACGCATTGCATCCTGGCGACGCGCGCGCACGGGCTGGAGATCCTTGACGGCCCCTACAGCGACATCGGCAACATCGACGGCTTCGCCGAGGAATGCGCACAGGGCCGCGATCTTGGCTTTGACGGCAAGACGCTCATCCATCCGAGCCATATCGACGCCTGCAACGCGATCTTCACCCCGCCGGAGGCCGAGGTTGCAGAGGCGCGAAAGATTATCTCGGCGTTCGAGAGGCCGGAGAATGCATCGCGCGGTGCAATCCAGCTCGACGGCCGCATGGTGGAACGCCTGCATGCCGACATGGCGCGCCGGACGATCGCGATCGCAGATGCGATCGCCGCGACGAAGCAGCCTTAGGCCACGTTACCTCGCAAGCTGCCCAACCCTGGTTAGCGCCCGGTCGGTTCGCCGAGACCTTCGATCGTCGGCGCGTTGGGGCAGTATTGAGGATAGCGCGCAGGGGAGGTCCCGTCAGCCAGGTCATGGTCGCACCGGCGCTTGTGGCTGCACAAGGAGCAGACCCGCTCCATGTCGCGCAGCACGAGTGGTTCGGTACGCGCCAGCTTTTCCCCATCGATCCCGAGCGCCTTGAGCAGTCTTGGCAGCTCATCGGCGCTGTGGGGACCCTGGCGCACCAATTGGTTGAGGGCGCCGGGGCTGATCCGCAGGTCGCCTGCGATCTGGTTCAAGCTCGCATCGTCCAACCGGCGCAGTTCGCCGAGTTCGCGCCGATGCTTCAACCATTCGCCGAACACATTGAGCCAATAGGCGACGACGGGGTACGTCCTGGCTTTGGCCGACATGGGACACCTCCGATCGTGAGAGCCTGTCCCATATGAAAGCATCCGCGCAATCCGTCCTTGCGCCAGATCAAATCGTCAAGACTTTCCAAATCGCTCCGTCGCCCACGCATAGAGGCTGCCCGGAATCGGCCGCTCCTTGCCGCGTCCCTTCGGCGAGATGTGCAGCCCGACGATCTCAGGGTCGTTCAGATACTTGGAAAAATCCGAAGGCTCGAAGAACAATTTCGGATGGGCGTGCACGGCATAAAACGACTGCTTCGGCAGCGCGTACTGCAATTCGCCTTCGCGGCGCGCGAGCACGGTGAGGGCGGCCGGGCCGTAGATCGCGACGCGGATGTCGGACAGACGGTTCGAGCCGCCGCGCAGCCGGCGCAGCGCGAAGGTCAGGCGATGGCGCAAGGCGAGCCAGTTCGGCGTGAGCTCGTCCTGCCGCATCAGTTCCTGGAACGCGCGCACGATCGGATCGTCTGGCGGCAAATACAGCACCGAGTTGCCAAGCTGTCGTGGGCGCTCCCAGGCAAAATAGGGTTTTGCCGGATTGATCTCGACGGGCTTCAACAGCAGCACGTCGGCGTCGAGCCAGAGGCCGGCGCGCCGTGCCATCAGCTTCATGCGGAAGAAGTCGCTGAACTGCAGGATGGTCCAGTCGCGCCATGAGCCGTCGGGCTGCGGCGGACGCAGCTTCTCTGAGAAGGAATGCGGCAGCACGGCTTCGGCCTCGGCGTTGCCGACGCCGTCGGGCAGGCCGGGAATTGGATCAAAACTGTAGACCGTGACCTTATGTCCAGCGGACAGCTGCGAGCGCAGGCAGGTCTGGCGCAACGCGTCCATCGGCCCATGCCAGAACGTAACGATGTCGGGCAACATGCGCGTCAGCTATGAGCGGTTTGCAGCGGAGACGAATCGGCAAAGAAAATGCCCCGGCGCGACAGGCACCGGGGCTCGATGAAAAGCCTCTATCAAGCCCAGGCGCGTTCCTTGAGCTTGGACTCATAGGTATCGATCGAGTCCTTCTTCTCCATCGTGAGCCCGATGTCGTCGAGGCCGTTGATCAGGCAATGCTTGCGGAACGGATCGACCTCGAACTTCACCTTGCCGCCGTCGGGACCGCGGATCTCCTGGTTGGGAAGGTCGATGGTGAGCGTCGCGTTGGCGCCTCGCTCGGCGTCATCGAACAGCTTGTCGAGGTCCTCGTGGCTGACACGGATCGGCAGGATGCCGTTCTTGAAGCAGTTGTTATAGAAGATGTCGCCGAACGAGGTCGAGATCACGCAGCGGATGCCGAAGTCGAGCAGCGCCCAGGGTGCATGCTCGCGGCTCGAGCCGCAGCCGAAATTGTCGCCGGCGACCAACACCCTGGCGTTGCGATAAGCGGGCTGGTTGAGGACGAAGTCAGGGTTTTCGCTGCCGTCATCCTTGTAGCGTTGCTCGGAGAAAAGCCCCCTGCCAAGGCCGGTGCGCTTGATGGTCTTGAGGTACTGCTTCGGAATGATCATGTCGGTGTCGACATTGATGATCTTCAACGGCGCCGCGACGCCTTCCAGCGTGGTGAACTTGTCCATCGATGCACTTCCCGGTCGAGTGAGGGATAGGGTTGGCAGCTTTATCGCGAATGCCGCCCCGGCAAAAGTCCAAATTCCGCAATGCTGCCTGTTTCGGACCTGATTGAACCGAAACAGGGTCCGGACTGACGTCTTCGCGCTTTACCCCGGCGAACCGGTCCTCGCTGCGCTGGATAGCGCCTTAGTCCGTGGCGGCCTCGATCTCCCCCATATCCGCGTCCGACAACCCGAAATGGTGGCCGATCTCGTGGATCAGCACGTGGCGGACGACATGGCCGAGGGTCTCGTCGTGCTCGGCCCAATAGTCGAGGATCGGCCGCCGATAGAGCCAGATCAGGTTGGGGAGTCGGGCGACATCGTCCTGGCTCTGCTGTGGCAGGCCGATGCCGTGGAACAGGCCGAGCAGGTCGAATTCGCTTTGCGCCTGCATGTCATCGATCACTTCGTCGGTCGGGAAGTCGTCGACACGGATGATCAGGCCCTCGCAGAGAGCCCGGAACGTCTTAGGCAGGCGCCCGAAAATATCGTGCGCCATGGCCTCCATCTCGGCGAGCGAGGGGGCTTTGGCTGTGGTCCACATGACACGCATTTTGCGCGAGTTCGGCCGGACATGCCAGCGTAGTTGACCTTGGCGGCGCAATGGGTGACCGTGCGGCCGATCATGATGCGATTGCATCGTGATTGGCGGGATTCGGGTGCAGGCAATGAAACGGATCATGGCAGTGGCGCTGATGGCGGGATCGGTCGTTTTCTCGCTGCCAAGCGCGGAGGCGCAGCCGGCGCAAGCAGGCGTGCGCATGGCACAGGCGACGTCACCCGCGCCGAGCGCCGACGCGTCCAGTCAGCGCCGGCGGCCGCGGCGCGTTCCGATCTACCGGACTGATCATTGGGACCCGGACGTCATTCCGCGCTACGACCCCGGTCCCAACGCGGTGCGTGACTGCACGGCGACCTATGTGCAGGAATACCGGCCGAGCGGCACCGTCATCACCCCGCGTCTGAACTGCTACTGGCGGCCGGGCTAGCGCATCGCACCGATCGATCCCGACGCGACGACAATTTCAGACGTTGCCTGACCAAGGAGCGCCATCAGCGCACGGCATTGTGAACCGCGCCATGGCGGAAGGCGCTGTGCGCGTCAGGCCGTCGCAGACGTTCGATCGCGTTACAACGATCGCCTGCAACAAGACATGTCGTGACATTCGACGGTCGTCGACGCATCGGGCGCGCCGAAGTGAAATCTCGCGCTAAGCCGGAACTTCGTTGCGCCTGCGGCATTCATCATCGTGGCGCAGTGGTTCACTCCCCATTCACGTCGACCGCATTCTGCTTGCGATCTGCGTCGCGGCAACGGCCTCGATTCGAGCCCTCGTTGCAAGACGTGACATCAAGGGGAATCAAGGAGACTACAGATGAAGGTGACGAAGGTTCTTGGGCTTGCTGCCGTCGGTGCGATGCTGGCGATGACTGCACCAGCCGAGCGGGCGCTGGCGCTCTCGCTAGCGACGCCAGGCGCGACCGCGACGGTTCAGGACAAATCGATGACCACGCAAGTTCACTGGCAGGATCATCGCGGATGGCCTCGCGGCCGGCATCATCACCACCATCACCATCACCGCTACTGACGCGGATAGACATTGCGCCTATCAAGGCAAACGCGATATGGCAGGCCCGCGAGCAAGCGGGCCTGTTGTCGTTTTGAGTTATGACACCGGCGGATCGGGATAGATGCTATCCTCCTGTTGTCACCTGCGGGAGTTGATCATGACGAGATGGATCGGTGTTGCTGCTGTTGCATCGGCGATTGCGTCGGCAATGCCAGCGCCGGCGTGCTCAGCGACGCCAGCAAGGCCGCAGGCGGCCATGCAGCAAAGGCATGCACACAAGATAAGTGCGGCGTATCACTATCGCCGCTACGAAGAGCCCTATTATTACGCGCGTCCCACCTACTACCGACCGTATCCCTATGCTTCGCCGGCGCCCTTCACCTTCGGCTTCGGGTTCGGCCCGTTCTGGTGAAGTGCGCGTTTCCGCGCGCCGCGATCAGGCGGCGCGGATTTTCTCCAGGAACGTGTTGACGTCGGTGCGCAGCTTGGTCGACTGGTGGCTGAGATCGTCGGCCGCGGTCAGTACCTGCATTGCCGCCGATCCGGTTTCGGTGGCAGCTTCGTTGACGCTGCCGACATTGGCCGACACCTCGCTGGTGCCGCGCGAGACCTCCTGGATGTTCTTGGAGATATCGCGGGTCGCGGCGCTCTGCTGCTCGACGGCGGCGGAGATCGCCGCGGCAATTTCGCTCATTCGTCCGATGGTGCCGCCGATCGTCCTGATCGCAGTAACGGCATCGCCGGTCTCCTGCTGGATTGCCGCGATCTGCGAGGAGATTTCCTCGGTCGCCTTGGCGGTCTGGGTGGCAAGCGCCTTCACCTCGTTGGCGACGACCGCAAAACCCCTGCCGGACTCACCGGCGCGGGCCGCCTCGATCGTTGCGTTCAATGCCAGCAGGTTGGTCTGCGACGCGATGTTCTGGATCAACGACACCACTTCGCCGATCCGCTGCGCCGCCCCGGCGAGGTGTTCCACCTTGGTGTTGGTGCGGCCGGTCTCGTCTACGGCGGCCTTCGCGGTCTCAGCCGCCTGCGTCACCTGGCGGGTAATCTCGCTGATCGAGGCGTGCAGTTCCTCGGTCGCGACCGCGACCGTCTGAACGTTTGCCGACGCCTCGTTGGAGGCGCTCGCGACGCAGGTCGCCTGCCGGCTGGTTTCCTCGGCGATTGCCGACATGCTGCCCGCGGTGGCGTGCATCTCGGTCGACGCTGCGGTCAGGGCGTTCAAGGCCTCGGTAACCTGGCTGTCGAAGATCGCGATGTGCTTCTCGATGACATGCTGGCGCGCCTCCTTGCGCGATTGCCCCTCGCGCTGCTCGGCTTCGAGACGACGCGCGGTGATCGCGTTCTCCTTGAATACAAGCAGCGACTTGGCGAGGCCGCCGACTTCGTCAGTGCGATCGTCGCCGACGATGGCGATGTCGAGATTACCCTCGGCGAGTTTGGCCATCTCCTGCGTCATGCGCGACAGCGGTCGTGCGATCTGGCTGAATGCGATCCAGGCCAGGATATTGAAAGCGCAAAGCAGGCCGGCGGCGGCGCCAAACAGCAGCACCAGGCGGGTCTTGTTTGCGGTCGCGACGCCCTGGTCGCGCGCGGTCTGCATGCCCATTACATTGGCGGCAATCAGGTTGGAGGCCGCTGCTATCGCGATCTGACGGTACTTGGCCGCGACATTGCGCGAATAGGCGAAGGCGTCCTCGAACTTGCCCGCTGTCACCAACTCGAACACTTTCGCGCTGGCCACGCGGCGGTCCTTCACCGCGTTACGTAGCGTATCGATGAGGTGAAGCTGTCCGGCATCGGTGGTGACGGCTGCCAGGCGGTCCACCGCCGCAAGCGTCGCATCGGTCGCCTTGTCGTAGTTCTCGATATTGGAGGCGATTGCCTTGGCATCGGAACCGCTGAGAATGACATTCTTTTCGCTGACCGCCGCGCTGTTGAAATAGCTCTCGGCTTCGAGGCTGTACTGGACACGACGGGCGTTGCCGTCCACGAGGTCCGAGGCCGTCGCGGACAGACGGCTCAACGCGAGCGATGCCTGGACAACGATTGCGATCGCGACCAGGGCGACAATCCCCGCCGGCACCGCGATCTTGGCGAGAATGGGCAAGTTCCGAAATCCGACAGCCATTGTGAGGATTACCATGGGGTTCGCGTTGTGACCGGCTCCGTCGCTTGGCCAGCAGGCAACCTGTGCGGACGCAGCATCGCGACTCAGGCCCGGAGAAATGCTTCACCACGAGGTCTGAAGCAGTCCTGAATTTCTGCGTGATTGTCGGTTGACTCTAGGCAGCAACCCTTAGCAAAGCGTTCATGTTGGAGCTGGCCGCGATCACGTCACGGTGTGAAACCCTCGGCCAGCAACACGACGCCTTCGGCATGTAGGATCTGCCGCCACCGGTACAGCCATCGAGGCGTGATACGACAAACCGACGCCGAATAGCGCCCATTTTCGTTTGCGCCGGCAATGCGGGTCTATTCCCAGTTCCTGAACTTCCAGGATTTCATTTTCCACGGCGTCAGATTTTCGATCCGCCATTGCGTCCAGCGCTCCGGTGGCCAATGGCTGAGGCGTGAAGTCTCCTTCACCTCGGGAAGCGGATCGACGATGCGCGGCACGGCACGGCGACGCTTTTGCTGTGTCGCGTCGCTGATCATATCGACGAATTCGGATTTGTCGGCCACGTCCGGCTCCTCGCGAGGCTGGGTTTCGCAAGGAGCCAGTGTGCGGATCGGCCGTTAACGAGCCGTTTCCGGAACGTGTCGAGCTTGAGACAAGAGCCACAGCGTTTTCGAGCGAAGCGGATCCCCGGTCCGCGTAAAGAAAACGCGTCAAAACAAGGATCTAGAGCTTCGGTTCTGATTCAATCAGAACCGAAGCTCTGGCGCCTATCGCCAGTCGCGAACGTCGACGAAGTGTCCTGCGATTGCGGCTGCGGCCGCCATCGCGGGCGACACCAGATGGGTGCGGCCCTTGAAGCCCTGGCGGCCCTCGAAATTGCGGTTCGAGGTCGAGGCGCAGCGCTCCTCCGGCTTCAGCTTGTCCGGATTCATGGCGAGGCACATCGAGCAGCCCGGTTCACGCCATTCGAAGCCGGCCTTGATGAAGATCTTGTCGAGGCCTTCGGCCTCCGCCTGCTCTTTCACGATGCCCGAGCCCGGCACGATCATCGCATTGACGTTGGCGTTGACGGTCTTGCCTTCGGCGATCTTGGCCGCGGCGCGCAGATCCTCGATGCGGCCGTTGGTGCAGGAGCCGATGAAGACGCGATCGAGCTTGATGTCCGTGATCTTCGTGCCCGCCGTCAGGCCCATGTATTTCAGCGCGCGATGTTTGGAGATGCGCTTGGCCTCGTCCTCGATCTTGTCCGGATCGGGCACATAGCCGTTGATCGAGACTACATCCTCCGGCGAGGTGCCCCAGGTGACGATCGGCGGCAGTTTTGCCGCGTCCAGCCGGATTTCGTGGTCGAAATGCGCGTTGTCGTCGGAACGCAGCGTCTCCCAATAGCGCATCGCGGCGTCCCAGGCAGCGCCCTTCGGAGCCTTCGGCCGGTCGCGCAGGAAGTCGAACGCCTTCTGGTCGGGCGCAACGAGGCCGGCACGCGCCCCACCCTCGATCGACATGTTGCAGACCGTCATGCGGCCTTCCATGCTGAGCGCGCGGATCGCCTCGCCGGCATATTCCAGCACGTAGCCGGTGCCGCCGGCCGTGCCGATCTCGCCGATGATCGCGAGAATGATGTCCTTGCCGGTTACGCCCTCCGGCAGCCTGCCGTCGACGATCGCGCGCATGTTCTTGGCTTTCTTCTGGATCAGCGTCTGCGTCGCCAGCACGTGCTCGACCTCGGAGGTGCCGATGCCGTGCGCGAGCGCGCCGAACGCACCATGCGTCGAAGTGTGGCTGTCGCCGCAGACGACGGTGGTGCCGGGCAGCGTAAAGCCCTGCTCCGGGCCGATGACGTGCACGATGCCCTGACGCTTGTCGAACTCGTTGTAATACTCGATGCCGAATTCCTTGGCGTTCTCCGCCATCACCCGCATCTGCTCGATGCTCTCAGGATCGGGGTTCGGCTTCGAGCGGTCGGTAGTCGGGATATTGTGATCGACGACGGCGAGCGTCTTCTCGGGCGCGCGAACCTTGCGGCCGGCGGCGCGCAAGCCTTCGAATGCCTGCGGCGACGTCACCTCATGCACCAGATGGCGGTCGATGTAGATGAGGCAGGTGCCGTCCTCGGCTTCGTGCACCAGATGGTCATTCCAGATCTTGTCGTACAACGTGGTCGGTTTGGACATGAGCTTGAGCTCCAGAAAAAATTTGGTGGCGAGCGGCTCGAGAGCGGTGACGCGCGAGCAGGCGAAAGCATCGGCGCAGCGTTACGCTGCTCGCGTAAGCTCTGACATCGCCGAAGTCGCAAAGCGTCCGAAGAAGCGGCCCGGCAGCCGCGAGCGATCGTCGATCACGACGCGTCGGCAGGGTTGGCTTGCTTGATCCGGAACCATTCTAAATTTCTATCACAGGGGTTGCGCCCACGACAATCAATCGATGCGCGCGCAATCCAATAGATAAGCATGCTGCAACGAAAAAGCGCGGGGTAAGTAAGCCCCGCGCTTTTGATCACACCCCGAGCAGAATGAATTATTCGCCGACGGCGGCCGCGCGGTCCTGCTTCTCGACGATGCGGGCCGACTTGCCGCGCAGGTTGCGCAGGTAATAGAGCTTGGCGCGACGGACCTTGCCGCGGCGCACCACCTTGATCGAGTCGATCATCGGCGACATCACCGGGAAGACGCGCTCAACGCCCTCGCCATAGGAGATCTTGCGGACCGTGAAGCTCTCGTTGAGGCCATGGCCGGAGCGGCCGATGCAGACGCCTTCATAGGCCTGCACGCGGGTCCGGTCGCCTTCGACCACCTTCACGTTGACAATCATGGTGTCGCCGGGCGCGAACTCCGGAATGTCCTTGGTGGCGGCGAGCTTGTCGAACTGCTCTTTTTCGAGCTGCTGAATAAGGTTCATTCAAATCTCCATCGGCGGCGCGCCCAGCGTGCGCGGGCTGCGCGAACGTCCATCTATCCTGCGCGTGTGCGGATTTGGCGCCCCTAATAAGGCAAAGCGCGGGGTTTGTCACCCGTCTGTCGTGTTTTTTGTCTGACGGGTCCTGATCGCCCAGAGATCGGGCCGCCGGGCCCGCGTTAAGGCCTCGGACTGGGCGAGGCGCCAGGCCGCCACCTTGGCATGGTCGCCGGAAACGAGGATTTCCGGGATTTGGCGGCCTTCGAACTCCTGCGGACGGGTGTATTGGGGGTATTCCAGTAGTCCTGCGGAAAAACTCTCGTCGGTCGCCGAGGCCTGCTTGCCCATCACTCCCGGCAACAGTCGCACGCAGGCGTCCAGCAACGCCATGGCGGCGATCTCGCCGCCGGACAGCACGTAGTCGCCGATCGAGACTTCCTCGAGGCCGCGGGCGTCGATCACCCGCTGGTCCACCCCCTCAAACCTGCCGCAGACGATCATGGGGCCGGGCCCCTCCGCGAGCTCCGTCACCCGCGATTGGGTCAATGGCTGACCTCGCGGGCTCATCAGGAGCCGCGGGCGGCCAGGGGCGATATCAGCGGCGTCGATCGCCGCGGCCAGGATATCGGCCCGCAGCACCATGCCGGGGCCGCCGCCGGCCGGGGTGTCATCGACGCTGCGGTGCTTGTCGGTGGCTGACGCACGGATGTCGCGCGCCTCCAGCGTCCAGAGGCCGGCCGCGAGCGCCTTGCCGGCGAGGCTCACGCCGAGCGGTCCCGGAAACATGTCCGGAAACAAGGTCAGGACGCTGGCGCGCCAGATGGCCGGCTGGGTTGTCATGGCTTCTGGTTACGGCACCACGGCCGCGAGGTCGAGGCTCTGCACTCGTCAGGCCGCTGACGGATCGTCGCCCTCGATCTGGTCCGGAAGATCGATCACCACCCGTCCGCCGGCGATATCGACCTCCGGCACCACGGCGTTGGAGAACGGCAGCAGCATCGTCGCGCCTGCGGGAGGCGCGATCTCGATGATGTCGCCAGCGCCGAAATTATGGATTGCAAGCACGCGTCCGAGCGGCTCGCCGGCCGCGGTGACGGCCGCAAGCCCGATCAGGTCGGCATGGTAATATTCGTCGTCCTCGGTGTCCGGCAGCCTGTCGCGCGGAACATAAAGCTCGATGCCGTTGAGCCGCTCGGCCTCATCGCGGGTGGCGATCCCCTTCAGGGTCGCGACCAGATGGTCCTTGGCTTCGCGCACATGCGTCACCTCGAATTGACGGGAGCCGTCCCTGGTCATCAGCGGGCCGTAGTCCTTTACGGCCCACGGGTCTTCGGTGAACGTCCACAGCCTGACGGCGCCGCGCACGCCATGCGCTGCGCCAATGCGGGCGATACAGACCGGTGCGGCCACTGCGGTCGCCGTTCGGCTTACGCCTTGGCGGCGGCTTCGGCCTGCGCCTTGCGCTCCTTGCGCGGCACGGCCTTCATCGGGTTGTTGCGCGGCGTGCGCTTCATCACACCGGCGTCGTCGAGGAAGCGGGTCACGCGATCCGACGGCTGCGCGCCCTTGGCAAGCCAGGCCTTCACCTTGTCCATGTCGAGCTTCAGGCGCGCCTCGCTGTCCTTCGGCAGCAGCGGGTTGAAGTGGCCGAGACGCTCGATGAAGCGGCCATCCCGCGGGAACCGCGAGTCGGCGACGACGACGTGATAGACCGGCCGCTTCTTGGTGCCTGCACGAGCGAGACGGATAACGACGGACATTTGGTTCTCCTTAAGTGTTGGTTTGACGTCTGTGTTGGTCAGTTACGCCGTCATTGCTTCGCTGCGCTCGCAATGACGAATTCCTCATTTCTTCTTGCCCGGGAGGCCGCCCAGACCGGGCAGCGTCGGCTTGCCGCTGAGGCCGGTCAGTCCGGGCAAATTCGGCAGGCCGCCGCGCAGGCCGACGGGAAGATCCTTCGGCAGGTTGGGCAGGCCGCCGCCGGCGCCGCCCTGCATCTTCTCGGCAAGCGCCTTCATCTCTTCCGCCGAGGGTGGCTTCATGCCGCCGCCGAAACCCATCGCCTGCGCGATGCCGGCGAGCGGGCCACGCTTTCCCGAACCCATGGCCTTCATCATATCCGCCATGTTCCGATGCATCTTCAGGAGCTTGTTGACCTGCTCGACGCTCTGGCCGGAGCCGGCCGCGATGCGCTTCTTGCGGCTCGCTTTCAGGATGTCCGGGTTCTTGCGCTCCTGCCGCGTCATCGAATCGATGACCGCGACCTGGCGCTTGATGATCTTGTCGTCAATGCCGGCCGCCGCGATCTGGTTCTTCATCTTGGCGATGCCGGGCATCATGCCCATCAGTCCGCCGATGCCGCCCATGTTCGCCATCTGCTGCAACTGTTCGCGCATGTCGTTGAGGTCGAACTGACCCTTGCGCATGCGCTCGGCGGTGCGTGCAGCCTTTTCGGCGTCGATATTGGCGGCGGCCTTCTCGACCAGCGAGACAACGTCGCCCATGCCCAGGATGCGACCGGCGATCCGGCTCGGGTGGAAATCTTCCAGCGCATCGGTCTTTTCGCCGGTGCCGATCAGCTTGATCGGCTTGCCGGTGACCGCACGCATCGAGAGTGCGGCGCCGCCGCGGCCATCGCCGTCGACGCGGGTCAGCACGATGCCTGTGAGGCCGACGCGCTGGTCGAATGAGCGCGCGAGGTTGACCGCGTCCTGGCCGGTAAGGGAGTCGGCGACCAGCAGGACCTCATGCGGATTGGCGGCCGATTTTATTTCGGCCGCTTCCTTCATCATCTCTTCGTCGAGTGTGGTGCGGCCGGCGGTATCGAGCAGCACCACGTCGTAGCCGCCGAGCTTGCCTGCCTCGAGCGCGCGCTTTGCGATCTGCGGCGGCATCTGGCCGGCAACGATCGGCAGGGTCGGAATGTCGAGGTCGCGGCCGAGCACCGCGAGTTGCTCCATCGCCGCCGGGCGATAGACGTCGAGGGAAGCCATCAGCACCTTGCGCTTGTCGCGCTGAACCATCCGCCGCGCGAGCTTGGCGGTGGTGGTGGTCTTGCCTGAGCCCTGCAGGCCGACCATCATGATCGGAACTGGCGGGACTGCATTGATGTCGATGGTCTGGCCGTCGGAGCCGAGCGTGGCGACGAGTTCGTCATGGACGATCTTCACCACCATCTGGCCGGGCGTGACCGATTTGACGACAGTGGCTCCGATGGCCTGCTCGCGAACTTTCTCGATGAAGCTGCGCACGACTTCGAGCGCGACGTCGGCTTCGAGCAGCGCCCGGCGCACCTCGCGCATCGCGGCATCGACGTCCTTTTCGGTCAGCGCACCGCGTCCCGTCAGACGATCGAGAATGCCGCCAAGCCTTTCCGACAGATTGTCGAACAATGCCGTTGTCCTTTTTTCACCTCTCCCCGCCTGCGGGGAGAGGTCGGATCGCCCTTGCGATCCGGGTGAGGGGGTACGGGACTATCCACGCGCATCACGCGCGGAGAGAGCCCTCACCCCAGCCCTCTCCCCGCTAGAGCGGGCGAGGGAGGAGTAATCCAAACACTTTCGCGCCCGAGGGCGCATCGCGCTGTCGGGCGTTGGCCTCCGGCCTCCAGGGCCGGTCGGCGGGTCGAAAAGACGGATCTTTCCGAGAAAGTGCGGGGGTTAAACGCCGACTGTGCCGGAAAGTCAAGGAAAGTTTGGCCGGGCCGGCGCGGGTCGGCCATACAAGTATTTGAAAAAGCTGATTTTTTCATTGTCGATTTTGAATCGGGCTGTTCACCCATATAGATGGATGTGTTCCACCTCATCGTTTCGTGGCCGAGCCTCGTGCCTATCGTTACCCGCCGCCGCATTCTCGCATTGCTGACCGGAGCCGCCGCCGCCATCGGCGTTCCGTCGATCTGGATGTCCCTCATGAAGACTTATGACGGCCCCACCTCCGATCATTTCGACGGGCTGCGCTTCTTCGATCCCGACGGCGTGCCGCCGAAATCACTCGCCGAAGTGTTGCGCTGGCAGTATGGCGGCGAGCGGCACAGAGCGAAGTGGCCGGAATGGGCTCCGAGCCCCCACTCCGATATACCGCCGCCGCGCGTCAATGGAGCCGGGGTGCGGCTGTCGTTCGTCGGCCACGCGAGCTGGCTGGTCCAGACCGGCGGGCTCAACATCCTCGTCGATCCCGTGTGGTCGATGCGCGCCTCGCCGTTCAGCTTTGCCGGGCCGAAGCGGCACAACGATCCCGGCATTGCCTTCGAGAAGCTGCCCGGGATTGACGCCGTGCTGGTGTCGCATGGCCACTACGATCATCTTGACCTCGCAACGCTGTCAAAGCTCGCCGCGACATGCGCGCCGCGCGTGATCACGCCACTTGGCAACGACGTCACCATGCGCGATGCGGATGCCGCGATCAGGGCCGAGGCATTCGACTGGCATCACCGCGTCGAACTCGGCAACGGCATTGCCGTGACACTGGTGCCGACCCGGCACTGGTCGGCGCGCGGCCTGTTCGACCGCAACAAGACGCTGTGGGCAAGCTTCGTGCTGGAGACGCCGGCCGGCAAGCTCTACATTGTCTGCGATTCCGGCTATGGCGACGGCCGGCATTTCCGCCGCGTCGCCGACGCGCATGGTCCGCTGCGGCTCGCGATCCTGCCGATTGGCGCCTATGAGCCGCGCTGGTTCATGCGCGACCAGCACATGAACCCGGAAGACGCCGTGAAGGCGCTGGCCGATTGCGGCGCCGCGCAGGCGCTCGCGCATCATCACGGCACGTTCCAACTGACCGACGAAGCGATAGACGCACCCGCGATCGCGCTCGGCGAGGCGCTCGACGCGGCAAACGTGCCGCGTGAAAAGTTCGCCACGTTGAAGCCTGGACAGGTGTTTGAGATTTGACCGTCATGGCGAGGAGCGAATTATGAACACAAACCCTCATGGTGAGGAGGCGCGCGAGCGCCGTCTCGAACCATGAGGCCCGGTCGTACACGCGGCGATCCTTCGAGACGCCGCTTCGCGGCTCCTCGGGATGAGGTCTGTGTATGGGGTTTGAGAGAATTACTGCTCTTTCGCCTTGATTGCCCAGGACACGCGCACGGTCACTGACAACGTCTCCTCGCCCTGCGCAACGGGCGCGCCGGCGGCGGCCATCGGCGCCGCCAGCTTGCTGCGGAAGACCGGCGCGGGCGAACCGCCTTCCTCGGAAATGCTGAGCGGCTCGCCGAGCGTCACGCCGGCCGCCTTGGCATAGATCTCCGCCTTGCGGCGTGCATCGGCGATCGCCTTGTCGCGCGCCTCGTCCAGAACCTTCGATGCCTGCGACACCACGAAATTGATGCCGCCGATCTCGTTCGCGCCCGCACCCACCAGCACGTCGATCACACTGGCGACCTTGGCGACGTCGCGGACCTTGATAGTGACGCGGTTGCTCGCGCGGTAGCCGATCACGGTGGTCGGGCCCGATCGGTCGGGCGCATATTTCGGCTGCAGCGACAGCCGCGAGGTCTGGTAGTCTTTCTCATCGAGGCCGGCGCCCTTCAGCGCCAACAGGACCTTGCCCATGGCCGCGTTGTTGGCGTCAGCCGCTTCGCGCGCGGTCTTGGCGTCCGTGGTCACGCCGCCGTCGACCTGCGCCTGATCAGGCGCGACCGATGTGGTGGCCTCACCGGTGACGGAAACGGCCGGCGGCGGGACCTGCGCGAGGGCCGGCGCCGCGAGCAGCGTCAGGGCCACGGTGGCGACGGGGAGGGCAAGCTTCATGGGCCTCACTTCAGCGGCACGTAGACATTGATCACCAGCTTGTCTTCAGCGGTCTTGAGCGGATCGGTGATGTATTCCTCGATGAACGTGTCCTTGGCTTCCAGCTTCTTGTCGTCGAGATGGTTGGTGATCGCCTCGTAGGTGTTGTCCATATTGTCGTAGGAGCCCCGATGGACGAATTTCAGCGCATTTCCGTCCGGTGAATTTCCCATGCTCATGTTCTTGCCGAGGCCCTTCACATCCTGATCGACCGGGATTTCGGCGACGAAGGTGAAGCCGGTATCGTCGGTCGAGGTGTAGACGATCATCGGATTGCCTGACGCCTTGACACCCTGCTTGTCGAGCAGCGCGGTCAGGGTCTTGAAGGCCTCGATCAAGGTATCGAATGCCGAGTCCCAATTGGCGTTGCCCTTCAGCATGACGACTTTCTTCGGTTCCAGCGTGAAGGGTTCGCCGAAGGGATCGGCGGTCTGCACCGGAGCGGTCGGCGGCGGTGCGGGCGTTTGGGCGGCGGCGGGGCTATCGGCCGGCGACTTGGTTTCGGCCGGCGGCGGGACCGGGGTCGCCGATGGTGCGGGACTGGGCGACGGACTTGCCGCCGGCGCGGGCGAGGCAGCCGGCGACTGGGCATGCGAGGGGCTGGCCAGCGCGATCGCGGCCAAAGGGAGCAGCGCGACCAGGGCCGCGCGGAAAGTGCTGATACGATTCATTCGGTAATCTCCATCCGCGCCCCGAGCCGCTGCGCGATCGTCCCGGCGCACGCCTGCAAGGTGCGATATTTCCTAACACGCAAGTTCCACATTCGTCCCATGATAGATACGTCATGGCCGCCTGCAGACCGGATAGACGTCAGCAGGCTGGCCAATGTGCGGCCACTCGCCATATAAGACGGGCATAAATTGGGAAATTCCATGAGCACGCTCGCCAACCACGCCTTCGCCAAGATGAACGGCATCGGCAACGAGATCGTCGTCGTCGATTTGCGCGATTCCAAGGCGCAGGTCTCGGCGGAGGAGGCGCGCGCGGTGGCCTCGCCCGGAGGCGTCCTCTATGACCAGCTGATGGTATTGCAGCCGCCGCGGCTCGCGGGCACCGAAGCCTTTATCAGGATCTACAACAATGACGGTTCGGAGGCCGGTGCCTGCGGCAACGGCATGCGTTGCGTGGTGCGGCGCATCTTCGAGCGGACCGGGCAGACCAATGCGACTTTCGAGACCCGCGCCGGCCTGCTCAATTGCTGGCAGGGCCCGGCGCCCGATCTCTACACGGTCGACATGGGCGCGCCGAAATTCGGCTGGCGGGACATCCCGCTCGCCGAGGAATTCCGCGACACCCGCTACATCGAGCTGCAGGTCGGGCCGATCGACAATCCGCTGCTGCACTCGCCGTCGGTGGTCAGCATGGGCAATCCGCACGCGATCTTCTGGGTGGAGGATGTCGAGGCCTACGATCTCGGGCGTTTCGGGCCGCTCCTGGAAAATCATCCGATCTTCCCTGAGCGCGCCAACATCACGCTCGCCCACATCGTCGATCGCGACCACATCACGATCCGGACCTGGGAGCGCGGCGCCGGTCTGACCAGGGCCTGCGGCTCGGCGGCCTGCGCGACCGCGGTCGCCGCAGCGCGGCTGAAGCGCGCCAACCGCACGGTCGAGATCGCGCTGCCGGGCGGCAAGCTGATGATCGAGTGGCGCGAGCGCGACGATCATGTGCTGATGACCGGCCCCGCCGAGTTCGAATATGAAGGTCGCTTCGATCCGGCGCTGTTCGCAAGCGTCGTCTGAAGGCCATGGGCGTCGACGTCATCACCTTTGGCTGCCGGCTCAATGCCTTCGAGTCCGAAGTGATCCGTCGTGAGGCAGAGCAGGCGGGTCTCGCCGACACCATCGTGATCAATAGTTGCGCCGTCACCAACGAGGCGGTGGCGCAGGCGCGGCAGGCGATCCGCAGGCTGAAGCGGGATCGTCCCGACGCGCGCATCGTCGTCACCGGTTGCGCAGCGCAGACGCAAGCGGGCGTCTTCGCCGGGATGGCCGAGGTCGATCGCGTCGTCGGCAACGACGAGAAGATGCGCGGCGACGCCTGGCGCGAGGCGCGCGCGGCATTCGATGCGCCCTTTGGCGTCGACAGCAGCGAGAAGGTCGCGGTAGCCGACATCATGGCGGTGACGGAAATGGCGCCGCATCTGCTCGACGGATTCGAGCGTGGCCTGCCGCGGGTGTTCGTGCAGGTGCAGAACGGCTGCGACCATCGCTGCACCTTCTGCATCATCCCCTACGGCCGCGGCAATTCGCGCTCGGTGCCGATGGGGGCGGTGGTCGATCAGGTCCGTGCACTGGTCGAGCGCGGTCACGCAGAGATCGTGCTGACCGGGGTCGATCTCACGAGCTATGGCGCCGACCTGCCGGGCGCGCCGAAGCTCGGCCAGTTGACCCGGCAGATCCTGCGGCATGTGCCCGAATTGAAGCGGCTGCGCATCTCGTCAATCGATTCGATCGAGGCCGACCGCGATCTGCTCGACGTGATCGCCGACGATGCGCGCTTGATGCCGCATCTGCACCTGTCGCTGCAATCCGGCGACGACATGATACTCAAGCGCATGAAACGCCGGCATTCGCGGAAGGACGCGATCGATTTCTGCGTGCAGGTGCGGCGGCTGCGGCCGGATATCGCCTTCGGCGCCGACATCATCGCGGGCTTCCCCACGGAGACCGAGGACATGTTTGCGCGGTCGCTGGATCTGGTCGACGAATGCGATCTCACCTTCCTGCACGTGTTTCCCTACTCGAAGCGGCCGGGAACGCCGGCCGCGCGAATGCCGCAGGTCGCGGGCGGCGCGATCAGGGATCGCGCGAGACGCCTGCGTGCGGCGGGCGTCGTGGCGCTGCAGCGGCGGCTCGCTATGGAGCGCGGCGCAACGCGTAAGGTGCTGATCGAGAGCGGCGCACAGGGGCGCACCGAGCACTTCCTGCCCGTCGCGATCGACGGTGGCGTGCCTGGCGCCGTGCAGGCGCTGACAGTCAGAGGTCACGACGGCGCGCGGTTGACTATCTGAGACCGGCAACGGACCGCTTCACGCGCCCTAGCGGTTTTGAGCGGAGTGGATACCGGTTCGCGTGACGTGAACGCGTCGGTTCTGATTCAATCAGAACCGACGATGCTGTGGATCTAGTGATAGGCGGCCTGCGGCGAATGCGAAGAGCGAACCTGCCAGAACCGCAGCAGGCGATCGGCATTTTCGCGCGTCATCTTGGTGAACTGGCTCCTGGCCTTGGCCAGTTCGGCCGGTCCCATCGCGCCGGTGGAATATCGGCACTCCATCACGGCAGCCGTCGTTTCCCAGCTCAGTCCGGCCGCGCGGCAGGGCACGAGCAGGCCTTCGCTGCGAAGGCTCTGCATCAACGGCCGAATCACATCGACGCTCGACTGCGCGAGATGCGCCAGCGCCACGACGGTCTCTTCGTATTTCCGCTTGCTGGCAAAGCCGAACAGGACGGCTTCGTTCAGCTCGCCACCCTCCTTGAGCTTCGCGATATGACGCTTGGCCGCCGTAAAGTCGCGCACCCGCGACATTTCACGGTCCACGCCCGCAGCGACGGTGGCGACGGCGTGGCGGACCTCCTCGAACAGATGCGGTGGTGCGCGTTCCAGCAGCCGGCCGCGAACCGCCTCCGTGGCTTCATGCACGAGCTTGAGGCGGAGCTCGGAGGGCAGGTCGGCGCGAACACCGGTCTCGACTGCAAGATCGGGATCCGTTTCTGCCTGCGCGAGAATGATGGCGAAGCCGTCTGTCGAAACCCGCGCGCCGGGATTGCTGACGAGCCGGCGGCTGACGCTCGGGAAACGCCGCGCCAGCAGCGCGTCGGTGACCGCTTCCTTCAGCCACCAGCGACCGGAGACGGCGAGCAGATGCTGCTCGCTCTTGGTTTGCGCGATCTCGACGAGGTCATCCGCGCTCAAGCGTGAGGATTCCTGCAGAATCGGCCGCGCGACGCGGATTTCGTCATTCCTGGCAAGGCGGCGCACGATTACCGGCGGGGCTTGCGCGACCGGCGCGAGTTGTTCGCTGATTTCCGTTAGCGCCATCCGGGCGCTGATATCGGCCAGGGCGCGTAGCTCGATGGTCTTGATCAACCTTCCGAGCACGTTGTCGAACAGCTCGACCTGTTCGCTGTTGAAATTGCCGGCGGAAGCGAGAAAGAGGCGGGTGACGCGCTTGGCCGTCGCCAGGCATTTTTCGGCCGAGCCGAGCCGTATCGTCGCCTCGACTTCGTCGATAATGGATTGCTGCCCAGCATTCAGCATGCTCGTCCTGAGCCTTGTCTCGCGTGCGCTTTTTCTAAGCTGGCTTTCAGGTCTACTGGAGTGGACTAAACGTTCAGTAAAGGATAACGGTCCAATTCGGGCCGATTGCGCCGGGGCACGGGGGCCCTACTGACCGTTCCAGCCGCAGGCCCGCAGCCGCTCCCGCATGTGCTCGGGCGCAGGCGCGATGACATGCACCGGCTCCTTGTTCTTCGAGATCGGAATACCGATCGCGCGTGAGTGCAGGTGCAGGCTCGGTTCGCCGAAGCGCGGGCCGTTGCCGTAGATATTGTCGCCGACGATCGGCCAGCCCGCGGTCGCCGAATGCACGCGAAGTTGATGGGTGCGGCCGGTGACCGGCTCCATCGCGAGCCAGGTAAGGCCCGGGCCCCTGCCCAATACCTTCCAGTTGGTGACCGCCCTCTGCCCCTCCGGATCCGGCTTTTGCCACCAGCCGCGCTCTGCGTTGAGACGCCCGAGCGGCAGGTCGATGGTGCCTTCGTCGTCGGCAGGGCCGCCCTCGACCACCGTCCAATAAGTCTTCGAGACCTTGCCGTGCTTGAACAGCAGGCCGAGCGAGGCGGTCGCCTTGCGGTGGCGGCCGAGCACCAGGCAGCCGGAGGTGTCCTTGTCCAGCCGATGCGCAAGCACCGGCGGCCGCGGCAGGCCGAATCGCAGCGCATCGAACGATGCTTCGAGATTGGGACCGCCCTTGGGGCCGCGATGGACCGGCAGTCCGGCCGGCTTATCGATCACCAGCATCAACCCGTCGCGGTGAAGCACCCGCGCCTGGATTTCTTCCGCGGTCAATTGGGGAACATCGATCAATCGGTCGAGACTTTCGTTTGCGCGGCGAAACGGCTAACACACCCGCGCTATGAACGATACCACTGCGGGAACTCCCAAACAGAGCTGGTGGCAGCGGCTGAAGGGCGGCCTGAAGCGCACCTCCGGCGCGCTCGGGACGGCGGTCGCCGATCTCGTCACCAAGCGCAAGCTCGATCGCGCCATGCTCGACGAGATCGAGGATGTGCTGCTGCGCGCCGATCTCGGCACCGGGGTCGCGGTGCGCATCGCGGACGCCGTCGGCCAGGGCCGCTACGACAAGGCGATCTCGGCCGATGAAGTCAAGGCCGTGGTCGCGACCGAGGTCGAGAAGGTGCTGGCGCCGGTGGCGCAGCCGCTTCAGATCGATGCGTCGAAGGCGCCATTCGTCATCCTCGTGGTCGGCGTCAACGGCTCCGGCAAGACCACGACGATCGGCAAGCTCGCCGCCAAGTTTTCCGCCGAGGGCCGCAAGGTCATGCTCGCGGCCGGCGACACCTTTCGCGCGGCGGCGATCGAGCAGCTGAAAGTATGGGGCGAGCGGACCAAATCGCCGGTCATTTCGGGCGCGCAGGGTTCCGATTCCGCAAGCCTAGCCTTCAATGCGCTGACCTCGGCAAAGGTGCAGCAACGCGATGTGCTGCTGATCGATACCGCGGGCCGCCTGCAGAACAAGTCGGAGCTGATGAACGAGCTCGAAAAGATCGTGCGCGTCATCAGGAAGGTCGATGCGTCGGCGCCGCATGCCGTGCTGCTGGTGCTCGACGCCACGGTGGGACAAAACGCGCTGTCGCAGGTCGAGGCGTTTCATCGCACCGCCGGCGTCACCGGCCTCGTGATGACCAAGCTCGACGGCACCGCGCGCGGCGGCATCCTGGTGGCGCTGTCCGAGAAGCACAGGCTGCCGGTGCATTTCATCGGCGTCGGCGAAGGTGTCGAGGATCTCGCACCCTTCACTGCAAAGGATTTTGCCAAGGCGATTGCCGGGATCGAGTAGGCCTCATCCCGAGGAGGCAAGCGCTGGCGCGCCACCCGGGATGAGGAGAGACGGACGGGAAGCGTCATCCTGAGGAGGCGCGAAGCGCCGTCTCGAAGGATGGGAACGACACGAGCTTGATGGACTGAACTGATGGACAAGACCCAGCCGCATCCGCTGTTCAAGCTCGCGACCGAACTCGGGCCGTTGCTCGTGTTCTTCGTCGCCAATGCGAAGTACCACCTGTTCGTCGCGACCGGCGCGTTCATGGTCGCGATCGTCGCGGCGATGATCGCGTCCTATGTTGTGACCAGGCACGTGCCGGTCATGGCGCTGGTGACCGGCGCGATCGTGCTGGTGTTCGGCACGCTGACGCTGGTGCTGCATGACGAGACCTTCATCAAGGTCAAGCCGACCATCATCTACAGCCTGTTCGCGGCCGTGCTCGGCGGCGGGCTGCTGTTCGGCCGCTCCTTCATCGCCATCATGTTCGACCAGATGTTCAATCTGACCGCGCAGGGCTGGCGCATCCTCACCTTGCGCTGGGCGCTGTTCTTTGCCGGCATGGCGGTCCTGAACGAGATCGTGTGGCGGACCCAGTCCACGGATTTCTGGGTAAACTTCAAGGTGTTCGGCGTCACCCCGCTCACCATGGTGTTCGCCATCGCCCAGATGCCGCTCACAAAGCGCTATCACCTCGAACCGGTTTCGCTGGAGACCAGCGAAGCGGAAGCCGGCGACGTGCGGAAGGGGTGAAGGGCTCTCTCCACGAAGAGGCTCTGCGTCTTGCGGGGATTTTTTACGGTGACAGTGCTGGACTTCACCCCCGGGTCGCTGCTCTCGCTGGAATCCTCAATCACTGATTTGCCCGACGCGGCAAGCCTTCGGACGAAAAATATTCCGCTTCCAGATTGACCCAAATCAGCAGTCTAATCCGCCCGTCTCACCCGAATGAGGGGCGCTTCGCCATCGTCACGAGTGTTGGGTTGAGATGCGGTGGACGCTGCGGCACACGAGGCGAACGTGCCAGGGCGGACGGCGAAGTCGTGTGGTTCTGACGCCCCGATGCAGGTGTTAAGTCCGCGAGCAGCACACTGCTCACTGACGACGGTGACAACAAAGCTGGTCTCACCGGGAAGATCACGAGATAAGCCGTAAAACCATCGCGCAGGGAAGCCGGGTTGTTTCCGGTTACACCTGTGGTCCTACCCCCGGTGCTTTTTGTTGCACCGGGCCCATGGGTGCGATCGGCACCCGGCTTTCCCTGCGCCCTCTCTCTGAGGAGAGGGCGCAATGTAGAGCAAAGCTCGGACGCAACGCGCCGCGAGAATGCGAGTTCACATCCTCATCGCTGTCTGACAATTGAATCCAGCTCTCACCCCCTCATTGCGAAGGGGAAGTCTACGTTCCTGCCTTCAATGCCTTCTCGATCTCGGCCTTGAGGACGGAGTTGACGTTATCAGGCGTCACCGGCCCGACCAGCTTGTAGGCGATCTTGCCGTCGCGTCCGACCACGAAGGTCTCCGGCACGCCATAGACGCCCCATTCGATCGAGGCGCGGCCGTTGCCGTCGACGCCGACGATGCCGAACGGATTACCGTAACGGCCGAGGAAGCGGCGCGCATTGTCGGGCGCGTCCTTGTAGTTGATGCCGATGATCTGGAAACGCTTGTCGTGGCCGAGCTCCGTCAGCAGCGGCGCCTCGTCGTGGCACGGCACGCACCAGGACGCCCAAACATTGACGACACTGACCTTGCCCTTGAACACGGCCGGGTCGAGTCCCGGAACGGGTGCGCCGTCCTGCATCAGGCCTTCGAGCGCCGGCAGCGCCGTTTGCGGCGCCGGACGGCCGATCAGCGCCGACGGAATCCTCGAGGGATCACCGCCATAGAGCCGCAGCAGGAACAGGCCCGCGAGCCCGGCGAAGATGATCAGCGGCAGCGCCACCAGCCAGCGTCGTCCTCGCGGCGGAGAACTCATCGCCTGTTCGCTCATCGGATATCCGTTGCGCCACGGCCGGAGCGGCGGGTGACGCCGCTGGCCTCGAGGTCGAGCAGCCGCGCCTGTTGCCGGCGATAATCTGCGATGATCCAGATGATCAACAGCAGCACCACCACGGTGACCAGTGCATAGGACGTCACGATGAAGGAGGCGTAGGGACCGAACGACATGGCGTTACGCCGCCCCAATTGTTTTTGACGCCTTTTCTTCGCGCGAACCGGTGCCCACTTCGCTCGAAAAGGCGATGCGGCTGGCCTGCATCATCTGCAGGCTGCGCACGCGGCGGCGCAGGATTTCGTTGCGCATCGCGGCCAGATGCAGTGTGACGAACAGCAGGGAAAACGCGACCGCCATCACCAGCAGCGGCCACAGGAATGCCTTGTCGAGCGTCGACCCGCCCATCCGGATCACCGAGGCCGGCTGGTGCAGCGTGTTCCACCAGTCGACCGAGAATTTGATGATCGGGATATTGATGGCGCCGACCAGAGTGAGGATCGCCGCCGCCCGCGCCGCGCGCGAGGGATCCTCCACCGCGCGCCACAGCGCCATCAGGCCGAGATACATCAGGAACAGGATCAGAACCGAGGTCAGCCGCGCGTCCCATTCCCAATAGGTTCCCCACATCGGCCGGCCCCACAGCGAGCCGGTGACGAGGGCGAGGAAGGTGAAGGCGGCGCCGATCGGCGCGGCGGCTTTCGCGGCGACGTCGGCAAGCGGATGCCGCCATACCAGCGTGCCGAGCGCGGCCACGCTCATCACGCCCCAGACGAACATCGACAGCCATGCGTTCGGCACGTGGATGAACATGATCTTGACCGTGGCGCCCTGCTGGTAGTCGTCGGGCGCCATCGCCGACTGATAGAGGCCGATCGCGAGCAGAATCGCGGTCGCGCCCGCCAGCCACGGCAGGATACGCGCGGTCAGGGCCAGGAACCTGGTCGGATTGGCGAGGTCGATCAGCGTCATGGCACCCTGATAGTCGTCTGATGCGTCACAGGCAATTGTCCGAGGTCCCATCGTCAAGAATTGATCCGGCACATCTCAGTCGAGCCCATGCCGCAGGCTCGCGGCCGCGGCAAATGGCCCGAGCACGAAGCTGACCAGCGACAGCGCGCAGAGGATCGAGAATGGTGTTCCAAATGACAGCGGGCCGGATATCGCCGCCTGCGATGCCGCGACGCCGAAGATCAGCACCGGGATCGACAGCGGCAGCACCAGCACCGCGAGCAACAGCCCGCCGCGATGCAGAGTCACCGCCAAGGCGGCGCCTATCATCCCGGTGAAGGTCAGCGCCGGGGTTCCCGCGAGCAGGGTCAGCGCCACCGCGAGCGTCGCGGTGCCGTCGAGATTGAGCAGCAGGCCGAGCGCCGGCGTCGCGATGATCAACGGCAGCCCCGCGGCGAGCCAATGTGCCAGCGCCTTGGCCGCGCAGGCCAGTTCCAGCGGCGTCCGGCTCATCACGACCAGGTCGAGCGAGCCGTCGTCATGGTCGGCCGTGAACAGCCGGTCCAGTGTGAGCAGGCTCGCCAGCAGCGCGCCGAGCCAGAGGATGGCGGGCCCGAGCCGTGACAGCAGCGCGAGATCCGGCCCGACCGCGAACGGCATCAGCACGGTGACGGTCAGAAAGAACAGCACGCCGATCAGCGCGCCGCCGCCGACCCGCAGCGCGATGCGGATGTCTCGCCGGATCAATGCGGCGAGCGCGCTCATGCCGGGCCTCGCATCCGCAATTCGCCCGCTTCGATCCCGAGCGGCAGGTGGGTCGCGGCGATGATGATGCCGCCGCGGCCGAGGTGTTGGCGCATCAGGCCGACAAACAGCTCCTGTCCGGCGGCGTCGAGCGCCGAGGTTGGTTCATCCAGGAGCCAGACTGGCCGTCGCACCGCCAGCAGGCGCGCAATCGAAAGGCGCCGGCGCTGGCCGGCCGAGAGATAGGCGGCGGGAAGGTCCGTGGCGTGGTCGAGCGCTACGGCAGCGAGGCATTGCCTTGCGTCCTGCATCTCGCCGCCGAGAAAATCGCGCCAGAAAGACAGGTTCTCAAGGACGCTCAGCGCCGGCTTCAGCGCGTCGCGGTGGCCGAGATAGTGGGCCTGCTCGGACACGCTCAGCTCGGCCTCGCCGCCGTTGAGCGCAATCGCTCCATCCGCAGGCACCAGCAGCCCTGCGATGAGGCGCAACAGCGACGTCTTGCCGGATCCGTTGGGGCCGAGAACCGTCAGCGCCTCGCCGGATGAGACCGAGAAGTCGAGGGCGGAAAACACTTCGCGGCCGCCGCGAACGCATCGCAAGTTTCGTCCCGAGAGCCGCATTTTCGCCTTGTCACAGCCCTCTGAAATCTTTGGCTACCGCGTGAGAATTTTTGGGTCGCGCAACGCTGGCGCACGCTTGTCGCTGTGGCGGTGCTTCTGGAAAGATTCTATAAGCCCGGAACTTGATGCAGCACATGATCGGCGGCCGCAAGCCACCAGGCCAATTCAGCCAACCGACGGTGTCCAAATACCCTCCACTAAGAATTGGGATTCCTCGCATGACCTCGCTCGACAGCTTCAAATGCCGCAAGACCCTGAAAGTCGGTGGCAAGACCTACGTCTATTACAGTCTGCCGCAGGCAGAGAAGAACGGGCTGAAGGGCATTTCGAAGCTGCCATACTCGATGAAGGTCCTGCTGGAGAACCTGTTGCGCAATGAAGACGGCCGCACCGTCAAGAAGGACGATATCCTTGCGGTGTCGAAGTGGCTGAAGAAGCGTCAGCTCGAACACGAGATCGCCTTCCGCCCGGCGCGCGTGCTGATGCAGGATTTCACCGGCGTTCCGGCCGTGGTCGACCTCGCGGCAATGCGCAACGCGATGCAGAGTCTCGGCGGCGATGCCGAGAAGATCAATCCTCTGGTGCCGGTCGATCTCGTCATCGACCATTCGGTGATCGTCAACTTCTTCGGTGACAACAGGGCCTTCGCGAAGAACGTCGTCGAGGAATACAAGCAGAACCAGGAGCGCTACGAGTTCCTGAAGTGGGGCCAGAAGGCATTCTCGAACTTCTCCGTGGTGCCGCCTGGCACCGGCATCTGCCATCAGGTCAACCTCGAATATCTCGCGCAGACGGTTTGGACCAAGAAGGAGAAGATGACGGTCGGCAAGAAGGCCGGCACCTTCGAGGTCGCCTATCCGGACTCCCTGGTCGGCACCGATTCGCACACGACCATGGTCAACGGTCTCGCCGTTCTCGGCTGGGGCGTGGGCGGCATCGAGGCGGAAGCCTGCATGCTCGGCCAGCCGCTGTCGATGCTGCTGCCGGAAGTGGTCGGCTTCAAGCTCAAGGGCCAGCTCAAGGAAGGCGTCACCGCGACCGACCTCGTGCTCACCGTCACGCAGATGCTGCGCAAGCTGGGTGTGGTCGGCAAATTCGTCGAATTCTTCGGGCCCGGCCTCGACTATCTCTCGGTTGCGGACAAGGCGACCATCGGCAACATGGCGCCCGAATATGGTGCGACCTGCGGGTTCTTCCCGGTCGATGCCGCGACCATCGATTACCTGAAGACTTCGGGCCGCAAGGCCGACCGGGTCAAGCTCGTTTCGGCCTACGCCAAGGCGCAAGGCCTGTTCCGTACCGCCAAGTCGGCCGATCCGGTCTTCACCACCACATTGACGCTCGACCTCGGCGACGTCGTGCCGTCAATGGCCGGGCCGAAGCGCCCCGAAGGCCGCGTCGCCCTGCCTGCGGTGTCCTCCGGCTTCGCGACAGCGCTGACCAGTGAATACAAGAAGGTCGATGGCGCGTCGGAGCGTTACGCGGTCGAGGGCCGCGATTTCGATCTCGGCCATGGCGACGTCGTGATCGCCGCGATTACCTCTTGTACCAATACCTCGAACCCGAGCGTGCTGATCGGGGCCGGCCTGCTGGCGCGCAATGCGGCTGCCAAGGGTCTGAAGGCGAAGCCGTGGGTCAAGACCTCGCTCGCGCCCGGCAGCCAGGTGGTGGCGGAATATCTCGCCAATTCCGGCCTGCAGGCCGATCTCGACAAGGTCGGCTTCAATCTGGTCGGCTTCGGCTGCACGACGTGCATCGGCAACTCCGGCCCGCTGCCGGAGGCGATTTCGAAGTCGATCAACGAAAACGGCATCGTTGCCGCTGCCGTGTTGTCGGGCAACCGCAACTTCGAGGGCCGCGTCAGCCCCGACGTGCAGGCGAACTATCTCGCCTCGCCGCCGCTGGTCGTGGCGCATGCGCTCGCCGGTACCGTGACGAAGGACCTCGCGGTCGAGCCGATCGGCACCGGCAAGGACGGCAAGCCGGTGTTCCTGAAGGACATCTGGCCGACCGCGAAGGAGATCAACGCCTTCATGAAGAAGTACGTCACCGCGACGATCTTCAAGAAGAAGTATGCCGACGTGTTCAAGGGCGACACCAACTGGCGCAAGATCAAGACCACCGAGAGCGAGACCTATCGCTGGAACATGAGCTCGACCTATGTGCAGAATCCGCCGTACTTCGATGGCATGAAGAAGCAGCCTGATCCGATCAACGACGTCGTCGATGCGCGGATACTGGCGATGTTCGGGGACAAGATCACCACCGACCACATCTCTCCGGCCGGTTCGATCAAGCTGACCTCGCCCGCCGGCAAATTCCTAAGCGAGCATCAGGTGCGTCCGGCCGACTTCAACCAGTACGGCACGCGGCGCGGTAACCATGAAGTGATGATGCGCGGCACCTTCGCCAACATCCGTATCAAGAACTTCATGTTGAAGGGTGCCGACGGCAACATTCCGGAGGGCGGCTTGACCAGGCATTGGCCCGATGGCGAGCAGATGTCGATCTACGATGCGGCGATGAGGTACCAGCAGGAGGGTGTGCCGCTGGTGGTCTTCGCGGGCGCCGAATACGGCAATGGCTCGTCACGCGATTGGGCCGCGAAAGGCACACGGCTACTCGGCGTGCGCGCGGTGATCTGTCAGAGCTTCGAGCGCATCCACCGCTCCAACCTGGTCGGCATGGGTGTGCTTCCGCTCACCTTCGAGGCAGGCACGTCCTGGTCTTCTCTCGGGCTGAAGGGCGACGAGAAAGTCACGATCCGCGGCCTGCAGGGCGACCTGAAGCCGCGCCAGACCCTGACCGCCGAGATCGTCTCCGGTGATGGGTCGACACAGCGCGTCCCGCTGCTGTGCCGCATCGACACGCTGGACGAGCTCGACTACTACCGCAATGGCGGCATCCTGCATTACGTGCTGCGCAGACTGGCCGCCTGACGCCGACTTGTGATCGGCGCCTCACCGCTTAGTGAATGGCGGCAAAATAGAAGGCGGCCTATGAAAAGGCCGCTTTCTTGCGTTTCGGGGCACGCTGTTAGGGACAAATTTCATGCCCCGTACAAATACGGATGGAAATCATCACGACTGGTTCACACTATGACAGCGATGATGGCCTATAATCGAATATCGCGATGGTCCGGTGCGATCGGCATCTGCGCAATCGTCGCAATCATTCGGCCCGCCTACGCCGAGCCGCGCGCAGTCGTCGAACTCTTCACCTCCCAGGGCTGCTCGTCCTGTCCGCCGGCTGACAAGGTCATCGGAGAACTCGCGAAAGATCCCGAAGTCATCGCGCTGAGCATGCCGATCGACTATTGGGACTATCTCGGCTGGAAGGACACGTTGGCCGACTCGCGCTTCAGTGCGCGTCAGAAGGCCTATTCCCAGATGCGCGGCGACCGCGACGTCTACACACCGCAGGTCGTGGTGAACGGTTCGACGCATCTGATCGGCAGCGACCGTGCCGGCATCGAGAATGCGATCAGAACCACCGAGCGGTCCGGCGATGTGATGTCCGTCCCGGTGACGCTGTCATTGTCCGGCAAGCAGATCAACGTCTCCGTGGCCGCAGCCAAGGCGCCGACTGCGGCGCGTGGCGAAGTCTGGATTTGCTCGATCTCAAAGGCCGTGCCGATCTCGATTGGGCGCGGTGAAAATCGCGGCCGGGAGATCACCTACCACAATGTTGTGCGCAATCTTCTGAAGGTTGGTGACTGGACCGGTTCATCCGGCAGTTGGACCGTGCCGCTTGAGAACATCACGCGCGACGGTGTCGACGCTGCGGTGGTCTATGTCCAGGACGGCAATCGCGAGAAGCCCGGTCCGATGCTGGGCGCGGCGTTCACGTCGCTGCACTAGGTCTAGATTCTCGTTTGACGTGTTTGGTTTACGTGACCCGGCTCCGCTCGAAATGCCATAGCTCGTTGGGTTGCGCCGTGCGCAACGGCGACCGCATCCAGACATGCTTTGAAGCGCGTGCGATCGGGTTTGGGCGTGAGCGTCTGGCTCGCTCGTTGCGGCACGGACTCCAAATGCAAAGCCGATGCCCGCAAAACAAAAAGGACCAACTTTCGTTGGCCCAGTGTTGGGGATCAACTCCCCTGCGCACAGACCCGATCCCAACGGCCCCGGGGGGCTGGGGGCTGAGGAATCCGGAACCGAAAGGACCGGGCCAACGCAGGATTTCCTTCTCGCAGGGCAGCGGGGCGGTCGATTGGCGGAAGTGGGGCAGCAATAAGATTCTACTAACGTTCCCGTGACCCTTTTGCGGCGCCCGGCTGTGTCTCACGGACGTCCCCAAAGCGGCTCACGGCACAACGAATGGACGCTTGCAGCGTCCCTAACTTAGCGCAATCATGTCAGGCGGATGACAGGAGGCTGCTCGATGAGCTTGATCTCGGAGGACACTGATCCAAGCGGGCTTCGCGCCGTGGCGCGCCCCGCCGCCGCGGCCTCCCAACCCAATCGCGTGACGTTCAATCGTCTTGAGCTAAACCGAATTCTCAATCTCTATGGCCGCATGGTCGCCGAAGGCGAATGGCGCGACTATGCGATCGATTTCCTCAAGGACCGCGCAGTGTTCTCGGTGTTTCGCCGCGCCTCCGAGGTGCCGATCTACCGCATCGAGAAAGATCCGCGGCTGGCGCGCAAGCAGGGCATGTACAGCGTCATCTCGGCGACCGGGCTGATTCTGCGCCGCGGCCACGAGCTTGAGCGTGTGCTGCTTGTGATCGATCGTAAGCTGATGCTGGTCTAGGCCGGCGGCTCGACGCGATCTATCCGGGCTACGGGTATTGCCGCTCAATCCGCCGGCACCGTCGTCGCGCCCTCGCCAAGTGCGCGCTGCATCATCACGGTGTCGAGCCAGCGGCCGAACTTCAGGCCGACGCTGGGATGGGTCCCGATCATCTGGAAGCCGGTCTTGCTGTGGACGCCGATCGAACCCGCATTCTCGGAATCGCCGATTACCGCGATCATCTGCCGAAAGCCGCTCGCCTCGCATTCGACGATCAGGCGCTGCATCAGCCGCAAGCCGATGCCGCGGCGATGGATCGCAGGATCCAGATAGATCGAGTTCTCCACGGTGAAGCGATAGGCCGGTCGCGGCCGGTACGGACCGGCATAGGCGTAGCCGACCACGCGGCCATCCAGCACGGCGACCAAATAGGGGAAACCGCCATCCACCAACGCCCGGTAGCGGCGCGTCATTTCGGCGAGGTCGGGCGGCATCAACTCGAAGGTCGCGGTGCCAAAGCGCACTGCGTGCTCATAGATTGCCGTGATCGAAGGGAGGTCGGCCTCGGCGGCTATTCTGATTTCCGGATTTGACATGAAGCGAGAATATTTTTGCTTCGCGCAAAAGAAAAGCCCCGGCCGGAAGGCCGGGGCTTGGATCGATCCGCTGGCTTAGCGCTTAGTCGCGCTGGCCGAGCAGCTGCAACAGCAGCGTGAACAAGTTGATGAAGTTCAGGTAGAGCGAGAGTGCGCCGGTGATCGCCGCACGCTCGGCCATCGCGCCACCTTGCGAGGCGTAGCCGTAGATGTAGTCGTTCTTCAGCCGCTGGGTGTCCCAGGCAGTCAGGCCCGCGAACACTAGCACGCCGACCACCGACACGATGAACTGCAGCGCCGAACTCGCCAGGAACAGATTGACCAGGCTCGCGATGATGATGCCAATCAGGCCCATGAACAGGAACGAGCCCATGCCGCTCATGTCACGCTTTGTGGTGTAGCCGTAGAGGCTCAGCGCGCCGAAGGTCGCCGCGGTGATGAAGAACACCCGCACGATCGAGGTATGCGTGTACACGAGGAAGATCGACGACAGCGATAGGCCCATCAGCGCCGAGAACACCCAGAACAGCAACTGGGCGGTCGCGGGTTGCAGACGGTTGATGCCGGCGGAAATGACGAACACCATCACCAGGGGCGCGAGGATGAACAGCCACTTCAGCGGACTGACGTACATCGCATAACCGAACTGCGTCAGGTAGGCATTGCCAAACCTGGCGACGGCGGCGGACGAATCGCCTGTCACCGCAGCCATGTAGACACCAAGCGCGGCAAAGCCGGTAATGGCCAGGCCGATGCTCATGTAGTTGTAGATGCGCAGCATGTAGGCGCGCAGACCGGCGTCGACGGTCGCAGCGTCAATGCGCCCGGCGGCCCGGCCGAAGGGAGAGGCATAGTTGCGGTCTAGGTCCGACATGGTCGAATTCCCGTGGTTGTCCCGGTGGAGCGCAAGGGATTTGCGGCGCCGGTCGTAAATCTATCTCAGACAGCGCGATTTGCGGAATACAAATTCCGTATATCAAACCGCCCATCTGACCCGCTTGGTATGTGGGAAATTAGCACATTCGACGCAAGCCTCCACGCGCGGCCGAATGTCGCTCTAACGGCTTCTTAATATAGAGAAAGGTGGCGTTAACGCCGCTACAAATTGTCACAAATTCCGTAACACCGAGGCGGGCTTCTGGTTCAGCGCGAGCAGCGTTCCCGCAAGCCCAAGCCCCACGGTGACGACCAGGGCGGTGACCACGACCAGCGCGGCGCTGCCGGCCTGCCAGGAGAAGCTGAGCGTCATCAATCGCGTAACGATCAGCCAGGCGGCGATCGAGCCGGCGACGACGCCGAATACCGCGGTGGCAAAGCCGATCATCAGATATTCGAGAGCGTAGGCCCCGAGGAGCCGCGCCCGCGTCGCGCCAAGCGTCTTGAGGATGACGGCGTCGTAGACGCGGTGGCGGTGGCCCGCCGCAAGCGCGCCGCCCAGCACCAGGATGGCCGAAATCAGCGTCACCGCGCTGGCGCCGCGGATTGCCAGTACGAGATTGCTGACGACGCTGCCGACGGTCTCCAGCGCCTCCCGGACGCGCACGCTCGTCACCATCGGAAAGGCGTCGGCCACCTGCTTGATGATGCGGGCGTCGTCCGTGGAATCCGGTTGGGCCTCGGTCAGGGTCGCGACATGGCTGTGCGGCGCGCCCTTGAAGGCATTCGGCGAGAACACCAGCACGAAGTTGATGCCGAGCCCCTGCCAGTCGATGTTGCGCAAATTGGCGATCCTGGCGGGAATGTCGCGGCCGAGCACGTTGACCGTAATCTCGTCACCGATCTTCAGCCCGAGGCCGTCGGCGATCTTCTTTTCCATCGAGACCAGCGGCGGGCCGCTGTAACCGGGTCCCCACCATTTGCCCTCGACGATCTTTGAGCCCTTGGGGATCTCGCCGGTATAGGTCAGGCCACGGTCGCTCTGTAGCACCCATTCCGAGTCGACGGTCGGGTTGAGCTGGTCGGCTTTCACGCCACGGGCGGCGACGATGCGCCCGCGCAGCATGGGCACGTCCTCGATGGTGGCGCCAGGCGCGGTTTGCTTCAGGAAAGCACCGAAGCGATCGGCTTCGGTGGAGGGGATGTCGATGAAAAAGAACGACGGCGCGTGTTCCGGCAACGCTGCCAGGAATTGCTGTCGCAGATTGCCATCGATCTGGGTGATGGTGACGAGAACGGCGAGTCCGAGGCCCAGGGAAAGCACCACCGAGGGCGTCAGGGCACCCGGCCGGTGGATGTTGGCGATCGCAAGCCGGAGCATGGTCATGCGGCTTCGTGGCAGCCGGCGCGCAGTCGCCATCAGGATTGCAGCGATCCCGCGCAGCAGCAGGAACACCGCGATCGAGGAGACGACGAACACCGAGGCGACGCGCTTGTCGTAGGCCAGCCCGATCGCAACCGCGATCAGGAGCGTGATGACCACACCCATCAGCGCGAGATAGCTCCAGCGCGGGCGGTGCCATTCGCTTGTGACGGTCTCCCGAAACAGGGTAGCCACGGGCACGTCGTGCACCCGACCGAGCGGCCATAGTCCAAAGGCGAGCGCGGTGAGTTGGCCGTAGATGAAGGACAGCGCGAGTTCGTCGGGATGCAGCGCCGGCACCACCGGCAGCGGCAAGAGCTTGCCGAACAGGCCGACAATGGCGAACGGTAGCGCCGCACCGAGCGCGAGCCCGATCACCGAGCCGATGCCGGCCAACACGACGACCTGGGTGAGGTAGATCGTGAAGACGTCGCGGCCGGTGGCGCCAAGCGCTTTAAAGGAGGCGATGACATCGCGGCGGCGGTCGATATGGCTTTTCACGGCATTGGCCACGCCGACGCCGCCAACGAGCAGCGCCGCGAGGCCGACCAGGGTCAGGAACTGCGTGAAACGGTTGATGGTGCGCTCAAGTTGCGGCGAGGCGTTGCTGCGGCTGCGGACTTCCCAGCCCGCTTCCGGTGCCGCGCTGCGTATGCCGTCGATCAACGCCGTCATGGCGCGATCGTCGTTGGCGCCGGCGGGCAATCTCACCCGATAGATCCAGCGCACCAGGCTCCCCGGCTGCAACAGCTCGGTGGCGCGCAGGCCGGCTTCGCTGATCAGGAAGCGCGGGCCGAGGCCGACGCCCCCCGCCAGCTTGTCAGGTTCGGTCGCCACGACGCTGCGAATTTGAAATGTCGCACTGCCGATGCTGACGCGATCGCCCGGCTTCAGGTCGAGCCGCGCCAGCAAGGTTGAATCCGCCGCCGCTCCGTAAGCGCCGTCGCGCTCGGCCAGGAGGTCGGCGAGCGGCATCTTGGGCTCGAGTGCCAATTCGCCTAGCAGCGGGTATTTGTTATCGACCGCCTTGAGCTCAACGAGAGCCAGCCTGCCATCGCCGCTGCGGGCCATGGCGCGAAGCGTCGCTGCGACCGATACGTCGCCGCGGGCGCGCAGCAACGCGACTTCGTCCGGCTTTGCTTCGCGCTGGATCAGCGAGAAGGCAGCGTCGCCGCCGAGCAGCGTGCGTCCCTCGCGCGACAGGCCATCGCCGAGGCTCGCGGCGACCGAACCGACGCCCGCGATTGCCATGACGCCGAGCGCGATGCAGGCGATGAAAACGTAGAAGCCGCGCAGACCGCCACGCAATTCGCGCAGCGCGTAACGAAAGGCGAGCGACGACGTCCGGCCCTGACCCGCGACCTCGGAGGCGATGTTCATGTCGTTGACGGTCCGTCGATCCGACCGGAGCGCAGCCGCACCACGCGGTCGCAACGCTGCGCGAGCGAGGTGTCGTGCGTCACCAGCACGAGTGTCATGCCGCGTTCGGCGTGCTTGGTGAAAAGCAGATCGACGATCTGCTTTCCGGTTGCCTCATCGAGATTGCCGGTCGGCTCATCGGCAACTAGGATGGCCGGATCAGGCGCCAGTGCGCGCGCGAGCGCAACGCGCTGCTGCTCGCCGCCGGAGAGTTGCGTCGGGTAGTGATGCAGACGTTCGCCGAGCCCGACCGATCGCAGTTCCTGCGCGGCACGCGTCGCCGCGTCGGATGCGCCGGCGAGTTCGAGCGGCACCGCGACATTCTCCAGCGCGGTCATCGTCGGGATCAGATGGAACGACTGGAAGACGATGCCGACCTGCCGCCCGCGGAAACGCGCGAGCGCATCCTCGTCGAGGGCATTGAACGAGGTGCCGTTGACAACCACCTCTCCGCCGTCAGGACGTTCCAGCCCCGCCATCACCATCAGCAGGGTCGACTTCCCCGAGCCCGACGGTCCGATCAGACCAATGGCCTCGCCCGCCGCCACACGAAGGCTGATATCCTTGAGGATATGAACCCGTGCCGCGCCGGTGCCGAGCGAAAGATTGACGTCCCTGACAGAAATGGCGTCCGGCTCGACGCCGGTCAGTGAAGAGGATTCGATGAGGCTGTCCATGGTTCGGTCATATGGCACTTCGGCTGCGGCAGTCGAGGGCTGGTTGGAATGGTTCCTGCACATACTCTTATTGACCGTGAGCTTGATGACGGCTGCGAGCGCCTCGGCCCAGACACCGGCAGGTCTGGAGAAGCCGATCAAGATGGTGGTTCTTGGCGACTCCCTGAGCGCCGGGTATGGCCTCCCGGCCGACGCGGCATTCCCGCTCCGTCTGCAAAAAGCCTTGGACGCCAAAGGGATAAGGGTCGATATGATCAATGCGGGAGTCTCCGGCGACACCACCTCGGGCGGCCGTGAGCGGCTCGACTGGTCGGTGCCCGAGGGAACCGACGCAGTCATTCTCGAGCTTGGAGCCAACGATGCCTTGCGCGGCATCGATCCCGCGGTCAGTCGCGTCGCGCTTTCCGACATCATCACAAAGTTGCAGGCGCGCAAGATCGCAGTGCTCTTGTGCGGCATGCTCGCGCCGCCAAATTATGGCAGCGACTATGCTGCGAAATTCAACGCGATCTATCCGGATCTCGCGAAATCCTTCGGTGTGCAGCTCTATCCCTTTTTTCTCGACGGCGTTGCCGCTGATGCCAGGCTCAATCAGGCCGACGGCATGCATCCGACGGCCGCAGGTGTGGATGTCGTCGTGAAGAACATCCTGCCCACGGTGGAGGCATTTCTGGGCTCGATTTCCGGGCAGCGGAGTTGAGCGGACAGTCGGAACGTCCGTAGCTTTACGAGCTGTTAACGCCGTATGCTTCGCAGAGTCACATAACTCGGGTAAAAAGAAGCATCGGTGATTCGTCACCGGGTCGTTAAAGGCGCAGGCTCCCAAACCCCGCGCCTCCGCATCGAGGATTTTAGCGATGCCGCGTTTGTTCACTGGACTGGAAATCCCGGCCGACATCGGCCAAACCCTCTCCAGCTTGCGCGGCGGCCTTCCCGGCGCACGCTGGATCGATCCCGAAAACTATCACGTCACCTTGCGCTTCATCGGCGATATCGACGGCGTCTCCGCCAACGAGATCGCCTCGATGCTGTTTCGGGTGAACCGCAAGCCGTTCGAGGTCAAGCTTCGCGGCCTGTCGAGCTTCGGCGGCCGCAAGCCCCGTGCGGTGGTTGCTTCGGTCGAGCCGAGCCGGCCACTGATCGAGCTGCAGGCTGAGCTCGAGCGGATGATGCAGCGGATCGGTCTCGATCCAGAGGGGCGGAAATTCACGCCGCATGTGACGCTCGCGCGATTGTACGATGCCTCGAGCCGGGACGTTGCGGACTATCTGTCCGTGCGCGGCTACTTCCCGAGCCGCTCCTTCATGGCCTCGCGCTTCGTGCTGTTCTCCTCGCGCGCCTCTACCGGCGGCGGCCCCTACGTGGTCGAGGATTCCTACGCGCTGTGCGCGTGAGGCAACCGGGGCGGCCAGGCGCATGGCATGCCAGGGCTCTTGCCGCTGTGCGAGCACATGCGCGGGGCTGCATACCCCTCGTACCAATTCACGGCTTGCAATTTGTCGCGTACTAGGGCCGTAAGGTGGGCTCATGCTTTCCGCCTCGCCCAGTTCCTTCCTCGCCCATTACAAAGCCCTGGTCGCCTCCGGTGCGATCGAGGCCGATCCCGCGCAGGCGGGCGCAGCCGATGCGTTTGGCTCGCTGGAGGAGCGGCTCGCGAGCTACAAACCGCAGCGCAAGCAAAGCCTGTTGGGGCTGCTGTTCGGCGACAAGGCCGAGGAGCCCCCGCGCGGGCTCTACGTCCATGGCGAGGTCGGTCGCGGCAAGACGATGCTGATGGACCTGTTCTTTCAGCAGAGCCCGGTCGAACACAAACGACGTGCGCATTTCCACGAGTTCATGGCCGAAGCGCACGAACGCATCTACGGCTACCGCCAGCAGATTGCGCGCGGCGAGATCGCGGATGGTGACGTGATCACCCTCACGGCGCAGGCGATCTTCGACGAGGCGTGGCTGCTGTGCTTCGACGAATTCCACGTCACCGACATCGCGGATGCGATGATCCTGGGCCGGCTGTTCGCAAGATTGTTCGAACTCGGCACCGTGGTGGTCGCGACATCGAACGTCGCGCCGGAGGACCTCTACAAGGGCGGCCTCAACCGCGCGTTGTTCCTGCCATTCATTGCACAGATTTCCGATCACATGGATGTGTTGCGCCTCGATGCGCGCACCGACTTCCGGCTGGAAAAGCTGGTCGGCGTGAAGATGTGGCTGGTGCCGGCGGACGCGACTGCCACCGCCGCGCTGGACACAGCCTGGCGAAAGCTGACCGGCAATGCGCCCTGCAAGTCCCGCGATATCGCGATCAAGGGACGCGTGTTGCACGTGCCGTGCTCGTCGCACGGCGTCGCGCGCTTCGGCTTCACGGATATTTGCGAGAAGCCGCTCGCTGCCTCCGACTATCTGCGGCTCGCGCGTGACTACCACACGATTCTGGTCGACCACATTCCGGTGATGGACTACGCCGAGCGCAATGCCGCCAAGCGTTTCATCTCGCTGATCGACACGCTCTATGACAATGGCGTGAAGCTGATGGCGTCGGCTGAAGCCGATCCGGTGTCGCTCTATCTCGCGACCGAGGGCAACGAAGCGATGGAGTTCAAGCGGACCTCGTCGCGCCTGATCGAGATGAGTTCGGAATCCTACCTCGCCCTGCCGCATGGCCGCAAAGACTCGGCAGCAAGCGGCTCGAGCGCGGGCCTTGTCGAAACCTGAGCCTTCAACGACCTCCGCAATCTCGGTCCGGGATTTGCCTCGACACGTCCTGCTGGCATGCCTGATCGAATTGAAGGCAAGCCAGAGCAATTGGACAGGGCCCGCGACTTGAACGGATCATTTGAAAGAGTTAACCACCCCTGCCACCAACCACTCATCATCCCGCTACCAGTTCAAAGGACTGATTTCCCATGGCACGCGACAAGATTGCTTTGATTGGCTCCGGTCAGATCGGCGGAACGCTGGCGCACCTCGTCGGCCTCAAGGAACTCGGCGACGTCGTGCTGTTCGACATCGCCGAGGGCGTGCCGCAGGGCAAAGCACTCGACATCGCGCAGTCGTCGCCGGTCGATGGCTTCGACTCCAATCTCGCGGGCGCCAATTCCTATGAGGCGCTCGACGGCGCCAAGGTCTGCATCGTCACCGCCGGCGTGCCGCGCAAGCCCGGCATGAGCCGCGACGATCTGCTCAGCATCAATCTCAAGGTCATGGAGCAGGTCGGAGCCGGCATCAAGAAGTATGCGCCCGACGCGTTCGTCATCTGCATCACGAATCCGCTCGATGCGATGGTGTGGGCGTTGCAGAAGGCTTCGGGACTGCCGCACAAGAAGGTCGTCGGCATGGCCGGCGTGCTCGACTCCGCGCGCTTCCGCTATTTCCTCGCTGACGAATTCAACGTGTCGGTCGAAGACGTCACTGCCTTCGTGCTGGGCGGCCATGGCGACACCATGGTGCCGTTGACCCGCTACTCCACCGTCGCCGGCATTCCGCTGCCCGACCTGGTCAAGATGGGCTGGACCTCGCAGGCCCGGATCGACGAGATCGTTGATCGCACCCGCAATGGCGGCGCCGAGATCGTCAACCTGCTCAAGACAGGCTCCGCCTTCTACGCGCCGGCCGCGTCCGCGATCATGATGGCCGAGAGCTATCTCAAGGACAAGAAACGTGTGCTCCCCTGCGCGGCCTATCTCAACGGAGAGTACAACGTAAAGGACATGTATGTCGGCGTCCCGGTCGTGATCGGATCAAAGGGTGTCGAGCGCATCGTCGAAATCGAACTGTCGGGAAAGGACCGCGAGGCTTTCGACAAGTCGGTCGGCGCGGTGCAAGGGCTTGTCGACGCCTGCAAGAAGATCGCTCCGGACCTGCTCGGCAAGTAATTTGCTCTAGCAATCGCCCGATAGTTCGATCCAATCGGCTATCGGGCGCAAAGTTTTGAAATTTCCTTGAGTTTTGTGGTTGCGTGCACTTTGGTATATGGTATGCCAGTCACAAAGCTGAAATAGGTCGGCAGAATTCGCCGCGCGAGGGTTTGGAGCGTCCGTTCATGAATATCCACGAATACCAGGCCAAGGCCCTGCTGCATGAATTCGGCGTGCCGATCTCCCGCGGTGTGCCGGTACTGTCGCCGGCCGAGTCCGAGGCGGCAGCCAAGCAGCTTCCCGGCCCGATCTGGGTCGTGAAAAGTCAGATTCACGCCGGCGGCCGTGGCAAGGGCAAGTTCAAGGAAGCCTCCGCCGGTGACAAGGGCGGCGTGCGCATCGCCAAATCGGTCGCCGAGGTCAATGAATTCGCCAAGCAGATGCTCGGCGCGACTCTGGTCACGGTGCAGACCGGTCCGCACGGAAAGCAGGTCAACCGCCTTTACATCGAGGAAGGCTCCGAGATCGACAAGGAGTTCTATCTGTCGATCCTGGTCAACCGTGAGACCAGCGAAGTCTCCTTCGTGGTCTCGACCGAAGGCGGCGTGAACATCGAGGATGTCGCCCACTCGACGCCCAAAAAGATCGTTTCCTTCTCTGTCGACCCGGCGACCGGCATCATGGCCCATCACGGCCGCACCGTCGCCAAGGCGTTGAAGCTCACCGGCGATCTCGCCAAACAGGCCGAAAGGCTGACCGGCCAGCTCTATGCAGCCTTTGTCGCCAAGGACATGGCGATGCTCGAAATCAATCCGCTCGTCGTCACCAAGCAGGGTCAGCTCCGTGTGCTCGATGCCAAGGTATCATTCGACGGCAACGCACTCTACCGCCACCCCGACGTGATGGCGCTGCGAGATGAGACCGAGGAAGATGCCAAGGAGATCGAGGCGTCGAAATTCGACCTCAACTACGTCGCGCTCGACGGCAATATCGGCTGCATGGTCAATGGCGCCGGCCTCGCCATGGCAACCATGGACATCATCAAGCTCTACGGCATGTCGCCAGCGAACTTTCTCGACGTCGGCGGCGGCGCCAGCGTGGAGAAGGTCGCGGCCGCCTTCAAGATCATTACCGCCGATCCCAACGTGAAGGGCATCCTGGTCAACATCTTCGGCGGCATCATGAAGTGCGACGTGATCGCAGAGGGCGTGGTCGCCGCTGTGAAGCAGGTCGGCCTCAAGGTGCCGCTGGTCGTGCGTCTCGAAGGCACCAATGTCGAGCAGGGCAAGAAGATCATCCGCGAAAGCGGTCTCAACGTCGTGCCCGCCGACAATCTCGATGACGCCGCACAGAAGATCGTGAACGCCGTCAAGGGAGGCTAACGATGGCCGATCATCTCGACGCTCCGACGCCGCTGGAAGAACACCGCAAGCTCGCGGTTTTCGCGGGCGAGTGGAGCGGCGAAGAGATGGTCCATCCGTCGCGCTGGACCGCTGGCGGTCCCGCCACAGTTCATGTCGTCGCACGCATCGCGCTCAACGGCTTCTACCTGATCCAGGACAGCGTGCAAATGCGCGACGGGAAGGAGAGCTTCGCCACCCACGGCGTTTTCACCTACGACCGCGAGGACAGGACCTACAAATTGTTCTGGCACGACTCGCTCGGCTATTACCCGCCGTCGCCAGCCTCCGGCGGCTGGGCCAACAAGTCGTTGATCCTGGTGCGCGGTTCGCTGCGCGGCAACGCGCGCCATGTCTACGAGGTCGTCGACGACAACACCTACAACATGAAGATCCAATTCTCGCCTGACGCGGAAGGGTGGGCCGACGTGCTCACCGGCGTGTACCGGCGTATCCACTAGAGCATGATCCGGAAAAGCGGGTCCCCGATTTTCCAAGAAGATCATGCTCAGCCAGCAATAGAGTCCTTCACCGCTCGTCTCGCGAAAGCATCACCAGCCATGTCCATCCTGATCGACAAGAACACCAAAGTCATCTGCCAGGGCTTCACCGGCAAGAACGGTACGTTCCATTCGGAAGCGGCGATCGCCTACGGCACCAAGATGGTCGGCGGCGTGGCGCCGGGCAAAGGCGGCTCGACGCATCTCGATCTGCCAGTGTTCGACACAGTTGCCGAAGCGCGCGACCAGACGGGGGCCGACGCAAGCGTGGTCTATGTGCCGCCGCCCGGGGCCGCGGATGCGATCTGCGAGGCGATCGACGCGGAGATCCCGCTGATCGTCTGCATCACTGAAGGTATCCCGGTGCTCGACATGGTCCGCGTCAAGCGCTCGCTGTCGGGGTCGAAGTCGCGGCTGATTGGGCCGAACTGCCCGGGCGTCATGACTGCCGGCGAGTGCAAGATCGGCATCATGCCCGCCAACATCTTCAAGCCCGGCAGCGTCGGCATCGTTTCCCGCTCCGGCACGCTCACCTATGAAGCGGTGTTCCAGACCACGCAGGAAGGCCTCGGCCAGACCACCGCGGTCGGCATCGGCGGCGACCCGGTCAAGGGTACCGAATTCATCGACGTGCTTGAAATGTTCCTGGCCGACGAGAAGACCAAGTCGATCGTGATGATCGGCGAGATCGGAGGTTCGGCCGAAGAAGATGCCGCCCAATTCCTCAAGGACGAGGCCAAGCGTGGCCGCAAGAAGCCTATGGTCGGTTTCATTGCCGGCGTCACCGCGCCTCCCGGTCGCCGCATGGGACACGCCGGCGCGATCATCTCCGGCGGCAAGGGCGATGCCGGCTCCAAGACCGCGGCGATGGAATCGGCCGGAATTACAGTCTCTCCGTCGCCTGCGCGGCTTGGACACACCCTTGTCGAGAAATTGAAAGGCTAATTCAGTCCTTGGTTCTTTTCGGGGCGAAGTTTCGGACTAGATAGGGTAAAGGACTCCCTGTTCCACCGGCCCGTTTCCGGGCCGGTGCCAGCGCCGTCTCCCGCGCGCGAACCGAAAAATCACCAGGACTGCCCCATGTCTCGCCAGGATGCGAACGCCGCTTTTGCCCTCTCATCATTCCTGCAGGGCACCAACGCCGACTACATCGACGACCTCTATTCTCGTTACGAGCAGGACCCGGGCTCGGTCGATTCCGAGTGGCAGGAGTTCTTCAAGAGCCTGAAGGACACCCCGGCCGACGTTCAGAAGAACGCGCAGGGCGCCTCGTGGGGCCGCGACAACTGGCCCGTCACGCCGCAGGACGAATTGACCTCGGCGCTCGACGGCAACTGGGCCCAGGTCGAAAAGGCTGTCGGCAGCAAGCTCGCCGCCAAAACCCAGGCCAGGGGCGCCGAATTGTCGGCCGCCGAAGTCCATCACGCCACCCGCGACTCCGTCCGCGCGCTGATGCTGATCCGCGCCTACCGCATGCGCGGACATTTCCACGCCAAGCTCGATCCGCTCGGCATCGAGGCGCCGCGCGACCGCGAGGAACTCGATCCGCGCTCCTACGGTTTCAGCGAGGCCGACTTTGACCGAAAGATCTTCCTCGATCACGTGCTCGCCCTCGAATACGGCACCTTGCGCGAAATCGTGCAGATCTGCGAGCGTACCTATTGCCAGACGCTCGGCGTCGAGTTCATGCACATCTCCAACGCCGCGCAGAAGGCGTGGATCCAGGAGCGCATCGAAGGCCCGGATAAGGAAATCAGCTTCACCCGCGAAGGGCGCCGTGCGATCCTCAACAAGCTGATCGAGGCCGAGGGCTTCGAAAAATTCTGCGACATCAAGTTCACCGGCACCAAGCGCTTCGGTCTCGATGGCGCTGAATCTCTGATCCCGGCGCTCGAGCAGATCATCAAGCGCGGCGGCAATCTCGGCGTGAAGGAAATCGTGGTCGGCATGCCGCATCGAGGCCGCCTCAACGTCCTGACCCAGGTCATGGGCAAGCCGCACCGCGCGCTGTTCCACGAATTCAAGGGCGGCTCAGCCAACCCTGACGCGGTCGAAGGCTCCGGCGACGTCAAGTATCACCTCGGCGCTTCCTCCGACCGCGAGTTCGACGGCAACAGGATCCATTTGTCGCTGACCGCCAACCCGTCGCATCTGGAGATCGTCGACCCCGTCGTGATGGGCAAGGTGCGCGCCAAGCAGGACCAGCATGGCGATCCGCCCGACATGCGCATCTCGGTGCTGCCGCTCCTGATGCATGGCGACGCCGCGTTCGCAGGCCAGGGCGTGGTCGCGGAATGCTTCAGCCTCTCGGACCTGAAGGGTTATCGCACCGGCGGTTCGTTGCACTTCATCGTCAACAACCAGATCGGCTTCACCACCTATCCGCGCTACTCGCGCTCCTCGCCCTATCCGTCCGATGTGGCGAAAATGATCGACGCGCCGATCTTCCACGTGAACGGCGACGATCCCGAGGCCGTGGTGTTCGCGGCCAAAGTCGCGATCGAGTTCCGGCAGAAATTCCACAAGCCGGTCGTCATCGACATGTTCTGCTATCGCCGCCACGGTCACAACGAGGGCGATGAGCCGGCGTTCACCCAGCCGGTCATGTACAAGCGCATCGCCTCGCACCCGTCCACGCTGGAAATCTACGCCAAGCGGCTGATCGCGGAGCGCGTGATCACCGATGGTGAGGTCGAGAAGGCCAAGGCCGATTGGCGCGCGCGCCTCGATGCGGAATTCGAGGCCGGCGCCGGCTACAAGCCGAACAAGGCTGACTGGCTCGACGGCAAATGGGCGGGCTTCAAGATCGCCGACCAGGAGGAAGACGCCCGCCGCGGCGTCACCGGCGTCGACGTGGCCGCGCTGAAGGATATCGGCCGCAAGATCACCAAGGTGCCGGATGGCTTCCGCGTCCACCGCACCATCCAGCGATTCCTCGACAATCGTGCCAAGGCGATCGACACCGGCGTCGGCATCGATTGGGCGACCGGTGAGGCGCTGGCGTTCTGCACTCTGCTGCAGGAGGGCCATCATGTCCGCCTGTCCGGCCAGGACTCCGAGCGCGGCACCTTCTCCCAGCGCCATTCGGTGCTGATCGATCAGGAGGACGAGAGCCGCTACACGCCCTACAACCATCTCGGCGGCGACAACACCGGCCACTACGAGGTCATCAACTCGCTGCTGTCGGAAGAGGCGGTGCTCGGCTTCGAATACGGCTACTCGCTCGCCGAACCCAATGCGCTCGCAATGTGGGAGGCGCAGTTCGGCGACTTCGCCAACGGCGCGCAGGTGCTGTTCGACCAGTTCATCTCCTCGGGCGAGCGCAAATGGCTGCGCATGTCGGGCCTCGTCTGCTTGCTTCCGCACGGCTATGAAGGGCAGGGCCCGGAGCACTCCTCGGCGCGACTGGAGCGCTATCTGCAGCTCTGCGCCGAAGACAACATGCAGGTGGTCTACCCGACCACTCCGGCGAACTACTTCCATGTGTTGCGGCGCCAGTTGCACCGCGAGATCCGCAAACCCCTGATCCTGATGACGCCGAAGTCGCTGCTGCGCCACAAGCGCTGCGTGTCGCGGCTCGATGAGCTCGGCAGGGACACCACGTTCCACCGCATCTTGTACGATGACGCGCAGATGCTGCCGGACGAGAAGATCGCACTGAAGCCGGACGACAAGATCCGTCGCGTCGTACTGTGCTCCGGCAAGGTCTATTATGATCTTTACGAAGAGCGCGAGAAGCGCGGCATCGACGACATCTACCTGATGCGCGTCGAGCAGCTCTATCCTGTACCGTTGAAGGCGCTGGTTCAGGAGCTCGGCCGCTTCAAGGGCGCCGAGATGGTCTGGTGCCAGGAAGAGCCGCGCAACATGGGCGCATGGCACTTCATCGAGCCCTACCTCGAATGGGTGCTGAACCAGATCAGCGCCCCGAACAGGCGTCCGCGTTACGCCGGCCGTCCGGCGGCAGCGGCCACTGCGTCCGGTTTGATGTCGAAGCATCTCGCGCAGCTCAAGGCGCTGCTCGACGAAGCGTTGAACTAACGACCTTCACTTGAATCATGCCCCGCGAAAGCGGGGCATCCAGTACTCCCCGTGACATCCAGCCCCATCGTGCCGCCACGGAGTACTGGACCGTCTGCCTTGGTGGACGATGGCCACACAAGTTTTATGACCGCAGGATTACCGAGGAAAAGACCATGACTGAAATTCGCGTTCCGACACTTGGCGAATCCGTGACCGAGGCCACTATTGGTCGCTGGTTCAAGAAGGCCGGCGATGCCGTCGCGGTGGACGAGCCCCTGGTGGAGCTCGAGACCGACAAGGTCACGATCGAGGTGCCGGCGCCATCCGCCGGGACGCTCGGCGAGATCATCGCCAAGGACGGCGAAACCGTCGCCGTCGGCGCGCTGCTCGGCCAGATCAATGACGGTGCCGCCGGTGCCAAGCCGGCGGCCGCCGCTGCTGCGCCCGCCAAGGCTGCCGCTCCTGCCGCTGCGCCCGCTCCTGCCGCTCCAAAGGCACCATCGGCTGATGCGCCGCTTGCGCCGTCGGTCCGCAGGCTCTCTGCCGAAAGCGGCGTCGATGCCACCACCGTTCCGGGCTCGGGCAAGGACGGTCGCGTGACCAAGGGCGACATGCTGGCCGCGATCGAGAAGGCGGCATCCGCTCCGACCCCGGTCAGCCAGCCAGCTGCCGCCGTGCAGGTGCGCGCGCCGTCGCCGGCCGATGACGCCGCGCGCGAGGAGCGCGTGAAGATGACGCGGCTGCGCCAGACCATTGCCCGGCGCCTGAAGGATGTGCAGAACACGGCCGCGATGCTGACGACCTTCAACGAGGTCGACATGACCAACGTCATGGCGCTGCGCGCGCATTACAAGGACGCGTTCGAGAAGAAGCACGGCTCGAAGCTCGGCTTCATGGGCTTCTTCACCAAAGCCTGCGTGCAGGCGCTAAAGGACATCCCGGCCGTCAACGCCGAGATCGACGGCGGCGATCTCATCTACAAGAATTACTATCACATCGGCGTTGCGGTCGGCACCGACCGTGGCCTTGTGGTGCCCGTGGTGCGCGACTGCGATCAAAAATCGATTGCCGAGATCGAAAAGTCGATCGCCGACTACGGCCGCCGCGCCCGCGACGGGCAGCTCAAGATCGACGAAATGCAGGGCGGTACCTTCACCATTACCAATGGTGGCATTTACGGCTCGCTGATGTCGACGCCGATCCTCAACGCACCACAGTCGGGCATCCTCGGAATGCACAAGATCCAGGAGCGGCCGATGGTGGTCGGCGGCAAGATCGAGGTCCGCCCGATGATGTATCTGGCGCTGTCCTACGATCACCGCGTCATCGACGGCAAAGAAGCGGTCACCTTCCTGGTGCGCGTCAAGGAGAGCCTGGAGGATCCGGCGCGGCTGGTGCTGGACCTCTGATCGCGGCATGCCCGACAAGCCATTGGCGACGTGGTCGGTCGTCGAGCGCTCGACGTCCTGATAGGGGTGGGCATTCGCCGTGACGGAGTGGAAGGGTAGAGGAAAGATGGATCAGGTTGTCATTATTACCGGCGGCAGCCGCGGCATCGGCCGGGCCACCGCCATCGCCGCTGCGGCGCGCGGCTATCGCGTTGTGGTGGGTTACGCCAGCAATCAAGCCGCCGCGAACGAGGTCGTCGCCGCGATCGAGGCCAAGAACGGCAAGGCGATCGCAGTGAAATGCGACGTCGGCAGTGAGCAGGACATTCTGGCTCTGTTCGCGGCCGCCGACAAGTTCGGCACGCTCGGCGCGCTGGTCAACAATGGCGGCATTGTCGGCAAGAGCGGAGTGCGGGTCGACGAGATGTCGGCCGAGCGCATCCAGCGTGTGATGGCGGTCAATGTCACCGGCAGCATTTTATGCGCGCGTGAGGCGGTGAAGCGCATGTCGACCAAGAACGGCGGCAAGGGTGGCGTCATCGTCAATCTATCCTCGGTCGCGGCTCGTCTTGGTGCGCCCAATACCTATGTCGACTATGCTGCCTCGAAGGGAGCGATCGATTCCTTCACGGTTGGCCTTGGCTACGAGGTCGCAGGCGAAGGTATCCGCGTTGCCGGCATCCGTCCCGGACTGATCGATACCGAAATCCACGCTGCTGGCGGCGAGCCCGATCGCGCGCACCGGCTCGCCCATATGGTGCCGATGAAGCGCGTCGGCACCGCCGAGGAGATCGCCAACGCCATCGTCTGGCTGATGTCGGACGAGGCATCCTATGTCACGAGCGCGATTCTCGACGTGTCGGGCGGCCGCTAACGCATGATCCGGCGAAGCGGAAACCGGTTCTCCGAAAAGATCATGCTCTCCTAATTGTCACAGAGTTTATCTACAGGACCCCAATCATGGCTTCTTACGATCTCGTCATCATCGGCACCGGTCCCGGCGGATATGTCTGCGCGGTGCGTGCGGCGCAGCTTGGCATGAAGGTGGCGGTCGTTGAGAAAAACCCGGCGCTCGGCGGCACTTGCCTCAATATCGGCTGCATGCCGTCGAAGGCGCTCTTGCATGCTTCCGAAATGTTCGAGGAAGCCGCGCACTCCTTCGCGAAAATGGGCGTCAGCGTCCCGGCGCCGAAGCTCGATCTGCCGGCGATGATGAACTTCAAGCAGCAGGGCATCGACGGCAACGTCAAGGGCGTCGAATTCCTGATGAAGAAGAACAAGATCGACGTGCTCAAGGGTACCGGCAAGATCATCGGCGCCGGCAAGGTCGAGATCACTGGCGCCGGCAAGACCGAGACGGTGGAGACGAAGAACATCGTGATCGCCACCGGCTCCGACATCGCACGGCTGAAGGGCGTCGAGATCGACGAGAAACGCATCGTATCCTCGACCGGCGCGCTGTCGCTGGAGAAGGTGCCGGAGAAATTGTTGATCATCGGCGCCGGCGTGATCGGACTCGAACTCGGTTCGGTCTGGCGTCGCCTCGGTGCGGAGGTCATGGTCGTGGAATTCCTCGACCGCATCCTGCCCGGTATGGACGGTGAGGTCGCAAAGCAATTCCAGCGCATGCTGGAGAAGCAGGGGTTCGTCTTCAAGCTCGGCACCAAGGTCACCTCCGTTGACACGTCGGGCAAGGTGCTGCTCGCCAAGGTCGAGCCTGCTGCCGGCGGCGCAGCGGAGACGATCGAGGCCGACGTCGTGCTGGTTTGCATCGGCCGTGTGCCCTACACCGAGGGGCTCGGACTGAAAGAAGCCGGCGTCGCCGTCGACAATCGCGGCCGCGTCGAGATCGATTCGCATTTCTCGACCAATGTGAAAGGCATCTACGCGATCGGCGACGTCGTCGCGGGGCCGATGCTCGCGCACAAGGCGGAGGACGAAGGCGTTGCCTGCGCGGAGATCATCGCGGGCCAGGCGGGCCATGTGAATTACGATGTTATCCCAGGCGTCGTGTATACCACGCCGGAAGTATCCGCCGTGGGCAAGACCGAGGAAGAACTCAAGCAGGCAGGTACCGGCTATACCGTCGGTAAATTCCCGTTCACTGCGAATGGCCGCTCAAAGGTCAATCAAACCACTGAAGGCTTTGTGAAAATACTGGCTGACGCCAAGACGGACCGGGTGCTTGGCGTGCATATCGTCGGCCGGGAAGCGGGCGAAATGATCCACGAAGCCTGTGTCTTGATGGAATTCGGTGGTTCCGCAGAAGATCTGGCGCGCACCTGCCACGCCCACCCGACCCGTTCGGAGGCCATCAAGGAAGCCGCGCTTGCGGTGGGCAAGCGGGCCATCCATATGTGATCGACATCCGGCGCCAGCCGGGTAGAGTTGGCCACCATGCTACGCCGCCTGCTACAGCCCTTCTGGGTCCTGCTTGCGATCATCTTCCTGATCGAGGCATGGCTGTGGGACCACCTCGAGCCGATCGTCGCGCGCGTGGTGGCGTTGATCCCGCTGCGAGCGTTCAAGCAGTGGCTTGCGGATCGCGTCGATGCGCTGTCGCCGGCGATGACGCTGATTGTGTTCGCCGTTCCGGTCATCCCCTTGTTTCCGCTCAAGCTGATCGGGCTCTGGCTGCTGGCCCACCAATATTGGCTGAGCGCGATCTCAACCATCCTGTTTGCAAAGCTTCTAGGCGTCGGCGTCACCGCTTTCATCTTCGACGTGACGCGTCCGAAGCTGTTGGAGATGCGCTGGTTCGAGGCGCTGTACGATTTCGTGATCGCAATGCGCGCCAAGGCAGCCGAGTTGGTCGCGCCGGTCAAGCAGCGCATCCTCGAACTGGTGCGCGGCGACGGCGGCGGCTGGTCGGCACGCATGCTGCGCCTGATCGCGCGCTTCCGCAAAAGCGTCCACGAGGCGCGCTAGTTTCACTCGCTCAGTGCAGATGCAGCATGTGCGGCTGGAAGAGGCCGAGTGCCGTCATCGCGATGCCGGCAAGTGTCACGACGCCGGACACCCAGGCGAGCGCGAGGATGCCGGTGATGATGGTCGCGGACGCCAGCACGATGGCGATCTGGAAAGCCGCGGAGGCGAGTTCGAAGTGATGGTATTTCGCCGTGGCCTCGTCACGCTCGTGCTCTGCGTGCTTGGCTCGTTCGGCAAGTTGCTCCGAGCCCTCGCCGGTGTCCGGCTCCGAGCGGTAACGCGCCGCGGTCTTCAGCCAGTCGTCGATCTGCTTCTGCAGGGCTGCCTTGGCGGCCGCGTCAGTCGTGGTGGCGAGGCTCAGCTTGCCCTGTTCGGCCGCGGTCTGCACGGTGGTGCGCCGGATACTCTTCGCCTGGAAAAACGCCCACAGGTTGGAAGCTTCGACATTCTTGCTGATCGCTTCGGTTTGCGCGCCCTTGCCCAGCGTCTCCGATAGCGCGAGGCACAGCGCGATCACGGCGATCAGCAACGCGATCTTCCTGTTTTCGCCGGAAGCATGCTCGGCATGCTCCGCGTGCTCCATACTCTCATGTGCGCTCATGATTCCCCCCTCCGGATGAGACGCGACACGATTGCCGAATGTGGACATCGGCGCAAGGGCCGAGCGGTTCGCCACAGCCGCATCAGCATGAACAGCGTCGCTGTTCGATGCGCCGCAGCCCGGCTATCGAATCCGGTCCGCCGCGTATTCGTACGCGTGGCCGTAGGCTTCGCTGTTGTCGTAGGGGGTTACGAAGAATCGCGGCGTGTGGCGCTTGAACTCATCGCCGGTCAGGCAGGACAGGATCAGCGGGAACGTGTCGACAAGGGTGAGGTCCGCTGCCGCGCTGGCGCGGCACGGCGCGGGGAGGCGCAATGCGTTCAGCGCGCCGAATCGTTCATGCAGGTCGTCGTCGGACCAATCCGCCGGCGGTTTGTTGAACTGGCCGTTGAATGCCGTGCCGTGGTCGGATTGCAGGGCGACCAGCGCGCCGGGGTCCGATTGCAATAGCCGGCCCAGCATCGTCAGCGTCTGCGTGTTGACGCAGTTGAGTTGCTCGATGAACGCCGGCCGCGCCGCAGCGTTCCAGCCCTGCAGATCCGGGTCGGTGAACCTGAAGCTGCAATCGGCATGGAATCGCATCGGCGGATGGGGCGCCATGATGTGGGCATAGAGGAAAAATGGTGCCCGCGTCCGGCGGATCTCGTCGAGCTTCGACGTCAGGTCGGCAACGCCGCCCCATGCGAAGGTGGCGGCCTCCAGTCTGCCCTCTGGATTATCCCAGTGCAGGATCAGATCGATGATCGGGGTGTTGGACAGGATCGCGGTGTCCAGCTCGTCGAGGCCGGTGTTGCCGTGCACGCATTTTGCTTCTTCGGCGCCGCATCCGGTCAGGTAGTCGTAGCCGTTCTCGAAATGGACGTAACTGTACCCCAGCGCCTTCAGGCGCGCGACGGCGCGGCTCTTCCCCTTGATGATCGAATACAGCTCCGCCTCGGGGAACGGCTTCAGACCGGCGCCGTCGCCCTGGATTGTGTAGTCCATGTTGAGCGTGCTTGAGATCGAATTGATCGTGATCGGAAAATTGGCTCGGCTCTTGCCGAGGACGATGAAATCCAGCGCCGTCAGCGACCGGATGAAGCTGCTGTCGTCGAAGGCGAAGACATCCTGAAGCACGTCCTGTCTCGGATATCCGTCGAGCACGATCCAGTAGATGTCGGGCGACAGCCGCCTCCTGCTCGGTCCGTCGGCGCCGTCAACGACGGCCTGTGCGCGATGCTCGCCGGCGAACGCCGTGGCGATCCGGACAACCGGGGGCGCGGCGAACGCCGCGGACGCCACCAGCAGCACGGAAACGGCAGCGGGGCGGCGCAGGCAGATCAGCGCGAGGATGCCGATGGCGATCGCCAGCGCGATCCATGACAGCGGCAGCCATGCGTCCGGACGGGTGCCCGGAACCCGGTGCGGCGCCACCAAGGCGCCATAGGAGCAGAACACGAAGACCATCAGTCCGCTCGCAAGCACGGCGCGCCAGAGCGGATAGTTCCGCCGCAGCCGCCGCAGGACCAGCGCGCAAAGTGCGGTGGCCGCGAGCACGATCGCACCGTAGCGGATGACGCGCGTCGTGTCGGTGAGCTCGCGCGCATTCGCCGCAAGGAAGTCGAGCAGGGCGATTGTCGACAGCACGATTGCCGTGATTGCCGCCTGGACGAGAGTGAGAATGTCCCGGGTGCGCGGTTGCATGGCCGGTCCTATGTCGCACGCCGCTCGAACTCGTAAAGCGTTCGGCCGCCCGGCGACAGTTCGAGAGTTCGCGCGATCCGGCAGTGCCGGCCAAGCGCCTGTTCGAAGTGATCCTTGTCGTAGTCGGCGAAGATGTCCTTCCTGAGCTGCAGCATGCGCGCGATCATCGGATCGGATTTCGGGACGAACTCGATCACCCCACGCGGCGCCAATCCCGTGAGCCATCCGACGACCGAAGCCAGCGGCACGTTCTTGCCGATCGCCAGATGATGCACGATCGCGAGCGCGATCACGGCGTCCGCGCCGGCGCGCGAATGCAGGCCGAGCCGCTCGACCTCCGCCCAGCCCTGCCTCGGACTTGGATTCGCCGCGTCGGAGTAGAGCGGCAGGAACTGCAGGCGCCCCGTCGAGGCGCGACCGACCGCGGCCTCGAGCGCATTGTGGTCGAGATCGAAGCCGATCGCGGATTTCGCATTGTTTCGCAGCAGCACCTCGCAATACTCGCCGGTGTTGCAGCCGAGGTCCCAGGCGCAGGACGGCGCGGCCGCGCGCGAGAATTCGGCGACGAAGGCGCGTTTGCGGCTCTCCTCGTCACCGGCGTAGGAGACGTTGCTGTCACCATAGTCCTGCCATTCCGTCGGCCCGACATCCCTGGGCTGGAGCCGGGAAATCCAGCGCTGCAGCCGCCGCAGCATGAACAGCAGAGCCTTCTTCGGCAACGGTCGCGGCTTGCCCTGCACGGGAGCGGTCGCCTGCTGTGCCTTCCTCTGCAGCAGGTCGGGCAGCGCGATGTTGGTGAGCAGGTTCGGTGCGAGCCAGCGCTTGAGGGGACCTATCAGGTGGGCAATGTCGCGGGTCGGAACGCCCTCCAGTGCGCCGCGATACCAGGCGTTGTGCGCGATGCCGAACAGCGAGCGCAGCAGCAGCGGATTGACGAACTGCTCGATGAACTGCCGCTGGCCGGCCCAATAGTCCCCTTCGCGATAGGGAATGAACGACGGCGTGTCGATGAAGATCGGCGCCGTCCCAATGAACTGCACATTGTAGGCGCTCGCGTCGGACAGCGTGAATTCGAAGTCGAGCGCGCGCAGGTGAATCTCCAGATGCCTCAGCGCGGCGCGCTTGAGCAGCGTGAACGGCCACTCGTAGGGATAGGATATGAAGCGAAGCTTCGGATGCTCCAGCGTGTGCGGGCCTGCACGATCGGACGCGGCCGCATCGACCTCGTCGGCGGCGATGATCCACCCCTTGCTTCTCAAATCCTCATAGGCGCCCGACGATCTGAAGCGCGCGAAGTTGCAATGGGCCTGATCGTTGATCGCGCGAAAGATCCGGTCACCTGAGGAGAATACGTAGCCGGAGGGATCGCGGAAGGACGCAGGATCACGCATCGCCATCGGGCAGGGACCGCTCGGCGCCAGTCTCGGTCGATGGCTTGGATCGTCCGAACAGGTCTCCAATCCGTTGCCAGCAGGCACGAAGGGCGACCATGCCGCCGGCAACGGCGGCGATCAATCCTTGCACCGCGAAGGTCCCGGCGCCTGGGTCGAGATACGCATGCGCGCTGGTCGGCATCAGCACGGCGATGCCAAGCAGGATCCCAGGAGCGAATACGAGGAAGTTCTTCTGCATTTGCCCGCACCATTGGCGACGCAGCAACAAATCGAAACATAGCGCACTGAAAAATACGGTAGCACTGCGTCGCGGTTGCATAATCGTAGCATCGCACCGGCGGCGCTAAACTTAATTATTTGTCATCAAGCCAGATCGCCAGCTGGCAGTGACTTTTTTGCACGTCCCGAAGTGCGGCACCGTCGACGCCGGCAAGCGCTTAGCCGCGCGGATGCGCGGAGCGGTAAACCTCGAGCAGTCGCTCGCTGTCGATGCCGGTGTAGATCTGCGTCGTCGACAATGAGGCGTGCCCGAGCAGTTCCTGAATCGCGCGCAGGTCGCCCCCGCGGCTAAGCAGGTGCGTGGCAAAGGAGTGCCGCAGCGCGTGTGGCGTTGCGCTGTCCGGCAGGCCGAGCGCGCCGCGCAACCGTTCCATTGCAAGCTGGATGATTCGCGGGCTCAGCGGTCCGCCGCGCGCGCCGACGAACATCGGTCCGGTCGGTGGCAGCGCATGTGGACAGATCGCGGCGTAGTCGGCGATCAATTGCAGCACGTTTTGCAGCACCGGCACCATTCGCGTCTTGTTGCCCTTGCCGGTGACAACAACTACGTCGCCTTGGCCGGGCTTCGGCACTTCGCGCCGCTTCAGTCCAAGCGCCTCCGAGATGCGCAGGCCCGAACCGTAGAGCAGCGCCATCACGGCTGCGTCGCGTGCGAGAATCCAGGTCTCGCGGGTTTCGCCGGCGCGCTCGTCGGCGTCGGCAAGGCGCTTTGCCGCCGCCATGTGGATCGGTTTCGGCAGGCTTTTCGCGATCTTCGGCGCACGAATCGCAGACAATGCGCCGACCTTGCCTTTGCCTTCGCGTTCCAGAAAGCGCCCGAACGAGCGTAGGCCCGCCAGCGCACGCATCAGCGACCGTCCGCCAATTTCGTCGGCGCGCCGCATCGCCATGAAGGCGCGCACATCGCTTGCTTCCAGCGCGGCGAAGCCTGCCAGCGTCACCTGCGTGCCCCAATGGCCGGCCAGGAAGATGAGGCACTGGCGGACGTCGCGGGCATAGGCCTCGAGCGTCTTCGGCGACAGCCGCCGTTCGGCGCGCAGATGCGACAGCCAGCGGGCCATTTCCTGCGTGACGGTCGCATCGGCACAATCGAGCTCGAGCGGTCGAATTGGCTGATCCGTGCTTGCCTGATTTGTCTTGGCCATGGGGCTGTTGGCGCTGCGATTCTCCTGATTATATCGCACTTCCTTCCTTTACCGTTCGCTAAGGCGGCGAAGCGGTGCTAGGCCGAACGGCGGCAAAGCTAGTTCCAATGGACCATGTCACACGCAGCAATACGGCTTCCGCATCGGCGACCCGTGTCGTCGATGTGCTGGTGCCCGTCGCGCTGGACCAGACCTATTCCTACCGCGTTCCGCGCGACATGGAACTCGCGCCCGGCGACGTCATCTGCGTTCCGCTTGGCCCGCGGGAGGTTGTCGCGGTGGTCTGGGCGGAAAATCCAAAACCCGATCCACGGCTGCACAATCGGCTCAAGGACGTCAGCGAGAAGCTTGATGTGCCGCCGCTGAGGGCGGAACTGCGCCAACTCGTCGATTGGGTATCCAATTACACGCTGTCGGCCCGCGGCATGGTGCTGCGGATGACGCTGCGCATGGGGGAGCATCTCGGGCCCGAGCGCACCCGGATGGGTGTGCGCCTGGTCGGCGAACCGCCGCGACGCCTGACGCCGGCGCGGCGGCGGATGATCGATCTCTTGTCCGACGGACTGCTGCACGGCAAATCGGAGGCGGCAAGGGAGGCCGGCGTCAGCTCTGGAGTGATCGACGGCCTGGTCGACGAGGGCACGCTTACAGTCGAGGCGATGCCGCCTCCATCAGCGCCACCGCCGCCGGATCCATCCTACGCGCAGCCGGATTTTTCGCGCGAGCAACGCGGCGCGGTCGACGTGATGCGAACACTGGCCGCAAGCGGCAGCTTTCATGTCGCGCTGCTCGACGGCGTCACCGGCTCGGGCAAGACCGAAGTCTATTTCGAAGCAATTGCCGAGAATATCCGGCGCGGCAAGCAGTCGCTGATCCTGATGCCGGAAATCGCGTTGACCGGCCAGTTCCTCGATCGCTTCGCCCGGCGTTTCGGCGTGCGTCCGCTCGAATGGCATTCGGAGCTAACGCCGCGCACGCGTGCGCGAAACTGGGCAGCAATCTCGGAAGGCAAGGCGCCGGTCGTGGTCGGCGCCCGCTCGGCGCTGTTTCTGCCCTATGCCAGCCTCGGGCTCATCGTCGTCGATGAGGAGCACGACCAAGCCTACAAGCAGGACGACGGCGCGCATTATCATGCGCGTGACATGGCCGTGGTCCGGGCGCATATCGCAAAGATCCCGATCGTGCTGGCCTCGGCCACGCCATCGGTCGAAAGCGAGGTCAATGCGCGCAAGGGGCGCTATCAGCGCGTGGCGCTGCCGTCGCGCTTCGGCGGCCAACACATGCCACATATCGAGGCGATCGATTTGCGCCGCGCGCCGCCGCCACGCGGCCGTTTCATCTCGCCGCCGCTCGCCGAACAGATCCGCCATGCGATCGGGCGGCGCGAGCAGGCGCTGCTGTTTCTCAATCGGCGCGGCTATGCGCCGCTGACGCTGTGCCGCGCCTGCGGCCATCGCTTTGCCTGCACGATCTGCGATGCCTGGCTGGTCGATCACCGCTTTCGCCAGCGGCTGGTTTGCCATCACTGCGGGTTCTCGATGCCGCGGCCGAATATCTGCCCGCATTGCGCGGCCGAGGAATCGCTCGTCGCCGTCGGTCCCGGCGTCGAGCGCCTGCAGGAGGAAGCGGCAAACATCTTCCCCGAGGCACGCATCATGGTGCTGTCGAGCGATCTCATCACCTCGATCGAAACCATGCGGAGCGAGTTGAATGAGATTTCCGAGGGGCGGGTCGACATCATTGTCGGCACGCAGCTCGTCGCCAAGGGGCACAATTTCCCGCGGCTCAATCTGGTCGGCGTCATCGATGCCGATCTTGGCCTGAGTAACGGCGATCCGCGCGCTGCCGAACGAACGTTCCAGCTGCTGAACCAGGTGGTCGGCCGCGCCGGCCGCGACCAGGGGCGCGGCGTCGGCTATCTGCAGACGCACCAGCCGGAGCACCCCGTCATCAAGGCCTTGGTCGCGAATGACCGCGAGGCGTTCTACGCGAGCGAGATCGAAATCCGCGAGCGCACCGGCTATCCGCCGTTCGGCCGCCTGGCGAGCCTGATCATTTCGGCCGGGGACCGCCCCGCGGCCGAGGGTTTTGCGCGCAAGCTCGCGTCGGCGGCGCCGCTCGATGATCGTATCCAGGTGCTCGGCCCCGCCGAGGCGCCGCTTGCCGTGATCAAGGGCCGCTACCGCTTCCGCCTGCTGGTGAAGTCGCTGCGCAATGTCGACTTGTCGCAATATCTGCGCGAATGGCTGGCGGCGGGTCCGAAGACCAAGGGCAATCTGAAGCTCGAGGTGGACGTCGATCCGCAAAGCTTCCTGTGAAATGAAGAAGGCCTGCCGTCATTCGCGACGGCAGGCCCTTTTCGGCGCACGGATGCAAATCCGCGACCATTACTCTACGCTACGCTTACCGAACTCCGGGAACGGAACGGCGTCAGGAGCGCCTTCAGATGACCTCCGCTGTGACCCGGCCGACGCCGGCGCCGGTCAGGCCGATGGCGCGCGCGGCGCCGGTGGAGAGGTCGAGCACGCGGCCACGGACGAATGGGCCACGATCATTGATGGTGACAACGACGCTGCGGCCACCATGGCTGACACGGAGCTTGGTGCCGAAAGGCAGACTACGGTGGGCCGCGGTCATTGCGTTCTGGTTGAAGCGCTGGCCGGACGCGGTGCGGCTGCCCGACTCGTTGCCGTAAAAGGAAGCCATTCCCGAGAAGGCGTGGCCACCGGTCGACGGAGCGATCGAGGCATTGGCGTCACGCCACGACGAACTCTCGGCCCGGGCATGATGGTGGTGGTGATGGTGACGGTGATGATGGTGCCTGGATTTCGCAGAAGCTTCGGTGACACTCCCACCGACCAGGAGAGTTGCGGCGACAAAAGTGAGCGCCGCGCGCGACCGGGTTGCATTCCCCAGCGTCGACTTCTTTGTATTTTGCATTGATTAAGACCCTCAGACAGTATTGCCACTATTGTGGCAAGTGGAACCCCCGTCCCTTGCCGACTGAAAGCCGTTTGATTTTGCAATAAGGCGCGAATTGGGCAGTAAATTCGAATTATTTCCGTCTGAAACATCTTGTTACCGCTGTAACGCAATTGAGCGAAATTTGATAATCTTTGCTGTTAACTATCTTTTAATCCATCTATACATGCGAATACTGATTAACAGGCCGCCAGTAAGGTTTGCGTAAGTAATCGCCAAATGGAACAAGTTCCATCCGCCGGTTCCACCTAGCGATGTAGGTTCCCACCGCAACCTGCCTCGATGAAGAGCCGTCGCGGGGAGGAACGGCCGATTTCGGCGCCTGGATTTTCCCGCTATGCCGTTGGTGCCGGTCAGCAAAAACCGCGTGCGACAAGGCGGCGGCGATTGTGCCGTCATGTTGCACCTGCGCGGCTGCTATGTTAGCAAAGCCGCGATTTTAACGATCCCGGCATCTCCTGTGCCGGTCGAAAATCGAAGTCCCGCTTGAATTCCAAGGGCTTGGATCGCTAGGCGCTGCTTTGGTGGCGACGGTTTTTCCCTTGCGAGTTTGACAGCAATAAAGAGCGAGCACGTGGCTGCTGAAGATCCGTCGGTTTCGGGAGTGTCCGGTCGTTACGCAACGGCCTTGTTTGAGTTGGCGCGCGACGAAAAATCCGTCGATCAAGTCAGGGCCGATCTCGATAGATTCGATGACATGCTCAACGAGAGTGCCGATCTGAAGCGTCTCGTGCGCAGCCCGGTGTTCTCGGCGGACGCCCAGTTGAAGGCGTTGACCGCGGTGCTGGACAAGGCCGGAATCTCCGGCACCTCCGCGAAGTTCCTGAAAGTGCTGACCGCCAATCGCCGGCTGTTTGCCGTGGCCGATGTGATTCGCGCCTACCGCGCGCTGGTGGCGAAGTTCAAGGGCGAGGCGACCGCGGAAGTCACCGTCGCCGAGGGGCTCAACGACAAGAATCTCGACGCGCTGAAGGCCGCACTGAAGTCGGTGACGGGCAAGGACGTCGCGCTCAACGTGAAGGTCGATCCCTCCATTATTGGTGGCCTGGTGGTCAAGCTCGGCAGCCGCATGGTGGATAGTTCGCTTCGCACCAAACTCAATTCGATCAAGAACGCGATGAAAGAGGCAGGCTGATGGACATCCGCGCCGCGGAAATTTCCGCGATCCTCAAGGACCAAATCAAGAATTTCGGCCAGGAGGCCGAGGTCACCGAAGTCGGACAGGTGCTGTCGGTCGGTGACGGTATTGCCCGCGTTTACGGCCTCGACAACGTCCAGGCCGGTGAAATGGTCGAGTTCGAGAACGGCACCCGCGGCATGGCGCTGAACCTTGAAACCGACAACGTTGGTATCGTGATCTTCGGTGCGGACCGTGAGATCAAGGAGGGCCAGACCGTCAAGCGCACCCGCTCCATCGTGGACGCGCCGGTCGGCAAGGGCCTGCTCGGCCGAGTTGTCGATGCGCTCGGCAATCCGATCGACGGCAAGGGTCCGATCCAGGCCACTGAGCGCAAGCGCGTCGACGTCAAGGCGCCCGGCATCATTCCGCGCAAGTCGGTGAGCGAGCCGATGGCGACCGGCCTGAAGGCGATCGATGCGCTGATTCCGATCGGTCGCGGTCAGCGCGAGCTGATCATTGGCGATCGCCAGACCGGCAAGACCGCGATCGCGCTCGACACCATCCTGAACCAGAAGCCGCTCAACGCGCAGCCCGACGAGAACATCAAGCTGTACTGCGTCTATGTCGCAGTCGGCCAGAAGCGTTCGACCGTCGCGCAGTTCGTGAAGGTGCTCGAAGAGCAGGGTGCGCTGGAGTATTCGATCGTGGTCGCTGCTACCGCCTCCGACCCGGCGCCGATGCAGTACATCGCGCCGTTTACCGGCTGCACCATGGGCGAGTACTTCCGCGACAATGGCATGCACGCAGTGATCATCTATGACGACTTGTCCAAGCAGGCGGTCGCCTACCGCCAGATGTCGCTGCTGCTGCGCCGCCCGCCGGGCCGTGAAGCCTATCCGGGCGACGTGTTCTACTTGCACTCCCGCCTGCTCGAGCGTGCGGCGAAGCTCAACAAGGATCACGGCTCGGGCTCGCTGACGGCTTTGCCGGTCATCGAGACCCAGGCCAACGACGTGTCGGCCTACATCCCGACCAACGTGATTTCGATCACCGACGGCCAGATCTTCCTGGAAACCGACCTGTTCTTCCAGGGCATCCGTCCCGCGGTGAACGTCGGCCTATCGGTGTCGCGCGTCGGTTCGTCGGCGCAGACCAAGGCGACCAAGAAGGTCGCCGGCAAGATCAAGGGCGAGCTCGCGCAGTACCGCGAGATGGCGGCGTTCGCGCAGTTCGGCTCCGACCTCGACGCTTCGACGCAGCGCCTGCTGAACCGTGGCTCGCGTCTGACCGAGCTGCTGAAGCAGCCGCAGTTCTCGCCGCTGAAGATGGAAGAGCAGGTCTGCGTGATCTGGGCCGGCACCAACGGCTATCTCGATCCGCTCCCGCTCAACAAGGTGAAGGCGTTCGAGGAGGGCCTGCTGTCGCTGTTGCGCGGCAAGAATGCCGACATCCTGAACACGATTCGCGACAGCCGCGACCTCTCCGACGACACCGCTGCCAAGCTGAAGTCGGTGGTCGAAGGCTTCGCCAATACGTTCGCGTAAATCGGGGCATCGCCCGGCCGGCGGCCGGGCGCTTCACGAACAGAGAGGCTTGCGATCTGACCCTTGCGGTCGGATCGCCGGGGTGAACTAAGAATGGCTTCACTGAAAGACATGCGGGTCCGCATCGCCTCGACCAAGGCGACGCAGAAGATCACGAAGGCCATGCAGATGGTCGCAGCCTCGAAGCTGCGCCGTGCGCAGAGCGCCGCCGAAGCAGCGCGTCCCTATGCCGACAAGATGGACGCAGTGATCTCCAACATTGCTGCCGCCGCCAGCGGCTCGCCTGGCGCGCCGGCGCTGCTGACTGGTACCGGCAAGGACCAGGTGCATTTGCTGCTGGTCTGCACCGGCGAGCGCGGCCTGTCGGGTGCGTTCAATTCGTCCATCGTCCGCCTGGCGCGCGAGCGGGCGCAGGGGCTGATCGCGCAGGGCAAGGAAGTCAAGTTCTTCTGCGTCGGCCGCAAGGGCTATGAGCAGCTTCGCCGTACCTACGAGAAGCAAATCGTCGAGCATGTCGAGCTGCGCTCGGTGCGCCAGCTCGGCTTCGTCAACGCCGAGGATATCGCCAAGAAGGTGCTGGCACGGTTCGAAGCGGGTGAATTCGACGTCTGCACGCTGTTCTACTCCCGCTTCAAGTCGGTGATTGCCCAGATCCCGACCGCGCAGCAGATCATCCCGCTTGAGGTGGCTGAGCCCACCGCCAATGCCGCGGCCGCCACGTCCTACGAATACGAGCCGGAGGAGGATGAGATACTCACCGGCCTGCTGCCGCGCAATCTCGCGGTGCAGATCTTCCGCGCCCTCCTGGAGAACAACGCATCGTTCTACGGCGCGCAGATGAGTGCGATGGACAACGCCACCCGCAACGCCGGCGAAATGATCCGCAAGCAGACGCTGATCTACAACCGTACCCGCCAGGCCATGATCACGAAGGAGCTGATCGAAATCATCTCCGGCGCCGAGGCGGTCTAACCGAAGGGAGCGCGACATGGCTTACGTCACATCGGCTACCACCAAGGGCGGACGCAACGGTCGCGCCATGCTCGACAATGGCGGCCTCGCGCTTGCCATGGCGCTGCCGAAGGAATTGGGCGGCGTCGGCGACGGCCACAATCCCGAGCAGCTGTTCGCGCTCGGCTATTCGGCCTGCTTCGGCCAGGCAATCCTCGTCGTCGCCAAGAAGCACGGTATCGACGGCCAGGCTGCAAAGGTGACGGCGGACGTCACGCTCAACACCGAGGGCGGCTTCTCGCTCGCCGTCGAATTGAAGGTTTCGGTTCCCGGCGCCGACAAGGCCAAAGTGCAGGCGCTGGTCGAAGAAGCTCACACGGTGTGCCCGTATTCCAAGGCCACCAAAGGCAACATCCCGGTCAAGCTGACCGTGGTCTAAGATATTCGGATCGAAGGAGATAGAGTCCATGGCTACAGCAGCCAATCAGATCGGTCGCGTCACCCAGGTCACGGGCGCCGTGGTCGACGTGCAGTTCGAAGGCCACCTGCCGGCGATCCTCAATTCGCTCGAGACCAAGAACGGCGGCAACCGTCTTGTGCTCGAAGTTGCGCAGCATCTCGGCGAATCCACGGTGCGCACCATCGCGATGGATACCACCGAGGGTCTGGTCCGCGGTCAGGAAGTGACCGACACCGGCGCGCCGATCCGGGTGCCGGTTGGTGAGGGGACGCTTGGCCGCATCATCAACGTCATCGGCGAGCCGATCGACGAAGCCGGCCCGATCAAGTCCGAGGGCCTGCGCGCCATCCACCAGGAAGCACCGACCTATACCGACCAGTCGACAGAAGCGGAAATTCTCGTCACCGGCATCAAGGTCGTTGACCTGCTCGCGCCCTACGCCAAGGGCGGCAAGATCGGCCTGTTCGGCGGCGCCGGCGTCGGCAAGACCGTGCTCATCCAGGAACTGATCAACAACGTCGCGAAGGCGCACGGCGGCTACTCCGTGTTCGCCGGCGTCGGCGAGCGCACCCGTGAAGGCAATGACCTCTATCACGAGTTCATCGAATCGAACGTCAACGCCGATCCGCACAATCCGGATCCGAACGTGAAGTCAAAATGCGCGCTGGTGTTCGGCCAGATGAACGAGCCGCCGGGCGCTCGCGCCCGCGTCGGGCTGACCGGGCTGACGGTCGCCGAGCACTTCCGTGACCAAGGTCAGGACGTGCTGTTCTTCGTGGACAACATCTTCCGCTTCACCCAGGCCGGCTCGGAAGTGTCGGCGCTGCTGGGCCGTATCCCGAGCGCCGTGGGTTATCAGCCGACTCTCGCGACCGACATGGGCGCGCTGCAGGAGCGCATCACCACCACGCAGAAGGGTTCGATCACCTCCGTGCAGGCGATCTACGTGCCGGCCGACGACTTGACCGACCCGGCGCCCGCAACCTCGTTCGCGCATTTGGACGCCACCACCGTGCTGTCGCGCGCGATCTCCGAAAAGGGCATCTATCCCGCGGTCGACCCGCTCGATTCGACCTCGCGCATGCTGTCGCCGCTGGTGGTCGGCCAAGAGCACTACGAGACCGCGCGCCTGGTTCAGCAGATTCTGCAGCGTTACAAGTCCCTGCAGGACATCATTGCCATTCTCGGCATGGACGAATTGTCGGAAGAGGACAAGCTGACGGTGGCGCGCGCCCGCAAGGTCGAGCGCTTCCTGTCGCAGCCGTTCCACGTCGCCGAAGTCTTCACCGGCTCGCCCGGCAAGTTCGTCGACCTCGCCGACACCATCAAGGGCTTCCGCGATCTCTGCCAGGGCAAGTACGATCATCTGCCGGAAGCGGCCTTCTACATGGTCGGCACCATCGAAGAAGCCGTCGAGAAGGGCAAGAAGCTCGCCGCCGAGGCGGCCTAAGGCGCGACCGACGAATAGGGAGCAGCGATTAGCGACACCTCGCTTCTTCCTCCGCCGGCAGTTGCTATTCGCTACAATACTCGCAGGGTCACCATGGCTACCTTTCACTTCGATCTCGTCTCTCCCGAAAGGCTCACCTTCTCCGGTGAAGTTGATCAGGTTGACGTTCCCGGCGCGGAAGGCGATTTCGGCGTGCTGGCCGGCCACGCGCCGATCGTCGCCTCCGTTCGTCCGGGCATCCTGACGATCATTGCCGCGGGCAAGCGCGAGAGGGTGATCGTGCTCGGCGGCCTCGCCGAGATGAGCGAGAAAGGCCTGACGGTTCTGGCCGACGTCGCGACCGCGATCGAGGACCTTGATCGGATGAGATTCGCGGACACGATCAAGGAGATGGAGGACAAGCTCGCCGACAAGGAGGGCTTCGAACTCGACGGTGCCATCGAGCGGCTCGATCACTTCAAGAGCATCCAGCACGAGCTCAACGCGACGGCGATGCACTAGGCCATCGCTACCCAACGACGAAAAACCTGACTGAGTGAAGTGCTCGCCAGATGCTGGCGGGCGCTTTGCTTATTGCGCCTTGGAACTTCTGACGGCATTGTGCAGCGGCTAATCGGCTTCGGGGCTGCGTGCATGAAACGCAAGATCGCGGCGATTTTCGCGGCCGATATTGCCGGCTACAGCCGACTGGTCGCGGAGGACGAGGAGGAGACGCTGCGGCGGCTCGCCTCATACCGTCAGGTCACCGACGACTTTATCGCGAAATACGGCGGGCGCATCTTCAATACCGCTGGCGATGCCGTGCTCGCCGAATTTCCGAGCGCCGTCGAAGCGGTGCGCTGCGCGATCGACATCCAGGAGAGCCTGCGTACGCGCAACTTGGCCTATCCGCCGAGCAGGCAGATGGCATTCCGCATTGGCATCACGATCGGCGATGTGGTCGAGCGTGACGGCGATCTGCTCGGCGATGGTGTCAACAGCGCCGCGCGGCTCGAGGGCCTCGCCGAGGTCGGCGGCATTTGCGTCTCGCGCGCGGTGCACGAGCAGGTCGTCAATAAACTGTCGGTGCAGTTCGCCGAAATCGGTGCGCAGGAGGTGAAGAACATTCCGACGCCCGTGCACGCCTTCATGGTGACGATGCGGCGTGAGGACGGCACTTACGCGACTCCGCGGGTCAAGAAGCCCCTCAAGCCGGCAGCTGGCGGATCGTCGCGCTGGATGTGGCCTATCACCGCAAGTCTCTTGTTGCTGGCTCTGATTGGCGTCGGCGGCTATCTCTATTACGGCAGGCTGGAGACGCCGGCGGTCAAGCCCGTCGCCGTCGAGAGCCACGCAGCGGACTCGGCGACGCCGTCGACGATGTCGCAGCCTGCGTCAGAACCAACCGCAGCCGCAACTGCGCTGCCGTCGCCTCCGCCGCCCGGACCGCCATCGATTTCACCCGGCGAGAAATTCGCCGCGGGGAGTGTGCCTTTTGTCAGCGATCGTTCCCGTGCGATTCTTGCCAACGAATATGCCGGTGCGAGCGATTCGAAGGCCGTGGCCATCAACATCAACGGCTTCGTGGGCTGGATTGCGGGGCAGTCGAGTGAGGATGCGGCCAAGACGACGGCGCTCGAGCAGTGCCAGAAGCGCGCCGACAGTTCGAGCACACCGCGCAAATGCGAACTTTACGCTGTCGGCAACACCATCGTGTATGCGCATGGCAATCCGCCGCTGCCGCCGTTGCCCTGGATCAGGTACGACTCGCTGATTGAAAAGCCGTTCGCGGCAAAGGACGTACCGCTGGTGCGCGACCAGAGCAGGACCCGGTTGGAGAGCCAGTTCACCGCGGCCCGCAAAACCAAATCGATTGCCCTCGGTCCGGGTGGCCAGCTCTTCTTCAATTCCGGCATAGGAACGCTCGAGGAATCGGCGCGACGGAACCTGCAGAGCTGCGGCGCCGTCGCCGGTGTTCCTTGCATGATCGTGGCGGTCGACGACGTCTTCGTCGTGCCGATTCCGGCCACGCTGCGCGCGACCGGATTCTTCAGAGCCTCGGACAGCTCGGTGATCACGCCAGGCGAGCGGAGTCACGTTGCGCAGAAGCTTGCCGACGCCGAGATGGGCTGGAACGCCGTTGCCGTCGGTACGCGAGGGCGGCCGGGGCTCGGTTTGCGTGCGGCCAACGAAGAGACTGCGGTCAACGCGGCCCTGACCGATTGCGTCATGCACGACAGCGATTGCCGTGTAATCGCAATCGGCCCGTTCACGGTCGGGCCGAACTAAACTAAAGCGCGGTGATATTCATCTGATCACATCGCGCTTTAGAGTCTGGCTAAAGCGCGATGACGACGCAAAACCTAGTTGTCGGAAGCCAGCTGAGCCGTTTGACGTCCACCATTTAGCGCTCTGAGTTGATTTACGTATTCTTCAGGCTTCATCAAATGGAAGGGAGTCTTCAGCCCCATGAAACTGGCTATGCGGCCAATGAAGGCAGTGCAGTTGGTGGTCTCCGCATTCCACACCGGCGAGGTCGCCTGAAGATGCTTGATATGGGCAAACACCTTCTTGGCGTCAGCTTCACTCAAATAGACTCGATAGCTGGCCGTGAGATATTGGACATCAAGGTCACCATAGCTCGCTCCAGTCTCCGAAGGCACAAACATAAGGTGTCCCAGCACATAGGGCACCGTATCGCCTGCGGGGTGAAGGCCGGCAACTTCGACCTGCCTCTCGCTCGTCTTGCCGTACCACACAAACGCATGACCGTATGATGCTGCTGTGCGGGCACGAAAATCCACGTAGTAAGGTCCCTTTACCGAAGCGGACCTTCGAACCGGCTTCACCTCTGTCGAGGATGGTGAGTCGCTCGGCGCAGCATTGGCCGTTGTCGAGAGCCTCACCGCTGGCTTGCGCGGAGTGTCCCGCTGTTGCAGGGGATCCGGGTTCGCCGCCATCTGCTGGGCGCTGCTGCTTTCACTTCCCAAGCCTACACAGGCGACGAAGAAGCTTGCTCCAACCAAAAACGCCAGACCGGGCGGTCTCCGATTCGCTCGCGCCACCTTAAACTCCCATAGTCCCAACACACACAGTTGTTGTCTGTGCAACCAAACAGTCGTGTTTTCGGCCTCGTCGAGGGCCGAAAACACATGATTGTCGAATGCCCCTAGGGTTAACCCTTGGGATTAACCTTTGGTTACGACCGGGGCCGCTGCGGTCGGGTACTTGCCAACGGGGGTTTTGCCGACGGGGTACTTGCCGACCGGGTACTTGCCAATTGGCGCCGATTGGACGACCGGTTGAGGACGCGGAAGGTCCGCGGCAACGGCAGTCCCAATAAACGCGAAGAGGGCAGTCCCAGCGATTGCGAATTTCAACATCGAAGTCTCCTGCTGTCATCTGACCGACGCGAAAGTAACCCGACGTTTGCTACAGACCAATAAACAGTGTCCCAAACCACCCACCGAGCGGCCCTTTTTTTGCCAGGAGTTGCAAAAAGGGCACGAAATCAGACGGATGGATGCTCGCGTTCCTCGACTCGCTATTGCAGGGGACCCCGCTTCAAAAGATTGAGGGGAAAATGCGGCCGGTCCGCGCCATGTAAACGCGGTAGCTGTCGCCGAAAGTCTCCAGCATCATTCGCTCTTCCCTCGCGACGCGGCCAAAAAACAAGATTCCAAAGCCGATCAGGCCGGAGAAGCCAGCAACCCAATTCGGCAGCAGCAATGCCTGAGCAATGGCCCAGAGCCAGAATGCCGAATACATGGGGTGTCGGACTCGCTGATAGATGCCGTCCGTGACGAGTTGGTGGTGTTCCCTCACGTCGAGACTGATCGACCAATTCCGGCCCAGTGCTCGATGCGTCAGGTGAAATATGATCAACGCAGCAATCGCGGCGAAAAGACCCAGCCAGGCCTGGATGGGATGGAAGTCGTAGGCTGCGAAATGAGGAATGCCCGTCGCAACGTAGACAAGCGGCAGGATACCAAGTCCGGTAAGGGATATGAGCAGCAACGCGGTTTCCCGGGGACCCCGGTCGCTCCGTCGAATCTTTTCGCGACGGGAACGGCGCGCGTGTTCGTAGCGAATGAGGTACCATCCGATCGCCAGCATAACAAACACGAACTTTGAGAGCGTCGGCGTCATCTTGGACCGGTCCGCCACGCCGGCTCAGCTAACGGCTCGCCCGAGGAAGCCGGCGAACCGACAAGCGCTCCGTCCTCCCCGATCATCGAAACGGCGCCGTCTGGAGCAAGCGTCTGCGATCTGGCCGACACCGGTCCGCATGTCAGCATGAAGTAATCGTACGATGCGCGCTTGTCATTTCCGCTAACGAATTGGCAGTGCAATCGGTAGAACCTCAAGCGAATACGCCGATACGTGGCATGCTCCAGCATTCGACCAATTTCGACAAGCCTGATAACGGGGCCGTTTTCCGGGGGCAACGCCATCCAAGCCATAGGATCGATGTTGTAAAAGTTCATTATGTCAACGCGAGCCTGATAGTCCCCCCAGAAGATGCCACGCGACCGCGCGACACGCGCTACCGCCGCGCGAAAGCGGCCTGCTCCATTGTGCACCCCGATCTTGAGTACGGACGATCCGATCGTGAGAAACGTGACCGCCGTCTGGCGCGTACCGAGAGCCGGGTCCAGCGTCAATGCCCGATCAAGGAGATCAACTGCCAGTACAGCGCCAAGACTATGACCGATGACCAGGACTTCGTCCGCGTCGCAGTCACTCGCCGCTGCGACGATCTCCGCGGCCAGTCTGTCCAGTCTTTGCTCGAGGATCGAATTACCCCCTCGAACGTATTCGCGAGAAAAAATCCAATCGTCGAATAGTGCGCCCAGGTGCAACCAGCGCCAGGGTCCAAGCAGAAGTGCCGCGAGCACCAGGACGGTTGCGATCATGCCGACAAGAATCGAACCGCTGGTCTTTACGGCAAACATGCCGACGAGAAATGAGACCAGTGCCAGGATTCCGAACATGACGAATGGATAGAGAAAGAAACCTGCGTAGTGCCAATTGGTCCGCAAATAAGCCCAGAGAGCGCCGGACACGACGAAATCCAGAAAGGCAATGATGCCGAGCGGAATGCGCCAGAAAATCGTTCGACGGCTAAAGGTCTCGATTACATCGTCCCAGCGAACCAGCCGGTAATCGACTTCGACCTGCCAATCTGGGCCAGACGTCGTCACGCTCCATTTCGTCTGGTCGGCGCCATCGTGCAGACCGCCGATTGAAGCCTTCACTGACCAGGCAGTCTGAAATCTCGCGATTTCGCGTATAAAGCGACGTTGCGCCCCAGCATACGGCGTGATTGGATCATAGCCGCCTACATGGAACACCAGCCTCTTGGAGACGGCGGTTCTTGTCATTAATTCCACCTGCGCACTCTTCGAATTTTCCGCAACCTGTTGAGTTCGGACCGCGCAGCTTTCGCTCGATTTATAATTGCAATCATCAACCAGCGAACGTCTAGCAGCGATGGCTGTCAATAGGAATTCGGCCAAATCACCAAGGGAATGCGGATTGAGTCGTTTCACCCTCCTTCCGCGGGCCATTACCGGTATCTTGTATCATACTGCCAGGGCTGCCAAAGTGGCTTCGGTCGGTGCCGTCATGCTTGCCGGAACGTCCGGCGAGGTGCGTCCGCAGGCACGAGAAGCGTCTCCCGCCGAGAGATGCCTTACGGCCAATCCCGGTCTCTCGCTGGGTGTACGGTTGCCCCGCACCGCAGAGCGTTTGAAGTCCAATGAGCCGTTGAAGATTGTGGCCATCGGCTCATCCTCGACCGTGGGGCTCTGGGTGCTTGCGTCGGCAGCGACCTATCCCGAGGTGATGCGCCGAGAACTCTTGAGACTTAGATCAAACGCGACCATCAGTGTCGTCAACAGCGGTCGAATCGGCGACACAATCCAGTCCAGCATCGCACGGTTCGAACGCGACGTTCTCGCTCACAGGCCCGATCTCGTCGTATGGCAGTTGGGCACCAATGACGTGGTCTGGGGTGATCGGCCGGACCAACTCCTCAAGAACAGGGTTGTTGAAGGCGTAAGGGCGCTCAAGGCAGCATCTACCGACGTAGTGCTCATGGACCTGCAATATGCACCAATGGTACTTGCGTCGGCCCACCACTCGACGGCCGAGGCCATCATCGCCGATGTCACAAAGCAGGAACGTGTCGGACTGTTTTCTCGCTTCGCGCTGATGCGAAATTCGATCGACGCTGGCGTTGCTCAAGGCGCGCTTGTGTCCTGGGACGGACTACATAATACGGCCGAAGGTTATGATTGCATCGGCCGAGCCCTTGCCCGGGCGATATCAAACAGTTCTCGTTAACCCACTATCCTGGATGCCGGATTGACCGGCTTGTCTGCGCGACGATGGTCCATCCTGATCTCTTCGCGCTTCAGTTCGCGAATGCCGCAAAGCGTGCTGCGACCGCGAGATAGACGTCGCGGCGGAACGGGACCACGAGATCGGCGACACGGTCGAGGCGCTCCCAGCGCCATTGATCGAATTCAGCGGGCTGATCGTTTCGCGAGGTCAGCGGGTCGATTTCCTCATCCGATCCGATGAAGCGAAGCGCGAACCATTTCTGCCGCTGCCCGCGGAATTTCGCGAGCCGGTGCGACGAGGGTCCATCATAGAGCGGGAATTCGTAAGTCATCCAGTCGGTCTCGCCGAGATACTCGGCGCTGACCACGCCGGTCTCTTCCCAGAGCTCGCGCATCACCGCCTGGCGCGGATCCTCGCCCTCGTCGATGCCGCCCTGCGGCATCTGCCATTCGAGACCGGGCAGGACGATCTCCGGTCCATCATCCTTGAAGCGATGGCCGATCAGCACGCGTCCCTCGGCGTTGAACAGCGCGATGCCCACATTGGGGCGATAGGGTTTGCTGAAGAACATGGCGGTGCGTGCGCGGCAGGTTATTTGGCCGCGAGCGTGGCGAACTCCTGCACGACACGCTCATAGACCGGTCGCTTGAACGGTACGATCAAGTCGGGGAGATTCCTCATCGGCTCCCAGCGCCAGGAGATGAATTCCGCCTTGTGCCCGCCTCCAGGGTTCGCCACATTGATCTCGTTGTCCTTGCCGGTGAAGCGCAGCGCGAACCACTTTTGGCGCTGGCCGCGATAGCGCCCTTTCCAGGCGCGGCCGGCGATGGTGCGCGGGATGTCGTAGATCAGCCAATCGGCGATCTCGCCGAGCTTCTCCACGGAGCGGATGCTGGTCTCTTCGTAGAGCTCGCGCTTGGCGGCTTGAAACGTGTCCTCGCCGGGATCGACCCCGCCCTGGGGCATCTGCCAGACATGAGCCTCGTCGACATGCTCTATTCCACCGGCGCGCCGTCCAATGAAGACCAGACCGGCCGCGTTGAGTAACATGATGCCGACGCAGGTCCGATAGGGCAGCTCCTCATAACGTGCCATGCCGTCCTTACCTCGCACGCTCCTAAGCTACCCGACTCGGCCCCGCAGGCTTACGTTGCGCCAACAGATTGATCTAGTTCGATTTTGATTTCAGCATCGCCGTTGTCAATGGCACAAGCATGATGCCGCGGGAGTCCAGCGTCTTGATCCAGGCCGATAGCCGTTCGATTGAAACCGGCAAGGCGGAGGCGACGCCCACGGCCGTGCCGCGTTCCTTGGCGAGCGTCTCCAGCTTGACCAGCGTCCGGTCGATTTCGGCCGAAGTCGGCACCGCGTCGATGGTGAAATCGGCCTTGGCAAACGGGATAGCCTGGCCTGCGGCCAGCGAGGGGGCGACGCTCCTGGGCGTGGAACCGTCGTCGAAATAGCCGAGGCCGCGCTTGGCGGCCTCGCGGATGATCGGCTGCATGACCGGATCGGTGGCCACGAAGCGGGCCCCCATGAAATTGGCGATTCCGGCGTAGCCCTGGAGGCGGCTGAGGTGCCAATAGAAGCGGTCGAGATTCTGCTCGCCGTTGAGCGTCGTCAGCAGCGTCTGTGGTCCCGGATCATTGTCGGGATAGTCGAATGGTTCCATCGGGATCTGCAGCAGGATCTCATGCCGCTGCGTCCGCGCGCGCTCCGCCAGCTTTCCGGGGTCGGCGCCATAGGGCGTGAACGCCAGGGTCACCGCCGGCGGCAGTTTCATAATGGCCTCGGTGGTCTTGGCTGCGCCGACGCCGAGGCCGGCGACCACGATTGCGACCACGGGCATCTTGGCGGCCCTGGTGCGGTCGGCATCAGCCGCGTAGACGGTGAAGGGTTTCAGCCCGTCGGCGACCACCGGAATCATGCCGTAGCGCGATTTTTCCAGCAGGCGCTGGTCTATTCCGGTCATCATGGGGGCGGGTGCATCCCCGTCCAGCTTGTCGGCGGCGTCGCCAGCGCCAATCATCACGTCCTGGCGCTTGCCGCTGGAGCCATCGATGATGGTGACGGTCCTCGCTTCTCCGGCCGCGGCTGGCGGTTTGGAGACGGATTTGGCCGCATGCTCGGAATGTCCGGCTTGAGGCTTGTCGTCCGTCCCGGGGGACGAAGCCTTGCGGATCGCGATATGGGCGACCGGTTCGCCGCCGAGCGGATTGTCGTTGAACAAGGCGACGCCGGCGAAAGCGACCAGCACCAGGCCGAGGAGCACGGCAAACGCCTGGATCGCGGTGAAAGGCAGCCGCATCCGGCGCGTCTTGCCCGCCGTCTTCTGCCCGAGCGGCGTGCTCAGTTCGTCGGCCGCCTCTGCCATGCCCCTCCCCGAATCAGCAGAGCGAAGATAGCACGCCGCGGCGCGTTCCCATGCGCGCTGCCAACCCGTCAAAGCACGGTCTCGATGCCGGAGGCCGCCGGCCCACAAGCAAAAAGGGCAGCCCGAGGGCTGCCCTTCCGCTAGCGGGTTCTGGCGATCAGTTCGCGGCCTTGTTGCCCGGCTTGTCGGCGGCGGCCTTGTCGCCCGCCGCGCCGGGGGGCGGCGCGGAACTGGCGGTCGACTTGATGCCGTGCAGGAGGTCATCGGCCATCTTCAGTGCCTTGTCATCCTTTGCGTCCGGCGGCACGTAGGATTGCGAGCCGGTCTTCTCGTCGCCGTCGTTCTTCAGATGGCCGCGCAGCGAGGCTTCGCCCTTGGTGTCGGTACGCGCCTTCAACTCGTCCGGCACGTCCTGCAGCACCTCGATGTCAGGCACGATGCCCTTGGCCTGGATCGACTTGCCCGACGGCGTGTAGTAGCGCGCGGTGGTAAGACGCAGCGCGCCGTTGCCGGAGCCGAGCGGAATGATGGTCTGCACCGAGCCCTTTCCGAACGAGCGAGTGCCGACCAGCGTCGCACGCTTGTGGTCCTGCAGCGCGCCGGCGACGATTTCGGAGGCCGACGCCGAGCCGCCATTGATCAGCACGATGACCGGCTTGCCCTTGGTCATGTCGCCCGCATGCGCGGCACGGCGCTGAGTTTCATCGGCGTTGCGGCCGCGGGTCGAGACGATCTCGCCGCGCTCAAGGAACGCGTCGGAAACGGTGACCGCCTCCTCGAGCAGACCGCCCGGATTGTTGCGGAGGTCGATGATGTAGCCCTTCAGCTTGTCGCCGATCTGGCTCGAGAGATTGGCGATTTCCTTCTTCAGGCCTTCGGTGGTCTGCTCGTTGAAAGTGGTGATGCGGATATAGGCGATGTCGTCGGCCTCGACGCGCGCGCGCACCGAGCGGACGCGGATGTTGTCGCGCACCAGCGTGACGTCGATCGGATTGTCCTGGCCCTTGCGGATGATCTTCAGCCGGATCTTGGTATTGACCGGGCCGCGCATCTTCTCGACCGCCTGGTTCAGGGTGAGCCCCTGCACCGCCTCGTCGTCAAGCGTGGTGATGATGTCGTTGGCCATGATGCCAGCCTTTGAGGCCGGGGTGTCGTCGATTGGCGAGACGACCTTGATCAGGCCGTCTTCCATCGTGACTTCGATGCCGAGCCCACCAAACTCGCCGCGGGTCTGCACCTGCATGTCGCGGAAGCTCTTGGCGTCCATGTAGCTCGAGTGCGGATCGAGGCCGGACAGCATGCCGGAGATCGCGGATTCGACGAGCTTGCTGTCGTCGGGCTTCTCGACATAGTCGCTGCGCACGCGCTCGAACACGTCGCCGAACAGGTTGAGCTGGCGATAGGTGTCTGACGTCGCGGCACGCGCGCTCGATCCCATCAGCACCGCGCGGGGCTGGGTGATGAAGAGCGTCAGTGCCGCGCCGCAAGCGGCGCTGAGGAGAATTACAGAAGTCTTGCGCATCATCCGCGAACCTTTTCGCCTTCATTTGCGGCCCACCATGGGCCTGGATCGATTGGAGTGCCGTCCTTACGGAACTCGACATAGAGCACTGGCTGGCTCGCATTTGTCGCGAGAATGGACGCGACCAGGGATGTCGACCCCATGGTCGCGACCGGCTCCCCCGTAAGTACAAACTGGCCGATATTTACCGAAATGCGCTCCATACCGGCGATCAGGACATGATACCCGCCCCCGGCGTTGAGGATCAAGAGTTGTCCGTAGCTGCGGAAGGGACCAGCGTAAACAACCCAGCCGTCACACGGGGTTGTGACCTGCGAACCGGCCATGGTTGCCAAAGAAATGCCTTTTTGTGCGCCACCCGCACCGTCGGAACCGCCGAAATCGCGAATCTTGGTGCCGTTCACGGGATAGGCGAACAGGCCCTTGGCCGAGGCGAAGGCCACCGCCGGGCTGAGTCGGGCCGGATCCTTGAATCCCCCAAGATTCGGCTTGCCGTTAACCGTGGCGGGCGTGCCCTGGAGGTTGGCCGTCGCCGCCGCCTTGGCCGCGCTCTTGAGGTCCTGCTCCATTTTGGCGATCAGGCCCTGCAGGCTGTCCACCTGCTTCGACAGCGCAATGGCGCGCGTGCCTTCCGCCTCCATATCCTTTTCGACGGCGCTCTGCTGCCGCTGCCGTTCGTCGACCAGCGCCGCGAGCCGGGTCTGGTCATCCCTGAGCTTGTCGCGATCGCGCGCCAGCGCATCGCGCTCGGTCGAAATGGTCTTGCGCAGCGCGACCAGTTCGCCGAGATCGGCCGCGAGCTTCTCCGCACGGACCCGCAATTCCGGGACCACCGAGCCGAGCAGCATCGCGGTGCGCAGCGACTGCAGTGCGTCCTCAGGTCGCACCAGCAGCGCCGGGGGCGTACGTCTTCCTGCGCGCTGGAGCGCGGCGAGCACCTCGATGACGTCGGCTCGGCGCGAGTCGAGCGATGATCTGATTTCGCGCTCGCGGCCACCGAGCGGCTGCAGGCGCGCTTCGGCGTCGCCGATTCGCGTTTCGACGCTGCGCACCTGGCCTGCGATGTCGATGAGCTGCTGATTGAGTTTGCTGCGGTCCTGGCCGATCGCTGCGATGTCGGCCTTCAGCTTCTCCTGCAACTCGCTCGCCTTGCGCTGCTGTTCGCGCGCGGCCTCCAGCTCCTGTTCGCGCTGCTTGATGGAGTCGGGGGATGTCGTCGCAGCCTCAGCCTGCTGCTCCGGCGGCGCGGCTTGCGCGCGCGCCGATGTCGGCGATATCGCGAGGAGCAGCGCGATTGCGAACGGAAGCGAGGCAGGAGGCCGACCGCGACGAAAAGCGTCGGATCGAAAAGGCATGTCCCGATTGTGCTGCATCCGATCTATTCAGCGCTCGTCAATCCGCCGCGACTCAGGCGCGGTGATATGGGTGGCCCGCCAGAATGGTGGCGGCCCGGTATATCTGTTCCAGAAGCATGACGCGGACCATCTGATGCGGCCAGGTCGCCGAGCCGAACGCAATGCGCAAGTTAGCGTTGCGCTGCAATTCAGGCGAAAGTCCGTCCGCGCCGCCGATCGTGAAGACAGTATTTGCGATTCCCTCGTCGCGCCAGCGGCCAAGCTGCTGAGCGAAGCTTGCGCTATCAAGGCTCTTGCCGCGCTCGTCGAGTGCCACAAACACATGTTTCTCCGGGAACAGCGCCGCGATCGAAGCAGCCTCTTCGGCCATCCGCGTGTGCGCGTCGCGCGCGCGGCTTTCCGCGATTTCATGAACGTCGAGGCCGCGAAAGCCGAGCTTACGGCCGATATCATCGAAGCGCTCGCGGTAGCGCTCGGCGAGCTCCCGTTCCGGGCCCTGCTTCAGGCGGCCGATGCAGATCACAACAAGATGCATCAGCGCAATTTAGCTGCGCCGCAGCCGATTCGCATCGGCTTCGATCCGCCTTAGACCGCCGCGACCGCCGGGTTCTGAGTCCACAATCGCTCGAGATTGTAGAACTCCCGCACCTCGGGTCTGAATACGTGCACGATCACGTCGCCGGAATCGATCAGCACCCAGTCGCAATTGGGCAAACCCTCGACGTGGATGCTCTTGACCCCGTTTTCCTTCAGGCCCTTCGTCACATTTTCCGCGATCGCGCCCACGTGCCGGTTGGCCCGGCCCGAGGTGATGATCATGTAGTCGGAATATGCAGATTTGCCGCGAAGGTCGATGGTGACCGTCTCTTCCGCCTTCATATCGTCAAGGCGGGAGAGGATCAGATTCAGCGTCTTGTCGGCGTCGGGTTGCGCCTTCAAGGCCGCGGCTTTTGTCGATGTTTTACGCGCAGTCTTGGGAACCTTGGGTAAAACAGACTTAGACAATACAGATGTGGCCAGGGACCATTCCTTTCACTGTATCGTGGATGCCGAATCCTCAGCGTCCACACACCATACTACGCATGTGGGGTTAACGGTTTCAATATTCCAGTAATCCTCATGCATCTCACGCCGTCCTCCAGCTCCCGTCCGGGTTCCGAAGGCCGGTCGAAGACAGTGTGGATTTCATGCCGGTCAGGAAAACCCATGCCGGCGCACGCTGATCGGCGAGGCGAGCCGCCTGATTTTCGGGCATGCGGTAACGGGCGAGCGCCTGCGCCGCAGGCGCGGCAAGGGCGCGGAAGCTTTGCGGCGGTCGGTCGATCACGGCAATCGGCACATCCGCGGCGATGCGCCGCCAGTCTTTCCAGCGATGGAACTGCGCGAGGTTATCGGCGCCCATGATCCAGACGAAGTGCACGCCGGAGACGCGGCGGCGCAAGTGGATGATCGTCTCTACAGTGTATTTGACGCCGATGACAGCTTCGAGACAGCTAATGTCGATGCGCGGATCATCTGCCATCTGCCGTGCGGCGGCGGCTCGCTCGGCGAGCGCATGCAGGCCGTCGTGGCTCTTCAGCGGATTGCCCGGCGTCAACAGCCACCAGACCCGGTCGAGCCGCAGCCGCTTGATTGCGAACAGGCTGATGGCCCGATGCGCGGCGTGCGGCGGATTGAAGGAGCCGCCGAGCAACCCGATTCGCATGCCGTTGGTGTAAAACGGCAACGCAGGGGCCGCGGATTGCCGCGCGGTCGAAGTCTGCTGCAATGGCTCCACCGCGCGCGTCAAGGGATGATCACGGCCGCGTCTGTCCCGTGCCGCGGACGCGATATTTGAAGCTCGTCAACTGCTCGGCGCCGACTGGACCGCGGGCGTGGAATTTGCCGGTTGCGATTCCGATCTCGGCGCCGAAGCCGAACTCGCCGCCATCGGCGAATTGCGTCGATGCATTGTGCAGCACGATTGCGGAGTCGACCTCGTTGAGGAATTTCTCCGCGGTGTTGGAATTCTCGGCCACGATCGAATCGGTATGACGCGAACCGTGATCGTGGATATGGGCAATTGCGTCCTCGACGCCGTCGACGACGCGCGCGGCGATCACCGCATCGAGATATTCAGTATCCCAATCGTCGGCGGTCGCCGGCGTGACGCGCGGATCGACCTTTTGCACGGCATCGTCGCCGCGCACCTGGCAGCCGGCGTCGATGAGCATCTCGACCAGCGGCTTCAGGCTCGTCGCCGCGCCGGCGCGATCGACGAGCAGGGTCTCAGCCGCGCCACAGACGCCGGTGCGGCGCATCTTCGCGTTCAGCACGATCGACTTCGCCATTTCGAGATTGGCGCTGGCGTCGACATAGACGTGATTGACGCCTTCGAGATGCGCGAAGACGGGCACCCGTGCCTCCGCTTCGACCCGCGCGACGAGGCTCTTGCCTCCACGCGGCACGATCACGTCGATGCCGCCGCTCAATCCGGACAGCATCAGACCGACCGCTGCACGATCGCGCGTCGGCACCAGGGTGATCGCAGCCTCTGGCAAGCCGGCCGCGCGCAGGCCTAGCACCAGGCAATCATGGATCGCGCGGCAGGAGCGGAAACTGTCCGAACCGCCGCGCAGGATCACGGAGTTGCCCGACTTCAGGCAAAGCACGCCGGCGTCGGCCGCGACATTGGGGCGGCTTTCGAAGATCACGCCGATCACGCCGAGCGGCACGCGCACGCGCTCGATCGTCATGCCGTTCGGCCGCTGCCAGCTTTCAGTGACAGCACCGACCGGATCGGGAATCTCGCGCACGGCTAGTACGCCGTCGGCCATGCTATCAACGCGCGCCCGCGTCAGCGTCAGGCGGTCAAGGAAGGCGGGGGCGATGCCGCCGGCACGCGCCTCCGCGACATCCTCGGCATTGGCAGCCAGGATCGCGGGCGCATGGTCGCGGATCGCGCGCTCGATCGCCTGGAGCGCCCGGTTCTTCTGCTCCGGCGGCGCCAGCGCCAGCACGCGCGCTGCGGCACGCGCTTTGGCGGCGAGGTCGGTCATCAGGATGGTGAGATCGGCGTTACCGTCGATCGCCTTCAGCGGCGCGGTCATGTGCAATTCCGGCTTTTCGATTAAGGCCATGTTCTAGCATGGCAATTGAGGGCTGGCGAGGCGCGGAACCGGCATGGCAGGTGAACGCCGCGCCGTGTGGCGATCGGTCAAGGCTTATTTGGGCGGAATTGCGCCGGCAGGACCCACCACGAGGTCGTCGCGATGGATCATTTCGGCCCGGCCGGTGATGCCCAGAATCGCCATGACGTCAGGCGAGGAGCGGCCCTTGATCTTCTCGGCATCCTCGGCGTCGTAGGCAACGAGGCCACGGCCGATCTCATGGGTGTCGGGGCCGCGCACCACCACTGCATCGCCGCGAGTGAAGTGGCCGTCGACCCTGATCACGCCGGCCGGCAGCAGGCTCTTGCCGGCACGCAGCGCCACCACCGCGCCGGCGTCGATCGTCAGCGTCCCCTTGGGCTCCAGCGATCCCGCGATCCAGCGTTTGCGCGCGGTTACCGGGTTGGCCGGTGTCAGAAACCAGGTGCAGCGGCCGCCATCGGCGATCGCCTGCAACGGATGCTCGATCTTGCCCGAGGCGATCAGCATATGGGTCCCCGATGTGGTCGCAATCTTCGCAGCCTCGATCTTGGTGGCCATGCCGCCGCGCGACAGCTCGGATTCGGCGGCGCCCGCCATTGCCTCGATTTCCGAGGTAACGCTCTCGACGACCGGAATCAGCGTCGCGCCGGGATTGGCCGACGGCGGCGCGGTATAGAGCCCGTCGATGTCGGACAGCAGGATCAAGAGATCGGCGCTCGCCATGGTGGCGACGCGGGCGGCGAGGCGATCATTGTCGCCGTAGCGAATCTCGTTGGTGGCGACCGTGTCGTTCTCGTTGATGATGGGGACCGCGCGCCATTCCAGGAGCTTTGCGATCGTCGAACGTGCGTTGAGATAGCGGCGGCGTTCCTCGGTGTCCTGCAGCGTTACAAGGATCTGGCCTGCGCCGATGCCCTGACGGCCCAGCACCTCCGACCAGATCCGTGCCAGCGCGATCTGTCCGACCGCCGCGGCGGCCTGGCTCTCTTCAAGTTTCAGCGGGCCGCGCGGCAGTTTGAGGCGGCTGCGGCCGAGCGCGATCGAGCCCGACGACACCACCATCACCTCGCGGCCTTCCTTGTGCAGCTTCGCGATGTCGTCGACCAGCGCGGCGAGCCAGGAGGCGCGCAGCTCGCCGGCCTGCGAGTCGACCAATAGCGATGAGCCGACCTTGACGACGATCCGGCGAAAGTTTTTGAGCGCGGGGCGTTTCATGGGGCTGGTTGGAGCAGAAAGAAAATCGGTGGAAGCAATACGCGGCGCAACGTGGCTTGGGAAGTGGCGTGGGCGCCGATCAACCCTGCGGTGCCGGCGTCGCCCACGGCGCCGCGTCGCCCTTGGCCTTGCTGGAGACCGGCGCTTCGCCGATCACCTCGACCAGGGCGCGAAGAGCTTCCTGCACGCCTTCGCCGGTCACGCCGGAGAGCAACAGCGGCGTCTTCCTCGCCGCTCGTTTCAAGCGGTCCTTCTGCTTCTTCAAATCCTCTGAGGTGACCGCGTCGATCTTGTTCAATGCGACGATCTCGACCTTGTCGGCGAGATGGCCCTCGTAGGCTTCGAGTTCGGCGCGCACGGTCTTGTAGGCCTTGCCGGCGTGCTCGCAGGTTGCATCAACCAGATGCAGCAGCACGCGGCAGCGCTCGACATGGCCGAGGAAGCGGTCGCCGAGCCCGGCGCCCTCATGCGCGCCTTCGATGAGGCCGGGAATATCGGCAAGCACGAATTCGCGGCCACCGAAGCTCACCACGCCGAGCTGCGGATGCAGCGTGGTGAAGGGATAGTCGGCGATCTTCGGCCTCGCCGCGCTGACGACCGACAGGAAGGTCGACTTGCCGGCGTTGGGCAGGCCGACGAGGCCGGCATCGGCGATCAGCTTCATGCGCAGCCAGATCCAGCGCTCCTCGCCCGGCTGTCCGGGATTGGCATTGCGCGGCGCGCGATTGGTTGAAGACTTGAAATGCGCATTGCCGAAACCGCCATTGCCACCTTCGGCGAGCACGAACTTTTCGCCGAGCGTGGTGAAGTCGTGGATCAGCGTTTCACGATCCTCGTCGAACACCTGGGTGCCAACGGGGACTTTCAGCACGATCGACTTGCCGTTGGCGCCATGGCGGTCCTTGCCCATGCCATTGCCGCCCTTCTGCGCCTTGAAATGCTGCTGATAGCGATAGTCGATCAGCGTATTGAGTGCGTCGACGGCCTCAATGATGACATCGCCGCCACGGCCGCCATTGCCGCCGGAAGGGCCGCCGAATTCGATGAACTTCTCGCGCCGGAACGCGACGCAGCCATTGCCGCCGTCGCCGGAGCGAATATAGACCTTTGCTTCATCGAGGAATTTCATGATCGTGAATAGTTAGGGCAGGGGGGCCGATGCGGCAACCCTGAAGCAGCCGGATATTGCCGAAAAGCCTCGATTTTCGAGCCTTTTTTGACATCTGCGGAGCTAGACCGGCCGGCGTCGCACCAAGAATTTCTGCATTCCCTCAAGCACCAGCTCGCGGCGCTGGTTGTGCACCGTCGAACGCAGCGTCACCACGCCGGTGGCGCGGCCGGGGGCGAGTTCGATCACCTCCAGTGCGGGGTAGATGGTGTCGCCGGCGTAGACCGGCTTAAGGAACTTGCTAGATTGCTCGAGGAAGCCGACCAGCGACGCCTCGACCAGGTAGGGAAACAGCCCCGCGCCGGGTGCGGTGTGCACCAATGTCTGGAATCCATGCGCGAGCAGGTCAGGCATGCCGCGCGCGCGACAATATTCGATGTCGTAATGGATCGGGTGGGTGTCGCCGCTTGCAGTCTGGAATGCGGCGAACACAGCCGCCGTCTGGGTCCGGCTCGGAATCACGAAGCGCTCGCCGAGCACGAAATCCTCAAACCAGCGCTGCTCGCTCACCATGCGGTGATGGGCGGGGTCAAATTCGGTCATGCTGCGTTTCCTGCGTTATTTTGTTACCGGACCGCGGTACCGGTATCGCAGCGATGCGGGTGCGGCAATCGGCTCAATTCGTCGTGCCCGGGCTTGTCCCGGGCATCCACGTCTTTAAAAGCGGGCGCAGCAAGAGCCGGTATCAAACCCGGCCATGACGAAACGACGCAGACGCGCAAATCCATCCATGAGCCTGTTCGCAAAGCTGTCCTCCTATGACGACCGGTCCGCGCGGCTTGCCGGCATCGGGCTGATGCTGCTGTCGATCTTCATGTTCTCGTTCGGCGACGCGATGGGCAAATACATCGTTGCGACCTATTCGGTCGGGCAGTTGCTGTGGCTGCGCGCCTGCGCGGCACTGCTCGTGCTGCTGCCGATCGTGTGGAAGCAGCGCGCGGAATTCTTCCACCTCGAGCGGCCATGGCTGCAATTGCTGCGGGTCACGCTGTCGACGCTGGAGGTCGCGGCATTCTTCCTTGCGACCGTCTATCTGCCGCTTGCGGACGTCATCACCTACTATCTCGCGTGCCCGATCTTCGTCACCGCGCTGTCCGGTATCGTCCTCGGCGAACATGTCGGATGGCGGCGCTGGACCGCGATCCTGGTCGGCTTCTGCGGTGTCTTGATCGCGCTCAGGCCGTCGTCGCAGACGGTGAGCTGGCCGGCGATGATCGCGCTCGGCGGCAGCATGTCGTTTGCGCTTCTGATGCTGATCACCCGCTCGTTGCGAGCGACGCCGGACATCGTGCTTGCGGCGTCGCAATTCGGCGGCACGTTCCTGCTGGGGGCGGTGCTATCGCCGTTCGGCTGGGTTACGCCGAGCGCCGGCAGTCTGGTGCTCTTCGCCGCCGCCGGCATCATTTCGGTCGCCGCGCTGCTGTGTGTGAACCGCTCGCTGAAGCTCGCGCCAGCAAGCGTAGTCGTGCCCTATCAGTATTCGATGATCGTCTGGGCGGTCATCTTCGGCTTTGTGGTGTTCGGCGACGTGCCGTCCTGGGCCACGATCCTTGGCGCCGCGATCATCATCGCTGCCGGGCTCTACATCTTTCTGCGCGAGCAGAAGCTTGGGCGCGAGGAGCAGGTGGTGAGCCCGCCAGTGTAACTGCGTGGCTGTCCCAGCCCTGTGGGTTTTCGAGCGAAGTGGCCACGGGGTTCGTGCGGAGGAGACGCGCCAAAGAAAGAATCGGTGCTTCGATTCTGATTCCATCAGAATCGAAGCACCGGCCGGGACGAGGATGCGGTGTCGCGGGGCGATCGAGCCCTACCCCTCACGCCGCGTTGAATTGTTCCAGTTCTTTAGCGACGACCAGACGCTGCGAGAGAGCCGGAAGCAGTCGACCGGGGTCGACGAGCCCAGCGCCTCGAATCGGTGCAACTCGACCCCGCTCCACTGGAAGCCGCATTTCTCGAGGATATTGCGCGACGATGGGTTTGCGACGCGGGCGCCGGAGATCAGGTAGTCGAGGTCGAACTCCTCGAAGAAATAATCGATCAGCGCGCGCGCAGCTTCGGTGCCGAAACCCTGGCCCCAATGGTCGACGCCTAGCCAATAGCCGAGCTCCGGCGTGGCCTCGTCGCGCCAGTCGATGCCGACCATGCCGATTGGTGCGTAATTGTTCTCGATCAGGAACACCGTCTCGCGGCCACCTGCAGCCAATGCACGCACGAAGGCGATAGCATCGTCCTGGCTGTAGGGATGCGGCAGGCGGCGGGTATTCTCCGCGATGCGGCGATTATTGGCCAGCCGCGCAATTGCTTTTACGTCCGCGAGCGTCGGCTTGCGCAATGTCAGCCGTTCGGTCTCGAGGACGCAAGCTCTTGCCTCGCGCAAGGTCGGAGTCGGGATGTCCTGCAGCATGTCGGGCTCCTGTGATGCGAAAAAAACGATACGCAACGCTTGGAACGTTGTGCGTGGTCGAAGCTGAACACGCGCAACAAAATGGGGAGGCCGGTTGTCCTGCCTCCCCTGGAGCCCTTTTCGACTCCGCCGGTTCAACAGGACCCGGCGGACTCGTGTATGTCCACCGTCTATTCGGCCGCTTCAGCCACCGGGATAACCGATACGAATGTGCGGCCATTGGCCTTGGCACGGAACTCGACGTGACCCTCTACTTTGGCGAAGAGAGTATGGTCAGTGCCGATGCCGACATTAAGGCCTGGATGCCAAGTGGTGCCGCGCTGACGCGCGATGATGTTGCCGGGAATCACACGCTCGCCGCCGAACGCCTTGATTCCAAGGCGCTTGCCCTTGGAATCGCGTCCGTTGCGCGATGAACCGCCTGCCTTTTTGTGAGCCATGGCTCGCCTCCGACTTCTCTAATCCCTAGATCAATTCCTTGACGGAATCATTTCCATTCTGGTCACGCAAAATTTTGTCGTGACGATCACTTCTTGTGCGCGCCAGCTATGCGGCCTTCTCGACCGATGCTGCCGGTTTTTCCCTCTTCGGCCGCGGGCCGATGGTCGGCTTCGCGTTGTCGGCGAGGATCTCGGTGATGCGAAGCACCGTGAGCTCATCGCGATAGCCGCGCTTGCGGCGTGAATTCTTGCGGCGACGCTTCTTGAACGCGATCACCTTGGGGCCGCGCTTGTGCTGCAGCACTTCGGCCGCAACCGAGGCGCCTGCCACGGTGGGCGTTCCCAGCACCGGCGTGTCACCGCCGAGCACCAGAACCTCGCCAAGCTGCACGATCGTACCGACATCGCCGGCGATCTTGCCTATCTCGAGTACATCATTCGGGACGACCCGGTACTGCCGGCCGCCGGTCTTGATGACTGCGAACATCGTTTGATTCCTTCGTGTTCGATCCCGGCCTCGGACGGCTCGCCCGGGTCGGCTTTTTGTTCAGTCGCTACGGGTTACGATATTTTGCGCGAAGGAAAACGAATTCCCTTGGTTAGTCACGCAAAAAACAAGCGGCGCGAAAATCCTCGCGCCGGATGGGCGGACTTATAGCCGCAAACCGCAGCGAGTCAAGGCAAACGAGGGCAAAACCGGCCAAAAATGAAGGATTTGGCGTCGCTTTTGGCGCCGCCGGGAACCGCGCTCGTTCTGCCCTGATCTTTGAAACCAACGGGTTCCCCGCCCGTTGTCTCCGCGACTCCCATCGGGCAGAGGGCACATGGCCGAAGATATTCTAACAACCACGGGCATCGCGCGCCACGGCGCCGCAAGGCTGCCGTCGGTAGACGTCGACAGCTTCAACATCGAGCTGAAGGACGAGGATGGCTTCCTCGGCGACCGCGCGTCCAAGGGCGCATTCCGCAGGATCTTCGACCGTTGGCGCAAGCCACTGCGCAAGTCGGACGAGGACCCCTTCGGCGACGAGCCGTCGGACAAGATCAGCAAGAAGACCCTGGATGCCATTCTGGTCGGCGAAGATACCGAGGCGTCCGCCGTCGTACACAGCGCGATCGAGGAGTTCGCGCAGGAGCTCGCTTATGTGACGCGGCGGTTCCTGAAGACCAAGGCCTGGGCGAAAACCGAGCGCATCGTGGTCGGCGGCGGCTTTCGCGAGAGCCGGCTCGGCGAACTCGCGATCGCGCGTACGCAGATCATCCTCAAGTCGGAGGATTTCAAGGTCGACATGGTGCCGATCCGCTTTCACCCCGATGACGCCGGCCTGATCGGCGCGCTGCATCTTGCGCCGTCATGGATCTTCGAGGCTCACGACAGCATTTTGGCGGTCGATATCGGCGGCACCAATATCCGCTGCGGCGTCGTGGAGACGCGCTGGAAGAGGGCGCGTGACCTGTCGAAGGCGGCGGTCTGGAAGTCGGAGCTGTGGCGCCACGCCGATGACGAGCCCACGCGCGACGGCGCGGTGAAGCGGCTGGTCAAAATGCTAAAGGATCTGATTGCCGCCGCCGAAGCCGACGGGCTGAAGCTCGCGCCGTTCATCGGCATCGCTTGCCCCGGCGTCATCGACGAGGATGGATCGATCGAGAAAGGCGCGCAGAACCTGCCGGGCAATTGGGAGAGCAGCAAATTCAACCTGCCGGGGAGCCTGGTCGAGGCCATTCCCGAGATCGGCGGCCATGACACCGCGATCGTGATGCACAATGACGGGGTTGTGCAGGGGCTCGCCGAAGTTCCCTTCATGCAGGACGTCGGGCGCTGGGGCGTGCTGACGATTGGGACCGGGCTCGGCAATGCCCGCTACACCAATCGCAAGAAGGACAACGGCAAGGACGAAAAGAAGCCGAAGGACGACGAAGAGGCTGAGAAGAAGGCCAAGAAGGCCAAGGCCTGACGTGTGACTTGGCGTTTCGCCCGGTGTTCCGCTGCCGGTTAAGGTTGACCGGTTAGGTTAAGACGCGGTTCGCGTTGCCGTTTCCCTTGAGCTCTCTAGCGTGATCTGGTCGCTCGCAGCTGGCGGACGAAGCCGTACTTCGCCGCCGGCATTTTGATGAAGCGGCACGGGACCGCCAGTTATTTTTGTCGCGTCTGGCGGTCCCACCCATTCTACGTCCAATTGATTCGCTCGAAAAACCCCGCGATCTCGGAGGCCGCGTGGTCGGGATCCTCGCGGTGCGGAAAGTGACCGACATCGGGAAACATCTTCAGATCCAGATTGCTGAAGGTCTGGCCGAGCCGGTCGGTCCAGGCATAGGGAAACAGCGGATCGTGCTCGGTCCAGCGGATGCAGGTCGGCAGCGCGATCGTCGGCAGCACTGGCGCTTCGCCGAGCATCATCTTCACGCGCGCGGCGTGCGCTGCGCGATAATGCGCGAAACCGCCGGCGAGATTGCCTTGCTTCATGAAATTGTCGGTGAAGGCATCGAGTGCGTCATCGAACGCCGCCTTGCGATGCGACCAGCCGCGCAGGAAGTGGCCGATATAGGTCCGGCAGCTCTCGCTGTTAGCGCCGACCAGCGCCGGCGCCATCTCCATCTGGTGGAACGACTGGTACCAGATGTGGTTCAGCCGGTCGGGCGCGGCCATGCGCGGCCCGATGCCGGGATAGACGAAGTTGAAAAAGAACAGCCCGGCGACTCGTTCCGGCGCCTCGCGGGCAAACGGCTGCATGACCGCGCCGCCGACGTCGTGGCCGACGACGCCGGCCTTCTCGAGGCCGAGTGCATCCATGAGTGCCAGCATGTCCGAGGCGTGCTGTTCCGGGCCGTAAGGTCCGTTCGGCTTGTCGCTGTCGCCGAAGCCGCGCAGGTCGGGCGCGACCAGCGCGAACCGGCCGGCAAGGCGCGTCATCACCGGCTCCCAGGTCAACCAGAATTCCGGCCATCCGTGCAGGAGAAGCAGCGGCTTGCCGCTGCCGATCCGCGCAACGTGGAACGTCGCGCCATTGGCTCGCACCGTCCTATGCTCCATGATTCGCTTCCTTTCTGCCCGGCTCGACGCGAGGCACAATCGGATCGAAGCCACGCCGCCAACGCATTGTTTCCATGCGCATTCTCGGTGACCTCTGTGCCCCAATTGCTCGCCTTCGGCATGATGGAAATATTATTGCAGTGCCTTGTCTGGCTCGCCATCCTCGCCTAGAACACGCGCCGACCGCGGGTGGCGCAAATCACCCGGACCCACTGGAGAGGTGGCAGAGTGGTTGAATGCACCGCACTCGAAATGCGGCATAGGTGCAAGCCTATCGGGGGTTCGAATCCCTCCCTCTCCGCCATACAGGTCGAAAAGTCCTTATATTTCAGTGCTTCCTGAACCAGGCTAATTGTTAGCCCATACCTCGGCCCATACCTTGTGATGGACGGCAAGGTGTCGATCGCACTGGTCCGATTGGACTTGTGCCGGCTTGCACGAGCCTGCGCTTCTTAAGGTCGACTTCAACGTCGCGGCGCAGATCATGTGTCCCAATCCGATCGCAGCAACCAGATCGTCGAGAACGGATAGGGCACCCTCGCGCCTTTCGCGCAGGTGCTCTATCCACCCACGATGATCTGGAGGGAGCCGTCGTCGCGCGCCAAGTGAGGGCAGTGGCATTTCAAGTCGGTTGGGCGCTCGCTTGGTCGCGACTCGCCGGCTGATGAGGTCCCTATCTCAAATCTTGTCCTTGATCGCGTCGGGATCTTTATCGAGCGTGGGTTTGAAGTTCTTGTATCTCTTCTCGTTCTTGGCAACGCATTCGACGAGTGCGTCGATCATAGACGATCCCTTGCGTTCGAAGCTGACGGAGAGATTCTGGAGATTGATCGCCCGAGTCGCCTGTAACGACGTGCGCGGGCCGGTAACCGTGTCCGCGCCCGAATTGCTTCGCAACATTTCCCTGGCACAAACTGCACTAGCGGTGCCGAGTTTTCCCAACGTAGATTTGTCGCCGCACGTGAGGTGGTGTCATGGGCAGTGACATATTCTTCCGGGTTTATGTTGTTGCGCCGGGGCTGTGTTTGGCTTTCTGACAAAAACCGATTGTGGCTGCAGCCGTTTTCAAATCAGGGTGGACCCAGCAACGAGGACGACCTCAATGAGATGTGGATTGATCAGTCTGACGTTTGCCATCTCGATTGCTCCAATCGTTGCGAATGCGCAGCTAACCATCGATATGGCGAAGATCACGTGTGAGCAATATCTGGCTATGCCGTCGTCACAGTCGGATAAATTCTCTGCCTGGATGAGCGGGTGGTTCAGTTATCAGAACGACAGGCCCTTTGTGGACCTTGCTTTGCATCAAAGAAACATCGCAAGCGTGAAGGCGTGGTGCCAATACCATCCAGCGGAAAGCGTCATGTATGGCTTGCAAAAAGCGGTAGGCACCAATTGACGGCTCGCAACGTTGGAGGATGATCATGAGATGCACGGCCCTTATTGTTGTGATTTTGATAGGCGCGGCCTCATCGCCAGCTACGGCTCAGATCAAGCTGGATATGAACAAGGTCACTTGCGGGGATTGGCTGGGATACTCTCCAGCGGACCGGGACTTCGTAAGGTATTTCATGAGCGGCTATTACAACGCAGCCGCAAAGAACAATGTTTTGGACTACAACCGCCTGGAAAAGAATTCTGCAAAGGTTATGGCCTATTGCAAGAAGCGCAAAAACGACACGCTGCCAACCGCCATTCAAAAGAGCGTCAGCTAGGTTGTACTGAGGTCGTCTCCTAATTATTCGAGGCCCGCAGAACTTATCGGCCTTTTCGCAGTCCCGATCCGCCTCCTGGCAACCGTTTGGGGAGGTCCGAGGCGTCCGGTCTACGAGCGGATGCCGATCAGGGCGGGTTCGCGTCGGATTGATGAACTTCAGGGGCCGCCTCGGGCGGCCTCGAAGTCGGCGCACTTCAACAGAGTTGATGCCCTCATCGCTTATCGAGATCGCTTCACTCGCTCGCGGCTTGCAGTATCGGCGGCCATGCCCATCAACTGCGGGAGAAAGAGCCGCGCATCCATTGTCTTGACTGCACCCGAAATCGTCGGCCGAAAATCCATATTGGCCAGAATGTCGCGTTCGATATCGATGCCGGGCGCGATCTCGACCAATTGAAGACCTTCGGGTGCGGCTCGAAATACGGCTCGTTCAGTCACGAACAACGCGGCGCGGCCTTCTCTCACCGCGAAATCGGCATTGTAGCAAACCTGTTCAATCGACTTGATGAACTTGCGGTGTCGACCTTCCTTGACGATGCGAAGCTTGCCATCCTCAAAATGAATCTCCAGCCCGCCGGCTGTGAAAGTACCGCTGAAGACAACCTTGCGTGCGTTCTGGCTGATGTTGATGAAGCCACCGACCCCGACGATCTTGTCGCCGAAGCGCGAGATGTTGACATTGCCTGCCGGGTCGACCTCCGCGAATGATAGGAACGCGATATCCAGGCCTCCGCCATCATAGAAGTCAAACTGGTAAGGGGCGTCGATCACGGCATCGTAGTTTTGCGCGGTTCCGGAATCCGGACCGGTCAGCGGCGCGCCACCGATGAAGCCTTGTTCGTTGGTGAGGACGATCTCGTCAAGAATGCCTTCCTCCGACGCGACCGCCGAAATGCCTGTGGAGATGCCGGCGCCAAGATTGCAGACGGCCCCCGGAAGGATTTCCATCGCGGCCCGGCGGGCGACAATCTTGCGCTCGGAAAAGGGCAGTCGCTTCAGATGTTCAAGCGGAATGCGCAGCTCGCCGGCGTAAGCGGGGTTGTAGTCTGTTGCGTATGTTTGACGTTGATCAGGGTCGACGACGATGTGGTCGACGAGAATGCCCGGAATCTTGACGTTCTTCGGTGGAAGCGTTCCGCGCTTGGTCAGACGCTTGACTTGAACGATCACCGTTCCGCCTTGCTGCCGACAGGCTTGTGCGGTGGAGATCATTTCGCCGAAGAGCGCTTCATGCTCCATGGTAACGTTGCCGTCTTCGTCTGCCGTCGTTCCTCGTAGCAGTACGACGTTGAGCGGAAGCGGTTTATAGCGAAGCCATTCCTCACCATCGATGATCATGAGTTCAACGAGATCATCCTTGGCCGTCTCGCTCTGGCGGCCGCCGCGCTGACGTGGATCGATAAAGGTGTGCAAGCCAACCTTGGTAATCAGTCCCGGGCGGCGTCCTGCCATGTCTCGGGTGAGTTGCGACAGCACGCCCTGGGGAAGGGTGTAGGATTCGATCTTGTTGTCCCGCGCCAGGGGGATCAGTGAGGGCGAGTCGATCAGCGCGCTGGTGATGCTGCGCCTGAGCATGCCCTCGTGCCGGAAGCGATCAACGCCCTGCGTGACGCGATCGCCAAGCCCGACAACGTGGATGAGACACAGATCGCGCGGTTGCCCTTCCTTCAGGAAGCGCTCCTCGATGGCGGCGATGATGGACTCGGGAATGCAGTGCCCACCGCCCGATCCGCTGATCATCACGCTGTCGCCAGGCCGGATAAGCCTCGCCGCATCCGATGCCGGAATTACCTTCACGGAATATCTCCCCAAGCGTGCAAGCCGGTTGACGCGGAATTTGTAACCGGTTACATATAGCGACTGATTCATGGTGTCAAGCGCCGCATTTGCGCCGATTTCCGCCGGCCGGTGCATTTGGCAAGCGTTACAAATGGGGTCCCCTTCATGGCTTTGCTCGGTCAAGGCGTCCTCGCCATCTGGAATGGCATCAAGCCGGAGGCGGAAGATGACTTCGTTGCCTGGCATGTTCGCGAGCACATTCCCGAGCGGGTGGGATTGCCGGGTTTTCTGCGTGGCAGGCGCTACGTCGCGATCGATGGACATCCAAAATACTTCAACTTCTATGAGACGACGAGCGCGGCCGATCTGTCTTCCGTCCCCTACCACGCGCGGCTGAACGCGCCGACTGAATGGACTCGTCGGGTCGTCGCTCATTTCGTGGATACGTCGCGGACGATCTGCGATGTGTCCTGGACCACCGGTCTCGGCGAAGGAGGCTTCATCGAGACCATCAGCTTTGCAACGACGCTTGCGTCGAATGCCCTGGCGTCCAACCTCAAGGGGCCGCTCGCTCGCGTACTCACGGCAATCCCCGGAATTGTCGGCGTCCACCTTCTGCAAGGTCAAACCCAGGCCGGACAAGGCCAGACCGCCGAAAAGGCGCTGCGAGCGGCCCCGGACAAGGTCGCGGCCTGGATCCTGCTGGTCGAGGGCAGCAGAGCCGAAGCTCTCGCAAGCTTTCGATCTGATGCAGGCGGCAATTCCGAATTGGAGCGCCATGGTGCAGCGAGCGGCATCAATCGAGGGCTGTACGCGTTGCAGTTCGCCCTCACCAAGGCGGAGATTGCGAGCACATCGGACCGCTCCGCAGCGCCGGTAACCGGCTAAAACCAGACCGGTGCGCTGGTGTCGGCGAGCATGCTACCTTGGAGGGGCCGGACCGAAGTTCAGTTATGCAACGCACCCGGCCAGGAGAGATAATGCCGACTTTCGAAGAGACCGAACAAGTCCTTCACGGGGTTGCGCCATCGCGCAGCAGCGTTGGCCTGAGGGACGTTGCGCGCGCGGCAGGCGTCTCGACGGCGACCGTCTCTCGCGTGATCAACAACCCTGCGGCCGTGTCGCCGAAGCTTCGCGCGCGGGTCGAATCCGTCGTCAAGCACCTTGGCTGGGTACCCGACGGTGCAGCGCGCGCGCTGACGACCCGAAAATCGAACGCAATCGGCGCGGTGTTCCCTACCCTGTCTCACGGCGATTTCGCGCGAGCGACCAACGCGATCCAGGAAGAGCTGCTGGCCAACGGCTACACCTTGTTGCTTGCCTGCTCGAACTACGATGCCGCTCAGGAATACGCGCAAGTCCGGAAGTTTGTCGAGCAGGGCATCGATGGCCTGATCCTGATCGGCAAGGCGCACCATCCCGATCTCGAGACCTTTCTCAGTCAGCGCGGCGTGCCCTTTGTCTACGCCTTCGTCTATGAGCCCGAGACCCACGGGACCTGCGTCGGCCCCGACAATCGCAAGGCACTGTTCCAGCTGACGAGCTATCTGATCGATCACGGCCACACGCGGTTTGGGCTGATCGCGCAGTCGACGCAGAACAATGATCGTGCCGCCGCGCGGCTGGAAGGCGTCCGTGATGCGCTGGCCGAGCGGGGCCTGGCGGTCCGTCCACAACACTTTGCCATCGGTGAGTGGACGATCGCGGAGGGTAGGTCGCTCTTTCGGCAGATCATGGCCGCGAAGCCGCAGCCGACCGCCGTCATTTGCGGCAACGCATTCCTGGCCGTGGGAGCTTTGCTCGAAAGTCAGGAGATGGGCATCAAGGTTCCGGATCAATTGTCGATCGTCGGCTATGACGATATCGAAATCATGAGCCATCTACCGATCCCGATCACGACGGTCAGAGTGCAGGGCGAGTTGGTCGGCCGCGACGCCGCTCGTTTCATCATCAGCCGTGTCGAGAATCGTCCTATCGAGATGGCATTCGAATGCAGCGCGGAGTTGCTCATCAGGAAATCATCAGGACCAGCGCCGGCGTCATTGTCCGGGTTTCCGGCAGCATCGCATCATCAAGACGTGAAAGAGTGGCCGTGAAACAGGCTGGGATAGACGGCAACACGAAGCTGTTGGCCATCATAGGGGACCCCATCACGCAGGTGCGATCGCCTGAGATTTACAATCCGCGGATCGTCAAGGCCGGGGTCAACGCGGTCTTGCAGCCCATGCAGATTCCGACAGCAACATTCGATGACGCCATCAAGGGCATCATGGCGATCGGAAATCTGTTGGGCGTCGTCGTGACCTATCCTCACAAGGAGCGTGTCCTCCGTTATGCCGATCAGATCGGGCGGATCGGGCAGGCGGTCGGTGCGATCAATGCGATGCGCCGCGAACCGGATGGCTCCTGGACAGGAGACATGTTCGACGGCGCGGGTCTGCTCGGCGCGCTTGCATCCTTGGGGCAAACCGCGACCGGCCGACGGGTCTTGATCCTCGGTGCCGGCGGAGCGGGGAGCGCCATCACGATGGCACTGGCGGCGGCAGGCGCAGCCATGATCGGCGTCTTCGATCTCGACGCCAACCGTGCGGCCGAACTTGCCGCCCGCGTTCAAACTCATTTTCCCGTCTGCTGCGCCCGCACCACCGAGCCGGACGTCACTGGCTTCGATCTGCTGATCAACGCCACGCCGGTCGGAATGGCGCCGGCATTCGCGCTCGCGCCGTTTCGCGGCGCGCTTCACGCGGGTCTGACGGTCATCGATATCGTGCCGAAGCCGGAAACGACCTCATTGCTCGCACTCGCACGCGAGAAGGGTTGTCCAACGGCGAATGGCGCGGCTGTGGTCAGCGGCCAGGCGGATGCGGTGCTTGCGTTCTTCGGGATCGGCTCTTCAGAAGCGCCGGCCCAAGCGAAGTTGCCTTCGCTTGAGACGCGTTCGTAACGCCCTTATCGGGCGGCCGTCACGATCTGACGCTGCTCGCCGAGACCGGTCACTCCGAGCGTCATGACGTCCCCGCCCTTCATGAATTTGTTTGGCTTCATGCCCAATCCGACGCCGGGCGGGGTTCCGGTCGTCACGATGTCGCCCGGCATCAGCCGCATGAAGCGGCTGAGATAGGAGACGAGCGTCTTGATCGAGAAAATCATGCGCGTCGTGGTCCCGGTCTGAACGCGAGCGCCGTTCAGATCGAGCCACAGGTCGAGCTTCTGAGGATCAGGAACTTCATCACGCGTCACGAGCCAGGGCCCGCAGGGTGCGAAGCCGGGGTAGCTCTTTCCCTTGGTCCACTGCCCCTCCCACTCGATCTGATACTCGCGTTCCGAGATGTCGTTGAGGATCATGTAGCCCGCGACGTAGTCGAGGGCGTTCTCTTCGCTGACATGCCAGCAGGTTTGGCCGATGACAAAGGCGAGCTCCACTTCCCAATCGAGCTTCTTCGATCCCGGCGGCAGCAAGACCGGATCATTCGCGCCACATAACGCTCCGGTGTGCTTGTTGAAGATGATCGGCTGTGTGGGAATCGGCGCATTGGTCTCTTCGGCATGGTCCGTGTAGTTCAGGCCGATGCAGACGAGATTGGGAACATGCGCGACGGGGACACCGTAGCGGACCGACCCTTTCACCTCGGGCAAGGCGCGCAGGTCCGCCGCCCTGAGGCGCGCCAACCCGTCCGGAGACAGGGCGCCGGCGTCAATGTCCGCGACGATCGACGACAGATCGCGTAGCTTGCCGTCAGGGTCGATCGCGCCGGGCTTTTCCTGATCAGACGGGCCGAAGCGTACCAGTTTCATCGATGCTCTCCTTTGCTGAGTCCGTTGGTGAATGCTTGGACGATGGCGGATGGGCTCATTGCGTTACCGCAAGGGCCAGACTTCAGAGAGCTCGCGCGCGGCCTGCATGACCAACGGTGCCACATCCGCAACGCGGATGTCGTTCATCCGAACGCCGGGGCCAGCGACGCTCACAGTGCCGACCGGCGAGCCGATCCCGCCGGAGAGCACCGTGGCGGCGACCGCGGTGACGCCGGACTCCGCTTCGCTGACGGCGACGCCGTACCCTCTTTCGGCCGTTCGTTTCAGCTCGGAGACGAGATCTTCGAACGTCCTGATGACGCCCGGCCCATAATTCTCGGCGTCGTTGAAATCGCCGTTGAGCGCCAGAATGTCGCGGACCGCGCCGAGATCGAGCCGCGCGAGCCAGCTCTTGCCGCTCGCCGTGGCATAAAGCGGGACGGTGTTCGACGTGAGAAGCGGCTGATACAACAGTCCACCGCGCGCGCCTTGCGCCTCGGCGACCCACACCAGTGAATGTGCATCGATCACGGCGAGTCTAACGAATTCATGCGTCTCCCGCGCGAGCCGCTCGAGCAGCGGTTGGCAGACATCGGGAATGCCTGTTGCGCGATAGAGGCGCTGCCCGAGTATGGTGAGGCGATGGGTCAGTCTGTAATGGCCGGTCGTGCCGTCCTGTTCGACCCAGCCCTGATCGATCAGCGCCGCGAGCAGGCGATGTACGCCGCTCTTTGGCAATTGCAGGCGCTCCGCGATCCCGCCCAGCGGCAGTTCGCCGGCCGCATCGACGAGCAGTTCGACGATCGACAGGCAGCGTTCAGCGGGAATATGAGCCATCGGCCAACCAAGGCTCCCTACGACCCGAGAAGACCGGCGGGCCGAGTCGAAATCGGCCCCCGCGCACTGATCGTGTCAGCCACCTTGAATGCCCTTGAGTCACCGCCATGGAGAATGACGCAGCGGAGATCCGCGTCCGTCGCCGGCCCAGCGTCGACCTGGTTGAGTTGACGCAGCATCGCGCGGGTCACCAAGTTGAGGGAGCTTGCGAGAGTGATCTCTGCGACGGCCCCGCGGCGGGCGGTCTGCACCAAGGGCGCCGCCCGGCTCTGCTGCAAGGCCGTCGTCATTACTGAATGCCGGAAGGCTGCGGCATTGCGATGCCGTGGAGAACGCCCATGCGCTCGAAATGGCGATGGATCCGGTCGACATAGGCTCCAAACTCGGGAGCGTCGCCAAGAACGATGGGACGTGGTCGAGGCAGGTCAACCCGGATGTCGTCGATGACTTCACCTGGGCTCGGGCTCATTACCAGGATGCGATCGGACAGGCCAACCGCCTCTTCCACGCTGTGAGTGATGAAGACCACCGTTGGTCGGCGACGGAGCCAAAGCGTCTCGAGGTCCGTTCGCACCTGGAGTCTGGTCAGCGCATCGAGCGCGCCGAACGGCTCGTCCATCAGGATGACCGATGGATCGTGGACGAGGGTGCGAATTAGCGAAACGCGCTGTCGCATGCCGCCGGACAACTGGCGGGGGTACTTGTTCATCGCGTGCTCGAGGCGCAGTTGCGCGAACAGCTCTCTTGCCCGCACCGCAAGCTTCTCGCGATTGATCCTCCTGATGTCGGCATGGAGCATGACGTTTTCGAACGCCGTGCGAAAGTCGAGCAGCAGATGGTCCTGGAAGGCGATGCCAACGTCGGTGACGGGCTCCCGGACCGCGCGGCCGGCGACCGTGATCTCTCCGGTCGAATGTTTGAGCAAACCCGCGACCATCAACATCAGCGTGCTCTTACCGCATCCGGACGCCCCGACAACGGAGATGAACTCGCCGGCGGGAATCGTGACGTCGATGGACTTCAAGGCCTGGAATGGCTTGCCCGACCCTTCGCCGAAGGCCTTCGACACGTTGCTGATCTTGATCGGAACGCCGGATCGGGTCACCATGTCGGATTGAGGCGTCATGTTCGTGTCCCTCTATTTCGGCGGGGTCTGGGCGGCCATCGAGGCCTTGACGGCTTCAAGCGGAACCTTCGAGACCAAAAGCGCCTTGCGGCCCTTCTGGACGATGCGGCCGTCCTGCTTGACGACCTCTACATCGAAATTGGCGATGGCCTGCGTCGGACGCGAGCGGCTGTCGCGCAGCTCGGTCAGAACGTAGTCGACGAAGATCGTGTCGCCGACAAAGATCGGCCCGACGAATCTCCAATCGCTGATGCCAAGGAACGCAATCGCCGTTTCGCGAAGTTCTCCCGTCCTCGCCCACATCAAGCCATGGGCGTAGGCGAGGCCGAGCATGCCATGAGCGACCTTCTGGCCGAACTCGCTTGCGCGCGCATAGACATCACTCGTGTGGAGCTCCGAATGATCGCCGGTCAGCCCGGCAAAGTTCATCAGATCTGCCTCGGTGATGGTGCGGCCGGGGCTTCGAAACGTCATGCCCTCACGGAGGTCTTCGAAACGATATCCCAGTCTCGGCTTGTCGCTCATGGCAATGCTCGGTATTGGCGCCGGAGGATCGGGAATCGCTATTTGCACGCCCGCATCTCACCCTCGGGCGGCAGGTATCCATTCGTGTAGTAGCTCTTCGGGTCCTGCCCCTCGGGCAGGAGCTTCACCTCGGACAACAGGGCCTGCGTCCTCGTCCAGTGGGCGTCTTCTGCCTTGCCGATGAACTTGGCGCCGCCGCTACAGAACAGGGGTGTGATGGCAGCCAGTTCAGACGTCGCGAGCTTCTCATTGAGGTCGGGGAATACGGCCTTCAGGTCCTTGATGGCCTTGTCCGGATTGTCGAGCGCAAAGCTCCAGCCCTTGAGGCTCGCAGCGATGAATTTCTTCAAGACGTCAGGGTGATCCTTGATGAAACTGTCTGAGGCGAAGATCGAGGTGCTGACGGTCGGCACGCCGTGGTCGGCAAACCGGTAATTATCGAGCGTCGCGCCCTGCTGCTCCAACTGAATCTGATAGGAGTCCATCGACCCCAGGATCGCGTCCACCTGGCCCTGGAGAAGCGATGGAACCATAGCCGGAACGGGCATGTTCATCGTGATCATATCCTGCTCCTTCAAGCCGTTGGCCTTCAGGAATAGCGGCAGCATTGTGGTCTGCGACGACCCTGCGGGGACACCGACCTTCTTGCCCTTCAGATCGCTGATCGATTTGATCCCGCTCTTGGTGAGCGCGGAGACCTCGTTGGGATTGGACTGATAGATCGTCGCAACGACCTTCATCGGTGCGCCTTTTGCGATCAGCTGGCTCACCGCGACGGCATCGGCATAGGCGAGTTGCGCGCGGCCGCTGGCGACCAATTGGGCGGTATTGCCGGAGCCGTTGCCCTGAATGATTGTCACATCGAGCCCGGCCGCCTTGTAGAAGCCCTCACCGAGCGCCGCCGCAAACCCGGCATTGGGACCTCCGGCCGTCCAATTCAGTTGAAACGTCACCGCGGTTTGAGCGGCCGCGGTCGAATTCCAAGATCCCAGCACGCCGCCTGCGACGATGAGGACCTTGGTCAGAGCGCCTTTCATGATGTGTCCCTCCCGAATATTGATTTCTGATCTCGGACGTTGCGCACGCCAGAAGCATGCTTTCCTAATTCATCGGGGCGCGTTGCCAGGGAGCCATCAGCCACTCGCTGAACTCCACGACGTAATTGATGATGATGCCGATCATCGTCAGGACGACGAGGACCGCAAAGGTGAGCTCGATGTCCATCGTGCTGGTGCCTTTCAGCAGCACGTAGCCAAGCCCCTGGTTGGCGCCGACGAACTCGGCGACGATGGCGGCTGTTGCAGCGATGGTCGCCGACGCCTTGATGCCGGAGAATATGACGGGCAACGCAGCAGGCACGCGCAGGAAGCGGAAAGTTTGCCAGGTCGATGCGCCCATGGATTTGGTCAGATACAGCAGCCGGTTGTCGAGGATCTGGAATCCGCTGATGCTCGCCAGCAGCAGCGGAAAGAAGGTCATCAGGACCGTCAGCAAGACCTTCGATTCAATTCCGAAGCCCAGCCAGACGAGAAACAGGGGCGCCACCGCAATCTTCGGAACGAGCTGCAGCAGCATGATAGGCGGATAGAGAATTTGCCTTGCAATCGGCGAAAGGGCGATCAGCAGGCCGAGCGGGATCGCTGTCACCAGGGTGAGCCCGAACCCGAGAACGATCTCGGTCAGCGTCACAATCGAGTTGCTCCACAGCATGCCTGCGTCCGTGATGATCCGTTCAAACACAGGGCCTGGCGCAGGCAAAAGGTAAGCCGGAATTTTGAACATTCTGACGAGAAGCGCCCAGGCGCCAACGATGACGACGAACGTCAGCGGCGGCAGGAGATTCCAGCCGATCTTCATCAAGCCGCGCAGAAGCGGCATGCGATCGCGTGCGCTTTCCGATTCCAGGTTGCTCGGAGTCGAGCCGATCAACCCGGATGGTGACGGCGAAACCATCCCTGGCTCCCATGTCTGTTCTTGGCGCGAACGTGGAGGGCGCGCTCCATCGCGGCGGCAATCCCTTCAGGGGTGGCCCCAGCCGCTAGTTGGAACGCTATTCCAACTTCACGGCCTCGGCAATGAAAAAATGTAGCCGGTTACAAATCGCCGCGGGAGCTGCTTTTCTGTTGCTCCGTCCGGCCATTGCGCCTGAAATTGACGTAACTTTGGCCAGGAGCCGGGCGCCCGCAGCAACACTGCCTTTGTAACCGTTTGCAGATTGCGCTTGCGGTCGGCGCTACTGACGGTCCTGTTGTGACTGTTTCTTCGCTGGCGGCGCCAGACGGGAGAACCCGACCGATGAGGGACGTAGCGAGGCTACGAGCACGCCAAACGTCGATTCTGTGTGCTTGAGGCCAACGCGTGAAAGACGCCTTCGCCTCATGCGCAATTTGGGGAGGAATAGTCAGTCGTTTGCCGTTAGCGCTCGATCCAGCGGTCATGCCGGGCTCGAGACCTGCCGGCACCTGCTGCGCGTCGAGTCGCAGGCGCAGCGTGTTGCGGTCATGATCGCCGATGACCCGTTCGGCCTGCCATGTGGCGAATACGCCGAGCGGCCGCAGCTCGGTGATGACGGATTTGATCGTGCCGTCGGCACCGTTCCGCTTCACGTTCACCGTATCTCCCATCGCGAGACCCCCGAGATGGTCTTCGCGCACGTTGAAGGAGAGCCATTGCTTACCCGCCGCCTCGACCATCAGGATCGGCTGGCCCGCGCGAACGTTCTCGCCAACCTCCGCGGCGATGACGCTGACCACACCGTCGGCCGGAGCGCGCAGGATCATCTTGTCGAGGCGGCGCTCGAGCACGGCGACCGCGGCGGCAGCGGCCTGCACCTGCGCGTCGGCGATTGCGCGCTCCTCCTTGGTCGGGCCCGCCACGGCGGCATCATAGTTCGCCTGGGCCCCCGCCACATCGGCGCGCGCACCGGCGACGTCGTTTTCGGCTTGGTCCAGCGCCTGCTGGGACTCGAAGTTCTGACGTGCCAGCGTGCTGGTCCTGGTGAGCTGGGCCTGCACGTAGTTGAGACGCGAGCTTGCCTTGGCGATCGCGGCCTTCAGGGAATCGACCTGTTCACGGCGAACGCCGGCATAGACGTTGTTGCGGCTCGCGACCGCCGAGGCCAGTGCGGCGTGCGCCTGGTCGAGCTGCGCCGTCAGTTCCACCGCGGAGAGCCGTGCCAGGACATCGCCGGCGCGCACATGGGCGCCTTTCCGGACCGCAATCGACACGAGTTGGCCGTTCACCTCCGGCTCGACGCGAACTTCGGTTGCCCGCACGACGCCAACGAGGGCCGCCGGCGATCCGGAACGGTCGGTGGAGTAGATCACGGCGCTCGCGAGCAGCACGAGCGCGATCGCAACCATGGCTGCAATCCTAGCCTTGCGCATGTGCCCGTCCTCTCTTGACCGCAAATGCCGAGATCACGGCGAGCGCGAAATAGGCCAGCGCCAGGCACCACAATACGCGCCAGTCATGCGCGACCTCCCAGATGCCGGCGCCCAGCTGGTTGATGCGTACGAGGCCATCGATCGCGGAGTCGGCAGGGAAGAGGCGCCCGAACGCCAGGGCCACCTCTGGGATGGCTTCGCGTGGCCAGGCGAAGCCGGCCATGAAGAACTGCGGCAGGCTGGTTGCGAGGAGGAGGATGGTTGCGTTCTCGGGTCGCGTGAACCAGGCGCCGACAGCCTGTCCCATGAAGCTCGTCGCCAGCAGAAAAACACTCGCAAGCGCGAGGAGTTGTGGAAGATGGCCGAGCGTCGAAAAGCCGTAGATGCGGGGCAGGACGATGACATAAAGCGCGAGCGCTGGAAGGTAGATGGTGAGATGAGCGACGCCGCGGCCGAGCACGCCGGCGAGCGCGCCGCCCCCTGCCGCCAGCGCAGTGCCGGTCAACATCGCTGCGCCGATCAGGAGGGTTTGCTGCAGGATCAGCACGAATGCCGCCGGCACGACGTAGCTCGCATAGCCGCCCACCGGGTTGAAGATCGGCTGCAGCAGAACGTTGGCCGGGCTCGACGTCGCCAGCTTCGCCTTGACAACGCTGCCATCCGAGCGCGCGCCTCGCGAGACGAACTCGGACGTCAACGCTCCGATCGCCGTGGCGACTCCGCTGGCGCTCGATCTGAATATGAAGAGGTAGGTGGCATCCGCGTAGATCGGAATGTGTGCGGTGATGCCTTTGAGCACGTCGCGCTCGGTGTTGGGCGGAATTTCGACGGCGGCAAAGGCCTGCCCGCGATCGATTGCGGCGCGCGCTTCGGCAAGCGTCCGGGCACGAACCACGACGCTCAATGCGCCACTGGCGTCCAGTGTCTCGACGATCTGGCGGCTGAGGTCGCTCAGATCATTGTCGACCACCGCGATCGGGAGCTTGCGAAGGATCTGGTTCAGATAGGGTTGCGGATAATAAATGCCATAGACCAGCGGAGCCAGGAACAGCAGGGTGAAGGCGCTCCGCGTTCCGAGCACGCGCCGCCACTCCGCCATGAATGCACCGCCGATGCCGCGCGGCGTTTGCTCTGTTTCGGGCGGCTCGGCGGGTCGCGCCATTGCAAACCAGCCCTTGCGCGTGAGGCTCGCCATGCGCAGCAACGCGAGTCCGGCAAACAGCACGGTCAGGCCGGCAAGCGCCGCGAAGGGAGCGGCGGAATCGGACACGGGCAATCCCCGGGCCGCCTGTCCGAGCAAGACGGCCATGTACCAGCGCAGCGGCAGGATCGCGCTCCAGGTTTGCGCAAAGGCATTCATGCCGATCGTGGGAAAGCCGACGCCGGCATAGCCGAATGCGGGCGAGGCAATCAGGCCCGCAAGCCCAAGTCCCGTCGCCAGGTCGCGCGCCAGGAGCTGCAGCAGGGCGCCCACCGACAGGTAGGCAATGATCAGGAGCGAAGCCGCGGCGACCATCAACGGCAAGTCTCCCTTGAAGGGAATTTGCAGCACGCCCTCCAGGAACAGCGGCTCGGCCAGCATGATCAGGAAGAAGATGCAAAACAGCGGCGCGAGCTTGCCGGCAAGGGCCGCGACCGGATCGCCGCCGGCGCTTTCCAGCCATTCTCGCGCGTTGCGACGGCGGAATTCGGAGCCGACGGAATAGCCGGCAGTCAGCGTGATCACCACATGGATGATCGTCGGCAGCAGCGCGCGCAGCAGAAACTGCGCATAGTTCTTTTGCGGATTGACCAGCGCGATGGTCTCCGCGGTCAGCGTTCCTAGGGAGGCTGGCGCGGGCGTGGCCCGCCGGGCTGGGGCGGCCACGGCCGCCACGGCAGAAAGCGAATCGTTCAGTCCGGAGGACGCAATGCCGGACGGGGTCAGGAACTGCTGGTTATAGAAGCCGACGACCTGCGGGCGGCGCTGGGCCTTCAGGTCGCGCTCGAAATTCGGCGGGATGTAGATGGCGGAAATCGACTTGCCGGAGCGGATATCTTGCACGGCCGTGGACAGCGTGCCGGAGCGATCGACGATTTTCAGGCTCGGAGAGGCCGCAACATATTCGACCAGGGCACGCGAAGCGTCCGACTTGTCCTCGTCGACGACCGTCACCCCGAGCCCCCGGATGACCGGATGGCTGAACACCGTCGTCAGCACCACGAAGGCGAAGAGCGGCACGCCGAAGATCAGGAGCAGCGCGACACGATCGTGAAGCAGCCACCGACATTCGCGCCGTACGACCAGCCAAAACCCGGGTTTTGCGCCCAGACTCATTGCCGCGACCGCCAGTCGAGATAGGCGCTCATGCCCGGTCGCAACTCGGGCACCGGCTGCACCGGATAGGCGCGGATCGAGAACGTTCTCAGATCGAAATCGCCCGAAGCGCGCGTGGCCCGCCAGCTCGCATATTCGCCCTTGGTCGCAATGAGCTTGACTTCGACCGGCACGACTCGGTCACCGAGCGCCGGAATACGGACATCGAACCGATCGCCGACCTTCAGTCCTTTGACGAGATCCTCGCGTAGATCGAAGTGGATCCAGACGTCGGCCAGGTCGATCAGGGTGACGAGCGGCACGCCCGGCGAGACATATTCGCCCGGCTCCACATTGCGCTGATAGACCTGTGAGGCGACGGGGGCATAGACCGCGAGTTGATCGATGATCGATTGAACGCTCTGGATATCGGCGTTGGCCTTTTCGACATTGGTCCTGGCGATGGCCCGCTCTTCCTTCGTGTAGCCATTGACGGCCTGCTCGTAGGCCGACCGGGCCTGATCGACCGCCCGTTCGGTCTCGTGCAGCGTATCGGTCACCTGGTCGAGACGGGCCTGCGGCGCATTGCCCTGTTCGGTCAGGGTGCGAGTGCGGTCGAATGTCTTCTGCGCCAGCACTTGGGCCGCCTGGGCACGCTCCATTTCCGCTTTCCGCGCGGCGACGACTTCCACCCGGGTACCGACCAGCACGTTGGAAAGCTGTGCCTCGGCAACGGCCATCGCTGCCTTCATCTGTTCGAGCTTGGCGACGGTCTCCGGATTATCGATCTTGACGAGAACGGCGTTGGCAGGAACGTTCTGGCCGCGCTCGACGGGTATTTCCTTGACCCTTCCGTCGACGCGCGCGGCGATATCGAGTCGCGTCGCATCCGCCTCGCCTTGCACGAGCAGTGGTTCGGGGCGCAAGAGATAGAAAGCGGAAAGTGCCGCGACAACAACGGCAACGAGACCGACGATGATGGAAGGAATGCGCGTCGCCGTGTGCGTTTCCTTCTCTTGTTCCTCAACTGGAGCGGCAGGCGTGGTCTCGGTTTCTTTGCCAGAGATCGGCATCTCCATGCCTAACTCCCTTTACTTATGACTGGGAGGTTCCTGGGCGCAATCCGAACATCGACGCGCTGCGCCGCTCGATCAGGAATATCCAACAGAATGCGCACCGACCGCCGCAGTTATCAGATAACCTCTGCTCATCAATGGAAATAGTCAATCTCGTCCTGGCAGCTTCTCTCGTTGTCGGCGGGCGTCTACTGTCGGAAACAATCTACTCGCCTCTGATCTCACTGGGGGTCTTGTGCGTCCAACGGTGAAATGCGCGCCGGAAATTCGCTGCGTCGCTGAAGCCTAGGGCAAGTGCGATTTCCTCGTTCGCAAGCTTTGTCGTCCGGAGATATTTCAGGGCCATTTGGGTACGAAGCTCATCCAGCAGGCTGCGGAAGGAAAGGCCCTGCTGCTGGAGCTGGCGCCGCAAGGAGCGTTCGTTCGTGCCCAGAGAGCTTGCCACGTCGGCAAAGGTCGGAGGATTGGTGATATCGTGCAGCAGGAGCTCGCGAACCTTTCCTGCCGTGCCGACGCGCAATTTCAAATCGTCAAGCAAGTCATCGCAAAGGGCAACGATGGCCGGATAGGTCGTCTTATTGCCAAGACTTGCGGCTTCGTCGAGCCACGACGACCGGAATAGGATTTGATTGGTCGGGCTGGCGAAGCGTATGTCGCATCCGACCTGATCTCTCGGCAGACCAAAATCTTCCGCTTCCGGATAGGACAGACGGATTTCATCGGGAGCGAATCTTGAGCCCATGATGTCGCGCATCAACGAGATATGAATGCCAATCTGCATCTCGGTGATGAAGCGATAGAGCTGCGGATCGATCGCGGCGGGAGCGGTCGGCTCGATGAACCAGCTCGCCAATCCATCCTCCTCGGTGAACTCGATTGCCGCCAGCGGTGCGGCGAGCGCGTGATATTGTTCGGCAAAGGTCATCGCCTTGCGGAAATCGGGACAGCAAAGAATGGCAAATCCGTACATGCCATAGGCGGAAATGTGGATCGATGAACCGACGCGATACGGCAGATGCGGCTCGCGCGAGAGCCGAATTGCGTTCCTGTAGGCCGCCATCAATTCGGCGAGCGAAATCCTCGCCTTCGGAGAGTGCAGTTCTTCCGGGGTAAGGCTGACGCTTTTCAGTATTTCGGCGGCCGGGTAACGCTGGCCGAGGAGCACGTCGAATAGCGCCGCGAGTTTGGTCGTTTCGTAAACACGTTCACTCAATCCAACGATCGGCTTTTCCTTCGCGGTATTCGAAACGGAGCGCAAAGCGGAAGACCTGACGGGTTGATCGGACTTGCGCAACTGAACCTGCCTCTGGGCATCCACACGGGTTCGACACGTCTGTCGCCGGTCGTTGGTACAAGATAGCAGTTTTCCAGCCGCCCGAGGGCACAGCCGGTCACACTCCCGCTCCTTGCAGCAGTTTTATTCAAGACACCGGCCCCTCACGGCCGGCAACCTGTCCAGCTCGGACCCATCTGCCGTCCGTTTCGGACCTTTACAAGCGCCAGCCCGCGCGCGAGGCTACCGCTGTCGCGGTCTGGCGCGAACAGACCAGACCCAAGCGATCCGCTCGCCCAACAATGGCGGACGCCGATAGGGACGGAAGGACAGATCAAGGGAGGCCGCCATGGTCGGAAGGCTGATCCAGGTCGCCAAGTCAGCTTACCGATATCCGTTAATCTTCAAGCAATTGTGGCATACGCCGCAGGTGCAGGCGCCGAACCAGGAGATCGTCTACCGCGATCTTAAGCGCTTCACCTATCTCGAGATCAGGGAGCGGATCGGCCGTCTTGCGTCGGCGCTGAGCAAGGCGGGTGTCGAGCCCGGCGACACAGTGGGCGTGCTTGACTGGGACAGCCACCGGTTTTTCGAAGCCTTCTTCGCGATCCCGATGATGGGGGCGGTGCTGCAGACGGTGAACGTTCGGCTGTCACCGGAACAGGTCGCCTATACCATCGACCACGCCGGCGCCTCGACGCTTCTCGTCAACGATGAGTTCGTCGGATTGCTGGAAGGGCTGAAGGTCCAACTGCCGAAGGTCAAACGGCTGATCGTGATGTCGGACCAGCCTGTGCCGCAGACCGGCAGCCTGTCCTTCATCGGTGAATATGAGAGCCTGCTTGCCGCGGCCTCGCCCGACTACGACTTTCCGGATTTCGACGAGAATACCCAGGCGACTACATTCTACACGACCGGCACGACCGGCCTACCCAAAGGGGTCTATTACAGCCACCGCCAACTCGTGTTGCACACAATCTGCGGCCTGGCGCTGTTCGGCATGGCGGGACTGCACGGGCGTTTTTCGCGTGACGACGTCTACATGCCGATTACGCCGATGTTTCACGTCCATGCTTGGGGGTTCCCCTGGTCGGCGACGCTCGCGGGCGTCAAGCAGGTCTATCCCGGGCGCTACGATCCGGCGATGTTGGTCAAGCTGATCAAGAATGAAGGCGTTACATTCACCCATGGCGTGCCGACCATCCTGCAGATGCTGCTGAACGCGGCGGCCGCGGAGAATGTCGACCTGAAAGGTCTCAAGATGGTGATCGGCGGGTCGGCCTTGCCGAAGGCCCTGGCCAAGCGCGCGCTTGAGGCAGGCATCGATATCTTCGCAGGGTACGGAATGTCGGAAACCGGCCCGTTGGCCGCAGTGTCCCATGTCAGGTCCAAAGATCTCACCGGCGATCCCGACGGCGAGGTCGAGTTCCGCGCCAAGGCCGGGATCGCCGGGCCACTGGTCGATCTGCGCATCGTCGATCCCGACATGAAGAACGTCGTCCATGACGGCAAGTCCGCCGGCGAGATCGTACTGCGTGCACCATGGCTTACCCAAGGGTATTTCAACAATCCCGAAGGCTCGGAGCAACTTTGGGCGGGCGGCTACCTGCACACCAGCGATATCGCCGTAGTCGACCCGAATGGCTATGTGCACATCACCGACCGGATCAAGGATGTGATCAAGACCGGCGGCGAGTGGGTCTCATCGCTTCAGATTGAGGACCTGATCTCGCAATGCACCGGCGTCGCGGAAGCCGCCGTCATTGGCGTCAAGGACGACAAATGGGGTGAGCGACCGCTCGCGCTCGTTGTCAAGCGAGCTTCCGATGCGAATGACGTCAGCGAAGCGGCCATCAAGGATCATCTCAAGACGTTCGCCGACCAGGGCGTCATCTCGAAATACGGAATCCCGGAGAAGATCCTGTTCATCGACAGCATTCCCAAGACGAGCGTCGGCAAGATCAACAAGAAGGATCTGCGCGAACGCTACACTGACATGTAGCTTTCACCGCCAGGAAAAGATGGAGGAGGACAACGTGAGCAACCTCACCCTTGCCGGTTTGGGCGACAGCGTTGGGCGCGAGCTTGGAGTTTCCGATTGGGTCACGATCGACCAGCCACGTATCGACGAATTCGCCTCCTGCACCGGCGATCGTCAATGGATCCATGTCGACGTTGAAAGAGCGAAACGGGAAAGTCCGTTCCGCGGCCCGATCGCGCATGGCTATCTGACTCTGGCGATGGTGGCCCCGCTTGCGATGCAGATCGGAGTCATCCCGAGCGACGCCGCTGCCGGACTGAACTATGGAATCGACAAGGCCCGCTTTCTGGCGCCCGTGCCGGCTGGTGCGCGCGTGAGATTGCGTGTGGTGCTTTCCGGCATAGAGCCAAGGGAAGGCGGGCAGGTGATCATGAAGACGCAGAACACGCTGGAGGTGGAGGGATCGGAGAAGCCCGCGCTGATTGCCGAAACGCTGGCGCTTCTGATCCCCGCCAAGGGAGCATGACGGCAATGAGCATGGAAAATCGTGATCCGTCCGCGTCGGACATGTCCGAGGCGGCATCCAGAAACACGCTGGCGCTCAATCCGCTGGTTGGCATTCGGGGCGAGGACCTGGTCGAAAGCGCCGGAATCCTATTCAAGGCGGCCACCAACGAGCCGCGAGTCGCGACCGAACAATGGCTCGCTTTCATCGGCGAGCTTGGCTCGATCGCCGCCGGCAAATCCGAGCGTGCGCCGAACGCGGGCGACAGGCGATTTTCAGACCCGGTCTGGAAAGACAGTTCGCTGCACAGCAGCTTGCTGAAAGCCTATCTCGCCTGGGGCGAGGCGGTGAACGGCTTCGTCGACAAGACCAGCCTCAGCGACATCGACAAAGCGCGCGCGCACCTGATTACAGAAATCCTGATTGACGCCGTCGCGCCGACGAATGCGATGCTCACGAATCCGGCTGCGGTGAGGAAGTTCATCGACACCGGCGGACAGAGCCTGTGGGACGGATTGAAGAACTACTTCAACGATCTTACTAAAAATCGTGGCATGCCGTCGATGGTAGACACGAGCGCATTCAAGGTTGGGGAGAACCTCGCGGTCACCCCTGGTGCCGTCGTGCTGCGCAATGACCTGCTGGAGGTGATCCAATATACGCCGACGACGGCAACCGTCTGGAAGCGGCCGCTGCTGGTGACGCCCCCGCAGATCAACAAGTACTACGCGCTCGACCTCTCCCCGGACAAGAGCATGGTCCGCTTCCTGGTCGAGAGCGGAATCCAGTCCTTCGCCGTTAGCTGGCGGAACCCGACCGCGGCCCATCGCGACTGGGGACTGGAGACCTACGTTGCGGCGCTCGACGAAGCCGTCGACGCGGTGCGCGAGATATCCGGCACCGAGGACATCTCGATGATGGGCTCGTGCTCCGGCGGCATTACGTCGACGGCCTACTTTGCCACCCTCGGAAGCGCTGCGGAGAAGAAAATCAGGAACATGGTGCTGGCAGTCTGCTTGCTTGATCCCAACTCGGCCGAGGAGAGCGCTTTCGGCTGTCTGATAACGCCGGAGACCATGCGCGCGGCCAAGGAGAGCTCGCGGCTGAAGGGTATTGTCGATGGCCATGATCTGGCGCGGATGTTCGCCTGGATGCGGCCCAACGACCTGATCTGGAATTACTGGGTGAATAACTACCTGCTCGGCAACCAGCCGCCGGCTTTCGATATCCTTTACTGGAACGCCGATACGACCCGCCTTCCGGCGGCTCTGCATGGCGACTATCTCGACCTCTATTTCACCAACCCATTCATGAACGCCGGCAAGCTCACACTCAACGGCAAGATCGTCGACATGGGCAAGGTCGAAGCCGATAGCTATGTAATCGCCGGTGTTACCGACCACATCACGCCGTGGAAAGGCGTCTACAAGACTGCGCAGATCATGGGCGAAGGCACCACCTTCGTGCTATCAAACAGCGGGCACCTGCAGAGCCTTCTTAATCCTCCAAGCAATCCGAAAGCGTCGTTCATGATCGGGTCGGTCCGTGCGGATTCACCTGATGGGTTCCTGGCCGCCGCGGAGAAGCGGAAGGGAAGTTGGTGGCTTGATTGGCGCGACTGGCTGCATGCGCGCTCGGGAGAAGAGGTGGCGGCGCCAGTTTCGCTCGGCAGCGCGCGTCATCCGATACTTGGTGCGGCCCCTGGGACCTACGTCTTTGACTGACAATCTAGCCAACCCGGACCAGGCGAAACGGGCTGTCGCGGCGACGCCGGGTGCGATCGAGGCCCGGCAGGTCATGATCGGCGGTCAGTTGCTTCAGGTCGCGGTCAGGCATGGTGGCGGCAGCGGTCCGCCGCTGTTGCTGTTCAATGGAATCGGGGCCAATTGGGAGTTGGCGAAGCCGTTCCTCGAAGCACTCACGGGCACGACGGCAATCATCTTTGACGTGCCCGGCGTTGGCGGTTCGCCCAGGCCGCTCCTGCCGTATCGCCCATCGACACTGGCTCGGCTTGCTGCCGGTCTCGTCGCCGAGTTCGGCTACAAAGAGATCGACGTCGCCGGCGTGTCCTGGGGCGGCGGAATCGCACAGCAGTTCGCACATCAATATCCAACTCTATGCCGGCGGCTGGTCCTCGCAGCGACGGCCCCCGGCTTCACGATGGTGCCGGCAAGCCCTGCGGTGCTGTGGAAAATGGCGACCCCGCGCCGCTACACCGACAAGGAGTACATGAACAGGATCGCGGCGGATATCTATGGAGGCGCCTTTCGCCACGACCCGTCCCTGATCGGCCGGCATGCGAACGCGATGCATGGGGCGCGCAACCTCGGCTACCTTTACCAGCTTCTTGCGATGAGCGGCTGGACCAGCCTGCCGTGGCTGTGGTCATTGCCGCAGCCGACGCTCGTGCTGATGGGCCGGGACGATCCACTCGTGCCTTCGATCAATGGTCACATCCTGGCGAGCCTGATTCCGAAGGCCGAGCTCCGGATGATCGAGGACGGGCACTTGTTCATCGTGACGCGGCCGGCGGAAACCGCCGCCGTAATCGAGGCATTTTTGGTCGACGCGAACAAGCATGTCGAACCGTCGTCTCCGCTCGCACGAATGGCCGATGGGGTCAGAGATATCATTTCGACGGCCGGAGGACGGAGCGATATCCGAACGCAGAGCGAGGGGAGGAAATAATGACAACTCAGCAGGCAAAACCAATCGGGAAAGCTGACTACGCGCCTCCTCCAATCGAAGGCGACTTCTACCGGATAGCCGCCGTGCTGAGCGACAGCGAGCGCGCCCTTCTCAAACGTGTTCGGGAATTCACGGAAGGCGTCGTGGCGCCGGTGATCGAGGATTATTGGGGCCGCGATGCATTTCCCTTCGAGATCATCCCGAAGATGGCTGAGGTTGGTATCGGCGGGGTGGGCTATCAGGGGTATGGCGCTGCCGGCGGCAACTGGCTGCTGAACGGTTTTGTCGCGATGGAGTTGGCGCGTATCGATGCGTCGGTCGCGACGTTCTGGGGTGTGCACACCGGCCTTTCTGCCGGATCGATCTATCTGTGCGGGGACGAGGAACAGAAGCAGCGATGGCTTCCACCCATGATGCGTTTCGAGAAGATCGGCTCGTTCGGCCTGACGGAGCCGCTGGTAGGGTCGGCGACATCAGGCGGAATGATGACGACCTGTCGGCGAGATGGCGACTCCTGGATACTCAACGGACAGAAAAAGTGGATCGGGAACGCCACATTTGCCGACGTCAATGTGATCTGGGCACGAGAGGAGGGCTCAAACCAGGTCAAGGGTTTCGTGGTGGGAAAGGACAATCCAGGCTTCTCGGTCGAAAAGATCAAAACCAAGATGGCGCTGCGCGTTGTTCAGAACGGGCTGATCACGTTGAAGGATTGCCGTGTTCCCGAGACGGATCGCCTGCAGAACGCCAACAGCTTCAAGGATACCGCCAAGGTGCTGAAGATGACCCGCACCGGAGTGGCATGGTTTGCCGTTGGCTGCCAGATGGGCGCCTACGAGAATGCCTTGCGTTACGCGACCGAACGGACGCAGTTCGGCAAGCCGATCGGCGGCTTCCAACTCGTGCAGGATCTGCTGGTAAGGATGCTCGGCAACGTGACCTCGACCCAGGCGATGATGTTGCGTCTCGCCCAGCTTCAGGACGAAGGCGTGATGCGCGACGAGCATGCGTCACTGGCGAAGGCGTTCTGCACGGTCAAATGTCGCGAAACTGTCGGCTATGCGCGTGAGCTGCTCGGCGGCAATGGCATCCTGCTCGAGAATCACATCGGGCGCTTCGTTGCCGATGCGGAAGCGATCTACTCCTATGAGGGTACAAGGGAGATGAACACGCTGATCGTCGGCAAGTCCATTACTGGATTGAGTGCCTTCATATAGCGCCAGGCATCGGCCCGGCCCCACTATTTTTTGACCCTCTCCCTGCGGATCGGCATGATAGTTGCTCGAACAGCGGGTTTGGCATTTCTCTGATCCGCCGTAGGTGAACCGTGGATAGGAATGCATGCCATGGAGCAGGAGCGGCCTGTGCCGGGTTACCCGAGCGTGGATGACGTGACGTGAGAGGTGAAACCTTTTCGCGAGGCACGCAATGATCGCGAACCTCCCAAGCAAGACGAAATGGATTGTTGGCGTTGTCATCCTGGTCACTGCAACGGCGACCGCAGCCCTAATCGGCGCTTGGCTCCCTGCGTGGATGCTCGTGTTGCTGGGTTCGATGGGATTGGCACTGCTATACATCGTTGCGAGGCTACGGTCCCGATACGATCCGCTAGACCCGCGCTTTGGCAGTTGCATCCCGCCAATCAACATGCCGAGAGCTGACAGCAATTCTCTGGCCCGGCCCGACGCTGGCGAGCGGCGATCTGGAGGCTGACAGGAATTCTTAAGCCAAGTGATCGGTTCTCTTCGGAACAGCATCGCCTGCTGTGATCGCGACTGAGGTATCAGCAGCCCCCGCAGATTTAAATACGGCCACGAGCGATGACCTTTGCTTGTGAGAACGACCTCAGCAGCGGGGGCGCGTGCTGAGGCCGTTCGGGGCGCTGAGTGCCGGTAAGAGGGACGACACCCACCCTGAAATAGCGCGTGGATCGCGGTCGTGAAATCTACCTTTTCCGGTACAGCCGAATTGGTGGGCTGTTGTTGGGCGGCCTAAAGCGCGATGAGATCAGGATGAAGCATCATCTCGCTTTAGCTTGTTGTTTGCGCATGATCTCTGCGAAAACGCTACGCGTTTGTCGCGAGGGCAAACCGCTACACACTTGTCCGGATCATGCTCTAGTCCTGCGGCGTTACCGGATTTGTGAGCTTGTTCCGAATTGGCACGATCGCTCGCGATGCCATTTCAGCAAGGCTCGGAAGGAGTGAGGGGTGTTTTCGTGATCCGACGACCGAAAATTCCTGTCTGGGGAAAAAGGGCCGCTCGTCGGGCAAGCGACCCAAGTTCTGGGAGGAAATGCCCAAGGTGGGCAGCGATAGCGAGGCGCTCGGGATGGAGCCGAAGAGCATAGCCCATGCGCCACCAGACGAATTCGGGGTAAGGTAGGGTTCCAACCGATCCTGGATCGATACCGATCGAAGCTGGGTGCGATGCTCGCTCACTGGCGTACCGAAGGAGATTACGATGAGCGATACCGAATGGTTTCTTCGCCAGGCAATCGAGCTCGCACATGCCAATGTGGAAAACGGCGGCCGTCCTTTCGGGGCGGTCGTGGTAAAAGACGGCAATGTCATCGCGACTGGCGTGAACGAGATACTCAGCACCAACGATCCGACTGCGCATGCTGAATTGACGGCGATCCGAACAGCGAGCCAAAAGCTCGGCTCGCCGAACTTGGAGGGTTGCGCCATCTACGCGAGCGGCCACCCCTGTCCGATGTGTATGGCCGCAATGCGCTTGGCCGGCGTCAGCGAAGTCTATTATAGCTATTCCAACGACGATGGCGCGCCTTATGGCCTCTCCACGGCGAGCGTCTACGCCGAGCTGGCCAAGCCCTTTTCCGAACAGTCGATGAAGATCGGCTATGTACCAGTCCGCCTGGAGTCTCGGCCCGATCTTTATGCCGAGTGGAAGAGGAGACATTCTGGACAGATATAGGGGCGGAGATCGAACACTTTGCTTGCGGGTATTCTGGGTTCGGCGCCGCCTCCGGATTGGGCCGGGGAAGATGCAGCGGGGCCTCACGTGGCCCTGAATTTGATTGTGGCAGGAACTCTGACTGGCATGCGGACGGTCGGCGTCGCATAATGGCATCATGGAGCACGTTCATAAATGCACTTCCGTTCTGCGTCATCTCATTGCTGCGGGCGAGGAAAACTGCGTCCCCACGGCCCAAAAGGCCATTGGCGACATGCTGGCGGTGACGCCGGCTGACCAACATAAGGCTTCGCTAGATCGCGTCCGAGCAGTCGTCGAGGTCCATCGCGCTGTAGCTTCCGGTCCACAGCTGAGCCTTGCGGACACCATCAACGACTACATCGAGAAGCTGATGAGGGCGCTAGAATGACTTCAACGCGCCCCGGCTGGCATGTTCCATACTATAGCGTTTTCGAGCGAAGTGGACGCCGGTTCGCGTGAAGAAAACGCGTCAAAACAGGAATCGAGAGCTTCGGTTCTGATTCAATCAGAATCGAAAATGCTCTAGCGTCGTGCGCGGACGTTTCATGGTTTGCTTTTGCAGCAGTTGAGTCGCGCGGACGTCGGACGGCCTGGCGTCCCGCTCAAACCTCCAGCCATTCCTTTCGGACCGACGCGTTGTTGGTCAGGTCTGAAGGCGTGCCCTCGAAGACGATACGACCATGACCCATGACGTAGACGCGGTGCGATATTCGCATGGCGATCGAGAGCTTCTGTTCCACAAGCAGGATGGCCACTCCGCGTCGCGCGATTTCTGCGATCAGGTCGCCTACCTGATGGACAATGAGGGGCGCCAACCCCTCGGTCGGCTCATCGATCATGATCAGTTCGGGGTTGCCCATCAGCGTGCGGCACATCGTCAGCATCTGCTTCTCGCCACCGGACATCACCCCCGCCGCGGTATCCGCACGCGCTGCAAGGTTGGGAAACATCTGCAGCATGTCGTCCATTTGCCACTTGCCGGGTTTGCGCGGGTCCTTGATGCCGAGCATCAGATTCTGGCGCACAGTGAGGCCCGGAAAGATGTCGCGGTTCTCCGGAACATAGCCAAGGCCGAGGCGCGCGATCCGGTAGCTCGGCAGGCCTGCGATGTCGGCTCCCTTGAATCGAATGATGCCTTGCGGCGGCACTTCCCCCATGATGGCCTTGACGGTAGTGGAACGGCCCACACCGTTTCTGCCCAGCAGGCTCACGACCTCGCCAGCCGCAATCCGCAGATCGACGCCCTGGAGAATGTGGCTCTTGCCGTAGTAGGCGTGGAGATTTTCGACTTCGAGCATCAGGCGGCCTCTTCGCCGAGATAGGCTTCCCTCACCTTGGGATCGGAGCGGATCTGGTCCGGCGTTCCTGTCGCAATCACGTGGCCGTAGACAAGAACCGAAATGCGGTCGGCCAACCCGAACACGACGCTCATGTCGTGCTCCACGATCATCAAGGTTCGACCTTCGGTGAGGCGGCGGATCAGCGTAACCGCGCGCTCGGTTTCCGCGTGACTCATTCCCGCGGTCGGCTCGTCGAGCAGGATAACGTCGGCACCGCCGGCAACCGTGATGCCGATTTCGAGCGCGCGCTGCTCGGCATAGGTGAGGAGCCCGGCGGGAACGTCGCGTCGCGTCGCGAGGCCGATGTCGGCGAGGATTTCCGCGGTCCGATCGCGGACTTCAGGAAGATGGTCGATATTCTTCCAGAACGAATAGCGGTGGCCGGCAGTCCAGAGCACGGCGCATCGCAGGTTCTCCCACACACTCATGTTGGCGAACACGTTCGTGACCTGGAAGCTGCGAGACAGTCCGCGCCGATTGATCTGATATGGCCGCAAGCCGGAAATCACCTCGCCGCGGAGTTTCACCGTTCCCGACGTCGGTGCGATATAGCCGGTAATCAGATTGAAAGTGGTGGACTTTCCGGCACCGTTGGGGCCGATCAGTGCATGCCGCTCGCCTTGCGTCACGCTCAAATTCAAGTCGCGGATGATCGAGATGTTACCAAAACTCTTTTGAACATCCTTGATCTCGATAGCGGGTGCGGTCATGTGGAGTGTCCCTTCTCGCGCGCCGCCGTGAGCGCTTCGTCCCAGGCTTGCGCGAGCCGGATCCAGGTTTTTCGCGCGACGAAGAAGCCGCCGACGATCAGCACGAGCGCGGCGAGCCAGGTGAGCGGACTCGATACATTGAAGTTGATGCCAAACGCCCTGATATTCGGATCTTCGCCGGGGTTCACGGTGTGATGCACCAGAGTCTCGATGCCAAGAACGAGACCTGCGATCATCGCCAGCGTCGGAACAAGCGAGATCAAGTAGTAGGGCAGCACCGTTCCCAGTGCGCCGCCCTTGATCAGCGGGCGATGCATCATCAGAAGTCCTGTGATGCCGCCTGGCGCAAACGTCACAACCGCAATGAAAAACAGTCCGAAGTAGAGTTGCCAGACCGACGTCAGATCGCTCAGGCTGAGTGACAGCACGGTCACGAATATCGCTCCGACGATCGGCCCGATGAAATAGCCGACGCCGCCGATATAGGTCGAGAACAGCACTGTCCCGGACTGGGCCGCGCCGAGATAGGCGGCGTTGGCGATTTCAAAGTTGATCGCGGCAAGCGCGCCGGCGATGCCGGCAAAGAAGCCGGCAAAGCAGAACGCCAGATAGCGAATGACGTGGGGGTCGTAGCCGACAAACTGAACGCGCTCGGGGTTGTCACGCACCGCATTGCACATGCGGCCGAAGGGCGTGCGCGTCAGCGCATACATTGCGACGATAGCGATCAGGGTCCACGCCGCCACCAGATAGTAGATTTGGATCTGGGGACCGAAATTCCAGTCGAAAAGCCGGATCAGTTTGGTGCGGTTCGCCGATATGCCGGCTTCCCCGCCGAAGAACGTGCGCAGGATAAGGGCTGAGGATGCGATCAGTTCCGCGACGCCCAGCGAGATCATCGCGAAGGCCGTTCCGCTGCGCTGGGTCGAAACCCAGCCGAGCAGCACGGCGAAGAATAGGCCGGTCATGCCTCCGATCAGGGGAACGAACGGTAGGGGGATCGGCAGCTTGTTGGCGCCGATCATATTGATGGCATGTATGGCCAGAAATCCACCGAGGCCGTAGTAGACCGCGTGCCCGAAGGACAGCAGTCCGGTCTGGCCGAGCAGGATGTTGTATGACAACGAAAAGATGATCGAGATGCCAATCAGGCTGAACGTCGTCAGCGCGCTGCCCGAGCTGAACAGCCTGGGCAGCACCAGCAGCAGCAGCACTGCGCCAGCCCAGAGGCCATAGAACTTTATCCTCTCGCTGAGCGGAGGGTAGGGTGGTGCGACGCGTGAGGCCAGTTCGGTCATGTTTCGCGCGTTCCCAACAGGCCCATCGGGCGAAAGATCAAAATGAGCACCAGCAGCACATACGGCATGATCGGCGCGATCTGGGCGACGGTGACGCCCCAGATGTCCGAAAGCCAGCTTTGCGCGTAGTCCGGACTTAACGGACCGAATGCGCCGGCAAGCGAGCCATTCATCGAAACCGCAAAGGTCTGGACAAGACCGATCAGCAGTGAAGCCACGAATGCGCCCGGCAGCGAGCCGAGCCCGCCGACGACCACCACCACGAACAGGATCGGTCCGAGGAGGGCCGCCATGTTCGACTGCGTCACCAGGGCGGGACCGGCGATTACGCCGGCCACTGCGGCGAGCGCCGTGCCGACGCCGAACACCAGCATGAAGACGCGTTCAACGTTGTGGCCGAGATGCGCAACCATGTGAGGATGAGTGAGGGCCGCCTGAACGATCAGGCCGACGCGCGACTTCTTGAGGACGATCAGCAGGCCGACAAAGATGGCGATCGATACCAGAAGCATGAACATCTTGTAGGCGGGATAGTTGGTCGAGAAGATCCTGAAGGCCGGAAAATCCAGCGACGGCGGGATGCGGAAGTCGACCGGGCTCTTGCCCCAGATCATTTGCACCACTTCCTCGATCGCAAAGGCGAGGCCGAAGGTGAACAGGAGCTCGGCGACGTGACCGTTGCGGTGGACCCGGCGCAGGCCGAACCGCTCGACTGCGGCTCCGAGCGCACCGGCCAGCAGTGGGGCGATGAAGAGGGCCGGCCAGAAGCCGACCCAGCGGCTGATCTGGAAGCCGAAGAACGCGCCCAGCATGTAAAAGCTCGCATGCGCGAAATTGAGCACGCCAAGCATGCTGAAGATGACCGTGAGGCCGCTCGCCATCAGAAACAGCAGCATTCCGAACAGGATGCCGTTGAGCGTGGAAATGACGACAAGTTCAAGCACGACACACCACCCCCTGGGCGATGAACCGACTTCGCACCGGCGATCGCCGGAGCGAAGTCACTCTGCGCGGTAGCGCCGGTTAGTTCGGGCGTTCCATCTTGCAGGTGGTGGGAAGCACGGTCTGGTCCGTGTCGATCTTCGCGGCCAGCCTCCAACCCCAACCCGTCTTCTCTTCGTCGAACGGCTCCTTCTCGGTGCGCTCACCGAAGGAGGCGATGTACATCGGTTGGAAGAATTGATGATCGTCCTTCCGCATCATGCCCTTGCCGCCGCTGTAGACCTCGAATTCCATGCCTTCGAGCGCGGCTGCGACCTTGACCGGATCGAGCGATTTGGCCTTGTCCGCCGCGGCGGCAAACATCCGCATCTCGTTGACGGCACGGGGGTAGAACAGGCTGAAATCGTATTTCGCCCGCAGGGCCTTTTCAAAAGCGTCTGCGGGGGGATGGCCGAGATTAGGAATTCCCTCCGCGATCTGGAAGACCTGATGATTGAGGTTCGCCTGCTTGATCGCGGTGGGACCACCGGTCCCGCCGGCATAATAGGTGTACCAGTTCACCTTCAGCCCCGCATCGGCCGCCGCCTTGAGGAGTAGCGCGAAATCTTGCCCCCAGTTGCCGGTGATGACGGTGTCGGCGTCGGACGCCTTGATCTTCGCAATATAGGGCGCGAAGTCGGTGATCTTCAGCAGGGGATGCAGTTCGTCACCGACGACCTGGATGTCAGGTCGTTTCGCCTTCAGCATGGTCTTGGCCGCCGAGCGAACCGACTCGCCGAACGAATAGTCCTGATTGATCAGGTAGATCTTCTTGATCGACGGAACGCTCTTCATATAGTTCGTCAGCGCTTCCATCTTGATGTCGGAATTGGCATCCCAGCGGAAATGCCAGAAGCTGCATTTTGCGTTGGTGAGGACCGGATCGACCGCGGCGTAGTTGAAATACAGAACCTCTTTGCCGGGGTTGCGATCGTTGTACTTGGTTATGAAGTCAGTGAGCGCACCTGCGACCGATGATCCATTGCCCTGGGTGATGTAACGCACGCCGGCGTCGATCGCCTTCTGCGCCTGGATCAGGCTCTCCTGCGGATTGGTCTTGTTGTCGAAGGGAACGATCTCGACTTTCTTGCCGAGAATGCCGCCTTTGGCGTTCAGCTCCTCGGCGAGGAATTGAAAGGTCTTGAGGCCAACTTCCCCGACGCTGGCTCCGCCGCCCGAGAGCGGGTCGATGTAGCCGATCTTGACCGTATCTTGCGCAAAAGCGGTTCCGCCGAGCATTGGCAGCAAGGCCGCAACCATCATCCAACGGCGCATGGCAACTCCTCCCTCCTGGTCGATCTTTTTTCGAAGGCTTATGGGAATCGCCAACCGCAAAAAAACAGACCGGAAGACGAGCGCCTTCTCTCTTCCAAGTGTTGTCCAATCGTTCTGAAGCCGCAAGCGAATAAATGAAACCGGCGTTTAAACGCCGAGGGATTTTGAGTCGCGGCAAGGAGCCGCGGCGGCTGCAACTGGTATCCCAGCCGGCCCGACGTCGTCCGCGGCGGAGCCGACGGGAGGCCGATTGACGGTGTGAGGTGGCTGACGCCGGGGAACGCGACTGCTCGCGATGCCGGCGGTCCGCTGGGTGAGAGGCCGTCGTCTGGTATCTCAGTATTCGCGGCGATATCGGCGATCCTGGTTCGCTCCTGCCGCCGCGAGCGAGGCGTATGGGCGACGGACAGCTTGAACGCGACAGTACCCGAACGGCACTGGAACGGTGGCGCTGCCGCGTGGGGTTTTCTGTTGTGGAACGCGCGCGCTCGTATCAAGAATGATGTCGGCTCAAAGCAGCGTGGCTTTTCGACCGTTGGAGGCTCAAATGGTAGCTAGCCCCTCGCCGAACGATCCGTCCGCCCATCTCGCAAACCTGATGGATGCGGGCCAGCAATCAATGAAGCAGTTCGAGGACGCGCTCGCGGCAGCCATGGGAGTGCCGGCCAAGCGTTCAATGCCCATGGGGCAGGTTTTTTCGCCTGTTGCGTTCATCGCGGACATGCATCACCAGTACTTCACGCAATTCTGGCGCGCATGGAATGCTGCGCTCGTAAGGACGTTCACCTTCGGCACGCACGCAGCAATCCAGCCGGCCGGCAGCGACAAGCGTTTCAAGGACGAGGCATGGCAGGAGACGCCCTACTACGATCTTCTCAAGCAATCTTATCTTCTCCTCTCGAAGCAACTGCACGAAATGGTCGATGGCGCGCAGGTCGATGACAGAACGCGGCTTCAGCTTCGCTTTTTCGCGCGTCAGTACATCGATGCGATAAGTCCCACCAATTTCGCGGCCACCAACCCTGAAGTGATACGTACGGCCATCGAGACCCGCGCGGCGAGCCTTGCCACCGGAATCCAGAATTTGATCGAAGACATCCAGAAGGGACGCATCACAAGGGTCGACGAAAAAGCGTTTGAAGTGGGCCGCAACCTTGCGGTTACGCCTGGATCGGTCGTCTTCGAGAACGACCTGATTCAGTTGATCCAGTACGCGCCCCAGACGGCACAGGTAGAGAAGACACCTTTGCTTATCGTGCCGCCGTGCATCAACAAGTACTATCTACTGGACCTTGGCGCCGGCAATTCGTTTGTTGAATATGCCGTGGCCCAGGGCCACCAGGTTTTTTTGATCTCCTGGCGGAGCGCCGTTCCCGAGATCGAACGTCTCACCTGGGATGATTATCTGACAAAAGGTCCGCTGAAGGCGATCGATGCAGTATGCGACATTACCAACGTGAATCGAGTTCACGCGCTCGGTTTCTGCGTTGGAGGCACGATCATGAGTTGTGCCGCGGGAGTACTGGCCGCGCGCGGCGAGGACAGGCTCGAGACCCTCACGCTCCTGACGACAATGCTCGATTTTTCCGATACCGGCGATATCGGACTGTTGATCGACGAGGGCTCGATCGCCTTGCGAGAGGCGTTGATCGGAAATGGCGGCATCCTTCCGGGGAAGGAATTGGCCTTTACGTTCGGAACACTGCGCGCCAACGATCTGATCTGGCGCTATGTCGTCGACAGCTATCTCAAGGGTGCGACGCCCGAAGCGTTTGACCTGTTGTACTGGGATTCCGACAGTGTGAGCCTTCCGGGACCGATGTATTGTTGGTACACGCGCAATACGTATCTCGAAAACAAGATCAGGGAGCCGGGCAGAACGACGCAATGTGGTGTCCCGATCGACTTGTCGAAGGTAAATGCGCCGCTCTATGTGCTGGCCTCCCGTGACGACCACATCGTGCCATGGCGAAGCGCCTACCTGTCGAAAGACATCATCGGCAAGGATCAGCGCTTCGTGCTCGCGGCAAGCGGTCATGTTGCCGGCGTGATCAATCCACCAGCCCGCAACAAGCGCAGCCATTGGCTGAACGATAATCTGAACTGCGGGGCGAACGACTGGCTGGAGAAGGCCGAGGAGAAACCGGGCAGTTGGTGGCCGGATTGGGATGCCTGGATGAAGGGCCGTTCCACCGGGATTATTCCCGCGCCGACTCTTGCCGGCAATTCGCGTTACCCCATCGTTGAGCCGGCGCCGGGCCGGTACGTGAAGCAAAAATCGAATTAGGGGTGCCGAGGACGGAGGAGCGGCCCGAAGGCGCACAGCCGCCGCTGCGCCCCGCCGCCGCCGCGGCTGAAGCGGCCCCCCGCCACACTGCGCCACCGCAGCCAGAGACAGGTTCCGCTTTTCTTGCTAGCCTTGAGGGATGAGCATTTCTGTTCATCCTGACCAGTCAGAGCAGGGGACGCTGGCCGGGCCGGCGATTGCTGCGCCGGCGGCGGAGTCGGGATCGACTGGCACGACAATCCGCAGCCGGCTCTTTACCAAATACGTTGCGCTGTTCGTCGCCGTGGTTGCCATCGCGCTGTTATCGAACGGGATTTTCGAGGTTTTTTTCTATTATCGCGAGCACAAGGCTTCGTTGATCCGAATTCAGCATGAACAGGCTGAGGCGGCAGCGGCAAAGATCAGTCAATTCATCAAGGAGATCGAAAGCCAGCTCGGTTGGACCACGCAATTGCCCTGGTCGACCAGCACGCTTGAAAGCCGCCGCTTCGACGCGCTGCGGCTGCTCCGCCAGGTGCCAGCGATCACCGAATTGGCGCAGATCGACTCCAGCGGGAAAGAGCGGTTGCGGGTATCCCGGCTGGACATAAACGTGGTCGATAGTGGTCTCGATTTCTCAAGGGATCCAAAGTTCACGGAAGCCGTCGCCAACAAGGTCTACTATGGCCCGGTATATTTCCGCGGGGGATCCGAGCCCTATATGACCCTGTCCCTGGCAGGCTCGCGCAAGGACTCAGGCGTCAGCATTGCGGAAGTGAATCTGAAACTGATCTGGGACGTCGTCTCGCAAATCAAGGTCGGCGAGCACGGCCACGCCTATGTCGTGGGCTCGCAGGGCCGGCTGATCGCGCACCCTGACATCAGCCTCGTGCTGCGGAACACGGACATGTCCGGGCTTGTGCAGGTGCGTGCAGCTCTGGAGGAGCAGGCGGCGATCACGAAGCAGCGGGAGGAGGCCGCCGCGATGCTGCAGGCGGCGCGACCCGCATCCGCCGCGCGTGCGCCCTCGCAACCGGTCCCACCACCACCACCTCGGCCGTCAAGTCCCGGCGCGAATTCCCTTCAGGGCGAGCTCAATATCCAGGGGCAGGAGGTGCTGACGGCATCGGCACCGATCTGGCCGTTGCGCTGGATCATGTTCGTCGAGCTACCGGTTCAGGAGGCCTATGCCTCGCTCTATGCGGCGTTGCAACGGCTCGCGGTCGTTCTGCTGGCTGCGTCGATCTTAGCGGTGCTCGCCGGAATCTTCCTGGCGCGACGAATGGTCGGTCCGATTCAGGCGTTGCGCGCCGGCGCCGAGCGCATCGGGGGCGGCGACTTTGCCCAGCGGATCTCCATCAAGACCGGGGATGAACTGGAAGGCCTTGCCCATCAGTTCAACGATATGGGCGCACGGCTCCAGGAATCCTACGCGGACCTGGAAAACAAGGTCGAGCAGCGCACCGCTGAGCTCACAGAGTCTCTGCAGCAGCAAACCGCGACTTCCGAAGTACTCGAAACCATCAGCTCGTCGCCAGGCGAACTGAATCCTGTGTTCGCGAAGCTGCTCGAGAACGCTACCCGCGTCTGCGGAGCCAATTTCGGCGTCATGCATCTATTGGAAGGGGATAACTGCATCGTCGCGGCGGATTACAACTTGCCGCCGGCGTACCGGGCTTCGCGAGAAGGTCTGCAAGTCAATCCGCATCCGGAAAGCGGGCTTGCCACGGCAATCAGGACGCATGAAGTCTCGCATTTGGCCGATTTGCGAGAAGGTGCCGCCTATCGTGCCGGTGCTCCGCACGCGCGTAAGCTCGCCGATGTCGCAGGCGCTCGGACCCTTGTTGTTGTGCCGATGTTGAAGGAGAACGAGTTGATCGGCACGATCACGATCTTTCGTCAGGAGGTCCGCCCGTTCACCGACAAGCAGATCGCGCTGGTCGAGAACTTCACCAAGCAGGCAGTCATCGCCATAGAGAATACGCGCCTGCTTCGCGAGTTGCGCGAGCGCACCGAGGCCCTGTCGCAGTCGCTGGACGAACTGCGCACGGCGCAGGATCGCCTGGTACAGACCGAGAAGCTTGCCTCGCTCGGCCAGCTTACCGCCGGCATCGCGCATGAAATCAAGAACCCGCTCAATTTCGTCAATAATTTCTCCTCGCTCTCGACGGAACTGATCGATGAACTGAACGATGTGCTGAAATCCGCCTCCATCGACGACAAGATTCGCGACGACATCGACGAGCTCACGCGCACGCTGAAGAGCAACCTCGAGAAAGTGGTCCAGCACGGCAAGCGCGCCGATTCCATTGTCAAGAACATGCTGCAGCATTCGCGCGAGGGCTCCGGCGAGCACCGCCCGGCGGACATCAACGCCATTGTCGAGGAAAGCCTGAATCTCGCCTATCACGGCGCGCGGGCGGAAAAATCCGGCTTCAACATCACGCTCAAGCGCGATCTGGATCCCTCGGCCGGCATGATCGACGTTTATCCGCAGGAAATCACCCGCGTATTCCTCAATTTGATTTCCAATGGCTTCTATGCTGCGACCAGGCGCAAGGAGTCGGCCGCCGACGGTTTCGAGCCGACGCTGATGGCGACAACGAAGAACCTCGGCAGCAAAGTGGAAATTCGTATTCGGGACAATGGCACTGGTATTTCGCCCGAAGTGAAGGAGAAGATGTTCAATCCCTTCTTCACGACCAAGCCGGCCGGCGAAGGCACCGGGCTCGGCCTTTCGATGAGCCACGACATCGTCGTGAAACAACATGGCGGCAAGATCGACGTGGCGACCGAGCCGGGCTCATTTACGGAATTCATCGTCACGCTGCCGCGAAGCGGTGCAGCTCGGGCAAATGCCGGGGACCGAATTTGAGCGTTTGCATACCTGTCGTGGATGACGAGCACCTGACGTCGAAGCGTTATTCCGACAGCAGTTTCGCCGCGATCTACGCAGTGGCCGGTTTCTGATGGAATTTGCTGTTTCGGAGCCGGCCGCGCTGCGGCGCGTAGTGGACCTGCGCGACCGCACATTGTTGTTGATCCTTTCGGACATCAACACGCCCGGAATGAGCGGGCTGGACATATTGCCGAACATGCGCACCGCGCGGCCGGACGTGCCGATCATCATGATCACCGCCTATGGCGATCCGGAGACCCGAGGCGCGCACGTGGCCGCTGAAATCCGCTAGGCGAATAGTTGCTGCTATGCTCAAATCGCTCCCCAAAGCAACGCCTGTCAGGTGCTCAATGAAGCGGCGGGACTTTATTGCCGGCTTGGGAGTGACGGCCATTGGGCCGCGCGCTGCTTTGGCGCAGCGTGCAGGCTCCCCTGTGATCGGGTTCATCAGCACAAGGTCACCCGAGGAAGCCACTGTTCACACCAATGCTTTTCGCCGCGGGCTCGAAGAGATGGGTTATCCCGAGGGACGAGGTGTCGCAGTGGAGTATCGCTGGGCGAATGGCGACTACGGCCGCTTGCCATCACTTGCCACGGATCTGCTCAACCGGCCGCTTTCGCTTGTGGTGGGCGCCGGCGATCCTGCGGCACAGGCAGCCAAGGCGGCGGGAGTGGCAGTGCCGCTCATTTTCGTCGTCGGTCAGGACCCGGTTCAGTCGGGGCTAGTCGTTAGCCTGAACCGGCCGGGCAAGGCCACCGGCGTCAATTTCTTTACCGGCGAATTGGGCGGCAAGCGGCTGGAGCTTCTCTGCGCCATGGTGCCCGCCACGGGATCCGTGGGACTTCTGCTCAATTTGCGCTTCGGGCTCGAAGTCGCTGACCAGCACCGAAAGGCGGTAGCGGCTGCGGCGAAGACTCTCGGCCGCGACCTCGTCGTGCAGAACGCTGCCACGGATGCAGAGATAACGGCCAGCTTCGCTGCCCTGGTGAAGAGTGGCGTAGGTGCGCTGGTCGTGCAGAACGATCCGTTCTTCGACAGTCGACGTAACCAGATCATCGATCTTTCCTCGCGCAATCGGATGCCCGTCATTGCGCACATTCGCGAGTACCCGGCGGACGGAGCGTTAATGAGTTATGGCGCCAGCTTGTCCGATACCTACCGGCAGGTTGGAATTTATGCCGGAAAGGTTCTGCGCGGCGCACAGCCCGACGACCTTCCGGTTCTGCGGCCCACAAGGTTCGAACTGGTTGTCAACATCCGGGCTGCGAAGGCTCTCGGCCTTTCGGTGCCGCAATCCATTCTCGTGGCGTCCGACGAGCTGATTGAATGATTCCAGCACACTCGACCCTTATCAGCTTGGACGTTGCGCGAGGTGGGCGTCGATCTCGCCGCGGGTCCCTCCATGTTGCTTGTGATCCAAACGCGTACGTGTGACCTGCGTCGGCCTTTGACGCAGAAGTACTTAAGACGGTATCGAAAACCGGCAACTGTGCTTGGGAGGCAACCCTCAACATCGTAGCGAGCGTCAAGTCCCGGGCGGGTGCGCATCCAATTGACGCATTCAGAACTCTTTGCGAGTCGACAATTGCGGCTAGTATATGCTGGCAAGGCTCAAAAATTATAGTAGCGTTGCTGCAAGAAAGAGCGCAACGGCGACAAAGTCGAGCGCAAATTTGAAAATGGGAGGGCTTCCATGCATTTTTTGAGGACCGCACGCGCGGCCGCGACGGTGGTCGCAATCTTCACGAGCACTGCATTCGCCCAAAACAAGCCGCCGGAGATCAAGATCGGTATCGCGACATTTTTGTCGGGGCCGGCTTCGGTCTTCGGCGTGCCGGCAAAAGCGGCCGCCGAGATGATCGCGGACGATCTCAACAAGAAGGGAGGAATCGGTGGCGTCCCTGTAAAGCTCTCCTTCATAGATGAAGGCGCCGGCGGCGAGGCGCTGGTCTCGAACTACCGGCGCATGGTGCAAGATGAAAAAGTCGACGCCACATTCGCCGCCATCTCTTCCGGCAGTTGCAACCAACTCGTCCCGGTCGCCGAAGACCTCAAGGTGATGAACTTCATGTGGGATTGCGGCGCGGCTTCCATTCTCGAGACGAGGAAGTATCGCTACAATTTCCGGACCCAGGCGAACGGAACGCCGGAGATGCTCGCCGTTCTGATCTATCTGCTCAAGACCAAGCCCGACTTCAAAACGATCGCAGTCGTCAATCAGGACTATGCGTGGGGCCGCGAGAGCTGGGAGATCTTCTCCACCGCGTTGAAGGCGATGAAGCCGGACGTTCAGGTCGTGGCCGAGCTCTTTCCGAAATTCGGCGCACCCGATTATTCCACGGAAATTTCCCGCCTGCTCGCATTGCGGCCCGATGTCGTTCTCACCACCGCCTGGGGCGGCGACCTTGACACGCTGGTCCGGCAGGCGGGTCAGCGCGGCCTGTTGCAGCAATCAACATTCGTGCTGGGTATCGGTGAATCGTCGATCCAGCGATTGGGCAAGGACCTGCCCGAGGGCCTCATTGTCGGCGCGCGAGGCGATCACTGGTTCCTGCACCCTGAAAAGCGAAATGACGCAGCCTTCAAGGCCTTTAACGAGGAGTTCAAGGCAAAGACCGGCGCCTGGCCGATCTACCCGGTCTATCACATGGCACAGGCGTTCAAGGCGCTGCAGACGACCTATGACAAGGCGATCAAAGCCAATGGCGGCAATTGGCCCACGCGAGAGCAGGTCGTCGACGCAGCGGTCGGCACCCAGTTCGCGACCGGCTTCGGTCGGCCGGTCACGCTGAGGTCCGAGGACAATCAGGGCCTGGAAGCTCAGCTTGTCGGCGTCACCAAGTCGTTTCCGGGCTATGAGTTCAAATTGCTCGATAACATGATGATCTTCGATCCGAAGGTGATCACCAACCCGGCAGGCATACGCTCGGTGGAGTGGCTCAAGACGCTCAAGCCGGAATTCGCCAAGATGGACGTGCCGACCTTCAAGCAGCAATAGCGCTTCGATCCCCGTCCTCCAGCTTTGTTCCGGAGGACGGGATTTTCTGAAAGCCCCCATGAACTCGACTCTTGCCATACTGGCCGTCCTTGACGGGATCAGTTACGCCGCCTTGGTGTTCCTGGTTTCAGTTGGGCTCAGTTTGATCTTCGGCGTATTGCGGGTCGTGAATGTCGCGCACGGCTCGCTGTATGCCTTCGGCGCCTATCTCGCGGCGACGCTCAGCCTCAGGGTAGCGCCGGTGTCGCCGTGGCTCACCTATCCCGCGCTGCTGTTGGCTTCCATTGTGATCGGCGCCGTTTGCGGGGGTGTCATCGAGCGCTTTCTCCTGCGTCCGCTCTACGGCCGAGACGATGTCTTGCAACTCCTGATTACGTTCGCCGCCTTCATGATCATGGACAATCTGCAGCGGATGATCTGGGGCGTGCAACCAATTTTCGCCGCTGACCCTCTGAAGCTGTTGCCGAATGTCACTGTGTTCGGGGTCACCTACACGTCTTATCAGGTCATTCTGCTGCCGGCCGTAGCGCTGGCGACGCTGTTCGGGCTGCGCTACTTTCTGCGGCGAACGCTTTCAGGGGCGGTGATCCTCGCGGTCACGGAAGATCGAGAGGCGGCGACGGCTATCGGCATCGACGCACGGCGCGTCTATTTCGTGACGTTTATTATCGGCGCGAGCCTCGCGGCGCTTGGAGGCGCACTCGCCTCGCCCACCACATCACTCGTGCCCGGGATGGGCGCCGACATGATCGTGCTCTCCTTTGCGGTCGCGGCCACCGCAGGTCTCGGCCAGATCGAGGGCACCGCGCTTACCGCACTCCTGATCGGTCTGACGCGTGCCTTCGTCATCTATCTCCATCCCGAGTTCGAGGTTCTCGTTCCCTATCTGCTGATGGTGCTGGTACTTCTTGTGCGTCCGCTCGGATTGTTCGGCGCAGTGCAGGTGAGGAAGATTTGATGGCGGGGCGCATCAAGCCGATCACAGCGGCCGCAGCAATCTTCTTTCTGGTCAGCGCCGTGGCGCCGCTCTTCGTATCGAGCTGGGCGACGCTGTTCGCGCTAATTCTTGCCAAGGGCGTCGTTGTGCTCGGCATCGTGCTGTTGTTGCAGGCGGGGCAGGTATCGTTCGGACATGCGATGTTCTTTGCTGTCGGCGCCTACACCGCCGCTTTCTGGGGCAGGTACGTTGGTGGCGGCGATATAGTGCTCTTTCTCGTGCTTGGAGCCATATCGTCGACTGTCTCCGGATTGATCGTTGGTCTGTTCGTGGTTCGCTACCGCGACATATTTTTTGGAATGCTGAACTTGGCATTCTCGATGGTGCTGTGGTCGCTGCTCGAGAAGATGTACCCCTACACCAACGGAGCGGACGGTATCCGTGTGGCACGTCCGAGCCTGCTCGGATTCTCGTTTACGCCCGAAACGTTCCAATACCTCATTCTCTATATAAGTCTCTTGACGGCGATCGCCGCGTTCTATGGCGTGCAACGCTATCTCGAGAGCCCGCTCGGGCACATGTTACGGGCGATCAAGTCGAATGAAACCCGGCTCGAATATCTGGGGACATCGGCGCGGCGCGTTCTGCTCGTGGGCTACGTCATCTCCGCTTTTCTGGGCGGCATCGGCGGCACGCTGGTCGCGATGATCCAGCAGATCGCGACACCCGAGTTCGGCTACTGGACCAAGTCGGGCGAATTCGTGTTTATCGCAATTCTTGGCGGCGGGGCGCATGCGTTCGGTGCCTTTGCGGGCGCCGCGATGTTTGAGTGCGTACGCTTCTACGCGGCCGCCCATCTGGCGGACTCCTGGCAGCTCATTCTCGGCGTCGTCCTGATCGTCATCATCCTCTATGCGCCGAACGGCCTGATCGGGCTCAGGCAGCGCTACCGTCAATCAGGTCTGGGAGGGAGTTGATGGCCGGCGTATTGCTCTCCGCCAAGGGTATCAAGATTCGCTTCGGCGGCGTTGTCGCCGCGGATGGCATAGACCTGGACGTTCTCGAAGGCGAGAACCTCGCCATCATCGGGCCGAACGGCGCCGGCAAGACGACATTCCTGAATATTTCCACCGGCTATCTTCGGCCGCAGGCGGGCACCATCAACTTCCTCGGTCAGAACATCACGGCGCAGCTGCCGCGCACGATCACAAAACTCGGCATCGCTCGCGCCTTCCAGATACCCCAGCTGTTCCTCGATCAGACCGTGATGGAGAACATGCTCATCTCGGCGGCCTCGCGCCAGGGCCGCCCCTCGGGTTTCCAGGCTCTCTCACGCCTGCCGGACGTGCCGGAGATGGAACGGCTGCTCGATCTTGTAGGTGTAAGTTCCTATGCGCAACGAAAGGCGCGAGAACTGCCGGAAGGACAACGCAAGCTCGTCGATATCTCCCTGGCGCTGGCCTTGAAGCCCAGACTCCTGCTGATGGACGAACCGACCTCGGGCGTCGCGTCATCCGAGAAGCTCGAGATCATGGACATTCTCACCACCGCGCTCGCAAAGGAGAAGGTCACATCGGTCTTCGTCGAGCACGACATGGATATGGTGGAGCGCTATGCCAACCGCGTCGCGGTGTGGAATGTTGGAAAGATCCAGAAAGTGGGGACACCGGCTGAGGTTCTGGCCGATCCAAAGGTTCGAGAGCAGGTGATCGGAATATGACACCGATGCTGAGGTTTGAGAACGTCAACGTTGCGATCGCGGACGCGCCCGTGTTGCGCAACGTCAGCTTCTCGTTGGCGCCGGGCGTGAGTGCCGCGCTTGTCGGGCGAAACGGCGCCGGCAAGACCACAACCGCGCGCACCATTATGGGCTTCACGAAAGCGATCGGCACTGTGCGCTTGGGCGGTGAAGATCTGGGACGAGTGGCGCCGCACCGCCGGCCGTCGCTTGGTCTCGGCTATGCGCCGGAGGATCGCCGGCTGTTTTCAGCTTTCAGCGTTGAGGAGAATATCCTCCTTCCAGGACGCGTCGCGAAGCTCCGTCCGGAAGAGATGCGACGACGGCTGGAGCGGGCCTATTCGGTGCTGCCCGAACTCAAGGAGTTGGCCAAGCGACCAGCGGGATCGGTCTCGGGAGGGCAAGGCAAGATGGTCGCGCTGGGCCGCGCGCTGATGCTCGGAACAAAACTTCTCATCCTGGATGAACCGTTCCAGGGACTGGCGCCTGTCCTGGCGCAGCGCTACGCGGAAGCCCTGCGTCGGCTTCGTTCGCAGGACAGCGAGATTACTCTGCTGATTACGGAATCGAACCCGAAACTGCTCGAGACGTTCGTTGACGTAACGCTCACGATTGAAAGAGGCGAAATAGAGGACACGTCGAGCCACTAGAGCTGCAAACGAGCCGTTCGCTGTTCGGCCGAGGAATGATAGTATTTTGCCGGTGGACTTTTGAAGGAGACGACATATGGGCCGCCATCCCGATTTCGTGCCTAAAGGCGTAATTCCCGCAGTACTGCTGCCATTCCATGACGACCTGTCGATCGACGAGAAGAGCTTCAGGGTTCACTTGCGGGATGTCGCGACGGTAGACGGGCTCTCGGCGATCACGGTCAACGCTCATTCCACCGAGGTCGCCTCCTGCACGAGGGAGGAGCAGCGTCGTATCATGGAGATCGCCGGCGAGGAAGTCGGCAACTCCTTGCCGATCGTGCACGGCGTGTGGGCCGACGGCAGCCTGGAGGCGGCACGAATCGCGCGGGAAGCCCAGGCCGGCGGAGCCTCGGCGCTGCTGGTGTTTCCGCCGGCTCCGTTTGCGCTTGGCCAGTCGCTTCAAATGGTGCTGGCCCATTTCAAGACCATCAGCGATGCGTCCGACTTGCCGCTGATCGTTTTTCAGTATCCGTTGGCTACGGGACAAGGCTATTCGGCGGCGACGCTGGAGCGATTATTTGACGAGGTGCCCACGATCCGCGCGATCAAGGATTGGACTCCGCTGGTGCCTCAGCATGAGAGTCAGATCAGAGCACTGCAAAGCCGCAAGCGTCCTGTCCACGTACTGTCTACCAACAGTGCGTGGCTCCTAAGTTCGCTGGTTCTTGGATGCGATGGCTTGCTGTCCGGTAGCGGCAGCGTCATTGCCAACCTTCAGGCGGCGCTCTTTCACGCAGTGCAGGCCAACGATCTTGCGGAAGCTCGCCGGATCAATGACCGGATTTATCCAATCGCACGGGTATTCTATGCCGATCCATTCGTCGACATGCACAACCGCATGAAAGAGGCGCTGGTGCTGCTCGGCAAGTTGCCACGTGCCGTCGTTCGCCCGCCTTTGGTCAAGATTACAGCCGCGGAAATTGCACGAATCCGGGATGCGCTCGTGGAAGCGGGCCTGCTCGACACCGGCGCGGCACTGGGACGAAGCGCTGCGTAGGGGCGACGGGTAGCCAAGCGGCCCAAGGAGCGTTGGGTGCAGGCGCTGTATTTTGGAACACCAGTTCCCTGTTCGCTCAGCGCAAAGACAAGGAAAGCACTTTCCAGGCGGAACTTACTGAACATCCGTTCAAGAAAGTTTCTTTGCTGTTCCTGCAACGTGAGCCGCCAGCGGGTGTTGGTCTCCTGTAAATAGCGAAGGAGGAACACATGCGAAAGCTCACTTGCGCACTCGCGGCGGCAGCGACGCTTGCGATCGGGGCTCCGACCCTCGCTAACGCTGCGGGCATCGGCGTCTACATTGGCGGCGAACGCGGCTACTATGGCGACCGGTACGATGGACCGCGTGCGCGGTTCTACGAGCATGATCGCGGGTGGCACCGTGGATGGTATCATCACGGCTATGGTGATCGCGGCGTCGTAATACGTCGCCATCATTGGGACGATTAACTTCTCGCGATCGAACGACACTCGCTGGGAAAATGGGAGGCCCCGCTCCGGTGGGGCCTCCCTTCCAATTTAGATAGTCTGCGTCGCTGCGCTTTCGCAGCCTCAGTGCGGGCTAGGTCAGACTGTAGGGCGGACGCTACGGATCGCGGCCGATCCCGCCCCTTCCACCTCATTGGGCGTTGATGTAGCCTCATTGACGAGCGCAGCAGGGTGTCGGAGTTCGATTTCATTAGCAGGCCGTCGCCTCGGCAGGTTTGCCTCTGCAATGATTTGACTCGTGCCTGTGACCGCGGCCAGTGGTGCAGCAATCTGTATGGAGCCGCTTTCCGCCCAGTGACACAAAGGCGTTCTCTTGGGAGTATTGTGATGCGTCGCCTTCTTCTGTTTGTGGTCGCCATGGCCTGCTTCGGCGACGTCGCTTCGGCCCAAAGTCTGGAAGGGCGGCTCAAGCAGATCAGCGAAACCAAGGTCGTAAAGCTCGCGCACCGATCTGACGCAAAGCCGTTTTCCTTTGTGAACGCCCAGGGACAGCCAGACGGCTATACCGTCGATCTCTGCAAATCTGTCGTCCATTCCCTCGAGCTGCAACTCGGTACCAAGCTTGCGATCACGTGGGTGCCTGTCGACACCCAAAGCCGGTTTGATGCAATTGCCGCCGGGTTGGCCGACATGGAGTGCGGCTCATCTACGGTTTCGTTTGAGCGGATGAAAAAGGTTGATTTTTCGAGCTTCACTTTCATGGAGAATACCGGTGCGCTGGTTCGAACAACTTCCGGAATTGTCAGCGTTGCGGGCCTGGGCAGCAAGAAGATTGCCGTAATTGCCGGAACGACAAACGAAATCGCGATCAATAAGGAATTGCAGCGACGGCAGCTTCAGGCTTCGCTGGTGCTGGTCAAGGACCGGCAGGAGGGGATGGCATCGCTGGACAGCGGTGCGGTCGATGCATTTGTCAGCGATAAGCTCTTGCTGGTCGGCGCCAGGAATGCCGATGAGTCGACCTATGAGCTGCTTCCGGAGAATTTGTCTTATGAACCCTATGCCATAGCCTTACCACGCGGCGAATCGGCCTTTCGAGTTGCCGTCAACAAGGGCCTCTCCCAACTCTACACCAGTCCCGAAATTCTCGACATTTATCTGAAATGGTTCTCCGCGATAGGTCCGCGTCCCGATCTTCTGCGTGCGGCAGTCTATATTTTCGGCACTTTTCCCGAGTAAGCCCATCTATCTCGTTTATTGATGTCTTGAACAAAGAGGGGAGTCTGCGTCACGCAGTACACATGCGAGGTTGCCTGCGAAGTCGCTGCTGTCGGTAACGAAAACCGCCATCGCATCCAAGAAGTGGGGTGGATCGTTCGGTCGGTAGTGATGTCGCAGCGACTTGTTACGCGCACGATAGTTACAAAAGGCGTTGCTGGCGATGCGGGACGATGTTAACTTTTCTTTAGCATCGCAAGAGGCGGTCCGTTCGATGACCCTTCGCGCACCTTCGATAGTTGCAGTCTTGTCGGCTCGTTTCGCGATCTTTTGGAGCGTTTGGCTCATGATCGCAGGTTGGAAGAAGGAAGATCTTCCAGTGGGCTTGGCGAGTGCTGCGCTCGCGCTGTGGATCAGCGTGTCGCTTTTGCCGCCAACTGTGATGCATCCACGGTTTGCCCCGCTTGCCAGGCTCGTCCTTCGCTTCCTGACCAATTCGGTCCTTGCGGGCTGGGATGTCGCGCGGCGTGCGCTCAGGCCGCGTCTTGATTTGCGTCCAGGCTTTGTCGCCGTTCCCTTTGGCTTGCCGGCTGGCACCGTGCGCGATGCGTTTCTCGTTTATCAGAGCCTGCAACCGGGAACGTCGCCGACAAGCGCGGAAGGCGAAACGCTTCAACTGCATTGCCTTGATGTTTCGCAACCGATCGAGGCCTCCATGGCCGAGGATGACGCCCTGTTCAAGAGGGCGATCGGCCATGAATGAATTGCTTCTCGTAGCGGCGTTCTTTGTCGTTTTTACGGTGACGGTCGGGCTCGCCCGCGTCCTGCCCGGAGCGGACGATGTGGAAAGACTGATGGCGGTTCAGTTGCTGGGTACAGGCGGGATCGCCGCGCTGCTCATGATAGCCTACGCAACGGATGTGCCCGGCATCGAGGATGTCGCGCTCGGTCTTGCCTTGCTGGCCGCTCTCGCAGCCATCGCGTTCGTCAATTTGCTCGACGCAGACCAGGGAGACGCTGGGGCGTGACCGGGCTTCTTCACCTCCTTAGCGTCGCCGCCATCGGTGCCGGCACGTTTTTCTTCTTCACCGGGACGGTTGCTCTGTTGCGTTTTCCTGACTCGCTCACCCGCCTTCATGCCTTGACCAAGGCCGACAATCTCGGCCTCGGCCTCGTCGTCTTCGGCCTGATACTACGGGCCGAGACCGCGCTGTCGGCGCTGAAGCTGATCGTCATTTGGGCTTTGGTGCTGCTTTCCGGCGCATCGACCGCGCAATTGATAGGTCGCGCGCTGAGGCGAGTTCGCGAATGAGCGTGCTGCCGTATCTAGATGTGGGTCTTGCGCTCTTGGTCGTCGCCGTCGCGGCGTGGACCGTTGCTGCACGGGCCTTGTTTGCCTCGGTGGTCAGTTACGTCGCCTATGGGTTGCTGCTCGCCTTCGTCTGGATCCGTCTTTATGCCCCGGACGTTGCCTTGACCGAAGCGGCGGTCGGTGGCGGGGTCACCGGGGTCTTGCTGATTACTGCGGGCAAGAGGCTTGGTGCGCTGCACGACATCGGGCCAGACGTACGACCCGGAGTTGGGCTCAAATTGCTCACAGGCGTGCTCGCCGCGCTCGTCGCTGGCGCTCTGGCCAGCGTCATCCTGCTGCTGCCCGATCCGCCGCCGTCATTGGCGCCGGAAGCATCTGCCGCCATCGACAGCGCCGGCGCGGGACTTGGCAACCCGATCACGGCGGTGCTGATGTCTTATCGCTCGTTCGATACGATGCTCGAAAAGATCGTGCTGGTTCTGGCGGTGGCCGGTGTCTGGTCTATGACCGCCGATGAGGCATGGGGCAGGGCGCCATCGCCGTTTCGCCGATCCAGACCTTATGCTCCGACGATCTTTCTCGCCCAGATGTTGGCGCCGATCGGTACGCTCATCGGGATTCACGTTTTCTGGACCGGTGCAAATGCGCCAGGCGGGGCGTTTCAGGGTGGCGCGCTGCTTGCGGCCATCTGGATCATCACCATGATGGCGCGGCTCGCGGAACCCCCCCGCGTTGACGCACGATGGCTCCGCATGGCCCTGGTCGCCGGACCCGCCGTGTTTCTCGTTAACGGGCTCACGGGCGAGTTTGTGGCGGGCAGCTTTTTTGCTTACCCGCCCAGCGTCGCCAAGCCGATCATCCTGTTCATCGAAGCATTCATGGTGTTGTCCATTGCCGTCGCCTTGCCGATGCTCGTCGCGGGTCCATCGAGCGAAGGGTCCGATCAATGAATCCCTCCGTCATCGCGGGATTGACCGGCGCGACCCTGGTTGGTCTGGGCCTCTATGGCTTCATTCTCCATCCCCATCCGCTGCGCAAGTTGCTTGCCTTCAACCTGATTGGAAGCGGAGTTTTTCTTGTTTTCGGCATCGTGGCGCGGCGCGGCGCGGCTGCCGGCTTTCGCTTCGACCCCGTACCGCAAGCCATGGTCATCACCGGAATTGTCGTCGCCTTCGCCGCTAGCGCGGTCGCGGTTGCGCTTATCCTGCGCTTGTCCGCTGCAAACAGCGACCTCTCCTTGGACCCGGACGCACGAGCCGAGCCCAGTGACGGGGAAGGACCGTAATCGTGGAGTTGGGGACGAGTACGCCGGGCGGCTACCTTCTCGTTCTCGCGATCCTGCTGCCGCTCGCCGGAATTATGCTCTCATTCACACTAGGAGGCCGCAATGCCGAGCGCGTCGCCCTCGGGTCGACGCCATTCGGAATTGTGTTGGCCTGCGCTATCGCATTCGAAGTTGGTCAAGCCGGCAAGCCGATCGTTTATACGATCGGAGGATTGCCGCCGCCGCTCGGCATTGCGTTACGCGCTGACGGTATTTCGGCGGTCATGCTGGTCGCGGCTGCGGTGATTCTGGCAGCTGCAGCATTCTACGCACGGTCGAAATTCGCCACACCCGACGGCGTCCGCGAAAGCCGGAGCGCACTGACCTTCTGGATCATGCTTCAGGCCATCTGGGCCGCGCTGATCATCATTTTCGTGGGCGGCGATCTCTTCAATCTCTACGTTGCTCTGGAGTTACTCACGTTTGCAGCGGTCCCTCTGGTTTGTATCGATGGCCGGCCGGAGACACTTGTCGCGGCACTGCGTTATCTGCTCTTCGCGCTGTTCGGTTCGATTTGCTATCTGCTTGGCGTCGCCTTGTTTTACGGCGCGCATGGCACGATCGATATTTCCCTCCTGGCACAAAGGGTCCAGCCTACGCCTGTGGTGTGGATGGCGGCTGCCCTGATGACCGCCGGCCTGCTCGCAAAGACGGCCCTGTTCCCGGTGCACCTCTGGTTGCCTCCCGCGCACGCCAACGCGCCGGCGGCCGCGAGCGCAGTCCTTTCCGGACTGGTGGTCAAAGGCTCATTCTTTCTTACGCTTCGGCTGTGGTTTTTTGTTCTTCCGGCCCTTCACACCGAAACGGCGGCGGTCATTCTTGGTGGGCTCGGTTCGGCGGCGGTGATCGTGGGGAGCGTCATGGCCTTGGGTCAGGCGCGTTTGAAATTGTTGGTCGCCTATTCGACCGTTGCTCAGATCGGTTATCTTTTTCTGGTATTTCCGCTCGCATCGGGCGGCGCGCAGACATGGAGCGCGGCCGGGTGGAGCGCCGGCCTCATGCAGGTTCTCGCCCATGCATTCGCCAAGGCCGGGATGTTTCTTTCTGCTGGCGTGCTCGCCGAAGCGCTAGGGCATGACCGGATCGGAAACCTTCGCGGCGCGGCACGGGTGCTTCCCTTGACCTTCCTGACCATCGCTCTCGGTGGCTTGTCGCTGATGGGTCTGCCGCCGAGCGGCGGTTTCAACGCCAAATGGCTGATGCTGCAGGCTGCCGTTGCATCCGGCCAGTGGTTCTGGACGCTTCCGATCCTCGTCGGCGGCCTGCTCGCAGCGGGCTATGTCTATCGCATTCTCGCGCCGGCCTTGTCCGACGGCCAGGTCTCGTTGAAAGTCACGCCCATGCGCAGTCAGGAGGTGATCGCGCTTGCGCTGACAATGGCTGCCATTGTGCTCGGATTCGCGCCGCAGGCATTTCTTGATTTCCTTGAAATCGGCCGTCCGGTGACGGCCAGTTCGCCATGAACGATCTTCTATCCATCTTGCTTGTCGCCAGTCTGGCAGCACCGTTGGCGCTGCTCGGAGCTTGTTTCGTCAAGCGCTGGCGGCAGCGCGCCCTGGCGTTGCAGTGGCTCGCACCGATACCCAGTCTTGCCGCCGGCCTGATCGGTATGACGGGCGCGCCGCTCAGCCGCGATCTGCCTGTCCTGGGCTTTACTCTGTATCTCGATCCGCCCGGCGCCCTATTGCTCGCGGTGGCAGCCGCGCTGTGGATCGTGGTCAGTGCCGCCCTTTGGCGCGCGCGCCGGCCGGACGGCCGGTTCGGCGTGTCCTGGCTTCTGACCATGACCGGCAACATAGGTGTCTTCATCGCGGGTGATCTTGTCTCCTTTTATCTCGTCTATGCGCTGGTGAGCATTCCCGCCTACGGCCTGTTCGCCTTTTCCAATGATTCCGAACAGAAACGTGCAGGCGCGGTCTATCTGGCCTTTGCGATTCTCGGCGAGGCAGTTCTGCTGCTCGCCTTTGTCATGCTGCAGGCCGGCGAGCCGCATGCGAGTGCCCGCATTGTGGATGTGATGGGAGCCCTGCCTGCTTCACCGTGGAGGGATGCAGCACTTGGCCTCATCATTGCGGGATTCGGCATGAAGATCGGCATGGTTCCGTTCAATGGCTGGATGCCGTTAAATTATAAGGCCGCGCCGATCCCTGTCGCCGCGTTGTTGAGCGGCGCCGGCGTCAAGGCCGGCGTCATTGGGCTGATCCGCTTCCTTCCGCACGGTGTTACGCTCGAGGGCTGGGGAGTGGCCCTGGCAGCGATCGGATTCCTTTCCGCGTACTACGGAGTCGTCTTCGGCCTCACCCAACGAAACCCCAAGGTCATTCTGGCCTATTCGAGCATTAGCCAGATGGGAGTGATTACAGCCGCGCTTGGCACGGCGCTTCTCGCGGGACACGCCGATGCTTCGTTCAATGTTGCGTTCTATTCCGCGAACCATCTGCTGGTCAAAGCCGCTCTTTTCTTGACGATCGGCGCATTCGCAACACGAGGCACACGGCTTTCGCCCGTGTGGTTTGCTCTTGCCGTCGCGCTTGCCCTGAGCCTGGCGGGCCTGCCCTTGACTGGCGGCGCGCTGGCCAAGCTCGCGATGAAGCCGCAATTCGACGGCGGAACCGTGGGTTTACTCGCCACCCTTTCGTCAATCGGTACGGCGCTGCTGATGACACATTTCCTTGGCTGCCTCGCGGAGCCACCGTCGGGCGCCGCTGAGGAGTGTCCGAGCGGACTCGTTCGTTCCTGGCCCGCCGTTGCGCTCGCAGCTCTTCTCGTGCCATGGGCTTTCTATGAGGGCGTCGGCGGTGATGCGTCGAAAGCGCTGCATTTCGGCGAGATTCTGGATGGCCTCTGGCCGGTGGTGATCGGCGTTGTTCTTGCCCTGGCGTTGAGGCGGATGGCGTGGTCGCCGCCCGACGTGCCCGTCGGCGACAGCATCGTATTTGCGGAGCGCGCGTATCTCCGTCTCTTGAACGTTGGCCCGGTTTTCGAAGGGCTCGATGCCCGTCTCCGACAATGGCCGGCAGCGGGTCTGTCCCTGCTCTTGATTATCTTATCGTTACTGACGGCGGGCGTCTCAGGACGCTAACTGCTTTACGGGCTCCTCGACGCGGAAGAATATCACATAGAGCGCCGGCAAGACGATCAGCGTGAGCAGGGTCGCGACGAACAGGCCGCCCATGATGGCGAATGCCATCGGCCCCCAGAACACTGTCGGCGCAATCGGAATGAAGCCCAGAACAGTCGAGATCGCCGTAAGCATGATCGGCCGAAATCGCGAAACCGCGCCCTCCACGACCGCATTCCAGAGATCACGTCCTTGCGCGCGCTCGGCTTCGATCTGCTCGATGAGAATGACCGCATTGCGCGCGATCATGCCCATCAGCGCCAGGATTCCGAGAATTGCGACGAAGCCGAGAGGTTGGCGAGAAATCAGCAACGCCATGACGACGCCGATCAATCCCATCGGCACGAGGCATAGCACCATGGCGAGGCGGCTGAAGCTGTGCAGCTGCGCCATCAGAAACAGCAGCATCAGGAACAGCATCGCGGGGACCATGGCATACACCGAGGCCTGCGAGTTGGCGCTTTCCTCAACTGTGCCGCCCACAGCGATGCGATAGCCTCCCGGCAAGCTCGCCTGCAGCCTTGCCACCTCCGGAGCCAGAGCAGCGACCGCCGCCTCCGGGGTCGAGCCGGAAACGACATCGGCCTGGACCGTGAGGGTTGGTACCCGGTCGCGTCGCCAAACCAGCGGATATTCCTGATCGTATTCAAAGCGCGCAATCTGGCTCAATGGGACGGTGCGACCGCTCGGTAACGGCACCTGCAGGGATTGCAAGGTATCGAGCGAGACTCTTTGTTCGTCCTGGGCGCGCACGATGATGTCTACGAGATAGATGTCGTCACGCAATTGGGTGATCGAGGCTCCGGTCATGACGGCGTTCAGGTTGGCCGATAGCATGGTCGAATTTAGTCCGAGAAGCCGCGCCTGATCCTGGTCGATCACGACCCGCACTTTCCGCGCCGGTTCCATCCAGTCGAAATTCACGCGCCGCAGTGCGGGGTCGGCGCCTAGAATCTTGCCGAGTTGCAGGGCAGTCGTCCGTACCTGGGTCAGGTCCGGACCACTGACGCGATATTGCACCGGCCATCCCACCGGCGGCCCAAGCTCGAGGGGCGAAATACGGGAGACTACGTTGGGCAATTCCTCCGCCAATTGTTTTTCAAGCGTGGCGTGCAGCCGTTCGCGCGCTGCGACGTCCTTGGCGATGACCACGGCCTGCGCGAAGAAGTCGTTGGCGAGCTGCACGTTCAGTGGAAGGTAGAAGCGGATCGCGCCGCGCCCGACATAGGTGCTCCAGCTCGCGACGTCGGGATTGTCCTTCAGCATGGCGTCGAGCTTTGCCGCGACACGGTCGCTGGCAAAGATCGACGAATTTTGGGGCGAGGTCAGATCAACCACCAGCTCCGGCCGGTCGGAGGCGGGAAAGAACTGCCGTGGCACCAGCGGCAGGGCCAAAAGCGATATGACGAAACATGCAAGAGTAATCGCGACGGTCATCCAGCGGCGCCGCATGGCCGTCAGCAGCAGCGAGCGGAACGTGGTCATGATGCGGCTCGGCTTCTCATTCATCCTCTGCTCCGGCGCCTTGAGCAGCCAGACCCCGAGAAGGGGCGCGAACAGCACCGCAACGAACCAGGAAACGATCAGGGCAATCGAGACCACGGCGAAGATCGAGAACGTATATTCACCGGCGGAAGACCGGGCAAAGCCGATAGGCACGAAGCCCGCTGCCGTCACGAACGAGCCCGTGAGCATCGGAAATGCCAGCGTGTCATAGGCGTAGGTCGCCGCTTTCTCCTTGCTGTCCCCGGCGGCCATGCGTGAGGTCATTACGTCGACAGTCGTCATTGCGTCGTCGACCAGCAGCCCAAGGGCGATGATGAGCGCGCCGAGCGAAATGCGCTGCAGATCGATGCCGATAAATTCCATGATCGGAAAGATGATCGCCACAGTCAGTGGGATGGACAGAGCAACGACTGCTCCGGGCCGGAAGCCGAGACTGACGATGCTGCAGGCCATGATGATCGCAATCGCCTGCCAGAGCGATTCCATGAACTCGCCAATGGCGTTTTTCACCACTACCGGCTGGTTAGACACCAAACTCACGTCGATGCCGATGGGCACATCGGCCATTGCAGAGTCAATCGCCCTTCGTGCGTTCTCACCCAATGTCAGGATGTCGCCGCCATCGCGCATGGCGATGGCAAGGCCGATCGCGGGTTTGCCGTTGACGCGGAACATCGGCTGCGGCGGATCAGACAGCGAGCGGCGAACTTCGGCGATGTCCCGCAAGCGGATCAGGCGTCCGTTCGAGACGAAATTGACATCAAGCAGGTCGTTCTCGGATTTGAATGCACCGGTGACGCGGATCGACAATCGCTCGTCGCCGGTCTGAAGCGATCCTGCCGGGATCACGGCGTTCTGCGCCTGAAGTGCCGCGATCAACGCGCCGCGGTCGACCCCGAGACCCGCAAGTTGGCGGGTCGAGAATTCAACATAGATCTGCTCGTCCTGAGCGCCCAGAATTTCGATCTTGGAAACATCCGGGACTTGCAGAAGTTTCGAACGTATGTCCTCGACATAATCGCGCAGTTCGCGATGGCCAAAGCCGTCGGCGGTGAACCCGTAAATCAGGCCGAAGGTATCGCCGAAATCGTCGTTGAACCCGGGGCCGATCACGCCTTGGGGCAAGGTCCGGCGGATATCGCCGATGTTCTTGCGCACCTGATACCAGATGTCCGGCACCTGCCGCGCGGAGGTCGAGCCCTTCAGGTTCACGAAAATCGTGGTCTGGCCCGGCGTGGTATAGGAGCGCAGGAAGTCCAGGCCCTTCGTTTCCTGCAACTTGCGCTCAAGACGTTCGGTGACCTGCGTCAGGGTCTCGTCGAGCGTCGCTCCGGGCCAGGCCGCCTGCACGACCATGGCGCGGAAGGTAAAGGCCGGGTCCTCGCTGCGTCCGAGACGATAATAGGACGACAAGCCGGCGATCACGATGGAGATCATCGCAAAAACGATAAAGGATCGATGCTTCAGCGCCCAGTCGGAGAGATTGGGGCCAGTCATGACCTCACTCCCAGCGGCCTGACCTTTTGGCCGGGGTGCAGGGCCTGAACTCCCGCGGTAACGACCATCTCGCCGCCGGTGAGGCCTCCGGACAGCACTACTGTTCCGGGATCGAAGCGCAGGACATCGACCGGCTTGAGGTTGACGGTCAGGCTGTTCGGATCGACCACCCAAACTGCCGGGCTCTTGTCCGCGGCCGTCAAGGCGCTCGCAGGAAGGGAGATCCCGCTGCTATGACTAACCTCCATGCGGCCTGATACGGTCGCACCGAGCCGCATCGCCGGGGGCGGATCATTCACCGCCACACGGACCTTGAATGTGCGCGTGATGGGATCGGCCTGCGGATCGACCTGCCGTACGCGGCCCTTTGCCGTGACGTTCGGATCGTCGGTCAGAGAGATGATCACTTCGGCATCTCCCGGCGCAGTCCGCAACACCTGAGCCGAAACGTCGAAGACGGCATCCCAGCCGGAATTGCGCGCGACCATGAACACCATTTGTCCGGCTTGCACCACCTCGCCGGATTCTGCCGCGCGGCGGGTAATGGTGCCGGCCAAACCAGCTCTCAGTTGGGTATAGCCGACCCGGTCCTCCGCGATTTCGCTCTGGGCCTTGGCATCGTCTACCGTCGCCTGAGCGGTCCGCAACGCCTGCTGGGCCTGATCGAAATTGGCGCGGGTTGTCCAGCCTTGTCGCAGCAGCGTTTCCTGCCGCTCGAAGTGATTTGACTCTTGCTCCAGCCGAGCATTGGCCGCGGAAAGCGCCGCCCGCGCGGAGCGAAGCGAGTTCAATTCGTTTTGGGGATCGAGCTTGGCCACCAGTTGGTCCGGCTTGACCTGATCACCGGTATCCACGAGCCGCTCGATGATGCGTCCGCCGATACGGAAGGCGAGGGCGACTTCCTTTTCGGCTTGTATCTGTCCGGTTAGAACGACCGTCTCGCCCAGACCACTCTTTTGAACGGTCACCGTGCGGACAGGACGCGGCGGCGGTGTTTCCTGGGCCACTTCCCGCTTGCACCCGGAGAGCAGAAGAACAAGCGCCGGCGCAACCGTCAATGTGAAGCGGAGCAAACGTCGGGAGGGATGGCAACCGGGCTCGCCCATGATCAACACTCCTCCACCAGAACGTCGATATCTGCCGTGGAGCGTCTCCCGATGTCCTCAGCATGGGACTTGAGAAATTCCTCCGTCGTTCTCCGGCCTTCATCTTTGAGCAACTGCAGGAAAGCCGCCTCCGCGTTGAGCTTGGAGGAGGAGCCAAACTCCGCCAGTTTATCCGTAAGGATGCGATGTGTGCGCATCTTTGCCCAACGGCTTCCCTCGCCACTCCCGGGATCGGCAGCCTGGCGCAGCAATGCAATCATGCGCAACTCCTTCATCAGGGGCGCGTTGAAAGAAATCTCATTGAGGCGGTTCAGAATTTCCGCGGCCGTGCGGGGCGTTTCGCGGCGTTCGCGCGGATTGATCTGTACAAGAATGACGTCAGTGGCGTTGCTTTCGCGGACCAAGGGAGAGATGGTCGGATTGCCGACGTAACCGCCGTCCCAATATGGCTCGCCATCGATCTCGATGGCCTGAAACATGGTTGGCAGGCAGGCAGACGCGAGCAGCACCTCCGGTGTAATCTCCGGATTGCGGAAGATCTTGCCGCGTCCGGTATGGACATTGGTTGCGGTGATAAACAGCCTGATCGGCGCTTCCTTCAGACGGTCGAAATCAATGCTGTCCTCTAGAATTGACCGGATTGGATTGTGGTCGAATGGATTGAGATTGTAGGGTGAAACGAGCCGGCTCATGAGGTCCATCATCAGATAGCCGGGGGAAGTATCGAGCGACCAGCGGTTCATCATGCGGTCGAACGGTGACCGTTGGATGGGACTAAATCGCGCAGACGCGGCGACCCGGTCCCAATAGGCGTCCAGTGCCTTGCGCGCGCCTCGCGCGCCGTCTTGAATGAAACCGCTGACCAGAATGGCGGCGTTCATGGCGCCCGCCGACGTGCCGGAAATGGCGTCGATCTTGAGCCAGGGTTCTTCGAGCAAACGGTCGAGCACACCCCAAGTGAATGCACCATGGGAGCCGCCGCCTTGCAGGGCGAGATCGATCAGAACCGTTTCTCGCACTTCCTCTGATTGCACTGTCATGTCACCCCTTCTTCCATCGAAGACCTCACCTATCCCGGGCTCTCCTGTCGCGGCCAAATCGTCTGGTCGCTTGCGCAGGCATATGCTTCCCGACCCTGCGTCAAACCTCTTTCAGTTGCGGCGAGCGACAATCGACACGCTGGAGGCGGATGGCTCCGCTCCAATTGGTCGGCCGATTGGTATGATCGACTTCCTGTCCGACGGTTCTTGCTGCGAACGATGATGCCTATGTTGTGCCAGCGGGATGCTAGTGCTGTCCCAATTCCTGCAGGACCCTTGCCCAGGAGCGAACGCCGCGTCGGAAGCTTTCCAGTTCATATTTCTCGTTCGGACTGTGGATACGGTCATCGTCCAGCGCGAAGCCCGCCAGGACGACATCCATGCCAAGCTTCTGTTTCAATTCCGCCGTTACGGGGATCGATCCGCCACCGCCGATGAAAACGGCCGGTCGTCCCCACTCGGCGCTGAGCGCATCGCGCGTCTTCGCAAACGCGTCCGCTTCGATCGGGAAACGAATGGCGCGGCCGGCGCCGTGCTCGGCGAATTCCACCTTGCAGTCAGACGGAACGCGCTTTCTTGCGAACTCGCGGAAGGCCTTGCGGATAGCATGAGGATCCTGATCGAACACGAGCCGGAAAGAGACTTTCGCCGAGGCGACAGACGGAATGACGGTTTTGAAGCCCGCTCCCTGATAGCCTCCGCCCATGCCGTTGATCTCGCAGGTCGGGCGAGACCAGACCATCTCCAGAACCGAGCGCCCTCTTTCTCCGGCAGGCACTGAGAGTCCGACCGCCCCCAGGAAGGCCGCGGCATCGAAGTTCAAGGTGTCCCACTGCGCCCGTAATGCATCCGGCAATTCGGGAACCCCGTCATAGAAACCTGGAATGGTGACGCGGCCATCCGCGTCGTGCAAATCAGACAGAATGCGCGCGAGGATGCGGTTGGGATTCGCCGCCGCCGATCCATAGAAGCCCGAGTGCAGATCGCGGTCGGCTGCATGAATCGTTATTTCCTCACCGCACAGGCCGCGCAACATGGTTTGAATCGCCGGCGTCTTGGCGTCCCACATATTGGTATCACAGATGAGACCGATATCGGCGCGTAATTCGTCCGCATGCGTCTCGAGGAAGCCGGGCAGGCTGGCGCCTCCCGATTCTTCTTCGCCCTCAAGCAGGATCGTGGTCGCTACAGGAAGTTTGCCCGTGACGGCCTTCCAGGCCCGGCAGGCCTCGATGAACGTCATGACCTGCCCCTTGTCGTCGGAGGCGCCACGCGCACGAATTGCGCGCGATCCATCGGGTCGTGTCTCGATGAACGGCTCGAACGGATCATGATCCCAAAGGCCAAGCGGATCGACCGGCTGCACATCGTAATGTCCGTAGAACAGAACTGATCGTCCTGTTGAACTGCGGTCGTGGCCGACGACGATAGGGTGCCCCTGCGTCTCGCGCGCCTCAGCCTCGAAGCCAATCTCGCGAAGATCCTTGACGTGCCAATCGGCACACGCGCGACACTCCTGAGCATAAGCCGGGTCGGTCGAAATGGAACGAATGCGCAAAAGCGCAAACAGCCGTTCATACGCAGCGTCCAAATTTGACTCAATATTGGCGAGAACGGCCTCGAGCTCTGGCATCACAACGCTCCAAGACGCAACTATGAAACGCGAGTGTCGTCCATCGCTCCGGCGATCAATGCGACGGCACATCTCATCATCATATCGTCCGGCCAAATAATCTCAAGCCAACGAGTTGCAACGTGGCATCACTCGGTACCTGTATGCGAGGTGATGCGCTCCATGAGATTTATCTACCCAGGATTGTGATGGTGACATGTTTACTCCGCTGCGTTGGAATGTTGAAAAGGCAACGCGGCCAAGCCGAACCATATCATCGAAACACGTCAGCAACATTGACCATCCGCAAAGTGAGCAACGCGGAGCCGGTGCGCGCACCGATCTGAGTAGTTAGCTTTCTTTTCAGAATTTCCGCACCCCCATGCCGGTTGCTTTGTAGGATCGCGCGAGCCGAATAAGCTTTGTCATAACGGTGTATTGAAGGGCCCGGCACAATGAAGCGTATCCGGATACTGCACGAAACCGAGTATCTGTATCGACAGCCGGTCAAATTCGGTCCGCACCGGGCGCTGATGCGACCTCGCGAGGGGCATGATCTCCACATTGCGAGAGCGCGCGTCAGTGTTGTACCGCGGGCGACCGTGCGCTGGCTGCGCGACGCATATGACAACTGCATCGCGACTATCAGCTTTGAAGAGCCGGGTAACAGGCTTCTGATATCGAGCGAAGTCGACGTCGATCTATACTATGACGATCCCGTCGAATGGCCCATTGCGCCATTCGCCCGCTATTTTCCTTTTCAATACCCTCCGGAAGAGCACATCGATCTGATGGCTCACCGTCTGCCCAGCTATCCTTATGACGGACAGATATTGCTGAATTGGCTCCGTGATCTGTACGAGCCTGGCCAGGTGATAGGAACGCTGGATCTGCTGGGTAACTTGAACACTCATATTTTTCAGTCGCTCAAATATCTACATCGTGAAGAGGCGGGCGTGCAGTTGCCCGACGAGACTCTGCGGCGTGGCAGCGGCTCTTGCCGCGACTTTGCCGTCCTTATGATGGAGGCCGCGCGCTATTGGGGACTGGGAGCGCGATTTGTCACCGGCTATATCCAGATGGCCGAAGGACAGCATGGCGCGACGCACGCCTGGACAGAGATTTACCTCCCGGGCGCGGGTTGGCGCGGCTTCGATCCGACAAACAACAAGCTCGTTGGCCCCGAGCATATCTCGGTCGCTGTCGCACGCGAACAGGAAAAGGCCTCTCCGCTCTCCGGTCATTGGGAGGGACCGGCAGACGCGTTCAGCCGGATGAACGTTTCCGTACAAGTGGTGCCGATCTCCGGAGATTGAACGGGATAAGTCAAACCAGCTGCGTTCGAGTGTCAAACCGGGCAGATGCGCGTGGTCGAGCGCTGCGGTGCTGAGATGTTGTCGGGGAAGGGCGGCACTGCACGGCGCCTCCGCTTGTGCAGTGCGTACAGGATGCGTTGCTTGCAAACGAATCTAGGGCGGTGGTAGCTTTTGACAATGCTCGTCGCGTACCGCCTTTGGCACGCAAGCAAGGAGCGAGCGCCTGTCAGTATTTCAAGCCAAACAACGACGAAATGAATTTGCAGGTCTGTCCTGCGCCGGCGCGCGGGCCGACTGGAGTTCGGCGGGGGGCATGGAGTGTCACATCAATATGTAACCGGACGAAATTGAAATGAGCGGGAGTCTGGGGATTGTCCTGGCGCTGCTTGCTTCGGCAATCGTAATGTTTGCGATCAACAAGCCGCGATTGGATGCCGTGGCCCTGATCATGCTGGTTGTGTTGCCTTTCACCGGTACGGTCACCGTGGGCGAAGCGCTGTCCGGCTTCAGCGATCCGAACATCGTTTTGATCGCCGCACTGTTCGTCATCGGCGATGGTCTGGTGCGGACCGGCGTCGCGCAGCGGCTCGGCGACTGGTTGATTGCCAAGGCCGGAAACAACGAGGTTCGCCTCATCGTCTTGCTCATGCTGGTCGTCTGTGGTCTCGGAGCCACCATGAGTTCGACGGCTGTCACTGCGATCTTCATTCCGGTCGCTCTGCGCATTGCAAAAAGCACCGGCATCAGCCCCAGCAGGCTGATGATGCCGCTGAGTTCTGCAGCGCTGATAAGTGGCATGATGACGCTCGTGGCGACCGCTCCGAACCTGGTCGTCAATAGTGAACTTGAGCGTCACGGCGTGGCGGGCTTTCGGTTCTTCAGCTTCACGCCGTTCGGCTTGCCGGTTCTCTTCCTCGGGATCATCTACATGTGCCTGACGCGCCGCTGGCTTCCGGTGTCGCACGATCCAAAGACGTCGGGTCGCGTCAGTTTTGCTAACTGGATCGACCAATACAACCTCGCTGACCGCGAGAGTCGACTCCGGATCATGGAGGGGTCGCCGCTTGCGAAGAAATGTCTGGAGGATGTGAATCTGCGCGGCGCGTCCGGCGTCAACATCCTTGCGATTGAGCGGAACGGTAAATTCGCCAACCAAGTTCTCAAGCCCACTGCCAAAACGGAATTGCAGGTTGGTGACATATTGTTAATCGATCGGTCAGCATCGATCGCCGGCGGCGATGCTATTCGAAAGCAGTATCATCTCGAACAGCTGCCGCTTACCGGCGCGTACTTTTCAGATCGCTCGCAAGAGATTGGGATGGTCGAGGTGCTTCTGCCGCCGACCTCTGAATTCATCGATAACACGCTCATCGAGTCCGAATTCCGCAGCCGGTCGGGACTGACCGCAATCGGCATGCGGCGCAGCGGCGGCGCCTACACGGGGGACATGTTGAAGGAAAAGCTCGATGTAGGAGATATCTTGCTGCTCGTCGGATCGTGGAAGGACATTGAAAGGCTGCGTGGCGAGACTTCGAACATGGTCATAATCGGCTTGCCGGTCGAGATGGACGAGCGGCTTCCAGCTCCCGGGCGGGCATTGCAGGCGCTCTTCTGTCTGGCTGTTGTCATCGGGCTGATGGTCGGTGGCATCGTCCCGAACGTGCAGGCAGCCCTGATCGGCTGTCTGCTGATGGGGGTATTCGGCTGCGTCGATTTTGCGAGCGCCTATCGTTCGATCGACTGGAAGACGATCGTATTGATCGTCGGAATGCTGCCGTTTTCCATTGCGCTGGAGCGTACCGGCGGAGTCGAGTTGGCTGCTGCCGCCCTGAAGAGCCTCACTGTCGGCGCCGATGTGCGCCTTGTCCTGGCTACGTTGTTTGTCATTACGGCACTCCTTGGAATGTTCATCTCCAATACCGCGACGGCGATTTTGATGGCGCCGGTTGCACTCGCCATTGCGCACGATTTGAAGCTCTCGCCGTATCCGTTCGCAATGATCGTCGCGCTGGCCGCTTCAACGGCGTTCATGACTCCCGTGTCGTCGCCTGTGAATACCCTCGTGGTCGCGCCCGGCCGCTACACGTTCGGAGATTTTGTGCGTGTCGGGGTGCCGTTTTCCGTCGTTGTTCTGATCGTCTGCGTCATTCTGGCGCCGTGGTTGCTGCCGCCATGAGCATCAGTCGGTGACGACGACTAGCAAAGGACCACAGCCATGACCGAGTCGAGCAAGGTCCCGAACACGGCGTCGTCCAAATCGACGATGCAAAAGATCCTCGATACGATCGAGCGCGTAGGCAACAGCGTACCCCACCCGGTCGTGATATTCCTGATCCTCATCGCGATTGTGCTGGTGCTTTCTCATCTCCTGTACATGTTCGGGGCAAGTGTTACTTACCAGGTCATCAATCCGGATACGCACAAGCTCGAGACCGCGACCACCGCCGCCAACAGCCTGCTGACCGTGGACGGAATTCGCCACATCTACACGAGGCTGGTGCCGAACTTCATGGGATTCAGTGCGGTGGGCCTGCTGGTCGTCGCCATGATGGGCGTCGGCGTCGCGGAGGAAGCCGGCCTCGTCAACGCCCTGATCAGAAAGCTGGTGACTGTCTCCCCGAGCTGGGCACTGGTCTATATCATCGCGTTCGTCGGCATCATATCGAGCATTGCGGCCGATGCCGGCTACGTGGTGTTGATCCCGTTGGCGGGCGTTGCCTTCCTGAGCGTTGGCCGGCATCCTCTCGCCGGGCTGGCGGTTGGGTTTGCCGGCGTCGCTGGCGCATTCACCGTGAACATGATCATCAAGCCGCTCGACGCCGTCCTCACGGAGCTGACGAACGACGCCATACGCATGGTCAATCCTAACGTCTCGCTGGATCTGACGGCCAATGTCTCGTTTTCGATTGCTTCCGTTGTGGTTCTGACGGCCGTCATTGGGCTGATCAACAATCGAATCATCGAACCGCGGTTGGGCATTTACGAAGGTGGGCAGGGCGGCGCGGCTCAGCCTGCCCAGGATGGCGGGCAGCTTTCAGCAGATGAGTCACGAGGCCTCAGATACGCGGCGATCGCTCTGCTGGGCGTCGTGATCCTGTTCCTTTTGTTGACGCTGCCGTCGGGCGCGCCTTTGCGGAATCCGGAGACAGGAATCCTCATCGGAAATTCGCCGTTCATGAACGGCCTGATCGGGGTCATCATGGTGCTGTTCCTCGCGACCGGGATCGCATACGGCATGGGTGCCAAAACGATGACCAGTTCGTCGGCCGTCATCGCTGCCATGACGAAGGCCGTGTCCTCATTGGGCGGCACAATCCTCCTGTTCGTGGTCATTAGTCAGTTCGTGGACTACTTCAACTACAGCAACATCCCGACGCTCATGGCCTTGACGATGGCAGATGCACTGAAGAGCGCGAATATCGGTGCGCTGTGGCTGCTGGTGGGCTTCATCGTCGTGGTCATGATCCTGGACCTGGTCTTCACCCCGGCGATCGCCAAATGGGCCATCTTTGCGCCGGTGTTCGTGCCGGTGTTCATACAGCTTTCTGTCGATCCCGCAGCGGTCTTGGCGGCCTACCGGATTGCCGATTCGCCGGTTAACGCGATCACGCCGCTCAATGCCTACTTTGCAATGGTGGTCGGGTTTGCGCAGAACTACGACAAGAACGCCGGGGTCGGGACAGTCGTCGCGCTGATGTTGCCCTACACGCTCTGGATGGCGATCATCTGGACGGCGCTGTTCGTTGTCTGGTACCTGCTCGGTCTTCCCTGGGGCCTTTAGGCGCCGCAAGACGGTCATCGCCGGACAATGGGATTTCTGATGCGACGGTCGTGGACATCGCGTAGAGGAGATGCCGGATGAATTCTTGGCGGTGACAAGCGAGCCTTATGGTGCGTACGAAGGTTCTTAACTGGCTGAAATGGACGGCGATCGTCCTGGTCGTCGCGGCGCTGACGCTTTTCGCAGTCCGCGTGTATGACGTGCAACGCGGTCCGTCGCTGGAAGTCTGGCACACATATTTGCCGCGAGAGTTGACCGTAGAAGCGCTCGATCGGGCAGATTGGCGCGGATATCTCGAGAACGAGGCGCGGATCTTTGAAGACGTTCGCGCCGAAGTCTCGCAAAAGCTGACACCCGATGAACGTGTTCCCATCAACCGGTATTTTGAGGGGAGCCCGGTCTATCCGCCGCACTTTTCCCAGGACTTCAATCGTTCTTTCATACTCGAGCCGGATGGCCCTCCTCGCGGGGTCGTCGTTTTGCTGCACGGACTGACGGATTCTCCTTACAGCCAACGCCATATCGCCAGGGTGTATCGCGACAAAGGGTTCGTCGCGCTCGTGATCAGATTGCCCGGTCATGGCACGGTACCGGCGGGATTGACGGCGGTCACGTGGGAAGACTGGATGGCTGCGACGCGTCTTGCGGTACGCGAGGCCCGCCGGCGTGTACCCGCGCCCGCGCCGCTTCATCTCGTTGGTTTTTCGAACGGGGGCGCGCTGGCCGTCAAATATGCGCTCGATGCGATTGAGAACCCGGACTTGGCTCGACCTGATCGCATTGTCCTGATCTCGCCGATGATCGGCATTACGCGCTTCGCACGCTTTGCCGGGTTGGCCGGTCTTCCTGCGATCTTCCCGGCCTTCTCCAAGGCCGCATGGCTTGCTGTCCTGCCGGAATTCAATCCGTTCAAGTACAATTCATTTCCGGTCAATGGCGCGCGCGAATCATATCGTCTGACGCAGATCCTTCAGCAGCAGATATCGGACCTTCGCAGCAAGGGGCGTCTCGGCGAATTGGCGCCGCTGTTGACGTTCCAATCAGTGATGGACTTCACGGTCAGCACCCCGGCCATCATTTCCGGGCTGTATGCCCAATTACCTTCAAACGGAAGTGAACTGGTGCTGTTCGACGTCAATCGAACGATCAAGTTCGGTCCGCTTTTGCGCCCGTCGGCCGACACCGCGCTCAATCGGCTCCTTCCTCAAGCGGTGCGGCCATACCGAATCACGGTCATTGCGAACGAAGCGGAGGCCAGCACCGAGGTCGAAGAGCGTTCGATCGATGCTGGAGGTACAAGCGAGCAGCACCGCCCGTTGGGACTGAGCTATCCGCCCGGCGTTTTTTCGCTGTCGCATGTAGCGCTTCCGTTTCCGATGAACGACGCCCTGTACGGCATGGCGCCTGACGGGACGGAAAACTTCGGGCCAAACCTCGGAGCTCTGGCGCCGCGTGGTGAACGCAATGTGCTGATCACGAGCCTCGACGCTTTGCTTCGCGTGGCTTCAAACCCGTTCCACTCATATATGCTGGAGCGCATTCGAGAGGGGATCGATCATCCTGCATCGCCGCACCCGGCTTTTGGAGCGTCGCCGCCATCGGGAGATGCGGTCCCGGCCCCGCCATTGACGCCCGGTCCGATGTACGATCAATCCGATCTGCCTCCGTAGGAGGACGCTGCCTGCCGTGTGCCAGCAAGCGTGCGACAGTCGAATGGTTGAGGCGCCTGGCCAACCACTGGTGTCGCGGCCAAAATGATACACTCGGAACGGAAGTGTGACTGCGCCTGTTGAGCGATCTTGCGCTCGCTACAATCAAATAGTCTTATCTGCGGGCGTTTACTGGTTTGCACGCGGCTAGCCTGCGGGAGCGAGCAAATGCTTGCGTTCCGAATTCTTTGTGGTGTTGTGCTCGTCGCATTGCCGGCGAGTTCGGCTCTTGCCCAGGCGCCGGCGGCTTCGGAGCAGAAGCCTTCAATGGACGAGCTGTTGCAGCGGCTAGATGCGCTGCAACGTCGCGCCGCAGAAGGCGACAAGCTGATCAGCGCACTGCAACATCGCGTCGATGAACTTGAGTCGCGTGAAAAGCGCGCGAAGTCACAGGCTGCGACCGCGCGTCGTGAGCCGGCAGCGCCGCAGAAGCCACCGCGGACCACGGTTGCCTCGACACCGCCGGTGTTGACAGCCGCCGTCCCGCCAAGTCCCGTTGTCGCGGATACCATCCCGGGCCTGCGTCCACCCGAGCCGATGGGAAATCAGTACGAGGGAGAAGGCGAGGATGCGTTGCGGTCCGATCTTCCGGGCCTTTCGTTGCGAATCCCCGGCAGTCAATCCGAGGTGCGTTTTTACGGCTTCGCCAACGTCAACGGGTACCACGATTTCAACGGCCGCAATCAGTCCGATGCGCCGACGGTGCAAACGATCCCGCTCACGGGAAGTCCTGCCGACCTGCAAGGCGGCGATACCGGACTGTCCGCCCGGTTTAGCCGCATAGGCATGGACACGCGCACGGCAACGGCCTGGGGCACTCTCGAAACCCGTTTCGAGGGTGACTTCGGCGGGGGCACGGCCGCTTCGCCTAATGCGGTTTTCCGCCTCCGTCAGGCCTGGGGCGAAATCGGGACAGAGCAATTCCGCGTGCTGGTCGGGCAAGCGAATAGTCTCTGGAACGAAGGCGTCTACGAGACCGTGAACTTCTCCACCAACCTCAACCAGTCCTTCGTGCGCCAGCCGCAAATTCGCGCGACCGCAGCGTTAGCGCCGGGGTTGACCGGACATCTCTCTCTCGAAATGCCGGATACGCAGTATACGTCCGTCGCCGGCGTATTCACGCAGATCAGCACCCCCAGCGGCTTCCCGGGCCTCAGTCCGGCATTTGCATCGCTGCCCGATCTGCTCGGACGGCTTGAATACCGGTACGACGGCTCGATCCTCGACTTGCGTGGTCTGTTGCGCGATCTCACCATCCGGACGGATGGTACGGCGGCTGCGCCCCCGGCGGTGAAGCGCGATACGGTCGGCTGGGGTGTCGCAGGCAATGGCCGTCTCCCGATGCGGTGGTTGTCACCCTCGTTCGGTCCGGACGAGCTGGTTGGCATGGCCTATTATGGCCAAGGCATCGGGCGCTATTTCGGCGGCAATACTTTCGGCCAGGATGCGCTGTCGAATGTCGGCTTGCCGGGCATTGTGGATGTCACGCTCGACGCTTTGCCTACATATGGCGCAAGCGTAGGCTATCGCCGCTTCTGGATGCCGCAATTGCGCAGCAATTTCGTCTACTCCTACGCATGGCAGCAATATCCATCCTATGCGTTGTTCTTCGTGCCTGGATCTGCCTCGGCCACGTTGTTGAACAGCACCATGCAGCAGGGGATCGTCAATTTGATCTGGAGCCCGTTCGCAGAGGTTCGTGGCAATAACGTTGGGACTGGATGGCTCGATGTCGGCCTCGAATATGTCTACTCGCATCGGGACGTGTTTGGTGGCACGCCAGCAACACTCCCGGCTGGCGCCGGCTTTGCTACCGCCAACCGTGTTCTCGGCTCGGTCACTGTACGGTTCTGAAACCAGTGCCGGCGTAGCGGCCAGAAGCAACGACCATTGATCGCAGTGGTTGAGGGCATTGTGGCGGTAGTGAGGGTTCCAACCACAATCCGCTTTGTGTCCGGCAGGCCGTGATGACATATCGGAGACCGGGTTCGGGGTGGATTGACGACGAATTATGGAAACGTTCCTGCTCGTCCTTGCGGCGTTGTTTTCGGTGATCAATCCACCAGGAGCGGCGCTCGTGTTTCTCAGCATGACGAAATATGCCAATAGCGCCACGCGCAAATCGCTGGCGCGACGAGTTGCCATGAATTCATTTTTCGTGATGACGGGATCGCTGTTGATCGGGGCGCTCGTCCTGAAGCTCTATGGCATATCGGTGCCAGTGCTTCGGGTCGCTGGCGGCCTTATCGTGGCCGCGTCCGGCTGGAAATTGCTGAACGAGGGCACGCGGAGCGGCGCCGACCCGGCTGCCGCGGGCCAGCGAACCGACTATAGCGGTCTGGCCTTTTATCCCCTGACGCTGCCGCTGACCACCGGACCGGGCACGATCGCGGTCATGATCAGTCTCGGGCTTTCACGATCGGCGTATTCCGACTACACGGCGGATCTCGGGTTTTTTCTGGCGAGCATGCTCGCAACAATGGTGATAGCGGCGGCAATTTATACCTGCTTTGCGTATTCGGATCGAGTTGAACGACTGTTGGGAGGCAGCGGGACTGACATCGCTGTCCGGCTCTCTGCATTCATCCTCTTTTGTCTCGGTATTCAAATCCTTTGGACCGGAGCCAGCGATCTTCTTGGAAGCGTCCAATGGCATGGGAAACCTGCAACGTGATCGGCCCTCGGAGGGGAACGGCTGGCGTCGTCATGAAGGACGCCCGAAAGCTGCGGTGGAAGGCCAACTGAGAAGTGGAGCGATCGCAGGTTTGATTTCGGGGGGCGGCGATGAGTGGCATCGTTATTGTGCTCCTCCTGATCCTTGTAGCGCTCATTCTGTTCGTTTTAGGGGCGTGTCCCTCCGGCGCGCGCTGGCACGAATGGCCACCTCGCGGTGATCAACCCTTGAAACTGGGTTACGGCTTTGCCAACCTGACGAAATGAAAAACCTTGCCAAAAGTCCGGCAGCTCGCGCCCTCGTGCTGTTGCTGTTGGTTGTCCCTCTCAGCGCCTATCTCGGCACAAGCACGGTGCGACGTGGCATTTTGTATTACTTGGATGTATTCGCTCCCGCCGCCGTCGCCGCAATCGCAATCGGCCTTTGGACCTGGAGCTGGCGGTGGTTTTGCTATGCGCTTGCGATCAGCGTGGTTCTGACCGTTCTGACCCAGTCGATAGCGCGCCTGGTCTGGTGATGACCCAAGATCGGACGATCAAGATCCTCCTTCTTTTCTGTGCAACGATCTTGATCCTTGGCGCTGCCTACCTGGCGCAACCGATCGTTGCTCCGGTGGCTTTCTCCCTGTTCATTATTGCCATCGTGTGGCCGATCCAGCAGGCGCTTCAGGCGAGGCTTCCGAAACTGCTCGCGCTCACCATAACGGTTCTTGGCGTCGTGGTCGTTCTTTCGGTTCTCGGGCTTTTGCTGATCTGGGGATTCAGCAGGGTCGTTCAGTGGCTCACGAGCAATGCCGATCGTTTGCAGGTTTTGTACGGACGGGGAGTCGACTGGCTCGACGGACACGGAGTGTCGGTGGCCAGTGTGGTCAATCCGGGCAAGGGCAACACCAACTGGATTCTGCCGGCTGTCAGGGACATCGGCGGACGTGGCTACCGATTGATATCCTTTATCGTGATCGCCTTTGCTTTCACCGTGCTCGGACTTCTGGAAGTGGATGTCGTTCGAAAAAACATCGAACGTCTTGAGAGCGCGGCGACCAGGCAGATGCTTTTGGTCGCCGGCGCCGACATCGCGGCCAAGCTGCAGAAGTATATGGTGGTTCGCAGCGTCATGAGCGTGCTGACGGGCGTCGTCGTCTGGAGTTTTGCGCTGCTCGCGGGAATCGAATTGGCAACTGCTTGGGGCGTCATCGCATTCGTACTGAATTACATTCCCTTCGTCGGTCCGTTGTTCGCAACGGTCTTTCCGACCTTGTTTGCTCTGGTTCAATTTGAATCCTGGCAGCTGGCGGTTGCAATTTTTGCGTGTCTGAACCTGGTTCAGTTTCTCATTGGAAGCTATCTCGAGCCAAGAATGGCCGGCGCCGCTTTGTCCATTTCGCCGTTCATCGTGCTGTCGGCGGTATTCCTGGGGAGTTTTCTCTGGGGCGTCGCGGGAGCCTTCATGGGCGTGCCGATTGTCATCGCGTTGCTCGCCGTCTGCGACGAATACGAGTCGACACGATGGATAGCGCAGCTCCTGTCGGGACGCGAACGCAAGCGGGCGTAGGCAACGACGTTGCGGCGGCCTGCACGCATGATCACGCCGTTCGAATCTAGCTCACGTCTCGGTCACAGACCTTTGTGAATGTCGCACTTGTCCCAATCGCTGCCTCAGAACAACATGTGGACGTTCGCTTGGGCCAAAAAGCCCGCGAGTTAAGCATGTGCTGCAGTAGTCGGACTACTGCAAGCGGGGAGACATCATGATCAGGAGCATCGATCACACCGGTCTCACGGTCTCCTCGTTGGAGGACTCGCTAAAGTTCTGGGTCGATGTGATGGGCTTCCGGCATCTGTACACCTGGACCTTCGAAAATGCGCCGTTCGTCGAGCAGGTGATCGGTGTGCCCGGGGCGGCCATGCGGCTCGCGATGGTCGAGGGGCCCGGCCATAAGATCGAGCTGCACGAATATACTTCACCTGATGATCGACAGATCTATAAGCCGCGACCGTCAGATGTTGGTTCGGTCCACCTCGCCTTCTATGTCGAAAATATAGATGCTCTGCTTGCGCGTTCCGCAAGCATCGGGTGGCTGCCGGTCGGTAAGGTTCAGACGGTTGAATCCGGCGATCTCAAGGGGCTCCGCATGATTTACGTAAGGGCCCCCGACGGGGTCACGCTTGAATTTCTCCAGCTTCCCGAGGGGGCGCCGAAATAGGCCACTCCGCCGATGCGGAAACCCGGAATGCCGGGTTGCCGAACTCACGAAACTAATCCGCGCTTAGAATATCCGTGATGGTAGCGGCCGCCTTGATCCCCGTGCCGGTGATGATGACGACGGTGCGCTCGGCCGGACGAATCGCGCCACGCCGGCTGAGCTCGTCAAGCGCGGCGGCAGCCGACGCAGAGGTCGGTTCGACAAAGAGGCCGGTGCGCGCGAGCTTCTTCAGCGCAGCAATGATTTGATCCTCCGGGATCGCAACAGTGCCGCCGCCGGTCTCCTTGAGCGCCGTGACAATCTGCTTCAATCGCAACGGATGCCGGATGGCGGTGCCCTCGGCAATGGTCTTCTTGACCTCGCGATTGACAGGGGTATCGACGCCTGCGGCAAAACTGGCATCGACCGGCGAGCAATTCAGCGGCTGGGCGGCGAACAGGCGCGGCAGCCGCGTGATCTGCCCGGCGGCCAATAGCTCCTTGAATCCGAGATAACAGCCAAGCAGGCTGCTGCCGGCGCCGACCGGCATGACAACATTGTCCGGCGCGGCAAAGTTGAAGTCCTCCCACATCTCGTAGGCCAGCGATTTCGTTCCTTGAAGGAAGAACGGCTGCCAATTGTGGCTGGAATAGAATGTCTGCCTCGATTGCCGGATCGCTTCCGCTTCCGATTCCTCGCGCGGGCCTTCCACCAACTGGACCTCGGCGCCGAAGGCGTGCATCTGCGCAACTTTCATTGGCGATGTCGTGGCCGGCGCGAGGATCTTGACCCGCATGCCGCCGGCGGCGCCATAAGCCGCCACCGAAGCGCCGCCATTGCCGGAGCTGTCTTCCAGCACGGCGTCAACGCCAAGCCCGCGCAGGAACGAGAGCATCACGCTCGTGCCGCGATCCTTGAAGCTCGACGTCGGATTGAACCATTCGAGCTTGAAATAGGGCTGAAGGCCGCCCCATTCCTTTTGCACGACAGGCGTGCAGCCCTCACCCATGGTGATCGGCCTGTCGATTTCAACCGGAAGTGAAGCGCGATAGCGCCAGAGCGAACGCGTGGTTCGGTCGATGTCGTCCCGACAGATGCCGGACAGCGGCGTCACCAGCAGCGGCTTGCCCTCGTCCGAGCACCAGCGCGGAACTTCCAGCGGGTATAGCCTGCCGCTGAGCGGGTCGATGTAGCTTGGCTGCATGTCGCTGGATCCTCAATCCTGTCGAGCCGATCGCGCGGGAGCATCACGCCACGCCCGCATTCCTGCTCGAATGATTCTTCGCAAAGTCGAGATACCAGTCCAGGCATCCGGGATTGGCCATCGCGTCCTTGTTGATGACCTTCTCCAGAGGTTGGCCGAGCAGCAGTTTCTTGATCGGCAGCTCCTGCTTCTTGCCGGACAGGGTGCGTGGAATTTCCGTCACCGCGAAGATGTCGTTGGGCAGGAAGCGTCGCGACAGCCCGGCCTCGATCGCCTTGTTGATCTTCGCCTTCATCACAGCATCGAGCGCGATCCCGTCGCGCAGCACCACGAACAGCGGCATGTAGCTGTCGCGGCCGAGGTATTCGAGATCGACGACCATGGAGTCGAGCACCTCCGGCAACGCCTCGATCGCCGAATAGAGCTCGCTCGTGCCCATGCGCAGGCCGTGGCGGTTGATCGTCGCGTCGCTGCGGCCATAGATCACGCAGGAGCCGTCCGGGTTGATCTTGAGCCAGTCGCCATGCCGCCACACCGGGCCGCGGCCGCTGGCGTCGAAATTGTCGGGATAGGTCTCGAAATAGCTGGCGCGATAGCGCGCATCGCCGGGATCGTTCCAGAAGCGCAGCGGCATCGACGGCAGCGGCTCGGTGCAGACGAGCTCGCCGACCTCGTCGATCACGGCGCGGCCCTGCTCGTTGAAGGCGTCCACAGCGCAGCCGAGCAGGCGGCATTGCATGCTGCCCGGCGTCTGCGGCAGCTCGCGATTTCCCCCGATGAAGGCGCCGGCGAAATCGGTGCCGCCAGAGATATTCGCCCACCACATCTCCGCCTGCGCGGCGCTGCCATTGGTCTTCGAGAGCGCCGCGAAGCGGTCGTTGAACCAGGCCTGTGTGTCGCCGCTGAGCGGCGACCCGGTCGAGCCGAGCGTGCGCAGGCGCGACAGGTCGCCAGCGTTAGCGAGATCGATTTCCGCCTTGGCGCAGCTCGCAAAGAACGCCGCGCCGGCACCGAAGAACGTCGCTCCCGCATTGGAGACGAAGCGCCACAGCGTGGTCCAGTCCGGCTTGTCCTTGGAGCCGCCCGGGCTGCCGTCGAAGATGCAGCAGGTGGTTCCGTTGAGCAGGCCATTGGCCTGGCAGTTCCACATGATCCAGCCGGTCGAGCTGTACCAGTGAAAGCGTTCGCCGAACGAATTCTTCTGGTAGCTGCAGCCGATGTCATTGTGCAGCGTCGAGAGCGGCAGCGAAACGACGATTACGCCGCCATGGCCGTGCACGATCGGCTTCGGCAGTCCGGTGGTGCCAGACGAATAGACGACCCAGAGCGGATGGTCGAACGGCAGCCATTCCGGCTCGAAGGCGTCGATCTCGTGTCCATTGGCGGACAGGATGTTTGAGAGCAGCGGATCGGATGGGCTCGCCGTGTCGGCATGCAGGATGACATGTTTGACCGTCGGCAGCGCGCGCCGCAATTCGTCGATCACGGGGCGCCGGTCATGCCGCCGGCCGGCATAGGTGACGGCATCGCTGGCGATCAGGATTTTCGGCTCGATCTGCTTGAAGCGGTCGATCACGGCGGGCGCCGCCATGTCGGGCGCGCAAAGACTCCAGACTGCGCCGATACTGGCGGTCGCGAGAAGCGCGATGATCGCCTCCGGGATGTTCGGCAAATAGGCGGCGACGCGATCGCCGGATCGCACGCCCTGTGCTCGCAGATGCAACGCAAGCGCGGCGACCTTGCGCCGCAGTTCCGGCCAACTCGTTTCCGAAAGCCTGCCGTCTTCGCCGCTTGAGACGATGGCCGGCAGGCCGGCGGCATGCGCCGGCTCGACATGGCGCAGGACCTGACGCGCGTAGTTCACCGAGGCGCCCGGAAACCATACCGCACCGGGCATTTTGCGGTCTGCCAGCACGGCCGAGTGCGGCGTCGGCGACCGGAGATCAAAATAGTCCCAGATGCTCTGCCAGAAGCTGTCGATGTCGGTGACCGACCACCGTCGCATCTCGTCGAAGTTCGCGAAGCTCAGGCTGCGGGTTTCGTTCAGCCATTGGCGGTAAAGGGCCATCTGCGGGATGTAAGGGACTGTCATGGTCTGTTCCGGCTCGTGTCTGGATCACGATGCGGTTTTGTCGAATTGCATCGTGATCTCAGCTCTTTGTTTGAGCATGATCTTTTCGGAAAATCGCGACACAGTTCCGGATCATGCGCTGGCGGCAACGGCCGCGCGCGTCATATCTAACATAGAGGTGTGAAGCCGGGGGAGCGCGGTCCAGCCGCACGGGATGTCAGGATATCGTTACGCAGTCCTCCCGTACTGAGCCGGGTCGGTCCCGCTTCAAAAATTCAGCGCGAGGCCGCAACGACGGAGGGAACCAACGATCGCTTCCGCGATTTATTGCAGACGCCTATCGGGGCCCAACAACCATGAAGATGCTCAAGCGTCTCTTCCAATTGATCTGGCTGCGCCGTGTCGCGCCCAAGCCAGCCGATTTTCCGCCTGCTTCCATCGATCCCGACGAATTCACGCGCCTTCTGTGCAGTGGGCGCAGCGAGGATCTGCGGATCCTGGCCGAGAGGCTGAGCCAGCGGCCGAAAGCTCACGCATAGCAGATGGCGCAGCGTCCGCCGAGGTACCGGCTCTGACCATCCGGAACCGGCAGCGGCCCGCGCGCGGCCGCAATCCTCATAGCCTGAGCTTCCAGGATGTTGGCTACTTCGCCTTCTCGTGGTTTGCGATGCCGATCGCCTTGTAGTCGTAGGTCGGATAGAATTCGGTCCGATAGGCGCCCCAGGCATTGTTCTCGATGATGCGATTGACCTCGCGCAACCGCGACGCCGGCAGCCGCAGCGTCACCACCTGGCCGATTCCCATCATCACGTACCAGCTCACAACCTCGATGCCGTCGGGGGGGAAGGCCTTGTAGAAACCTTGCCGCTCAAGCTGCGCGTTGAGTTCGGTCAGGGGACGCGACTGGTCGTGCTTGAGCAGGATCGTGATCATGACCGCGTTGTCGGGTGTCGGCGATGCATTCTCCGTTTGCGCGAATGCGGGGGATCCAAAAATCAGAGCCATCGCCAGGCCACCGGCCAATGCTGTGATCGCCATCCATGATCCGTTCAATCCTCGCGCCATTGCGGTCTCCTTGCTGGGGTGTTCTTCGGGCTATCCGCCGTGGCGATCATCGCGGTGCCCGCGAGGGCTGTAAATCGCGATTCAACCGTCCCCGATGCCACAAGCTTGTGACATGTGAACCGTCTCACAGGTGTGCGTCGCAGCATGCGCTATGGAGGGATCGCTGGGCCATTTCGATGTCGAGGACATGACGCATGTCGACGCGACGACTGGCGTATTGGTGGTTCAGGTTCGTCGTCTCCGGACGGTTCCTGCAAAAGTTCCTTCGGCTGCGCAGACCCTGAGCCCGCACGAATTGCGGCGTTCGCCTTCCGCGCCGTTGTGCCCCCAGGGTAAACATGACCCCGTGAAATTACTGGGGCGGAGCGGCGGGGCGACCCCGTAGCAATGGGAGATTAACTCCTCCTTTCCGGGATTCATTGCAGAATTGGCGGCAATCCACCTTGTTCGCGCGTCCGATCTCCGAATCACAGTTCCGTTACACGTCGTTGCCGATTCCCGCGTTAACCAAGACGCAGTTCAGCTGCGGTAAAGCCATACATATGACGCAGCACGACAATCGAGCCGAGGCCGCCCAACTCCCGACCTGGATCGTGGAGGTTCCGCCGCCCGATACCCATCGCGAGATTGCCCGGCCGGCCACGCGCGTGCAGGCGGTGGAGGAGGCAGGCGCGGCGATCGCCCGCCAGTTCAACGGACCCATGACCGCGCTGCTGCTCTACATGAACGAGATCAGGCAGCACAGCCATCAGCTCGCGCAGAACGGCATCTATTTGCAGCAGGTCATCGAGAACGCATTCGAGCAGACCGAACGCATCTGCACGATGCTGAGGCAGATTTCCGATCTGCATCCGAATGTCGTCCCCACCATCGATCTCAAGCCGGCCCCGGACAACAAGCTTGTCCGCCCGCCTTCGCCCGAGGTGATCTTCGCGCCGGAAGCGGGGCAAAAGCCGCTGACCAAGCGCGAGCGTGAGGTGTTGAGCCTGATCAGCGACGGCTATTCCAACAAGCAGGGTGCGCTGCGCATGAAAATCAGCCCGCGGACCTTCGAGAGCCATCGCGCGGAGGCCATGCGCAAGCTCGGTGCGCGCAACACCGCGGATCTCGTCCGCAAAGCCCTGCTACATCCGGTTTGATCGGTGGCCGCCAGGCGCCGGCCCGCGCGTATTCGTCGTCCCGACCTGTCGGTATCACCTCAGAGGTAATCGTCCGCGAACGCCCGCATGCGCGGCGCCGGCCTCAGCCTGGATGCGACCGGCTTCGGCTCTTCAGGGATGATCGTTATGACCCATGCCGCCGGACTGGTCTTGCTTTCGACGATCGAGCGGACGCGGCCGGTGATCGTGGCGCCGCCCGAACGGACGGTGGTGGTTCTGCCGTTGAACTGAGCGATGCGAAAGCGCCTCGCTTCCTTCCGGTCCGTGGTCTCGTATGTGAGCATCGGCGGCCCCCGCGTATTCGCCCGACCATGACAATTTAACGTTATCCGACGGTGAAAATCACAAGCCGTAGAAGTACGGCCGCGGCCGGGCGCGCATCGATGGCGGGCGGCGACTACGGGCTAAAGGACTCCCGGATGGGGATGGAGCAGTCTCGTGTACTGCGCCTTGACCGTGGCGTAGCATTCGCACGAGGTCCTCATCAGGCCGTCCAGGTAGGTGATCTCGATGTGGCCGCGGCTGTAGTGAATGAAGTTCGCCTGCTGCAAAGTGTGGGCGACCAGCGATACGCTGTTGCGCCGCGCGCCGATCATCTGCGCCATCGCCTCCTGCGTCAGAACGATCTTGTCGCTGCCGGAGAGGTCGCGCATCTGCAGCAGGCATCGCGCCAGCCGAGATTCTACCGTGTGCGACGCATTGCAGCCGGCGGTCTGCTGGATCTGCGCATAGATGGCGAGCCCGTGCCGTGCCAGCAACGTGCGAAACGTCGGGCTCTGGTCGCAGGCCGCCCGCAAGGCGTCGAGCTCGATCGTTGAGGCAACGCCGGGCACCAGCACCACGGCAGTGTCCAGGGCCGTCGCATCGCCGAGCGCCGAGAACGCGCCAAAGATGCTGTCACGGCCGACCATCGCGACCTGTACGTGCTCGCCCCGGGCGAGCTTGACTACCAGTGAAATCACGCCCTTGTGCGGCATGTAAGCACGTCGGAGCGCCTCGTCGACCTCCACCAGCACCATGTCCGAGGTGAGGTCGACCGTGCGCAGGTGTTGGCGGATCAGCTCGAAATCGCTCGGCGAGAGCGACGACAGGAAACCGTTCGGTGATCGCGAAACCGAATCCAAAGCAGCCTCCTGCCTTACGGGCAAGCTTGTCTCTGGGCGCGCGCGCAACTCGACGTCCTTCAGCTCCATATTGGCATGTCTTCATCGCGAGCAAAACGGGTAATCCGGACGCGCCAATATGCAGTTTGTGCCATGGACCGGCGGTAGCGCGATCGCGCGCTCTCTGCGTCAATCGACAGAGGCGGTCAATTGCTCCTCATGGGCCTTCACAGTTGCGTAGCACTCGCAGGCCGCTTTCCGCAGGCCGTCGATGTCGGTGATGTCGATGCGCCCGCGGCTGTAGCGGAGAATGCCGGCCTGCTGAAATGCGTGCGCCACGATCGATATCGCGTTGCGTCGTACTCCGATCATCTGCGCCAGCATTTCCTGGGTCAGAGGCAATCGTTCGCTGCCGCACAAGTCCCGCGCACGCAACAGCCAGCGCGACAGCCGTGCCTCGACGGGGTGCGAAATGCCGCAGGCAACGGCTTGCTGGGTTTGCGCCAACAGCGTCTGCTCATGCAGGGCGGCCAAGGTTCGAAACGTGCTGCTGCGATCCGCCGCCGCGCGAAAATCCTCCGCCGGGAGCATCGAAGCAGTCCCCGGCACGACGACGATCGCGTGGGTCAGCAGCGGGCCGCCGTATAACGCGGCGGATCCGCCGACTATGCTGTCGTGCCCGATCGTTGCGACCTCGACCGACTGCCCGTCAGACAGACTGATCATCATCGAAACGATGCCGCTATGCGGCAGGTAGACACGCTGCACCGGAGAGCCGGCGTCGGCCAGGGTCGCGTCCTTGGTCAGCTCAACGGTTTCAAGACGCGCCTGGATTAGTCCGAGTTCCGCCGCCGGCAGAGCTCGCAACAGACGATTGAGCGGAGGCGATACCGCGGACATTGGGTCTCCTGCCGAAGGCGGGAGCACTAGGGTCTCGCATCACCTACTCTTGGCGTGTGGGATGGCAGCGAACATAGCTTCCCCGTCTAATTGCACAAGAGTTGCGGTTTCCACGGTGTACCCTTTACCGGGCAGACAGCCGACTGGCGGAGGCGATCGGGGTCGATTTGTGCCGAACAGCGGCGCCGGGCCATCGATCAAGCGCAGATTTTGCGTTACGACCGTAACGACGGGGCAATGCGCATGCGCCAAATCGTGGCGGTCGCCGACGTTGCGCAGCCCCGCGAGCTGCGAGGGATCGCCTGCGCACGAGGGGCCGATCCTCGGCCGCGATGCGGCTGAAGAAGGTTTCGCCCTTGCGGCGCATTTGTTGTTTTTCATTAACGCTAATGCGTGCGCGATCCCTGCTGTTTCGTGATCGACGCCGATCTCGCTGCAAATCGAACCTCCGGCCGCGACGTTGCGCGAGAGCCTGTAAACAGGGCGCGAGCGCGACTTGCGGCGCTTGTCCGACCTGCATCTTCATCAATGTCCAGTCCGCGCGGCGGCCCTTCGGTAGAGTTACCGGGACGGGCCCTTCTTGGTATTTGTACGGAGCAGCTCTTTAACGAACGGGTAGCGCGGACGGCCCAGTGTGGCGCCAGTCGCCGTGGGAAAGTTACGGCGTCGCGTCAACGTGTTCATCCAGAAGGGTACCCAGTATGTCCGGCATCGTTCTTTCGGCATCGGTCCGTCAAAACCTGCTTTCGCTGCAGTCGACGGCCGATCTGCTCGCCACCACGCAGAATCGCCTTGCCACCGGCAAGAAGGTCAACACCGCACTCGACAATCCGACCAACTTCTTCACGGCCCAGTCGCTCGACAACCGTGCCAGCGACATCAACAATCTGCTGGACGGCATCAGCAACGGCGTGCAGATCCTGCAGGCTGCGAACACCGGCATTACCTCACTGCAGAAGCTGGTCGACAGCGCCAAGTCGGTCGCCAACCAGGCCCTGCAGACCCAGGTCGGCTATTCCGCGAAGTCGAGCTTCTCGGTCTCGCTCGGCGCCGGCGCAACCGCCTCGAATCTGTTCGGCGGCAACTCCTACACCGCCGCGACCCTGACCGGTGTCGCCGCGGGCAACGCCAACACCACGGCGACCACCACGTCGGCCGCCACGTCGCTGACGACCTCGACCGCCGCCGACTCGATCACCGCGACCATCGCCGACGGCGATACGCTGACCGTCGACGGTCACACCATCACCTTCAAGACCGGTGCGCCGCCGGCGGCCGGCTCAGTGACGCCCGGTTCCGGCGTCAGCGGCAACATCGTCACCGACGGCGCAGGCAACTCGCAGGTCTACCTCAACGCCGGTGGCGGCACCGTCGGCGACCTCCTGTCCGCGATCGACCTTGCGACCGGCGTCAAGACCGCCTCGGTCACGGCTGGCGCAGCCACCGTCACGACTGTCAACGGCGCCACCGCCGCCTCGGTCAACGGCTCCGGCCAGCTCGTCATCTCGACCGGCACCACCGCCGATCTCTCGATCAGCTCGAGCAACGCGTCCCTGCTGTCCTCGCTCGGCATCGGCACCGGCGGCGCGACCACCACGCTCGCCCGCAACCCATCAAGCGGGTCCAACCTCACCATCGGCACTGTCCTGCAGATCGCGGCGGTCGGTACCGGAACGGCGACCAACATCACCTTCGGCACCGGCCCCGGCCAGGTCCACGATCTCAATGGGCTGAACGCGGCACTGGCGGGCAACAACCTGCAGGCCACGCTGGATTCGGCGGGTACGCTGACGATCCAAGCCAACAACGACAATGCCTCGCAGCAGATCGGTGCGCTCACCGGTTCCACCGGCCTGTTCGCAGGCAAGTCGGCCTCGGCTCCGGTTGTCGATCCCGTCGCTCAGGAGAAACGCGCCGGACTGGTCGCGCAGTACAACAACATCCTGTCGCAGATCGATACCACCGCGCAGGATTCCTCGTTCAACGGTGTCAACCTGCTGAACGGCGACTCGCTGAAGCTGGTGTTCAACGAGACCGGCAAGTCGACGCTGAACATCGCGGGCACGACTTTCAGCGCGGCCGGCCTTGGCCTTTCCAACCTGATCGTAGGCGTCGACTTCATCGACAACACCGCCACCAACAAGGTGTTGACCTCGGTTTCCAATGCCTCCGACGCGTTGCGTTCGACGGCATCTTCGCTGGGTTCGAACCTCTCAATCGTGCAGATTCGTCAGGACTTTTCCAAGAACCTGATCAACGTGCTGCAGACTGGCTCGTCCAATCTGACGCTCGCCGACACCAACGAGGAAGCGGCCAACAGCCAGGCGCTGTCGACCCGCCAGTCGATCGCGGTGTCCGCGCTGGCGCTCGCCAACCAGAGCCAGCAGAGCGTGCTCCAGCTGCTCCGCTAGAGCCCTTTTCGTTCCGACGGAATCGGAACGGGGCTCTAGATTCTTGTTTTGACGCGTTTTCTTCACGCGAACCGGTTTCCACTTCGCTCGAAAACGCTCTAAATGGAGCCTGACAGGCAGCAAACGCCGAGGCGGCGGAGGAAACTCCGCCGCCTTCTTTGCCCGACGCTGCGGTGTCGCAACCATCGCGCTTGAGCGCGACGCCTCGCGGTTGTGTCCCGATGCGGGTACCCCATGCTGAGCTCGATGCCGCCTCGCGCGCCGTTAAACTTAACGTTGTGGCCGATTTGATTTGATTCAAATCGCGATCTTCCTCCACGCCGCCCGTTGCGCCGCCGCAGATAAGTGCTTGTGCTTGCAAGGGCCGAGCGGCGCATCGCCGCACGACGCTCAAACATTTGACGGTCTCATCATCCGTATTTGCACGGGGCAGCAAAATTAACGCCGCCGTGTAGCGATACCATATACGAGTGAAATGTGGTAGTGACACTTCTAGGTTGATTTCGATGGATGGGTATAGCGGACGCTCGCCGCAGCTGCAGCCGCGCAGCAGAAGCAGACGAATACACATGGCCGACACTTGAGAACATGCCTGGTCGTCGACGATTCAGCGTGGTGGGAAGATAGGTGTCGATTCCCGGACCGTGGAGGCCGAGGACGGCGAGAATGCACTCGAAGTCTGCGAGCGCGCGATGCAGACGGGTCGGCCGAAGCAGCTCCAACTTACTGCCCATGAGAGGCGCCAGTGACGGTCCCTGACTACGAGTATCTGCGTAAAATCCTGAAGGATCATTCCGGTCTGGATCTGTCCGTCGACAAGCAATATTTGATCGAGAGCCGCCTGCTTCCGCTGGCGCGCAACTACGGTCTTTCAGGCATTTCCGACCTCGTGCAGAAGATGAAAGATGGCTCGTCCTCGTGCATCACCCGTGTGGTGGAGGCGATGACCACCAACGAAACCTTCTTCTTTCGTGACAAGATCCCGTTCGATCATTTCCGCGACACGATCATGCCGGAGCTGCTGAAAGCGCGCGTCGGGCGCAAAGCCGTACGGATCTGGTGCGCTGCCAGTTCGACTGGCCAGGAGCCCTATTCGCTCGCAATGTGCCTGAAGGAAATGGGCGCAGCACTGGCCGACTGGCGGGTTGAGATCATCGCCACCGACCTATCCCAGGAAGTGCTGGAGAAGTCGAGGGCCGGAATCTACAGCCAGTTCGAGGTGCAGCGCGGCCTGCCGATCCAGATGCTCGTCAAGTACTTCACGCAGTCGGGCCAGTTTTGGCAGATCCGCCCGGAGTTGCGCGCCATGGTGCAGCACCGCCAGCTCAATCTGCTGCACGATTACTCGCAGCTCGGCGTCTTCGACATCATCTTCTGCCGCAACGTGCTGATCTATTTCGACCAGGATACCAAGATCAGCATCTTCGACCGACTTGCCAGATCGATGGAAGCCGACGGCTTCCTGGTGCTCGGGGCGGCGGAAACGGTGGTCGGCCTGACCGGCATCTTCAAGCCGACCCCCGAGCGGCGGGGCCTCTATCGGCCAAGCGGGCCACGGGTTCTTGCGGCCGCCACGATCGCGCCGCCAAGGATTGCCGCCATGGCGGCCGGACATTGAGCGATGACAGACGAGGGCAAAGTTGTTGAACGCGTGACCTTCAGCCGGGGAGTTGACGTCTGCATCATGGCGATCGACGGCACTTGGCGGCGGGATTGCGTGCTCAACGCGATCTCCGACAACGACGCATCCCTCACGGTAGAAGGTTCCATCCAAGGGCTTAATCTGAAGGAGTTCTTCCTCCTGCTCTCATCGACCGGCCTTGCCTATCGCCGCTGCGAGCTGGTCCGCGTCAACGGCACCAAGGTGGACATCAGCTTTCTCAAGGGAAAGCAGGGCAAAAAGCGGCCGGCCTCCGGGGAAGCGGAACGGATCGAGGCCTGAGCTGCCGCGCTATCCGGCAATACGCGGAACGGACCGTTATCTGGAACGTTGGGGCATTTGTGCGGTGCCAATCAACGGCGGATCAGGTGGCTTCCGAGTGCTGTGGGTCAGTTCAGGCTGCTCGCCGGCGTCCTGGAATCGCGCAACATATCGAGGGTTACACCGAGGCCGGCCTCACAAGCCTTCAACACAACGGATGCCTTCAAGTAGCGTGGTGTGACGTTGTCCAGCACGATGAGGCTGGCGGCATTGTGACCGGCAACCAAGTCCTCGCGCGCAATCGCGGCCTCGATCAACTGCGGGCTCGCCCGGACACGCCCGATCAACGCAACGAGGCCGCTCACGATCAGGTTGTGGGGAGTATGCCCCTCGCCTGGCCATGTCGCGGCGTCGTCGGCCGCCGCATTTGTCACGCAGGTTTCTCCACTGCCCGCCACTTTTGGGGAGTGCGGTGCTACTTGTGCGTTAAGCCGTCGTCCCGTACAAATACGGGTCCATTGATCGGTATCATCGCGAGGGACGATCGAGATGCTTGTTTTGCGGGTTAGCGCCACGCTTCACCAATGATGGACGATGACATATGGCTGAGAATGGCTCTCTCCGCGGGGAGATTTTTGTAGTCGACGATGATCCTGCCGTTCGCGACACGCTTTCCATGGTGTTGTCGGCGGCCGGCTATAGGGTCATTTGTTTCGCTGATGGCGCCGCGCTGCTGTCGGTCGCGCGAAGCAGGACGCCGGCCTGTATCCTGCTCGACGTGCACATCCCCGGCAAATCCGGTCTTGATATTCTGAAGGAACTCCATGGCGAGGACTACCCGGCGCCGATCTTTATGATCTCCGGGCAGGGCGACATCGCGATGGCCGTGAGTGCCATCAAGAACGGGGCACTCGATTTCATCGAGAAGCCGTTCCGCGGCAGCGAGATCGTCAGTCGATTGAACGAGGCCATCGACGCTTACACCCGCCGGCAGGCGGAGAACTCGGCCTCGCGGATCGCGTCACTGCATTTCCCGGGGCGCGAACCGCTGACGCGGCGCGAACGCGAGGTGCTCGAGCAATTCACATCCGGGGCCTCCAACAAGGAAGCCGGGCGCCATCTCGGGATCAGCCCGCGCACCATCGAGGATCACCGCGCCAACATCATGAAAAAGCTTGGGGCTCGCAACGCTGCCGATCTGGTCCGCATCGTGATGACAGCGCAACGGCAGGCCTGATCTTCAAGTTCGGCGCTTGGATTCGAGCCATGCCGCTCGCGGGTATGTGGAGGAGAGGAATGCCCGCGTGGAACGGCTGGATGACCTCGAAGCGTTCGTGGCGGTTATCGAGCAGGGCAGTCAAGCCGCCGCGGCGCGCCACCTTCGGCGTCCGCTGCAATCTCTGAACCGGTCGCTGATTGCCCTGGAACGGGCGGTCGGTGTGGAACTCGTGAAGCGCACGACCCGGCGATCCGAGCCCACGGAAGCCGGACGCGCGTTCTACGAGCGCGTCAAGCCGGCCGTCGCCGAGATCATCGAAGCGCGGAATGAAGCGGCCAATATGCGCGGCGAGGTATCCGGTGCGCTAAAAATTGGAGCGCCTGTGTTGTTCGCATCGAGCTTTGTCGCGCCGGCCGTTGGCCGCTTTCTGAAGCTTTATCCGAATGTCGAGATCGAACTGAGGGCATCTGACGAGCAGGCCGACCTCCTCGCCGAAGGCCTCGACGTCGCCGTGCGGATCGGCGAATCCGTCGACGAATCCCTGATAGCACGCAGGCTGCATGCGCTGCGCGTGGTAACCTGCGGCGCTCCCGGCTATTTCGCCGAGCACGGCCGCCCGAAGCATCCCCACGATCTGGAGCACCATCACTGTGTCGTACGTGCGGCGAGGGACGTCGTTGACAAATGGCCGTTTCGGATCGGAGGCAAGTTGCAGACGATGAAGGTGCGGGGTCGCTTCCGCACCAATAGCGCCGCGGCTATCCGCGCGGCAGCGAGCGGCGCGCTGGGCCTCGCTCAACTGCCGCTATGGCAAATCAGGGAGCTTGTCGATCGGGGTAAACTCGAGATCGTTCTGTCGGAATTCGAGGCCGACGGGATGCCGATCCAGCTCGTCTGGCCGCCGACCAGAGCGCCGCTCGAACGGTTGCGACGCTTCGTGGACTTTCTGGCAAGCGATCTCGAGACCGATTTGCTCTGAAGCGCGATGACGATGCACACCCTTTCGGATCTGTTCTGGCGATCAGAACAGATTGTAGCCGGGCGTGAGCATGTTGGCCGGATCGTGACGCTGCTTCGTCTCGCGAAATCCCGACCAGTGCGAGCCGAAATGATCCTTCCAATCCTCCGATGCCATGGGAAATGCGCTGACCGGATACAGCACCCCGCCAGCGCGGCGAATGCGCTGGTAAAGCATGCGGTTCTGCCCGACCATTCGTTCCATCGTTGCGGCATCATTCGTCGGCGGAAGGCGGATGATGTTGAACACGAAGATTACGTCCTCTTCCGGCAGGCGAACCAGCGGAGTGCGACATGCACTCCTCGACATCGGATAAAAGGTGATCCGTCCGAACAGACCGACATCCTCGCTCGTCAATCCGGCGATGATATCGCGTGCGAGCTGTTCGGCGACGTTTCCGGGCAGAAACGTCAGGAGCCAGGGCTTTGGACTGCGCCATTGGTCTTTCGACCGAAGCAGGTTTTCGAATTTTTCAAATGCGAGGGCGTCTTCGCGATAGGTCAAACCGGCGATCGCGGCTGCGCTGCGTTCATCCGATAGTCGGGCAAGCACGGAATTTCCATCGGGGGCGGCATCGTTGTCATGGTAGACGGCTCCTTCGAGCTGATATCGCCAGCCGCCTGCGCCATCGGGCAGAACAGCCCCCTGCAACTGATCGAAACGCAGCTCGGTCAAGACCCGGCGCTGGTCTGCGGTTAATGAAGCCAGATCACGGTAGAAGAGCTGAAAGCGGCGGACGCGCTGGGGAGCGCGCAGGAGGCGGACGGTGGCGCGCGTGATGATCCCGCACTGACCGAGTCCCGCCCGGACGCGGTCAAAGAGATCGGGGTTCGATGTTGCCGAACATGTCAGTTCGCGTCCATCTCCTGTGACCACGTCAAGCTCGAGGACGTTGTCCGTTTGCATGCCTTCTCGGGACGACGTCCCGCCGATGCCGCCCACTGCAATCGTGCCGCCCACCGACAGGCCGAGATAATTGGTAAGCACCGGCGGCATCAGCCCCCGTGGCAATGTCGCATCGAGCACGCGCTTCCATGTCGCTCCCGCGTCAACCGTGATGCGATCGGGCTGGATGTGGTGGATCGCGCTGATCTTGCTCATGTCGATCACCACGCCATCGTCGCTCAGCGCCCGGCCGAAGATCGAGTGGCCCTGGCCGCGCGCCGCAACCTTCAGACCCTGAAGCTTCGCCCATCGGACCAGAACCGCGATATCGGCTGCTGAAGCCGGTCTCGCGACCGCGCGCGGTTGCTTGTGAATGAGGCCGCCAAAATCAACGGCTGCCGCGGCACGCTCGGCTGGATCGTAGCTGATGTCGGCGCTCGGCGACGGCTCGTCAACGGAACCGATGATTGCCGGTGTCGACCGGCCGGTCGTGCCCGAAGCAATGGCGGTGGCGACGCCGAGGGTCGCGCTCAAGAAACTGCGCCTGTCCGAAGTCATGAGATGTCCTTCGTCACGCGGCTGACAACAACGTTCAGCCTGTTGATTCGGACAAGGTGGCTTCGGTCATTTTCAGAGACAATCGCCGCCGGGCGGATGGAGCTTCCCGCAAGGCGAGACAATGGCCGCGCGGCGCCGCGTTATGGTTCGGGGTCCAAAATTAAAGCAAGCGATATTTCGCGAACGAGCCGGCGAAAGCACCCAACGGCTTGTTGATGTACTGAGGTCACCGTCTCGCTCCATCCTTCAGTCCGCGAGCGCCTTGCGGATCATGGCCGCCAATTCCGATTTGCGATAGGGCTTGGGCAGCAACAGGACACCTTCGTCCAGCCTGCCGTGATGCATGATCGCGTCCTCGGTGTAGCCTGAGGTGAACAGCACTTTCACGTCCGGCTTGATCTTGAAGATTTCCTCGGCGAGCTGGCGGCCGTTCAGGCCGGGCATGATTACGTCGGTGAACAGCAGGTCGAACGGCTGGCCCGTTCGGACGATCGCGAGCGCTTCCCCGGCATTGGCCGCCTGCAGCGTGACGTAGCCGAGCCCGTGCAGTTGCGTCAGCACGTAGTCGCGGACCAGTTTGTCGTCTTCGACGACGAGGATCGTTTCGTTGCCGCCCTCGAGGTCCGACGTCTCGGCTGCATCCGTGGTGGAGGCCGCGTCAATGGCGGGCGGCAGATACATCCTGATCGTCGTGCCGTGGCCCTCCTCGCTGTAGATCTTGATGTGCCCCGATGATTGCTTGACGAAGCCGTAGACCATGCTCAAGCCGAGCCCGGTGCCCTTGCCGGGCCCCTTCGAGGTGACGAAGGGATCGAACACCTTGTCGAGCATGTCGGGCGGGATTCCGGTCCCGGTGTCGCTCACCGCGATCATGGCATAGCGGCCGGGCCATACGTCGCCGTGCAGGCCGGCATAGCTCTCGTCGAGCACGACCGACGCCGTCTCGATGAACAGCTTGCCGCCTTGCGGCATCGCGTCCCGCGCATTGAGCGCGAGATTGAGCAGGGCGTTGGCGAGCCGGTTGGGATCGACGACCGCGAGGCACGTCTCGTTGTCGAACGCCGTATGGATCTCGACCTGTTCGCCGAGCGTTCGCCGCAGCAGCTTGGTCGTATCGACGATCAGTGCATTGATATCGATATCGCGCGGCTCGAGCGGCTGCTTGCGCGCGAAGGCCAGCAGATGCTGGGTCAGATCGGCGCCGCGCGTGGCCGCCTCGTCGATCATCCGCGTGATTGCCGCAAGCTGCGGGTCCGTCTTGACGCCATCGGCCAGGATCTCGATCGTTCCGGTGATGACGGTCAGGATGTTGTTGAAGTCGTGGGCGATACCGCCCGTGAGTTGTCCGACGGCTTCCATCTTCTCGGCCTGCCGGATGCGCTCCTCTGTCGCGAGCTTGTCGGTGAGGTCGCGAATGAAGCCGTTGAACACGAAGCCGTCGCGGGTCCTGAGCGCGGTGACGCTCAGCTCGGCGGTGAGGAGCTTGCCGTCGCGCCGCCGGATCGTGATCTCGCGACGGGGGCCGGCGACCTGGTCCAGGCTGGACTTCAGGAAACCCTCCATCGCGGACCTCAACGGCCCCTGCTTGGGGTCGGGCGCCAGCAACTCGAACACGTTCTTCCCGACGGCTTGCGAACGCTCCCAGCCGAACAACGTCTCCGCCTGCGCGTTCCAGTCCTGCACGATGCCCCTTTCGTTGACCTGCACGAAGGCATCGAGCGCGGTATCGATGATGCCGCGGGCGAGTTGCGCACTTTCGCGCAGTATGTCCTGCGCTGCGTGACTCTCCGTCATGTCGCGGCCGACGTAGAAGAACCGCTTTACCGGTTCGGACCAGACACCGAGCCAGGACAGCCACACCTCGCGTCCATCCTTATGGAGGCCCCGGGTATCGGCGATCTTCGGAAGTTGCCCCTGCCGCAGGGCGCGCATTTCGGTACGCGCATTCCCGAGGTGATCGGGATGGATGAAGTCGGCGGCGCTGCGGCCGACCATCTCGACCGGCCGGTAGCCGAGGATGGTCTGGCAGCTTGGGCTGACCTGAACCACGTCTCCGCGGGAATTCAGCACCATGATCAGGTCCTGCGACGTCTCGAAGATGCGCCGCCGCTCTTCGGCCTGCTGCCAGAGCACCTGTTCGGTGCGGTTGCGCTCGCCGATGTCGCGCGCCGACTGGGAGACGCCGATGATTGCGCCGGATAACGTCTTGATCGGTGCGATCGAGAGTGAGACCTCGACCGGCGCGCCGCCCTTGCGCACGCGCACGGTCTCGTTCTGCTCGATCCGTTCGCCCCAGCCGATGCGGCGGACGATGTCATCGATCTCGGCACGCCGGTTCGCCGGTACGATCAGCGAGATATGCTTGCCGACCGCTTCCTCGGCAGAGAAGCCGTACAGCCGCTCCGCGGCCAGGTTCCAGCCGGTGATGGTGCCATCCAGCGATTCCGTGATGATGGCGTCGTTGGAGGACTCGACGGCCGCGGCAAACAGGTGTTCGCGCTCGGCATGGTGGTCGCGTGCCGCTTCGGTGCGTCGATGCTCGACGACCTCGCGTTCGAGCGCGACCGTCTTGGCGTTGGCCTCCTCCATCACGCGCGCGAAGGCGCGGGCCAGCACGCCGGTCTCGCCGGCGGCATTGACGGGAATGGCGGCGGTTCCCTTCTCGGTCACGCGCTCGACTGCTGATGTCAGTTGCGTGATCGGCCGGGTGAGCGACCGCGCGATTAGCGCGGCCAGCGCCCCGGCGCCGATCACCGCCAGCAGGCCGACCAGGATCGAGCTGTTGCGGACCGCCATGGCCGGCGCCATGAACACATTGCTGGGGACGGTCTCGATGACGGCGACCCATTGGCGTCCGGCCAGGAGTGCCGGCGCGAGCGCTATTCCAGTCGGCCCTCCGGCTTGATCCGTGATCATGGTCGACACGCTCTTCGCGGTGCCGAGCGATGCCGACAGGTAGGGCAGGTCGTGCGGCCAGTTCGTCGGCTTGCCGAGTTGCGAGCCAAATTCGCGCGTAGCGTCGGGATGGACGAGATAGTTGCCGCTGCCATCGACCAGATAGATGAGCTCGCCGGGCCGGCCCGACTGGCGCACGCTCTCGAGCGCGGGCCGCATGTCGGCAGTGATGAGGACAATTCCGAACGGCTTGCCGTCGGAAGCCCTGACCGGCTTGGCGATCCTCATCGTCGCGACATGCGGCGACTCGATGACGCCATTCTCCGCGTTCAGGCTGACCGGCGAGACGTAGATGTCGTCGCCCGCGAGATTGATCGTGTCGCGAAAATAGGGAGCGTCGCCGATCTGCTTCAGCTCCGCTTCCGGCACGATCCGCACCGCGCCGTTCGGGCCGGAACGGTCGACCCGGACAAGCTCGCGATGGCCGTCGGCAAGGCCGATAAAGCTCAGCGAGTAGGCCGGCTTGAACGGCATCTGGGCGGCCAGCCGGCCTTCCAGCTGTTCCCGCCAGGCGGCCTCCGTGGTGCCGTCGGTTGGGTCGATCCCGCCGTTGAGCCGTGCGCGCATCAGCCCACCGACCGGAGCCAGGCCATGGAAGGTCGCAATGTCGCCGGGGGCGTTGCGGACGCGGGATTCGAGGCTGGAGACGGCGAAGCGCGCCTGGGTCTCGATCCGGTCGAGCACGCGCGGCGCGATCGTCTGTTCGAGGCTGCGATAGCTCAGCCATCCGACCGCGGTGACCGCGACCGCAACCAGCGCAATCATGGCGACGGCAAGCCTGGTTGTCAGCGTCATCGGCGTCTGCGCAGCCTTCCCACGCCTGGATAGAGAGGCGCGCCGACGATCAGGATGTTTGCCAAATCAACGGCCTCCGCGCTGAATTCGCTCCACGGCTTGTCCTGCGGGTTTCTGAATCAACCTTCTCGTGCAACAAGTTCCGGCCACGCTGCATTCCCACCTCGAGCGACCGGGACGCGCCGTTGAAACTAGGTTATATGCCCGCCTGCAAGCATAGGACAATGTGCCTGCAGCGGAAATCCGGACTTTCCCGCGCACCCGCGCAACGCCTTGAAGGATGGGGCAGCCGCCATGACCAACAAGAACAAAACACCCGATCAACTGCGCAGCGCACGCTGGTTCGCGCCCGACGATCTCAGAGCCTTCGGCCACCGCTCGCGCGCCATGCAGATGGGCTACGCGCCCGAGGAATGGAAGGACCGGCCGGTGATCGCCATCGTCAATACCTGGTCCGATGCGCAGCCCTGCCACATGCACTTCAAGAGCCGCGTCGACGACGTCAAGCGCGGCGTGCTGATGGGTGGCGGCTTCCCGATCGAATTGCCGGCGTTGTCGCTGTCGGAATCGTTCTTGAAGCCGACCACCATGCTCTACCGCAACATGCTGGCGATGGAGACGGAGGAGCTGTTGCGCGGCCACCCGGTCGACGGCGTGGTGCTGATGGGCGGCTGCGACAAGACCACGCCGGCGCTGCTGCTGGGCGCGACCAGCATGAACCTGCCCGCGATCTATCTGCCAGCCGGCCCCATGCTGCGCGGCAACTGGAAGGGCCGGACGCTCGGTTCGGGGTCGGACGCCTGGAAATACTGGGACGAGCGGCGTGCCGGGAAGATTTCCGACAAGGACTGGCTCGACATGGAGGCCGGCATCGCCCGCAGCTATGGCACCTGCATGACCATGGGCACGGCGTCGACCATGACCGCGATCGCGGAAGCGCTTGGCATGACCCTGCCGGGCGCCTCCTCGATTCCTGCGGCCGACGCCAACCACATCCGCATGAGCGCGGAGGCCGGCCGCCGCATCGTCGAGATGGTCTGGGAGGACCTCACCCCGCAGAAGATCCAGAGCCGCAAGGCCTTCGAGAACGCCATCACGGTCGCGATGGCGATGGGCTGCTCGACCAACGCGATCATCCATCTGATCGCGCAGGCACGCCGCGCCGGGCAGGACATCGGGCTCGATGACTTCGAAAAGGCCAGCCGCAAGGTGCCCGTGATCGCCAATGTGCGGCCGAGCGGCGACCTCTATTTGATGGAGGATTTCTTCTATGCGGGCGGGCTGCCCGGCCTGATGAGCCGGATCAGGGACCATCTGCATCTTGATTGCATGACGGTCACCGGCGGGACGCTCGGCGACAACATCGCAGGCGCCGAGGTCTACAATGACGATGTCATCCGCACGGTCGAAAATCCGATCTACAGCGAGGGCGCGCTCGCGGTGCTGAAGGGCAACCTCGCGCCCCATGGTTGCGTCATAAAGCCCTCTGCCTGCGACCCGCGCTTCCTCAAGCATACCGGACCGGCGCTCGTGTTCGACGATTATCCCGCGATGAAGCAGGCGGTCGACGATCCCGAGCTCGACGTCACGGCCGATCACGTGTTGATCCTGCGCAACGCCGGGCCGCAGGGCGGACCGGGCATGCCGGAATGGGGCATGCTGCCGATCCCGACCAGGCTCGTGAAGCAGGGCGTGCGCGACATGGTGCGGCTCTCGGATGCGCGGATGAGCGGCACCAGCTACGGCGCCTGCATCCTGCACGTCTCTCCGGAGTCCTACATCGGCGGTCCGCTGGCGCTGGTGAGGAACGGTGATCTCATCACGCTCGACGTCGCCGCGCGCACCATCAATCTCGACGTGCCGGAGGCGGAACTGGCCAAACGACGCGCCGAATGGCGACAGCCCGAGCGTCGCTTCGAGCGCGGCTACGGCTGGATGTTCTCGCGTCACATCAAGCAGGCCAATGAGGGCTGCGATTTCGATTTCCTGGAAACCGGCTTTGGCAGGCCGGTCGCAGAACCGTCGATCTATTGATCAGCTCATTCCGGGTTTACGCTTCGCGTGCCCCGGAACGACAACTGGGACGAAGCACCATGTCAAAACTCAGCGAAGCCACCCGCAACAAGCTCAAGACCGTCTCGACCGCCACCGTCGCCACCGCGCTGTTCAAGCGTGGCTTCCGCATCCAGATGATCCAGGATGTGCATCCGCTCAGCGCCGACCAGCCGACGCTGGTCGGCGAGGCCTTCACGCTGCGCTACATGCCGGCGCGCGAGGACCTCAACAAGATCGAGGTGTTCCGCGACCGCTCGCACCCGCAGCGCAAGGCGGTGGAGGATTGCCCGCCCGGCGCGGTCCTGGTGATGGACAGCCGCAAGGATGCGCGCGCAGCCTCCGCCGGCGCAATCCTGGTGACGCGGCTGATGAAGCGCGGCTGCGCCGGCGTCGTCACCGACGGCGGCTTCCGCGACGCGGCCGAAATCGCCCGGCTCGGCTTCCCCGCCTTCCATCACCGGCCGAGCGCGCCGACCAATCTGACGCTGCATCAGGCGATCGAGATCAATGTGCCGATCGGCTGCGGCGACGCGCCAGTGTTTCCCGGCGACGTCATCCTCGGCGACAGCGATGGCGTCATCGTCATCCCCGCCCATCTCGCCAACGAGATCGCGGACGAGACCTTCGAGATGACCGCATTCGAGGATTTCGTGACCGAGGAGGTGCACAAGGGCCGTGGCATCTTCGGGCTCTATCCGGCAACCGACGAGCAGACCCTGAAGGATTTTGCGGCGTGGCGGAAAGCGAAGGGGCGATAGCCTTCTCGTTGCTCTCCCCGCGAAGAACGCAGAGAGGAACTCACACCTCCGCCTTCTCGGCCATCCCGACCGCCCACAGCGCGAACGCGTAGACGATCGCGACTTCGTCCAGCCGGTCGAACCGGCCGGAGGCGCCGCCATGACCTGCGCCCATGTTGGTGCGAAGCAGGACCGGCCCCCCGCCTTTCATGGTGGCGCGCAGCCGCGCGATCCATTTTGCCGGCTCCCAGTACGTGACGCGCGGATCGGTCAGGCCGCCCATCGCCAGGATCGCCGGATAGTCCTTGGCCGCGAGATTGTCGTAGGGCGAGTAGGACAGGATGGTGCGGAAATCCTTTTCGCTCTCGATCGGGTTGCCCCATTCCGGCCACTCCGGTGGCGTCAGCGGCAGCGTGTCGTCGAGCATGGTGTTGAGCACGTCGACGAACGGAACTTCGGCGACAATGCCGGCGAACAATTCGCCCGCGCGGTTGGCGACCGCGCCCATCAGCATGCCGCCGGCCGAGCCGCCGTGACCGACGATGCGTTTCGCACTGGTGTACTTTGCCTCATACAGCGCGCGGGCGGCAGCCGCGAAATCGTCGAAGCTGTTGGTCTTCTTCTCGCGCTTGCCGTCGAGATACCAGCCCCAGCCCTTGTCGGCGCCGCCGCGGATATGCGCGATGGCGTAGACGAAGCCGCGGTCGACCAGCGACAGCCGGTTGGCGGCAAATGAGGCCGGCATCGCCATGCCGTAGGAGCCGTAGCCATAGAGCAGCAGCGGCGCCTTGCCGTCGCGGACCAAATCCTTGCGGTGCAGGATCGAGACCGGCACCTGCGCGCCGTCATGCGAGGTCGCCATGATCCGCGTAGTGACGTAATCGGCCGGATCATGGCCCGACGGAATCTCCTGGCGCTTGCGCAAGACGCGTGTCCGCTTCGCCATGTCGTAGTCGTAGACTTCGGATGGCGTCGTCATCGACGAATAGGAGAAGCGCAGGTTCGTGGTCTCGAATTCGTAGCTGCCCATGGTGTCGAGTGAATAGGCGGCTTCGTCGAAGGCAATTGCATGCTCTTCGCCTGTCGTGAGATCGCGGATGATGATCGCTGGCAGCGCGTTGGCCCGCTCCAGCCGCACCATGTGGCCGGCATAGAGTTCGAGGTCGAGCACGTAGATGCCCTCGCGATAGGGGATCAGGTCGCGCCAGTTGGCACGCTCCGGCGCCCTGATCGGTGCGGTCATCACCTTGAAATCGATCGCGTCGTCGGCATTGGTGAGGATGAACAGCTCGTCGCCGCGGTCGGCGATCGAATATTGCACGCCTTCCTCGCGCGCCGCGACCATGCGGGGCGGCGCGTCGGGATCGTCGAGGTCGATCAGCCGCTGCTCCGACGTCTCGTGGTCGCCACCCGCGATCACGCAGAAGCGGCCGCTCGAGCTCTCGTGCAGGTGGGTGAACCAGCCGGGATCCTTCTCTTCATAGACCAGGACGTCGTCCGCCTGTCCGGTGCCGAGCTTGTGCCGCCACACCTGCATCGGTCGGTGATTGTCGTCGAGCTTGACATAGAAGAAGCTCTTCGAGTCCTTGCTCCAGACCACGCCGCCGTCGGTCTCCTCGACGAGATCGTCGAGATCTCGGCCGGAGGCCCAGTCGCGCACCCGGATCGAGAAATATTCCGAACCCTTGGTGTCCGCGCTCCAGGCCTGCAGCCGGTGGTCGAGCGAATGCCGGCTGCCGCCGAACCTGAAGTAATCGTGGTCTTTCGCCAGCGCATCGCCATCAAGCACGAAGTGCGCGTCGCCGCCGTCGCGCGGCATGCGGCCGAACAGTTCATGCTGGCCGCCTTCGCGGAACTTGCTGAAATAGGCGAATGGGCCGTCCGGCGACGGCACGCTGGAATCGTCCTCCTTGATCCGCCCGCGCATCTCCTTGACGAGCTGCTTCTGCAGCGTGTCGGTGTGGCCGAGCAGGCTCTCGGTATAGTCATTCTCGGCTTCGAGATATTGGCGAATATCCGGATCGAGGATCGCGGGATCGCGCAGCACCTCCTGCCACTTCGGGTCCTTGATCCATGCATAGTCGTCCGTCACCGTGACGCCATGGACTGTGAAGGAATGCGGCCGGCGCGGCGCGACGGGGGGCAACGTCTTGGTGGCGGATTTGGTCACGCGATCCTCATGGGGCGGGCTCCGCCTTATATCGGGATGAATGTGGCGATTGCCAGATGGTTGATGCCGCGGTTTCCGCCGTCATTGCGAGGAGCGAAGCGACGAAGCAATTCATTGCTATCCCCGCGGGGAACGATGGATTGCTTCGCGGAGCCTGTCATCGGGTGCGCGTTCGCGCGACCCGTTGGCTCGCAATGACGGTGCGGATAGGGCGCGTTACCCGTTCCGCAGCCTCGCCCCGGCGTTGCCGCCGAACATCGGGATCTGGTTCACCGTGAGCACAACGCCGAAGGTGATCATCAGCATCGCGATGCCCAGCACGGCGATCGCGGCGAGGTCGCCGCTTTCATTGAGGTCGTAGATCAGGACCGACAGCACCTTGGTCTGCGAGGTAAACAATATGATCGCCGCGGAGAGCTCCCGCATCACGCCGATGAAGATGAAGCACCAGGTCGCGATCACGCCGGTGCGCAGCAACGGCGCGGTGATCTGGCGCAGCGCCTGCAGCCGCGTCGCGCCGAGGATGCGGCTCGCCTCCTCGAGCTCGGGATGAATGGTCGCGAACGCCGCCTGCAATTGCTGATAGGCCGAGGGCAAATTGATGGTGAGGAAGGCGAGTAGCAGGATCCACAGCGTGCCGTAGAGCACGAAGGGCGGCCTGGTGTAGCTCAGGAACAGCCCGACGCCGAGCACGATGCCAGGCACCGCGACCGGCGCGGTGGCGAGGAAGGCGAGCACGCGGTGGCCCGCGATCACGCGCCGCGTCGTCACATAGGCGATCACCAGTGCGAGGATGGTGCCTACAGTCGCGGTCGCGGTCCCCAGGATCACCGTGTTCTCCAGCGCGAGCCGGGTCGACGACAGTTCGGTGAATACGAAGACGATGTTGTGCAGCGTAAAGGTCGAGGGCGTCACCAGCGTGGTCGCGTTCGGCGAAAACGCTGCATTGAGCAGTGCGAGATAAGGCAGGAATACCGGGTTGAGCAGCACGACGAGACAGAACGCCGACGCCGCCCAGCGCCAGCCCTTCAATTCGACGCGGCGCGGCGCGCCATATTTGCCGCCGACCACTGAATAGCCGCGGCGCCCGAGCAGGAACTTCTGGCCCTGCAGCAGAAGCATCGTGAGCAGCAGCAGCGGCACTGCGGCAGCCGCCGCCAGCTCCAGCTTCGGCGGATACTGGAACAGGCTCCAGATCTTCGTCGTCATGGTGTGGAAGCCGGCCGGCAGCGCCAGGATCGCAGGCGAGCCGAACAAGGTCATGGCCTGCAAGAACGCAATCAGTGCGCCGGCAACCAGCGCCGGCAGCGCCAGCGGAATCGTCACCCGCCGCGCCGTGGTCCAGGCATTGCCGCCGAGGATTGCCGAGGCATCTTCGAGTTCGCCCGGCATGGTGTCGAGCGCGTTCGCCACCAGCACGAACACGAACGGGAAAGTGTAGCAGGAGATCACGAAGATGATCCCGGTCATCGAATAGATGTCAAATAGCGCGTCGGCGTCGGCGCCCGCGAACTGCCGGTAGAGCTGGTTCAAGAGCCCTGAGTTCGGTGCGGCCAGCAGTTCCCAGGCGATCGCTCCGAGGAAGGGCGGCGTCACGAACGACGCCGTCACCAGTGCGCGGATGATCTGCCGCCCCGGCATGTCCGTGCGCGAGACCAGCCAACTGATCGGAGCGGCGACGATGCAGCAGATCACCGCCGACGTGGTGGCGATGATCGCGGTCGTGAGCAGCGGATCGAGGAAATCGGGGTCGGTGAACAGCGTGACGAAATTCTGCAGCGTCGGATGCCTGTTGCGGTCGGTGAAGGCGAATATCGCAAGCCACGACAGCGGCAGCAGGATCAGGAGGATGAGCACGGTCGCGAACAGCCACAGCACCGGATGGGTCCAGTCGATGCGGGATTTGGAGGCGGGGGAGGTGTTGATTGTTGTCATCTTATCCGCAAGGCGAGTTGCATCCGCTCCCTCTCTCCGTCCTTCGCGGGGAGAGGGGTGGAGTGAGGGGCCGCTTCAACGAGCGCAGCGCGTAGAAACTCTCCCTCACCCGGATCGCATCTGCGATGCGACCCGACCTCTTCCCGCAAGCGGGGCGAGGTAAGAAAGAAGCGGCCGTCTTCACGCTCATACCCGAAACAGCCGCGCATAGCGTGTCTTGATCTCTTCGGTCATCGCTTCCACGCCCGCCGGATCTTCCTTCATCAGCTTGATGTCACTGAGCCTGCGCCGCCCGGCCTTCGACTGCACCTGCGCATGCACCGAGTATTGCGCCGTGAAATCGACGAAGAATTGCTGGGTCTCGCGGGTATGCAACCAGGCCTGGAACAGCTTTGCGGCGTTCGGATGCGGTGCGCTGGCGAAAATACCTGTCGGTCCCGAGATCGTCGGCGTGCCCTCGGTCGGGTAGACCGGCTCGACCGGCTGTCCGGCCTCCTTCAACAGAACGATGCCGTATTCGTTGCCGTCCGCCATCACCGCGCGCTCGCCGAGCGAAAGCTTCTTCGGCGGGTCGGTGGAGGACTGCACCTGCATCACCCGCTGCTTCGCCAGCTTGTCCAGATAGGGCCAGCCGAGCTCGCGCACGATCTGGAACGTCGTGGTCATGATCGTTCCGCTATAGGCCGGATGGCCCTTCACCATCTTGCCCACCCATTTCGGATCGAGCAGGTCGGCAAAACTCTTCGGCGCCTCGTCGCCTTTCACAAGATTGGTGTTGTAGGCAATCGTCGACAGCCACAGCCGCGTGGTGACGGCCATGCCGTCCGGATCGCGGTAGCCGTCCGGGAAATACCTCGCGACGTCTTCCGGCAGAAACGGCATCAACCAGCCGTTCCTTTTCCAGGGAATGAAATGCGAAGCGTCGGCACTGTTGACGATGTCGGCGGCGTGGATGTTGGATTCGAATTCCTGCGCGACGCGCTGGAACAGCCGCTCCGAGCCGGAGCGCTCGATCTGGACCGAAATCCCCGGATAGTTCGCCTCAAACGCCTTGCCAAGCTTCTCGCCGACCGGCAGGTCCATCGAGGAATAGAAGACGATCTTGCCTTCCTTTTTTGCCGCGTCGACAAGCGTGGGCGTGATTGCGATGGCTTCGGGCGCCGCGGCGCGCAGCGGCGCTGCGAACATGGTGCCAAGCGCGGCCGCGGCCGAGCCCTTCAGGACGTCGCGTCTGGATACTCGTTTTCGCATCGCGCCCCTCTGTTCCCGCTTCGCTATCGGCTGAGCGCCCGGCAGCGCTCGGGCGGCAGCGTCAGCCAGACTTCGCTGCCCCTGTCGACCGAAGTACCGGTCGGCGTGGTGACGCGCAGCGAGGTGCCGTCGGGCGTCTCCACCATGTAGTCGCGGTTCATGCCGAGATAGACCTGCCGCGTCACGACGGCCTTGAGCGTGTTCTGCTGCGAGGCCGGCGCTAGCGTCGAGAGCTCGATCTCGTGCTGGCGAATCGCGACCGGTGCGGTCTGTCCCGCCACGAGTCTGGTGCCGACCACTTGCAGCGTTGCGCCGGCAAAGGCGACGTGGTTTTCGTCGCGCGCCGTGCCCCTGATCACATTGGCCGCGCCGATAAAGCGCGCGACAAATTCCGATTCCGGCCGCGCATAGATGTCCTCGGGCGTGCCGAGCTGGTCGATCTTGCCGGCATTCATCACGGCAATGAGGTCGGCCGTGGTCATCGCCTCCGATTGATCGTGGGTGACGTAAACCGTCGTGTAGCGATATTCGTCATGCAGCCTGCGGATCTCGAACCGCATCTCTTCGCGCAGGTTGGCGTCGAGATTGGAGAGCGGCTCGTCGAGCAGCAGCGTCTCGGGCCCGACGATCAGCGCGCGCGCCAGCGCAACGCGCTGCTGCTGGCCGCCGGAGAGCTCGCCAGGATAGCGCTGCGCCAGCGCCTCGAGCCTCGTCGTCGCCAGGATCGCGGCGAGTTTCTTTGCGATCGTGTCGCGGTCCAGTTTGCGCAGGCGCAACCCGTAGACGATGTTCTCCGCGACAGTCATGTGCGGCCACAGCGCATAACTCTGAAAGATCATCGACATGTTACGCTGCTCCGGCGGCAGCGTGCGGGCCTTCGACGAAACCAGGCGATCGCCGACGCGGATTTCGCCGCCGGTGGGCTCGAGGAAGCCTGCGATCAGCCGCAGCGTCGTGGTCTTGCCGCAGCCGGAAGGGCCAAGCAGGCAGACCAACTGGCCGTGATCGATCTTGAGCGAAACGTCATCGACCGCGACGAACGAGCCAAATTTCCTGGTCAGCCCGCGCAATTCTACCGACGCCAAGCGATCCCCTCCATCTCACATTGTCGCAGGGATCAGTGCCCGGCTGTTGCGGGAAGTAAAGCGGAAAACGTGGGGGACGGAAAGTGTTGGCTTTGCTTTTGACGACGCAACGCAATCTATTCCCGTCATCCTGAGGAGGCCGTGAAGCGGCCGGCTCGAAGGATCGACGGCCCCGCTCTCACCTCGAGAGAAGCAGAAGCGTGCGGCGAAAGCCGGGCCGTCCGTCCTTCGAGGCTCGCTGCGCGAGCACCTCAGGATGACGGGGACAGGGGTTGCTATTAGGCTCACGCAGCACCACCACGACGTCGCGCCAGCCGGCTGATGGTGTCCCAGTCCGATCGTATCAGCGCTTCCTTCTTTGCACGGCTCCAGCCTTTGATCTGTCGTTCCGCGGCGATCCAATCTGCGACGCGATCGAAATACTCCGACCAGACGAGGACCACCGGTCGCCGGTTGTAGGTATAGCCCGGGAAGGCTCCTGCGTTATGCTGATCGATGCGAGGCGCAAGATCGTCACCCGTCGCGCTGCCGACATAGAAGGAGTTATCGGCGCGGCGAAGCATGTAGATGTAAACACCCATCGTGACGGTCCTGACGCACTCATGAGCCGGTTAAGGGATTGTGCAAACTTTGCTGCGGTCATTGGGGGCTGTTCGTCGGACCTTTGCTCGAGGTGCTCCGTCATCCTGAGGAGCGCGCTCTTGCGCGCGTCTCGAAGGATGCACGGCCCGGAAAACTCCGCGCGGCGGGATTTTCTCGGCGCGAGACCGTGGCCGTCGATCCTTCGAGACGGTCGCTTCGCGACCTCCTCAGGATGACGGAGTAGACATGCGAAACTGGCCTGCAAGCTCGAGCCTAGGCCCTCACGCCCTCACCCAGCCACTGTACCGCGGCCTCGAGTCCTCCCTTGCCGTGCGGAATCTTCAACGCGTTGAGCGCGACCTCGACCACGCCAAGCGTGCCCAGCACCATCGGTGCGTTGACGTAGCCCATATGCGCGATGCGAAAGGCCTGGCCGTGCAGGTCGCCGATACCGGTGCCGAGCACCACGCCGCATCTCTCCTTGCAGTAGCGCTGGATCGCGGCGGGATCGGTACCATTCACTGTCACCGTCGTCACGGTATTCGAACGCTCGGCTGGCTCGGCGATGTTGAAGCCCAGCACCTGGCCTTCGGCCCAGACGGAAACCGCGCGGCGCACGGCCTCGCCGAGCAGGCGGTGACGCTCGAACGCGTTCTCCAGCCCTTCGGCGTGCAGCATGTTGATGGCTTCGCGCAGCGCGAACAGGAGGTGCACCGGCGCGGTGCCGGCATATTTGCGATAGTGCTCCGGGCCGTCGCGCTCGGTCCAGTCCCAATAGGGCGTGCGCAGGTTGGCCGTCTTGTGCACCTCGCGGGCGCGATCATTGGCGGCGACGAAGCCGAGGCCGGGCGGCGTCATCAGGCCCTTCTGCGAACCCGACATCGCGACGTCGACGCCCCATTCGTCCATCTCGAACGGCATGCAGCCGAGCGAGGCGACGGTGTCGACCATGTAGAGCGCCGGATGGCCGCTCGCCTTGATCGCCTTGCCGATCAACTCGATGTCGTTGTAGGCGCCGGAGGCCGTGTCGACCTGCACCGCGAGCACGGCCTTGATGGTGCGTTCCCTGTCGTGGCGCAGTCGCGCCTCGACCTCGGCGGGACGGATCGCGCGGCGCCAGTCACCCTTGAGCACCTCGACCTCGACACCCATCGCGGCTGCCGCATTGCCCCAGTTGATCGCGAAGCGGCCGCTTTCCAGCACAAGGATCTTGTCGCCGCGCGACAGCACGTTGGACAGCGTCGCTTCCCAGGCGCCATGGCCGTTGGCAATGTAGATGTAGGAGTTGCCCCTGGTGGCGAACAGTTTCGAAAGGTCGCGCAGCAGGCCCGCGGTCAATTCGACCATCTCGGTGGAGTAGATGTCGAGCGCCGGGCGATGCATTGCGCGCAGCACGTCGTCAGGCATCGTGGTGGGCCCAGGGATGGCCAGAAATTCCCGGCCCGCGCGAACGGTCATCTTTTTGTTCCTTTTTGGGTAAAACGCCAATCAAGCGCTTGGCGTCAGGCCTGGAAGATATGCGATCAAGGCCGTGATTGCGAGCACGGCGAAGCAATCCAGAGCTTCAGAAAGCGCGGGTCGCGCGCGCCGTTGCGGATCATCGGCCGTATCAATGCCCGATCGCGTTCACGACCGCGTGCCAGAGCTGGTCCTTGAATTCCGTCACGGCAGGGCTCGGGATCGCCTCGACCGGGCCGTCGTGCTTCCGGCAGGCCTCGACCAGCCGCAGCACCCAGATCTCGCCATCGGTGTAATAACGATCGCCGCCGCCATTGCGGCCGGCGAGCGTCGGCCCGATGCCGGTCACCTGATATTTCGCGGTCACCATGCCGGCGGCTTCGAGATCGCCGGTGAGCCGCGCGCGCTCGGCATCGAGGTCGGCGTCGATGTGATGGGTCACTGCACCGGTGTAGTGGCTGACCCCGACGCTGCGGTCGAGCGTGGCCGAGCCGAGCCACACCGGGCGTTTCTCCTCGCCTTGGTCGAGCACCTTCCAGTAGCGGACGTGGTTGCGGCGGTCGGCGCTGGTGCCAATCGGCTTCTCGAAGGCGAGATCCTCGCGCCGTCCGAGATAGAACAGATTGCTTACCGGCGCGTCCTTGTAGGGGCGATCGAGCAGCACGCTGCCGACGATCTCGATCGATGACTTCAGTGTGATCGGATCGGCTGGATACCAGCCTGCTTCATGCATGGCGCAGATCACGTCGGCCCGGTCTCCGATCAGGCCGATGTTCATGGGATCGCCGGGAATGCCCTGCGCGGTGCGGGTCACCATCGGCAGATCGGCAAGCCACTTTTGGTGCTCGTAATGCGTCCAGAATACTGGCAGCGCCAGATAGGCCGCGAGCAGATAGATGATCAGGACAAGCAGCAGCAACAATTGGACACGCCTGAAACGCCCGTGCCTGCGCGCCGTATGCGGAATGTCCTGGATATCGGTCACGGGTTTTCCTGACGCGGCTCATCCGCGGGCACGTTTCACATCTCCCGCTTGTGGTCGTATCGTGTCGACAGATCCAATGCGGTTGGAGGCTCTCTCCTCACCAAGACTGCCGCAAGTGGTAAAACGCCCACCCACGCCCTCCCCGCAAGCGGGAGAGGGGGCAGATGCGATTGTAATTCAACCCAACCTATGTGTCAGCGCCGCGTCTCGCGGCACCCGGCGGCCTCAGCTTCCTCGACCGAGCAGAACCAGCGGGTGCCCTTGCTGATCTTCATCTCGATCTTCGCATACCAGCGGCTGGTCGGCTGGTGAAAGATGCATTCGCCGGACCGGTTGACGTTGCCCTTGATGGTGCAGTCGGGCGAGGGCGCGACAGCACCGGAGGCGGATGCGAGCAGGATCGCGTTGGCACTTTCCGGCGGCTTGACCGCGCCAAGCACCGTGGTTTTCTTGTTGCGCACGCGCCAATCCCACGGCGCGATGAAGGCGCCTTTCCACATCCCGGCTTTTGCCTCGCGCGCGGCTTTTTCATCGGCCTCATAGTCATGCGAGACTCGGGTATAGGCCAGCGCCCATCCGTTGGCGACGAGCCATTTCTGAATGTCTTCACCGTCGGCCTCGCAGCGCGCCACCGTGCGGCCGCGGCGGTCGACCGCGCGGGCATGGCAGGTCCAGCTCTTGTTGCCGGCATGCTTGATCAGTTCGTCGCGCGCGGCGACCCCGCAGGTCCAGCGCTCGCCATTGTTGTTGAGGCAGAGTTGGTCCGTCGACGGAGCGTCGATGCCGCCGAGGCGGATGCGGCTATTTCCGATCTGGACTTGATCGCCGGAGCGGACCTTCGGCACACCTGTGATGTCGGCCGCCTGCGCCAACGCCGGCACCGACAACAGCAGGGTGGCAAGAAGCAGCGTCTTCGATCGCATCGGCAATCCCGGCGAGGGTGAGCGTTCGGATGTCGGTACCCGGAATTGTGCGGGCAATTGGATGGCCGTGCCAGTGGCGCCCCGTCGCAGGCGGTTTCAACTTCGCGTCATCGGAAGGGCGAATAGCGAACCGGACGCGTTTCGAATCTCTACTCGCTACATCCTACTCGGCATTCGCGTTGCCCGCCATTCGCCTTTTCGCCAGCGCGAGGCCCATCAGCACGAAGGCCGACGTCACCTCCGGGCCGCCGACCAGGATCCGGGTCGGCGTCTTCATCTTGTTCCACTCATAAGCCTTGTACGGGCCGTGCCGGCCGCCCTCGCCGAGGCTGCGCACGATGCGGTGCAGCGGCGCCGCGAAGGTCGCGGTCTCGGCGCCGAGATGTGCCAGCGCCATCAGCGCAAGCGCGGCGTCGAACGGGTTCATCTCGCGAACGATGAGTTCGTTCCGCACGTAGCCGAGCACCCGCGCGCGGATCAGCGCGAACACGTTTTCGGGGTCGATGATACGCTGCGCCGCGAGCGGCAGCGCGACGAAGGCCGCGTAGCAGCGGCCGAAATAGGCGCAATAGAGCTCCGGCAGGTAATAGATATGCGAGCGCGGATTGCGGAACGCGCCGCTTTCGGCCAACCGCTTCTGGAAGGAGATGATGCGACGTACCGTCTCCAGCCGCTGGGGCGTCTCGATGACCCGCCAGCGCGCCAGGTTGCGGAACGAGACTTCGAGGATGTCGAGGTTCAGCGTCGGATCAAGATCATTGCCGTAGGGGCGGTCGCCGTCGAGATTGTCGATCCAGGTGACGACGCCGCCCTCGTAATCGATGGTATCGTTGATCGGCACGGTGACGCGCGGTTCGTTGGCGCCGGCGCGCACCTGGTAGCCGCGGTAGAAGTCCAGAAGCGGCTGGTTGAGGATCGGATCGTCGGATCCGGCCTGCAGAGCTGCCGAGAACGAGCACGCGGTTGTGTCGCAGTCCGGCACGTAGATGCCGAAGCCGAGATCCTGCTTGATCTGGGCGAAGAAGCGGGAAAAGCGCGGGTGCGGCGGCGGCGCCAGCGCGGTGATCACCTTCACCCTCGAGCCGTCGTGCGAGGGCACCTCCTCGGCGCTGATCTTCAGGCAGAAATCCACCATCTCGGAAATCGCACGCCGCGCCGCGCCCGCCTGCTCGGCTGACGCGAGCCCGGTCTCGATGAAGCCGAGCAGCGCCTCGGTGAAGAATGCGTCGTAATAGGCCGAGCGGTGGCGGATCTGCATCGGCTCCCACATCGGTTCGGCGATGCCCGTCCAGGGCGGGTTGATCAGCGTGCGCGCCGGCGAATGCGCGATGAAGATGCGCGCGAGGCTGAACAGCAGCGTCGAGTTCTTGTAACCGCGCGCGTTCAGGCCGGTCAGCGCCATCAGCATTTCGCGCCCGCCCATGTCGGCATCGCCAAGCAGGTTGAACGCGGCATAGGTCGGGATGAAGCCGTTCCTCGCGAACGAGCGCAACAGATGCGCCCCGCAAGTGCGGATCACCTTGTCGATCTCGGTCGCGGCGGGCGGACGCAGCGCTGATCTGGACGGCGGTGGCTGCGGGTGGCGGACGTTGATGTCACCCATCAGCTCGGCGACGGGGGCCCCGACCGCGGCCCAATCGGGGGTCCCGTCGTCGCGGGCATGGACGAGCGCCGCACGAAGCCGCGCAAGCCGCTGCGGGTCCTTCAGGGCGGGAAGGCCGGCGCGGCGGAGCAAAGGCCGCAGCGCCGGGTTGCGGAGCGCGGTCCGGTAGAATTTCCCGAGATGGGCGTCGCCGCCGCGGTATTTCAGCAGCACAGGGTCGCAGACGTCGTAGAGCGACGGGCCGTCCTTCTTGGCCGTCAGGACCCGGCAAACCGCGCCAGCGATCGTGTGAAATCCCATGAAAATCTTTCTGCAGGAAACCGGTTAACACCGCCCAAACCGGACAGCGCGCGGCCGAGAGGCGGCCGTCATCCCCCAAGTCCTTGGAACGCTACAGAAATCCCCAGGAAATACAATGTGACTTACATCACATAAAATCACGTTAGTCGGAGCCGGATCGCCGGGCGCAACCGGACCACGCGTCAAACCGGGTTGCCCCGGACGCCTCGGCAGGCTAAAGGCTTCCTTGTTGCGATGCCGCAAATTGACGTCAATTGTTCGGCATCTCCAATTTGCAACCCCGCTAAACCCTGAACGGCTTTGCCGCGACCAACGGGCGCGACCATGTAAGGCGCCGTGGGATAACGATTGGGACTAGGAACGCTATGGACCTTAGGCAGCTTTGCATTTCCCGGCGTACTATCGCCGCCGTGGTGGCGCTGACCGGTACGGTGTCGCTGGTGATCGGGGCGCACGCCGCGCTCAACAAGCGTTCGCCCGATGTCGCCAAGTCAATTGTCACCGAGCAGACGCTGGGTGCTGCCAAGGACGTCTCCCGTCTCGCGCTGGTCATCGGCAACGGCCATTACCCGGACGCCGCGGCGCCGCTCGCCCAGCCGATCAACGACGCCCGCAACCTGTCGGCCGCGCTGCGCAGCGACGGTTTCGATGTCGATGTCGTCGAGGACGCGACCAGGGACGACATGGTCCGCGCGGTTGCGCGGATGAAGGCGAAGATCAGGCCGGATACCGTCGTGATGCTGTTCTTCGGCGGCTACGGCGTACAGGTCGGCCGCGAGAGCTACATGCTTCCGGTCGACGCCACGATCTGGAAGGCGGCCGACGTGCGCCGTGACGGCATCAGCGTCGAGTCCGTGCTCGGGGCGATGCAGGAGCAGGGCGCCAAGGCCAAGCTTGTCGTGCTCGACGCCTCCAGGCGCAATCCCTATGAGCGCCGGTTCCGCGCGTTCAGCCACGGCCTCGACGCGATCAGCCCGCCGGAGAGCACGCTGGTGCTGACTTCGGCTGCGCCCGGCAAGGTCGTCGACGACTCGACGTCGCCCAACAGCGTTCTGGTGTCGGAACTGCTGAACAATCTCAATGCCCAGACCGGCGCCGAAAGCGCCTTCAACAAGACCCGTCTGGCCATCTCCCGCGACAGCGAAGGCGAGCAGGTGCCGTCGGTATCGTCGTCGCTGCTCGAGGACATCAAGCTCGGCGGCTGAGCTTTATAGGCGAATAGCGAATAGGCGAGTAGCGAATAGGGAAGGGAGCACAGCCTTTCTTCCCTATTCGCTATTGGCTATTCGCCACTCGCTACTCCCTACTCCCTACTCCCCCTATTCCCTACTCCCTATTCGCCCCTTCAACGATCGGGCGCACCGGATCGCCCTCGCGCAGCAGCGCTCCGGCGCGGGCGACGACGATGTCGCCCTCCTGGAGCCCATCGCGGATCTCGACCTGCCCGGCCGACATCAGCCCGGTCTCGACCCGCCGCGTCTCGACGCGGTCGCGGCGCACCACCTGCACCACGGTGCCGGCGGTGGAATAGAGGATCGCGGTGAGCGGCACCGAGACGCCGCAACTCTGCCCGGTCTTGATCTGCGCGCGGCCGCTGGCATTGACCAGCAGCCGCCGGCTGGTGGATATGCCGAGGAACACCTGGCCGAGCTGGCTGTTCGGCTCCACCGTCGGCGCCACGCGCCGCACCTTTCCATCGACCTCGCCGGTGCCGATGATCTTGATCCGCGCCGTCTGGTCCGGCCGCAGCTTGATGACGTCGCGGGTCGGCACCATGCCGACCAGATCATATTCGCTCTTGGCGATGATCGAGAACAGCGCCTCGCCCTTGCCGGATGCCGAGGCGCCCACGACCGCCGATGCGGCCGAGATCACGCCCGCAACCGGCGCCGTCATGTTGATCGAGTTGGTGCCGTCGGTCAGCCGCGCCAGGATCTGGCCCGCGGTGACGGTGTCGCCGGCATCGACCATCACCTCGGCAACCTTCAGCCCCGGCCGGTCGGGGCGAAGCTGCTGCTCGTCGCGCGGCAGCACGATGCCGGAAACCTCGACGATGTTGCCGAAGCAGAATTTCGAGGCCTTCAGCACCGTCACCGTCGCGCCCTTCGGCGTCTCGCTCTCGCCGGCGGCCAAAGCGGGCCGCGCCGCGGCCAGAATGAGCGCGGAGGCAAGCAGGGCGCGCGAGCACGCGACACGTGACATCATCGGCGTTCCATTCCCCGGAGAATGCCGCCCATGACTACCAGAAGCGCCGCGGCCGAGCCAGCCGGGGCGGGATGAGGTCAGGGGCCGCGATCTCGAGATCCACCTCGCCCCCGCGTGCGGGGAGAGGTCGAAATTCAAGCGCAGCTTGAATTTCGGGTGAGGGGGAGTCTCCGCGAAATCGGCTGGTTCGTCTTCATGGTGAGAGGCCCCTCTCCCCGTAAGAACGGGGAGAGGGAGCGTTGTCCCGACGCGGTTACGCTTCGATCGTGACCGCGAATGTCGGCCGCGCCTCACCGCTTGGTGATGACGACCTCGAGATATTCGCTCGGCACTACCATGCTGCCGTTGCCGGCGCGGTTCATTCGCACGATCAGCGCGTGCAGGTCGTTGTGCAGGTCGGTCTGCCGTGCCGGCTCCAGCGCCGCGAAGGCCTTCAGCACCGGGCCGTAATAGGTCTTGAAGATCTCGAGGAAGTGGTCGGCCGAGCGGTAGCGGAAGTTGAAGTGACGCGCCTCGACCTTGATACCGGCGGCACCGGCATCGAACATCTCGGCGAGCCGCGTGCGCGTGCCCCACATCGCCGGCGACTTCGCGCCCGCGGGCGGCGGCAGATATTTGCCGAGCGTCTTGAACACCTGGCCGATGAAGCCGTCCGGCGTCCAGTTGGCGAGGCCGATCTGGCCCTTCGGCTTGCAGACGCGCAAGAGCTCGCTGGCGGCGCGCTCCTGGTTCGGCGTGAACATCACGCCGAAGGTCGAGATCACCACGTCGAAGGCATTGTCGGAAAACGGCAGGTTCTCCGCGTCGGCTTCCCTGAAGGCCATCGGCAGGCCCTCGGCCTCGGCGCGCGCGGCGGCGCGGTCGAGCAGAGCGGGCACATAGTCGGTCGAGGTCACGTCGCACCAGCGCCGTGCCGCGGCGAGCGAGGCCATGCCGTTGCCGGCCGCGACATCCAGCACCGTGGAGCCGGCCTTCAGATCCAGGCTTTCGCAAAGCTGCTCGCCGACGATCTGCAGTGTCGTGCCGACGATGGCATAGTTGCCGGACGACCAGGCCGCCTGCTGCTTGGTCTTCATCGCGGCGAAATCTGGTGTTGCCGGCGCTTGCGATGTGGCGCTCAATGCGGTCGCGGTGTTGGACATATTCCTCCTCCTGAAATATCCGGGCGCGGCACTGTGCCGCCCGTACTGAACCTGTATGGCCTTCGGCGCACCCAAAGACTCTGAGGGGAGGAGCATTTTGCCTTGAGGGCGGCGTGATTTTTTGCTGAGACGCCTGAAGGGGCGAGGATAGGCCTTGCGATTTCTCTTTTCAGACCATGAGCTTGACACTGATCTGCGCGAGCTGCGCCGCGGCGGCGAGCGGATCGCCGTCGAGCCGCAGGTGTTCGACCTGCTGGTCCATCTGATCCAGCATCGCGACCACGTCGTCAGCAAGGATGATCTGATCGAGACGGTCTGGGGCGGCCGCATCGTCTCGGAATCCACGTTGACGAGCCGCATCAACGCCGCGCGCCGGGCAGTCGGCGACAGCGGCGAGCGGCAGCAGGTGATCCGCACCATCGCGCGCAAGGGCTTTCGCTTCGTGGGCGAGCTCGCGCCCGACGCCGCCCCGCCGCGCGAGCGGACGCCGGAGCCGGCGAACGGCGGCGCGCCGCAACAGGCCGAGGCGCAGCCAAGCGAGCCCACCCTCCGCCCGGCGCTCGATCGCATCGCGATCGCGGTGCTGCCTTTCACCAACATGAGCGGCGACCGCGAGCAGGACTATTTCTCCGACGGCATCACCGAGGACATCATCACCGCGCTGTCGCGGCTGCGCTGGTTCTATTGCATCGCGCGCAACTCCTCCTTCGTCTACAAGGGCCGCGCCGTGCACCTGAAGGAAATCGGCGAGGAGCTCGGCGTGCACTATGTCGTCGAGGGCAGCGTGCGCAAGGAGGGCGGCCACGTCCGCATCACCGCGCAGCTCAACGATGTCGCGACCGGCAGCCATCTCTGGGCCGAGCGCTACGACCGCGATCTCGCCGACGTGTTCGCCGTGCAGGACGAGATCACCCAGGCCGTGGTCGCCGCGATCGAGCCGCAGCTCTACGCCGCCGAGAACTTCCGCGCGCAGCGCAAGGGGCCCGACAACATGGACGCTTGGGATCTCGTGGTGCGTGCGCTGTCGCATTACTGGCGTGTGACGCGGCAGGATCATCTGGTGGCGCAGGCGCTGCTGGAAAAGGCGATCGCGTTCGATCCGCAATATGGTCGCGCGCTCGGCCTGCTCGCCGCGACCCACATCTTCTCCGCCCATATGGGCTGGGTCGACATGGCGGCGACGCTGCCGGTCGCCGAGCGCGCCGCGCTCGCCGCGATCCACGCCGACAGCGAGGACCCCTGGGCGCATTATGCGCTCGGCAGCGTCTATCTGTTCGAGCGCCGCTTCGACGATTCGCTCGCCGAATTCGAGCTCGCGCTGCGGCTCAACCCGAGCTTCTCGCCGGCGCGCGGCATTTATGGCGTCGCGCTCGCCTATTGCGGCAGGTGGGAGGAGGGCGACCGCGCCGCCCGGCACGCGCTGCTGCTCTCGCCGCGCGATCCCTTCGCCGGCATCTATGACGGCGTTGCCGCCTACTGCCAGTTCGTCGGCCGCAACTACACGGAGGCGATCCGCTTCGCCCGCGAAGCCCTGCGGCTGCGCCCCGATTTCGTCGGCGCCCACCGCGTGCTGACAGCCGCCGCCGCCATGGCCGGCCAGGACGATCTCGCCGCCTCCTCGCTGGAGGCGCTGCGCATGGCCCAGCCCGGCGTCTCGCTGTCCTGGCTCGAGAGCGAGATGCCGTTCAAGCTCGACGAGGAGCGCGAGCATTATGTGGGGGCGTTACGGCGGGCGGGGTTGGGGTAGGGGCGCGAGGTGTGTCCCCTAGCACCACGGGGCATGCACGCACCATGAAGCGCTCTAGCAGACTGTTGAAAAAAAGCACAATGATTCGCGGTGCGATTCCAGTTTGTTCTCTTTCGGATTCAGCTACGTTCACCGGCAAAACGATTTTTTCAACAGCCTGCTAGTGCAGATTGTGCTGTACGCAAATTTGCACGACGCTATCGCTTTTGTGGAACATCAGGCGCGCGTACCTGAGCGCCGGTCCGATTTTAGCCGGTCTGAAGACGACTACTTTAGACTAGCGCGCCTAAATCCCGAAAACCCAAACCGCAACAACCGTCCCGAGCACGGCTAGGCCGGAGATCGCCCAGCCGGTGACGTACGCGGCATGATCTGTTGCAGGTCTATCGACCATCGTGTCGTGCACGTGGGTCATGACGGCCTCCGGTAGATTGCTCCTGGAGGTAGGTCGCCGCCAGGGGCTCTAGGTTCAAACTCTTGGGGCGCTGACACACCTTCCAGTAGGCCGATATTGCTTTTTCGATCATTGCGACGATTGCGGCGCGGCCGCGGGATCACAGCGCGCAGAATGGTATGCCTGCGAGGACCGCTACATTCAAGAAGTCGATCCACAATCTTTCTTCAGGAGCATTGACACAACTCGTGCGCGAACGTCCACTCAGGCGCTCGATCCACTGCGACAGCGCGATGCGCAACAATGGCAATTCGACATTCATTCGAACCGAACGCTGGATATCGGTTTTTCAAAGGCAATGTGTCCGTGCTATTGCACGCGGCCGCGCGCTTTAAGCGCGACGCCGTTGTTACAAATATCGACCTGTTTAACTTTTTTCGTCATCTGAATAGATATCTTCAGAACGTTGGCGCATATGAATTCGAGCGCCAAGGCCCAAGCAAGCTAATGACTGCCGACAACTTTTTAACTCTGGAAGGTGCTGTATTCTATAAATTCATGTCTGACAGCACGCTCAGTCATTTCATGAACGGATCATTTCAACTCGGTTCGATTAGTTACTATCGCAGCATTGAGCAACAAAATAGCAAGGACGCCATGGAAGGACTTGCTAACATAGCGTTTCAGGCACCCGGAAACGTGTTCGGCTTATCGTTGGCATCAGGATACAATTTCGGCATTTTTTGCGGAGCACAGAACTTGGACCGATGCGCTGAAATGTCAGAACGATTCGGGCCTCGCATCATCAGGATCGCGAACTTGCAAAGTTTTGCAGAGGAGATAAAGATATTGTTCGGTGCCAATCGCTTCTATTACGGCCACGTAATCTACAATGATCTAAAACTACTAAGAGCAAAAACGCTCAAAACGATCCGATTGTCGCAAGAGCCGTCAACAAACTTCGATCCAGCGCTGATCAACGATGCACTATTTGATCTTCTTTATAAGACTAGCTTTCATCCGAGCCTCTTTATGAAGCCAACGCGGTTCGCGATTGAGGATGAGTTGAGACTCGTCTTCGAAATGCCGGTAGATGTACCGCCACCATACGTTCTTAGAAAAGCAAATGTCGATCTCATGAAGCACATCGATATCATCCGTTAGCTTGCCAGCGGCTTGGTCGCTAGATCGGGAGTCGCAGCAGTCAATGCCGGTGACAAGCGCGAGATGGCGTTGACGCGATGGTCTCTGCCGCCACCGCGCACAGGTGGCCCGTGACAGGACGGACTGCAAAGAAGCTCTGCAATCCCTCAACCATACGCCGGCCCATCGACCAGCGTGCCGATCAAACGCAACAGGGCCTGGTGCTCAGGTCCTTTCACGTCCCCTCGCAAGAACTCGCCTAGCTCGATCTGCGACGGTCGGCCACCGGAGGGCGCGTTTGGCTCATGAATGACGAACGCCTTGCCGCTGGCCGGTTCGCGCGCAAGGAACCAGGCGTCGCCATTTGGACTGCGATACAGCTCTCTTCTCTCCGACATCGGGTTGCTCCTGATTTTGCCGACCGGCGCCAACCAAGCTCATTCGGTCTCGTCGCCGTTCAGTTCCCGCTCCGCCTGTAGCCAGAACTCGAGGTCGCGGCCCGCAGGCCTACCGTGCTGTTCCCAAAGTTCGTGAGCTCGCGCCTTGATTTCCTGCCTGGACCGCCGCGCGGCTATGCGCCGCCGCAGCCCCTCGCTCAGCTCTTCGACAAATGCGCGGAGCCGCTGATACGTGGTCTGGTCTGATATTCCCGAGGCAAGCCGCTTCGCCTGTTCGAGTTGGCGCTCTATTTTGCGGCGATCGCTGCTCTGGCCCATGGCCACCTCCGTCCAGATAAGACGGCGGGAGCCAAAATCGTTCATTTTGAGGTGGTTGCCTCGGGAAGCCGGATCACGAGGCGCGCCCCGCTCCAAAGCTCGATACTGCCTCCCTCAAGCAGCCGCCCGGCTCGCTCGATGGCTTCTTCGTCATTGACGCAGACCATCGGTTCAAACCCGACGATATGACCGTCCACGCTGACGAGGTAGGCGCGGTACTCCGCCATGGCTATTGCGGGGCGCGCAGGCCGGGAGAGCTAAGCCATTCATCGATGTTGGCGGCGGTCTCGCTCTGCCGCGCGCTCCGCAGGAGGCTCTCTCGCTCCTTACCCGGCGGCAGTCGTCTCGCCTGGTCACGTGCGCTCTTTGCGTGTGCGACCAGGCGATCCCGGAGGGATAATGTCTGCTTGAAACGCCGTCTCATGGGCGCGCTCCTTCAAGGCGGGAGCACAACACTCTCAGTCACCGCCAGGTGCCGGAAGATGGAACGGTGATAGCGTGAGGCTATACCCAGTCTGTCTCCGTGTATGTCCACAAGTGCACACAAGCCGGCGCGCTGCAAAGCAATAGGAACCTTGGGCTCCGCCAGGAGTCGACTCTTCAGGTTAGGCAAGCCAGGTCTTCATAAGCCTCATTCGGCACGCTGATGTAGAGGGAAAGGGAGCAGGAAGTGACTTACGTCCATGAGTCGAGAAAACCCACGCCCGCCCAGCGCGAGGCCCAAAAGGCTTTCCGGGAAGCGGACGCCAAGGTCGCGATGTCAGAGTACCAACGCGCCCAAAACGCATTTCATGCGAACCGGGAGCGATTGAAGGCGGAGCGATTGGCTCGCGAGGCGGCAGCGAAGGGCGAAGTCGCGCAGAAGCGAAACCCTTGAACGGCGCAGTATTGCCATCGGCAAAGAAAGGATGGCTTCCGCCATCAGGCACAAGACGGGCGAAAGGGCTTTCGACTGTCCATCATTTCCGATTTTCCGAAATTTCCTTGACGCCTATCCCAAATCAGCACTACAAATTCCCCGTCCCGCCCGACATGAGGGGCGTATCGCGATCGTCACGAACGTGCGGCGGGATGCGGTGGACGCTGATGGCGCGACAGACGAGTGCGCTTGTCGGCGGACGGCGAAGTCGTGTGGTTCTGGCGCCGCGACGCTGGCGTCAAGTCGGTGAGAGGCGAAAGCATCTCGCAGGCGACGGTGGCAAAAAAAGCCCGCTCACCGGGAAGATCACGAAGTAAGCCGTAAACCATTGCGCGGGGAAGGCCGGATGTTTCCGGTTGAACCTGTGGTCCTACCCCCGTGCTTTTTGTTGCACGGGACCCATGGGTGCAATCGGCGCCCGGCCTTCCTCGCGCCCTCTGATCTCTTTCAAGGGCGGATCTGTCAGCAACACTCGGGCGCCTCGCGCCGCGGGACCGCTTGCGTGCGTCTTGCCCTGCTTCTTCTCTCTTGTGTTCTCTTGGCTGTATGAAAATTGAATCAGAACGGCTGGATCATGATGCGATACGTCCAATCGCATCATGCTCTAATCTCTTTGTTTGAGCATGATCTCCGCGCAAACGCTTCGCGTTTGTCGCGCGGGAAAACCGCTACACACTTTTCCGGATCATGCTCTATCGCGCGATCGGCTTCACGCGGCGCGCGGTCTTCGGCCTGGCGGCTTCGGCGAGCGGATTCGCCGCGGCGTGGGCGGCCGCTTCGGCCTCTTTCGCGTGGCGAAGTGCGCGCAGCCGCTCCATGTTCTTGCGCACGGCGATCGCGTCGCGTTGGACATCGGCCAAGGCGCGCGCGCCTTCCTCCGCCGCGATGCGCTGGCGGTTGGCTCTCGCGATGCTCTCGGGCGAAAGTTCTGTCGGCTTCCTGGCCATGGATTATCCTGTCTTCGAATAAGATGAAGCCCGCCCAATCCGCTGGATCGAGCGGGCCGCGTCGTCATTCCAGTACATCCGTGGAACGACGCTGAGCATGATCCCGAAAAAGTGCGCGGCGGCCTTCTGAGCCAATCACGCTCAAGAAAGGCTCACGCCAGCGAGAGATTCTCTGCGCTGGTCTTGCCACGCATCTTGTCGGTCTTCAGCTCGAACGAAACCTTCTGTCCTTCGGCGAGGCCGGAAAGACCGGCACGCTCGACCGCACTGATGTGAACGAACACATCCTTGCTGCCGTCGCTGGGCTCGATGAAACCAAAGCCCTTCTGGCCGTTGAACCACTTCACAGTGCCTGTCGGCATTTCTCTTCTCCAAACGGTTGCTCGCGTGGTGGACGCGTCACCAATTCAACCGACGATGTTCTTTGGAAAAGGGCCGATGGGACCATTCAACAAGGCACAACGGCTAATCGAATGATTGAAATATATGCACTTTTTCCGTGAAGACAAGGTCCGGACGGGGCAGGAGCGCGGCCGCGGGTTCCGTTCGAGGTCGCTTCCGCTCTCAGCGCAGGATGCTGAGCGCGGGATCGTGCGGCAGATGCTCGGACGATCAGCGGTTGAACAGCTGCCGCAGCACTTCGTTCATCGCCGGATTGTCCTGCGGGGCGGCCGCATCGCCCGGCGGGGGCGTCGGCGGCGGCGGGGCATCGTCGGAGGGCGATGGCGCAACGCTGCGGCCCGGAGCCGGTGCCGGGCTCGGGCGCGAGGAACTGCCCTGGCTCAGACTGCCAAGGCCCTGCTGCAGCAGATTGCCGATGGTCTCGCCGAGCTGCCCGCCGAGCGAATTGGCGCCCGCGGGCGGCGCGCTGCCGCCGGGCTTCCCGTCGTTGGCGCCGCCCTGACCGCCATTGAGGAGGCCGCCCAGCCCGCCGAGGCTCTGGCCGTGCGATCCGAACAGGCCCTTGCCGAGTTCCTTCAGCTTCGCATAGGCGGCCTCCGGATTGTCGAGCACGCCCTGCACCTCGGGATAGATCCGCGGCGCGGCCCACGGCCCCTCGATCATCACGGGGATGCCGAAGCCGACCGGGCTGCCGGCACGGCCCTGGCCTTCCGTCGTCATCACGAGCTGCGGCTCGACGCGGAAGCCGATCTGCCTCGTGTTGAGGTCGATGGTGCCGGTCCCGGTCATCTTCACCAGCGGCCCGACCAGATTGAGATCGGTGGTGACGGCCTGGCCCTGGTCGATCTTGAACGATGCCGAAAGCTGGCTGAGATCGGTCGCGAGTCCCTCGCTTTCCTGCCAGCCCGACAGCGTGCCGGCGGCGAGGTTGCGGATCATCTGCGCGACGTTGAGGCCGCGGATCGCGCCGTCCTGGAACACGGTGAACGCGGTGCCGCTCAGGTTGGCGACGATCGCGCGCTCGCTGTTGCCCTGGGAGCGCAAGTTGATCTTCGCCTGCATCTTGCCGTCGAGCTTGTCGAACTCGGCAAGGCTCTTGAGCACCGGCAGCGCACGCACGCCGGCGAGATCGAGCCGCAACGCATAGGTCTGGTTGGCGGTCGTGGCGTCGATGGTGATATCGCCATTGACGCTGCCTTCATAGGCGCCGAGCTTGGAAAGCTGGCCTTTCAGCACGCCGCTCGCGAGCGTGGCGTCGATCGCCGCCGGAGCGAAGCGGCCATCGCCGATCACGAGTTCCGCCGCCGAGATGCGCGCCTGCCCGTCGACATAGTTCAGGCCTGTGAGATCGATCGAGGCGTTGCTCCAGGAGATGCCCGAAGAGGTGTTCGAAGGTTGCGACGCGGCGTCAGGTTGGCCCGGTGTGGTCGCAATCGAGATCCGCTGGAAGTCGAGATCGAGCTTCACCAGCGGCTTGTTGCCGGCAAAATCGACCGAGGCCCAGCCGTTGAAGGCGCCGTCGCCGCCGAGCGTGCCGGAGACGCTGTTGAACATCGCGACCGTGCCGTTCAGCCGCACCTCGGCCTTTGCCGCGATCGGCGAGGGCAGCAGGTCCGGCGCGTCGATGGTGAACTCGGCCGGCAAGTTCTGCCGGTCCGGCGCCGCCGCAGCAGCCCTGATCTCGAATTTCAGCGGCTTGTCGCCCCCGCGGGCGTTGCCCGTGATGACGATATTGCGGTCGGCGCCGATGGTCGCATTTGCGTTCAGCGTCTCGATGCGGCTCTCGACGCGGTCGCGGATATTGGAGAATACGACGGTGCCGCCGGTGAGGCTGACATGCTCGATCGTGATGCCGGGAGCGTCACGCGATGCGGCGGATTTCGCCGGTGGATCGTTGTCGCGTGTTCGCTCGCGCTGCAGCGGCACGTTGATTACCGGGCGGACGATGACGAGGTCGCTGATCTCGGGCCTGTCGGACCACAGGCTCGACAATGTCATGTCCGCCCGGATGCTGCTCGCGGTGAAGCGGTTGTTGATCTCGCGCTCCTTCGGGTCCTGCAGCGCGACGTCGCTCAGCGTGACATTGACGGTCGGCCAGATGCCGATGCTCACGCCACCATTGATCGCGAGCTTGTAGCCCGTCTCGCGCTCCACCCGATCCTTGATTGCCGAGGTCAGGAAGGTGGAGGGGATTCCGATCAGCGCGAGCAGCGCGATGATCGCGATCACGGCGGCGATTGCACCTCCGGCAAATTTCAATGCTCTCATGTCGAGTTCCAGGCCGCGCAAGCGGCATCAGATTGGTCGCGTCACCAGTGGGAACGACCGATCGCGCGAGTCTATCCGCAAAACGGAACCTCGCTCCAAGGGTTGCAAAAATAATCGGCGCTCCGCGTGAACTTATGTGACTTATCACACACTTCCATGGGAGTGAGCTTTGTTAACCGGCACAACGGGAGCGCCGGCTTGATTTTTGGAAGGTAATATTATGAGCAAACAGGCCGAATTTGCGGTCATTCTCAAGATGAATCCGATGTTCGCGAATTTGGGCGCGGATGAATTGCAGCGCCTCGCGGGTCATTGCCATACCCAGCAGCTCGCGGCCGGCCAGGTCCTGTTCCAGAAAGGCGATGCCGGCGACGCACTGTTCGGGGTCCGCAGCGGCCAGGTTCGCATCGAGACCGGCGCCTCCGACGGCAGACGGCTGACGCTCAATTTCATGGGCCCCGGCGATCTCTTCGGTGAGGTCGCCGTTCTCGACGGCCAGGCGCGCACCGCAGACGCGACCGCGGGCGAGGCCAGCGAACTGTTCGTGCTGCGGCGGGAGGAATTCCTCGGCTTCCTCGAACGTGAGCCGAAGGTCGCGGTCAAGCTCATCGAATTGCTCAGCCGGCGCATCCGCTGGCAGAGCGAGCGCATGGAGGAATCGGTGCTGCAGCCTTTGCCGGTGCGGCTCGCGCGGCGGTTGTGCGCATTGTCGGAGGATTTCGGTTCCGAGGTGCATATTTCGCAGGAGCAACTCGGCATTTTCGTCGGCGCGGCGCGCGAGAGCGTCAACCGTCAGCTACAGGCCTGGCGCCGGGACGGCATCCTTGACCTGCAGCGCGGACGTATCCTGCTGCACAACATGAACAAGCTCACTGCGGTGGCGCGCAACGAATAGCGCCTTATCCAGAAAAGTGTGTCGCGGCTTTCCGAAAAGATAATGCTCAGACACGAACCAGAAGCGATCACCTTGCGTGAGCGGAACTTCCTTGCGTCGTCGGCGAACGTATACATGCGCGGACAATCTGCTCAAAAGACTTGCTTGCGGAAACAGCGTGGGATCGCTTTCATCCTTGGCGCGGGTCCTTGGGGTGACACCCAGCCTTGCTGGCCTCACGCCATCCACCTGCAAACCCCTGCTGTCTCCCAGGACCGCAGGGGTTTTGAATTTTGGAGACGCCGTTCCAGCTATTCTCACTCCGCCGCGGGCGACACCATGTTCGGCGGCGGGCCGGGCGGTCCCTTGGCGGCCGGATCGGCGGGATGTTCGGCCGGCGTCAATTCATGGTCGGCATGGGAGACGATCAGCCGCTTGCCGAGGCGCCAGGTCAGCGCGCCGATGTCGTCCATCACCATGAACATCGCCGGGACGAACACCAGCGACAGCACGGTCGAGAACAGTAGCCCGCCGATCACCGCAAGCGCCATCGGTGAGCGGAACTCGCCACCGGCGCCGAAGGCGAGCGCGGAGGGCATCATGCCGGCGACCATCGCGACCGTGGTCATCACGATCGGGCGGGCCCGTTTCATGCCGGCGTCGATCATCGCCTCGTCGCGCCTCTTGCCGTCGCGCATCGCTTCGATGGCAAACTCCACCAGCATGATGGCATTCTTGGTGACGATGCCCATCAGCATCAGGATGCCGATCCACACCGGCGTCGTGAGCTGCTTGCCGGTCAAGAGCAGCGCGCCGATCGCGCCGCCGATCGAGAGCGGCAACGAGAACAGAATGGTGATCGGCTGCAGGAATGTGCCGAACAGCAGCACCAGCACCGCGTAGACCATCATCAGGCCGGCGGTGATCGCGGTGGCAAAGCCGTCCGAGAGTTCATTCAGGCTTTCGGCATCGCCGGACGGGCTGACCTTGACCCCCTTGGGCAGGCTCTTCATGACCGGCAGCTCGTAGATCAGCTTGGTGGCGTCGCCGAGCGCGGCATTGCCGACGAGGTCGGCGGCGACAGTCGCCTGCCGCTCGCGGTCGTAGCGGTTGATGCTGGTCGGGCCCTGGTCGAGCTGGATATCGGCGACGACAGACAACGGCACGCCGCCGCGCTCACCGCGCTGGCCGAGCGGCACGCGCAGTTGCTCCAGCATCTGCAGGTCGCTGCGCGCATTGTCCTCGAGCTGGACGCGGATTGGCACCTGGCGGTCACCGGCGTCGAACTTCGCCAATGCCGGGCCGACGTCGCCGATCGTCGCGACGCGGATGGTCTGCGACAGGCTTTCGGTCGAGACGCCGAGCCGTGCCGCGAGTTCGGCGCGCGGCCGGATCCGAAGCTCGGGCCGATCGAGCGCCGTCTCCGAAATGACGTTGGCGATGATCGGTATCCGCTTCATCTGCGTCGCGAGTTCACTGGCGACATTGTTGACGATGTTGCTGTCGGTTCCGGTGACCACCAGCGAGATCGCCCGCAGGCCGTTCTCGTCGAGGAACCAGAAGCGGATGTCAGGCACGTTCTCGAGCTCTTTGCCGATCGCAAGTTCAAGCTCGCGTTGCGTGATCTTGCGGTCCTTCTTGGGCGTGTAGTTGATGATCAGCGAGGCGCGGCGAACCTCCTGCGTGCCGGGCGGCACCCGTCCGCCATCGACGAAAACGCTGCGCACTTCCGGCCGCTTGCGCAAGCGCGCGACGATCTCCTCGGTGACCTTCTCGGTATAGGCGAGCTGCGAGCCCGGCGGCAGCTCCATTGCGAGCAGCGATCGCGCGGTGTCCTGCGCCGGCAGGAAACCCTGCGGCAACAGCGTGATGCTCCAGATCGAGGCGGCGAAGATCGCAAACCCGATCAGCACGGTGATAAAATAGTGCTTCACCGACCATGTGACGACGCTGTGATAACCGCGCAGGATCCGCCCGGGCGGCGGCTCGTCATGGGCGTGAGGTTTGAGGAAATAGGCGGCAAGCATTGGTGTCACGAAGCGCGCGGCGAGCAGTGAGAAAAACACCTGCACCGAGACCGTGATGCCGAACTGCTTGAAAAACTGCCCGGCAATACCCGACATGAAGCTCGCGGGCGCGAAGATCGCGATGATCGTGAGCGAGATCGCGATCACGGCGAGGCCGATCTCGTCGGCGGCTTCCAGCGCCGCGCGATACGGCGTCTTGCCCATCCGCATGTGTCGGACGATGTTCTCGATCTCGACGATGGCATCGTCGACGAGAATACCGGTCGACAGCGTGATGGCGAGGAAGGAGACGAGGTTGAGCGAGAAGCCGAGAATGTCCATCGCCCAGAATGCCGGGAAGATCGACAGCGGCAGCGAGACCGCGGCGATGATCGTGGCGCGGATATCGCGCAGGAACAACAGCACGATGATGACGGCGAGGATCGCGCCTTCGAACAGGGTCGAGATCGCCGCCTCGTAATTGCCCTTGGTAAATTCGACCGACGTGTCGATCAGCTTGAGGTCCACGTCAGGATAGGCCGCCTTCACCGCTTCGATGCGCTTCTGCACCGCGGCTGCGACCACGACGTCGCTCGCGCCCTTGGAGCGCTTGATGCCGAGCGCCACCACCGGTTCGCCGTTGAAGCGGGCAAAGGTGCGGCGGTCGGCGATGGTGTCGGTAACCGTCCCTAGATCGTCGAGCCGCACCTCGCCACCGCCAAACAGCGGGATCATGGTGCCGGCTAGCTCGTTCAGCGTTTTGGCGCCGGCGAGCGTGCGGATCGCCTGGTCGTTCTTGCCGATCTCGGCACGGCCGCCGGCGAGGTCGACATTGGTGCCGCGCAGGATCTGGCTGACGTTGACCGCGGTGAGGCCCGCGGCCTGCAGCTTGTCGGGATCGAGCGACACCAGAATCTCGCGCTCAACGCCGCCGATGCGCTCGACCTGCGCGACACCGCGCACGCCCTGCAGCGCGCGCTTGACCACGTCATCGACGAAGTAGGAGAGCTGCTCCGGCGTCTTGCCCGGCGATATCGCGGCGTAGGTCACGATCGGCAGGCCGATCACGTCGACGCGCTGAATCAGCGGTTCGGTCACGTTCTGCGGCAGGTTGGCGCGCACGCGGGTGACGGCGTCCTTGACGTCGTTGAGCGCGCGGTCGGTGTTGGTTTCCAGCGCGAACTGGATCGTGGTGACCGACAGGCCGTCGGTGATCGATGACGAGATGTGGCGCACGCCCTCGACACCGGAGACGCCGTCTTCGATCGTCTTGGTGACCTGCGATTCAAGCTCCGAGGGCGCGGCGCCGAATTGCGAGACCGCGACGGAGATCACCGGAATGTCGGCGCTCGGCAACCGCGTCACCGCGAGCTTGGTGAAGGAGACCCAGCCCAGCACGAGCAGGATGATCGAGAAGACGATCGAGGGAAGCGGGTTCCGGATCGACCAAGCCGAGATGTTCAGAGCCATTAGCGTGCCCGCGTGCGATCTAGTTCGTCTGCGAACATGGTTTTGATCTGGTCGCCGTCATGCAGCGAGGTGCCAGCGTCGGCCACGACGATTTCGCCGACGTCGAGGCCTTCGAGGATTTCGGTCGCGGTGTCCGACGTCAGCCCGACCCGCACCTTGCGCGTCTCGATCGTGTTGCCCTTAACGACCTGCAACGTGAGGCGATCGATCGCGGTGCGCGGCACGGCGACGCCGCACGAGCGCTTGGCGTCGATATTGGCGCGCGCGAACATGCCGACCTTGAGCGTGGGATTGTTGTTCAGCGAAATGCGGACATGCCCAAGCTGGGTCGTGCGGTCGATCTGCGGCGAGATCTGGCGAACCTTGCCGACCATGTCGGGCGCGTCATCGCGGCTGATCCGCACGGTCGCGCCGGGGTTGAGCTTCAAGAGCTGAAAGCTCGGCACTTCGGCGTCGAGCTCGATCTCGTTGTTGATCGAAATGCGGAACATCGGCCCGCTCTGCGGCGAAGCCGGCGCGCCGACGGCGGTGCGCACCTCGGTGATGAGGCCGGCCGCCGGCGCGCGCAGCACAATCGGCTGGGCATTGCCTTGCGCTGTCTGCTGCGGCGGCGGGGTCAGCCGGGCGAGGTCCTGGTTCTTGGTGACGATGTCGCCTTCGCGCACGAGCACGTCGGTGACCTTGGAACCCTCCTGATCGACGTTCACCTGCGCTTCGCGGCGCGGCACGATGAAGCCGGTGACGCGGACCATGTCGGAGAAGCAGGCATTGGTCGATTTTGTCACCACGACGAGCGCCTGGCCCGGCGTTTCCTTCTCCTCGGGACGCGAGCGGTGCTCGAATGCGTAATAGGCGACGCCAAGCGCGACAAGGAACGCCGTTCCGAGCGCAGGCTTGAGGTAGTCGGAAAGATTCATTGCCGGATCAATCCAGAGGGTGGCGCGTCATGATCGTTCGGATCGTCATCCCGCTTGGTACCTTGTTATTCGAGCATGCGGAATGCCGATACCCATTCTTCCGGATCATGCTCGGGCGTCATGTGAAGCGAGCCGAATGGCTGCTCCCTGAAGCACCCCAAAAGCAAATGCGTCCCGCCGGGGTGCGAGACGCATTCTAACCTCAAACAATCACGCCACGCCACGCCCATCACTTGGACGCGGTCGCCTTGTTTTCCATGTTCACGACCTGAACGCGGCGGTTCACTTCCGCCATCGGCTGGCTTGGGTCCTTCAGCTTGCTCTTGCCATAGCCGACGGTCACGAGGTCGGCGCCGTCGACGCCGGATTTGTCGACCAGGTAGCGCTTGATGGAATCGGCGCGCCGTTCGGAGAGGCCCTGGTTGTATTCCTCGCCGCCGGCGGCGTCGGTGTGGCCGGCGACCACGAAGGTCGAGCCCTTCAGGTCGGGATTGGTCAGCGCGCGGCCGAGCGCCTGCACCGAGGGCAGCGATTTCGCGCTGATGTCGGCGGAGTTGTAGTCGAAATTGATTTCGAGATCGATCTTGGGTTTGTGCTTGACAATGGTCGCGATCTCCTCGCGCTCGGCCGTCGACAGCGAGCGCGTGGCGCGGCCGCGGACGCTCTGGACGAACTTGGCCTGCTCCGCGTTGAGTCCGGGCGAGGCCTGGGGGGCTGCCGAGAGGCCGCGCGTCAGGGGCTGCTTCTCGGATGCCAGCGCCTTGACGATCTGCTCCTCGGTGACGTCGTCGCCGGCGCGGGCGGCGGCCACGCCGCACGAAAGTGCGGCACCGATAGTCACGATGGAAAGGATTGCAATCAGACTCGCGGATGGTTTGAACATGTTTGGTCCTGCTGCGCCAATCGGCGCGGTTCCAATAAATATTCAAAAATCATCGCCGGCACCTAGCGCGCCGGCATGCACCCTCTGATATGTCTGCCAGTTCCACCCGCGGTTCGAGGAATGCCGCAGGCAGCTTCAAAATGCGTCACTGGACGCCGTATTCGGCGAATTCCTTCACAATATTAGGATCCATCGCCTTGGCGTTCGTGATGTCGAGATCGCCCTCCGCGATCGCGCCGTTCCGCTTCTTGGCGAGGCCGCGTCCATACAACGAGGAGGTCAGGCGCGGGTTGATCTTCAGCGCGGCGTCGAAATCGGCGATGGCGTTCTTGTTCTGCCCGCCCTTCAGGTTCATCAGCCCGCGGCTGTCGAGCGCATCGACGAAATTGGGACGCAGCCGCAGCGCCTCGTTGCAATCCTTCAGCGCGGCCTGCAGGTCGCCGATCACGGTGCGGGCCCAGCAGCGGTTGTTATAGGCCTCAACGTCCTTCGGGTTCAGCCGCAGCGAATTGGTGAAATCCTTGATCGCGAGGTCGTAGGCGCCTTTGCTGGCATACACTTGGCCGCGCCGGTAGAGCGCGGCCGCATCGTCGGGATTGTCGTTGAGTTTGGCGGTGAGGCTCTTGATCGTCGGGTCGTCGGCGAGCGCGACGGTGGTCGGGCTGGCCGAGGTCGTCGGTGCTGGCTGGACGACGGTCGGCGCCGGAGGGGGCGGCGGCGGCAGCGCGATCTCGGCCGGCTTCTGCGGCGCAGGAGCGGGTGGCTCGGTCGCAGCCTGGACCTGGGGCGGTGCAGGCGGAGCGGGAGGCGGCGTGGCGGCCGCCTCACTCGGCGGCGGGCTTGATGGCCGCGGCGCGTTTCCAGGAATGAAGGAGAAGTCCTCTGCGAGCGAGGACGAAATCCATGGCACCTGCTCCTGGCGCGAGGCGCGGGTGACGCCGACGCGGGTGCGATTCAGCGTCTCCTCCGCCATCAGGTCCGGCGTGCGGATCTCCTTCAGCAGTTCCCGCACGAACAGGCTGCGGTCGCTACCATTGTCTGAGACGACCGAGGACAGCGCGGCCGAATACATCACGAGCGTCCCGTTCGGCGCGATCACCGGTGCCAGCCCGGCCGAGAAGCTGCGGAACCGGCGTTCGAACGGGTTGCGCCTGGAGGCGTCAATCAACGCGATCTTCACGCCCGCGCCGCGACTGTTGATCTCGCCGAGCACGGCCTCGAGACTGAAGCCGTCGCGGCGGACGTCGGACTCGGCCCAGATCTGCGCATCGACGGGAATCATGTAACTCTGGCGGTTCGACTGGATGCCGTAGCCCGAAAAGAACACCAGCGCGACCGAACCCGGTTTGATCTTGGCATAGAGCTTTTCGAAGGCGCGGCGCATCCCGTCGCCTGTCAGGTTCTCGCCGACCTCGACGGCAAAGCCATCGCGCTTGAGTTCTTCAGCAACGTCCCGTGCGTCGTTGATCGGCTCCTTCAGCGGCGCGTCGGCGTCGGGATATTTGGCATTGCCGATGATCAGCGCGAACCGCTCGCCGGCCGCAAGGGCGGGAGCGGGCGAGGCGATCGAAAACACCAGGGCGGCCAGTAAGGCAAGACGGATTTTCATAATCGCAGCAATCCAGATCGCGGCATTCCAAATGAAATGGCGCCGAATCCAGCTTGCGCCTCGGCGACTCTATCCTACGAAAATCCATTATCAAACCACCCCAATCCCCTCGTCAACCGCTTGCGATGTCATCGTTAATTGCGACAATTGACCGCGACAGATCAGGTGCATCGCAGCGGAGGCATCTCGGGTCACGACGAATCGCCACGGAACGGGTTCCCGGAAGCCTGTCATGTGACCGCTCTCGGGGCTGCGCGACCCTGTCATGCGCCCGTCCCGGTCATCAGCAGTTTGACCTTTGCGACAGGTGATGGCTTGCTGCGGCGAGCCAGCCCAACACGTCAAGAAGAGCGAAACCGATGGGAAGCGCCTACGAGATCTACGCACTCCGCTATGCGACGATGTCGCCCCGCACCCCCCACCTGAATTTTCTTGTCCCCGATCCGCACGACACGACGGCGCAGGACCTCGATTACTTCGTGTGGCTGATCCGCGGCCAGGGCCGCGACATCCTGGTCGACACCGGCTTCAACGCTGAGGAAGCCAAGCTGCGGGCCCGCAAGCTGACGCTCAACCCCGTCGATGCGCTGGCCCGCTTCGGCGTCAGCGCCGACGCGATTGGCGATGTGATCGTCACTCATCTTCACTACGATCACGCCGGCAACCTCGATCGCTTCCCCAATGCCCGCTTTCACCTGCAGGAACGCGAGATGAGCTACGCAACCGGCCGCTGCATGTGCAACGGCATGCTGCGGCATCCGTTCTCGATCGAGCACGTCACGCAGATGGTGCGGCATGTCTACGGTGAGCGCGTCGCCTTCCATTCCGGCGATGGCGAGATCGCGCCCGGCATCACGGTGCACCGCGTCGGCGGCCATTCGGACGGCTTGCAGGTGGTGCGGGTCGAGACCGCGCGCGGTCCCGTCGTCCTCGCCTCCGACGCCGCTCATTACTATGCGAACCTGCACAAGCGCAGCCCATTCCCGATCGTCTACAATGTCGGTGACATGGCGCAGGGCTGGGAGATTGTCGAGCGGCTCGCCGGGCATCCGGACCGTTTCATCCCCGGCCATGATCCGATCGTGAGCGAGATCTACCCGCGCGCCAGTGACAAGGTCGATGCGTTTGCCTTGCATCTCGCCCCCTCGCGCTCGTTTGCGAAATAGGCCGAAGCGCTTTCAAAGCGAAGTTGACACGCGCCAAGAGAAGACTGGACATGTCCGACTACAAGACGCTCGGCTTTATCGGCCTCGGCGTGATGGGTGAGCCGATCTGCCGCAACCTCGTAAGGAAGAGCGGCAAGCGCGTGATCGTCTTCGACCTCGCGGCCGAGCCGTTGCAGCGGTTGCGCGCCGACGGCGCCGAAGTCGCACACTCGGTCGGCGACGTCGTCAATCATTGCGATGCGATATTCCTGTGCCTGCCGAGCGCCAGACATGTGCGCGCGGTGTTTGAAGGCGATGGCATCCTGCGGAACGTCAGGAGCGGTCAGGTCGTGGTCGATCTCGGCACGTCCTCGGTCGCCCAGACCCGCGACTTTGCCGGGCAGTTGCAGACCAGGGGGGCGGCCTGGGCGGATGCGCCGATTGCGCGCACGCGTCAGGCGGCGCAGGACGGTACGCTCAGCGTCATGGTCGGCGCGGCGCCTGCGCTCTATGCGGCGATCGAGCCCTTGATCCGCTGTTTTGCCACCGACGTCACCCGTTGCGGCGACGTCGGCGCGGGACAGGTCACGAAGATCCTCAACAACATGGTGCTGTTCGAGACCGTGAATGCGCTGGCGGAGGCCGTCGCGGTGGCCAAGCACAACGGCGTCGACCCAAAACTGTTGCTGGAGACCCTGTCGAAGGGCTCGGCCGACAGCTTCGCGCTGCGCAACCACGGCCTGAAGGCGATCGTGCCCGGTGCGTTTCCGGAGCGCGCCTTCTCGACCGAATATGCGCTGAAGGACCTGTCCTACGCGCTCGAACTGGCGCGCGATGCCGGCGTCAAGATCCGCGGCGCCGAACTGGCCGGCACCATCCTGCAGGAAGCGATCGACGCGGGATCAAAGGACAATTATTTTCCTGTCATCGCAAGGCACATCGACAGGACGTAGCGCAGTCTCTCCGCCCTCATTGCGAGCGAAGCGAAGCACCGCCCGTCCACCGAGTACGTATCCCGATCCCCGCCGGGACGTGGGAGAGCGACGGGCCTAATACGCTTCCTTCGCGTCCGCCTCTTCGCTGGTCTGGACCAGCGCAAGGCTCTTCTCGACCTTGCCGAGCAGGCGTCCGAGATCGCGGCGCTCCTGTGCCGACAGGCAGGACAGGATCTCCTGCTCCTTGCGCAACAGGCGCGGGATCAGTTCCTCGTAGAGCGCGTGGCCCTTGCGCGTCAGTTGCAGGCGGAATTCGCGACGGTCGTCCTCGTTCTCGACGCGCTCCACGATCTCGCGCTCCATCAGCGCCGAGACGGCTCGACTGATGGTGGATTTGTGTGTGCGTGTGCAGTACGCGATGTATTGGGCGCTGCAGGCATCATTGCGGAAGCCTAGCGTTGCGAGCACGCGCCATTCCGGAATGTCGAGGTCGTAGCGCGCACTATATTCGACCGAAAGCGCCGAACTGACCTCGGCGGCGAGACGGTTCAGGCGGAACGGCACGAAGTGGAACAGGTCGAGGCGCTTTCTCCGCAGCGCGATGTCGTCGCGCGGATCGGCCTCCACCGCGGGGCCCGGCCGGGGCGGGGGCTGGCTCGCAGACGTCCTTGCCAAAAATCCCTCCAATTTGAGTTGACGACCAGCCCGACAGGGAGTTTAGATAGTTGCATGTGAGACTAATTTAGCAAGGTCGCATCTCGGTCGCAAGGCCGTCACAGGCCACAAAAGTAAAAGACCGGCGCTTCAGGGAACGGTCACGCCATGGCACAGGCCAAAACCCAGTTCGGCTATCGCCGTCATCCCGATCAGGATCGGGCGGGAGCCAACGTCGCAGAACACGCGGTTGTAGTGGTCGGCGCCGGACCGGTCGGCTTGTCGCTTGCGATCGATCTGGCGCAACGTGGCCAGCGCGTGGTGCTGCTCGACGATGCCGACCGGATCGGTGAGGGCTCGCGTGCGATCTGCTTCTCAAAGCGCTCGCTGGAATTCTGGGACCGGCTTGGCGTGGGCGACCGCATGGTCGAGAAGGGCGTGGTGTGGAGCGTCGGCAGGATTTTCCATGGCGCTTCGCAGCTCTATCAGTTCAACCTGCTGCCCGAGGAGGGCCACAAGCGGCCAGCCTTCATCAACTTGCAGCAATTCTATGCAGAGGCCTATCTGGTTGACCGCGTCGAGCAGTTGCCCGAGATCGATCTGCGTTGGCGCAACAGGGTGATTGCGCTGGAGAGCCGCAACGATCATGTCGCGCTGACGGTCGCAACCCCTGACGGCTCCTATCGCCTGCATGCATCTTTCGTCGTTGCCTGCGATGGCGCCCGCTCGTCGTTGCGGCAGATGGTGGGCGCGGACTTTGCCGGCCAGATGTTCGAGGACCAGTTTCTGATCGCCGACGTCAGGATGACGTCGGCCTTTCCGACCGAACGCTGGTTCTGGTTCGACCCGCCGTTCCATGCCGGCCGCTCGGCGTTGCTGCACAAGCAGCCGGACGACATCTGGCGCATCGATCTGCAGCTCAATTCGGATGCCGATCCGGCGGTGGAGAAGCTGCCGGAGAACGTCCGGCCGCGGATCGCGCGCATGCTCGGGCATGACAAGTTCGAGTTCGAATGGATCTCGCTCTACAAGTTCCAGTGCCGGCGGATGGCCAAGTTCATCCATGGCCGGGTAATCTTCGCCGGCGATGCCGCGCATCAGGTCTCTCCGTTCGGCGCACGCGGCGCCAATTCGGGGCTTGAGGACGCCGAGAATCTGTCGTGGAAGCTCGATCGTGTCCTGCGCGGGCTCTCGCCGGAAGGCCTGCTCGAGAGCTATCACGTCGAGCGCGGCGCCGCAGCGGACGAGAACATCCGCGAGTCGACGCGCTCGACCGACTTCATGGCGCCGGCCACGCGGCAGGAGGCGCGGCTGCGCGAGGCCGTGCTGTCGCTCGCCGCGGAAACCGAGTTCGGAAAGCGCATGGTCAATGGCGGCCGCCTGTCGGTGCCGTCGGTCTATGACACGCCGCTGTCGACAGATGACCGCGACAGCTGGCGCGGCGGCCCGCGGCCGGGCGCATCGATGCCGGACGCGCCGGTGACGGATCAAAGCGGCAGTTCCACCTATCTGACTGAAGCCTTCATCAAACAGGGAACGCGTTTCACATTGCTCGCGTTTGGCAATGGCGCGGTGATCGACGTGCCCGACGGCGTCGGCACGCTTCGCGTCGGCGGCGGTCTCGTCGACATCAAGGGGCTTGCCGGCCAGCGCTACGACGCCGAACCTGATACGGCCTACCTGCTGCGGCCCGACGGCTATGTCGCGGCGCGATTCCGCAAAACCTCGCGGCTGGCGCTTGATGCGGCGCTGGCGCGCGCGTCCGGCCTGAACTGAGGTCTGCTCATGGCGCTGTCGACCAGCTCGAATTTCGCGAAGCCCGACGACGCCTTCCGCGCCATCGTCGAGGCCCATCGCGGCCTGACCGAGGCGCAAAGCGCCGATCTCGACGCCGCGCTGGTTCTGATTCTGGCCAATCATATCGGCGACATCGACGTGCTCAGGGATGCGATCGTGCTTGCCAAGCGTCGAATGTTGGACACGAGCCGGCAACAGCAACAGCAACAACAATAGTCACCGACAAGAACCGACAGGATCGAACTGATGGCCAAAGGTTTTGCCTCGACCACTGACCTCGCAGAGAAGAAGATCACGTTCTCCGAGATCGGGACCGATCTCTACGCCTTCACCGCCGAAGGCGATCCCAACACCGCCGTCATCGTCGGCGAGGATGGTTGCCTGGTGTTCGACGCGCAGGCGACGCCCGCGATGGCCAACAAGGTGATCGAGCGTGTGCGCAAGGTCACCGACAAGCCGATCAAGTATGTCGTGCTGTCGCACTATCACGCCGTGCGCGTGCTGGGAGCCTCCGCCTACCATGCCCAAGGCATCGTCGCCTCGCAGGAAACCTTTCGCCTGATCGAGGAGCGCGGCCAGCAGGACTGGGATTCCGAATATGGCCGTTTTCCCCGCCTGTTCCAGGATGCCCAAAGCATCCCCGGCCTGACCTGGCCGACGCTGACCTTCGAAGGCGAGATGTCGATCTATCTGGGAAAACGCGAGGTGCGGCTGATGCAGCTCGGCGCCGGGCATACCTCCGGCGACATTGTCGCCTGGGTGCCGGATGCGGAGGTCATGTTCTCCGGCGACCTCATCGAATACCACTCCGCCTGCTATTGTGGCGACGCGCATCTGCGTGAATGGCCGATGACGCTGAACGAAATTCGCGCCTTCAATCCGAAGGCGATCGCGCCCGGCCGCGGCGATGCGCTAAAGGGGCTCGCCACCGGGCGCGATGCAATCGCGATGACCCGCGATTTCGTCACCACGCTCTACAATGCAGCCGAAGCCTCGGTTGCCAAAGGCCGCACGTTGAAGGAATCGATGGCGGCGACGCGCGAGGCGATGGACCCGAAGTTCTCGAGCTTTGCGATCTACGAGCACTGCCTGCCCTTCAACGTCTCCCGCGCCTATGACGAGGCGTCGGGGATCGACGATCCCGTGATCTGGACCGACAAGCGCGACCAGGAGATGTGGGCCGCGCTGCAAGGAGGAGGATGAGCATGAATATCAATACCTCGCCTGATCAGATCGCGCGCAGCAGCGCGCAGGTGACACCGGGTTACATGTCCGGATTCGGCAACAGCTTTGAAACGGAGGCACTGCCGGGCGCGCTGCCGATGGGGCGGAACTCGCCGCAACGCTGCGCCTACGGGCTCTATGCCGAGCAATTGTCCGGCTCGCCGTTCACCGCGCCGCGCGGCGCCAATGAGCGATCCTGGCTCTATCGCATCCGCCCGTCGGTCAAGCACTCCGGCCGCTTCGCAAAGGTGGACGCCGGGCTATGGCGCACCGCGCCTTGCCACGAATACGATCTGCCGATCGCGCAATTGCGCTGGGACCCTGCGCCGATCCCCAAGGAGGACCAGACCTTCCTTCAGGGCGTTCAGACCATGACCACGGCGGGCGACGCAGATACGCAGGCCGGCATGGCCGCTCACGTCTATCTCATCACCAAATCGATGGTGGATCAGCATTTCTACAATGCCGATGGCGAGATGATGTTCGTGCTGCAGCAGGGAAATCTGCGCTTGGTCACCGAGTTCGGCCGCATCGATGCCGAACCGGGCGAGATCGTGATGATCCCGCGCGGCGTGAAATTCCGTGTCGAGATACCCTCAGGTCCCGCGCGCGGTTATGTCTGCGAAAACTATGGCGGCGCCTTCACGTTGCCGGAGCGCGGCCCCATCGGCGCCAACTGCCTCGCCAACTCGCGCGACTTCCTGACGCCGGTCGCGAGCTACGAGGACAAGGACACGCCGACCGAGCTGTATGTGAAATGGGGCGGGTCGTTGTTCAAAACGACGCTACCGCATTCGCCGATCGACGTGGTCGCATGGCACGGCAATTACGCGCCGTACAAATACGATCTGCGCACCTTTTCGCCGGTCGGCGCGATCGCCTTCGACCATCCCGATCCCTCGATCTTCACGGTCTTGACCTCGCCGTCGGAGACCGCTGGCACCGCGAATATCGACTTCGTGATTTTCCCGGAGCGCTGGATGGTAGCCGACAACACCTTCCGCCCGCCCTGGTACCACATGAACATCATGTCGGAGTTCATGGGCCTGATCTACGGCGTCTACGACGCCAAGCCGCAAGGCTTCGTGCCCGGCGGCATCAGCTTGCACAATTGCATGCTGCCGCACGGCCCCGACCGCGAAGCCTTCGAGCACGCCAGCAACGTCGAACTGAAGCCGGTGAAGCTGACCGGCACCATGGCCTTCATGTTCGAGACGCGTTTCCCGCAGCGCGTCACACAGCATGCCGCGACGTCACCGACCTTGCAGGATGATTACTCGGATTGCTGGAAGGGACTGGAGAAGAGATTCGATCCGAACAAGCGATGATGTGAGTTGCACGTTGAGCCGTCATGCCTGGCCGTCCACGTGGCGGCGGAAGAGAAAGTCGTGGATTGTCTGGACCAGACCCGGTCACGACCGCGTAAACTGGAGGAAATGGTGTCCCATCCGAACGACCCAAAACTTCGTTCTTTCATCGACGTCGCGCCGACCTCCGATTTTCCGATCCAGAATCTCCCCTATGGCGTGTTCTCGTCGAAGGACGGCCTCGCCTCGCGAGTTGGCGTTGCAATCGGCGATTACGTGCTCGACCTCTGGGAGCTCGAACAGGGCTCGCGGCTTGACGTCGGACCGCTTGGCGTATTCTCGCAGCCCTCGCTCAATCCTTTCATGGCACTCGGCCCCAAGGTCTGGTCGAAAACCCGGGCGCGAATCAGCGAGTTGTTGCGTTCCGATCATCCGGAGCTGCGCGACAACAGGGAGCTGCGCGCCCGCGCGCTGGTGCCGACGGCGGACGTGAAGCTGCACATGCCGTTCGCGGTCGCCGGCTACACCGATTTCTATTCGTCGAAGGAGCACGCGACCAATGTCGGCGTCATGTTCCGTGGCAAGGACAATGCGCTGCAGCCGAACTGGCTGCACATGCCGATTGGTTACAACGGCCGCGCCTCGACGGTGGTGGTGACAGGCACCAAGGTGCGGCGGCCGCGCGGGCAGTTGAAGCCGCCGGCCGCCGAGTTGCCAAGCTTCGGCCCCTGCAAGCGGCTCGATTTCGAACTGGAGATGGGCGTCGTGGTCGGGCAGGCCTCTGCCATGGGCGAGATGCTGACCGAGAAGCAGGCCGAGGAGATGATCTTCGGCTTCGTCATCCTCAACGATTGGAGCGCGCGCGACATCCAGCAATGGGAATATGTGCCGCTTGGCCCGTTCCAGGCCAAGGCGTTCGCGACCTCGATCAGCCCATGGGTGGTGACGCGCGAGGCGCTGGAGCCCTTCAGGACGCAGGGCCCCGCGCAGGACCCGACGCCGCTGGCCTATCTGAAGCAGGCGCAGCCGAACAACTACGATCTCGTGCTCGAGGTCGGCTTGCGCGCAGGTGCCATGAACGACGCGAGGACGGTCTGCAGCACCAATTTCAAATACATGTACTGGTCGTCGGTGCAACAGCTCGTGCACCACGCATCGAGCGGCTGCGCGATGAATGTCGGCGATCTCCTGGGGTCCGGCACGATCTCCGGCCCGGAGAAGCATCAGCGCGGCAGCCTGCTGGAAATCAGCTGGAACGGCACCGAGCCGGTCGAACTCGCTGATGGCGTCAAGCGGACCTTCCTCGAAGACGGCGATTCGCTCGTCATGCGCGGCTGGTGCCAGGGCGACGGCTACCGCGTCGGGTTCGGGGAAGTCGAGGGGACCGTCGACGCCGCCGAGTAGATCTCTCAGCCGTCATATCCGCCGAAGCCTCGGCGAAGGCGGAACCAATCGATCTGTCGTCGTGTGCGGAGCGATGGATTGCCGCGCTGCGTTGGCAATGACGGGCGCGCTCCTAACGGTCCTCCGGCCGAACATCCCGCAGCCGCGCCGAATGCGCCGCGACATCGTCGAGGCTGTATTTCAAATGCATCCGCTTGTCCGAGGGCGGATGTTTTGTCACACAGACGCCTGTCCGCCATTCCTTTGCGGGCCGGATCGGGCGCGGCACGAAGCCGCCGCCGCAGTTTGGGCAGACGTTGCCGAGCTTGGTCTCGACGCAGTCGGCGCAGAACGTGCATTCATACGAGCAGATCCGTGCGTCGGTTGCGCTCGGCGGCAGGTCCTTGTCGCAATACTCGCAGTTCGGTCGCAACTGCAGCGCCATGGTTGTCTCTCGTCTCCAGATCGGGGTGGATGATCGCAAATCGCGGCGCGAAAGCGAATGCCGTATTTCCCTCGATTTGCGCCACCTCATGCTTGCAGCGCGCTCAACGGCAGCTTCGCGCTCTCCTTCAGCCGGTCGAGTACGATCGAGGAGCGAACATGTGCGACGCTCTGGTGCGGCATCAAAACGTTGTTGACGATGTCAGAGAGGCTTTTCAGGTCGCGCAATATGACCTTGAGGAGGTAGTCGGCATCGCCGGTCAGCGAATAGGCCTCCTGGATGTCGTCGACGCGGCTGACCAGCTCGCGAAACCGTTTCGCGTTGTCGGGCGAATGGGTCGCCAGCGTGATGTGGATGAAGGCGATGAGGCCGAAGCCGAGCACTTCTCCGGCCAGGTCGGCGTGGTAGCCGGATATGACCTTCTCCTCCTCGAGCCGCATTCGCCTCCTGGAGCATTGCGAGGCGGAGAGGCCAACGAGCTCGGCGAGCTCCTGGTTGGTCAGCCGGCCATCGTCCTGCAGAGCGGCCAGCATCTTGAGGTCGAAGGCGTCGACTGGGATCATGCGCTGAATGGCGATTTAGTGCACGGATCGTGCGTGATCCTAGCCAGCTTTGAACCATTTTGCACGCACTTTGCGCCCGGCAGAGCAGAAAATTCCTTCCAGCCAGATCTGGAGATTCCACAATGGGTCCGTTTCCGCACGATGCGCCGCCGGCCGAGATCAGCGCCGACAATCCGATGGGTACCGACGGCTTCGAGTTCGTCGAATATGCTCATCCCAATCCGGAAGAGTTGCATGCGCTCTTCAAGCTGATGGGCTATGTGCCGGTTGCCCGCCACAAGACCATGAAGATCACCGTCTATCGCCAGGGCGACATCAATTGCCTTGTCAACGAGGAGACCGGCACCCACGGCTTCGACTTCATCAGCGCCCACGGGCCGTGCGCGCCGTCAATGGCGTTCCGCGTGGTCGACGCCACGCATGCTTATGAGCGCGCGATTGCGCTGGGCGCCGAGCCGGCCGATGTTTCACCGGCGCATAAGGTGCTCGACGTTCCCGCGATCAAGGGCATTGGCGGCAGCCTCCTCTATTTCGTCGATCGTTACGGCGCCAAGGGCTCGCCCTATGACGCTGAGTTCGAATGGCTCGGCGCGAGGGACCCGCGCCCGGTCGGCGCGGGCCTCCATTACGTCGATCACCTCACCCACAACGTCCATCGCGGTCGCATGGATGTCTGGACCGGCTTCTATGCGAAGCTGTTCAACTTCCGTCAGATCCGCTTCTTCGATATCGAGGGCCGCGCCTCGGGCCTGTTCTCGCGCGCACTGACCAGCCCGGACGGCAAGATCCGCATTCCGATCAATGAGGACGCCGGGGAGTCCGGGCAAATCGAGGAATATCTCAACACGTATCGTGGCGAAGGTATCCAGCACATCGCCTGCGGCGCGCGCGATATCCATCACACCGTCGAGACGCTGCGCGAGGCCGGCCTGCCGTTCATGCCGTCACCGCCGGACACTTATTTCGAGCGGATCGACACCCGGCTGCCAAAGCATGGCGAGGACGTCGCGCGACTGCAGAAGAACGGCATCCTGATCGACGGCGAGGGCGTCGTCGATGGCGGTCAGACCAAGGTGCTGCTGCAGATATTCTCGGCGAACGCGATCGGGCCGATATTCTTCGAATTCATCCAGCGCAAGGGCGACGATGGATTCGGCGAAGGCAATTTCAAGGCCTTGTTCGAATCGATCGAGGAAGACCAGATCCGCCGCGGTGTGCTGAAGGTCGATCACGCGGCGTAGCGTCAGTCCGGGGCGCGTCGGCGCGAACCCGAAATCTCGATGCAACGTCCTCCGTCATTCCGCCTTCGCTTGCTTCACGAGCGCCCGGAATGACGGTCATTTCTTCCATGCAGCCGTCACATCGGAAAGCTTCGCCACCTCGGGCTCGCGGATCGCGGAGGGGGTGCGAGAGAAGCGCGGCGCCGGCGCGGGTTGGGTCACGCCGTGACGCTCGACGAATACGTTGCGCGCGACCATGTGCGGATGTTTCGGAGCTTCCGCCATGGTGAGGATCGGCGCGAAGCAGATGTCGGTGCCCTCCATGATGTTGCACCAATCTTCGCGCGTCTTGCTCTTGAAGACCTTGGTCAGCTTCTCCTTCAGCGCCGGCCAGGCCTTGCGGTCCATCTGCGCATCGAAATCGGCGTCGGTCAGGCCGGCATGTTGGCGGAGTAGCGCGTAGAATTGCGGCTCGATCGAGCCGATCGAGATGAAGTTGCCACAGGAACATTCGTAGACGCCGTAGAAATGCGCGCCGCCGTCGAGGAAGTTCTGGTCGCGTCCCTCGGTCCAGCGCCCCATCGCGCTCATGTCGAAGAACATCGACATCAGAGACGCGGCGCCGTCGCACATCGCGGTGTCGACCACCTGGCCTTTGCCGGACTTCCGGGCTTCCAGCAGCGCGGCGAGCACGCCGACCACGAGATAAAGCGCGCCGCCGCCGAAATCGCCGACCAGATTGAGCGGCGGCACCGGCTTGTCCCTGGGGCCGATCGCTGCAAGCGCGCCGGTGATAGAGATGTAGTTGATGTCGTGCCCGGCGGCGTGCGCCAGCGGGCCTTCCTGGCCCCAGCCGGTCATCCGGCCAAAGACCAGTTTGGGATTGCGCGCGAGCACGACGTCAGGGCCGAGACCAAGGCGTTCCATCACACCGGGGCGGAAGCCTTCGATCAGCGCGTCGGCGTGATCAAGCAGGTCGAGCACCTCCGCGATCGCGGCCTTGCTCTTCAAATCAAGCTCGATCACCTTTCGGCCGCGCACCGCGACCGCCTTGAGATTCTTGCCGGCGCCCACACGATCGAGGGTGATCACCTCGGCGCCCATGTCGGCGAGCAACATGCAGGCGAAGGGGCCGGGGCCGATACCGGCGAATTCCACGATGCGGAAGCCGGCGAGCGGGCCGGAGGCGCGAATGGCGGCTTGAGAGGCTGGTTTATCGAGCACGTTGTCGTTCCAATGCTGCTGGGCAGGAAGCGGCTGAGGTCTTGCTGCCGTGGCGGTCGCGATCGCTCAGCGTCATGTTGGCCGTCGGCCAGAGCTTTGCGTTCTCTTTCCAGCGCGCGGCGGCATTTTCAATGGCTGATGAACCAAATTGTCTCGCCGAATGCGCGATGTGGCAAGCGGCTTTTGCCTGGAGCGGCCGATAAACGCGAACGGCGCGCATCGCTGCGCGCCGTAGCTCATTTGTGTTTAGGCGCTGTCAGCCGGCGGCCGTCACCGCGCGCTGTCCCATCACTTTCACGAGGTTCGCGCGATACTCGGCCGAACCGTGGATGTCGGCGAGCAGGCCGTTGGCCGAAATCGTCACGCCGCCGAGCGCACCCGCCGACCAGTTCGCTTTCAGCGCTTGCTCGATCGCCGGTACCCGCATGACGCCGCTTTGCGATGCGCCGGTCGCCGTGGCGCGTACGTCGCCGGCCTTGGTCTTGGCGACGAACACGCCGGTCAGCGCGAAGCGCGAGGCTGGATTCGGAAACTTCGCGTAGCCCGCTTTTGCCGGAACCGGGAACGAGACCGCGGTGATGATCTCGCCGTCTTCGAGCGCCGTTGCGAACAGGCCCTTGAAGAAGTCGTCCGCCGCGATCGAGCGCTTGGTGGTCTTGACCGTCGCGCCGAGCGCCAGCACCGCCGCCGGATAGTCGGCCGCCGGATCGTTGTTCGCGAGCGAGCCGCCAATCGTGCCGCGATGACGCACGGCGGGATCGCCGATCATCGACGCGAGATGAGCGAGCGCGGGGATCGCTTTCCGGACCGCATCGCTCTGCGCCACATCGTAGTGCGTGGTCGCTGCCTTGATGGTCAGCGTATCGCCCGAGGCCTCGACGCCTATCAGGTCCTTGATCTTGCCAAGGTCGATCACGTCGGAGGGCGCGGCGAGGCGCTGCTTCATCACGGGAAGCAGGGTCTGCCCGCCGGCAAGGAATTTTGCGTCCGTGCCTTTCGCGAACAGCGCCGCGGCGTCGTCGACCGAGGAAGCGCGGTGATAATGTGTCTCGTACATGGCGTTCCCTCCTCAACCGTGAATGGCGTGCCAGACGCGACCGGGCGTCGCAGGCATTTCCAGCTTGTTGTTGCCGATGGCGTCCGTGATCGCGTTGATCACGGCAGCGGATGCGCCGATCGCGCCGGCCTCGCCGCAGCCCTTGACGCCGAGTGGATTACCAGGACACAGCGTCGTGGTGTGGGACAGCTGGAACGACGGCAGGTCGTCGGCCCGCGGCATGGTGTAGTCCATGAATGACGCGGTCACGAGCTGACCGGTGCCGTCATAGACCACGCCTTCGAGCAGTGCCTGGCCGATGCCCTGTGCGAGACCGCCATGGACCTGGCCCTCGACGATCATCGGGTTGATCAGCCGGCCGAAATCGTCGGCAGCGACGAAGTTGACGAAGGAGGTCTTGCCGGTGCCCGGATCGACCTCGAGTTCGCAGATGTAGGCGCCGGCCGGAAAGGTGAAGTTGGTCGGATCGTAGAACGCTGTCTCCTTCAGGCCGGGCTCCATGCCCTCGGGCAGGTTGTGCGCGGTGTAGGCCGCGAGCGCGACCATCGGCAACGCAATCGACTTGTCGGTACCAGCGACCTTGAACTCGCCGTTCTCGATCACGATGTCGCTCTCGGAGGCTTCGAGCGCGTGCGCGGCGATCTTCTTGGCCTTGGCTTCAACCTTCTCCATCGCCTTCACGATCGCCGTACCGCCGACCGCGATCGAGCGCGATCCATAGGTGCCCATGCCGAACTGCACCTTGTCGGTATCGCCGTGGACGATCGAGACCTGGCTTAAGGGCACGCCAAGACGCTCCGCGATGATCTGGCAGAATGTCGTCTCGTGACCCTGGCCGTGGCTGTGTGAGCCGGTCAGCACCTCGATGGTGCCGACCGGATTGACGCGGATTTCCGCTGATTCCCACAGGCCGACGCCGGCGCCCAGGCTGCCGACTGCCTTTGACGGCGCAATGCCGCAGGCCTCGATGTAACAGGAGACTCCGATGCCGCGCAGCTTGCCGTCCGCCTTGGCCTTGGCCTTGCGGGCGGAGAAGCCGGCATAGTCGATCGCCTTCATGGCCGCGTCGAGCGACGCATGGAAGTCGCCGATGTCATAGGCCATGATGACCGGCGTCTGATACGGGAACTGGGTGATGAAGTTCTTCTTGCGCAGTTCGGTCGGATCGACCTTCAACTGCCGCGCCGCGGTCTCCATCATGCGTTCGAGCAGATAGCTCGCCTCGGGGCGGCCGGCGCCGCGATAGGCGTCGACCGGCGTGGTATTGGTGTAGACGCCCATCACTTCGGCGTAGATCGCCGGGATCACATATTGGCCCGACAGCAGCGTCGCGTACAGATAGGTCGGCACCGCCGACGAGAACAGGGACATGTAGGCGCCGAAATTGGCGTGGGTCTTCACCCTGAGGCCAAGGATCTTGTTGTCCTTATCGAACGCCATTTCGGCCTTCGAGACATGATCGCGGCCATGCGCATCGGTGAGGAAGGCTTCCGAGCGGTCGCCGGTCCACTTCACCGGGCGGTTGATCTTCTTCGAGGCCCACAGCGCCACCATCTCTTCCGGATAGATGTAGATCTTGGAGCCGAAGCCGCCGCCGACGTCAGGCGCGATGACGCGCAGCTTGTGCTCGGGCGCGATGTTGTAAAACGCCGACAGCACGAGGCGGGCGACGTGCGGGTTCTGCGACGTCGTGTAGAGCGTAAAATGCTCTTCGGCCTGGTCATAGTTCGCGATGGCCGCGCGCGGCTCCATCGCGTTTGGCACCAGGCGGTTGTTGGTGAGGTCGAGCGTCACCACATTGGCGGCCTTGCTGAAGGCTTCCTTGACGGCGGCTTCATCGCCCAGATGCCAGTCATAGACGACGTTGCCGGAGGCTTCGGGGTGCAGTTGCTGCGCGCCAGGTTTGATCGCGGCCTTGATGTCGGGCACCGCCGGAAGCTCTTCGTAGTTGACGACGACGGCTTCGGCTGCGTCCTTGGCCTGGTTCTTGGTCTCGGCGATCACGACCGCGACGGCCTGTCCGACGAAGCGCACGGTCTCCGGAGCCATCGCCGGCCACGCGCCCATTTTCATCGGCGATCCATCCTTCGAGGTGATCGCCCAGCCGCAGATCAGGTTGCCGACCTTGTCGTCGACGATCTGCTGCCCGGTCAGCACGGCGACCACGCCGGGCATCTTCACGGCTTCAGACGAATCGATACCCTTGACCTTGGCATGCGCATGCGGGCTGCGGATGAAGTGAGCGTAGGTCATGCCCACCATTTTGACGTCGTCGACGTAACGCCCTTGTCCTGTAATGAAGCGGCGGTCTTCCTTGCGCACGACGCTTGCGCCAATTCCTTCAACACCCATTGTCTGGTCCTCCCGACCGGAGATTTCGATTTGCCGCCGTTTTCCATCGAGATCGGCGGTGATGAGCTTGATCGTATGTGGTTCGCCAGGCTGCTATTCGGCGGCTTGCGCGACCTTCATGCGGCTGGCCGCATCCAGCACCGCCTTGACGATGTTGTGGTAGCCGGTGCAGCGGCAGATATTGCCTTCGAGCTCGTGCCGGACGGTTTCCTCGTCGAGATTGCCGCCATGGCGATGCACGATATCGACCGCCGACATGATCATGCCGGGGGTGCAGTAGCCGCACTGCAGGCCGTGATTGTCGCGGAACGCTGCCTGCATCGGGTGCAATTCGTCGCCCTTGGCGAGGCCCTCGATGGTGGTGACGTTACAGCCCTCCGCCTGGCCGGCCAGCATTGTGCAGGATTTGACCGCCCGCCCATCGACATGGACGACGCAGGCGCCGCACTGGCTGGTATCGCAGCCGACATGGGTGCCGGTCAGGTTCAGGTTTTCGCGCAAGAGCTGCACGAGAAGGGTCCGGTCCTCGACGTCGACCGCGACCGCCCTGCCGTTTACCGTTAGTTTGACTGTGGACACGCGCCTATCCTCCCGATTGTTCTGTAATTATTCCAATTAGAAACAGCGGCTGTTGAAACTTGCAACAGGGATTTTGGTCGCGATGCGCGATGCCATGATTAAGGGAGCTCCGCCCGTATCGCGGCCGTCCCGCTAAAGCGAACGTCCGCCTCGTACCCAAAAACGGCGCGTATTTACGTACCTTTATCCATTCTGCGCTAGTTTTACTGACCGGGTCTGGGGGGCGGGGGCGCCGCAGACACCGCGTGGTTTTCAGAATGAAGACGGGGGTTGGAATGCCGGGGCTCAAACGATCGCTGTCGATCAAATTCCCGACCCTCCGATTCCGCGGCAAGATCATGCTCGGCTTTGCCGTGACACTGGCCATTTCGGCAGCCACCATGGGCTTCGCCTATATGGGCTTCGAGCGGGTCTCCGCCGGCGTCGAATCGTACCGCCAGAGCGTCACGGAAGCCGATCTCGCACGCAACATCGACCGCGAATTGATCTCCTACCGATCGCTGGCACGCTATTTCGTGGCGACCGGAAAGGAAGAGGACGCCAAGGCGGCGCTCGCCGCCGAGGCCAGCCTGAAAGACGCCATCCTGGCCTCGATGAAAGGTACCAGCAACCCCGCCCGCCTCGATCAGGTCACCAAGCTGGAGCGCGAGTTCCGTGCCTTCACCAAGATCTTTGCCGAGATCGTCAAGCTCAAGGACGAAAGTGCGCAGGTCGCGCAAAACAAGCTTGCCCGCACTGCGACCTCGCTGCGCTACAAGCTCGATGACCTCCCGAACGCTGCCGACGATTCCGAGCAGCGGGCGATCCAGTTCGGCGCCAAGAAGGTCGCCGACCAGCTCCAGGCGGCGACCGCGTTGGCCAACATGTTCGTCGTCAATGGCGACAAGACGATCGCCAACAGCGCGATGGCGCGGCTGAAATTCGTCGAGAATGCGCTGCACGCGATCACTTCGAACGGCGAGCGGGTCGGCCAGGGGCTGAAGGAGGTCGCCTCCCTGCTGGGTGATTACAGTCAGGCGCTGGCCCAACTGATCGAGAACTCCAAATCCATCGACGAACTGACCGTCGAGATGACCGAATCGGCCGCCGCCATCAGCCAGGGCTCGGCCGCGATGAAGTCAGACCTGCTCGCCGACCAGAAGCGGCTTGAGAAAGAATCCCACGCCACGATCGGCGAGACCGAACGGCTGATCCTGATGCTCGCCGCCGGGGGCTTCGCGCTCGGCTTCATCTGGGCATTGCTGCTCGGCAAAGGTATCTCCCGGCCGATCGCGGCGATGTGCGCCGCGATGCGCGAGCTCGCCGCGGGCAATTTCGACGTCGTGCTCCCGGGCCTTGGCCGGCGCGACGAGCTTGGCGAGATGGCCGGCGCGGTGGAAGAGTTCAAGCTCCAGGCGATCGCCAAGGCCGAGCGCGATGCCGCGACCCAGGAGGCCCAGAACAAGGCAGGCGCTGCCGCCCGGCGCGCCGAACTCATCCGCTTCGCCGACGAATTCGAATCCGCCGTTGGCTCGATCGTGTCAAACGTATCGGCCTCGGCGGTGCAGCTCGAATCAGCGGCGGGTACGCTGACGCGGACGGCGGAGACCACGCAAAACCTCTCGACCCAGGTGGCCGGCGCGTCGGAGGAGGCGTCCAGCAACATGCAGTCGGTTGCTTCCGCCACAGAAGAACTTTCCGCCTCCGTGGACGAGATCGGCCGGCGCGTGAAGGAGTCGAGCCGGATCGCGGACGCCGCGGTGCGCCAGGCCGAGCGGACCGACACGCGCATCGGAAAGCTGTCGCGTGCCGCGCAGGAGATCGGCGACGTGGTCAAGCTGATCACCGCGATCGCCGAGCAGACCAATCTGCTGGCGCTGAACGCCACCATCGAAGCAGCCCGCGCCGGCGACGCCGGCCGCGGCTTTGCGGTGGTAGCGGCCGAGGTGAAGTCGCTCGCAAGCCAGACCGCGAAGGCGACCGACGAAATTTCAAACCACATCGCGGGCATGCAGGCCGCGACGCAGGAATCGGTCGCCGCCATCAAGGAGATCGGGGGCACCATCGGCCAGATCTCCGAAATCGCGGCCACGATTGCCAGCTCGGTTGAGCAACAGAGCTCGGCAACGCAGGAGATCGCCCACAGCGTTCAGAACGTCGCGAAAGGCACCCACGAGGCCGCCACCAGTGTCACCGAGGTCAACCGCGGCGCGACCGAAACCGGCGCGGCGTCGGAAGAAGTGCTGAACTCGGCGCGCACGCTGGCGATCGAGAGCACCCGCCTGCGCGAGGAGCTCGATCGCTTCATGGCGAATATCCGGGCAGCGTAGCGGATGCTCTGTCGTCCCGGCGAAGGCCGGGATGACGGATTCAATCGCGGCCGAACTGGTGCTTCAATTCCAGCCTGGCGCGCTCCAATCGCGTTCGTTCGGTCTTCGGCAGGCTCTTGCCCGCGCGGTTGATGTAGAAGGTCAGCATCGACAGGGCGGATCGATAGGCGCCGCTCTTGCGGCGCGCGCTATGCTCGGCGGAGCGTTTCAGCGATGCCGCGATTTTCTTTGCGCTTGTCAGTTTGAAGACGCCCTGCTTGAGGTCAAGCGCATCGCTTTGCCTTGTCACGCGCTGTGACCAGCGCTTCGGCGGCGTCTTGCGTGCTCCGCTCTTCCGGCGCGCCCTGCCCGGCTTCCTCACGGTGGATTTTCGTGTGGTCCTGCGCGTTGCGTGCTTGCGTGCCGCCATATATTCGCCTCCTTGCAATTCAAGCCGGAAACAGCTTACGGCGGACTCCGCTCCCGTCGCGCGCCCTGCGGGAACTCCCGCGCGTCGCCTGCGTTATTTCGCTGTGGCGGGCATCCCGTTTGCCGCAATCCTGGGAGTGAGAACCTTGGAGCGCTTCGTTCCAGGGTTTTTCCCGTTGGTCTATTCTGATGAACGCGCAGCAGATACAGCACAGCTCTGCGACGACGGACGAGGTGAAGTCGCCGGCCGCGCCGGATAACGGGCGCATCATCGAGACCTCGATTCCGCTTCGCCTCGACGATCTTCGCTGGAGTGGCTTTCACACCCGCGTCGTGGTGGCGCTTGGCATCACATGGATCCTCGATGGTCTCGAGGTTACGCTCGCCGGCGCGCTGTCGGGCGCGCTGAAGGAGAGCCCGACGATGAGATTCTCCAACTTCGACGTCGGCCTCGCCAACAGCGCCTATCTTGCCGGCGCAGTGCTCGGCGCGCTCGGCTTTGGCTGGCTCACCGACCGGATCGGGCGCAAGAAGCTGTTCTTCATCACGCTTGCGCTCTATCTTTCCGCGACCGCCGCAACCGCGCTGTCCTGGAGTGTCGCAAGCTACGCGCTGTTCCGCTTTCTGACCGGCGCCGGAATCGGCGGCGAATACACCGCGATCAATTCGACGATCCAGGAACTGGTGCCGGCGCGCTATCGCGGCTGGACCGACCTCGTCATCAACGGCAGCTTCTGGATCGGGGCCGCGATCGGCGCCGCGAGCGCGATTGTCCTGCTCGATCCGGCGGTGCTGGCGGTGGATCATGGCTGGCGGCTCGCCTACTTCACCGGCGCGGTCCTTGGCCTCGTCGTGCTTTTCATGCGGATGTGGATCCCCGAAAGCCCGCGCTGGCTGATGATCCACGGCCGTCCCGACGAGGCGCACAGAATCGTCGCCGACATCGAGACGTCCGTCCTTGGCCGCGAACAGTCGAGCAAGGGCTTCGACACGATCAAGCTCAGGATGCGCGACCACACTCCGTTGCGCGAAGTCGCCACCACACTGTTCTCGACCTATCGGCAGCGCTCGCTGGTTGGGCTTACGCTGATGGTCGCGCAGGCGTTCTTCTATAACGCCATCTTCTTCACCTTCGCGTTGGTGCTGACGGATTTCTTCGATATCCCGGCCAACCATGTCGGCTGGTACATCCTGCCCTTCGCCGCCGGCAACTTCCTCGGCCCGCTGCTGCTCGGCAGGCTGTTCGACACGCTCGGCCGCCGCATCATGATAGCGGCGACCTACGGCTTGTCGGGCGTGTTGCTGGCGCTGTCCGGCTATCTGTTCTCGATCGGCGCGCTGAGCGCGCAGACCCAGACCATCGCCTGGATGGTGATCTTTTTCTTCGCCTCGCCGGCCGCGAGCGCCGCCTACCTTACCGTGAGCGAGACCTTTCCGCTGGAGGTGCGCGCGCTTGCCATTGCCGCATTCTATGCGATCGGCACCGGCATCGGCGGCGTGATAGGGCCCGCTCTGTTCGGTGCGCTGATCGACACCGGATCGCGCAACAGCGTCTTCGCCGGCTATCTCCTGGGGTCGGCGCTCATGATCGCAGCGGCAGGCGTCGGGTGGCACTACGCTGTGGCGGCCGAGCGCAAATCGCTCGAATCCGTCGCACGGCCGCTGGCATTTTTGGAGTAGAATGAGATGAAGCATCATGTGGCTGAAATGCCTGACAACGACACTGCCCCGGACGATGCGCGAACGCCGGAAGCCGTTCCGGTGCCGGCATCGCTCGTTCCGCATCTGAGCGAAACCGCGGTGCTGCTCGACATCGACGGCACGTTGCTCGATCTGGCGCCGACGCCGCGCGAGGTCTGGGTGCCGCCCGGGCTTGCGCAAACATTGAAGCGGCTGCACGAGCGTACCGGCGGCGCGCTGGCGCTAGTCAGCGGCCGCTCGCTCAACGACATCGATCTGATCTTCGCACCGGATCTGTTTCCCGCCGTCGGCGGCCATGGCGCCGAGATGCGGCTTCAGACCGACAACGAGGCGGTGGCCGCACACGCGCCGCCGATGGACAAAGAGTTGAAGCGGCGCCTTGCCGCGATCGCAAAGCTCAGCCCGGGAATCCTGCTCGAGGACAAGGGCTATTCGCTCGCGCTGCACTACCGCCTGGCGCCGCAAGCCGAAAAGGCGATCTACGAGGCGGTGTCTCTAATCCGCGCCGAACTGCCGAACGCGCCGATCGAGGTGCTGCCGGGCAAGAGCGTCTGCGAGATCAAGCATTCCGGCTTCACCAAGGCGAGCGGCGTGCGCGAGTTGATGACGCATGAGCCGTTCAAGGGGCGGCGTCCGTTCTTCATCGGCGACGACGTCACCGACGAGACCGTGTTTGCGATCATGCCCGATTTCAACGGCCTGTCATTTTCCGTCGGCCGCCGTGCCACCGGTGTCGCCGGGCATTTCGATGCGCCGAGCGATGTGCGCGAATTTCTCGCGCATCTTCTCGACGACGAAAGGAACGTGGCCCTGTCCTAACCAAATCGCAGCAAGCCTTTGCGACGCATCGAATGCGGTTCTTTTGCGTCCCAATGCGCGACTCGCGAGAGATTTTCTTTTTGGGTTCCAGTGAGTTCCTGCGGCCTTCGCCAGAATTTGGTTTCATTTGGGAGATTCCTTGCCAAGGAACCATCTTGATGAATGGCTGTTAATACGCGACTGCCCAACAGCCGCGACTGACCAACAGGAGGGGACCGGGTGAACCTCGTCGTCGTTTCAAACCGCGTGGCGCGCGGAAAACCCAATGAACCCATGACGGGGGGACTTGCAGCGGCATTGCTGCCTGTCGTCGAAAAGACCGGAGCGATATGGGTTGGTTCCAGCGGACGCGTCCGCGACGGGAACCTGAAGGAACCGTTCGCCGAAGTCGAAGCCCTCGGCGCCGGTGCGCTCGCCATGCTCGATCTGCCGGCCGCCCATTACGGCGGCTACTACGAAGGCTTCGCCAATTCGGCGCTGTGGCCGGCGCTGCATTCGCGCGCCGATCTGATCCGCGCTTCGCAGGAAGACTATGCGAGCTATCGCGCGGTGAACGCCTTCATGGCGCGTGCGCTTCTGCGCTTTCGCAAGCCGGACTGCGCGTTCTGGATCCAGGACTATCACTTCCTCGCGCTCGGGGCGGAGCTGCGCGATCTCGGCGTGAGATGCCCGATCGGCTTCTTCCTGCATACGCCGTGGCCTGCGCGTGCAGTGATCGGCGGCGTGCCGAATCATCGTGAGCTGATCGAGGCGATGCTCGCCTACGACCTGATCGGCTTCCAGACCGAGGAGGACTGCGAGAACTTCCTCGGCTATGCGCGGTGCGACCTCGGGCTTGCCGTTCACGATGGCTTTATTACGTCACAGTTCGGCCGCACGCGTGCCGCCGTGTTCCCGATCGGCATCGATCCCGAGAGGTTTGCGCAGCAGGCGACCAAGGCGATGACGCACCCCGACGTTTCACGGCTGCGTCGCAGCCTCAACGGCGAGAAGCTCGCGATCGGCGTCGACCGGCTCGATTACTCCAAGGGCCTGATCAATCGCATCAAGGCGTTCGACCGGATGTGGACGGTGCAGCCGAACCTCAAGCGGTCGGTGTCGCTGTTGCAGATCGCGACGCCCTCACGCGGGGCGATCGAGGCCTACGGCAATCTGCAGAGCGAACTCGCGAAGCTCGTCACCGATGTCAACGGCGTGCATGGCGAGGTGGACTGGACGCCGATCCGCTATCTCAACAAGGGTTTTAGCCAGGCGGTGCTCGCAGGCCTTTATCGCACCGCGCAGGTCGGTGTCGTGACGCCGCTGCAAGACGGCATGAACCTCGTCGCCAAGGAATATGTCGCGGCCCAGAACCCTGCCGATCCCGGCGTGCTCGTGCTGTCGAAATTCGCCGGCGCCGCCAACGAACTCGACGCCGCGCTGCTCGTCAATCCGCACGACATCGACGGCATGGCGCGCACGATTGCAACGGCGCTTGCGATGCCGCAGGCCGAGCGGCAGATGCGCTGGGAGGCGATGATGGCGAAGCTGCGCACCGGCACGATCCAGCAATGGTTCGCCGACTTCATCGAGGCGTTGCAGGATGCGCAGCACAGCGGCGACTCGATGCTGCCGGAGCCGCCGACCCTGTGGCCGCGCCGCGCCGGCGATCTGGCCGCGCGTTATCACTGAGCGGATCTACCGAATGTGATCGTCCCGGCGCAGGCCAGGACAGTCATGTTTGGAGGCATGCGCGCTTCCGGGCTGACGGGATTGTGGGAGGCCCGGCGCCGAGACTCGCGGCATGATCGGCACATGCGATTGCACCGCGCTTCCTCGGTCTCAATAGCAATACGCCGCGCCATCGAGCACGGGGCAGCGTGCGCGGCGCGGATCGCTCGGGTTTTCCATCGGCGCTACACCCTTGCCATGGCCGACGAATACGCCTTGCCCGACCACGACCGACGATTTGTTGCCGACGATCACGCTCGGATGTGGCGAGGCCATGCTGGACCGCGTGCCGTCGCTCCAGATGATCGTGTCGCCCGAGAGCACACCGCGCCGGCCGTCGTCGCAGCTCACGTCGACGCCCGCTCTTGTGCAGGATTGCGCCAGCGCGGGCGCCGCGGCACAGGCGGTAACCGCGCCAAACATGATGGAAACGATGAGCCTGCGTGCGATGGGCATGTCACGGACCTTGGCTGATTTGCGCGTCAGCGAAAGCCCGCCGCCGGTTCAAGCCGGAACCTGCGCGCGCGGGCCTCGGGAATGGCGCAATTATTCAATAATTTCAATCAATTGGGGAAATTTCAGCTCCCGCCCCCGCACTCCCTTGCAAAATCCGCCTCGGCCCTTCAAGAGAGGGCCTCCCGGAGAGATGGCCGAGTGGCTTAAGGCGCACGCTTGGAAAGCGTGTGTGCGGGAAACCGTACCGTGGGTTCGAATCCCACTCTCTCCGCCAGACCGTATTGAAAACATTGAATTATTAGGAATTTTATAGATAAACCCACGGCTGGTCCTCCGACCCGGATCACGCTTACTCCCGAAATTCCTTGAAGGCTTTTAGGAGTTTCATGGTGGCTTCCATCCCCAACTCGTCGCCGGAGTAGCGGCACTGGTAGAGGCCCTGCAAATTTGACGGAAGTTCGAGGCCAACGCCGTCTTCAACCACGAGGATGAAGTTGCGCTTGTAGAGCGCCATCGCGGCACCGATTTCGATCAGCACGTTGTCGTTTATTTTGGGACGCTCCGGGCGACATACGAAGCGGTTGAATGGCGCACGGGGCGGTGGACGGCATGGAAACCAGTGCATCGGACCCGGCTTACGCGCGAGCTTTCGAAGCAAAGCTGCGGATCGTGCCGATCACGCAAACCAGCCGATGCAAATCCGACTTTTGCCCGACACTTGCCCAATAGGGCGCGAGATGGAATCCTAGGTAGGACCGCGCTGGATCGAACGGTCAACAGAGAGCTAAAGGCGCGGACATGTAGTTCCTACGCCATCAGCCGATGGCGAGCGCGCGTGGAACGGCATATGCAGAATCTGGGAGGACAAGATGGCGAGCGCTTCCGAGCGGCGAACCTTGGTTCGTGCAGCATGCCCACACGATTGCCCGGACACCTGCGCGATGCTGGTGACGGTAGAAGATGGACGCGCGGTCGCGGTACGTGGTGACCCCCAGCACCCCTTCACCCGCGGAGGGCTTTGCGTAAAGGTCAACAACTACGAACAGCGGGTCTACAGCCCCGATAGAGTGCTCTACCCGCTCAAGCGCTCGGGACCGAAAGGGACCGGACGGTTCGAGCGCATAGGCTGGGACGAAGCCGTCGAAATGATCCGCGACCGCTGGACCGGGATCATCGGCAAGTATGGGCCAAGCGCGATCCTGCCATACAGCTATTTAGGCACCGAGGGCATCCTTAACGGGCTGAATGTGGGCGATGCCTTCTTTAACAGGCTTGGCGCCACCATCAGCGAGCGGACCTTTTGTGATTCGGGCTCGTGCACGGCCTATTTCATGACGATAGGTCCCTCTCCCGGCATGGACCCGGAGAGCTTCAAGCATTCGAAATACATCATTCTATGGGCGTGCAACACGATCAGCACCAATTTGCACCACTGGCCGTTTATCGCAGAGGCGAAGAGCAGGGGCGCAAAGCTGGTCGTGATCGATCCAGTCAAGACGCGGACAGCCCGCGAAGCCGACTGGCACATTCCCATCCGACCTGGCACCGACGCGGCGCTCGCGATGGGTATGATGAACGTTATCATCAGCGAGAATTTGATCGATCGCGAGTATGTGGAGAACTATACGGAGGGGTTCGAGGAGCTTCGGGAGCGCGTCCAAGCCTACTCGCCCGAGCGGGTCGCCGAGATCACCGCCATTTCGCCGCAGGACATCAGGACCCTAGCGCGGGAATACGCTACCACTCAGCCGAGCGTGATCCGTATCGGCGTCGCGATCGAACGCCACGCGGGCGGTGGCCAGACGGTGCGCGCTGCCGCGTGTCTTCCGGCCCTCGTCGGTGCGTGGCGCCGGGTTGGCGGCGGCATCTTGCAGCTGCCAATTTGGGCCTTCCCGGTCAAATGGGAAAATCTGATGCGGCCGGACTGGATCAAGCCCCGAACGCGGGTGCTGAATCAGTGGCGCCTCGGCTCGGCGCTCTTGGACGAAGACAGGCTCGACCCGCCCATCAAGTCCTTGTTCGTTTACAACTCCAATCCGGCGATTGTTGTGCCGGAACAGGACAAGATTATCCGAGGCCTCGAGCGCGAAGATCTTTTCACCGTGGTGAGCGAGCAGTTCCTCACTGACACCGCCCGGTACGCGGATATTGTACTCCCTGCTACCACGCAGCTGGAGCAGTTCGACATCATGTTCTCCTGGGGACATCTGTATCTGTCGCTGAATCAAAAGGCGATCGAGCCACTCGGCGACGCGGTCTCCAACACGGAGCTGTTCCGACGACTTGCCCGCACCATGGGCTTCGATGATCGGCAATGGCAACGTAGCGACGAAGAGATGGCGTTGGACGCTCTAGATTGGGCAAGTCCGGCGCTTCAAGGCATAACGATGGATCTTTTGAGGGAGAAGGGATGGGCGCGTCTCAACATTGGGACACCCGACACGTACGCGCCGCATGCCGCGGGTAACTTCCTCACTCCATCGGGCAAGTGCGAGTTCAAGGCGTCGATGGCCGCGGGCGGCAATTTTGTCCTACCGTTGTTCCGCCAGGGCTCGAACGAGTTTCAGGCGGGCGAGCCGGTAGACCCATTGCCAAACTATATTCCACCACGAGAGTCGCCGGCGACCAACGCGCGATTGGCGGCGAAATACCCCCTCAACGTAATCTCGCCGAAGAGTCACGCTTTCCTCAATTCCTGCTATGGCAATCTGCCGGCTCAACTGCATCACGCGGGCGAGCAGGTCGTGCTTGTCAATCCAAAAGATGCGATCGCTCGTAATGTCGGCGAGGGAAGCGCTGTGCGGATTTTTAACGATCGCGGCAGCTTCGAAGCAATTGCGAAGGTAAGCGCTGAGGTCATGCAAGGGGTTGTTGTCGCACCCCTGGGATATTGGCGCGACCTGAGCCGGGCGAAAGCCACGGTGAACGCTCTCAATCCCGGCGCCTACGCCGATCTCGGAAGGGCTCCGACATTCTCGGACACACTGGTCGAAGTAGCGATCGCCCAGCCAGCCGCCGCCGAATAACGTTGGGAGAGCGCGACGCTCGCTGGCGTGACCTGGGAATAAGGTAGAGCAGACACCGTCCAGGCCAGTGGGGGTGGTCAGATCTCTAGGTGCTTTTCAGTGCGAACGGGGCTCCCTGGTTTTCCGGCAAAGAAGTCCAGAAAACCCACAGAGACGCGGGTCGCTGACCTGAGCGGACGTCATGCTGATGATCGTTCTCGCGGCGCCGAAGGGTTTCAGGGAACGATCTTCTCCGCGCGAAACTCGCGCATGAGCCGCACGAACATCTCTTCGCTGTCGACCACATCGTGGAAGCCGAAGCGGCGCGACTTAGTAACGTCCGACATCACGTCCCAGTCGCAACCGAATACGTAATCGGCAAAGGGCCACGCCACGAGCTCGTTGTAGGCGTAGGGCTTCAGCCCATATTTCTCTCTCATAACACGCCAGAGTGGTGCGTTGTCGATCATGTGTGCGGTAAGGCTTATCGTCTGCACGTCACCGGCGGGCATATCGAAAGTGGCCGCGAGCTTCGGCCACAGATTCTTCCAGCGGAAATAGTCGCCGTTGGTGATGTTGAAAGCTTTGAGCCCGCAGCGAGGCGTGCTCGCTGCCCAGAGCGCTGCGTTGGCGAAGTGCGCCGATTCGGTGACCTGGTAGATCGATGTATAGGCACGAGGCTTTCCCGGGAAACGCAGCGGCAACCCAAGCTCCTTGCTGATCGCGGCGTACACCGCGATCGCCGGCGCCAGACTCATCGGCGTGCCCGGCGCAAAGCCGCATAGGGTCTGCGGCCGCAGCTCCACCCAGTCCCAGCGCTTGTCGCGCTGGAAGGCGGCGAGCCAGTCGATCTGATCGAAATAATAGTTCGGCCCCATGTGGCGCGGGTCACTCTCTCGTGCCGGTGTTCTGAATGGCCCGAGGTGTGAGCCATAGTATTTTGTGCCAGTGACCAGCACCACGCGGCGTAGCGCGGACGACGCGCTGTCGATCGCGGTCACGGCGTTGACCAGCATGTCGCGGTTTGGAGCGATGTTCGATGCATAGCCCGCGGCTGCGCCCGTCGCGGGCTGAAACGCTGCGTAGAAGACGTGGGTAGCTCCCGTCAGGCCGGCGAGCTTCGTCGCCGCGTCTTCACGATCCAATAGATCGACACTGATATGGCGGTAGCGCGGCGCGGCGTCGGCCGCACGGCGCGACAGACCAATGACGGACCAGTCGTCCTGTCTCAGCAGACGCTCGACGACATAGCGTCCGATCACTCCGAGCGCTCCGACGACTACGGCCTGTTTGTGCTCACTCATGTGTGCCCAATTCGTTGCGACTGGATGGTAGCCGTGTCCAAGGCTCTTGTCGCCCGCATTGGGACGCTATCTGGCGGGGACCCGCTCGGCCTAATCTGAATATTCCGGGCAACTTCCTCGCGCTCGCCGACGAGGTAATCGAGTCAGCGGCTGATGTCCGAGTCTGGGCCTCGAAGCGGACATAGGCACGCCCGCCACTGATACCGCTTTGCACGGCATAGCGACTGAGGGAGACGGGTTGCTCGAATCATAAGACAGCATTGCTGTCACACCAGAATCTCGTTTTCTGGATATCTTCCAAGAAGGTTTAAGGTAAGCCGGAGTTAACACGTTCGGCTGGATTGGGAGCTCGAACGCGTAGCTTGTAGGAGGTTGCTATGACCAACTTGATGATCAGGATCGTGACGCTCGCAACGTGTTCGATTGCGCTGACCGCTGCGTTCTCGGTCACTCCGGTTGTTGCGGCCCCAGGCATTGAGCCAGGTGGCAGTGAGGCAAACTATGGCGGGATAGGCCAACGCTCCGCCTATCCGCCTTCGTCATACCCGAAGCGGTCGGGCAGCAAGGCCACTCACGTGCCCAAGGCCAAGAAAGCCAAGCAGTCCCTGTTCGACGACCCCGCCTTCGCTCATCGGTATCGCGCAGCTTATTCGGCGATCTACGACCGCACTGACTATGCCTCTGCGATTGAGCAGTTGAAGACACTCGGCCACGACGATCACCCGAATGTGGCCAATCTGATCGGCTATTCCTATCGCAAGCTCGGCCACTATAAGCTTTCGAGGGTCTGGTACGAGCGCGCCCTGAAAGCAGATCCGAACCATGTGCTGACCTGGCAATATTACGGTCTATGGCAGATCGAGCAGGGCAACCGCGATCAAGCGCAATATCATTTGAGTCGGATCGCGGCGATTTGCGGGACTGGCTGCGAGGAGTATCGGTCGTTGGCCGCCGCGCTAGAGAAATCACCCGGCACTAGCCTGGTTTATTAGGACTCTTTGCAGCGCCGGTCAGAGCTCGGCGCGAACGCGATGGGTGAGGCTATGTCTGTTCATGGACCCTCACCCGACGTCCGGTCGTATCTGCTCAATCAGGGAAGTACTTGAGTTGGCAACCTGTTCCATGCGCGGTCGTACGCTTGCCGCGTTGACCCCGGGTGTCCTGAGTCAATTTGGTTGAGAACGTGTTATCCTAGCTCTCGGGACAACGTTCGCATGAAGGAAGCCTGGCAGTTGGATAGCGAAATCGACTCCAAGAGGCGGGATTGAAAAATGCAAGCCGGGCGGCACGGCCCAAACTCGACCTCGACAGCTGGCGGCCGTGCATCGGCGTCATGGGATGCGCTGCTTTCGGCCACCTCACGGGCCGCTCCGGCGCTGTTATTCGGGATCCGGCTATGGGCCGCGGTGTGCCTTGCCTTGTACGTCGCGTTCTGGCTTGAGCTCGACAACGCTTTTTGGGCAGGCACGTCCGCGGCACTGGTCTGCCACCCACATCTCGGCGCATCGCTGCGTAAAGGCTGGTTCCGGATGATAGGAACCTTGGTTGGAGCGGTCGCGATTGTCGCTTTGACGGCGATCTTTCCGCAAAACCGTGCCGGCTTCCTCCTGAGTCTCGCGTTGTGGGGCGGTCTCTGTGCACTGGTTTCAACCTTGCTGCGTAATTTTGCTGCTTACGCCGTTGCGCTTGCCGGCTTTACGGCCGCCATAATTGCTGGAGATGAGCTTGGCGCCGTCGGGGGCGCAAACGGCGAGGCGTTCACGCTCGCCATCGCACGCGTGAGCGAAATCTGGATCGGCATCGTGTGCGCCGGAATCGTTCTGGCCGGAACGGATTTTGGCGGGGCACAGCGCCGACTCGCGGAGCTTTTGGCTGAGCTGGCGGGAGACATCGCAAGTCGGTTCACGGCAACTCTGCGACGGGGCAGCCCGGAGTCGCTGACGCAGAAAGTGCGACGCGAGTTTATCCGAAGGGTCATTGCAACCGACCCTGTCATTGATGAGGTGAAAGGCGAATCGGCGGCCCTGCGCTACCATTCGCCGGTGCTCCAGCAAGCCGTCGATGCGATGTTTGCGGTGCTCGCTGCGTGGCGGATCGTCGACTCACGCCTACGGCGCGCGCTCGGCTCATCCGGCGCACAGGAAACGCACCACGTGCTGCGCGCGATTCCAACTGAGTTGCGCGAAGCCCTTGAAAGGAGCGACCGCTCGCCTTGGTTGAGCGATCCGGCCAGGATGCGCGGGCTGTGCCGGACGGCGTTCGATACGCTCGTCGAGATGCCTTCCCGAACGGTATCGCTACGGCTGCTCGCAGACCAGACCGCCGCCGTCATCGCCGGCTTGTCTCGGGTTCTCGACGGACTTACGCTGCTGGCGGGCGATACGGTTCGAGAGAGTTCACCAGGTCGCGGCTTCGAGCTACATGTCAGCGACTGGCTGCCGGCGCTTGTCAACGCTGGACGGGCGTTTGCAACGATTGTCGCAGTTCAGATCTTCTGGATTTGGACCGAGTGGCCAAATGGGCCTCTTGCAATCACGTTTGCGGCGATCACCGTCATCCTGCTGTCGCCCCGTTCTGACGAGTCCTACGCGGCGGCGGTCAAATTTACCGCCGGCGCGGCCATCGCCGCCCTTGCCGCCGCAACCGTATTGTTTGCCGGTTTGCCCAATGTAGACAGCTTTGTCGGTTTTGCGATCGTGTTGGGCATTTTCCTCGTACCCGCCGGCGCGATGATGGCTCAACCCTGGAACACCGTCTTGTTCGTGGCGATCACTGCCAATTTCGTCCCCCTGCTCGGCCCGGCCAACCAGATGAGCTACAACACGATCCAATTCTACAATGCGGCGCTTGCGATCGTCGCCGGAGGTGGTGCGGGTGCGCTTTCATTTCGCCTCATCCCGCCACTCTCGCCAGAGCTACGGTCGTGGCGCTTGCTGGCGTTGAGCCTGCGGGACCTGCGTCGTCTTGCCGCTGACCCAGGCCAGCGCGAACATTCCTGGGAAGGACGGTTGTACAGTCGCATCGCCGCATTGCCCGTCCAGGCGGAACCTCTGCATCGAGCACTCCTCATCACGGCATTGGCCGTCGGCCAGAACATGGTCTTGCTTCAACGAAGTGCTGGTCAGTTCGGCTGTGCCCGGGAAATCGATGCGGCCCTGAGGCACTTCAGTTCGGGAGATTGTGAGGCAATGGTAACGGAGCTGGAGGCCGCGGACCGCAGGCTTGCCGCACTCGCAGGAAATCTCCTGCCGGCCATGCGCGCAAGTGCAGAGATCCTCGCCATCCGCGATGCGCTATCCGACCATCGCACCTATTTTGAAACCGGAGCTGAACATTGAAGTTTGTCGAAATCGATTTGCTCGGCGTCTACGTTGCTCCGATCTCGGTGCTGATGATCGCGGCTTGGCTCGTGACCGTTGGCCTGCGTCGCGCTGCCGCGCGCTTTGGTCTGCTGCAGTATGTATGGCATCCTGCTCTTTTCGTATTCGACATCTACATTATCGTGCTCTCATCATTGGTTCTTCTCATCGCGCGGTGAGATCGCCATGTCCGATACTGAAGCAAGACCAGAGCTACGAATAGCGGACCATCTTGATACCACCAACGCGGGTCCGCCAGTCGCGAAGGTCTCGAAGCCGAGACTGCGTGCCGTTCCGCTTGTGATCACGCTTGCGGTGACGGCGCTTGCGATTGTCGCGGGCGCTCTCATGTGGGACGCGTATATGGGGGCACCATGGACGCGCGACGCAACGGTCCGGACTTATGTCGTGACCATGGCTCCGGAAGTGGCCGGTCGTATCGTGCAATTGCCGGTAAAGGACAACCAGTTCGTCCATAAGGGCGACCTATTGCTGGTCATCGATCCCACCGACTACAAGAACGCCCTGCAATCAGCCGAAGCCAACGTTGAGCAGAACAAGGCGATTGCGCTCAATGCCCTAATGCAGCTTCGGCGGCGGCAGAAGCTGACCGATCTCGCCGAGACGATCGAAGACCGACAAATTCATGAGGCGAACGCTGCCGCGAGCCAGGCCCAATACGACGCCGCTCAAGTTAGTCGAGATCAGGCCAAGGTGAGCCTGGAACGCACACAGCTCCGCTCTCCTGTGAATGGCTGGGTCACCAATCTCCTGACGCAAGTCGGAGATTATGCGAGCGTCGGACGGAATGTCATTTCGCTGGTCGACGCCGACTCATTTTGGATCGACGCCTATTTCGAAGAGACAAGACTTCCTTCCATCCAGGAAGGGGATCCTGCGAAGATCAAGTTGATGGGACACCGCGAGATCATCTTGGGCGAAGTCGGCAGTCTCGCGCGCGGTATTACGGTGGCGAATGCGCGACCGGATCTGGCCGGGCTTGCGAACGTCAACCCAATCTTCACCTGGGTTCGGCTCGCGCAGCGCGTACCAGTGCGGATCAACATCAAGCAACTGCCGGACGGCGTTCGTCTGGTTACCGGATTGACGGCGACCGTTCAGATCGAGCCGCGATCCAATTCATCCTCCCGTTAAGACGCGCTTTCCCGCAAAGATGCGCGTCAATTGTACCGTTACTAGCCTGGAATGGGCGCGCATTCCATGGTCGGCGTGCGGCTGGAACGCCGGCGACGCGAGACGCCGGAATATAGCCACTCAACTACAATCTCCCTCGATTGGTGGCCTCTTTTCCTTTTCCTATGTCGCCTGTTGGCCGATTCTGTTGAAAAAGTCGAACATGCCGCCAAGGCTCATTTCACGAATGCTTGCCGGCGACAGATTTCTTCCGAGGATGCGTTCTTCATGCGAGGAAGAAGAAGGTCGCCGAAAGGTGTTGTTCAAGTCGATGTGGTCCAACGTGTCTGACGGCGTTAAACGCGTCAGTGGCTCTTAAAAATTTGGTCCCGACAACGGCGAGGACTTTTTCAACAGAATCGCCCAGAGGCGGACGTCATCGCCCGCGTCTCGCTCTGGCTACCGTCAGTTCTCCAACGCCTGGGCCACCAGCGCCTTGATCAGGCGGCGGTAGTAGGGACGGATGGCACCCGGTGTCTGCGCCATGTAAACGGCGGCGAGCTGCTCTTTGGGATCGATCCAGAAGAATGTTCCTCCGGCACCAGCCCACATGTACTCGCCTTCAGAGCCATGTACGCCGGCAAGCCCCGGTCCCTGTCGAACCATGAAGCCGAGCCCAAACGTATAGCCATCCACACCCATCAGAAGAGCGCCAGGAGAGAGCGGTGATCCAGGGCGATTGCCCAGGTGATCTGACGTCATCAGCTTCACGCTGGTTGGGCTCAGATACCTGCGGCCATCCAGCGTTCCGCCGTTCAGCATCATTTGACAGAAGCGCAAGTAGTCGGCAGCAGTCGACACCGCACCGCCACCGCCCGAGTCGTTCAACGGGTCGATCTTCACGTCGAGCATGACGTCGTTGGGGCCGCCTGTGAGCGGATTTTTCGGCAACGGCTCAGCGATGCGGCTCCATTGCGCCTCAGGAACCTTGAAGCCGGTGTCAATCATGTTGAGGGGGCGAAAAAGCCGCTCATCGAGAAATGCAGAGAGGCGCTGACCCGAGATCGCCTCGACGACGCGCCCGAGCACATCGACGGCCATGCTGTATTCCCATGTCGTGCCCGGCTCATGCACGAGTGGCGCTTTGGCGATGCCGGTGACGAACTGGTCCGGCGTGATCATGCGGGATTCCGCGGTGATGTCGGTCCGGTAAAGCTTCGCTTCTGCGTAAGCCGCTTTGATTTCCGGGACGTTCGAGAACTCTCCATAAGCAAAGCCCGCCGTATGCCTGAAGAGATCCTGGATGGTCATTTGACGCTTGGCGGTCTCCCGCGTGATCTTGCCGTCCTTGTCGGTGACGAGAACGTCCATCTTGGCGAACTGCGGCAGAAACTTTGCTACCGGATCGGTGAGCTCCATCCTGCCTTCCTCGATCAGCATCATGGCGGCAACGGAGGCCAGGGGTTTCGTCATGGAATAGATGCGAAAGATCGCATCCTTGGTCATTGACTTGCCGGCGGCCTTGTCCTGGAAGCCGATCGCTTCGGAATAGATCAACTTACCTCGGCGGGCGATCATCACAACGGCGCCAGGCATGCGATCGGCGTCGATCTCCTTTTGCAGCACGGTCCGAATGCGGGAGAGCCGGTCCGGCGCAACATCGACGGTTGCGGGCTCTGCGGTCGGTAGTACCTCCGCAAAGGCGTGGCCAGCGAGGACCAAGGTCGTCGCGACAAGCAGCAGTCTCAGCGCGGTTTTCATGCTTTCCTCCCTTGTTTGTCACTTTTGCCCAATGGGTGCGGGATCAGGCGCCGATGATGTTCTATCGATTGTTTCTCGACAAGGCTGGCGACAGGGGATTTTGTCCGCGGGACTTTGACGCGCCGAGGGCCTTCTGCGGAAGGCTGGTATGGATCAACATGCGACCTCGCGGGGAGGCTGCTTTTGGCGTCAAAACTGATGACGATGTCCGGCTAATCTTCTGCGGCCGTCTCATGGAATCCGCCCAATTAGCTGCCAGCATATTGGTCTCGTTACGCAACGCCGCCTGTTGCCGAAATCGGGCGGATGCAGTTGTTCTCAACATGCCATGCGCTTCTCGGTAGCGAACATCCGTACTGACGCACCACCTTGGCAAAATAGCCGAAGGTCGACGCGGGCGAATCGCTGAGGCAAGACGTGCTATCCTGGAGAGATTGGGATAACGTTGCTTCGCCGTGGGTCTAAATTCGGCCAGCCGCCAACCCGATGTCGGTGGAGCCAATGCAGCAGATTGCGGAGTGGCTCGAGAAGCTTGGTTTGGGGCAATACGCGCGGCGCTTTGCCGAGAACGACATTGATCCAAGCGTTCTGCGCGATCTGACCGACCATGACCTCGAAAAAATCGGTGTCTCGCTCGGCCATCGCAGGAAGTTGTTGCGCGCGATTGCGGAGCTCAATGGGGCCGGACGGAGATCCGCGCCTGCTCCTCAGACCGCGGCCCAGAGACGACAGCTCACGGTGATGTTCGCTGATCTTGTTGGCTCGACAGCGCTCTCGACAAGGCTCGACCCTGAGGACTTGCGTGAAATCATTGGCGCGTACCACCGCTGCTGTGCCGAGCAAATCGAGAAATCGGGCGGATTCGTCGCCAGATACATGGGCGACGGCGTGCTCGCATATTTCGGCTATCCGCGGGCGGATGAGGACGATGCTGAGCGCGCGATATACGCCGGGCTCGCATTGGTCGCGGCCATGGCGGGACTCGATGCCGGCCGGCAGGCAAGATTGCGAGCGCGAGTTGGCATAGCCACTGGTTTGGTGGTCGTCGGTGATCTCATCGGGCAGGGCGCGTTGCAGGAACACGAGGTAGTCGGTGAGACTCCCAATCTGGCCTCGCGGCTTCAGGCGCTGGCCGAGCCGGATACGGTGGTCATCGACGGCGGCACCCGCCGCCTCGTCGGTGGGCTCTTCGAGTATGTCGCTCTTGGGAGCGCGTCCATCACAGGCTTCAGCGACCCGGTGCCGGTCTGGCGAGTCATCGGTGCGAGCGCCGTCGATAGTCGCTTCGAGGCCTTGCGCGTAGCCAGAACGCCACTGCTCGGCCGCGAAGAGGAGATCGAGCTGCTGATGCGCCGCTGGCAGCAGATAAAACGCGGCGAGGGCTCGGTCGTGCTGATATCGGGTGAGCCCGGTATCGGCAAATCGCGCCTCGCCGAGACCGCGCTGGAGCGGCTGGGCGATGATCCACACATCCGCTTGCGCCGTTTCTGCTCGCCGCACCACCAGGACAGCGCGCTTTTCCCGACCATCGCACAGCTCGAGCGGGCAGCCGGCTTCCGGCGTGACGACACCGACCAGCAACGGTTGGACAAGCTCGAAGCGTTGCTCGCGGAGGCAACCGTTGACCTCAGCGAGGCCGTCCCTCTAATCGCAGACCTGCTGTCGGTGCCGATCGGCAATCGCTATCCACCGCTTAGCCTCACCCCGCAGAAGCGCAGGGAGAAGACGCTCGGGGCCCTCCTGGCCCAGCTCGAGGGACTGGCGGCGCGCCGGCCCGTGCTGATGGTGTTCGAGGATGTGCACTGGATCGACCCTACCTCGCTTGACCTGTTGGACCGCATCGTCGACCGGGTGGCCACCCTTCGGGTCTTGCTGATCATCACTTTCCGGCCAGACTTCGTGCCGGCCTGGATCGGGCGCTCGCACGTGACGTTGATCAGCCTCGGTCGCCTGCCGCGTCGACAGCGCGCCGAGATGATCATGAGGGTGACCGGCGGCAAGCCGTTGCCCCAGGAGATCGCCGAACATATCGTCGATCGGACTGATGGCGTACCGCTCTTCATCGAGGAATTGACCAAGACGGTGATCGAGAGCGGCATGCTGACCGACGTTGGCGACCGGTTTGATGCGAGAGGGCCCGTGCCTCCGCTTGCCATCCCTACCTCGCTCCAAGCCTCGCTCCTGGCACGGCTCGATCGCCTGGCACCCGTGCGCGAGATGGCGCAGATCGGAGCCGCCCTTGGGCGGTCGTTCTCGCATGAGCTGATCAGCGCCGTCGCGGCCATGCCGCAGCAACAGGTGGACGGAGCCTTGGCGCAGCTCGTACGCGCCGAGCTGGTCTTTCAGCGGGGCACCCCGCCCGACGCAGAGTACACCTTCAAGCACGCGCTGGTGCAGGAGGCAGCCTATAGCACGATGCTTCGCGGTCGACGCCAGCAGATCCATGCCCGCGTTGCGATGACGCTGGAGAGCCAGTTTCCTGAAATCATGGCCGCTCAGCCGCAACTGATGGCCCACCATTGCGCCGAGGCCGGTTTCAACGAGAAGGCGGTCGGCTACCGGCTCAAGGCCGGTCAGCAGGCGGTCGCGCGCTCGGCGATGACGGAGGCGGTGGCGCAGTTGCAGCGGGGGCTGGAATTGCTGGCTAACATGCCCGAGGAGTCGCGACCCGTGCAGTATGAGCTCGACCTGCAAATTGCCCTCGGCCGGGCGCTGATGGCCGCTAACGGATATTCGGCGCCGGTGGTGGCCGACACCCTCGTCAAGGCGCGAGCACTCGCTGAGCGGGTCAATCGACCCGATCGTCTCGCCCCGCTGCTCTATTTCCAATGGGGCTTCCATATGGTTCGGGCCGAGCACGAGTTGGCGGTGTCCCTTGCCGAGCAGCTGGAGGAATTGGGCGAGACAAGAAAAGATCAAGCCACCCTGCTGCTGGGTCACTATATCCACGGCGCCAGTTGTTACTTTCGCGGGGAGTTTGTGACCGCGCGCGCCATTCTCGAGCTGTGTGATGGCTTGGGAGATCCGGCCGTTCGCGAAATTTGCGCCGCGATCGCGGTGGCCGATCCGCACGCGGCGAGCCTAAGTCACTTGGCGTTGACATTGGCGCTTGTGGGCCACATCGATCAGGGACGCGCGCGGGTAGACGAGGCGTTGTCGCAAGCCCGCCGGCTCGACCATCCGTTCACGGTGGCCTTTGTATTGAGCAAGGTGTGTGCGGTCGAGGCGGCCGCCGGGTTGCCGCATGAGGCACGGCGGCATGCGGAGGAGCTGGTGGCTCTCTCGAACGAGCACGGTTTTCCGCTTTGGCTGGGCCTCGGGCTTCTTCAGCATGGTCGGTCATTAACAGCACTTGGACAGCCGCTGGATGGCCTCCCGGTGCTCGCGAGAGGGCTCTCGGTGCTTCGTGGTGCCGGAGCGGTCGTGCACACGCCGTGCGCGCTCTGCTTTCTCGCCGAGGCTCACACCAAGGTCGGCCATCTGCAGGAGGGACAGAATTGCCTCGTCGAGGCTGCACAGCTCATCGAGGCGACCCACGAGCGGTCCAGTGAGGTCGAGCTGCATCGACTTCGAGGCGACATGATGAACGCGCGAGGCGGCCAAGTCGCCGCGGAGCAGAATTACCGTCGAGCGCTCGCTGTGGCGGAGCGCCAGAGCGCAAAGACGTTAGGGCTGCACGCTGCGACCAGCCTCGCTCTCCTATGGCGCGACCAGGGCAAGCGCAGCGAAGCTCACGATCTCCTCGCGCCGGTATATGGCCGGTTCACCGAAGGCTTCGACACGCCGGTCCTGCGGGACGCCAAGGCGCTGCTCGACCAGCTGGCCTGATGCACTTCACCTCTTGCGTGGCGGGGACAGCTGCTCGTCGCCGCCGACGCGCCGGGTGTGAGGAGGGGATGCGATTGCTACCGTATGCGCCCCATGCCGTCGGAATGTCGGCATCGGGTCTAAACGCGACCTCTTCGACCCGTCCGTTTATGGAGCGAAGCTTAGATGGTCTGACGCATCGCGGCCGCGGCTCGCTCAAGCAGCCGATCGCCGCTGACTGGTTAACGATCTCTTAACCATAGCGACTTAGCCTGCGATCATCAGCGCGATTACCGACCGGTTCGTTCCCAGGAGAACCGCTGATGTCCATTGAGACGCTGACATATGCCGCACTTGGAATCCGCCTGACAATCTCGCCAGAGGCCGCTCGGTCGCTTGCCAAGCGACATCGGTTGCCGCGCTCTCTTTCGGAGGATGGCAAAGCTCTCGTGAGCATTGATTTCGCTGAGATACGGCATACGCCCCGGCCACGCCGTGGTCGCCAAGTAGGCAATGTCCACCCATTGGCAGCAGAGATCGAGGCATTGCAGGCGGAGCTCGCGCGGCTCAAAGCACGGGAAGTCGACCACGCAGCCGATCTCGTGCGCGAACGTGAGCGTGCCGATCGCGTGACGATTGAGCTGCTGCAGGCGACTGCCGAGATCATGGTGGCCAAAGAGGAAGCGGCACGGCTTGAAGATGAGGTGGCGGCGCTGCGGGCCGGTGGCGGTGGTTTGATCGACAGCCGCGATCAAGCTGCACGTCGACTGGGACATTTAGCCGCGAGTGTAGTGAAGGCAGACCGCAAGGCTTGCAGGTAGCCATCTCCGTCCTCTCATTCCCCAGCCTGCCGGAGCAACGTGAGGCACAAATGACCAGCACCGTTGATATTCGCGAGATAAAAGCGCGCATTGTCGTGATCGGGGTCGGCGGCGCCGGCGGCAACGCCGTCAACAACATGATCGTGGGCGGGCTGCAGGGCGTCGACTTCATCGTCGCCAATACCGACGCACAGGCGCTCGGCATGTCCAAGGCCACGCGCGTCATCCAGATGGGCACCCAAGTGACTAAAGGCCTTGGCGCCGGCTCACAGCCCGAAGTAGGGTGCGCCGCGGCCGAAGAGGCAATCGGTGCGATCCGCGATCATTTGACCGGCGCACATATGGTGTTCGTCACGGCCGGAATGGGCGGTGGTACGGGCACCGGGGCAGCGCCCGTTATAGCCAGGACCGCGCGTGAGCTTGGCATTCTCACCATTGGTGTCATCACCAAGCCGTTCCATTTCGAGGGCCGGCGCCGCATGCGTCTTGCCGAAGCAGGTATTGCGGAACTGCTGAAGGCCGTTGACACGCTGCTGATCATCCCAAATCAGAACCTGTTCCGGGTAGCCACCGAGAAGACCACGTTCGCCGACGCCTTCGCCCTGGCCGACCAAGTGCTTTATTCGGGCGTGGCGTGCATCAGCGACCTTATAGTCAAGGAAGGTCTGATCAATCTCGATTTTGCCGACGTTCTCTCCGTCATGCGCGAGAAGGGTAAAGCCATGATGGGCAGGGGCGAGGCTTCGGGTGAGAAACGCGTGCTCAACGCCGCTGTGGCCGCAATTTCCAATCCATTGATCGAGGACCCCTCGATCAAGCGCGCCAGTGGCCTCATAGTCTCCATTACCGGCGGCAGGGATCTGACGCTGTTCGAGGTCGACGAGGCTGCTACCCGCATTCGAGAACAGGCCGACCCGGACGCCAACATCATCGTCGGCGCCACTTTCGAAGAAAGCCTGGAAGGCATCGTCCGTGTCTCGGTGGTGGCGACCGGCATCGACAATCTTGGCCCGGCGCGACAGACGCCACTGGCGGAAGGCTCACTCACCGAACTCGCGGGCAGGCTACGGAACGACAACCGTCGCGTTGCCAATCGGATCGAGCGTAGCGCACCAGTGCTGCAATCAGAGGGTCCGCCGCTCCGCCCGACGACCCGCCACCCCGAAGGGCGACCGGCACAGCCGAGTTCGCAATATGCGCTCCAGGCGGCTCCGCAAGGCATCGATCCGTACGGTCGCTCCTCCCCTGTGCGGAATTTGATCGAGGAAAACGTTCTCGATATTCCGGCCTTCCTGCGCCGCAAGGCCAACTGAGCCATCGCCGGAAACGAGGTCATTCTTTTCCTAGTGCCGGAACTTGATCCCGCGACGCGATAGCAAAAGTCCGTCACATGAGCGTCGAGTTCTCGAGGGCGCCGCGCGCCGACGTCACGCTGCTGTGCTGCGCGGGTTCTCCGCCGCTTCTTTTTTTCCCACCTCGTTGCTGCGCGACAGCCACGCTGGAAGACGGAGTAATCGAAGCAGGCGATCACTAATATCGTTTGGCAGCTCGGTCGGCGCCTCATTGGCTAAACACGAGAGATCCAGTGCAGCGTGGCGGACTCGCACCGCGTCCGCACGTCGGTCCAGTTCGCGCAATAAGGAATCGATTGCAGCTTCGACTTCGGTCGCGACGGATGACAGAAAATTATTAAGCTCGCGGGCTTCGGGTATGACTGCCGCCGCCATCTCGGTCGCCTGGCAGAGCTCGCCGATGACAGGTGTAAACGCTTTGGCAGGTTGCATGATTCGCTTTTTTACCGCTTCGATATCGCCGAGAACGTGATTGCGTTCGCGCCGGTCCTTTTCTTCGGAAAGGCGGGCTTCGATTTCGGTGATCTGAGCCGTCAGTGTCGTGACATCGGATGCAAGTGCGTCGCGTTTTCCGCGCGCGCGATCGAGCTCGCGGCTGAGAGTGTCCACTAGATCGTTCTCTCCGAACATTTTTTACTCCGCGTAGGTAACGCGAACCGTCAGTCTGGCAAACGAACAAATAGTGGGATCGCCCACAATGGCGCCGACGTCGTTGGCGTCGCGGGCGCCGACACGATGGATCTTAAATTCCCTCCAAATCATTCGCATTAGGCGACCGTAGGGTTAACAATTGGTTAAATTTCGAATGCTCTGATGTAGCTGTGGTCCGCCGGACGAGAGCGGAAGCCTCACTTGGGTTGCCTCGAAGCTATTGGCCAGCCGCTAGCAGGGCTACTGGCCGAGCTGCGGCTCAACGCGACGCATGGCCTACGGTTTCCCTGCAGGTGAGCGTCTCATTCGAGAGACCGACGAAAGCGCAGCGGCGATCCGCGACATCACGGCTTGAACGCGCGCCAGTGGGCGAATCCTGGGATGCACAATCAGCCAGACTTCGCGGGTTAGGACGGTTTCGCAACCGGGCATAATTCGGAGTTCTTTAAAACGGTTCTTCATGAAGGTGGGAAGCAACGATTTGCCCAAGCCGTTGCGAACGGCATACAAGATGGCCTTACCATCGTTGACGAAGAGGTACCTGATCGGATTCGCGGTTTCCTGAACGAGCGAATCGCGCGCCGGAGTCGGCTATCAATAGCGACCACCATCGCGCTTTTGCTGCGTGATCCATTCCGACAAGGTTTTCGGTGCCGATCCTGAAGTCCGACTTGGTGATGCCTTGGGATTGTCTCGGACGACCTTCGCCGAACGGCTTCGCAGAAGCTGCGCTTCCGTATCCGTGACGCCGCCCAAGGCAGCGGTCGATCGTTCTGCAGCTTCCTTCTCGAGACGCAGCTTTTTCAATCGCGCCATCTTGTCGCGCTCTGCTTGTGCTTCGGGGCTTTCGGACAAGAGCGCTCTTTGGTGAGCAAGCTCGGCCGAGACCAGGATCCCGATAATGGTTGTCTCGCCGAGCGCCTTGCAGGCTTCGAGGCGATGGAGTCCGTCGACCAGAACGAAGCGGCCTTCGTCGGCCCGAACGAGAATGGGAGCTTGCTGTCCGATTTCCAGAATACTTCCCGCGATTTCGTCGACGACTTCGGGCTTGATTGCCTTCTTCCTTTTCACGGGAACGTAGATCTTCTCGATTGGGAAGCTTTCCGGTTTGGGCATAGCCTCTACTCCGTCTTCACAGGGCCCGTCGGAAACGCATGCCGGTGGACGGGATTTTAGGGATGAAGTGCTCGACAGCAAGTAATTTCGGGCCGCCGGTTATTGATCAGCATCCAAGCCGGGACCAAGCTGAGCGACCGCCGACAGCGTGTGTTGGTCCGGCGAGCGGCTGCAATGAGGATGTGCCATGCCCCTTGTTTCCACTGAAGATTGCGGCGCGGTTCGTGTCATCACTTATGCCAATGCCCCGTTCGGCACCATGACGGCCGCCGGCTCGGCGGAGATGTTTGGCGCAGTCATGGCTGCAGGCGAAGACCCGTCGGTGCGGGTCATTGTCATCACAGGGGGTATACCCGGCATCTTCATTCGTCACTACGACGTCCGGGAACTCTCCGACGCCGCAGACGCGATTGAGCGCGGAGCAGCGCCCGCGCCATCGCCGCCTGGTCCTCGACCGCCGGGCTTCCACGCGCTCACGGACATGATTGCAGCCGTCGAGAAGCCGGTCATCGCGGCGATCAATGGCATGTGCATGGGTGGAGGCTTCGAGCTTTCGCTGGCATGCGACCTGCGCATTGCAGGGAACGCCGTCACCGCAATCGGTCTGCCGGAAACGCGTATTGGCATCTTTCCAGGTGGCGGCGGCACGCAGCGCTTGCCCAGGATCATCGGGGAGGCCAGGGCGCTCGAAATAATCCTGCGGGGCCTGACCGTGACGGGACCGCGTGCTCACGAAATCGGGATTGTGCATGAGGTCGTCCCTGACCCGCTCGCGCGTGCCCTGGAGATCGGCGCCGAACTATCGAGCCGAGGGGCCGAGGGCCTGGCATTCGCCAAGCGCCTCACCCGAGCAGCCCTCGACCGTCCTCTGGCCGAAGGGCTCGCCGACGAGCGCAAGAGTTTTGCCGCGGTGATGAGGACGGCCTCGGCCCGTGAGGGCTTGCAGGCCGGCCGCCCGCCGGCCGAAATCCAGAAGCTCTAACGTCGCTGCTCCTGAGGTCGGCGGACGTCGGAATTCGGGGCTAACTTTCGTCGCCCACGGAACACGCAAAACCCTGGAATATTCGCTACTCTCCCCTAGCGAGACCATCTGAGCCGCAGCGTTGGAGCAAATTTCTTCCAGTTTCTCTCCCTCCGCCAACCCGGGCTATCACAAGGACGAATATCTCGAAACGTTCGACTAGTCAGGGGCACACTTGATATTGCTGAGTACGGTTCTTCGCTCCCGCCACCCAACCAGGCTCAATTCTGCAGCCCTTTGCGATGGGCCGACATCCCTGATTGTCGCAAATAATCCTTCCCGCGGCTTGAAGCCTGGGTGGAGCGGTTTCCGTTCTGGCATCTAGTGGAGGTTGCCGCTTCAACTTGAGGCGATCGTGCTTCTCCGGTACGCTTCGTGCGGCAACCCTTGCGCACAAGCCGCTCTCGTTGAGCTGTTGTCCCTTCGGACAGGTAATCTTCAAACAGCCATTGCCTTCAGCGCGATAACCAAAATCGCAGACTAGTGGACAAATTCGGCCGACTTTGCTTTTGACGGCATCAAGAGCAGCGACACTGGCTGTTCGTGTGTCAAGCTGGGCTCCAGTATGTTTATTGAAGAGTTCGATCGCGCGTTGAGATGATGCGCCCCACTCGCCGTCGACGGCACCGGTGTTGCAGCCGACGCGACGAAGCTCGTCCTGAAGAGCGACCGTCAGCTTCGGTTCAATTCCCTGCTCCGAAACGGATGGCAACGCTGCAAGTTGGGTCTTCTTGTCTACCGCCGCCCCGGCGGCTTCGGTCTGCGCCAGGCTTGGGAGCAGAGGTGCCGAGAACTTTGTATCGTCCGTAGCTGTACCAATTGCCTCTTCAGCGGCTCTCCGAAATCGACTTTCAGGAAACTGACGAACGAAACGTTGCAGCTCGCTGATCTTCGTGCGGTCCAAGAAGTTCCAGGCAACTTCGTCCGTCGCGGAGGGCTCTCCGTCGCCATTCAGGTAGATTCGCTCCGATCCCAAGGAGCCATACGTATAAGGCTCTTGCCTCATGTTGGTGCTCCTTAGCACGTCATCCCGAACAGCCCGGAACAGGAAATTGATTTCGAGACCAGGCTGTTCGAGCCGAGTCAGCAAAGACGATGCAAATGGGCTATTCCTGCCCGAACCGTCCTCGGCCAAGGTGCCTTGCTTTGCCGAATAAGCGACTATGGTCGATCCTGCCGGCTGTAGATTATTCAACCCGCGGCCGACCGCTCGGGTCGCAAAGGTTCTCTTCATTCGGGTTTCGAAGGAATTTGCCCGGCAGGCGTCAACAAAGACGAGCCTCAAGCGCTTTGCGTCGCGCACGGCTTGCAAAACCCTCGTAAGGGGAACGGCTTCATCCTCTACATCGATATCCCTCGCGAGATTTGCATCCACAGGAATAAGAAAATTGCTGCCTTCGACTTCTATTCCATGGCCGGCGTAGAATATGACGGCGATATCGGCCGTAGCGACCTTGTCCTCAAATGCTCTGAGTGCTCGCAAAAAGGCTGAACGATCGACGTCAGAGACTCGAGTGACATCAAACCCGATGCGCAAGAAGGTTCGCTCAAGATCGATCGCATCGTTTGGTGGATTGGTCAGGGCAGCCACATGATGGTATGCCCCGTTGCCAATTATAAGCGCCACGCGCTGTAGCGAGTTGACTTGCGCCGAAGCCGTCGTGAACAACAACAGGCATGTCGCGGCGGTCATCAGAGCCGCAAGGTAAGCGAGCTTCCGGTTGGGTGTTATGCGATCGTCCATTGTTGGACCTGTCAAAATGCCGCAGATTACTTCAATCCTCACGGTGGATATAAACCTTCTGTCGCACGATTCAGGGCACGATCTGGACTTCGACACGCCGGAGCAGCTGCTTGATCTGATCGGCGTCGAAGCTCTCTGCATTTTCCAGCTTGATAGGCTCGTGATAGCCTTTGCCAATTGTCTTTATGCGATTGGTGCCATATCCGCGGGCCATCAAGAATGATTTTACGGCGTCGGCTCTTCGCTTGGATAGCGCTAGATTGTAGCTGTTTGGTCCGTCATGATCAGTATGACCAATGATGAGAAGCTTCGGAAGCTCCTTCGCGCGCAAGAACTCGATGAGTTCGTCCGCATACTTCGCGCCGAGCGTGGTCATGGCATCGCTGTCACGAACGAACTGGATCGGCAGGATTGTGGATTGAACTGCGATCCCGCGTGTCATGATACCGAGGCCTGTTCCACGAACGAATACTGGCGAGAAGAACCGGGATTGCTGTGCGAGCCGAAAAATCCTGAGAAGATCCTCATCGCTTGCTTGGGCGTGCTTCTTCTGGGCGTCCAGTAGAGCCTCTTGGAAGAGAAGACCGGCCGCCGAGAAGTCTTGTTCGCCGCCTTCGCGCCTTGTCTGAAGCAGCACGGCCATGGCCTCAAGAAGCTGCCATGGCCGTCCGAAACGAGCCGCTCGCTCATACACCTGTAGGCGTTGATCCAGAGGAAGGCGCGATGCCGCGTCGATATGCGCGAGGATCGCCTCTCGCGAAATCGTCTGGCGTTGCTCTTGCGAGCACGAGGGATTGTCTAGAACTTCGACTACGCGTCGCCGGAAGGATGCGAGGTCGAGGGCGGCTTGCGCGTTGCGAGTTTCATTCCAGGTCTTGTCGCAGTCCTCCGACCCGTATGACGGGCCACCGGTCCAAGCCGTGAGAAGGAAACAAATCAGCAGCGAGTAAACCTTCTGTTTGCCGGGACGCTCATTGGGGAAGAGGCGAGGCATCCCAGCCTCCATCATTTCTTATCTGCTGCCACTGTTACGAGCAGATAGGCAGCCCCCTTTGAATCAGCGGGCACCGCAGCGAGGTCGCGCAATAGCTCGTCGTCCGATCTATTGAGATCGGCGAACTGTTTTCCGTTCCGCCATTGCGCCAGCAATGCATTCTTTTCTTTTTCAGCCAGCGGAGAGCTCGCGGCGTGAATATAAAGAACGTCGGTGCCGGCGGGGCCTCTTACATCAATCGTCCACTGCTCCGAACTTGCTGGAATTTGTGTCTTGCCGGCCTTGATAAACGGCTCCTTATGGAAAGCGTTCGGGAACAGCCACGTGGTGGCCTTGCTCGTGCCTTTGTTCAAAATGTATACGTAAGCATTCTTATCGATGCTCACGGAGAGCTTCATCTTGTCCCCGATTTTGTAGGTCGCATTTGGTCGGTCGGTTTGGAGAGCAACCTTGATCGTTTGCTTTTGTGTTTTGGTGGCCTCGATGAATATCTTTTGAGAGGCGACCAGGTCTCTTTCGAGATCTTTGTCTTCCGCAAGTACCGATGACGAAACCGCTGCAGATGCACAAAGGCCGATGACGGCAGAAGTCATGCGAATAAGATTCATCTAAATCTCCAAAGTCAGCTACTTCACGAGTTCATACGTCAAATATGCGGTTGCTCGATTCGTAGGGGCCGCCGGTTCGACTTTGATCCCCCGTGTCTTCACCTCGCGATCAGCAAGCGAATCGAACAGCGCCTTTGGGTCGGTGATCTCTGCCAAGCCATCGTTAAGCTTCGTGAGATCATCGATCGGCGTATCGGGCGGAAAAACGACAGCGATGATGGTGTTCTTGCCGAGGGGAGGAGTGGCGCGAAGACGAAAGCCATCCGAACCTTCAGGTATCACGAGCGGAGTGCCCGAACGAATTCTGCCAGCTTGAGCGCTCCTGACAAACTTGTTCGGAAAGATCTGGTAGGTGCGGCCGTCCGGATCGCGGTTGAAAACCACCAGGGAGCCGTCGATGGAACTGGTGATTTGCAGCCGGATCAAGTCATCAAGCTGGACTTTGGGGCCTGAAACAATTTCCACCGCCAACTGCGCCAGTGAGCTTGGTTTGGATGCTTGGGCGTTGCCGACAATGTTGGAGAGCGCTTGAGTGATGTAGCTCGGAAGGGCGGAGAGTGCTCCGCCGATGCTGGAAGTCGGATTGTTCGAGGTGTCAACGAATTTAGCTGCTGGCACAAGTTCTCGAATCCAATTTTCTGCGCTCGCGACTGAAGCATATACTCCGTAAGATTGCGGTTGCGCGCACCCGGCGCCCCAACTCACCACGCCAATCTGGATCGTTTCGGCCAGTGGACCTCGGTAGAGCAGAGGACCTCCACTGTCTCCCTGGCACGCATCTGATTGTCCCTCCTCAAATCCGGCGCAGACGTTGGCTGGCGTCACGCGGCTTTCGCCATAGCGATTCTGGCACCTTTCGGTCCCGACGATGGGAACATCAGCCTGAAGCAGGCGATCTGATGAGCTGCCAGCTTGCGCCTGTGGCCCCGTTCTTGCCGGTCGCGCGCGAATTCTTCCAAATCCCACTATTGTGGCGAGCTCGCCTTCCTTTACGGTGGACCCGTCAGTTTGACGCAGCAACGCCTGTCTCGGTGCGAGCGAGCCAGTCTTCAATTTCAGGAGTGCCGTATCGTTGCTCGGAGGGCCGCCGCGGTATCGTGGATTGACAAGGATATCTGCTATCGAGATGCGCCGACCACCATTGTTGAGTTCAATGGTGCCTTCTTCGATCTCGAACTCTGCGATGTCTCTGTTGACGACACAGTGAGCAGCCGTGAGCACCCAATACTTGTCGATAACGGTGCCGCCGCAAATCGGACGGTTCCTGAAAATCAGTGAAACCATGCTTGGCCAGGCTCCGGGACGAGCCGGCTTTCCACCTACGATTCGATAGATAGGATCTCCGCCACGAGTCATGGATTCTGTCGCGGGCAATGAACTTCGATAGCTGGCGTCGAAATCAATCTCGTCGCTTCCTCCCATGGCATTATCGGCCGTGGCAATCGTGACGCCGCTGGCAAGGAAGAAGAGTGTTGAAAGAAAGTATGATCGGCGAAACATAGATCTATCAAAAGCTGAGACCTGCTCCAATGAGCAGGTCTCAGGGTATTGCAACCGGGATGAAAGTCAAAGTCGATACCTTCACTTGGCAGTCACGACAGTGGCTTCGGCAACGGTCCACTCGTTCTTGCCCATGCGGTCCGTTTTGGCTCTGAGCGCCCGCCGGAAAGCGGACTCATCAATGTCCAGTGGGTACTGCTTTCGGATCGAGGCGTCTCCTGCGAAGCCGCTGATCTTGGAATGGGTAGTCACAAAGATCACGCGGTCCTTGCCGAACGATTGGCTTCCGGTAGACGGTCCCGTGACGTTCCACTCAATGCTCTTCTTCGGCGTGATCGGCACGTTTTCCCTCACGACGAACGCCTTGCCCGAGGCGGAAACCAGGTAAAGATGGCCGTAGCCGTTGCGGTCGGCCTTGCCGTGAATCTTGATCTGGTTGTCGACGTTCAGGCTGGTGGAATGCACGGTCGCCTTCGAGTAGGCGGCGCCGGTACCCAGGTACGCGGCACAGAGGGTGAAGACGGCGAGGCCAGCAGCGCCGGTCAGGTTCTTCGCGGTGATATTCATGTCTGTCTCCTGTATGTTTGAATGTCGTCGTTTGACGATGGGTGGATTATGCTTGAGCCGCGCTCGGCAAAAAGAGACGAGCGTTTTGGAGAGCCTCCACCTGATTTTTAGGCTCCAAATGGTTTGGAGGGGGGAGTGCCGTCGGACCGACGCGGAAAAGGGACGGGATCTTCGCTGGACTGGGCGGCGGATCGACAAATCGCGGCCGACCTGGAACTGATCGGTGAATTGCGCAGGGCGCGCCAGGAATTTCAGCAGGAGATCTGTTCGGCCAGCGAAGACCAGAACGAGGACCTGCAGGAACTCCTCCGTAGCGACCCGATGTATGAGTTCAGCGAATTCTTTTATTTGTTGAAGGCGAGGGGGATCGAAACGGCGGACCACATCAAGATACTGGCTGAGGCCCACAACGAGTATCTCGCCGAGCTGACAAACGACGATCTAAAAATGCAGCGTATCGGATTGAAACGGGACCGATTGCTGCTAGCGATCTTCACGTCGGATACCTTGCCGAGGCTTATCCAGAATTGGCGTGACCAACCCGGAGCAATCGACCAATCCAACCTCGGTCGACTGTTGGTCACCATCATGTCGGTGGAGACTACCCGGAAGCTCGTTGTCGGCGCCTCCAGAGCAGGCTTTCTGCATCGTGACAAAACGCCCTATGGCACGTTTGTTGTAAGGTCGACCGGAAAGATGGAAGATGTTTATGGAAGAGTGATGCGAGGTTTACGGCTCAATCTCACAAAGCTGAAAGAAGCATGAGAAAGCTATTTGTCTTATTATCCTTCATAAGCTCCTTGTTATTGCAGGCGCCCTGTGACGCAAAGTCGTCGCTTGGTCCATCATTTTCAAAGGCGGAACTGAGCATCATCAATCGCAATCAGACATTGCGTAGTCTCGTCAAAACGGATCCGAAGACGGTACGGAAGGCCCTCGACCTCATGCAACGCAATCACATTGGATCGCGTTCCGAAGTGCCGGGCGGCGATGGTGATCTTCAGTCACGGGACGAGTTAACCGCCGATCCAGATCTCGACGAACTCGAGCGGTCCAATCCAGAGGCCGCGCGGGATCTCTTTTTGCTCATCAAGCGCGTTGCGACGGAGAAGAACAAGAAATAGCAGGGACCTTCATGCCGTCTGTTCTTCGAGTCGTTGGTTTCGGGCTGCTATTCGCGCTGCAGCTTGTCGTTGAGAGCGCTTGGGCTCAGGGCAGCGCTACAAAGCGGGTTGCACTGATCGTTGGCAACGGCAGCTATAGGTACGTTGCGTCTCTTTCAAATCCACCGAACGACGCTTCGGATATTGGCGACGCCTTCAAGCGTGTGGGCTTTAAGGTTTCGCGGCTCCTGAATGTCGATCGACTGGAGTTCCTCAGGGCTCTTCGCGCGTTTGAAGATGAGGCGCTGGAGGCAGACATTGCGATCGTGTTCTACGCTGGCCACGGCATCGAGATTGATGGCAGCAATTTTCTAATTCCGATCGATGCCAAGCTCGAACGCGATACGCATGTGGAAGATGAGGCCATTCCTCTGAACAGAGTTTTACAGGCAGTTGCCGGCGCGAAAACGCTAAGACTTGTGTTCCTGGACGCCTGCCGCGCCAACAATTTTGAGAGTACGATGAAGCGGACCATTGCATCAAGAGCTGTCGGGCGAGGGCTAAACAACCTTCAACCGGTCGGTTCGACGGTTGTTGCTTATTCCGCCAAGCAAGGCACGCTGGCAGAAGACGGCATTGGGCGAAATAGCCCTTTTGCGAGTTCACTGCTCGCCCACATTGAGCAACAAAACCTGGAGATCAATTTTCTGCTTCGAGCAATTCGCGACGACGTCCTCAAGGCTACGAATCGCCGTCAAGAACCCTATACATACGGCTCTCTCGGAGCCGAGCGCATCTTTCTAAACGGCCAGACGGATACCACCAACACCGCAGACGAGGCCGCCTGGAATTTCCTCGATAAGTCGAGCGTCAAGGACCTTCAGAAATTCATCCGCCAGTTTCCGACGAGTGACTATCGATCCAAAGCAGAGGCTGCGATTAGTGCGCTTGGAGAAGAACGCTGTCCGGACGGCAGCGTTCGCTCCCCGACAGGTGAGTGCAAACCTTCTCCATCGCGGGCGCCGGCAAGCACGGGTTCTCTCATGGTGCCGGGCAAGTGCTTCGAGATGAAAGGGAAACGTTACTGCTGACTTGAGAGGTGGGATTTTGAAGTGCCTTTGCAGAGGGACGGGGCAGTATGCCGTTCTGATATCAATTGCTGTCATCTCGTTCAGTCAGGAAGTCTTCGCCATAACGCGCGAGGAAGCCATTGAAACATGCCGCATGCGTGTCGGGCGGCCGATCGTTACGGCATGCATGAAGCGTGGGCTGGACACCTTTGAGGGTTGCCGTGCCACAGCCTTCCCGTCGGTTAGGCAGTGCGTCATGAATACGATGGGCGTCGGCGGTGCGCCTCCGCAAGAGCGAGCGCCTCCGGCAGAGCGAACGGTGCCGACAAAGAGAAAGCCTCCGCAGGAAATCCCTCAGAAGGAGGTTGCCAAAAGATCGAATTCCGAAGCGGAAATTGCCGCGGCGCGCGGTTCAATTTCCGACATCTCGCCACTCGCGCCGGACGAGAGCCGTCAACCGATTGAACTTCGCGATCTGGGAGACGCCATCGTCACATCGAAATCCAAATACGAGAACACCGTTAAACTGAAGAACGGCTCATTGTTCATCGCCCGCGTTACCGAGGCCTTGAAGATCAAAGTTGTTGCCGACGATGCGATAGAAGTTGAACGCGAGCAGAGACGCTACGACGAGAATGAAAATTTGATTAGCGCGCCGATCAAAGGCACCACGACGATCGAGTTGGGCAAAGAGAGAAAGTTTCGGGACTTCGATCTCGTCTGGAAATTCGAGGGTAGCACCTTGTTCTATCAATTGGCCTTAGTTCAAGGCGGATATCGCACGGTCATTCCACTGTTCCGACAGAACGAAGCTCTCAAATGCGTTGTCATGTCGGGTTTTTCACGAGAGGACGGTGCCGGGCCTGTTAAGACCATCGGCGGTGACGGATCTGTCGTTGAGATCCTTAGCTCCAAAAAAATCAGCAGCAGCTGCGAGGTCGCCAAGCCATGAAAGCGCTCGTTCACCAAGAGCGCGGCCTGGGTTAACTGCTCACTTGAAGCGATTCCGCAGCCTCCAACGGGCTTGGAGGCATGCAAATGGCTGGCGGTTTTACGCCATCGTCAAACTCCCCAGAACGCTGTTGGATCAAGCCATCAGATAGTTCGGCAAATGGCCGGGCTGCAGGGCGGGGAGGGTAAGATGCTTGATCTGTATAGAATGCTGTTCCTGCGCATCAACGTTGCGATCATTCACTTGGTCTGTTCGCTTTCGGGCGCATCGGTCCCGATGACGGGATTGATTACCGTTGCGCTGGTCGCGGCGATTAACTTCCTGTTGCGACGGTTCACTCGATCAACATCGAAACGACTTGTGAAATGACATCCGCGAGGCCGGCAAATTGAAACAAGAATTTTCAAATCCGGCTGTCCGTCAAAAATGCCTGGCGGCAAGAAGCCCGAGCAGAATCGAACCCGAGACGGCGGATACCGCGGCCATGTTAATCAGGTTTTGCGTGGCTACAGACAACGTCGATGCCGCAGAGGCCGACGACAAGTTCGCTTTCGATTTCTTGCGGTTTGGCCGTTGTGGCGTCGTCTTTGCAAGCATTACATTCCCCGAGATGGCGGGTCAGGCCGCCTTGCAGCCTGACCCTGACGCTTTCCCTGTCGAGATTTGTGCCCCGATCTGCAGCCACCATTGCATGCGGGCGGACGAGAAAGCTTAAGGGGTCTGGTAAACCAAAGCTGATCAGAACTGATGGTTTATGAATTCGCCAGCCTATCGTGCGCCCCCGGGGGGATGACCGCCAATGAGCAGAACGGCACTTAACAGGATCTTCAGGCTCCCGAAGAGCTGCAGCCGTCAGCCCCATACTTTCCATCGTACGGCCACGCTTTGGTCAAAACTGCATTGAGTGTTTGGCAGCTCGTGGTCTGGCGCAAATCCGGCCGCCTCCCGCAGGTGACGTTGGACGGGGAAAGGAGCTCCAATGAATTCCACGCCGAATCCCAAAGCAACTGAACCCGACGAACTCTTGGTCACGCGCGCAGACGAACGGCTCGCCCACGCATATGAACAGATCGCGCGCGCGGACGAACAGCTCGCGCGTCTAAATGAAAAGCTTTCGAAGCTGGAGCAGGACGCCACGCGCCATCCTTCGGCTGTCCCGGGCCGCCGGCCACCCCGCGGCAGGCCGCCGCTACGCGGCTTTATCGGCTTGCTGTTGGCAGCTTCAATCTTTGCCGCTGCCTTCGTTTCGCAGTCGTCTGTTGGCGATGCAGCCAAACTGGCTGTCGCCGGGTGGGCGTCGCAGGTCATTTCGGTTTCATCGCGTCCGTCGGGAAAACCGGGGCTTCCCGCGCAGCAGGAGAGTCCGTCTGTTACTCAGGTGGCCGCGGCAGAGCCTGTGGCTCCGCAACCAACGCCTTCGGCGCAGGCCGCACCGCAAGACGTCGCGGCGACTGCCGCCCCGGTGCCTCCCGAGTTAGCGCAGATGCTTCAGACGATGGCGCGCGATCTGGCAAACGTGCAGCAAGGGATCGAGCAACTCAAGGCCAGCCAGGAACAAACCGCCCAAGAAAATGCGAAGGTCGCCGAGCAGCTCAAGGTGAACCAAGAACAAATGACACGTCTTATCGCCAAGGCTTCCGAGCAGGATCTGCCCAGGACATCAGCGCCTCCGCCGCGGCCTGTTGCCACCTCGACACGTAAGCCCGTGTCGACGCTTCCGTCGCCGCAAGCCAGAGCACAGTCTCGGGCCCCACTGCAATTGCGGTCCGAAGAACAGTAATGGTCGTCGGCGCCATGGCCGCCAATGCCCGAGCGTCAGCTGCGCATGCCGGAGCGCAGCGCTAATTCGCGCGGCGCGGCTAAGGGGCCGCCAGCTGGTTGGCGCAAGGCAGACTTCCATCGTGCGGTGTGCGCTCAATGGCGGGTCGCACATTTTGCCGCTCAATGAACGCCATCAGGTCGTGCGGCTGAGGCACGATCGTAGACCACGCCTGTAGGCGACCCCGGCAACAGCAGCCGCGATGGTGCCGAGGCGTGTCTGATTGCCGGCAAAGCCCGAGTTGTGCCGCGGGCGGGCGATCGAGATATCACCCAAAATTGTATCAAAGCGGAATAGGACGCCAACACAACGCATATTGCCGCAGCGCAATAGCCGCTTTAGGTATCTTCGACGGGTTCGATACTCCAGCCGGCGCCCTATAATCTTGCTTGGCGAGTCTTTGGACCATTTGAAGAGCGTTAACCCGGGGCGCTTCGCGCAAGCTTGCTGCTGCCTCAACCGGTCAATGCGTCGCGTATGCGCATGGTCTAACGGCGGCTACGCTCTCCTCATTAGAGCCGTAGCAGCCTTGGGAACGGAAATTGAAGTCCATCGCGCACAATTGGGTTGCCCGCGAAGCCGGGCCACGCAAAGCTGGAATCCTTCGATAGTTGGGATTAGGTTCCGATCATTGCAGAAAAAACAGATCGACCGTCGGGAGGAAGTCATGCTCGATACTACGCTCAACGCGCGCGTCCAGGTCTTTCTTGACAAATTCGAAGCGGCGCTTGCCGCAGGTGATCTCGACGCCGCCTTGGCAATGTTCGCACCGGAATCCTACTGGCGCGACCTCGTTGCCTTCACCTGGAACATCAAGACCATGGAAGGCCGCGATCAGGTTCGCCAGATGCTCACCTCTTGCCTGGCGCGCGCGAGGCCGCGCAACTGGAAAATCGCCGAGGGGGAAAGCGCAACCGAAACCGGTGGTGTGACCGAGTGCTGGATTACGTTCGAGACCGACGTCGGGCGCGGCTACGGCCTGATGCGCCTCCAGAATGGCCTCATCTGGACCCTTCTGACGACGCTGGTCGAACTGAAAGGTCACGAGGAAAAGGCAGGCTTTACCCGACCGCTCGGCGCCCGGCACGGCGTCAACCCCGGCGCCAAAACCTGGAAGGAATTGCGCGACGAGGAAACCGAGCAACTCGGCGTCAAGACGCAGCCCTATGTGCTCATCATCGGCGGTGGCCAGGGCGGCATCGCGCTCGGAGCGCGGCTGCGCCAGCTCGGCGTGCCCACCATTCTCGTCGAGAAGAATAACCGCGCCGGCGATTCCTGGCGCAACCGCTACAAGTCGCTCTGCCTGCACGACCCGGTTTGGTACGATCATTTGCCGTACATCGACTTCCCGAAGAACTGGCCGGTATTTTCGCCCAAGGACAAGATCGGCGACTGGCTGGAGATGTACACCAAGGTCATGGAGTTGAACTACTGGACCGGCACCACGGCCAAACACGCCGACTGGGACGAGGCCAAAAAGCAATGGACTGTCGTCGTCGAGCGCGATGGCAAGGAGATCACGCTGAGGCCGAAGCAGCTGGTGTTTGCGACGGGTATGTCCGCCAAGCCGAACATGCCGCAATTCAGGGGTATGGACAGTTTCAAGGGCGAGCAACACCACTCCTCGCGCCATCCCGGTGCAGACCGCTACAAGGGCAAGAAGGTGGTCGTGATCGGCTCGAACAATTCCGCGCATGATATCTGCGCCGCGCTGTACGAGGCCGGCGTCGACGTGACCATGGTGCAGCGCTCGACCACCCATATCGTGCGCTCGGATTCGCTGATGGAATCGATAGCGGATCTCTATTCCGAGCGCGCCGTCCGCGGCGGCATGACGACGGCGAAGGCCGATCTGATCTTCGCCTCGCTGCCATACAAGATCCTGGCTGGGCTCCAGAAGCCGGTCTACGACAAGATCCGCGAGGACGACGCCGATTTCTACGCGGGGCTGACGAAGGCCGGTTTCCGGCTCGACTTTGGCGACGACGATTCCGGGCTGTTCATGAAGTACCTGCGCCGCGGCTCGGGCTATTACATCGACGTCGGCGCCTCGCAGCTCATCATTGACGGCAAGGTCAAGCTGGTCGCGGGCCAGGTCGAGGAAATTACGCCGAACGGCGTGAGGCTCGACAACGGCAAGGAACTGCCCGCCGATGTGCTCGTTTACGCCACCGGCTACAGTTCGATGAACGGATTTGTCGCCGACCTCATCAGCCCGGAAATGGCCGACAAGGTCGGCAAAGTGTGGGGGCTCGGCTCGGATACGACCAAAGATCCCGGCCCATGGGAAGGCGAACAGCGCAACATGTGGAAGCCGACGCAGCAGGAAGGCCTATGGTTCCACGGCGGCAATCTGCACCAGTCGCGCCACTACTCGCAATTTCTTTCCCTGCAGTTGAAGGCGCGATATGAGGGTATCCCGACGCCGGTCTATGACCTGCAACCCGTCCATCACAAGGCCTAGCTCATGCAGGCTGCTCGCGGGTCAAGGGACGCAGCGTCGAAAGCGCGATGGGGTTTACCTCACTCGATGGTCGCGCCGCATACGATTTCACTGTCGAATGGGGCAAAGTAGCCGGCCTTATGGATGATGCAGCTTTTTAGATGAACAAACTGAATGGAGAGCGCCATGGAAGCCGAAAAGAATCCCCTTGAAGCCGTTCGCGCCATGATGATCGACACTCTCGAGAAATCGAGGAGCGCGACGCAGAGCTACCTCGATCTTGTAGAGAGGACGATGCGAGGTTTTCCTAATATCAAGGAAGAGCAAGTAAACGAGTTCAAGGCGTATGTTGAACGACAGGTTGCCGCTAACCATGCCTTCGTTGACCGGCTATTGCGCGCCAAAGACTTCCAAGAAGCTTTCCGCATCCAGGGCGAGCACTTTCAATCACAGTTGAAGGCCGCGGCCGAGGATGCGGCCAGACTTGGCGCCAAAATGGCTGGCTCCTTCAATCGCCCAACGAGCTGAGATTCGTCGAGACATCCGGCGCCGCAATGGGAGGTCAGGCGACCGCTTTCGTCGCCCTCTAGTCCCGCTGAACCACCTTGCCTGCGCCCGCCAGCCGTGAAAGTCCGACCTGGAGCATGATCGGACAAGCTAAAGCGCGATGATGGTTCGTCCTGACATCATCGCGCTTTAGTGCACCACCAACACCGGGACGCTTCCGTCCACCACGACCTCCGATGTTTGACTCCCCAACAACAGCTTCCTGAGGCCGCGACGCCCATGAGAGGCCATGACGATCAAGTCGCAGCCTCTGGACTTTGCTGTTTCGATAATCGCAGTGGCCGGGTGCGCATTCGGAATATGCAAGAGTTCTGCAGATATCCCGATCTGCGCCGCCATAGCTCGAGCTTCATCGAGGACTTTGCCCGCACGATCCTTGCTGGCTGCGTCAAAGCTATCGACTTCTTCCTGCGAGGGAATCCATCCCGAGGCGTGTCCGCTCCCAAAGTCGATCGGCAGCGGCTCCGTCACGGTGATGACTGTCACTTTCGCATTCAAGGCCTTTGCCAAAGCAACCCCGTGCTTGACGCCTTTTCTCGCGACATCCGATCCATCCGTGCTCAAGAGAATATTGGCGTACATTCGAGGGCTCCGTTGCTCGTTGAACATTTCCTTAAATGAGTGATCCTTGCTTATATGGTCCGATCGTCGCCGTCCGTCCACCGGCGAGTCTCTAAGCTCATTCGTGGATCAACGAGCGTCCTGTGATGGCCTCAAGCCGAAATGGCGACTGGAGCCGCTGCGATTGTCGGTAGTTCGGATGCACCTTGCGGAATTCAGCCGGGCACCATCCGTTCGAATTTCTGCAACGAGGGATCAATCGGGTCCCATGCATAGCCACGGATGCTGTATGTGAGCGCTTGCGGGCTGAATTGGCTTGGGTCGTCAAGGCTGGTCGCGTGGACCGAAATCAATTCCGGCATTGCAGCGAATCTCAGGTAGACCGGTGTTCCGCATGTGGGGCAGAAGGCGTGGATCTTGTCATTCCCGCTATCCGCGGCCACGCTCCATTGTGACGCCTTGCCGGTGATTCTTACGTCGGCTTGCTGCGGGAAGGTCAGATAAGAGCCGTGCCCGGTGCCGCTTCGTTTCTGGCAATCTCTGCATTGGCAGTGGTTCTCGAAGATGGGTTCACTGCTCGTTTCATAGCGGATCGCGCCACATGCGCATCCACCCGTATAAGACTTAGTCATGATTGTGCTTCCTCGGGATTTTCAGGTTTGACGCCGCACTGGATCAGGCCGCCTTTGGCTTGGCGAAGACGTCGAGCCCACGGCCGGTTTCCAGAAAGGATTTCAGGCTGGAGAGAACCACCGGCCAGCCTTTTTTGACGCCGTTTGCCATCCCGCTGTCGGCTTCGAGCTCGTCATGGGTGACGGTCAGCCGGACCATGTTCTCGTATTCTTCGATATCGAACGTTACCCGGCTGCAGCTTGCCGGGTCGGAGGCCTTCGAAGGGCTCGCCCAAGTGATGACCAGGCGGGTCGGCGGCGAGGCCTCGACGACCTTGCCGACAATTTGGACCGTCCGTTTATCGTCGGCACGGACATGTTCCCATTTTGATCCGGGTCTCCAGTCGGAGACGTTCTCATGGCCCCAGTACCGTCTTGCGACGTCCGGTCTCGTTATGGCCTCGAACACCTTTTCCGGCGTCGAGAGAATATAGGTCACATAAAGAAAACTGGTCGTCTCTTTGGTCATGATCACTCTCCTTCGAGCTCTTTCTTCAGATCGTGCAGCAGGCTGAGCCGCTCACGTTCGAACTTCCGCACCCACCGCTCGTAGACTTCGTGGAGTGGCACCGGATTGATGAAATGCAGCTTTTCCCGACCGCGCCAAACGGTGCTCACCAGATTGGCCTCCTCCAATATCCCGAGGTGCTGCGTGGCAGACTGCCGGGCCATTTTCAGGTTCTCGCAGAGCTGGCCGAGAGGCTGCCCGTTCCTCTCACAAAGAAGGTCAAGCAGTTTTCTGCGCGTAGGGTCGGCCAGCGCCTTGAAAACCTTGTCAGCATCCATCGGTCTCACTCGTATGCGAGAACATTATGCAGGCAATTACCTGCATGTCAAGCGCGGGTATTTGCCTGTTGAGCCGCCAGCGCAGAACTGACGGGCCAACCGTGAGCGATACTCATACGGGCGCGGATGTCCTGACGGACAAGCGGAGATCTTGCGATCGGTTAGAGCGCTACGGAAGGAACCCTTACTCTTCCTTTGTGGGACCGGGCTTGGGCCTTGCGGCCAAGGAAAATGTCGGGACAAATTGTGGTCGTGGGAATGACAGGGGCGGGAGCAACGCCCGCGTAGTTCCGAAACCGAGCGTCAGCTTGCCGGACTGGCGGAACGAATAGTGCCGAGCCCGATTGCGGGGGCCACTTTCATGGCCGTCTCGAAACCTGACAGGTGGCCGGAGCAGAACCAATGGACGACAATGCGACTTCGCCGACGGCGGTCACTTCGCGCACTTATCTAGTCCTTAGCGTTGTTGTCATCGCTATCGGGACCTTCATCTTCGACGCAATCACCCCATCCAAGTTCGTGATCGCCGTGTTGTACGTCGGCGTTGTGCTGCTGTCCGCCCGGTTTCTTCAAACGCGTGGGATCGTGCTCGTATCGTTCGGCTGCATGGCGCTGACGTTGCTCGCTCATTTTCTGACGCCATACGGCGACTATTTGGAAACCATCTCCATTTCGAACCGCGTCATCAGTCTTGCGGCGATCGGCGTTGCGGCATTGCTCGCCGTGCAAAGCCGATCACAAGAGATGATATTGCGCGAGCAGGCAGGGCTCCTAGACCTTACCCACGACACAATCTTCGTGCGCGACATGAAGGATGTCATCACCTACTGGAATCGCGGCGCCGAGGAGCTGTACGGGTGGAAGAAGGCGGAGGCCATCGGTAGGATCTCTCACCACCTCATGCATACGATCTTCCCTCAGCCGCTCGAAGCGATCATGGGGGAGTTGCGCCGCATCGGCCGCTGGGAAGGAGAGCTCGTCCACACGAGGAAGGACGGCACGCAGGCAATCGTGGCCAGCCGGTGGTCCCTGCAAAAGGACGCACATGACGTTCCGGTCGCGATCCTGGAGACCAACAATGACATCAGCGATCGCAAGCGCGCGGAGGATGCGCTGCGCGAGAGCGAGAGGCGATACAGGAGCATCTTCCGGACGGCGGGCGTGTCGATCTGGGAGGAGGACTTCTCTCAGATCAAAGCGGCCATCGACGAACTGAGAGCTCAAGGGGTTGAAGACTTCCGCGCGTATTTTGCAGCGCATCCGGAGTTCGTACGAAAGTCCATCTCGTGTGCGAAGGTTGTGGACGTAAACGATGCAACGGTCGAGCTGTTCAAAGCGCAGAGCAAGGACGAGCTCCTGCACTCGCTGGATACCGTATTCACCTCCGAAACATTGGAAGCGTTTGCCGGGGAGTTGATCGCCGTCGCAGAAGAGCGCCCGCACTTTTCAGCCGAAACCAATCTGCAAACCCTGAAGGGGGACAAACTGACAGTCCTGTTTGCGATTACCTTCCCACCCCGACCCTCCAGGCTCGATCGCGTATTGGTGACGATCACTGACATTACCGAGCGCAAGCGGGCCGAGGAGGCGCTGCACGAGGCGCAGGCCGAGCTCGCCCACGTTACGCGCGTCACGACGATGAACGCACTGACCTCCTCCATTGCCCACGAGGTCAGCCAGCCGCTTAGCGCCATTGTCAGCAACGGTTATACGGGCCTGCGCTGGCTTGACCGCCAGCCGCCCAATCTCGAGGGGGCGCGGAGGAAATTCGAGCAAATGGTCGGAGACGGGCATCGGGCTGGGGAGGTCATCGGGCGGGTGCGCGCGCTCCTCAAGAAGACCGCGACCGTCAGGGAATGTGTCGATGTGACCGAACTCATCCGCGATACGGCGGCCGTGGTCCATAATGAAATGCTCCGGAATGGGATCCTGCTGCGAACCGAGTTAGCTCGCGAGCTTCCACCCGTCGTGGGCGACCGGGTACAGGTGCAGCAGGTGCTGCTCAACCTGATGATGAACGGCATCGACGCCATGAAAGAGGTTACGGAGCGGCCGCGCGAGCTGTGGATCCGGTCTTATCTCGATGAATCCGGGGCCGTGGGCGTGGCGGTGCAGGACACCGGGGTCGGGCTGGACCCGAACAATGTGGACCGCCTGTTCGAGGCGTTCTATACGACCAAGCCCGAGGGCATGGGCATGGGCCTGGCGATCTGCCACTCGATTATCAAGGCGCACGGCGGACGATTGGGGGCGTCTCCGAACCAACCCTGTGGGGCTGTGTTTGAATTCAGCCTGCCGCCCCAGCGGGACGAGACCGCTCCCGCTGGGAACACCCGTCCAATGCCGGTGCTGTGAAGGTGCCACATTCTCACTTTTGGTGCCTCAGATGTCCGAAGGCGTGCGGGGCGCTCACGAACTTGACGGCAAACGGACCCTTGCCGCCAGCGTCTTGAGGAATGAATGATGATTGTGCATCCACTCGTGTCGGTTGTTGATGACGACGAATCTGTGCGAGAGTCGTTGCCAGACCTTTTGAGGGAGTTTGGTTATTCCGCTCAGGTATTCTCTTCCGCCGAAGAGTTTCTTTCGTCCGAGTACCTGGATCGAACAAGCTGTCTGATCCTGGATGTTGCGATGCCGGGCATGACTGGCCCCGAACTTCAAGAGGAGTTAACGCGACGGAGCTACCGGATTCCTGTCGTTTTCATCACGGCGCAGGGAACCGAATCGACGCGTCCAAACATGCTGGCCCACGGGGCCGTGGAGTGCCTGTCCAAGCCGTTCAGCGATGTGGCTTTGCTTGGCGCTCTCAATTTGGCGTTCGGCGTGAGTTGAGGAAACGAGTCGCCTCGGCGCTTGAGGCTTAATGACGAAATCAGTGGCGTAAGGGTGATCGTCATGTCGCACGCAACCCCAACCGTATTCGTCGCTGACGACGACATTTCCGTGCGAGAGTCACTCGAGACTGAAGTACTCGCATTGCGTGGCCGGTTCGCGCCGCTCAGCCCCCGTGAATATGGTGATGGCCCTGATCGTTCGCGGGTTCCTAGACAAGCAGATCGGCTTCAAACTCGGCACTGGCGAGATAGCGGTGAAGGCACATCGTGGCCAGGTGATGCGAAAGATGAATGTCACGTTCTCCGCGGAACGGGTCAACGCTGCAGATCTCTTGGATGTTGATCTATCTCAAGGCAGCTATTGAGAGTTGGGCAGACGGTCGATGGTCGATTTTTGCACTCTGGAGCCTCAGGTAGGACAACGACCTGTTGCGGCGGTCTGGCTCGCGCAAGGCAGGACGATCGGGAGGTGAGTAGCCATGGCTGGGACAATCTACCTTCTTATCCTTATCGCTGCATTCATAGGCATCGTAATCTGGGTGTTTGGCCGCAAGCGCAAGGCGCGCTTCGAGGCGAACGCCCGGATTCCCCTCGACGGTGACAAAGGTAGTCATGACGATGGCACACGTCGGTGACTTCGATCCGGGGCAGATTGGCCATCCAGCACTGCTCGGCTATGATCAAACTGATCTGGACGGGCCCTTCTGCCTGAACTTCAGGAACTCAAAATGGAGGAATGGTGATGTCCGTCCCTTGCAAGTTCGAACGCAGCCTCCTCAGCCACGAAGAACATGAGACGATCCGCCTGACCCACCATCCCGCCATCTACGACGTCGAGGTGGCCGATCTAGAAGCGATGCGACCCCGCTTGCGCAAGATGCGCGACAAGGAGCGAACGCTTGGCCGGCACAAGCGACGAGAGGGGCGCGGAAAAGCCGAAGCTCGCGGAACAAGCTTTCCAGGAACCGCCGAGCATGCATCAAAACGGAAGCAGGTGTTCGCCGCGGCGCTGAAGCGGGTGAACACGGAGCTTAGGCGTCTTCATAACCTCGCAACTCGGACCGCACATGTCGAAGCGGCTCGAAAAGCTCTCGCGCTGCATCGAGCAGCGAACTTCATCACTTATCCCCCTGCCGGAGCTACCGCGGACGAAGGCATGGTGCCGAAGGCGAGCAAACGCCGAAGAAAGATCGTTGCAGGCGCAAAAATCGGACGCGTGTCGCAGGCGACGAAAGTCGCGCAGGCGGTCCGTGACGCGCGAGGTGTGGGCTGACCGATGCACCTGCACTGTGGGAGGATGCAGCCGCCATGCCGCGGCGGAAGTAGCTTGACGGCGGTGCCGTCTCGTCGGACTGAACAGGGACACAAGCCCGCTCGATCACCAATCAGATAATAAAGGCGCCGGGAGGAGAATGTTCGCGCTCACCTTCCTGGGGACCTCGGCAAGTGTTCCATCGGCCGAACGCAACCATCCGGGACTTCTCGTTGAGGCAGGAAATCAACGCATTCTGATAGATTGCGGAGAGGGAACGCAACGTCAGCTGCTGCGCGGCGGCGCCGGCTTTCGAAGACTCGACCGGCTGCTGTTGACTCATGGCCATCTTGACCATGTGCTCGGAATTCCAGGTCTCTTTTCGACCCTGAGGCTGCAGCAGAGTGCCGATGTCATGACGATTCACGGCGGCTCAGGCACGCTCGAAGTTGTGGTCAGGATGCTCGCGGGCCTATGGGGTGAGGGAAGGGTACCCATATCATTGCAACTCATTCCGCTGACGGCAGGTCAAGTCATGGAGGCCGGCGAGTTCGCAATCTCCTGCTTTCCGGTGCGCCACCGTGATACTGACAGCTTCGGCTTCTCCTTTGAAAGCCATGCCCGCCGTCATCTTCGCTCAGATCGCCTGGCGTCCCTCGGCGTGCCTGACGGCCCGGTGCGCAAGCGGTTGGCGCAAGGAAGGCGGGTGACACTGGCGGACGGCAGGACGATCGATCCCGAAGACGTCCTCGGGCAGCCAGAGGGCCGCAAGAAGCTGGTGATCGTGGGCGATACCGAAACCACCGATGGCTTGGCCGAGTACGTTCGCGACGCCGACGTACTGGTGATCGAGGCCACGTTCTTGAGTCGCGACGCGGTCATCGCGCGCGACTATGGACATCTCACCGCATCGGAAGCGGCCGCTCTTGCTGCCATGAACAACGTCAAGCTGCTCGTCTTGACTCACATTTCCGGCCGTTACTCAGATGAGGAAATACTGGCCGAGGCAACGAAGACGTTCCCGAATAGTCGGGTTGCGATGGATTTCGACCACATCGCCATTTAAACGGTCGCGCTGCCAGAGTCCTGCACGCTCCTCGTTTGACGCGAGACGCAAAGGACTTGCCACGCTTCAATTCGACAAGATCGTCCTAGTTGCAGCAATGTGCCCAAAGTCATTTCCGCCCAGAATGATATGTGAAGCACCCGCTCGCAGTTGATCTTGCGTCGTATCGTCGTGTGAGCGCAACCCTTGGACTTGGTCGAGATTGAACGATGATGAGCGAGCGTTGGAATATGAGCCGGCGTGACTGCATAGCCGCTACCGGTATCGCACTGGCCGGACTTGGTCGTACGTCGCAGAGCGCGGGCGGCGCGGGTGGATCGCTTCCTCGTGCGCGATTGTCGCTCAACGAAAACCCATTCGGTCCGTCGGACTTCGCCGTCGCGGCGATCCGAAAGGAGCTGCACCAGATTTCGCGATATGCAGATCGGGAAAGCGGTGGACTGGCGCAAGCCCTCGCCATGCGCGAGGGAGTCGCATTGGATCAGATCTTGTTTGGCGAGATCCTCGATGCCTTGGGCTTTCAGCTGGCTCTCAATGGCCCCACCGGAGGAGAGTTCATTTACTCGGAGCCGGGCTATACCGCCCCGGTAGACGCGGCTGTGCTAGCCGGAGCGCGCGCTCTGGGCGTTCCGCTCGACCAACAGCTTGAGAACGATCTTCCCGCCATTGCCGCGAAGGTGAGTGCGAAGACGCAGGCGATCTACCTCGTCAACCCTCATAATCCGAGTGGAACGGTAACCGACGGAGTTCAGTTCCGACGCTTCGTTCAGAAAATGTCAACTCTTGCCACGGTCATTGTGGACGAGGCGTACCTGGAGTTTGAGCCGGATTTCGACGAGAGGACGGTTGTCGGTCTGACGCGGGCCGGCGACAACGTGATCGTATTCCGGACTTTCTCCAAGATGTTTGGCTTGGCTGGCCTTTCATTTGGCTATGCGGTTGCACCGCGAGCGCATGCTGCGTCCCTCAGGCGTGCCGGGGTTGGCACTTCCGAATCAATCAACCGATTGGTGATCGCAGCAGTCACTGGCAGTCTGGGGGATACCGATTATGTCACTACAACTCGATCCAAGGTGGTGGCCGAACGGAAGAAGTGGCATCGCCTGTTCGAGGCGATGAACGTTCGTCACTCGGAGTCCCGGGCAAACTTCGTGTTTTTTGAAACCGGCCGACCACACGCCGAGTTCGCGGCCGCGCTCCGCGCCGAGGGCGTTGACATCGGTCGCGCATTTCCACCGCTCGACAGTTGGGCAAGGATCTCGATTGGTCTACCCGAAGAGAATGATATCGCTCGGAAGACAGTCGCAAAACTGCTCGGCTAGTTCATGGTGTTGTAGTTGCCGCACTCCTAGCAGGAATCTAGCAAACCCGCTTGCCGGTGCTGGCTACCGGCTACCAGTCGGACGCGAATGCCGAGATCGAAGGCCATGATCAGTTTGGCGACAGGCGATTCGCACGGCTTCTCACGTCGACCGCAATGATACGGATAGATAGTTGGCGAAGGCTCTCGCCTTGCTTGATTGCTGGCGGCCGCCAGGAAATACCGCGAAGGCTTCAACGGGATCGAGTGCGTGATCAGTCAGGATCGGCAGAAGTCGCCCGGTCTCCAGCTCAGCCCGACACATCCATATCGAGACCAACGCAATGCCGAGACCCTCGACCGCGCAGGCAACCATCCCGATCGCGGAGCTAACGCGGACGCGGCCGTCGATCTTGACCACGCCTTCCGCTCCCATCTGTCCGTACGACCACTCCACCGCATCAAAGTTCGTTGGACCGCGAATAAAGCTATGTCGAGCAATATCTCCAACCTTGGCTGGATTGCCATGGCGCGCAAGGTAGTCTGGAGAGGCAACCAACAGCCGTTTGGCCCGTCCGAGTTTTCGAGTCAGATAAGTCGAACTTGGCAGTTTTCCCAGGCGAAGTGCGACGTCGACGCCCTTGGCCACGAGGTCCTCAAACTGATCGGCCATGAGCAGGTCGAGCCTAAGCAGAGGATGCTGGTCCAGGAATGGACGCAGCAGAGGAGCAATTTCTCGCACGCCGAACGTGACCGGCAGTGCAACCCGCAAACTCCCAGAAAGGTTGTCTGCTCCACGTGCGGCGCTTTCAGCTTCGTCCAAGCCATCCAAAATGTCTTTGGTGCGTTTGAAGAAAGCACGACCAGCGTCCGTCAGGGCCACCTTCCTGGTCGTTCGCAAAAGCAATTTCACCCCGAGCCGGTTTTCCAACTCGGCGATGTTTCGTGAGACCGAGGGCTGCGAAACGCCAGATTGCCGCGCTGCCTCCGAGAAGTTCCCGGTTTCAACCGCTCGGATAAACAGGGACAATTGCTGAAGACGATCGCTCATACACAGTGCGTATAAATCATATAAGCCCGGGCTGGATACCCCTGCCTGCTAATATCGAGCATTATGGCTCGCGACTGAGGAGCCGCCGAGGAGACCTGCGCGTACTACGCCGCACGCACCCTGTGCGTGGAATAGATTTCGTGCAAAATCTCTGGGTGAAAGGCTCGCAACAACCCTTCCGAAAAACCTCGAACCTCGAATGTTCACTCGTGCCGGGCGCCGAGTGATGCAATGCACATTCGCTCCCGATGACCGCACAAGGGTCCAGGTCATGCAGTTCACATTACCTTGTGACCTGGGTCACTCCCGATGCAGGCGAGTGGTATCCTTGATAGATAAGCACCGCGCTTCTGTGATCTCATGATCAAGAGCCGAAGACCAGAGATTGAATACAATGTCGATGACACGCACTGTGACATTTGGTCAATTTCAACTGGTGCCACGACACAGGGCCCTGCTGCATCAGGGCAAGCCCATTCCACTCGGAAGCCGAGCTCTCGATATTCTGATCGCGCTTGTCGAGAACGCCGGCGAGGTTGTCCCAAAGGATGTGCTTCTAGCCCAAGTCTGGCCGGGACTCTCGGTCGAAGAGAGCAGTCTAAGGGTCCACATTGCCGCCATTAGACGGGCTCTACGCGACGGCGTTGATGGCGCGAGGTTCATATCCAATGTCCCTAACCGCGGTTACTCTTTCATCGCTCCATTGCAGGTTCGCGACGAAAATCCCCATGTTGTAGCGCAGGAGCCTGCCGGCGTAGCTGGGTTCAGCGGACTGCCGCTGCAGACTGGCGCGGTGATCGGACGCGACGAGCTTATCCGAGTCCTTGTTGCACAGCAGAGCGAACGGCGCTTGATCACAATTGCTGGTCCGGGAGGCATCGGGAAGACGACCGTTGCGCTCGCCGCCGCTCGGATGCTGACGTCTACATACGCAGACGGGGTCTTCTTTGTGGATTTCTCCGCCATATCAGACAATTCGTTCGTACCAAGCACGCTGTCCACTGCTGCGGGCATTGCTCTACATCCGGAAGAGCCGGTGGCGCACCTCGTGGCAACACTTCGGGGCAAGCGGATGCTTCTCGTCCTGGACTGCTGCGAGCATGTGATCACTGCCGTCGCCGAAATCGTCAGCGCAATCCTGCGGTACACGCAGAACACCAGTGTCCTGTGCACCAGCCGAGAAGCTTTGCGGATAGACAGCGAATGGGTACAGAGAATTCCGCCATTGAGTGTGCCGCCGGCTCTGAGGACACTTACCGCCAGTGATGCGATGCGATCGCCCGCCGTGCAGCTATTCGTCGAACGCGCGGCGGAGCGGCTGGGTGGATACTCATTGTCCGACGCCGATGCGCCGTTCGTTGCCGCGATTTGCCGCAAACTCGACGGGATCGCGTTGGCCATCGAGCTCGCGGCCGGCCGCCTCGACACGGTCGGAATTCACGATCTGGCATGGCAAATCGACGATCGCCTGAGATTGCTGCGCAACGGACGACGCACCGCGCTGCCGCGGCACCAGACGCTAAGGGCGACGCTCGACTGGAGCTATAATCGGCTCGCCTCCCCCGAACAACTTCTGCTCAATCGGCTCTCCATCTTCAGCGGCGCCTTTTGTTCAACAGCGGCGTCGGCGGTTTGCACCGGCGACGAGCTCGACGAAACGAACATTCCTGAACTCGTTTCGGACTTGGTGGAGAAATCGCTCGTTGCTGCGACCCTGGACAGGCCCCGCGTTTCATACAAACTGCTCGAAACGACACGCAGTTATGCTTCCGAGAAGCTTGCGCAGGGCGGGGAAAGCGCCGCGCTCTCAAGGCGACACGCCGAGTATATCCGTAACGTATTTCAAAAGGCGGCGGACGAGTGGGAAGCTAAGCCCACTGACAGCTGGATTACGAGATATATGCCTCAGATCGAAAACGTCAGGGCCGCGTTGACGTGGGCATTTTCCCCTGACGGCGATCCGGAGCTCGGAATTACCCTCACAATGTCGGCTGCACCGCTGTGGGCCCAACTCTCGCTTGCGGACGAGTTTCTGGAATGGGTGAACATCTCCTTGTCGGAGGTTGACGCTTTCTCCGACGACGACCCGAGACGCAAGATGACGCTTTACGCAGCACTCGGCGGATTGCAGATGTATGCGATTTCCAGCGTGAAGCAATCCAATGATGCTTGGGCAAGGGCGCTCGCCCTGGCAACGGAATTGCAAGACACCGACTACCAACTTCGTTCGTTGCGCGCACTTTGGGCCGAAGGCATCAACAGCGGCCGGTTCAATCAGGCTTTAGTTCGAGCCGAGCAGTTCCGGAATCTCGCGCTCGGTGCAGGGACCATATCCGATCAGGCGATTTCGGACAGGCTGGTCGGTACTGCGCTTCACTTTATGGGAGATCACGACAAGGCGCTTGAGGCAATCGACGGCATGCTGTCAAGGCATGACACGTCGTTTTCGGCATCACAACTGGTCAGATACCAATTCAATCAGAAGGTGTCAGCCAGAATCATTCGCGAGCGCATCCTTTGGCTAAGGGGACACATTGATGCTGCCTTGAGAGATATCGAACAGAACGTCGAGGAAGCTCTCACTCTCGACCACACCATGTCCCTATGCAACGTCCTGACGCAGGCTGCCTGTCCCATCTCAATTCTTGCAAAGGAGTATGAACTCGCTCGGCGTTATGTATCGCTTCTGCACGAACGCACCGCTCCCCGCGCGTTCGATATTTGGCACACGTATGCCATTTGCTTCGACGCCGAAATGCAGATCGACCATGGAGATGTGCAGGTGGGGTTGAGCCAACTGAACTCAAGCATCAAGGATCTCCGCAACAGCGATTTTGGCCATAATCTGACGATGTTCACGATCGCTGCCGCAAGAGGTCTGGCCAAGTTGAACAAGCTTGCCGAGGCTCAAGCCGCTGTCGACGGCGCGATTGATGTTTGCGAGCGCAATGGCGAGCGCTGGAGCCTGCCGGAGCTCTTTCGAGCGAAAGGTGAGCTTCTGGTCCAGCAGGGAACATGTGCGGCTCTGGATGCCGCGCAGAGAATGTTTCTTCAATCATTGGACGTCGCTCGGGCGCAGAATGCGCCAATGCTGGAGCTGCGAACCGCCGTGAGCCTGGCTCGCTCCACCAGTCATCCGGAGGTGAAGACGACGACCATCAATTTGATCGCATCTCTACTCGAGAGGTTCGATGCGGAAAGTCGATGCCCTGCTCTTGCCGAAGCCAACGCCCTGCTCGACGCACATCCGCAATCAAAGAGAAAAAAGCTCAGCGTCAAGGGCGGTAAAGTGCCCCCCTCAGCGCTTCAATAGCCTGCGACAGGGCGCTTCGTGCTGCAGGGGATTCTGCCAGGACGTTGAGAAGCATGAAATCGTGGATTGCGCCATTGTAGCGGACGCAAATCACCGAAACTCCCGCCTCCCGCAACCTTCGGGCATACTCTTCCCCGTCTTCGCAAGCCACGTCGCATTCGGCGACTAGTACCATGGCTTCGGGCAGATCATTCAGCTGAAGGGGCGTTGCGTAGAGTGGACATACAATCGGGTCTTGGTGCGGCATTCCCGGCGGGAACGCCTGATTGACACGCTTGCTGAGGGCGTCGCCGGTGAACCACCAACGATCCTTCGCACCGGAGCCGGCGTTACCAAGCGGAGGTCTTACGACCGGATAAAGAAGAAGCTGGAACGCAAGCTCGGGCCCGCGGCGCCGCTTGGCCAGCAGGGCAAGTGAGGTTGCGGCACCCGCTCCAGTGCAATCACCGGCCAGAGCAATACGCGATGCATCCAGGCCGAGTTGGCCGGCGTTTCCGGCCATGAAGGTCAACGCCGCATACGCTTGTTCCAGCTGCTCGAAGTACGGCAACTCGGGTACAAGGCCGAATTCCGTAAAGACGACGGCGGCTCTCACGCCAGTGGCCAACTCGCGCAAAAGCCGATCGTACGTTCTCGCATCGCCCATCACCCAGCATCCGCCATGGAGATAGAATATGACTGGGAGGCACCCTTCCTCGTCAGCCGGTCTGACGATGTGCATCCCGACTTCCTGCGACGGACCAACATTTATCCTGAGCGTATCGACCCTCGCCGGCTTTACGATCGGCTGTCGGGCTTGGAGCTGGCGTAGAGCCGTTCGACATTGGGGAACGGCGAGGCCATGTGGCGAAAGGTGCCCCGCCCGAGCCTCGCCGTCGAGAAAAAATTGAATGATAGGGTCCAGCACCGCGTTTTCTGTCGATATGTAGTGATTTCGAGAGCGTCTCGGCTTACGGCGGCTTCGTCGTATTGGCTGATCGCCGCGACGTAACGCATTCCATAATGAATCTTGGGCGTTCGCTTGGCATGTTAAGACTTGTGAATCGATGCTGTCGACTGACCGTGGGTGATCTCGAACCAACTCGTACGATACAGAAGCCTCACGATTGTACCGGATGGAGAGGCCGATCGATGACCGGTCTTCGACCTGTGGAACGCTTGCTCATTGCTGGATCTCTCGCCTGTATTCGCTAGGGCTCCATCCCGTTATTCTGCGGAAGGTAAGGCTGAACGAACTCGTCTGTGAATAGCCCAAGGCTAACCCGACGTCCGTAACGGACGCGTCTCGATCCGCCAACAGCAACTTGGCTTGTTCGACACGTCGCATGACCTGATATTGGTGTGGCGGCACACCGAACGACCGCTTGAATGCTCGGCAAAAATGATGCGGGCTCAATCTGACCAACCGCGCGAGTGTCGCGAGACAAAAATGGTCGGCAAGGTGATCCTCGATGTATGATGAGACAACGCGCCTCTGCCAGCTTGCAAGACCACCACGACAGACAATCGCTACGCGGCTGTTTTCAGAATCCGCTCGTGTCAGTTCATGTGCCAGCACGTTGGAAAGAGCATCAAGATAGTGGAGCGGCTTTTGTTGGCCGCTCTCAAGGGCTCGATACAGCTTGGATGCGGTTTCCCAAGCCTGCATGTCCTCGAAGTGGAGCTTGGCGATCAGCTCGTTTGCTCCTTCCGCAAACTGTTCCTTCGGAAGGTACAGGAACGTCATCCTCGTTCGAGAATTCGCTTCGCATACTTCGCTGAAAGGATGACCAGCCGGAACGAAAGTCAGCCTCCCGGCTACACTGCGCATGGTCGAAGGGGAGAGCCCCGAGATCGTGGCTTGCCCTTCTCTCCGAGATCCTTCCTGGTAAAGAATGAGAAGATGCACCGAGCCGGCAAAGGAAACCGTGATCCTTGCACCCGCGGGCAGAAATATTGATTCGACAAAGCGACCGTGGAAGCCCGAGCTGTAGCGTGTAACAGTTCTATCGGGCGCAATGCTTGCGAGTTGGCCAAGCCGACACGATCTGGAAGCGACCTTTACGCGGTGCTGAGCCCGCGGGGCGTTCAGTTCGTCCGAACCGGAACAACCGTCGTCCGTTCGATTCGTGCCTAAAAGCTCCGTCATGACACCATCCGAATCCAATGATGCAACTGGACGCTGCTGGCACTTCGACCCACGTGGCCGACAGCAGCGCGCGGCCCGTCTACGCGGATCGTTGTACCGCAATCCGCTTGAGATCTCGGTGAATCCGGCAAAGTTTCTCGTGAAAAGATGTAAAGCGGAATGCCGATCGCGGTGACGTCTGTGGTCGGTGCTATCTCGCCAATTCCAACAGCCGACGACAATCCGCCGGCAGCCGCCGTTCAATGAGGTTGGTTACGCCGAGCAGCAATCCCTGCTGCCGGGGAGATTGCATATACCACGGTGACAGGGGTGCCGGCGCCAAGCCGAACTGCAGGGCGCGCAAAGCGATGTCGACGTCTGATGCTCGCTCGGGAAGCGAGAGAACCACTGCCAGACCGGCGGTCGCCTGCACCTTTATCGAGTCTGACGCCATCTCTCCCAGGCAACGAATCAGGGTCTCGCGTCGGGCGGCGTAAAGCCGCTTCATGCGGCGCAGATGACGAAGATAACACCCGTCCCGCAGGAATTCCGCCACCGCGCGCTGCACGGCCGCAGCCGGCGCCGGCGCCAAGCAAGCGGCGAGCTCACCGAACCGACGATAAAGTTCCGGCGGCACCACCATGAAACCGAGGCGCAGCGCCGGGCTGATCGTCTTGCTGAAGCTGCCGATGTGCAGCACCCGTCCGCCATGATCGAGGGATGCAAGAGCCGGAGCCGCGCGTCCTTTTAGCTGCAGTTCACTCAGGTAATCGTCCTCAATGATCCAGGCCTCGTTTCGCCGAGCCCAATCGAGCAGTGCAAAACGCCGCGGCAGCGACATTGTCATCCCGAGCGGCGCCTGCTGGCCCGGTGTCACAACGGCCAGCGCCGCTCCCGCGGCCTTTCGCACACCGGTGGCGACATCCAGTCCTTCCGCATCGACCGGGACAGCTGTCACATGCATGCCAGCCAGGTCGAGAGCAGTGCGCGTCAGTGGAAAGCCTGGATCCTCGATCCAAGCTCCCGTCCTTCCAAGTTGAAGCCCTTGGATCGCCAGACCGAGAGCGCCGGAAAATCCGCCTGTTATGAGGACCTGAGAGGGACTGCACCGAATGCCGCGGGCCAGTCCCAAGTGAGCCGCGATCTCCTTTCGCAACTCCGGATCGCCACGCGGATCGGGATACGTTACAGGCACCGCCGCAGCCCGCCTGGTCTCACGCGTCAGGAGGCGTGACCACAGCTTGAACGGGAAGGCCCCTTGAGAGGGCACGCCCATCTGAAAGACCAGCGGCGCGCTTCCGAAATCATAGAAGAGCTCCGGCAGAAGCGGGGCTTCCTGTGACCGGTCGGGCATTGAAGACCGGGGCTGGCGCTCGGCAACGCGAGTTCCTGCCGGCCCGAGACCAATCGCGAATTGCTCCGCGATGAGACGTGCGTAGGCCAGACGCACGGTGCCGCGAGAGACGCCGAGCTGAGCGGCCAGATCTTGCCAAGATGGCAGCCGCGCGCCCGAGGCGAGCCGTCCGGTCTCGATGCCCTCTCGGATCGCGCAATAAATCTGGGCAGCCAGCGGGGTCCTTCTAGCACGATCGAGATCGATGGGGAGTGCAGCCATCACGCGATGGTACAGCCAAAATCGACAATCTTGGTACTGTTTTATGGTCGCGGCGGTCCGATCTATTCGCCAGAGACACAGACACAGGAGTTGACGATGGCCGATATCATTTCTGGCATCAAGATCCCCGATAGCAAGATCGCACGCGAAGCCGCCGAACTCGTGCGGCAACACGAAACTGAGATGTTGTTCAACCACTCGGTTCGGGTGTTTGTGTTCGGTGCGATGCAGGGAATCCGGCAGAACCTGAAATTCGACTCTGAACTGCTTTATGTCGCTGCGCTGTTTCACGATCTGGGCCTTGTCGATCACTACCACACGGAGTCAAAGCGATTTGAAGTAGATGGTGCCGACGCCGCTCGCGAATTTCTCAGGGGTCACGGCATTGCACAGCCACAAGCTGATCTCGTGTGGGAGGCGATTGCCCTACACACCACGCCTGGAATTCCTCGATACATGCGGCCAGAAATCGCTCTCACGAACGCAGGCGTTTTAGTGGACGTCGTCGGCATTGGATATGACGAGTACACGCCAGAGCAACGCGACGAAGTGGTCGCCGCATTTCCGCGCGGTGATTTTAAGAACGAGTTTCTTCAGATGCAGACTTGCTCGGCCCTGAAGAAGCCTCAGACGACGTTTGGGACAGTCAACTTCGATTACATCGAAAATCACGATCCCACATTTCGCAAGCCAAACGCGTGCACTCTCATCCGCGGCACTCCCTGGCGTAGCTGAGCCGTCATGGGCATTTCGTCCGAGTGCGACGGTACGGGACCCGTAATTCGTCGCCACCGCTTCTTGATATTGGCATCATGTCTAGCTCGCTCAGCTCGCTCCGCTGGTTAACCCTCGGCGCCTTTTCGATTGGTACCGAGGGCTTCATGATCGCCGGGCTGTTGCCCGGCCTCGCGCAAGACCTGAACGTCAGCCTGCCCGCCGCCGGTCATCTGGTCACCGCCTTTTCCCTCGCTTACGCCGTCGGAGCTCCCGTCATGGCGGTGGTGACGGCCGGACTGGAGCGCCGCCGCCTGCTGGCCTTCGCGATCGCCGGCATCAGCCTTGCCAATCTGCTCGCAGCGCTCGCGCCGGGCTACGCCGGGCTGTTGGCGGCCCGGCTGCTGTTGGCCTTGTCGGCCGCGAGTTTTATGCCGGCGGCCAGCGGATATGCAGCCGCGTCGGGCGGGCCGGAACGGCGTGGCCGCGCCTTATCCATGGTGACCAACGGGCTGTCGTTCGCAATCACCGCCGGCGTGCCGCTCGGGGTACTGGTTGGTCAGAGGCTCGGCTGGCGCGCCACCTTTCTCGTCGTGGGAGGATTGGCGGCGCTCTCGCTTGTCGGGATCCTTTCCGGAATGCCGAGGCAACCGCCCGGCATCACCGCAGGTTTGGGTGAGCGCCTGGCGTTGGCGAGGCGCCCTGACGTGCTGGCGGTCCTCTCCACTAGCGCGCTGACCGTTGCCGGCACCTTCACGCTGTACACGTATTTGGGTGTCTTCTTGGCCAAGGTCGCCGAGATCGGGCCAGAAGGGCTGGCTATGGTGCTACTCGGATTCGGGATTGCCAGTGCCGTTGGCACCCGGCTTGGAGGCGCCGCCGCGGACCACTGGGGCGCGCGCCACACCGTGATCGTTGGTTGTGGGCTCACCCTTTTGGCGTACCTTGTTCTCTCGCTCGGCGCTTCGCTCGGGCCGGCGCAAGCGCTGCTGGCCCTGCTGCCGGCTATCCTGCTTTGGGGCCTGGCCAGCTGGGGATTGATGACGGCGCAGCAGGCGCGGCTGGTCGCGCTAGCTCCAGCTTTGGCCTCGGTAAGCCTATCCCTGAATTCATCGGCTATCTATCTCGGCAGCGCCATGGGCGCGGCAGTTGGCGCGTTGGTCGTCGCCGATAACGGAGTAAGAGAGCTTGGCTGGGTGGCCGCGGGATTCAGCATGGCCGCGCTGCTGACCGTTCACGTCTGCGCCCGCCGCTTCAGATCGAGGTTGACGCGCCGCGAGGGCGATTGATGTGGACACGCTTTACGCGATCGGCGGATCGATCTCATGAGACGCATAGTCGCGCATTGGACGCATGTCGCTGTCGACGCACGGGAGCAAACGTTCCTCCGCCGGACGAGGGAGTTGAAAGATGATCGACGCTTCCGCGTTGTTGATCATCCAGCGCCGGCCGGCAAAACACGCAGACAGATTTGCGAATTCGTTGCTCAAATCGCATCCTTGGCTGTCAGTCAGCGGTTCGCCCGAAGTTTCGGGGGGCGTCCCTGCAGCAGCTGATCGAGGGTGATGCCCAGCGGTTCCTCGACATAGGTCTTCAGGAGATCGCGCACCTCCTCGGTCAGTGCGGCCTCGATGTCGTTCTCGACCGTTTTCTGCAATACCGGCTCGACCAGTTGGGATCGATGCCCGCGAACGCCGGCCGCCAGCACCGGTGCGAGAATCTCGGGCTGCTGGCGTGCCGCCTCCTGAAGCAACTTCGGATCCGGTACGCGATTTGCCAACGCAAGGAACGCCAGGCCGGCCGCAAGAATCGCCGACAGGGACTGGTCCGCGGCGATGATGTCAATGCCCGCAGCCTGCGCGACCATCTCTTGCAGTTTCGGCGTTAGCGTAATCTGGGAGACGTCCACAGTGCCATCGGGCGTAACGCTGATCCTGCCAAAGGATGCCAGGTGCCCCTCGTCCTTCAGGATCACGTCGAACGTGCCTTCGAGTGTAAGCTGCTTAAGGTGCAGGATTGGGGCGACAGATGTCGCGGCATTCAACAGGGTTGTTTCTCCCGTCTTCACGCGCGGCGCCAGGGCGCTAACTTGGTCAAACAATATCGCAAGACTCGCAGAAAGCTGGGCCGTCGCTGTCAGCGATGAGCCGCCGATGATGCGGAGAGTCTTGGTGCCCTTTTTATTGACTTGGCTGATCTGAGCTCCGAGCTGGAATTTGGCTCCCGCGCCCTGCAGGACGATATCACGCAGCTGGATTCGCGGAGTTGCCGGATTAAGCAGCTCCTGCGTAAGAGCTTCCTCGATCTGCCCGAGCACAAATGTGCTTCCCGCGCGCTCCGGCTCAACGGTGATTTGGGCAAACACATTGGCTAGCGTCGCAGCGGGGTCAGGGTCGAGAAAGAGGGAATAGCGAGGGTCACCAAGCTGGGTTGCACTGATGCGCTCGGCGATTGCTTGCTCGAGCGCGCTTTGTATCTTGTCGGCGAGTTCGGAAGCCGCTTCCCTGTCATCCGGATTGGTCACATCCCGCAGGAACACAGGCCATCTCGCGACGCCACGCTTCAAATCGTATACCAGGTCATTTACCTGGTACGTCGCGCTGACGACGCCGATGATCTTCAGCAGCAGCCCTCTTGCCGGCACAGCGGCGGGATCGATTTTCACCAGCAGCGCCCCGGAGAACGACACGCTCAGTGTCGTATCGTCAATGCCGGCGGTGACTGTGTTGAAGGCCGCGTTCTCGACCGTGCCTAGCGGGAAGCTCACCAAAATCTGTCCCGCCGGCAGAGCGACGCTCAGGCTGATGCCCTTAAGCAACAGCTGATATTCCGGAACCGCGCGCGGTACGAGCGTGCGCAGCGGAAACGGTGATGAAGGGTTGGCCGGCCGCGCACCGGTCACAGACCGAGCGACGGGTTGGGTTACCGCGTCCGGGCGTGAACTCATGGCTGTGTCGCCGGTGGACCGGAATGCGTGGTCATATCAACGCCAATCTGGGGAAGGGCCAAGGGCGAAGGATCGGTGAGGTCGCCGGCGGCAAGCATAGCCTTGCGGCGATCTGACTCGGTTTGCGCCTGCACGCCCTCGCTCTCGAGCTTGGTGACCTCTGCTGTGCGGGCACGCAAGTCGAGGTCGCGATGAGCCATGACAAAGCCGTCGGCTCCCAAACAGCTCCCGAGCAGAGGCTCAACCACGAGGCCGGGCGTCGGCACGAGGATGGTTTTTATGAATTGGTCGTCCTTCTTTGCGGCCGCCTCGGCGACCTTCTCGCGCAGCGCCGCGATATTGATTCCACCCTGCTTCAAGAGCTGAACATTGGTGACCCGACAAGCTCCGAAGTGCCCGCGGAAACAGGCGAAATGCGGATCGACGAGCCCCTCCGGAATGCCGAACTTCTGAAGGAATTCCGAGACGATAACCTCCGGCCATGACGACCAGATCGCCTGATAGTAGAACAGGAGATGGTCGATGACGTGGCTCTTGAGCCTTTGCAGCTCGACCTGGGCCTCTGCGCGCTCCTGTAGCGCATTCTCGGAAAGAAGAAGCTGCTGAAGAAGGTCCGCCGTCGTCGGGGCTGCGGCGGCGCCAGATTGTCCCGACGCAGGCGATGGCGGCGTGGCTGCCTCGGATGGCGCGATCAGCGCCTCGTATTTCTGATTGAGGGTGATGACCCTGGAACGAAGATTTTCGTCGTCCGGCAAGGCATCGATGCCCGCGAGTTCGAGAATTGCGAGTAATCCGATGACAATCGGCTCGACAACGACGCCGAACGGAACGGTCGCCGCAACTGTCCCGGCGGCAATCGCAATTGCGGCGTCAACCTTGAGGAATGCGCCATCGATGTCGCCGATCTTCGTAAAGAATTGCGTGAGCACGTCACTGAGAAATGACAAGTCGCTCTTTTGCTGCGTCGATGCGGCTTTCATACGATCATGCAAGATGCCGAGCGCATCGCGCAGTTCAGGCGCGAGCCGGTCGACGAGCTGCCAATAGAGCCAGCTTCCAGGTCCGCTATCCTGGTCGGATCCAGAGAGCAGCGAATAGCTCTTCAAGACGTTCGCGATTGCGTCGGCGACCTCGGACGAACTTGCGGCGCTGTCGCCGCCTGCGCCCTGACGCTCGGACGCCTTTTCTCTCGCCTTGCGCAATACTGCCATCTTCTGCATGACTGCAACCTTCTTGGCAGCGTCAAAACCGGCCTGCAATTTTTCGCAAGCGATGAGAGGTCGCAATATGCATTCGTATTCGAGCAGCCAGGCGGTTGTCACATTCTTTTCGACCGGGAGGGGGATGAGCAAGTAAAGATCGACACGAGAGAGCCTGGTGAAAATCTCGAGTTCCTCGAGCACCTCGAAATAGAGGTAGTTGAGCGTGTTACAATGGTTTGGATTGGAGATTGTTTCCTTCGTGGTGGTTTCTGTTCCAGTCTCTATCGTCTCCTCCACCGTGCTATTTCGAGCAATCTTCAAGCTCTGCGTCGCCTTGATGGTCGCGTCGTGAACGAAGTCACGTCCGTTTTCCAGCGAACGCGTCACGTGATTGTCGATCTGGCCGGCGATACCGAGCGCTCCGCTTGCGCCAACCGGTATCGGTCCTTTGACGGGTATCGATACCTGATTGATGGTCGCGCTTGGGTTGAAGGAGCTATTGTTCTGGTTCGTGAAGGCTTTTTTTGCGGATAGGGACCACTTCTCCTCATCCGTGAGCTCCGAGGTCATGAGGCTTTCGGATGATTCGGAGACCGTCGATTTTATCGTTTTGCGTGCCCAGGAGCGCACTGAGATTTCCTTGGTGCCGGGATACAGCGTTAGCGGGACGCTACTCACCAGGCGACCGCGCTTGTAACCCCGCGAAGTCCACGTCTGGGCATACTCCAATCCCACAGCCCATTGGGCGTTCTCAACCGCCTTTCCAGTGAGATACCAGGCGCTGCCGAGCGCGCTCGCGCCTTCACGGATCAAGTCGTTGAATTGCTTTCGATTCCGGATCTCGCGGTGGCTCAGGGCCTGACGCACATCATCCAAGTGGCCGGCGATGCCATCCTTCGAGATAATCTCGGCGCCTCGACCTTTGATCCTTGCAGGCAGAATGGCCGCGCGCCCCAGGTCGAACTCGTAGACCATGGGCGCAATCTGCACAAAATACGTGGTCTCGAAATCCTGGACCGGCTCAGGCGCGGCGCACCTGCCATCGGTCTCGTCGCCGGCATCTCCGTTCTCGCCGGCTATGGGCTCGCCGTCGATGGCGGGATCGTTGCTAATGGAATCAATGCTGGCCAAAGCACCCTCCAAGTTTCAGATGAATGTCACAAGGAGTTCGCAGCAAAAAAGCAAAATGCGAGGCAGTCACAGACCTGCAGCTCGGAACGGCGTCGCCGCTGCAATAAAAATGTCTCTAGGAGCGAGCCTCGAGCAAATTGAATGGTGACACGGAACCCGGCAGCGATCAATGAAATAGTGGCGGCAAGTTCAGCGACAGAAGCGGATGTCTTTCCGCAAATCTGCTTTCAGCTTTTGATCAAGCGCTCGTTAGAGAACTGTCACGACAAGTCTGAGGGGCAGGTCGAGCAAGCAAAGAAAGTGACCCGCGAAGTCCGACTGAAACGCGCGCCATCTCATTCGAGCTCTCGTTGAGCCGTTCATCTCACGGTGTCACAATCGCGAGAGGTGTTAGCCATTTCTCTCCGTGAGCAGTCCGAGTGCGGTGCTGAGCAAGTTTGCCAAACACACATCAATTGGGCGGCTTCAACGAGCCCGTCGATAACCGTTATATTACTTTATGGCAGCGCAGCACGCGGTTAGGAGATGTGTGCTGAACTGTCACCGACTGTCGCCGCCCAAGTGAGTTGCTATCGCAAAGCCGCGCCATCCGCGCGCGTACCGGCCTGCCGCATCGGATTGTCTCTCATGCAAATTGACGCGTGAGTCGAAGCAGCCGGTTCAACGCCAGGCCTACCATCCAAGGGAATCACCATGGCTCAATCTGAAACGTTCGACATCGTCATCCTTGGCAGCGGTCAGGGGGGAAAGAAGCTCGCTTGGCATCTGGGCCGATCGGGCAAGAAGGTTGCCGTCGTCGAACGGCAATGGGTTGGCGGTTCGTGTCCTGCTGTTGCATGCCTGCCCTCAAAGAATGAAATTTGGGGCGCCCGGGTGGCGCACCTTGTTCACAATTCGGCTCACTTCGGCATCGTCGCCGACCGCGCAAGAACGGACATGGCCGCGGTGCGACTTCGCAAACAGAGGATGGTCGAGTTCGAGATCGATGCGCACCTGAACCTCTACAAGCAGACCGGCGCAGAACTCATCATGGGAACTGGCCGCTTCATTGGCGCGAAGACGATCGATGTCCGGTTGAACAAGGGCGGCACGCGCGTACTCGCGGGCAACGAGGTCGTAATCAATGTCGGCACGCATGCAGCGATGCCTGACATTCCCGGCCTGCGCGAGGCGCAACCGCTCACCCATATCGAAGCGCTCGAACTCGATATCGCGCCGGAGCATCTGATCATTCTCGGCGGTGGCTATATCGGGGTCGAGATGGCGCAAGCCTACCGCCGCTTCGGCAGCCGCGTCACGATCATTGAGCCTGCGTCGAGGATCATGGGACGCGAGGACAGCGAAGTGGCTACCGAGATCAGCAAAGTCCTGACCGGCGAAGGCATCGATATTATCCTGGGCGGCAAGCCTCTCCGTGTCGACGGGCGCAGCGGCCAATCTGTTTCAGTCACCATTGCGACCGAGCCGGAGCAGCGGACTGTCGAGGGCAGCCATTTGCTCGTGGCGGTCGGGCGGATCGCGAATACGGCTGATATCGGCCTCGACAAGGCCGGCGTTGCATTGACGCCACGCGGATTTATCCAGGTCGACGAACGGCTCCGGACGACCGCTCCGGGCGTCTGGGCGATCGGAGAATGCGCCGGCAGCCCGCACTTCACCCATGTATCGGTCGACGACTTCAGGATCGTCCGGGACAACATGGCCGGCGGCAATCGCAGCACGGATGACAGGCTCATTCCGCACGTGATGTTCACCGACCCGCCTCTCGCTCGCGTCGGCCTGTCCGAGGGCGAAGCGCAACGCCAGGGCATGCCCTTCCGCGCGGCAACGCTGCCGATGCGCAACGTGCTGCGGACATTAGCGACCGACGAGCCCGAGGGATTCATGAAAGTGCTGGTCGGCGCCAAGGATGATCGAATCCTCGGATTCACGATGATCGGCTCCGAGGCCGGCGAAGTCATGACCACGGTGCAGGCGGCGATGCTCGCCGAAATGCCCTACACGAAGCTGCGCGATGCCGTGATCGCGCATCTCACCATTGCCGAGGGCTTGGGCTCTCTGTTTGAGGGCATTCCCGTGAAGTCGGCCTGACCGCGGCCAGAGATGCTTCATGGGGCGCGAGCCCTATGCAGCATCTGTATTCCGGCTACGGCGAAGACCAAGCTCGCAAGAGTGGCTGCAATGCCGGAGACGCTCTGGACAAGTCCACGGGCTGTTGGAGGATGAGTCTCGCAACCGCGCCGGTCGTTGCGTTGGGTATGGTCATGCTGCTGGCCTAATGCTCACCGATGACATCGCGGTTAATCTTCCCGGTCACCTCGAGATTGACTAGATATTCGTCCATGTCGACCACATGAAGCCATGGTCGCCTTGTAATGCCTGATGCCTTGAGTATGCGCCGTGGATCTCATTGCTGCACTTCGGACTTTCCTTCGTGTCGCCGAAGTCGGCTCGTTTTCGGCTGTGGCGGAGGAGCGCGGCGTTACGCAGCCGGCAGTGTCGAGACAAGTGAGCGCGCTTGAAGAGCATTTTGGAACCCGCCTGGTTCAGCGCAGCACACATGCCGTCACCCTCACGGACGAAGGACGCGAGTTTGTCCCAGCGGCTCAGCAGCTGGTCGATTCGGCGGACGCGCTGGAGGAACGAACGGGGCGTCGCCGCACTAAGCCGGTCGGCCGTGTCCGCCTGAGCGTTCCGGTCTCGCTGGGGCTCTATTTCAGCAGCAAGCTCGGTTCGCTGATCAAGAAGTACGACGAATTGTCGATCGAACTCCTCCTGCACGACAGTTTGCGCGATCTCATCGAAGAGGGCATCGATCTCCAGGTGTGTGTCGGCGAGGTCAGCGATTCCGCGCTGATCTCCCGTCGGATCGGTGCGGGCACCTTATTCCTTGTCGCGGCGCCGGCTTATCTGAAGGGCCGCGCGGCGCCGAAAGAGCCTGCCGATCTGCGACAGCACGACTGCATCGTCTATCGAGGCGATGAGTGGTGGTTCGCCGGTCCCCAAGGCGCCGTGTCGGTGTCCGTGCACGGCCGATTTCGCGCCAACAATTCCGAGGCCGTGCGCCTCGCGGCGCTGAATGGCCATGGGGTTGCGCTCCTATCACATCTGTTGGTCGCTGATGATATCGCCACAGGCCGGTTGCGCGCCCTGATGCCGGAGTTTCCGCCCGCGCGCGTGCCTTTGACACTGGTCTATCCTTCACGCCGCAACCTGCCGCCGCGCATCCGTGCCGTGATCGAATTCTTAAGCGAAACAGTTCAAGCGGACCCCGCATTGAGGGATGACGGCAGCGTGGTGACCTTATCCCAAAGTGACGTGTCCGGCCCGCATTGATCTTGCACACGCCGTGCGCGGCGCCGCTTTTTCGCTGCTCATACCAATCGTAACAAGCGATATGAGCACGACCTAAATTCCGGCATCCTGAAGCTCTTGCTATGTCTTGTTGCAACAGGCTGGTCACGGCCTGTGGCCAGGAGAACAGCAATGACCAAGAACCTTGTAGGGCTGCTCGCGGTAGCCGTAATCCTTTCGATGGGCGCTCCGGCGCAGGCAAAAGAAACCAGCGTCAAGCGCATACCGTACGTGACGCCCGCCTGGGGTGCCGACCGCATGACAGTGCGTCGGCCTGGCAACTTCGAGGACACCACCCCGATGCCCTTCGTCGACGAAGCTGCACGCAACCATTCGTCGATCTTTGGGCCGATCAGATGGCATTGATCAGACCTCGATCTGTGTCGCGAACATTCAACGGAGAGCCCTTCATCGTTCGAACGCATTGTGAAACCTTCGACAGTACGACAAAGCTCTTGGTGAAGCTCGGATGCCTCGCAGATAGTCTACAGGACGGATCAGGACGATCGTGCTCCTGGATTGGCGGGAGCTGGCATGGGCGTCGCGCTCATGCTGGCGATGTTCGATGCGCCCAACGTGAAGCGAGTCCCGGTTCGCGATCTCGACATATCGTCCCAAGCCGAAGACTTCGAGACTCCCCACCGGTTAGCCCGCCGCGTCGCCGCCGCAAAATTTGAAGATCAACAAGGCGGGCGCCCTCGGGTGGCCGCTAACATCCGTCCTGCCTTGGCCAGTCGCTGCGGAAATGCCGGCGTCAGGCGCCGTCGCGCTCCGACCTGACCGTATTGCAGCGGTAGCAACGAAAGATGCGAACCGCATGGTGCTTCGGCGTGGACGGCAAGGCGGCCAGCAGCGTCATGTGATTTCCGCAGACATCACACGCACAGGTTGTCTCTTCGGGTGACGACTTGGCGCCCGCTTGCATCACGAAATCCCCACGCTTGTCCCGGGGCAGAGAAGAAGCCGCTCAATGCGGCGCAAGCATGATGCGGGGCTACCGTAGGACTACGGACCGGGAAGGGCACGATGTCGAGCGGGCCATCAGCCGACACGAACTCGCCATGATGGGCAGGCGTGGCGAGCCGGGAACAAGCCCGGCCATGACGAGGTGGAGACGTCGGCGCCGAAGCCCTATTGCCGCTTCCTCGTGCAAATCCGCGAAAACCCCGGCGGCGTTAACCCTCGGTTAACCATGCGTGACGATTGTTAACTATTCAACATGCAAGCCGAGTCAGTGTCGATGGACGCCAGTACGCAAACAGCACGTCAACCGGTCCGCATGCGCGGCCGCTCCTATGTTGCGTTCGTCTTCACCCCTGTCGTGCCGATCGTGACCTGGCTTGCGGATATCGATGCGACGCTGGCCCGTTCCCCCGGCTTCTTTACCGGCAAGCCTGTGGTGCTCGACCTGTCCTCGGTGGACCTCAGCCCGACTGCCATTGCCCATCTGCTCGCAAGCCTCGATCAGCGCAACATCCGCGTCCTCGGCGTCGAAGGCGTGAACGGCGACAAGCTCACCCCCAACATGCCGCCGCTGCTGACCGGAGGACGGCCCTCCGGTTTGACCGCGGCCGAGGCGGAGAACTACCCGCAGACGAAAACGAAGACGAGGACCAGGACCAAGTCGGCGTCCCTGTTGCTCGACAGCCCGGTCCGCTCCGGCCAATCGATCGTGTTTCCCGATGGCGACGTCACCGTGCTCGGCTCGGTCGGTTCCGGCGCCGAGATCGTGGCCGGCGGCTCGATCCATGTCTACGGAACGCTGCGGGGCCGCGCGATGGCCGGAATCAATGGCAATTCGTCGGCGCGAATCTTCTGCCAAAGGATCGAGGCCGAGCTGTTGGCCATCGATGGATACTATCAGACCGCCGAGCAAATCGGCGAAGCCCTGCGCAATCAGCCCGCCCAGGCGTGGCTCGAAGGCGAAGAACTGCGAATCACACCGTTGAACTGATCGACCGCGAGGAGATGAGAATGGCGAAAGTATTGGTCGTGACGTCTGGGAAGGGCGGGGTTGGCAAGACGACGTCGACCGCCGCATTGGGCGCGGCACTCGCGCAAATAGGACAAACCGTTGTCGTCATTGACTTCGATGTCGGCCTGCGCAACCTCGACCTTGTCATGGGCGCGGAGCGGCGGGTCGTATTCGACCTGATCAACGTCACGCAGGGGGTTGCAAAGCTCCAGCAGGCGCTGATTCGCGACAAGCGGCTGGAGAATCTCTGGCTGCTGCCGGCATCGCAGACCCGCGACAAGGATGCGCTGACGGACGACGGAGTCAAGCGGGTGATCGCCGAACTCAAGACCAAGTTCGACTGGATCCTGTGCGACAGCCCGGCCGGCATCGAACGTGGCGCGACGCTCGCGATGCGCTATGCCGACGAGGCCATCATCGTCACCAATCCCGAGGTCTCCTCGGTCCGCGACTCCGACCGCATTATCGGCATGCTGGATTCGAAGACGGTGCGCGCCGAACGCGGGGAGCGGGTCGAGAAGCATCTCCTTATCACCCGATACGACAGCGCTCGCGCCGCGCGCGGCGAGATGTTGTCGATCGACGACGTGCTCGAAATCCTCGCGACGCCGCTGCTTGGCATCGTGCCGGAAAGCCAGGATGTGCTGAAGGCCTCGAACGTAGGAAGTCCGGTGACGCTGAACAATGCGGCAAGCGCGCCGGCCCGGGCCTATATCGACGCCGTGCGCCGCCTGATGGGCGAGACGGTGCCGATGACGGTGCCGGTCGCGCGCAAGAGCCTGATGAACCGACTGCTGCGACGGAGGGCGGCATGATGAACCTGATTCGGCTTTTTGGCAGTCGCGCTGCATCCGCTCCCGTGGCGCGGGAGCGGCTGCAGATCCTGCTTTCGCATGAGCGAGGCCGGAACGGCGCGCCCGATCTCCTGGAACTTCTGCGCTCGGAGATCCTCGGGGTGGTGTCCAGGCATGTCGAACTCGATCCGGAGAAGATCGTGGTCCGGATGGACCGGGGCAAGTTCGTCTCGATGCTGGAAGTCGACATCGAGGTGCCGAACGGCGTGCAACGATCAAAGATGGCGGCTGCCACATGACCGCAGACAGCAACAGTCACATCGCCTGGCAACGCGCGCAGCTCCGCAGGCACCGCGCCGCGCTGAAAGACCTCGAGGCCAGTCAGCAGTCGGGCCCGAATTGCAGCCGCGCGGTGCAGATGACGATCGCCGAATTGCGGCGCAAGATCGGCGAATCCGGCCGATGCATCGCCGAGTATGAGCGGCGGACCCGCCGGCCGCTGGCAACCGATCTCGGCAGCCTTGCGAGCGTGAGCTGGACGCACTGGAACGCCAACACGCCGGTTAAGCCCCAGCGCCGCCGCGCGTGAGCTGTTGTCGGCGCATGCAACCGTCATTGTGAGGAGCGATAGCGACGAAGCAATCCATGCCGCCACACGCGCGGTTGGATGGATTGATTCGCTTCACTCGCACGACAGCGCACAGAGCGAATTGCGGCCCCGTCATCGGCGCGCGGCGCGACCTGCTCGCCCGCGGCGGCCAGCCTTACAGCAGGAACGAAAGCGCCGCCGCGCACTGGTCCTCCACCTTGAGCGTGAGAAGCTCGTCGGCGCGGGTTCGGCCGAGATTGACGGCAGCGATCGGCAGCCCCCTTCGTTCCGCCATCTGCACGAAGCGAAAGCCGGAATAGACCATCAGCGACGATCCGACGACCAGCATGGCGTCGGCCTGCTCCAGATGGCTCCGGGCTGAAGCGACCACATCGCGCGGCACGTTCTCGCCGAAGAACACCACGTCGGGTTTGAGGATGCCGCCGCCACAGGACCGGCAAGCAGGCACGACGAAGCACGAAAAGTCCTGGTGTTCGAGATCGGCGTCGCCGTCGGGCGCATCCGCGGCATCGAGGCCAAGCCAGCAGGGGTTCAGGCGCGCCAGCTCGCCCTGATACGCCTCGCGCGTCGTCGTGGCGGCGCACCCGAGACAGCGGACGACGTCGAGGCGTCCGTGCAGGTCGATAACCCGCCTGCTGCCGGCGGCCTGGTGCAGCCGGTCGACATTCTGGGTCAGGAGCAGCTCGCATCGGCCTCGCTCTTCGAGGCTTGCCAACGCGCGATGCGCGTCATTCGGCGCGGCGCGGCCGAACCGCCGCCAGCCGACCATGCTCCGTGCCCAATAGCGCTGCCTTGTGCCGGCCTCGTTGAGAAACGCCTGGATGGTGACCGGCCGCGTCCGCTTCCAGTTGCCGTCGCTGTCGCGATAATCGGGAATGCCGGAATTCGTACTGCAGCCAGCCCCGGTCAGGACGAACAGGCGTCGGTGCCTGTCGACGAAATCCTCGAGGGCGCGATGTGGCATGGCGCCACATGTAGTGCACTTGCAGCGCTTGCACCAGATGCAGAGGCGTCCGCAGTGGCGGAGGACCCTTCATGCGGTCTCCGCGTTGACGCGTGGTGCAGGTGCGCCGTCGAAGAGGTGATCTCATGCAGCCAAGGTTCGTCGTCATCTGCGGGATGACGTCCCTGATGTTGTCGCCGTCCCATGGACAGGGTGGAGGTTCCACGGCGGAGCAGGCGTTCAACAATTCCTGCCGGACCTGCCACACCATCAAGGAGGGTGACAACCGCGCCGGCCCGAACCTGCACAATATCATCGGCCGCAAGGCCGGATCGGTGGCGAACTTTCGCTATTCCGACGCGATGAAGTCAGCCGACTTCGTCTGGGACGATGACAAGCTTGCGCGCTTTATCGAGAATCCCGATGCCCTGGTGTCCGGCAACGGGATGAAACCGTACACCGGCGTGCGATCGTCCGACGACCGCTCGAAGATCGTGGAGTTCCTGAAATCTCCGGGCAAGTAGCGGTCCGCCTGAGGCGCCGCCTCACCGGGTCGGCATCACGAACACCTGGCCCGGATGAATCAGATTGGGATTACGGATTTGCGTCTTGTTCGCGCGGTAGATCACCACGTAGCGCTGTCCCGCGCCCAAGGCGCGCTGGCTGATGCGCCAGAGGCTGTCGCCGCGGGAAACGGTGGCCGTCATGACTTTCGGGACGATCACGGATGACTGCGAAGGTTTGTTCGGGACAGCGGCCGAGTCGGCGGCCGCCAGTCGCGGCCGCGGGGCAACGGCGGCTTGTGACTCGCTCGAGGTTGAAGTCTGCGGCTGAAGCGAGCCGGCAGCGATGGTGTCGGGAACGTTGAACGGCACTTCGGCGCGACCGCGGACGGCGCCGGAATCCGAATCGACCTCGTCCAGCCTGACGCGATAGCCGCCGGGCTTCACGCCCGCGTTGATCGTCACCGAGAGACGCCCATCGTCGCCGGCGGTCGCCGACGCCACGAAGCTGTCGTTGAGATAGAGCCGCGCGCTGGCGCCCGGGCGGGCCCGGCCACTGACATGGAGTTTTCCGTTCGCCTCGGTCTCGACCGCCTCGACAACCACCTTGCCTGCCACCGGCCCTGACGTGGGAGGCGTGGATAGCACCCGGGTCGGCTTGTCGGGGCTCATCAGCGCCACGATCGGCCGCTCATTCGGCGTGGGCTCGAGCGCGACCGCTACGCTTTGCCGGGACACGACTTCGCTGCCGTCTCCCTTCCGGGCACGCAGGGTCAGGTCATAGTTCCCCGGAGGAAGCGCGCGGGGGATCATTGCGAATTGTCCGGATTGATCGGCGACTACCCGGTCGTGTGGCTCGCCATTGCGCAGCAACTCGACCGTTGCGCCTGGTGCCGCTCGGCCGGCGACCACCGCCTCGCCGTTCGGCTCGATACGGACGACGTCGAACTCGGGTAGCTGGTCGCCGCCCGGTGCCGGCGGCGGCCCTGCAATCGCTGCCGCCAGCTTGCCCGCCTCCGACTGAGCCGCGGAGACGTCGGCCGCGCCCTGATCGCGCGCCTCTGCCGGCGGTGCGGCGGTTGCAACGCCCTTCGCATCGACAGTTGCCGTACCGGCTGACGGAATCTGCAAGGTGCGCGGGACAGCGAACATCAACGCCGCGACTCCGCCGGCGGCAAGTGCGATGAATGGCAAAACCATTCGGTTCATCGATATCGCGCTCATGATGCCTGTTCGTTGACCATCCCGCCTGACTGGCCGAAGCTTTTCGAATCTCTGGGTGGAGCCTGCGCCGATTTGTTTGGTCCATCAAGTGGACTCAATGGGTACGCCGTCGGTCAACCGGGCTGACCGACGCGCCGTCAGCGGCGCTCCTGGCTCGGCACAGCGCTCTCACGGGATCGTCAGATACGCGTTTCGGCTACACGTCAGGATTGACAGCATGGGAACAAAATGGGAACATAGTTTTCAGATCCGAGGGTGTCGTTTACCAACGCAGCCGCGCATGCACACGGCGAAATAGATCATACTGGCTACTTATGGATGTGCCATAAACGTCACCTTTAGTCGGTCGAGGCGGGGGTAAAGTGCGTCATGAGAGTTGCAATGTGGGCGGTCGTTGCGGCCGCGTGGTTGATTCTGTCCGCAACAGCTTCGAGCGCCCGTGGCCCATATGGGTCGATCACCGTCGGCAACTGGAAAGGCGGCGCCTTCACCGACGATAAGAACGGCGGGTTCAGCCATTGCTCGGCGACAACGATCTATCAGAGCGGAATCTACTTCTCGGTCTCGATCGCCGCGAATGGAAACTGGTGGCTGGGGTTCGCTCACGAGGACTGGCGGCTGACGCCGGGGCAAGCATTCCCACTCGCACTGACATTCGACGCCCAGCCTGCGTTCAATGTCTACGGCATGCCGAGGGACGCGCACATCGTCAGCGTCGACCTGCCGGTGAACTCGGCCCTGATCAGCCAGTTCCGCAAGGCGCGGCAGATGACGGCCTTTGCGCAAGGGCAGTTGTTTCAATTCAACCTGAGTCAGACCGCGCAATTGCTGCCCGCGTTGGTCAATTGCGTTGCTTCGATCAAGAAGAACGGCATCGCCAACGCCGGCGAGTTCGCGCTGGTCGCGCGGCCCGCAGCCGCCTCGCCGCCACAGCAAGCCGCACTAAGCGCGGCGCCCGGATCAACCAGGTCCGCGACCCAGACCGGTACCGGCTTTGTCGTCAGCAGCAGCGGGCACGTCGTGACCAACCAGCACGTCGTCGGCGGTTGCGGCGAGATATCGGGCAATTTGAGCGGCGAGGCGCCGGCAAAGCTGCGGCTGGTGTCGAGCGACGAGACCAATGACCTCGCGCTGTTGCAGGCACCAAGTCCCTTCAAGGAGGTCGCCAGCATCCGGCAAAACTCCATTCAGGTCGGCAACGGCGTGGTGGCGATCGGCTTTCCCTATCATGGGCTGCTGACATCCGATTTCACCGTGACCACGGGCATCGTCAGTTCGCTGAGCGGCATCCTCAACGACACCCGTCACCTCCAGATCAGCGCGGCGGTACAGCCGGGCAACAGCGGCGGGCCGCTGTTGGACCTTGGTGGCGCCGTCGTCGGCGTGGTGGCTGCGAAGCTCGACGCGGTCAAGGTTGCCCGGGCGACCGGGACCATTCCCGAAAACATCAATTTCGCCATCAAGACCGGCGCGCTTCGCGACTTCCTCGACAACAGCGCCGTGACATATCGGGCCTCCGAGTGGCGAGACGGGGCCAAGAAGGAAACGGCCGATATCGCCAGGGAGGCGCGTGGCTTCACATTGTTGATCACGTGTACCGTGAACGAGCAGAGCGCTAAAAAGCCGGGCAATTGAGCTGGAGCGTCCTGATCCAATCCGAACCGATAGCGCTCTCGCCGCGTCGCCTTACGCCGCGCGCTTCAGCGTATGCAGCGTGACCTCAGCCGGGCAGTTGAGTCGTACCGGCGAGAGGCTGGTGCCGGCGCCTCGCGAGGTGTAGCCGGCCAGTTGTTCGTGGCGCCAGGCGCCGGCGCCCATCCGGCGCGGCAGTCGCGCCTCGAGCTTGATCGCGATGCCGCCGGGCAGGCAGAGCTGGCCGCCATGGGTGTGGCCGCTCAGCATGAGGTCGAAGCCAGCTTGCGCCGCCGCGTGGTAGGATTCGGGCGTATGGGCGAGCAGGATCGAGAAGGCCTCACGCGGAATCGCTGCCGCGGCCTTCGTGATATCGTCGATGCGATAGAAATGCGCGTCGTCGATGCCGGCGAGATGGATCGTCTCGCCGCCGCGCGCGATCGCCTCGGATTCGTTGAACAGCATGCGAATTCCCATCGCCTCGAGTGCGGGCGCCATGCGGATGCTGTCATGATTGCCGAGGATGCCGTACAGCGGCGGTTTCAGCCGTGTGCACAAATCCTTCATCAGCAACAGGCTCTTGCCGAACGGACCGAACGTGGCGCCGCGATAGTCGCCGGTCAGCACGCAGGCGTCGTAGGCGAGGTCGGCGACGAGGCTCAGGACGTGCTGCATGGCGCCGACGCTGATATCGGTGTGGAGATCGCTGAGGTGGAGGATGGTGAAGCCGTCGAAGGCGTTCGGCAGATGCGCCGACATCACAATATTGCGCTTCACCTCCACATGGTCGGCGTTGCGGCGCGCGCGGCCATAGAGGCCGGCCAGTTTCAGCGCACCCTCGACGATCATCGGGGCGACGCGCCAGTTCTCGAAATTGAAGACCAGCGTCCCCTGGCCGAACAACTGCGCCTCGTGCTCGGTCTCGATCGCGAGCCGGCGTGCGACATGATCGTCGCCGATCCGCGCGATCAGTCGTTCGAGATTTACTTCCGTCATCGCCCGCCGTCGGGACCGCGCGCTCCGGCGGAAGCGCGTGCGGTTCGACGCGAACATAACACGGCCGATGTCTGCGCGGACAGAGTGCGACGGGTCCGCTCAGACCACGGGCACGCGTTTGGCCGCGACCGCCGCCGGCGAGATCACCTCGATGTCGAGCGGCACCTGCCAGCGCCCTGTGAAGCGCACCTGGGGTGGCGCGTTGCTGTTGCGCGCGCCTTTGAGCACGAAGCCGTCGTATCCTGAGTTCATCACCGCGTTGCATTTCTGCACATAGACCGGGAAGCCGCCAATATAAGGCATGAACACGCGCGGACGGCCGGGGATGTTGGCGCCGACATACCAGGAGCTGCAGGTCGAGCGCAGCGACACTGTCGAAACGTCGTTGACATGGCTGACCCAGGCCTCCTCGTCCTCGTGTGTCGGCTCGATCGTGGCGGCGCCGACGTCGCGCATGTGGCCGAGGCAATCCGCCAGCCAGTCCACATGCTGTTCGATTGCCTGGATCATGCTCGCCAGCACCGACGGGCTGCCGGGACCGGTGATCATAAACAGGTTCGGGAAGCCCTCGGAAGCGATCCCGAGATAGGCGCGGGGGCCCGCCCGCCACTTCTCGGCAAGCGTCCGGCCGCCACGGCCGGTGATCGCAATCCTGTCGAACGAGCCGGTCATGGCGGCAAAGCCGGTTGCCGAGACGATCGCATCGAACCCGTGCTCGGTGCCGTCGACCACGATTCCCTCGGCCGTGAAACGTTCGATCGGCGTCGTCGATACGTCGACCAGCTTGACGTGCGGCAGGTTGTAGGTCTCGAAGTAATTGGTATCGACACAGAGCCGCTTGCAGCCGAATACGTTTCGCGGGCACAGCAACTCGGCAGTTCCGGGATCCTTGACGATGCTGCGGATCTTCTTCCGCGCGAATTCGGCGATGGTGTCGTTGGCGGCCTTCTCGAACAGAAGGTCGCCATAGGCGCCGAGGAAGGGAAGGCCGCCGCGCTGCCACGCCGCCTCGTATTGCTCCTCGCGCTCCTCTGCGCTCGCCTGCAAGGCGGGTTGGATGTTGAATGGGAAATAGAAGCCGGTTGGGCGCGCGCGCGCTTTCGCGCGCAGCTCCGGGTAGTGCGCCTTGGCCTCCTTCAGATATTCCTCCGAAAGCGCCGCGTTCCACGCCGGCACCGACCAGGTTGCGGTGCGCTGGAACACCGTGAGCTGCGTGGCCTGCCGTGCGATGATCGGGATCGACTGGATCGCGGACGAGCCGGTGCCGATGACGCCGACGCGCAAGCCGGTGAAGTCGACACCCTCATGCGGCCACTCGCCGGTGTGATAGATCGGTCCCCGGAACTGGTCCGTGCCGGGGAAGGCGGGACGATTCGGTGCCGACAGGCAGCCGACCGCCATGATGCAGAACTTCGCCGTGACCTTGTCGCCGCGGTCAGTCTCGATCAGCCACGCGCCCGCCGTCTCGTCGAAGCTCGCCGCGGTGACGCGGGTGTCGAACGCGATCTGACTGCGCAGGTCGAATCGGTCGGCGACATGGTTGGCATAGGCGAGGATTTCCGGCTGCGGCGAATATTTCTCCGACCAGCTCCACTCCTGGTCGAGGTCTTCGGAGAACGAGAAGGAGTATTGCAGGCTCTCGACGTCGCAGCGCGCGCCGGGATAGCGGTTCCAGTACCAGGTTCCGCCGACGCCGCCGCCCGCCTCATAAACCCGCGCGGTGAGGCCGAGCCCGCGCAGGCGGTGCAGCATGTACATCCCGGCGAAGCCCGCGCCGACCACAACGGCGTCGACCGTTCCGGTTTCGGCAGGGCGCGCAGTCACGCGCGCAGCGCTCTCTTGAACCATAGTTCGTCTCTTCCCCGTCTTTGTCTTGGCCGGCGCCTCGTTGGACGCGGCAACGGAAAGATTAGGGCTGATGCGGCGAGGCCTGCAAGCAAGCGCGTTGCCGCGCCGGGTATGGCTCCTATGCTGCCGTGGCGATCGCCGCGGTATCGGAGCGCCTCTTAACTCGATCGAGCTAGTTCTCGGTCGTCCTCACCAGCCTGATCAGCTCGTCGCCGTAATGTTCGAGTTTCTTGTCGCCGATCCCGGCGATGCAGCGAAGCTCGGTCAGGGTTTCCGGGCGCACGGCGGCGATGCCGTCGATGGTGGAATCATGCAGCACGACATAGGCCGGCACGCCGCGCTGCCGCGCCACCTCCGCGCGCCACGCACGCAAGGCGGCATGCAGCGCGGGGCTTGCGGCCTCCTTGCCATTGGCTGCGGTCGCCAACTCGCCGCGGCGAGACTTGTCGCGGATCGCACGGTTGCGCGCGCCTTCAGGCTGCTCGCGCAGCATCACGGGGGTCTCGCCCCTCAGCACGCCGCGCGCAGCGTCGGTCAGTTTCAGCGCGCCATAGGCATCGCTGTCGGCACGCAGGTGCCCCATCGCCACGAGCTGGCGCAGCACCGCGCGCCACTGCTTCTCATTGAGCTCGCGGCCGATGCCGAACACCGACAACTGGTCGTGGTTGAACTGTTTGACGCGTTCGGTCAGCCGGCCGACCAGCACGTCGATCAAATGCATCGCACCAAAGCGCTGCCCGGTGCGATAGGCGCAGGAGAGTAATTTCTGCGCCAACACCTTGCCGTCGCGGACGCGGGGCGGCGACAGGCAGTTGTCGCAATTGCCGCACCTCTCGGCCCTGTCGGTCTCGCCGAAATAGCCGAGCAGCCGGTGGCGGCGGCAATGCACGGTCTCGGCCAGCGCGACCAGCGCATCGAGCTTGCCGATCGAGACGCGCTTGAAGGCGTCGGAACCGGTCGACTCGTCGATCATGCGGCGCTGCTGCACGATGTCGGAGAGACCGTAGGCCATCCATGCGGTGGACGGCTTGCCGTCCCGGCCGGCGCGGCCGGTTTCCTGGTAATAGGCCTCGATGCTCTTCGGCAGGTCGAGATGCGCGACAAAACGCACGTCCGGCTTGTCGATGCCCATGCCGAAGGCGATCGTGGCGACGATCACGATGCCGTCTTCGTTGATGAAGCGGTCCTGATGCCGCGCACGCACGGCAGCATCGAGCCCGGCGTGATAGGGCAGCGCGGGAATGCCCGCATCCTTGAGCGTGGCCGCGACGTCGTCGACCTTGGCGCGGGACAGACAATAGACGACGCCGGCTTCACCTGAGTGCCGCTTGGCGATGAAGTTCTTCAGTTGCGTGACCGCGTTCTGCTTGTCTACGATCTCGTAGCGGATGTTGGGTCGGTCGAAGCTCGCGACAAAATGCGGCGCGTCAGTCAGCGAAAGACGTTCGGCGATTTCCTGGCGCGTCAACGCATCGGCGGTCGCGGTCAGCGCGATGCGCGGCACGTCGGGAAAGCGCTCGGCGAGCACGGAGAGACCGATATATTCCGGGCGGAAGTCGTGCCCCCATTGCGACACGCAATGCGCTTCGTCGATCGCGAACAGCGCGATCCGCGCCTGGCCGAGCAGACTGAGGCAGCGCGGCGTCAACAGGCGCTCGGGCGCGACATAGAGCAGGTCGAGATTGCCCGCGAGCAGCCGCCGCTCGACCTCGGAGGCCTCCCCATACGACAGCGTCGAGTTCAAGACCGCTGCATTGACGCCGGCCTCGACGAGCCCTGCGACCTGGTCGCGCATCAGCGCGATCAGCGGCGATACCACGATGCCGCAACCGTCGCGCAGCAGTGACGGCAACTGGTAGCACAGAGACTTGCCGCCACCGGTTGGCATCAGCACCAGGCAATTGCCGCCATCGGCGACGTGGCGTACAATCTGTGCTTGCGCGCCGCGGAAGCCTGGTAGCCCGAATATGGAATTGAGGACGGAAAGCGGATCGCGGGTCGGATTCGGAGTGCGATCGAGGGCTGGCTGGGCGGTCATGTTTCGACGGTCAAAAGGCGGTGATTGGGGTCGTGGGGCCGAACGATACCGGAGGCATGGCGTTAACACACGGTCCCATCATCGTTCAATTCACAGGCATGGCTGGTAAGTCGCCGATTATCACAGGCGTTGTCGTTGCCGTGCTGATCGCCGGGGCGGCCGCGGCCTTCGCCGCCACCTGGCGGCCGTCGATTGCCACGGTCGAGCCGCCGCGGCCGGACTCGTTCGATCCGGCGCTCGTCAAGCGCGGCCGCGCTCTCGCCGCGATCGGCAACTGCAACACCTGCCATACTATACGCGGCGGCGGGAATTACGCCGGCGGCGTGCCGGTTCCGACGCCGTTCGGCACGGTTTTCTCATCCAACATCACGCCGGATGCCGAGACCGGCATCGGGCGCTGGCCGGAAGAGGCATTTGTCCGCGCGATGCGCACGGGCGTCAGCCGCGACGGCCATCATCTCTACCCGACCTTTCCATACGACCACTTCACCCATATCTCCGACGCGGACGACCGGGCGCTTTATGCGTTTCTGATGACCCGGCAACCGGTTCACGCGTCGCTGCCGGAAAACCAATTGTCCTTCCCGGTCAGCCAGCGGCCCGCCATCGCCGGATGGAAATTGCTGTACCTTCGACGCGACGGCGTTCACTTGGACGGGACGAAGAGCGCGGAGTGGAACCGCGGCGCCTATCTGGTCAAGGGGCTCGCGCATTGCGGCGCCTGCCATACGCCGCGCAATGCGCTCGGCGCCGAACGCGTCAACGCGCAATTCGCCGGTGGCGACGTCGACAATTGGCACGCCTATGCCCTGAACGACTCATCTCACTCGCCGTTGCCGTGGGATGCGGATGCGCTCTACGCCTATTTGCGCCGCGGCTGGCACCCTGACCACGGCACTGCGCGCGGGCCGATGGCCGATGTCGTCAGCAATTTGTCATCGGTCCCGGACAACGATGTGCGCGCCATTGCCGTCTACATGGCGGACATGTCGGGCGGCGTACCGGCGCCTGACCGCGAACGGCCTGCCAGGGCCTCAGTGGCGCAGGCGCAATCGCCCTCGACGGGGCAGGGCGCAGCCGCGGGCGCGACGATCTACGCCGCCGCCTGCGCGTCCTGCCATGAGACCGGCCGGCCGCTGCCCTATGGCGGCGTCAACCTGGCGCTCAGTACCGCGATCGCAAGTCCCGATCCGCGCAACCTCATCAACATCGTGCTGTCGGGCATCGATGCGGTCGAGGGAGAACGCGGTCCGATCATGCCGGGATTTTCCGACAGCATGGATGACACGCAAATGGTTGCGTTGCTGAGCTTCCTGCGGGCACGCTTCGGCAAACAGCCGGCCTGGAGCGATCTCGACAAGACCGTGCGCGAGGCGCGTTCGACGCAAGCCGCTTCGCTGTCGACATCGCCGCAACTGCGCACGGTCCCCGACGATTCCAAATGATCGAGGCAAGCCATGATGACATTGAAAGTCAATGGTCGCGACCATCAGGTCGACGCCGATCCAGACACACCGTTACTCTACGTGCTGCGCGACGATATCAAGCTCAACGCGGCGAAGTTCGGCTGCGGGCTCGGTCAATGCGGGTCCTGCACCGTGATCGTAGACGGCAGGGCGGTGCTGTCCTGCGTCACGCCAGTGGTCCTGCTTGGGGGTAAACAGGTGACGACCCTCGAAGGGCTCGGCACCGTGGCCGAGCCGGCGCCGATCCAGCGCGCCTTTATGGAGGAGCAGGCGGCGCAGTGCGGTTACTGCATCGCCGGAATGATGATGCGAGCGCAGGCGCTGCTGCTGCGAAACCCGAAACCGACCGACGCGCAAATTCGCGCCGAGCTGGAGCCGAATCTCTGCCGCTGCGGCACCCATATGCGCATCCTCCGCGCAGTGCATCGCGCCGCCCGGTTGATGGATACGGCCGATGCCTCATCCGTGACCGACAGGAGCGTCCCATGAACGCGCCTGTGGTTATCGACCGCCGAACCGTGCTGGCTGGCGCCGGTGCGCTGATTGTCAGTTTTTCGCTGCGCCGCGCCCTGGCGCAGCAGCCGAAGCCGGACCAAGGGCCGAAGCTGCCGGGCAGCCTGGCAAGGTCGCCCTATCTGGATTCCTGGATCCGCATCGATGCCGACGGGACCATCACCGTGTTCACCGGTAAGGTCGAACTCGGCCAGGGATTCAAGACCGCGTTTCGCCAGATCGCCGCGGAGGAGCTTGATGTTGACTTCGACGCGTTGAACGTCGTCACCGCCGATACAAAGCTCACGGCAAACGAGGGCTATACCTCCGGCAGCCATTCGATGCAGGACAGCGGCACCGCGATCCAGCACGCGGCCGCGCAGGCGCGAGCCTTGCTGGTTGCGGAAGCCGCGAAGCGGTTCGAACTGCCGGCGGAAACCCTGCGGACGGAGAACGCCGCGGTCAGCGCGCCAGATGGAAGGCGCTTGACCTATCGCGAGCTCGTCGCCGGCGACCTGCTGCATGTCCAGGCGCAGTCGACGTCCAATTTGAAAGACCCGGCGGCCTTCAGGGTGATGGGCCATAAGGTGCCGCGCGTCGACATCCCCGCCAAGGTCACCGGTGGAGCGGCCTACGTGCAGGACATGCGCCTTCCCGGCATGGTGCATGCGCGCGTGGTGCGGCCGCCGAGTTATGGCGCGCAACTGACCGAATGCGACACCGCCGCGGTCGAGAAAATGCCCGGCGTCGTCAAGATCGTGCGGGACGGCAATTTTCTCGCCGTGGTCGCGGAGAAGGAGTTTCCAGCAGTCAAGGCGATGAACGCGCTTGCCGCCGCGGCGAAGTGGAAGGAAAGCGCGAAGCTGCCGAAACAGGATGATCTGACGAGGGTGCTGACCGGCCTGCCTTCACAGGACTCCACGATCTTCGAGCGCAGCGATCCCTCGGCGACCGGGGCCAAGACGCTCGAGGCAAGCTATTCGCGGCCGTACCAATCACACGGCTCGATCGGGCCATCCTGTGCCGTCGCGCAATTGGTGGATGGTGCCATGACGGTGTGGACGCACACGCAAGGCGTCTATCCCGATCGCCAGGGCATCGCGGAGATGCTGAGCATGCCGCCGGCGAGCGTGCGCCTGATCCATGTCGAAGGCTCCGGCTGCTACGGCCACAACGGCGCCGACGATGCCGCGGCCGACGCCGCACTGATTGCGCGCGCCATTCCCGGACGTCCAGTCCGCGTGCAGTGGATGCGCGAGCAGGAGCACGCCTGGGAACCCTATGGCCCGGCGATGGTGACGAAGCTGAAGGCCTCGCTCGACGCCAACGGCAAGATTGCCGATTGGAGCTTTGCCGTCTGGAGCAACACCCATTCGATGCGGCCGGGCGGAGCCGGCGCGCTGCTCGCGGCCCAGCACATGGCGCAGTCGTTTGCGGTGCCTGCGCCAAAGCCGTTGCCGCTGCCGGAAGGCGGCGGCGATCGCAACGCGATTCCGATCTACACGTTTCCGAACGCGCATGTGGTCCATCACTTCATTCCTGCGATGCCGCTGCGAGTTTCAGCGATGCGTGCACTCGGCGCCTATCACAACGTGTTCTCGATCGAGAGTTTCATGGATGAGTTGGCGGCCCTTGCCGGCGCCGATCCCGTGCAATTCCGCTTGGATCATCTCGGCGATAAGCGTGGCCGCGAGGTGATCGAGAAGGCCGCCCAGGGCTTTGGCTGGACACGCGGACAAACGGCGCCCCTGAACCGCGGCTATGGCTTTGCGTTCGCGCGCTACAAGAATCTCGCGGCCTATTGCGCGATCGCATCCGAAGTCGAGATCAATCGCGAGACCGGCCGCGCGCGACTCGTGCGGGCGGTCGCCGCCGTCGATGCTGGCCAGGTCGTCAACCCGGATGGCCTCGCCAACCAGATCGAAGGCGCGATCGTGCAATCGACGAGCTGGACGCTGTATGAAACAGTCAGCTTCGATGAAACCAGGATCACCAGCATCGACTGGCAGACCTATCCGATCCTGCGCTTCAATGCGGTGCCGGAACGGATCGACGTTCACATCATCAATCGCCCGGGACAGCCGTTCCTTGGCAGCGGCGAGACCGGGCAGGGCCCGGCCGCCGCTTCGCTTGCCAACGCCATTGCCAACGCGACCGGAAAGCGGCTGCGTGACCTGCCGCTCAGTCGCAAGCGCATCAAGGATGCGATCGACGCGTGAGATCCCTTCAAGCCACTTTGGCGTCGACGCCGGCCGGAGGCGGCGTCAATTCCTCGATCCTGTAGGATTTCGGCATGTTGATTGGCCGGTAGGTCGGATCTCTCTCACAGCGTTCCAGCACGGAGCGATGGATGATCGCGCCGTCCGGAATCAGCCGTGGCTCGCCGCGCGGCAGATAGTAGCCGAGGAAGGATTTGCGCTCCGGCCACTCCTTCCATTTGTCGCTCTTCGGCAGCCATTCGAGGATCTCCCAGGCGCCCTTCAGGGACACGTGCAACTGCGCCAGCGCATTCGGCGGCACATATTCATGCCTGCTCGGCGGCATCGGCAGGCCCCAGGCGTAGTGATCGATCAACGCCTGATCCATATGAAGCCCGGCGGCGTTGGCCTCCTCGATCATCCATACCAGCGGAAATTTCGACAGCCCGCTCTGGTTCTCGGGATACCCGCCGCCGACATCGCCATGCACGCCGGCAAACCAGACCTGGCGGATGTCCTGGTCGACCGCAGTCGACGCGTCGAATGGGTTCGAGCGGAATTTCTGCGGCTCGGTCCAGCGGTTGAGCCGGAACATGCGGCGCCGCTCGTCGATCGAGATAGCCTGTCGGAATTTCTTGACGCTCGAATTGGTCCGGGTGAAGCGCAGGGTCTGCAGGTCGAACCAAAACTTGTCCTGTCGCGGCACGATGACCGAGGCGACGGTGTCCCAGACCCCAATGAACTCAATCTCGATGATGCGGCCGCCGGCTATCTGGCTGAAATGCCAGGCTTCCTTCAGCGCCGAGTCATCGGGGGTGCCATCGACCTTCTGACTGTCGGAACTTGCTTTCTTGTAGGAAGAGAAGGCATAGCCGGCGAGGTCGAGCTGATCGACCGGCAACAACCCCATCACATGGACGAAGGCCGCGAGGACGCGCACCGTATAGGCGCCGCGGCTGAAGCCGAACAGCCAGACCCGGTCGCCGGGCTCCCAAGCCTTGCACAGGAAGAGGTAGGCGCCGAGCGTGTCCTTGTCGAGGCCGGCGCCGGTGGCAAGCCCGAGCACGCCACGCGCTTCCTGCTTCAGACGCCCCCAGGTACTCTGCAGACCGATCGTGCCGAGACCCGGATGGTAATAGACCCGCTGCCGCTCGCTCTTCTCGAGAACGCGAAACAGCTTGAGGACGTTGGAAATATTGGCGCCGATCTCGTTTCCGGTGCCGTCGCAGCAGATCACGATGTCCTTTGGCATCCCACGCTCCCCCGTGGCCATCGTGGACCATCATCCATCGTAGGTCAAAATGAACAAGCTTCAATCTGTAATTGAAGTCATTATCAGCCGGCCGATCACAGTTTGCAACCGAACTACTGATAAGTCGCCACAATATCCGACACCGCGCGTTCGAGTTGCTTCGCCGTGGCGCATTGGCGCACGACGCTGCAGAAGGTCGCGTAGCGCGGCATTTCGGAATCGCCAAAGCCCCAGGTCATGCGGCCCTCGGGGTTGAGCCACACCAGCCGCTTCGAGCGTTCGCCGATCCGGCGCAGGATGTCGGCGCGCGGATCGAGGTTGTTGCTGCGGGCGTCGCCGAGCACGATCACGGTGGTCTGCGGGGTGACTGTGTTCATCCATCCGTCTTCGAAATCCGCCAATGAATTGCCGTAGTCGGACGAGCCGAAGCCGACCTTGGACATGATCTCGGCCATCGCCTCTTCCGGTGGCTTGGATTCCAGGATGCGGCTGACCTCGATCAGATTGCCGGAAAAGGCGAACGAGCGGACGTCGTCGACCACCTCATGGAGGCTGTGGATCAACAGCAGGAAGAAATCCGAGACACGGGCGACCGAGCCCGAGACATCGCACAGCGCCACGATCTTCGGCCGGTCGCGATGCTTGCGTTTCCAGGCGGTGAGGAAGGGCACGCCGCCCCAGGCTGCGTTGCGGCGGAGCGTGCGGCGAACGTCGAGATGGCCGCGGCGCTGGCGCTTGCGCGGCTTCGAGTAGCGTTCGCGCAGACGCCGTGCGATCTGGCGGATCAGGATACGCATCTGCTCGACCTGGCGCGGCTCGATTCGCGCCAGCGGCGCATTGCGCAGGATCTCGTTGCGCAGGTTCTCCGCCTCCTCCCGGCCATAGAGCAACAGCGCCTGCGAAACGGCGTCTCGGACGGTGCCGCGCAAACCATTGAGCGCGTCCAGCAGCCGTTCGGCGAGCGCGGGATTGCTCGCGGTCAGATCATCGATGTCGTCGCGCAGGCGCTGGATGCCCATCGCGTCGAGGATGCGGGTCTGGAAGATGCCGCGCTGGGTGAAGTAGCGGATATCCGGGAGCGACGCTGCGCCTGAGGCATTGGCGATCGCCGCCGAGATCGCGCCGCGGTCCTGCGACAGCAGCATCTGCGCCAGCGGCCCGACGATCTCGCTCTGCACGCCGCCCGCCGCGCCGCCATGCGCCTCGGCCGCGGGATCGCCGCCCGCCTTTTCCTGATCGTCGGACTTCCGTTGCTCGGAAGCTTCCTCTTGCGGCTCCGGCCGGCTAAAAAACAGATCAAAACAGTCGCCGAGCGCGCGCTTCTCGTCCTGGGTTTTGGCCAGCGTCAGCAGGAACGTGTCGCGCAGGATGGCGCGGTCGGCGAAGCCGACCTCTGAAACCGCCCGCATCGCATCGATGCTTTCAGCGGGCGAGACCCGGACCCCGGCTCCCCGCGCCGCACGAAAGAAGCGATGCAGGTTCTCGCGCATCCGATTTAACTGAATACACCCTGCCGCGACGCCTTGGCGATGAAGCTGGATATCTGCGGCGTCGCTGCTTCGATATCGGCTTCGTATTTCAGCAGCACGTTCAGCGTGTCCTTGACGATCTCGTGGCCGAGCTCGCTCGCTTGCAGCAGCACCAGCACGCGCGCCCAGTCGATCGTTTCGCTCACTGACGGCAGCTTCTTCAAATCAAGCGTGCGGATCTCATTGATGAAGCCGACCATCTGCTTGCGCAGAACCTGGGAGATGCCGGGCACGCGGCTCTCGACGATGCGTTCCTCCAGCCGCTGCTCGGGAAATCCGATATGCAGATGCAGGCAGCGCCGCTTCAAGGCGTCGCCGAGATCGCGCTCGCTGTTCGAGGTCAGGATCACCGTCGGCGCCGCGACCGCGGACACCGTGCCAAGCTCAGGGATCGTGACCTGGAAATCAGAGAGGATTTCCAGCAATAGCGATTCGAATTCGGCGTCGGACTTGTCGATTTCGTCGATCAGCAGCACGCAGCCGGAAGGCTGCTCGAGCGCCTGCAGCAGCGGGCGCGGCTCGACGAACTCCTTGGAAAAGAAAACGTCGCCGAAGGTGTGGAGCTGGTCGAGCGCCGCATGCAGCGTCTGCGCGCCGCCGAGCACTTCGCCGAGCTTGTCTTTCAGGATCTGCGTGTACAGCAGTTGCTTGGCATACTTCCACTCGTACAGCGCCTTGGCCTCGTCGAGGCCCTCATAGCATTGCAGGCGGATCATCTTCATGCCGCGCCAGGCGGCGATCGCCTTCGCGAGCTCGGTTTTGCCGACGCCGGCGGGACCCTCGACCAGGATCGGCTTCTCGATCTGCTGCGACAGATAGACGGCGGTGGCGATCTGCCGGCTCGCGATATAGCCTTGCGCGGCGAGGCCGCTCTCCACGGCCTCGATCGACGCGATGGGCCTGGTGTCAGCCACGAGGATCAGCTCCGGGGTTGTTCGAGAACTCGAAGCTGTTCTGCTCCCGTTGCGGGCAAAGCACAAGGCTCGATTGGCCAGTCGGCGCTGTCGGTTGGCGCATGGTTCCGGCTCATTTCCGCCGAGCGCAATAACCGGCGGAAGCCGCGGATGTCGCGTCCGTGACGAAATCCTTGCGGCGGATTCAATTCACCTCTCGCCGGCAGGGAGAGGTCGGCATACGGCGTCGCGAAAGCGCGCCTCACCGCAGCGTAAGGCCGGTCGCGGCTTCGAGTTCGCCTATCGCCTGGGCAGCATTGAGCACCTTGATCGTGGTCATGCCCATCTCGCGCGCCGGCTTCAGGTTGACGCCGAGATCATCGAGATAGACGCAGTTCTTCGCATCCACCTGCAGCGTCTCGACCATCATCCGGTAGATGCGCGGATCGGGCTTGCGCAAGCCGATCTTGGCCGACTCGATGACGTGATCGAACAGGGCCATCACCTCGGCGACGTAGAGCGTGCGTCCGCTCTTGCTGCCGATGGCGTTCGCCGGCAGATTGTTGGTGATGCATCCGGTCTTGAAGGCGGACTTGACGCGCTTCAGCGCCTCGACCATTTCCGGTCGCAGGTCGCCAGACAACAGCGGCAGAACGTCCTTGCCGCGGATTTCGGCGCCGAGCGCCCTGGATTCCTGCGCGAACAATTCGTCAAAGCCGTCGATGTCGATCTCGGCGCGCTCGAACCTGGCCCACGCGTTTTCAAGGTGATTGGCGGCATTGGTGCGGCGGATGATATCGGCGGGCAGGCCGCGTTCGGTCTCGTAGCGCATGAATGCCTCGAACGGCGAGGTGGTCAGGACGCCGCCGAAATCCCAGATCACTGCCTCGATCATTCCTGCCTGTCCGCGCCTGTTGCCTGTTCGGGAGCGGCTAACACGGATCGCCGGCCGGAGCCAGCCTCAACAGGTGCTTGGCGATATGCGCGGCGCGGGCTATTGCTGCGCCGATGAAGACACTGCCCTTGATCGCGGCGACGCTGGCGTCGCTCGTCTCCGCGCCCGCCTTTGCCATCGTCGGCGGCGGCGCACCGTCGACCGACGGCGTGGCGCGTTCGGTCGTCACCATCGTTGGTTCGCGCGGCAATTTCTGCACCGGCGCGCTGATCGCGCCGAAGATCGTGCTGACCGCGGCACATTGCGTGCAGCCTGGCGCGGATTACAAGATCGTCGAATATGGCGCGGATCGGCAACCGAAGCTGCAGGACGTCAGGACGGTCGCGATCCATCCCGCCTTCAAGATGCAGGCGATGATCGACCATCGCGCAACCGCCGATGTCGCGCTGCTTCAGCTTGCGGCACCTGCGGCAGGCAAGGCACCGTCGGCGCTCGGCATGCCCAACATCCCGATCCAGGTCGGCGGCCGCTTCACAGTCGCCGGCGTCGGCGTCACGCAGCGCGGCGACGGCAAGAGCGGCGGCACAGTCCGCGTCGCGGGGCTGGTCGCAACCGGCAAGCCGGGCACGCTGCAGATCCGTCTCGTCGATCCGGTCGGCCAGGGCGCGCGCGACGGGCTCGGCGCCTGCACCGGCGATTCCGGCGCGCCTGTTTTCGAGGACAAGCAGAGCGGGCCCGCAATCGTCGGCGTGGTCAGTTGGTCAACGGGGCCAAACGGCGCCGCCGGCTGCGGCGGCATTACCGGCGTCACGCCCCTGACGCTCTATCGCGACTGGGTGATGCAGACTGCGCGGCAGTGGGGGGCCACGTTCTAACCCGGAGCCGCGCGCTCGCGCTCGCATCATGATCTAATGCCCGGCCGCCTTATTCGCTGCGGCATTGTTCAACACGATGAGTCCGTCGACGGCGACGCCGAGCTTGCTGTTGATCAGGAACGGATTGACGTCGATCGAGGCGATGCGGTTACCGGCATCGGCCATCAGATTGGAGAGGCCGACCAGCGCCTTCACCGCCGACGCCTCATGCAATGCGGGTTTGCCACGATAGCCCTTCATCTTGATCCCTGCCTTGGTCTTCGCGATCAATTGCTTTGCCTCGGCCGCATCGAGCGGTGCGCCGGCCAGCGCCACGTCCTTCAGCAATTCGATATCGACACCGCCGGTACCGAACAGCACCACCGGGCCCATCTCGGCGTCCAGGGAGGCGCCGACCACGAGTTCGAGATCCGCCTTGACCTGCTGTGCGATCAGGATGCCCTCGAGCTTGGGCTTGCCCTTCAGCTTGTTCACCCGCGCGGTGATATCGTTGAAGGCCTGCTTCACCTCGGCCGTGCTGCCAAGGTTCAGTACCACGCCGCCAACGTCGGATTTGTGCAGGATGTCGGGGCTGACCACTTTCGCAACCACCGGAAAGCCGATCGTCCTGGCGATCTTCACGGCCTCCGCCGGGGTCTGCGCGACAGCTTCCTTTGAGATCGGGATGCCATAAGCCTTGAGCAGTCTCTTCGAGGCAACCTCGTCGAGCGCTGCGGCGCCGTTGGCGCTCTTGAGCGTTTTCTCCAGCACCGCGCGCGCTGATGCCTTCGAGCTCGACACGATGTCGGGGATTTCCTTGCGCAGGTTGGCATATTCGATCAGGGATTTGATCGCGCCCACGGCGCGATCGAGGCCCTGCAGCACGGCAACGTTCGGCAGCGACTTGCGGAGCGCCTTGGTGTGCTCGCTGAATCCGATCGACATCGTGCTGATATAAATCACCGGCTTGTTGGCTTCGCCTGCCATCTCATTGACGATGCGCAGATTGCGCTCGCGCAGCTCGTGCGGCGCCTTCGGCAGTTCGGAATCGATGATGACGATATCGGTATCGGGATCTTCGATCATGATCTTGATCGATTTCATGTACACCGAGGGATCGACCACGGCGGCAAAGCCGGCATCGAGCGGATTGCCGACAATGCTGCCAGGGCCGAGCATCTTTGCGAGTTGCTCGGTCGCGTTCGCGCTCAGCGGCGCAAAATTCAGACCGGCCGAATAGAACGCATCGATCAATAGCCCGCGCTTGCCGCCGGACAGCGACACCGCCGCGAGTCGATTGCCCCTGGGCGGGTCGGCATGGACGAAGCATTCGGTGGTCTCGATCAATTCGTCCAGGCCACGAACGCGGATCACGCCTTCGCGGGTCGAAATCGCATCAAACGTCTCGATCGAGCCGGCGAGCGCGCCGGTATGCGCCATCGCCGCCGCCCGGCCGCCTTCGGAGGCGCCGAGCTTGAGTGCGATCACGGGCTTGCCCGCGGCGCGCGCGGCCTTGCAGGCGTCGCGGAACACTTTCGTATTCCGCACGCCCTCGAGATAGACCACGATGACCCGGATGCTCGGATCGGCGGCGAAATAGGCCATCAGGTCGGGCGTTTCGAGCCCCGCCTCATTGCCGGTCGTGACCATGTAGCCGACACCGACGCCGCGGTCCTCGAGCGCCTGGCGGATTGCCATCACGATCGCGCCGGACTGGCCGACGATAGCGACCGTACCTTGCTCCATGGTCACGATGCGGTCGTCGATATTGGTGAAGAGGTTTTCACCGGCGCTCAGATTGCCGAGGCAGTTCGGGCCGGTAACGGCAAGCCCGCTTTCCTTGATTGCCTGCTTCAACTCGGCGGCGAGCCGCTGGCTCTCTTCATCCTGCAACTCGCTGAAGCCCGAGGTAACGATGGTCGCAGAACGCGCACCGGCCGCCGCCGCGTCGCGGATCACCTGTACCGCGAAGCGCGCCGGCACCAGCACCAGCACGTGGTCGGGCTTCTCGGGAAGGCTGGCAAAATCCTTGTAGCAGGTGACGCCCCAGACGGTCTCGCGCCTGGCATTGACCGGGAACAGGCCGCCTGCATATCGGTATTTGATCAGATTGTTCCAGATCCGTTCGGCATAGTTGCCGGGCTTATCGGTGGCGCCGACCAGCACGATGTTGCGCGGGTGCAGCATCGCGTGGATGTTCTTGACGATGTCGCTGGCCGCGGCAGGCGGCGACCATTTTTGGAATGAACGAGTGACGGCGCTTACGTGAGCTTCCATGGAGGCTGCCTTACCCTTGTCGTTTCCTTTGGCCGCAACGGCCGATTGCCGCGAGCGGGCGATTTTTCCTTGTTTTATGAGGAGTGGAAGAGGGTGGCAACTCACGCCGACGCAAGCCAGAGCGTCGCGTGTGATATCCCGGGGCACGGACAATCTTGCGGCGCAATCAGGAACCCGGCTCGATCGGGGTCGCGTGCAGCAGATGCACTAATCCGGGTGTCGGGCGGGTTTAAAAGCCGCCCGGTGAGGGCGGCTTCGCAACTGTCGATCCGTGGGCAAGGCCCGGCGCTAGCCGCCGGTCTCGGCGCTGATGATGTCGCCGAACAGCTCCCATTGCCCGTTCTTGAATTGCATCATCTTGAGCTGCTCGACCGGGGCGAAGTCGGTTGGGCTGGTGTTGACCCTGATGCCGGGGATCAGCGTGTCGGGCGTGAAGTCCTTCAGGCTCGCGGCCTGCTTCATTACGTTCTCGCGCGTCAGGTTGTCGCCGGCTTGCTTCAGCACCTGCGCCATGGTCTGCGCCGCGGCGTAGCCGTAAACCAGGTTGGCGTCGGAGATATTGGCGCCCGGCATGTACTTCTCGATGAAGGCCATGAACTTCTTCATGCCTTCGTCATTCTTCCACTGCGGGTCGGAGGCGTCCTTCAGGTAGCCCGCCGACAGCACGCCCTCGGATGCTTCGAGCCCGGCGGGCTTCATGACCGCGCCGATCGAGATCGAGACGTCCGTCATCACCTGCATCGGCTTCCAGCCGAGCTCGGCGATCTTCTTGATGGCTTGGGCCGCGAATTTCGGCGTGGCGATGTTGACGAACACATCGGCGCCGGTGTCCTTTAGCTTGACGATGTGGGAATCAATCGACGGTTCGGTCGTCTCGTAGCTTTCTTCGGCGACGATCTTGGCGGACGATTTGTCGAGGATCTCCTTGAGGCCGACGAGGTAGTCCTTGCCGAAATCGTCATTGGCATAGAAGATCGCGATCTTGGCATCCGGCTTGGCCTTGAGGATGTACTTCCCGAAGATCCGCGCCTCGACACGATAGCTTGGCTGGAATCCCATGGTCCACGGGAATTCCTTCGGGTCGTTCCACTTGCTGGCGCCGGTGGCGAGGAAGAGCTGCGGCACCTTCTTGGCGTTGTGATATTTCTGGACCGCGGTCTGGGTCGGCGTGCCCAGAGCGTTGAACACCAAAAACACCTCGTCGCTTTCGATCAACTTGCGGATCTGCTCCACGGTCTTGGGCGGCGAGTAGCCGTCGTCGTAGGAAATCCAGTTGATCTTGCGGCCGTTGATGCCGCCCTGATCATTGATCATCTTGAAATAGGCTTCCTCGGTCTTGCCGATGATGCCGTAGGCCGAAGCCGGGCCGCTATAGGCCTCGACATTGCCGATCTTGATCTCGGTGTCGGAGGCGCCGGTGTCGTATTTCTTTTGCGCAAAGGCGGCCTGGGTGGAGAGCAGGCAGAGCGCCGTGGCAGCCGCCAGCAGCGACATTTTCTTGTTGGTCGTCATAAAGGCATTTCCCTTGATTGTTCTGGTTGGACTTTTGGAAAAAACCCGCAACCGCTCCCGGCGGACGGTCACGAGGCAGCATCGCGCATGATCTCCGTGCGAACGCTTCCGTCGCGCGGAGATCATGCGGCAGTATCGGTCGGCTTCGGTTGACTGAATTGCTTTCGTAACGTGGGCTTGTGGATCTTGCCTGTCGCATTGCGCGGCAGGGCTTCGACAAACTCGATCAGGCGAGGGCATTTGAACCGCGCCAGATTGGCTTGACAATGGGCGTGGATCTCGGCGGGCGCAAGCGAGTGGCCGGGCTTCACCGCGATCACGGCCATGCCGACCTCGCCCCACTGTTCATCGGCGATGCCGATGACGGCCGCTTCTGCAATTGCCGCCAATTGATGCAGCACGCTCTCGACTTCGGCCGGATAGACGTTTTCACCGCCGGAGATGTACATGTCCTTCCAGCGGTCGACGATGTAGTAGAAGCCCTCCTCGTCGATCCGCGTCGCGTCGCCGGTGTGCAGCCAGCCATCGGTGAAGGACGAGGCGTTGGCATCCGGCCTGTTCCAATAGCCGGGCGTGATGTTCGGTCCCTTGACCCAGAGTTCGCCGAGCTCGCCGACGGCGGCATCGGTGCCGTCGGGACGCACGATCCGGACCTCCGTGTGCAGCACCGGCTTGCCGGACGAGCCGGCCTTGCGCGCGGCGTCCTCGCGATCGAGCACCATTACCGCCGGCGAGGTCTCGGTCATGCCATAGCCCTGTTGCAGCGCCACGCCGCGCGCTTCCCAGGTCTTGAGCAGCGGCAGAGGCATCGGCGCGCCGCCGACACCCCCGATGATCAGGCGGCTGAAGTCCGAGGTCGCGAACGCAGGATGCTGCGCCATGAACTGGTAGATCGAGGGCACGCCGAAGAACACGTTGATGCCCTGCGCCGGATCGCTGATCAGCCGCAGCGCCTCGGCTGGATCGAACACGCGCATGATCAGCACGGTGCCACCGGAGTGCAGCACCGGATTGGTGTAGCAATTCAGCCCGCCGGTGTGGAACAGCGGCAGCACCGTGAGCAGCACCGACGACGGCGCGATATAGGCGGGACCGCCGAGATTGACGCAATTCCAGAATGTCATCGCGTGGGTGATGATCGCGCCTTTCGGCTGGCCGGTCGTGCCCGACGTGTACATGATGGTCGAGATGTCATCGAGCATGACTTTCTCGATCTGTTCCAGCGGCTTGGCCGCCGCGATGGCGGCCTCGTAGGAGCCGCCGCGGCCAAGCCTCATCGCCGCGGCGACGTTGCAGAGCTTTGCGACCGCAAGCGCGGTCTCGGCGAGATCGTCGTCGTGAATCATGACGCCAGGTGCTGCGTCGCCGACGATGTAGTTCAGTTCGGGAACTGTGAGGCGGGTGTTGAGCGGCACGAAAATCGCGCCGAGCCGGCCGCAGGCGAATTGCACTTCCAGCGTATCGGTCGTATTGAGCGCCAGCACCGCGACGCGGTCGCCGCGCTCGACCTCGAGTTCGTCGCGCAGATGGCCCGCCAGCCGCGACACCCGCGCGTCGAGCTCGGCATAGGTGAAGCGTCGGCCGCTTGCGAGATCGATGAGCGCGACCTTGTCCGGCGTGCGCCGGCGATGATGGGCGATCCAGTCGTAGTAACGAACCGGCAAATCTTCCTCCTCGTCGACCTGCAGTCTTGCGCCGCCTGGTCCTGGCTCCCTTGATGCCACGAGCAGGCAGTGGAGGGGCCGTATCGAGATACTGTCTTGCGTTTAGTGGCTGGTCCATGGCCCGATCGGGCATCCGCGCTGGCACGGCAGCCACTCGACGCAAGTGAGGCGGGAGGATTCCGGACATCGTCCGGCGCGGGGAATCAATGGAGCGAAGCGGATGGCGAACCCATTCTACACCGGCGAGCACGAGGCGTTTCGCGAGGTGATGCGCCGCTTCGTCGCGAAGGAGATCGAGCCCTATGCCCACCAATGGGACGAAGAGGGCGAATTCCCCCGCGAAATTTACCTGAAGGCGGCCGAGGTCGGGCTGCTGGCCCTCGGCTTCCCCGAGGAGTATGGCGGGGTCGCTGCAGACCAGTTCATGAAAATCGTGGCGTCCCAGGAACTCGCCCGCGCCGGCGCCGGTGGCGTCAGCTCGAGCCTGATGAGCCACACCATCGGCTCGCCGCCGATCGCGCGCGCGGCACGGCCCGAGGTGAAGGCGCGGGTGCTGCCGGAGGTGCTGTCGGGCAGGAAGATTTCGGCGCTAGCGATCACCGAGCCAAGCGGTGGGTCCGATGTTGCGAACCTGCGCACCAGGGCACGGCGCGACGGCGATCATTACATCGTCAGTGGCGAGAAGACCTTCATTACCTCGGGGGTTCGAGCCGACTATATCACCGTTGCGGTGCGCACCGGCGGCGATGGCGCAGGCGGCGTCAGCCTGCTGTTGATCGAGGGTGATACGCCAGGCCTGTCGCGGACCAAGCTGAAGAAGATGGGCTGGTGGGCTTCCGACACCGCAACGCTGCATTTCGACGAGTGCCGCGTGCCGGCCGAAAACCTGATCGGCGAAGAGGGCCAGGGTTTCAAGATCATCATGCAGAACTTCAACAGCGAGCGGATGGGCATGGCGGCGAGCTGCACCGCCTATGCCCGCGTCTGCCTCGACGAGGCGATCGCCTATGCCAAGGAACGCAAGACCTTCGGCAAGCCGATCGCCCAGCACCAGGTGATCCGTCACAAGATCGTCGACATGGCGCAAAGGGTCGCAGCCTCTCAGGCGATGCTCGAGATGCTGGCGTGGCGGCTCGGTCAGGGTGAGAGCCCGGTCGCCGAGATCTGCATGATGAAGAACCAGGCGACGCAGACCATGGCCTACTGCGCCTCCGAGGCGGTACAGATCTTCGGCGGCGCCGGCTTCATGCGCGGCGTCAAGGTCGAGCGCATCTACCGCGAGGTCAAGGTCAACGCGATCGGCGGCGGCACCGAGGAGATCATGAAGGATCTCGCCTCGCGGCAGATGGGGCTGTGATCGCGCCCCCTTTTGGGGCGAGGTGAAAAATGAACGACGAGGGACCAAGATGCTCTTCACCGCCGACCACGACGAACCGCGCCGCATTCTGCAAAAATTCATCGCGGTCGAGATCAATCCTTATGTCGATCAATGGGAGAAGGCCGACATCTTCCCCGCACACGAGCTGTTCAAGAAGCTCGGCGATCTCGGCTTCCTCGGCCTCAACAAGCCGGTCGAATTCGGCGGCCAGGGGCTTGATTATTCCTACGCGGTGATGATGGCCGAGGAGCTGGGGGCCATAACCTGCGGTGGCGTGCCGATGGCGATCGGGGTGCAGACCGACATGGCAACGCCAGCGCTGGCGCGGTTCGGCTCCGACGAGGTCAGGCGCGAATTCCTGGCGCCGGCGATTTCAGGCGACCAGGTCGCCTGCGTCGGCGTCTCCGAGCCCGGCGCCGGCTCCGACGTCGCCTCGATCAAGACGCAGGCCGGCTCCGACGGCGACGACTACGTGATCAATGGCGGCAAGATGTGGATCACCAACGGCACGCAGGCCGACTGGATCTGCCTGCTCGCCAACACCAGCGACGGCCAGGTCCATCGCAACAAGTCGCTGATCTGCGTGCCGATGAAGACCAGGGGCGTGCAGGTCGCGCGAAAGCTCGACAAGCTCGGCATGCGCTCCTCCGACACCGCGCAGATTTTCTTCGACAATGTGCGGGTGCCCAAGCGCAACCGGATCGGCGAGGAAGGCCAGGGCTTCACCTACCAGATGATCCAGTTCCAGGAGGAGCGGTTGTGGGGCGCGGCGGCCTGCCTGAAGGCGCATGAATACATCATCAACGAGACGATCGAATACACGCGCAGTCGCAAGGCATTCGGCGGATCGATCCTCGACAATCAGGTGGTGCACTTCAAGCTCGCGGAGATGCAGACCGAGGTCGAGCTGTTGCGCTCACTGGTCTACCGTGCCGGCGAGGCGCTGGTAGCTGGCGAGGACGTGACACGGCTTGCGACCATGGCAAAACTGAAGGCCGGCCGGTTGGGGCGCGAGCTCACCGACGCTTGCCTGCAATATTGGGGAGGCATGGGCTTCACCAACGAGACGCCAGTCAGCCGCGCCTATCGCGACAGCCGCCTCACCTCGATCGGCGGCGGCGCCGACGAGGTAATGCTGATGGTTTTGTGCAAGATGATGGGCACGCTGCCGGGGCTGAAGCAAAAGGGGAAGGCCTCATGATCACGCTGTATCACTGCGACGCCGCGCGCTCGTTCCGTCCGCTGTGGATGCTGGAGGAACTCGGGCTCCCGTACGAGCTCAAGATGCTGCCGTTCCCGCCGCGGGTCTTTGCCAAGGAGTATCTTGGAATCAATCCGCTCGGCACCATCCCGTTCATGATCGATGGCGAGACGAAGATGACTGAGTCCTCAGGCATCTGCCACTATCTCGGGACCAAATACGGCCCGACGCCGCTGATCGTCGGCGTAGACGAGCCCGCCTATGGATCCTTCCTGAACTGGATGTATTTCTCCGACGCCACGCTGACATTTCCGCAGACGCTGGTGCTACGATACAGCCAGCTCGAACCGGAGGAGCGGCGCAATCCTCAGGTCTCCACCGACTACGCCAAATGGTTCTTCGGACGCCTGCGGGCGGTGGAGGCGGCTGCCGCGAACTCCGAGTTCCTCTGCGCCGGCCGCTTCACCGCCGCCGACATCGCCAACGGCTACGCGCTGCGCCTCGCCAGCAACATCGGCCTTGCCAAGGATTTCGGGCCGAATGTCGCGGCCTATTGGGCCAAGCTGCAGCAGCGCGACGGCTACCGGCGCGCCGTGGCGGCGGAGCAGAAAGCCGGGCTGGAACAGAACGTTGCGCCGCGGGTGCGGCCTTAGCCTTGTGTCGTTCCGGTTTCGCACCTCGAATACGCCCGGAATGAGCCCGGTTGCTACCCGTGACAGCACCCCAATTTGCGCTATGGTAGCCGCTGTCGCAGCGGCCAAAAGAGCCGCGCGCGGAGGAACCTGCCATGGACAATGTCATGGACGTCAAGGTCGTCGACGCGAAGGGTCGCGAGTCCGGCCATCGAATGCTGATCACGCCGGAACGGGTGTTTTACGCCGGGCTGCTCGGCCGCCCGCGCGAGCGCTGCCCCGGGGCATTCCATGTCTATGTCGCAATCCGCGACGGCCTGCATTTGTCCACCGGCGACGGCCGGCAGGCGCATGGTGAACTCGCCGTGACCATGCCCAACATGCGCCACACCATCACCAGCGAATATCGCTCGGCGATCTGCGTCGCGATCGAGCCGGAAAGTGTGCCCGACGGCACGCTGGAGGCGCTCGGCCGCCGCCTGCAAGGCGCCGATGCCGCGGAGTTTGCGAACCGCATCCGCGCCGCTTATGCGACGCTTGCCGAGATGCAATATCGCGACGCGATCTCCAATGCCGAATTCGATATCATGTGCTTCGGCGATGCGCTGCCGCAGCGCGTGCTCGATCCGCGCGTGGTGCGCGCGATCGGCCGGATCGGACGATTCTCCGGCGAGCCGGTGACGGCGGCGAGCTGTTCCACGGAAGCCGGACTGTCACCGTCGCGCTTCCTGCATCTGTTCAAGGAGGAGACCGGAATCTCGTTCCGCTCCTTCCGCGCCTGGAAGCGGGCGCGGCATCTCCTGCACTTCGCCAACCAGGATATCAACCTTGCACACCTGGCACAGGACATCGGCTATCCCGACAGCACTCATTTCAGCCATTCGATCCGCCGCTTCTACGGCTTGAAGCCGCGCGCGATCTTCTCCGGCTCGCGGGATCTGGCGATCTACCGCTCCGGTCAGGCGGTAAGTGAGCCGGCGTTGACGTAACGCCCGGGTGGCAGCTGCTTGCACTCACTCTCCCACAGGGAGAGGCGAAGATTGCTGTTGGTTGCAAGCTTCCAAATTCACAAATTCGCGCCCTGGATCACCTCGCCGAACCGCAGCCAGCCCGCGCCCTCGATCCGCTGCAGTTGAAGCTGCCGCAGCGGATGATGGTTGGTCGGGCTGGTGTTGACGCGGATGCCGGGCAGCAGCGTCGGGACCTCGACATCCTTCAAATTGTTCGCCTGCGCCATGATGTTGTCGCGCGCGAAATTGCCCTTGCATTGCTCGAGTACGATCTTGAGCACCTGCGCCACGGTGTAGGCATAGAGGTTATAGCCTTCCTTCGGATTGCCGTCGGGAAAGTACTTCTCCATGAAAGTCAGGAAAGCCTTCACGCCGGGATCGTTGGCCCAGGCTGGATCGGCGACATCCTTCACATACGCCGACGAGATCGTGCCCTGCGCCTTGTCGAATCCGACCGGCGCAATGGTCGAGGAGATCGAGGCGGCGCCGCTGGCGATGAAGTGCATCGGCTTCCAGCCGAGCTCGTGGATCTTCCGAATCGACTGTGCGGCGAATTTCGCCGTGGTGCCCGAGATCAGAACATCGGGACTGGCGCCGCGCAGTGTGACGATCTGGGAATCGATCGTGGGATCGGTAACTTCGTGGGAAGCCATCACGACCGCGCCCTGAAACTTTTCGCCGAGCACATCCTTGGCCCCGGCGACGAAATCCTTGCCCAGATCGTCGTTCTGGTACAGCACCGCGAATTTGGCATTCGCCTTCTGGCTCAGCGCGTATTTGACGAACACCTGTGCCTCGGTCCGCGCGCTCGGCGCAAAACCCATGGTCCAGGGGTATGTCTTGTAGTCGCCCCATTTATCGCCGTTCACCGACAGGAACAGATGCGGCACTTTCGCGGCGTTGATGTACTTGACCACGGCCGAATTCGGCGCGGTGCCCAGCATGTTGAACAGGAAGGCGACGTTGTCGTTCTCGATCAGGCGCCGCACCTGCTCGACCGTCTTCGCCGGATTGAAGGCATCGTCATAGTAGATGTACTTGATCTGCCGGCCGGCGATGCCGCCCTGCTCGTTCAGCATCCTGAAATAGGCTTCCTGGCAGCGCGCCTGAACGCCGAGCGCGGACACCGGGCCGCTGAGCGAAGTGGTGCTGCCGATCCTGATCTCGGTAGCGGTGACTCCCGGCGTATCCTCGGCCCGGGAGGGGCGGAGACCTGCGAATGCGGAGAGGGCGACGCTGGTCGTGCCCGAGAGCAAAGCCCGCCGGTTGATCGAAACCATGACGTCCTCTCCGCGATATTGGCCCGTTGTTCCGGGTTTTTTGCTTGCCGCAAAGCTAGCGCGACGCGCGGCTCTCCGTCTTGCGTTAACCGGCTGGCGGCGTGGTGCCACGTGAGGGCGCAAGCCTAGCCAGTCAACGCAAGATGGCGTGGCCGCAAATCTCACATCATGGAAAATCATGCGGCGCCTGTGCACCGCAACCGGGACCCATTTGATGAGCGACAAGGCTGTCATCACCTGCGCGCTGAACGGCGTGCTCACCGATCCGAAGCAGCACAACGTTCCGGTAACCCCGGAACAGATGGCGCGTGAGGCCAAGGCCGCGTTCAATGCCGGCGCCAGCATCATGCACATCCATCTGCGCCAGCAGGAGCCGGACCAGGGCCACTTGCCGTCATGGGACGTCAGCGTCAGCAGGGAAATCCAGCAGGCGATCCGCGAGGCCTGCCCCGGCGTCATCATCAATCACACCACGGGCACCTCGGGCCCGAATTACCAGGGCGCATTGAACTGCGTTCGCGAGACCAAGCCCGAAATTGCGGCCTGCAACGCCGGCTCGCTGAATTATCTGAAAGTGAAGGCCGACAACACCTGGGCCTGGCCGCCGATGATGTTCGATAACGCGGTCGAGAAGGTGCAGGATTATCTCGATGTGATGGAAGAGGTCGGCACGATCCCCGAATTCGAATGCTTCGATGTCGGCATTGTGCGCTGCGTCGGCATGTACCGGCAGACCCGCATGTATTCCGGCCCACTCGAATATAATTTCGTGATGGGCGTGGCCTCGGGCATGCCGGCCGATCCCGAACTGCTGCCGATCCTGCTGAAGCTCAAGGTGCCGGAAGCGCATTGGCAGGTCACCGCGATCGGCCGAGCCGAGATCTGGCCCTTGCACCAGCGTGCCGCCGACCTGGGCGGGCACCTGCGCAGCGGACTGGAGGACACGTTCTATCTCGGCGACGGCACCAAGGTGACGTCCAACGGGCAACTGGTCGAAGCACTCGCGGCCTGCGCACGGCGCGCGGGGCGCGAGGTCGCAAGCCCGGCGGAAGCGCGAACAATTTTTGGGGTCAGGCACTAACGCCAGACCAACCGTCATTGCGAGTTAGGGCGAAAGCAATCCATAGAACCACGCCGAATGGCTGCATGGACGACTTCGCCGCTTAACCCCTCGCAATGACGGACGAGGAGGACATGCATGGATATTCTCGCAGCAACCGGCGGCGTGACCGGGCCGGGCCGCATCGGGCGGGTTGCAATCGGCGACCTGCTCAAGCGCGCTGCTCGGCGGTTTCCGGATCGGATTGCGCTGACCGACGGTGATAACCGCGTCAGCTTCACCGAGCTCGAACGCGACGCCAACCGTTTCGCCAACTATCTGGTGGAGCACGGACTGAAACCGGGTGAGAAGATCTCGACGATCTGCAACAATTCGGTCGAGTTCGTCAAAGCGCTGTTCGGCATCCACCGCGCCGGCCTCGTCTGGGTACCGATCAACACCATGCTCGGCCCATCGGACATGGATTACATCCTCGGCCACGCGGAGGTGCGCTTTGCGATCATCGACGATAATCTGCATGCCCAGGCCGAACGCCGCGCCGCGCTGGAAGCGCGCGGGATGGAGATGATCGCGATCGACCTGACCGGCAATATCGGCAAGACCGGGCTACAGAACTTCAACGATCTGTTGCAAGGCCAGTCCGATATCGAGCCCGAGATCGAGATCAATGACCGCGATCTCGCGATGATCATCTACACCTCGGGCACCACCTCGCGGCCGAAGGGTGCGATGCACTGCCACCTTGCCGTGGTGATGGCCGTGATGAGCAACTGCATCGAGATGCAGCTCTGCCGCGATGACGGCATTACCGGACAATTCCCGCTGTTCCACTGTGCCGGCCATGTGCTGTTGCTGAGCTATCTCTCGGTCGGCGGCCGCATGGCGCTGATGCGCGGCTTCGACCCGGTCGTCTGCATGGAGGCGATCGTTCGTGACGGGCTTACGGTGTTCGTCGGGCTGTCGCTGATGTACCAGGCAATCCTCGATCACCCGCGCCGCCGCGAATATGACCTCTCTGGGTTGCGCTGCTGCATCTACACCATGGCGCCGATGGGCAAGCCGCTGCTGGAGCGCGCCATCGCCGATCTCTGTCCGAACTTCGTGCTGTCGAGCGGCCAAACCGAGATGTACCCGGCCACCACGATGTCGCGGCCGGAGGTGCAGCTCAACCGCTTCGGTAACTACTGGGGTGAGTCGCTGATCGTCAACGAGACCGCGATCATGGACGACAATGGCAATCTATTGCCGCGCGGTGAGGTCGGCGAACTCGTGCATCGCGGGCCCAATGTGATGATGGGCTATTACAAGGACCCCAAAGCGACCGAAGAGGCACGCAAGTTCGGCTGGCATCATACCGGCGACCTCGCTCTCATCGACGAGAATGGCGAGGTGCTGTTCCTCGACCGCAAGAAGGACATGATCAAGTCCGGCGGCGAGAATGTAGCTTCCGTCAGGATCGAGGAGACGCTGCTTGCGCATCCCGCGGTGCAGAACGCCGCCGTGGTCGGCCTGCCGCATCCGCAATGGGGCGAGGCGGTCTCCGCCTTCGTCAAGCTCAAGCCAGGCGCTGTCGCGGACGAAGCGGCGATCGAGGCGCATTGCCGCAAGCATCTTGGCGGCTTCCAAATACCGAAGCTGGTGAGGATCCTCGAAGAGATGCCGATGACCGCCACCGGCAAGCTGCGCAAGGTCGAGCTGCGGCAGAAATATAGCGAGTATTTCGCGGAGCGCGCCTAGTGGCCGTCATCGAAAACACGATCGCCACCGGCAGCGCGACCTTCCAGGCCAATCGCGAGGGCATGCTCGCCTTGATTTCGCGCGTCCGCGCGCTGGAAGAGCGGACCCGAGTTGCCTCGGCCGCGGCGAAACAGCGCTTCCACAGCCGCAGGCAGCTACTGCCGCGCGAGCGCGTCGCGCTGGTGCTCGATCCCGGTTCGCCGTTCCTCGAACTGTCGACGTTGACCGGATACATGTTCGATGTGCCCGATGCGGACAAGAGCGTACCGGGCGGCGGCGTGATCGCCGGCATCGGCTTCGTCTCCGGCATCCGCTGCATGGTCAGCGCCAATGACGCCGGCATCGATGCCGGGGCGTTGCAACCCTACGGCCTCGACAAGACGCTGCGGGTGCAGGAGCTCGCGCTCGAGAACAAGCTGCCCTACGTGCAACTCGTCGAGAGCGCCGGCGCCAATCTCCTGCGCTACCGCGTCGAGGACTTTGTTCGTGGCGGCAACATCTTCCGTAATCTGGCGCGGCTGTCGGCAGCTGGGCTCCCCGTTATCACGGTGACGCATGGCTCCTCAACGGCCGGCGGCGCCTATCAGACGGGCTTGTCCGATTACATCGTGATGGTACGCGGCCGCACCCGCGCGTTCCTGGCCGGGCCGCCGCTCTTGAAGGCTGCGACGGGCGAAATCGCGACGGAGGAAGAACTCGGTGGCGCCGAGATGCACACGTCGATCTCCGGCCTCGGCGATTACCTCGCGGAAGACGACAGGGATGCTCTGCGGATCGCGCGCGACATCATGGCCAAACTGCCATGGGACCGGCCGACACCCGAGCAAGCCGCGTTCAAGCCGCCGCGCTATGACCCGGACGAACTGCTCGGCATCATGCCGATGGATCACAAACGGCCTGTCGACATGCGTCAGGCGATCGCCCGCTTCATCGACGATTCCGATTTCGCCGAGTTTGGCGCGAACTACGGACCGGCCACGATCTGCGGCCATGCCCGCATCGAGGGACAGGCAATCGGCATCATCACCAACAACGGCCCACTCGACGTGCCCGGCGCCAACAAGGCGACGCACTTCATCCAGGCCTGCTGCCAGTCGCGTACGCCGCTGTTCTACATGAACAACACCACCGGTTACATGGTGGGCAAGGCCTATGAAGAGGCCGGCATGATCAAGCACGGCTCGAAGATGATCCAGGCGGTGACCTCGGCGACCGTACCGCAGATCACGATCTACTGCGGCGCTTCCTTCGGCGCCGGCAATTACGGAATGTGCGGCCGCGGCTTCCATCCACGCTTCTGCTTCTCCTGGCCGAACGCCAAGACCGCCGTGATGGGGGGCGAGCAGGCCGCCGAGACCATGGCGATCGTGACGGAAGCCGCCGCCGCACGACGGGGCAGGCCGATCGAGAGGGAGAAACTGGAGGCCATGAAGGCGGAGATCACCGGCGTGTTCGACGGCCAGATGGACGTGTTCGCGACGAGTGCGCGCGTGCTCGACGATGGCGTGATCGATCCGCGCGACACCCGCAGCGTGCTTTCGGAAGTGCTGGCGGTCTGCCGGGAGGCCGAGGCGAGGACGCCGCAGCGCATGCAGTTCTCGGTGGCGCGGCCATGAACGCTTTGGCCCAGAGGTGCACGCCGTTCCACAAGATCCTGATCGCCAACCGAGGCGAGATCGCATTGCGCATCATGCGTACGGCGCGACGGCTCGGGCTTGGCGTGGTCGCGGTCTATTCGGACGCCGACTGCGATGCGCTGCATGTGCGAGAGGCCGACCAGGCGGTGCGGATCGGCGGGGCGCTGCCGGCGCAATCTTACCTGAAGGTCGACGCGATCATCGCTGCCGCCAAGGCGAGCGGCGCCGGCGCGGTGCATCCAGGCTACGGTTTCCTCGCCGAAAACGAGGATTTCGCACAGGCCTGCCGTGACGCCGGGCTCGTGTTCATCGGCCCGTCGCCGGAGGCGATCCGCGCGATGGGCAACAAGGCCGGTGCCAAGGACGTCATGCGAGAGGCCGGCGTCCCCTGCGTTCCCGGCTACCAGGGCGCCGACCAGGGCGATGCCACGTTGCTGGCCGAAGCGAAGGCGATCGGCTTCCCTGTGATGATCAAGGCGGTGGCCGGCGGCGGCGGGCGCGGCATGCGGCTGGTCGCGGACGCAGCCGGCTTTGGCGATGCACTGCGCGGCGCGCGATCGGAGGCACAGGGCGCATTCGGCGATCCAACGGTCATTCTTGAGCGTGCGATCGTCGATCCCAGGCATATCGAGATCCAGGTGTTCGGCGACCGTTACGGCAATGCCATCCATCTCGGTGAGCGCGACTGCTCGGTGCAGCGGCGGCACCAGAAGCTGATCGAGGAGGCGCCGTCGCCCGCCGTCTCGGCGGAGTTGCGCGCGCGGATCGGCGCGGTTGCCGTGCAGGCGGTGAAGGCGCTTGGCTATGAAGGCGCCGGAACGCTGGAATTCCTGCTCGATCGCGACGGCCATTTCTATTTCATGGAGATGAACACGCGGCTGCAGGTCGAGCACCCCGTCACCGAGGCGATCACCGGGCTCGATCTGGTCGAGCTCCAGCTCCGCCTTGCGGGCGGCGAACCGCTGCCGCTCCAGCAGGACGACATCACATTCTCAGGCCACGCGATCGAGGTGCGGCTCTGTTCAGAGGATGCCGCGCATGATTTCATGCCGCAGTCAGGCACGATGGTGCTGTGGCAGATGCCGGCCAACATCCGCGTCGAGCACGCGCTGCGGTCCGGCGCCGAGATACCTCCGTTCTATGATTCGATGATCGCAAAGATCATCGGCCACGGCACGACGCGCGACGAGGCACGGAGCAGGCTGATCTGCGCTCTGGAGCAGGTCACAGCCTTCGGCGTCACCACCAACCAGGGCTTCTTGATCGATTGCCTGCGTCATCCCGCCTTTGCCAAGGGGGAGGCGACCACCGCCTTCATCGACCAGAACCGCGAGGCGCTGCTCGCGCCGCGCGCCGGCGAGGGAACGAATCTGGCACTTGCGGCGCTGTTGCTCTACGTAACCAATCTTCACGCGCCGCCGTGGAAGCGCGGGCGGTCGCTCGCTGGCACCTTCCCGCTCGGATTGCGGATCGATCTCGGCCACGGTCTGCAGGAGATCGACATTGTCCGCGAGCGCGACGGCGGCTACGTCACCTCGCGCAATGGCGACGGCTACAGATTCGAGATCGACGAACTCGACCGCGATTTCATCCGATACCACCACAATGGGCTTATGGAATCAGCGCGATATTCTCGCGATGGCGATCGTCTTTACGTCCAGCATCGCGGCGTCACGCTGTCGGTCCGCGACCTCACGCTCGCGCCGCCGCAAAGCGCAGTGGCTGCCGGTGGCGACGGCAAGGTTCGCGCCGCCATGAATGGCCGGGTCGTTGCACTGCTGGTGAAAGCCGGCGACAAGGTCGCTGCCGGCCAGCCGGTGATGACACTGGAAGCGATGAAGATGGAGCATGTGCACACCGCGGGCGTCGCCGGCACCGTGTCGGCCATCGACGTCGCCGAGGGTGAGCAGGTGACGACGGGGAAGATCGTGGTGGAGATAGAGGCGGCCGCATAAAGACCGTCGTTCCGGCCTTCGCCAGGTGCGACAGCAACTTATTCCGCTCTTCCCGTCCCGTCGTTCAGCCAGCACGCGACCTGATGCCCGGCACCCGCGTCCTTCAGCGCCGGGCGTTCGGTCTTGCAGCGGTCGATCGCATAGCGGCAGCGGGTGTGGAAAGCGCAGCCGGAAGGCGGGTTGATCGGGCTTGGCACATCGCCGTCGATCAAGGGCGTCAGCCGCTGCGCCTTGGGATCGGCGATCGGGACCGAGGCGAGCAGCGCTTGCGTATAGGGATGGCGGGGATTGGCGAACAGCTCGTCCTTGTCGGATACCTCGACAATGCGACCGAGATACATCACGGCGACCCGATGGCTGATATGGGCAACCACGGCGAGATCGTGCGCGATGAAGAGATAGGAAAAATTCTGCTTGCGCTGCAGGTCGATCAACAGATTGATCACCTGCGCCTGGATCGATACGTCGAGCGCGGAGACAGGCTCGTCGCAGACGATCAGGCTCGGCCCGAGCGACAGCGCCCGCGCGATGCAGATGCGCTGGCGCTGGCCGCCGGAGAACTGATGCGGAAAATTCTTCATCTGGTCAGGCCGCAAGCCCACCTGCTGGAACAGTTCCGCGACGCGCTCCTGCTTCTTCGCACCCGCCGCAAGGCCGTGCACGCTCAACGGCTCGCCGACAATGTCGCCGGCGGTCATGCGTGGATTCAGCGAAGCGAACGGGTCCTGGAACACGATCTGCATCGAGCGGCGATGCGGCCGCAGCGCCGCCTTGCTCAGCGGCGCGATGTCCTGGCCGTTCAGCCTGATCGCGCCGCTGGTCGGCTCGACCAGGCGCAGCACCGTACGCGCTACCGTCGACTTACCGCAACCGGATTCGCCGACGAGCCCAAGTGTCTCGCCCGCGCCGAGCGAGAAGCTGACACCGTCAACGGCATGCACCGTGCCGATCTGCCGGCGCAGGATGCCGCCGCGCACCGCATAGTGCTTGACGAGGTCGGTGACCTCCAGCAGCGGACGTTGCCCGGTCATGGCGCCCCCACCGGTTCGCCGGCGCGCCAGCACGCCGCCCAATGGTTGGCGCCGACCTCCTCGAGGGGTGGAAACTCCTGGCGGCAGCGATCGATCGCTAGCTTGCAGCGCGGCGCGAAGGCGCAACCGGGCGGCAGTCGTGTCAACGACGGCACCATGCCTGGAATCTCCGTCAAGCGCGTGTCGGTCTTTGCGCCGCGCGCAATCACGGCCGGCATCGACGCCATCAGCCCGCGCGTATAGGGATGAAGCGGGTTGTCGAACAACTCCTCGACGGTCGCCTCCTCGACCTTCTTGCCGGCATACATCACGATCACGCGCTGCGCGGTCTGCGCGACCACGCCGAGATCGTGCGTGATCAGGATCAGTCCGGTGCCGAGACGCTTCTGCAAGTCCACGATCAGCGCGAGAATCTGCGCCTGGATGGTGACATCGAGCGCGGTGGTCGGCTCGTCCGCGATCAACAGCACCGGCCGGCAGGCCAGCGCCATCGCGATCATGGCGCGCTGGCGCATTCCGCCGGAGAGCTGATGCGGATATTCATGCGCGCGCCGTTCCGGTTCCGGGATGCGCACGAGGCGCAGCATGTCGACGGCCTGCTTCCAGGCCTCCTTGTGGCTCACCTTCTGGTGCAGGCGGACCGCCTCGATGATCTGGTCGCCGATCCGCATCACCGGATTGAGCGAAGTCATCGGCTCCTGGAAGATCATGGAGATACGGTTTCCCCGGATGTCCCGCATCTCGGCATCGTCGAGCGCGAGCAGGTCGGTGCCCTCGAGCTTCACCGAGCCGCCGACGATGCGGCCGGGCGGATCGGGCACCAGGCGCATGATCGACAGCGCGCTCACGCTCTTGCCGCAACCGGATTCACCCACGATCGCCAGCGTCTCGCCGCGGCGGACCGAGAACGAGACGTCGTCGACGGCGCGGAACAGGCCAGAATTGGTGAAAAACACCGTCTGCAGGTTCTTCACATCGAGAACCGTCTCTGCCGTATCAGCCTCGCTCATCAGCCGCGCTGCCTTGGATCGAGGATGTCGCGGAGCGCATCGCCGAACAGATTGGTGCCGAACACCGCGAGGCTGATTGCGATGCCGGGGAAGATCACGAGCCAGGGCGCAGTGCGGACATATTCCGCCGCCGATTCCGACAGCATCCGGCCCCAGGACGGGTAAGGTTCGGGGATTCCGAGCCCGAGGAACGACAGCGATGCCTCGGTCAGGATGGTCGAGCCGAGTTGCGCGGTGGCGAGCACGATCAGCGGCGCCATCGTGTTGGGCAGCACGTGGCGGAGCGCGATCCGCATCTCGCTCATGCCGATCGACTTGGCCGCCTCGACGAATGGCTGCTCGCGCAGCGCCAGCGTGTTGGCGCGGATCACGCGGGCGACGGTGGGAATCAGCGGGATCGCGATCGCGACGATCACGTTCGGCAGCGACGGTCCGAGTGCCGCGGTCATCACCAGCGCCAGCACCAGGAGCGGCAGTGACTGCAGCATGTCGGTGATCCGCTGGAACACCAGATCGACCCAGCCGGAGAGGTAGCCCGAGGCAAGGCCTACGATGACGCCGAGCGTCGCTCCCAGCGTCGTCGAGCCGATGCCGACGGCGAGCGAAATCCGCGAACCGTGGATGATGCGGCTCCACACATCGCGTCCGAACGAATCGGTCCCGAACCAGTGCAGTGCAGAGGGCGCCGCAAGACGATGCGCGGAATCGACGCTGAGCGGATCGTAGCGGCAGATCAGGTCGGCCGAGGCGGCCATCCACACGAACAGCAGCATGATGATCAGGCCGATCGTGCCGAGCATGTAGCGCTGCGCGAGGAAGGCGAGCCGCCGCCACCCGCCGGTGGCGTTAGCCCCGGCGCGGCGCAGTTCGCTCTCGAAATTGATGGTCGCCATCAGGTTAATCTCCGTACCTGATGCGCGGATCAATTGCGGCGTAGAGCATGTCGACCGTGAAGTTCACGACCACCACGACGACGGCGATGAACATCACGAGGTTCTGCACGATCGGATAGTCGCGCCAGCGCAGCGCCTCGACCAGGAAGCGCGCGATGCCGGGGATGTTGAACACGGTCTCGGTCACGATCAATCCGCCGATCAGGAACGCCGCCTCGATGCCGATCACGGTAATCACGGGCAGCACCGCGTTCTTCAGCGCGTGGTGATAATTCACGGAAGTCTCGGACGCGCCTTTGGCGCGCGCGGTGCGGATATAGTCTTGACGCAGGATCTCCAGCATCGAGGATCTGGTGATGCGCATCGTCAGCGCCGCGCTGCGGAAGCCGACGGCCATTGCCGGCACGGCATAAATCGCGAACGCCTCCATCCATGTCTTCGGATTCGGATTGAAGATCGGCATGGTGCCGAACATCGAGACCGAGGCCATCAGGATCAAAAGGCCGAGCCAGAATGACGGCAGCGACAGTCCGCTGAGGCTGACGACGCGCAGCACGTAGTCGAGCCGCGAGCCCTGATGCACCGCGCTCAGCACGCCGAGCGGAATTCCGATCGACGCCGAGAACAGCAGCGCCAGCCCCGCGAGCCGCGCGGTGATCGGGATGCGCGGAAGGATTTCGTCCAGCGCCGGCTTCTCGGAAACGTAGGAATAGCCGAGGTCGCCGCGCAACAGCCCGCCGATCCAGTGCAAATACTGAATGACGATCGGCTGGCTCAGACCCAACTCTTTCTCGAGGTTGGCCTTGTCAGCGGGATCGACGAAGCCCGCGGCGTCGAACAGGATGTCAACGATATTGCCGGGTACGACGCGCAGCAACACGAAGATGATGACCGAGATCCCAAACAGGGTCAGGAGCATCAGGAACAGGCGCCGGACGATATAGGCAAACACCCTGGCTCTCTCCCTTCGTCTTCGCGTTACGGGATGATGTCTGCTCGAGTTGCCATCAGCGTGGTGTCCACCTCTCCCAATGGGAGAGGTGAGATATGTCCAGTGCGGAGCTTGCTCGATTTCATGTCATTGCTCCGGACGCTACTTGTCCAGCCAGACGTCCTCGTAACGATAGCCGTTATAGGAGCTGTTGGACATGATCGTGACATTCTTCACGTAAGGCTGCCAGCAGGTGCCGGTCCGGGCATGAAAGATGATCGGGCGCGCGACGTCTTCCTGCAGCTTCTTGTCGATCTCCCAGACGAGCTTCTTGCGTTTGTTGAGGTCGGTCTCGGCCGATTGCTGGTCGAACAGCTTTTCGATGTCCTTGTTGCAGTAGTTGGTGTAGTTCCGCTCGGAGCCGCAGGCATAATTCTCGTAGAAGGACTGATCGGGCTCATCGACGGCATTGCCCGTCAGATTGAGTCCGAGCGAATAATCCTTGCGCGCTACCTTCGGGAACCACTGCGCGGTGTCGACGACGTCGAGCTCGGCGTCGATATAGATGCTCTTGATCTGGTCGATCAGGATGATGGCGGGATCGCGGTAGACCGCGATGTTGCGGGTCGAGACCTTGATCTGCAGGTGCTTGTCCGGCCCATAGCCCGCCTTCTGCATCAACTTGCGGGCTTCCTCACGGTTCTTTTCCACGTCGGGGCCGTAGCCTGGAATGGATTCCAGCATGTCCTTCGGCATCGCCCACAATCCGTCCGGAGCCGGCTCCATGGTTCCGCCGATATCGCCCTGGCCTTCAAACATGATCTGGATGAACGCCTTGCGGTCGAGCGACAGCGCGAGCGCGCGGCGGATATCGATGTTGTCGAACGGCGGCGACGTCGAATTGATGATGATGTTGGTGGAGACGTTGTTGGGTTCCACCACGCACACGGCATTGGGCGCTTGCGCCTTGACGTCCTTGAGCAGCGGAATCGACACCTCGGTCGGGAATGTCATGTCGAACTTGCCCGAGACGAAGCCCAGGATCGCGGTCGAGCGGTTCGGGATGATCGTGAACTCGATGCCGTCGAGATAGGGCAAGCCCTTCTTGAAGTAGTCGGGGTTTTTCGTGAGCTTGATCGATTCGTTGGCCTTGAACTCGACGAACTTGAACGGGCCGGTGCCGATCGGCTTGGTGCGCATCTCCGCCGGCGACAGGTGGCAGGGATAGATCGGCGTGTAGCCGGAGGCGAGCAGCGACAACAGCGCCGGTTGCGGCCGCTTCAGATTGAACGAGGCCTCGTAATCGCCGTTGGTAGTGACATCGTTGACCTGGTCGTACCAGGACTTGCGCGGGTTCTGCCGGAACTTCTGTTGCGACTTGCCCATCAGCATGTCGAAGGTGCATTTGACGTCAGCCGCCGTGAATGGCTTGCCGTCATGCCATTTCACGTCCTTGCGCAGCTTGAAGGTCAGCGTCTTGTTGTCGCCGCTCCAGGCCCAGCTTTCCGCCAGTTCGGGCACAATGGTGCCAATGCTGTTTTGCGCGATGTGCTGGTTGAACATCACGAGATTGTTGAAGATCGGCATGAACGGCACGTTGAGGGAGTACGTCGCGCCCTCGTGGATCGAGGCGCTGCCGGGACTGTCGCGGTGGTAGATCCTGAAGATGCCGCCTGATTTCGGTTCGCCGGCGAATGAAACGTCGCTTATTGCCAGCACAGACAACACCCCGACGGCCAGCGCTTGCACGCTCCGCATGGTCCCCTCCCGAATTTTGCTCTCAAAGGCCAATTGGCCGCGACGATACCCACGGCGAGACGCCCGGGCAACCCGCGTACGCCGAGCGGGAATTGGCAATTCGGATGACACGAGAAAGCGAAAAATTTCCATGCACCGGGAATAAAGGCGCCAACGCCCGCACGAAGCCGGCAGGTTGCATTGCCACGCAGTCACTTGCTTTTGCGATCGGTGAAGAACGCTGCGGACGCCGTAAGATCCTGTCACGTCACTCCGCTGCCTGCGGCGAGGGCAGGCCCATGCCGGCGACGCCGTCGGCCTCGGTCGCCGAGATGGTGGTGCGGATCATCAGCCGACCCTCATGCGCGGGCCACGGCCGGCCGCGATGCATGGTGGCGCGGTTGTCCCACATCACGACGTCGCCCTGCCTCCATTGATGCAAGTAGCCGAGGCCGGGCGCGGTCGCCGCCGCCGTCAGTTCGTCGATCAGCGCCTTGCCGGCCGCCTCATCCATGCCCTCGACGCCATAGGCGTGGGAGGCGAGGTAGAGCGCGCCACGGCCGTTGACCGGATTGCGCCATACCATGCGCCAGCACACCGGCGGCAGCGCGTTCACCTCGTCGGGCGTCGCAAGCCCGGCGGCGATTTGGCTGCGCGAATGTGCGTAGGAGTGCCAGGCAAAGGAACTCTCCAGCCGTTCTGCCAGAGCCTTGTCGAGCCGCTCGAAGGCAAGGCGCGTCGATACGAATTCGGTTTCGCCGCCATGCTCGGGAATGATCCGCGCCGAGAGAATCGAGGTCAGCGCCGGTACGCGCTTGAAGGAGGAATCGGTGTGCCAGAGCTGGTTGGCCTTGCTGCGCAATGATTGCCGGTGATCGGCAGGCACCACCTTGCCGTTGGGGCCGAAGGTCGAGAGGATCACGAAATGCGAGCCGGTGCCCATCGAGCCGACCTTGGTGACTTCGGGCGGACCGAAGCGGCGCGAGAAGGCGAGCTGGATGTCGTCATTGACCTGCTGGCCGCGGAACACCAGCACCGAATATTCCTCGAACGCCGCGCGGACCGCGGAATAGGCGGCATCGTTGCCGGCCACGTCGGCGAGCGTGACGCCCCGCAACTCGGCTCCGAACCCCGGACCTAAGGGGATCACGTCCATCGGCAGTTCCTCCCGGTCTTTTCCTGTTCGGATCAGGCTAGGAGAAAAGCCCGACGCCTGCAACGCAGGGCCTCGCACCTCATCCCATGGCAATCAGGCTGTGCCGCGTGCGCCGGTCGGCAATTTCCATGCGATGCGTGACCCATGCAAACAGCATCCAGCTCGAATGGAAGGCGACGCCGGCGAGAACGACCAGGCCGCCGGGAATCGGGCCGATCGCGGCGCGCTCCCAGATCTCCGCCAGCGCGGTCAGCGGCACGGGATGGATCGCGAGCTTGCCATAATAGGCGATGGCCTGAATTGCGAAGATCCAGCCATAGGTTCGTCGCAGCCGCCGGCCGATCGCGCGCGCATAGCTGATATGATAACTCGGATTGCGGTAGTCGTTGGCGAGCAACTCGGTCCACTTCGAATTCGGCGAAGGGCCTTCGCCGCGGATCAACGGGGCATAAAAATCGGTTTCCAGCAATCGCGCGCGGGCGCGCCAGACGTTGAAGTAGCGGTAGCGGCGCGCCTCGAACAACAGGAAGACGGTGACCAGGAGGCCGACCAGCACCATCGGCAAGGGCGATGCATCGGCGCTGCTGTAGGTCGCCGACAGTGCGATGCCGGTCGTGACCACCGCCCAGTTGGTCGAGCTGTCGAGGCGCGTGCGCCAAACCGTACTGCGATAGACCTCGCCGCGGTAAAGGTGGGCAAGCGCACCAATCTCGGCGGCAGTGAATTCGAGCCTTTGGGCCTGTAACGGCTCCGGCTCGCGCGGCTGGGGCGATGGCATGGCTGCCTCCCGGCGAAGCTCGCTGACGATCGCAAAGCATAGCGCGAAACGCTCGTCGCGGGCGAGTCCGTCGCGACCCCATCAGACGATTCGTGAGGCCTTGTCGCCCCAATAGCGGTCGCGCAGCAGGTGCTTGTAGAGCTTTCCGGTCGGCAGTCGCGGCAGCTCGGCCTCGAAATCGACCGAGCGCGGCACCTTCTGGCGCGTCAGCGACTGGTCGCAGAACGCGATCAACAACTCCGCCAGTTCCGGCCATGATCCCTCCGGAAACCGGTTCCCACTTTTCCGGATCTTGCTCTATGCGGCCATCAGAAGAATCTCGCGCACTTGCGCGGGGCCATCGATCTTGCGCGGATTTCGCGGCACCCAGGGCGTGCGCATCGATTGCGCGGCGATGCGGTCGAAATGCTCGGGACCGACGTGCACGTCCTGCAGGCTGCGCGGCATGCCGAGGTTGCGGATGAAGCGATCGAGCACGTCGCCCGCATCTTGGCCCGGATGTCCCATCGCGGCGGACACCAGCGCCTGCCGCTCCGCATTGTCGCGCTTGTTCCAGCGCACCACCCACGGCAGCATGACGCACGACGTATAGCCGTGCGGCACGCCGAATTCGGCGCCGAGAACATAGCCGATGCCATGGCTCGCGCCCATCGGCACACCGGAGGCAAGCGGCCCGGTCGAAAGCCAGGTTCCGATCTGGCAATCCATCCGGGCGGAGATATCCTTCGGGTTGGCCTTCACCCGCGGGAGACCCTGCGTCAGCATCTCCAGCCCCTTCAGCGCCTGCGCATCCCCGTAAGGATGCGCCTCGTGTGAGCAGATGCCCTCGACACAATGGTCGACGGCGCGGATACCGGTGGAGAGGAACAGCCACTCCGGCGTGTGCACGGAGATTTCCGGATCGAGAATGGTGGCGCGCGGCATCACCAGCGGATGGCGCAGCATCTCCTTTTGCCGCTTCGCCTCGTTGGTGACGCCGGCAATCGACGAGAACTCGCCGCCTGCGATCGTGGTCGGCACGCTGATCTGGCGCACGGTCGGCGCGTTCATCGCCGGCGAGACGCCGCCATGGGTGCGGATGCGGTCGATGTCGTCGGATGTCGTGACATTGTTGGCGAGGCAGAGCTGCACCGCCTTGGCGCCGTCGGTGATCGAGCCGCCGCCGATCGTGACGATCAGGTCAGCGTCGGCGGCGCGAGCCTGTTCGGTCGCTGATATCACCGCGGCGCGCGGGGTGTGCGCCGGCATCCTGTCGAACGTGCCGACGCAGCGCGGACCGAGCGCGCGGCGGACCCTCTCAATCTCGTCGGTTTCGCGATTCAGGGTGCCCGAGACCATCAGGAAGGCGCGTTGTGCGCCAAGGCGGTCGAGTTGCTCGGGCACGGCCTCGCGCGCCGGGCGCCCGAACACGACCTCATCCATGGCGCCGAATACGACACGACCACGATGCACGGGCCTGTCCTCCCTCGCTGTGCCGTCGTTATTGGCGGCTGTTGCGTTGCACGTTAACGGAGGAAATGGGGCACGTCATGCCCGAATGTTGCCGGACGGGCTGTATCGGATGTCGCCGCAGCGAGAGGTATCGCACGCTCGACTCCTGGTTGTCATGATCGGCGATCTGCATCGACAGGGTCTATCCGACCTTGGGTTCGCAATTCTGACATGTCTGGCCGGAAACATTGTCGCAGGCGTTTCCTGAGGCGCTCAATGCGCAACTATTTTGCTTGATCCGTCCGCGCCCTTGAACACACTGGGAGCCGCTCTCATCTGCGACGTCCGCCGCAACGGCCTGCGGCAAACCAACGACACTGAATTACTGCGATCCGAACTGCTATACTCAAGTCCTTGGGAGACGGAATTGACTGCGACTGAAAAATCGGAGCGCTTGGCTCCGGCGACCGGCCTCAAGCGCCATTTACCGCACCGCGGCCTCGCGCCGCTCGGCCTTGTGTTCGCGCTGGCGCTCACCGGCTGCGGAGACAAGCCGCAGCCGCAGGCGGCGCAGCCGCCGGCCGTCACCATCGCGCAGCCGGTCAAGCGCACGGTAACCGATTGGGACGAATTCACCGGGCGCTTCGAGGCGATCGAGGAGGTCCAGATCCGCGCCCGTGTCGGCGGCTTCGTTACCTCGGTCGAATTCAAGGACGGCGCCATCGTCCGCGCCGGCGACCTGCTTTATGTCATCGACCCCCGACCGTTCGAAGCCGTTGCCCTTCAAGCAGACGGCCAGCTTGCGGATGCGCGTGCCAAGGTGGAGCTTGCCAAGCGCGAGCTCGACCGCGGCCTGAACCTGGTGCAGACCAGTGCAGTCTCCGAGCAGGTCGTCGACCAGCGCCGTCAAGCCCTGCAGGCCGCGCACGCGGCCGAGATGCAGGCCGAAGGCGCGCTGAAGGCTGCCAAGCTCAACATCGAATTCACCCATGTGATCGCGCCGATCGCCGGCCGCGTCAGCCGCCATCTCGTCACCCCGGGGAATCTCGTCCAGGGCGCGGAGGGCGGCGCGACGCTGCTCACCTCGATCGTCTCGCTCGATCCGATCTACATCTATTTCGACGTCGACGAGGCGACCTATCTGAAGAACAACCGGCTCTGGTTCGAGGGCAGGCGCCCGAGCTCGCGCGACACGGCGAACCCGGTGGAGGTGTTGCTTTCAGGGGAGACCAAGCCCTCGCATGAGGGCAAGATGGATTTCCTCGACAATCGACTGGATGTCTCGACCGCAACGCTGCGCAGCCGTGCGATCATCCCGAACAAGGACCTCTCGATCCTTCCCGGACAGTTCGGCCGCGTCCGGCTGATCGGCAGCGCGCCCTACGAGGCACTGCTGATCCCGGACACCGCTGTTGCCACCGACCAGTCGCGCAAGATCGTGTTCGTGGTCAAGGACGACAACACGGTCGAGGCGAAGTCCGTGACGCTCGGGCCACTCGATGAGGGCCTGCGGGTGATCCGCGAAGGCATCAAGGCGGAAGACCGCGTAATCGTCGACGGCCTGCAGCGCGCCCGTGTTGGCGCCAAGGTGACACCGCAAGTGGCGCACGCGGCGCCGGCCGGTGCCAAGCCATGAATCTCGGCAGGCTCTCCATCAACCAGCCGATCCTCGCGATGGTGTTGTCCATCGTGTTGTTGATCGTCGGCGCCATCGCCTATCCCACGCTGCCGGTCTCCGAATATCCGCAGGTGGTGCCGCCGACCGTCGTCGTCACCACGCAATATCCGGGCGCATCGGCGCAAACCGTGTCCGACACCGTCGCCGCCCCGATCGAGCAGGAGATCAACGGTGTCGAGGACATGCTGTACCTCTACAGCCAGGCGACCTCGAACGGCCAGCTCACGATCACCGCGACCTTCAAGCTCGGCACCGACCTCGACAAGGCGCAGGTGCTGGTGCAGAACCGCGTCGCGATCGCGCAGCCGCGTTTGCCCGAGGAGGTGCAGCGCAACGGCGTCACCACCCGCAAGAACAGCCCTGATATTCTGATGGTCGTGTTCATGCTGTCGCCTGACGACAGCTTCGACCAGCTCTACATCTCCAACTATGCGCTGTTGCAGGTCCGCGACGAGTTGCTGCGGCTCGACGGCGTCGGCGACATCCAGATCTTCGGCGCGCGCGATTATTCCATGCGGCTGTGGCTCGATCCCGACAAGCTGGCCAATCTCGGCCTGACCTCCACCGAGGTGATTGCGGCGATCCGCTCGCAGAACCTGCAGATCGCCGGCGGCCAGATCGCGGAACCGCCGATCGCCGACCGCGCGTTCCAGCCGAACCTGGTCTTCACCGGACGACTGAAGGATCCGAAGCAGTTCGAGGACATCGTGGTGAAGGCCGGCTCCGACGGCCGCACCGTGCGCCTGCGGGACATTGCCCGCGTCGAGCTCGGCGCGCTGTCCTACACCACCAACAGCTTCCTGTTGCGCAAGTCGGCCGTCGGCATGCTGGTGACGCAGCGTCCCGGATCGAACGCGCTCGCGACCGCCAAGAAGATCTCCGACACGATGGTCAAGCTGAAGGCGAGCTTCCCGAAAGGCCTCGACTACAATATCGGCTACAACCCGACCGAATTCATCGCGCAATCCGTCCATGAGCTGATCAAGACAATCTACGAGGCGATGGCGCTGGTCGTCATCGTGGTGCTGGTGTTTTTGCAGGGCTGGCGGCCCGCGATCATCCCGATCATCGCGATCCCGGTGTCGCTGGTCGGCACCTTCGCGGTGATGGCTGCGCTCGGATTCTCGATCAACAATTTGACGCTGTTCGGCCTCGTGCTGGCCGTCGGCATCGTGGTCGACGACGCCATCGTGGTTGTCGAGAATGTCGAGCGGCATCTCGGGCACGGCCTGAGCCGGCGCGACGCCGCGCTGAGGACGATGGAGGAGGTCGGCGGCGCGCTGGTCTCGATCGCACTGGTGCTGTGTGCCGTGTTCGTCCCGACCGCGTTCCTCGGCGGCATCTCGGGCCAGTTCTTCCAGCAATTCGCCGTCACCATTGCGGTCGCAACCGCGATCTCCTGCTTCTGCTCGTTGACGCTGTCGCCGGCGCTGGCCTCGCAGATCCTTACTCCCCACCAGGAGAAGCAACCGCCGGCACGCTGGAATGTCATCGCCCGCGGCTGGGAGAAATTCACCGCGGTCTTCAACCGTATTTTCGATCGCCTGTCGCATGGCTATGCCGCCGCGGCCGACTTTGTGATCCGGCACACGGCGGTGATGCTCGCGATCTATGTCGCTCTGATCGGCAGCGCCGGCTGGCTTCTGGCGACCACACCGCAAGGCTTCATTCCGGCGCAGGATCGCGGCTACATCATCGTCTCGGTGCAATTGCCAGGCGCGGCGTCGCTCGCCCGCACCACGACGGTGGTGCGCGAGATCGAGCGAATCGCGCTGGATACGCCGGGTATCGTTCGCGTCGCGGCCTTTGCCGGCTTCTCCGGCGCGACGCGCACGCAGCAGGGCAATGCCGCGGCGTTGTTCCCGGTGTTCGACGAGCCGGAGGAACGGCTGAAGAAGGGCCTGTCGGCGACCTCGATCACGGCCGAGCTGCGCAAGCGCCTGTCCGTGATCCAGGGCGCGTTCATCATCGTGATACCGCCTCCGGCAGTGCCGGGCATTGGCACCGGCGGCGGCTTCACCATCCGTGTCCAGGACCGGCAAGGCCGCGGTGCGGAGCTATTGGCGGCTGCGACCGACGAGCTCGTCGCCGCCGCGCGCAAGTCGCCGAATCTCACCTCGGTGTTCTCGCCGTTCACCGCCAACACGCCGCAATTATTCGTCGACATCGACCGCATCAAGGCGCAGAAGCTCGGCGTGCCGATCGCAAGCATCAACGATACCATCCAGACCTATTTCGGCTCGACCTACGTCAACGACCTGAACCTGTTCGGCCGCACCTATCACGTCACGGCGCAAGCCGATCTGCCGTTCCGCAAGGAGGCCGCCGACCTTGCGCGGCTGCGCACCCGCAATGCCGCGGGCGACATGGTGATGCTCGGCAGTGTGGTCGACTTCCGCGACACATCCGGGCCCGATCGCGTCGCGCGCTACAATCTCTATACGGCGTCCGAGCTGCAGGGAGAGCCTGCGCCCGGCACGAGCTCGACGACCGCGCTCAACGCGATCAAGCAGCTCGCCGACCAAACGTTGCCGAGCGGCTTCACGTTCGAATGGACCGATCTGTCCTACCAGCAGGTCACCGGCGGCAATGCCGGGCTCTACGTGTTCCCGATCTGCGTGCTGTTCGTCTATCTCGTGCTCGCCGCGCAATATGGCAGCTGGACGCTGCCCTTCGCGGTGATCCTGATCGTGCCGATGTGCCTGCTGGCTGCGACCATTGGTGTGCGCATCATGGGGCAGGACGTCAACATCCTGACCCAGATCGGCTTCGTCGTGCTGGTCGGGCTCGCTGCCAAGAACGCGATCCTGATCGTCGAGTTTGCGCGCGACATCGAGCTCGAGGGCAAGCCGCGGCTGGAGGCGGTGATCGAGGCGTGCCGGCTTCGCCTGCGGCCGATCCTGATGACCTCGTTCGCCTTCATCCTCGGCGTGCTGCCGCTCGTGGTATCGACGGGCTCAGGGTCGGAGATGCGCCAGGCGGTGGGAGTGGCCGTGTTCTTCGGCATGCTCGGCGTCACGCTGTTCGGCCTGATCTTCACGCCGATCTTCTACATCGTGGTGCGCAACCTCGCCGAGGGGAAGAAGCCGGCGAAGCCCGCCGAGACGACGGCGTCCGCGGCGGGCTGAAAAGGCCGCGCCCTGGAGCGTTCTATCTCCGCGACACTCATTCTCTCGCAGCATGGGTGTCGTACCAGCCGGGCGGCGGGAACTGCGTCACCGGATTCAAATATTGCTTGGAACCTTTGAGGCGAAACACCTTCTCTTGAAGCTTGCCGACCATATTGAACATGCTTTTGGCGCCGCCACCGAACAGTCCAAGGTCTCCATTGATTGCGTATCCACGAAATATGCCTTTGTAGAGTTCAATGGCTTCAAGTGCGCTGATCCATGTTCCAGGCAGCTCATTTCCGAAAAGACCGCTGCTTCCGTTCTTGAACCGCCAATCGACGAACTTTCCTTCACCCGGAATCGTTGGACATTTCTGCATGGAGACAAGCGACTGATCGACTATTCTGTATTTCCGGTATCCCAGTTTTTCGAACGTCTCGAACTCCTCGATGAGCTTTTCCCAGCTTGTCTTGTCGGATTCGATGGATACGAATTTCGGGAGCTCGGAGAGGCCCTCCAGAGATGCCAACGCTTCGAGGTCATTGCCTTCAATGTCGATCTTGCAGTATCTCGGGACACCATGCTCCTTTAGAATATCCGCCAGTTTAGCGGCGGGTATCGTCAACGTCCGTCCCGTACCTGCACCGAAACCCTTGTTTCTTTCGGACCAGTCCGGGTTGGTCGTTCCCCACTCGGAAACACGATCGTCGACATAAAAGTTGACGTTTCCGGGCGATTTCGAAACTGCGACATTGACCACTGACAGGGCGCCCGATTTGACGTGCTCTGAAAACCGATTGGTGATGGATTCGCAGAATTCCGGCATCGCCTCTATGGCGACGACCCGAAATCCCTTGCTGAGATAGAATTCAGTATCCTCGCCTTTGTGGGCGCCCACGTCGTAAATGAGAGTCTCGTCCATGGCTGGTCCTTTGCGAGTCGGAGGGCCAAGAGATTGACGATGGTCAACCCTTGTGCGGCGGCGATCGTCGACGCCGCGGCTCGGGCCGCGATTTCTCGCGCTGACGACACGAGGAATTCGAGCGATGCCGGCGAGCAAGCCGCTGACATCAATACCGCTAATCGACAATCCCGCGCCCAGGCTTCGCCGAAGCGAAATGCGGCCGCGCCATATCGCCGCTGGGCGGTTCGATCTTGCGAATTTCAGCACAGTCCCTAAGGAAAGTGACAATTAAGGGGCTGTCCCACGTCGTCAGCAAGTTTGACGTCGCCCCAGTCGAGATCGTCCATTTCGGCTGTGGCTGCGCCACGCCGTCCGCCCATATACTATTGGCTGATCCGAAATAGATGGGCAGTTGCAGGGTTATAAAATATTGTTGCGCGGAATTTTCCGGATAGAAACTCTCGGGGAGACAATCAATGAAATCTGGATTCTTGGCCGCGGTCGCGGCCTGCAGCCTGTTGCTTGTGGCGCCGGCGTCGGCGCAGGGCGTCAAGATCGGCATCCTGAACGATCAGTCCGGCGTCTACGCCGACTATGGCGGTAAATATTCGCTCGAAGCAGCGCGGATGGCGGTCGAGGATTTCGGCGGCGAAGTGCTGGGCCAGAAGGTCGAGATCGTCACCGCCGACCATCAGAACAAGCCCGACCTCGCGGCCGCGATTGCGCGCCGCTGGTATGAGGTCGAGAACGTCGACATGATCACGGAACTGACCACATCGTCGGTCGCGCTCGCGGTGCAGGAACTGTCCAAGGAAAAGAAGAAAATCGACATCGTGGTGGGCGCGGCGACGTCGCGCATCACCGGCGACGCCTGCACGCCCTACAGCTTCCACTGGGCCTATGACACCCGAGCGCTCGCGGTCGGCACCGGTGGCGCGCTGGTGAAGGCCGGCGGCGACAGCTGGTTCTTCCTGACTGCCGACTACGCCTTCGGCTACGCGCTGGAAAAAGACACCAGCGACGTCGTCACCTCGAACGGCGGCAAGGTGGTCGGTTCGGTTCGCGTCCCGCTCAACTCGTCGGACTTCTCCTCCTTCCTGCTGCAGGCGCAGAGCTCGAAAGCGAAAATCATCGGGCTGGCCAATGCCGGTCTCGACACCACCAACTCGATCAAGCAGGCGGCCGAGTTCGGCATCGTCAAGGGCGGCCAGAAACTCGCCGGTCTCCTGATGACGATCTCTGAGGTGCACGGCCTCGGGCTGGAGGCAGCCCAGGGCCTCGTCCTGACCGAGGGCTTCTACTGGGATCACGATGACGCTTCGCGTGCCTTCAGCGAGCGCTTCTTCAAGCGCACGAGCCGGATGCCGAGCATGATCCACGCCGGCACCTATTCGGCGACGCTGAGCTATCTCAAGGCCGTCAAGGCCGCCGGCACCAAGGACAGCGAGGCGGTCGCCAAGAAGCTGAAGGAATTGCCGGTCGACGACGCCTTCGCCAAGGGCAAGGTGCTCGAGAACGGCCGCATGGTGCACGACCTCTATCTGTTCGAAGTCAAGAAGCCTTCGGAATCGAAGAAGCCGTGGGACTACTACAAGCAGATCGCCGTGGTGCCGGGCGACAAGGCGTTCTTCTCCGCCAAGGAAAGCGGCTGCCCGCTGACGAAGTAACGCGAAACTGGCGAACCAACACGACCGTCGTCCCGGCCATCGCTCGGGACGACGGCGGAGTGCGGGGCGTCATCCATGCGCCACCCGCCACACTGCGGCGCCCAGCGAGCCCACCCACAGCGCGACGCAGATTAACGCCTGGATTGCAAATCCGGGACTGCGCCTGGCGACCGCCGCGCGATAGCCGATGAAATAGACGATGCGGCCTGCGATCCAGAGCGCGCCGAGCGCTGCCGCGATCGCGTCGCTGATGTAGATCGCGAACAGCCATAGCGACGGCAGGAAGATCGGCAGCCATTCCAGCGTGTTCATCTGGATGCGGAAGATGCGCTCGAAATCCGGATTGCCGGCGATCGCCGGCAGCTTGACGTCGTAGCGGATGCGGGCGCGCGCAACTTGCGTCGAGGTGAAGAAGTAGAACGCGACTGCAAGGCAAGTGACGATGGCAGTGTAATGGTACATCCGAGGCGTTCCCTCATGTTTCTGGTTGGGGCGGGTAGTCATACTCCGCGATCTCCGCTTTATCCCAGCAGCGGCGCGGAAGCAGACATTGCACGAGATCCAAGCAGGGCAGCTATTGTTGAAACTATTTTTTCTCGCTGACGCTGCATGTACCCAGGTGGCGGGGTTCAGCTCAACCAAAAGCGGTTATGTGTCGACATCGTTCATGAAGATGAACGGGATTCGACGAGAAATTTCGCATTTTATGGCACAAGTGACCCTTGCGCGCCGGTCACGCCGAGGGCACGCTTGCCACGCGATTTCACAAGCACTTGCGGAGGATGCGGCCATGCCACGGGTCAAGCAAGCTTCGAAGCAGAAACGCGCAACCAAGGCCGCCGCCGTCAAGGTGCTGGGTACTGCCGGTCTGGGGCTTTCGCTGGTGGGTCATGCATCCGCATCCACGATGCCCACCGCCCTTCTCCCGCAATCTGACAATACCTCACCCAACCAGCGCTTCGTTCTTGGCGAAGAGGAAATGTTCGACGTCAGTCTCGCCACGTTCCATCTCTTCGATAGGGAAAATGTTGGCGGCGGCGTGCAGTTGGCCCGCGGCTGCGGCGGCTGCGGTGGTTGTGGCGGCTGCCGAGGTTGCGGCGGGTGCGGCGGCTTCCGAGGTTGCGGCGGTGGCGGGTTTATCGGCTGCCGAGGTTGCGGTGGCGGGTTTATTGGCTGCCGAGGTTGCGGCGGCTGCGGGATCGGTGGCTTCTGGTTCGGCGCGGGCTGCGTGGCTTGCGCGGGCTGTGGGGGTTGTGGGGGCTGCTGCGCATCCTGGGGAGCGTGCCGCTGGTGCTAGCCATGATCTTCCGCGCAGGCGCTTCGCGTTTGTCGCGACGAAAAACCGCGACACACTTTTCCGGATCATGCTCTAGTAACCCGTCATCTCGAGATAGCCGATTCCATCATGGCTGCCCGAGAAGCGGATCGGACCTTCCCAATAGGGGAAGCTCGTGCCCATCCAGCTCTTCGGGTTGAGCGGCATGGTTTCGATCGCGAGGCCGTGTGTGGGAAGGCTAACGCGCCATGCGGTCGGCAGCTTGCGGCCGTCGATCTCAGTCGTGACTGATGGGGTGATGCTGCCGCCGGCGGATGCGATCTCGGCGGAATGGCCGTCAGGGGTGATCCAATTGCCGAGCAGGTTTTCGCGGCCGTCCTTCTGACGCAGCCGGTACAGCATGAGTTTTTCGTCGCCGGGCAGATGCAGCGAGAACCAGTCCCAGCCGGTCTGGTCCGGCGCGAGCGGCTGGCTGCTCCACTCGCGGTCCATCCAGGCCCGTCCCGTGACATCGATCGGCTTGTCGTCGATCGTGATTCGGCCGGACGCCTTGAAGAACGGCTGGCTGTAATAATAGGACGCCTGTCCACGATCGGATTTCCGGCTGTAGCCGCGATCTCCCTGCAGCACCAATGGACGGCTCGCATCGAGCTGCAGCGCGTAGCTGAAGTCGGTGGCAGCAGCCTTTAGCGTGAGCGGCGCGACAGTTTGCGCATCGAACCCGCCGGCAGACCGCATCTCCCATGCATCGATCCAGGCTGCAAACGGCGTCGCCTCGACGTTGGCCTGCCCAACGCCGCCGCGCGCAAAGGCTTCGCTGACACGATGCGTCGCCGCGCTGGTCACGGCGGCATGACCCATCCAGACCTGCTGATTGGCCCAGCCCTCGATCGGCGCGCCCGGCTTCATCGCCTGACGGAACAACGTCCACTGCGCGCCAAAGGCGGCGCCGTGCGCGTCCGACAGATTCGCGGTCACGTACCACCATTCGATCCGGAACTCGGGATGCGGGCCGTGATCAACGGGGAAGACGAATTGCTTGCCGGGCGTGACCGGCGCAAAACCATCGGCGGTCTCGCCGAGGCCGGCAAAACCTTGCGCAAAGCTCTTGCCGCCAAGAGTAAGTGCCAGCGCGCCGCCGGCAAAGGCGCGGCGCGTGACCATGCCGCTAGCGCTCATTCGCAAAAATCCTGATCAGGCTTGCCGGCTGCATGCGCGCCAGTCTAGCGACCGGGAGAGCCGACGCACAGAGCGCGGCGGCAAGCGCAACCGCAAGGAGTTCCACGAGTTGCAGCGGGAACACCTGGAACGGCAGCCGCCAGCCGAACGCCTTGACGTTGACGATCGCCAGCAGGCACCAGGCGACGAGCAGACCGAGCGGCAAAGCGAACAGCGCCGTGATCAGCGCTACCGACATGGTCTTCAGGAGCTCGATCGCCGCGAGCTGCCGCCGCGTCAGGCCGATCGCCCAGAGCGGCGCGAGCTGCGGCAGCCGCGAATTGGCAAGCGTCAACAGGCTCGTCAGCAGTGCGATGCCGGCGACGCCGAGCGTGAAAGCGTTCAGCGCCGCGGTCACCGAGAAGGTGCGGTTGAAGATGCGCTTCGATTCAGCCTTCATGGTCGCCTGGTCGGTGACATTGCGATCGTCGAGACCGAATTTCTCCTGCAGCGCCGTCATCAGCGCCGGGATCTTGTCCGGCCTCATGCGCAGGCCCATGCGCGTCAGCGGGGTTTGCGGAAAGCGCCGGGTCAGCGCGGCAAAGTTGACGGCGATCTGGCCCTTGGGATTGCCGTAATCGGCGTAGATGCCGACGATCTCGAGCGGCCAGGGGCCGCCGGGCGCGGGCACCTCGATCCTGTCGCCGATCGCAAGCTTCATCCGCCGCGACAATTGCTCGCTGACGAGCGCGGTATCGCCCGCCCGCAGCCTGATCCAGGCATCGGGCATCCTCTCCAATAGCGGCCAGCTGTCACGATAGGTCGCGTGATCGGGCAGGCCGAGCACTTCGATCGGCGCGCCGTCGAACTGGGTGTCCGCGCGGCCGCCGGGCAGGATCGCCTCGACCTCGCCCCGCTCGCGCAGCCATGCCTTGATCTCGTTCGCCTGCGCGTTGTCGGCGGCATTGACATAGACGTCGGCGGCGAGGCGGCCGTCGAGCCAGACGAGGAAGGTGCGGCTAAAGCTTTCCACCATGGTGCCGACGCCGACATTGACCGCGAGCGCGAGCAACAGCGCCATCAGCGCCAGCGACAGTCCCGAGAGCTGCTGGCGGCTGTCGGCCCAGAACCAGACGCCGACCGGTTGCCGCGCACTGCGTTCGCCAAAGGACAGCACGATCTCCAGGATCATCGGCAGGATCAGCGCGGCGCCCAGCATGAGTGCCGCGAGCACCGCAAAGCCCGCGATCAGGGAATCGCCGAACCAGACGAGGCCGGCGGCAATCACGAACACGGCGAGCGCCGCCGCGGTCTGAAACGTGAGCCAGCGCCGCTGCGCCTGCCGCCAGGCCTGCGGCTGCGCCGAGACCAATACCGGCATGCGGATCGCCTTGGTCAGGCTCACGGCCGCCGCGGCGAGCGCGCCGAGAATGCTGATGGCGATGCCGGCCAGCCACCATGCGGGCCTCAGCGAAAGCTGGCCCGGAATCTGCGCGCCATAAAGCCCGCGCAGCGAGGCGGCGACGTCGGGCAACAGCGCCGCCGCGATGAGATAGCCGCAAATGAGCCCGATCAGGCCGGCGACCAGTGCCAGCGACACCAGTTCGATGACGAGCACGATGTTCAGCATCCGCGCCGAGACGCCACAGGCGCGCAGCGTGCGCAGCATCGGCAGCCGCTGCTCGAAGGCGAGCCCAACGGCGGAATTGACGATGAACAGGCCGACGAAGAACGACAGCAGGCCGAATGCGGTGAGGTTGAGATGGAAACTGTCGGTCAGCCGCTCGAGGTCGCTCTCCGCGCTCGGCTCCATCAGGCGGAGCCTGTTGCCGGCGACGCTTTCAAGCGAGGCGTGCGGCCCTTTGGACTTTCCGATCAACAGCCGCGACGCCTGGCCCGGCATCTTCAGGATGGTTTGCGCGATCCCGATATCGACGACGAGAACGCCGGGCACGAGTTGCGGCTGCACGCGCAGCGGCGGCAATGCCGAGCCGTTCGCCTGCGGCGTTGCGCCCTCGCCGAGCCCGAGATCGCGCAGCGTCTCCGGCGCCACCAGCATCTCGCCGGGCGGGGTGACGAAGGATTGCAGGCCGGCCTTGCCGACCGCGGGGGCGCTGCCGACCTCGGCGGGCAGCGTCACCGGCTCGATGCCGAGCAGGCGATAGGACCGGCCGCCGATCTGGATGCGGCCTTCCAGCACCGGAGACACCGGCCAGCCGGCGCGACGCAGATCGACGAACAGGCTTTGCGGGAAGGGCGCGCCGTCCTTGCCGACCAGCATCGCCGTGCGCACGCCGCCGAAGGTCGCGGCGGCGCGGTCGTAGGCGTTTCGTGCCTGCTGATTCAAGGCTTGCACGCCACTCCACAGCGCGGTCGCCGAGATCAGCCCGATCAGCAGGGTCGCAAGCTGCATCGGATGCCGCCGCCAGTGGCTGAGCAGAACGGCGAGGATCCACAGCGCGCGCCTCATGCGACCACCCCGGCATGCAGGGTGACCTGTCGGTCGAGCGTCGCGGCAAGCCGCGCGCTGTGGGTGACCATCAGGAAGCCGCAGCCGGTGCGATCAACCAGGTCGCGCGCCAGTCCCAGCACCTCGTCGGCGGTGTCCTCGTCGAGATTGCCGGTCGGCTCGTCGGCGAGGAGCAGCGATGGTTTTGGCGCCAGCGCGCGCCCGATCGCGACGCGCTGCTGCTGGCCGCCCGACAATTGCTCGGGATAGCGCGTCAGCAGCGGCTCGAGGCCGAGCCGCCCGACCAGTTCATCGTGCCAGGCGGCATCGTGCCGGCCGGCAATGCGCGATTGGAAGACGAGGTTGTCCGCGACCGTCAAGCTCGGGATCAGGTTGAATTGCTGGAAGACAAGGCCGATCCGGTAGCGGCGCAATTCGGCGCGGCCGGCGTCGTTGAGACCGGACAGGCTGACGTCGGCGAGCCGAATCTCGCCGCTGTCGGCGGCATCGAGCCCTGCGATCAGATGCAGCAGCGTGCTCTTGCCGCTGCCGGATTCTCCGGTCAGCGCCACGCTCTCGCCGGTCGCTACCGCAAGATCGACGCCGCGCAGCACCGCAATCTCTTCGCCAGCCGTGCGATAACTCTTGGTCAGGCGAATGACGCGGAGCACGGCGCTTGTGTGATCAGGCGAAGCGATGGCAGTGCCTCACTGGGGTTTCCGGTACTTCAGTACAAACTTGTCGACAGGCACCGGCGCCTTGGACACCGGGATGTCCCTGGGGTCTTCCGGTTGATGCAGGAAATCGCCTTCGGCGACGAGCTTGAAGCCGGCGGCCTCGATCTCCTGTTTCAGCGTGCTCTCGTCGATCCGGTGCAGGGTCTTGGCAACACTGATGCCGTCGCCCGGCTTTGCCGAATTGTCGGCGATCACAAGATAGCCGCCAGGCTTCAGCGCGGCGAACATCTTCCTGTTCATGGCGGCGCGATCGACGGGCATATAGCTGATGTCGTGATAGGCGAAGAAGAAGGTGATCATGTCGAGGTTCGCGACGTCGGGCGGGACGGGATCGTCATAATCGCGTACCACATGCACGACGTTCTTCATCGCGGGTTTCTGCGCGCGGACGGCGAACCTGTCCTTGACGAAGCTCTCCATTATCGCCGCGGAGTCCTGCGCATAGATCTTGCCGGCGGGCCCGACCGTGCGCGCCAGCAATTCAGTGCTGTAGCCTGCGCTCGCCTCCATATCGAGGATGACCATGCCGGGCTTGACGCCGGCAAAGGCGAGCATCTTGGCGGGCTGGCGGCGCTGGTCGATCTGGCGATCAGCCTCGGAGCGGTCGGGTGCGGCGACGATCGCCGCGTAATCCGGGCTGGTGGCGTCTTGCGCACACACGGCGGATGCGGTGAGCAGCGTGAGAGCAGCGAGTGCGGTAAAGGTGGCCGCGCGCGGGACCGATCTGTTCATGAATTACCTCGGATATTGGTCGAGGCGTCAGCATACCAGCCTGACCGTGGCAGATCACGGCTTCAGTGGCGCGGCGACGCGATCGTGATCCGCTTCCCCTGCCATCACACGCGCGCACCCCGGAAAATGCGGTGTTGCCTTGTCCCGCAAGGCGTGGCTAGCATCGATCCGGGGGTCGATCTTACCAATAACGATACGACGGGGAGAACCAAGCATGGCCGCGCAACCGACGCCCATGGAAACGCCCAAGGGCGCCTGGAAAATCACTTTTCTGCTGTTCCTGTTCATGCTGGTGAACTTCGCGGACAAGATCGTGGTCGGGCTCGCGGGCGTGCCGATCATGACCGACATGAAGCTCGAGCCCGAGCAATTCGGTCTGCTCGGCTCCTCCTTCTTCTTCCTGTTCTCGATCTCGGCCATTGTCGTCGGCTTCATCGTCAACCGCGTCGCGACGCGCTGGGTGCTCTTGGTGCTGGCGCTGATCTGGGCGCTGGCGCAGTTTCCGATGGTCGGCACGGTCAGCTTCACCACGCTGTTGATCTGCCGGATCATCCTGGGCGCGGGTGAGGGACCGGCATTCTCGGTCGCCGCGCACGCGATCTACAAATGGTTTCCGGACGAGAAGCGCACGCTGCCGACCGCGATCCTGTCGCAGGGATCCGCGTTCGGCGTGATCCTTGCCGTACCGGCGCTCAACTGGGTCATCGTCAATTATAGCTGGCATCACGCCTTCGGCGTGCTTGGCGTCGTTGGCCTGCTCTGGGTCGTGGCATGGCTCGTGATGGGCAAGGAGGGGCCGCTGGTCCCCGCGGCGGAGGCGCTCGCCAACGAGCCGCGCATTCCCTACAGCCGGCTTCTGACCTCGCGCACCTTCGTCGGCTGCGTGGTGGCGACTTTCGGCGGCTATTGGGCGCTGTCGCTGGGGCTGACCTGGTTCACGCCTTTTATCGTCAAGGGGCTTGGATTCTCGCAGCAGCAGGCCGGCTTCATCTCGATATTGCCCTGGGTGTTCGGCGCGGTGGTCGTGATCCTCACGGGGTGGATCTCGCAGTTGATGCTGGCGCGCGGCTTCACCACCCGCGGCGCGCGCGGCGTGCTCGGCGCGGCGCCCTTGATCGTCGGCGGCTGCGTCCTCGCGATGCTGCCGCATGTCGCGCCGGGCGGTCCGATGGTCGCGCTGCTGGTCGTCGGCTCGGGCCTGTGCGGCTCGATCTATGTGGTGTGCCCGCCGATGCTCGGCGAGTTCACGCCGGTCTCGCAGCGCGGCGCCGTGATTGCGATCTACGGCGCGCTCTATACGCTCTCCGGCGTCCTGGCGCCCACGGTGATGGGCAGCGTGATCCAGCGTGCCGCCGCTCCGCTTGACGGCTTCATGACCGGCTTCACCATCAACGCCGTGATCATGGGAGCATCGGGCCTGCTCGGCCTCGCACTGCTGTGGCCGAACACCGAGCGCGCGAGGTTGACCGGTGCGACGCAGGGCGAAAGCGCGATGAAGGGCGCGGTGTCGCCGACGTAGAGCACGACCGTATCTGCCGCAGATTCACCCTTTCCTGCAGGACGGTTCGCCGTGCATGGCGAAGCCAAAGCAGCGGGGCTGCAGCCATGTCAATAAAGGTCGTTCCCATTGACCTAAATCAAAACCGAATGGCCCGAGCGATACCTACCTACCCGGCACGGAGGCTCTCATGTCAAACGCCGCAAATGCCGTCATCATGGCCGCCATTCAAACGGCCTTTGAACATTATCCGAAGGAAGGCGATCCTGACTGGAGAAGTCCAAGCTGGATCATGCCGGAGGAATGCGATCATCTAACCAGAACGATCATGCGCGCCCTGGACGCCGCTGGCTACGCGATTGTGAAGAAGCAGTCATAATAGAAGAGAACGCTGTGATCGAGCTTGAGCTGCTGCGAGACAAAGGTGTGCTTATTGTCGTACCGAACGGTCCGCTTGCGAAAGGCGACTTCGCGAGGCTCGCTGAAGAAATCGATCCGTTCGTTGCCGCCAATGGAAAACTGCGCGGTCTGATGGTGTGTGTAAAGACCTTCCCCGGCTGGGACAGTTTCGGTGGGTTCGTGTCGCATCTTGAGTTCGTGCGGGATCATCAACGCAAGATCGATCGCATTGCTGCGGTGACTGATAGCGGGGGCCTGAAGGTCATGACACAAATCGCGAAGCACGTCGTGTCGCCGCAGGTCCGGCAATTTCCCGCCAGTCAGAGGACCGAGGCGCTGGCATGGCTGGAAGCCGGCCGGTGATCCGTAACGTCGGAAAGCGTCTTGAGGAGATCGAACGAGCACGGACGGCGGCGCCTGCCGCCGCCTGCCCTCAGGCTTGTCGCCGTCCGGTCGTGCCGGATCAGAGGCGATCTCTTGCTCCCGCCCGACGAGCGATTACCGTCGCGCAGGCTGTTAGATCGAATAGAGCACGGCCAATCGTTCCAGGCGTTAGTTCAGCTTCCCCTGCGCGCCGCGCACGAGCTTGCCCGGCCGCGCGCCGGTGGCCCTGCCGTCGCGCTGGGTGACCACGCCCGAGACGATGGTCGCATCATAGCCGTCGACCTGCTGTAGCAGGCGGCGGCCGCCCACCGGGAGGTCGTAATGCACCTTCGGCGGATGCAGATGCAGCCGGTCATAATCGATCACGTTGACGTCGGCCTTGAAGCCGGGCGCGATCACGCCGCGGTCGTAGAGGCCGACCGACAGCGCGGTCTTGCGCGACTGAACTGCCACCACGAACGGGATCGACAGCTTCTCGCCGCGGCTGCGGTCGCGGGTCCAGTGCGTGAGCAGATAGGTCGGGAAGCTCGCGTCGCAGATGATGCCGCAATGCGCGCCGCCGTCGGAGAGGCCCGGCACCGCGTTTGGATCGCGCAGCATCTCGCGCGTCGCATCGAGATTGCCGTCTGCATAATTGAGGAACGGCACGTAGAGCATGCCGCGGCCCTCATCGGTCAGCATCGCGTCATAGGCCAGTTCCTCCGGCCGCTTGCCGAGCCGCTGCGCCTGCGCACCGAGCGTGTTCTCCGGCGGCTGCTCGTAGTCGGGCGGATTGCCGAGCAGGTACATCTTGTCGTAGTTCGGTCGGAAGAACAGCGGATCGTCCGTGGCGGTCGCGCTCTCGCTCAGGATCGCGGCGCGCACTTCAGCCTGGCGCAGCCGGACCAGCCGCTCCTTCAGCGGCAGATGCGCGATCGCCTTGTAGCTCGGATGGGTCTGGAACGGGTTGCGCGACAGTTCCAACCCCAGCATCAGCCCCACCGGGCGCGCGGCGATCTGCGCGGTGATCGACAGGCCGCGGTTCGAGGCCTCGCGGATCGTGTCGAGCGTCTGGCGCCAGCGCTGCGGCGCCCGGTCGTTCTGGGTGATCGAGAACGATACGGGGATTTTGGTGTTCTCCGCGACTCGAAGCATCATCGGCAGGTCTTCGTTGATGGTCGAGAGATCGAGCACGAACTGCAGCACGCTGCGGCCGGCGCCATGCATCGCGCCCGCGATGGCGGTCAGTTCATCCTCGCCGGCCTTCAGGGTCGGCGTGAAGTCGCCGGTCGAAGTGCGATGGTTCAGCGTGCGCGAGGTCGAGAAGCCCAGCGCGCCCGCGCGCACCGCATCGCTCGCCAGCGCCGCCATCGCCCTGTTGTCGTCTTCCGTGGAGGGATCGCGGCGGGCGCCGCGCTCGCCCATCACATAGACGCGCAGCGCCGCGTGCGGCAGCTGCGCTCCGATGTCCACGTCGAAATTGCGCTTCGACAGCCAGTCCATGTAATCGGGGAAGCTCTCCCACTCCCACGGAATGCCGGCGCTCAGCACCGGCTCCGGGATGTCCTCGACGCCTTCCATCAACTGAATCAGTCTGGTGTGATCGCTCGGCCGGCACGGCGCGAAGCCGACGCCGCAATTGCCCATGATCGCGGTGGTAACGCCGTTCTGCGACGACGGCGTAATGTCGTGGCTCCAGGTCACCTGGCCGTCGTAATGGGTGTGGACGTCGACGAAGCCCGGTGTGACCAGCTTTCCGCGCGCGTCGATCTCTTCCTTGCCCTTGGCGGACACCTTGCCGACCTCGGTGATGCGGCCGTCTGTGATGGCGACATCGGCTTCATAGAGCTCGCTGCCTTTGCCGTCGGCAATGTTGCCGCCGCGGATCACGAGGTCTGGGGTCGAGGTCATGGCATTTCATCCCGAGGCTGTTCTTGTTGCTACGCATCATGGGTGACGCCCTGATGCTGTCAACCGCCGCCGCTGAAGCTCTGGGATGCGCTGGCAGCGTTTTGCCAGCAAGGATCGAACACGGCCGCCGGGCGGAAATTTGTTCCCGGCGGAAGGCAGACGACCTCGCACCGCGGAAGTCGATCAAGCCTAGCGCGCGCCGAAGAAGGACGTCTTCTGGGTCTCTTCGGGCTGCAGCCTGGCGCGGACCCGCATCAGATCCTTCCAGCCGATATAGCCGACGAGCCGCTGATCCTCGCGAGAAATCACCGGCAGGTGCGAAACGTTGACCTGCATAAGACGGTCGGCGAGCCCGTCCAGATATTCGTCGGGATAGGCGACGATGATCTTGCCTCCCGTCAGCAACTGGCTGAGCGTCGTGGTGCGATGTTTGCCGGCGCCGCCAGCGCAGCACGGACGGCGGGTCGATCACAGTTGCAGCAGCGCGGCGCCGGCCATCACGCCGGCGCCGGCGGCAAAGCGATTGCCGAGATCACCACGACGCGTGGATCGGTCGTGAAGTCGCTCAGATAGCGGCTGGTCTTGTGGTGGCTGGTCTTGGCGGAGGCGTTCGATTTGGTGGAAATGAGGCTCATTGTCGGCGTAGCGCCCGGATAGTTTCGATTTTGCGCCGCGTCATATCGCATAAGGCAGCATCAGGCCTTGCTGGCGATCAAGGGGTATCCGGGCGGCCGACCGGTCACGATCGGGGATCTTGCCGAACGGTTGCGGCTTCGTCACCACACCACCGTCGAACTTGTCGACCGGCTCTCCGAGGCGGGGCTGGTCGAACGCGTCCTCGATCCCTCGGACCAGCGGCGGGTCCTGCTGAAATTGACCGGCCTCGCCGCCGACCACCTCGCCGAACTGTCTGCGGTTCACCCGGATAAGCTGTCGCGGATCGAGCTGCTGCTGAAGCGGGCGCTGTCGCGACGACCGGAATGAGTGCGTTCGCGCGTGATGCGGCCTCACCGCGGCGCGATCATGCCGCGCCAGTGCCCGCGCTTCAGGCGTGCGGGCTCGCCGTCTCGGCTTGATATCCCGCAGCCTGTGGCTTGCGCTCGGTGACGAGCGCGAGCAGCACCGTCAGCACCATGAACACCACGGAGGCGCCGAACACCCAATGCGGCATGTGCTGGTCCATGATCCAGCCGAACAGCAGCGGGCTCACGATGCCGCCGAGGTTGAAGCCGGTGGAGACGATGCCGAAGGCGCGGCCCGCGGCGCCTGGCGGAGCGGCGTTGCGCACCAGCATGTCGCGGGACGGCGCGATCACGCCGCCGAGAAACCCGGCAAGGCCCATCGCCAGCGTCAGCAGCACCGAGGGCAGGCTGAAAAGCGCGATGACGAGCACGATCGCGGCGTTGACGGCGAAGCAGGCCGCCGCGACCTGGCCGTGGCGGCGGGTGCGGTCGGCGAGATAGCCGCCCGCCAGCACGCCCGCGGCACTGGCGCCAAGGAATGCAGTCAGAGCGACGTTGGCTGTAGAGAACGAGACGCCGTAGCCACCCATCAGCGCGACCACGCCGAAATTGCCGATGCCGGCGCTCGACAGGCTGAGCAGCATGAAGAAGATGGTGAGTACCACGAGCGCCGGCGTGATCACGCTCGCCTGCGGTGTTTTCTCGCCCCGGCTCCTGCTCTTGTGCGCGCCCGCGTCGGGAATGCCGAGCCCAACCAGGAACAGCGCCACCACCGGGCCGACCGCGCCGGCCACGATCAATGCGCCAAGGCCGCCGATCCCGGCGACGAGCGTCGCCATGATTGCGGGCGCCACCGCGCCGCCGAGGAAACCCGCAAAGGTGTGGATCGAGAAGGCGCGACCCATCCGCGCCTCGTCCATGTGGGCCGACAGGATGGCGTAATCGGCGGGATGATAGACGCTGTTGGCGAGGCCGAGCAGCGCCGCACTGACGATCAGGACCGGGTAGCTCAAATGAAGGCCGAGACCAATCAGGGCGCAGCCGCCGAGGGTGAGCCCGATCAGCAGGATTTTGCGCGCGCCGACGTGATCGACGAGGTAGCCGATCGGCGCCTGGGTGAGGCCGGAGACCACCGCGAACACGGTCAGCGCGAAGCCGAGCTCGATATAGCCGACGCCGAGTTGCACTTTAAGGAACGGAAACAGCATCGGCAGCACGAACAGATGGAAATGGCTGACCCAATGCGCGACCGAGATGCCGGTCAGCGTACGCATCGCGCGGTCGGCCTTCATTTGCTGCGGTGCGGCCAGAACGTCGACCATGTCCAAAACAACCTGTTTTCCAATACGGCCCGGCGAGAGCGGGCGAAATTAGAGGCTTGCCGCTAATTGTCCATGAACGCGGCTGCATGGCTGCCCCGGGCGGAGCATGATCCGGCCGGGCGACCGCCGTACACGGTGGGCGCCCGGTCGTTTTCATTGCGGCAAACGCGGAGCGTGTAGGCCGGATTGACGCATGTGGCATTAAATGCGGCGACAAAACGCTCTCGCGCAGCGATGATCGGCCATGGTCGACGGCGCAAGGAAACTCCGGGTGCTACTGTCGGAGGGATCCAGCACCTCCGGCCGCGAGGCGCTCACGATCCTGGGACTCGCCGGGCATCACGTCGAGGTCTGCGACCCTTCGCGGTGGTGTCTGGCGCGCTACTCCCGCTTCGTCCGCAAATTCCATCATTGCCCCGGGCTGCGCACCGATCCGGCCGGCTTCCTCCGCTTCGTCGAGCGCCTGTTGGCCAGGGAGCGTTTCGATGTGCTGCTGCCGACCCATGAGCAGGGATTTGCCTTCGCGCGGGTGTCCAGGCGCCTCGCGGGCCGCGTGGGCCTCGCGCTGCCGGATTTTGCCGATTACCGCAGGGTGCACAGCAAGGCCGGCTTCAGCCGCTTGCTCGATCAGCTCGGTCTGCCGCAGCCGCCGACGCGGATTGTGACTTCGGCCGATGCGTTGCGCGAGGCGGTGCGCTTGCCCTCGGTCGTCAAGACGTCAGTCGGCACCGCCAGCCGCGGCATCTGGTTCGTGCGCGACGAAAGCGATCTCAACCTCGCACTCTACGATCTCGAATCGAACGGCGGGTTTGACGGCGAGGTGCTCGTGCAGGACCTCGTCACCGGCACCACCGAGAAGGCCCAGTCGGTGTTTTGCCGCGGCAGGCTGCTCGGCTTCCACACCTACCGGCAGGTCGCGGCCGGGGTCGGCGGCGGCGAGGCGATCAAGGAGAGCGTGAGCCGGCCGGCGCTGCGCGGCTATCTCGAGGCGATCGGTGCGCATCTCGGCTGGCACGGTGCGCTCTCGGTCGATGTCATCATGCCGCTCGACAGCGCCACTCCGCTCCTGATCGACTGCAATCCGCGGCTGGTCGAGCCGATGAACGCCTATCGCGCCGGCGTCGATCTCGTCGATCTCCTGCTCCGCGTCTCGCTTGGCGAGACCCCGGGCGCGCTGCCGGAGGGCCGCGAGGGGGTGCGGACGCATCTTGCGATGCAGGCATTGCTCGGCAGCGGCTCCCGCGACGGCACGCGGCGCGACATCATCAGGGAATGCTGGCGCATCCGTTCAGGCACCGGCGTCTATACCGGCAGCAGCGAGGAGCTTACGCCGGTCGGCCTCGACTGGATCAGCGCGCTACCGCTCGCCACGACAGCGGCGCTGCTTTTGGTGTCGCCACAGCTCGCATCCTCCCTCGCGCGTGGCGGCTTCGGCGCGCATCTGCTCGACCTCGAAAGCATCCGAAAGATCGAGAGTGATGGTTTCGCGCGCGATGCATCAGCACCTGATCCCGGCGAAAGCCGGGACGACGTGGGCTACAACGGCTCGTCGTCATTGCCGTAGCGGTCCTGCTTCGGCGTAGCGAAGTCGCCATCCTCGTACCATTCGTCATCCTGCGGAGGCGGTGGCGGAGGCGTTGTCTTCGCAGCGTCCTGAGATGTGGTGTCCTGGGATGTGTTCCGGACCGTCTTTGGGCTCTTCCTGCCGGCTCTGCCCATGCGCTTTCCCCTGCGGGTTCAAATCGATCGCACGATCCTACCGGTTTCGCGCGCCCTTGTAACGCGCGTCCGGATGGAGGCGGTGCCATCATGGCACCGCTCAGAACGTCGCGCCCGCCCTCACCATGTAGGTTCGCCCGGGGAGCGGGTAGGCGGAGAAGCGGCCCGCCGTGAACGAACTTGCGATGGCGTAGTCGTAATACAGCGCGTTGAACACGTTGTTCACGCTCACCGACCAGAAGAAGCGATCATACTGCCCGCTAAGCTTCAAATCGGCCGTGGCGTTCGCGGGAATGCGGCCCTGCGTATTGGCCTGGTCGTTGTCCATGACGCGCGAGCTCCAGGCGCGCAGCGTGGCGTCGAACACAAGATAGTTCTGCCAGATATTCCAGGTCACACCCGCGCTGCCGGTGTAGCGGGACACCAGCGGCACATCGTTACCGGCGAATACGCCCTCCCGGAAGACAGCCCTTATAAGGGCCATGCCGCCGCGGAAGGTCACGGTATCGCTGGCCCGCAGCGAGGCGCTGGTCTCGGCGCCGTAACGGCGAGTGGGGTCCAGGTTGATGTTGTAAAACAGCACCGGATTGAAATGGATCTCGTTCTCGAGGTTCATCAGGTAGATGCTGCTTTGCACCTGGAACAGGTTGGTCTTGACGCGGACGCCGCCCTCGACGTCGTACGAGGTCTGGGTCTTGAGCTGGAAATTCTGCGGCAGCGGGGCAAAGGTCAGCGGATCGAATGACGGGCCCGTCAGCACGCGCTCGTCCACGTCGGGCGTGCGGAACGCGCGCGCGGCGCGACCGAACACCGAGAATGTGTCGGTGAGGCGATGCTCGGCGCCGACGTGGAGCGCGTACTGCGTCTCGCTGCTGTCGAACGGCGTTGCCCGGGCGTCGAAAGCGAACGGCGCGGTGGGATCGTAGCGATCCCGCGCCGAGACGCTGATGTTCTGGACGCGCGCGCCGTAGGAGAAATCCGTCGTCGGCAACAGGCCGAGCGTGTGCTGCCAGTATCCGCCGAGCGTCCGTTGCGTCAGGTCGTAGGTGTGGATCGGCGGTACATCCTTGAAGGCGCCGCGCTGCTGAAGAAACGTCGAATCATAGTAGTCGATGCCGGTCAGGACCGTGGACGGCAGGCCGAACATTGCGCTCTTGATGCTCACGCGGGGTGTGATCGACCAGGTCTCGAGCGTGGCGTTGTTGTAGGTCGAGGCAAAGCTGATCGACGGCATCGTGCCGAAGAAGCCGCTCTGGGTGTCGCGCTGCCGGTAACCGCCATCGACGATGAGGTCGACGCCGTTCATCAACGTCCTGGTGAAGCCGGCGGTGGCGCTGGCGGTCTGCTGGGTGCCGTAGTCGAACGGCGTGCTGCTGCCCCTGCGGTCGGTCGCGAGTTCGTTGAGACCGATCGACGGATCGACGAAGCGGCCGCCCGGAAAGCCGAGTTTCTGGTCGCTGCCCGTGATGGTCAGGAACGCCGTGAGATCCGGCGCGGTGTAGTTGAGGTTGCCGACGCCGTCGCGCTGGTCGATCGCATTGTTGACGCGGTAGCCGTCGGACTTGAAGTCGTTGCCATAGAACGACGCCGCCCACGGGCCCGAATTCGTGGTCGCGGACACCGAGCCCACGCGGCTGTTGAAGGAACCGAATCCGCCTTCGGCCTTCATCGTCATCGGCGGCCCGGCGACGCCGGTCTTGGTCACGATGTTGACGACGCCGCCCACCGCATTGTCGCCGTAGAGCACGGCGGCGCTGTTGCCGCGGATGATCTCGATGCGCTCGATCGAGTGGAGCGGGATCGTCGAGAGGTCGAAGCCGGTCTTGTCGATATCGTTGAGCCGGCGGCCGTTGAGCAGGAACAGCGTGTTGTCGGTGGCGAACGCGCCGAAACCGCGCAGGTCGACCGCGGTCTTGGCGCCGTTCAGGCCGCCATAGAGCGTTTGCACCTGCACGCCCGGCACCTGGGCAAGGATTTCAGGCAAGGTGTGCAAGGGTGAATGCAGGATGTCGTCCGCGGTGATGACGGTCGAGGACGTACCCACGATCCCATTGGAGCCGCCCGTTCCTCCGGCCCCCGATCCCGTGCCGGGCGATGTCGTGCCCGATCCGGTGCCGCTTCCCGTGTCGCTGGTGCGCGTGGTGCTCGGCGCACGGCGGCGCGGCGCGGCGGTCTCGTCATAGGTCGGCTTGGCGCGGGTATAGTTCTGGTCGCCCGGCTTGATGACTTCGATAGGAGGGAGCTGGTCGGAGCCCGGCGCAGACTGCGCCAGTGCAGTCGAGGCGCAGATCGCCGGCGCGAACATTGTCGATGCGAGCAGCAGCGCGCGCCTTCGCCGGGTTGAGGAAATGGAAGACATGGAAACCTCGGTGGACGTCAGTGGCACGTCACCGCGAACCAGTCTCACCATCGCGCTTCCCGCGTCAGGTGAAGCTAATGCCTGTACTCCCCGACCGGCATCTTCGCGTGTGACCACGGCTGACGGCAGGTCTCCTGGCTCGCGGGTCGTTACCCTCCGTCGCCTTCCCAGGACCGAGTTTCCCAGTGGCCTGTGACGGAGGATTCGCCGCATACAGTTGCGGGGGCAGCCGCGGCCTGGGGGAAGTTTCCCCGTACCGCATTCCCTTTTGATCCCAGTTCAGGAACCGTCACATCGATCTAGGAGTCGCCCGCAGTCCGAGTCAATCCCGGCGGGGCCGCGGCTGGGGTCGAGGGATTGCGCTTTTTGACCGGGTGTTGCTTGCCTGCCAGCGCAATCGCTGTATGAGCATGGCCCATGAGTGCGCAGGACTTTGCGATGGCGGCCGAGGTCGGGGCGCGGCGGCGGCTTGGCGCGGCCGCGGCGCTGACCGCCCTCGTGGTGCTGCTGATGGTGGTCTCGCTCGGCGTCGGGCCGGCGCGGCTGCCGTCGCTTGCGATCATCGAGGCGCTGTTCGGCGGCGGCAGCGACGTGGCGCAGGTGATCGTGCGCGAGATCCGCCTGCCGCGGACCATCCTGGCGTTCGCGATCGGCGGCATTTTGGGACTGTCGGGCGCGGCGCTGCAGGGACTCTTGCGCAATCCGCTGGCCTCGCCGTCGCTGTTCGGCGCGCCGCAATCGGCCGCGTTCGGCGCCGTGCTGGTGATCGCGCTCGGGCTCGCCGACGTGCGCTCCTACCTGCTGCCGGTCGCGGCGATCATCGCGGCTTTCGGCTCGGTGTTTGCCCTGCTCGTGATCGCCGGCCGCAATGCGGGCTTGCTGATCCTGATCCTCGCCGGGCTTGCGATCTCGAGCCTGGCGGGCGCCGCGACCGCGCTGGTGATGAACCTCTCCGCCAATCCCTTCGTGGCGCTGGAGATCGCGTTCTGGCTGCTCGGCTCGCTGGAGGACCGCAGCTTCCAGCATGTGGCGCTCTCGGTGCCCTTCATCGCCGCGGGCGCCGTCATCCTGCTGAGTCAGGCCAGCGCGTTCCGGGCGCTGACGCTCGGCGAAGAAGCCGCGCAGAGCCTCGGCGTCGATGTCGCCCGGTTGCGGCTCTTCGTGATATCGGGCGTCGCGCTCGGCGTCGGTGGCGCGGTCGCCGTCACCGGCACGATCGGGTTCATTGGCCTGGTCGCGCCGCATCTGGTGCGGCCCCTGGTCGGCCACGACCCGGCGCGGCTGTTGGTGCCGAGCGCGCTCGCGGGCTCGGCACTGCTGCTTGCGGCCGATATCGCGGTGCGGATCATCCCCTCGACTTCGGACATCAAGGTCGGCGTCCTGACCTCGATCATCGGCGTGCCGTTCTTCCTCTATTTGATCATGCGCGAGCGCCGCGCGCTCGGCGGAGGCGTCGCATGACGCTGTTGAGGGCGACAAATCTCGACGCATCGCTCGGCGGCCGCAAGGTGCTCCGCGCCATCTCGCTGTCGCTGTCGTCGGGGCATCTGGTCGCGCTCGTCGGCCCGAACGGCGCCGGCAAGACCACGCTGTTGCGCGCGCTCGCAGGCTTGATTCCGTCCGGCGGCGGAATCGAGATCGGCGGCGTGGCGCTGTCGTCGCTGTCGCTGCGCGAGCGGGCGAAGCGCTTTGCCTATCTGCCGCAGGGGCACATGGTGCACTGGCCGCTGCCGGCGCGCGACATCGTCGCCCTCGGCCGCTATCCGCATGGCGCGACCGATCCGGCGCGGCTGTCGCCGAAGGACATGGAGGCGGTGCTGCGGGCGATGCAGACCGTCGATGTCACCGAATTCGGCGATCGCCGTGTCACCGAGCTCTCCGGCGGCGAACGCAGCCGCGTTGCGCTGGCGCGCGTGCTCGCGGTGGAAGCGCCCGTCATCCTCGCCGACGAGCCGACCGCCTCGCTCGACCCGCGCCATCAGATCGACGTGATGCAGAACCTGCGCAGCGTCGCCGACAAGGGCGTGCTGGTGATCGTGGTGACCCACGATCTCGGGCTCGCCGCGCGCTTTGCCGACCATGTGCTGGTGCTTTGCGAGGGCCGGCTGGCGTCGCAGGGCGCGCCGGCGGAGGCGCTGTCGGACGCCGTGATGGCCGATGTGTTCCGGATCAGCGCCTATCGCGCCGAATACCGCAGCGAGGCCGTGATCGTGCCGTGGGCCGATGCCTGAGGCCGCGGCTTAGAGCGTTTTCGAGCGAAGTGGAAACCGGTTCGCGTGAAGAAAACGCGTCAAAACAAGAATCTAGAGCCCCGTTCCGATTCCGTCGGAACGAAAAGGGCTCTAGCCCGTCACCACCGGCCCGCCGGCTTTCTTCCAGGCATCGATGCCGCCTTCGATGTGGGCCGTGTTTTCCAGCCCGGCCTTCTTCGCGGCCGCCACCGCCATCGCCGAACGCTCGCCGAAGGCGCAGAAGAACACCACGCGGCGGCCGGTCGCGGCGGCGACCTCGCGCAGCATGCCGCCGGGCATCAGGCTTTCGCCGATGCCGGGATAGGGGGCGTGCAGTGCACCCGCGAGCGTGCCGTGCTTGGCCCGTTCGCCGCTTTCGCGCAAATCCACCAGCAGGATGTCGGGCCGTCCGAGGCCCGCAATGGCGTCGCGCGCGGTCAACGACAGCCCCTGCTTGGCGAGTTCGTCCTGATGCAGGCCGACATGCATGTTGGCGGGAACCGCAACGTCCATCATTTTCGGGTTGGGCAAATGGAGGTTGTTCATCATCTCGACATAGTCGTCGATCGACTTCACCTGCAGGCGCGGATTGTAGCGCCTTTCCTCGCCGATCGTGGACACAGTATCGCCCTTGTAGTCATGGGCGGGGAACACCATCGTCTCGTCAGGCAGTTTCAACAGGCGATTGAAGATCGAATCATACTGCTCCCGCGCGCTGCCGTTCTGGAAGTCGGTGCGGCCGGTGCCGCGGATCAGCAGCGTGTCACCGGTGAAGACGCGGTCGCCCATCAGGTAGCTGTAGGAATCGTCGGTATGGCCCGGCGTGTACATCGCTTCCAGGCACAGGCCCTCGATCGTCACCTTGTCGCCGTCGGAAACCCGCATCGACACCACGTCGGCCTTGCTCTGCTCGCCCATGATGGTGATGCATTGGGTGCGGTCGCGCAGCTCGCCGAGACCGGTGATGTGGTCGGCATGCAGATGCGTATCGACCGCCTTCACCAGCCGCAAGTCGAGTTCCTGCAGCAATTTGCAGTAGCGGTCGGCTTTCTCCAGCACGGGATCGAGGATCAGAGCCTCGCCGCCGGCGCGGCTCGCGAGCAGATAGCTATAGGTGCCCGAGACGCTGTCGAAGAGCTGACGAAAGATCATGACGGCTTACCTATTCTCTGAAGTCTATCCTGCATAGGACAGTATTCTATAGGAAGTGCCGTCTCAAACCAAAATCATCCCCGCGTGATGCCGACTCGCTCAACCGAGCCTGGCAATGCCCGGATTGCCCTCGACACCGTTCAGCGTCACGCCCGGCGCATCGCGGTTCGGCGGACGGCCCGCGCGCAGATGCCTTGCGACGATATCCCAGACCGGCGCGCCGCTCTGTTCGTTGACCGAGGCCCAGCCCGCGACCCTGTAGCGCTTGCCGGCTTCGAGATGCCGGCCGTTCCTGAGCTTGAGCTCGGAAATGCGCTTCCCGATGCTCTCCGCCGGCGTGCAGGCATAGGCAAGGCCGCCGACCCGGACCATGTCGCCGCCCTGCTGGTGATAGGGGTCGGCATTGAAGAGGTTGTCGCAAACGTCTTCCAGCACATCCTTGATCTGGCTGCCGGTCATGGTCGCGACATAGGTCTCCGGATAGGTGATCGCGGTTTCCGCCAGCACGTCTTCCATGGTGAGCGGCTGGCCGGCGAGCGCGGTGGGGCCCCAGCGGAAGCCTGGCGACAGCGCGATCTCGGAATCGAGCTCGTTCAACAGCGCGTCACAGATCAGTTGATCCATGGTGCCGGAGAAGTTACCGCGGCGGTAGAGCAGGTGATCGGCGGTGGCGAGCTTGTCGCTCCAGTCGGTCACGTGCGGCTCGCGCACCCTGTCGATCAGCGCCTGCATCGTGGAATCGGGCTTCAGCAGCTCTGAAAATACCGGCAGCAAGCGGTAGCGCACATTGGCGACCTTGCCCCGTGTCAGCTCCAGATCAAGCACGGCGAGGAATTTACCGTTCGAGCCGGCATTGGTGACGAGCGTCACGCCGCCGGCATTGGTCACCGTGATCGGCAGCGGGATCGCATCATGGGTGTGGCCGCCGAGGATCACGTCGATGCCGGTGACGCGGCTTGCGAGCTTGAGGTCGACGTCCATGCCGTTGTGCGACAGCAGGATCACGGCGTCGACCTTGTCGGTGTTGCGATGGCTGTCGACGAGCTTCTGCAGCTCCTCGTCGCGGATGCCGAACCTCCAGTCCGGCGTGAAGCGCCTCGGATGCGCGATCGGAACGTAGGGAAAGGCCTGGCCGATGATCGCGATGCGGAAGCCGGCGATCTCCTTGATGACGGAGGGCCTGAACACACGCCCCGACGCCGGATCGAACGCCTTGGCGTCGTTGAACGCGGCTTCGTCGGTCAGGAACACGTTCTGCGCCAGGAACTCTCCCTTGAAGCGGGAGAGATTGTCGCGCAGCACCTGTTCGCCATAGGTGAATTCCCAATGCCCGGTCATCGCCTCGATGCCAAGCAGATTGGCGGCCTCCACCATGTCGGCGCCCTTCACGGTATTGGCGAGCCCGGTGCCCTGCCAGAGGTCGCCGCCGTCGAGCAGCAGCGAACGGCGCTCGCCGACATCGGCGCGAAGCTTGTCGACCAGTGTTTTCAGATGGGCGAAGCCGCCCAGCTTGCCGAAGCGGCCGGCGGCCTTCTCGAACTCGACGCAGGTGAAGGCATAGGCATCGGCGCTATCGGGCCGAATGCCGAAGCGATCGAGGAAGGCCTTGCCGACCAGGTGCGGCGGCTGGCCTGCCATCGCGCCGACGCCGAGATTGACGCTGGGCTCGCGGAAGAATACCGGCTTGAGCTGCGCATGGGTGTCGGTGATGTGCAGGATCCGCGCATTGCCGAAGCGTTCCAGATCGTAGACGCCCGGCGTATCCGCGGCGCGCGCGCGGCGCGGCAGGCCCGCCGTCAGCGTCGCCGCGGCCGTCGCTGCGAGAAGGTCCCGGCGGCGGATACTCATGGCTCTCTCCGCGCGGCCCGCCTAACCTCTCTCGCCGCAAGCGAGAGAGGGGGTGCAGTCGCTTTGCGGCGGCGGTTCGATCCGATCTCCATCCCTAACGAATTTCCATGTCCTTCCAGCGTTCCTTCTCGCTGGTCGCCTGGAAGATCGATGCCCGGGCCAAGGCTTCCGCTTCCCTGGCCTGCGCCACCGCGGTGTCGAAATCGCCGGCGTCGCCGGCCTTTTTTGCGGCTGCGAGGGTGGCCGCGGTCGTCGTCCACTGGTTACGTAGCGCGCCCGCTTCCTTGTTCGCGGCTTCCGCCGCGGCAAAGGCCGCCTTGTAGTCGGTCTCGGAGGCGGCAAAGGCGGAACCCCCGTTTGCGATCAGCAGCGCCGCCGCTGCAAAGACTCTCGTCATCGTCATGGCCGCGCTCCCGGACCCGAGATCGGCAATCCGTTGCTCACGTAGGACAGGTAGTATTCGAGGTTGCGGTACTCGTCGTCCTGCGGATTGAGCGGCACGCCGCGGATCTGACTATTGCAGGTGGTGAAGCGCCGGCTGGTCGTACCCATGCCTGACCATTCCGAGCGATAGATCGGCATCGCATTCAGGATGCCCAGCGCCGGCGCCAGCACCTCGGCGCGGATACGCTCGCCCGGGCTCTGCACATGGCAGGTGGCGCAGGAGAAATTGAGCTGGCCGCGCCGGGTGTAGAAATACTCCTTGCCCTTCTGGTAGGCCTCCAGTGCGCGCGGGTCGTTCGGGATCTTGATGTCCATAGGCTTGCCGCGCGACGTGTAGGCCATATAGGCGGTGAGCGCCGCCATCTCGTCCTTCACATAGGAGAACGGCGCTTCGCCATTGGCTTCTCGGCAGCGGTTCAGCGCGAGCTCGAGCGTGATGACCTTGCCTTCCTTCTCGTCGAAATAGGGATAGTTCTGGCGGATGCCGATGCCCTTGTTCGGGAAGCAGTCCGCGTAGCTCTTGCCGTTCTTGAACGGCTTCGCGAACATCTCCTTGCCCGCTTCGAGCGCGAATTCGTATGGCGGAAACTCCTCCTTCTCTTCCCACTGCCGGTGCAGGTCCTCACTCATCGAATAGGGACCGTTGACGAAATCCTTAAGCGTCACCTTGGGGAATTTGTCGGTGAAGAACTTCTTGAATGCGTTCGCATCCGCCACGGGATCGACGGAATCGGCCGCGTGCGCGGCGGGCGCAAAGGCCAGCAGGCCGAACGCGACCGCGGCGGACGCCGCATGAATTGCGAGACGTAGGATCATTGAATCTTTGCCGTGGTAGCGTCGGTCGCGCCCTTGTTGTCGATCCAGGCGATCTTCAGATCGTCGCCCTTCTTGCCGTTCTTGAAGGCGAACTTGACATACGGGTCCTTGGAGACGCCGCTACCCCAGTCGGCAATGAACACCGCCTTGCCACCATGTTCGAAGGTCAATTGCTGGATGTAGTGCGGCGGAATGATCTCGCCCTTGGCGTCCTTGACGTAGCCGGTATCCATCGGGTGCTGGATCAGCACCTGCACTTCTGTGGTCTCGCCGTTTGACGTGGCGCGCACGCGAATGGTTGAAGCCATTTGACTCCTCCTGATGACCTAGCCGCCGCAGCCGCCGACGGTGACCTTGACTTCCTTGGTGGCGCTGTAGAGCTTGCCGCCGGCCTCGACGATCACGGTCAGGTTGCTGGTCTTCGCCATCTTGATGCGGTTGGACACGCTCGGCAGCGTGCCGTCCGGGATCCGGTACGAGGCGACCAGCGCGACCGGGTTCTCGCTGACCAGGAACGAGATCGAGGTGACGCCGGTAAGCGTCGTGATGGCGGAGACAGGCACGACAGCGCCATTCTCGGCGATCTCGGGCGCATCCATCTTCACCTGGTCGGATGGCTCGGCGGTCCGGCCACCATAGAGCGCCTTGATCGCGTCGGCCTCGTTCTTCTGCTTGAATGCCTCTTCCGGATATTTGTCGTTCGCTGCCGCCAGCGCCTGCGGCACGTCTAAGGGAAGGACGCCGAGGCCGATCAGCGCGGCGACGCCCGCGCCCTTCAGCACCAGCCGGCGCGTCGCCGAAAATTCACGGTCCGTAATGTTCATCTAGCAAATCTCCAAAAAAAGTTCGCCGCGTCGTCACAATGTCTGCAGAAAATCCACCACCGCGTTGATCTCCTTTTCGGACAGGATCCGGTTTCGCCCGAACGGAGGCATCACCGTCAGCGGATTGCGCTTGGTTTCGTCTGACACGATCGCGATCAGATCGTCGCGGCTGTATCTGCTTTTGAGATCGGATAGTTCCGGGCCGATCGTGCCGGGCAGGTCGCCGCCCTTGATAACGTGACAGGTCAGGCAGTTCCCCTTGGCGCGGTCGAAGGCGAGTTTCTGCCCCTCGGCGATGGATTGGGCCTGAACGGCGGACGCCGTCAGTATAGGATACGTCAGCAGCGCCAGCACGAGGGATGGCTTGGAGAACCTGGCGATCAAAGGCGCTTTCACGGACTTAAATCTCGATGATCCTGTCGCAGTATAGGGTGTGAAAAGCACAAAGGCCATCGGCTGGCAATGTCGGGAATGATTGCTGCGGCGACGCCGGTTTGGGTGTCAATGCGCTGCATGTTTCCGGCGGTTTGTGCGCCTTTTCCCCGTCATAGTCGTGCGGTTGAGATAGTCTGACAGGAGACTGCCATGGCGGAATATGTGGTGGAGTTCGGCAAGGACGGCCAACCGGTGGAAGCCGACGGGCGGCTCGATGCAGCCGCGTTCCACCGCAACCATCAGCCAATTTGGGATGTGCTCAAAGGCTTCCTCGCCGGCCGGTCGGGCGACGTGCTGGAGGCCGGCAGCGGCACCGGACAGCATGTCGTGTATTTCGCCGGTCATACGCCCGGCATCAGCTGGTGGCCGAGCGATTTCCAGGACTCCCATCTCAGGAGCATCGAGGCGTGGCGTGTGCATTCCGGCCTCGCCAATATCCGCCCGCCGCAGCGGATCGATTTGTCTGATCCCGCCTGGTCGCCCGCGCCGCCAGAGGGCAGCGGTCCCGACAAACTGCTCGCGATCTTTTGCGCCAATGTGATCCACATTGCGCCCTGGCCGGTCGCCGAAGGCCTGTTCGCCGGCGCCGCGCGCCATTTGCGCGCGGATGGACGACTGTTCCTCTATGGCCCGTTCAAGCGCGACGGCAAGCACACCGCGCTCAGTAACGCCGTGTTCGACACCTCCTTGCGCGAGCGCGATGCCGAATGGGGCGTGCGCGATATTACTGATCTCGAAAAGCTTGCGGAGGGAGTCGGCCTGAGATTGGCGGATACCTTCGAGATGCCCGCCAACAACATGATCCTGATGTTTGCGCGGCGATAGCTGCACTCAGGCGTCGCGGTCGATCCGGCAGGCGCAGGGCAGGCTAGCAGGGCGCAATCGGCCGCTCGCGAAAGGTGAAGATGGCGGATTGCGTTTCGCTGAGCCTCCCTGCAGGCTGCGCAAACGCAATCATTGATTTGCCCGACGAGGCAAGTCCGACGCGAGAAAACATTTCGCTTCGCGATTGACCCAAATCAGGTGTTGAATCCTGCCCATCTCACCCGATTGAGGGGCGCTTCGCGATCGTCACGAGTGTTGGGTTGAGATGCGGTGGACGCTGATTGCGTGACTGACGAGCACGCGAGAGGCGGACGGCGAAGTCGTGTGGTTCTGACGCCCCGATGCAGGTGTTAAGTTCGCCGAGCGGCAAGCTGCTCGCGGATGACGGTGACAACAAAGCTGGTCTCACCGAGAAGAGCACGAAGGACACCGTAAAACCATCGCGCAGGGAAAGCCGGGTCGTTTCCGGTTACACCTGTGGTCCTACCCCCGGTGCTTTTTGTTGCACCGGGCCCATGGGTGCAATCGGCACCCGGCTTTCCCTGCGCCCTCTGTCTTCGGCAGAGAGCGGAACGTGATGCAAGACTCGGGCAGATCGTGCCGCGAGAACGCGAACACTCATCCTCAGAGTTGTTTGATAATTGAGATTCAAGACCTCACATCGTCATTGCGAGCGAAGCAAAGCAATCCATGCCATCACTTGCTGAGACATGGATTGCTTCGTCGCTCCAGCGCAAGAACTCCTCGCAATGACGTCGTCGTGGCTTTCAAACGCGCCACGGCATGCCTGGAAAGCCGAACGCCGATCCACCGTGCATTGTCCGCATGGCCTTCGTCCGTTTGCGACGGTTGATCGGCACGGCCCATCCCTCCATAGTTGCCGGCAAACAACAGGGCTCCCGCCGGGGCCTTCCGGGCGGGAATGCCGATGATGGACGTGACAGCGACCGAAGAGTCGGCCGGCGATGCGCGGGCCCGTGGCAATGTGCTGCGGCTCGCCGCGGCGCAGGCGCTGACCGGCGCCAATTCGGCCGTCATCTTCGCCACCGGCTCGATCGTCGGCGCGACGCTGGCGCCCGACATCTCGCTCGCTACCGTGCCGCTCTCGATGTATGTGCTCGGGCTTGCCGCGGGCACGCTGCCGACCGGCGCAATCTCGCGCGCCTATGGGCGCCGCGTCGCCTTCATCATCGGCACCTTCTGCGGTGCGCTGACCGGCACGCTCGGCGCCTGGGCGATCCTGCATTCCTCGTTCTGGCTGTTCTGCTGCGCGACCTTTCTCGGCGGTCTCTATGGCGCGGTGGCGCAATCCTATCGGTTCGCGGCGGCGGACGGCGCCAGCACCGCGTTCCGGCCCAAGGCCGTGTCGTGGGTGATGGCGGGCGGCATATTTGCCGGCGTGCTCGGGCCGCAGCTCGTGCAATGGACCATGGACGTGTGGTCGCCCTATCTGTTCGCGTTCTCCTTCGTGGTGCAGGCGCTGGTCGCGCTGGTGGCGATGGCGGTGCTCGCGGGCGTCGACGCGCCGAAGCCGGCAGCGGCCGATCTGCATGGCGGCCGGCCTCTGCTCGAGATCGCGCGGCAGCCGCGGTTCATCGCGGCGGCGCTGTGCGGCGTGATCGCCTATCCGATGATGAATTTGGTGATGACCTCGGCGCCGCTCGCCATGAAGATGTGCGGGCTCTCGGTCAGCGATTCCAATTTCGGCATTCAGTGGCACATCGTGGCGATGTACGGCCCGAGCTTCTTCACGGGCTCGCTGATCGCGAGGTTCGGCGCGCCCGTGATCGTCGCGCTAGGGCTGTCGCTCGAGGCGGTCGCCGCGATGGTCGGGCTGTCGGGAATCACCGCGCCGCACTTCTGGGCGACGCTGATCGTGCTCGGCGTCGGCTGGAATTTCGGCTTTGTCGGGGCCTCCGCGCTGGTGCTGGAAACGCATCGGCCGCAGGAGCGCAACAAGGTGCAGGCCTTCAACGATTTCCTCGTCTTCGGCATGATGGCGATCGGTTCGTTCTCATCCGGTCAGTTGCTTGCCAGTTACGGCTGGAATGCCGTCAATCTGGTGGTGTTCCCGCCGGTGCTGCTGGGGCTTGCCGTACTGTCGCTTGTTTCGTTTGCCAGGCGGCGCGCAAGATTGCGCGACGTCGACGAGTTTCCGGAGCCGAGCCTCTAAACCTGATCCGAAAAGTGTGCGCCGATTTTCCGCACGGCCAAACGCCAAAGGTCGATTTGCTGCCAACTGCTGACAGTTCGATCTGCGTCGAACTAATCGCCTTGCTCGCCTTCCTACATCGTCTGGGTGAGGATTCCTGACGATGCGAAAAGCAAGAGAGCACAATGGACGCAACAGCGCATATCACGATCGACGAGACCTCGCTCCGCTACGATGGCTGGCGCATCGTCGTCGTCTGCTTCCTGCTCGCAACCTTCGGCTGGGGACTCGGCTTCTACGGGCAAAGCGTCTATGTCGCCGAACTGCAGAGGCTGCACGGCTGGCCGGCCGCGCTGATCTCGTCGGGCACGACATTCTTCTATCTGTTCGGCGCCGCGCTGGTCGCCTTCGTCAACGAGGCGATCAGGGCGTTCGGTCCGCGGAATTGCCTCATCGCCGGGACCTTCGCGATGGCGGCGGCCGCGGTCGCGATCGGCGAGGTGCGCGAACCCTGGCAGCTCTATCTTGCCGATGCCGTGCTGGCGTTCGGCTGGGCCGGCACCAGCCTCGGCATCATCACCAATACGCTCGGCCTGTGGTTCGACACCAAGCGCGGCATGGCGATCAGCCTCGCGCTGAACGGCGCGAGCTTTGGCGGCATCGTCGGCGTGCCGCTGCTGGTCGCGGGAATAGGATATTTCGGCTTCTCCGGCGCGATGCTCGCCGCCGCGGTGCTGATGATCGGGCTGATGGTGCCGGTGATCCTGATCTTGGTCGGGGAGCCGCCGGCTCACCTCCAAGCCGTCACGGCCACGGCCGCCAACGCGCCATCGGCGACGCAGATCCGCGCGCGGGCGCTGCGCGATATCGGCTTCCTCTCGGTCAGTATCGCGTTTGCGCTGGTGCTGTTCGCCCAGGTCGGCTTCATCGTGCACCTGATCTCGTTTCTCGACCAGGTGATCGGCCGCGAGCGGGCGACGGTGGCGATGGCAATGCTGACGGCCATGGCCGTGGTTGGCCGCGTCTCCTTCTCCGTTGTGATCGACCGGCTCAACCAGCGGCTCGCCTCAGCGCTGTCCTTTGTCAGCCAGGCGGTCGCGCTCGGCATCGTCATCAACGTACATAACGACATTGTGATGATCGCCGCCTGCGCGCTGTTCGGCTTCTCGGTCGGCAATCTGATCACACTGCCGGCGCTGATCGTGCAGCGCGAGTTCGACCCGCGCTCCTTCGGCGTGCTGGTCAGCCTGATCACGGCAATCAACCAGATCACATACGCGTTCGGTCCGGGTGCGGTCGGGCTGCTTCGCGATATTTCCGGGAGCTACGCGCTGCCGTTCTATGGCTGCATCGCCCTAGAACTCGCAGCCGCGGTGCTGGTCATGATCCGCGGGCGCGCAGGAGGTCTTCGACATCAAGCCGTTTCGTAAACATGGCAAGCTTGCCATCCTCGGTGCGCGGCCACTCCGACTCGGGCCGGTCCCGATAGAGTTCGACGCCGTTTTCGTCGGGGTCACGCAAATACAGGGCCTCGCTGACGCCGTGGTCGCTCGCGCCGTCGAGCACGATACCGGCCGAGAGCACGCGATGGAGCGCGTCGGCGAGGGCTGGACGCGTCGGATACAGGATCGCCGTGTGGAACAGGCCAGTCGTGCCGGGCGGAGGCGGGTGTCCGCCCTTGCTCTCCCAGGTATTGAGGCCGATGTGGTGATGATAGCCGCCGGCGGAGATGAAGGCCGCGCCAGAGTTCTGGCGCTGCTGCAGCCCGAAGCCGAGCACGCCGCAATAGAAGTCAAGCGCGCGGTCGAGATCGGCGACCTTGAGATGGACGTGCCCGATCCGCGTGCCCGCGATGATGGGTGGATTTTGCGGCATGTCGTGGCTCCGTTCACTTTAAGGTCGTTCCCGGGAGTGGGAATCCGTAGCCCACATAGGATTGGAATCCACGGATGGAAGAGCGGCCGACTTCAAAACGTATCGTGTCGGACGCATCCCGATTGCGGATGCAAGGATTTGGCCTACGCCAGCTCCGACAATTCGCCGCCGGGCACCTCGAACTCGAACGTGTTCAACGTCATCGACACCATCGTGTAATAGCCGCACAGCCCGATGATCTCGACCACGCCGCGCAGGGTCAGCAGTTCGACCGCCTCGTCATACAGCGCTTTCGCCACGCCGTGGCCCTCATGCAGCGACTTGGCAACCTCATAGATCATCTTGGCCTTGGGATCGTCGAAGGTCGGGATGCGACGCACACGGATGTCCTCGATGATCCTGGGATCCAGACCGCCCTTCAACGCCAGGCGCTTGTGCGCGTACCATTCGTAATGCGCAGTCCAGTGCCGCGCCGTGACCAGGATCGCGATCTCCGACAGCCTGGCCGGAAAGATGGTGTCGAAGCGCAGCACCTCGCCGAGCCGCGTGGCATGCCGCGCCATCTCCGGGCTGTTGAGCCAGGCCATCATCGGCGCCGGCGGGGCGCCGCGCTTGCCGGCGATCGACTCGTCGTAGGTTTCCTTCTGCGCCGCGTTCATTTCGCCTGGCGAAAGCAGCTTCAGCCGCATGTCCGTTTCCTCTTGTTTTTCAACCATTATGACCTCCCGCGCATACACCCGATCACGCGGGGTGACCACCGCTGCCACGGCATGGCGCGGCCGCAAGACGTATTGAATTCCGCGATGCGGCGGCTAAGGTCGAACCCAATTCGTCAATGTCGATCGGAAACGCGCCATGTCTGACCTGGAGAAATTCCGCCGCGAAGCCCGCGCCTGGCTGGGGCAGAACTGCCCGCCGGAGATGCGCAAGCCGATGGCCTCGGACAGCGATACGTTCTGGGGTGGCCGCAACGCAACGTTCTCGTCCGAAGCGCAGCGCGTCTGGTTCGAACGCATGCGCGACAAGGGTTGGACCGTACCACATTGGCCGACCGAATATGGCGGTGGCGGCCTCGATGGCGAGGAGGCCAAGATCGTGCGCCAGGAGATGGCGGCGATCGGCGCGCGTCAGCCGCTCACCTCGTTCGGCATCTCGATGCTTGGGCCCGCGCTGCTCAAATACGGCACCGACGAGCAGAAGAAGGAGCATCTGCCGAAGATCACCGCAGGGCTGATCCGATGGTGCCAGGGCTATTCCGAGCCGAATGCCGGCTCCGACCTCGCCTCGCTGCAGACCCGGGCCGAGAGCGACGGCGACGACTATGTCATCAACGGCCAGAAGATCTGGACGTCGTATGCCAACCATGCGGACTGGATATTCTGTCTTGTGCGGACCGATCCGGCGGCGAAGAAGCATGACGGCATCAGCTTTATTCTCTTCGACATGACGTCGAAAGGCGTATCAACCAAGCCGATCCTTTTGATCTCAGGCTATTCGCCATTCTGCGAAACCTTCTTCGACAATGTGCGGGTGCCGAAGGCGCATGTCGTGGGTCAGGTCAATCGCGGCTGGGATGTCGCGAAATACCTGCTGCAGCATGAGCGTGCGATGATCTCGGGCATGGGCGAGCGCGGCGTCGGCCGTCCGCTCGGCCAGATCGCAGCCGATTCGATCGGCGCCGACGAACAGGGCCGGCTCGACGATGCCCCGTTGCGCAGCCAGATCGCGAGCTTCGAAGTCGACGAGGCGGCACTCGCCGCGGCAGCCGAGCGCGCGGTCGATCTCGCCAAGGCCGGCCAGTCGCATCCGGCGTTTTCCTCGGCGATGAAATATTACGGCACCGAACTCAACAAGCGCCGTTACGAGATCCTGATGTCGGCCGGCGGCATCGACGCGCTGGAATGGGAAAGCGAACGCTCCAGGGGCGGCGCCCGGCCGCGCGCCTGGCTGCGCACGAAAGCGAACTCGATCGAGGGCGGCACCAGCGAAGTGATGCTTGGCATCGTGGCAAAGCGCATCCTCGATCTGCCGGGAGCGTGAATGAAGTTCCTCATCCTGCGGGGCGCGGAACGTACGTCTGGAAGGATGAGGCACCGATATCAGCCTTATGGCTCGAGACGACGCTGACGCGCCGCCTCACCGTGAGGGTCAACAGTGAATGCGATCGAAGATCAGAATAGCGGAATCCACCCATGGCTCTCGTCCTCACCGAAGAACAATCCATGCTGCGCGACAGCGCGCGCGGCCTCATCAGCGACAAGGCACCGGTGTCGCATCTGCGCAGCCTGCGCGACAGCAAGGATGCCACCGGCTTCTCCCGCGAACTCTGGAGAACCTTTGCCGAAATGGGCTTCTCCGGCTTGCTGGTGCCGGAAGAATTCGGCGGCAGCGGGCTCGGCTGTGTCGAGGCCGGCATCGTGATGGAGGAGATCGGCCGCACGCTGATGCCTTCGCCGTTCCTTGCGACCTCGGTGCTCGCGGCATCTGCGCTGTCGCGCGGCGGCAACGAGGCGCAGAAGGCGCAATACCTTCCCAAGGTCTCCGACGGCTCGTTGCTTGCAGCGCTCGCGATCGATGAAGGTGCAAAACATCGTCCGCTGCAGACCAAATTGCAGGCGACGCGCGCCGGTAACGGCTTCAAGCTTAATGGCGACAAGGCGTTCGTGGTCGACGGCCACACCGCCGATCTCCTGATCGTCGCTGCGCGCAGCGCGGGCGCCGCAGGCGACAAGAACGGGCTGACGCTGTTCCTGGTCGATCCGAAGTCAAAAGGGCTCGCGATCGAGCGTATCGCGATGGTCGATTCGCATAATGCTGCGCGAATCGTGTTCGACCATGTCGAGGTCAACGCCGACAGTGTGCTCGGCGAGGTCGACGAGGGATACGCGTTGCTCGATGGCGTGCTCAATATCGGCCGCGGCGCCGTCGCCTCCGAAATGGTGGGCCTGAGCGAGGAGGTATTCGGCCGCACCGTGACGTATCTCAAGGAGCGCAAGCAGTTCGGCAAGGCGATTGGCGAATTCCAGGCGCTGCAGCACCGCGCGGCGCAGCTCTATATCGAGATTGAGATCACCCGCGCCGCCGTCTTGAAGGCGCTTCAGACGCTCGATGCCGATCCCGGTAAGGCCGGCACGGCGGTTGCGGTTGCAAAGGCGCGCGCCGGAAACACCGCAACGCAGGCCGTGCAGGAGGGTGTGCAGATGCACGGCGGCATGGGCATGACCGACCAGTTCGACATCGGCTTCTTCATGAAGCGCGCCCGCGTCTGCCAGGAACTGTTCGGCGACAGCAACTTCCACGCCGACCAGTTGGCGCGCGCCAAGGGCTATTGACCGTCGTTCCTCATCGTAAGGAGCCGCGAAGCGGCGTCGCGAACAATGAGGCCGGGTCGGCTGCTTCGTCCCTTGAGAAGGCCGCTTTGCGGTCTCCTCAGAATGAAGCGATGCCGGCGCGTTTACCTGATCGGCGGCGCGTACTGGATGCCGCCGGCATTCCAGAGCTGATTCATGCCGCGCGGGATCTTGAGCTTGGACTCGCTGCCGACATTGCGGTCATAGACCTCGCCGTAATTGCCGACATGCTTGATGATGCGCACGGCCCAGTCCTTGGTCAGGCCGAGGTCCTCGCCATAGCTGCCCTCGGTGCCGACCAGGCGCATCACCTCGGGCTTCTTCGACTTCAGCGCCTCGTCGATGTTCTGCGAGGTGATGCCGAGCTCCTCGGCGTTGATCATGGCGTAGAGCGTCCACTTCACGATCATCATCCAGTCGTCGTCGCGCAGGCGGACCACCGGCGCGAGCGGCTCCTTGGAGATGATGTCGGCCAGGATGGTGTGGTCAGTCGGTTTGGGAAGGTTGAGCCGAAGTGCGTAGAGCTGGGAGGCGTCGGCGGTAAGGGTGTCGCACTGGCCCGATTCATAGGCCTTGACCACCTCATCGAGCTTTCCGAACTTCATCTCCGTGTAGTTCATGTTATTGGCACGGAAATAGTCTGCAAGGTTGAGCGCCGTCGTGGTGCCGGCCTGCACGCAGACCTTGCTGCCGTTCAGGTCGAGCGCGGAATCGATGTTGCGCGCGCGCGGGAGCATGAAGCCCTGGCCGTCATAGAAGGCCACCGCCGGGAAGTAGAGGTCGTAATTGGTCTCGCGCGACATGCTCCAGGTCGAGTTGCGCGAGAGGATGTCGACCTTGCGGTTTTGCAGCTCCTTGAAGCGTTCGCTGGCGTCGAGCGGGACGAACTTCGCCTTCGACGGATCGTCGAAAATCGCCGCCGCCACCGCGCGGCAGAAGTCGACATCGAACCCGGTCCAATTGCCCTTGTCGTCGGGGATCGAGAAGCCCGGCAGGCCCCTGTTGACGCCGCACAGCACCTCGCCACGGCGGATGGTGCGCTTCAGCGTGCGGGTGTCGTAGCGTTCATAGGTGATGGCGGCGGCCGCGACCAGCACGGCGACCGCGAGCCCGATGGTCAGGCCGCCTCGAAATGTGCGCATGGATTTTCTCTCGCCAATTATCGGAAGAACGGGTCGAAGCGGACTGAAGGCTACAGTTGGGGCTTCTGGCGGACGATCACCTTGGTGCCGACCGGTACGCGGTCGTAAAGATCGGCAACGTCGTTGTTGACGAGGCGGAAGCAGCCGGAGGAGACGGCGGTTCCGATGGTGTCAGGCCGGTTGGTGCCGTGGATACGATAGACCGTGGTACCGAGATACATCGCGCGGGCGCCAAGCGGATTGCCGGGACCGCCTGCCATGAAGCGCGGCAGATAGGGCTGGCGCGCGATCATTTCGGGTGGCGGTACCCAGTCCGGCCACTCGGCCTTGCGGGTGATGTTCAGCAGGCCCTGCCACTGAAAGCCTTCGCGGCCGACACCGATGCCGTAGCGGAGCGCACGGCCGTTACCCTGCACGAGATAGAGATGGCGCTCAGCGGTGGAGACGATGATGGTGCCCGGCGGCTCGTTGGTACGAAAATACACCACCTGCTTCTGCCATTCGGGATCGAGCTCATAGGATTCGTCGGCGACCAGGCCGGGCTCGTCGGCGTCCGGGCGCTTCTGCGCAAAGCTTTGCGATGTCGACAGCACGAGGACGACCGCGGCAATCAACATCCAGACCAGGTGACGCAGTTTGGTCATGCAAAGCTCTCCTTGTGGCGAGGCAGGTGGTTCCTCCCATCCAGCCCCGGAACCATCAAATCTCAGTGGCGGCTTGATGGCAAGTTTATGGCGGGTAGGGTCAATATGTTGCTGTAATGCTTTTGTTTTTCGTCGCGTGATCCGGGGGCGGCGCCATCTGCTCTATTTCGTCGCGATCCAGAGCCGCAGAACGTATGAGATCAGCGCCACCGTGCCGACGCCGCCCAGCCAGAGCGCGACGAACCACAGCAGACGCTGTGTCAGCGGCCGTGGATTCGGATGGGACCGCATCAGTGATACCCGCTTTCTGGCCTGACCTTGCCGCGGAATACCCAGTAGGCCCAGGCGGTGTAGCCGAGGATCAATGGGATCAGCACTGAGACGCCGAACAGCATGAAGATCTGGCTGTTCTCGGGCGAGGCCGCCTGCCAGATCGTGATGCTCTGTGGCACGATGTAGGGAAACATGCTGATGCCGAGCCCCGCATAGGATAGCGCGAACAGCGCAAGCGTCAGGAAGAACGGCTGGTAGTCGTATTTATTGGCAAGCGCGCGAAGCAGCATTGCAGTAACGGCGGCGACCGCGATCGGCACCGGCGCGGTGAGGATGATGTTCGGCCAGGCGAACCAGCGGTGCGTGTATTGCACGTGCAGGAACGGCGTTGCGATGCTGACGGCGCCGATTGCCCCCAGCATTGCGGTCAACAGCACCCAGCTCAGGCGATAGGCGCGGTCGCGCAGGATTCCTTCCGTCTTCATCACAAGCCAGGTCGCGCCGAGCAGTGCATAGCCGATCACGAGCGACACGCCGGTCAAGATGCTGAACGGCGTCAACCAGTCCCACCAGCCGCCGGCGTATTGGCGTCCCTCGACATGAATGCCCTGCAGGATCGCGCCGAGCGCAATCCCCTGTGCCAGCGAAGCGAGCAGCGAACCGCCGGAAAAGGCGAGGTCCCATTTGTTGCGCGCCGTCCGGGTGCGCCAGCGGAATTCAAAGGCGACACCGCGGAATACAAGGCCGAGCAACATCGCGATCATTGGCGTGTAGAGCGCCGGCATCAGCACAGCATAAGCGAGCGGAAACGCCGCCATCATGCCGCCGCCGCCGAGCACCAGCCAGGTCTCGTTGCCGTCCCACACCGGCGCCACGCTGTTCATGATGACGTCGCGATCGGCCTTTTGCGGAAACAGCGGAAACAGGATGCCGAGGCCGAGATCGAAGCCGTCCATGACGACATAGACGAACACTGCAAAGGCGATGATGAAGGCCCATATCGTGGCAATGTCCACGGCGAAGCTCATCGCGCACCCTCCGCGGCAGCGCCTGCCGCCGGCGTGATGCCGGCGGCGCGGGCAGGAATGTGGCTGTCCAGGCCATGCTCACCCGGATGCGGCGGTTGCGCCATCAGCCGCAGCAGATAGACCACGCCGGCGATGAAGACGATGAAATAGACGATGACGAAGGCGATCAGCGAGGAGCCGACTGCGGGCGCCGCCAGCGGCGAGGCGGAATCCGTCGTCCGCAGCAGTCCATATACCGTGAACGGCTGCCGGCCGGTCTCGGTGGTGATCCAGCCTGCGAGCACCGCGACGAAGCCGGCCGGTCCCATCGCGATGGCAAACAGGTGCAGCAGGCGCGAGCTGTAAAGTCCGCCGCGCCAGCGCATCCACAGGCTGAGCAGGCCGAGCCCGAGAATCAGGAATCCGAGTCCGGCCATGATGCGGAACGACCAGAACGTGATCGGCACCGGCGGCCAGTTTTCCCGAGGCACGGTGTCGAGGCCGGCCATCGGCGCGTCGGGCGAATGCTTCAGAATGACGGAGCCGAGTTTCGGGATCTCGATCGCGTAGTCGACTCGCCCGGCGGTCTGGTTGGGCAGGCCGAACAGGATCAGCGGCGCGCCGTCCTTGTGGCTTTCGAAATGGCCCTCCATGGCCATGATCTTCACCGGCTGATGCTCCAGCGTGTTGAGGCCATGCTGGTCGCCGGCAAGGATCTGGATCGGCGCCACCAGGGTTGCCATCCACATCGCCATCGAGAACATCACGCGGGGACCCGCAAGATGCTGGTCGCGCAACAGGTGATAGGCTCCAACCGCGCCGACCACGAGCGAGGTGGTGAGGTAGGCCGCCAGCACCATATGAACGAGGCGGTAGGGAAACGACGGATTGAAGATCAGCTTCAGCCACTCGTCGGCGACAAACTGCCCGTCGGCGTTGACCGCGTGGCCTGCCGGCGTCTGCATCCAGGAATTGGCCGAGAGGATCCAGAACGCCGAGATCAGGGTGCCGATCGCGACCATCAGGGTCGCCAGGAAATGCAGCCTGGGGCCGACTCGTTCGAGGCCGAACAGCATCACGCCAAGGAAACCGGCCTCGAGGAAGAAGGCGGTCAGCACCTCATAGGCCATCAAGGGGCCAATCACGGGACCGGTCTTGTCGGCGAACGCCGACCAGTTGGTACCGATCTGGTAGGACATCACGATGCCCGACACCACGCCCATGCCGAAGGCGACCGCGAAGATCTTCAGCCAGTAATTGAACAGGTTGATGTAGACCTCGCGCTTGGTCGCAAGCCACAGCGCTTCCAGCACCGCAAGGTAGCTTGAGAGTCCGATCGAGAATGCGGGAAATATGATGTGGAACGACATCGTGAAAGCGAACTGCGCCCGGGCGAGCGCGACAGCATCCCAGCCTTCCAACATCACGCGCCATCCATCGTCGGTTTCCTGGGCGCGATACTTCCCGAACCAGCTTCCACTCTTCGGGATCGCGCCCGACCCGGCACCCACCTTACCACGCCAGGCTTGGCGATAGTACGGTGCTGATGGTCGCGCGGCTCAGCTAATGGCGTCGAGCAGCCGTGCAACCCGTCCGGAGCACGTTTGGGATCGAGATCAAGGGCGCACGGGATCGCGCTCGGCACCTATGCCTGCATCGAGAATGACGCATCAAAGCCGAGCGAATCACCGCGGGAGGGGTGCCGCGCCTTGCGGGTCAGACCTGTCGAGGCCCCGAGGATGGCAGCATCGGCAGGGTGCAAGGCGCGGCGACCGTGGCGACACCGGCAAGCCGCGCAAGAGCAAGATCGCGCACCGGTATCCCGTTCATTTGGCTTCCCGGCTCGTCATTGGGCCGCTCCGGGACACATGATACCTTTCGTAAAATGTCTCGTGCCGTTACGGCGCCCCAAGCTTGGAGAACGTCACGTCTGTGTGACTCCGGCCGGGCCCTCCTCACCACGGCGCCGCCATATACAGGGCAACCCGGCCGGGGGGCATCCCGGCCGGGTTGTTGGAGGTTGCTTGGGAGACTTGGAAACTTGGTTCAGCGGGTACCCGTCCCGCGTTCGCTGGAGATCACGCAGACCTCCGTGGATGGTTTGAAGCTGCAATCCACCACCTGCTCGCGAACCAGCATCGTGCCGCTGTGCGGGAGGCGCGGCGCAACGTTCTGGGTGGACAGCGAGGCCAGGGTAGAGACGGCGCCGAGCGGGATGATGAGGAAGCGAAGGGAAGGCTTCAGCATGTCATTCTCCTGTTCGGCGTTGGCGTTGCGGCGTTAGTTGCGGGTATAGGGACCGAGCTTTTCCGCGTGATGTTTCAATTGTTTCGTCACTGGAGTCTTTTGGCTTAGACGCAATTGGCGAGCCGATAACTATCTAACGTAATGCGCTAAGGCTGTTTCACGCGGCAACACTGTCCACACCGGCGACCTTCAACAACTCGGCGAGTTGCTTGCGAGCGTAGAACATCCGGGTTTTCACCGTGCTCTGCGGGATCCCGATGATGAGTCCGGCTTCTTCAACCGACTTCTCATGGTAGTAAACGAGGTTGATGATCTCGCGGTGCGCCGGCGACAGCTTGGATACGCATGCGCGCAGGATTTCGCTGGTGGTGGCGCGATCGAGGGAGGATTCCGGCGTGTCGGCGCTGTCGGCGATCTCCAGCACGTCCTCCTGCTCGATATCCTCATGCTTACGCTGGCGCAGCGCGGTCAGCGCTTTGAAGCGGGCGATCGACAACAGCCAGGTCGAGACCTGCGAGCGTCCCTCGAACTGGGCGGCGGTCCGCCACACGTCCAGAAACACCTGGCTCACCAAATCCTCGGCCATCGCGGTGTCGCGCACCATGCGCAGCACGAAGCGGTAGACCCGGACGTTGTGACGAGAATAAAGGACGTGCATCGCGGTGCGATCGCCCCTGGCGATACTCTCGAGCAGCATTTCATCCGAGGTCGCGCGGGCAGCGGCAATGTGCTTCTCGGCTGCGGCGTTGATGGCGATGACGTTCGGCATGACAGGCTCCCAGTACGCCGTTTGGCGGCGGTTCGTTGGGAGAATTGTTAGATAGCCCCCGTTTCCGGACGTCTGCGCGAAAAACGGAAAATGGTTTCGTGAGCGGGAGAATTGTTTCGTCGCGAGCCACGCGACGAAACATCCGGAGCCAAAAAGGCAGTTATTTCAATACGCGGAAAATACCACAGGCCGGATTCGAGGGGTCGGAACGAATCTGCCACAGGCGTCTTGAAGGTTCGGCCTCATTCCGCTGCCTGGAGGGTAGGCACTGGCTTCTTCGGTGCTATCCAGAGCGCCTCGGGCCGCTCGAACAGGAAGTTGGCGTGCGCCGCCAGGGCCAGCCGCCAGATCAGGAGCGCGCCGGCGACGCCGACGGCCGTCACGATCAGCGAGATCAGGCCGATGTCACCGATCACGGCGGTACGCAGCAGGATCGTTCGCGTCGCAGCCATCGGCAGGAAGAAAGCGAGATAGATGACGATCGAATGCTCGCCGCAATAGCGTAGGACGCCGAGCCAGCGCGCCCGGGCAAGCAGGGTGCCTGTAACGATGATCGCGCAAGCGCCGGCAAGCCCGAGTGCGAGCGAGACGAGCGGCGCTTCGCTTCCACCTGATGCCACCAAGCCGCCGTTCACCAGTGCCCAAAGCGCGAGCCCGAGGAGCGCGAGCGCAGGCTGCGACCGTGCGCGATCCGAGAGCGCGAACACATGATTGGCCAGTATGTAGCCGGTGAAGAAGTAGACGAAGCGGGTGCAGAACTCGTCGATCGCAGTCCATCCGGTCGAGACATGCATCGTCTCAAGCGCCGCGGCGACGAGCCATATCGCCAGCGGAGGAACGCTGCGTGTCAGTTTTGTGACGACGAAGAAAATCGGCAGCAGATAGATGAACCACAGCGTGCCGAACGGCTCGACGAAGGATTCAAGATACAGCAAGGCGACCTGGCTCCAGCCCGATGCGGCGGCCAACGACGGCGCCTTAAAGCCGAACTGGATCGTCACCCACAGCACATAGAAATAGGCGAAATGCACGACCTTGCGATCGAGATAGGTGCGCCAGTCGCGGTCGATCACGACGGAGAGGAAGAGCCCGGAAATCAGGAAGAAGTCCGGCATCCGGAACGGCTTTGCGAAGCCGACCAGCACGTGCATGAAGCCGGTCTGGTCGGCGGCCTTTTCCACACCCAGCACCGAATGCATCATCACGACCATGACGATGCAGATGCCCTTGGCATAGTCGACCCAATCGACGCGGCCGCCAGAGGCCCTTGTGGAACGATTTGTCGCCGCGGGTGTGCCGTTTGCGATCATCTTTGTCCTGTTTCGGCCTGATCGGACGCATCATCGGCGCGATCTGTTGATTTCGCCTTTACTCCTTCAAATGGCATGCCGGGGTACTGCGCAATTCCACGTTCCCCTTGGCCGGCAAATGTTCTATGAGGCGCACGAATTCCCAGGGGTCATTAACCATAGCAAGCGGGTTGTTCCATGCGCATCGCCATGATTGGCACGGGTTACGTCGGGTTGGTGTCGGGGGCCTGCTTCGCGGATTTTGGTCACCACGTGACCTGTGTGGACAAGGATGCCGGCAAGATCGCCGCACTTCATCGCGGTGAGATTCCGATCTTCGAGCCCGGCCTCGACGCGCTGGTGGCGGACAATGTGAAGGCCAAGCGCCTCGAATTTACCACCGACCTGGCGGCGCCCGTCGCGGAGGCCGATGCCGTATTCATCGCGGTCGGTACCCCATCGCGGCGAGGCGATGGTCATGCTGACCTCACCTATGTCTATGGCGCCGCACGCGAGATCGCCGCGGCGCTGAAGGGCTTCACGGTCGTCATCACCAAATCGACCGTGCCGGTCGGAACCGGCGATGAGGTCGAGCGGCTGATCCGCGAGACCAACCCGGAAGCCGACGTCGTGGTCGCCTCCAACCCGGAATTCCTGCGCGAGGGCGCCGCGATCCGCGATTTCAAATTCCCGGACCGAATCGTGGTCGGGACGTCGGACGAACGCGGGCGGAAGGTGCTCGGCGATATCTATCGGCCGCTGTCGCTGAACCAGGCGCCGCTGATGTACACGGCGCGGCGCACGGCGGAGTTGATCAAATACGCCGCAAACGCGTTCCTTGCCACCAAGATCACCTTTATCAACGAGATTGCCGACCTCTCCGAAAAGGTCGGCGCCGACGTGCAGGAGGTCGCGCGAGGCATTGGTCTCGACAACCGCATCGGCTCCAAATTCCTTCATGCCGGGCCCGGCTTCGGCGGCTCCTGCTTCCCGAAGGACACCCGTGCCCTGATCAAGATCGCGCAGGACCATGACGTCCAGCTTCGCATCGTCGAGGCGGTGCTCGGCGTCAACGACAACCGCAAGCGCGCGATGGCGCGCAAGGTCGCGAGCGTCTCCGGCGGCAGCCTGCGCGGCAAGACGATCGCGGTGCTCGGTCTCACCTTCAAGCCGGACACCGACGACATGCGCGAGGCGCCGTCGATCCCGCTGGTCACCGGCCTGCTCGACATGGGTGCGAAGGTGCGGGCGCATGACCCGGCGGGGATGGAACAGGCTCGCCATGAACTGCCGCAGATCGAATATTGCGACGATCCCTATGTCTGCGCCAAGGGCGCCGACGCGATGGTGCTGGTGACCGAGTGGGTGCAGTATCGCGCGCTCGATCTCGAGCGGATCAAGGCCGAAATGGCGCAGCCGGTTGTGGTCGACCTGCGGAATATCTATCGTCCCGAGGACATGGCCGCCCACGGCTTTGCCTATGACAGCATCGGCCGCCCGCCGCTGCCGCGGGCGTAGTAGCTCCATTACCGCTGTCATACCCCGCAGAGGCGGGGTATCCAGTACGCCCGGTTTTTGTAATCGGACATGACGGTGGATCACCCGCCCGCGCGGGTGGTGACGGATGATTGGTTTTGCCCCACAATTTCGATTCGCCGCTGCCGATCGATGCCGTGCTCGGTGAACTCGAGCGCACGCTCGATGGCCACAGTGCCGCGGTGCTGGTTGCGCCGCCCGGCGCCGGCAAGACCACGCGGGTGCCGCTGGCGCTGCTCGACGTGCCTTGGGCGAAGGACAAGAAGATCATCGTGCTGGAGCCGCGCCGCATCGCGGCGCGCGCCAGTGCCGAGCGGATGGCCAGGACCCTTGGTGAACGCGCTGGCGAGACTGTCGGCTACCGCGTCCGCTTCGGCTCGAAGGTGTCGCGCGCGACGCGGATCGAGGTTGTCACCGAAGGCATCTTCTCGCGGCAGATTCTCGATGATCCCGAACTCAGCGGCGTGGCAGCGGTGCTGTTCGACGAATTCCACGAGCGTTCCCTCGACGCCGACCTTGGGCTCGCGCTTGCGCGCGACGCGCAGACCGGCTTGCGCGAGGACCTGCGCATCCTCGTGATGTCGGCAACACTCGACGGCGCCCGCGTCGCGAAGCTGCTCGGCGACGCGCCCGTGGTGGCGAGCGAGGGCCGTGCCTTTCCGGTCGAGACGCGCTATGTCGGCCGCAAGATCAACGTGCCGCTGGAGCGGCAGATGGCGGAGACGATCGCGACCGCCCTGCGGGCGGAATCGGGCTCGGTGCTGGCGTTCCTGCCGGGCGCGGCCGAGATCCGCCGCACCCAGACCTTCCTCACCGAGCGCGTGCAGGACGCATCGGTCGAGATCGTGCCGTTGTTCGGCGCACTCGATGCCGGCACGCAGGACCGTGCCATCGCGCCAGCCCCGAAGGGGAGACGCAAGGTGGTGCTGGCGACCTCGATCGCGGAGACCTCCCTCACCATCGAGGGCGTCCGTATCGTCGTCGATTCCGGCATGGCGCGGGTGCCGCGCTACGAGGCTGACATCGCGCTGACCCGGCTCGAGACTGTGCGCGCCTCGCGCGCGGCGGTCGATCAGCGGCGCGGCCGCGCCGGCCGGATCGAGCCGGGGGTTTGCTACCGCTTGTGGGACGAGCCACAGACTGCTTCGCTTGTCGCTTACACCGCGCCCGAAATCCTCTCCGCCGACCTGTCGTCGCTTGTGCTCGATCTCGCGCAATGGGGCGTCAGCGATCCCGCTAGCCTTGCGTTCCTCGATCCGCCGCCGGCCGCGGCGCTGAAGGAAGCCAAATCGCTGCTCCATGAACTCGGCGCGCTCGACGGCGACGGCCGCCTCACCGCAGAAGGAAAGAGCCTGCGCGCGCTCGCCCTGCCACCGCGGCTCGCGCGGATGATCGTGGATTCGGCGCGCTTCGGCGCGGCGGAGGACGCGGCCGACATCGCCGCCATCCTCACCGAGCGCGGGCTGGGTGGCGACAACATCGATCTCGATGTCAGGCTCGATCAGTTCCGCCGCGACCGCTCGGAGCGCGCCGCGAGCGCGCGCAGCATGGCGCGGCGCTGGGCCTCGCAGGTGGAGGCTCTCGGGAGCGAGAAGGAGCTTTCCACCGGCGTCATGCTGGCCTTCGCATTTCCGGACCGCATCGCGAAGAATCGCGGCAATGGCAGTTTCGTGCTCGCCAATGGCCGGGGCGCAGCCGTGGAGCAGACCTCGGCTCTGGCGCGTGCGCCCTATATCGCGGTGGCGGAACTGACCGGCACTGCTGCGAGCGGCCGCATCCTGCTCGCGGCAACGATCACCCAGGAGGAGATCGAGCAACGTTTCGCCGACCAGATCGAGAGTGCGGAAGACGTGTCGTTCGATCGCAACGCGATGGCGCTGCGCGCGCGTCGCAGGCGTTCGCTGCATGCGATCACTCTGTCCGAAGCACCGATGCCGCTGTCGCCATCGGCCGAGACCGCGCGGACCTTGGCCGACGGCTTGATTGCCGCGGGCCTCGACCGGTTGCCCTGGTCGAAGCATTCCAGGCAATGGCGCGACCGCGTCATGTTCCTGCGCAGGGCCGAGGGCGAGAACTGGCCCGATCTGTCCGACGCCGCGCTCGCCGCCCGCGCCGGCGACTGGTTGGTGCCGGCGCTATACGACAAGACCGCGCTGAAGGATCTCTCCGCCGGCGACCTGTCGGAGGCGCTGATGTCGCTATTGCCCTGGGATCTGCGGGCGCGACTCGATCGCGAGGCACCGACCCATTTCGAGGCGCCGACCGGCACTCAGCTTGCGATCGACTATGAGGCCGAGCAGGGGCCGACGATCGCGGTGCGCCTGCAGGAACTGTTCGGGCTCAACATCCATCCCTCGATCGCACGGGGCGCGGTGCCGCTGGTTCTGGAATTGCTGTCGCCGGCGCAGCGGCCGGTGCAGGTGACGCGCGATCTCCCGGGCTTCTGGCGCGGCAGCTACGCCGCCGTGCGCTCTGACCTGCGCGGCCGCTATCCTCGCCACCCCTGGCCCGAGGATCCCGCCGGCGCAATGCCGACAAAACGGGTGAAACCGCGCGGCACCTGAGTTGTCGCGCCGGCGACCGACAGCTCTGAAAAATTGTCAGATTTGAGGGCCGGGATCACCGGCTCGCTCTTCAATCGTCCTTCTTCACCGGCGTATTAACCGTTCGCTCATCCTTTTCGCCAAAATGGCAGGGTCCTGTCCGCGCCGTCGCTCCCGGCGGGGCATCAGGCGTGGTCAAATTGGGTCTCCGGTTTTCCGAGTGTGGTGTCATGCGTAACCTGATGATCTTCGCGGCCATCATGATCGGGCTCGGCACGTTCATGGCGCAGATGGCGAGCAAGATGACGCCCGCCGCCGCGACCACAGCGGCGGGGCAAAAGGCCCCTCCCGGCGTCACGGTGGCCCAGGCCTCCGGCCGCACGCTGAGCATTCCGCGCGACTCCCGCGGCCACTTCGCGACCGACGGCCGGATCGACGGCCAGCGGATCGACTTCATGGTCGACACCGGCGCGTCGCTGGTTGCGCTGAACGAGAAGTCCGCAGCACGCTTCGGCCTGCGTCCGACGCCGGGCGACTACACTTCGAAGGTCACCACCGCCAACGGAACCATCAAGGCCGCGCGTGCGCGCATCGCGATGATCGACCTCGGCGGTCTCGTCGTGCGCGATGTCGACGCCATGGTGCTGCCGGACGAAGCGCTCTCCGAGAATCTGCTCGGCCTATCCTTCCTGTCGAAGCTGAGGCGCTTCGAATACGCCAACGGCCGGCTCGTGCTGGAGCAGTAAGAACCAACGCCTTGGTCGGCGCATCGCGGTGATTTCGTCACCGCCAATTCTGCCGCAATTTTCGGCCACCAGCCGTCACTCTCACCTTTCGCCCGGCCTGGGCCTTGGCTAAGGCTGCAGCGATGCTCATCCGCACTCGACGATAAGGCCGCTCCATGTTTCCGAAGCCGAAGTCCGCGCTGGTTCCGAATACCTATGCCTTCGAATCCGAGCCGATGGTGAAGCCGACCGGGTTTCGCGAATATGACGCGCGCTGGCTGTTCAACAAGGAAATCAATTTGATGGGCGTGCAGGCGCTGGGCATGGGGCTCGGCGCGCTGATCGCCGAACTCGGGGTCAAGCAGGAAATCGTCACCGGTCACGATTTCCGCGGCTATTCGGCCTCGATCAAGTATGCGCTGATCTCGGGCCTGATGGCGGCGGGCTGCAAGGTGCATGACGTTGGGCTTGCCGTCACGCCGATGTCATACTTTGCGCAGTTCGATCTCGATGTGCCCTGCGTCGCGATGGTCACCGCCTCGCATAACGACAATGGCTGGACCGGCGTGAAGATGGGCGCAAACCGCCCGCTCACCTTCGGTCCGGACGAGATGACGCGGCTGAAACAGATCGTGCTCAACGCGGAGTTCAAGAACAAGGCCGGCGGCTCCTACCAGTTCCACGAGAATTATCCGGCCCGCTACATCGCCGATCTCACCAATCGGCCGAAGCTGAAGCGCAAGCTGAAGGTCGTTGCGGCTTGCGGCAACGGCACCGCGGGCGCGTTCGCGCCGCAGGTGCTGGAAGCGATCGGTTGCGAGGTGATCCCGCTCGATACCGAGCTCGATCACACTTTTCCGAAATACAATCCGAATCCGGAAGACATGGAGATGCTGCATGCGATCCGCGATGCGGTGCTGGCGCACAAGGCCGATATCGGGCTCGGCTTCGACGGCGACGGCGACCGCTGCGGCGTCGTCGACAACACCGGCGAGGAGATCTTCGCCGACAAGGTCGGCGTGATGCTGGCGCGCGACATGTCGGCGATCCACAAGGACGCGCAGTTCGTCGTCGACGTGAAGTCGACCGGCCTGTTCGTCACCGACCCGGTGTTGCAGCGGCAGGGCGCGAAGACCGCCTACTGGAAGACCGGCCATTCCTACATGAAGCGGCGCACCAACGAACTCGGCGCGCTCGCGGGCTTCGAGAAGTCCGGCCACTTCTTCTTCAACAGGCCGTTCGGCCGCGGCTATGACGACGGCCTGGTCTCGGCGATCGCGATCTGCGAGATGCTGGATCGCTCGCCGGGCAAGTCGATGGCGGACCTGAAGGATGCGCTGCCGAAGACCTGGTCGTCACCGACCATGTCACCGCATTGCGCCGATGAGGCGAAATACGGCGTCGTCGATGCCGTGGTGAAGCATTTCGAGACGCTGAAGCAGAGGGGCGAGAAGGTCGCGGGCCAGCCGATCCGCGATCTCGTCACCGTCAACGGCGTGCGTGTCACGGTCGAGGACGGGAGCTGGGGCCTGGTGCGGGCGTCGTCGAACAAGCCGGAACTGGTGGTCGTGGTCGAAAGCCCCGTCGGTGAGCAACGCATGCGCGACATGTTCGAGGCAATGGATTCGGTGCTGCGTACCCATCCCGAGGTCGGCGAGTACAATCAGAAAATTTGAGCGGAGTAATCGCTGCAAACCTGGCTCTCATCAGCCGAGAATGCGAGTGATCCGGTGCGCCGCGGCCTCCCGATCGAAAACGACTGTCGCTGGAATACTGGATCGCCCGGTCAAGCCGGACGATGACCGTTAGACTTGCGATCGCGTTGCTTACGCCGCTGGCACCGGCAGCGCGGTGACGGATTTTATCTTTTCCATCGCGAAGCGTGACGTGACGTTCTTGAGCGGTACGGCGCTGATCAGCTTCTTGTAGAAAATGTCATAGCTCGCCATGTCCGCGACCACGACGCGCAGCATGTAGTCGACGTCGCCGGCCATCCGGTAGAACTCCATCACCTCGGGCATGGCGCTCACCGCGTCGGCGAATTTGCGCAGCCAGGCTTCCGAATGGTCGCCGCTCTCGACCGAGACGAACACGGAGATCCCGAGCCCGATCTTGTTCTGGTCGACCAGCGCCACCCGGCGCAGGATCACGCCGTCGGCTTCCAGCCTCTGAATGCGCTTCCAGCAGGGTGTCGAGGACAGTCCGACCCGGTCGCCGATCTCGGCGACGGAAAGCGAGGCGTCTTCCTGCAGCACGGTCAAAATCTTGCGGTCGATGGCGTCGAGGCGCCGGCTATCGGAAACCTGAATGGCAGTGTCGGTCATAGAAGAAAGTTCCATGCAATGGCTTGATATACCTAATATAGAGAAAAATCTTCTAGCGCAAGCGGTTGCTAGCCGGGGCTGGCCCGCGGCGCATCCTCGCGCCGATGCAAAAACTCTTCAACGTCAGCACGTTGCGGTGCAGCATAAGCGCCCCCGAAGCGGGTGCATTTCAGCGCTGCGGCGGCGGAGGCGAAGCGCAGGGCCTGCCGCAGCTCCTGCTTCTCGGTGATGGCAAGCGCGAACGCCCCATGGAAGACGTCGCCCGCGCCGAGCGTGTCCACGGTATGGACCGGAAAGGCCGGAGTTTCCTCAAGCTCGCCCTTGTCGTTCAGCCAGATCGTGCCCCTCGGGCCGCGCGTCCCGGCCAGGAAGGACGGGGTCAGCTTGGCGATTTTCTTCAGGGCTTGGCCGTCATCGGTGACATCGGCGGTCTCCTGCAGCGGCTCGCTGGAAAAGACGAGATGGGAGGAGGCGGTGAGGAGCCCCTCCCGCAGCGACATTGCGCGGTCGACGTCGACGATCACGGGGATGCCGCGCCGAACGGCCTCGGCGCAAAGATCGGTGCAGAATGGCGCGCAGCGGCTCTCGGTCAGGATCGCCGCGCAATCGTCCAGCAAAAATTCGGTCGGCGGCAGCCTCACCTTCCAGAGCTCCGGATCGCGAAAGGTGACGATGGTGCGCTCACCGCTCGGGTCGATCATGATGGTCGAGATCGGGGTGACGAGATCAGGCATGTGCACGATGTGCTTGGTTTCGATGCCCTCATGGGTGAGCTTGTCGAAGATGTAGCGGCTCGACGTTTCCTTGGAATCGCCGATCGGCCCGCACATCGACGCGCGGCCGCCCAGCCGCACGATGCCGATCGCGGCATTGAGCGCATTGCCGCCGCAGATCTCGTCGAAATGGGTGGCGTGTTCCTTGGAGCCGCGCGCGGGAACGCCGCTGACGCGGAAGGTGAGGTCGCGCACCGGCATGCCGATGCAGAGAATACGAGGCGGGATCTTGGGAGCTTCGGCGTGAAAATTCATGCGGGAATCCGTCATGACGGCTCCGCCTTTCGCCGAAGCCGCTGTCCCGAACTAATCGGCAGGAGCATCTCCCGTTCCCGCTATGCGCCCGAGTCGTTTCCGTTATGCACCCACCGTCCGAGCAGATGATGGGCGATCGCGAATGGGTGCGGCCCGGCGAGGCCGTCGGGGTGCTGTCGCTTGAGCATCAGCGTCGCTTCCGTGCGGTCGAACCAGCGCGCATGCTCGAGCTCGGTGTGGTCGACTACGATGTCTTCATTGGTGGCCCGCGCGGTGCAGCCGATCATAAGCGATGACGGGTAGGGCCAGGGCTGCGTCATGTAATAATTGACGTCGGTGCAGTGGATGCCCGACTCTTCGAAAATCTCGCGGCGCACCGCGTCTTCGATGGTCTCCGCTGCCTCGACGAAGCCGGCGAGGCAGGAATACATGCCGGGCAGGAACTGCTTTTGCCGTCCCAACAGGCATTTGTCGCCGTGAGTGACCAGCATGATCACGACCGGATCGGTCCGCGGAAAGTGCTCGGCCTTGCAGCTCGGGCACTCGCGCTTCCAGCCGCCCTCCTTCATCGCGGTCCGGACGCCGCAATTGGCGCAAAAGCCATGGCGCTGATGCCAGGTCACCATCGACTTCGCCATCGCGATCGCGGAGAGCTGTTCGGGCGGCACCACGCCCTGCATCGCCATGCCGCGCAGTTCAGTCACCGCAACGTCGCTGCGGCCAACTAGTTTTTCCGCCGCCTGCGGCGCGATGCCCATGCCGAAAATCGGCGCGCCATCGCGCAGACCCAGGAAGATCGTGCCGGGATTGGCGCCGAAGCCGCGGGCCTCGTCGAGCGAGAGCAGCGCACGCGGTCCGCCATCCTCCTGTTTCACCACCAGTGATTCGCGATAGACGACATAGGCGCGAGCCTGGCGATGGCCTTCCAGCGCAAACAGCTTGTCGTCGTTGGTGCGCAGATGCGCGGCGCGATCGAGAACATGGGTGACAAAGGCCGGTTGCCCGAGCGGAAATTTTTCGAATGCGGACATCTCAACCCAACCAGATTTTGCGTCGAAGCGCGCTGATGAAATTCTGCACTTCCTCGGCGTCATGCGCCAGCGGCGGCATCACGCCCCAGACGGGACGGGGCCACGCGGCGTCGCCGGTGCGCCGGGCGATGACATGGACATGAAGCTGCGGAACCAAATTGCCGAGTGCGGCGATATTGAGCTTGTCGCACTTGGTGATCTCTTTCAGCGCCCGGGCAACCCGGGATACTTCTGTCATCAATTGCGCCTGCTCAACCTCGTCGAGGTCGATGATCTCGACTGCTCCGTCACGTCGTGGCACCAGCAGAAGCCAAGGATAATGCGCATCCTTGATGACCAGCACCCGGCATAGCGGCAGATCGCCGATATCGATAGTGTCTTTCTTGAGCTGCGAATGCAGCGACCAATTGGCGGACATGACGGCAAATAATGCCTTTCTGTGTTCCCTTACAAGTCCCACAAACCACTGTCAGGCCGCTTGCTTTCCGGCTCTTTTGGCCCCAAATAGGAGCCGGGAGATTGGCGGTGGACGAGCCACTCGCCAACCGGGTCAGGTCCGGAAGGAAGCAGCCCTAACGAGGTCCGGATCGGGTCGCTCGTCAGTCTCCTACCTGTTTTTCCGAGCGAATCGCGCGCTGGAACGGCGGTCTCCGCGCCCGGCGCTTGATTTCGGCTCCCATCCGCAAGCCGGCCGTTGAGAGACAATCCAAGTTGCGGATCGACGCATGAACGATGCCGGCTCCCCCTCCCATCCGCCTGACAGCGCCGACCAGGGCGGGTTCGATCTTGGCGGGGCACCGGATACCGCCAAGCCCTATCGCGTTCTCGCCCGCAAATACCGTCCCTCCAGTTTCGAGGATCTGATCGGGCAGGAGGCCATGGTGCGCACCGTCTCGAATGCATTCGAGACCGCGCGGATCCCGCAGGCCTGGATCCTGACCGGCGTGCGCGGGGTCGGTAAGACCACCACCGCGCGCATCCTCGCCCGGGCGCTGAACTACGAAAAGCCGGATGGTTCGGTGAAGGGGCCGACCATCCACATGCCTGACCTCGGCGTGCATTGTCAGGCGATCATGGAAAGCCGGCACATGGACGTGCTGGAGATGGACGCTGCGTCCCACACCGGCGTCGACGACGTGCGCCAGATCAATGACAGCGTGCGCTATGCGCCGGCGAGCGCGCGCTACAAGGTCTACATCATCGACGAAGTCCACATGCTGTCGACCGCGGCCTTCAACGCCTTCCTGAAAACGCTGGAGGAGCCGCCGGAGCACGCCAAGTTCGTTTTCGCCACCACCGAGATCCGAAAGGTGCCGATCACGGTCTTGTCTCGCTGTCAGCGCTTCGACCTGCGCCGCGTCGAGGCCGATGTGCTGATGAAGCATCTTTCGAGCATCGCGGCCAAGGAGGGCGTCGAGGTCGAGCCCGAGGCGCTCGGCATCATCGCGCGCGCCGCCGAAGGTTCGGTGCGCGATTCGCTGTCGCTGTTCGACCAGGCGATCGCGCATGCCGCGGGTCAGGTGAAGGCCGACGCGGTCAGGCAGATGCTCGGCCTTGCCGACCGCACCCGCGTGATCGATCTCTTCGACTCGCTCGCACGCGGCGATATCGCCAGCGCCTTCTCGGAATTCCGCGCCCAATATGACGTCGGCGCCGATCCGGTCGTGGTGCTGTCCGATCTTGCCGAGTTCGTCAATTTCGTCACCCGCGTGAAGATCGTGCCGGCGACCGCGGATAACGTTGCGTTCGGTGAGACCGAACGCGTGCGCGCGCGCGATTTCGCCGCAAAGCTTTCGATGCGGGTGCTTTCGCGGATGTGGCAGATGCTGCTCAAGGGCATCACCGAGGTGCAGGCCGCAACGAGGCCGGCCGCCGCCGCAGAAATGGTGCTGGTGCGGATCGCCTACGTCTCTGACCTGCCGACGCCGGACGAGGCGATCAGGATGATCGAGCAGAACGGCGGCGGCGCCGCGCCGGCGTTGTCGGGCAGTGCCGCGCCATCGCGCAGCGCGCCCACGGCGTCGATGTCCGCAATGCCATCCATGCCGCTCCGGGCGCCACTCGCAGGCCCCCGCGCCGATGTCGCCACGCGTGCGCAGGTGACAGTTCCGGCGGCCGATGTCCATGTCGCGCCGGCGCTGCGGATCACGAGCTTTCCCCAGCTCATCGCGCTCGCCGGCGAGAAGCGCGATCTGATGATCAAGGGCGCGCTGGAAGCCGATGTGCGGCTGGTCCGCATCGAGGATGGCCAACTCGAGATCGCGCTCGAGCCGAAAGCGTCGCGCGGCCTCGTCACTGATCTCTCGCGCAAGCTCGAACTATGGACCGGGCGGCGCTGGACCGTGATCATCTCCAACGAGGTCGGCCAGCCGACGGTGCGATCGCAGAATGAACTGGCGCGGAACGAGCATCAGCGTACGGCGGAGGCCGATCCGCGCGTGCAGGAGGTGCTGGCGCGCTTTCCCGGCACGCGGGTGGTCGAGGTGCGCCGCCTGGCCGCCGAGCCCGCGGCTGAGCTGACCGGTGAAGATCCCATCGAAAGTCCCGACAATGACGACGATTGAGAGGCGAGGAAGCACGAATGGCTGATTTTCTCGGCATGATGAAGCAAGCGGCACAACTGCAATCCAAGATGCAGGCGATGCAGGAGGAACTCGGCAATGTCGAGGTCGAGGGCATTTCCGGCGGTGGGCTCGTCGCCGTCCGCATGACGGCGAAGATGGAGGTGAAGGGCGTCAGGATTGACCCGTCACTGATGAAGCCGGAGGAGCGGGAGGTGCTCGAGGACTTGCTCGTCACCGCACATGGCGACGCCCGCCGCAAGGCGGAAGCCGCGATGCAGGAGAAGATGGCGGCGCTGACCGGCGGGCTTGGCTTGCCGCCGGGACTCGGTCTGACCTAAATGGCTGCAAGCGTTGCCGGCCCCGAGATCGAACGCCTGATTCAGTTGCTGGCGCGGTTGCCCGGCTTGGGTCCGCGGTCGGCCCGACGCGCGGCACTGCACCTGATCAAGAAGCGCGAGGCGCTGATGACGCCGCTCGCCGCAGCCTTGCAGGTCGCGATCGACAAGATCCAGGTCTGCAAGACTTGCGGCAATATCGACACGCAAAATCCCTGCACGGTGTGTACCGATCCGCGCCGCGATCCCTCGATCATCGTCGTGGTCGCCGACGTCGCCGATCTCTGGGCGCTGGAACGTGCCAACGCGACCAATGGTCGTTACCATGTGCTGGGCGCGACGCTGTCGCCGCTCGATGGTATCGGCCCACAGGATCTTACCATCGATGCGCTGGTAGCGCGGGCTCACGCGCCTGAGGTCAACGAGATCATTCTGGCGCTCAACGCCACCGTGGACGGCCAGACCACGGCGCACTACATCACCGATCTCCTGTCGGAAGCCAACGTCCGGATAACGCGGCTCGCGCATGGCGTGCCGGTCGGCGGAGAGCTTGATTATCTCGACGAAGGTACGCTATCCGCAGCCATGCGGCAGCGGACGCTGTTCTAGCGAACGATCCAAAAGGTGGAGGACCACAAGAAGGTCGGCCCGACGCTTCGAAAGATCTCGCTAAAACAACATGATAGTGTGGATGACGATTCGGGAGCGGTCATCTCGCTCTGGACACATCTGTTTACGGAACCATTCGACATGACGAAACACCGATTCGGCGTACGCTTGGGCTTTGCAGTTTTTGCTGCGGCAATGGCGGCGCCCTGGGCGATGGCGCAGCAGACCGAACCGTCGGCCAAGCCGGGGAAGCTTATCCACGCCGGCGATGTGCTGTCAGGGGAGCTCAACGCCATGCGCGTCCGCGACGGAAAGAAGGGCAAGCGCGTCGCGACCTACCAACTTACCAGCGAGCCGCGTCGCCTGCCGCCGCCGAACGGCCTGTGCAACCTTGAGACCGGCCCGGAAACATTCCAACTCATCGCCGCAAACGATGCCCAGGCCGCGCAGCTCAGGAGCCATGTCGGCAAGGAGTTTTCGGTGAAGGTCGACGAAGTCGCCTGCGCTGAGGATGCCGGTCAGATGAGCGAAGCGATCGTCACCAAGTGGAGCGTGATGACCAAGTAGGAGGCGATGCCATGTCGCCGCGGTTCATTGGTCTTGCGATCGGGATCGGACTGACGGCGCTGCTCGCGGTGCCTGTTGCCGGACAGGAGCCTATCAAGGAAGGCGATCCGCTGACGGGCACATTGCGGCTGATCCGCACCCGCGATCCCAACGGCACCAAGCTCGAGGCCTATCAGATCGTCAGCGCGCCGCGCCTGATGCCGAAGGGCGACGACTTCTGCGACTACGAAAAGGGCGCAACGACCTTCCATCTCTTCACCATGACGGACGCCGCGCGCAAGCAATTGAAGCCGCTGCTCGGCAAGATCGTCACCGTGAAGGCGACCGCGCTGTTCTGCTCGGAGACCGCCTGGCACATCGGCGATGTCGCCGTGCCGGAATGGACGCTGGTGGGGAAGTAACTTCGTAGTTTGTTGGAAAGCCATGGCGTTTTCGAGCGAATTGGCCACCGATTCGCGTGAAGCAAACGCGTCCAACAAGAATCTTGACGAATTTAGTAGCTGTCGGTCTCTTCCTCGTCATACCCCGCGAAGGCTGGGTATCCAGTACGCCGCGGCGGCTGACGTGAACCGAAACGTTCGGGGTACTGGATCGTCCGCGTTTGCGGACGATGAGTTCCGATAAAGCTACCCGAAATACCGGTCCAGCACGCCCCGATAGACCTTGGTCAGGCCTTCGAGATCGGCGACCGGCGTGCGCTCGTCGATCTGGTGCATGGTCTGGCCGACCAGGCCGAACTCGATCACCGGACAGTAGCTGGAGATGAAGCGCGCATCCGAGGTGCCGCCAGAGGTGGAAAGCTCCGGCCTGCGGCCAGTCACCTCCTCGATCGCCGATACTGCGAGGTCGGTGAATGGCCCCGGCTTGGTGACGAACACGTTGGAGTTCGACGGCTCCCAGACGATTCGGGCGCGAATGCGATTGCCGCAGGCTCGGGCGAGGCGCTCGTCCACCATCCGCCGCAGGCTCTCCTGCGTGTGATTGTCGTTGTAGCGGATGTTGAACTTTGCCCGCGCCTGGCCGGGGATCACATTGCTCGCGGTGTTGCCGACGTCGATGGAGGTGAATTCGAGGTTGCTGGCCTGGAATTGCGCGCTGCCGTGATCGAGAGGTTCGTCGCTGAGCGCGACGATCAGCCGCGAGATGTCGGGCACCGGGTTCGATGCGCGGTGCGGATAGGCGACATGACCCTGCACGCCATCGACATAAAGAGTACCGGATTGCGAACCGCGGCGGCCGACCTTGATGCAGTCGCCGAGCACCTCGACGTTGGACGGTTCGCCCAGCACGCAATGGTCGAATTTCTCGCCCCGCTCGGCGCACCACTTCAACAATTTGACGGTGCCGTTGATGGAGACGTCTTCCTCGTCGCCCGTGATCAGGAACGAGATCGATCCCTTGCCGTTCTCTTGCGGCTTGCCGTCATGGTCCTTGAGATATTGCAGAACCGCGGCGACGCTGCAGGCGATGCCGCCCTTCATGTCGACCGCGCCGCGGCCGTAAAGATAGCCGTCCTTCACCTCGCCGGAAAAGGCGCCGAACGTCCATGTCGACTCATCGCCGGGCGGCACCACATCGGTATGGCCGGCAAAGGTGAGATGCGGGGCGGCGCTGCCGATGCGGGCGTAGAGATTGTCGATATCGGCAGTGCCGGGCTCGGAGAAAGTGACGCGATGTACGGTGAAGCCCGCAGCGTTCAGCAGATTCTCGAGAACGCCTATCGCGCCGGCATCAGCAGGCGTCACCGACGGACAGCGGATGAGATCGCGGGTGATGGAAACGGCATCAGTCATGCCTCTCGTCTAACATGCATGCCCGGCGGCGTGCTAGCGCGGTGCGGGATCAATTCCGCTTCACTCTATTGGTCCCAGCCCTGTGCAGCACGCGGCCTGATGTCGCGGTCGCCGCGTGGCCGGGTTTGGATACTGGCGAGCGGATCGGGCCGTATCGGTTGGGCCGCGGAGCGCCGCGCAGGAAGTACGCTTCGTGAATGATGAGGAGCGAATGGCGAAATTCGCTGCTCGTCATTTCCAAATTGCCGACTTCAATCCCGCAGCAGCTCGTTGATGCTGGTTTTGGCGCGTGTGCGCTCATCGACGCGCTTGACGATGACGGCGCAGGCGGTGGCCGGACCGGGCGCGCCGTTCTTGAGCGGCTTTGCAGGCAGCGTACCGGGCACGACGACCGAATATTCCGGGACCTCGCCGATATAGGTATCGCCAGTCTCGCGATCGACGATCTTGGTGGAGGCGCCCAGGAAGACGCCCATTGCCAGCACCGCGCCCTTGCGCACGATCACGCCCTCAGCGACTTCCGAACGCGCACCGATGAAGCAATCGTCCTCAACGATCACGGGCTCCGCCTGCAGCGGCTCCAGCACGCCGCCGATGCCGACGCCGCCCGAAATATGCACGCGCTTGCCGATCTGGGCGCACGAGCCGACGGTCGACCAGGTGTCGATCATGGTCGCCTCGTCGACATAGGCCCCGAGATTGACGAAGGAGGGCATCAGCACGACGTTGCGCGCGATGAAAGCCGAGCGGCGGACGATCGCGCCCGGCACCGCGCGGAAACCGGCGTCACGAAAACGGTTCTCGCCCCAGCCATCGAACTTCGAGGGCACCTTGTCCCACCACGATGCCTTGCCGGGGCCGCCGGCAATCTGCCCCATGTCATTGAGACGGAATGACAGCAGCACGGCCTTCTTCAGCCACTGATTGACCTTCCACTTGCCGCCGGCCTCGCGCTCGGCAACGCGCGCCTCACCCTTGTCGAGCAGTTCGAGCGCGTGATCGACGGCGTCGCGGACCTCGCCCTTGGTCGAGGTCGAAATGCCTTCGCGGGCGTCGAACGCGGCGTTGACGGTGGATTCGAGGGCGGACAGCGACATCGGGTCTTCCTTGGGCGAACGGGAGATCGTGACGGGAATTTGCAGGGCTTTTTCGGGATTTGAAGCCTTGGAGTCAAGGCAAACTCGCCGTCGCTACGGCTTGCCGCTCAGCCCCTGCAAGAACCCCGTCAGGTTGTCCGTGACGTGGTCGACATGTGTGGCGTCGCGCCCCTCCAGCTCCCAGTCCTCGCGCACCACCTCCCGGCCGCCGTCGGGCACAACCAGCACGGTGGTCATGCCGAGCCGGTGTGGCACGATCAAGTTGCGCGCGAGATCCTCGAACATCGCAGCCCTGGTCGGCTCGACGTCATGCAGCTCAAGGAATCTCTGATAGGTCCGCAGCGCGGGCTTCGGCTCGAACTCGGCGGCGATGATGTCGAACACGCCGTCAAAATGTGTCGCCAGACCGAGCCGGCTCAGCACGGCATCGACATGGTCGGTCGAACCGTTGGTCAGGATCAGCTTGCGCCCCGGAAGCCCGGCGATCGCGGCCCCCATCGCCGGATTGGGCTCGAGCGGCGAGTGATCGATCTTGTGCACATAGGCGAGGTAATCGTCGGCGCGCACGCCGTGCTGGGTCATCATCCCCCGCATGGTGGTGCCGTAGCGCAGATAGTAATCCTTCTGAATCCGCCGCGCTTCCTCCGGCGACACGTTCAGCCAGTTGCCGACGAACTCGCCGATTCGCGCATCGACCTGCTGCCACAGATTGACGTGGTGCGGATACAGCGTGTTGTCGAGGTCGAACACCCAGGTCTCGACGTGGTTGAAACCGCGGGGTGCCTTCATGGAATTTCCTCGGCTGTCCCGCCCGCGCAGGCGGGTACCCGGCACGTTGCGCCCTGCGAAGCAACGTCGATGTCACGGCGCACTGGATCACCTGATCTCGCAGGTAACGACGCGTCGGGGCGTGGCGAAGCTGGCGGCATCATGGCATCGCAAAGCGAAGTGTCTTGCCGCCGCTGGTCATGTCGACGGAAGCAAAGCCGATCGCGGTGAGACCGCGGGTGGTGCAGTCGCCCTGATCGGTGATCTCGAACTTGCTGTCGCGGGTGCAGAGCTCCTTCGCGCCGCCCCAGTTCAGCGGCTTGTCCCTGATCCTGATGGCCCGGTTCTCGCTGTCGACGGCTTCGGCGAAGGAGAATATCTGCTTCGGCTGGCCGGTGACGTCGGGATGCAGGCACTTGCCGGGCTCGATGCGGTACCAGCCGCGGCTCGTCACGGACTTTCCGTCGTCGGTCGCAACCGCCGCCATGACCTTGTGCGGCGTATCGTTGCACCAGGTCAGTCCCGTCGAAGAGGGCTTCTGCACGGCGTCGATCATGGTGGCGAAGAAGCCCGGCGATTGCACCACGTCGCTGGGGAGGCTCCGGCTCTTGAGGAACGCCGACAGCGCGCTTTGCGTCTTCGGCCCGTCGACGCCGTCGATCGGCGCGGCGTCATAACCCGCGATCACCAGCAGGCGCTGGATGCCGGCGAGCCGCGCCTGCTCGTCGTCATATTCGGAATCCTCGGCGAGATAGGCGACGAGATTGCCGTCGTCGGTTTGGGTCGGCGTGATCTGGGTGAACTGCGCCGGCGTCTGGCCGGTGCGGCACTGCCGCGCGGCCGCGATAACGAAATTGTCCTGCGCGACGCAGAGCGTATCGGCGCCGTTCTGCGGGATCGGCGAGGCGCCGTAGACGGCCAGTGCGCGCGCGTTCAACAATACGCGGTCGGCGGTCAGCACGCCCTGCACGACCACGCGGCAGGTGGCGGGATCGATCCGGAACCAGCCGCGCGTCGCGGTCGCGGCCTTCTCGTCGATGCCGATCGCTGCCTCGACGACATAGCTCATGCGATTGCAGAGCTTTAGGTCCGCATGCGCCGGCGCCGCGGAGAACAGGAACGAAACGGCCGCGGGAGGCAACGACATCAGCAAGCGTGCCACTGAGTGACGGCGACGCGGCCTCGACCGCAATTCGTCAGGTCCGGCCTGGGCAACCCTCAATCGCTTGAGTGCATCGATCATCACTTGTGGATCAGCGTGCCCGTGCCCTGGTTGGTAAAGAGCTCAAGCAGCACCGCGTGCCGCATCTTGCCGTCGATGATCACGACGCCCTGCACGCCCTGTTCGAGCGCGTAGATGCAGGTCTCGACCTTCGGAATCATGCCGCCCGAAATTGTGCCGTCGGCGATCAGCTTTCGCGCCTCCTTGATGGACAAATCGGGAATCAGTTTCTTGGACTTGTCGAGCACGCCCGGCACGTCGGTCAGCAGCAAGAGGCGCTTTGCCTTCAGCGCCCCCGCAATCGCGCCGGCGAAGGTGTCGGCGTTGACGTTGAGCGTGTGGCCGTCCTGCGAGGTTGCGAGCGGCGCCAGCACCGGGATCAACTCGTAGCCGATAAGCTGGTTGAGCAGCGTGAGGTCAACCTTCTCTGGATCCCCAACAAAGCCGAGGTCGATCGCTTTCTCGATATTCGAATCCGGATCGACCATGGTGCGCGTCGTCTTCGACGCCTTCACCATGTTGCCGTCCTTGCCCGAGAGGCCCACGGCCTTGCCGCCGGCCTCGTTGATGTAGCCGACGAGCTGCTTGTTGACGGAGCCCGCGAGCACCATCTCGACGATCTCGATGGTCGCCGCGTCGGTGATGCGCAGTCCCGCCGCGAATTCCGACTGGATACCGAGACGCTTCAGCATGGTCGCGATCTGTGGTCCGCCGCCGTGCACGACCACCGGATTGATCGCGGTCTGCTCCAGGAGCACGATATCGCGTGCGAAGGCCTTGGCGGTGTCCTCGGCGCCCATGGCGTGGCCGCCATATTTGATGACGATGGTCTCCTCGTCATATTCCTGCATGTGCGGCAGCGCCTCGGACAGGATGCGGGCCTGATCGAGCGGGCTGATGTACGTGTCGGTCATGGAGCGGATCTCGTCGTCAGCGAAGGGTTGGGCGCGGTTCTATCTGATTGCCGGGCAGGGCGCAAAGTGGGGTCCGAAGCGGTCCGCGCCGACGGCTCCGGCCCCGAAGGCGGCGTTCAGCGCCTCGGCCATACCGCCGCGACGGCCAGCACCAGCCAGCTCACGATCAACAGCGTTCCGCCGGTCGGCGCGGCCATCGGAAACAGGCCCTGACCGGCGTACTGGCGCAGCGTCAGGTCACCCGCGAACAGCGACGCGGCGATGACAAAGCCGGTCGCGGCACCAGTTCCGATTTTCGCGTGGATGATCGCCTGCGCGGCGACGGCAACGGTCGCAATCACTGCGAGCGCGTGAAACAGCAGCATCGAGGATGCTGCTGCCAATCGCGTTGCGTCAGGCAGATGTGCCGCGGCGGCAGCCAGCATCACGCCGCTGGCGCCCATCAGCGCGGCAAGCGCGATCAGGACACGGGAGAGACCGTTCACCCGCGGCGCTCCGCGAGCAGGCGAACCATGGCGGCGCGCAATTCCGGCATGCCGGAGCCCGTGCGCGAGGAGGTCACCAGCACTTCGGGAAAAGCCGCCGGATGAGTCGCGAGCGCGGCCGTGGTGTCGGCGACGACAGTCTCGAGCTCGCCCGCCTTGACCTGGTCGGCCTTGGTCAGCACGACCTGATAGCTGACGGCCGACTTATCCAGCGTCTTCAGGACGTCCAGATCGACATCCTTGATGCCGTGGCGGGCGTCGATCAAAACATAGACGCGCGCAAGCGTCGCGCGTCCGAGCAGGAATTTGTGGATCAGCGCCGTCCACGACGCGACCTTGGTCTTGGGCGCGGAGGCGTAGCCATAGCCGGGCATGTCGACGAGACGGAAGGCGGCCTTTTCCGGTCCCTCGAAGAAGATCAGCTCCTGTGTGCGGCCCGGCGTGTGCGAGGTGCGCGCGAGATTGTTGCGGCCGGTCAGCGCGTTGATCAGGCTCGATTTTCCGACATTCGAGCGGCCGGCAAAGGCGACCTCGAGCCCGGCCATCGGCGGCAGTGTCTCGATCGAGGGCGCGGCCCAGATGAAGCGCCAGTCGCCGGCGAACAGCTTTCGCCCCTGCTCGATCAGCTCCGCATCCGTCTCAGCAATCATGTGCGAGGGTGTCCCACTTCTTGTCATGGCCGCGCTTGTCCCGGCCATCCACGCCTAGATCAAAATGCGATCAGGTCGAATCGCATCATGATCCCATCTCTACTGTTTGAGCATGGTCCTTTCGGAAAACCGCGACACGCGTTTCCGGATCATGCTGTAACGCGTTGCTACCCTCCAATACGTGGATGCCCGGCACAAGGCCGGGCATGACGCATGAGATGGGCTGATTGACTGGAAGAGCTACGTCGCCTTCCTGGCAAAGGTCGACTTCAGATTGTCGAACAGCTCCACTTTCACGCCGTTGAGGCGCATGATGTAGCTCTGCTGCGTCACCGAGAGCAGGTTGTTCCAGGCCCAGTAGATCACGAGACCCGCCGGGAAGCCGGCCAGCATGAAGGTGAAGATCAGCGGCATCCAGTCGAAGATGATCTTCTGTGTCGGATCCGGCGGGGCGGGGTTCAGCTTCATCTGGACCCACATCGTGATGCCCATGATGATGGGCCAGACGCCGAGCCAGAGGTAGTGGCCGAACACCGGGATCTGCGTGGGGTCGAAGTGCAGGAGACCGAACAGGTTGAACAGATTGGTCGGATCGGGCGCCGAGAGGTCCTTGATCCACCCGAAGAACGGCGCATGCCGCATTTCGATGGTGACGAACAGCACCTTGTAGAGCGAGAAGAACACCGGGATCTGCAGCGCGACCGGAAGACAGCCGGCGATCGGGTTGATCTTCTCCTTCTTGTAGATCTCCATCATTTCTTGCTGCTGCTTCACCCGATCGTCGGGATAGCGCTCCTTCAGCGCCTGCAGCTGTGGCTGCACCGACTTCATCTTTGCCATCGAGGCGTAGGACTTGTTGGCGAGCGGGAAGAACAAGAGCTTGACAATCACGGTCACGAGCAGGATCGAGACGCCGAAATTGCCGAACAGACGGTAGAACCAGTCGAGCGCCAGAAACATCGGCTTGGTGATGAAGTAGAACCAGCCCCAGTCGATCAAAAGGTCGAAGTGGTTCAGCCCGAGCTGCTTGTTGTAGCCGCCGAAGCCGACCAGCGGGAAGTTGATGCCGACCACGCTCGCTTCCTTGGCGCCGGCGAACAGTCGCGCATTGGCGCTGATCGTGCCGCCGACCGGCAGCGTCTGCGGTTCCAGCAGGTAGTCGGTCTGGTAGTTACGGCTGGCGCCGACCGCACTCGATGAAAAGCGTGCTGCGAGCTTGGCGGTGGTGTCGGGCAACAGCGCCGACGCCCAGTACTTGTCGGTGATGCCCAGCCAGCCGTTGGTGACGTTGAAGCTGACCGACTTGGCTTCGTCGATCTTCTTGTAGGCATATTCCTGCAGGCCCTGGTCACCGAGATAGCCGATCAGACCTTCGTGCAGGATGTAGTAGCCGGAGACTTGCGGCGTGCCGTGGCGCGAGATCAGCGCGAACGGGTAAAGGCTGACAGGCGAGGTGCCGGCATTGCTGACCTCGTCCTTGATGGTGAAGAGGTAGCGGTCGTCGATCGAGATGGTGCGGCGGAAGGTGAGGCCCTCGCCATTGTCATATTTCAACGTGACCGGGCTGGATGGGGTCAGGTTTCCCGAGCCCTCCTGCTGCCACACCGTGCTCTGGTCGGGGATGTGCACGGTCGATCCGGCGGTGGGCACCCAGCCGAACTCGGCGTAATAGGGCGCCGAGGTTTGTGACGGTGAGAACAGCACGATCGGCGGTGAGGCGGGGTCGACCGTCTCACGGAACTGGACCAGCGCCAGGTCGTCGATGCGCGCGCCCTTCAGCGAGATGCTGCCGGCAAGGCGTGGAGTGTCGATCTTGACACGCGGGGTAGCCAAGATCGCCGCCTCGCGGCTGATGACGGGCCCGACCGCCCCCGGCGGCGTGGTCGCGGGCGTACCGCCGGCCGACGGCGAAGGTGTCGTGGAACTCTGGCCCGGGGTCGCCTGCGGCGTCGGCTTCTGCAATTCGGCCTGCCTCTGGACCTCGGCGCGCTGCTTTTCCATCTGCGGGACGTTGTAGAAATACTGCCAGGCGATCAGCACGAGGCCGGACAGAATGACGGCGAGGATGGTGTTGCGGTTATCGGACATCTATTGGGATCTCGTCGTTCCAATCGGATTGCGCGCCTTCGGTGCCGGGCGGTCGAGGCGGCGCAGCGCCGAGCGCAGATCGTCAAGCATGGTCGCAAAGTCACGGGTCAGCGCGTCACGGCGGCCGACTAGCACATAATCATGGCGCGGTCGCATCGATGTGACTTCGACGCGCTTCACCACTTCGCGAAGCCGGCGGCGGATGCGGTTGCGCTCGGTCGCGGTGCCGTTCTTCCTGGTGACAGTGAAGCCGACGCGGATCGGGCCATTATCGTCTCGGCGAAGCGCCTGTAGCAGAAAAGCTGGGCTGTTCGCCCGTGCGCCACTGGCAACGGCGAGGAAGTCCGCCCGCTGCCTCAGCCGATCCATAATAGCCTCCTCCGGGGAGGGAGACGTCCGGGCTCAGGCGCTGAGGCGCTTGCGGCCACGTGAGCGGCGCGCGGCGAGGACCTTGCGGCCGCCGGCCGTGGCGAGACGGGCGCGGAAGCCGTGACGGCGCTTGCGCACCAGTTTGCTGGGTTGATAAGTCCGCTTCACGGGTAATTCTCCGCTGACCGGGCAACTTGCCGTTAAATTGAGATGAAGTCCGGAGATGCTGGCCGGCTCCAAACGAGCCACTCGCGGCCCAAATGAGCCGCCCCCGGTCAAGAACCGGGCCATCGCGGACAATTGGCGCGGCTTATACGGGAGCGCCCCCTCTTCGTCAATGTCGCAAGGGAGAGCAAATCCCCTCCTTGAAAGCTCGCAGTTGGGGCGAATATACATGGTCTAGCGGTGGTTTTGGCGATGGGGCGCTTTGCGGCGCCGGGGAACCCTCGACATTAGCGATCCGTAATTTGACCGGTCCGGGGCCGGTCAGCATCCTCGAACACTCGAGCCCGACAAGGCCTTTTTGTGGCTGTGACCGACGATCAGGCGAGCACGCAGAAGCCACGGCCCAAGCCGCTCGTCCGGCTGGGGCTGTCCGGCAAGCTTCTCATGCTGACGATCCCTCTGGCGATGATCGCCGGGATGCTGATCTATGTGCCGGCCATCGCCAATTTCCGGGTCAATCGCCTGTACGACCGGCTGGCCGCCGCCAATACCGCGGCGCTGGTGCTGGACGCGGCGCCCTCGGGCATGGTGCCGGAGTCGCTCGCGCGGCAGATCCTGACCAGCATCGGCGCGCGCGCAGTCGCCATCAAGCTCGGCCAGCAGCGGCGCCTGCTGGCCAGTGCGGATCTGCCGGCCGCGGTCGATCATAATGTCGACATGCGAACCATGACGGTATGGTCGGCGATCGTCGACGCGTTCGAGATGATGCTCGAGAACGGCGACCAGACCATCCGCGTGGTCGGACCGGCGCCGGGCCAGGCGCAGTTTATCGAGGTCGTGATCGACGAGAAGCCCCTGCGGCGGTCGATGTACCGATTTTCCCGCAACGTGCTGGCCGTCGCGCTCCTGATCGCGGGCATCACCTCTCTACTGGTCTATCTTGCCTTGCACTATCTGTTCGTGCGGCCGATGCGGCGGCTGACCGCGAATCTGGTCGGCTTTCACGAAAACCCGGAGAGCGCGGCGCGAATTATCGTGCCGAGCCAACGTGGCGACGAGATCGGGGTTGCCGAGCGCGAGCTCTCCGATATGCAGCGCGATCTCGTCTCGATGTTGCATCAGAAGAGCCGCCTCGCCGCGCTTGGGCTCGCGGTCTCCAAGATCAACCATGATCTGCGCAACCTACTGGCATCCTCGCAGCTATTGTCGGATCAGCTTGCCAGCGTGCCCGACCCGCGGGTGCAGCGTTTTGCGCCAAAGCTGCTGCGCTCGCTGGAGCGCGCCATCGCCTTCTGCCAGTCGACGCTGTCTTATGGCCGCGCACAGGAGGCCGCGCCCGAGCGCCGCATGATTCAGGTCGAGCAGGCGATTGCCGAGGTGCGGGAGTCGGCCGGCCTTGCCGCGGATGCCACTATCACCTGGATCAACGCGATCGAGCGCGGGCTGACCATTGATGCCGATCCCGATCAGCTGTTCCGCGTGCTGCTAAATCTCGTGCGTAACGCGGCACAGGCGATGGAAACCCACCCTTCGCCCGCCAGCATGCAGATCCGCGTCACCGGCCGTCGTGAGGGGGCAGTCGCGATCGTCGAGGTCTCCGACACCGGCCCCGGCGTTCCGGCAAAAACGCGGGAGCACCTGTTCGAGGCGTTCCAGACCTCCGGCCGTCCCGGCGGCAGCGGGCTGGGACTTGCCATCGCGGCCGAATTGGTCCGCGCCCATGGCGGCACCATTCATCTGGTCGAAGGCACCATCGGGGCGACCTTCCGGATTTCGATCCCCGATCGCCCGGTGGAACTGCTTTCGATCCGGAGCGAGCGGGCGCGGGCGTAAACCGCCGGCGACCCAGTGGCGGCACTCCCAAAACCCGAAATCCCGCGGTCGTCGCGTCAGCGTCGCGGGTGAGTTCCCCACCAAGGGCAGCGGATCAGAAAAAATCGGTGGCGATGGGAGCCGTTTTCGCCGTTCCCGACCAGATTGGCCATCAGAAGCGTTCTTCCGGAGCTTGCCAATCCGACCCGGAGCCTGTAGCTAGAGCGCTCTTTCGCGACGTCTCCGAGCCTTTTCGGATGCAATCAGGGCCTCACGCCCAGCCGCGAAGATGCGCCCGTAGCTCAGCTGGATAGAGCATCAGACTACGAATCTGAGGGTCGGACGTTCGAATCGTTCCGGGCGCGCCATTTGCCTTTGTTTCCGTTAGGCTTTCTCGACACGCGGTGGCGTTGTTACCGAGTACTACCTGCTTGTTCAGACGGGCTTTCCCGACTGCTCCTCCTCGAATGTCACCGCCACAGCCGCGGTCGCAGAAAGACGAACCCTTTGCCCCTCGACGTCGGCGACAAGTCCGAGGTCGATGAAATGGGCGTGGCCTCTGTGCGGGCCCTCGCCGCTGTCGCGCTTGGCGAGCCTGATGCGACCGTTCGCGACACCGTCGACGGTGCCGACGTGGACGCCGTCCGCGCCGATTACTTCCATGTTCTGGGCGATCTTGTCCGTGGTCATCTGGTCTCTCCTTTGGTTTCGCTGAATGCGCTTGAGGTACGCGTCCTCCGCCAAGCGGAGGCCCGCGAATTGCCAACGCGTGTTCGCCGGGACGAAATTGCGGTAGCTCGCACGGAGTGTCCCGGCGCCGTCACGCAAGAGCCGCCTCGCAAAACGAATTGCCGAGACTTGAACTTGTACTCGCCGACCGCTCCCTCGACCGCGCGGAAGCGCGGGTAGGGCGTGAACGGGGCTTCGCGTCGACTCCCAGACGTCGCCGGACATCTGCTGCACCCCGGCTTTCGGTGGTGTCACGGGCTTGGGCCTGAGGCGCTTGCGGTCCAAGTTGCCGTCGACGTCGAGCCCGTCGCGCATGCCAAACGACATGCAAATTACCGAAGGTCGAGAATCTCAAAGCCGGGTCCGGCCGTCCAAACTTGAGCTGCGTCTGCCGCAGGCCACAGACACCGCGATCGCCGTCAGGCGGCGCTCCTCCGCGGCAACTTCCACTGCGGGCGAACGAAGTGGCAGGTGTAGCCGTTCGGATAACGTTCCAGATAGTCCTGGTGCTCGGGCTCCGCCTCCCAGAAATCGCCAGCAGGCGAAAGCTCGGTCACCACCTTGCCCGGCCACAGCCCTGAAGCTTCAACGTCGGCGATGGTGTCCTCGGCGACGCGGCGTTGTTCCTCGCTCGTGTAGAAAATCGCCGACCTGTAGCTTGTGCCCCGGTCGTTGCCCTGCCGGTTGGGCGTCGTCGGGTCGTGGATCTGGAAGAAGAACTCCAGCAGGTCGCGGAAGCTCGTCTTACTCGGGTCGAACGTGATCTCGATCGCTTCCGCGTGCGTGCCGTGGTTGCTGTACGTGGCGTTATTGACGTCGCCGCCCGAGTAGCCGACCCGCGTCGAGGTGACGCCGGGCAGGCGCCGCACCAGCTGCTGCATTCCCCAGAAGCAACCCCCTGCCAGGATCGCGCGCTCTGTAGTCGCTACCATCGTCAGGCCTCCTGCTTTGCGAAGAGCTTCGCGTACTCGCCGTACCCCTCGCTCTCCAATTCGTCGCGGCGGATGAAGCGCAGAGAGGCCGAGTTCATGCAGTATCTCAACCCTCCCTTGTCGCGCGGCCCATCCGGGAAGACGTGGCCAAGGTGGCTGTCGCCGTGCTTGGAGCGAACCTCGGTCCGTGTCATGCCGTGCGAGCTGTCAACGTTCTCGACGACGTTCGCGGCCTCGAGAGGCCGCGTGAAACTCGGCCAACCCGTTCCGCTGTCGAACTTGTCGAAGGATGCGAAGAGCGGCTCGCCGGAAACCACGTCGACGTAGAGGCCAGGCTCCTTGTTGTCCCAGTATTCGTTGGCGAAGGGGCGCTCGGTCCCGTCAGTTTGCGTGACGCGGTATTGCTCGGGAGTCAACTTCGAGACCGCTTCGGGGTTTTTCCTGTAGGTCGGCATTCGCGAAGCTCCTTTTTGTTCGACACTTAAGATAGGCATGGAGTGGGCGAACGTCCAATCACCTCCGGCTATCGAAATGATGCCGTGAGGATCGACGCTGGGGGTGTTTCAAGCTGCCGGGTCCGATCCGCTTGCCCGAGGATGATCAGCCTGCTGGTGCGAGCGCCCGCGGCGACGTCGTCAGCTTCAACCTTGCCGGCTGAGGTCGGGCGAGGACTCTTTGCGTCCCCGTGAAATGCGTGGCCGGCGCCCGCGCCCCGCGCGGGCGCACGGTCACGAGCGCCGCGCGCCAAGGTCCCCGCCCTAGGGGAACGTCAGGCCGAAAGCGGCCGGATCGGGCTGCTCGCCTTTCGGGGGGACCAAGAAGCGCTCCAGCCCACCCGGCACGAAGCTGAGCAGCAGGGTCGCCTGTTCGCCGACAACCTCGATCGTATGCGGTACACCGCGGGGAAGAGCCGCGTAAGCGCCCGGCCCCACCTCGACGCGGGCATCGCCGACCCGCGCGATTAGCTGCCCCTGCACCACGTAGAGCAGCTCGTCCTCGCGCGAGTGCGTGTGCAGCGGCGGCTCCTCGCCGGCCCGCACCGTCCACAGGACAGTGCCATATTCGCCTCCGGACTGGCTGCTCTCCACTTTCATCTCGACGCTCGAGCCCCCGCTCGAGGTCACCGTCCGGCCGCCGTGCGGCGCCGTGAGAACCGGCTTCTGAACTGACATTTGTAGCCTCCTGACTGTGCGCCGGATGAGCCCGGTACTGTGTAAGCATGGAATTCCGCGCGGCGAATGGGAAATGACGTCGCGCCATGAAGTCGATAGCCGCGCGTTATGACGGCTGTCCGCGTTCCGCATCGGACTCGCGTGCACTGACGCCGACTGCTCCAGCAGCTCGGTCAGCGTCCTGACGGCCATCCGTTAGCTGAAGACTTAGCGCTCGCGCAGTTGGTCGATCTTCTCATGCAGCAACTCTCCGGCGAGGAGGCGCAAACGGAAGCGTCGCACTCCCGCCGCAGCGTGCCAGGCGTCTTTCAGCCATTCCGATAACGGTCGGCTATCGACTCCATGGCGAGAGGTGATTTTCCTTTCCGCCATCATGGACTCAATCTTCGATCCATCGTCGCGCGCCCTCGTCTATGGGCCGAAGTCGGCGTTCCGTTGAACGATCGCAGGCCAGGAGGTCCGACATGCAGATCAAAGAGACACCCGACGTTTCCTTCCCCGGCGCGGTCAAGAGCCCTCCGCTGGAGGATGTCGTCGTGCTCGCGGACAGCGCCGGCGTCTCGCTAGGAGTACAGCGCGCATTCAGCGCGAGGGTGCGGAGCGTCCACGATGACAGCAGCGGCGTCATCGTGTCCAGGTGCGTGGAGATTCCGCTCGTCGGGCGTGACGGCGAGATTTCCGGAGTGCTGTGCCGGACCGCCCCACGCTCCGACAGTGGCGTGTTCTCGTCCCGCGGACTGGAGGGGGTGAGGGCGATCGGGGACGTTGCGCAGTTCGTGGTCCACGACATCAACAATCTACTCGCCGTGATCGACAGCGGCCTGCGGCTGCTCGAGCGCCAGAGCGACGCCGCATACAGAATGGCCATCGTCAGCAAGATGCGGCACGCGATCACACGAGGCGCGTTGCTCAGCCGTCAATTCCTCGACACTGCGCGACCATGCCCCGCGTCGATCGGCGGGTTCGTCGCGGGGAGTCGCCTGGCCGCGCTGGCGGGCACGCTAGACCAGGCGTTGCGACCGGACGTCGCGGTTCGCACCGAGATCGCCCCTGATTTGTGGGACTTCAACGCTGATTCGGAACAGCTGTACTTCGCTTTGTTGAATCTCTGCCGAAACGCGGCCGATGCCATGCCGAACGGCGGCACGATCACCGTCGCGGCGCGCAACGTCGAGCCGTCCGCCGGTGCGGTCCTGGGGTTCGTCGAAATCGTCGTCGCCGACGACGGGGAGGGCATGACCGAGGAGGTCCTCTCGCAGGCGTTCACTCCTTACTTCACGACAAAGGCCGCTGGCAGCGGCACAGGCCTCGGACTCGCCCAGGTCCGGCGATTCGCCGAAGGGCGAGGCGGCGCGATCGGTATGGAGAGCGAGCGAGGTGCAGGCACGCTGGTGCGCCTCTTTCTCCCGCGCGTCGGCGATGCGGCGGTAGGGAGCAGTATCGTTGGCGCGGAGATCGCGTACACGCCGTCACCAAACGGCGGAGCATTCCACGTCGTCAACCCAGCGACCGGCTGTGCCGACGTCGTAGCCGGCGCGAACACCTGGAGACCGGTTCAGCGATGGAGCTCATGATCCCGCCCGGCCGCCTCGACCGTCCGGTCGACCCCGAGAAGGACCACGTGCTCGGCCCCACCGATGCCGAGATCACGCTCGTCGAGTACGGCAGCTACGCGTGCCCGCACTGCAGGGCTGCCAACGAGCGCATCGCGCAAGCACGCGACCAACTCGGCGACCACGTCTGCTACGCCTTCCGCCACAGGCCGCTCACGGACAACAGCCTTTCGTTTCGGGCCGCCGAGCTCGCTGAGCTTGCCCAGACGCCCGAGGCGTTCTGGTCCGCGCACATCAAGCTGATGACGAGGTCGACGCAGCTCACAGAGGACGACCTCGTCGCGGTGGCCACCGACCTCGGCGTGAACGCCGACTTCGCGCTCTGCAACAGCGACGCCGCACGGCGCGCGAGGGCGAGGGTGGAGGCGGACATCGCAAGCTCACGCGCGAGCGGCGTGAGGTTAACGCCGACCTTCTTCATCAACCGTCGGCGCTACGACGGGCCTTGGGACGAGAGCTCTCTCGTCGATGCGATGCTTGGCACGCTCGGGCACCGCGTCCGTACGGCAGCCCTGGACTTCGCGAGCTGGGGCCCCTCGGCGGGTATCTTGCTGGTCCTCGCGACCGCGGCCGCGATCGTCATCACGAACTCTCCGCTCGGTCCGGCCTTCGAGGCGCTCTGGCGCCAGGAGCTCGGTTTGAGCCTGGGCGACGCAGCCTTTCGGATGCCGATCCTTCATTGGGTCAATGATGGCCTCCTGACGGTGTTCTTCCTCGTCGTCGGCCTGGAAGTGAAGCGCGAGATGACAGTCGGGCATCTCGCGAGCAGCCGCTCCGCCGCGCTTCCGATCGCGGCCGCGCTCGGCGGCATGGTCGTGCCGGCGCTTCTGTATGCGCTGGTCATCCCTGCGGGGACGTGGTCGCCCGGGTGGGGCGTCCCGATGGCGACGGACACCGCGTTCGCGATTGCCCTGATCGCCGTGATGGGCGCACGCGTCCCGGTCGAGTTACGCATCTTCCTCACCGCGGCGGCCATCGTTGATGACATCGGTGCGATCGTGGTCGTCGCTGCATTCTACTCTGGCGAGATCCATCCGGGATACCTTGGCGCGGCTGCGGTGGTTGTGGTTGCACTGGCGCTGCTGAGCCGATCGAGGGTCTACCTGCTGTCGCCCTACATCCTGTTGGGCGTTGCGTTGTGGGCTTTCGTCGATGCGGGCGGCCTTCACCCTACGCTGGCCGGCGTGGTGCTCGCGCTGTTCATTCCGACGCGGCCGCCCGCCGACTTGGCCGCCCTGATGACGCAAGCCAGCACCATCATCGCCTCCGAGGCCCGGCATGAGGGCGAGGTGCTCAGGCACGGACCCTCCACACCGGCACTGCACGCGCTCGACGCGATCTACGACAGACTTGAATCGCCCGCCGACCGGTTGCTACGGCACGCCGGCGCGCGGTCGAGCTACGCTGTCCTTCCGATCTTCGCGCTTGCTAATGCGGGCGTGACGATCAACCCGAGCGTCTTCGTTGGGCATGGCTGGCTCATCGCCGCGATCGTCGCTGGCCTCGCCATAGGAAAGCCGCTCGGCGTCTTCCTCGCGGCCGCCGCGGCCGTGCGCGCAGGCATAGCCGTCAAGCCGGCAGAGTACACTTGGCGGCAGTTGGCCGGGGCGGGAGCCCTCGCTGGCATCGGCTTCACGATGTCGCTCTTCATCGCCGGGCAGGCGTTTCCAAGCGCCACTGACTTCTCGGCGGCCAAGATCGCCGTGTTCGCCGCGTCGATTCTTTCGGCCGTCGTTGGGGCTGCCCTGCTCTGGGAAGTTTCGCGCCGGGAGCTCATCGAAGAGGCGCCGCAGAGCGCCGGCGTACAAGTATCATAGCCCGCGGTGCCTATGCGTGATCGTGAACAGGAGGACTTTGGATGATTCTACCTACCGGTGCGACAGTAGCAGTCGCTGACGGCGCGACGGTGCGCCTGTTCCACAATTCGGGCGTGAAACCTGGGGTGCACTTGGTCGAGATCATGACGGCTCCGCCTGTGTCCACCCACTCGGGCTCGGGTGCGCGGCATCACACCGGCTCTGCCAACCCCGATGGCAGGCGGCTCGTCGAGGACGACTTCGCGGCGGCGACGGCCGCCTTCCTGAACAAGCTCAGCCTGGACGGGACCATAGAACACCTGGTCGTTGTCTCCGACCCCAGGACCCTGGGGGAGATGCGCAAGCACTTCCACCGCGACCTGAGAAGCAAGATCATAGGTGAGTTCGCGAAGGACTTCAGCCGGCGTCCGCTCGAGGACATCGCCTCATTGATCGCCGACGCCTGACGCGCCTCCGGAAACGGCTGCCGGCGCAAGCCCGTCCAGTCGCAACTTGAGAACAACTATTTGAGGGATTTTGGCGTTCCTCGGTCATGCGCACGTCGCTCTTGGGTCAAGTATCGATCTGATCCCGTGCCGACCATGTCGGGGTTGTCCCTGACAGCCGACCTCGGGGCAAGTGTCCGGAACGGTGGAGAAAGCCCAAAAAGCAGCCGTATGGGCGAGTGCCCTTCCGATCGGCAGCGGTTCTCATCCAGGTGCGCAAAAGACAAGGGCTCAATAGACCCGCGCGCTGCTGCAACTCGCGCAGCGGCCTCACATTCGCTCCGGTGTGACAACCCGACCTCGATTGTCGCGGCGACGCGCATCGGTCGCATGGGCCGATGGGCGCACCTAAGCAACCGCGACGTTAGCGCTCAACTCGCCTCCTTGAAGAGCCCGCAGCCCGCGGATCCGGTAGATCACGTCACCGGCGAGATAGCCGTCCCTCACGATGCAATCGAGCGCTTGTCGTACCTCGTCGAGGTCCGGCGGTCGATGATCCAGAAGCTTGCGAGCGGCCTGAGCGTAAGTGACTATCGTTGCAATGCGCTGCGTGACTTCAGCCATATTGTCTGATGCGGCGCCCACATGTTCAGTGTGCATCATAGTGCTCTCCATTGCATGTTCGGAGCGGAGCACAAGACCGCGAAGGTCTGTCTGAAGTGAGCATCCCACGAATGATCCAAGCACTCTTGGAGGGATTTGATCCGGCCCGGAGGCCCTTGCTCTTTTACCGGGAATTTTGATCGCCGGGATCAGCACTGCCAATACGCGGAAAGAGTTCCGTCAGTTGCGGTGATTGCGGGGGTACTCCGCGCGGTGTACCCTGAGGCCGCTTCGACAATGCCTTTTTGATATCCGCGGTGCTTTGAGGGCGCCGTTCGCCGCGACAACGCGTTTCGCCATAGTCGGAAACTGGACGGCGCGCCATTGCATAAGCCGCCATCGTGACCAGGTGCGGTGATGGAGCGCTCTGCAAGCTCGCTGGGCACTATCGTGGGGCACGCTGAACACGTTTGTTCGGTTGCCGAGGGGGCGACGCCTCCGCCGGGGATAGAACCGGTATCAAGTTCCTGGCAAAGATCAGCAAAAAAATACGGCCTCGATCCAATCGATAGCAAGGCGCCACGTATCCTCACGCCTGCTGAGCTGAAAAATTCTTGCGAACCGCTCGATAAGCTCATCTACATCGCCCAAGAAGAGATAGATCAATTATACGAGGTCGTTCGCGAAGCCGGGTATACCGTCTTGTTCTGTGATAGCTCGGGCGTCGCGGTCGCACATCGCGGCGAACAAATGCGGGCAAGGGAGTTCCAACATTGGGGAACTTGGCTCGGCGGGGTGTGGTCCGAGGAGGTGGAGGGCACAAACGGCATCGGCACCTGCATCGTCGATGAGCGGGCGGTCACTGTTCACAGGAGCCAGCATTTTAGGTCGAGGCACATTAACTTGAGCTGCTCCGGCGCGCCGGTGTTCGGGGTCGATGGGCAACTGATAGCAGTCTTGGACGTCTCCGCCATCGATCCCGAACTCTCCGAACGAGGGCACGCGCTGACTGGGGCGCTAACAGTACGATCAGCGCGCGCGATAGAAGAGCGATTTTTTCGCGAGCAGTTCCGTCGAGAGTGGATCGTTGCGGTAGCGCCGCCGGAGGGAGGGGGCGCAGGCATGCTGCTGGCGATTGACGGCAGCCAACGCATTGTCGGCGCAAACCGGGTCGCGCGCACGTCCCTCATGCTCGATGATCGCGGGCTCCGGGCGGGTATCAGTCTGTGGTCGATCTTCGAGCGAGACATCGACCTCTTCCGGCGTCAGGACCGGACCGATATCGCTGCGCGGTTGCTGATCGCCGGCAGCAATGACAGTCGGCCCGCGCTTGTGACCCGACCCGATCGCCCCATGCATGCCTCGAGCAATCCAACGAATAACCTGCACACCCGCCCGCGCCTGGGTTCGATCGATATTTCGACGCTGCAGCAAGCACCGCAAGCACACGGCGGATTGTCGCCCCGCGCGATGCGGCGGGTGCGGGAATACGTGGAAGTGCATTTGGGCGAAAGTATCGATCTGTCGCTTCTTGCTGGAGTCGTAGGACTATCAGTGCATCATTTTGCGCGACAATTTAAGCAATCCGTCGGGGTGACCCCGCATGTCTACCTCATACAAAAGCGAATCGAGCGCGCCCAGGAGATGCTGGTTCAGACGGACCTCTCGTTGGCGGAAATTGCGAGCGCCGTTGGCTTTTTCGACCAAGGTCATCTAGCGCGCCATTTCCGTTACATGCTCGGTACTACTCCCCGAGACTTTCGGTGGTCGCAACGCTAGAACAAGCGACGCTTTCATTCGAATCTGTTCTGGGGAAGCCTTAGCGTAGTGCTGGCCTGCGGCATGCCCACTGTCGGTACGCACAATTCCGCAGGGGGTCTGGAAATCTTTGTTTTTTCAGCGGTTTTCCGATCCGTGATCGGGAGCAGGTTCGAGCTCCGCCACAACAAAATGGCGTCGAGAAAGCCCCGTAGATAGGCCTTTCTGCACACCGGGAACTCGACGGTGCCCCAGAGGCGCCGAATGCGGATCATGCAGCTGCTGAGCATGGCGTCAGTTCCGGTCGCACCTTGCCACGCGTTGCCACACTCCCGCCCTCCTAACAAACTTTG
>NZ_JAFCJK010000007.1 GCF_018131005.1 Bradyrhizobium lablabi
GGAATGGGGCTCTAGATTCTTGTTTTGACGCGTTTTCTTCACGCGAACCGGTTTCCACTTCGCTCGAAAACGCTCTAATACTCAATCCCGAACACGTCATAGAGGCGGCGAAACACCGCCGGCAGCACTTCGGTCAGATCCTCCGCGATCAGCCCTGGCCCTGCTTCGCCGGCGCCCTCGCCGTGCATCCACACCCCGATGTTCGCGGCCTCGAACGCCGGCACGTCCTGCGCCAGCAGGCCCGCGATCATGCCGGCCAGCACGTCGCCGGCGCCGGCGGTCGCAAGCCATGGCGGCGCGTTCGCGGCGATCGTGGCGCGACCGTCGGGAGACGCAACCACGGTATCCGCCCCCTTGAGCAGCACCACGGCGGCGGACCGCTCGGCCGCAGCACGCACGCGTTCGAGTTTCGAGCGGCCGGGATGCTTGTTCGAGATGTCGCTGAACAGCCGCGGAAACTCACCCTCGTGCGGTGTCAGCACGACCTGTTGACCGTCGGACGCCTTGACTGCTTCGAACAGCCTGTCGGGCGCGTCGGCAAAGCTGGTCAGCGCGTCCGCGTCCAGCACAAGATGACGCCGTGCCGAAAGCGCAGTGTGGACGAAGTCGCGCGTGCGCGCGCTGACGCCGGCGCCGGGTCCGATCACACAGGCATTGAGCCTGATGTCGCCGAGCAGTTCGGCGAACTGGATCGGGTTGTCGACCGCGCGCACCATCACCGCGGTCAGTGCCGCCGCGTTGACCGCAAGCGCATCGCGTGGCGAGGCCACCGTCACGAGCCCCGCGCCGGCGCGCAACGCGCCGCGCGCGGCGAGCCGAGCGGCGCCGGTCGAAGCGATGTCGCCTGACACCACGACGGCATGGCCGCGCGCATATTTGTGCCCGTCGATCCGCGGCACCGGAAACGACGCCCGCCAGGCCTGCGGCACGTTCTCCGCGGTCAGCGGCTTGATCTCGTCGAGCACGGCCGGATCGATGCCGATGTCGGCGACGCGCACGCGCCCGCAATGCATCCGTCCCGGCAGCAAGAGATGCGCCGGCTTCTTGCGAAAGAAAGTCACGGTCTCCTTGGCCCGCACGGCGGCCCCCATCACAGCGCCAGTCGTGCCGTTGATGCCGCTCGGCAGGTCGATCGCCAGCACCGGCGCGCCGTTGCCGTTGACCGCCGCGATCATCTCGAGCGGATCGCCCTTCACGGGCCGGTTGAGGCCGGCGCCGAACAGCGCGTCGATGATCAGCGAAGGCCTTCCGAGCGCCTGCGGATTAAACGGCAGCACGGGAAACTTCCAGCCCTTGGCAGCCAGCGCCGCATCACCCTGCAGGCTGTCGCGCCCGCACAGCAGGACCACGGAGACCTCGCGCCCGCGCGCTGCGAGCTCGGCAGCCGCGACGAATCCGTCACCGCCATTATTGCCGCGGCCGGCGACCACGACGATCGGTCCCTCCTCGACCAGATCCATCGCGGCCTCGGCGACCGCCTGCCCCGCGCTCATCATCAGCGCGAAGCCCGGCGTGCCGGCGGCGATCGTCAGCCGGTCTGCGCGCTCCATCTCCGTCGTGGTCAGAACGTCCATGCCGAATCCTCAGTCTATTCGCCCTTTCGAAAGGCACTTCCTGCGAAGTTCGCCCTGTTCCCGCGTCTCATTGCTTAAGGATTGATCTATTTGCCTATTAGATAGGCTCGGATATCATGCGTATCGCCATTCGATATCAGCCGATTGCTTGTTAAAAGGCTGATAACGTTCCCAAATCGGGGGCCATTAACAACTTGGCATAGACCCTGCTTTTGAGGAAGCCGCTCGCTATGGTGCTTCATGCAACCATTGGGAGCGTTTCCGGTTACGCGCCGAAGCCAGAGGACGGACCGGACTGCGCCCCACGCGCATCGAACCACGAACCTGCAATCTGAAATGCCCGGGAGGCGCTCAGTGAAGAAGATCGAAGCCATCATCAAGCCCTTCAAGCTCGACGAGGTGAAAGAGGCGCTCCAAGAGGTTGGACTGCAAGGCATCACGGTCACTGAGGCCAAGGGCTTCGGGCGGCAGAAGGGTCATGCCGAACTCTATCGCGGTGCGGAATACATCGTCGACTTCCTGCCCAAGGTGAAAATCGAGATCGTGATCGGCGACGAACTGGTCGAGAAAGCGATCGACGCGATCCGCCGCGCAGCGCAGACCGGACGCATCGGCGACGGCAAGATATTCGTCTCCAACATCGAGGAAGCGATCCGCATCCGGACTGGCGAATCCGGGCTGGACGCTATTTGAGCCGGGTGCTATCCGAATTTCGCGACATGAGCGAAGAAAAAGGGCTGCCTCGGCAGCCTGATTTCGTTTCAGTAGTCACGCGAATTCACCAAAGCGGCAATGAAAGCCGTCGAACGCTGGAAACCGTCCTGCAAAGCCATAAGGGGTATTCATGAAGACCGCCAAAGACGTCCTGAAATCGATCAAGGACAACGACGTCAAATACGTCGACCTGCGCTTCACCGATCCGCGCGGCAAATGGCAGCACGTGACCTTCGATGTCAGCATGATCGAGGAGGACACCTTTGCCGAGGGCCAGATGTTCGACGGCTCCTCGATTGCCGGCTGGAAGGCGATCAACGAGTCCGACATGTGCCTGATGCCCGATCCGGTGACCGCGACGATCGACCCGTTCTTCGCCGAGACCACCATGGTCATCATCTGCGACGTGCTCGAGCCGACCACCGGCGAGCCCTACAACCGCGACCCGCGCGGCATGGCCAAGAAGGCGGAGGCTATGGTGAAGTCGATGGGCGTGGGCGACACCGTGTTCTTCGGCCCCGAGGCCGAGTTCTTCGTGTTCGACGACGTGCGCTTCTCCGCCGAACCCTACTCGACCGGCTTCAAGCTCGACTCTTCGGAATTTCCTTCCAATTCGGCGACCGAATATGAAGGCGGCAACCTCGGCCACCGCATCCGCACCAAGGGCGGCTATTTCCCGGTACCGCCGCAGGACTCGGTGCAGGACATGCGCTCCGAAATGCTCGGGGCGATGGCCAAGATGGGCGTCAAGGTCGAGAAACATCACCATGAGGTCGCCTCCGCCCAGCACGAGCTCGGCATGAAGTTCGACGCCATGACGCTGATGGCCGACCAGATGCAGATCTACAAGTACTGCATCCACCAGGTCGCTCACATCTACGGCAAGACCGCTACCTTCATGCCGAAGCCCATCTACGGTGACAACGGCTCCGGCATGCACTGCCACCAGTCGATCTGGAAGGACGGCAAGCCGGTGTTCGCCGGCAACAAATATGCCGACCTGTCGGAGACCTGCCTCCACTACATCGGCGGCGTCATCAAGCACGCCAAGGCCATCAACGCCTTCACCAATCCCTCGACCAACTCCTACAAGCGTCTGGTCCCGGGCTATGAGGCACCGGTGCTGCTCGCGTACTCCGCGCGCAACCGCTCGGCCTCCTGCCGCATCCCCTACACGGCGAACCCGAAGGCGAAGCGCGTCGAGGTCCGCTTCCCGGACCCCATGGCCAATCCCTATCTCGGCTTCGCCGCGATGCTGATGGCCGGCCTCGACGGCATCAAGAACAAGATCGATCCGGGTCCGGCGATGGACAAGGACCTCTACGACCTGCCGAAGGAAGAGCTGAAGCAGATCCCGACCGTGTGCGGCTCGCTGCGCGAGGCGCTCGAGAATCTCGACAAGGATCGCGCGTTCCTCAAGAACGGCGGGGTGTTCGACGACGACTTCATCGACAGCTACATCGAACTCAAGATGACCGAAGTCGAGCGCTTCGAAATGACCCCGCACCCGGTCGAGTTCGACATGTACTATTCGCAGTGAGGTTTCAGAGCCCGGCGAATACCAAAGGCGCTCCGAGAGGGGCGCCTTTTATTTTTGGTATTTTTGAGCGCCCGCGACCGTCACGGCGGACAGACCTGCTCGGCTACAATCGCCAGCGCCGCCGCGAGGAAATCGTCCTGGCTGAACTTGGCGTGTCGCATGGCCGCGAGCATTCGTGCTTCGGGCGAATGTGTCCACGTGCCTGCCCCGTTACACCCGAAACAATCTTGAATACCGCGCCTTGATTGCTTCGCTCTGCGCTTGCACCTCTGCGGGTTCTGCCTTGAGCAGCTTCAGCTTGGCCAGCGGCACGTGCTCGCCCTTCTCCTTCACCTGCGCATGGAACGAGCGGTGCGCGAACACATCGATCAGCATCTGCTGGGCCTCCGCGCTGAACAGGTAACTCTGGAACAGTTTTGCCGCGTTCGGGTTCGGCGCGCTCCTGAAGATGCCGCTCGGCACGACGATCAGCGGCGAGCCTTCGGCCGGATAGACCACCTCGACCGGCTTGCCCTGATCCTTTAGCAGTACGAGATTGTAGTCGTTGCCGTCCGCCATCACGGCACGTTCACCGAGCAGGATCTTCTTCGGCGGATCGGCGGCCGACTGCACCTGCATCACCTTCTGCTGCGCAAGCTTTTCCAGGTACGGCCAGCCGAGATCGCGCGCCAGAACGAAGGTCGCGGTCAGGATCGCGCCGCTGTAGCCGGGATGGCCCTTGACGATCTTTCCCTGCCATTTCGGATCGAGCAGGTCGGCATAGCTGTTCGGCGCCTCCTCGCGCTTCACCTGGTCGGTGTTGTAGCCGACCGCCTCCAGCCACGCGCATGACGTCGCGTGCGTGCCGTGGGGATCGACCTGATCGGCCGGAAAATGCCTTGCGACATCCTCGGGCACGTATGGCGCGAGCCAGTCGTTCTTCCTCCAGTCTAGATAATGCGCGGGGTCGGTCGAATTGGCGACGTCCACCGCATTGATGCCGCTGCCCTGCTCCTGCGCGATGCGTTGAAATATCCGCTCGGCGCCGGAGCGCTCGACGCGGACGCTGATCCCCGGATACTTCTGTTCGAAGGTCCGCGACAGCCGTTCGGCAGTATTGAGTTCGAGCGCAGAGTAAAACGAGACCTTACCTTCCTTCTTCGCCGCCTCGATCAGCGCGGGCGTCACCGCCGATGGCGGCGGTGCAGCCGCCTGCAGTGGCTCGGCGAACACCACGCCGGCCACCGAGGCAGCCGACACCTTGAGCAGATTGCGTCTCGACCATTTGCGGTCTTGCATGCATTAGTCTCCGTGTGATCGGGCCGTTAGCCGCCGGCCATGCTATTGTTGTGGTTCGACTGTAGCACAGACGGCATCGTTCGCCCGATGACGCGCAAGATGACCACGATTGCGGCGAGCGCAAGCCGGTGTCGTCCGAACTCGTGCTTCGCAGGCCCCCGGAATGACACCGCGGATTGGTGTGCACCAAAAAATCTGGATTCATGAGTGCGATCAATGCGACTCATGCCGTCCAGTCCCTGCGCAAAAAATATTCCGCTTCCGTCGTCGCGCAAATCAGTTGTTCAATCCCGCCCGTCTCACCTGAATGAGGGGCGGCTCGCGATCGTCACGAACGTGGTGTGAGATGCGGTGGACGCAGAGCGCGTGACTGACGAGCATGCGTGAAGCGGACGGCGAAGTCGTGTGGTTCTGACGCCCCGATGCAGGTGTCAAGTCGGCGAGAAGCAAGCTTCTCACTGGCGACGGTGACAACAAAGCTGGTCTCACCGGGAAGATCACGAAGGACACCGTAAAACCATCGCGCAGGGAAAGCCGGAGTGTTTCCGGTTACACCTGTGGTCCTACCCCCGTGCTTTTTGTTGCACGGGGCCCACGGGTGCGATCGGCACCCGGCTTTCCCTGCGCCCTCGACTGATTGAGAGGGCGGAACGAGACGCAAAGCTCGGACAAATCATGTCGCGAGAACGCGAGCTTACATCCTCATCGCTGTTTGACCTGGATGACATAGCAACCCCCTATTCGCGAGGGCGAAGCGACGAGGCGATCCATTGTTTTCTCTCTGCAGGACGATGGATCGCGCTAACAATGACGGCAGGGAAAGCGCGCTGCGCTCCATTCTCATCATACCCGGGAGGTCGCCAGCAGCACGGCGGCCACTGGCCCTATACTGCGCCCTGCCGCTCGCGCAAAGCGTCGCCAAACGCTTCGAACAGCGCACGGTTGATCGGGTTGCGCTGCGGGTCGTACTCGGCGTGCCACTGCACGCCGAGCGCAAAGGTGGGCGCATCCGCGATCCGGATCGCCTCGATGGTGCCGTCCTCGGCAATCCCCTCGATCACGACACGTTTGCCGGGCTCGAGGATGCCCTGCCCGTGCAGCGAATTGACGCGGATGGTCTCGCAGCCGAGGATTTTCGCGAACGCGCCGCCCGGCGTGAGTGTCACGTCGTGCCGGTCGGCGAACACGACGGTTGGATCGGGATGGATCTCGCCATTGTCGAGCCGGGGCATGCGGTGGTTTATTCGGCCGGGGATCTCGCGGATTTCCGGGTGCAGCGAGCCGCCGAAGGCGACGTTCATCTCCTGCAGGCCACGGCAGATGCCGAAGATCGGCACGCCGCGCGCGACGCAGGCTTCCGACAGGGCAAGCGCGACGTCGTCGCGATGGAGATCATAAGGCTCGTGCGCCGCGCGAGGTTCGGTGTTGAAGCGGTTCGGATGGACATTGGCGCGCGCCCCGGTCAGGACCACGCCATCGACCACGTCGAGCAAGGCGGCGACGTCGGTGATTTCGGGCGTACCGGCAAACATCAGCGGAACGGCGCCCGATACGTCGGCGACCGCGCGCAAATTGCGCTCTCCGACCATTTGAACCGCGAAACGATTTTCAATGCGATGGGCGTTTCCGATCACGCCGACCACGGGTCGTCTCATTTATCTACGTCTCGCGCGAGAGTTTTCGCTATTAGGTGCGATTCCGGGATGATCATGCCTTCGAGTCCGCGTGGGATCAACAATTTATCTCTGAATCCGCCGCCTGCAGCCCCGCGGGAGGACCGGGTCGCATGGACCGTAAGCGCGCCGGAGGCGGATCTGGTGCCCTCGGTCGTCGAGGCGCGACGCAGCCGCTTGATCCCGGCTGCGTTTTCGCGAAAAAGGGGTCGGACACCTGCGAGAGGGAGCGATGGTGACTTATCCGGCTGACAACCGCCTGCGGGCCCGCAACGACATGGCGTGGGCGATCGCCGTCGGCGGCATCGGCATCGTTTTGTTCGCCTCGCTGCTGCTGTTCGCCTGGCACTTCGCCTCGACGCTGTTCCTGCTGTTCGCCGGCATGCTGTTGGGCGTCGGCCTGAACGCAATGACCACCCTGCTCGGGCGCCTCGTCAATTTGCCGCATGCGCTGCGGCTTGCGATCGTTTGCCTCGCGCTCGCCGGAGTATTGTCCGGCATCGTCTTTCTCGGCGGCACCACCATCGCGCAGCAGGCGACGGTGCTGAGCGACACCATCAAATCGCAGCTCGGCGGCGTCAAGAAATTCCTGGAAGAGCACGGCGTCGATACCAGCTATCTCGATTTCACCAATGCCGCCGGCGCGGCCGCGCCGGCAGGCTCCGCGGCCACGACGACCGCGCCGGTCGCGACGCCATCTCACAATCTGCCGAGCGCCGGCGCGCTTGCCTCGAGCGGCGGCGCAATCGTCAGCCAGACATTGAAAGTGCTGCTCGGCACCGTCAGCGTGGTCGGCAACTTCTTCATCGTAATGTTTCTGGGCCTTGCCTTCGCAGCACAGCCCAGCGTCTACCGCACCGGCTTGCTGTTCCTTGCGCCGGCCAAGTACCGCGGCGAGGCGACCGTGATCGTCGATCGCATCGGCGAGACGCTGGAACGCTGGCTGATCGCGCAGATGATCACCATGGCGGCGGTGTTCCTCGTGACCTGGATCGGCCTCGCGGTCATCGGCATCCCAAGTTCGTTCATCCTGGGCATCCAGGCCGGACTGCTCGCCTTCATTCCGACGGTCGGCGCGATCCTGGGCGGGCTGATCGTGGTGCTGGCGAGCCTCGCCACGGGATGGATCGCGGCGCTGTCGGCCTTCGTCCTGTTTCTCGGCGTGCACGCGCTGGAGAGCTACGTGCTGACGCCGATCATCCAACGACAGGCGCTCGACATCCCGCCGGCCACGCTGTTTGCGTTCCAGATCCTGCTCGGGGTCGTGTTCGGCATCTGGGGGCTCGCGCTGGCGCTGCCGCTGATGGCGATCGCCAAGGTGATGATCGACCACTTCAAGGCGGAGGACGGCGCGGCCGCGCAAGCCGCGTGAGATGGCGCTAAGCGGTCAGCACGGTCTCGGTGTGCTCGACCTCGGGGGGCGCGGCAAAATACGGGCCAACCAGCCCGCGCCAGGCCGTAAAATCCTCCGAGCCGCGGAAATCAACGGTGTGGTTCTCGAGGGTCTCCCACTTCGCGACCAGCCGGTAACGCGAGGGCTTCTCGATCGACTTATGCAGCTCAAATCCCTTGCCGCCCTTGGCGCGCAGAAACAACGGCCGCGCCTCGGCCACCGCCGCTTCAAAATCCTTTTCGCTGCCGGGCTTGACGTCGATGAGTGCGATTTCCGTGATCATTGGGTTCTCCCTGGGAAGAAACCGTCTGTAACGCGGTCCGCGGGATCGGTGAAGCCTGCTTCCGCGCCCGTACCAAACATTCGGGTGCGGCAGGGCCATTTGGCGCCAACCGAGGCTTCAGCCGAGCAGGAGGATGGTCCCCAACGCCATCAGCGTGCAGCCGAACAGCATCGCGATCGTCCAGCCGCTCTTCGGCCGGGCGTAGCGGCCCTGCGCGCGCCGCTCGGCAATCAGCGCCGTCTCGTATTCGTCCGAGCTTGAGAACATGCAGGCGAAGCCGCCGCGCGCCGAAACGGCGGCCGCTTCGAGCGACATCAGGGCAGTGCGAGGATTGCTGGTCGGGATCGACTCCATGCTCAAAATGATGGAGCCGAATGGTTAATGAGCGGTTGCCGCCTATGCCACCAGGGGCTTTTGCCGGGCCGACGCCGGCAGGCCAGCGGTCTTGCGCCGCCAGTTCTCGAGCGACAGCGGCAACTCCGCCGCGGCCTCGACGCGGTTGCGACCACTGCGCTTCGCCTGGTAGAGCGCCGTATCGGCCGATGCCAGGAGCACTTCGAGCTCGGTTCCGGCGGGCCCGCCGGCTACGCCGATACTGACGGTGGTATCGACCGGCCCCTCCTCGCACACGATGCCGGAGGCCTCGAACGCCTCCCGCACCCGTTCGGCGACAAGGACGCCCTCCTCCAGCGGACAGGGCAAAAGTGCTGCGAATTCCTCGCCGCCGATGCGACCGGAAAGATCGCTGATGCGGAGATTACTGACCACCACGGTGGCGAACAGTTTCAAGATTTCGTCGCCGGCAGGATGGCCGAAGCGATCATTGATCGATTTGAAGTGGTCGATGTCGAAAATCATCACCGTGACCGGACGGCCGGCATTGGCCTCGCGCTCGATCACCCGCGTGCAGGCTTCGGTGAAGCCCCGGCGGTTGAGCATGCCGCTCAGCGGATCGACCGAGGCGGCGGTCTTGTGCACCGCCACCGCGCGGTCCGAGACCATCATGAAAATCACGAACACGGTCCCGATCGCGTACAACACAAGCTCGATGGAGAACATTTTGACCCAGAGGCTGGTCGCAAAGTGCTCGTCATGGGGCCGCACGATGTCGCCGATCAGGATCGGCAGCATCAGCACGCAGCCGTGCACCACCGGCACGACGATCGCAGGCCAACGCCTCTGCATCGAGCGACGCCGCTCGTTCCACAATTCCGCGGCTGTCAACGCGGCATAGATCGCGACGACCGCCGCGCCGATCGTCAGACGCATCGCGGGATTCTGCACCATCGTAACGGCGACGATCCAGGCGGCCGGTCCGAGCATGAGGCCCAGCAGATTGGGCTTGCGGCCGTGGAAAACACGAGAGGCGTTCCAGACTATCCCGCAGGCGGCAAAGGCGACCGCGTTCAACGCCAGCAGCAGGGGCGCGCCGAGCGCAGAGCCCCCGACCGTCCAGAGCGCGACCGAGGCTGCGCCCAGCAGATAGGCGCTGCCCCACCATTTCAACGCGGGGATGTTCTCCTGCTTGCCGAAGAACATCAGCATGGCGCCGAGCATGCCCGCAACCATGGTAGCGAACAAATAAAGTGTCGACGTGTCGAACGACATGAGATTACCCCAGCCAATATAATCTATACTTCGCAGGCGCATTTTTATGTGATGCTGCGCTACCGCGAGATTGACACGCTAGGGACCGCGGGTTCCAATTCCGTTTGCACGCATCCGCAAGTTTTCGCGAAAAACTGCGTTAATTCAGTTCTAAAGTCACAGCAAAAAGGGCGCTTCTCAGCGCCCTCTTTAGTTTCGGATTTGTCGCAATTGCAGCGAATTTGATCGCAGCGATTAGCGCTTCGAGAACTGGAACGACTTGCGCGCCTTTGCCTTGCCGTACTTCTTGCGCTCGACCGAGCGCGAGTCCCGGGTGAGGAAGCCGCCCTTCTTGAGGACGCTGCGCAACTCGGGCTCGAAATTCGTCAACGCCTTCGAAATGCCGTGACGAACCGCACCGGCCTGGCCCGAAAGGCCGCCACCGGCAACGGTGCAGATCACGTCGTACTGGCCGTTGCGCGCGGCTGCGACCAGCGGCTGCTGGATCATCATGCGCAGAACCGGACGGGCGAAGTAGACTTCGAACTCGCGGGTGTTGACCGAGATCTTGCCCGAGCCGGGCTTGACCCAGACGCGGGCGACCGCATCCTTGCGCTTGCCGGTCGCGTAGGCGCGGCCGTACTTGTCGGTCTTCTTGACGTATTTCGGCGCCTCGGGAGCGGCCGGTTTCAGCTGCGCGAGCTGGTCGAGGGACTGCATGGTATCGGACATTACGCGGCCCTCATGTTCTTGCGGTTCATCGCGGCGATATCGACCTTTTCGGGGTTCTGGGCTTCATGCGGGTGCTCGTTGCCGGGATAGACCCGCAGATTGCCCATCTGCTTGCGGCCGAGCGGCCCGCGCGGAATCATGCGCTCGATTGCCTTCTCGACGACGCGCTCGGGGAAGCGTCCCTCGAGGATATCCTTCGCGGTGCGCTCCTTGATACCGCCGATGAAGCCGGTGTGCTTGTGGTAGACCTTGTTCTCGCGCTTGCGACCGGTCAGCACCACATGTGCGGCGTTGATGATGATGACGTTGTCCCCGCAATCGACGTGCGGAGTGTAGGTGGGCAGGTGTTTGCCGCGCAGACGCATCGCAACGAGGGTAGCGAGACGACCGACAACCAGACCCTTGGCGTCGATCAGCACCCACTTCTTCGTCACTTCGGCGGGCTTGGCCGAGAACGTGCTCATGTGTGAATCCGTGAAATGAAAATCGGCGCCGCGTGCGCCGAACTGAGCGGCTTTCTAGAGAAGCGGGCGCCGTACGTCAACGCCCGAACACATCAATTACATGAGCCAAAACAATATCTTAAAATTAAGGTGTTATAATACCAGAAAAAAGCCTATTGATTCGGAATGGAATAGGTCGCTGTGACATGAGCGATCGGGTCGGGCGACGGGCTGGACAGCAGGGTGACCTCGCCCACTGCAAGCCGCTTGCCGAGCTTGAGCAGCCTGGCGGCCGCGAGCACGTCCTGCCCCGACCGGCCCTTGCGCAGGAAATTGATGTTGAGATTGGTTGTCACGGCAAGGCCGACCGGCCCGATCGCCGATAGCAGCACCACGTACATCGCGCAGTCGGCCAGCGCCATCAGCGTTGGCCCCGACACCGTGCCCCCCGGACGCAGCATGCGCTCGTTGTAGCGTTGGCGAACCAGACAGGTTTCGCCGTCGGCGCTTTCGATCTTGACGTCGTCGCCGCTGAAGACTTGCGGAAATTCCCTGCGAAGGAACTCCTCCAGCTCAGCCACGCTCATTTTCGCCGTCGCCATCCCGTCCCTGCCCTCGCTTCAGCCTGCCTGTTACATTAAATTGTCTGCAGAGACCTAACGGAAAACTGGTAATGCCCCAAGCCGCCCGCACCGCCGCACCACAGCCGTCAATTCTCCTGCGCGAACAGATCGGCAGCATTGCCGTGCTCACGCTCAACCGTCCTGATGCGCGCAACAGCCTTTCCGAGGACCTGATCGGGGCGTTGCATGGCGCGCTGAAAGAGATCCATGTCGACAAGAGCATCCGAGGCGTCGTGATCGCAGCGAGCGGTCCGGCCTTCTCCGCCGGCCACGACATGAAGGAGCTGACCGCGCGCCGCAGCGATCCCGATCGCGGGCGCGCCTACTTTTCCCAGATCATGACCGCATGCAGCGCCATGATGCAGGCTATCGTGCATCTGCCGAAGCCGGTGGTCGCGGCCGTCCAGGGCGTCGCGACGGCCGCGGGCTGCCAGCTCGTCGCAAGCTGCGACCTGGCGGTCGCCTCTGAGGCTGCGAGCTTCGCGACACCGGGCGTCGATATCGGCCTGTTCTGCTCGACGCCGATGGTGGCACTGTCGCGCAACGTGCCGCGCAAGCAGGCGATGGAGATGCTGCTCACCGGTGAGCCGATTATGGCCGCAACGGCGAAGGATATCGGCCTGATCAACCGCGTGGTCCCGGCGGGCACCGAGCGTGACGCCGCAATTGTGCTTGCGCAAAAGGTCGCGCTGAAATCGGCCTATACCGTGAAGCTCGGCAAGGAAGCGTTCTACCGCCAGGCAGAAATGACCCTCGCCGAGGCCTACCGCTATGCGGCCGACGTAATGACCGAGAACATGATGGCGCGCGATGCCGAAGAAGGCATCGGTGCCTTCATCGACAAGCGGGAGCCGAAGTGGCAGGACAAGTGACTCTGTCGTTGCGAAGCGGAGCGACACATTCCATCGCGTCACAAGGAAGGATGGCTTGCATCGTTTCGCTCTTCGCAATGCTCAATGAAAAAGACGAGTGATGAACCACGACGCCTACGACGACAACTACATCCGCAGCATCCTCAACAACGTCAAATCGATCGCGATGGTCGGCGCTTCGCCGGTCAACGTGCGCCCGAGCTATTTCGCGTTCAAATATCTGGCGCAGCGCGGCTACGACATGATTCCGGTCAATCCCGGCCATGTCGGCAAGACTCTGATGGGCAAACCCTTCGTGGCATCGCTCGCCGATATCGGCCGTCCGATCGACATGGTCGATATCTTTCGCAATTCGAGCCACATCATGCCTGTGGTGGACGAGGCGCTGGCGTTGACACCGCCGCCAAAGGTGATCTGGATGCAGCTCGGCGCGCGCGATGATGCGGCGGCGGAAAAAGCAGAGGCGGCAGGCCTGAAGGTCGTGATGAACCGCTGCCCGAAGATCGAATATGGCCGCCTGTCGTCGGAGATTTCATGGATGGGCGTGAATTCGCGCACCCTCAGTTCGAAACGCGCGCCGATCCCGACACAGGGCATGCGGCTGTCACTCAATCGCACGAGCCTTGGAGGCGGGCAGACCGCCGCATCCGACCGCGCCGCAAAGAACAAGAGCGAGACGAGCTGACGCGAGCGCGCAATAATTGCTTTGGTCGAGCGGTATAGCGAAGCACGCCAGTTTCAAAAAGCGCGCCCGCTTGCCAACCTGGCTTGACGCCGGGCGCCGCGATCATCAGCATGCCGCGCGTTTTCGACAAAGCAGAACAGGATGCAATAATGACCGATCGTCTTCCGGGATTTGCCACCCTTGCCGTCCACGCCGGGGCACAGCCTGATCCCACCACCGGCGCGCGGGCGACGCCGATCTACCAGACGACCTCATTCGTGTTCAACGATGCCGACCATGCAGCTTCGCTGTTCGGCCTGCAGGCCTTCGGCAACATCTACACGCGCATCGGCAATCCGACCAACGCGGTACTCGAGGAGCGCGTCGCCGCACTCGAAGGCGGGACGGCCGCGCTAGCGGTCGCCTCCGGCCACGCAGCCCAGCTCGTGGTGCTGCAGCAATTATTGCGGCCCGGCGACGAGATCATCGCGGCGCGCAAGCTCTATGGCGGTTCGATCAACCAGTTCACCCACGCCTTCAAGGCCTTTGGCTGGAACGTCGCGTGGGCCGATCCCGACGAGATCTCGACCTTCGAGCGCGCGGTAACGCCGCATACCAAGGCGATCTTCATCGAGTCGATCGCCAATCCGGCCGGCAGCATTACCGATATCGAGGCGATCGCGGCGGTCGCGCGCAAGGCCGGCGTGCCGTTGATCGTCGACAACACGTTGGCGACGCCCTATCTGATCAAGCCGATCGACCACGGCGCCGACATCGTCGTCCACTCGCTGACGAAATTCCTCGGCGGCCACGGCAACTCGCTCGGCGGCATCATCGTGGATGCCGGCACCTTCGACTGGTCGAGGGACAACAAATATCCGATGCTGAGCGAGCCGCGCCCGGAATATCATGGCATCAAGATCCAGGAAACCTTTGGCAATTTCGCCTTCGCCATCGCCTGCCGCGTGCTCGGCCTGCGCGATCTCGGGCCCGCGCTGTCGCCGTTCAACGCCTTCATGATCCTGACCGGCATCGAGACGCTGCCGCTGCGCATGCAGAAGCACTGCGACAACGCCAAGGCGATCGCGGAATTCCTGGCCGGCCACCCGGCGGTATCGGCGGTGAACTACCCCGGTCTTCCCGGCGACCGGTACAACAACTTGCAGCGCAAATATGCTCCGAAGGGCGCCGGTGCGGTGTTCACCTTCAGCCTCAAGGGCGGCTATGACGCAGGCGTCAACCTGGTGTCGAACCTGAAACTGTTCTCGCATCTCGCCAATGTCGGCGACACCCGCTCGCTCGTGATCCACCCGGCTTCCACCACCCACAGCCAGCTCGACGACGACGCCAAGGTAAGGTCGGGCGCGGGGCCTGACGTGGTCCGGCTCTCGATCGGGATCGAGGACAAGGAAGACCTGATCGCCGACCTCGAGCAGGCGCTCGACGCCTGATCATTAACCGTCCGGGGTGCCGCACCGCCCCGGACACTTTGCCCGATGCGACGAGCCTCTCGTTAACGCTCATTCCGGCATAAAGTGGCATTGATTGGGCTCCGGATGATTCGGGAGAGCATTGATGCTACGCTGGACAATAGCACTGGCGATCGCGCTGCTCGCGCTTTCGCCTGCCGAGGCCGCCGACGGCCCTGCCGCCGGCAAGCGCGCCGCGTATCGCGCTGCCCGACAGCTTCCGCCGGGCCTTCCCCGTCCCCACTACGCCTACCGCACGACGGTCGCCCCTGCCTATGTCAGGCCCGGACGCCAGCTTGTTGTCTTCGTTGAGCCCGAAGTAATACCGCTGAACGCTGTCCCCTACATCCCGATCGTGCCTCGCACGCCGTGGCTGCCGGGTTCGGCGACGCTGCCCGGCTATTACGGCACGACCCATTCCTACATTTATGACGGTCCGTATTACGGTGGCGCCTACGTGACCTACTGGGATCGCCTGCCGTATGCCTGCGGCGTCTACGGCTACTGCTAGCGCGGACCGAGCGCGTGGCCAGATCGGCGCAGAAAAGCAGCGCATCTAATTCCGGGAACGCGATCACCGCCGATCTCGTCGCAGTGCTGGTGGCCGTCGCAGACGGCGAGCCGAAGATCATGACGATTGGCGGCGGCACGGCGCTGCCAAGTGGCCCGTTCGAGTTCGCCCACCGCTCGCTGCAAACCGGCCTCAGAGCATGGGTCGAGGCGCAGACCGGGCATCCGCTCGGCTATGTCGAGCAACTCTACACCTTCGCCGATCGCGGCCGCGCCGGCGACGTCAAGGCGCCGCACACCATCTCGATCAGCTATCTCGGCTTGACCCGCGAGGACCGGGTCGGCGAAGGTTTCGAGGCGCATTGGTCCGGCTGGTACGGCTATTTCCCCTGGGAAGACCATCGCGCCGGCGTGCCGCCCATGCTCGCCAAGGTGTTGACGCCGCGGCTCAAGGCCTGGGCGAAGTCGGCGCCGTCACCGACGTTGCAGCGCGAGCGCTGGCAGCGCTGCGCGATCAATTTCGGTCTCGACGGCCGCGCCTGGAACGAGGAGTTGGTGCTGCAGCGCTACGAGACGCTTTACGAAGCCTCGCTCGTTCCGGAAGCCGTTCGCGACAACGGCCTCACAGCCTCGGTCGTGCCGGGAACGCCGATGACGTCGGATCATCGCCGCATCCTCGCCACCGGCATCGCGCGGCTGCGCGCCAAGATCAAATACCGGCCGGTGGTTTTCGAGCTGATGCCGGCCGAGTTCACCCTGCTGCAACTGCAACGCAGTGTCGAGGCGCTCGCAGGCCGGCTGGTTCACAAGCAAAATTTCCGCCGGCTCATCGAGCAGCAGGAACTCGTTGAAGAGACTGGCGCAATCGCCACCGAGGCGGTCGGGCGCCCGGCCAAGCTGTTCCGCTTCCGCCACGCCGTCCTGGCCGAACGGGCCGTCGCCGGCACCAAGCTCCCGCTCTCGCGTACTTGAACTCGCGCGCACTTGACAGACTTTATGCTCAGGATAAGTATAAGCCATCTTATGCTCACGGAGAGTATAAATGGTCAACCTCAACACCGAGCTTCTCGCCCGCACCGCACCGCTCTATGAGCGGGTCAAGCGGGTCATTCCGCCGTTCGAATGGGCAACCTTCGCCGAGGACGTAGACGCAATCATCGATCTCAAGCGCCGCCGCAGCGCGGTGGTGCTGGCGCACAATTACCAGACCCCGGAGATATTCCACGGCGTTGCCGACATCGTCGGCGACAGTCTCTTGCTCGCGCGCGAAGCGACCAAGGTGGACGCCGACATCATTGTACTCGCCGGCGTGCACTTCATGGCCGAGACGGCGAAACTCCTCAATCCGGCCAAGACAGTGCTGATCCCCGATCTCGAGGCCGGCTGTTCGCTTGCGGATTCGATCACCGCGCAGGATGTGCGGCTGATGCGTGCGCGCTATCCGGACGCGCCGATCGTCACCTATGTCAACACCTCTGCGGCGGTAAAGGCCGAGTCCGACATCTGCTGCACCTCGGGCAATGCCCTGAAGGTCGTGGAGTCCCTGGGCGCCGAGCGCGTCATCATGCTGCCGGACGAATATCTGGCGCAGAACATCGCCAAGCAAACTGGGACGAAGATCATCACGTGGAAAGGCCACTGCGAAGTGCACGAGCTGTTCAGCGCGGATGATGTGCGGCAGCTGCGCGAAGATCATCCCGGCATCACCATCCTGGCGCATCCGGAGTGCCCGCCCGAGGTGGTCGCCGAGGCGGATTTCGCCGGCTCGACGGCTGCGATGTCGAATTTCGTGGAGACCAAACGGCCGCCACGTGTCGTGCTGCTGACCGAATGCTCGATGAGCGACAATGTCGCCGCACAGCATCCGGATGTCGAATTCGTCCGCCCCTGCAATCTTTGTCCGCACATGAAGCGGATCACACTGAAGAACATTCGCCATGCGCTGGAAACAAACCATCATGAGGTGACGATCGATCCCGCGATCGCCGGCCGCGCGCGACGGGCTGTCGAGAGGATGCTGGCGCTATGAGCACGAATATCTCCGATCTGACCGGCCTGCCGGTAATCATCGGCGGCGGCGCCGCTGGACTGATGACCGCGCTCTATCTTGCCCCCGAGCCGGTCGTTCTGCTGTCGAAATCGCCATTGGGTGCGGAAGCCTCCAGCATGTGGGCGCAGGGCGGGTTTGCCGCTGCCGTCGGCGAGGATGACACCCCGGCCTTGCATCTTGCCGACACGATAGGCGCTGGCGCCGGGTTGTGCGACGAAGCTGCCGCCAGCCGGATCGTGCAGGAGGCTCCGAACGCCATCGAGCATCTTGCGAGCCTCGGCGTCGCCTTCGACCGCCGAGCGGATGGCGGCTGGCGTCTTGGGCTCGAGGCCGCGCACAGCCGGCATCGCATCGTGCATGCGACCGGCGACGGCACCGGCCGCGAGATCATGCGCGCCCTGATCGCGGCGGTCCGTCGCACACCATCGATCATCCTGCGGGAAGGCGTCGAGGCGCGCAGACTTCTCGTCGAGGACAACGCCATTACCGGTGTTCTGGCCGCAACCGACCGCGGCGCGCTTCCGATCGCAACCAACCGTGTCGTGATTGCAACGGGCGGCATCGGTGGATTGTTCGCCGACAGCACCAATCCGAGCGGATGTTTTGGCCAGGGACTTGCGCTTGCGGCGCGTGCGGGCGCGAGGCTCTCCGATCTCGAGTTCATCCAGTTTCATCCGACAGCCTTCGATGGGCCGTCGCGGCCGATGCCGCTCCTGACCGAGGCCATTCGCGGCGACGGCGCCGTGCTGATCGACGAAACCGGATACCGTTTCATGGCAGATCAGCCTGGTGCGGAACTCGCCGCGCGCGACATCGTCGCTCGGGCCGTATGGCGCCATCGCAGCGCGGGGCATCGGACGTTCCTCGACGCGCGGCAACATCCGGGGCCGCAGTTCGAGCGGCGCTATCCCGTGATCAGCGCGTTCTGCAAGATGGCCGGCATCGATCCTGTCAGTGATCCGATCCCGGTCCGGCCCGCGGTGCACTACCACATGGGCGGCATCGCCGTTGACGGCCACGGGCGCAGCACAGTGCATGGCCTCTGGGCCTGCGGCGAAGCCGCGCGGACTGGCCTCCATGGCGCCAACCGACTCGCCAGCAATTCGCTGATGGAGGCGATCGTCTGCGCGCGCTGGGTCGCGGACAGCATTGGCGGTGCGGGCGCGGGTGTGCAGCCGACGTCGCGCGCCGATGCGGCTCCGCTGGCCGCCGATCCTTCTGCCGTGCGGCCGATCCTGACGCAGGGGCTCGGCGTGCTGCGCCACCACAACGGCATCGAACGCGCGATCCGCAGCCTCCATCCGCTCGCCCGCGGCGAGGGCCCGGCATCGGATCCCGCACTGGTCGGATTGATGATCGCTGTCGCAGCCCACCAGCGCAATGAAAGTCGCGGCGGCCACTTCCGCAGCGATTTCCCGGAGAGCCTTCCCTTGGCTACCGCGTCGTCGCTGTCGCTCGCGGAGACGTTCGGCGCCGCGCGCGAGATCCTCGAATCCACGCTATCGGCTCGGAGTGCCCGGTCATGACCCTCAACCCTCTGCTGCCGCTGATATACGAGCCGCTGGTGCGGACCGCCTTGCTGGAAGATCTCGGCCGCGCCGGCGATATCACCGCTGACGCAATAGTGCCGGCCAACCAGCAGGCCCGCCTGCAGATGCGCGCGCGCCAAACCGGCGTCGTCGCCGGACTCGATATTGCGCGTTGCGTCTTTCAGATGGTGTCACCGGATGTCAGCCTGCGCGCCGAGCGACCGGATGGCGGCGCCGTCGAGCCCGGAGACGTGATCGCGACGATCGATGGACCGGCGCGCAGCCTGCTGACCGGGGAACGCACGGCGCTGAATTTCCTCTGCCATCTGAGCGGCGTTGCAACAGCAACGGCAACGCTGGTCGAGGCGGTCAAGGGCGCTCGAGCGCAGATCGTCTGCACCCGCAAGACCACACCGGGATTACGCGCGCTCGAAAAATACGCGGTTCGCGCCGGCGGCGGCGGCAATCACCGCTTCGGGCTCGACGATGCGGTGCTGATCAAGGACAACCATATCGCACTGGCCGGCGGCATCCGCACGGCCGTCGAGCGCGCCAAGGCGCACACGGGTCATCTGGTCAAGATCGAGGTCGAGGTCGATACGCTGGCGCAGCTCGAAGTGGCGCTGTCGCTCGACATCGATGCCGTGTTGCTCGACAACATGAGGGTCGAACAGCTCGCTCAAGCGGTCAGGATGGCTGACGGCAAGGTGATCACCGAGGCCTCGGGTCGTATCACGGCGGCTACCGCGCCGGCGATAGCGGCGACCGGCGTCGACCTGATCTCGGTCGGCTGGGTGACCCACAGCTCGGCCGCACTCGATATCGGGCTGGACTACCTGTCGTGAAGGTCAACCGGGCTGGCCGACGGGAATGAGCTTCGGCTGATCCAGCTCGGTCCGCCGCACAGCCAGCCGCTCGACCTGCAGGACCGCGAGCGTCAGCACGACGATCGCCACCGCCTGATGGGTCAGCGCAAGGTCGATCGGCACCTGATGCAGCAGTGTCAGGATGCCGAGCGTCGCCTGCGTCGTGATGGCGGCCACCAGCCACCAGGCGCCTGATACCACCGCGGTCGGAGCCCGCGAGCGCACCGCATCGATCGCGTGCAGGATCGCCAGCACAAACAGCAGATAGGCGGTCATGCGATGCTCGAACTGCACGGTCAGCGTGTTGTCGAACAGGTTGCGCCACCACGGCGTCTCAAATAGCAGCCGATCGACCGAGGGGATCAACGCGCCGTCGATCTCGGGCCAGGTATTGTAGACCCTGCCCGCACGCAGGCCCGCGACCAGGGCACCGAAATAGAGCTGCACGAAGGTAAGCACCAGCAACAATAAGCCCGTGACCTTCAACCGTGACGGCAAAGCCGCCGATGGCCGTTCCGTCAGTCGCCGTAGCGTCCAGACGATCGCAGCGAAGATCAACAGCGCCAGCGCGAGATGCGTCGCCAGCCGATATTGCGACACCTCGATACGCTGCGATAGCCCGGAGGCGACCATCCACCAGCCGACTGCGCCCTGCAGCGCCCCAAGAGCGAAAATCAGCCACAGCCGCCGCTTCAATTCACCGCTCAGGACGCCACGCCACAGGAAATACAGAAAGGGCAACAGATAGGCGCCGCCGATCACGCGACCGAGCAACCGGTGGCTCCATTCCCACCAGAAGATCGTCTTGAACTCGTCGAGCGTCATCCCCGCATTGAGCTCGCGATATTGCGGGATCGTCTTGTAGCCCTCGAAGGCCTGCGTCCATTGCGCCTCAGTCAACGGCGGCAGCGCGCCCGTCACCGGCTTCCACTCGACGATCGACAGCCCGGACTCGGTCAGCCGCGTGGCCCCGCCGACGAGCACCATCAGCGCGATCAGGGCGGCGACTGAAAACAGCCACATCCTGACGGCGCGGAGTTGCGTTGGCTTTGCGGACATGCCGGCCATTTCGCCCTGACTTGATTGGATTTTCCCGCCCCTTATAGTCCGCCCCGCCCGCGGCGCAAGCGCCGCAGAGATGACGAGTTGCACATATCAGCCATGGCCATACGTACCCGCAAACTGCTCGGAACTATCGCCCTGCTCGTCCTGGTCGTGGTGTGGTCGCTGCTCGGCATGACGGTGGCGCAGACGCCCTGGCTCGCCAATTCGGGATTGCTTCAGGCGATCTTCTACGTCGTCGCCGGACTCGGCTGGGTGCTGCCGGCGATGCCGATCGTCGCGTGGATGTCGCGGCCCGACCGCGCCTAGGGCAGAATCCGAAACTGCCCGGTGGCTTTCCGGAAAGACGATCCTGCTCAAGTAAAAAGCTCGATGACGATCAATCCTCATCATGGCGCTTGGCGCCGAAAACTTCGGGTCGGCTGCACCGACGCGAACATGACGCCTGACAGCAGCACCCGCATCATCCGCAGCGATCGCTCACGCCCGTCCCACGCAATGCGCGGGAGCACGTGAAGGTTGGTGTGGCCCTGCGCTTTGACGACGCCGGGAATTGTCGAGACCGCGCTCGCAAAGCCGATCTCCTCCGCCAACACCACGTGCCGGCGGTCGAACGACTCGCGATCTCCGAAAGGGAAGGCGAAATGCCTGATGTCACGGTCAAACGCCGCCTGCGCAACCGCCTTCCCCATCGCCATTTCGCGCCGCGCATCGTCTTCGCTGAGATTTGACAGCACCGGATAGTTCACTGTCGCGCTGCCGAACGTCACGTTCGCATCCGCGGCGAGCTTTGCCAGATCGTGCCAATCCATCGATGCGTTGCGCGACATCTGCGCGAGATCGACCGAGTAGCGGCTGCAAAGATCATTAATGGCAAATGACAGATCGGGCGGCGGCAGCGAGCGCATCCAGCCGAGGCAAAAATCGAACACTGCGCGCTTTTCCGAGCGATCTGCGATCGCAAAACGGCGCTCCCGGCCGCTGATCATCAGGCTGATCCGGCTTTCACGCCTGATGATGTCCTCCAGCGCAAGCCACCACGTTTCGCCCACGCCGTCCGGAAACGCCGTCGGCAGATACACCGTGAATGGAACGGCATGCCCCGACAGCACCTGATAGGCGTGCGTGATGAAGTCCTTGTAGGCGCCATCAAATGTCAGGCAGGCAAAGCGCCTGCGCTCGGGCAGCGTGACCGCACGTCGGCAGGCCTCGTCGATTCCGATGACGTCGTATCGCCACCGCTTCAGCGCGCGGATGATGCGATCAAGAAATTGCGGCGTGATCTCGTGGGACCGGAGCGGCTGGAACTGCGCGGAAGGGACCGGACGCACCCTCTCGAAGCGCAGGATGACACCGGCTCCGCCGGCCTGACGCTCCTTCAGCCTGAAGAGCCCGCTGAAATAAGCGAGTTCCATCCGCGCTCGCCGCAAAAACCTGCCGTTCGATGCCAAGATCCCGTCCCACTACGGCGGATCACCCCACCCCGCCGCGGCATTGTTATTACTCTTTGTTGACGTTTCCCTGCGAAAGTCGCAGTGCCCCGAAAATTGTAAATCATCGCTCCAAGACGGATTCTGGAATGACCGTGGCTGCTGCAATCAAACGCCAGACAGCGGATGCACGGGCGTGGTCGAAAGCAAGCCGCATCGCCGGCGTCGACATTTTTCATGATCTTGCCGCGGTCGAAACCATCTGGCGCGATTTCGAAACATCGAAGCAGTTTCATACCCCCTACCAGCGCTTCGATTTCCTTGCCGCCTGGCAGCGGCAGGTCGGCGAGCGCGAGGGTCTGGGCCCTTTCATCGTCGTTGGCCACGACAGCGAACGCCGGCCCCTGATGCTGCTGCCGCTTGCCGTTGAGTCCAGCCTGGGTGCGCGGTGCGCGCGTTTTATGGGCGGCAAGCATTCGACTTTCAACATGCCGCTGTGCGACCGTGGTTTTGCCGCCAGTGCGAGCGACGCCGATATCGCGGTGCTGATCGCCTCGATTGCGGAACGCTCGCAGGTCGATGCGCTGGCGCTGCATCAACAGCCGCTCCGCTGGCAGGACCTGCCGAACCCGATGGCGCGACTGCCGCGCCAGCCATCCGTCAACGATTGCCCGCTGCTGTTGATGGAACCGGGCGCCGCGCCGGCGACGCTGATCAGCAGTTCGTTCCGCCGCCGGTTGAAGGGCAAGGCGCGCAAGCTGCAGGAACTGCCCGGCTATCGCTACTACCTCGCGACCGAGAGCGCAGACATCAGCCGCCTGCTCGACTGGTTCTTCCGCGTCAAGCCGCAGCGCATGGCGGAACTCAAGCTCCCGGACGTGTTCGCAGAGCCCGGCATCGAGCAGTTCATACGTACCGCTTGCCTCACGCCGCGGACCGATGGCGACGGCCATATCATCGACCTCCACGCGCTGGAATGCGACGAGGAGGTGATCGCGATCTACGCCGGCGTCGCCGATGGTCATCGCTTCTCGATGATGTTCAATACCTATACGATGTCAGGCAACTCGAAATACAGCCCCGGCCTGATCCTGATGCGCGACATCATCGATCGCCATGCGAGCCAGAACTACCGCGCTCTCGATCTCGGTATCGGCTCGGACGAGTATAAGCGCCTGTTCTGCAAAAACGACGACGCCATCTTCGATAGCTTTGTCCCGCTCAGCCTTCGCGGGAGGCTGGCGGCGAGCGCGCTGTCGGGCCTCAATCGCGCCAAGCGGACCGTCAAGCACAACCCGGCTTTGCTCGAAATCGCGCAAAACCTGCGCAGCATGTTCCGCTAAACCACGACCCAGAGCTGGGTTTTCAGTCGGCCTGTCCGCCCTGCCCTGAGCGACCGTTCGGCACACCGAGCCGCATCATCGCGTCGAATACCAGCATGGCGGCTGGCGACAGCGTGCGTTTCCGAAGCCTGATCAGCCCATAACTCTCAAGCGTGAGCTTGTCCCGAATTCGCAGCATTTTGAAACGCTGCGGATCGACCAGATCGAAGACGAGCATCGGGACCGGCACGATCGCGTCGATCCCTGCCGCGATCCCGACGGAAGCGAGAAATGACTCGGTATTGATGATGCGCCGGGGCGGCGTCACGCCACGGCTGTAAAATAGCCGCTCGAGCGCCTGACGCATGAAGGATTCCCGCGGCTGGCAAATCCATTGCTGGTCGACCATGTCCTCCAGATCGACGTTCTCGCGACCGGCCAATGGATGCTCCATACGAACGAGCAGCGCCGCCTCCTCGGCACCGATCTCGTGATAGTCGAATTGCCGTGGGTCGACGCCGGCCGGAATCCGGGCAACGACGAAGTCGAATTCGAGCGCCAACAGACGCTCGATCAGCGGCGGGCTGGTACTGACATCCAGCGAAATATTCACCCGGTGAAGCTTCTTCCCGAGATACTGAATGACATCGATCACGAGTTCGACGCAGGGTTTGGCCACGGTTCCGACGGAGACCGTGCCGAGCTCGCCGGACTTGTAGCCCGCGAATTCGTCCGTGACCTGATCGAGGTCAGCCAGCACGCTCTTCCCGCCGCGGATCAGGATCGAGCCATAGGCAGTTGGCTCGACACCACGCGCTGTTCGTTCAAAAAGTGGAACCCGCGCCAGGGCTTCGATCTCGGCGAGCATCTTCGAAGCCGCCGATTGGGTGATGTTCAAGCGCTCGGCGGCGGTCTGCAGCTTGCGCTCGCTGTCGAGAGCGACCAACAGACGCAACTGGCGCAGTTTGAGATCCCTGATCACGGCTCGGCGCTGTCCTGCCCGACTGGTTCCGGCGTATATGCCGCGGTGCGGCATGACCATTTCGCCGTGGCTGCATTCCGAAATGCCATTAGCCACCCGGTCATGAATTACACAACAATGAACTCGCCAGTTGCAAGGACAGACAGCTCGGGATCCGGCTGCCGTACGCCCGGCGGGACGCACGATTGGTGGTGATGCGATCGGCCATAGCGGCCCCGATCGGGCGCCAGATCAAAAAGAACCAGGGGATGAGACAAGTGATCGATACCGTAGAAAAGCGCGCCATCGCAAAGATCATGCGACGGCTCATTCCGTTTCTGATCCTCTGTTACTTCGTGGCATACCTCGACCGCGTCAATGTCGGCTTCGCCAAGCTGCACATGAACGCATCTCTTGGGTTGAGCGAGGCCGCATACGGACTGGGTGCGGGTCTCTTCTTCATCGGATATTTCTTCTTCGAGGTTCCGTCCAACATCCTGCTTGAACGATTTGGCGCACGACGCTGGATTGCCCGCATCATGATCAGCTGGGGCATCGTCTCGGCCGCGTTTGCGTTCATTCCATGGATGTCTGCGGCCAGCGGACTGTCGAACGAGTCGATTTTCTACTCTCTTCGCTTGCTGCTCGGCGCCTGCGAGGCCGGTTTCTTTCCCGGCATCATCTTCTACCTGACGCTCTGGTTCCCGGCTGCCTACCGCGCCCGTGTCATCAGCCTCTTCATGCTCGCGATTCCGATCTCGAGCATCATCGGCTCACCGATATCCGGGCTGCTGCTCAACCTCTCAGGGCTGGGATTGGAGGGCTGGCAATGGTTGTTCGTTTGCGAAGCGCTACCCTCGATCCTGGTCGGCTTCGCTGTCCTGATCTTCCTGACCGACTTCCCGCGTGATGCGACCTGGCTTGCAACGGACGAGATCAAGTGGATCCAGACCACCCTCGAATTCGAGCGGCAGCAAAAGGAGGCCGTAGAGCATATCTCGATGCTTCAGGCACTCACGGACTTGCGGATACTGGCCTGCGCCCTGGTCTATTTCTGCCTCAACGCGGCGTCCTACGGCATCGCCTTCTTCCTCCCGACCATCATCAAGGCCTTTGGCGTTACCGATACCCAGACCGGGTTGATCGCGGCTCTCCCCTTCGTGTTCGGCGCCATCGGCATGGTACTGCTCGGTCGCCATTCCGACCGCACCGGCGAGAGGAAGATGCATGTTGCCGCAGCGCTCACGCTCGCCGCCCTCGGGATCAGCATGGCGGGACTGGTGTCCAACCCGGTTCTGATCGTCGCCCTGCTTTGCCTGGCACAGATCGGCGTCTCATCGGTGCCGCCGATGTTCTGGCCGATGCCGGCCAGCATCCTAACCGGGGCATCGGCGGCCGCGGGCATCGCCGCCATCAACTCGCTCGGCAATCTCTCGGGCTTCGCAGGCCCGTTCGCGATGGGATATCTGAAGGATCTCACGGGCGGATTTACCGCGGGGCTACTGTTGCTTGCGGCGATGGGGTTGCTCGGCGCGCTCGTCGCGATCAAGCTGCGGATCGATCCGATCCTCGAGCGACGCATGGCCGAGCCTGTGATGGTGCATTAAACATCTGACTCAGGCCGCAACCACCCGTGGGCCCGGCACGACCACATCCAACGACTCGTAGGACTCGCTCAGCATAGTCACGTCGGAAAAGCCGGCGGCCTTGAGCTGATCGACCATCACCGCGCGCGCGTTCTGCGCCATCGCCGCGTCAGGCACGACAATCGCCTGCGCTTGCGCGGAGAGCAGTTCCGCCGGCAGGTCGACGGCCGAGCCGGCATCGAGCACCACGTGGTCATAAACCCTGAGCAGCGCGTCGATCGCGAGCGTCAGCCGCGGTGATTGCAACTGCGCGCGGTCAAAGTCCGGGCGCCCGGCGCTGACCAGTTGGACACGCGACAGCCGGTCCTTGGTGATGATTTGCGCAAACGACGCTTCGCCCCGCATCAGCTCCGCAAGCCCGGGCGCGCCCGGATCGGCCGAAACCGCGGCCAGCATCGGCGAAAAGCCAACGAGATCGACCACCACAACCCTGGCCTGGCGCGCCATCGAACGCGCCAGGGTCAGCGCAGTCAGCGTGACGCTTTCGCCCGGCGCGGTACCGAGGATAGTGAGCTTGTGCGCGGCGGCGCCTGCGTCGCAGAGGCGCTCGGCAAGCCGATCAATCTCGCCAGCCGCCGAGGCGACTTTCGACCGCGGTTCGCTGAACACAGGCGGGGGCGTGGGCGGGGGCTCGATGGCGAGCTCCCGCGGCGCTGCCACCTCCGGCTCATCCTCGGCGGCTTCCTCGACAACCGGTTCGGGCGCTGGCTTGCGGATGGCAGCCACCGCCGGCGCGAACGCACGCGCGACCGCGCGCGGTGCCGACATTCGCAGCAGCTCGGCGGTGATGACGAGGCCCGACGAAAGCAGGAGCGTCGCCAGCGTCGCGATAAGCACGATCGGCAGTTTCTTCGGATAGGCCGGCGTGTTGGAAACCGTGGCGCGCGAAATGATGCGGCCATCGGCCGGCGCGCCCTCGATGTTTTCGCGGGCGGTCGCCTCGCGGTATTTGGCGAGATAGGATTCAAGCAGGTCGCGCTGCGCCTTGGCCTCGCGCTCCAGCGCGCGGAGCTGCACGTCCTGACCGTTGCTCGAGGACGCCTGCTTCTTCAATTGATCGAGACTCGCGGAGAGCGCCTCGACCCGCCCGCCGGCAACGCGGGCGTCGTTGTCCAGCGAGCGCGACACCTTGCTCGCCTCTTCGCGTAGCTGCCGGTCGAGATCGGCGAGCTGTGCCTTCAATTCCTTGATGCGCGGATGGTTGTCGAGCAGCGTCGACGACTGCTCGGCGAGCTGCGCCCGCAGCGTCACGCGCTGCTCTGACAACCTGCGGATCAGCTCGGAATTGAGTACTTCCGACGCCTCGATAGGCCTGCCACCCTGCAGCATCTCGCGGATCAGCCGCGCCTTGGTTTCGGTATCCGCCTTCAATGCACGGGCGTTGTTGAGCTGCGTATTGAGCTCGCCCATCTGCTGGTTGGAGAGCGAGGTGTTGTTGGTGCCGATGAACAGGCTGGACTTCGAGCGAAAATCCTCGACATGGGCTTCGGCCTCCGCGACCTTCTTGCGGAGGTTCTCGATCTCACCGGAGAGCCATGCGCTGGCCGACTTGGCCTGCTCCTGCCGGGCGGATTGCTGCAGCACCAGATAGCCTTCGGCGATTGAATTGGCAACGCGCGCCGCAAGCTCCGGATCGCGCGACTGGAACTCGATGACGATGACGCGCGACTTGTCGACCGCATACGCCGTGAAGCGATCGTAATAGGCCTCGAGCACCCGCTCTTCCGGCGTCAATGTGAACGGATCGCGGCCAATGCCGATCAGCGCGAGCAGCGATTTCAGCGGCGAGAAACCCTGCAGCACCGGATCGAATTCCGGTAGCTCGGCGAGCTTGTTCTTCTTGATGATCTCTCGCGCGAGGTCGCGCGACAACAGGAGCTGCACCTGGCTCGTCACGGCCTCTGCATCGAGCGCGGAGCGTTCCGGATCGCGCTCACCGTTCGGCCGCAGGAAGACGTTGTCGCGGCCATCGACCAGGATGCGCGCCTCGGACTTGTAGCGCGCGGTAACCAGGTTGACGCCGATGAGCGACAGCGTCAGCGCGAGCACGGTGGGGACGACGATCCAGCTCCGCTTGCGAGACAATGCGCGGCCTAGCGCGTGCAGGTCGAGATCGCCCGCCTCGGACACAGGAATGGGCCTGTCGGGAGCGGCATTGGCGGCAACGGGCTGCACAAGTTCGGCTCCTGCCGGAACAGGTCTGGCGACGGTTGGCGCAGACTTCGGCAAGGCCCGCTGCATCACGGCCTTGCCGGCGCGCCAAATCCCAAAACGCATCACACACTCCCCGCGGACCCGCGACCCACCTCAAGCTGGCGCGATTACACTCCATTATGGTTGCCGCTGGGTTAATCGGCCGCGGGCGGGGCATTCCGCCACGACCCGCCGTCATGTTTTGTTAACCATGCGCATCCTTAATCGACGCTGATACTTTTTCAGGATTCCCAAAATGCGTCGTGCGCGCGCCCCCATTGCAGGTCTGGACGCTGCACTCGCCGGCGAACGCTGGCTCTGATTTCCATGGCCCAAAATCAGAAACAGGACCAGATTCACGAACAGCCGCTGCGCATCCTGCACGTCGTCCGCGCCCCGGTCGGCGGCATCTTTCGGCACATCCTCGACGTTGCCAACGGGCAGGTCGCACGCGGCCACCATGTCGGCATCATCGCCGACAGCCTCACCGGCGGCGATCGCGCGAATGCGGCGCTCGCCGAGATCGCGCCGTGCCTCAAGCTCGGGGTCCGCCGCGTGGCAGTCCGTCGCGAGCCGCGCTTCGCAGACCTGGCGGTTGCCGCGCGGATCGCCGGCCTGATCTGGAAGCTGAGACCGGACGTGGTGCATGGCCACGGCGCCAAGGCCGGCGCCTATGTCCGGCTGCGGCCGCACGCGAAAAAGCTCATTCGTGTCTACACGCCGCATGGCGGCTCGCTGCACTACCCGCTCGACACGTTCAAGGGCAATTTCTACAGCTCCCTCGAGCGCGCGCTGATGAACAGCACCGAGCTGTTCCTGTTCGAGAGCGCGTTCGCTCGCGACACCTATCAGCGCACCGTCGGCGTGCCGGCCGGGCTGGTGCGCTGCGTGTTCAATGGCGTCACATCGGAGGAATTCGAGCCGGTCATCAAGGCCGACGATGCTACCGACGTCGTCTATGTCGGCGAGTTCCGCCACATCAAGGGCGCCGACCTCCTGATCGATGCGGTGGCGAAGCTGCGCGCCGGAGGCATGCCGCTGACGCTGACGCTTGGTGGCGACGGCGAGGAAACCGAGATGCTGAAGGCACAGGTGAAGCGGCAGTCGCTCGGCGACGCCGTGCGATTCATCGGTCACGTCAAGGCGCGCTACGGCTTTTCCAAGGGCAGCTTGCTCGTAGTCCCCTCGCGCGGCGATTCCATGCCCTATGTGGTGATCGAAGCGGCGGCCGCCGGCGTCCCGATGATTGCGGCCAATGTCGGCGGCATCCCTGAGATCTTCGACAGTCATACCGACGCGTTGTTCGCGCCGAGCAACGCCGCCGCAATGGCCGACGCAATCAAGGCCGCGCTCGACAATCCAGCCGTGACGGCGGCGCGCGCCGCGAAGCTGCGCCAACGCATCGCGGAGCACTTCTCGCAGCAGGCGATGGTCGAAGGCGTGTTGGCCGGCTATCGCGACGCATTTGCCAGACGTTAACCATTCCTTACCCGCGTAACCGTTTCTTCCGATTCTCCCCTTAAGTCTTGCGGCGGGGAATTTGGCCCCTGCGCCCGCATGCCTATCTGCATGTGCAGGAATGGACGTGGACACGTGGAACCGCTCAACGCACGCTCGATGCTGGATGCCGCGGCATCCGCAACGGCTGCCCGCCCGGAGATCGAACGACGACGGCGCTTGTCGCCTGCCGCGCTTGCCGTCACCAATCAGAAAGTTCGCGGCGCCTACTCACCGATCGTGATCGCGGGCGGCGTCCGCCTCGGCGATTTCGTGCTGCTCAGCCTGGTAGGCATCAGCCTCTATCTCGCCTATGTGATGCCGCTCGCGGGCTTCCGCTGGGAATACATTGCGGCAATCCTCGGCATGACGGCCGCGACCGTGGTCTGCTTCCAGGCCGCCGACCTCTACCAGGTCCAGGTGTTTCGCGGCCAACTCCGTCAGATGACGCGGGTGATCTCGTCGTGGACCTTCGTGTTCCTGCTGTTCATCGGCGTGTCGTTCCTGGTCAAGCTCGGCGGCGAGGTGTCGCGGGTCTGGCTGTCGTCGTTCTTCTTCGCCGGGCTCGCGGTGCTGATCATCGAACGCCTCGCGCTGCGCTTGATGGTACGCGCCTGGGCGCGCGACGGCCGCCTCGACCGCCGCACCGTCATCGTCGGCTCCGACCAGTGCGGCGAGCAGCTTGTCGAGGCGCTGAGGGCCGAGCCTGACTCGGACATCCACGTGCTCGGCGTGTTCGACGACCGCAACGACAGCCGCGCCATGGACACCTGCTCCGGCAGCCCGAAGCTCGGAAAGGTCGACGACATCGTCGAATTCGCCCGCCGCACCCGCGTCGATCTCGTGCTGTTCGCACTGCCGATCTCGGCCGAGACACGCATCCTGGAGATGCTCAAGAAGCTCTGGGTGCTACCCGTCGATATCCGATTGTCGGCGCACACCAACAAGCTGCGCTTTCGTCCCCGCTCCTACTCCTACCTCGGCAAAGTGCCGACGTTCGACATGTTCGAGGCGCCGATCACCGACTGGGATCTCGTGATGAAATGGCTGTTCGATCGCGTGGTCGGCGGCCTGATCCTGCTCGCAGCGCTTCCGGTCATGGCGCTGGTAGCGCTGGCGGTCCGGCTCGACAGTCCCGGCCCCGTGCTGTTCCGCCAGAAGCGCTTCGGCTTCAACAATGAGAGGATCGACGTCTACAAGTTCCGCTCACTCTATCACCATCAGGCCGATCCCAACGCGTCGAAAGTGGTGACGAAGAATGATCCGCGCGTCACCCGCGTCGGCCGCTTCATCCGCAAGACCAGCCTCGACGAATTACCGCAGCTCTTCAACGTCGTGCTGAAGGGCAATCTCTCGCTCGTCGGCCCGCGTCCACACGCGGTGCAGGGCAAGCTGCAAAACCGACTGTTCGACGAGGCCGTCGACGGCTATTTCGCCCGCCACCGCGTCAAGCCCGGTATCACCGGCTGGGCCCAGATCAACGGCTGGCGCGGCGAGGTCGACACCGACGAGAAGATCCAGAAGCGCGTCGAGTTCGATCTCTATTACATCGAGAACTGGTCGGTGCTGTTGGACCTCTACATTCTCCTCAAGACGCCGTTCTCGCTGCTGACCAAGAACGAGAATGCGTACTGAGAGCGCGGTACTCTCCGCGCGTCATTGCGAGCGGAGCGAAGAAATCCACCCTTACGCTCGGGGATAGATGGATTGCTTCGTCGCTTCGCTCCTCGCAATGACGGAGCGGGCGTGTCGTCATGTTGTGTTGCGTGAGTTCATTATGACCTATGCGGCGACAGCCGGGATCCCCCAACAGCCGCTTGCGGCGGCGCCCGGCGTGCTGGCGCTGCAGCGGGCGCTGGTCTGGCTGGCCGGCGCGTCCAGCGCCATCGTGTTCATCGAGCCAAGCCCCTATGAGCTCGTCACGCTGACGGCCTGCGTACTGTTCTTTGCCACGGGCCTGCGGATGCGGCTGGTGTTCATGCCGCTCATCTTCGCACTGATCGTGCTCAATGTCGGCTACAGCATCGGCGCGATTCCGTTCCTCGACAATTCCGTGATCGTCAACTGGATCGCGACTTCCTGGTACATGGCGGCAACGGTCATCTTTTTCGCGATGGTGATCTCCGAGGACACCGACGCCCGCCTCGACATGCTCCGGCGCGGCCTCGTCGTCGGCGCGATGATCGCCTCGATCGCGGCGATCGCCGGCTACTTTCACCTGGTGCCCGGCGGCTACGACCTGCTGACCCTGTACGACCGCGCCCGCGGCACCTTCAAGGATCCGAACGTGCTCGGCGCTTTCCTGATCCTGCCGGCTCTGTTTTCGCTGCAAAGCGTCGTTTCCGATCCCTTGGGCAAGGCGTCGCGCAACGCGGTGGCCTTCGGCATCATGGCGCTCGCCATCCTGCTCGCCTTCTCGCGCGCCGCCTGGGGCGGGCTGATCATCACCTCGGCCTTCATGCTGGCGCTGATGGTGCTCACCAGCCGGTCGCAGGCACAGCGCTCACGCATCATCGTGATGGCGTCGATCGCCGTGATCCTCGCAGTGGCACTGGTCGCCGTGCTGCTGTCATTCGACTCGATCGCACAGATGTTCAAGCAGCGCGCGAGCTTCGACCAGAGCTATGACGAGGGCCGCTTCGGCCGCTTCGGACGGCATATCCTCGGCGCCGCGATGGCGCTCGATTTTCCCTTCGGCATCGGGCCGCTGCAGTTCCACAACTACTTCCCCGAGGACACCCACAACTCCTATCTCAACGCCTTCATGTCGGGAGGCTGGATCTCGGGCGTCTGCTATCCGGCGCTGGTGTTCGTCAGCGTGATCATTGGCTTCCGCTATGTTTTCGTGCGCGTGCCCTGGCAGCGCACCTATCTCGCGATCTTCGCCGCCTTCCTCGGCACCGTCGGGGAGAGCTTCATCATCGATACCGACCACTGGCGGCACTTCTGGATGATGCTGGGCACGATGTGGGGCATGTACGCTGCCGCAGAGCGCTACCGCGCCACGGCTTCGGTGCCCATCAGCGAAGAGGTGGCTTCATCTTGAGGCTTGCCCGCTTCTCGGGCGGCGTATCGATCACGCCCTTCAGCGCCTGGGTCGCTTCCAACACGCCCCGGTAGCCGTCATTGGCGAAGCGCAGCAGCAGCCGCAATTCGTCGTCGGTGTAGCCGCTCCACACCTTCTCCATCGCCTGCTGCATCGGCACGTAAAACTTGCCGATCTCGGCGGCCTTCTCCGGCACGACGGAGATGAAGACCTTGCGCCGGTCGCTGGCGTCCCGCTCACGGCGGACATAGCCGGCCTTCTCGAGCCGGTCGACCACGCCGGTGATGGCGCCTGTGGTGAGACCCGTGACCTCGGCGAGGCGGCCGGCCGTGACTCGCCCCTCCAGATACAGAATATCCATGCATTCGAGGTCGGAATTGGAGATTCCGGCCACGTTCGCGACGGCCTGGCCGAACATCACACCCTGCGCCGACGACCGCCGCATCGCTTCCTCGAGTTCCTGCAGCAATGCGGTGCGCGCTTTTGACCTTGACAACGCGGCTCCTGTACCTTACGAAATTGATATCTTAGTAACTAAGCTAATTAGTCACTGATCTTTCAATAACCCACACGGATGCATGGAGCAAGGCATGACGCGACATCCCCGTAAAGCCCTGATCATCGGCGCCGGCATCGCAGGTCCGGTAGCCGCGATGTTCTTGAAGCGCGCCGGCATCGAGGCCGAAATCTACGAGGCATGGCCCTATTCCACCGGGATCGGCGGCGGCCTGCAGATCGCACCGAACGGTATGCATGTGCTGGCCGAACTCGGCCTCGCCGACGAATTGATCGCCCGCGGCTCGATCGCCGAATCCTTCGACTTCTACTCGCAGGGCGGCAAGAGGCTTGGCTCGCTCAATCGCAACATGCGGGAGCGGTTCGGGCAGCCCGCGGTGAACATGTGCCGCGCGACATTGAACGAGACGCTTGTCGACAAGGCCTGGTCGTCCAATGTCTCGGTTTTCTTCGAGAAGCGGCTGGTCAAGATAGAGGACCGCGGCGACCAGCCGGTCATCGTGTATTTCGCTGACGGCACGACCGCCGAGGGCGATTTCGTGATCGGCGCCGACGGCGTGCATTCGATGGTGCGGCGGCATGTGGTCCCAGACGGGCCGATGCCGTTCGACACCGGGCTGATCGGATTCGGCGGCTTCGTGCCGCGCGCAGTGATCGAGAATCTGGCGATCGGGCAGCGGGTCGAGACGACGTTCGGACAGAGCGGCTTCTTTGGCTACGGCTTCTGCAGCTCCGCCCGTGACGGCGGCGCGATGTGGTGGAGCACACAACCCTCGCACGGCATGACGGCTGCGGCCTATCGCCTCCAGACCCAGGATGCGATCAAGCAGCATCTCCGCGACTTTCATTCCGGCTGGCATGATCCAATCCCGGCAATCATCGAGGCGGCCGAGAACATCGTCGTGACGGATACGCTCGACGTCGCGACGCTGCCGACGTGGTCGCGCAAGCGCACGCTTCTGATCGGCGACGCCGCGCATGCCACGAGCCCGCATGCGGGCCAAGGCGCTTCGCTCGCGCTGGAAGACGCGATGCGCCTCGGCGCGCTGATGCGGGACGGCCAGGAGCTCGGTCTCACCTTCCAGAACTTCGAGCACGAGCGGCGTCCGCGCACCGAGAAGATCGTCGCCATTGCCCGCCGCAACGGCAACAGCAAGCGCCAATTCAGCCCGACCGGCGCCTGGATCCGCGATCACATGCTGAAGCTCCTGCTGCCGCTGTCGTCCAGAGGCATGGATTTCATGTACGCGTACAATCCGCGAGCGACGTGATGAACCCTCCTCTCCTTCTCCTCGGCTCTTGCGGGGTCGAGACGAGCGGAACTCGCTCCTAGAGGGTTGGGGTGAGGGGCTGACGCCGCAAAGATGGTGATTGCTCAGACATCCACTCAGCCGAAATTCAAGCGCTGCTTGAATTTCGACCTCTCCCCGCAAGGGGACCGCAAGCGGGGCGAGGTAAAGGAAGTTACTTCTCCACCGTGAACGTCAGCCCGGCATTGTCAACGAGCCGCTTGATCAGCCTGTGCTGCATCGCCGCGCCCGGCGTCCAGAATCCGGCGGGCAGGTCGGGCGCATCCCGCAGCAGGCAGATCGCGCATTCGGAGATCATCTTCGAGGTCGAACCGTAGCCGGGATCGCGGTCCCCCTTGATGGCGGCGCGGACCTGCCGGCCATCGGGCGCGATCGCGACATAGAGCAGGTCGTAGAGCCCGTTCTCGCGCTCTTCCTTCGATGGCCCCTCACCCGGCTTCGGCGCATTCGGGCCGGTCTTCCCGGCGTTGGCGGCCATCACCAGCTTGGCGTTGGCCTCGCCTTTCTCGCCGGGTCCGGTGAGCACCATTTCGTCGTAGACGAAGTCGCGGCCGTACGGGAAACCCATCAGCATGTTCGAGCGGTGGACGTTACGCGTGTTGATCGTCGCCATCATGAACGGCGCGGACCAGGATTGCAGGTCCTCTTCGTAAGCCGGCTTGCTGCCGCGCGGCTGCTTCGGCCCTTCAAACCCGGGTGTCAGCGCGAACGGATTGTTCAGGATCGCAACGAGACTAAGATCCCTGGCCACCGCTTCGAATTGGGCTCGGGCACTCGCCGCGGTGCCGCCCGAGAGCGTGCCGCGCATGTCGCGCACCCGGCCCTTGACCCGGGAGGCCGGCGCGCCGAACACGCGCCTTGCTTCCTCCTGCACGAAGAACGTGCCGAGCTCGAACGGAATCGAATCGAATCCGCAGGAAAACAAGATGCGCGCGCCGCTCGCCTTCGCTGCCGCCTCGTGCTTGTCGATCATCTGACGCATCCAGACCGGCTCCCCGCAGAGATCGAGATAGTCGGTGCCGTCCTGCGCACAGGCCGCGATCAGCTCGTTGCCGTAGAGCTGGTAAGGACCGACCGTGGTAACCACCGACCTGGTCCGTCCAACCATCGCCTTCACCGACGCAACGTCGCTTGAATCGGCAACGATGAGCGGTGTGTCGGCGGGCGCGCCGATAGCGTCACGTACCGAGGCAAGCTTGTCCTTGCTGCGCCCGGCCATCGCCCATTTGAGCTCGCTGTCTCCCTTATAGCGCGTGGCGAGATATTCGGCGACGAGCTGGCCGGTGAAACCGGTGGCGCCATAGACGACGATGTCGAATTTCGACGAGGCCATAATCAGGTTCCCTGCGAAGCGAATTGGCGCCCTTTTGTCATTGCCAGCGCAGTGAAGCAATGACTGTGGAAACGTCGTTCTTATTTCTTGCCGTACGACACACCCATTCCGGCGCGCACATCGGCCTGGATGCCGTAAGGCGCGATCGGATAGCGCAGGCCGTTCTTTGCGAGCTGCTTCATCCCGGCAATCGCCTTGGCAAGATAGGCCGGCGGCAGCGCCATCAGCATTTCCTCGTCGGGCACGCCCCCATAACGCCGCTCCGCGAAGCACGGCAGCGACAGGCTCGGCTCGCCGGACTTGAGCGCCCGCCCCCACGAATCCGCGCAGGCGGTTTCACCGACCACGCCCCATTCGAATTTCTTGTAGCCGACATACTGAAGGCCGTTGATCAGGATGATCATCTGTCCAGGCGTCGCATAAACGAGGCAGATGTCGGGCGGGTTGAGCCGGCCGCTGGTCAACGGGCTCACCGCCATCGCCTGGTATTGGCCGTAAGGCACGACATCGAGTGCCTCCTGCCGCTTGCGCGCGTCCTCAAGCGTGCCGTGCCAGACGCCGACATAATTTTCGCCGGCAAGCCATTTCTCGTCCTGCGGTCCGAGCCCGATCACGGCGCGGCACTGCGCGCCGACGAGATCGTCGCCTGTGATGCCGACCGTCCAGCCGAGACGCGACGCCATGCTGATGATCTGGTCGGTGGTGTGGATCGCGCTTGGACGGCGGATCTTCGGGATCGCCTCCATGTCCTCAACGCGCGCGAACATCTTGATGCCGGTGACCGTGGTCTTCAGACGCAACAGCGCGTTGAGGTCGGCCACCATTCCGGCGAGGTCGAATTGTTCCGGCGGCATCTGCTGCTGCATGGCGTGAACTCCCTGACGGCGGCGTCGCACCGCCCGTTGTTGCGGTGATGTTAGCCGGATTGATTGGCCGAGGCGATTGCCGGCTAAGGTCTAGCCGGCGGCCCCGGCAGCCAGTCATCGGTCTTGCCGGCCAGATGATAGGCCAGCAGGCCGAGCCACTCCCGCATGCCGAGCTCGGTGCGCGCGAGGCCCTCGTTCGCCATGCTCGTGAAGCGGAGGAGCGGATGGACTGCATTGCCGGTGCGCCAGTCCACCGGATAGGCCTCAACGTCGAAACCCGCCTTTCGGAACAGCCCGACTGCGCGCGGCATGTGAAAGGCCGAGGTGACGAGCAGCCAGCGCTCGCCCGGCTTCGGATTGAGCAGCGCCTTGGAGAACTCGGCATTCTCAACCGTATTGCGCGAGCGGCGCTCAATGATCAATCGCGATCTGGGAATACCCAGGCTCTCGAACAGTTCGCCCGCGTAGTCGGCCTCGCGCGCATCGCTCGAGACGAGGTACGGGCTGCCGCCGGTGAACACGAGACGCGCATCCGGATATCGTCGCGCCAGGGCAGCCGCAGCGATGATGCGGTCGGCGGCGGTCCGCACCACGGCAGAGCCGTGCGCCTCCGAAAGATCGGCGTCGATCGAGCCACCGAGTACGATGATGCCGTCAGGCGCGCCGTGCGAGGCGTCCCATGGCGGGAAACGTGACTCCAGCCCATAGAGCAACGCGCTGCCGAACGGCGTAAATCCGCAGATCGCGAGCAGGACCAGCGACAGCGCCATCAGCCTGCGGCCGAGCCTGGCAAACCGCGTCAGGAGCAAGATAACTCCGAGCAGGCCGATGTAGATCAGGAGATTGATCGGCAACAGCATGATGCCGAGTGTCTTGGAGAGAACAAAAAACAAGGGAAGCCTCAGCGAAGTTCTGCTACGTCATACGCCGCCGTTGCTGCAATCAAAAGACGCGACATGACCCACCATCACCTGACCTGCAGTCCCGAAGCCTGTCATTGGGGCTTTTTTGAAGCCAAGCTGAAGCCTGTCCTGACGATCGCGAGCGGCGACGAGGTCACGATCGACACCGTTAGCGGCGGTCCGGACGTCGTGCCGCCCGACCGCAGCAAATTCCATGTGCCGCCGGAATTGGATGATATTCATGCCAGCAACGAACGCATGGTGCCGGGCCACATCCTCACCGGTCCAGTCGCGGTCGCGGGCGCCGAGCCCGGTGACGTGTTGGAAGTCGATATCCTCGACGTCCAGCTCCGGCAGGACTGGGGCTACAATCTGATCAGGCCGCTATCGGGCACCCTGCCCGACGATTTTCACGAGATGCGCATCCTCAACATCCCGCTCGACCGCGGCCGCATGGTCGGCCGCATGCCCTGGGGCCTCGACCTGCCGCTGAAACCGTTCTTCGGCGTGATGGGGGTGGCGCCGCCGCCGGCCTGGGGCCGCATCTCCTCGCTGATCCCGCGCGCGATGGGCGGCAATCTCGACAACAAGGAGCTCGGGCCCGGCGCCAAGCTTTATTTGCCCGTGTTCGTGCCGGGCGCGCTGTTCTCCTGTGGCGACGGTCACGGCGTGCAGGGCGATGGCGAGGTCTGCGTCACCGCGATCGAGACCGCGCTAACCGGCCGCTTCCGCCTCACGCTGCGCAAGGATCTCAAGCTCGCCTATCCGCGCGCGGAGACCGCAGATCATTACATGACCATGGCCATGGATCCCGATCTTGACCAATGCGTCGTGCGCGCGCTGCGCGATATGATCGCGCTGCTCGGCGAAAAGCGGAATCTGTCGCGCGAGGACGCCTACACGCTCTGCAGCCTTGCCGCCGACCTGCGTGTGACCCAGACGGTGAACGGCTCGAAGGGCATTCACTGCATGATCGCCAAATCGGTCGTACACGGGTAAGGTCCCGCCTCCTGATCTTTGGCTAAGCCATTCATCGCCCTGACGATTTCGGCGATGCCTGCACGCGTCAACCGCTCGTGCGCGGCCCGCTATCGGCTTGCGCTGCCGTCTGGCCTTCGGCTTGACTCATCATCCCAATCCTAAATAGAGTCTAAATAGATACTTTTCAGTGCATGCGTTCAAGGCTAGCGTCCCTCATGGCTACGGAAAAGGCCGAAACCGACCGCGTACCGGTCACGTTGGCGCTCTCGACCATCGGGTATCTTGAGAAACTGGTGAGACAGGGCACCCACGGCACGAGCGTTCCCGGCGTTGCACGGACCCTGATCGAGGAAGGCATTCGGCTCGCCATCAAGGACGGGCTGCTTGCAATCCGCGACAACGGCCGCGCGCCCTGAGGACGTCGGACGGCGCGGCGGTTCAACAGAATGTGGAACCGTCAGATGATCGCGATCCAACCGACCTGGACGCCCGAGCGCGTCGAACAGCTCAAGAGCTATTTTGAAGCCGGCCTCTCGTGCCGTGACATCGCATTCAGCATAGGCGTCAGCCGCAACGCCGTGATCGGCAAGCTGTCGCGGCTCAACCTGACGCGCGGTACGGCCGGCGCCGAGCGCCGTCCCCGGAAGAGGTCCGGCGAGCACCCCAGGAAGCAGACAGCAAAGCAACAGCTCCTGATGCTGCGGTCGGCCTACGGCGACCCACAAGAGGAGGACGCTCCTGTCGTCAGCGCGAACAGTTGCTCACTGCTCGAGCTGAGCGAGCAGCGTTGCCGCTGGCCGATCAGCACGCCCGGCGCTGACGATTTCTGCTTCTGCGGTAACACCCCGCTTGGCGGCCTGCCCTATTGCCTCGGCCACTACCGCCTCGCTTATCAGTTCGGCCCGCGCCAGCGCACTGCGCGCGGGTGATCAACCGATTCGCCAGCCGGTCTCCGCCACGATGCTCTGATAGAATTCGACCGTATAGGCCTGCTCCGGCGTCTTGCGCACGCGCTCATCGAGCCGATGTGCATCGTCACCGACCAGGATGCGCCAGCGGCCGGCTTTCACGCCATCCAGGATGATCTTGGCAGCGGCGGATGCCGTGGTGGGAGCCTCGTCGTGGAAGATGCGCGCGCGGTCGAGGGCGGCCTGCTGGATGTCCTCGTCCGACATCGCAGCGACGTCGACTCCTTGTCCTTGAAGGCGCTGCCGCGCCTGCACGAACTCGTCGGCAGTGAGCCGGTCGGACTCGGTGCCGAGCCGCACCTTGCGCGAATTCGACACGATCGAGGTGCCGATATGGCCGGGCATCACGACCGAGCATTTGACATGCGGCGCATTAAGGCGGAGGTCGTTGATCAGCGCTTCCGTAAATCCCTTCACCGCGAATTTCGCCGCACTGTAGGCGGTGTGCGACACACCCATGCCGACAGAGGCCCAGAAGCCGTTGACGCTCGAAGTGTTGACGATATGCGCCTCGTCGGCCTTGACGAGCAGCGGCAGGAAGGTGCGGACGCCGAGATAGACGCCACCCCAGCAAATATTGAAGGTGCGCTCCCATTGCTCGCGCGTGTTGGTGAACAGGCTGCCGCCACCGCCGATGCCGGCATTGTTGAACAGGAGATGTATCTTGTCGGTGTGCTGCTGCTCGATCAGCTCGTCGCGAAAGCGTTTGAAGTGATCCTCGATCGAGACGTCAGCGACATGGGTCGTGATCCGGAGCCCCTGCGGCAGCTTTTCGACCTCGCAGAGCCTCTTGGTCTCCGCCATAGCCTCGGCCGAGACATCGCACATCGCGACATTGCAGCCCTCGGCGACGAGTTGACGCGCCAGCTCACGGCCCATCCCCGTGCCACCTCCGGTGATCACGGCGATCTTTCCAGCAAAATCCTTCATCTGAAATCCGTCTCTTCCCTGGTTCTTCTTCGTTCGGGCTGGCGCGCGGAACGCAGTCCAACCGGTTGCACTCTACATCACGGAATCATCGGACATCAACGACGGCACCGACGCGCCAATCTCACGCGCATGTGAGCGTTACAGCAAATCGAGGCAGCAAGACGATGTAACGAAATCATTCGATATCTCGAACCAGTGAATATCGAACAGTTGGGGGAAACAACCATGAAGCTCCTGAACAAGATGGTTGCAGCGATGCTGATGGCAATCGCGGCGGGCATTTCCGCCGGGAGCGCCAGGACGGCGTTGCAGAAGGGGCGCAACGCGGTGCTGATCCACGCCTGTGCGGACGGATCGCACTAGTCGCTCCGCCGCCTCGAATCGAACCTACTCGGCCGCCTCGACGCGTTTGCTGCCCGGCACACGGAGCCCGTCGAGGGCCTTCGCAATGGCCGCCTGCTGCGCCGGGGAGGCTTCGGGCATCGGAGCACGCGAGAAGCTTCTCGGCAGGCCCTGCAGCGTCTGCGCGTGGCGCGCGCAGGCCGGAAGGTTGTCGGAAACGATCGCGTTCCACAGCGTCAACAGCTTCTTGTGCAGCTCAAGCGCCCGCGGATGATCGCCCGCCTTGACCGCATCCCACAACGCTACCGATGCATGCGGCGCCGCGCTCAGGATCGCGGCGATCGACCCATGCGCGCCGAGCGTATAGGATGGATACATCAGCGCATCGACTGCACTGTAGATCAGTTTGTCAGGCGCCATCATCATGAGATCGGCAAACAGCTTGAGGTCGCCCGCGCTCTGCTTGACGCCGACCACCAGCGGCACCTCGGCCATGATCCGCGTCAGCAGCGCCGGCGAGAGATACGACCAAGGCACGACGTTGTAGATGATGATCGGCATGCCGGTCTCATCGGCCATGCGGCGGAAGTGACTGACCATCGCCTCGTCATCGGGCTTGAACAGATAGTGCACCGGGGTCACCTGCAGCGCCGCGACATCCATGTCGCGCACCAGCCCGCCACGGCGGATCGCGTCGCGCGTGGAATCGACGATGATGCCGGCGATCACGGGCACCCTGCTCCGCGCGGCCTCGACCGTTGCCGCAATCAGGTCGCGGTATTCCTCATGACCGAGGGTATGGCCCTCACCGGTCGAGCCGCCTGCCGCCAGGCCGTGGCTGCCGGCTTCGATCAGCCAGTCGACCTGCGGCGCCACCAGCGTGAGATCGAGCTCGCCGTCCTTCCGGAACGGCGTGGTCATCGGCGGTATCACGCCGGTCGGACGTATCTTCATCGGCTTGCCCTCGCTGTTTCGATTCCCACCGATCCGATCCCGCTCTTGCGCCGGTTCTCGCGACGGTTGGATCGAGCCTAGCCGATGTCGCGACGGCGTCCAGTTGCCGCGTCGCGGGACTGGCCGGCGAGCCGGTTATGGGTGGCGGCGAGGCGCCGTAGAATCAGCCGAAACAGGCCGCGCCAGGAGAAATCGAGGATGACCTCGTGATGCCGCAGCCCCTTGCCGCCCTTGACCGGGCCGAGATCCCGGATCAGGCAATAATGGCCGCTGCTCATCCGAGCCAGCCGGCTGTTCTTGAAGCGCCCCATGACGAGCGAGAATGCATCGCAGATCGATTCCGTCAAACCTTGGCTGCGCCCAATCGAATCTGCGCTTCCGACAACCTCATCGAAAGGTCGCCGTCACGGCCTGTGCACCGGCCATGTACGGCCAGCCTGTGAGCATGCGGCCGAGGAGATGGTCACCAGCCAATTCGCCGAAGGAGCCCGCCACCGGGCGGACGTGCCTTGCGCGAGAGCGGGATCGCGGCTAATTGAACGGCATCGGAGCGTGGCGCAGCCCGGTTAGCGCACTAGTCTGGGAGACTAGGGGTCGGAGGTTCAAATCCTCTCGCTCCGACCAATAAAATCAAACACTTAGCAGTAACGCTGAAAGCTGGCTATAAATTTTGTAGCCACTGTGTAGCCAGCCCCTTTTCCCGACCTAAAGAAACAGCCCGCCCCATCGCTGAGGCGGGCAAATCACCAGCGCGCTGGTGCTTTCAGGCCAGAACTCCGCACAGTACCTCACCTGATTCCCCAGTCTTCGACACCGCCCGCATCTTCCGGACCGGCCCGACGCCCTGCTCTAGGTCCGCGGCGCCCCAAACGTGGTTGGCCTGCCAGTCCGCGGACGTTTGGTTCGTAGTCGAAGTCCAGCCCAGGCTAGGCTCGTCATCGACATCAGGTTCACGCTCGTCCTCTTCCTCGCGGTCGTCGCCGTGATTGGCGTTCGCCGCGAAGACGATGGCAGCTTGATAATGCTGCTCTGGGGACCGGCGTCCCGTTTGCCAGTGGGAAGGTTCTGCGTCCAAGGGCATTCAGCATGTCAGCCAAGAGGTCGATCTGCGCCTCTACTTGCTGACGGCTGTGGTAGATTTGGCCTAGCCATTATCGCTTTGAGGGTTACGGCCGGGTGTTGCAGACGCCACCCGGCCTGCGATAAATGTGATGACGAATTTAGGTAACTACATTTATGGGCAGGCCACCGGCTAGGATTCAGGGTCGCCCCTTTCAGATGCGCGTCACTTACGATTTTCTGAAGCCGTCGACGACTGGGCCAAAAAGCAGCCCGACGAGCCGTCACGGTTTGTTAGCGCTTCGCCGGCTGGTTGAGATGCGATTGAAGACGAAGGGGAAATAGCCGGCCGGCTGAGACGTCCCGAGGACCGCGGCAAGGGAGCGATGCGCTTTCGCGCGCGCTGTGGTTGCGTTACCCTCAGCCCATGCGTGATTCACGTTGGCCGGGTGTTGCGACGGCGGTCGCAGTTTTATGGATTTTGTCGACGGTGGGTTGGCTGGGGATCGCGGGGCCGATTTGGCACGCGAGCAAGCATGCCAGCCCGGACGCGTGGATAGGATTCGCTGGTAACGCACTGGGTGCGATCGTTGCGCTGCTTGCAGCTATAGTTGCCGGTTATGCCGCATATCGGACCGTGCTGCCGATGCAGAGGCAGCTTTCAGAACTCGTGCGGCAGAACAATTTTGCGCACTACGATCGGCTGCAGCGCCGGGCAGCCGATCTAGTCGATATTAAGATCTTGATTGAGAACATCACGGCCCATCTGGAGGTCATGGATCGGTCGCTCTCATTGTCCGGGCTCGGGGCGTACGAAAAAAGAGGCGTGGCATTCGAACGCCTCGAAGCAAGTGTCGGAGCACTTAACATGACCCGACGCTCTGTCTGGGGAGACGAAAATGCTCAGAGTTTAACGACTTATTTCGTCGACAACTCGATCCGCGCGATGACTGCAGCAAGATCCGCGCTTGCTGGCTCTGCCCGGCCGTTCTCGGCCGACGAATGGGCTGCCATTAAGAAAGTCGCCGTTGAAGGCGGCGTTGCCTTGTATTCGAGAGTAAAGTTGGAGAGTGATATCTTGTCGTCTGAGATTGCCGCGCTCGAACCGTTGGTCCTTAGTCGACAACCTTTTCCCCAGCTCTGGAAGGGAGACTATCCTGGACCTGAAAAGCTTGCAGAGATGTATTCAGGCAACCGGAAATGAGGATCAGGGCGTGACCTATAATTACGCGGAGCCTTTCCCCACCCACGACACTCTGTAGCTCTCGCGCGTTCCGATCCCCAAGGAATTGATGATTTGCAAGGCCGCGGCGACATCGCTTGGATACGCCAATGCGTCGCCGCCGATACACGAAATGGTCAGGCCATTACCCGCCCGGCAGTCCCTCCGACTGGGTCGCTGACGGCCACGTCACCTGCAACATCCAATGCCACGGCGGCTGCGGACGCAGGGTTGATTTCCGCTTGAAAGCCCTCCCCCAGGACCGGCCCTGGTCGCGCGTCGGTTGGTGTCTCGTCTGCACAGTCTGCGGGACAGCCGGCGCGGTGAACATCGTCCCCAACTGGCATGACCGGATTGGGTATGCGGCACCTTTTTCCAAGGGATGGAGATAGCGATTTCCTATCGATGAAATTCGCCGTTGGGGCTAGTTCAGAATTGCAATTGCCGCGGGCGTTGTCGGCTGTACCATTTCGATAGTCGTGCGGATTGGCCGACGCACATCGCCCCGACCGTACATCGCGCGGGATCGCCGCTCCGCCCCAAACGGAGCGACGGTCCCGCCCAGTCCGTCAATTTTTGCACTTTTCGGGGTTCCGTAGCCCTGCTAGCCTAGTTCCATTGCCGGAAGTGGAAATGGAAATGGAATTGTTGATTCAACCTTTTCGGGGTGGGGTCGTGGCAAGAAAATTTCAGGAGCTGCCTTTTATCGCATCGGCAGTCTGCGCGATGGTTCTCATCGCAACCAGCCCAGCGCACGCCGTAGTGTACGATGTCTCTGGCACCAATCTCGCGGGCGATACGATAACTGGAACGATCGTTGGCGATGCAACGTTGTCCACGATCACGTCAATCAACCTTGTCGATTCTGCACTCTCGAGCCCGGTGACTAGCTTCTATTTTTATGACGGTTCAAGGCTGTTGGCCTTCGCAGCTGATGCTGCTCTCAACAACACTGTCGACGTAAGATTTACCTCAGATCCTGCAACTCTCCTTCAAAATTTTCAGCTTGCATATTCTACCGATGTGGCAACGGCTATTTCCAACTTTGATCCCGCGATCTGCGGTACTGATGAAGGTTGTGTGGCCTCGATTCTCCAAGCGCGAGCCGACGCAATCGCTTCGGCACAAATTGACTTTTATTTTCCCTTTGCCGCAACGGCGACTCCGCACGTCGCCGCCGTTCCTGAACCCTCCACCTGGGCGATGTTGATCCTGGGTTTCTGCGGCCTCGGCTTCGCGACCTACCGCCGCCGCAACGGGCTCAGCGTGACCTGATATTTGGCACAGCGCGCGATCGGTTGGCACCGGGAATTTGACGATCCGATCGTGCTGCCCGGCCGCGCGCTGTTGCGAGTTGGCGCCTCTTCGAGAACCCCACTTACGTGCGGCTCTTCAATTCCGGCATCGACATTATTAGAGCGCTGACAGTCGCAGCGCATCCCTGTCCCACACATGCTTGCGCCGTCGGTCCAACGCGAGATGAGGTGGTTCTCGCAGACCCACCCGAGGCTATGGGCAAATCGAACAATGCGGATCGATCACGGCGTATCAGGCGTCCGTAGCGGCGAAGATTTGTCCTGGTTCAACAGCTCTTGCCTCGCCAATTCCCAAAAATCATCGTCACGATCTTTGGGCATGCCGTGACGCTCCCAGATCTGATAGGCGCGCACATTGATGTCTTCTTCCGTTGGCTCGGGCACGCTCTACTCCATTAGCGCCTGCGGTCGCGGCGACAACAGCCATTCGCTCATGTGTGCGCCGGTCTCAGCCTGGTTGGCCCGTTGCAACAGAGCCTCTTTCTCAACACCGGGTGGCATCGCCTTCGCCCGATCGCGAAACTCTTGGGCTCGTTGAGCTAACCGCTGCTCGAGAGTTTCGATTTGGATTACTCGCCGTCGAATCTGACCCATGCCCGCTTCCTCTTTCCTCCCTGCCAAACATTAACGAGGCAGAAGGTTCCCAAACATTAACGAGCAGCCTATTCTGACGCCTTCATGGTGCGTTCAACCGCATCGGCCAGCGTCCGATGATGCGGCGCAAGCTTGGCGAAGAGCGCTCTCTTGGTCGCGTTGGTCGCGAATTTGCTGATCAGGTCGCATTCCTCAGCCTGAACACGCAGCTTTTTCAGGTGCGCCTTCATGTCCTTCATTCTCCCCGAGATACTGGGATGATCGCACATGGAACTGATCGGGAACCGCTGCTTCGCTAAATCACTCCCTGCTCTACAGCCACCAGACGCGTGCCGACCTCAGCCGACGCAGTGCATTAGCGGAAGGTGGCAGTTGCGGCATTAGCGCGCGGATTGAACGAACGCACGACGGCTGCGGTCCAATAGTAGATCGGGTGACTTGGGCGACGGGTCTAGGCGATGGCTGAATCCGGCCAGCAGCGCGACAGCGCGTATCCATGATTGCGTGTAGGCACCCAGTACGCCAGGAGATAGCGATGGATAGTGAAAAGCTCAGAGAAACGATCGTTGGAACACTTAAGCGGCGAGAGGCTCAGAAAATCGATTTTCATTGCGGCTCGCGGGCTGTCAACCGATCCATCCTCAACCAGGTTGTCGACAGGTTGAACAATGGCAAACTGTTCACAGATCCTGACCCATCAGCTCTCTCCACTCCTTCTGCTGAAGCGCAGTATTCTCCTAGAAAGCGAACTCTGTTTTTTAAAAGCGAAGACTATGGATCAGTGTCTTCGGCAGAACAGGGCACGATAGTTCATGAATCGGTGCATGCCGGTTTTCATGTTATTGGACACGGAGAGAAGTTTTTACGAATTGACAACGAACCCTCAGCCTACTTGGCCGAGGCATTCTTTCTGGTCAATTGCGGTTGGAGGTTCGAGGAAATTAGCAATCGTCCGATGCACCTTCAGTTAGCATTCACTATCGCGTTGAATATGCGATCCCAGAAACGATCCTCTGTGTCGCGGGATGATCTAAAGCTTTTGCGCAACGGGATTGCGAGGCTCGAACTAGGTTATGATACGGAAACCAGATTTGGGACTGACAAGGACTATCAAGGCATACCCAAATAGCGCCCGCTGCGGTCACCTCGGACGGGCGCTTTGGCAAGGTAGCATGCCACTCCACCCCACCACCTCACTGCAGCCCGCAGCCGTTCATTCACGACGGCCAGCTATCAATCTAACCTGAGATTTCCCCACCCACGGCGCGCTGTAGCTCTCGCCCGTTCCGATCCCCAAGGGATTGATAATTTGCATCTGCGCGGCGACATCGCTTCGATGCGCTATGCCCGCCGTTGGCACGCGCGTTGCGATTCGACCGTTGCTGGCATTTCAGCGACCCAGCTTGACACAGGCGTCGCCGGGACAGTGCATTTCGAGCCCGGCGGCGTATTTTTTTGGGATTACTGGTGTCACCGTGGGCTTAGTCGCCCCTTGCCTGTCCGGTGAATTCCGAGTTTGCCGCTGAGCCGAAGTTATTCAGTGCAACTATTTTCGACGGTTGGGTGGGCCGGTGGCCGCCGGCTCCTTCGCCGGCACGAACGATACCGGGGGACTCGTTCGGATCATGGAGGCCGCCTTGTCGTTCCTGTGGGCCACGAGGATCGTCGCCGCCGTAGCGAGCATCAGCAGCCCGGAGGTGATGACGACTAGAAAGAGGCGCTCCATGCGAACTCAATCAATCTCGCGAGGGCCTGTTCCGATGTTGCCGCGACTGTTTTGGGCTATATCTTACAGATCAAGGCGTCGCGTGTAGGGAGACGTGCGGTGCGTGAATACACTGGCCGGGAGGTGTTGCGGGACCGGGGCTTTTGGGTGACGATGGCGATCGGGCTCTCACCGGTCGTGGTGTCCGCCGCCATTCTGACCTGGGTGATATGGATGGTCTCCTAGAGAGACGTCCCAGTTGCGCAAACTGTTCCGACAGGAAACGGCCGCCACGCACGGAAGGTGCACCGGCACCGCCAACCCTGGACGTTTTCTTCCGGCTACAGGGACCTCGGGAAACTTTGGCAGCGGGACCGGAAGATCGCTGAATTGACAACGCGAGAGCGGCCGCTAATGGGCAGGTTCTTTATTGGGATTGTCATCCTGAGCATCGCGATCTTGCTGGCGTTCTACCTGCATATCATCGCGCTCTAGAACTTGGCTGACGTCAGGCTCCTCAATTCCGTCCTGAGGGGCCTGACACTCCCAGGGCATCCCCGCTCCGCACTGACAGCCCCATTCAGACCAAGGCCGCTTGGGATGGTTCTCGCACACCCAGCCGATGCCGAGGCATATGGGACAATCCGGATCGATCATCAGACGGGAAGACTATTGCTGTTGGGCTGGTCGGGCTGAGTTGGCGTGTCAGGGCTCTCGCTCTCGGCGTTCAACTCGACTTCCGCCGCGTGCCAGAACTCAGCATCTCTGCCTTCGGGACGGCCGGCCTTTTCCCAGAGTTGGTGCGCGTAATTCCGAATTTGATCTTCCGTCGCCATTGTATTCTCTTCGCTTGGTTTGAGATCGCTCTTTCACACCGCACTTGCGAGCGTTGCCGCACAAGCGACAAATGCGAGAACGCCGGCATTCCGAGCTTCCGATCGAATGAAAAGCCCCAGCTCCCATGCGCAAGAGGGTTGTTCCGAGAGCTGGGGCGAAGTGGGCATCGTATCCCGCCGCAGTGCCGGAGGGGCACAGACGGCAATCGCCAACTTTTATTTAGACCGGTCGGTTCCTATGCAGGCGCTTCGCAACGCTGCCGCAAGGTGTCGGGCGGTTGACTTGGATCAAGGCGGCCGGAACTCACGGGATCAGCGTTCCGGCATGACCGAACGCCGATTCGATTGGATTGAGATCGCCTGCTTCATCTCGATAGCCCTAACGCTGGTGGCCCTCGTCGTGCTTTTCTCGGGCTTGATGGAGCCGTCGTCGAGCTAACCTGGCACAAACTGCACTGGCGGCCTCGAACGCGCATAACTTATGTTGGTCGCGCAATGTGGAGTTGCGCGATGGGAAGAGACCTACTCTATACCGCGTCGATCATAATGCTGGGGCTTTGCTCCATGGCGATCACCGCTATCGCCGCTTTCATCTAGATGACCGCGCCCCAAGCCCAGACCAGGGCTAGGAACATCTTTCCATCAAGAACGTCGATCTTTTGCGGTCCATGGAGAACCCCAAATGATCGGCGAAGGCGAACCGCTGCAACACAGCGATGGGCGGAGTAAACTCGACGAGGCCAAGGAGGCCGTTCAGGCGGCTGCGGAGACGGTCAAGGCCACAACGCAGACTGTTGCTGACGCCATCGATGCGGGTCGAAAACCCGGCGCGCCACTCGACCGCCTGGCTCGCTGGACGCGGGAGGCGCCCCTGCCGGCGATCGCTGTTGCGTTCCTGATCGGCGTGGTGATTGGCCGCCCGCGCAGGTGACGCAGGCTGCCACCGCCGCAACGCGCTCAGCATAGCCTGAATAAAAGGACCCCAGATCCTCCGAGGGAACTGGGGCCAAGTTTGCCCTAATGGTTGCCGCCAAGTGCAACTGCGACAACGAGCGCCGCTTACTTCAGCCTAGCTGGTTCAGCAACCGTGGCCATCGGTCGCAAGGTGAAGAGAGACCTGACGGCTTGTAAATCTTTGGAGACGCGACACGGCCGCCGCCAACAAAAAGCGACCCAATCACGTACTGGGGCCGCAGGCCGTTACCTTATCAACGCCACTGTAACCGGGCCGGACAGTGCTCGTTCCTATCGCGGGGACGGCCGCTTCGGTTAATGGTGCTCTCCTGCTTCTGCGGTGGTGGCGCAATCCGCACTTGCGTTGCCAAACCTCACGGTCGTAGCCTCCGTCTCGCTTACGCGGAGGTAATGTCATGGGCGGTGACATGCTCTTTCGGGCCTGGGTCGTGGTGCTGGGCCTATGCTCCATCGCTTTCGCAGCATTCGCCCTATTCCTCTCGTGACGCTCGCAGAAGGCAGGCCTCTGACGGCCAGAGAGAAACAACTCCTCAGGCGCATGGCTCTGGGGCAGTCTGATCGTGAGATCGCCATCCAGATCGGCGGGACAGAGGCACAGGTCGCGACCCAGCGCCTCCGCTTGCTCAGGAAGCTGAATATCCGTTCTGCTGCTGAGATTATGGACGCTGCCGGGAGGTTGGCCCCTTGGCCGCGGCAAAAGGGTTTGGTCCGCGAGTGTCCAAAATAAAAGGGCCGCTGCAACTTGGAAACAGCGACCCTCCGGGTTTCAAAAATCTTCGAAATGAAAAGCGCCAGCCTCCCCGGTAGTCTATCCTTTCCCGATTAATTTGGTTCCCGCGAACACATATGTGAATTTCGTCTGTCCTAATTTGTTTCTGTTGATGTCTGAATTGGGGCGGAACCAACTGCGTAAAAAAGCCCCAGCTCCCAGGGGGCAAGGGGGGTTGTTCCGAGAGCTGGGGGCGAAGTGCGCATCATATGCCGCCCGCGCCGAGAGGGGCACAGACAGCAATGGTCAACTTTTATTCGGACGGCCAGGTTCCTATCTCAGACGCTTCGCAGGTCGGGTTTCATAGGACGCGATGCCACGATCCCACGGCGGGCGCTTATTAACCGGCCGTTAATTCGCGCTGTGGAGACCTGAAGGCTACCGCCAAGGCGGAGGCCCCATGGACCGTACAGCCCTGCTAGAGCAATTAAAGGAAGCCGAACGGAACATATCTGAAGGCGTGTCCAGGCTTGCGCGACAGGAGGTACAGATCGTGGAGTTGGACCGAGAGGGCCGCGAGTCTCAGCGGGCAAAAATCGTTCTCGCCACCTTAAAAGAAATGCTTGCGCGGCATTATGAAGATCGTGAGCGCATTTTGATGGAGTTGAAAAAGTAGGACCTCAGTTGGCGGAATCATTTTAACTAGCAACACCTCCGCCAACGGCCAATGAAGCGGCGATCTCTCTGGAGGGAGCCTCTCGATTGCAGCTAATTATGGCCCATATCACCGGCAACGGTTTATCCGTGGGCGTCGGTGGCTGAGAGACCGGTTTGCGCTCCCGCCTACATCATGTCAGGGAGGCATGCCGATGGAATATCGCGGCATCGAGTATACCGTCGTCCGGAAGATTTCGCCTAACGGCTGGCGTTGGACGGTTAAGTGCGATCACAAGGACAAGGTCGGAACGGCTTTTGATCGCGAAAGCGCAATCCACAGCGCGAAGAAGTTTATTGACGCGCTGATCAAGGTTCGATTGAAGCCCGAGAGGTAAGGCCGCCTCCGGCCGATACGCTGGGCCATGGCCCACGGGAGACGCTGGGAGACCATCCGATGAAGGACATGCAGGCACACTTGGAAAAGCTGCGGGTGCAGGTTCTGAATGTGAGCTGATCCGTGATTTGGCAACTGACAAGGCAAAGCGCGAACTATTCGACCGCATCGCTCAACACCACAGGGTGTTGGCAGCCGAGATCGAGCGGGCTATCTCAGCAGGCACAAAGCCTGCCTAGCAGCCCTTGCAGACGCTTTTCGCCTTCTGGTCGGCTCTCCTGTTCTCGCTATCGATCTGGGCGTCGCTGGCTTCCTCCCGCGTCGTCGTGGGGACGTTTCGGTGCGGCGGCCCGCCATCGCCAGCGCCTGACGGATTGTTGAGGCCTGCGTCGTCGGCGCCTTGGGGTGGGTTGGCCGAGTTTTGCAGATCGCCATCGAGCGGCTTGGCCGGTGGGTTAGCGATGCCTGTAGTTGTGCCCTGATTGACGCTCGACAAGTCGGCGGTACCGCTGGGGGCGTTGCCGGAGCTATTCATTCCGGCAGCATTCGCGGCGCCTTGCGGCGTCCCACGCACGCCAATCGATCCGACGCCTACCGAGCCCGCGCTCGGCGACCCTGCCGCGCCTCCCGCCGATGCACTACCGCCAGAGACGCCACCGGCACTACCGTCCCCACCTCCGCCGCCCCCACCTTGGGCACAGGAGGGATTGACTGAGGCTGTCGCCATCAACGCAGCAAATGCACTTGTCAGGATCGCCTGTCGCATTCGCATGTTGCTCTCCCTCTGCACGTCAGCGGACCAGGCGCCAATAGAGCGCGGCGAGAACTCCGAACATGCCGAAGAGACCAGCAATTCCAAGTATCGAGTCCCTCGGGCATCTCCCTGCGTCTTAGATTTTGCGCGATGGAAACGCGGGCCATGGTGAGCGGTTCCTGTAACGCGAGGTCCCCTGTAGGAACACCGCGATAGGGATCAGAGTTGGCACTGGCATTCGCTGTCTGTGTCCCTCGGTACGGGGGCGACGTTTCTGTGCAGTCCGCCTGCACGTCGTGCAACAAGGAGTAGCGTCACAATGAAGCGTCGTCGTGTCCAACAACCGTTGGCACTTGCTCAGCGCCTAGCGCAGGAGGCGACCAACCTGCGCCTGCAAGCTCGCGGCATGCCACGCGGCGTTCGCCGCGACGAGTTGCTGCGGAAAGCGCGCCAAGCCGAAAGCAGCGCGCGGGTGACGGAGCGGGTGAGATCACCCAGACCGAGGCTCCCAGAATAGGCCTTTCCCCTCGCGAGGAACGGCCCCGGCGCGCGGGCTGTCAGGGATACGCGCCAGAGCCGTCTCATCCCCCTCGGTGTGCGCTCGGCCGAGCGCAAACTCAGCGTAGCGGGAGTCGTGACCTTGTCGGATGAGACAGCCTGTCACTGTGCGTTTGAATGAGAGCCTCCGGTCTGGCTGCTATCCTTCATATTGATGATGGGCGACGCCAGCGTTGGCAGAAACTATCGTGCCCGCTTCGCGTTCACTTTTGGATGTCAAAAGAGTTTCCGAGCGAACGCGATAAACTGACACCAGAACAGCGCAGGGCCAGAGACGCCGAGCGTCGGCTTGATGCCGAGCAGGCGATGCGGGAGCATCAGCTTGCGGAGGAAGCACGCCAAGAGAACATGAAACGGCTCCGCGCTGCACGATTAGCACGAGAAGCCTCGGCCAAAAAATAAGCCGCCTGAGTTGGCGGCGAAACCGTATTAGACCGACGATCTCGGCCCGGGAGATGATCGCAACCATCCCGCCATATGGGCCGCAGCCTCGTTCTGGCGAACTCTGTGTAAGACTGCCTCTCGCTCTTCACCTGCCGGAAGCAGTTTCGCCCGCTCTCGGAGCTCCTTGGCCTCCTCGACCAGTCGCACTTCGAGGGCATCCTGCTTCCCGTAGCGTCGTCGCATGGCCTTCCCTTTCCTCAGTCTGCCCGCCCGGAACGGAAACCATAATTCGTTGCGACGCTCTAAGTTCCAACGCTGTTCACGGCTGAGGGACGAGGCATGCGATGGAAAGGTTGTCGCATGCAGCGCACCGTCTAATCTCTTCGTTCGGGATGAAGGTCGCGCTTCTGGGCTTCGTACTCAGCTATGAGCAAGCGATCCCATCTAGCGCGACCCGGTCTGTGATACGCGCGGAAAGCGCTTTGAGGTGCTCGACCTTCTCGTCCAGCTCCACGCACTTCTCACACATGACCAATTCCGAGCGTTCGTCCGGGCGCAACTAGGCTGGGCAAAGCCTGTCGTCGCCATTGTCGCCGTACCCACGTTGAATTCTCGCCGCCGCATGTGCCGTCCTCTGGAGACCACGCAAATGGGAGCACGAGCGTAGCACTTTGTCGTGGGGCGGTGGGGGTGAAAGGACTGCTTTGGGGTCATTCGCGTCGGAAGTTGGCGAGAACGGGTATGTCTTGCTTAGGGCGCGATCCAAATGACCGCGCCTACAATGGCCAGCGAAACAATTATCACCGTTATGTCGACGGCGAGCCAGTCGGGAACGCCTCTCGATGGTTGTTCACTCATGGCGCGACTCCTTGGTCCGCGTTAAGACCAAATGCTAAACCGGAGCAGCGCGAGCCTGTGTGTTCCACGTCACTAACACAAAAGAAAGACAAACGCTTGAGTTTTCGCTCTCGACGAGTACAGCCGCGCCCTTAGTCCAAACAAGTTGTCGCGAATGACCGCAGCACCGACATGCCTCTCAGCGGAATGCAGCGAGCTTCGATTGAAGCTCGATCCGGAAGGCGTCAGTCGAGCAGATCGCCTTCAGGCTCTTCCGGCGCCCGCGACACCTTGCTGGCATCTGCCGGCGTCGCGCCCACTGAACTTAGGCACAGCCTCAGCAGGCTAAGCGCCTTCGTGCCGATTTCCTCACCTGATTGCAGGCGGGCTCCACAATAGGTCGCCCAGTCGGCCATCAGCGGGCGCTCTTTTTAACACCCACCCTCGCGCGTTCCGATCCCCAAGAGATTGATAATTTTCAAGCCCGTGGCGACATCGTTTCGATGCGCCAATGCATCGCCGCCGATACAAGAAATGGTCAGGCCACTACCCGCCTGGCAGTCCTGCGGACTGGCTCGCTGACGGACACGTCACCTGCAACATCCAGTGTCACGGCGGCTGTAGGCGGAGAGTCGATCTCCGCCTGGACGCCCTGCCCCAAGATCAACCGTGGTCGCGCGTCGGTTGGTGTCTCGTCTGCTCCGTCTGCGGCGCGGCAGGCGCCGTGAACAGCGTGCCGAACTGGCACGACCGGATCGGGGTACGCTGTGCCGTTCAGCAAGGACTGGATATCTCAATAGTTCGGCACGGGCCCAAACGACCCCCGGCGCGAAGGTGATCAAAGACGCCGAGGATCGCCAACCCAGTGGGGTGGGTTTTCTCCCGGTTCTGGAAATTGGGGGGCAGGCCGGGAGCAAGGGACCGACTCCGCAACCGTCCCGACGTTCCTATCACGCGCCTAGGCTGGCGCCGCTCTCGGGGAATAGTCCTGTTGAATCGACCCGAAACAAAAAAAGCGACCCCGATAAGACTGGGGCCGCAGGCATGTACCATAACGCCACGGCAACCGGGCTTGACAGAGCTCGTTCCTACTGCGTTCGCGAGTATCAACCAAACGGCCAGAGAACGTGGCGCGTGCTGGACAATTTGGACCCTGAGTGGAACCTATAGCCTTCCCCTATATTCTGGATCACGTGGCGCACCCTTGGCGGCGATCTGTTTCGGCGGCGGGCCCAAGGGTGTTTAGTCGAGGAAATTGGCTGTGGGCAACTTCCTTCACAATCCGAAACATTGGCGGGATCGCGCGGAAGAGACGCGTACTAAGGCGGCCCGTTTCTACAATGTCGAGTTAAAGCGTCGCATGCTGCGGATTGCAGAGGAATACGAAAAAATAGCGGATCAAGCCGCAGAATTGGAGCGCACCACGAAACTCTTGCAGTCGGAAAAGTAGGTCTTGGGCTGTTCTGGTTTAGGCGAGCAGAAACCAAGCCTTAGTTGGTGAACGGTTCCCCTGCGCGAGGAACCGCCTCAGCTCGCCTCGTCCCAAGACGTTGACGTAGGACAGCTTTGGTGAAAATTCCGCGAACGACCCGGCCTTTGCATCAGCAGCCCTTGCAGATGCTTTTCGTCTTCTGATCGGCCCTCCTGTTTTCGGTATCGATCTGCGCGTCGCTCGCTCCCTCCCTTGTCGTCGTCGGCGCGTTTGACCCCAGCGTGCCGCCACCGCCCACACCCGACGAATTGGCGGTGCCAGCCGCATTGGTGCCTTGGGGCGGACTCGTCGAGTTTTGCAGGTCGCCATTGAGCTGGTTTTGCTGCGATGGATTGGCAAGGCCGGTTGTCGTGCCCTGATTGGAGCTCGGCGTGTTGTCGATTTTGCTGGGGGCGTTGCTGGAGTTATTCAGTCCGGTGGCATTCCCGGGACTTTGCGACATTCCAGTCGCGCCACGCGATCCGGCCGCCGAGCCCGCACTTGGCGATCCCGCCGCGCCTCCCGACGATGCGCCACTGCCAGAGGCGCCACCGGCACTACCGCCCCCACCACCGCCGCCGCCTCCCCCGCCACCACCGCCTCCTTGAGCATATGAGGGATGGACTGAGGCTGTCGCGATCAACGCGGCAAATGCTGTTATGAAGATCGCCTTTTGCATTCGCATGTCACTCTCCGCTGTATGGGAGAGACCAAGGAGTAGCAGAGACGTTTTGTTCCTAGGACCGGCTCAGGCCACCGTCTGCTCACGCATTACTGTGTTTTCGCGCCCGGCACAGCTTGCGCGGGTTGATGGATTGGTTGGTCTTGAATACGCCTATGCGGGCGGGGCCGTCATCGTTCTACTAGGGCTAATCGCCCTGATCGCCTTTTCAACAGGTCGGCAGGCTGCTCCTCCGGCTGCGCCGATGCCGTCAGCCGGTACACCGGCCGCACGGGGCACCACAAGCCCCATCGCCTTCGTTGAAGCGCCACTCGACGCCCCAATGATCAAGCCCCAGCCTGCGCCGAGCCCTTCACCGACACCGAGCGCAAAGGCAATCCAACCGAACGCCGCCGCTCCGCCATCGAACACGAGGCGCAAGGCCGAGATTGCACTGACCGCGGCAGCCATTGCCGCCATCATCGTGAAGACCAGCCGGGACCGGTACTACGCCACAGGCCATCCATGTGCTTGCCCGGATGATCGCATGCGCAACGGTCGAGCATGCGGCGCGAGGAGCGCCTATTCACGACCGGGAGGAGCTGCGCCGCTCTGCTACCCCGCCGATGTGACGGTCACGATGATCGACGATTACCGCAAGAGCTTGGCACGCTGAGCTGAACCGAAAGAAGCCGCGGGGAATGTTTGCAATCTCAATTACCATCCCGCCTGTGGCTTCGGCTTGGGCTGATTGCGCAATGCGCGGCAAACTACCAACCTTTCCACAACGGAGCTTCGCGCCACCATCAAGGCACGTCGCCCGACTTCCTCGACCCGCCGATGCTGTATGGCCGGTTTAAAAAATAGTCACGGTTGCCAGTGGCCGCTTCCGCTTATTGATCAATGGCCAGCATGATTGCTTGAACGTGGTGATAGCACCAGCCCTCGCGCGTCGCCTGACGGCGCGCTTGTTCAAGGGCCTTGAGAAACGACGGCGGGTTGGTCTCATCATCGAACCATCGCAATGGTTGGCTCACCATTGCCGACCTCCCAAGACCCTCCCCTTGGTTGGGCCGGGCACGTCCTTCTTGAGCCGGTCTCGCTCGGCGCAAAGGGTATCGAGCTTGTCGAGCATTCGCTGGAGCAACGTTTCGGCAGAGGCAGTTGAAACCTCGGCCCGTTGGAGCTGGAGGATTTCCTTACGCTGGCGACCAACCTGCGCGCGCACGCGCTCGATCTCCGCGAATAAACTCAATATCGGGCATTGCCTGCCTATCAGGTGATGTCGGTCATCGTGAACGAATAGAGAACAAAATGCAAGGGGCGTAGAGTGCCGGTCATCACACTTGCCGGCCGAGCCGGATGGCGGGCTCACCACTTGGGTCTTATTCGACGCATAAATGCTCCAACACCCTATTGCAGGCCTTCTCAGCGTCATCATAGGTTTTAAATGGCGATCCACTAACCTTGATCGCGCCGCTGGAGTCAGAGTTAGCGCGCCAAGACGCAACGTAGCCGGGACGCCCGTGAAAGCCGGGACCGGTGGTGCTCGCGAAGCTGATCACGAATGAGAAGCCATCGCTGTTTGCGAGCCATAAATTCATATTCTCGACGGGGCGGGAATTGCAGGGGAAGATCGATTTTCGTCCTCGTCATCTCAGCTCCGACGCAGCCAATGAGGGTCGATGTTCAGAGCACGACGGCGCGGGCCGCGTCCGTCACGCGCCATGCAAAAGCGGCGTCGTTTCAAGCAAACTCAATCATTGGAAGAACGTCTAACTGACGAGGCAATCCGCCTCCGCCAACAGGCTGACGTGTTGGCCCCCGGGGCTGACCGTGAAGGCCTTTTGAAGAGGGCCCGACAGGCTGCGACCGGCTCGCAAATCAGCGAGTCGCTGCGATCCCCCGGCCTTCGGTCTCCACAGTGAGCCAGAAGCAATCCTTGACCATCGTCACCGTGTCGAACCCCACCGCCTTCTCGGGAAAAGGCAGCATCATCGTGCTCGAATACGCAGACGAGGATGTCGCAAAGACGGTGGCCCGGAAGATAGCCCTGGAGACCGGTCGCTCCGTCACGGTATGCGGCGAGGACAGGAGCGTGATCGAGACGATTCCAGCCACGACCCATTGAAGTCGTTTCGCGGGCCGCCTCACCGGCTGCGCGCCAGCGTTGCGCTCCAGACACGTGAGCGACAGCCATGCGACATGCGGCAGATTGGCGCTGAGTCGGCTTATCGCCCAACTCGCGGTTGCGGTTCTTGCGCTCAATCCGGTGCCTCTGCCGAGCAAGTTCGACGGGCTCATCAAATGAGCTAACACTTGAGGAGAGACTCACCCCCGGCAACGGTGGGAACAACAGGAACAAACACTCATCATTTTGCTTTCCCGCGGTAGCCTCGCGCTTCGCGAGGCGCGAAAGTCAAACATCCGAGGGGACTATGAGCAGGAAGCCGATTGGAATGGCCGTGCTGGCGCTCGCAAGCGTGCTGACTTTGAGCGGTTTGCAAGCGCAAAATAGCAAGGGCAGCAAAGCAGATGGCAAAGCAGATGAAACCTTTTTGAAGCAGGCGATGCAAGGCGATATGGCGGAAGTCAAAATGGGACAGCTGGCCCAGCAAAAAGGCGCGGACGACAAAGTGAAGCAGTTCGGACAAACGCTGGAGAGCGACCACACCCAGAATCTTGAGAAGGCCAAGTCGGTGGCACAGGAAATCGGGATGAGCCCACCGGAGGCGGTCAACACCGAGCAGAAGGCGACATACGACAGACTGAACAAACTCTCTGGCCAGCAGTTCGATAAGCAATTTGCTCAGCACATGGTTCAAGACCACAAGAAGGACATCAGCAAGTTCGAACAGGAAAGCAAGAAATCAGGTTCGGTCGCCAACTTCGCGCAGGGGACGCTGCCCGTGCTGAAGAAGCACCTTGAAATGGCCGAGTCGCTCGGCGGCCATCAGACAAAGGGATCTGGTCGCTGATCTTCCCCCGGTAAAGCGGGCACATCGTCCGGATAGTCCTGGGACCGGGCGAGCACGGGCGCTGCCGATTCGGGCGATGGATCGGGGCTGGCTCGTGCTGCATGAGAGCAGCACCTACGCGAAGTCCACGGGGCGGCATAGACCTGTTCGCAAAGAAAAAGGAGCGGCCCCAGCTCCTGGGGATTTCGGGAGGTCTTTCAAGAGCCGGGGCCAAGGGGCTCTTCCTCGAAGCTGCCCGCGCTCACTCGGGCAGCACAGCCACTTTCCCCAATCCTTCCGGTTCCGTCATTAACACATGCGATTCATGAATCCGGATTTTCACAAGGACTCGTTTTAGGCGCATCGCCACCGTACCTTGGAGTCCGTTCATTCGGAGCACTGCGTAATGGCCGCCCAGGCGCCTTCCATCATTCCGAACGACCGGCTGGACCGAAACTTCTATCTCGTGCTCGAGGACTTCACGAGCGGCGCGGCCTTCCGCGAGACCGACGAGGGCATCGACTATCCGACCCTGTCAAGGACCTGCTCTCGGGCCAATACGACTGTGTGCTGCGGATAGTCGCCTTCAACCCGGCGGAGGGCTGGGCGCGCGACGCGTCCGCTGAAGTAGCCCACGATCTGGAGGGGCGGATCGGCGCCGAGGGTCTTGAGGTGTCCGACAGCCTCACAGATTTCATCGAGAGCTATCTCGGCCGGCCGATCGGCGCACAGTTGGCGCTGCCGCTGCGCCCCTGATGGTACATCGATGGCGTCTTGCTCGCGCCGGCAATCACATACCCGCTCCATTGACAGCCCATCGGATCTTCAGTCCAGGCAAGGTGCGGGTGGTTCTCGCAGACCCAGCCGATCCCGAAACAGATTGAGCAGTTTCTGTTCACCTAAAGAATATCGGGGGTGCGAAGCGGGGATGATTTGTCCCTATTACGCAATTCCTGTTCGGCCAATTCCCAAAACTCCTTGTCGCGGCCTTCAGGCCGCCCAGCCGCTTCCCACAGCCTATGAGCGAGAGCGCGTATCTCGTCGTCAGTCGGTTCAGCCATTGCTTTTTCATTCAGCCCAGTTCCGCGAGGCTAACGCGGCCTAACCTCGACCGGTTCCAGCCGGCGGCTACCGGAAGGTTTGCGGCTGTGTCAGTTTTAAATCACCTTTGAGTTACGCAGTGTGTCGTGGCGTGTCGCTCTGATGGTCGCGGAAGCTTTCGACCTCTTCGGGCTCTCGCTCGTCGATGCTGGCAAGGTCGTCGCGCGCTTGGCGGTCAACCCGAAGGAGTTCGTCCAGCTTGGCGTGAATGGCTTGCGTGTCGCGATGCTCTGAACGCTGGATAAACAGCGTCATCAGCAGGGTGGCGAGTGTGGCGACGCCGTGCCAGTTGAGCGTTGCCGCATCCAAACTTAGCCACAGCACAGCGTAAAGACCGATGGCCGCCACGGCCCATGGGCTTGATAGCCATGTCCCGGCATTTGTGAGAAGTTGCCTCACGGGTTCACGCGCCGAGACGCTTTTCCACGCGCCTGCGGCTATTGCCGACCTTCTTCACGGCTTTCTTGACCGAAGCCGCCGACTTCCGCGTCTTCTTGGCCTCGTAGCGAACCTCATAATTTTGCCCGCCCGCGACACTCGCCCGGTCCTGCTTACGGCCCCGCGCGGTCTTCTTCGCCTTTGTTGCCATTCCTCTCTCCCATTGTTGTTCAAAGCCAACGCGGGTTAACCTTGATCGGTTCCGGCCGGCCGCAGCCGCCGGAACGATTGCGCCTGCTTCAGTTTTGAATCACCTGTTTGAGTTACGGAGTGTGTTGTAGCGTTTGAGCGGAGGAAGCCGCCGGCGATCGGCACCAAGGCGCCCTTCCCCGGCTTCATTGCACCGGCGCTGGCTTCGCCGATCGACAAGGTGCCGAACGGCGCGCGCTGGATTCACGAGATCAAGTTCGACGGCTATCGCGTCCAGGTGCACCTCGCCAACGAAACGGTGAAGATCTTCACCCGGCGCGGTAACGACTGGACCACCCGCTTCAGGAAGGTCGCCGACGACGCCTGGCACATCTCGGCATCCTCCGCGATCGTCGACGGCGAGATCGTGGTGCCAGGCGCCGACGGGACCACGGATTTTTCGGCGCTGCAGAACGAGCTGCGCGGCAAGTCCGGCAGGATCGTACTGGTCGCCTTCGATCTGCTCTATCTCAACGGCCGCGACCTGCGGAAGCTGCCGCTGCTTGAGCGCAAGGCCGAGCTGAAAAAGATCATCGCCGGCAGCCACATCCAGTTCAGCGAGAGCTTCGAGGCCGATGGCCCCGAGATGTTCGCGCACGCCTGCAGGGTCGGGCTCGAGGGCGTCGTCTCCAAGGTCCGCGACAGCGTCTATCCGACCGGCAGCCGCCGCCGCGACTGGGTGAAGAAGTCCTGCGCGCAGCGCGAGACGTTGACGATCGCAGGCTTCGCGCTCGACGGCGACGAATGGGACGGCATCTATGTCGGCCGGCGCAAGGGCGAGGGTCTGATCTACGCCGGCAAGGTCGACCACGGCTTCGACAAGGCCTCGATCGCCGACTTGCGCAAGCGCCTGACGCCGCTGATCCGCAAGACTCAGCCCTACACCAGGCGCATCGCGCACAAGGCGATCTGGGTCGAGCCGGAGGTAAGGGCCGAGATCGAGTACCGCGCCAAATCCAGCGAGGGCAAGGTGCGGCATCCGTTCTTCCGGGGCGTGCGAGAGGACCAGTGATGGCGATCGACAAGCGCAATTGTGAACAGTGAGTCGCCCCATGCCCAGAGCGCTTCCGCGGGTTCTGGAACGGAGGCCGAGGGCGCCGTGTTGGATCTCATGGATCGCTTCTGCCTCGCCGTCATCGTCTCCGCCGTGCTGCTGCTTGTCGCAGCGGCCGGCCTGCTCGTGCAGACGACGAGGGGACCCAGCGCCGCCGCGATCGCAGAACGTCAGACCGTGGGCCGGCATTCATTTTATCCAGGGCAAAGCTCGGCTATACCCTGCCGCCACTCGCTGACTTCGCCCTGTCCAAACGTGAGGGGCGCGGACCGCAGTTCTCCGCCGTGAAGGAAATTCGGTGCTATAAGGCCGCGCGGGACTGGGTGAGCCGGCCTAAGGACCTAGGACGATGCCAATTAATCTGCTGCTGAAAAAAACGAGCACCCGCCAGAGGAAGTCGAACTTCTGAACAAGGCTTTCGACCAGGCTCTTCATTTGCTGGGCATTCTCGATCGTGATGACGCGCTTGCCGAGATGGTAGCCCGCGACGTTATTGACATCCGCACAACCGGCGTCGGCGATCCGCGCAAGATCGCGGAAAATGGCCGTGAGACGGATGGGCCTCCGGCGAGGCCGGTCACTGCGTCTCGCGAGAAGCTGTAGCGCGGATCGCTGGCCAACCACGCGGCGAAGGCCGGTGTAATGACTGGATCAAGGTGAAGAACCGGGCTCCCCCGGCGCACGGCCGCATCGAGGATCAATTCTAACGCGCGGACGTCGGGCTTTGGGATCTAAGCAGAACTTTTTCTGCTCAATCAGGGTGCCGGTTTTTGGTAGGAACTCCAAACTGCCGGGCGAGTTACACAACCGCCGAGAGGATTGAACGATGAGCGGCAATCTAGTCGAGTTCGCGGTAGCAGTGGATTTCTGCTCATCGCGCGCGTCCTCCATTGGGGCAGTATTTGAATAGAGAGGCGACAATGAAAGCACCCCTTCTTCTTGCTGGCGCACTAATCATCGGATGCACCGCCCCAGCACTGGCTGAAGATTATTACGTCGTCCAAGGACCCAGCCGTCACTGCACGATTACCACAACGCGCCCGGCAGACAAGGAAGTCGTGACGCAGATCGGCCCAATGGCGTTCACGAGCCGCGTGGAAGCTGAAGACCGCATCAAGCAGACTAAAGTCTGCGACGAAGGCACTGTTGGTAGCACTAGCGGCACTAGCAGCACGACTGTTATCAAAGAGAAGTAATCGACAGCCTCGTTCCTGATCGAATTCTGCGGATTCCGAGAAGGGTCGCGCCCGTTTCTGTGGGCGCGACTTTTTGTTTGCAAACCACCTGTTGGAGCCCTGCGCCGGCTGTGCGATCCTTGCCCGCCTGTCCCACGTGGGCTACAGGAATCAACGTGAACGAAGTCCCTTGATCAAGTCAAACCGCACGGCGGTCGACCACCTAGCGCACTACCAACCTGCGACTGAATCAAGAAGAACCGAGCTCACCCGCATGCATCGTGGATCAATTCTAGGGCGCGGATGTCGGCTCTTGGGGTTCTGACCGGAAATTTTCTCCTCAATTATAGCATTGCCGGTTTTGACCTCATAGCAGTCATGGACTCCGTCGTCGCCGCAACTTAAAGCGCTATCCTTAGAGAGCACAACGAGCGTTGACTGTTCTCAGACTGACGCCGTTGGACACAGGTCTCTAGGATCGCCAGCTCGACGTTTGTTGATTGGAGTTGCTACCTAAAATCATCGTCGACGTCCAGAACGCGCTATTGATCTCAGTTCATGCGGAACTCGCACAATCCGCGCGTTTGGAACGCCACACCGCAAAGCCTGTTGTCTTTTTCAGAAATGACCGTCGTGGTCGCCCCCCATTTTCTTGGAGCGTCAGATGAGCCAACGAAAGCCGGCAACAGCGTCAAAGCGCTCCCGCCATCCGGAAATGGCCGCGCGGGCCCAACAAAACAAGCAGGCCGTTGTTAAAAGCCAGAAAGACAATTTTCCGCGCTCTGTTGCGGCAGTCTCGATTGAACCGCCTCACAAGCTTCATGACGATTCAAAACATCAAGCTCCCATCGTTGAGAATGGGGGTGCCTTACAAAATGACCTCAGTCAGAAGATGAGGGATAGCGATCCAACGAAAGGGTTTGCTTTAGCGACGGCAAACACGCAGGCTTATCAAGCGAAGCTTCTTGAAATAGCGCAAGCCAACGTGCAGTTTGCCTTTGAATTTGGCCTGAGGCTTGCGACGATCAGGTCACCAACTAAATTTTTCGCTGTCATTGCGGAATTCACACGCAGGCGGATCGACATGTTCGGGCAGCATTCGAAAGAAATCGCTGCATATCCGTTCTGGCGCATCGAGGCGTCCCGACAGCTCACGGCTCTGCCGGGACGATGACAGCAAGCCAGACCCGCTGTAGCAAATGGATGGACGCAATGCGGATTACGCACGCGCCGACCACGTTTGCTTGCTTTCGGCGGAGCGAGCGCGGGCCCACGGCGAGGGAGGGGGTCAGCCTCTGCCATTGGACCTTAGCGAGCCCGCCCATTGGTGACTGTGATGTCTGCTTTTCCGGCCATTAGGTCGCGTTGTTCCCCCGATTCGAAGTACCGCGCCGGCGCCGGTTGCTAACCGGTCGATTCGCAAGGGATGATGAAGGATTGCTTGCGGTCGATCACGTCGCGGCCGGCGGTCAAAAGTTGCAGGAACGGATGACTATCAGCGCAGTTTTTGATGACCCGCAAAATATTCGTCGGCCGTCATCATTAGCCTGGCATAGGTCACGGCATCATGCTGATTGACGAAGTTGACACCAACGTCCGGCCGCAACGAGAACAATTGCTCTTCCAGTTGCCAGATCTCCCATCCGTTCACCGTATTGAGCTGCTTGGGATACATCTCCTTGCGTTTCCTCATCGCACTCTCCTCCGACAATCATCAACTGATCTCAGGTCAAGAATCCTATCGGCACCGCAAACCAAGCAAGCGCGATGAGCTATGATCGGAAATCTGCGCTGTCGAGAAGTAATGACCGTTGTGAGGGCCGGCGCGGCCGTGGAGCCAGCCGCCCATTCAAGGTTAGTCAATTTGGCTGCTTACTCAAAGTGCAACCGTTAACCAAATCTTTAGCGCGGCCCTCATACTCGACAGCTATATCTCTAAGTCTGCGGGCGGCAACCTCGTGCACTGTTTCGGCCGCGACCTGGCGGCAGTAAGCTGCATGATCAAGTAGGGCACGGATTTCTCGCTGCTCCATTGTGTGACAACAGCTCTCGTTTAACTCGGTTGCAATCTTCGACCAAAGTTCTGAAATAAACAGCAACGAAAGCACCAGTAGGTTGTTTGAACTAGTGTCACGACTTCCGCAATGAGGTGCTGCACGTGGAATGCTATCTGTGTGCCCTCGCGGCAGAACAAGCGTGGTCAATCTACCTAGATCGGCATCACACGGTCTCGCCAGAGGACGAGCGACGCTGCGCGCTAGAACGCTTTGTGCGGGCACGCTGGCAAGCCGGAGAAAAAGACCTGGATGAGTTGACGTGCTCGGGCTTGTTCTTCATATCGCGTCTTGCTCCGACGGAGGATGGTGAGGATTGATTCGGCGCATCTCGCTAAGCTTGTTACATGAAATCTTGGCGCATAGTGCACAGCCCAATCTCGTTCTGGCTGCGCTGTCTTTTTGCGCTGCGGCTTGCGCAATTGTCGTATTGAGAGCGGCGATGGCCTTAGGAGCGAGGAGCGTCGACGCTTGGCTCTCCTAGAGAGGCGAAACGGCGTTTGGGCTGCGCGCAGGTCTCCTGCGATATCTCGATTGTCCTGCATCGTCCCTCTCCTACGCGGCGGCGCGTTCGACCGGCCGCAGGCGCATCGGCTTTCCGCCCGGCGGACTCCGTGGTCCTTCGTCCAACGCACAGAGCGCTTCCAGGATCTCGTCAATGGTCACGGGCGCCTTCAGTCCTTGCGGAGCCAGGATCGACGGGCACGACGCGATCGCGGTCGCATCCGATGCCCATGAGGCCAGGATGGCGCGCTTCTCGGCCAGGCTTAATTCCGGATGAGCGACCACATCGCGCGGGTGCGCGAACACTGAGCCAGGGTGAAGGAGAGAGTTGAAATCGAAGACGTTGTCGTGCGCGAGCGTCGTCCGCATGGCTTGCCTCCAATCATAAAGACGCGTTGATGGGTGGCCGCACGGAAATCTCCGGGCGGCAGTGATCGGTCCTAAGCCGCGGTTGATTAAGTAGCCTCGCCCTCGATCTGCTTGACCTGCCCGGCGTTTGCGCTCGTGATGGCGATGCGGCGCGGCTTCATGGCCTCGGGAATCTCGCGTTGAAGCTCGATGACCAGCAGACCATTTTCGAAGCGAGCGCCCTTGACCTCGACATGGTCGGCCAGGGTGAACTGCCGCTTGAACGAGCGCGTCGACATTCCGCGATGCACAAACGTCTTCCCGTCCTTCTCGGCTTTCTGGCCTTCCAACGTCAGGACGTTCTGTTCAACCGTAAGGGCCACCTCGTCCGGTGTGAATCCGGCTAGCGCCACCGAGATCTGGAAGCGGTTCTCGTCGAGCCGTTCGATGTTGTAGGGGGGATAGCTCTCTTCGGCGGTCCGATGAACCTCGTCGAGAACGTCAAACAGGCGGTCGAAGCCAATGGTCGACCTCCACAGCGGAGTCCAATCATACCTCATATCCAAATCCTCCGTGGAGCAAGATGGTTACGAGCAGGCTCCGGACACCGTCCGGGCGCCCGTCTCATTCGCGGGACCCCGAAGGCGCCCCGGCCGCCGCGATGGCGACGCCGAAAAAATTTGGAAGGCCGAAAAAAGTTTCAAGGGGTCGGCGGAAATTTTTTCGCGCTAGGAATCGCGATGGTTAATTCGGTGCTGCCGGCCTATTCCCGGGCGTGGCGCAGCGCTTCCTTCAGTCTCTCCCTCTCGCTCTCCCAACGTACCTCCTCCGCCTCAAGGCGCTTCTCGATCCTGGCACGCTCGGCATCAAGGGAGCCGGCACGCTCTTCGTGCTCCCGCTGCGCCTTGTCCAGCGCCGCCTGCGCTTTCGCTACTAACTCTTCGCGACCGGCCCGCTCTCTCTCCCTGGCCGCCTCTTTTCTGCGGCGCTCGGCTTGGCGCCGCTTCTCCTCGCGCTCGAACTCCGCGGCGGCCTTGCGTCCTTGGCGCTGATCTTCGCCGCCGGCTGTCTTCGCGGCTCCCGCCGAGGGCTCTTCTTTCGTCCCTCCCCTCGTCCTCCACGTCGGGCAGGCCGGCGTGCTCGGCGAAGCGTCCGTTCGATCCTGCCGCCCGCTTGAGAACCACGCCCGGCTTCGACATGGTCCCTCTGACCACCTCGGGATCATCGGTCTCGTGGGCCGCGCCCTGATGGAAGAGATTGCGGCCCGTGCCCATGCCTAAGCGCCGCCTCATCGACGGCGCGGCGATCGCGAGATCGTAGAATCCGATGGCTGTCTGGTAAGCCTTCAGCTTCCGCGGCATGACCGGTTCACCTGCGCGATCGCGATGCCTCGGCATACTACGCCGCATAGGGCGTGTTCCTCGCCATGTGCCGGTTGAGATCAGGTGAGCCGTCCTTCCACCAGACTGGGCCGCGGTCTCCGAGCGCCCGTTTGGCATGGCCTACGGCGCGATGGGCAGCAGCCTCGGACCAGATCCTCGCTCGCCTTTGAGCCCGATGTTGCCCGGCGTTTCGATCGCGGAGCGCATGGGACCCGGACTGGAAGGCAGCATGAAATTCGTCGAGCCGCCCTGCGCCGACCCGGAGAAAGCCGCGCGCAAGATCATGGAGATCGCCACCGGTCTCGGAACGCCGGCCGAATGGAAGGCTGGTCTCGACTACGCCATCGCAAAAGGTTTGATCTGCGCGAGGGCGGCACTTACGCCAAGTTTACCCAGGCCGGGAAGAACCTGATCGTTTAAAAGCCCAGCTCCGAGGTTTCGGGGTTCTCAGTAGCTGGGGGCCGGAGTGCAGCGAGTGCAAGCCTGGAAGTTGCCGCCCGAACCCACGACGGGCGGCAACCAGCAGTTTGCACCGACCCATCCATCCACCACAATAACGCATGTGAATCGCAATTCGGTGCGCAGCCGCATGCCCTTCCCAGACCTCGCTGCAATGTCTGCTCCCACATCAAGCGGACATCGCAGATCAAAGTGAGAACCGCGAGCACCCCGCCTACACTCGCGTCATTGATCAATTCTGGCGGCACGAAAATGCCCGCTCCTGGTGCGACCAAATGCGGGCCGGGTTGCGTCCCGGTCGATAGCGACAACCGTCCCTGGGGCGCGGTGTGCAAACAACTGCAAACGAGTTGGCCGGTCAACCCGCACCGGAGAGATGCCTAACGAGTTGTCCGATCCAATAGGCGAACGTCAGCAGGCTCGCCAGCAGCAACGATATCATCGCGGCCGGAGACCAATATACGCGCTGCGCCGTGGTATCACTGCTTCGCTCATGTCGCCGTCCTAGCGGCCCTGAAGGCCGATCCTATCCGGCCGCTCCAGCAAAACGATTGCTGACGTTCTCAAATACGAACTGCCGCCGAACTGGTGTCCTCACCTCAACGCGCTCGCACAGAATTCGTCTCGGGGAAAAGTGGCATCGAGCAGGAACGTTGGGAGGTCAGGCAAGTTTGATTCAGGAATTTAGGAGGACCATCGCGCCAACAGAAACGTCTCCCTGCAGAGCATTCTGATGTACAAAACTCCGATCTACGATGAGTTGAGGCAGGTCGAGCGCGACGTCGTCGAGGGGGAGCGACGGCTCGCAGAACAAGAGGCGCTTGTTGTTGAGTTGAAGCGGCAGGGTCAGAATACGGACAACGCCGAAAAGGAACTTGAACGATTGCGCCAAAACCAGCGTCGTTGTGATCAAGACCGCCAACGCCTCCTCTCGCTGTTACAGCCCTGACAGGGCTTCGTGCTTGTTCAATGCTCGGCGGTCTGTTCTGGTGTACCTGCTTCACCTCGGGGGGCGCCAGGGTCTTCGAATCCGCTTGCGATCTGATTTCAGGCCCGGCGTTGGTCGGCCGAAACGGTGACCATGGGGGTAACTGCAGATTTCACGGCTTCCTTGGAACGTAATCGGCCTTGCCGTTTTTTCCTAATTGGGAGGCTCGGCTCTCGGCGCCAGACTCAAAACGAGCGGCGAATTAAAAGGAAAGTATGATGAAACCGGCGGTGGCGGCTCTCGCGTTGACACTCGCTACCTCGATATCCACGGTCTCGGCGGAGCCGGTAAGATGGACAACTTACACCATCCCGGAGACCGGCACGTCGATTGATTTTCCTTCTTCGATCTTTACTGAAGAAGCTGGTCGCCCGGACGGTTATGGGCAGCGATATCGAACCGCCGACGGCCGAGCCGACCTCACAATACAGGCAGCGCCTAACGTTTCGAACGATTCCCCTGCCGCCTTTCTCGCGAAGAAGCATCCGCCTCCGCGCATTCAGTACAGGCGAGTGGCACCTCGCTTCTTCGCGGTCTCGAGCTACAAGGGCGACAGGGTCTGGTACGACCGCTGCAATTTTTTGAGGCGGTTGGTCCATTGCGTCCTGATCAACTATCCGGCCAGCGAGGAGCACGACTGGGATGACATAGTCACTCGCATAAGCCTATCGCTCAGAGCCAAGTGAGATTTCGCCGGCGCGCCGTTCAGAGCGCGCTCACGCCAAAAATAGGATTGTGGTCATCGGCAGAGGATGCGAGACGGCAGCCCCGGATTGTCGATTCATTGGATGCGTTACTGATATCTTCCCTTGACTGTCTCGCGCACGAGGTATTTCGAACCGCCGTGCAGGAAGCGTGCGGAACGCGTCTCTCCTCAATCAGAGGCGACATGCTCGGGATGCCGCGCGACTCCATTTCGATAAGTCGGCCGCCATCGGCAGCCGTTAGCCGACAGCAAGAGCCGCTCATTTCAATGCCGGCCCGGCGTCATGCTCAGTATGCGGTCATTCAGCTATGTCCCATCTGAATGCTTGCTTGGAGACTTTTGCCGCTTGATAGCTGAGGGAGACGTGAATGGCCTTCCTCTCGCCGAGAGCGCGATCAACGAATACCTGAATGCGACGCCCGGCTCGCAGAGCGGCCTCCGTCTGATCCAGCAATCTGTTCTGGTCCGGCGCGACGCCGTCGGCCGGCACAGGCTCAAAACCGCGGCTGGCGACAGAAACAAAATGCCGCTGCGTCCTTTATAGGAGCATGAAGAGGAGCAAGCCACCGAAGTTCGCTTGGTTCGTGTCACAACCGATGGTGGCGAGCGATAGATCTGGCTTGCCGCAACCCCACGCGAGGAAGCCTGGATCGAGTGCTAGACGCCATCCCAGAAGGATGGACGGTCAGCCTTGTTGAGCGGCAGCTCAACGCCGAACATACAGCGGCTCTGAACATGGCGCCCGGAGAAATCCGCCAGCACCAAGCATTCTAAGCACCTCCGCGTATTTCGGAGCGCCAGTTCAGCGCCCCTTCGGGCGGGGCGGCCATGAACCAAGTCGGTGTCTCAAATTCCTCGAAAGTTAACCTCTGATGGAGAAAGCCGACGCCGTCGCCAATAGGCTATCGGACACCACCGGGCAGTCCTGAGGCATATACCGGTGATGAGAACGCCGTTTGCGCTTTCGCCTTCTCCAACGGAAAGGAGCGAGCGCATGATCAAGCGTCGCCGCCGTATCAAGCACCGGAAGACCTTTGAAGAGCGATTAGCTGAAGAGATTGCGCGCTGCAAAGCTGCCGCAGATCATCTTCCACCCGGCGAGCAGCAAGAGATATACCTACGGCGGGCCCGGCAAGCCGAGACGGCCTCTCATATCAACGAATGGCTGACCTCACCCGGCCTCCAGCCTCCGAAGGAAGTGGCTGACCTGGCTGCGGGTGGGAAGAAGTAGGTTTGCGACCGCGCTCCCGTGGATCCTGTGCCGCGGCGCCTGCAGTGGTGGAGCGCGCGGAGGCCACCTCAATTTAGCAACCAAACAGAGTTTCAACATTTGTCCTCGGTAATCGCCAATCAGGAGGACAACAAATGTTGCGTTTCTCATGCTTCTCCCAGCGGCAGTTTTGCTGAGTGCGGCGCCGGTATCCGCTCAAACGCAGCCAGCGCAGAGCAGCCCGAACAACAACGCCATCGACCGATCGAGTTATAACAACTCAAACGCACCCGTGGCTGGACGAAACAGTTTCACGGAGGGGCAAGCAAAGTCGCGAATTGAGGCTGCCGGTTTTTCGGATGTGTCGGACTTGAAGAAGGACGACAGCGGCGTCTGGAGGGGCAAGGCCAAGAAGGAAGGCAAGCAGACTGAAGTCAGCCTGGACTTCCAGGGCAATGTGAACCCAGCAAACTAGGAGGGAAGACCAGATGACCACTACCATTTCTCGCCTTTACGACAACTACGCGGAAGCAGAGCGCGTCGTTCAAAACCTGGAAGCGAACGGAGTGCCACATTCGGACATCAGCATCGTCGCAAACAACGCCGAGCGCTGGTACGACCGCGGTGGCAAAGTGGATCGGGATCGAGATGGAGTTGACGACCGGGCCGAAGGAGCCGGTGCAGGTGCAGGCATCGGCGCGGGTGTAGGTGGAGCGGCAGGTCTGCTCGCCGGCCTCGGCTTGCTGGCAATTCCCGGCCTCGGTCCCGTTGTCGCCGCGGGATGGCTAGTCTCTACCGCAGCCGGTGCGGCTGCGGGCGCCGCCTCGGGCGGGATCGTCGGCGCCCTGACCCAAGCAGGCGCTTCTGACGAGGAAGCATCACGATACGCCGAAGGTGTCCGCCGTGGTGGCACACTTGTCTCCGCACGCGTCAATAAGCAGGACCGCGGGCGAGTAGAGGCCATTCTGGATCAGTCATCGGTCGATCTGACCAAGCGCACTGCGGCATGGCAGAAATCAGGCTGGAAGCGCTTTGATCCCGCGGCCGAACCACTTGGTCGCGACGAGATACAACGAGTGCGCGAACTCTATGGCGAAGGAACAGGATTGAGACCGTGATACGGACGACTGCGCGCCCGGTGCGCAGTGCTGTCTTCAATCAAGCCACCGGCCCCAGCTCTGAGGAGCTGAGGCCAGCGGGCTCACAGGTGGCCCAGTCTTGGCACACCGCACGCAAAGCCCCATTGAACCGTTGGCGCTCTGTTCTGATTGTCAGTGCGTCATTTTATGAGGTGCCCCATGAGCAAAACCAAGACGCTTCAAGACCTCTTTCACGACGCCCTTAAGGACATTTACTACGCAGAGAAGAAGATTCTCAGCGCATTGCCGAAGATGGCTAAAGCAGCTCATAGCGAGAAACTGCGTTCCGCATTCGAGCAGCATCTCCGAGAGACGGAAGGTCAGGTAGAGCGGCTGGAGGGCGTTTTCGAAGAGATTGAGGCTAGGCCACAGGGAAAGACTTGCGATGCCATCCTTGGCATGATCGTTGAAGGCAAGGAGATCATGTCGGCGTACAAGGGCGGCCCGGCCCTCGACGCGGGCTTGCTTGCCGCTGCTCAGGCGGTCGAACATTACGAAATTTCCCGCTATGGGACATTGATAACGTGGGCCGACGAATTGGGCCTCACAAACGCCAGTGCGCTTCTCAAACAGACACTCGCCGAGGAAGAGAACACTAACGAAATCCTTACAAGGTTGGCGAAAAGCGTAGTGAACGAAGAAGCCCAAGCGGCTGAATGAAATCTCGTTGCCAGGGGAATAGGTCCGCTGTACCCATCGAAGGAAGGGATCGCGAGAGCTGCCCGGCGCGCGGTCGGAGGGATGTGCGCAGCACCATCATCACACACCGTGAATGCTTAGCGGATTCTCGTCGAGCCCGATAGGAACCCGGCATCTTTCCGACAGTTGACGGGCTGTCATCGCGCCGCCCACGGGCATACTATCGGTGATGAGACCGCCTATTTGCGCTCCCGCCCAAACGTACCAGGGAGGAGCGTCATGAAACTACGCCACAACAAGCAATCATCGACACTTGAGCACCGCCTATAGCAAGAGGCGGCCAACTTGCGCTTGCAAGCTCAGGGCATGCGACCCAGCATTCGCCGGGAGGAACTGTTGCATAAAGCTAGCCAAGCCGAAAACGCCGCGCGCGTGACCGAGCGGCCTGGTTCAGCCGACCCCAAAGCGCCAATCTAAAGCCTACCTTGCGCGCAAAGCCCTTGGTTGCCTGAGCATCACCGACCATATCTCGGCCGCCGATGGCTGAGAGACCGGTCGCTCCCACCACGCAACATACACAGAGCGAGCGAGCTAATGATGACTACTGCGAAGTGCGAAGAGTTCGCGCATCATTGTAATCAGCCCTCGCCGGCGGGCGGCATTTCCAAGGACCGAGATGCCACCCCGACGCTCATCGCTAGAAGTTTTAATGTTTAGCTGGCCAATTGGATAAACTATCCGCGCTCGCAAGGGACGACGATAAGGCCGCCTCTGTTGCCCGCCGCGCGCCATATAACGACTCCGCAGGAACTCCCAGCGCTGGTCGGCAGAATTAGGCCGCTCTTGCTTTATTTCGGAGCGCCAGTTCCGCCACCTGCACCCGTGGTCTGAGCTTGACTCGGAGGATGCGCGGAAGCGCCCGGCTTGTCTTGGTCGGCCACGTATCCGGACTCTCCGGAATTGCGTGTCTTGGCGCCTTTGTCTGCATCTTCGTTGGGCTCGCTTGTCTTGAGCCCTTTGTCGCCCTGCATCTTCTCGCTCTTCTCACCGGTTTGGTTGCTAGGCGCAGCCTGTTGCTGTTGTGCTGTTGCTGGGAAGGCAATCGAGCTTCCGGCAATGACGACCATCGCGAGTATTGAGGTCCGCATGATTTTCCTCCAGTGCGTTCTCTGGTTCGGTAAACGTGCGAACTTCCGAAAGTTTCCTGGTGACCTCGGGAAGCGGAATACGACGCGGAGCCGCTCAAAGGATCGAGCTGGGTGAGCTTCGCGACGCGGGCATCTCTCACGCCGCGCACCATGAAGCGCTTCGAGCGCTCGGCGACATGGTCAGGGATGCCATAGCAGTGCCTGACGGACCTCAGACTGTAGTCATTGAAGTCCGCGATAGCGGTGCGAGCTTCTACCTCAATCTTTTGAGTAAGGCCATCTTTACACCCAGCCCTAAACGCTCCGAAACCGTGGTCGGTGATGAGAAACAAAATGCCCCTGCGGTCTTTATAGGGGGATGAACGTCAAGCCCGCAGATGAGGTCACTCTGGTTCGTGTTACGACCGATGATGGCGAGCGACAGATTTGGCTTGTCGCAACCCCGCGCGAGGAGGTTCTGGATCGCGTGCTAGACGCCATCCCACTAGGATGGACTGTCAGTCTCGTTGAGCGGAGGCTCAGCGCCGAGCATGCGGTGGCTCTGAATATGGCGCCTGGAGAAGTCCGCCAGCATGAAATATGCTAATCCCCTTTTGCTTTGTTTGCCAATCGGTGGCACTGCACAGCTGTCCGGCGGCACCAAGGAAGAAGAAGCGGCGCGCATTGCCGAAGAAATCTATCGGTCCGCATGCAGCATTCTCGCTAGTGAGCTGGACCGAGCCAGCCGCATCGAGCGCTTGCGAGAGAACGGTGAGAAAGTAAGGACTGGCCTCGGTTGGCGCCCTCTTTCAGTCGGGCCAAGCTCGCGATGTGAATGAAGACATTGTGGTGAGCGCTTAATCGAGTGACGACGTTCCCCCTGTCCCGCCATTGCTAGAAAGAAGCGGTGTGCTCATCTGCGCAGCGAGATCGGCCCGACGCTACTCTGGATCGCCTGCCGCATAGGCTGGGGAGGTTTCAATGCATCCGCTCAACCGGTGCAAACGGCCCTCATCACGTCGCGGTGGTCGGCAACCGGTGAAAAACGCCATGGCAGCCCTTTAGGCACTATTTGGCGGATACATTGTTAGGGTCTGATGGACGACCGTTTGAAAGAAATGAGCCATGGCAGCGAGCTGGATAAGCTTCGCCGTCACATGCGCATTTTGGTCGATATCGGGCGACTTGAGAATGTTGACTTGGACCGCTTTTTAGACCGGGCCGTCGTCCAGATCGCCCGGGCAGTAGAGATAGATCACGTCAAGATTCTTCGATATCGTCCTGAGGCGGCCGATCTCCTCCTCGTCGCGGGTATCGGATGGAAGGAAGGTGCCCCCCGCACCGCTACCTTCCCCGTTGACCTACGTTCGCCTCCTGGGCGCGCGTTTCAAACAGCAGAGCCTGTCAGCATCAAGGACTTCAGCGAGCAAGCGGAATATTGTCGTTCCGATTTCCTAAAGCAGCATGGCATTGTCTCGTTGAGCAACGTGCCTGTGCTGATTGGTGGAGCGGCATGGGGGGTGTTGGAAGTAGACAGCACTACACCAAGAGACTTCACGGAGGATACCACCGACTTTCTCACCGCTGCTGCCGCCCTAATAGGAACCGTGCTGCGCCAAAGTGGGCGGCCGGATGAACAAGCACGTCTAATGGCTGCCGTTGCCGAATCTCAAAAGCGAGAGATTTTGCTTCGCGAAATGCAACATCGGGTCAAGAACAACTTCCAGCTCGTTCTATCATCAATTTCCATTCAAAAACACCGGTATGAAGGCGCGGAAGCGCATCGGGCTCTGAACCACGTAGCGAGCCGGATCAACGCGATCTCGCTAGCACACGATCAGCTTGCTCCTCGGCAGGAGGGCCAGATCGTTAGACTCTCGCACTACATTCGTGCGCTTTGCAGCGCAATCCGCCAGCAGGTTGAACAAGTCGAATTCGATGTCGAATCCGACGAGCTCGAATTGAACATTGATCGGGCGTTACCAGTTGGTCTCATCTTGAATGAGACAGCGATGAATAGCATAAAGCATGCGTTCGGCACGGAAGGTGGCAGGATCAGAGTGCGCTTGGTAGGAGGCATCGGCTATGGTGAGGCCCGTTTGACCATGTCCGACAACGGGCGGGGCATGCACAATCCAAACAACAGTGGATCAGGACTCAGATTGATTGCCTCTCTTGCTAAACAGATCGGCGGGACTATTGATCACGAGAGTAGTCATGAGCGCGGCACAACGACAACCCTCACGTTTCCCCTGCTAGGCTAATCGACGGCGAGAAATTAACCCGACATCTCTCTGAGAGATGTCGCCGTCGCTGGATGCCTGATGAGACCCGATTTGAGTTTTCGTCGCATAGGAAGCAAGGGAGCGATCAAACTTCCAGCCGCGGAACTCGCCAGACCGCTCCCTCCAGTGCCGCATCTCTTCCGGCAGCCGACGTAACCGACGAGATGCCGTTTGGTCGAGCTCCGCGCGGAGACGCATTCGTGTCATTAGACGAAAGTTGCCGCGAACCCTTTCGCCGCTCGATCGTTCCCTGCCAGTTTGCGCGCTCGCGCTGTGGTCTCGCGACGAGCGACGGCATTGGCGTTAACATCGGTTGCTGCGGCCTTTCCGGTCCAACAAAAATAGGTCCCGACGTGTAGGCGCCGGGACCAGCTCAATCGGAGGTCCATTCTTCGCAAGCATCGAAACAAGTAGGATATCGCGACATCGTTCCTATTCTCGAACCGGAGCCATCCCTTGCCTTAACCCATGTGCATGAACCGAAGGCTCCCTTGGTGCGAAAAGACTGCGCCAATGGATTTCGGAGGACACATGGAAAAGAAGAGGCGAAACCGCGCAAAGCAAATTTTGACGCTTGACGAACGTCTTGCTCGGCAAGCGCAGAGCCTCCGGATGAGAGCCTGCCACACCGCTTCGGCTCAAGAGCGCAGTCTGCTGTTCAAGCGGGCGCGTCAAATGGAGGAGGCCCGGGACATTAGCGCGCTGCTGTCGGCCCCCGCATCGCAACCAGTTCGCGCCAAGGACCTCAGCTCTAAGGGGTGTAACGCGAGCTGAGGTCCCAGGACACACGAGGCACCGCTGATCAGCTCAGCGGTCCTCGCCGGGTTTCAAAAGACACGAATGAAAATGACCCAGCCTACCCGGCCCCGGCATCGTCAACTACATTTGCCGTTTTCACCATAACCTGTGTGAATCCAGCGCAAAAACTGATCTAGAGAATGCAGCTGTCGTTCGGACACCGGCTGCGAAGCTATCTTTGGAACCATTTTCTTGCTGTGGGTTAATGTCGATCATCGGTAACGATCCTGAGGCACCGATGGCTGAGAGTGTCGAGCTCCCGCCTTTTTTGGTCCGGAGCGCGCTTCAAGCCCCGCCGGTTCAAAGAGATCCTCCAGCACGGAGTGACACCGATGTCCGCGAATGTGGCGACTGCGCTGCTCACGAAATTGACAGTGTCGAACCAGCTGGATGGAGACGACATCCAGGCGCTTAGCAGACTACCGATGCGAATCCGAAACCTGGAGGCCCAGCAGGTCATCGTCGCCGAGGGCGACCGTCCTGAAGAATGCTGCCTCCTCTCTGAAGGCTTTGCCTTCCGATCCAAAACGACATCCGACGGTCACCGGCAGGTTCTTTCACTGCACATCCCCGGCGAGGTTCCGGACCTTCAAAGCCTCCACCTCCACGTGATGGATCATGACCTCTCGACCCTTACACCGTGCACCCTCGGATTCATCTCCCACGATGCGTTGAGACACTTGAACCGCGCACGGCCCAACGTCGCGGCAGCTCTTTGGCGAGAGACCCTGATCGATGCCGCCATTTTCAGGGAATGGATGGTCAATGTCGGGCGGAGGTCGGCGACGGCTCGGATGGCGCATCTCTTTATCGAGCTGCATCGAAGACTTGAGGCGGTGGGACGCACGCGCGATGGAGAGTTTGGATTGCCAATTACGCAGGCCGTTCTGGCGGACTGCCTCGGCTTGTCAACGGTGCACGTAAATCGTGTGCTCCAGAATTTTCGGCGAGCGGGGGTGCTGACGGTTAACCGGGCGCAGTTCCACATCCTCAAAGCAGACAGGTTGGATGAACTCGCCGGCTTCGAAAGTACCTACCTGCATCAGCGTCCCGACGTCTAGTCTGTATCCGAGTCGATCTTTTGAGCCGACACGTCGATTCGAAAGATGGGTGTCTCGCCTCGCTTGACCTGGATCGACCAGTGATTGGAGTCATCGAGATTGAGCGTCGCAGCTTCGGAAGTCGAGAAGGGCTGACCATTCGCGATTTCGAAAAAATACTGTGCCATGACAGGCCGAACGATATCAGTAGGCCTTGGTTCCTAATGGCGCCCGGTACCTGTTTTGGGATTCGTGCCGACAATACCTGATGGCCCCTTCGATCATCTGATATTGGCACCGACGAAAGACTGCGGTCCTGCCGCAACCTCGCCAATTGCCGAAGGACCTTTCGCGATGCCCAGCGACGGCGACACGCGACGGCGACACTTGGCTCAGCTGGATCGGGGTTATCAGCTTAAACCGCGGCATTTCCAAAGTAAGATGCGCAGCGATCGACAGCCTCCCGTTGATGCAGCCGACGCAGCAACTCCAATGGAACGACTGCCAACACGATCGGTTAGCAGAGATCAACAGGAGAACAGCACAATGACAGTTACAAAGATTGCACTAGCCGCCGCCTTCGTCTTCGGATCGATCGCTGCGGCAAGCGCCCAGGGCGGCGGTGCCGGCGGCGGCGCAGGTGGCGGCGCAGGTGGCGGCGCGGGCGGTGGTGCAGGAGGCGGTGGAAACTCCCCGGCCGCAGCCACCGGTCAAGGCGCTTCGAGCAGCCCAAGCTCAGCGAACCCGGGTGCCACGGCCAATGATCAGAAGATGAAGAGCCAGAAGAAATGAGAGGTGACGCCCGCTGGGGCAGCACCTCGGCGGGCATTTTTACGGACTTGCGCCTGAATGCCTCGCGCCTACACGGCGCGCAACTCAAGACCGGGTTCATCAGCTCTGCTTTCTGTGTCTGCTGATCACATGGCCTGACGCTGTCGCACCTTGTCACGACCTTGGTCGCCCGCCTCGTCCCTTGCCGCCCGACGTGGAAGTGCCGCTCCCGCTGCGATTGGGAGACATGCCCTCATAGCATTCGGATCCGCGCTGGGGTTGGCCGTGCTGGCGGCGGGGTCGCCAGTGACGGAGCCGCGACCGTTGTGCTCACCGGCAGTTTGGCCCATCGCGGGCGAGAGCATTAAAATGTTAGAGCTGCGGATGCGACGATTTTCCCCATCCACGTGGTCCTCTGACAGATCCCTCTTGGGCAGCCCGGAAACGCGGGCGGCACGTCAGCCAGAACCGACCCACGGCGGCAGCGCGCGGGGCGGTTGCTGCCGCGCGAAACCGACGCGCTGGGAGCGTGAAAGTTGCTAAGTTTGGCCTCAAGAAAGCGCCCGCAGCTCAATCGCATCCCGAGCCATGCGCTCCAGCTCGAACCGTGCGACCTCCGCCGCGGGTTGCACCCCCGAGGCGTTTCCTACTATGGCCATCGGGGGAATGCGATGCAGGATTACCGCGTCTACATTTTGGGGGATGACGGCCATACCATTGACCGCCCCGAATTTTGGTCTATGGATGACGAAACGGGCAAGGACTGTGCCAGGCAGTTTATCGATGGCCAATCGATATCGAGCTTTGGCGACAGGACCGGAAGATCGCTGAATTGAAACGCGAGACCGACCGCTAATGGGCAGGTTCTTTATCGGGATCGTCATCCTGAGCATCGCCATCTTGCTGGCGTTCTACCTGCATATCATCGCGCTCTAAAACTTGACTGACGTCGGGCCCCTCCATTCCGTCTTTGAGGGTCCTGACACTCACAAGGCATGCCCGCTCCGCACTGACAGCCCAATTCAGAGCAGGGCCGCTTGGGATGATTCTCGCACACCCAGCCGATACCGAGGCATATGGGGCAATCCGGATTGATCATCAGCCAGGAAGGCTATTACTATTGAGCTGGTCGGGCTGAGTGGGCGCGTCTGGACTTTCACTCGCGGCGTTCAACTCAACTTCGGCCGCATGCCAGAACTCAGCATCTCGGCCTTCGGGGCGGCCGGCCTGTTCCCAGAGTAGGCGCGCGTAATTCCGAATTTGATCTTCCGTCGCCATTGTACTCTCTCCTCTTTGCTAAGCGCCTACGTGCCTTTTTGGCCTGCTTTTTCTCGATCTGGACTCCCCGAACTTTTTGCAGCCTTTTGCTTCTTGGCCGGCCGGTTCAGCGCCATGAACTCTTCCGATGACCTGTTACGCTCGGCCCAAGCCGACGCTCCGCCGATCGCACTCTTTGTTGCGATCGCTTCTTCGCCGTACCCTGCGGGCATGGTCGCCCGGGCGGCTTGCATGACTTGCGGCCCGGTGTGCGCTCGACTCGAGTGCTATAGTGGCAATTCGCAGTGATTCGAGACCCGTCATGAAGAGCAATGCCCAACGCCGCCCACCGTTGGAGGCCGCCCGCCCTGCCTACCGCAATCTCAACGGCTGGGCACTCGCCAAGCTGCTGGAGCATCATGTGGTCCGCGAATGCGAGCACCATGGCCACGTCCTCGATCGCGCTGATCCCGCCGCCTGCAGCCGCGCTCGCGAAGCGGCGTGGAGCGATCCCTTCCCCTGCGCCACGCCGGACGAATGCCTTGGCGCGATTGACGACGTTATGGGAGGAATTGGCGATACCTGTCCGGAGTGCTGAGCGGCTCGAGCGCCGGTCTAGGACGGACGCTCGCAGTTGCTCGGCCCGCCGCGGGCGTGCTGCCATCCGGTCGAGACCCGCCTGCTCACTCGGACGAAGACGGCCGGCGTCCATGACGCCATAGGCCTAGCGCTAACCCAAGCACCGTCGCACTGATGAACATCCAAAGCATGCGGAAGGCTGTTCCGCCACACCAGACGCTCCTCTCACCATGCGCTGCCCTACAAAGCTGAATGCCGGCCGGAACCGCAGGTCCCGACAGTTTGATGCCGGCAGTCCGGGGAACCATCCATGCTGACTCCACATCTCCGCTTGCGCGCCTATATTGAACCCATTCAGTATCAAGGGAGTTTTGTGTATGGCCCCGCGCGCCAATTGGAAGGGCTTTTTGCGGTTGTCGCTCGTGACATGCCCTATCGCATTGTTTCCGGCGACCTCTGAATCCGACAAGATCAGTTTCAACCAGATTAATAAAAGAACCGGCCACCGGATCCGCTACCTCAAGGTCGACGCCGACACTGGCGAAGAGGTGTCCACCGAAGACATCATCAAAGGTTACCAGGTCGACAAGGACCAGTACCTTGAGGTCACCAAGGAAGAGCTCGAGAATATCGCGCTGGAATCGACGCGCACCATCGAGATCGACGAGTTCGTACCAAAGAACGAGATCGACGATCTCTATCTCGCGCGTCCTTACTACATCTTGCCCGATGGCAAGGTCGGCCACGACGCCTACGCCGTCATCCGCGAAACCATTCGCTCGACAAAGTAGCGCTCGCCCGTGTCGTGCTGACGAACCGCGAACACGTCATCGCGCTCGAAGCGCGAGACAAGGGTCTGATGGGCATGCTGCTGCGCTACCCCTACGAGGTGCGCGATAGTGCCGATTATTTCGACGATATCCAGGACGTGAGGATCACCAAAGACATGCTGGATCTTGCTAAACATATCGTCGAGCAGAAGTCCGGGCATTTCGAGCCGGAGAAGTTCGAGGACCATTATGAGACCGCGTTACAGGAGTTGCTGGCGCGGAAGCAGAAAGGCCAACCGATGCCCACGGCGCGCAAGCCGGCGCCGAGCAATGTCATCAGTCTGATGGACGCGCTGCGCCAGAGCATCAAGGGCGCGGGCAAACCAGCCTCTGTGGCGAAGCCGGTCAAAGCGAAAAAGGCAGCCAAGCCCCGGCGCAAGGCCAGCGTTTGATCTTATGCCGTCGGCCTTCCGATCCAGATTCAGCAGGCCGTTGAGCCGCGCATTGCGAGCAGGTGCTGGTACCCCTTATCGACAATCTCCTGCTCTTAACGCCATCCAATCAGACACAATTCTAAACCTTTGGACTTTTTTGCCGCCTTCTTTTCCAGCTCGAGCGCTGATGAACTCGCCGACGCTGACCTTGCCCCCAAGTTTTATCCAATTCTGAGTTCGCGCTAGCGGTTGGATTTGCCCGGTCGGGCGGTAGTAGCGACGGGAGCTGGCGCGGAGCCTTCGACATAGCGCAGCGGCAGGTCCCGTCGCGGGTGGCATGTGATGGCAAACTCGGAGGGTGTCTTCCATCCGAGCTGCGAGTGTGGTCGTGCAGCCGTCTCCGCCGAACGACGTTTTGCTTTATCGATGTTCTCCACTCGGCCCTTGCGATCATGGTCGCCCGTGCTGGTTGGCTCGCCTCGTCCCTCCCACTGGTAAGGTTCACTTTGTTCCGCGAGCCCTTGGGGTTTTGAATGGGAACAACCCCGTGTCGGCGAGATTGTCGCTGTATGGAAATTTCGAAGGCAATACGAAAGCAGGCGGAAGCGGCCGAGCGGAGGGCGACCCAAACCGCTGACGCTATCTTTGCCAACCAAATGAAGACACTAGCTGAGGCATTCCGTGCCCAGGCCGACGTTTTGAAAAGGAAGAAGAAAAAGAAGAAGAAATGAGTTTCACCGTCAAAGGCACGTGCAAGCACGGCGAATTGTCGCACCGCAGAAGAACAGCAGAAGCGGCGCTCAAAAAGGCGCGAGAGCTTACCAGGACTGGTTGCTACGACGTGCACATCATTACCCCCGAAGGCAGGGACTACGCCTCCTCCGAGTTTGGCGATATTCCCCGTACGCCGGCGCACCGACCTTTTCAGAAAAATTACACACCTCTGTGAACCCCGCATCCAGCTCGCCGGGTCTCGTTATGGCCAATGCCAGATCCGTGGGGAAGCTGGAGACCATTTTTTGCCAAACGTGTCGCCGCGTAGCGCGAATGGTCCGGGGCATTACGCGCTGCTCAAGCTTAACGACTCATCTATCGCTGATGGGTCGGCCGCCGATCTTCCACAGGACTATCAATCAGGCTGACCACTTATCCTCTTCGCGCCGATCACGTCTGGAAAGGAAAGGCCTTCGGAAATCTATGTATGGCCTCACCAGAGGAACTCTAACCCCTCTCGAGAATTGGATGTGACAGGAGGAGCGCAATGATGCGAACTTCTTGGACACTCGCGGCGGCTCTTGCGCTCGGCTTCATTGCCTGGACTGTCTTTGCTACTCCGCAAAAAAGTGCTTTGCGGCTGGAAAGCTCCGATTCCTCGAATGACGTCCCTGATTTGCGACTTATATCAGAACGCAGCCCTTACATGCGAACAGAGCGGTAAGCCGCTCACTAGTCTCTTTCCGTAGCTATCGCTCAGCCTGCAAACTGACCTTAGAATCACGGCAGTTGCACAAGCGTTTTCGGTGCGCCGTGCGTAACGCTCTTCGCACTCCCTAGGAACACCAGCTAATATCCCAGTGTTGTCGAATACGACACAGCATCTTTGATCTGGCGGGCGAACTGTCGGCTTGAGATGAGCTTGGAGCCCCGTGAGAGCGGCGGCGAAATCTTTCGAGGCGGTCATCGGGTAAGGACGCGCAGAACCGCTCGCCCTTGCATCAACTCAAGCGGGCGGCCCGATATCGACTGCCCAAGGCTCCCGTGGCGTGACAATCCTGATCCAACGCAGCCTCCGCCGAACTGGATGGGCCGTGCGGTCAGAACTCCGGCGCGACGATTTGATAGGAAAAACGAGGTCCACTGGTGGCTAGGCATAAGGATCAAAGCTTTTTGCTGTTGCTTGTCACCGTTACTCTGGCTTTCGCCTGGATTTTGCAGCCATTCTACGGCGCCATACTTTGGGCAGTTGTCGTGGCGGTCATCTTTGCGCCGATTAATCGAGAGCTGCTGAGGTCGATGCGCGGGCGGCGCACTCTCGCTGCCACGGTAACGGTAACGATAATCGTCGCTATGGTGCTTCTACCTCTGGCGATCGTAGCGACCTCGTTAGTTCAGGAAGCCTCGAGGCTTTACGCAAAGGTCCAATCTGGAGAGTACGACCTTGCCGGTTACGTCCAGCGGATTCTCGATGCGCTTCCGGCCTGGGCAGCAAGCTTGCTGAGTCGATTCCATCTGACCAATCTCTCGACACTTGGCGAAAGCCTGCCGTCTAATCTCGTGAAAGGCGGACAGATTATCGCGCCTCAAGCGCTCACGATCGGAATAAACACGTTTGATTTCATGATCGGCCTGGGGATTATGTTGTACCTTCTGTTTTTTCTTTTGCGTGACGGGAAGGAATTAACCGAGCAAATCAAGAAGGCCGTTCCTCTCCGCGACGACCAGAAGGGGGCGCTCTTCAGCAGATTTGCGGATGTTGTCCGGGCGACCGTCAAGGGTGGTATCTTGGTGGCCATTGCCCAAGGCACACTCGGTGGGTTGGCCTTCTGGTTCCTGGGTATCCACGCGCCCTTGCTGTGGGCTGCGTTGATGGCCTTCCTATCCCTCCTGCCGGCGATAGGAGCCGCGCTGGTCTGGCTACCAGTGGCAATCTACTTTCTGGCAAGCGACGCCGTGTGGCAGGGTGCTGCCCTGATCGCGTATGGCTTACTCGTTATTGGATTGGTGGACAATGTCCTCCGTCCTTTCCTGGTCGGTAAGGATACCCGGCTGCCCGACTACATCGTGCTCATTTCCACGCTGGGTGGCATTGAGGTGTTTGGTTTGAATGGATTTGTCATAGGTCCGCTCATCGCGGCGATTTTCACGGTGAGTTGGCAAATATTTTCCGCCTCCACGACGACATCATAGGGGGGCCCTTCTTAGCTGATGCCGTCGCGCCGGTTGTCCATCCGTAATCACTGTGCGAAACCCTTTGACTGAGGGTGCATATCTACGAGGGCCGAGAATAGTACGCGGGCTAACGGACCCGGATCGGCTTACCGACGCCGACCCGGGCAACTAGGAAGATCGCGCCCGATCAGCGCATACCGCCATAGAGCTGCCGCTCTCTGCGGAGGTCTTCGGCCCCGTAGGGTCGGCCTGCGGGATCGAACCCCTTCCATCCAGTCTTCTGCCATGCAGCAGTCCGATCGCGCATGTTAACCGCAGACTCGTTCAGCAATGCTTCAAGGCGGGAGCGATCCGAATCCGGAACGCGAGCCGATACCAGAGTGCCACCGCGGCGGACGCCTTCCGCATAGGCGTGAGCGTCCTCTTCCGACACCCCCGCCTCCGTCAGGGCACCGATAATTCCACCGGTGGCAGCCCCCGCAGCGGCGCCTACGGCGGTCGCGGCGAGCCAACCGGCCGCAACGACCGGCCCAAGGCCGGGAATCGCGAGCATTCCCAGACCGGCCAGAAGACCCGCAGTTCCGCCGAGACCCGCGCCGACTGCTGCACCCGCACCGGCACCCTCGGCACGGTCGTCAACGCCGTCACGATCGCGGTCCTTCCTGCTGCCCTCGTACCAATTGTCGGAATTATTGGCGACGATGCTGATCTCCGAGTGCGGTACACGCGCATCTTGAAGTCGCGCCACAGCCCGTTGAGCGTCCGAATAACTGTCGTACAGTCTTGAGATCGTCGTGGTCATGTCGATGCCTTTCGTTAATTCACATTGCCTTGGAAATCGACGCTGACCTGCGTCGTCTTTCCACCCTTGCTCGCCTTGCCTCGCCAGACGCCGTTGTCGTCCTTCTTCAGATCGGAGACGCCGGTGAAGCCCGCATCCTCGATCTTGGACTTGGCCTGCCCCTCGGTGAAGCTGTTACGACCCGCAACAGGGGCGACGGAGTTGTTCTGTCCAGCACTGTTGATAGCGTTATTGTTTGGGCCGGGTTGCGCAGGTGGATTCTGCGCAGCGGCCGCCGTGGCGAAAAGAAATCCAATCGAAGCTAACATGAGCGAGCGTTTCATCGTCTCCTCCAGTGTGTAAGGAGCGCTGTAACCTCCCGCACCAGGGCAAAGTTCCTCGAAGACACGAGCGCGCATGACTGCGCCAAGCATAAGGGCTCATTCGTCGCAGGCGTCGGACCGGAACCCGCTTTGCATTCGAACTGCAGATCTTGGGCTGCGGAACACGGTGCTTAACACAGGTTAGCGCTCGCTCTGCAAAGCAGTTGCTTCTTGAACATCGCCGCGAATAAGGATCGACCTCGTCGCGCGTTTTGCGACCCCTCTGGCGCGTCGCCAACTCCCCGCGGTCATCATGGACAGACCGGGGTTGATACTCGCCTTTCAAGGTAAGCCAGCTCATTGCCGCCGAAGACGATCGATCGACGGTGGACTGCAGCCGGCGACTTCTCATCGCTGGCGGCGCTTACTGAGCCGAACGCCATGCGGCTCGGAACACGCGATGACGGCAACATTCGCACGACAACCAAATTGGAACTTCGCGGGTCAGGCTAACGTTCTCCGACGATTGGGAGCAACGGATGACCAGCAAGTCCCTTTGGGCGGACGTTGACGTGATGCCTGCGGCAGGTTCGCTGGCAGAGGACGTTGAGTGTGATGTAGTGGTGGTCGGATCGGGGATCGCGGGAACTTCGACGGCTTACGAGGTCTGCAAACGTGGCAAGTCGGTGGTGATAATCGACCGCGGCCGCATCGCGGGCGGGATGACCTCGCGTACTTCCGCGCATCTGGCTCCGCTATGCGACGACCTTGTCAGCGAAATGACGAAGATCAAGGGATCGGATGCGACGAAGTTGTTCTGCGACAGCCAGGCGGCGGCGATCGACCGTATTGAAGTGATTCAAGAGCAGGAAGAGATCGACTGCGATTTCCGTAGGCTCGATGGCTACCTGTTCCAGGGCCGCGATATGACTTCCGACATCATCGACCAGGAGATGGACGCGGTGCGGGAGATCGGAGCTCCGGTGCACCGGCTGGTCGGCATGCCGTTCAACGGATGTGCGAACCGGCACGTGCTACGCTATCCGAGGCAGGCGACGTTTCATCCCCTAAAGTATCTCTCCGGCGTAGCAAGAGCCTGTCGGAACAACGGCGTGACTTTCTTCCGCGATAGCCCGGTGGAAGAAATCAGTGAGGACAATGGCATTGTGTTGGTGAGAACGACGCGCGGCGTCATTCGCGCCAAGCACGCGGTCGTTGCGACCAACTCCTCGATCTCCGACCGCTTCGCCATCCATACCAAGACAGCACCCTACCGGACTTATGTCATGGCGTTTGAAATCAAACGAAACGCCCTGCCCGATGCCCTCTACTGGGACACCGAGGAGCCTTACCATTATGTGCGTCTACAGCCGGGACCGGATCGTATCGACTACGTTCTTGTGGGCGGCGAGGACCACAAGAGCGGCGAAGCCGACGATGCGGACGAGCGTTTCAAAAGACTCAAAGCATGGGCGCGTGAACTGATCTCCGGTCTGGGCAGGGAGACACATCGTTGGTCGGGGCAAGTGCTCGACACGATCGACTACGCTGGCTTTATCGGCCAGGATCCGGGCTGCAAGAATGTCTACGTCGCCATGGGCGATTCAGGGCAGGGCCTTACCCACGGCGTTGTCGGGGCGATACTGAATACGGCGCTGATCATGGGTGAGGACCATCCGTGGAAGGAACTCTATGCCCCGGGCCGCATCCCGCTTAAGGCGGCCAAGAACTTCGTCATGGAGAACGTCACCCCGGTGAAGAGTTTCGCGGAATATGTCGCGCCGGGTGAACTTCATTCACTAGATGATTTGAGGCGCGGACAAGGCGCAATTGTGCGACGCGGCCTAGAGAAAATCGCAGCTTACCGCGACGAAGCCGGCGCGCTTCATCTGAATTCGGCAAGCTGCAGCCACGTTGGCTGTCACCTGCATTGGAACAGTTTCGAGACGTGTTGGGACTGTCCATGCCATGGCTCGATGTTCGACGTGAAGGGGCAACCGATCAATGCTCCCGCAGTCGCACCGCTCGACAAAAGGTGACGACCCCTCCTCTGACGCTGCCAGTCAGTCAGTCGTTCAAGCCGTCCGGCCCCTCGCGCGATCCGATGGCCGCCGCGAATCACGGAGTTACATCGGCTGCAGCGAATTGTTGCCACGGCGCGATAGGAACAACGGCAGCGCCTGCCCGTTCGGGACTGATATTCTCTCTCATGCCCGAGGTCCTCCATGTACCACCATGTGAAGAAGCTGATGTTCACCGTTCGCGTCGATGAGCCGGACCCTCGTTTCGGCAACATGCTGCTTGAACAATTCGGCGGCGCCAACGGCGAACTCGCGGCCGCAATGCAGTATTCAATACAGGGGCTCAACTGCGAGGATCCGGATCGCAAGGACCTGCTGATGGACATCGGCACCGAGGAACTGAGCCATCTTGAGGTTGTCGGCACTCTCGCACGCATGCACCTCAAGCCATCAAAGTTTGACCGTCAGGCCGCAGAAGCCGATCCTTTAATCGCGATCGCGGGCGGCGGCGGAGTGAACCTGTTCAACTCCCAGGGAAACGCCTGGACCGCCGACTACCTGAAGATTACCGGTGAACTGGACGTGGACCTACGGAGCAACATCGCCGCCGAAGCGCGCGCAAAGATTGTATACGAGCGCCTGATCAATTTCTGCGACGACGCAGGTACAAAGGATGCTCTGCAGTTTTTGATGACCCGCGAGATCACCCACATGAAGGCCTTCGCTCTGGCGCTTGAGAGCATGGGAAAGCCGCCATTCAGTATCGGCCGCATCGCGCCGACACCGGGGCTCGTCGATCAATTCTTCAACGATTCTACCGGCACCGGTGAGCATGGCGAGATCGACACCCGCGGACCGTGGAACGAGGGCGGCGACTGGATCTTTACAGATTCGCCGGCCATTCAGGCCGGAGAACCTGGTCCGGCTGCCGCCATCGTAACTGAGAGTTCACCGCCGGTGGACGAAACCGGCCTTGGCGATCTCCTGCTCGACGAACTCCGTGATATCTTGCATGCGGAGAAGCAATTGACGAAGGCGCTCCCCAAAATGGCGGAAGTCGCGCGTTTCGATCAATTGCGTGACCTCTTCGAGCAGCATTTGACCGAGACCGAATCCCAGATCGAGCGCATCAACGAGTGTTTCGAGTTGCTTGGCAAATCAGCGCGCGCAAAGCCGTGCAAGGGCATGATGGGCCTCGTCGAAGAAGGCCAGGAGATCATCGCCGAAGGCAAAAACAAGGAGGACGCCGCAGCTGACCTCGCTCTGATCGGTGCGGCGCAGCGGGTCGAACATTATGAAATTGCCGGCTATACCACGGCGCGCAACCTCGCCCAACAGCTACGCCATAGCGCAATCGTCAGCTTGTTATCGAAATCACTGGCGGAGGAGGAGAACGCGGATCAGTTGCTCAACCAGGTCGCGCGATCCTTGATGTCGGTCGCAAAGATGCCCGCTACTGTCGAGCAAACCGAGTAGTGCCCACTTGATCTGCCGATTGATCATCGGCCGATCTTTGCGGACAGGAATGCCGTTGACATGAGGACGCGCCTGCCGGGGAGCGGAAGCCCTAGTCCGGCGCCGGCACGCGCGAGATCAAGCTGCATAATCGGCGGAAGGCAACGATCGCGCGCGGCCGGGGTCTGTAGTCTGAGGAGTTGTTCATGCCATCATCGTTCGTCACCATGACGAGCAGGATATTGAAACAGGACATTTATCTTGTCGAAGACGATCGCGGCGGCTCGGATCATGCGAGTGGTTGATCTTGGAGATCTTGCGACCAACCGCATTCTTGACTGGTGGCGGGGCTGGTTCAGTGAACAGATGCCGATCTGCTCAGGGTGGCGAGAGCGCGACCATGCCGGGCTATTTGACGCCAGCACAGATGGCGGAGCTGCGGAAGCCAACCGACACCGAGTTTGACGCGGTCGTCGTCCGTCTGATGAGCTTGCATCATGCGGGGCAGTCCAGATGGCAGACGTGGAGTGGCATTCGTCCGGCGAACCACGCCTGCGTCTGATGGCTCATGCCATACCGCATGAACAACAGGGCGAGATCGCCTTGATGAATCATGTCAACGGCATCGGAGCGGTGCGGCAGGCGATCCGCAATATGCTGGCGAACAATCTTCCCCTGTCACAGCCGTCGGCGTTGGCCTTAGGCGTTCGCTCTTGCCGTTGCGGTTGGTGACCGGGCCCGTGCCGATCGTCATCACGCCCCAGCGCTTCACGTCCTGCACAAAGGGGATTTCGCATAGTCCCTGTACAATGCCGTCATTATGCATGGCGATGGCGGCGTCGTGCTCTCCAATTTGGGAAGGTGAAGCGTTCCTGTCCGTCCATGTCAGTCCCCTGCGACAGGAACAGCGACCGGTCGGCCGCGTTCTATTGCATCACCGCGAAAGGAGATGTCGAATATGGGAATTTTCACCAAGGACATCAAAACCATGGAGGACCTGCTGGTCCACGGCCTTCAGGACATTTACTACGCCGAGCAGCAAATCATTAAATCGTTGCCCAAAATGATCGACAAGGCGACCAACCGCAACCTCGTGACCGGGCTGAAGGCCCATCTCGAAGAGACCAACAAGCAAGTCGAGCGGCTTCAGAAAGTGTTCGAAAAGCTGGGCAAGGAGCCCAGCGGGACACAGTGCCCGGCGATCGACGGCATCATAAGGGAGGCCGACGAGACCGCAGGGGAAATCGAAGACAAGGCCGTGCTGGATGCCGCCCTTGTCGCTGCTGCGCAGGCGGTCGAGCACTATGAGATCTGCCGCTATGGCACACTGATCGCCTGGGCCGAGCGGCTCGGACACGACGAGATCGTGCGGTTCCTTACCACCAATCTGAACGAGGAGAAGGCGGCGAACAGCAAGCTCAACACCGTGGCGCTACGCAAGGGTGTCAACGCGAAGGCTTCGAGCGCCGCTTGATATCCGGCGTGGTCGATCTCAGCGGCTTCGCGGGATCGCGGAGCCGCTTTTTTGTCCGGTCCGGACTCTCCGCACTGATCGCAGTTTGCGTCGCACGTACCAAGCCGCGACCGAGACCAATAGCCAGGCAAGCGATGCGCCAACAAAAGCGACCGCGACGCTAGTTTCCGCCGCCAACGAGAAGACGATCGCAAAGGCCAGCATGCCCAGCGCGCCGAGCGCGGCGCCGGCCGAGTCGACCGCGGCCGCCATTTGCCCGCGGCGCTCCCCGGCCACGCCCGCATCCCGCTTGCGGCGGATCTCATGCTTCTCGATGAGCGTCGCGCTGGCGCAGAAGATCGCAGGAAGGCCGAGAAAGAGGCCTCCTGTGGACGCTCCATAGCGGCTGCTGATGAGACCGGTGAAGACGGTTGCGATGCCGCCTAATGCGAAGCGAACCAGATATTCGTACCAGCGGCCTTCCTTCAAAGATGAGGGCGAAAAGCGGATCGGGGTCATGCCTGCCCGCCAGCGAAAATCAGCAGTCCGAAGGCGACAATGAGCCAAACGGCGAGTGATAGCACGGTGGCGAGCAATGCTCGCATTCGCGCGCGAACCACGACGTGGCAGACGACGACACTATAGGCGGCGAGCGCGATCGCACCCGCAATCATGGCATGGGTTTGCAGAGTCGCGTAGCCCGGTCCGTGCTGATATACCGCGATCCCGAGCGTGGCGAGTGCAACCGAGGGCGCAGCTGCGAAGAGACCGGCGAAGCTCTTGGGACGTAGAAGATCTCCCAGCATCGCGAAGGCCGAGACCACAGCGCCTCCAATGAGAAAGCGCACGATGTGTTCTGTCATTTCGCCTTCTTCCAGAGTTTCAACAGTGGTCCGCCAGCGCCATAGACCGGATCCTTGCGCGGCACCGGCACCTTCGGGATGGTCTTCAACGCCTGCGCTCGCTCCTCCACAGCCGTGCATTCGTCGTACGTGCCCGCCGGCGGATAGGCGCCGATGACGAGGAAGTTGTCATCGGCCGAAAGGCACTGATGGCCGGTTCCGGCGGGCAGAATGGCGACATCGCCCGCCTTCAACGTAAAGATCCGCCCCCTGTTGCCGCCGAATCTCACGCGCCCCTTGCCGCGCCCAATGCCGAGCACCTCATGGATTCGAGAGTGATAGTGCACGTAATCGTAGACGCCGTCGCGCCAAGTGTCCCCCCATCCATTGGCCTCGAAAAGGTCCTCGATCACGGCCGCCGGGTCGTGGCGCCCATCCAGATCGACCGCACCGCGATAGATGATCAGCGGCCATCGCGGATGGTTAGGGACGAGACCATCGTCCTTGAAGCGAACCGTTTGGGGCTTGCGGGGTCGAGCAAGATCCGGAGCCCATCGCTTGCCCGGCCGCTTGAGACCGGTGACGCGCTCCGCATACTCCTTCAAGTCTTCAAGTATCGGCATGATCGGTTTCCTTCGATAAGCAGTCCGGGTAGCCAGTCCATAATCTCAGCAGGCGCTCGAGCACCGCTCCGAGCACGAAACCCGCGATGGCATCGCTCGCCCAGTGCGCCAGGACCACGATGCGCGTCAGCGAAATGCCGACGGCAAGCGCGCGAACCGCCCGGCGGGGACCGGCCGGCAGGACGCCGGCTGCGGATGCCAAGGCGCCCATGTGCAGTGCGTGGCCGGAGGGAAAGGCGTCGTTGCGCTTGCCCGAAAAAGAGACCCCGTGGACGTGCCCGATCACCGTCCTTCGGTCAGGACGCGTTTGGTCGAACAGAAGTTTCAAACCGTGGGGCAAAAGGGACGCTGCAACCGTGACCAGAAGCGTGTGGTCGCCGGCGCGCTGCAGCGCTTCGCTGCGTCCGCGCGAAGCAATCCAACCCGCCGCGGCGAGAAACAAAAGGACCTTCTCGTCGGCTCCCCAGGGTCAAGGCGCGGGCGATCTCCTCGGGGGCGGACGCGGTATTGCGCGCGATGGCGCGCGCGATCAAGACATCCGTCTTGGTGGGTCGAATCGTGATTGGAAAGCTTGACCCCGGGCGCAAACTTCGTCGAATTCTATTTGCCGTACGCATGGCTCCAACGATCGGAAACGTAGTGCCAGGGCCGCTCAGATCGTTCGGTCCTCTCCGGCGGCTTGCAGATGCGACAAAGGCGCTTGACCTGACAGTTCAGTTCAAGGTCCTCGCTCACCTACCCGGTCCTAACGCGTCTTCAGACTCTCACGGAGCGCATCTGCCCCGCTCCGGGCAGTTTCTCGCAGCCGCTCGAGAGTTTCGGTGCCGAGGTCATCGACTTCGGCCTTGAGCGTGTCGGCGGACTCGCGCACGCTCTGGGTTACCGCCCCTGCCCGAACAGTCAGGTCCTCTTTGACGCTGTCGCTGAGCTCACCTGCCCATTTGTTTTCGAGATCGGACGCACTGAACGCGCCCGCAACGGTCGCTCCGACCACCAAACCTATTGCGCCCAGCAGAAGCGGTTGTCTCTCGAGCAGATCCGAGAACGACGACTGGACCTTTGCGATCGTCTCCTTTCGGGGCAGCGCGTCGCCGAGCTTGCCCAAGTTTTCCCGCGCATAGGCAACACCCTCATCAAACCGATCCTTGGCCGCATCTGCTGCGCCCGCCACGACATCCGCCGCCGTGCTTTTGGCATCGCGCAAAGTGTCGCCCAAGTGTTGTGATGATCCGTTGTCCGTCTCCGGAGCGGTCGGCGGGCTGCTCGTGAATTTGGGTGCGCTCGACCGCAGATTGGTGCCAATATCGGCAAGTGGTGCCGTTGCCGCACCCATCGAAGTTGCCACGTTTTTCAGCCTCTCGTTACCCATCAAGAGCCACAGCGCGCCTCCTCCGATCAGCGCGGCGGCAAGCGGATTTTCCCGCACTGCTTCCCTCAGATTGTCCAAAAAACCTGATTGTGTGCCGCTCATCGCACCATTTCCTTCACGGTGTCCTTGTCCTTCTCTAGCTGACGCATCGTTTCACGAGGCGCCAAATGGCGGGCGTCCAGCCGGTTCATACCGACAGCAAACAACACGCCGGCAACCACTGCCGCAACGATCGCGGAGACAAGGTATGAAATCGGCTGCGACCAGCCGGCCGTGATCAAGGCCGCCGACAGGGCAAAAAGGGCCATGACGAGCGCCGGAACGACCAGGATGGCACCCGCCGCGAAGAAGCCGATGGCGCCGCCGACCCGCTGCATCTTCTCGCCGACTTCGGCCTTGGCGAGATCAACCTCGTTCTGAAAAAGCTTGGCGAACTGCGAAAGCGCGTCGCCAAAAAGGGTTGAGACCGCCCGAAGATCAGATCGAGTGTTCATGACGCACCCTCGCCATCCGAGGATGCCTTGCTTCCCGAGGCCTTGAAGAAGCGTATTGCTGCGAAGCCGGCGAGCACCGACAGTCCGAGAAAGGCGGCCGGCTGGCGCTTCGCAAAGTCGGACGCCCCGTCGACAAGGTCGCCGAAAGTTCCGTTGCGGACCTTCTCGCCGACGTCTTCGACGTAGTCAGCGGCGGAGTTGATTCCGCGTGCGGCAAATGGCGCGTCGCTGTCGAAAGCATGGGCGGCTTGCCGAATGTTTCCCGCGAACCGACTGAGGAAATCCGCTCCGGAGCGCTGCTGCTGTTCGGCTTTGTCCTGGAAGTGATCTGCGGCTCCCTCCGCCACGTCTCGTGCCGCGTCGGCAGCTTCCTTGAACTTGTCGCGCGCGACGTCCGTTGAGGCCCGCAGCGCGTCGCCTGCGCGTTGCCTGACCTCGCCGCCTGCATCGGCGATTTTGTCCTTCATAGTTTGCGAGGAGGTCGAGCCCTGCCCCTGAGAGGCAGCTTGTCGGATATGGCTTTCAAATTCGCTCATGACGGTTTCTCTTCAGTTCGAGAGGGATTAAATGCTGCCGTCACCATGTCGTCGGCCGCTTCCTTCAGCCTTTCGGACATGTCCCGGGTCATCCGGCTGGCGTGTTTGCCGAGATCCGCATCCGATACGCTTTTCGCAGCGGCATCGGCGGCCGACAGGACCGCGTCCTTGGCCGTCTCGAATCCCGACTGAGCCGCCCTGCCTGCCGCACGCTTGACGCCATCGCTCGCCTTGCCGATCGCCGAAGATTCCGCCCTCGTGTTGGGAAGCGAGGCCGCAATGATCGCTCCGATTGCGACGCCCAAACCGGCGATCAGGGCGGCGTTGTCGTGAAAGACCTGACGCACGGTTTCCGGTGCAGCGGTTGCCTTTTCGCGTGCAGTCGAACGGCCCCGATCGATGCTATCTTTTGCGGCGTCCGAGGCGGTTTCGATGCCTGCTTTCACTCGATCAACAGTCTGGGTCAGCCGGTCTTTCAGGTCGCCGGCAAGCGTGCTTGCGGTGGCCTGGGCTCCACGCGCTAGGTCGGCGGCCTCACGCCCCGTCGCGGATATCGCATCCGCCGTATCTTCCCCGAAGGATCGAGCGCGTTCGGCGGCCTCACCTGCTATTTCCGTGGCCTTTTCGATCGTGGGCGCCGCCGCCTCAACAGCGCGGCTGCGAACAGTCTTCGACGTCAGGGCGAGGCCGGCACCGATCATCAGAAGGGGAAGTGGAAAGCCCCGAGCCAGCCGCAGGAGGGGCACCGCAACCGCGGTTCCCGCAGCGATCGTCTGCATCGGGTTCTCCATAGCTTGCTGCTTCAGCGTGTCGCGCCAGCCTTGGGCTTTTCGGCCGACGAACTCGGAGACTTCTGACTTGATCCCTTGCGGAGAGACCTTGTGGCGAAGGTCTTCTGCAGTGTCGGTGATTTGTTCCCTTAGCCGATCGACGGTCGCCGCGAGTTGCGCCCGGCTCCGCTCGGACTCTTCTCTTAATTGCTCAACGGATCGCGTCATGGCCGTCACCGCCTCATCGTTCTTGTTTGAAGGCGAACTCAAGCCTTGTTGAATCGTTCCTCTGGGGGCTTGGCGGTCCGGTGCGTGCTCATCGGCGATAGCCTTGGTCAGTTCGGCGCCGAACAGAAATATCTGGGCGGAATAGTAGGTCCAGATCATCAGAACGATCAGCGCCCCGGCCGCACCATAGGGCGAGCTTGGCGCCGCCCGCCCGAGGTAGATGCCGATGAGGGACTTGCCGACCGTGAAGAGCACGGCGGTGACAAACGCGCCCAGCACCAGGTCGCGTCGGGGTATCGCCGTATCGGGCAGGACCTTGTAGATCGCTGTGAACAGTACCGTGAAAATGGATAGGGACACGACGGTATTGAGGATGACCAGCAGGACCTTGCCGCCGAACCAGCCCTGAAAGGCATGCCCGAGGGCCGATAGCGCGGCGCTCGCCGCCAACGACACCATCAGCATGAAACCAAGCGCAGCCACGAGCCCCAGGCTGGCCGCACGGGTTCGGATCAGCGACGAGACCGGCTCGTCGATCGGCTTGGCCTTAAACGTGGCGTTCAGCGCTGTGTGCATTTCGCCGAAGACACCTGAGGCCGTGATCACAACCGTGAGAACGCCAACGAGCGTCGCCAGAGTCCCGGAGCGCGGGTCGCTCGACCGCTCGAGGATGGACTTGATGAAATCGCCACCTGCGGGCCCGAAAAGCTGGCCAAGCTCGTGGCTGATCGCCGCGCGCGCAGCGTCCTGGCCGAATGCGAGGCCGGCGATTGCGACGACGATGAGAAGTACGGGCGCGAGCGAGGTCGCGGCATAGAAGGCAATCGCCGCCCCCCGGCTCAAGGCATCGTTGGCCACAAAACCGGAAACTGCCACCTTCAAAACCCGCCACAAGCGTCCCATGCGATTCTTTCATGGTCGATACGAACGGCACATGCTTGCGGCAACGACTAAAGGTCCTTGATTGTTTCCTTGAGTTGAGGGACGCAATGTCGCGAGGGAGCAAAGGTTAATCGTGGGCTTCTCTATGACTGGCCTCAGGCAAACCGTCCAAGAGTAGCTGTGGGCTTGGGCCTGTTACCCGGCCGGCCTTCGAGGACTGATGGTGGTTCGATACAGTGATGCCAAATCGACACCAATCAGATGACCTGCACTGGACGTGTCGTCAACTTGCTCCTACCCAATGTTCGGAACCAAGTCGGCGTGGCCAATGTTGACACGAAGCCAGTGGGCGCCCGGACGATGCACCCGCTCACCTTCGCCCCGCCCGCTTTTTCCTAGCAGCTTTCGTGACTGTTTTCTTGCCTGCGGTCCCACGTCGAGCTCTTGACTGAGTCGTTTTTGACCTCTTCGATGACTTCTTGGCGGTTTTCTTAGCTGTCCTTTTTCGCGTCTTCGTAGCGTTGGCTATTGTCGTCGCCACTTTCTTGACGGGCCTTGGCAGTCGCTTAGCAACCGCCTTTTTGGCTTTTCTTGAGGCCGCTTTAACAGCCGTTTCAGCAAGGGTCCCGGCGGCCTGCGCCGCTAAATCGGTCATTTGATCAATGATGGGCTTTCGCTCCTCAGGAGGGTTATCGCCTCCATTCCCGTGCGGCGTTTTCTCAGTATCCATGGCCGGCTCGTTGGGTCCACCGTCGTCGCTTCGATCACCACTCGGCAACGGTACCCGTCGTCAGATTTCGCCCTGCGTGACCGATCTGGACAATCAAGCCCAAACTAACCCATTTTGTTCCTGGAAGGCACTCGCACAAAAACCGCCCAGCCTTTCGCCACGCTTTCTTACGCCCGCAAAGTTGCTCGGCGGCGCGGTCAGCGCCAGCAACAGCCTTTTTCCATCGTGCCGCCCGGGCCCGGGCTATCGCCCTTCGATGAAGGAGATCCGATGAGCCACCACCAGCCCAGCCCAAGCGCGAGCGCTGGGCCGAATTAGCTCCGCACAAGACCGGCGGCCTTCAATGCCGCCGCGATGATCGGGCCGGGCGCAACGCGTGGCGACGGGCCGGGCAGCGCTGCGGGGATCTCCGGAACCGGAAGACCTGCGGCCTTGAAGGCCGCCGCAATGATGGCGTTGGGGTCGAGCGGGTAACGCGACTGCCGCTCTTCATCGTCAGCAAGCGAGGCTTCGGCCGAACCGTGCGCGCCTTCGGCGGCCGCTCCTGCGATGACAAGGGCGCCGCCATCATTCGCAATCTGGATAGTTGCTGACACGGGCACCGCGGCATCCGGCAAATCAACCCGGGATTTGTGCAGGCACCAGAAGCGTGCGATGTGATGCGTAGAGGAGATTCCCACATCAAGGAAAAATGCACCGGCAGAGCCGCAACTCTCATCCGTGGTCGTCGCGAGCGGCACGCCATGCGCCATGCCACTGATGGAGAAAGCCTCGATAAGGGCCTCGCCGTTTGGATCGCTCCAAACGCGGCGGGTGAAGCTCTCGGCGAATTCGTGATGCGAGGAATTCTCCGGAAGTCCGTGCACGTTGGTCCACTGCCGAACGATGTCGTCACCATTGCAAGATTTTACGATCGGATCGCAGGTGCCGTGCCATACAGAGATTTTCGGCCACGGCCCGCGATGTTTGGATGCCGCCCGCACGCGATCACCAAGCGCCTCTGCGGCATATCTCTGCTCGGTGAACATGGCCTCGAATGCTTGTTGAACGTTGTTAGCGCACCCATAGGGTAGTCCGGCAATAACGGCGCCCCCGGCAAAAACCTCTGGGTAGGTTGCGAGCATAGCCGACGCCATGGCCCCGCCGGCGGAGAGGCCGGTCACGAAGACTTTGCGGCGGTCGGTACCAAAAGCCGCAATGGCGTGCTCCACCATCTCTCGGATCGAAAGCGTCTCTCCCTCTCCGCGCGCGATGTCGCCAGGCAAAAACCACGAGAAACAGTTTTTCAAATTGTTGGCGGGCTGCTGCTGCGGATAGACAACCGCGAAGCGTAGGCTGTCAGCAAGCGACGACCAGCCGGTGCCGCGGTCATACTCGGCGGCGGTCTGAGTGCAGCCATGTAGCGCGATGACCAAGGGCGCCCCACGCGCCAGGTGTTTCGGCGCGTAGGCAAACATCCGAAGATTGCCGGGATTTGTACCGAACCTGGTCAATTCTCGCAGTCGGGTCGGGCGGTCGGCGGGCGCCCCGGCCGCGCTGTTTCGAGCCGCTGCAAGAAGACCTTCAAATTTGCTTCGAAGGCCTGAAGACGGGCAAGCATCTGCGGGAAATCGCGCATGGAACACCCTATTATTGCATTGCAAAAAACAATGTGCAGCGCAACATGGGCACTTGCGCGGTTGAGTCAAGAACCGCGCCGGTAATTTCGCTGGACGCAAGACTGCGTGCTTCATCGCGGTCCGCTGTCCATTGCTGACAATCTCCAACTACATCTGTTCTTCGCGCTCGCCGTGAGCGAATCCGACCGCATCAAGGCAAAACCTTACCGCGGCCCCGTGAGTGCGGTCAGAAGCTGGGCAGGCCAACCCTGTTCAGAGACCGCTCCACCGCCTTCGCCCAGAGCGTGCGGGCCATCGTGTCGCGCATCTGATCTCCCGCGCAGGCGCCGTCCACCTCGGCATCAAGACTGCAACCGGCGGTGAATGCCTGTCGATGACCGTGCGCCGCCTAATCAGCCGCCTCAACCTCGCAGGAGCCGCGCCTGACCACAATCAGTTCAGCGCTGCGCTCGTCAAGCTTAGGTCTGCAAGAAGCTGCCCAGTGGCGTGATGTCCAAGGGACAGGTCGAGCTTGCCAACAAGCTTCAGACCGATGATCGCAGCGTGCGCCGATGGCCGGTGGCCAGTGCCAGTGCCGACAACGATCGCAGCGCTTCCCAGTTTTGATGCTCAAGACCGGTCGCCAAGAGCGTGTCGAAGCGGTTTCCGTGGATCGTTGAGACCGCGCTCACGCTCCGCTAATCGCTTCGCGATCGATGGTGAAGCTGTGTTGCGCGGGGTTGACGGCTTATCCGATTTCGACGGCTGCTGTCCCGCAAGCACGATGCCGACGTTCAGTTCTATGCTTCGACATGCTGGCGGGCGGCGGCAACGATTACCGCGCGTCGCCGCTATCGCAGCTGACACGCCGGGTCGATGGCATCCACCTGGCCCCTGCGAGCACAGCGAGATGGTGCCGACCCATTCCGCCACGCTGCCTGATGGGGCTGGAGGGTCTGGTGGCGAACCATGCGCAGCGGGGCTAGAAGGCCGGGCGCTGTACCCATTGGGTGGAGGTCAAGACCCCCAAGCATCCGGCCTACCGCCGGGCAGATCAATCCACAGTCAGCGGATGAAACGCCAATAAAGCGCCGCGAGAATCCCGAATAAGCCGAACAGACCGGCAATTCCCAGTATCGATTCCATTCAGGTCTCCGTACATTTTCGACGCTCTGCAAAACGCGCAATGTGTTGGCGCGTTACCCGCATTTGACGACTGCGACTCCCAGGGCCTCAGGGAAGGACGAGCGCAAAAGCCCCTCACTATCACCGGCAACATGGCCAGCACGACGAGGAGAATAGTGAACAGGCGATCGTCCATGACCCGTTGAATGTACGCCTGGGTCGGGTCGTGATCTGTTCAGAAGTATACGTAGCCCTGATTTGGTTTATCGAGGTCAGCAGGTCACAAGCAATCGTCGTTGACGCTTTACGTTGCAAAGACTCATTGAACGCAACTGCCAATCACGGCTTCAGTGCGATAGGAACCAATAAAACTGATCAGCGTTATCGCGCGCTCGCAATGCTCTCTACCACTATCCCCGCCAAAGCAGGCGCCGCCTGCCCCACGTCGTGCAGTCAGCACACGGACGTCTGCACGACCAACTGCTACTGGACCTTTCATTACGTAGCGATTTTTAGAGCGTTCGGCCCGGCAGCGATGCCGGGCCTATTTCTTTGTCAGGTAGTCGCGGTGGTAAGCGTTTCAGCTCTTCCGGCTTTTTGGGAGCGTCTTCCATGCAGTGGACCAATCGAGGCGCTCGGGCCGAGTTCTTCGGCAAATTCCCGTCGGGCGGCCTGCTCTGGATCATCGTCACCATCTATTTCGCCCTTCGGAATAGACCATGCGCCATTGTCCTTCTTGCGCCAGAAAGGACCGCCGGGGTGGACGAGCAGGACCTCGAGGCCGCCAGCACCTTTGCTGTAGGCCAGGATGCCCGCGCTCAACATAAGTCTTCCGGACTTCGTTTTCTGCGTTGCCCCGTCCTGACAAGTTTCTTGATCGCGTTTATACCGGGCGGCGTTGACAAGGCGACGCCTTCAGCGCGCGCCCTGGGCTCTGGGATCGCGGCCGGCCAATGTTGCCTCAACATTTGAATTGCAGGCGCGCGTGAAAGTGGGCCACACCGGCCGCGGAAAGCCGACTTGCGGACTTCTTGGCATGCCCCTGCCCCGCCAGCCGAATAGCCTGAGGAATACCTGCGGCAGCGCTCTGTGGCCCACGATCGCCCTATTAAGGGGATAATTGCACGTCGTTCCACTCGCCGCAGATGGCTAATACCTCACAGATGCCAGGTCTCCACCGGAGCGGCCCAATCGGCTGGAAGTTCAACCGGGTCGCCCGCCGCCTCATTCCGTAACGGAAGGCGCTAGTTTTACTTCGGTGCACCGGAGTCGAATCGGCCCGTTGTCGTCACGTCGGCCTCGGTTGCGTCCGGCTGTCCCGCCGGATCGTCTTTGATAAATAATCAAAACCGGAAAAGTTTATGCGGATGACGGGGCGACTGGTTTGCGGAATCGGGGTGATCTGGACTTTGGAGGCCACCCCCTGGTTTCGCGATTGCGAATTTTGCGGACGGAAATTCTTTGCTGGGCCGGTTTTTACTGCAAACGCCCGAGACTTTTTCTCGGGGCGTTTATGGTTGCGAATTTAGGCGGCTGGTGTTTGGAGCGGATGGCGAGACTTCGGGGGCGCCCCCCTTTGACACAAACGGAAAACTTGCGGGCTAACGCGTGCGAGGGCGGCACTGGTGTGAGGGTTGAGCAGCGCTAGAGTGTGAGGTGGCCCCTACCCGGTCAGCCACGGCACCAGATCACCGCGACCAGCGTCGACGAGCACCTCGACAGGCACCCATTCCCACCTCCATTGGCCGGTGGTGGTGTCGCGCCCATAGGCGTGAAGGCTCTCGCCGTCGCATTCGTCTGCGTCCTCGATCGTATCGATATCGATCATCTCAATCTCCATTCGAGACCGATTTGCAGATTTGAAACCCATACGGATTCTCGGAGTGATCCGAAAAAATCGGGAGTGATTGCAAATGCTGCAAATCTGCAAGTGATTAGATAATACTTATATATATCATATACTTACACCTACTACACCACTTGCCAAACTCTTGCCATTTGCAACACCGTGGCACAATTCTCCGTACCAGCGCGTTGCAATTGCCGAGCTTTTGCAAGGGATTCTGCAAGTGCCACTCACCCGCTACCGGCGCGTGAAAGAACGAACCGCTTGCCGTCCGTCTTCTCGATCTCGCGGGTTTCCTGAAGCCTGAGGATCGCAGCATCAAACGTCCTGGTATCTGAGCCACTGATGCCTCGCCGCTTCAGCAATTCCGCTCGATACATGGAGCCACCGCGGCTGCTGCGAAGCGAAGACAGAATGGCCTGGCAGAGCTGCTCAAACTGGCTGCTAGACATATACTTATCGACGCCATCGTCGAGCGATCGAACGGACGCCGACATGATGGCGTGTGCCCACCGCACGTCCTCGACGTTGACTGACGGCTGCGAGGGGCTGCGGCTGAGCGCGCGTAAGGTGGCCAACCGGATTGCGTTCTCTGCCAATCGTCCAACAAGCCCGTCCCTGGTTTCATCGCGCTCAATTTCAGCTTCCTGCCAATCTTCGATAGCCAGCCACGCGGCTTCGGCCGCCTCATCAGCCCACGGGACTTCGTAGAGATGGGGCTGAACATCGGGCGTCCGCCAATTCCCCTGCGAGTTTGTGGATGGCCACGGGAACTTCTTCTGCGCTTCCTTGATCGCCTCCCGCAACGGCGCCGGCACCACCAGCCCGCCGTCGCGAGGGTTGCCGCGCTCCGGTCGCTTGGTTGGAGCAATAAAGACCATGCGGGCGGCAAAGCCATCTGATAGGTTCTTTTCCGACAACCCACCGTAAAATCGTGTTGGTGTCGACGTGCCGATGACAGTCAACGACGGGCAATGGATCGGCGCCCCGATCCGCTCGTCATCCATGGTTTCTTTGCCGAACCAGACACCGGTCGATTTTGAATATAACTCCAACATAGCTTTGCGAATTGTCGACGCCCAGTTCCCATTTCCTTTTGCGTTGATCGACTCCAGAACGTCACCAACTTCGTCCCAGGGCATTACGACGACCGGCTTGCGCCGCAGTATCTTCTCGATCGCACTGGCGCTGGATACCTCACCAGCACCCACGAGGAACGCCATGTCGGTATCCTGCAGCAACTTCACCAACCGCTGCAGCGGTGCCTCCTTGCCGAAGCCAGGGCCGGCGATGCCAGCCAGGTAGAGGTTCACGCCGCAACTGGTCGGGCCGATGACGCGCCGCCCATAGAACACGGACATGAAGGCGATTCCCGACATGACCGCAAACTCTGGTGACTTGCGCCGAGATGTATCGAGAATCCACCGAGAGATGTCCGCCATGAGACCACCACACGCCTCCGGGGTGAATGGATTCCCATCACTGCGAGGGCTCGCGGGAGACCGGATGTCATCGTTCGCCGGCTTCGGTAATGCTGTGCGGCCGGTGATGATCGCAACCGACTGCCGCTGCTCCCAACCGAGGTCGGCCGGAGTAACGTCCAGGCGCTCGCACAGCCAATCCGCTGCAGCCTTCGCGGTCGGCGCTCCACCGAATTCCCTGACCAGTTCAATCGGCGTTGCACCTTGTTCGCGGCCGAAGTCCTGAATCCCATCGGGGTGGACCGAGATATCCTCTTCGAGATTCCGGCCAAGTTCTTCGCTGGAGACTCGCCAAGCTCCTGTGCCGGGTTGGTGCTGCGCACCAGGGAATAGCGTTTTTACCCATCGGTCTGGCGACGCAATGGCCGCCGTGTTCACCCGCTGCCAGAACGAATCCTTGCCATGGGCGCGCCTCGTCTTCGGCTTCTCTTTCACTCTCTGTCCAAGGCCGGTAAGGATAGAGTCCGCCTCGGTGAGGAACGCGGCAATATCATCGTTGGAAATTGGAGGCAGGTCTGCGGGTTTGATATCCATCGGCGAGCCGTTCGCCCAAGTATACGGCTTGCCGGTTTCAACGTGATCGCCAAACGCAACGAACTGCTGGCCGTCGCGAAGAACCTCCACTTGGTGCTTTGCACCCTCGATCATGAACTCCGGCGTGACACTCTTGTCGCCCGGCTCGGTGGCGCGAAACAGGAATAGACATTTGGGCGCCTTGCCAGTGCGCCGCGGCGCTAACTCCGCTGCTGGCACAATCTCGGTCAGCCGCTCGATCAACTTTTCGCTTACGGCCTCAGTCGGTGCATCGATATCGATCGCAACCAAATCGTTCCCGCACAGAATGCCTGTGCGGACGTGGTCAGGATGTTGGCGAAGATATCCATCTACTTGGCTGGCCGTAATGCGCTTCTTCGCCCAGCCCGGAATGCGCGGGCCTTTATCGAGAACCGGAATATGATGGTAGCCCTGCTCACACAGCGAACGGCGGAGATCGGCGATGTCGTCGGTGTTCTTAGCTGCAAGTGCGTTCATTGTGCGACAGCCCTTCAACAGTGAGTTTTGCAATCTGGTTTGCTACGTCATGATCGAACGCACAGGTTCGACCGCGATCATTCGAGGGCCCGAAAGCCCGATAAGCGCCGTCTTCGGTGCGACTGACGCGCACGCCATAGATCCGCGTGCCCGGAGAGGGTTCAATATTGACATGCGCAAGCGTGCTGCCGCCGGGAGGCGACGGGCGGATGGATAGGATTTTCAAGATGGGATTCCCTGCTGGGGTTGCGGCTGTGCCGCGTAGCATTCGGCTAAAGGGCCGATCGAGCTGGTAGATCAGGTTAGGCCTGCTGCGGCTTGCTCGGCGAGTATCTGCACTACGCGCGGGTCGTCGAGAGCGACGTCGCCATTCTTGTCGACCGCCGACTGCGGTATCCCGCACGCGGTCGAATACACAACAACGCCGCCGGCTTCGAGTGTTGCGTGGGTCTCCTCGAACTGGCTAAGGAGCCAGGTCAGGGTATCCAAACTGGAGGCGCCGGCCTTCGCCTCGCCCATAGTATTGATCAAGTGGTAGTCGGAGCCTCGCTTGCGGATGCTCTTGTAGCCGATGGCGCGGGCACGGGTGCGCAGTTCGTTGATGGTGGTCATCTATGCAGCCTCCACCGACAGGGCATTGTCATTCGCCGGCGCGACCGTGCAGCCCTTCGCCCACCGGTCCAGTTCGTCGGTGCTGTAGACGACCGCCCGGCCGAACCGCATGAAGCTCGGCCCGTTGGTGCCGTAGCACCGGGCCTTGTCCAGAAAGGATTTCGAGACGCCGAGATATTCGGCCGCCTCTCGTACTCTGATGTTAGCCATGAATAGCCTCCGTTGGTTGTTGACGGAGGGCTATATGCTCGCATGCAGCCGAAAAATCAGCCGCATGGCGTTACTAGAACTGTGCGGTTAGTCCTTGGCGGCGCGCCACATCGCGACGCACTTCTGGATATGACGCTCCGTATATCCGAAGTGCTGCTTTGTTTTCGCCACGGCTTTCTCGTAGGTTTCGCCCCGGTCCTGGAGGTCGGTCACCATCTCCGCGACGTCCAGCCATTCCTTCGGCAACTTCTTGCGGCCACCGCGCAGCGCCTTGGCATCGCCGGGACGCAAGCCGAGAGCAGCGATCCACTTGGCCGCCAGCGCCTGCACGGTCCTGTCGGCGTTTCCGGTCTCGAGCTGCCGCACTAGTGCGTGCAGCGCATCCTCCGCGCGTCCCTCGTTAATCGCCGCTGCAATCGGGTGGGCAGCCACACTGAACGACTTCGGGAGCGGCGCCATCACTTGCTTCCCGCGATTGCCGCGGCGATCTTGCCACCGATAGCCTCCACAGCACGTTTAGCAGCCTCGTCGGCAAGGTGGGCGTATCGTGCCGTCGTGCTGGGATCGGCGTGGCCGAGCAAGGCGCCTATAACGGGTAAGCCCATCTGGTCGCCGACCCCCGTGGAAGCGAACGTGTGCCGCAAGTCATGGATTCGCGCATTCTTCACTCCAGCGCGCTTGCAGATTGCCGCCCAAGGCCTTTTAAGGTCGGCGCGGGGTTTCTCACGCTTGGTACCAGCGCTCTCGCCAGCGATGACATATGCGCCAACGCGAGTCAGCGCCTTGATGATCTCGATCGCGGCGGTTGGCAGATAGATGTCCTTGTCGCCGCTCTTGCTGTCTGGCAGCCGCAAAACTCCATGATCGAGGTCAACCTCCGTCCAGCGCAAGTTGAGGATTTCACGCAGGCGGGCGCCGGTCAGCATGATCAATCTGATTGCCGCGGCAGCGTATGGCGACATGACGACTAACTGGCCCTTGGGCGCGTGCTTCGCCGTGCCGGCGTCCACAGGCAGCCCGACAGTCTCCGCCTCGATCATTGCGTTGCCAATGGCCCGCAATTCGTCGGCGCCGAGGTACCGCTTTCGTTTCTTCTCCTCGTTCAGATTGGCGCCGGAGGCGGGGTTCATGCCTTCGGGAACGTAGGTCGGTGCGCCCACCTTCGAACTATTCCGTGCGCCCCAGCCATACGCGGCCGACAGCAACTTGACAGCGCGGTTCGCCGATACGCGGGCCTCGCGCGACATAAGGGAGTGCGCCCGGTTGACGTCGGGCCGCGTCAGCACCACAGCCTTTATCTTCCCCAGCCGTGGTCCGATGTGCTTCTTCAGCAGCATTCGGTAGAGACCGGCCGTCGACGCCTTCGCGGTATGCTCGCTGATGTATCTTGAGACTAGCTCCTCAACCGTCACACTTGCCCGCTCGTCGCTGCGATCCTTGGCAAGGTCTTTGCCCAGAGCCGCGTTGGCGATGGCCTTGCGGGCCGCCTCACGTGCCTCGTTGGGCTTCAGCGTACCGACCCGCCCCAGCTTTAACCGCTTCTTTGAGCCGCCAGCCACGGGCCGGAATTCGGCAAAATAAGTGCCTGTGCCGGTGGTCGTCCTGTAGAGCCCAAAACCCGCAAGATCCTCATCGAAATAGTACGTCGTACGGTTCGGAACCGCCGACTTCATCAGCGCCGCAACCGCGTCGGTCGTGATTTTGATCGACATGTCGCCCCACCAAATTTATAGCCACTATATAGCCAGCAATATGGCTATCGGCTCTGAAAAGGCAAGTGGACATAGGTTGGATAACGTTGGAATTATCGGGATTTTTGCGCATCATCCAACGCAAGGAATGGCTATAAAACGGGTCGTTTATAACTGGGAGACTAGGGGTCGGAGGTTCAAATCCTCTCGCTCCGACCAATATAACTAAACTAAGTAGAATCAATCGCTTGATAGGGCGCCGAACGCGTCTCCTCTTCTCGTAGCACCGATCGGAACCGCCGATTCTGTTTTGACGGCTGCCGCCCCCGAACCGTCAACCTGGGCGATGATGATCCTGGGCTTTTGCGGGTCGGGTTTCCTTGCTTACCGGCGCAAGGATCAGACGACGCTCAACGCCGCATAGAGCACCATCACCCTTTGACTTGAGATCGAAAGACCGCCTTCGGGCGGTCTTTTGCGTCAGCTCCAATCGCCCAGCTCACCTTGGACCGCAACCTGTCACCTTCCACGGAGGTAACGACGTTACGGAATTCCGGCTTAGCCCGAACCGTCCTTCATCGCTGCGTCCAGCATCTCCCGGCAGGCAACCAGGTCTTGCAGGGCGCTCTCGAGCCGCGCGCGATCGGCGGCCGCGACGCCGCGCACAGGAGGAGCGGCAGCCTGCGCTCTCGCCGGCTGGGCCCTCGCCTTGTAGGTCGACAGGATGGCGTCCTCGTCGGGGTCGACGAAGCGGTAGTCGATCCCTCCCTCGTCGCCGTCGCCCTCCTCGCCGTCGAGATCCGCGCCGTCGGTCATCTCGGCATCGTCGGGCTCAGCCATGCTGTGGCCGACCGCTTCCTCGACCGCGCCGAACGATACAGCCGCGGTCTGGTCGGCGATGCTCTGCACCGATTTGATGCCGTGCTCCTTGAGGATCCGTTGCACCCCGCGGATGGTGTAGCCCTCGCCATAGAGCAGGCGGCGGATGCCCTTGAGCAGGTCGACGTCGTCGGGACGATAGTAGCGACGGCCGCCACTACGCTTCATCGGCTTGATCTGCGCGAAGCGCGTTTCCCAGAATCTCAGGACATGCTGGGGAATATCGAGTTCGTCAGCGACTTCGCTGATGGTACGGAACGCATCCGGCGCCTTGTCCAAACGCCCGCTCCTCTGTGTCAGAGCATGACCCGGAAAGTGGAAATCGGCCTTCCGAAGATATCTTGCTCAATCGAATAGGTCAGTCAGCCTTACTGCCGTCGCCATTGGGTGCGTGACCATTGATGCGCTGCTTCAGAATCGCCGACGGCTTGAACACCATAACGCGACGAGGCGAGATCGGCACCTCGGTGCCGGTCTTCGGATTACGTCCGATCCGCTGTCCTTTCTTGCGCACCATGAACGACCCGAACGACGACAGCTTCACCGTCTCGCCCTTTTCCAGGCAATCGGTGATCTCCTTCAGCACGAGTTCAACGAAGGCAGAGGATTCGGTCCTCGAGAGGCCTACCTTTTGATAGACCGCCTCGCATAGATCAACGCGTGTAACTGTTTTGCCGGTTCCCATGCTCATCGCCTGCCCCACATCTCGGCGAACAATTTGTTGACTGAAATTAAAAGCTTAGCGCGCAATGGTCAACAGCGACCATCATGCACAAGCATGAAAGAAGACAACAAGACGCCAGCACCACTTAACGATGCGGTTACCAGCGCAGGAGCGCCGAACCCCAGGTGAAGCCACCACCCATCGCCTCAAGGAGCAGGAGGTCCCCCTTTTTGACGCGTCCATCCTTCACCGCGACTGCCAGAGCGAGCGGGATCGACGCGGCCGAGGTGTTGCCGTGCTTGTCGACGGTCAACACGACCTTCTGCGGCGCAATATGGAGCTTGTGCGCCGAGGCATCGATGATGCGCTTGTTGGCCTGATGCGGAATAAACCAGTCGATGTTCTCGGCGGTGATGCCGGTCGCATTGAAGGCGTCGACGATCACGTCGGTGATCATGCCGACCGCGTGCTTGAAGACCTCGCGCCCTTCCATGCGCAGATGTCCCACCGTCCTGGTCGAGCCTGGGCCGCCATCCACGAACAACTTGGACTTGTGACGGCCGTCGGAGCGCAGATGCGTCGTCAGCACGCCGCGGTCGCTCGCGTTGCCCGCCTGTTGCTGCTGGGCCTCGAGCACCACCGCGCCAGCGCCGTCGCCAAACAGCACGCAGGTACCGCGGTCGTCCCAGTCCAGGATGCGCGAAAAGGTCTCCGCGCCGATCACCAACGCCCGTTTATAGGCCCCCGCGCGCAGGAAGTTGTCGGCGGTCGCGAGTGCGAAGACGAAGCCCGAGCAGACCGCCTGCAGATCGAAGGCCGCGCCATGGCTGATGCCGAGCCCATGCTGGACCGCGACCGCGGTCGCGGGAAAGGTATTGTCCGGCGTCGAGGTCGCAAGCACGATCAGGTCGATCGCCTGGGCATCGAGCCTTGCATGGGCGAGCGCGGCGCGCGCCGCCTTGATCGCGAGGTGCGAAGTGAACTCGTCGTCGGCTGCAATGTGGCGCTCGCGGATGCCCGTGCGCTGCACGATCCATTCATCCGAGGTGTCGATCTTGGTCGCCAGTTCGGCATTGGTCAAAACCCGCTCCGGCAAATAAGAGCCGCAGCCGAGCACGACCGAACGTATCGCAGTCAAGAGACATCCTCCGGCGCGGTCTGCGCCTGCACCAGCGCACTGCCGTCGCGATTGAGCATCTGATTGATCTTGGTGAGGAGATCGTAACGGGCCATCTCATAGCCCCAATCCACCGCATAGGCAAAGCCTTCCGCGCTGGTGCCGCCATGGCTCTTGACCACCACGCCCTTCAGGCCGAGCAGCACGCCGCCATTCGACTTGTTGGGATCGAGCTTGTCGCGCAGCTTCCCGAACGCGCCACGCGCAAACAAATAGCCGATCCGCGCCCACACGCTCGAGGTCATCGCGTCTCTGAGAAATCCGAACATCTGGCGTGCGGTTCCCTCGGCAGCCTTGAGCGCGATATTGCCGCTGAAGCCTTCGGACACAATCACGTCGGCCAAACCCTTGCCGATCCCGTCGCCCTCGACGAAACCGATATAGTTGAACTGCGGCGAATTCATCGCACGGAGTATCTCGGCGGCCTCGCGAATTTCCTCATGGCCCTTGATCTCCTCGACGCCGATATTGAGGAGGCCCACGGTCGGACGCTCGAGGTTGAACAGGACGCTCGCCATCGCGCTGCCCATCACCGCCAGCGCCACCAGATGGTGGGCGTCGCCGCCAATGGTTGCGCCGAGATCGAGCACAACCGAGTCGCCCCGCAGGGTCGGCCACACTGCCGCGATCGCCGGACGGTCGATGCCGGGCAGCGTGCGCAGGTTGAAGCGCGCCATTGCCATCAGCGCCCCGGTATTGCCCGCGGACACCGCGACGTCGGCCTCGCCCTTTTTCACGGCATCGATCGCCAGCCACATCGAGGAGGTCTTGCGGCCGCGGCGCAACGCCTGGCTCGGCTTGTCGTCCATGCTGACGGCAACGTCGGTGTGAACGACCTTGGACACCGCCTTTAGTTCGGAATGCTTGGCGAGTTCTGGCTCGATCCGCGCCCGATCGCCAAAAAGCAGAAACTCGCTCTCGGGATGACGGCTCAACGAGATCGCGGCGCCCGGAATGACGACCGATGCGCCGGCATCGCCACCCATGGCGTCAAGCGCGATTCGAACCTTTTGAGGCATGAACGTCCCGGAAACCTGCTCTCTCACGGCCTTCACAACAAAGGCCGCGCGCTTAAGGCCGCCGCTGTCAACGGCGCGCGGCGAGACGCCAACACGCATCCCGGCCGGGCCGCGACAATACCGTGTCCTCGGACCGACACAACCTCTCGGCCGCAAGCCGCCACATCAGGGAACGTCTGCAAAGACCGTCTCATCAATCCAGTAATACTATATATATTTCAGCGTCTTGCGCACATTCTTTGAAGCGGTGCCAGATAGGGTTCGCGGAGAGCTCTGGCCAGTCGTCCACTTCAATATCGGGCTACTTGCCTCCTCCCTTCGTGCCGCCGGGCTTTTCCCGCAGAGCTTCCAGGGCGGCAAACGGATGATCTTCCGGGTCACGTACTTCAACCATCGACTCAAAGACCGCTTCCGGCTTGCGCGGATACGGGTCGATTCCCAGAAACAGCGCGTCGGTGGCGAGGCGGCCGATGTCGATGAAGCCGTTCACGATCGGCTCTGGCGGGTCAAGTGTCTTCCCCCCTTCGCCCTCGGCATCGTCGATCAGATCGGCCATCTGCGGAATCTGCTCCGGCGGCGCGAAGATCAGGTCAATCGGCTCGTCGATGTCGTTCTCGATCGGATCGAGGGTGACGACGCAGGTCTGTCCAATCCGCGCCTTCACATGGCCTCCGACGTGGAAGCGCCCGTCGCGCCTCGGCGTCACGTTGAATGAGGCGTGCGCGGAGATGATCTCGCGGAGGCCCGCGATTTCGGCCATCGCCCGGCGCACGGCGGAGTCGGCCTCGATCTCACGATGCAGCCCGGTCTCCGGAATCTGCGCGACGTTCACGGGAACGCGCCAAGGATCGTGCGGAGGATCGCGCGGTGTGTCGGGCCGATCGGTCATGCGGTCGGGTCCGCTGTCAGAGGAATGGGAAAGCGCCACGCCCCGCCCCTCAACACGGCCGTGTCGATCCGGGCGAGCTCCGTGATTGCCCGCCTGGCGTAGGTGGCCAGTTCACGCGCTTTGTCGATGCTCTCACCATTGAGAATGTTCCGGCAGAAGGCGTGTGCCAGCGCCTCATGGCTATCGGTCAGGGCGAGGTCATAGGCGGCGGTGCGGCCATAGAACGCCTCGCCAAATGCCTGCATGCGCTTGGGAACCGCGAGGTCGCCGACCCCCATCTCCCGCAGATTGTCGTCCATATCGGCGCAGAAGCGGTCGAACAGGGCTTGCGACAGGTCCGAACCGGCCTCCGCGGATTTCAGCCTCTGCAGCACGAGCCACAGATGCATCAAGAGCAGGTCAAAACGGCCGCTGACCGTGTCCGGAACGCCCAAGTCCCGGTAAAACAACGGTTCTCGCGCCTGTGTCACGATCATGCCATAGATGATCTCAATGGTGCCGGGCGGGGCTGCCCGGGTTTTTCTGAAGCGGTTGAAGGGCCAAAGCATAGTGGGTTCCGCCTACGAGCCCGGTGCGGTCGCTTGTTGGAGGCTCGCCTGTATTGCAATCCATTGAGCTGCCGGGTACGTCAACGCCTCGCCCGATGCAAGGGGACGAATCAGTTCCGCCGATGACCGATACCAATCCAAGACGCCCGCGCACGGCCCCGTTGCGCGGCATGCTCTCGCGCTTTCGCGCGGTTGCAGCGGTCAGCCTCGTCTGTGCCGCGCTCGGCGCCTGCACCGGCGAGCAGTTCCAGAAGGGTTATATCCTGCCCCAGGGCGCGCTCGAGCAAATCCCGATCGGCGCGAGCCAGGACCAGGTGCTGATCGTGATGGGCACCCCCTCGACCGTCGCGACCCTGGATGGCGAGGTGTTCTACTACATCTCGCAGCGTTCGGAACGCCCGGTCGCGTTCATGAACCAGCGCGTGGTCGACCAGCGCGTGATCGCGATCTATTTCGACAAGAACCGCCAGGTGCGCCGCCTCGCAAATTACGGCCTGCAGGACGGCAAGATCTTCGACTTCGTCAGCCGCACCACCCCGACCTCGGGTCAGGAGATGTCCTACCTGACGCCGCTCTTCAAGCTCTTGAGCTTCAACTAGGCGCAGCGGGGACAGCCGCACAGAGCCGCACTGAAAGCACAGCCGGCATCCTTCAATTCCTCAACTCACCCGCATTGTACGCATTCCATCTGCGCGAGCTAAGTCATCTTCGCAGCACCACTAATCTCCGGCGTTGACGCGACGGCCTTTTTGATGCAACCTCAAGGTGCGTCATCCAAACAAGAATAATCGGTACTTGGCGATGCTGGGCGAACCGGCTTCGGCGTCAGTGCACGACGTCGGGCGAATGCAAATTCTGGAGCGCGAAATCCTTGCGATCGCCGACTACGAGAGACAGCGTCTCGGGCAGGAATTGCATGACGGGCTGTGCCAGTCGCTTACCGGCATCGCGGCGCTCACGGTGGTGCTGTCCCGCAGTCTGGCGGCGAACGCTGAACCAGGTCCCGCCGCAGCCGCCGCCGAGATTGTCCGGCTGCTGAACGAGACGATCGGCGAAGCGCGCGACCTCGCCCATGGTCTCTGCCCGGTCGGCCTGAACGGCGCGGGGCTGGTCGGCACCCTCGACTCTCTGGCACGCAATGTCAGCCGTGGGCAAGGCGCGTTCTGCTCGTTTGTGGGGGATAGGCGCTGTCCCGAACTTCGCCCGGAAACAACGGCACACCTCGTGCGCATCGCCCAGGAAGCCGTGCGCAATGCAATCACTCACGGCCGCGCCGGTGAAATCGAAATTCGTCTGGCATGCGCCGATGGCGCGGCATCGTTGAGCATCCGGGACAATGGCGTCGGCCTTCTCGGACAGCGTCGCGGCGACAGCGGCATTGGATTGCATACGATGGGTTACCGGGCGCGCGCGATTGGCGGTTCGCTTGAAATAGCGCCGCAGCCCGGACGCGGTGTCGTGGTCACATGCGCCTTTCCGCTGCCGTCGAGCGACAAATCGACGGAGGGCGCCAACAATGTCCGCGGTCCCTGATGAACCCTCGCGCACTGCCCCGAAGACGCTGCTCGTTGTCGACGACCATCCCCTGCTTCGTCGCGGACTGACAGCCCTGATCGAGTCGGAGCCTGGCCTCGCCGCCCATGGTGCAGTCGGCACACGGGTGGCTGCGCTCGAGGCAATTCGGAAAATGCCACCTGATCTGGTGATCGTTGATCTTGCGCTTGGCGACGAGGACGGTCTGGATCTCGTCAAGGAAATCAAGACCCGCTATCCCGATGTTCCATCACTGGTGCTCTCGGTACACGATGAGACGGTGTATGCCGAGCGCGCCCTCGGGGCCGGTGCGCTCGGTTACGTCACCAAGCAGCAACTGGATGAGACCGTATTGGCTGCCATTCACCAGGTCCTCGCCGGCGAAACGTACATGAGCGAGGCACTGCAGCGGCGATTGGCAAGGCAATATATCGGCGGCCGAACGCTCGAAGCAGCCTCGCCGGTCCACTCGCTCAGCGACCGCGAATTGCAGGTGTTTCGACTCGTGGGACAAGGCCGGACCACGCGTCAAATTGCGGGGATTCTGAGCCGGAGTGTGAAGACGATCGAATCCCACATCGCACACATCAAAAACAAGCTGGCGATCGAGTCCGCCGCCGAGCTCGCCCAGCGCGCCACCCAATGGGTCGAAGCCGGCCGCGTCGGCTGAAATTCTTTCGATTCGCCCAAGATGGGGTTTACCCTAACGCGAAGAAATCGCCCCGTCCTGATGACTTCCCGCCCGTTACAGCGCAGAGCCGATAGCGGGCCGCGTAAGCCGGGCAGGCTGGGAGATGTTGCGAAAGCGAATTGGACAATCAAGGCGGGGCCGGCGGCGTATTCTCATCGTGGACGATCACCCATTGATGCGACGCGGGCTTGCCGCGCTGATCAGTGCCGAACCTGACCTCATTGTCTGCGCAGAGGCGGCCACCCTGCAGGATGGTCTCGTCGCCATTGCAGTCACGCAGCCTGACCTTGTGATCGCCGATCTTTCGCTGATCCACGGCGACGGTTTGGAGTTGGTGAGAGAAGTCCGTTCCCGCCATCGCGATCTGCGAATCCTGGCGCTGAGCATGCACGATTCCCCGCTCTACGTCCGTCGCGCCTTTGCGGCCGGGGCCGACGGCTACCTCGCCAAACATCTGATGACCGAGACGCTGCTGCCGGCGATCAGAAGCGTGTTGCGCGGCGAAACATATGGGACACCCGAGGACTGAAGGCCTGTTAGCACCGGAGCGAAACCGCGCGGGTCGCCTCTATGGGGAAATCCCCTACGCGAAAATCAGGACGCACTCCCGATGCAGGTAAGCGGGCATCGAGGGCATCGTCGGTCCAGGCACTGGCGTCGACCCAAGGGAAGCGGCGAAGTCTGCGTGGGTAATGAGCGAGCCCGCGACATGGTCGTCGATACCTCCAAAGCAAACGTCAAGCGCCTCGCAACAGGGAAGCGGAAGCGACCCGGCGATCGAAACGACAGGCAACGCTTGCCGCGTGTCCTGTGTCATCGGGAGAAATACCAATGGTCGACACCTACACCATCTACCTCGTCAACAAGTCAGCCGACACGCAGCTGTTTTGGTGTTTCCTGGCGCCTCCCCAGGAGCTCGTCAACGACCCCAAGGTTTACGCCAACTCCAGCGCCAATCTGGCAGTCAGGCCGAATAGCGTCGCTTCAAATTATTTTCAGATACCCATTCAGTATCTGGTTGGCGCTGGAGCGAGCACCAACGCCGTCGGACTGAACGTTGTAGTCGTTTCCAACGTCATCAATGATGCGAACTTGCAGGATACGTGGGAGGCAAGCTACGCCAACTGGCCACCTAACGAAGGGCCGACAATGGCCAAGACCGGTGTGCAGGCTCCTGCAAATACCATCGCCATTGCGTCCAACCCGTACGATAAAGTGAACAACGAGAACAATGGCTGGTTTGCCAACCAGTCCTTTGGAATTCAATCCGAAGCAGGTTTCATCGGCATGACCTGGGATCCTGCACCCAACCAAACGAGAACGCTGACGCCCAAGCTCACATTTTATTTGGCTACCGGAGACTACAACAGCAACGCCCTCGCCAGCTGGAATGACGTTTCCAATGATGCACAGGCCGTCAACGCTCCGGGCGACTTTTCGTACAACAAATGCACGGTGACATACAGCGCGAGCGGAACCTGGTCGGTGACTCCAGGAGAACCCCCGACTCTTGCACTTGCTGAAGACCTCGACTGGTTCCTGTCAGATGCCCACAATGAATTGGTGGCGCTCGCCTACCTCAACAAAGGAAAGGGCGAGACTGACAAACTCGTCAGTGTGCACTGGGATTCGACTGCGTCCAGGGTTGAGGGGCCTGAGGTCTTCATTACCGGAACGATCACTGTCGCCACAGCCTTAACCGCAGCGTTTACGTATTTCTTCATCTCTGGCGTCAAATGCGATATCAGGAGCCGGCCAAGCGGAACGACGGTCAGGTTCAGCTACGATGGCAATCAGAGCGCCCAGCACATAAAGAGTCTCTTCACGGTCGGAGCTTCACTGATTTTTGGTGGAGCAAGATGAATTGATTTTGCTTGGGCGATCTCGAACCGCGTCCAGCTATCTGGCTCCGTGGGTCGGGCTTCTCCAGCCTCCAAGTAACCGAGTGTCTGGTTCGGCCGCGGTGTGGCACCTCTTGTGCTGCTCCGCGGAACCGGCGTGCTCAGCACACAACCCTTCCCTTCACGGATTTCGGACCCGCGGACGGACTGCGCCAAGTCGCCACTTGCCGGCGGCGCGAGGGCTCCCTACGCTTGCCCACAAAACAATTTGTGAGCAGGGGGTGAACGCGTGACCAGCAGACCATTTTCCCGCCGTGCCGTGTTGTCCGGCGCAGCCGCGCTGTCGACCGCAGCGGTCCTGCCACGCGCGAGCCTTGGCGCCGGCGACTGGCGGCCGACCGAAACTGTCCGAATCATCGTACCGGCGGCGGCCGGCGGCTCGACCGATGTGATGGGACGGCTGCTCGCGGCGCACCTGCAGCCGATCTGGGGGCAGTCGGTGGTCGTGGAAAACCGTTCCGGCGCCGGCGGCACCATCGGCACCGCGGAGGTCGTGCGCAACAAGGGCGATGGCCACACTATCCTGATCGGCAATCCCGGACCGAACGCGATCGCCTACAGTATCTTCAAAAACCTTACCTACAAGGCGGACCAGTTGCAGGCGGTCTCCAACATGATCCGGATCCCGAACATCGTGTCGGCGCACCCCTCGACCGGCATCAAATCGATCCCCGAGCTGATCGCCTATCTGAAGGCGAATCCGGACAAGCTGACTTATGGCTCATCGGGCACCGGACAGAGCCCTCACCTGACCGGCGCGTGGTTTCTGCAACTCACCGGCTTGAAGATGACACATGTGCCGTTCCGTGGCGCCGGGCCCGCGCTGCAGGCGGGACTCGCCGGCGACATCCAGGTCCTTTTCGACAATCTCTACCCGTCGCTGCCGCAGGTGCTCGACGGCAAGCTCAACGGCCTCTGCGTCACCACGCCCGAGCGCAGCGACTCCGCGCCGAGCCTGCCGACCATGCGCGAGGGCGCCCCTGAGCTTGCCAAGTTCGACGTATCGTCCTGGTTCGGCGTATTCCTGCCGAAGGCGACACCCGCGCCCGTCGTCGATGAGCTGAACCGGCAGATCAAGGCGATGCTCGATCGTGACGACATCAGGAAGAACATCGCCGGTATGGGTGCACGCCCCGACTACGGCTCGCCGCAGCAATTCTCCGATTTCGTCGATGCCGAGACGAAGAAATTCGCCGCCATCATCGAGAAGGAAGGCTTGCAGATGGAGGTGAAGTGATCCGGCTCGGCCAGACTAGCCCGTCGTGACCCCATCGATCGGGCTGATGTCGCCGACGAAACGCAGGAGGTCGCTCATCAGGAACGTGCCTGGTGTCTTCGCCGGCAGGGTCGGTCTCCAGGTTGGATCGCTCAGATAGGACTGGTTGTCGCCGGCAACGAGGCCAATGAAGACCTCCGCCACGATGCGCGCCCCGACGGGACCGAGCCGCTGGCCGCCGCGCTTCACTGCCGCTTCCTTCAAAATGTAATACCAGAGCGGCGTCTTGCGATCGAATCCGTGGGCGGCCGCGACAGCTCCATCGATTCCGGTCGCGATCTCCGCCGGGGTGAGCGCAGCAATCCCCATCACGCGCGCCACGTCCTGTCCTGACGGCAATCCTAGATTCACGCCCCGCTGCAGATTGCGCAGCGGCAAACTGCCGCCACCGCCCGGCAGGTCGTGCAATTGCGGAATGAGGAACGGATCGATCTTGCGCGAATGGTTGAACAGGAAGTTCGGCGTCGGCCCGACCGGAGGATCCAACTCATAGAATCGGCTCCAGTCGATAATCCAGTCTGTCGGCAACGTCGCGGCGTTGGGCGGCAGCCCCTGCGAAGGCGGCAACGTCGCGGCATCCTGACCGAGAATGATGCCCGAGAGGCCGGAGAACGCAAACTCGAGCTTCAGCGTCGCGGGCGTGAGCCCACCAAGCGTAAAGACGCGATTGTGGCTGTAGGCTTCGCGGACCATGCTGTGGCCAAGGCGGTAAGCCGCCGCCGAGAATTCGACCGGCATGTAGGGCACCTTCTGGAAGCGGTAGAACTTTCGCCCTTCGTGCAGGATCTTCGCCACGATCCCGGCTTCGGTGATGCGCTCGACAAAATCGTGCAGCACCATCCACTGATAGTGCCAGGTGACCTGCTTGCGCGCTTCGGAGAAAAGCCTGTCCGCCGCGGGCGGGTTCGCGCCATCAGCCAGACGGTCGACCATCTTGTTGTGGAATTTAAGGAACGCGAGATGGGTTTGTGCAACCAGCAGGTTCTCGTCGTTGCGGTGATCGCCGATCAGCGCGCGTCCCTGCGAATTCCGCGTCAAGTCATTGAGCAGGTCGCCCGCGGCGCGCGGCGTGGCTGCAGTCTTGCCGATCAGGAACTTCGGCCCCGGCTGGGTCACATTGTTGGGATCACGAGCGTAGAGTTGCGGACTGCCGTCCGGTCCAAGGCCGTAGACGCTGTCGAGATCGAGCCGCGGCGTACGGAAGTTCGTCGTGGCGTGCGGATCTTCCTGCTTCTCCGCGATTGACGTCAAATCGAGCGTGATGTCGTGGTCGACGAATTGACCGAGATATGTGAAGCCGGAAGGAACATTCGGATTGTCACCTGCCGCGTCGTTTGGCTGAGCGTCGCGCATTGCGTCTGCCAGCGCCCGCAGCGCCGCTTCCGGCGGCGCGAAGGCCGGAAGATCGAACATCCTGCCAAACAAGCCGGGATCGGCGTTGTCGCTGAAAGGTCTCAGTCCGGCCTTCGTCGGATGCCGCCCTGCTCTGCCGTGCCTCGGATTTATATTCGCAATCTGGGTCATGCCTGCCTCCGTGAGCGAGAAGTCGCACTGGTCACGCACGGGGTACGTTCTATTTGGACTGCAATCTGTGATTGATCACACAGTCAGCCGCGACATAACGTCAGGCTGCGACATATCGACGGGCCAACGCAAAAGCCCCGCGGCGGTGCCGCGGGGCTCTTAGTTTTCGTGATCCGCCTTGGTTCAGTGCGCCAGGATCGCCAGCAGCAGCAGCGCCACGATATTTGTGATCTTGATCATTGGGTTTACCGCCGGGCCCGCCGTATCCTTGTAGGGATCGCCGACGGTGTCGCCGGTCACCGCGGACTTGTGGGCATCGGAGCCCTTGCCGCCATAGTGGCCGTCCTCGATGTACTTCTTGGCGTTGTCCCAGGCGCCGCCGCCCGAGGTCATGGAGATCGCGACGAACAGGCCGGTGACGATGACGCCGAGCAACATGGCACCGACCGCGGAGAACGCCGCCGACTTCCCGGCCGCGCCACCACCCGCGATCGCGTAGATCAGGAAATAGACCACGATCGGCGACAGCACCGGCAACAGCGAGGGGATGATCATCTCTTTGATCGCCGCCTTCGTGAGCAGGTCGACGGCCTTGCCATAGTCTGGTTTATCGGTGCCCTGCATGATGCCGGGCTTCTCGCGGAACTGGCGGCGCACCTCCTCGACGATCGCGCCGGCCGCGCGTCCCACCGCGGTCATGCCCATCGCACCGAACAGGTACGGCAGCAGGCCACCGAACAACAGGCCCACCACCACGTACGGATTGTTGAGCGAGAAGTCCGGATTGACGCCCTTGAAATAGGCGTGCGCGTTGCTGTCGCTGATGAAAAATTTGAGGTCCTGGTTATAGGCCGCAAACAGCACCAGCGCGCCGAGACCGGCGGAGCCGATCGCGTAACCTTTGGTCACCGCCTTGGTGGTGTTGCCGACCGCGTCGAGCGCGTCGGTCGACTTGCGCACCTCTTTCGGCAGGCCCGCCATTTCGGCGATGCCACCGGCGTTGTCGGTAACCGGCCCGAAGGCGTCGAGCGCCACGATCATGCCGGCCAAGGCCAGCATGGTGGCAGTCGCGATCGCGATACCGAACAGGCCGGCCAGGCTGTAGGTGACGAGGATGCCGGCGATGATGACGAGCGCTGGCAGCGCGGTCGCCTCCATCGACACCGCCAGACCCTGGATCACGTTGGTGCCGTGACCGGTGACCGAGGCCGAAGCAATCGACTTCACCGGGCGATAATCGGTGCCGGTGTAGTACTCCGTGATCCAGATGATCAACCCGGTGACCACGAGGCCGACCACGCCGCACCAGAACAGCGCCATGCCGGTGTAGTCGACGCCGTCGAGCTTGCCGAAGCCGATCAGCCAGTTGATCGCGGCCGCGACGCCGACCAGCGACAGCACGCCGGTGGCGATCAGGCCCTTGTACAGCGCGCCCATGATCGACTGGTTGGCGCCGAGCTTGACGAAGAAAGTGCCGATGATCGAGGTGATGATGCAGATGCCGCCGATCGCCAGCGGCAGCGTCATCATGTTCTCCAGGATCGGCGTCTTGGCGAAGAAGATCGCGGCGAGCACCATGGTGGCGACCGCGGTCACCGCATAGGTCTCGAACAGGTCGGCAGCCATGCCCGCGCAATCCCCGACATTGTCGCCGACGTTATCGGCGATGGTCGCCGGGTTGCGCGGATCGTCCTCGGGAATGCCGGCCTCGACCTTGCCGACGAGGTCGCCGCCGACATCGGCTCCCTTAGTGAAGATGCCGCCGCCGAGACGGGCGAAGATCGAGATCAGCGAGGCGCCGAAACCGAGCGCCACCATCGCATCGACCACGGTGCGGCTATCCGCCGCGAGCCCCAGGAACTTGACCAGTACCATGAAGTAGATGGTGACGCCGAGCAGCGCGAGACCGGCGACCAGCAGGCCGGTGATCGCGCCAGCCTTGAAAGCGAGTTCGAGCCCGCCGGCGAGCGAGGTGGTCGCCGCCTGCGCGGTGCGGACGTTGGCGCGCACCGAGACGTTCATGCCGATGAAGCCCGCCGCGCCCGACAGCACGGCGCCGATCGCAAACCCGATCGCGACCGGCATGCCTAGCAAGTAGGCGAGCAGGACGAAGATCACGATACCGACCATGCCGATCGTGGTGTACTGGCGGCGCAGATAGGCCTGCGCGCCCTCGCGCACGGCCCCCGCGATCTCCTGCATGCGCGGACTTCCCGCATCCGCGTTCAAAACCGACGACGTCGCCCAGATCGCGTAGACGATGGAAAGCGCCCCGCAGAGCACAATCACCCATAATGCTGTCATTGAATGTTGCCTCAGATCCTTGATGTAACCCCCGCGCCTTTTGTTGCCACGGATGCGGCCGGCGCTTGTTTCTCGAGCGCCATCCCTCCCCAAAAAGGGCTGGCCTCAAATCGGGCGCGACCTTGCCAAAATCGTTACTTCTGCGCAACGCTGCCAAAGTCAAAAAACGCCGATATCGGCTGGTATTTACAAGGGAAGTCGACCGTTTCAGCCGGATTTCTAGAAATGGCTGTAGGACAGCCGCGTCAACGGCAGTTCCCTGCCCTGTGCATCGAGGAAACTCGGCGGCGATGAGCCGGCGATGAACCCACCGATCGCCGTCACGGCGACCCCGGCCCGGCGGGCGGCCTCCGTAAAGGCGGTCATGCGATCGCCCGGTATCGCGCATAGCAGTTCGTAGTCATCGCCGCCTGTAATCAGGGCTTCGATGCCGATTACCTTGCGCGCCAGCAGCGTGGTAGCCGGCTGCGACAGCGGAACGCTCTGGACGTCGATGATCGCCGACACGCTGGAGGCCGCGCAGAGCTTGGCGAGATCGCCGGCAAGCCCGTCCGAAACATCCATCGCGGCACTTGCGTGTTCGCGCACCGCGAGCGCGAGCGCGTTGCGCGGCTGCGGCACCCGGTAGCGGGCAGCGAGCGCCTCACGTGCGCCCGCGTCGGCGACCAGCGCACCGGCAGCGGCCCCGCCCTTGATCACGTCGAGCCCGAGCGCGGCATCGCCGATCGTGCCGGTGACAACCACGCGGTCGCCCCGATGGGCGCCGGCGCGATGGATCATCCGGCCCGACGGCACACGCCCGAACGCCGTGATCGAGATCATCAACGGGCCCGGTGTCGACACGGTATCGCCGCCGAGCAGCGGACAGCCGTAATGCGCGGCATCCTCCCCCAGAGCCTGCGCGAACGGCTTGAGCCATGCCTCGTCAACTTCGCGCAGCGCCAGCGTCAGCACGAAGCCCGCGGGCACGGCACCTTTGGCGGCGATGTCGGACAGGTTGACCCGCAGCGCCTTGAGCGCAATCGTATCGGGTGGATCATCGGAAAGAAAATGTACGCCCTCGACGATCGCATCCGTCGTGACCACGATATCCTCGCCGGCTCCCTTCAGCGCGGCGGCGTCGTCGTCGAGGCCGAAGGCGCCCGCGTCGGTCGCGAGCGGCTTGAAGTAGCGGGCGATGAGGGAGTCTTCGCCCGAAGTCCGCTTTTCTTCCTGGGTCACGACAGCAGTCCCGTCATCCTGAGGTGCGAGCCTTTGCGAGCCTCGAAGGATGCACGGCCGAGGTGCATCCGCGTCGCCACGCCGTTGTCCTTCGAGGCCTCCGCTTCGCTACGGCACCTCCAGCGACAACGGCAAAGCCGTTGCGCGGGATGACGGCTACGGCAACAGTCATCGCCGTGATTCACCCACGGACAAACTCATCGGCGCGGAACTGGCGCGCAATCTGGTCGAGCACGGCGTTCACCATGCCGGTCTCGTCCTTCTCGACAAAGGCATGCGCGACGTCGACATATTCGGACACCACCACGCGGCCCGGCACGTCCTTGCGGTGCTCGAGTTCGTAAGAGCCCGCGCGCAACACTGCGCGCAGGATCGCGTCGATCCGCTTGAGTGGCCAGCCCTTGGACAAGGCGTCGTCGATCAGCGGATCGAGCTTCGCCTGGTCGCGCACCACGCCTGAGACGACATCACGAAAGAACGCGGCCTCTGCCGGCAGATACTTCTCCCCCTCGACCTCATTGCCGAGCCAATGGCTTTCGAACTCGGCGAAAATGTCGTTCAATCCCGCACCGGCGATATCCATTTGGTATAACGCCTGAACGGCCGCGAGCCGCGCCGCGCCGCGCCGGTTGGCTTTCCTTTCGGGCGCTTTCGCCGGCTTCTTGTTCTCTGCCATGATCAGGCCTTTGCCAGCCGGCGCTTGATGCGCAGCATCGCGAGCGCCGCACGCGCGGCATCGCCGCCCTTGTTCAGTTCGCTGGCGCGCGCCCGCGCCCACGCCTGCGCCTCGGTGTTGACCGTGAGGATGCCGTTGCCGAGCGGAAACTTCCGGCTCACGGCCAGATCCATCAGCCCGCGCGAGGATTCCATCGAAACAATCTCGAAATGGATGGTCTCGCCACGCACGACGCAGCCGAGCGCGACCGCCGCGTCAAACGCCCTGCCCGTGGCTTCGGCCGCATCGATCGCGATCGCAATCGCCGCCGGAATTTCCAGCGCACCGGGCACCGTAATCACGTCATGGGTCACGCCGGCCGCCTTCAGCTCAGCAATCGCGCCTTCCAGCAGCGCATCCTGGATGTCGTCATAAAACCGCGCCTCGACGATCAGCACGCGTGCGCCTGAAATGTCGGTCTGGTCCTTCAAGGGTGCGCGCCGTGCGTCAGCCATTCAATCTATCCATTCGATCGGTGTCTCGTCCTGAGGAGCGGCCGTCGGCCGCATTTCGAAGGATGGGACGGTTCCGGCCCTCGTGGTTCGAGATGGCGCGAGCGCCTCCTCTCCATGAGGGTGTCGGGTCGGCGTTTTAGGCGCGACAGCCCCCAAAGCCAAGGCCACTTTCTACTTCATCTCCGACAGCCGCGCCGCATAGCGGGCCATCAAATCGACCTCGATATTGACCTCGCTGCCGGCTCGCCAGCCGCTCAAGGTTGTCACATTGAGTGTGTGCGGAATGATCAGAACCGAAAAGGTGATGTCGTCGACCGTGTTCACGGTCAGCGACACGCCATCAAGCGTCACGGAGCCCTTGGCCGCGATGAAGCGCGCGAGCTCCCGAGTGGTCTTGAGCTCGAAACGCGCCATGTCGGGCAGGTCGTCGCGCCTGACGATGGTGGCGATCCCGTCGGCGTGCCCGGCGACGATATGACCGCCAAGCTCGTCGCCGATTTTCAGCGCACGCTCGAGATTGAGCCGGGTTCCAGCAATCCAGTGCTTCGCCGTGGTCATGCCAAGCGTCTCTGCCGCGGCATCGACGTCGAACCAAGACTTGCCGTCTGCAACGCCCGAGGCAACCACGGTGAGGCAGACGCCGTTGCAGGCGATCGAGGCGCCGTCGGCGATGGTGGCCCGGTCGTAACGGCAGGCGATCCGCATCCGGTGCAACTGCCCCAGCGCCACCGGCGTCAGGCTGGTGATTTCGCCTACATCGGTGACTATCCCGGTGAACATTACGTGCGCTCGTAAATCGTCAAACTGTCCTTGGCGAGGTCCTCGCTAGCACGAAGCCTGAACGCCTGCGACTGCGTGATTGCGGTCAGCGGCAATGCGTCGAGCGCGGGCACGCCGTCGGCGCCGATCGTATCAGACCCGCGCAGCAGCCGGATTTCGTCGACGAGGCCCGCAGTGACAAAAGACGACGCGACCAGCGCCCCACCCTCGACCATCAGCCGCGTGATCCCCTTCTCCGCCAGCGCACGCAACAGTGCCGGCAGATCGAGCCCCGGCGGATTGGTCGTCGCCTGAAGGCGTATCACCTGCGCACCGGCGGCGCCGAGCTTCATCGCGGCAGCAGCTTCTGCAAAGTCCGACGTCATCACCCACAGCGGCGTCTCGCGCGCCGAATGCACCAGTCGGCTGCTTCCCGGTATCCGTAACGCGCGGTCAAGCACCACCCGCACCGGCGAGCGCCCCGTCATGCCCGGCAGGCGGCAGGTCAGCATCGGATCATCCGCCGTGACTGTCCCGATCCCGACCAGGATCGCATCGCACTGTGCCCGCATCAGATGGACCCGCTTCCGCGCGGACTCGCCAGTGATTGCGACGGGCTTATGGCCGGCGGCTCCGATCTTGTCGTCCGCGGACACCGCAAGCTTCAGGATCACATGCGGGCGGTTGTCCCGGATTCGGCGAAAATGTCCGGCGTGGTCGCGCGCTGCTTCCGCAGCGCATAGCCCGACATCCACCGCAATCCCGGCGGCGCGCAGCTTGTTGTGTCCCTTCCCGGCCACCGCCGGATTGGGATCCTCGATGGCCGACACCACGCGCGCAAGGCCCGCCGCGATCACGGCGTCGGCACAGGGCGGCGAGCGGCCGAAATGCGAACAGGGTTCGAGCGTCACATAGAGCGTGGCGCCGCGCGCGGCCTCGCCGGCGCGCCGAAGCGCTTCGACCTCGGCATGCGGGCGTCCACCGGGTTGCGTCCAGCCGCGGCCGACGATCACGCCATCCTTGACGATGACGGCGCCCACCGCCGGATTGGGCCAGGTGCGGCCCAGCCCGCGCCGGCCGAGCGAAAGCGCGAGCTGCATGAAGCGTAGATCGGCGGCCTTCGCCTCCGTTGATTTTTGCGCAAGCTGATTTTCCAGGATTCGGAAGATCATTTGCGTAACGTCGCGACCCGCGGATCCTCTTCGCCGGTCAGCTCGTCGAGCACGGCTTCGAAGTCCTTGGCTTCGCGGAAATTGCGGTAGACCGAGGCGAAGCGGACATAGGCGACGTCGTCGAGCTGGCGCAGATGCTCCATGACGATCTCGCCGATCGCCTCCGAGGACACTTCGGCCTCGCCCCCGCTTTCGAGCTCGCGCACGATCGCGGACACCATCTTCTCCAGCCGCTCGGAATCCACCGGGCGCTTGCGCAACGATATCTGCAGCGAGCGCACCAGCTTGTCGCGGTCGAACGGCACCCGGCGACCGTTGCGTTTGATGACGGTGAGTTCGCGGAGCTGCACCCGCTCGAATGTCGTGAATCGGAAATTGCAGGCGATGCAGACGCGACGCCTGCGGATCACGGCCGAGTCCTCCGTCGGACGCGAGTCCTTCACCTGCGTATCAAGACTGTTGCAGCTCGGACAACGCATCCAACGGGACCTTTACTTCCTATTTGCGCATGATCTCCGCGCAAACGCTTGCGTTTGTCGCGAGGCAAAACCTGTGTCGACTTTCCCGGATCGCGCGACGTTACTGATAGATCGGGAAGCGATCGGTCAGGGCCTTCACGCGTTCCTTGATCGCCGCCTCCACCAGCGGCGCCTTGCCGTCCGGCGACTGCGCGAGCGCGTTCAGCACCTCGGCGATCATGCCGCCGACCTGCTTGAACTCGGCGACGCCGAAGCCGCGCGTCGTCGCGGCCGGGGTGCCCAGGCGGAGACCCGACGTAACGAACGGGGTTTCGGGATCGAACGGAATACCGTTCTTGTTGCAGGTGATGGCGGCGCGCACCAGCGCCTTCTCGGAGATGTTGCCCTTCAGGCCCTTCGGGCGAAGATCGACCAACATCAGATGGTTGTCGGTGCCGCCCGAGACGATGTCGAGGCCGTGGCCGCGCAGCGTCTCCGCAAGCGCCCTGGCATTCTCGACGATGTTCTTCGCGTAGACCTTGAACTCCGGCCGCAGCGCCTCGGCGAACGCGACGGCCTTCGCCGCGATCACATGCATCAGCGGACCGCCTTGCAGGCCCGGGAAGATCGCCGAGTTCAGCTTCTTGGTCAGCGTCTCGTCATTCCACAGGATCAACCCGCCGCGCGGGCCGCGCAGCGACTTGTGGGTGGTGGTGGTGGTGACGTGAGCATGCGGCACCGGCGAAGCGTGCACGCCGCCCGCGACGAGGCCCGCGAAATGCGCCATGTCGACCATGAGATACGCGCCGATGGAGTCGGCGATCTCGCGGAAGCGCTTGAAGTCCCAGGGCCGCGAATAGGCCGAACCGCCGGCGATGATCAGTTTCGGCTTCACCTGCTCGGCTTGCTTCGCCACTGCGTCCATATCGATGAGCTGGTCCTCGCGACGCACCGTGTAATGCGCGGCCTTGAACCACTTGCCGGACATGTTGACGGGCGAGCCATGGGTGAGATGGCCGCCCGCGGCAAGATCGAGCCCCATGAATGTGTCGCCGGGCTGCAGCAGTGCCAGGAAAACCGCCTGGTTCATCTGGCTGCCGGAATTCGCCTGGACGTTGGCGAACTGCGCACCGAACAGCTTCTTGGCGCGCTCGATCGCCAGCGTCTCGGCGACGTCGACCCACTCGCAACCGCCATAGTAGCGCGCGCCCGGATAGCCTTCGGCGTATTTGTTGGTCATCACCGAGCCCTGCGCCTCGAGCACCGCGCGGCTGACGATGTTCTCCGAGGCAATCAACTCGATCTCGTGGCGCTGCCGGCCGAGTTCGCCCTTGATCGCGGCCGCGATGTCCGGATCGGCTTCGGCAAGGCTCGCCGTGAAGAAGGAGTCGGGCGCGGAAGCGGCTTTGGGCGAGGTCATCGGCGAAATATCTCCACCGCCGCAAGCCCTTACGGTGAGGATGCGGGCGGTCACGAGTGGCGGTCGAAGCGGTCCGTAAGATTTACCACATCGCCCCCTTCAGGCCAAGCGATTGCGGTCCGCGGACATCAATTATGCCAGATATGGTGGGGATGCCTGAAATTTCGAGAGCTGGCGGCCTTCTGCCCGGCTGAGGACGGGGTACCCCCAGACGTGCGTCAAAACCCTAGTTCTGCTTTTTAACGCACGAGGCCTGGCAACTTTCGAGCTGGTCGAAACACGCGTCGAATTGCTTCTTGTCCGGCTTGGGCGGCGAGCATGCCCCGAAGCGATCCCTGCAACTGGCGCGACAAGTATCGGTCTTCCGGCCTGGCGCCTCCGTGGCGAGTTCGCTCGAACAGGAGCTCGCGAAAGGCACATTGCTCCATGCCCACTTGAATTCGCGCCCATCCATATCGACGCATTTCTTGACGGCGCCCGGTGATGGAGCGGTGGCAGGCTTGTCATCGGCAGCCGCCACGCTGCCAAGTGTGATGATGCTAAAACAGATCAGGAAGAATGAAAGCTTGCGGGCCCAGGTCATGGATCAATCCTGAAAACCGAAATTGGCCGGGATCCTACCCTATCCTAGAGTGTCTTTCTGATCTTGATTTACCCCGTCCAGTCCTTCGCGCAAAAATATTCCGCTTCCGCCGTGATCACGAAGACCTGCTATTTGACCGCAAGAGATTGTTGCGTATGTGCGCGAGGAAGGCACGCAGTGCACATCGCCCGAATGGCGCAATTGCTCAATAATCGAGCCGACCCCACCAGCAATTGTCGGCCGGCTCAGCCGGCGGTTCTGTCTTCTCGCCCGGCGAGCCGAGATCCCATTTTGTCGCCAGGTCAAAACAAAACAGCGTCAGTCCGCCGCTTGTCCAGTCGTAAACCTTCTTGACCCGGTACATCGTGCCGCTTGGTCCGAAGCGGCTACAGGCGTTGGTGAATGTGCCGGTCCCCGGTGCGACGTTGTCCGGCAGTGGATGGCGGTCGACAAAGTGCAGCGCCGCCGGCAGGCCATCCACGGCCCGCGCGCGTTCCAGTTCCTTTGTGTTCTCCAGATCGAAGCAGGCCAGCGTTTGGACCTGCAACGTGATGGAGTCGCCGACTTGGGGCTGCTTCGCCGCATGGGCCGGCGTGATGGCAATCGCCGCAAAAGCTGCAAGCAGCAGAGATGATGGTTTCATGGCTGCGGGCTCCCTGTCACGCCTTTCAGCCCTTCGGCCTTCGCGCGTCTCCGACCTTGCGTCTGCAGGCGCGTTTGCGGGGATTTTATCCTTCGCCTCGAATACGACGCCATTGCCGTCATCCACCCGCCGGCTATTGCGGGCAAGCGACGACTTGTCCGCAGAAGCATCCACGAAGGCGGACGCAGTCCCTGCGCCAAACTGGCGCATGGATTGCCTCGCTTGCAATGACGCAGAAACCCGTCCCCTTAAAGCCCCGTGTAGCCAGCCTTCACGTGATCCGTGCTGCCATCGAGCTGGCGCAGATAGGCCAGTCCACACACCGTCAGGCGGTGCGTATCTGTCTCGCCGGCCTCGAACAGCGTGCGCACATACTCGGTGACCTTGTTCCGTGCCTCCTCGCTTGCAGCAGTCGTGCGATTGAGCAGCAGATCATAGGTCTGCATGATGCGATCGATAGCGGCTTCCATTGAAGTCTCCGGATGGGCGCTTACGCGAGGACAAGAGTCTCGGCCTCGTATTTCGCAATCGCCTTGTTGGCGAGACGGAGCCTGTTCAACTCGCCGCGCTGAACCAGCTTGACGATGATGCCGAGCAGGCGCTCGTTGGTGACAAAGGTATCAGGGATGGCGCCGGATTTGCGGAGGTAATTGGAGGCAATCGCATAGGCATCCCCGACCAGCTCGACATTCGTCACCTGCAGTCCGCGCTCGACCAGCATGTACCGCGTCTCCGTTGGCTGAGCGATAAGTCGCCGGGCGCGCTTTGGTTCCCGCGCTGAAACATTTTTTTCGCAAGTGCAAAAACGGCAAAGCGCACCGGCCGGGCACGGCCGATGCGCCTTTGGAGGGTGGCTGCCGGTCTTTTTTCAACCGCCGGCTTGGCCGCTTGGCAAAGGGAAAAAGGATCAGAGCCGATACAGGATCTGGTCGGTCCAGAACCGTTCGAGACGGTGCAGTGACTTGTTCAGGCTCGCGAACTCCTCGTTCGAGATGCCGCCTACCTGCTCGACCGTCTTCACGTGCTTCTGATAGAGCGCGTCGACGATGCGACGGACTTCCTGGCCCTGCGCGGTGAGGCGGATGCGGACCGAACGGCGATCAACACGCGAGCGCTGATGATCGAGGAAGCCGAGCTCGACGAGCTTCTTCAGATTGTAGGAGACGTTGGAGCCGAGATAGTAGCCGCGGGTGCGCAGCTCTCCGGCGGTGAGCTCTTTGTCGCCGATATTGTAGAGCAGCAGCGCCTGCACCGAGTTGATGTCGGCGCGGCCACGGCGGTCGAACTCATCCTTGATGACGTCAAGGAGGCGGCGATGCAACCGCTCCACCAAAGTCAGCGCTTCCAGATAGAGCGGCTGCACCGGCGACTGGCCGGCAGCGCGATCAGCGGCTTCCACCGCCGTTGTCGCAACGGCTTTCATCATGACACTTCCCCTGTAGTCGTTTTTGCCGACTTATTCGACGAAACTTGTGTCCCGCCTGATAGCTTCAACTTAAGGGGGCCGTTTGAAGATCAGCTTAAATAAGACAATAAAGAGATCATGAATTTAAGACAGTGAATCGCGGATTAAGCCCATGGATCAAGGACTTTTGGCAACTCTTCATTGACGGTGAGAGGCGTGTGTTCACGCTTCGTCTGCACGCGCTGTCGCATTCGGACACAGCTTCGTTTGAATTCGAAACGTCCGCGTAACACAGGTGACGGAACCCTTTACGGTCACCGAATCGTTAGCAAAGAATTCTCGGAAAATTCGACGGGAATGACGCGACGCAGCGTGCAGTGCCGGCGTTGCGCGCCGTGGGCACCTCGCCGTCGGCGCTCTATGGCGGCCGTTCGCGCGCCGCCATCCAGGCGAGTGCAAGATAAGCCGCGAGCATCGCCGCCTCGAGCGCGACCACCGTGAGGCTCCCGCCATAGATTCCCGGAAACATCAACTCGATAACCGCCATCGATACTACCGTGGTGAGCCACACCACCGCGCCCCAGGGGGTCGCGAGCCACAGGCCGACGGCAGCGACAAGCTCGATGACAGCGAAATAAATCGTTGCGGTCTGCCAGGCCATCGACTGGTTCTCGAACGCCTCCTCCTCGCCACCGACGAAGCCCGTCACCTGGGCCCAGTGATAGAGGCCCTTGGCAATCGACACGACGGCCATGATGCGCAGGAAGATGACGAGACGGCGCGTCCAGACGTTCTGATCCGGCTCGATACGATCGTAAGAGACTCCGCCGGTCGGGATGGCATTGTCCCGCGCCTGATCGCGCGCAGAGCTGTCAGACACGGGAAGCGCCCCGCGGTGGCGGCAAAGAGAGGTTCATGGCCGTAGTCATGGCCTGCCGGAGGAGCAAAATCAATTGCCGTTGCAGTAAATCCAGCACGCGGTGACGGCGCCCCCTGACAGGTGATAGAATTGGAATTAGAATTATATGAAGTGAAGTCCGCCTACCGTCGAGGAGAGAGACAATGGCGATAAAATTCGGGCGCCCGATCGAAATGCGCGACGCCCCGCGGCGCCAGACCGAGCGACAGGCTCCCCTCGCCTCGCCGTCTCTCGACCTTGCGGTGCGCCTGCGCCGGAACCGCAAGTCGGAATGGGCCCGCCGGCTGGTGCGCGAGAATGTGCTGACGACCGACGACCTGATCTGGCCAATGTTCGTGGTTGACGGCCACAACGTCCGCACGCCGGTGGCCTCGATGCCCGGCGTCGACCGCCTCACCGTCGACCAGATCGTACGCGACGCCGAGCGCGCGGCCAGACTCGACATCCCCTGTATCGCGCTGTTCCCCTTCACCGAACCGTCGCTGCGCGACGAGCAAGGTTCCGAAGCGCTCAACCCGGAGAACCTCGTTTGCCAGTCGGTGCGCGCGATCAAGAAGGAATTTCCGGATATCGGCGTGCTCTGCGATGTCGCGCTCGATCCCTTCACAAGCCACGGCCATGACGGATTGATCGCCGACGGCAGGATTCTCAACGACGAGACGGTCGCAGTGCTGGTCAAGCAGGCACTCACCCAGGCCGAGGCCGGCTGCGACGTAATTGCGCCGTCGGACATGATGGACGGCCGCGTCGCTGCGATCCGCGAGGCGCTCGACGACAACGGCTTTGCCGATGTGCAGATCATGTCATACGCCGCGAAATATGCCTCCGCCTTCTACGGCCCGTTCCGCGACGCGATCGGCTCCGCCAAGACCCTGACCGGCGACAAGCGCACCTATCAGATGGACAGCGCCAATTCCGACGAAGCGCTCCGCGAGGTCGAGCTCGACATCGCCGAGGGCGCGGACATGATCATGGTGAAGCCCGGGATGCCCTATCTCGACATCGTTCGCCGCGTGAAGGATACCTTTGCGATGCCGACCTTCGTCTATCAGGTGTCCGGCGAGTACGCGATGATTGCGGGCGCGGGCGCGAACGGCTGGATCGACGGCGAGCGCGCGATGATGGAGAGCCTCATCGGGTTCAAGCGTGCCGGCGCGGACGGCATCCTCACCTATTTCGCACCCAAGGCGGCGGAGAAGATCAAGGCAGAGCGCTGATCCGCGTGAAAATGGCGTGTGGAATACTCTGTTCGCCACTCCTATCCGCCATCCGCCACATTTTTCACGGAAAATTTCGACTCTATTGGTGACTGCACGGGCTTGGAACGTGTTCCGCTGATTCCCATCTCCTTCAGGACATTCATTCGGAGCATTGAGCATGTCTTACAGCGGTTCGGGCCAGGACGGCGGCGTCTGGCGCAGCGGCGGCGGCGTTCCGCCCCACGCGTTCGATCCGTGGATGCAACCGGAACTGTTTCGCGGCGTGTTGACGCGGCGTGTATTTGCATTCCTGATCGACCTGGTGGTGCTTTCGGTTCCGGTGATTCTCGCCGTGATCTTCATTTTTGTTTTCGGGTTGGTCACCTTCTTCCTGGGCTGGTGGCTGTTCGGCCTGATTACGCCGGCCTCGATCATCTGGGCGGTCGTCTATTACGGCTCCTCGATCGGCGGCCCGCATTCGGGCACCATCGGCATGCGTATGATGGATCTCGAGTTGCGAACCTGGTACGGCGCGCCGGGCTATTTCGTGCTCGGCGCAGCGCATGCCGTGCTGTTCTGGGCGACCATTTCGTTCCTGTCGCCGCTGGTTCTGCTGGTCGGACTGTTCAACGGCCGGCGGAGGCTGCTGCACGACATGGTTCTCGGAACCGTTGTCATCAACAGTTCGGTCCGTACCCAGGTGACGCCGGCCGCGCGGGCCTATTAGTCCCGCCTAAACCAATTGACCGTTAGCCTCCGGGGGGCGATGCTAACTTGGCTGCCTGTCTTGTTTTGGAGCCTTACGATCTGACGTGACCCAGCACTCGCGTGATACCCCCCAGTTTTACCTCACGGCGCCTTCGCCCTGCCCCTATCTGCCGGGCCGGCATGAGCGCAAGGTCTTCACGCATCTGGTCGGCGACAAGGCCGGCGACCTCAACGACCTCCTGACCCATGGCGGCTTCCGCCGCAGTCAGTCCATCGCCTACAGGCCGGCCTGCGACCAGTGCCGCGCCTGCGTCTCGGTCCGCGTGATCGCCAATGAGTTTCGTCCCTCGCGCAATTTCCGCAAAGTGCTGGCCCGTAACGCCGACATCATCGGCGAGCAGCGCAACGCGGTGCCGACCTCGGAACAATATTCGGTGTTCCGTGCCTATCTCGACCGGCGTCACCGCAACGGCGGCATGGCCGACATGACGGTACTCGACTACGCGATGATGGTGGAGGACAGCCATGTCGAGACCCGCATCATCGAGTACCGCAAGCGTAACATCGATAGCGGCATCACCGGCCGCGGCAACGAATTGCTCGCGGTGGCGCTGACCGACGTGCTGAGCGATGGGCTGTCGATGGTCTACTCGTTCTTTGATCCGTCTGAGGAAAGTCGCTCGCTCGGGACCTTCATGATCCTCGATCACATCGTTCGCGCCCGCCGGCAAGGTCTGCCCTACGTCTATCTCGGCTATTGGATCGAGGGTTCCAAGAAGATGGACTACAAGGGCCGCTTCCTGCCGCAGCAGCGGCTCGCGCCAAGCGGCTGGTTGCGCGTCGACGCCACCGGCGAGGCACTCGCGGAGCCGCAGGACTGAAGCGGCAAAGGGCGAGCGGCCAATCGCGCGTTCCACCTTTCGCTGTTCGCCTTGCTCATCCGACAAACGTGTCGAACAGCAGCTTGACGTTCAGGATCACGATCACGCCGGCGACGATCCACGCGGCCGCTGCCACCGGCGCCGGGATCGCGAACGCGCCCATCTTCCGCTTGTCGGAAACGAAGCGCACCAGCGGAATCACGGCGAACGGCAGCTGCATCGACAGCACGACCTGGCTGAACACCAGAAGCTGTGACGTTCCGCTTTCGCCGTACAGCGCGGTGACGATGATGACCGGGACGATCGCGACGCCACGCGTCAGCAGTCGTTGCGCCCAGTTGGGCAGCCGCAGGTCGAGAAAGCCCTGCATCACGATCTGGCCGGCCAGTGTCGCCGTCACCGTCGAGTTGAGGCCGGACGCAAGCAGCGCGACCGCAAACAGCGTCGAGGCGATGCCGAGCCCGAGTAGCGGCGACAGCAGTTCGAATGCCTGGGTGATTTCGGCGACATTGGAATAACCGCTCTTGTAGAAGGTCGCCGCCGCGACGATCAGGATCGCGGCATTGATGAACAGCGCCAGCATCAGCGCGATGGTGGAGTCGGTGGTCGCCCATTTGATCGCATCGCGCCGCCCCTCCTCGGTGCGCGGATAGGCGCGCGTCTGCACGATCGACGAGTGCAGATAGAGATTGTGCGGCATCACGGTAGCGCCGATGATGCCGATCGCGATGTAGAGCATCTCGGGATTGCTCACGATCTCGCGTGATGGCACGAAGCCGGCGAGCACCTCGGCAACCGGCGGGGCGGCGGCAGCGATCTGCACGACGAAGCACACCGCGATCACGATCAAGAGCGCGATCACAAAGGCTTCAAGGAAGCGGAAGCCGCGGTTCATCAGAAGCAGCAATAGAAAGGCGTCGAGGGCCGCGATCAAGGCGCCACCGATCAGGGGGATGCCGAACAGCAGCTTCAGCGCGATCGCGGTGCCGATCACCTCGGCCAGATCGCAAGCGATGATCGCGGCTTCGCAGGCAAGCCACAGCAGGAGGTTGACGGGGCGCGAATAGGTCGCGCGGCAGGCCTGCGCAAGGTCGCGGTCGGTGGCGATGCCGAGCCGTGCCGCGAGCGCCTGCAGCAGGATTGCCATCAGGTTCGAGAGCAGGATGACCGAGAGCAGCGTGTAGCCGAACTTCGAACCGCCCGCGAGGTCGGTCGCCCAATTGCCCGGATCCATGTAGCCGACGGAAACCAGGTAGCCGGGGCCGGCGAAGGCCAGCAGCCGGCGCCACCACAGGCCACCACTGGGCACCGCGACGGTCGCGTTCACCTCGGGCAGGCTCAGGGCATGCCCCGCGTCGCCCCGCCAGCCAGCGGGGTCCGGCAGGGTCCTCGCCAGAGGTGCGGAGGACAATTCAGGCGAACGAGCATCCATCCGGCAAATGATGGCCGAACTCGCTTCTTAATGCAACTCATTTGCAACTGCATCTAGCCTGCTCGCGAAACCGTGTCGTCGGGAAGCGGGTGGGTTTGGACGGAACGGGGCGGCACATTCGAAGGGAGATTTGGAATTCAGGGAATTATGCAATGCGCGCCGATACGCCTCGCCTGCCTGGAACTTTCAACCGCCTTGCCTGGTCGAACCTCGCGGCCCAATCGGCCGAGCAGATCGCGCTCGCGGCCGCGCCGATCGTCGCCGTGCTGCTGCTTGGCGTCGGCGAAGGCCAAACTGGTCTCTTGCAGACCGCGCTGACCCTCCCCTTCATCCTGTTCGCGATCCCGGCCGGCCTGCTCGCCGACCGCGTGTCGCGGCGCTGGGTGATGGCGGGTTCGGAGGCGCTACGGGCGGCGGCACTTGCGGCAATTCTGCTGTTGCTCTGGCTGGGCCTGATGACACTGCCGTTGCTCGCTCTGCTCGGCTTCATTGCGGTCTGTGGCACGGTCGCCTACAGCGTCGCCGCGCCGGCGCTGGTTCCATCGCTGGTCACAGCACAACAATTGCCGGCGGCGAACGCCCGCATCGAGCTCGCGCGCACCGTCGCCTTTGCCAGCGGCCCTGCGCTCGGCGGCGTGCTGGTCGGCTGGGTCGGCGCGGCACCTGCGTTCGGCTTCGCGGCCGCCCTTTCGGCGATCGCGGTGGTGCTGCTCGCCGGCATCTACGAGCCGGCACGCCAGCCGACGCCAAAGCGCCATCCGCTTCAGGAGATCAAGGAAGGCGCTGCCTTCGTGCTGCATCACGCGCTGCTGCGGCCGGTGTTCATCACCCAGTTCATCTTCAACACAGCGTCATTCCTGCTGCTCGCCGTGTTTGTGCCCTATGCCGTCCGCCATCTCGGGCTCTCGGCGACCGGCGTCGGCACGACCCTGGCGATGTACGGCGTCGGCATGGTGGTCGGCGCACTGTTCGCAACCCGGGTGATGGGTCGGCTCGCCTTCGGCACCGTGATCGGGCTCGGCCCGGTGACCGGCTTCGTCGCCGCGGCCGTGATGGCGCTGACGACCTGGCTTCCGACGCCTCTGCTCGCGGGCTTGAGCTTCTTCCTGCTCGGCGTCGGCCCGATCCTGTGGGTGATCTCGACCACAACGCTGCGCCAGTCGGTGACCCCGCCCTCGCTGCTCGGCCGCGTCTCGGCGATCAACATCATGAGTTACGGTGCCCGTCCGCTGGGCTCCGCACTCGGCGCCATCGTCGGCGGTTTCTACAGCGCCGAAGCCTGCCTCTACCTCGCGGTCGCGATCTTTGCGGCGCAGGCGCTGGTGATCCTGCTGTCGCCGGCGGTGTCCCTGACGCGGCAACCCGATATGATCGGCGAGCCAGCAAGCTGCTAGAGAAATTCCGTGAGAAAGCTCAGCTCGCCAGATACCGCTCATACTTGCCGGCGACCACCTCGTCGCCGGCGACGTCGGGATCCAGCGTGTAGAGGTCCTGGGCGTGGCCAATGCCGCGCAGCACGAAACGGCCGGTGGACACCAGATAGTTCCGGCCGGCGGCATCGAGGCCGGTGCGGAACGCGGTCGATGTCAACAATTCCCGGTCGACCGAACTGCACATCGAGGCAATGCGGCTCACCTCGTTGACGGCGGGTCCGACAACCGTGAAGTCGAGCCGATCCTCGCTTCCAATGTTGCCATAAAAGACCTGACCGACATGAAGCCCGACATAGGCGGTCGTGATCGGCCGCCCCTGGCTGGCGCGGCGCGCGTTGAGTGCTGTGATGTTGCGGCGAAAGCGATGCTCGGCGCGCAACGCCGCCCGCTTGGCTCTAGGGGTATTGTCGTCGCTGAACATGGCCAGTACTCCGTCGCCGATCAGCTTCAGAACCTCGCCGCCGGCGTCGTGGATGGCATCGATCGAGGCCTGCGCGTAGTCGTTGAGGAACGGGATGATCTCGTCAGGCCCGATGCTTTCGCTGATCGCAGTCGAGCCGCGCACGTCGGAGTACCACAACACGGCCTTGATCTTCTCGGTGACGCCGCGGGTGATGCGCCCACGCATCACCTGCTCCGCCGTCTCGCGGCCGAGATAGACCCGGCCGAGCGTCCGCGCGATTTCAACTTGCGCCGCCGATTTCACCGCAAGCCCTAGTACGGGCACCAGGTCGCGCAGCGCAGCCATGTGATTCTGGTCAAACCCGTTGGAATGGCGGGTGGTCCAGTAGGAGTAGAAGCAGTCCATCTCTCCGATCGTGCCAGCCTCGCCGAAGCGGTGCACGAAGGCCACGAAGTGCTTGTGGCCCTTGTCCGCAAGCTCGTTGATCATGGAGAAGTCGAGCGAGGCGCAGTCGGCGAGATCGATCGCCATCTCGTCATGGCCACTTTCGAGCATGTGGTAGAAAGTCGACCGCCGCCAGTTTTGGTTGGCATCCCCCGTGCTGGTCGAACCGTATTCGAAGGCGTCGGCCTCATTGGTCTCGCCGTCGTTCCAGCGGAAGCCGCGTCCCTCGAAGATCGGATGCAGTGTGTCGATAAACACGAGCCCGCGCGACAACGGCATGCCGGCGGCCCGGCAGCGCTCGCAGAATCCCCGCAACAGGTCGTTTTCGGGCATGCCCGTGAGACCCTGGCTGACCAGCCAGTTCGTCAGGCGCAAACGGTGCGTCAGTTCCATGCGTGGATTATGCCGGGCAACTCTCGTAAGAGGAAGGCTGCTGATCGCATGCCAAGCGCTCCTTGACGACAGCTTTGTGACGGACACAATGCAACGTCGAAAATGCAAGACCGGACGGTGACCCGCCGGCAAAAGGATAACAGCGGCGAAATGAGCGCCCGGCAGCTTCCGATCATCCTGGCGCTCGGCACCACACAGACGCTCGCCTGGGCTTCGAGCTACTACCTGCCGGCCATTCTCGCGGACCCTATCGCCCGGGACCTCGGCATTTCCTCAAACTGGATCTTCGCCGCCTTCTCCGGCTCGCTGGTGATATCCGCGCTGCTCGGGCCGCGCATCGGACGACAGATCGATCTGGTCGGCGGACGCTCGGTGCTGTCGATTTCCAGCCTGGCGATCGCCGGCGGATTGGTGCTGCTCGGATTGTCCACGTCGATCCCGGTACTGACTGCCGCGTGGCTGCTGCTCGGCGTCGGCATGGGCTACGGCCTTTACGATGCCGCGTTCGGCGCGCTCGGCCGCCTCTATGGCGAAGCTGCGCGCCGCCCCATCACCGGCATCACGCTGATCGCGGGCTTTGCTTCGACCGTCGGCTGGCCACTGACCGCGCTCGGGCTCGCCCATATCGGCTGGCGCGACACCTGCTTTGCCTGGGCCGCCGCCAACATCCTCATCGGTCTGCCAATCAATTGGCTGATGCTGCCACCCATTGCCGGCGCCAAGGCAGTGGTGGCCAATGCGGTGAAGCCGCACGTGCCAATCGACCGTCCGATGATCCTGCTGGCGTTCACCTTCGCGGCCGCATGGACCGTCACGGGCGCAATGGCCGCGCATTTTCCGCGCATCCTGGAGGCAGTCGGCGCCACGCATCTGGAGGCGATCGCGGCCGGCGCGCTGATCGGACCGGCGCAGGTCATCGCCCGCATCGTTGAAGCCGGCCTGCTTAGCCGCTACCACCCGCTGGTCTCGACGCGACTCGCCTGCCTGACCCACCCGATCGGCGCGGCCATCGTCGGCGTGATCGGTGGCGGCGCCGCGAGCGTATTCGCGGTGTTCCACGGCGCGGGCAACGGCATCCTCACGATTTCGCGCGGCACCCTGCCGCTGTCGATCTTCGGCGCGCAGAACTACGCCTACCGCCTCGGCATCATCGGTGCACCGGCGCGGATGGCACAGGCCGCCGCGCCGCTCGCCTTCGGGCTTCTGATCGACATGATCGGTGGCCGTGTACTGATAGTCTCGTCGGCGCTCAGCCTAGCCGCCTTCGCCGCGCTGTTCCTGCTCAACACCAGGCGAGCCGAAGAATAGGCCGCCGATTCCGGCTTCCCTTGTCACCGGCTTTCGCGCACAACCTTATCATGGACGCCATCCGACGCTTCTTGCAATGGGCGATCATGCCGCCGCAAGCCTATGCGGTCTATCTGATTGCCCTGGTTCTGGTCTTCACGTTGTCGTTCTACGCCGGCACGCTGAAGCCGACGCGCACTCAGGCTCCGCCGCCCGCGATGGCCCCATCAGCGCCGCGTGGCTGATGAGGTCTGCTTCGGCTCCGACGTCGCGATCCAGATTCCGGCGAACACCGCGATCAGGCCGACCACCAGGTTGGGTGTGATCGGTTCGCCGACCAGTTGGGTCGCGAGCACCGCCGCGGCGACCGGATTGACCGTCATGGTATTGGCTACCCGCGTCGGTGATGCCCGTTCCAGCGCCAGCACCCACAGGATGAAGGCGAGCGCCCCACCGGCAATTCCGAGATAGATCCCTGCGATCCACTGCGATGTACCGAAATCGCGGAGCGCAGCGGCGCTGCCGGTCATGGCCCCCACGACAATGAGCGCAAGAGCTCCCGTGCCCATGCCAACGGTAAGGAAGCCGAGCGCACTCGAACGGCGGATGAGCGGCCGGGACCACACATTGTAAAATGCCATGCACAGGACGGCCGCGATCATGATCAGCTCGCCGCGCCACGCGCCTGACGGCGCTGACGCCAGCCCGGAAGCAAGCGCAGCACCAACACCGAGCACCGCGATCGAGACACCTATCGATTTGCGCTTCGTCAACGGCTCTATGCCGAGCACGGCGCCGACCAACATGGTCGAGAGCGGCAGCGTCGCCAGCGCAAGGCTGGCACGCGCCGCGGTCGTGTAGGAGATCGCGATGTTGTAGAGCACAAAGAACACACCGAAGAAGGCAAAGCCGAGCGCCGCGACCGCCGGCAAATCCTCCCGCTGCGGCCACTTTGCGCGCACCAGGACGGCCACGGGCAGAACGCAGAGAAAGCCGATGGCCCAGCGCAAGATGGCGAGCGTGATCGGATCGGCATTGCCCGCCAGGTAACGTGTGATTGCCGCCGCGGTGCCGCCGAGGCTGCTCGAGACCAGCGCGATCGCAACGCCAATCCACTCGCCCAATCCGCGCTCCCAATGCCTTCCGGTTCCGATTGTGGCATCTTGCTCCACGACATCGTTTCGGCAACTACCTGGCAGGTATTCATGTCGCAGCACGATTTCGCGGCCAGCCTCCGCCGGTGGCGGCAGCGGCGGGGCTTTTCGCAGCTCGAGCTTGCGGGGCGTGCAGGCATCTCGCAGCGCCATCTCAGCTTCCTCGAGCTTGGACGCGCCGCGCCAAGCCGTGACATGGTGATGAGACTGGCCACCACGCTCGACGTCCCGTTGCGGCAACAAAATGCGCTCCTGGTCGCTGCCGGCTTCGCGCCGGTCTGGCGGCAGACTGATCTCGCCGCTCCCGAGCTCAACCACATCCGTGATGCGCTGGATTTCATGCTGGCGCAGCAGGAGCCGTTTCCCGCGGTCGCGGTCGATCGGCATTGGAATCTCCTGCTGGCCAATTCAGGCGCCACCCGCATGGTCGAATTCCTCGTTGGCCCGCTGGCGCCAGGCACGTCGGTCAATCTCGCCGATGCGCTGGTCGCGCCCGATGTGTTACGGCCATATCTCACCAACTGGACCGAGGTCGCAGGCTTCTTCGTCCGCAGCGTCGAAGCCGATGCCGCCGCAGACGGCACCGCCGCGACGGCGAAACTGCTTGAACGCCTGCGCGCCTATGACGGCGTCGAGGCGGCGATCGGCGCGCCACCTTCGATCTCACCACCCGGCCCTGTTCTGCCCATGCAATTCCGAAAGGGCAATGTCCGGCTGCAGCTCTTCACCACCATCGCGACGCTGGGAATCCCTCAGGACATCACGCTGCAAGAGCTGCGCATCGAGAGCTTCTTTCCGATGGACGACGAGACCATGAGGGTTTTCCGGGGCTGGTCAGAAGGCAGCGACGCAAACGCGATTCAGTCGTAAAAGTCCGGCGACATCTTCAAGCCGTCGCGCTGTGCCTTGTCATGGTTGATCCAGAGCTGCGCGTTCTCTCTTGTCAGTGTATCCGCGATCTTCTGCATCGAGGCCAGCGTCTGGTCCTTGCTGACGTTCATGGTTGGCACGCCGCGATTGTCCCAGTTGCCCTTGAAATGGACGGCATCGCCGGTCAGCAGGATCGCGCCTGTCTTCGGCAACTTCACGAGCAGCGATTGGTGGCCGGGGGTATGGCCGGGCGTCGACAGGATGGTGACGCTGCCGTCACCGAAAACGTCGCGGTCTCCCTCGAGCTTCGTGACGGGATGCTCCGCCTTGAAACGCGGCGCGTTGTTGGCGCCGGGCCACTCATATTCCGCCTTCTGCACATACAGCATCGCGGCCGGAAACATCTCGACATTGCCGATGTGGTCGGGATGGGTATGCGAGACTGCCATCGCCTTGACATCGGATGGCTTCAACCCAAGTTGATCGAGCTGCGCGGCGAGCGTCTTCGGCCGCCGCCATGCGATCGCCTTCGGGTCAGCGGGTGCAAGACCGTCTGGTAGCGCCGCGACCGCGTCAGGGAGGCCAGTGTCCCACAGAAACCAGCCTTGCGCGTGCTTGATCAGATAGCAATTGTCGACGAAGTCCATCGACTTGCCTTCGTTTACGCCGGGCGACCAGCGTGAAATGTCACCCGCCACTCCCTCGCCGCAGTTGAGGATGTAGAGCCTCTCGACTCCCGAGGGACCGGCGTTCGTGCGCGGCGCCGCGCACAAGACGATCAGCAATGCCGCAAGATAGATTACCTTCTTCATGCCGCCCTCCCGTTGATCGACTCAAGGCCTCAGTGCGCGTCAGCGTGATTCGGGCATGCCTCGACTTCAACCGTGATGTGGCTCAGACCACGCAGGCCGCCGAGCCGCCGCTTGTACATCGTCGGCGGTAGCGGGTGATCCGACACGACCGAGATGACAGCGGCGCGGTGGCCGGGGCCGACCTGCCATAGATGCAGATCGGTGACGCGATCGCCCTCGGTCTCGATCCTCTCGCGGACGGTGGCTTCGAGATCTTCATCTGCACTGACATCGAGCAGCACCGAGCCGGCCGCCCGGACGAGGCCATAGGCCCAACTCGCGATCACCAGACTGCCGATGATCCCAACCAGCGGATCGGCCCAGACCCAATGCGCGTACATCGCGACCAACAGCGCGCCGATCGCGAGGATCGAGGTCGCGGCGTCGGCCAGCACATGGACATAAGCCGCGCGCAGATTGTTGTCGCGGTGGTGATGAAGTTTGTGATTGTGATCGTGGCCATGATGATGGTGATGGTGATCGTGATCGTCGCGCAACAGCCATGCGCTGGTGAGGTTGACGGCAAGACCGAGGGCCGCAACCGCGATCGCCTCGCTGTATGCGATCGATACCGGATGCATGAGCCGATCAAAACTCTCCCAGGCCACCTGGATCGCGATCATGGCCAGGATGATGGCGCTTGCGAACGCGGCGAGATCGCCGAACTTGCCGGTGCCGAACGAGAAGCGCGCATTGCTTGCCTGCCGACGCGCGAACAGATAGGCGAGCCCGGCGATGCCGAGCGCGGCCGCGTGGGTTGCCATGTGCCAGCCGTCGGCCAGCAGCGCCATCGATCCGGACAGCCAACCCCCAACGATCTCGCCGACCATCATCAGAGCAGTCAGGCCGACCACGATCCAGGTGCGGCGCTCATTATGGGCATGTTCGGTACCAAGGAACACGTGCTCGTGGGTCCATTGATCGATCGAATGCGTGTGCATGGACGGGCTCCGAGTGCGTTGGCCAAGTTCAATTCAATTATAACTCGCGCCCACGGAATTGACCCAACCAGTTTCGCATGCGTGGCCAGCACGCTGGCTGATGGTGCAATTCGCCGTGATCGCAACGGCGGCTTGCGGCCTCACGCGCCCGTCCCTGCGCCGATGCTACACCATCTCCGCGGGCGCCAGCCGGCAAGTCTCGCTGCTGATCTCGATCTGCAGCGTCGCATGATGGATGCTGAACCGGTGCGACAGCTCGGCGCAGACCCGATGCAGGAACGCATCGTCATGGCCGCCAGGGCACACCAGATGCGCGGTCAGCGCGGTCTCGCTGGTGCTCATGGCCCAGACATGCAGGTCGTGAACCTCGGTCACGCCCTCGAGCGCGGCGAGGTAGTCCCTCACTTCTCTGAGCTCGATGCCCTTCGGCACGGCGTCGAGCGCGAGATTGACGCTGTCGCGCATCAGCCCCCAGCCGCTCGCCAGCACGACCGCGGCGATCACGAGGCTGATCGCGGGGTCGATCCACTGCCAGCCGGTCGCCATGATCAGCAGCGCCGCCGCGACGACACCGAGCGAGACGCCTGCGTCGGCGGCCATATGGAGGTACGCGCCACGGACATTGAGGTCGCTGTCGCGCCCGCGCATGAAGAGCAGCGCCGTGCCGCCATTGATGAGAACGCCGAGCGCCGCCACCCAGACCACGGTCCAGCTCGCAACCTCCGCCGGCTCGCGAAGGCGATTGACCGCCTCGACCGCGATTCCGCCAACGGCGATCAGCAGCAGGGCGGCATTTGCCAGGGCTGCGAGGATCGACGCGCGGCGGTACCCGTAGGTGTGCGTATCGGTCGGCCGCCTGCCCGCAAGCCAAGCCCCGCCCCAGGCCAGGAGCAGCGCGATCACGTCGGAGAGATTGTGGACCGCGTCGGACACCAGCGCCAATGAGTTGGCGGTATAGCCGAAAATCAACTCGGCGACGACGAAGGCCGCGTTCAGCGAGGCGCCGATCGCGAACGCCGCGCCGTAACTGTCGGGCGCATGGCTATGCCCGGCGTGATCGTGGCCGTGGGAATGACCATGCGCGTGGGAATGGTCGTGATGGTGATGATGCGCCATGCGCGAAGCCGCCTTCGCCCGATCAATCTCGTCGGCGCCACTTATAGCGCGGCGAAATATGGATACAATTACAGGCGCCTCGTCCGGTGACCCGAGGAGCTGCACCTGACGACCCTTGCCGCCGCTATTCCACGCCGCGGTTGAACTTGTTCGATTTCGGCAGGCCGTGCGCGAGGCGCCCCGCGTCGGCCCGATTGCCGCGCCAGTCAGACAGCTCCTTCATGGTCATGCTGTGATCGCGGCCCGCCGAATCCTTCCAGGTCAGGCCGGTCTTTGAATCGAACACCGCGACGTCGGACAGCGATCCCCCGGAATATTTCTGCAAGCGCACGCCGCGGCCACGCGCCATCTCCGGCACCTGATCGATGCCGAACAGCACCATCTTGTGGTTGGTGCCGATCACGGCAACGGTATCGCCGGTCACAGTCGCGATCGCGCGAGCCTCGTTCGGCATCTCGACATTGAGCACTTGCTTGCCCTTGCGGGTGTTGCCGACGCAGTCCTCTTCCTTGACGATGAACCCCTGGCCTTCGCTGCTCGCGATCAGGAACTTGCGCTCGCCCTTGTTGACGAACAGCGAGACGATCGCGGCGTCCTGATCGAGGTCGATGAATATCCGGATCGGCTCGCCATGGCCGCGGCCGCCCGGCAGCTTCGCCACGTCGAGCGAGTAGAATTTGCCGTTGGTCGCAAACAGGAGCAGCTTTGAGGTCGTCTCGGCAAAGAAGGCATGATCGAGCTTGTCGTCGGTCTTGAAGGCAAGGCCCGAGAGATCTTCGACATGGCCCTTCAGTGTGCGAACCCAGCCCTTCTCGGAGATCACGATCGTTACCGGCTCGCGCTCTACGAAGGCCTCCTCGATCGTGGCCAGGTCATGCTCGGGCGCATCGGCAAAGGTGGTGCGGCGCTTTCCGAGCGGCGTCTTCGGCCCGAAGAGGTCGCGGACCTTGGTCACCTGCTCGCCGACCTTGGCCCATTGCTGGGCTTCCGAGCCGAGCAGCCCCTCGACCCCCTTCAACTCCTTGCGCAGATCCTTGTCCTCGGTGCGGATCTCCATCTCGTCCAGCCTGCGCAAGTTGCGCAGGCGCATATTCAGGATCGCCTCCGCCTGGATGTCGGTGAGTTTGAACGTCTTCATCAAGACCGGCTTCGGCTCGTCCTCGGTGCGGATGATCTTGATCACCTTGTCGAGGTTCAGATACGCGATCAGCTGGCCGCCGAGCACTTCCAGCCGATGCTCGATTTGCGTCTTGCGGAAGTTGGTGCGGCGGATCAGCACGTCGCGCAGATGGTCGAGCCATTCGCGCAAGGCTTCGGCAAGACCGACCACCTTCGGGATCCGGCCCTTGACCAGCACGTTGAGGTTCAGCGAGATCTTGCTTTCCAGCTCGGTCAGCCGGAACAGCGACTCCATCATCAATTCGGGGTCGACCGCGCGCGACTTCGGCTCGATGACGAGGCGGACATCGTCGGCGGACTCATCGCGGACCTCGCCGACCAGCGGCAACTTCTTCTGGTCCAAAAGCTCGGCAATCTTCTCGACCAGCCGCGACTTCTGCACAAGCCATGGAATTTCGGAGACCACGACCACCCAGGTGCCGCGGGCGCCCTCTTCCTTTTCCCAGCGCGCGCGGGTGCGGAATGAGCCGCGACCGGTGGTGTAGGCTTCGATGATCGCTTCCTTGGAATCGATGACGATACCGCCGGTCGGGAAGTCCGGTCCCTTGACCCATCTCAACAGCGCCTTCGACTTGGCGTCGGGCTTGTCGATCAGGTGCAGCGCGGCATCGCAGAGTTCCGCGACGTTGTGCGGTGGGATCGAGGTCGCCATGCCGACCGCGATGCCCTGTGCGCCGTTGGCGAGCAGATTCGGGAAGCCGCCGGGTAGCACCACCGGCTCTTTCGACTGACCGTCGTAGTTGGCGCGGAATTCGACGCCATCCTCGTCGATGCCGTCGAGAAGCAGCCGCGCGACCTCGGTCATGCGCGCTTCGGTATAACGGTAGGCGGCCGGATTATCGCCGTCGATATTGCCGAAATTGCCCTGGCCGTCGACCAGCGGATAGCGCGAGGAGAAATCCTGTGCGAGGCGCACCATGGCATCGTAGATCGCCTGGTCGCCGTGCGGGTGGAACGAGCCCATCACGTCGCCGACGATCTTGGCGGACTTCTTGAACGCCGTGCCAGGATCGAGCCGCAGCAGCCGCATGCCGTAGAGGATGCGCCGGTGCACCGGCTTCAGCCCGTCGCGGGCATCCGGCAAGGCACGATGCATGATGGTCGAGAGCGCGTAAGCGAGGTAGCGCTCTTCCAGCGCGTCACGCAGCGGCACCTCGTGGATTTCAGCCGGCTTTTCCGGCGGTAATTGTCGTTTTCCCATGGGGAGGCGTTAAACCTTGGCGGTGAATCGGGCAAGCCGCGAATCAAAGCGAGGCGATTTGGCCCACTAAACACCTCAAAAGAAAGCGAATTCATGGGTCGTGCAGCGAGTAGTTTCGGGGCGTCCGGCGCGATTTGCCAACAGCATCACAACCGCGACGCCTTGTCCTGGACCGAGATGCAATGGTATGCGCAGACGGCAGCGCCCACGCGCCTGCTCAACCAGGAGTTCCCGTGATGGCAAACAGGATGCTTCGGCTATCCTCAAGCGATCTTAAGCATCGCTTGTGGCGGATGGCGATTAGTGCAACGCCGATTCCGGTTTTAGCCCGTGCGCGGGAGTCGAGCTTCTGGCAGAAACATTGGCGTGAGACGATATCCGACGCCGAATTTCCCGGCTATGCGCAGGCGACGGACCTCAAGAAGTGGTTCGCCCAACAGGTCGCAAGCCTTGCGCCGGGTTCGGTCCTTGAGTTCGGCTGCAATGTCGGCGCCAATCTCCGCGAGATCGGGGTCCTATGTCCGGCAACCCAGCTCTACGGGATCGAATTGAACGAGCGCGCAATTGCGTGGAGCAAGGCGAATGGCGTGGCCCCGACAGCCAGGTTCGTTTGCGGCTCAATGGGCGATGCCGAGGCACTGATGCAAGGCATCGGCGTCGATCAGGTCGACGTAGTCTTCACCTCTGCGGCGGCGATGCACTGTGACGATGCGATTTTCGCGTCGGCCAAAGCGGCGGCCCTCAAGGTGGCGCGGCGCGCAATCGTTCACATGGAATTCAACGCCTGGTCACCGGCGGACCTACAGAATGCCCGCAACTGGCGAAGCTCGTTTCTCAGCGACAGGTGGATCCGGGACTATCCGGGAGAGTACTCCGGCCATCACCGGGTTGAGCGCATCGAGACGATCGGCGTTCCGCTCGCAATCAATTACGTCGACAGCATCGGCCGACTCCTGGTCTCGGACGTGAACGGCCTCGTCGTCGTGCACCTCAAGCCAGGCTAACCTGAAGCCGCCCGGTCTAGGTGCTGGCCGCTTGCGTCCGTCGCCTTGTCACCGCGTTGATAAACCCGTCGCGAGCGTCGGAGTGTCCCTGCCCGCGCGGCTCCAGCACGTGGCGGAGCAGGAATAGCCCCGTGATCCGGAAACCATCCCGCAGGTCCTGATCCGACCAGGCATTCGCGCCGCCCTCGCCCTCGCGCAGGAAGGCAGGCAGCGGCAGCAGCCGGTCGCGCCAGGGTTCGCCCGCAGCGCGGGACACCGCGCCGCCGGATTTCGGCGAAATGTAGATCAAGTCGGTCGTCGCCCCCGTTGCGGCGCAGTTCTCCAGGTCGAGCCCAAACCCGAGTTCGGTCAGCATTGCAAGCTCGAACCTGATCAGATGCACCGCAGCGATGCCGGCGTCCTCGAAATCGTCGAGGGTCCCCAGCAGCATCTCGTAGATGTCCTCATGCGGATCGCGCTCCGGCAGCAGCCGCGCCAGCGCAGCCAGGTGCGTCACGCCGTAGACCGCGTGTGACGAGGCAAGCAGCGCCGCCGCTCGGAGCCGCGTGCCCTCCAGCGTGTACATACCGAGATGCTCGTCGAGCCGCGCCCGCCACCCCGCTGTAACGCTGTTGCCGGGCTGCAGCAACGGCCGCATCCGCGAGCCGGCGCCGCCGCGAACCAGGCCAAGATGCCGTCCATGCTCACGCGTCAGGAGTTCGACGATGGCTGAGGATTCGCCATGCCGCCGCACGCCCAGCACGATGCCTTCGTCGGTCCATTCCATTGTGGCAATATAGCGTCACACGGCCCGGCGCAGAAGCTTTGCGGGCCAACTGCCGCAAGCGCTCCTGCTTTTACGAGTTGAACCAGCCCTGAGCGTCGCCGGTAAAGGAGAAGTAAAGCCCGGCCGTGGTCAGGATGCACGAGACGATTTCAATGCCGCTGTCGAGTTCCAGGCCACGTTCCAAGATCACCTGCCCGAGCGAGACCGCCGACAGCACGAGCGCCGCCGCGAGCGCCCAGCGCGGCCAGTTCTTGCGTCGGCGGGCGGCGAGCCTGACGAAATACATCAACAGCAGAATCATGCCGCCCGATATCAGGGTCGCCACCATGATCATCTGCTCGCTCATCTCGCCGGTCGGCGTGCGATCCTGAAACGCCACCGACAGCGCGTCCAGCGTCAGCGAGAGATAGAGCAGCACTTCAAACCACAGCACGTTTCTGGGAACGTTCATTGCGCACGCGAGCCTTATTCCTTGGGGAATTCCAGTCCCATTTCCCTGTAGCGGTCGGGATCGTCGCCCCAGTTCTCGCGCACCTTGACGAACAGGAACAGATGCACAGGCACGCCCATGATCTCGGCGATCTCCTTGCGCGAATCTGCGCCGATTGCCTTGATTGTAGCACCGCCCTTGCCGAGCACGATCTTGCGCTGGCTTTCGCGCTCGACAAAAATCGTTTGCTCGATCCGGATCGAGCCGTCCTTGCGATCGGTCCAGCTATCGGTCTCGACCGTCGATTGATACGGTAGTTCCTGATGCAGGTGGCCGTAAATCTTCTCCCGCGTGATCTCGGCCGCCAGATGCCGCATCGGAGCATCCGACATCTGGTCCTCGGGATAAAGGAACGGCCCCTCCGGCACCATCTTCGCGAGCGTCGCGCGCAAATCGGCGACGCCGTCGCCCGACAACGCGGAGATCATGAAGGTGTGCTCGAAATGCATGCGCTCGTTGGCGGTCTGAGCCAGCGCCAACAGTTTTTCGCGCGGCACCAGGTCGATCTTGTTCAACACCAGGATCTTCGGATGCGACACGGACTCCAGCTTCGCCAGGATCGCGTTGGCCTCCTCGTCGAGGCCGGACCGGGCATCGAACAGCACGCAGACGAGGTCGGCGTCATGGGCGCCGCTCCAGGCGGTCGACACCATGGCGCGGTCGAGCCGGCGCTTCGGCGCAAAAATGCCGGGCGTGTCGACCAGGATGATCTGTGCATTGCCTTCGATCACGATGCCGCGGATCAGCGCACGTGTGGTCTGCACCTTGCGCGAAACGATAGTGACCTTGGAGCCGACCAGCGCATTGACCAGCGTCGACTTGCCGACATTGGGGGCGCCGATCAGCGCGACGAAACCGCAGCGCGTCGCGGCCGCCTGCTCGTTCGTCTCGTCAGTCATTGCTGCCGACACCTTCACGCGCGATCATGGCCGATGCCGCCGCCTTCTCGGCCGCGCGCTTGTTGCCGCCGAGACCTTCAGCCGGCGCCAGTCCCGGCAGTTCGACGGCGACGCGGAATTGCGGATCGTGATGTGGGCCGGTGCGCTCGATCTCGCGATAGACCGGTGTCGGCAGTCCCTTGCCCTGCGCCCACTCCTGCAGCACCGTCTTCGGGTCGCGCAGCGGGCGCCTGAGCTTGCGCATCCGCTCGGTCCAGTTGCGCTCGACGAATTGCCGGGCCGCCTCGTGCCCGCCATCGAGATAGATCGCGCCGATCACCGCCTCGCAGATGTCGCCGAGCACGGATTTGCGCAGCCGCGCCCCCTCGACCGCCTTCACCATGCCAAGCTTGATGTCGTCGAGCAGCCCGAGCGACTTGGCGACGTCGGCGCAGCTCTCCTTGCGCACGAGATCGGCGAGCCGCTTCGACAATTCGCCCTCGTCGGCGTTCGGGAACGCACGGAACAGCATGTCGGAGACAATCAGCCCGAGGACGTGATCGCCGAGGAATTCCAGCCGCTGGTAGCTGTCGGCGCGGTTGCGAGCCGCGGGCTTCAGCGCGGAGACGTGGGTGAACGCGGTGGTGAGCAACGCGGGATCGGAGAATTTGTAGCCAATGCGGGCCTCGGTCCCGGCAATGGCGGCCTTCTCCTCAGCCGCCCTGGCGGCCTTGCTGCGCCGCTTCCTGGGCGCGGCGCGGGCGCTGGCGTCAGGCTTCTCGCTCGGCTCGCCAAGCGTCGGTTGGTCCTTGATGGCGGGCGTCTCGTCGTTCATCGCACGATGGTGAATAGGCGATGCCATCGCACCGCGAACGGCCACCGCCAGAACATCCAGGCGTGCTCGCCCTCAGCGATCGAGAAAAAGATCATCTGGGCTCGTCCAATGATGTTCTCGAACGGAACGTAGCCGACCTGTGTCAGGAACCGGCTGTCAGTGGAATTGTCGCGGTTGTCGCCCATCATGAAGAAATGCCCGGGCGGAACGGTGTAGACGATGGTGTTATCCATATAGCCGTTGTCGGTGCAGTCGAGCGTCTCATAGCTGACGCCGTTGGGCAGCGTCTCCTTCCAGCGTTTGACGCGAGCCGTCGCATCCGAGCCGCAAGGATCCTCGCCAATGAAATCGCTCAACCGCTCGCGCTCGACCGGCTTGTCGTTGATGTAAAGCAACCCGTTCCTGACCTCTATACGGTCGCCCGGCAACCCGATCACGCGCTTGATATAGTCGGTGGAGTCGTCTCGTGGCAGACGAAACACCAAGATATCGCCGCGGTTCGGCTCGGAGCCGAAGATGCGGCCCGAGAGCAGATTGGGCGAGAATGGAATGGAGTAATGGCTATAGCCGTACGAATATTTCGAAACGAAGAGATAGTCGCCGACCAGCAGCGTTGCCTTCATCGATCCCGAGGGGATGTTGAAGGGCTGGAACAGGAAAGTTCGAATCACGAGCGCGATTAGAAGAGCGTGGATGATGACACGGATGGTTTCACCCAAGCCACTCTCAGATTTGGTCCCGGTGGTCACGCTCATTGCTTTCCCAATTCCCGCAGGCCCGACGCCCGCGCGGTGGCAGAACGTTTTCTTCACGCGAAGCGTTCGGCCCTCGCGCGAGGAAAATGGCCTTGATTCTGATCTTGAGGGCAAATCCCGGCGCAAACCCGAATTCGCGTCTCGCTCGATGTTAACCTAGCGGCGCTTTTAGACGGTTGTTCGCGGGTGCGCAATCAATCGCCGTAAAAAAACTTCTTAATTCATTGAAATGTCAATGATTTTCAGTTTTGTAGGGATCTGCAGGCAGGTCGCACGCTACGCCGCATCATTTGCCGGGGGCAACCGCCGAAATTATGACGAAAGCCTGCGCCAGCGGCCAATCGTCGGTGATCGAGAGATCGATCCGCGCCTCCATGCCATCGGGCGTCAGTTCCTTCAATCGCGTCAGCGCCCCGCCGGTCAACTGCATGGTCGGCCGGCCACCCGGCAGGTTCACCACCCCCATGTCCTTCCACCACACGCCCTGACGGATGCCGGTGCCGAGCGCCTTGGAACAGGCCTCCTTCGCCGCAAAGCGCTTGGCGTAGGTGGCGACCACCATCCTCTCGCTGTTGGCGCGGAGCATCGCCTTCGCCCGCTCCGTATCGGTATAGATGCGCTCGAGAAACCGCTCGCCGTGCCGCTCGATCACCTTGGCGATCCGCGTGATGTCGATCAGGTCCGAGCCGATGCCGATGATCATGTGCCGACCGCGCCTTCCGCCTTTGCGCGGCCACGGTCCATCGCCTCCCGCATGGTGCGCACGGTTTCGGCGATGCCGACGAACAGCGCCTCACCCATCATGAAGTAGCCGATGTTGAGCTCGCGGATCTCCGGCAGCGTCGCGATCGTTTCTGCCGTCGCATAGTCGAGTCCATGTCCGGCATGGACTTCAAGCCCGGCGGCATGGGCCAATCTCGCGCCCTCGACGATGCGTTTCCACTCGGCCTCCGCCTTGTCCTTGTGGCCGTCGACCACCGCGTCGCACCAGCCGCCGGTATGGAGCTCGATCACCGGCGCCTTCAGCTTCGCCGCCGTCTCGATCTGCCGGGGATCGGCGGCGATGAACAGCGACACCCGAATGCCGGCATCGCCCAGTCGGGCGATGAACGGCGCCAGCACGTTGTGGAGGCCTGCCACGTCGAGGCCACCTTCGGTGGTGAGTTCCTGACGTCGCTCCGGCACCAGGCACACCGCATGCGGCTTTGTGGCGAGCGAAATCCGCAGCATGTCGTCGGTCGCCGCCATCTCGAAATTCAGGGGCTTCGAAATCTCGGCCTTCAGCCGCGCCATGTCCTCGTCGCGGATGTGGCGGCGATCCTCCCGCAGATGCGCGGTGATGCCGTCGGCGCCGGCCGCAATCGCGGCAAGCGCCAGACGCACCGGATCGGGCCGCACACCGGCCCGCGCGTTGCGCAGGGTCGCGACATGATCGACATTGACGCCGAGGCGAAGCGGAGGAGCCTTGAACATTCTTCTGACCTGCCAATCCAAGCCGTCAAGCGCGGGCTTGACCCGCCCATCAATCATTCTTGAAAATTGGGTTGCCGGGTCAAGCCCGGCAATGACGAGAATCTACCCATTGACGCGCTCGACCCGTGCGACCACGGCCTTGGCACGCAGCTGGGCGATGATGGCGCTGAGATGCTTGAGATCATAGACCTCGAGATCGATGGTCAGTTCCGTGAAGTCCGGTGAGCGGCGCGACATATGGATATTGTCGATATTGCCGTCATGCTCGGCGATCACGGTCGCGATCTGGGCGAGGCTGCCGGGCTCGTTGACATTGTGGACCAGGATGCGTGCAGGAAAACGTTGCGGCATCGTCTCGTCGATGTCCCAGCGCACGTCGAGCCAGCGCTCCGGCTCCTCCTCAAAGTCCTTCAGCGCCGGCGACTGGATCGGATAGATCGTGATTCCCTCACCCGGCGTCACGATGCCGACGATGCGATCGCCCGGCACTGCGCCGCCATTGGGCGCGAATTTCACCGGCAGGTCGGAATTGATGCCGCGCACGGGGATCACCGAGGCGGCGCGCGCCGGATGCGGCTGCGACTGGGTCTTCAGCTTGGCGGCGAGGCCCTTCGTCGTGCCATAGCGCACCAGCCGCTCCTCCTTGTAGTCGGGATACATCGCCCGCGCGACGTCAGAGGCCTTTATTTCGCCGCGCCCGACCGAGGCCATCACGTCCTCGATCGAGGTGCGCGCCAGCCGCGGCAGCGCGCCCTTCAGCTTGTCGTCCGCATATTCGATCTTGGCGCGGGCAAACAGGCGGTCGACGATGCGGCGGCCCAGGCCGGCATACTGGTCACGCACCGCGTTGCGAGTGGCGCGCCGGATCGCCGCGCGGGCCTTGCCGGTGACTGCAAGCGCCTCCCAGGCCGAAGGCGGCGCCGACTGCGCCTTCGAGGTCAGGACCTCGACCTCATCGCCGTTCTGCAGTTCGGACGACAGCGGAGCGAACTTGCCGTTGATCTTGCATCCGACCGCGCTGTTACCGACGTCGGTATGCACCGCATAAGCGAAATCGATCACGTTGGCCTGGCGCGGCAGCGCGATCAGCTTGCCCTTCGGCGTGAAGCAGAACACCTGATCATGGAACAGTTCGAGCTTGGTGTGCTCCAGAAATTCTTCCGGGTTGGCGCTGTCGGACAGGATCCCGATCGTGTGGCGCAGCCAGGCGAACGCATTGGATTCGTGCTTCAGCCGCTCGTTCGGCGAGCCCATCCCTTCCTTGTAGAAGGCGTGCGCCGCGATGCCGAATTCGGCTATCTGGTTCATGTCCTCGGTGCGGATCTGCAGCTCGACGCGCTGTTTACCGGGGCCGATCACGGTGGTGTGAATCGAGCGGTAGTCGTTCTGCTTGGGTGTCGAGATGTAGTCCTTGAACCGGCCCGGCACGACCGGCCAGGTCGTGTGGACGACACCGAGCGCGCGGTAGCAGGCGCCGACGTCGTCGAGGATGACACGGAAGCCGTAGATGTCCGACAATTGCTCGAAGCCGATCGACTTGCGCTCCATCTTGTTCCAGATCGAAAACGGCTGTTTGCGGCGACCGAACACGCGCGCCGTGATGCCGTTCTTCAGCAGGTTCTTCGAGAGCTGGGTTTCGATCTCTCCGATCAGGTTGCGGTTGCGGTCGGCCAGCGTATCGAGGCGCTGCTTGACCACCGCATAGGCCTCCGGGTCGAGCACGAAGAAGGAAAGGTCCTCCAGCTCCTCGCGCATTTCCTGCATGCCCATGCGGCCGGCAAGCGGCGCGTAGATGTCGAGCGTCTCCTCGGCGATGCGGCGGCGCGAAGCCGGCGGCACGAATTCCAGCGTGCGCATGTTGTGCAGACGGTCGGCAAGCTTGATCAGAAGCACGCGGACGTCGTCGGCGATCGCCAGCAGGAGCTTGCGCAAATTCTCGGCCTGCTTGGCCTCGCGCGAGACGAGCTCGAGCCGTTTCAGCTTGGTCAGGCCCTCGACCAGGGCCCCGATCTCATGGCCGAAAATATGATCGATCTCCGCACGCGTCGCCTCGGTGTCCTCGATCGTATCGTGCAGCAGGGCCGCAACGATCGTAGCGTCGTCGAGCTTGAGGTTGGTGAGGATCGCCGCGACCTCGAGCGGGTGCGAGAAATAGGGATCGCCTGAAGCGCGGGTCTGCGCGCCATGCGCCTTCATGGCGTAGACGTAGGCGCGGTTGAGCAAATCCTCGTTGGTATCCGGATTGTAGGAACGGACGCGCTCGACAAGGTCGTACTGCCGCATCATCCGCGCCCGCGGCTTCGCCGGCTTCTCCGCTGGGGATGACGCCGGCGCCACCGCGACCGTTTCGGTCGCAGCCTGCATCTGGCTGGAACTGCGGCGCCGATACGCCATTGCCTCAATGCCCTCCGTGCGGGCCGGAACCGGCCATCCCTTCACAATCTAGTGCGCTTTCGATGCAAGCTGCACCCCTGCGCGGGGCACCGGACCGTTCAATTTCCCGCGTCCCCCTAGGACGCATCGTAACCGCAAAATTGTCAACAAAAGCAAAGGCCCGGAACGATGTCCGGGCCTTGAATCAATTTCTGCTGGGAGCGTAGCCGCAAATCCCGGGTCACTCGTCTTCCTCGGGCTGCTCTTCCGGCGGCGCCAAGCCTTCGAGCCCCTTGAGCAGCTCTTCCTCGGTCATGCGTTCGACCGCAACCTCGGTGTCGTCGGCATCGACGCTGGCACCCGCGGAACCAATCAGTGGCACCGTGTCGGGTTCGGGCTCGTCCACCTCGACGAACTTTTGCAAGGAATGCACGAGTTCCTCGCGCAGGTCTTCCGGCGAAATCGTGGAGTCGGCGATCTCGCGCAGCGACACGACCGGATTCTTGTCGTTGTCGCGATCAACCGTGAGTTGCGAGCCTGAAGAGATCATGCGGGCGCGGTGCGCGGCCAACAGAACGAGGTCGAAGCGGTTGTCGACCTTATCAATGCAATCTTCAACGGTGACGCGAGCCATTTCGAGGCGCTCCGTGGTAGAAGGGACCAAATATGCTGGTTATGAGGGTTAGTTATAGCGGCCGCAGGCCTTTCGCAAGGCAAAATTTGTGATTTGCCTTCCAGGCAGGCTCTGCTACCCCCCTGCGCCAGGGCCAGTAAGGCCGGAGTGTCTGACGACATGTCCTCGTTGCTGTCTCGGACAGGTAAATCTCTGCATTGCGATGTCAAAAGTCTAGGCTTTTTGCCCTCGCGTCACCATAATTGCGGTGGTGACTGTCGTGGGGAAGATTCACCGAACTTTAGGCAGCACGGCTGGAAATTGCGCGCGGTCTGTCGCCGCTGCGCTAAGAACGCTAACAACCACACGAGAACACTTTGATGTCGTCACCAGTTTCCAACAAGATCGCGCTCTTCATCGACGGAGCCAATCTTTACGCAACCGCAAAAACGCTCGGCTTCGACATCGACTACAAGCGCCTTCTCAAGGAATTCCAGGGCCGCGGCACGCTGCTGCGCGCGTTCTATTACACGGCGATCATCGAGGACCAGGAGTATTCGTCGATCCGTCCGCTGATCGATTGGCTCGACTACAACGGCTACACCGTCGTCACCAAGGCGACCAAGGAATTCATCGATGCGAGCGGCCGCCGCAAGGTGAAGGGCAACATGGACATCGAGCTCGCCGTCGACGCCATGGAGCTCGCCGAGCACATCGACCAGATGATCCTGTTCTCCGGCGACGGCGACTTCCGCTCTCTGGTGGAGGCCGTGCAGCGCCGCGGCGTTCGCGTCACCGTGATCTCCACCATCGCCAGCCAGCCGCCAATGATCGCCGACGAGTTGCGCCGCCAGGCCGATGTTTTCACGGACCTTGTGGAGCTGCAATCCAAGCTTGGCCGCGATCCCTCCGAGCGACCGGCCCCGCGCGAGCCGCGCCATCACTCCCCGCAATTTCTCCAGCGCGCGACCACCATGGCGCCCCGGGGGGGCGATGACGATTTCGACGAGTAGCCTCGTCCCCGCAGCCGCCAGACCCGATCGCAATTGCCCGCTCTGCCCAAGGTTGGCTGATTTCCGCGCTCAGGCGCGCGCGAGAGAGCCGGACTGGTTCAATTCGCCGGTGGATTCGTTTGGCGACGCCAATGCGCGGCTTTTGATCGTTGGGCTCGCGCCAGGACTTCAAGGCGCCAATCGCACCGGCCGTCCTTTCACCGGCGACTATGCGGGCGACCTCCTCTATGCCACCCTGCTGGAATACGGCTTTGCCAGCGGCACCTATCGGGCGCGGCCCGACGATGGATTGCAGCTGGTCGATTGCCGGATCAGCAATGCGGTGCGTTGCGTGCCGCCGCAGAACAAGCCGCTGCCGGCGGAGATCAACACCTGCCGGCAGTTCCTGGGCGCCACCATTGCCTCCATGCCGAAGCTCAGTGCAATGGTCCTGCTCGGCCGGATCGCGCACGAATCAACTTTGAAGGCGCTCGGCCTTCGCCTCGCAGCCGCGCCCTTTGCGCACGGTGCCGTGCATATGGCGAACAGCGGGATCAAGCTCTACGACAGCTATCACTGCTCGCGCTACAATACGAACACGGGCGTGCTCACGGCCGACATGTTCCGCAATGTGTTCGCGACCGTGCGCAAGGATCTCAATAGAGCGTGATGCGCTAGGTTTTCTGTGGATGGGTCTTCAGCCATTCCAGCACGTCGCCGGCGTTCCTGTCGGGCGGAAACACGGGATAGAACAAATGCGTGATCCGCGCGTCGTCGATGATCAGCGCAAGCCGCTTGATCAACGTCTGACCTGCGACCGACATCGTCGGCAGGTTTAGCGCACGCGTGAGTTGTAGCGCCTCGTCGGACAGCACCGGAAACGGCAGATGCAGCCGCGAGGCCATTTCGGTCTGGTAGGCATTGCTCTGCGTCGACAGGCCGAACACGTGGTTCACGCCGGCCGCCTTGAGCTCGGAGAACAGGTCGCGAAACGAGCAGGTCTGCGGGGTGCAGCCGCGCGCGCCCGGGATCAGATCCCAATCGTCGACCAGCCCGATCTTGCCGGGCTCGCCGGTTCGCGGATAGGCGAATAGCACGGTGCGGCCCTCGAGCGTCGCCAGCGCCACCGATGTATCATTGGTCGCGCGCAGCGAGACGTTCGGGATCGTCATGCCGGCCAGGTGCGCCGCACCACCATCGTCGACCGGGGCCGGAATCTTGCTCCAGTCGACGTCGAGGAGATTCGGTTGGGCCATGTCACGCTCCTTGATGATGCGAATAGCGAGTGGCGAATAGCGACTGGAAGAGCCGGGATGAACCCGTTCTGCTGCTCCGCTCACAGCTCGCCATTCGCCCTCTCATCCTCGCGCCCGCATCAGGCGGCCCTTCTCGCGGCCCCAGTCGCGCTTCTTCACCGTCTCGCGCTTGTCGTGGAGCTTCTTGCCCTTGGCGACAGCGAGCAGCAGCTTGGCACGGCCGCGCTCGTTGAAGTAGAGCTTGAGCGGAATGAGCGTCATGCCCTCGCGGTCGACGGCGCCCAGCAATTTGTTGATCTGCTTGCGATGCAGCAAGAGCTTCCGCGGCCGCTTCGGCTCGTGATTGAAGCGGTTAGCCTGCAGATATTCCGGAATGTTGGCGTTGATCAGCCAGAGCTCGCCGTTCTTGGAATCCGCATAGGATTCCGCGATCGTGCTCTTGCCGCTGCGGATCGACTTCACCTCGGTGCCCGTCAGCGAGATGCCGGCCTCTATCGTATCCTCGATCGCATAGTTGAAGCGGGCCTTGCGGTTCTCGGCGACAACCTTGATGGGGCGTTCGTTCTTTTCGGCAGCCACTTTAGCTCTTCTTGAGGAGGTCTCGGATTTCCGTCAGAAGCTCGGCCTCGCGGGTCGGCTTCGGAGGTGTCGCGGGCGCGACCTCTTCCTTGCGCTTGAACTGGTTCATGGCGCGAATGACCATGAACAGCACGAAGGCGACGATCAGGAAGTTGAGCGTCAGCGTCAGGAAGTTGCCCCAGGCCAGCACGGCGCCCTGCTTCTTGGCGTCGGCGAGGTTGCTGGCGGTCACCGACTTCGCGAGCGGCGTAAAGTAGTTGGAGAAGTCGAGACCACCGGTGATCGCGCCGATGACGGGCATGATGATGTCGCCGACGAGCGAGGTCACGATGCCGCCGAAGGCCGCGCCGATGATGACGCCGACCGCGAGATCGACGACGTTGCCCTTCATCGCGAATTCGCGAAACTCCTTCAGCATGCCCATTCCCCTCTCTTCGAGGTTCCGCACCGGATCGTTCATGGCAGTCACCGGCAGGCTCAGTTGATCAGGCCGGCATGAACCATGGCGCTGCGCACGGCAGCGCGCGTTGACTCGGCGACGGGCACCATGGGCAGGCGCAGCTTCTCGTCCATCTTGCCGAGCAGCGACATCGCGTATTTGATCGGCGCCGGATTGCTCTCGATGAAGAGGTTGGTGTGCAGCGGCATCAACTTGTCGTGGATCCGCAACGCCGCGGTCACGTCGCCCTTCTGCCAGGCGGCCTGGAATTCCGAGCACAGCCGCGGCGCGACGTTCGAGGTCACCGAGATGCAACCATGGCCGCCATGCGCCATATAGCCGAGGATCGTCGCGTCCTCGCCGGACAGTTGATTGAAGTCCTCGCCCATCGCCGCGCGCTGCTGCGAGACCCGCACCATGCTGGCGGTTGCGTCCTTGACGCCGGCGATGTTCTTCAGTTCGAACAGCCGCTTCATGGTGTCGACCGACATGTCGATCACCGAACGCGGCGGGATATTGTAGATGATGATCGGAATGCCGATCGCATCGTTGATCGCCTTGAAGTGCTGGTACATGCCTTCCTGGGTCGGCTTGTTGTAATAGGGCGTCACGATCAGCACCGCTTGCGCGCCCGCTTTCTCGGCATGCTCGGACAGTTCAATCGCCTCCTTGGTGGAGTTCGAGCCGGCGCCGGCGATCACGGGCACCCTGCCCTTGGCCTCCTCGATGCACCACTCGACCACTTTCTTGTGCTCGTCATGGCTGAGCGTCGGGCTCTCGCCGGTCGTGCCGACCGGCACAAGGCCATGCGTGCCTTCGGCGATCTGCCAGTTCACGAGGCTGCGGAAGGCCGCTTCGTCGACCGAGCCGTTCTTGAAGGGCGTGACCAAGGCGGTGAAAGAACCCCGGAATTTTGTCTTGGCTGCCATGGATTTCCTCCAAACGCTTTGGGCTTGCGGCTTGGCTGCCGGGCTCGGATTTGACGCGTTTCTCGCCGGAGCCAATAACCGGCCCATGCGAAAACGCCATGAAAGACGATTCATATCGGGTCTGGCAGGCGGGTGAAAGGCCGCGCCGTAGCCATCCAGCCGCGATTTTGCCGTGGTGCTGGCGCAAACAGCCGCACCAGCGACGTTTTTTAGCATTTTGTCCACATATTCAATCGAATAAGGCTCGAGCGATCCAATGATTCGCCGCCGCAGAGGACTTCCGTGATCCGTTCCGCCCGCGCAGCCGCATTGCGAACCACGGTGCTGGCGACGAGCCTGGCGCTGTCTGGTCTCGCAACGGACGCTTGGGCTGACGCCAAAGTTCCATTACCGAAGCCAAGGCCGATTGCCCGTGGCGTGGTTCCCAAAACGGCCCCTGCGTCCGCGGCCGCCGGCAGGACCGTACCGGCAGCCGCGGCGAAGGCTGCGCCGACCGTGGCGACAGCGCCGGCCACCCCTGCCGCGCCCGCATTGGTCCCGGCAACCCGCCAGCATGCGGTGCCGGCTGTGCGCAAGCCGGTCACCCCGGCGGCAGTGGCCGCGACCTCGTCGACCTCGCAAGAGGACAAGAGCGCGCTCGAAAATGTCATCGAGCTCCTGCGCAAGCGCAGACCGGCAGACGCCACGCAGGTCGAAGCCTCGATCTCCGATCCGGTCGCGCGCAAGCTCGCCGAATGGCTGATCCTGCGCAGCGATGACAACGGCGCATCCGTCGAGCGCTATCGCGCATTCCTCAATGCCAATCCGAGTTGGCCATCGCAGATTTTCCTGCGCCGCCGGATCGAGGCCGCGCTATGGGACGACCGCCGCGATGATTCCGCGGTCTGGTCCTGGTTTGAAAATGAATCGCCAGTTTCCGCCAAGGGCCGCTTCGCGCTGGCGAAGGCGATGATCGCACGCGGCGATCGCGCCAATGCCGAGCGGCTTGTGCGCGAAGCCTGGCGCACCGACCCGATGAGCGAGGACACCGAGACGGCTGCTCTCGATCTGTTCGGATCCTTTCTCACCGGCGGCGACCACAAGGCGCGCATGGACACGATGCTCTACGGCACCGAGCAGGAAGCCGCAGGGATGCGCGCGGCAAAACGCCTGGGCTCGGGCTATGTGGCGCTGGCAAAAGCGCGCATCGCCGCCAACCGCAAGGCATCGAACCTGCGCGCGCTGCTCGAAGCGGTGCCGCGCGAGTTGTCTGGCGACACCAGCTATCTCTTCGCCAAAATCCAGCTGCTGCGCCGCGAGGAAAAATTCGCGGAAGCCGCGCAATCGATGGTGGGCGCGCCGAAGGAGGCCGCGCGCCTCTTCAATGTCGACGAATGGTGGATCGAGCGCAGGCTGCTGGCACGCAAGATGATCGACGCCGGCGAATACCGCACCGCCTATCTGATCGCGCGCGATGCCGCCCTGCCCGCGCGCGACATCTACAAGACCGAGCAGGAATTCACCGCGGGCTGGATCGCGCTGCGTTTCCTCAACGATCCCGCATTGGCCGCGCAGCATTTCGCGCGGATCGGCGTCGGCAGCGCCAACCCCACGGCGCTGGCGCGTGCCGGCTACTGGCAGGGCCGCGCGGCCGAAGCTGCCGGCCGCAGCCAGGAGGCGCGTGCCGCCTACGCGCGCGCCGCCGAGCAGTCGACGAGCTATTATGGCCAGCTCGCACGCGCCAAGCTCGGCTTGCCGCAGATCGAGCTCAACGGCGTGCCCCGCGGCCGCGGCGCCGAACGGCTGGAGATCGTGCGCGCGGTGGCGCTATTGTACGAACTCGACGAGCGTGAGCTTGCGATCCCGATCTTCGGCGACATGGGCGACAATGGTGACCCGGAGGCACTCGCCGGACTTGGCGAATTGACTGCGCGCCATGGCGATGCGCGCGGCATGCTGCTGATGGGTAAGGCCGCGCTCAATCGCGGCCTGCCGTTCGATCACTATGCCTATCCCGTCAATGGCATTCCGTCATTCAGACAGGTCGGGCCGGAGGTCGAGCAGAGCATCGTCTACGCCATCGCGCGCCAGGAGAGCGCATTCAACCCCGCAGTGGTGTCGCCGGCGCAGGCCTACGGCCTGATGCAGGTGACGCCTGAAGCCGGCCGCTACGTCTGCAAGCGCGCCGGCATCGGCTTCGACCTCAACCGCATGAAGACCGATCCGATCTACAACGCGACGCTCGGGGCGGCTGAGCTCGGCGGCCTGCTCGAGGACTATCGCGGCTCCTACATCCTAACCTTCGCCGCCTACAATGCCGGCCGCGGCAGCGTGAAGAAGTGGATCGAGCGCTACGGCGATCCGCGCGATCCGAAGGTCGACGCCGTCGACTGGGTCGAGCTCATTCCGTTCTCGGAGACGCGGAACTACGTGCAGCGGATCATGGAGAACCTGCAGGTCTACCGTGCCCGCTTCGGCGGCGGCACCAGGCTTCACATCGAGGCCGACCTGCGCCGAGGCGCCAGCGTGGAATGAGCCGCGGCTCACGTTTTTTCAACCGTGGTCCGACCGGGCTCGCCTGATTAGACCAAAATTCGATGCAAGCCATTGTCAGGAAAGCAGTTTCTTGTCGAGGAGCTGATCGGGGCGACCGATTGCGGTCAAAAACCACCATAATATAATGAGTGTGGTCTCTTGCCGGCCGACTTGGCGGCCCGGCCGCCTCAAATCACCAACCGCATTTTGAATCTGCCGCTTGCGGCTCAGCGCCCTCTCGGGCATATCGGCGGCATTGGAGACGTGGCCGAGTGGCTGAAGGCGGCGGTTTGCTAAACCGTTATAGGCTTGTAAAGGCCTATCGAGGGTTCGAATCCCTCCGTCTCCGCCAATCAATCTTTTCAATGACTTAGGGCGAAGATTCGCCCCGCGGACGTCCCCGCGGGTTCCGCGGATGGCGCCAATCCTGGCGGTTTGCGTCGGCACAAAAGTCGGCACAGTGCGTTTCGCTTCCGTTCGCGCTACGATCCGCGACTGCATGGCCCCGAAATATCATCCCACACTGCTATCCAGAGGCGACCGCAAGGCGCTGGCAAAAACGCCAGAAGTCGTCGAGACCTCTGGTGGCTAAGAACATCGTCGTCTTTTCCGATGGTACTGGCCAGGATGGCGGCGCGCGCCCCGAGCAGCGCATTAGTAACATCTACAAGATGTACCGCATCTCGCGAGATCACGCTGAGACGGCGATCGATCCAACACAGCAAGTCGCTTTTTATGACGCGGGACTGGGGACAGACATAGGCGCCACCGCGATCACTGCGCCGATTCGCTTCGTGCAAAAATTGCTCGGCTCTGTTGCCGGCGCGGGCATCAAACGCAACATCGCTGACTGCTACGAGTTCATCGTCAATCACTATGAAGAAGGCGACAGGATATTTCTGTTTGGCTTCAGTCGCGGTGCCTACACGGTGCGGAGCTTGGCTAACTTGCTGATGCTCTGCGGTGTGCCAACGAAGACACCCGGCGGGCCGCTGATGCGGTATCGCAAAGCCGTCAGAGACATCGCCTGGGAGGCTGTCGATACCGTGCTGGAACACGGCGCCGGCCACCCCCGCGAGGAATTCGAGGCAGAAAGACTCGAGCTGGCTCGACGCTTTCAGGATAAATATGGGTCAGGCGACGGCTCCAACTCCAACGCGGCTCCCTACTTCATTGGCGTGTTTGACACTGTTGCGGCGCTCGGCGCGCGCGGACCGAGGCGGCGTCTGATCCAGATTGGATTGACATTCGCTGTGGCCTCTGCGGCATTCTTCGCGTCCCTGGTACCCGCGGCGATAATTGGTGCAGCTGCAGTCATCTACTCGGGCGCCGGCCTGCTCTGGGGCTTCATCGTACCCGCCTGGTTCGTGACCCAGATTGCAATGCTGGTTGCCATCATCTGGTTTTGGAGAGAACAGCGCGCCGCCACCCGCAAGACTATCTACGACTTTCCCAACAAAGGAGATCCTCCGCGCTCTCATTACGCCGAATGGAAGGGCGAGAATTTCGACCGGCTGCTGAGCAAGCACGTCCACTTTGCTCGCGCGGCGAATGCGATCGATGAGACCCGCAAGGACTTCAGGCGTGTCGCCTGGGGCGGCACCGAGAAGCCGATCAACGAACCTCCTCCGGGGATCGAGCGGCTCATCCAACTATGGTTCGCCGGCAACCATTCTGACGTGGGCGGATCGTACCCAGAAACAGAGTCACGGCTTTCCGACGCTGCACTGGCGTGGATGTTGGAGCAAGCGATCGGAGTTCCGGAGGGACTAAACACGGGGCCCATCTACGTCGATGGCGTCAAAATGCCGGGCACCGGCAATGCAGGCTCCGCACTCAACATTTATCCGCGAGCGGACGGCGCTCAACATTGCGAGGTCGCCGGCATGCGCGATACGCTTGATGGCTACGCCGTTAAACTGCCCAAATGGAAATGGCTCCAAAGCCATATTGCTCGTTTGAATTGGGAGGTCGAGGTGCGCAGCATCACCCACGATGCTCCCGTCCATCCCACCGTGGCAAACCGCTTTGAACTTCCAGAAGTCACCCAGTGCGCTGTCACGGGCCCCTACCGGCCCGAAGCTCTTCGACTGCACGATACATTCAAGCGGTTCTACTCGGGCAGTTGATCTTCAAGATCCTGAATCCCGGCTGGCCAGATGGCAAAAACCATTTGCGCCGTCGGGCAAATCAGTGGTCTACAAGTGATCGGCGACGGGCTCCCACGAGGAGCATAGTGCATGCCTGACCGATCGAGCGAATTGGTCGCGATATCGAAACTGAACGGCGACTTTCGGAGGAACTACGGGAAACTTATCGGAGCCTTTCTCTATCTGCGTTCAATCAGTGCCACGCGTGGTCGCTCCTTCGCTTGGCTAAGCATGGTCCTGGCAGCCGGCACATGCGCGCTGCCATTCTTCCAGAGATATGGCCTGTCTTGGCTTTGCGGACATTAGCTGACGATCGAGGCGACTTTAGCCGCTCGCGTTGCACGTCGCTGGAGTGCATTGACCATGGACAATTACCGCACCACCACACTGTTCTTGATCGCCGTGGTGTTCGCCGCAGCGGTCGCGGGCGCGTTCGTCGCCACACTTCTAAACGTCGACACGCGCGTCGTCAGTAACGACGTCCCGGCGGGAACGACGGGGTTGGCTCGCCCCCATCCGCCACTTGATCGAGCTCCGGGGCAACCCATAGAGACGCCGCGCCAATGAGTGCAGCGTTGCCGCTTGTCTTCGAGGCGGAGGCGCCATGAAATTGTTGACGGAATACATTGAGCACGCGCTGCGGTTCGAACGTCTGGCTGCGGAGGAGCGCGACCCATCTGTCAAGGCACAGTTTCTCGAGCAGGCGAAGGAGTACCGGAAGCTGGCGGCTGAGCGCGCCGAGCGCTACGGTCTTCCGCCGCCGAGTCCTTCGCCATTCCCAGACGATGAACGTTAGTTGTGATCTGACAAACCCCTCAGCGGCCGAGCCGCTTCTCGACACGGTTGCGGCTATTGCCGGGTCGGTGTGCGAGCAACGCCCCGGCTCCTGGGATTTGGGGTTCTCGGGAGCCGGGGCCGGGAGTGTAGCTTGGAAGCTGCCGCCCGAACCCACGACGGGCGGCATCAAGGAATTTGCGCCGAGTCATCGACCCACGACAATAACGCATGTGAATCGCAATGCGGTACGGTTCAGCAATTGGAGATCGCAGTAAAAGGCCCCAGCTCATGGGGGCAAGGGGGTGTTTCCGAGAGCTGGGGTAAGGTCGCATCATAGCCGCCCATACTGGACGCAGGCGGCAATTGCCAACTTTTATTCCGACCGTCCGGTTCCTAGTCTCTGGCGGTTCAGAAACAAGTGCTTCATACTATTTTTCGGCTGCCCAATGCGCTGGGGACACGCGATGTCATGACCCAACGCCAGGCGCATGTTCACCGATCATTAATTCGCGATGTGGACACCTGAAAGCCCCACCAACGCGAGGCCGAGGCTCATGGACCGGACAGCCCTGCTAGAACAATTAAAGGAAGCCGAACGGAACATATCCGAAAGCGCGTCCAGGCTCGCGCGACAGGAGGCGCAGATCGTCGAGTTGGACCGAGAGGGCCGCGAGTCGCAGCGGGCAAAGATCGTTCTCGCTACCTTGAAAGAATTGCTTGCGCAGCATTACGAAGAGCGTGAGCGCATTTTGATGGAGTTGAAAAAGTAGACCCCCTTAGTTGGCGGCCTCACCGCGGCCCTTCAGCCGGTCCTGTCGTCTTCGGCACGACGAGCCTATGGCCAGAAGAACCAACACCCGCCCGAAGAAACAGAAAGGCTAGAGGCCCCTCCGTATCTCCGTGAACGGAGCGCTTGATCTGGGTCAAGGCCACCGGACCTTACAGGATCACCGTTGCGGCATGACCACAAGCCGCCACAACTGGATCGCCATCGCGAGCTATATCTCGATCGCCCTAACCCTGCTGGCGCTCGTCGTGCTTTTCACGGCTTGGACAGAGCCGCCGCTGGCACTGTCAGGTTAACTGGCACAAACTGCACTGGCGCCCGGAACGCCCTAAACCTAGGTTAGGTCGTGTACCGGGAGTTGCATGATGGGGAACGACCTACTCTATACCGCGTCGATCATCGTGCTCGGGCTTAGCTCCATGGCAATAACAGCTATCGCCGTCTTCCTGTAGAGGGGCCGCTCAGTCCGGCGGCTTCAGCGCCTGTGCGGCAGAGTCGTTGGCTTTTCAAACCAGTCACCCGCTTGCACCCTGGACCTTGGCCATTATCAACTCGGCGCAGCACCGGCGCTAGGAACGATTGTCTCTCAAGAACGTCGACCTTTGCGGTCCATGGAGAACCCCAGATGATCGGCGAAGGCGAGCCGCTGCAACAGAGCGATGGGCCACGCAAACTCGACGAGGCCAAGGAGGCCGTTCACGTGGCTACGGAGACGGTCAAGGCCGCGGCGCAGAACGTGGCTGACGCCATCGAGGCAGGCAGGCAACCCGGCGCGCCTCTTGATCGCCTGGTTCGCTGGACGCGCGAGGCGCCCCTGCACGCGATCACTGTTGCGTTCCTGATCGGTGTTGTGATCGGTCGCCGTCGCTAAGTGTTGATAACGCTCAAGCTAAGCATGCGCCAGGAGCACCCCCACTCGTAGCGCCTCACGGTCATTGCGCTAGCGCTTGAGATGGATGTCGACCAGGTTGGTCACGATCCAGACGACGCCACCGCTCAAGGCCATACCGATCACGTAAACCCACTTGCCGGCCCAACGCGCGCCGGCGGCGCGTTCCTTGACGCGATCGAACGCCTCGACGGAGGGTTTCATCTCGGCAATGTCTTTCATCGCCGAGGCGAGCTGCGCGCTCATGACCTGGAGCTCATTGCGAAGTGTTTCGACCTTTTGATGGAGATCGCGGCGGCCCTGCGTCGCCAACGCCTCTTGCGACTGCCAGGTCGACACCATGGTTTTGACTGATGACTCGAGACCGCCGATCTTGCCGGCCATTTGCAGCAAGGCGGCGTTGATGCTGCCGATTTCGTCACCGCTCATTGCGCGCCCTGATAGCTCTCGCGGACAGCCTCGTACCAGGCACGGCCGCCGTTGATGCGGCGGTTCGCCTCGCGCAGGGCATCGCGCGTCTCGGCAAGCCTGGCCTTGGGATCATCGTCCCTTGCGAGCGGAGGCGCGCCAACCGGCTGCATGAGATTGTCCGGCGCCGGCGGCAACTCCCGTTGCACGGCGATCGGCTCCGGCTTGAGCGCGCAACCCGCGCAGATCATCGTCAGTGATAGCGCAAGCAGCCTGAAACCGTTTCTTGAGATCCTCGACATAGTCCGCAGTCCCCTGTTTGTCCTCGGCGGATTGTTTTTCGATCGCGGCGACCTTGAGCCGCGCATCGGCGAGCGCACGGCGCGCAGCATCCTGGTCGACTTCCAAAGCGTCGATCCGCGCCTGCAGGTTCTTCGCCCGCCAGGCGCTATCGGCCGCGCGATAGCCGGCGTTGTAGAGCTCGAGGCCGCCGGCCAGGCCGGCGCCGCCGATGACGATCGCGAGCGCGCCGGCGAACAGCGCGCCGGCGGCAAACGGCGAGAGAGTGATGCCGGCGAGGCCCGCCAGGCGAACGACGATCGCAACGATCCAGCTCATGCGTGTTTCCCCGCGCGATAGTCGGCCACGCGCCGCTGCTCGAGCTCATGCGCAACGAACCAGACGAGCACGCCGGCGCCGGCGACGACGACGAGCGCGGCGACGGCGATCGCGATCGCCTCGATCGCCGCCGGCGTCAGCCCGAGGCCGCCGACCGCGTCCTTTGCCGCCGAGAGCTGCGTCGCGCGGTCCGTGAACCAGGCGAGCACGCCGGCGCCGCCGAGGCCGGTCGAGCCGCCGAACAGGTTGCCGGCCCAGCGCTTGGCGCGATCGGTCAGCGCGATCGTCTGCGATCCGCCGGCGCGCAGGTCGTCGACGGTCGCGTATGCCCGTGCCTCCGCCACCTGGCGCGGCGCGGCCTTGCCGAGCTCGGTCAAGAGCTGGTCGTCGATCGCGGTCGTCAACGGCAGACCGTGCTCGTTCCGAAACGCCAAGATCGCCGCCTCGGTCCGGCCGCCGGCCGTCGGCTCGCCGTCGACCTGGCCGACCTCGAAGTAGCCGAGCTCGCGCAGCCGCGCCTGGACGTGCGCGACGACGTCGGGATCATCAGGCGCCGGCGTTGTCGGGAGCTTCGCATGCTCGTGCGGATGCGAGGCCGCCAGGCCATGCTCGAACAGCGCCGCCTCGTCGTCGCGGCGCACCCGAAGGCCTTTGCTGTTTGGCCAAAGCCGCTTCATCGACCGGATCAGGCCGGGAATCCTGGCGAGCTCCCCGGCGGCGACCGCGGCCTTGATCTGGCGCATTTCCGCGTAGCGTGGCGCCGACGAGTTGAAGCCGCCGGCGCCACGGTTGAAGACGATCGACAAGAGGACGCCGACGCAATCCGGCGCCAGCTCGCGCGCGCCGGGGCAGGCACGAAACAGCATGCCGAGGTAGCGCGGCACATCATGGTTCGCGAACACATCGAGCGCCGCATCCCAGGGAACGTCGACGACGTCGCGCAGGCCGCGCGCCAGCGGGGCCGCCGCCGCGCCGGTGACGCCGGCGCATTTCGCCAGCGCCTTGACCATCGCATCCGGGATCTTGCCGGACCAGTCGGCCAGGATCTGCGCCCGCGACTGCTGGCCGAAATCGTAACCGATGCCGCCGGTCACGCCGGACTGCTCGCCCGGCCATTCCGGATGGCGGTAATGCTTGACGTAAAACGCTTCGCTCGTGACCTCCGAGGCCACGATCAGGTCGAAAGTCGCGCGCGAAATCCCATGCAGCTCGAGCATGCCGCTGGCTCCTAAGTTGAGTGTTTGTCAGGGTTTGTGATGGGCCCAATGGCTGCCGAGCCGTGTGTCAGGCCGGCCAACGCCTATTCAACCGACGATTGCCACGGAACCCAAGCCCCACCCCCGGAAGCCGCTAAAACCTTGCCCGGGAGGGTTGTGGCGGGTAAGGTACACACCGGCTGGGAATTGGAATGCGGAATGCCTAATCCTAATCGCTTGATGGACTTCGACGTCGATCTTACGCCGGCATCAACCTTTGACTTGTCGCTGGCCTGCGCAAAGGACATCACTCGCAGCCTTCTCCGCATGGCGCTAAAGAATGTGAAGCGGACGGACAACGTTGTTGATGCCGAGTACAATTCAGGAGCGTGGGACCGATTGCTCAACGAGCGCACATGGCTCCGCAGTCCTTCCCTTGACGCATTTCTGACCGGCCAGAACACCACCATGCGGCTTGCGAAGGTGGATAATCGCTTCGTTCGGGTTTCGGCCAAGGATTATTATCGGTACCGCAATCAATCGTTCTCGGAATTGATAACGCAGCATGCCGGTGATGCTACATCCCTTCTCGAGCTAGCCGCAGGGGCCGGACACAACCTATTTTCACTGAGTCTCAACTCGCGCTGGACACGGCTTCGCGGCCTCGACATTTCAGCCACGCCTTGAAGCAGGCCGAAAGATTGCGGCCCATTCCGATTTAAGTGATCGGATCAGCTTTGACCGAATTGACCTCACGGATCCCGCAGATCCCCATTTTTCTGAACTCGAAGGAGCTACCGTCCTCACGCACTTCTGCATCGAGCAGATACCCTATGCGGTAGATCAAGTGATCGAGAACATCATCAGATCGCGACCGGCGCGGGTCATTCACATTGAGCCCGCTATTGACATGCTAAGGCTTTCGGACCCGCGGGATCTTGCCAGCCTGGTTTACCTCAAATCAGTCGACTACCAGACACGGCTTTTCAAGCTGCTGGAGGAGTTAGACCGATCCGGTCGAATCGACATCTTCGCCCGCGAACGCATGAAGTATGCCCCATCATTGCACAATGATGGCCGCCTCTACGGCTGGAAGCCTCGACAATGATGATTGTATCAGGCTTCGCCTGTTGACCTCGGCCGCGACGATCAATTCGAACGAGGCCTGCGAGATTCCATGCAGGTTGATCATTTGCCTTGCCCCATGTGTGAAACGGAAAGGGAAGCGCGCCGATCAATCGATCAGCTTGCCCGCGTCGAGCTCGGTGAAAACCCGCTTCAGCCAGCTCCGGACATAGCCGCGCATCACGGCCGACCTGCCCTCATCCAGGGCGAAATCGGTGAATGAGGCGCCGGCGCCGTCGACGAGCTCGGCGGCGCGATCATTCAGCTTGCCGACATTGATGACCGGCATGGCCTTCGCGTCGGCCGGCAACCCGAGGAAATCGGCATCGGTCACGCGATTGATGACGAGCACATGCCGCGCGCCCTCCACCAGGCGACCGACCGCGCGGATCTCGTCAAACGAGGCCTGCGTCGAGCCGATCACGTGCAGGATCGAAATGCGCAGCTTGCCTGCCTTGACGTTGTCGAGGAAACCGATCTCGCCGAGGAGCTCGAGCGTCGGCGTCAGCTGGCCGGCGCGGACGTCCAGGACCGTGACCTGGTCCGCCTTGAGCGTATCGAAGACCCGCATCTGGCCGTCCGACCTGGTCAGGTCGACGATCTCGGCGAACTGCGGAAAGAACCGCTTGAGGATGCCGACTGGCGCCTCGGTGTCGAAGGCGCGCGCATCCTGCACCTGGCCGGGACGATCGCGTAAGTAATCGAGCAGCGCACGCGACAAAAAGGTCTTGCCGACGCCGCCCTTGTCGGCGCCGACGATGATGACATGCGGAATCATGGTGGTTTGCCTTCTGGAAAGGCCCGGTCGCGACGTGCTCCGGGCAAACGTCAGGGGCGAGCTGCAGCCCTGGACGGCCTCCGCTCAGCCCCGCATCACGAGGTTTTGTGTTTCTTCCGCTCTTCGTAGCGAATAGCCGGAATCGCTCGATACGAGCGCTGGTAGACGTCTTCAGCCGAAAGGTGTAGGAGGACCCGCTGCCGCCGGGGCGGCGACGTGTCGGATTTGCCGCTCGGCACGGTTGAACAGGCGGCAGATCAGGACGCGCGATATGGCCCCCCCAGACCCCGACGAGGGCACCCCGGAATGGCACGCTCGCCAGCCGACGGATGATGAGGCGATGGAGGGCACGGCGCGATGGCTGATTGTAACTACAGGCCTGGCCGCGCTAGCCTTAACGCTAGTACTGCACGGACAATTTTTCGGCTAATTCGGTCGGAAGCGCCATTCCAGTATCTGCACGTTGGTGCGTCCCGGAACGTAGGGATGGCCGCGAAACTGAAGGAAAGCCGCTTTTGTGAACTCTGACGGGTACTGCCGCTGGTATGACCCCCAAGATCCATCGATCGCGGTAATGAACAAATCGCGCAACTTCGCGTGGCCTCCGTCGTTTGGATGAACGCCATCCGATGGACAATCGACCGCTGCGTTTATCCCGCCGTAGATCTCGACCGGAACGACGTTCAAGCCGAGTTTCTGGCAGATCGCTATATTGGAGATGATCAGGCTATTGAAGCGTTCGTTACGTCCGAAGCTGACGCCTTGGGCGGTGTTTCCCGCGTCGGTAAACTCGTGAAGATTTCCGACAGCCACCAGCGGGTTGGTGTGATCGACCGTACCGCTCAATCCAGCGACAAAGCTGATGCGCACGACATTATTCGCTCCCGTGGCCGACGAAACGGCGATGCGGATTGTGTGTTTTCCGATAGCAAGATCGGAAAACACCAACGCGAACGGCCCGAAATCAAGTCCGATAGACAGGTTTTCGCTGCCGAACGGAAGAGCACTGAAACTTCCGATGTTCCTTTTATCGATGCTGACGTCGAACTGGCCGGGCTGAACTCGATTCCACCAACCGACCAAGACGACATGAGTGCCTGTAACAACGGCCTCAAGTACGGAGCCGTTTGTTGAGGAAAACACGCCATGAGCGTCGATTGAAGGTCCAATGGACGACCAACTGCCGGCGAGAACAGTCATCGCATCGCCGCGAATTTTGTTGCTGTCTTGCTTGGTCGCAAGTTGAAGAAGCAAGGCAAGGTGTCCGCCGCCGGTATTTGCTTCCCGATTCGCGCTCTCGGAAGAATTTTCGATCTTATCATTGGTACCGAGAAACACGGTGTATACGCTTCCGGAACCAGGCGTCACCGCAAAGCACTCATCGGCCTGATCGGCGACGGCATTACCGGAACGGCCGACGTTGTTGATCGACCAGCCGTAGTGCGCAGCCAGCAACGGCGCGAACCCTTTTGCGGGGCTGATCGTGCCGTTGAAATCGCTTGCACCACTCCCAGCAGTGATGCTGTCCCCGATAGTCGTGATTGTGTATGTATCTAGAATGATACTGCCGCCCCGCATGTCCATCGTGACAGTTGGATCCATCGTCGGCATGGATGTGACGCGATACTGCTGTGACGGCTTACCCGTAACTGACCCGCCGCCATTGGCTTTCACAAAATCAATTGCGTCCTGAATTGCGGCGAGGTTGTTAGCGGCGCTGACTCCAGTCACCCCAAACTGTTCGAACTGATGGGAGCCGCTCGGCAGCATTTGCCACCACGAGCTGTCAACTGCATTCTGGAAGTGCCACGATCGCACCGGACCCGGCGCGCCGCCGAGCCGAATATAGGAGGTTCGCTGGCTGTCACCGAGACTTCCCCGGCCATACAGTTGCAACATGCCGACGCCGGCCGGAATGGCTGCCGCCATTGCCTGCGCGCGCGTGTCGTACTGATGCGCTTGGTTGCCGAGCGCCGCTGCGTCAGCAGCCGCCGCGGTCGCAGAGCCTTGCGCCGCCGCCTCCGCCGCGAGTGCAGCAGCCAGGATGCTATCTGCATCGACCTGCGCCGAAACCAGGAGCTGGTAGTGATCAACCGACCACGCCATCAGGACCTGCGACCCACTAACCAGCGCGGTTGCGCTGAGGTCGAGGCCGAACGCGTTCTTGATCGGCATTGCACCGCCGCCGTTGACGGCGAGCGTGACCGCGCCCGTATTGTTCGCCGCCGGCGTCAGCAGGTAGAGCTTGCGCGCCGGCTGGCTCGGTGTCTCAGGCGCGACTGCCGTGATCGCGTTCCCGGTGCCGCCAGTCACCGTCAACGGCACGACGCTGGTCGGAAGATCCCCGACGCGGGTCCATGCGCCAGAACCTGACGTTCCGGCCTTCACATAGAGGCCATTTTTGGACGGAAGCAAGTCGGCGTAGACCAACGCGGCCGTGTTGGCAGGATGAGCCAGATCGTTGTTGATCGCGGCAACATCGGGATAGGCCAACCCCGGATTCCCGCCGCTTGTCAGCGCCTCGAGCATCGCACCCCAGGCGCGAATATCCGACTTCTGGGGCCGATGCGGCCCGCTCGCCGGAACGGATGGAATCTCATTGTCGCGCCAGACCTCTGCCGCTGTCAGCATGGTTTGTCCTTGTGATGATGTGCGTTGGAAAGGAAAAATGGGGGAACAAGGCGCTATTGCAGCGCCGTCAGCTTCGCCGGATCGACCAGGATCCAATTGAATGTCACGCGGCCGCCGAGCAGATCGACCCGCGCCTTGTCCTGGATTTCGATCACGCAGGTGCGTCCCGCCAGGCGCTTCGCGTAGGACGGAAACTGGACCTTGACCCAGCGGCGGCCGAGATAGCGCATGCCGTAACGCGTCGTCACGAGTGTGCCCGATGCTTCCGGATTGAGGCGCAACAGCGCGCGCCTGGCCAATATCAGCGCCTGGCCGGGGTCCTGCACCCAGGTCAGGTCAAGCGGCTTTGCCCGCACGATACCGGCGCGCGAAATTGCGTCTTCGTCGCGCACGGAATCGATCTGGTCGGAGACGTAGGCGGCCAGCGGATTGGTAAAACTGACGTCGAGCTGGCTGACCTGCTCCTCGTCGGGCACGCCGAACCGAACGCTGCAGCCGAGAATGTGTGCCGGCGCGATCGGCGGCTCGGTCGGCTCGCGATAGACGCCGACCGTCAGCCCCAATGTGCCGTCCCCCGCCTCGGCCAACCAGCCGTCGCAGGTCGACAGGATCTTGCCGATGACACTCTCGGGCGAGTTGTCGAACTGATACCAGCCGGCCGAAGCATAGCGAAGCCGTCCACCAACGTCCTGGCTGCAGAGGTTAGCCTCGGCCATCCATTGCTCGACCACCGCCGAGGGGAAGAGGATGTCACGGTCCTCGCCCATGCCGCCATCTGCAAGCGTCAGATAGTCCATCAGCTGCAGCACCGGGTTGGGCGACGCCTTCCATGTGAGCGGATTGCCTGCCGACTGGGTCCCGTCACGCGGGTCGAACACGGGCGCGCATTTCGCGACGACCGATGGCAGTGGCAGGCCTTGCCGGAAACGCTTGGTGAAGGTCTCAGGGTCTGGCGCTTGCGCGCAATACATCGCGAGGCAGGCGATGCCTCGGCCCGCATAAGCCGACGTCCATGTGCCGCTGGTATTGACCGCATTGAGCATGTCGGAGGAATTCTGCGAATCCAGACCGTAGAAGATCTGGATTTGAACGCCGCGGAACTGGTCCGCACCGACCGTGGCAACAGTCGTAACCGCGCCATGGGTCGGCGCCGGCGAAACCGCCACCGGCTGGTCGTGCAGATAAATCTGCAGGACCTCCTCGATCCGCCCGCTGTGAAACGCCAGCATATCCTGCGAGTCGGCGCCGGCGGCCAGGAACAGGACATAGCATCCGGCCAGGCGATTGATCCAATAGCCGCGAACGCGCGGCGGGATCGCCTGCTTGATCGGAACGGCGCCGTTCTCCGCCTTCGGCACCTCCGGATTATTCAGCGCATGTTGCAAGCCGATCGCCGCGCCCAGGATCGCGGCGCCGCCGATCACGGTAATGCCTGATACGCCGAGATAGGTGGCTTCGGCGAACGCCGCCACGCCCTCGCCCTCGCCCGTCGCGACGATCGCAGTCACGATGAGCTCGCCCACCACGTCAGGCATGCCCAGCACTCCAGGCGCGCAGAACCTTCAGGTCAGCCATCACCAATCCCGAATCCGAAGTCACCACCGTACGCAAGGCCGTCGACAGATAGATCGCGCCGGTCGGGCCGACGACAGCCCTCCCCTTGCGCACGGTCAGCGGAGCGAGCACCAGGCAGACATCGCCCGGTAGTGGCTCGGCGGTTTCGGCAAGACCGATTGCAGCGAAACGAGTCGCGCAGGACCGGACGAGGCCCCCCTCGCGCCTGATGGCGCTGCGGTACTGCCGGAAGGTCGCATAGGTGCCGCGTCGGTCCGCCATTGGATCGGGCCATCCGAGCCGCACCAGCCAATCGGCCATCAGTGTGCAGCAATCCAGCGTCCCAAAGGCAAACCGCCGCGCCGCTACATCGTCGAGGTAGTCGGCGAGTGCGGTCAGGAGAAGATCGGCCACTGCTTGTTGAACCCGTGGGCGTATTGCTTGGTGAGGCTGCAGAACAGATCGCCCGGAAAGCGCCTCTGTTGATCCTGGTCGGAGAAGTAGGACAGAGACGGCCGCCGGCGGCCGGTGAAGCGCGAACCGCAGGAGAGCGAGACGGTGCGAACGATCTGCTGCGTGGCGTCTGAGGGCTGCTGCGCCAGTTCGAGGTAATCGGCCACGTAGAACGCGCACCAATGGACCTGGCCGAGCAGCGACCAATCCGTGGCCATCAGAGCGAAACCAACGGTCGCCCTCCTGCCTTTCACCCGCTCCACGTCGTCATCTGATACCAGCGACAGGATGTCGGCATCGGTGCCGCTCAGCGCGAATTCGACGCGCTCGGCCGACCCGTTGAGCAGCTGGTTGATCGTCGGGATGTCGCGAAGCGCGCCAAATCCGGCATAGACCGCGCCCTCGGGATCGAGGACGTTGATACCAGGCGCAATGTTGCCAAAGCCAAGCCAGAGCCGAACCGGCGGAACAGTATCGAGCCGGAAGAATATCCCGATGCTGGTGATGCCGGATTCCAGGACCGACAGCTCGGTATTATTGAAGGAGAACATGATCTAGGTGTGCACTCTTAAATCCGCGATGTCCGCTTAGCCCCCCAAAAGCGGCGCAGAAGCAGGACGTTCCATGAGGTCCGAGAAGGGCCATGTGTGGACGTGCCGTCGCGCCGTCCGGGCAGCTATGTGCCTTATTTCACAGTCTTGGGCGATGCGCAGTGCTAGTCTCGTCTACGAGGACCGGCAGAATGCTTGTGGAGGATCAAGCCATGCAAAGCAAAAGCGTCGGTGAACACGATCCGGAGGTGGTCTACCGCGATGGCGTTGCATATTTCCGCTACGTTTCTTCTGCGCAAGAAAGTACTTCGATGCCCCGGGATCTCATCCGAGACCCACCGGAATGGGTGCAGGCACTTGTTGGCAAGTCTGCCTCGGTCTCGGAGTTTCTGGCGGTTCTGGGCGCTCGGGCGCGAGACGCCCGTACCATGGATCAGCGTAAAGAACTCTTCACGGTATTCGAGCAGTTCGCTCTGTGGCGAGAAGGTCGGGACGCCGCTGACCTCATTCTCGGCCCAGACTTCGCCTACAAACTGACGCTCGACTACGAACCGCATGTCGCCGCGCCCGCCGGGTTAAGGGATCCGGCCATCATTGTTTCGCCCGCCGACGTTAAAGTAATATTTCCGGGCGCCAATCCGGGCGTCTGGCTGAATCCCTGGCAAGATGAATTCGTGTGGCCCGAAAAAGAGCTGCAGTCGCGCCATATCGATCGTCGGATATCCCAAGTGTGGCTTAACAATTGGCGTCCCTTCGTCGAGCTGTTCCTGTTCGACGGCCCCGACCTGCAAGGCCGGATGGCGCGCTTCGCCCGGGTGTGGACTCCGAACGCCGATTTGCCGATCGAACTCGACGAGCAGTCGTTGCGGGGTCAAGCACGCAGCCTGCTCGGCCGCGAGTTCAACACGTCGGGCCGGCGCTTCAGCGCATCCGCGCGGCTCACTCAAGCAGCAGAGCAGTGCTTCGCAAGCGCGGTGGCAGCTTCTGCTTACGGCACGGCGACGTTGACGCGCGCCCCCCAATTCTCTTGGGGCGGCTACGAGAGAACCGCATTGCGCGTTCGATGGGATTACCAAATCGACGACATCGAATACGGAAGCACGGTTGGAACAATCACTGCCGAAAACTCGTTTTGGTGCCCTGGCAAGTTGCGTCCCATCCAATGGGCCGGACTCTCGATCACGACCGATATTCCAGATCCTTGGGCAGGCGGCCTTCATGACCTCCCACCGCCACACCGCTGGAGACAGCTCCTGATTTACTCTGTCGGTCTCAAGTTTGCTAGGCAACTCGAGGGCCTTCTTCTTGACCTTGCCGGTTCACCCCCGAATTCGATGCTCGTCTTGCCCGGCCAATCGACGGCAATTCCTCAGGCACCTCAGCATGACCTCAGAGAGGTCGGGCAGACCACCGACGACGCGACAATCGTGTTCTTTCCTTAGGGCATGATGTAAGCGACGGCACAAGATGATGACGGGCTATGTCCGGTTCGGGTCAAAACCGGCAATACTCTGATTGACCGTAGAATTTCTGCTTAGACCCCAAAAGCCGACGTCTAACGCGCTAGGGCGACTCGATGAAGTCGACGCTGGCCGAGTTGAACGTCCAGGGCGCGACGGTAAGGTCCATTGCATTCGGTGTCGCAAGCCGCATCTTGCAACGCGGCCGGTCGAACTCGAGCTGCGTGTCGTCAACGATTGCTTCGCGAAGCGGCGGATTGAAAGTGATCGTTGCTCCGGTTTCCGACGTCATGTCGACGGTCGCGATCTCATAGAGCCGCCAGTCCATCATCGGATGGTGGATCGAGAACGACTCGCCGCCCATCAACTGGCCTGCAAACTTGATCAGGATCTCGATGGACGTGGCGCGCAGAGGCGCCGCCGCCGCCCTTACGTCGATAATCGGCTGGTAGTATCCGGACCCGTCATCGAAAATCGTATCGTCGCCATGTGGAACGTCGACACCAACCGATTGCAGAAAGCCCGGCGGCCACGGACGGAATGGAGCATCGTTGCGTGGCACGATGACCGGATTGACGCCGCCATTGCAGATCTGCCGCATCGCGCGCCAGAGCAGCGTCGATACGCGCTGACGCTGCCGACCGGCCAACCCTGACCGCGCTTGCCCGGACAGGGATACGTCGGTCATGCGGCAGGTCCAGAATCCACCGCCGTCCGTCCTGTCATACGTTGCAACCGACTGCGCGCTGATGCCGGGCGAGGCAGCCACGCCGGCCAGGTTCCAGCCGTGGCTCTTCTCGCGCAGCAGCGCGCGCGGAAACTCTGACGTCATCAGCCGACCCCCGTGGCGGAAAGCCGCTGCGTCGAGCTCACGGACCTCGCCAGCCCGTCGACCTTGCGATGCGCAGCAACGACGGCCGCCTGCAGGCGTTCGATGGTGCCGGGCGTGACATCCCCCGCGACCATGAAGGTGTTTTGAATGGTGTCGCCGCCCTGAATGCTCCTGGCGAGCGCGTTCGGGATGACCTGCGCGCCCTTCGGCAAGTTGACGAGCTCCGGACCTCGCTCGCCAACCCAGGCGAGACCGCCAGGCGCGGAGTCGGTGCCGTCGGCAAAGCCCGGAATGATACCACCGAGAAGCGAGGCAAACGGAGACAGGCCGCCGGACGACGGCGCGTTGAAGAACGAGGAAAACACCGAGTTGATCCCGGCCTTCTCCAGCGTCTTGACCAGGCTCGACAGCACGTCATTGAGGCTTTTGCCCTCGACGACCGCGTCGGCAAATGCCGTCGATAGCGCGCCGCCCAGGGTTGCGCTGGCGCTGTTGATCTTGGTCAAGGAGTCGCGCGCCGTATCATAGGCCTGCGCCGCCTGCCTGATGCCGTTGGATGCGGCCAGGAACGCCGCCTCATGCTCCCTTGTGAGCGAGATGCCGGCCGCCTCGAGCGCCTGCTGCGCCGACATGCTGGCGCGCAGTTTCTCGTAAGCGTCGATCTGCTGCTGCGTCACCTCGCCATCGTCGCGCATGATCGCCGTCAGCGCCTGAAATTCCGCGCGGAGCTGCTGTCGCGCGGCATTGTTCTGGAACACGGCCGCCGTGTCGGCATTCAATGTCGCAATGTGCTTGTTGATCTGGTCGATCGCGATCTCGAACTGATCTCGGCTGTCGTCCTCCTCCTTCGGCTGCGCCTTCGACGTGTCGCCGCGGACGGCGGTCTGCACGTCGATCGCCTGCTGCATGGCGCGCCGGACATTGTTCGGATTGCGCAGCGCGCCGGCGAGCGCATCATTTGTCGCAAAGCCGGCTTCACCCGGCAGGGTCAGGCCGAGGCTGTGCGGGTCGGAGTTGAGCCCGAGCCGGCCGGAGATCTCGGTCAGCGTTTTCCAAGCCGACGAATTGCCGAGATCGGCGAAGATCTCGGGAATGCGCTTCAAGGCCGCATACAGATCGTTCGCATAGGTGACGGCCTGCGCCAGCACCTGGACGATATCCACCCAGCTCGCCTGATAGTTGACGCCGAGCTGCGCGAGATCGTCCTGGATCGGCTTGAACTTCTCCGCCAGGACCTTCTGCGCCTCGTCCAGCCGGTCTTTCAGCTCGATCGCCTGGCCGATCTGTTCCTGCGAGATGATGTCCTGCTGCCTGATCCTGTCGGCAGTCGCCAGCATCTCCGTCAGGAAACCGGAGTCCTGGCGCAGATTCTCCGCGATCCCCGGCCCGAACGCCTTCTCCGCCAGGTCGAGCGCGGCCAGGCGCTGGCCGCTGTCCAGCGCCTGGTTGATGAGGTCTACGGTCGCTCGCAGCTTGGCCTCGGTATCGGACGCGCCGGCAACAGCGCCAACGCCGCTGTTTCCCTTGAGATTGCCAAAGTCCGACAGCTGCTCGATCCGCCGCGACAGGTCGCTGCCGCCGAGCTTGTCCTTTGAGGCATCATTGAACCGCGACAGCGCATCCGTGACGTCGTCGACGTCGACCTTGAGCTGCTCGGCCGCCTTCGAGACGCGTTGGAAGAAGTCGGTCGAGACATTCGCGCTGGCGGCGCTTTTCGCGAGCTCGTTGAACTCCTCGATCTTCTGCTTGGCGAGCTCGGTCGCGTAGCCCATCACCTGGAACACGGCTGCGACGCCGGTGACCGCGAGCGACAGCGGACCGAGCACGCCGAGCAGCGCGCGATAGCCCAGCACCGCCTGGCCGGCGGCGCCGCCCGAGGCAATAACGGTCGCGTTCATGTCAATGAACTTCTTGACGATAAACTGCGTCGCGTCGGATGTGAGCGATTTCGCGCTTTGGATGTTCTTCTCGAAATCATCCATCGACAGCGAAAGCGGGATGCGGAGTGCAGGCGCGGGCATCAGTGCAGGCTTTGTTCGAGCAATTCGTCGAATTCTTCGTCGGTCGGCGGTTTCAGCCTCTCAGCCTCGCCGCCCTGGACGCGGTTATGGCCATCGATCGCGGCCACTAGCTCCCAGAGAGAGCATTCTTCCGTGACGCGCGGCGGCCAGCCGAGGCCGGCGCCGATGCCGATGATTTCGGAGCGGCGGAGGCGTCCGTCGTCGTGATAGAGCTGCCGGCCGTCTTGTCCGCCGCCGGCTTCGCTTTTCCCACAGGATCGTCGGGCACCCCGACCAGGACCGCCTCGAGCACCGCATAGGCGACGAGCGCGGACGGAGCCAGGCCGTGCGGGTTTTCGTCGACGTGCAGGTTGACGGCGGCGATCGCCTCTTTCGGCGTCATGCCGCCGCCGATCAGGCCGAGCCGGATCGTCTCCCGCAGATCGTTGAGATAGAAATCCTTATTGGCGATCCGCTTGAAAATGACGGCGATCGCCGCCTCGCATTTGGCCTCGAGGTCGAGGATCAAACCGACCTTTGACAGGCAGAATTGATCCTCGCCGTTGGCCCAGATGATCGACCTGGTGCCTGGTGCGCTCATGTCTCAACCCCTGGAAATCGCATCGGCGACAGCGTCCTCGATCTGCTGCCGGACGTCCTCGCGACGCGCGCGATAGGTGGAATAGAACCACGGTTGCGCCGGCTCATGCGCCGTACCGAACTCGCTCGCCAGCGCATAGTCGTATTGCACGCCGGACCCGGCGCGCAGCTCTTTGGTGGTCGCATCGCCGCCGGCGACGACCTCGAGGTCGAGATCATTCCGCTTGCGCCGAACCGTGATGGTCGACTTGAGCTTGCCGGACTTCTCCGGCGCAGCACTGTCAATGTCCTGGCGGAGGCCCTCCGCGATATCCTTGAGATCGCGCACGAGCTGCCTCTTGGTCTTGTAGGACAGGCCGTCGAACCAGCTCTGGACGCCGTCGTCAGGACCAGCCATCGTGAATAATTGCCCGCTGTTTATGACTGCAGGACCGTTTCGCCGTCGCTGTCGAGCGATACGTCGAAAGTAACGCGGCTGCCGCGATTGCCCGTTACGTTGAGCTTGGTGCACTTGAACGGCCCGATCCAACCGCGAGTCCCGAGCTTGATGCGGATATTCCTGGTGGAGGCCGCCTCGAACCACGCATTCCACTTGTCGAAATCCTCGTCCGCGACGACGCCGGCGCCGGCGATCGACGAGGACAGCGAGACGACATCGCGTTCCAGCCACGACGGCGCATCGGGATCGTCGCAATCCGGCACGTTGGTTTCGTTGGTCGCAGCCGTGCGGTTGAAGCTGCGCGAGTTGAGGCCGCACGGCGCCATGAACACTTCCGGCGTCGCGCCGTCGCCGATTTCCACCAGGAACTGAGAAAAACGCAGGGTCGAGGCCTTGCTCATAGCCGCTCCTTCTTTCGAGAGATTGTGGGGGATCAGAAACCGCGCACTATGGCGGGTACGCATAAACCGGCGACGTGCCTCAGGGCGCGTCTGAGGTCATATCCGCCGCATCACGGGATCGCGGCGCGATCGCGAATCTCACCAGAGGGTCTAAAAATTGGGGTCAAAGGGCCGGCGTTACGGACTTTCCTAGCCATGGTCTGGTTTACACCTACTAGCGGACACATTCGGCCTCAGTCGCCATTTCGGCTAGGGGCCAATCGGAGACTATCAGTCGATGGCTTCGGCGCTCACGAGGACTGACGGCGGGATCGTGACGCCAAGCGCTTTGGCGGTCTTCATATTGATGACAAAGTCAAAGCGAGTGGGTCCTTGAAACGGTAACTCGCCAGCGGCGGCACCATTGAATATGCGCTCCACATAGCTTGCCGCCTGCCGGCCCAGTTCGCCGAGACTTGGACCATAGCCAATCATCAGGCCGCGTTCGGCACTTTCTCGGAACCCTCCAATGGTCGGCAATCCGGCTTTTGCGGCGAGCGCAGCGAGCACTTCGCTATCACGGTGCAACTCGGGGAGAGGCACGATAACGAGGGCTTCTGCGCCATGGTCCCGCATCGCTTTAAACGCGTCTGCATACTGGTTCGGGTTCTCTACCCAGATTTCGATTAGTTCCAGCCCAGCCTCGGCAGCAGCCTTGCGCAAGGGTGGAAACCCAGCTTCCACGATTTTGCGATGAGCGGCCATCACCGCTACGCGACGCACTGATGGCAAGGCTTCATGAAGCAAGGCCAGACGTTTGGCCTCGAGCCGCGGCGCAATTAGACAAACCCCGGTAACGTTGCCGCCCGGACGCGCCCAACTCTCGGCAACACCGGCGACCACTGGGTCCGTCCCCATCGGTGCGGCGACAATCGGAATTGTTTTCGTTACTGAGAGAGCAGCGTGGAGCGGCCAATCGGAAGAGGCAACAATGACATCGGGTTTGTCGCCAACCAGCGCCTGCGCCAGCGCCGGCATTTGCCCCTCCGGACCCGCGCGAAAATCAACAATGAGATTGCGGCCTTCGACGAAGCCGCGGGTCGCCAAGTAGGGCAGCATGATGGAAGCGAAAGCGTTACTGCCAGCAGTCCCGGGAAGCGTGAGCAGACCCAAGCGCCAAACCCGTTCCGCGGCCTCTGCGCACGAGGCTGAAAGCACCATAAGCACCGCGCAAATTAACGACGCCAGCCTCATAGCGGAATTCTCCTTTGCGGCTTTGCTCCCATCTTAGCACTCCGTACAAAGACACGGGAATGTCCGCCATGGGTCACAAGCGGTAAAGCTCTGACTAATTGTAAGATTTCCGCCTTCCCGTCAGAAGTCGACATCATCCACGCCGACCCGCCCTAGTCGGTCAGAATATGAAACGTCAGGACGGCATGGCGCGTCTTGCCATCCGGGTCGTCGAGATAGACCGTGCTCTCGAGCAGGCAGGAATTAACGGTGACCTGTCCATCCGAGAGGTCCGCATCGTCGAGCGCTGCCGTGATCTGCGCGCCGAGCTGGTGGATCTCGAGCTTTGAATTCTCGCGCGACCAGCCGTCGAGGGTCAGGAAGATCTCGGCACCCTCGAGACATTCCACCTTTTCGCTGATGATCTGAATGTTTCCGACCGAGACATAGGGAAATTTCGGGTTCGACGGCACCGGGGAAAAGATGCGGTCGCCAGCGACCGTGCCCGCCTGCTTGAGCAGGTTAACCACGCGCGCCTGTAGCAAGGCAGAGGGATCAACGATTGTCATGGCGCCTTGCCGGTCTGCAGCAGGAATTCGAGGTAGCGGTTCTTGCCCTGCTCGACGTCGATCGTCCCGGACAGGATTGCGTAAACGACCTGCTTGTCGGGATCTGCGGCACTCCTGATGTCACGCGCGCGCCAGTCCGGCGTCACCCGGCGGGACATGCTCGAGGCGCGCAGACGCAAGGTGAAGGTAGATTGACCGACCAGGCGCGCCGCCTGGACGCTCTCGCCGGCGAACCTCGGCACGAGCTCCGCCGCCAAGCGGAACTGCTCCACGAACTCGCCCTCGACCGCGCCGGCGCCATCGTCGACGTCCGCACGCTTGTCGAAGGCAAGCCGATAGCGCAGAACACCCGCGGTCATGAGCCTGTTTCCTGCAAGGTTAGTGTCACCAGACCTCGCTCAGCAGCAGCGCCTGTGCGCCCTGCGGCAATTCGACGGCTGGATCGACCACGACGTTTTCGCGGTTCTCATAGAGATGGCCGAGAATGAGCTTGATCGCGGTTTTGACATTCGCCGGGACCTCGTCGGCCCCCTGGCCGACCGTGAAGCGGATGACGATCGGTTCCGGCGCGTCGTGCTTGACGAGCGGCCAGATCGCGCCGATCGGCGGAATGATGCGGACCGACTCGCCCGCGGTCTGGACCACGTATTGAGCGGAAGGCAGCGTCTGCTCGACGCCGGCCGGATCGATGAATTTGATCGAAATTACGCCGTTCTTAGCGACCGGCGCGATTGGCAGGAGGATTCGGCCGCGGCACCAATGCTGCAGCACCCACTCGACGGTCTGCGTCACGAAACGGCGCTGGACGTTATTCTGCGCGGCAAGCGTCGTAGCGGCAATGAAACCCTTGATCGTGTCGTCATCGTCGTCGTGATCGACGCGCAAATGCGCCTTGGCCTCGTCGAGCGTGACAGGATATTCCGTTGCGGCTTCCACGGTTCGCAGCATCGTCAGGCGCTCATCTTATGGGAAAGGAAGACGCCGGCCAGGCGCTGGCCGGCCGGCGCGGATCTCAGCCGACGGCTTCCTTGACGGTCGCCGCGTCGTTGTCGGTTGCGAAGCCATAACGAGCGTCGAACCCGAGCACCGTGCAGCCGATCAGGCTCGCCGCAACGGCCGGCGTCATCGACACCTGGAAAAAGCCGAAGTTGTTGGCGATGTCGAGATCCTCCTGCTTGAGGTTGATCAGGACCTGCTTGTTATCGTCGGCGCCGGTTTTTGTGAGCTGCGTGATCGCCTTGCCGGCGATGTCCTTTGCGCCGGCGCCGGCGGCCGAGGTCGCCTGCTGGATCTTGGCGTCGACGGTCGCCGCGGCGCCGAGCGCGCCGACCATCAGGACGGCCATATAGTTGTGAAACTTGCCCGCATCGATCCAGCCGGTGGTTTGCACGGCGGCCGCCGACTGCGGGTTGATCGAGTCGACAACGCTGACGCGCTGCGACGGCTTGAGATTGGCGTGCATGCTGCACTCCTCTTGCTTTCGAGAAAGGGAAAACGCTGGCTTACCTCGCGCCGGCCGGATCGTTATGCCGGCGCGCCATCGGTGTCGGACGAGCTCGCGCGCGATCAGCGCGCCTCGAGTGCGACGAAATGCGACTTGGTGTTGGCGCCCTTGGCCGGCGCGACCGGCGCCGACAGATAGGGCTGACCGCCGATCCGGAAGATCCAGCGGAAGGCCGCGAGGTTGTAGTCAAAGAACAGATGGATCGACGCCGCGAAATCGATGCCGCCGCCGGCCTTGGTCGCGAGCGCATAGCCGGTGAGATCGACCGCGACCAGGTCGCCGGGATCGCCGAGCGTGGCGCTGTGCTCGTTGAAGATCAGCGGCCGGCCGAGGAACACGCCACCATCCGGCGTGCCGAGGAGCGGCTGATTCAGCGGCAGCCAGGCCGGCACGTTGCCGATCGTCAGCTGGCCGAGCTGCGGCAGCGTGTCGGAGTTGGCAAGCCACATCGGCCGGCCGCCCATGCGCAACAGGCGCGAGTACATTTTCAGGACGTTGGCGACGGTGATCGTGTCGGCCGCCTGCCCGTTTTCCTTGCCGACCGTCACCAGCGACGGAGCATTCATGAAACCGAGCGGCTTGCCCTTGCCGTCGCCGGTCATGACCGCTTCAAACGCTTTCCAGCGGATCGCGTTCGCCGCCTGGTTAAAGATGCGGTTCTGCAGCCGCGGCGCATCGTCGAGCACCTCCTGCGACGCCAGCACGAACGCATAGAGCTCATGCAGCTGGATGATCTCGCCGGTCGCCGCCGCCTTGCTGGCGATCAGCTGGGTGCCCTCGGCGCGCCAGGCCGCCTGGACGCCGGACGCGCCCCAAGGCGTCGTTTCGTCCTTGGCGATCGCGATCGTATTGCCCTGCGTCGGCTCCGGGTTGCAGAAGCCGAGCAGGTTCTGGTCGTCGAACACCAGCGCCCAGATCTGTTCGCGATACTCGGTCGGCACCAGGAAGCCCTCGCCGGCGCCACCCTGGTTCTGCTGGAAACTGGTCGGCGCCGCACCGAGCCGCGGATCGAGGCCGCCGCCCATCGAGGCGTTGCGGACCGCAACCGCAAATTCCGCGACGCTGCGGAAACCGGCGGTCCGCTCCGGATTGACATCGTTGACGACGGTCGCAAGCGCCGGACCGCCGAGCGAGGCCGCACCGAACAACGCGGCGCGGCGGATCTTCTTTTCCTCAGCCGCGACCTGCTGGTCGAGCTCGGCGACCTCTTTCTCGAGACCGTCGACCTTGGCCTCGAGCTGCGCGAGCTGGGTCGACTCGGCCTCGGTCAAGCCGTCTTTGCCGAGCAGCGCGTTCAGCTGCTCGAGCGCGGTTTTGCCGTCCTTTGCCTTGTCGGCGCGGGCCTGGCGCAGCTTCTTGATGTCCACTCGCATGGATCAAAAACTCCTGGTTGGTTGGTGGGATTTTGCCTGGACGGAGAAAGAGCCCGCGTTCCCGCTGTCCAGGCGACGGCGCGGGTCGAGCAACTCAAAAACTGGAACGGGAACGGCTTTCGGCCGAACGCGCCCTACTCGCGATCAACCGCCAGAAATTCGGTTCGACTGTGATGTCCGCCTTCGGGGGTTAATGCGGAAGCGGCCACGATGCTGGCTGATGCCGCCTTTTGACCCAAACCGGTCATCGCGGCCGGTGGCCTGGTTTGATTTTAGCCCTTCAACTTTTGTGCTGGCGCCGCCCTGCTTCCTGATGCACACTGAACCCGTCACCGCCCAGCCCATGGCATCTATCGGTGATGAGACCGCCGGTCGCGCTCCCGCCCCCTTGAACGTGGAGCAGCCCCATGCAACGGCACAGTTCCCAGCAAACCGCCCCCGAAAGAAAGCATCCTGGCGATGAAGCGAAGCGCTTGCGCAAGGAAGCCCGAGGCACCCCGCCTGGCGTTGAGCGGGAACGACTGCTCCGCAGAGCCAGCCAAGCCGAGACGGCTGCTCACATCACTGAGTGGCTATCGTCACGGGGATTGAAGCCGCCGAGGTAAAGCCGCCTCAGTTGGAGGCTGGCGCCCGCACAGCAAGGGATCTCCCAATGAACTATCGCGGCATAGATTTTATGGTGGTCCAGTCGCTCTCACCCAGGGGTTGGAGGTGGTCTGTCAACCTAGGTCACAAGGAGGCAAGCGGCACCCAGCCTGATCGGGAGGGCGCGCTCAGCAAGGCAAAAAGAAGCATCGACGATTTGATCAGGAAGCGAAAGCGCGCCGAAGAACAAGCCTGCGTGCGGCCGTCACCAGACGATTTGACTCGTAGTGTCGGGATGATTCCAAAGCAGCCAAAGCACGATGGCAAAAGTGAATGCCCAAACTAAACCCATCTGAAGATCCCGTCTCAAAGTTTGTGCCCACGACTCTCGTGCTTCAGATCGGGCCAGAGACTTGTTCCGTTGGAGTTGCTCGTGAAGTGTGCTGATCTCTTTGAAGCGCGGCAAAGCGATCAAGCTGGCCCGCCAGGCCTCGAAAGGTTCTCGCGATATTCTTGAGGACAGAAGCGCACTCATTCGAAACGCCGGGCTGAGCAGCGCGACGAAGGTACTCAGTCGCATACTCTTCGCATTTTGCTGCACTCAACATGAACCATCTCCGAAATTGCCATCTTGGTACTATTCGTTGCGGCCGAGGTCGGCGCGCCGCGCTTCGGGAGATGATGGATGAAGAACAGACTGCCGATCAGCATGACGGCAGCCAGGACAACTGCCAGCATACGCTGACCAGCGATGGTTCTTCCATTGCAGCCCCCGTAGCCGCGAGACAGCAACCATCAAACTCCGTTGGTCGATTTGCGTTCCTACCTCGGAAAAAATAGGCAGGCTCGATGCAGCAAAGGAAAAACCCGGTCCAACAGGACCGGGCCCTTCAGGATTCAGTGCCTATGGATGATCAAGCTGTCGTGGCTACTTAGCATCGCCGAATGCCGCAAATGTTCGCTATGGAACTGAATCCCGGGAGTCTGCGTATTAAGATCGCACTTGCAAAACCCTGCGGTTAGGACCCGCATGCAGGAGACATGTCATGAAGCGTCGCCGGTCTGCTCCCCATTCATTTGAAGAAATTCTCGCCGCCGAGATGGCCAAGCTGGAAGCCCAAGTTGCCCAGCTCAAACCTGGTCCCCAAAGGGACGGGCTGCTCAGGAAAATCCGCCAGCTGGAGACTGCTTCTCACATGAACGAGTGGCTCACCTCTCCGGGGCTTCGACCACCAGAACCGGCGTAGAGGACCGGACACGACGTCCTCGCTTCCGGCTGATCCTTATTCGAACGCCAGCGCCGATCGCCGGCGCGAGCTCGGCCGCGTCGAGCGCTGCTGCATCATGCCGCCGATGATCTGGTCGAGCGTCGCGATGCGGTCGGCCATGCCGCGCGTCACCGCCTCGCGCGCGCCGACCATGCGGCCCTGACCGAACTCCTCGCGGACCTTGGTCTGCGTCACGCGCCGGCCGCTCGCGACCGTCTTGATGAAATCGGCACCGGCCTCGTTTGCGCGGCCCTGCAGATAGGCGCGCGCCTCGTCCGACAGGGGCGCAAACGGATGCGCCTCGTTTTTCATCGGCGACTGCTCGGAGCGGACGATCGTCATCTTGACGCCGAGCTGCTCGAGGTACCCGGAAATGTCCTGGTGCATGATCATCGCGCCGATCGAGCCGACGTCCGCAGAGGGCGTCATGACGAGCTCGGTGCCCTGCGATGCGATCCAGTAGGCTGCAGATGCGGCGAGCGTGTTTGCAATCGCGACGACCGGCTTTTTAGCTGCTGCCGCGGCAACCGCGCTTGCAGCCTCGACCGTGCCGGAGACGGTGCCGCCGGGACTGTCGACGTCGAGGATGATGCCGGCGACGTCGGGATCATCAGCTGCGCGCGCGACCTGCGACGCGATGCCCGAGAGGCTCGAGCCGAACCAGCTGCCGCGTGGCGTCAGTCCGCCGGCGATCGAGACAAGCGCGATCTTGCTCGGCGCCGAGCTCGAGGCCGCGGCCGGCGCCGCAGCGATCGCCGCCTGGCGCTGTCCGGCGCGCGCCAGGCAATCGGCGAGCGCGGCGACCTCGAGCGCGACCAGCGCGTCGATCGCCGTGATCTGCGCGAGCACCTGGCGCAGATCCGGCGCCGCGGTTTCAATCTTGATCATCGTTGCCGTCCTCGTTTGGAGAGCTGCCGCTCTGGTCGCCGGCCTCGTCGTCGCCCCGCGCGCCGCCGGCGGAATCCTTTGTCAGCGGATTTTTGTACTCGTCGCCGCCTGGATCGGTCCGCGGCGACATGTTCTCCCAGCGGAGAATATCGTTTGCGGAGAGCCATTCGCCTTGGCGGCCGATGAGATAGGCGCGGTAACGGTTGAGCAAATCGCCGCGCAGCAGGCCGGCGAAATTGAATTCAAAGAACAGCGCGCCGTTTTCATTGTCGAGCAGCAGGTCGCGCTCGATCGCCTGCTCGATCTCGATCGCGAGCGGCGCCAGGCAACCGACAACGAACTCGAGCGACTGCTGCTCGATATTGTTGTTGGTCGCGCGCTTGAGGCGCGAGGCGCGATGCGGCGGATAACTCCATAAGCCAAACACCGCCGTGTCGGCCGCGTCCTCGGTCTCGAGCAGCTGCGCCTCGGAATTCGTCACTTTGATCGGATTATATTTGACGCCATGCGTCAAAAGCCGATCCTTGTGCCGGTTGCGACCAGTGCCGGCCGCGCGCCAGTTCTCCAGGAATTCCTGGCGATCGGCCTTGTCCTTGAACGTGCCGGGATGCTCGATCGTGCCGCCGGACTGGCCATTGTTCGCAAACCAGATATCGCCGTATTCATGCACGGCGATCGCGCGGGCAAACACGTTGCGTGCGCTGTGAAAGATCGGCTCGCCGAGCAGGCCGTCCTCGCGCAGCGGATTGCTCCTGATGTGCCAAAGCTCGTCCTCGCGGTACGTTGTCTGCTTGAGCTGCGCGCCCTGGACGATCGTCGCCGGCGGATTGAACGTGTAATAGAGCCGGCCGTCGAGGCCGCGCTCGACCAGCGCCAGGCGCCGCGGATGCAGCCAATCGAGACCGCCGACAGCGTAGAACTCCGAGGCGCGCGGATCTCCTGGCGGTAGGATCGCGCAATAGGAATTCCGGTAGAAGGACACATTCCAGGCGAGCTCGCCGATCAGCTCGGCCGGCGTCTGTCGATCGTTCGGCCGGCCGGCAATCAGTCTCGTGACGGGATGATCCGGCAGCGCCTGGCGCGCGCCGTTGGCGCCGCGGCGATAGACCGAGGCCGGCAGCGATTTCATCGCCGAGGTCAGGCCATGCCGCACGGCCTGGACGGCGCCGAGCTGGCTTGCGTTGCTGTCATTCACCTCGACGCCGGCGAGCGACATGCGGCCGCCAAAATCCGCCCAGTATTTCGGATCGCTCATGTCGCGCGGCGCACCAGGATCGACCGCGTTGGCGACAGCGCGAAACGCCGAACCGAGCCCGCTCAAAATTCCCATCAGATCACCGTCAGGATATCAGCGCCGGTCACCAACCTGCCGGCCGAGGGATTCCAGCTCATGAGGATCGCGGCCTGGAACAGCGCGATCAGCGGATCGATTTTCGCGCGCCCGGAGACGGCTTTCGTCACCATCACCGAATTGCCGCGCTGTTCGACCTTGGCGTTTCCGAGCACAAACGCCATCAGCAACATGCCGCCGTGCCAGAACGTGCCATCCGACAGCTTGCGCTCGAGGCCGTACATCGCCGGCGCGAGCGCCGGTCCCTGCAGCAACCGGCGCAGCATGCCGTCGGTGACGCCGACGCCGGTCAACGCCTCAATGATCGCTGCCGCATTGTTCGGATCGATGCCGATCGCGTTTTTCTCCGGCAGCAGGCCTGAGGCGATGATCTGCGCGACGATCGCGCCGAGCTCCTCGACGTCCTGCGGCACCGGGCAGATCGAGATCTCCTGCGCGTCGGAAAAATCCAGCAGCTGCTGCGCGATGTCCTTGCGGACCTCGAGCACCTTCGGATTGGCCCAGGCGCGATACCAGGACAGCCATTCGCGCGTCTTGCGATCGCGGCCGATGACGGCCAGGCCGAGCAGGTCGTCAAGGCCGCCGCCGTCGATTCCGATCGTGACGACCTCGGAGCGCTCGAGCAGCGTCTCGAGCGTCAGGGTTTCGTCAACCGCGCCTTCCCAGAAATCGGCGCCGCGCCATCCCTCGTTGTTGATGCCAACGCCAATCTCGATATTGAGATGCTGCGAGGCCCAGACCTTGATTGCGTCGTCGCCTTTCTCGCGCTCGCTTTCCCAATCGGCGCGCAGGCTCGGCAGATGGATCGAGCGGCCGAGGTTCGGCATCACCATCGGCCAGGTCGCCGGGTCCTTCCAGCGCTCCTCGACGCCGGCAGCGCGCTCCTCGCGCGTCAGCGTCGCGATATCCTTCGGGAATTCGTAGAGCACCGGCAGCATTGGCCGAATGATCCGGCCGCGGTACTTCCCGTCGCGCACGTTGCGCGCAAATTTCAATTCCGATTTGAAAATGCCGGCCGGGATGTCGTCGCTTTGCGTCGTCGTCATGACGAGAAGGCCCTCCGGCGTCTTGTCGAGACCGCCGCGGATCTGCCGCAGCACCTTGCCGGCTTTCGCGTCCTTGCCGAGGATGTGGATCTCGTCGAGCAGCACGAAAAACAGACCCATCGCGCCGGTCAGGATGCGCAGATCGAAGGTTTTGACCTGCGCCTCGGCCTTCGTCACCAGGTCCTCGATCATCATCTCATGATCGTGGGTGCGGAAACGCCGCTTGAGATCAGCCGACTCCTCGATCATGCCGACCGCCTGGTCATAGGCGCGCACGGAAATCGCCTGCGTCGGTCCGACAAACAGCGCCTTGCCGCGCGGCCGATGGTTCATCAGCATGGCGACGAGCAGCAGCGCGGCCGAGTTGGTCGTCTTGGAGGAGCCTTTCGGCACCAGCGCCAGGATATCGCGGATATGGCGGACCTGGCCGACCGGGTCCCAGCTGCCGAACGAGGCGCGGACGATGTCGCGGAACCATTGCCCCGACGCCGTCCGCATCTTCGGCTTGCCTGGAACGTCGGGCAGCTGCAGCTCGTCATAAAACGCCTGCGCCATGTCGGCCTCATCGGCAAACAGTGGCAGATTCGGCACCAGCGATTGGCCTTGGCGGATGCGCTCCTCCCAATCGATGCAGGACAGATCCCACACGTGCGAGGTCGCGGGCGCAGCTTCGTCGATCGGCGTGAGCATTGATCTGGGGCTTGTGCTGATAGAAGGCGCGGAGATTGTCGGCTTTCGGGAGCTAAGCCGAACTCTTCTGCTCAGTCAGAGCATTACCGGTTTTGACCCAAAGCTGGCATTCCTTGACACCACCGAAGTCTAAAACCTCATTCAGCCTCACCGCTCCGGCCATGGAAAAAAATCACTTTCCGCTGCGAAGCCTTGAGCCAGATCAAAGGTGATTTTCTGGGCCCTCAGAACCTGCGAGCAGGACCATCCTTTTGCGAGGGACTAGACTGTTCATGGAGACTGCGATCTGGGCTTTTGTGATGGGGGGGCTGGTCGGTCTCATACTTTGGGGGTTCTCGAAATTTGCAATTTCGGCCGCACGTGGAGTGGAACGACGAACCGCCTTGGGCTTGCTCAGCGGAATTGCCATAGGCGCCGGAATTGTTCTCTTCGTTCAAGACTTTCTGATGCCGTTTGACACGCTGGGTACGGGCTTTGTGCTTGCCGTAATCGGCTCGTTAATCCTGCGGGCCCTTGCACAAGGCATCAGCCGTTGATCTCGTCCCGTTTGCTCGTGACCTTGGAGCGGACCTTTATGCGACCGAGCCGCATGCCCTAGTCAGGGATAACCGGCATGCTGGCCACCAGATCAATCATGGGTCGCACGTCCTCCCTCAGGAATCCGCCACGTGGGGAATCCAGATCAACTATTACAAATATGACGAAAGCGATCAGCGTTGCTGTGATGAGGCTAGGCAAGCGAGACCGAAGCGGGTCAAGCCTGTTCGCGTAGCCTGAAAAGCCGCAGGCAGCAGCGCAAATCGCAAAGAGCGCGATCATTATTTCTTCCGGAATTTGGTTTCGCAGTTCTCCAAGACGCTTCGCTTGGTTGTCGATCATCTCGTTAAGCGACTGGATGTAGAGCAGACTGGGCACGATGTTGTCTTTGGTGGAAAGGGTCTTCACCTGCTGCCATAATTTCTCATGGATTTCGGCCGTACGAGCGTAAAACACCACCCGCGCTTTCTCGGTCGTGGTAAGGGCCGCCGTCCTCATCTGGGCATATTCCCGGAGCAACTTCAGTGCCTCTGTCCGGGTGGGCTCTGGCAGCAATTGCGCACGTAAGGCCGTGGTGCCTATTGCGTTGGCCAAAGCGACTGTCGCTTCGCGTCGCGCCTCGAAACGCGTGAGCGCCATCAGAAAGCTAAAACCAACCATCAAGGCGACCATTCCGAGAAGCACTTGCTCCAGCGCGGCGATATGGTTGCTTACGCCTTTACCTTCATTCCGCTTGCCAAGGTGCTATCCGATTTCGTGCGCCAATAAGACAACGCCGACGCCACCAAGAAAAAGGAAGAGAAGGGAGTAGCCGCAAAGTTCCGCCATGACCGCTCAACCCCAAGCCAACAGTTGCTATGTTGCTTTCATCGACGCGGCAACGTCCGTCGTTGCTATTCTATCGCAATCATCAACGCTTGGCACCGGGTGCCACGATGTCGCCTTCTGGTCCTGAACCGAAGTGTCCGTTGACTGCCGCCACGTCGGCTGTCGGGGGTAGACCGGACGAAAAGTCGCGCTGGCCTCGACCGCCGCTGTTGACCCGAAGCCGACGTTTCGGGGCCGTGGGCGGAAGCTTGATCTGGATCAACAGAAGCGCTGCGGCTTTGTGTCCGTGTAAGCGCCCACAAGGTTCTGACTCCTCCAAGAGGAGCTTCCAATGACCCGTACCCGTCAGGATGACGATAGCGCAGAGCCAGAAAGCCGCTTACTAAACCGCCGCAACTTGCTGCTTTGCGGCACCACACTCACCGCCGCTTATTTGCTGTGCGCACTGGGAACAACCAGCCTCGCGCAGCAAACCACCGGCACGCCGGGTTCACCCAGTGCCACGACCACAATAGACGGTAAGTATCTTCCGCCTCCGCCCGCGCCGTTTGGCGGAACGATCAATTTGGATTCCAAAGATTCCAAGCCGTATTGGCCACCAACGGTGGTACCGCCCAAAGGTGCCCCCAACGTCTTGTTGATTATGACCGATGACCAGGGTTACGGCGTGACCAGTACCTTTGGCGGCGTCATCCCAACGCCTGCAATGGACCGCATCGCGAAGGCCGGACTGCGTTACACCCAGTTTCACTCAACTGCACTTTGCTCGCCGACGCGAGCTGCGCTGATCACGGGCCGCAACCATCACTCGGTGGGCTTCGGTGTGATCACCGAAATGTCCACCGGATATCCGGGGTACGATTCCGTCATCGGGCCGGAGAGCGCCACGGTCGGTACGATCCTGAGGCAGAATGGCTACGCGACGTCGTGGTTCGGCAAGAACCACAACACGCCCAGCTATCAATTAAGTTCGGCGGGGCCCTTTGACCAATGGCCGAACGGGATGGGGTTCGATTACTTCTATGGCTTCAATGGGGGCGAGACTGATCAGTGGACGCCGTTCCTCTTCCGCGACAAGACACAAGTCTTCCCGTGGATAGGACACCCCGGCTACAACCTCATCACCGACATGGCCGACGACGCGATCACTTACTTAAAGGGGCTCAATAACGCCGCGCCAGACAAGCCATTCTTCCTCTATTATGTGCCCGGCGGCACCCATGCACCACACCAGCCCACACCAGAGTGGATCAAGAAAATCAGCGACATGCACCTGTTCGATCAGGGCTGGGAAAAGCTGCGCGAGACGATCTTCGCCAACCAGAAACGGCTCGGTGTAATCCCTGCGAATGCCCAGCTCACGCCGTGGCCGGATGGCCAGCCCGAATACGGCGGAGCGAAGCTTCAGAAATGGGACACGCTCAGTCCCGACGAAAAGAAACTCTTCATTCGTCAGGCGGACGTTTTTGCAGCCTACGCGGCCTACACCGACTATGAAATCGGCCGTGTGATTCAGGCTGTGGAAGACATCGGCAAGCTCGACAACACACTTATCATCTATATCAGTGGCGACAACGGCAACAGCGCCGAAGGATCCATCCTCGGCACCCCGACCGATATGGCCGCGATCCAAGGCGTCAACATTCCAGTCGCAGAGCAGTTGAAGTTCTACGACGTTTGGGGTTCGGCCCAGACCACGCCGCACATGGCGGTGGCCTGGACTTGGGCCTTTGATACACCATTCAAATGGACCAAGCAGGTTGCGTCGCACTTCGGCGGCACCCGTCAAGGCATGACCATCTCATGGCCTGGCCACATCAACGACGCTGGCGGTATCCGCACGCAATTTCATCACATCATCGACATCGTGCCGACGATCCTCGAAGCCACCAGCATTCCAGCGCCGGTGATGGTCAACGGCGTTGCTCAGAAGCCGATCGAAGGCGTGAGCATGTCCTACACCTTCGACAAAGCCAACGCCAACGCCCCGTCAACGCGGACGACGCAATATTTCGAGATGGTCGGCAACCGGGCGATCTACCAAGACGGTTGGCTCGCCGCCACCACGCCGCCCGAGCCGCCTTGGGATTTGGGATTGGGGAAATTTCCCAACGTGGTCAACGGCTACAAATGGGAGCTTTACAACATCGCCGAGGACTATTCGGAGAGCACCGACCTCGCCGCCAAGATGCCGGACAGGCTGCGCGACATGAAGGAACTGTTTCTGGTCACGGCGCAGAAATACAACGTGTTCCCGCTGGATAACAGCTTCAGCGCTCGCGCAGCCACGCCGAGACCGAGCGCGACCGCCGGACGGACCGTCTTTACCTACTCGGGTGAATCGTCCGGTCTTCCCTACAGCGATGCTCCCGACATTACGGCCAAATCTTACTCCATCACCGCCGAGGTCGAAATTCCGCAAGGAGGTGCAGAAGGCATGATCAATACCCTCGGCGGCCGCGCTGGAGGCCATGGTCTCTATTTGCTCAAGGGCAAGCCGGTCTTTGTGTACAACTTTTTTAACTTGGAGCGCTTCCGCTGGGAAGGCCAGGCGGCGCTCACGCCCGGGAAGCACACCGTCGTGTTTGATTTTAAGTATGACGGTCCCGGGTTCGGCAAGGGCGGCACCGGCGTGCTGTCGGTGGATGGCAAGGAAGTCGCCAGCAAGACGATCCCGCACACCATCCCGTTCGTCGAGACGATCGACGAGACCTTCGATGTCGGGTTGGATACGCGCACGGGCGTGGACGACAAGGACTACCAGCCGCCGTTCCGTTTCACCGGCAAGATTGACAAGCTAACGGTCAAGCTGGTCCCGCTGAAAGCTGCGGAGGAAAAGCTCCGCCAGCAAAAGGTCCAAGAAACGATAAACAAGGCACAGTAGATCACTCCGCCCTTGGTTGCTTGGCACTTGGCTTTGAACTCGAAATTGCGACGGTCAAGTAAAAGGGATGACTTCCGCTGTTGGCCCAACTCGGACCTCCGGCGATGTTCGCTTGCGTACCGCTATCAAGGGCATAGCAGACATCAGACCCCATTCGCGCGACGACCTCATTTTATGACAACACGTCCCAAGTAACGACCGGAGCGAGACGTAGCGCTTGAGCTGTTCGCGCGAGACGCCGCTCGCTCGATCCCAGTTAATGCTGCGTCGAGGCCTGCTGCCGGCGCATCATGAGCTCGCCGAGCGGCGTGCCCGTGTCAGGCTGATGCGCCGCAGCAAGCGCCGCCGCCTTCTTGCCGAGCTTCTCAGGCTTGGCGGGCTTGTCGACCGGCGCTGGCTTCTGCGGCTGTTGCGTCTGGCCGTAGAGCATGAGGTCGTTGCGCTCGAGATACTTCTGGAATTCCCGGATCGCAGACACGTTGCCGGCGTTGACGCCGTCGAGCAGTTTGACGCCGAGCTGCGCGACCAGCCGATCGCGCGCGACGTCGCGGTATTTGAGCTCTGAAAAATAATGCTTTCGAAGCGTCGGCTGCGTGATGAACAACGCCGCCGCGATCCGCGCATTGCTCCAGCCGAGCGCGACTAAGAGGCTGACGCGATTCCGGTTTTGCTGCGAAGCGACATGCTCCGGCCGACCGCGCCCGCCCCAATTGGCCGGCACCGGATCGCCGAACAGGTCAAAAACTTCAGCCATGATGAAAAAAATCCGCCAATGAGTGAGGGGCCGGTCCGCAGAGCAGGACCTCGCGAAGGAATTGCCCACCCCCCACCCCGAACATTGCTTTGTCAGCACTCAGTCCCAGACGCCGCGCATGTGCAGGCTTGCCTGCTCCTCGCGCTGCTTGTCTCGATCGTGGCAAGCCTTGCAAAGCGTCTGCAGGTTACCGTCATCCCAGAACAGCGCCTCATTGCCACGATGCGGCTTGACGTGATCGCAGACCAGCAGCGCCGTGTTGCCCTCGACCTTGCCGCACGCCTTGCGCTGGCACGTGTAGAGATCGCGCAGAAAGATGCGCAGACGCAGCTCGCGCCAACGCGCCAGCTTGTACCAGGCTTTCCAAGGCGGCGAGGCTTGCGGCATTCAATCAAAGGAAAGGCCGACCATCTTGCGATGGCCGGCCATTGGGTGCGCTTCGCGCGTCGACCTGGAATCAGGTGCTGCGCTTTCGGGCCAGTGCCCGTTCGTCGAACCGTCCTAGTCGCGTGGCGATCTAGACTGCCGGCTCGACCTGCGTCTCGCTAATCTGGACAGAGACGCCGCGCGTGATGGCGTCGATAAACACTTTGAGTCGGCCCTTTGAGTCAAGGCGCTCGATCTTGCCGACAAATTGCGCCATTGGCCCGTCGACGATGCGAACGAGCTCGCCGATCGCAAATTTGCGCCGAGCTCGCGGCACGTTGAGTGCAGCGACGATCAGCCGTAGCTTGCGCATCTCGTCCGCTGACATCGTCGGAATGAACTCGCCGACCTTGAGCAAGTCATCAACGTCGTCGATCGCCCTGATTGCGAGGTACGACTGATCGACCTCAAAATCAGGAACGAACAGCAGGCCTGGGAGAAACGCCCTGGTGACGAGCCTGCCGAGATGTGACTTGCGAACCTCGCCGCCTCGACCGCGATCGATCGTCCTGACAATCGCCGGCGAATAACCGGAGAGATTCATTCGCGCAAATGCCTGCATGACCTTTGCGTCACGGCCCGGCGTGATCCGCCACAGGTACCAACGCGACGGCACGGCAGGTACCGCGATCGGCTCGACATCAACCGGCACATAGCCAACTATCTGCCCCTTGTAGTACCCCATGTTCATTCGCTCTCCCCTGCGACTTGCCACGTTCCATCGCGGCGCGGCGGCCACAGCGCCGGCACGCGGAAACCCTGTTTTGCTTTGCGCAATCTGAAATTCGGATTCGACGACGAGACGCCGTGAACGTTCGGATCGAAAGGCTCGAGGAAAATCCGCTCCGCCTGCGGCGGGGCGCCGAGCCAGAGCTGCAGCCGATCGCGCCAGGCGGCAAACTGCGGCGTCCCCACGTCGACGACTTGCCAGGCCTCGCGATCGATGCCGGCATGCACAGCCAGCGCGACGAGGTCAGGTTGCGGAGGCAGCGACGTCCAGACGCCCTCACCGATCGGCGGCTCGCGGATAACCGGCAGCTTTCGCCGCTCGGCGATCTGCGTCGCCACGGCCAAGCCCTTGAGCTCGTTGCCCTGGACGAACCGCCGAGGTGGAGGCGCAGGCCTCGCGGGCGCGGCGCCAGGCGCCGGGAATTCCTTGAAGCCGCGCGTCCGCACCCAGAGGTGAAAATTCATCGGCCGGCGCTGCTTGAGCTCGCGCAATTTCGCCATGCAGAGCGGCACCGCGTGGCGACACCAGGCGCGCTCGTCCGGCGACAGCAGCCGGAATTCCTCGAGCGCCGGTCCCGTCGCATGACCTCATGGCCGACATAGGCGTCGAAGGTCGGCCCGAACTCCTCCGGCTCGGCTTCCTCGACCTGCTTGCGATCGCCCGGTAATCCCCCGGAGGGGGACTTAGGGGGAAGTTCAGGTTCAGGTTCAGAGATTAGGCCCTCGCACGATTGCGAGGGTCGGCCGAGTCCCAGCCGAGGGTCTGACCCTCGCAAGTTGCCAGGGTCAGCGTCGTCGTCTGACCCTCGCAAATTGCTAGGGTCAGATGGGGTTGAATTTGCTTCTCTTTCGTCTGCGACCGCGCGGCCAGCCGCCCTCGCCTCGATCGCATCGATGTCGGCCTCGAACAGGAGGCGGATCTTGTCGGTGGTGCGCCGGCCGCGGCTGTCGCTATTGCGGTTGCCATACTCGTCGATCCATTGCGGCTGGCGTAAGATCGCGCCGATCTCCTCGAGCCAGGAAAGACGGCGGCGGATTGTGTCAGCCGACATTTCCAGGTCTTCGGCAAGCGAGGGGATTCCGACCCAGCAGAAGCCCTCGCCGTCGACATAGAGCGTCAGGTTTGTCAGCACGGCTTTGGCCGAGACGTTGCGCAGTCGGAGGTTGCGCGCCCAGCTATGCGCCTCGTCGGCAGCGATGCGGCGCGGACGCCGTTTCGCGGTCGTCATGGTTTCACGTCCTAAGTAAGGATTTCGGGAGACGCTGACGCAACAAACACTGAAAATTCACGGCCGCGGCTGCAGCAAGCGCTCGACGATCCTGCCGGCCGACAGCCGCGAAATCGCGCCGAGCGAGATTGCGTCGCCGAGCCGATCGAGCCATTCGCGCCGGAAACGCCGCCGCTTGAGCAACGGCGGATCGACAACGCCGGCGGCGATCGCCGCGCGGTCCGGGATCTCGGATTCCTCGAGCTCGCCGAGCTCGGCGCCTTGCAGCACGAGTTGGCAGATGACGTCTGCCAGGTTGACCGCCTGCGGCCCACCAGCCGCTAGGCAACGCAGGACGGCGTCAGCTCCAGGCATTGATGCCGGGTCTGACCTCGAGACGCGCATCGCACAGCGGCGTCGCGTTGGTTCCGAGCCGCTCTTCGTCGCGCCAGAATTCGATCCAGTAGCGATCGCGTCCGCCTTCCTGCTCATGGCGGCCGACCTTGACCATTTCGCAGCGACTGCATTGCTGTTCGGTTTTGAAGGGAAAGCGGACCTTTTCGCCCCATCTGTGCCGCGTCGCGCTCACCGCTGCGACCGCCGAACGGCCGCCTCGAGGTCGGCACGCATGCCGTCGATCGCCTCCTGCGAGGCAACCTCGAGGACAACGCAACCGAGCCGCGCCGCGCGATGCATCCAGCCGAGCGAATATCCGAACATGAATAGACCGAACGCCAGGACGGCGAGGCCTGCGATCTCGACCTGCGTCATGGTACAGCCTTTCCGAGCAGCGAGCGGCGCTCGATCGGAATGCCGTTAAAGCGCGCAAGGTTCATGCCGGCCTGCATGCCGGCAGAGATCCCACGGTCGACATAGACGACGACGGCATCGGCAAGATGCATCCAGGCATGGCCGGCGTTGATACCGTGCGCGCGCTCGTTGCGGTCGTTGTCGTTGAGGATTCCCGGCTGCGTGTAGAGCAGATGCGATGCCAGCGGCGCCTCGCCGCGCAGCAGCGCGTCACGGATACAGGCGCGTGCATAGGCGACATTGGCGTCGATCTCGCCGGCAAAGGGCGATTCCAGGATGACTCGCCGCATCGCGCGCGGCGAAATGGTGTGGTGCGCCTCGATCTTCGTCATTGCTCCAGTGCCCCCTTGATGCGCGCCTCGTTGTCCTGCAGCCAGCGCAGCGTTGCTGCGGCCGCCTCGAGGCGCTTGGTGTGAAATTCCGCAACCGAGCGGCTCATCTTGGCGCGCGTGCCGCTGCGCCGTTCCCGGAGCTCGGTCTCGACCGCATCGATCTGTTGAGAGAGCGAGACTTTGCTCATGCGCGCGCCTCGAGCTCGACCGACGCCGGCGGCGTCACCAGCTGCGCCAGGAATTCGCGGCCCACGTCCGTCACCTTGACGTCGTTCGCCGTGCAGTGTGCGAAGCCGGCGCCGACCAGATGCCGCACCATGCCGCCGTCGATCGTTTGGCCCGCGTCGATCGCGAGCAGCGCGGCCTGCATGTCGAGCTCGTCCTCGGTCAACGGCAGCCGCGTCTGCAGCTTGTTGTCGACGACCTCGGCGGGCAGCAGATCGCGGCGCGAGAGATCCAGCTCGCGCTGCGCGGCGAACTCGCGCAGAACAGCTTTCGTCACCGGCTCGCGCGACTGCCGGCGCAGGAACGCCGGGATCTCGAGGTCGTCGTCGGGAATGTCGCGTCCAGGTCGGTTCGCCGGCGGCGCGGCTGCATCGGCGCGGCCGTTCGTCGACGACCTGTCGGTCGCGACGTCGACGGCGACGCGCGAAACGACTGTCCCGATCGGCGCCGAGGCAACATCGGCCGAAAGGGCTGGACGTTCGCCGGCTTGAGGTCCGGCGTCCGCAAACTGTGAGGCCGCAGCGCTATGGCTACCCGCTACGGCCTCGTCCGATGACCGGCCATCGGCAGCCCGATCCGCGGGCGGTTCTATACCCGCCGGCGCCGCACCTGGCGCCGAGCTCTCGCCCGCGATCGCTTGGGAATCGTTAGAATCGCCGCCCTCCTCGAGCAGCTGTCGGAGACGCTTGCGCGGCGGTGGCGACGAGCTATCGCTCGCGCCGGCCACGGTCGCGACAACGGCTTGCGGCGTTGCGCTGGCCTGGTTGCCCCAGGCATCCCATCCGGCCGGCAGCGGATGCTCGGCATCGACGCGCGCGAACAGCTCGAGCGCCGGCACGCCGCCGCTCATGGCGGAGATCATACGCCGGTAATGCTCCGGCTTGCGCGAGTGACCGAGCGGCCGCGAGCGCTCGCGATGATTGGAGCCGAACTTTTCGCCGCCGGCCGGCTTCGGCAGGCCACGCCCCCGCTTGAACAGCAAGAGCAGCTCGTCCTGGTCGCGCACCAGGACGGCACCGCCGGCCTCGTCCGGATGCTCGTCATCGTTCTTGGTCCAGACGAACGCGGTCGAATATTCCTCAAAGCCCCACGACAGCGCGACGGCCGAGGCGAGCGGCATCGGCGCGCGGACCTTGAGGCTCTCGCCGGTCCTGGCGTCGGTCGCCTCGACCTCGGCCTCATGCCAGGCGAGCAGATGCGCGCGCGGAATCCACAGAAACAGCCAGGCATCCGGCAGCACCATGTCGCGGATCGGCAGCGCGCAGGTTTCCGACCAGGACATGGTCGGATAATGGTTTTCATAGGAACGGCCTGTGACGCCCTGATTTCGATGCCACGGCGGATCGGCATAGATCACCGGATATTTCCGCCCGGTCGGCTGCAGCGCCGCGGCATCCGACAGCGCCTGCGCCAGATTGCGGCGATGCTCGCGGCCCTTTTCCTCGGCGCCGACCTTTGCGAGATCCATCGCGACGCGGCCGGCGCCGGCGCGCATCTCCTGCTCGTGCCGGCCGAGCGCCGCCTCGAATTCGGCCGCATCCATCGCGGCCAGGCGCTGCGCCTTCGACGACAGCTTGCGGTCGATCCCGGCCTCGGCCAGCGTCGGCCGCTCGTCGGGTTTAGGCTGTTCCTGCTCGGAACTGCCTAAACGCGGCCGGCCGGCGCCAGCTCGGCCGCGATTGAGACCCACGGTTTCCTTTTGCGCCTTGACGAGCTCGCCGAGGCGCCGCTCCGCCCGAAACCGGAGCTGCGCCGCCTGGATCTCCAGATCGAGATTTTTCGCGACCCTGGCGGCCAGCCGCAGCGCCTCGCCCTGGTCGCGGATGGTGAGGACCTCGTCGACCGCGACGGCCTCGGCCAGCGCGCGACAGGCAGCCTCATATCGGACTAGCTCAGTCAAATGGGATCTCCGCCAGTTGAGGCCGCACGCCGAGGCCGGCGACGAGCTCGCGGACGGTGTCCTCGAGTCCTGGCGCCCGGCCGCGCCCGCGGCGGTTGATTGCGTTTTCGGACTTGGTGGCCCAGCGCAGGTTTGCGCGGCGGTTGTCGAGCGTCTGGCCGTTGATGTGGTCGACCACACGCGAGGCGATAAACGCCTCGTCGCGCGGGTCGGCCGCGATCTGAATCTCGCGATGCATGCGCACGGTCGCGCGCGACACATCAACGTTGCGCTTTGCATAGCGCATCCAGTCACCGCGGCCGGCGTGCCAGACGTTCCAAATGTTCTCCGACAGCCACGGGAAATCGATCGCGTCGACCAGCGTCCAGATCGGCTCGCGCGTCGACAGCCAGATCCGCCGCCACGGCGTATCAGAAAGGTCGATGAGGTCGTCGGCCTGGACGATCTCGAGCTGCCTGCGGGCCGCGGCAAACGTGCCGTGCATCACACAGCCTCGATCAGGCCGCCGTCGACGCGGAACGGTCGCGTCTGCGCGTAGCAGAACACGTCGCGGCTTTCCCATTGCGCCGGCGCCGGCATCTTGAGGAACGGCTCGCCGTCGAGCATGACGAGCTCCGGCACCTCGTCATTGCCGACAATCGCAAGCCGCACCGCGCCAATGATCCGGTTGCGCTCGAGGCCGAACAGGACGGCGCGCACCGCGCGGACTTTGCCCTTGCCGCTCATCGCCGCGCCCACCGATAGCCGGCGCCACGATCGCGCTCAGAGCGAAACGGCATCATCGCGACGCCGACCGCGGCGAACGCGCCGACGACCAGGACGCAAGCCATCGTCACGAAAAATTGCAGATCGTCGACATCGATCCCCCCGAGCACGCTTTCCCCCATTGTCGCCCCCGCTCAATCCGCCATGCCGCGCTGCATGGTTTCGATCTGCTTGCGCAGCTCGGCCTCGGCCTTGACCAGCTTTGACAGCTCGAGCTGCTTTTTGAATCCGATCCACCAGGCCGGCCGCGCTTCCCCCATGATCGCCTCGAGGATCTTGTCGCCGACGTCGGACTGCAGCAGCTTGGCCTGGAAGCCCGAGCCGAGGTCGCGATAACCACCGAGACAACGCTCGCAATGGCGGATGTCAGCGCCGGTCCGGATCGCGAGCTCGGCCGCCGTCTGCTGTGGGAAAAGGTCGCGGAAAACTTCCATCGCCGGCGCGATCGTCCGGCCATCTGGCCGGCTTCGCCCGGCCAAATGGCCGGTGCCTTTCTTTGCTTTCCTGGCCGAAACCCGATTAGCTTCCTGCCCCATGTGTAATGTCCCAGTATGCTTAGCGTTGCCGCTTCAGCGGCTTGATCCCCCAGAGCCTCGGGTCGGCGCTCTTTTCGAGCGCCGCGAGCGCATCCAGAAAAATCAGGAAGGTCGGGTAAGGCAGCCGGTTGCGCGTCCGCGCGTTCGTCATTTGCTGCGGCGTCGTTTCGCCGAGCCTGGCTGCCGCGGTAGTCCCGCCGAGCGCGTCGATCACGCCCGCCGCCGTGCGGATCGGACTTTTCAGCTGCGAATCATTCATGAGGCCAAAATGTATACACGATCTGCTTATATTGAAAACGAAAGCAAACCGTTTATGGCCGACCCGGAGCATTTCGGCGACCTTGGCCGCATGTCCAGGGACGTCAAGGCCATCGCCGAGCGCTTGAAACTGACCAGGGAGGCCCTCGGCCTCCACCAGGCCGCCTTTGGCCGCCTGGTCGGGATCGAACCGCAGGCGATCAACAACTACGAAACCGGGTTGCGGCGCATCTCGGTCGACCAAGCGATCAAGATTTGCGCCGCAACGGGCGTCTCGCTGGATTGGATCTATCGCGGCCTGGCGTCAGGCCTGCCGGTCAACCTGGCTACCGCCCTTCAGCAGAAAAGACACCAGGAGCGGCCGAAGCGCTGACACATTTCGCGCAGCGGTGACGCGCATGCCGCCGCCGTCGGCAGCACCAGCACCAACGCGAGCAGGCCGGCCAGCCGAAGGAACTCGGGGAATGTCGGCGCACTGAATTCTAGGACCGGTGGCACCACGAGCAGATTGTGGCTGACGACCCCGAGTAGCGCGAACAGCGCCCCGCTGCGGCGCCCAAGCACCAGCGTCGCCAGCACGACGCCAACAGCCAGAACAAAGCTCGATCCCATTTCCTGGCCGGAGGCATAGGCCGCAAGCGCTGCAAGCAGACCGAATATGCCAGCGCCGGGAACCGTCAGCAGCAAGATTCGCGCTACCGATAGTGGCCGCGACGCTCGCGGCTGCAGCTGGATCGGCGGCGGCTGCACAACCTCCCGTGGCCCAATAATCAGGAAATTTTCGAGCAGGTATCGGGTATCGTGCAGAACGCCGCGCGCCTCCTCGATATTTTCGGGTAGCTGAAACGCCAGTTGTAGTGCCGCCCGGCGCGACGCATCCGTGGCCTGCAGGGCCATGATTTTAGATAGTGCCATTTTCCTTCCCCAAATCTCACATCGATAAGCATTGCGTGTATACATTTTCCAATGTATCCACGATTTGCTAATGCTTGCGCTTCTAGAATCGCCGAACCTATCCGCCGGTTCGCGCTTGCAGCCATTCATTCAAGCAGGCTCAGCGCTGACAATACAACTCTTCGAAACCACGTCAGTTAACCAACGCGGCAGAGGAAAACGGGGACACGAACACGATGAAGTTGACCTCGCTAGCGGACGCTCCCGGTGATTGTGCAAACGCGGCCGACGTCTAAGATGCCCCGTCAAGTCCTTGTCAGCGGACAGGAACGAATCAAGATGGCGCGGGCCATTGAGATCTCCGGAGAGACCGCACGCACGTTGCAGGCCGCGGCCGCGCGGGGCGATATCCCCGGCGCGTCCAAGCCGTGCAAGTGCTGGACCTTCGACGAGGCGAAGTTTCGTGCCTGGATTGCCAATGGAGAGCGGCAGCCGTGTCAAAGCGATCGCGAGGAGACGAGGGGCGAACGGCAACAAACACGTTCCTCCGCGGCAAGATCTATTGGGCGCGGTTTCAAGTCGGCGGCAAAGAGTTCCGCGGAAGCCTATCAACGAGCCATGGCCCAACTGCTCGGAAAAGAGCCCGCGAGTGGCGCGAGCGCGAAATAGGCGCCGCCAAGTTCGGCGAGGACCGCAAGACCTATCAGGACGCCGTTGCCGCCTGGACGCCCCATATCATCACACAGGTCGGCCCATCGACGGCCGAGCGCTATGCCGTCTCGCTGAAGCAGCTCGAGCCCAACCTCCTCCCCCTCTTCATCGACGAGATCGACAAGACCGTGATCGGCGAGATCGTCCGCGACCGCCGCGCGGCCGGTGCGACTACGGCGACCATCCGGCGGGACCTCACGGCGCTTTCCAGCGTGATCGAGTTTGCGATCGATGAAGGCTGGCGCGGCGAGGACGAGAGCAACCCCGCCCTGCGGCGGCTGAAGAAGCTGAAGGAACGGCGCGACCCGATCATCCTACCGCTCGCCGAGGATATTGCGTATGTCATCGCCCGCGCGCCCGGCAACTTCGCCAGGATGATCGAGGCGGCCCGGGATTCCGGTTGCCGGCAGGACGAGCTGGTCAAGTCCGAGCGGCGGCTGCTCGATCGCGAGCGCAGGCAGCTCACGATCCGCCGCAAGGGCAACCAGTTCCGCACCATCCAGCTATCGGATCAGGCCTTCGCCGGCATGGCGTCGATCCCGGCTCACCTGACGGGCAAATGGCTGTTCTGGCATGGCAACGGGGAACCGTACCGGAACGCCTCGGCGCGCTTCAACGAGCTCGTCAAGTCGGCACAAAAGGCGGCACAGGCGGAAGCGCGCGAATTCCGCCCGATGACTTTCCATCACCTGCGCCACTTCTACTCGGTCTGGTATCTGAAAAATGGCGGCAATATCTACACGTTACAGCAGCATTTGAACCACAAGAGCATCACCACCACCGAGCTTTATCTGGAATTCCTGACGCCGGAAGAAGCCGCCCGAGCCAAAGGCGGGCCGTCACAAAACCCGGCACAGCTAGAGCGGTTTGACACCGCATAAATTAGTCAATAACCGAGACTTTCTAATCGCTTAGGTGAGATTTTTCAGGTCTCGCCTTCTCGATTTGCTAAACCGTTATAGGCTTGTAAAGGCCTATCGAGGGTTCGAATCCCTCCGTCTCCGCCATATTCTATGTAAAATCAAATACTTGGATCAGTAAATACGTCCGACGCGCCAACCATGTTTGCCCGCGTCGGGGTCAAGCGGGTGCTGAACCGCGGCAAGTCCAAGCCAGAGCTGGAGCGGGAGACAGAAGCTTTGCGCGGCAAGCCTCTTCGTCTTGACAGGCGGCTGGCCGTTCGGGCTGCTGCTTTTTGCCGGACCATCATGGGCGACATTGCACCCTCCGTCGGGCTGCCATCCGTTTTGTTCGCTGAGGCGGGCAGCCGCGCGGACACAACCCGAAAATGCAGAGATAACAAATACAGCGATAGCTTCCAACAGCGTCTTGAGCCGCTCCAATTCTGCCTATCGAAAGAACGACTTCGTAAAATGGAGTTTCAGGCGACGGGAGGCCTCGTGCCGAGCAGAGCACGACACACGCTAAGCCTGAACAATCCGTCGATTTCGGGAGGTGCCACACCACGAAAGATCAGCCTAAAGTAGCGCCAGTGATTTCCCGGATATTTCGCGACCCCTGCACAGCGTAAGACGTAGAGAATGTTTGCCGCGCGGATAGGAATTGGGGAAATGAGACAGAAGGTCCGAATTTCTGAGAAACGACGATTACTATTGGAACAATTCTCACCTGATCTACTCGAACAACTTGTCGAGTTGGAGTGGTTGAGAGAGCAGGTTAGACAAGCGGAAACGTTGGATCCTCAACAACTCTTGGTTCAATTCAAAGCTTACCGGCAACGGAAAACGACCAAAGCCAAGCGGAGACAGCACTAGTCCTTCCCACCGACGCGGGCGGCGCGCCACCGCGCCGGAATGCGCCAATGCACCCTCGCCGATGCACGCAGTGGTCCGGCCGATCTCCGCCGGGCAGCCCCGCTGATGAGATCGCTGACACGTCGATGGTGCGCTTGTCGTTGGCCGCACCACGGCCCGACTATCCTCCTCGGCCGACATTCGCCGAAGCGTCATCGAGCCATCGCCGCGTCGCCTCATCGCTCCAGCCAGGCACCGCGAAGCGGTTCGGCGATGTCACGCTTTCGCCCGAACGAACAATCGGCGGTTGGCGCGCGCGGTGGTGACGCACCGTCGCGGCGTTCGCAGAAGCGCAAAGGATGATCAACAGGCCCATGGTCAAGGCAGAACGCATAGCATTTGCTCTCAGCGACCGACCGCCAGTTCTCATGTGATGCACCGACCGTGTCGCCCCAATCTGGTAGCGGCTTCACCGTCAAGCAAGAGGAGTTTCCCTCGCAGACAAGCACCCGCGGCGTGCCTGCCGTGCATTCGCGCCAATGGCCCGAGCAGAGACCGAGCTTACCCGCTGCCATAGTTGGTGTTCTTACGGAGGAATAGGCCTGTATCCAGCAACCTGTCCCACGCGCCGCCACGGCATCCCCACCTCCCGCAACGGGATTAGCCACCTGCGTTGCGGCGCGCCCCAAGCCGCGCACCTCAGCCAGTCTCCTCATACTCCAGCAGGACGGCTCCGGCCAAACGGCGCGCACGATTGAGCAGGTTGACACATTCGATCGCCGTTTCGACGTTGCAAGGATTTGGAGCACCATCGCAGAGGTGTCGGACCGCGCGAATGAGGTGAAGCCTCATCGTGTCGTCGGCAAAAGGCCCAACAAAGCGCATAGGGCGGCCGTCGCTGAGAATTGCGACTGCACCTTCACCACGCAAAAGGCCAACGATGGGCTCGTAGAACCCCGCGACCGAGAGTTCTCGTCCGGTACGATCGACTCCCTGCACGCTGACCATGCGGTATCGGACATCATCGCCAGATCGCAACAGCCTTACGGTTTCGTCGGTGTAGGGCGGTACGAGGTGCCGGGGAACTCCGAGCAGCGAGGTGTACAGTTCCACCGCGATACCTTCGCGGCTGACAAGCCGTATCGTGCCACCGCCCTGCCCCTGGAATTTCTGCGGACCTCCCTCATCGATGACGGCAGTGTCCTCGAGCGAGGCACCTACAACATCGTCCTCCGATAGCGACGGTATGAACTGCCTGGCGATCGCCACGAGATGCGGGCCTTCGTATCCAAAAGCCCCGAGCGCATGATCCATGAACCGGCCACTCAACGCATCGCGCAGCCGATGCTTGGTCATCTCGACCAGCAAACGTTTCGGCCGCAGTCCGAGTTCCTCGAATGCGATCCGGCGCACGCGTTCGGTTACTTCGGACGAGAAGTAGTTCTCATTGACGACGATCTGCAAGCTGTTTCTAGCGAGCGTCATCCGCAAGCGCTGGATGTCCGCAAAATCACAGACAGGCTTTTCGATCAGGATCCGTGCGGCCGGATTGACGCGTGCGATGCCATCAATGAGCCGGGCATGACTTGCGGTTGACGCGCAGACATCCCAGAAGGTCGGGCTCAGCTCGGAGGCTTCGTTGAGGCTTCCGACAACGCGATATCCGTCACCGACAGCGGCAGCCCGGCGTTCGGCCTCGTCGTCCAGAACGGCGAGTGTCGCAACGCCGGCGCCGCGCAGGAATTGCTCGTGAATGGCCGCAACCTTGCCGTAGCCGATGCGGACGCATGTGATTCCGTCAAGCGGCCTGACTGCATACCGCGTGTCTTCACGCCGATCAGGCGTAGATACTCGCGATGTGGTCACGAGACGACCGCTTCGATAATGCTGACGAACGTACTGGTTCGGGCGATGCGCGTGAGTTTCAATCCCGCCTTGATCAGCAACGCGCGGTACTCATCGGAAGTGCGCTCGCGCCCGGGGTAGCTGACGAGCATCTCGATATCGAGCAGCTTGCCGTAGAACGGACCATTCCCTGATGGGATCACGGTTTCGATGATGAGCAAGCGGCCCTGTTCGGTCAGGGCTTGGCGGCACTGCCGGAGGATGGCGATCGACCGTTCATCGTCCCAATCGTGAAGGATTTGCTTGAGAAGGTAAGCATCGGCGCCGCAAGGTACACCACTGAAGAAGTCGCCGGCGATCAATTCGCAGCGCCCCTGCAGTCGCGCCTCCTCAATGAGCGGATGCGCCCGCGCGATAACATCGCGCTGGTCGAACAGTATGCCGCTTGCGCCAGGATGAGCCTGCAGTAACGACGCTATCAGGCGACCGGTCCCACCGCCTATGTCGGCTATCCTGCGAAAAGCGCTAAAGTCGTACGCATCGAGGATTGCCGGATTGACAACCTCTGTGAGCCCTTTGAGGGCCGCTTGGAATATCTGCTCGGCGTCGGGATGCTCACGGTAGTACTGGAACGGACCCTTGCCGAATACGTGCTCGAAGGCCGGCGTGCCATTGTGCACGGTGTCGATCAAACGACCCCATGGATCCCAGTGATGCTCTCCTCCGACCATCATCGCCCAAGCTCGCATCGAGCCCGAGACGTCGCTTCGCAACGATTGACCAAGCCTGGTGAGAGCGAACACTCGTGATTTGCCCTCGCGCACAATGCCCAGACCAGCAAGGGCGCGCAGCACCCGATAAAGCGAAGATGCGTGCGTCCTCGTACGTTCGGCGAGGTATTCTATGTCTCTATCGCCGTCGGTAAGCAGGTCGGCGACGCCGAGGCGCGCCGCGACGTGAATGACTTGGGTGACGCGGTAACTCGTGATCAGCGAGAGCATGTCGAGGGCTTCGGCGGGGCGCGGGGAATCAAGAATCACTGCCATTTCTCCAGAATGTGATCACCTACGCGGAGCGCATTAGCGGCAATGGTCAGCGATGGGTTGGTCGAGCCACTTGATGGGAAGAAGCTGCTGTCAACGACATAAAGGTTGTCGAGCTCGTGGGCCTTGCAGTTGATATCGAGCGCCGAGGTGCGCGGATCGGTGCCGAACCGCACCGTGCCACACTGATGGTTGACGCCGCCGACCGAGTTGGACCGGTCGCAGTAAGATGGCGTCTCAATCAGGTACGGAGCACAACCGATGTGTTCGAGCGTATCGGTGAGCTTTGAGATGAGTCGCAGATGGCCACGCATATTGTTTTCGCTGTAACGCATTGTGATGGAGCCATCGGCGGCAAGGGTGAGGCGGTTGTCCGGGTTCGGTAGATCCTCGGACATGACGCACAGGTCGATTCCCCGTTTCAGCAGATCGTCGACGCTGACATCCGGTGGCAAGGTGAGCGGACCGGCCGCGAGCGACTCCGGCGAGGCGCGCCCGAGCAGCTGCACATTGCCCATGGGATATGGAAAGTCGTGTTCGCCGAAGTAGAAGTCGTTGAACGCGAGGGTCTTCTGGAAGATTGTATCGTTTGGAACATGTGATACTGCGACGAAGCAGCTGTTGATGTGACGCATGTAGAAGCGGCCAACCACGCCCGAGCCGTTGGCCAGGCCACCGGGATGATGCGAGTTAGCTGAGCGCAACAGCAAGGCCGCCGAGTTCAATGCGCCGCAGGAGACGACCACGATGTCGGCTTCGTAGCGTTCGCGTTCGTCTCCATGCATCACTTCGACAGCCGTAACCACGCAGCCGGAGGCATCGGTATGAAGACGCACGGCGCGAGCGCCGGTTAATATCGTAACGTTCGGAAACTTCAGGGCGGGGTCGACGCATGCAATTTGCGCATCGGCTTTGGCGTGCAGAAAGCAGGCAAACCCGCCGCACGTGGCGCAAGGGACACAGCGCTCGGGGCCCGCCTGGTGTGTCAGGAGCCCGAGCGGTACATGAAAGGGATGGTAGCCGAGTTCGCGCAAGTCGCTCTCGAGCTGAGCAATGCGCGGGGCATGCTCGATGCGCGGATGAGGATACGGCGCACTAGCCGCGGGCTCGGTGGGGTCAATGCCGCGCTCACCGTGAACGTCGTAGAGCCACTCGGCTCGGGTGTAGTAGGGCTCGAAATCGCTATAGTTGAGCGGCCACGCGGGCGAAATTCCCTCGGCGTGCACCACCTTGTCGAAATCCTGCCGTCGGAAGCGCAGGAGGGCCGAGCCATAGAACTTAGTATTGCCGCCGACACAGTAGTGAGTGGGCGCGCGGTACGTCCGTCCGATCTCGTCGTACCAAATCTCGTTCGAGCGATAGCGGCGCTGACGGATCACCGCCCCGGCCGACCAGTTCTCGGGTTCGCGAGAAATGTATTCGCCACGCTCCAGCATAAGGATACGCTTACCTGACTGCGCGAGTGCCCAGGCGAGCGTGCCGCCGCCGGCACCGGTGCCGACGATGATGATGTCGTATCTCATCCCTCAACTCACGGTCCACAGAGGCACACCGGGGCTGGCAGATACCAAGTCTGCGCACTCGATTTGCAGGTTCTGTTGTTGATTGCCCTGTGATAGCCGCGGTCGCCACCGCGGTTATGTACTGGCGGACAATGAGCCTTCCCTTGGCCCAGCGAGACCATCGGCCGCGTCAATTACAGAATTGTTGCGGCGTTCTAAAATCGGATTGCAACTGAAACGCGAGATAAGAACGTTTCACACCGGGCTCGGCGGGACCCCACGTCGCAAAAATTCAGAAGGCGTTGAACATCCTCGACGGTGCCCATCTCCAGGAAGACCGGTGTGTGCGATTGCAGCCCGGAGCACATCGCACGCGCTCCAAACGACCGTCTGCCGGCGCTTATGCAGCGCGCGGGCCGCATCTCCCCAATCGGGGAACCGCTTACCTTCGGGCCGCGGCGGTTTTCGTCGGGGACAAGACTGGACGGTGCGCTTGCCGCGCCTTCGCATCGTGACTTGGTGTCACGACCGCTAACCGCTGCCGTAGTTGGACGGATCTAGATTTCTGTTCTCTTCCGGAGGAATAGGCTTGTAGCCTGGAAACGAGTACCACCGGGGAGCTATCATCTCCTGGGAGGGATGAACGATTATATGGTGATGCCGCGCATGCGGGCGACGCACCGTTGCGGCCTCGGCGGAAGCGCACAATAGCGTGACCAAAAGGCCCACGATCAAAGCAGGGCGCATCGCAATCGGCTCCAACTCGCCCTTTAGGTGATGCGGTGATGGCCGAGCGCAACCCGTCGCGGCCTCACGACCGGTCAAATCGACGGGACCATGGCGACGACCTGCAAGCTGGCGGCAGTCCAGGCGTTGCCGACGCCTATCCGTTGCTGGTGTCGTGAGAAGCCGAGCGGGGCGCGAGCGCAGTCCCCAACGTCGTTGTCATGCGCCGTCATCGCCGAGGCGGCAACACGAGCCCGCGTCGGAAGCGCCGGCACAAGGGCACCTCTATGCATGCGGAGGCCGCCGGGCGTCCGCGGACTGCCCGATCGCGAAAAGTCAGTTCGTCGCCATCCAGGCACGGGCCTCGCGTTGGGCCATGGCGACATCGATATCCGACATCTGCTCAGCGACCTCCCGACGCATGGCGAGCGCATCGGTTCGGCCCTTCAACGCCGCCAGATTGAACCATTTGTGCGCCGCGACGAGATTGACCACGCCGGAGCGGCCGCTCGCCCAGTACAGGCCGCGCTCGAACAGCACGTCCTGGATCGCGGTCGCCGCAACCGGAATAGCGGCGTCCTGATCGATGAAGCCCTGAAACATGTCGCAACTCCCCTTTTTCTTGTTGGCCGCCCTCCCCCGAGCGCGGCCCCCGTCCACTGTTTAACGCCTTGCTTTCCCCGTGCTGATCGCCACCGCTCGCGCGCCGACCGATCATGCGCTCGCCGTTTACCGGCTTGTTGGCTGATCATGGCGCATCAAGTTTGAAGAGCGGCTTAAGTATCGCGATGAACGGGGTGTAAATTCCGGCGGCATCCCGCGTTTCCAGGAATCGCAAAAATGCCTGTGGCGCAGGCACTTCTCTTAGTTCGTGAACGCCGATTTACCCTGCTGTTTCGGATAAAGATAACCATCGCCGGCAAAGGGCAGCCGCCGTCGACACAGATGCGCCGGGTGCCGTCGGCGGCGGCACCCTGCCACCGATCGTAAAGGGCCAGCCTTCCGTGGCTACGGACGGTTCTTCGAGTGGCTTGTGATGGGATATGGAAAAAGGCGCCGGGGGCGCAGACCGCGCGGACTGCCGGAACGAGGGCGTCGGCGAACACGTCAGGACCAGACTTCACTTGGGCATTCGCGCCGGTGAAATTGCGGAACAGCGGATCCGCACCGAACGAAGAAATCTCTGTTTCTTCTGCCGGACCGGTTTGGGAAGGGCGAACCCGTTCCGAAATACGATCCAGCCGTTTGACCTGATGTCTCGCCGACACCCTCTCTCGTCGACCAGAGCCTTGAGGTGGATTTGCCTGCTGGCAGTCCGACCGATGGCTCTTGTGACGTGCCGGCTTCAAGCTACCGGCGAACCTCTCAAGGCGAGAGGCTTACTTCTTCTTCTTGGCGACCTTGCGGGTCTTCTTCGCAGTCTTCTTCACTGCGCTCTTCGCCTTCTTCGCCTTCTTTGCCTTCTTAGCCATGTTGCCCTCCAGTATGTGAGATGGCTTGCTTTTCGCTGCGTGCACTCGGGAATCGAAATGCACTGCATCCCGAATACACCAACCCGTCGAAAAAAACAGCGTCCCGCTTAAGGAAGTGTTGACGCGGCGATGCTTGGGCGTGCAGCGAGCGTCGGCCGAAAAATCGAAGATGCGTTCGCGCGAGTGATGCAAAAAACGCAACAGTCGTCGACATCGGCATTTGTGAACGTTGCAGGAAACGCCTGTATTGCAGGCATTTCTTGAATTCGCATTTTCATTGCGCAACGCGCGATAGTCATCGTCGCGAGTCGAAGCCGTCGCCGAAAAGCGCGTCGTCACCCAGCCTGAGTCGCAATTTTGGGCGATGAAAAATTTTTCGTGGGTAAGCCCACTTTTGCCTCATCGGCGGTCGCTAAGACCGGATTTCCGGACGAATCCTCGTTTCGGCGATTCGGCCGTGACGGGCGTCACATGGCCGCGTGTGAGGCAAAATGGCACGCCGCGCTCGCGCGTGCGGCTCCGCCTCGCCGTTCGCTCAGATGCCGAGCTTGGACTTGAGCAGGTCGTTCACGGCCTGCGGGTTCGCCTTGCCGCCCGACGACTTCATCACCTGACCGACGAACCAGCCCACCAGTTGCGGCTTCGCCTTGGCTTGCGCAACCTTGTCCGGATTTGCCGTGATGATGTCGTCCACCACCTTTTCGATCGCGCCGAGATCGGTGACCTGCTTCATGCCGCGCTCCTCGACGAGCGCGCGCGGATCACCGCCTTCCTGCCAGACGATCTCGAACAAGTCCTTGGCGATCTTGCCGGAAATCGTTCCCTCGCCGATCAGATCGACGATCGCTGCGAGCTGCGCGGCCGACACCGGCGACGCGGCGATGTCACGGTTTTCCTTGTTCAGTCGTCCGAACAGCTCGTTGATCACCCAGTTGGCGGCGAGTTTGCCGTCGCGCGCCTTGTCGGCGAGGCCGCCGAGCACCGTCTCGTAGAAGTCGGCGCTCTCGCGCTCAGCCACAAGCACGCCTGCATCATAGGGCGACAGGCCGAAGCCCGCAATAAACCGGGACTTCTTCTGATCCGGCAGTTCCGGCAGATGCGCCTTGAGATCGTCGACGAAGCCTTGGCCGAATTCGAGCGGCAGCAGGTCGGGATCGGGGAAGTAACGGTAGTCGTGCGCCTCTTCCTTTGAGCGCATCGAGCGCGTCTCGCCCTTGTTCGGGTCGAACAGGCGGGTCTCCTGGTCGATGGTGCCGCCATCCTCGATGATGTCGATCTGCCGACGCGCCTCATACTCGATCGCCTGGCCGATGAAGTTGACCGAGTTCATGTTCTTGATTTCGCATCGGGTGCCAAGCGCGGTCTCGCCAAAGCGGCGCACCGAGACGTTGACGTCCGCGCGCAGATTGCCCTTCTCCATGTCGCCGTCGCAGGTGCCGAGATAGCGCAGGATCGAGCGAAGCTTGGTCACATAGGCCTTGGCCTGCTCGGCGTCGCGGATGTCGGGCTTGGAGACGATCTCCATCAGTGCGACGCCGGAGCGATTGAGATCGACATAGGACATCGTCGGCGACTGGTCGTGCAGCAATTTGCCGGCGTCCTGTTCCAGGTGCAGCCGCTCGATCCCGACCGCCACGCTGCGTCCGCCGTCGAGTTCGACCAGCACTTCGCCCTCGCCCACGATCGGCGACTTGTACTGGCTGATCTGGTAGCCTTGCGGCAGGTCCGGATAGAAATAGTTCTTGCGGTCGAACACCGAGCGCAGGTTGATCTTCGCGTTCAGGCCAAGCCCGGTGCGCACCGCCTGGCGGACGCACTCCTCGTTGATCACGGGCAGCATGCCCGGCATCGCCGCATCGACCAGCGAGACATGGCAATTTGGCTCACCGCCGAACGCCGTCGATGCGCCCGAGAACAGCTTTGCATTCGAGGTGACCTGGGCATGGATCTCCATGCCGATCACGACTTCCCAGTCGCCGGTCGCGCCTTTGATCAGTCTATGGGGTGCGGCAGGTGCATTCATGGCTCTGGTTTTCCGGACAAATTGATATCTGGGATGGTTTGGGCTTCGCGCAACCGACCGCTCCAGTCAAGCGGGCTTCGAGGGTACGGGGCGTCCATGACGCGGGCGGATTACAGGCCGTGGCGGAACGACTGGTAGGCCTTGCTGGTGCGCAGCGCATCGGCGCCGCCCGAGATCAACTGATCGACCTGCTCCGGCGGCAACGCGAACCGCGTCGGGATGGCGTTGAGTATGCCGGCGCGGTCGGATCCCAGCCGGTCGAACTCGAGCCATTGCGGCACCGGCGCGGTTGCGCCTTCACGGCGTCAGGAGAGCGGAGACGATCCGCTCCCATTCGGCATCGAGCGAATCCTTGGCCACTGGCTGGCGGGCTTGACGGTACCAGTAGCCCGCGTTGCCGAGGTCGCCTTCGACGCGATGCAGATAGGCGTGCACCCGGGCGGAGTTGGCGTCACCCTCATCCTGCACGATCCTGTGCGCCCGGTCCCAATCGCCCTTGGCGGCCCACCACAGCGCCGCGAGCGGCGGCGACAGCGTCGGCGCGGGCGCTGCGTCAGCGAGGCTCTGGCGGAAATCCGCCATCGCTCACCACCATTTCGCCGGCGTGAAGCGGCCGGCGGCCTGCTCGATCACCTCGCCGAGGGAGAACAAGGTCTCCTCGTCGAACGGACGCCCGATCAGTTGCAGACCGAGCGGCAGGTCCTGCACATCCTTGCCCGCGGGAACGGCAATGCCGGGCAGGCCCGCCATGTTCACGGTTACCGTGAAGATGTCGTTGAGATACATCTCGACCGGATCGGCGCCGCCCTTCTCGCCAACGCCAAACGCCGCCGACGGCGTGGCCGGTGTCAGGATCGCGTTCACCCCTTTGGCGAAGCAGTCCTCGAAGTCCTTCTTGATCAGCGTCCGCACTTTCTGCGCGCGCAGGTAATAGGCATCATAGTAGCCGGCCGACAGCACATAGGTGCCGATCATCACGCGGCGGCGCACCTCGTCGCCAAAGCCTTCGGCGCGGGTGTTCTCGTACATCTCTCCGATCGAGCGGCCCGGCATGCGCAATCCGTAGCGCACGCCGTCGTAGCGCGCGAGGTTGGACGAAGCCTCCGCCGGCGCCACGATATAATAAGCCGGCAGTGCGTATTTGGTGTGCGGCAGCGAGATCTCGACGAGCTCGGCGCCGGCCGCCTTCAGCCATGCCGCCCCCTCGCTCCAGAGTTTCTCGATCTCCGCCGGCATGCCGTCGAGTCGATACTCCTTGGGGATGCCGATCCTCATGCCCTTCACGGATTTGCCGATCGCAGCCTCGTAGTCGGGCACGCCGATCTCGGCCGACGTCGTGTCCTTGGGATCATGGCCGGCCATCGAGCGCATCAGGATTGCCGCGTCACGCACGCTGCGCGCGATCGGGCCGGCCTGATCGAGCGAGGACGCGAACGCCACGATACCCCAGCGCGAGCAGCGGCCATAGGTGGGCTTGACGCCGACGGTCGCGGTGAAGGCGGCCGGCTGACGGATCGAGCCGCCGGTGTCGGTCGCGGTCGCGCCCATGCACAAGAGCGCCGCCACCGCCGACGCCGAACCACCCGACGAACCGCCCGGCACCAGATCGGTGTTGGAGCCTTCGCGCCGCCAAGGATTGATCACCGGGCCAAAGCAGGATGTCTCGTTCGACGAGCCCATCGCAAATTCGTCGTTGTTGAGCTTGCCAAGCAGCACAGCGCCGTCACGCCAGAGCTGCGAGGTCACGGTCGACTCGTAGGGCGGGATGAAATTGCCGAGGATCTTCGAGCATGCCGTCGTGCGGATGTCGCGGGTCGCGAACAGATCCTTGATGCCGAGCGGTATGCCGGCGAGCGGGCCGCCCTCGCCCTTTGCAATCTTCGCGTCCGCGGCCTTCGCCATCTCGCGCGCACGGTCCGGCGTCTCCAGCACGTACGCGTTGAGCACACGCGCGGCTTCGATCGCGGTGAGATGCGCATCGGTCAATTCGAGCGCAGTGAAGGACTTGTTCGCGAGGCCGGCCTTGGCCTCGGCGATGGTCATCGATGTCAAATCAGTCATTTATTGATCGGGCTGCAGAAGAACGGAGACAGGGTCTTGTCGTTGGCGGGATCATCCTGCCTGGCAAAGGCCTTGTCGGCGGCCTCAAGCTGGTCGAGGACGGCATCGATCGCCTTGTTTGGATCGGCGGTCTTGCCCTGCCGCTCCATCGCGTCGAGATAGTTCATGTAGGCCTGATAGGCCTTTTCGTCGTCGCAAAGCAGGCACATCGAATTGTCGTCCCTTAAGCGAGTTATTCAACCACCTTGGGCACCAGGAAGAAATGGTTTTGCGCGTCGGGCGCATTCCTGACGATATCGTCGGCGATGTCGCCATCTTTGACCACATCGGCGCGCTTCTTCATCTCCATCGGCGTCACCGAGGTCATAGGCTCGACGCCGTCGATCTTCACTTCCGACAACTGCTCGACAAAGGCCAAAATCGCGTTCAGTTCGCCCTGGAGATGGGGAACTTCGGCGTCACTGACTGCAATTCGCGCCAGATGCGCGATGCGGCGAACGGTCGTGGCGTCAACGGACATTATATAGGGCCTCAGGCTGGAACTGCAGCCCGCCGTATAGCAGAGGCCGGTTTTGCGCCGCAACCGCGGCGGCCAGCCGCCGGAGGAGTCTTACCTCTCGTTAGGGGGGACTGCGAAACAGCTCAGCCCGCCATCCGGCTCATTCGTGCCAGCGCGGCGCCCGCCAGCGCCCGGGTCAGCTCGGCGGCGGGCATTTCACGCCCCATTCTGATCGCCTGGCCGGCCCACAGATTGGTGAAATCGACCCTGCCCTGCTTCTCGGCGGCCGCCTTCAACGGTGCGAGGGCGGTCGCGGCGTGGGGGAACGCCGGCGCGTCGTGCGAGATCGGACCGACCTCGCGCATGACGCGGTTGGCGACGCCGCGCGCGGGCCGGCCAGTCATGACATTGGTGATGACGGTCGACTCGTCTCCCGCTTGTGCCAACGCAGTACGCTGCGGCGCGCTCAGTTTGGACTCCGGGCAGCGCAGATAGGCCGAGCCGATCTGCACGCCGGATGCACCCAGCGCGAACGCGGCTGCGATCCCTCGTCCATCGGCAATGCCGCCGGCTGCGATGACAGGCACCTTCGCCGCATCGACCACCTGCGGCACCAATGCGAACGTGCCGGGCTGCTCGGCGATATTGTCGGTCAGGAACATGCCGCGATGGCCGCCCGCCTCGGCGCCCTGCGCGATGATGACGTCGGCACCGTTCTCCTCGAGCCAGATCGCCTCCTTCACAGTGGTGGCGGACGACACCACGAGGCAGCCCGCCGCCTTCACGCGCTGGACCAATTTCGGCTCCGGCAGACCGAAATGGAAACTGACCACCTCGGGCTTCAGCTCCTCGACCACTTCGCAGAACGCGGCGTCGAACGGCGCACGGTTCGCGGCGTTGACGGGCGCGTTGGGGTCGAGCCCATGCTCGCGATAATACGGCGCAAGCCGCTGCCGCCACGCCGCCTCGCGCGCCAGATCGGTCTCGACCGCCTTGTGGGAGAAGAAATTCAGGTTGACCGGAGCGGCAACGCGCTGGCGAACGATGTTGACCTGCTCACGCGCCTTGTCCGCCGACAGCAGCGCGCATGGCAGAGAGCCGAGCCCGCCGCCCTCAGCCACGGCAATCGCCAGCTCCGCGTCCATTGCACCCGCCATCGGCGCCAGCACAATCGGGAACTCGGTCTTGAAGAGATCGATTATTCGGCGGTCCGGCCACATGATTTGCCTCGCGGATTATCAGACGACAGAAGGAAGCCAGATTGTGTCCATCGGCGCCAGCAGGATCGGGTGCCGCATGCCCAGAAGCGCCGTCAATTCAGTGCTGATCGGCATACGTTTGCTCCCTCTACTGGACAGCAAGTCTAAGCCGGCTTAGCATTCTCGGAAAATGAATACTAAAGAACGCTGCTATCTCCGAAATGAAACGGGCTATGAGATGGAGTTGACCGATCTCCTCACTTTCTCAACTGTCGCAAGGCTCGGGGGCATTACCCGTGCCGCTGACGAGCTCAACACCGTTCAGTCGAATGTCACCCAGCGGATCAAGGCTCTCGAAGCCGAGATCGGCACAGCGCTTTTCGAGCGCCACAGTCGCGGCATGACGCTGACCGGCGCCGGCCGCAGGCTCTTGCCTTACGCGCAACGCATGGCGGCGCTGTCACGAGAAGCGGTGCTCGCGGCGCGCGACGACGGAGAGCCGAAAGGACCGTTGTCGATCGGCTCAATGGAGACGACGGCCGCGGTGCGCCTGCCAATGCTGCTCGCCGAATTTCACCGCCGCTTCCCCGCGGTGCGCCTGACGCTGAGTACGGCGACGACCGCCGACCTCGTCGCCGCCGTGCTCGATGGCTCGCTCGACGGCGCGTTCGTTGCCGGGCCGATCGAACACGCCGAACTCATCTCGACCGTCGCCTTCCGCGAAGAACTGGTGCTGGTCTCCGCGCAGCGCTGGAAGACCCTCGCCGCGTTGCGCGCCGGCACGTCGGAATCCGGGCCGACCGCGCTCGTCTTCCGCACCGGCTGCACTTATCGGCAGCGCCTTGAACAGGTCTTCGCCGAGTTCGGCTGGCCGTCGGCGGCTCGTTTCGAACTCGGAACGCTCGACGGCATGATCGGCTGCGTCGCCGCCGACATGGGCGTGACGATGCTGCCGCGCGCCGTCGTCGAGCGCGACTACGTCAGGGGTGACGTCAACATCCACAAGCTCAGCCCGCAGCATACGCGGGTCGAGACGCTGTTCATCCAGCGCCGCACCGCGCATCAGTATAGCGCGCTGCAGGGCTTTGTGGCCTGCCTCGACGGCGACGATCGCGTGGTCGCGGCGTGAGGAAACGCGTCAGATCCGGATGTCGTCGAACGACTCGATCCGGCGCGGCCCGATTGCGGTCGCCTCATGGGTGTCGGCGGCATCGAGATTGCCGAAATCGAGCTTCGTCAGTTTCGTCAGGTCCGCGATCGAGACCTGGAAGACCTTGACGTCGGCCTCCGACAGCCTCTCCAGCATATCCGCCTCGTGAATGCGGTCGATGTCCATGATCAGGTCGCGCTGGCTCATGAGGAATGCCGCGGCCTTCAGGCCGTCATCACCCTTGGTGATCAGAATCTTCCAAAAATATTTGGGAATCTGGACGCCGCCGAAGGTCGGATCCTTGTGCGGCCTTCCGGACGGGTTGGGTAGATCGGAGCCGTCGGCGTCGGGCCCATCGAACACCGGCCCGTTCATTACGATGCCCTTCTGCTCGTCCTTCAGCAGCACGTCGCGCGTATAGTCCTCGAGCCCGGCCCACAATTGCTTGCCCTGGTTGAAGGAGAAGAACTGCGGCGTGGCGTTGGTGAAGTGGAAGGAATCGTCGCCGTGCTCCTTGGCCTCCGCGACAGTGTCGCCCCAGGTGGCATCGAGGCGGCGAACCAGATGACCGCGGTCGAACGGATTGGCGCTACGGTCCGCCTCGAACGTCGATTGCTTCTTGTAGAACTCGTCGCCCACCTGGAGGCCCTCATCGAGGCGCGTGTCCTTGAACCAGCGGTCACCCTCGCGCTTGCCGACATCCTGCTGCTTGCCACCGTCGATATTGACGCAACTGAAGAACGCGAGCTTGCGTTCCTTGTTCATCACCACGCTGTAGTTGAAGTATTTCAACTCGGACTGTCCGGAACGGCCTGTCAGCGTCGCCACCTTCGATTTGAGCGCAGCCGGCAGCTTCGGCAGCGGGACCGACAGCTTGCCGGCGCCGATGAAGTTGGGCTTGTAGCCGGGACGCGAGCCCAATGTCGTCTGGTCGATGTGCACCGCCTCGATCACCATACCGGTCGCGGCGCCCACGCGCGGCCCCGCGGGCGTGACGGGAGGCACCGGAGCGGCGGCCGCCGGCGCAGCCGGGACAACGATGACCTGCCGCTTGATCACCGGAAGCGGGACACGAATGGGTACGACCAGCGAGGTGGCGTCGCCGGATTGTTCAAGCCACGCATTGTTGCCGTACAGCACCGGCTCGAGCGCAGCCGACGCCTTTTCTATCGCAACCACAGGCGCAGGGGGCGCGACTTGATCCAGCACTGGCCGGATCACCTGGTTCGAGCCAACCGCCACCTTGAGGTCTGCGACGATCGCGCTGACGCGCGCGCCCTCGTTGGCGATCCAGTCGATCAGCGACTCGTCCATCGAGGCGTCCCAGACCTTGCCATCCTTGGTCAGGATCCGGTTTTGCGAGTCCTTCTTCGGGACGCCGCTGTGATGCAGCGCGATCACCTGCCAGAACCGGTTGAAGGCCGGCGAGCCCGAGGAGCCGGCGGTGGTGTCGGTCAGGTACCACACGAAATCGCCGGCATATTTGAGCAGCTTGTTCTCGCGCACGCAGACCTGCTTGGTTTGGCCGCCTGGATGCTGAATGATGGTGAGATACTCGCCGGGATCGCCCTTGCCGGGCTCGCCGCTCAGCGGCAACCATCCCCACTCGACGAGGTCGCGCCCCCCCGATTGCGACGTCGGCGCGACCGCCACGATCGAGTAATCCAGCCGGTCATTGGTGTAGAAGAATTTCTCGGGCTGAAAGCCGAACCGGACGGGCGTGCGCTCTGCTCCGGCAATATCAAGCTCGTAGTCGAAATCGGCGATCGAGTTGGTGGCGTCGGCGGGATTGCCGAACACGTGATGATTGGTCATCAACAGGCCGGGGCCGATCATGAAGCCTGACGCATAGCCGATCAGGTTGGCGCGCGCATCCTTGAGCTGAATGCGGCAGATCGAGTGCGAGGCCTGCGTCCCTTTGGCCAGGTAGTTGATGCTGTCGAGGTCGTTGCCCTGGATGATCCGCTCGAGCCCGATCTGGACCAGCTGCGGATCGTCGGTCTGCTCCAGCAGTTGACGCTGGCGCAGTTGCTTCTTCTGAACCGACATCTTGATCGGGCCATCACCCAGCTTGCGATTGAGCTCCCGCGGCGAAAAATCCGCCTGCTTGAAGCGCTGCTCCGACTTGGCGATGAGGTTCGGTTTGATCAGCATCATTTCCTCCCGGTCAAAGACAAACCAATCCATGCTCCAGGAAACCCGGATCGGGCCGACCCGTGGGGAGCATGAAATTCGAAGGGCCGGCTGTCGCACAGTTGCGTAGGTGTTTCACAATCGAACCGTCCTGACTGTTATCAGGATCACAGCTTGAAAATAAAGGTTGTGGCATGTCGCCATGCAACGTGTCGACGAGGCGCTGTTTTTGTGAAAGCTGCGCGACGGTTCGATTGAAATATTGTGGCAGCCTTGGAAATCAGCGTGAGCGCGCGCGACGCCTCGGCGCGATAGCCTGCCGGTGCACCACGCCCTTCGCCCTAACGGAAGCTTCCAGCCTGCACGCGCTTCCGCCGGGCGGAATTCTGTTTTCATGGTTCGACAAGGCGCGCAGCGATCGATCCGGCGTCCTGGATTGTCGCGTATTCCAGATTTCTTTGGAGCGGTATGCGCGACTGCGGTAGGATGACGTACTGTCTACCCACAACCATAACGTCAATCTGGGAGGAACGGCGATGCGCAACGCATTCGTATTCTGCTGCTCTGTTGCCTTATTGGGGATGTCAGCAACGGCCAGCGCGCAGGACTGGACGAAATCGAAATGGGGACCGAACGACGAGATCGGGTCTGCCAACTACATGACGCCGGAGCTGGTCGTCAAAGCGGCATCGCTGGTCAAGACCGGCAAGACCTATCCGCTTGGCATTCCCGTCGACACCAAGACCCCGGCCTATCCGCCACGCACGTTCAAGATCACCATCGTGCAGCCGGGACAGGCCGGCAGCGCCGGCCTCGGCCCGAACAAGGCGACCTACAATGACGACATCCTCGACACCTGGGTTGGTATCGGCAGCCAGCTCGACGGTCTCGGGCATCTCGGCGTCGAGCACGTCTATTACAACGGCAACAAGCTTGCCGACTTCGCCGATCCAACCGGGCTAAAGAAGCTCGGCATCGAGAAGGTCCCGCCGATGGTGACCCGCGGCGTGCTGCTCGACATGGCGGCCTATTACAACACCGATGTGGTCAAGGAAGGCACGGCCTTCAACGTCAAGGAGATCGAGGAGGCCGCCAAGAAGCAAGGCGTCGAAATCCGCCAGGGCGATGTCGTGATCTTCCACACCGGCTGGCTCAGCCTGATCGGCAAGGACGACAAGCGCTACTCGGCCGGCGAACCCGGGCTCGGCGTCGAAGGGGCGAAATACCTGACCGGCAAGGGCGTCGTCGCGGTCGGCGCCGACACCTGGGGGCTCGAGGTGCTGCCGTTCGAGTCAAAGAACGTGTTCGAGGTACACCAGATCCTGCTCGCGATGAACGGGACCTATATCCTGGAGAACATGGACACCGCCGAACTCGCCAAGGACAAGGGTTATGAGTTCCTGTTCGTGCTCGGACAGCCGCGCTGGAGAGGCGGCGTGCAGAGCATGATCAATCCCGTCGCGATCCGATAACTGGATACTTGGTTGACGCTGCACCTCGCCCCGTTCGGGAGAGGTGCAGCAAGTGTTTTGCCTGCGCATAGCCCTCGTGTTATGCGCAACCCATGCCCGCTCCCGTCCTTCCCCTGATCGACGCTGCATCGCACTGGCCCGACCGGGGCGCCCTGATCGGCCTCGATCTCGGCACCAAGACCATCGGCGTCGCGGTCTCCGATCCCGATCGGCGGCTCGCGACCGGCGTCGAGACGATCCAGCGCAAGGCCTTCAAGGCGGACGCGGCGAAGTTGCTCGCGATCGCGACCACGCGGAACGCGGTCGGTTTCGTGCTCGGCCTGCCGATCAACATGGACGGCAGCGAGGGTCCGCGCGCGCAATCGACCCGCGCCTTCGCGCGCAACTTCTCAGGCCTCACCCCGCTTGCGATCGCGCTGTGGGACGAGCGGCTGTCGACGGCCGCCGTCGAGCGCGAATTGATCGGCATGGATGTCAGCCGTAGCAGGCGCGCCGAGGTGATCGACGAGCACGCAGCAATCTTCATCCTGCAGGGGGCGCTCGACCGCCTCACGAAGCTGCGTGAGGACCGCTGACCATGGCGGTGGTGGTGGCGGCGCTAATGCCGGTGTTCCTGTTGATCGTGCTGGGCTTCGTTCTGAAGCGCACGCTGATGCAGCTCGATACGCATTGGCATGGGCTGGAACAGCTCACCTACTACGTGCTGTTCCCGGTCCTGCTGGTGCAGACGCTGGTGAAGGCCGACCTGACGAACGTGCCTATCGCGGGCGTCGGCGGCGCGCTGCTGCTCGCGTCGCTCGTGATGTCGCTGCTCTGTCTCGCGCTACGTGCGCCGCTCGCCCGCGCCGGCATCGATGGCCCGGCTTTCACCTCGATCTTCCAGGGCGCGACCCGCTGGCAGACCTATGTCGCGCTGTCGGTGTCAAGTAATCTGTTTGGCAGCGTCGGGCTTGCGCTCGCTTCCGTCGCGATGGTGGCAATCATTCCGCTGGTGAACGTCTTTAGTGTTGCCGTGCTGGCGCGCTACGCCACGTCCGAGAAGCGATCGACGCGGGCGATCATCATGACGGTCGTGAGGAACCCGCTGATCTGGGCCTGCGTGATCGGGCTCGCCATCAACCTGACGCACATCCCACTGCCGCAGATCTGGCATCAGGTCGCCGATGCGCTGGGCGGCTCGTCGCTGGCGATCGGCCTGCTCGTGACCGGCGCCGGCTTGCAACTGAAAGGCATATTCCGCCCGAGCCTCGCCGCCACCGTCGCACTGGTCCTGAAGCTGGTCCTGATGCCTGCGCTTGTGGTCGCGCTTGCCTTGTGGTTCGGCCTCACCGGCTCCAGCCTCGCCATCGTCACGGCATGCGCGGCGGTGCCGACGTCGCCGTCAGCCTATGTGCTGGCGCGTCAGATGGGGGGCGACGCCCCGCTGCTCGCCCAGATCATCACGCTGCAGACGGTCCTGGCCGCGATCACGATGCCGATCGCAATCGCTGCGGTGGCGTGAGCGGCCCGGCCACCCGCCGTCATTGCGATCCATCTCACGGCAAGTGGCGCAGTGGACTGCTTCGCCCAGGCTCGCAACAGCGCGCGCGGTCACTCACTGTCCCGCCAGCCACCAGGTCTGGATCGTTGCCGCCAGATTGTTCAGCCCGTGCAGCACAATGGTCAGCCAGGTCGAGCCGGTGCGAAACCGCAAGTAGCCGAACAGGAGGCCGATCGACAGCACCTCGCAGAGGAAGAACCAGTCGTATTGCAGGTGCATCACCGCCCATATGATCGAGGACAGCAGGATCGCGCCGTAAGGACCAAGAAACGATTCCGACCATCCGCGAAACAGCCAGCCGCGCGCGAACAGTTCTTCCCAGATCGGCGCGGCGCCGGCGAAGGCCACTACCAGCAGCCACAGCGCGCCTTCCGCCTGTGCCGATTTCAGTACATCGCCCATGAAGCCGGGGGAGACCTCGCGGCCGGCGGCGCGGGACACCACGTCCCAGCCCCCGATCAGGACGGCGAGTGCGATGACGCCGACGATCACGTTTTTCCACGACGTCCAGTGCAGCCCGAGATAATCGGAAAACCGCATCCGGGTCGGGAGGATCGCGATCCACAGCGCCAGCAGCACCATGGGCAGACCTGCGACGACCGAGAGCGAAATGGTCAGGCCGCTCGCGGCCACATGGGTGATGCTCTCGATGGACACCGCCTCGCCATGCCACATCACAAAGAAGATGATGACCCCGACCTGACCGAGGAATGTCGCGCCGAAGATGGCCACGCCCCAAAGCGCCGTGCCCCAGAACTTCCAGACTCGGGGTGGGCGCGGCGCGGGATCGATGGCCGCGGGCGGCAGTTCTGGATTGAGTGCGTCCATCAGCAGACCTTCATGGCAGCGCTCGCGCGAGCAGCGCGCGACTGTCGTCGTTGGATAGTTCGACCGCGCCGTACATGCCGGCATGGTTTCCGGCAAGTCGCGTGGCCGCGAACAATTCGGCGCCTCTCGGCGAGACCTGATTGAGCGCCGCAGCCGCGGCGAGCATGGCAAGCTTCTCGACCGCAAGCCGCGCCACCCGCTCGCTGTCGCCACGGCGGAACGATGCCCCGATTGATGCGACGGCCTCGGCCGCGCCGTTCAGGCCCTGCGTTTCCTCCGCAAGCTGACGCAGCACCGCGAGCGCCGCGTCGGCCTCGCGGCCGAGCGCGCGCAACACGTCGAGGCACATCACATTGCCGGAACCTTCCCAGATCGCATTGACCGGCGACTCGCGGTAGTGGCGGGCCAGAATGCCCTCCTCGACATAGCCATTGCCGCCGAGGCACTCCATCGCTTCGTAGAGGAAGCCGGGCGCGCTCTTGCAGACCCAGTATTTGATCGCAGGCGTCAGCAGCCGCATGTAGGCGGACTCGCCGGCATCGACGCCTGCGCGGTCGAAGGCGCGGCAGAGCCGCATCACCAGCGCCACCGAGGCCTCGACATGCAGCGCCATGTCCGCGAGCACAGCCTGCATCAGCGGCTGGTCGGCGAGATGCTTCTGGAACACGCTACGATGGCGCGCATGATGCAGTGCATGCGCAAGCCCCGAGCGCATCAGCCCGGCGGAGGCGATCGCACAGTCCTGTCGCGTGAGCTGCACCATCTGGATGATGGTGCGGATGCCCTTGCCCTCCTCGCCGACCCGTTCGGCGTAGGCGCCGTGAAATTCCACCTCCGACGAGGCGTTGGAGCGGTTGCCGAGCTTGTCCTTCAGCCGCTGGAAGTGGATGGCGTTGACCGAGCCGTCGGGCGCAAAGCGCGGCATGAAGAAGCAGGTCAGGCCTTGTTCGGCCTGCGCCAGCACGAGGAATGCGTCACACATCGGCGCCGACATGAACCATTTGTGGCCGACCACCCGGTAGGCGCCGCCGTCACGATCCGCCCGCGTCATGTTCGCGCGCACATCGGTGCCGCCCTGCTTCTCGGTCATGCCCATGCCGAGCGTCATGCCGCGCTTCTCCCACCACGGCGCAAAGCTCGGGTCATAGGCGCGCGTGCCGATCACCGGCATCGTCTTGGCGAGCAGATCCGGCTGTGAGGCGAGCGCCGCGACCGAAGCCCGCGTCATCGTGATCGGGCAGAGATGGCCGGTCTCGACCTGCGCGGCGATGTAGAACCTGGCCGCCCGCACCACTTCGGCCGCGCCGCCGGCCGGCTTGCCGTCCGCGCTCCAGGTCGAATTGTGCACGCCGGCATGCGCAGAGTGCGCCATCAGCTCGTGATAGGCCGGATGAAATTCGACCTCGTCCCGGCGACGACCCTTGGAATCGAACAGCCGCAGCTTCGGCGTGTTCTCGTTGGCGAGGCGGCCGCGCTCCGCCATGACGGCGGAACCCCAATGTGTGCCGAACTCCGACAGTTCGGTGGCTGCCGCCGCCCCGCCATTGGCCGCGACCGCCGCGACCAGCGGGACATCCGATGCGAACAGGTCGACGTTCTCGAACGGCGGCGACTGGTTCAGCACGTCATGTGTGGCAAAGGAAGCCTGCGTCATGGCCTTGTCTCACGGATCGGGGATCAATTGCGGCGCGCAGATATCAGGAAATCATAGGCTTGTCCGCCCGCTCCCGGCAGCGAAAAGTGCCACCATTCCTTCGAATAGTTCACAAATCCCTGCCGCGACATTGCCGCCATCAGGGTGGTCGGATCGATGTCCCGCAGGAACACGAAGCCGGCCGGCAGGCCCTGCGCATGGGCAGACGTAACGGACACCACGACGGTGAATGGGATGACGACAGCTTTCACAGGTTGTTCGCTCCATCGTCACGGCCCGGCTACGCTCCAGCCGTGACGGCGGGAAAGCCGGCTGCATCTTACCTGGGGGATAACCCGGATGGCCCCTATTCGCGCTTGCCCCTCGGCTCTTCCGCGCCTATAGCTCTCGCTTTAATGACCCCATCGTTAAAATCCACTTTCGTCCTCGGCCACCGGCATCTGCTGGGTATTGAGGGCCTTTCCGCCGACGACATCACCGGCCTGCTCGACCTCTCCGAGGAGTATGTCGAGCTCAACCGCCAGGTCGACAAGAAGCGCGCCTCGCTGCGCGGCCGCACCCAGGTCAACCTGTTCTTCGAGGCTTCGACGCGGACCCAGTCCTCGTTCGAGATCGCCGGAAAACGGCTGGGCGCCGACGTCATGAACATGTCGGTGTCATCGATGTCGACCCGCAAGGGCGAGACACTGATGGACACCGCGGTGACGTTGAACGCGATGCACCCCGACATCCTCGTGGTGCGGCACCACGCCTCCGGCGCAGTCGAGCTGCTCGCGCGCAAGGTTGACGGTTCCGTCATCAATGCCGGCGACGGCGCCCACGAGCATCCGACCCAGGCGCTGCTGGACGCGCTGACCATCCGCCGCAACAAGGGCCGGCTCGAAGGGCTCGTGATCGCAATCTGCGGTGACGTGCTGCATTCGCGCGTGGCGCGCTCCAACATTCTCCTGCTCAACACCATGGGCGCCCGCGTCCGCGTCGTGGCGCCCTCCACGCTTCTGCCGCGCGGCATCGAGCGGATGGGCGTCGAGGTCGCGCGCGACATGCGCGAAGGGCTGAACGGCGCCGACATCGTGATGATGCTGCGGCTGCAGCGCGAGCGAATGAACGGCTCCTTCGTGCCATCGTCAGGCGAGTATTTCCATTATTTTGGCCTCGACCAGAAAAAGCTCGCTTACGCAAAGCCCGATGCGCTGGTGATGCATCCCGGCCCGATGAACCGCGGCGTCGAGATCGACACCTTCGTCGCCGACGGCGCGCAGTCGCTGATCCGCGAACAGGTGGAAATGGGAGTGGCGGTGCGCATGGCGGTGCTGGAGGCACTTGCCCGCAACCTGCCCAACGCGTGACGCCATGCTGACCGACCGCAGACCGATCCTGCTCGCCAACGCCCGCGTCATCGACCCGTCGCGCGATTTCGACGGCCCCGGCGACGTGCTGATCGCCGATGGCATGATACGCGACGCCAGGCGCGGAATCGGCGCCGCCGGCGTCCCCGAAGGTACCGACATCGTCAATTGCGCCGGCAGGATCGTCGCCCCTGGCCTGATCGACATGCGCGCTTTCGTGGGCGAGCCCGGCGCGAGCCACCGCGAGACCTTTGCTTCCGCAAGTCAGGCCGCTGCCGCCGGCGGCATCACCACCATCATCTGCCAGCCCGATACCTCGCCGGTCATCGACAATTCGGCCACCGTGGACTTCGTGCTGCGCCGCGCGCGCGACACCGCGATCGTCAACATCCATCCGATGGCGGCCCTGACAAAGGGCCTGCAGGGCCGGGAGATGACCGAGATCGGCCTGTTGAAGGCGGCCGGCGCGGTTGCCTTCACCGATGGCGACAGGAGCGTCACCAACGCGCAGGTGATGCGCCGTGCCCTCACCTACGCCCGCGATTTCGACGCGCTGATCGTGCACCACACCGAGGACCCGCATTTGGTCGGCGAAGGCGTGATGAACGAGGGCGAGTTTGCCACGCGGCTTGGGCTTGCCGGCATTCCCACCGCCGCCGAGTCGATCATGCTCGAGCGCGACATGCGGCTCGCGGCGCTGACCGGCGGCCGCTACCACGCAGCCTCCCTGACCTCGACGGAGTCGCTGGAAATTCTCAAGCGCGCGCGCGATGACGGCATCGACGTATCGGCCTCGGTCTCAATCAACCATGTGACGTTGAATGAGAACGACATCGGCCCCTACCGCACCTTCCTGAAGCTGTCGCCGCCGCTGCGCACCGAGAGCGACCGCCAGGCGCTGGTGGCCGCGCTCGCCTCCGGGCTGATCGACGTCGTGATGAGCGACCACAATCCGCAGGACGTCGAGGTCAAGCGGCTGCCGTTCGCGGAAGCGGCGAGCGGCGCGGTCGGCCTACAGACCATGCTGCCGGCGGCGTTGCGGCTGATCCACAATGGTGAACTGGAGTTCAGGACGCTGATCCGCGCGATGTCGACCCGGCCGGCGGAACTTTTGGGGTTACCCGGCGGAACGCTGCGCGCCGGCGCCCCGGCCGACGTCATCGTGATCGACGCCGATACGCCGTGGGTGCTTGATCGCGACGATCTCAAATCGCTGTGCAAGAACACGCCGTTCGACGACGCCCGCTTCTCTGGCCGTGTGGTGCGGACTATTGTCGGCGGACGGACGGTTTACGAACATGTCTAATCCGCGGCAATCTTGCGGGGACCGCAGCAATGTCGGATGACGTCTTCCTCGTTGTCGCGTTCCTGATCGGCTACCTGCTCGGCTCGATCCCGTTTGGCCTTGTGCTGACCAGGTTTGCCGGCACGCAGGATCTGCGCTCGATCGGATCAGGCAACATCGGGGCCACCAATGTGCTGCGCACCGGGCGCAAGGGCCTCGCGGCGGCGACGCTGATCGGCGACATGCTCAAGGGCACCGTCGCGGTCGTGATCGCGGGGTACCTTGACGGCCCGAACGCGGCGATGCTGGCCGCGCTCGGCGCCTTCCTCGGCCACCTGTTCCCGATCTGGCTGAAATTCAGGGGCGGCAAGGGCGTGGCGACCTATATCGGCGTGCTGCTTGGCCTGTTCTGGCCGGCAGCGCTGATCTTTGCCGTGATCTGGCTCGCCACCGCCTACACCACCCGCTACTCGTCACTGGCGGCGCTGGTCGCGGCCTTTGTGACGCCGCTGTTCCTGTGGTGGTTCGGCCACGCCGCGCTTGCCTCGCTGTTTGCGGTGCTGACGCTCATGCTGTTCTACATGCACCGCGAGAACATCAAGCGCCTGCAGGACGGCACCGAGGGCAAAATCGGCGAGAAGAGGTAGCGTCTGACGCTACGGCCGCTTCAACGCGTCCTCGATAAAGCCTGCTGCCGTCAGCGCCTGCGCATCGCCGCCGAACCGCGCGATGACGGTCACGCCAACGGGCAATCCGCCCTCGGCGATGTGCGCCGGCACGTTGACGCAGGGAACGCCCATCAACGTCCAGAGCCGGTTGTAGCGGGGATCGCCGGTTGACGATAAGCCCTTTGGCGCAGCGCCGGCTGCCGAGAGCGTCAGCAGCACGTCGACCTCGTCGAAGACTGCGCCAAGAGCCTGCCGCGCGCGCGCCGCAACATCGATCGCCGCGTCATAGTCGAAGGGCGTGAAGCCCTTGCTCTCGTCGAGGCGGCCGCGCAGCAGCGGTGGCATCGCGTCGTAGTTCTGCCGGTACTCCCAGGCGAACGACTGGTGCGCCTCGAACTCCTGCACGATGGGATGGATCCGCCACGCCTCCGCGACGATCTCCGGCATCGCGAGCTCGCGCACCGACGAGCCCGCCTGCTTAGCGGCGCGCGCCGCCGTCTGCAGCGCCGCCGCCCCCGAGGCATCCGGCGCGCCGGCAAAGCCTTGCGTCACCACGCCGATGCGTGGCGCCGCGACGCCCGCCGGCACCGCAAGCTCCGGCCGATTGGTTATCGCCGCGAGCCCGCGCGCGACGTCGCGTACCTTGGCGCCGAACAACCCGACGGTGTCCAGTGTCCAGGAAAAGCATTTCACGCCGACGGTCGGCAACAGCCGATAGCTTGGCTTGATCGCGGCGACACCGCAGAACGAGGCCGGCCGGATCACCGAGCCGCCGGTCTGCGTCCCCAGCGCCAGCGGGATCATCCCCGCCGCGACCGCAGCAGCCGAGCCCGAGGACGACCCGCCGGGGGTATGGGCGTGGTTGCGCGGATTGAGCGTCGCGGTCGGATCGTTCGCCGCGAACGCCGTCGTCGTGGTCTTTCCGATGATGGTCGCGCCCGCCTGCCTCAGCGCCATCACGACCGGCGCATCGCCACGCGGGCGATGTCCGCGATAGATCTGTGAACCCATCTCGGTCGGGAAATCGGCGGTGTCGATGATGTCCTTGACGCCAACCGCGACGCCCCGCAGCGGACCGGCGCCTTGCGCGCGGGCGTTCTCGTCATGGCAGACGAAGGCGCCGATGGTCTTGTCATGCGCCCGGATCGCCTCGAGCGACTGGCCGACGGCAGCCTCAGTGGTGAGCGTCCCCCGATCAACAGACTCCTGCAACTCAACGAGCGAGATCATCGGCTGAATACCTCCGGTTTCCATCGCGGTTTGTACGAAGCCTGGCGTGATCGGGCAAGCCGGCGCCGGAACGAGTTGGTCGCAGCCTCCGTTGAGGCGCCGCCAGCTCTCGTCGGCATGAGTTCATCGGCCAAGAATGTCGTGCACCTGGATGCGCTCACCTCCGAGCCATATCCGTCCCGCTTTCCGTGGCGGAGCCCTCCACCAATATTTCTTAGCAATTCAATCTCAGGCCCGTCGGTCGCGGTGCATGGATACAGGTCAATCCGTGGCCAAACGACTGCGGCCGGTTAGGGTATGTATTCATAAAGGCCTGGATGTCAGCTCCCGACAACCTCAAGCGGAAAATCCTACAATCACGTCATCTCAAGCCGATCAATTCGGCCGTTACCGACGAGGCTCGTGGCAGGCGCGGCCGCTGCAGATGTCCGCTATGGACCAAAGCGCGTCTTGATCTAAATCAAGCACCGATTCAACCTTTCGTCGAAAGGTCCTATAAGTTCGCACAAGGACTGTGTCTTGAGCGGACCGGGACTTCACTAACCCTAGCGAACCCTGAACAAAGGACAGATGCCATGACAAAGTGGGTCACTGTTGAAGCAATCGGGATCGAGAACCGCATGACGGGCGACGATCCGGGCGACGATCTCGAGATTTACGGGCATCTTGGAGCATGGGTGATTTTCATCAATCCGGCGGGCCACGAACAGCATAGAATTCAGCATTTACTAATGGACCGCATGAATCCATCGATGCGACAAAGCATCACGGAACACGCAACGCTTCACATCGGGAAGACGACACCCCCTATGGACGTCAGACCCAATGAGTTTCTCTGGATCGGCGGACACCTGAAGGAGCAAGATGACACCAGTGCAAACGATAGCTTGGGCGACAACCATCTTAAGTTCAGGTATGATATTCTTGAGGGCCATGTAAACGAAGAAAAAAGAGTGATGTTCACTGAAAGTGGTCAAGTCGTCGAGGCTATTTTTCGTATCAGATTTGTGCCGCCGCCTGCGTAATGGCTAACGTTCTGCCGTCCGCATCTTTGAATATTCGAAAGACCATCCCAACCGGCAGCACGCCTTCGGGTTAAGCGACGGCGAAACGGTGAAGGGCGCGGATGCGCTGGCCCAAGTCGAACTTCTGGTGAGGTCCGCTATCGCGCCGCAGCGGACTTCAAAGCGGATCAAGACAAATGGAGCTCATTGTCATGCGCAGAGTTGCTTTTGCGATTGCAGGAGTCGTTGGAATGAGCCTGCCGGCGTTTGCGCAGAAAGCAGAGATTGAGGCGGCGAACGCAAAGTGGATCGAATGTTTCAACAAGGGCGATTTCGCTGGCCTTGGATCGCTCTACACCGCTGATGCGACCGCATTTCCGCCCGGCTCCGCGATGGTGCGTGGCGATGCCGCCATTGGGGCAATGTTCAAAAGATTTGCCGAAGAAGTCGGTGATCCGAAGCTGATGACGCTTGACGTCAAGCCGCTTGGTCCCTCCGCGGCACGGGAGATCGGGACCTTTAGCATGAAGACCAAAGGCCCGAACCCAAAGGATGTGACCGGCAAATATCTTGTGGTTTGGGAGAAAGTCGGAAATGACTGGAAGCTGGCGGCCGACATCTGGAACGACGGTCAGTGAGCGTCGGCTCCGGCGAACCGCTGGAGCCGCAGGCCCTCATGCTCAAGCGTCTTGGCGTTTTCACACAGCCAAGACCCAAAGCGGACTTATCTCAATCTCTCGGCGCGTCTATTGACCCATCGAGCGGTCTGCGCATTCACTGACAGACCAGTACGGGGGTTTTCGCGTGCGTCAGCACCTTGTTTGTCACACTGCCGATGAGAAGCATGGAAAGCCCGCTGCGTCCATGCGATGACATAACAATGAGATCGCAGCCTTTGTCCTCGGCTGCCGCGATGATGGCTTGATGGGGTTGCCCGTGCTCCACTTGAATCGTCTCGCAGGAAACACCAGCCTCCTTGGCCGCTTTTGCCGCGCTATCCAACGTGGTCGCGGCCTGTTCCTTGCGCAGCTCAGCATATGTTGCGAGTGCTTCAAGGAGCCGGCCTGTCACTTCTGAAAGCGGTTCCACAACGAAGATTACAGATACCTTGGCTCCCACGAATTTCGCCAGCGCCAACCCCTGCGCCAACCCATGCTCCGCTAGCTTCGACCCATCTGTCGGAATGAGAATATGCCGGTACATGCTTCACCTCCTGTCTGGACGTATCGCTGTCTTCCGAATGTAAGCTGAACCCCGCGTTTCGGATACTTCTTGAGCTATATCAATCTATCGGCCCATCGCGACCCAGATGGCCCGCAAGTGACTTTCACACTGAGCGGGGGTCATGGACCTCCAGCTCGACGGCTTTAGCATCCAAAACGTGATTGAGGGCTGGTTCTGCACGCGCACCTTATCGCCCGGAGCGCCGAGGGCCACCTAGCCCTCGATCCGCAAGACGTCGAGATCGAGCTTCAGCCCTGCTGTGGAGCGTGCAGTATCCGTTACCTTCGAGCCGGGTAAACCCAACCCTCAGGACGATTGAAGTCGGCTTATGGCCCAACTCGCGCAATGTCCACATCTAGCCGCGATTGGGCTCCAAGCGGCGATCATCAAGGTCGCATACCTATAAAACCCGGCGACGTCATGTGAGGTGACTACGTCCGCTTTGCTCCTATAGCGACCAAGTTTGCGCAGCGGGGCAATATGTCGCGAAAGGCCAGAACCGGACTTGTCTCAAACCTCGCGTCGCTTCGCGATTCTGGCAAACGCTGCGGCCGGGGACAAGCCACGATCATGGCTGGCAGCCAAGATCGCGGGAGCGTTCTCTTTTGGCCGCCGCTGGTGTTTGGTCGCGACCGGCGGGAGGACGGGCGATGCGGGGATCCCTCGGGGAGAAGATCAACCAGGGCGGCACGGCGGACATTCACGCCTGGGCGCCAGGTCAGGTCGTAAAACTGTTCAAGGACGGTTTCCCGCCGCGGCTCGGCCAGCAAGAGGCGCGGATGACCCAGGCGGTCTTCGCCGCCGGCGTGCCAGCGCCGGAGGTGTTCGGCGAGGTGACGCTCGACGGACGCTTCGGCATCGTGCTCGGCCGCCTCGACGGACCGACACTGCTGCACGTCACGCGCAGCGGCGCCGTGACGTTCGCTCAGGCGGGTGCGATCCTTGCGTCCCTCGGCTTGTCCGTTCACAGGATGTCGCCGCCGCCGGAGGCCTTCCATCTGCGCGGCTGGATGGACACCGCCTTCAGGCTCTCGGGCGACATCGTGCCCAAGCACATCGCCTCCGGCATCCTCGCGCTGATCGACCGCCTGCAGCAGCCGGGGGACGGGCTGTGCCATGGCGACATCCATCCTGAAAACGTGATCATGACGGCTGAGGGTCCGCGGCTGATCGACTGGACCTTTTCGATCCGCGCGCCTGCGGCCTTCGATCATGGACACTTTCACATCAACCTGACTGAGCTCGCCCTCGACGTCACCGACAATCCGCAGCGGCCGCTTGCGGTCTATGCGGCCGCGCAATCCGAATACGCGCGGCAGTCCGGCAAGCCGGTAGCAGCGCTGAGGCAAGCGATGGAGACCTGGCTGCCGGTCGCGATCGTCCGCTACTTCCTGCTCATGGGCGGGCCGACAAGCGAGCGATGGCGGCGGATGATGCAGCGCGCCGAAGCGGCCCTGCGCCCGAAGGACTGAATCCTTGACCACGCGCGTGGCCGTCGATGCGGCTGCTCAGTGTCGGCTTCCGGGTCATTCGCAGGCATTCGCGACAGCCACAAGCACGTCCGCTAGAGTTGATCCGCTACGCGGCTGTACGCGGGGTGCGCCCGGTTCTTCACCTTGATCTGCGATGTCCGCTTGAATTCAAGCAGCGGCGTGGTGCAGACATTGCACGACGTCCGGGTAGGGCCAGAGGCGACAACCGCGGAGGCGCGGCGCTTCGTCGAAGACCGTCCCTGCTTCAATCGATGACCTCGTTCGCCGACACCAAAAGTGCATGCGGCACGATCAGCCCCAGCGCCCTCGCGGTCTGAAGGTTGACGACGAGATTTATGTTGTCTGATTGCTCGACGGGAATATCGGCCGGACTCGCTCCCTTAAAAATCTTGTCGACGGGTATCGCGGCATACCGCCAAGTTTTCTTGCTGTCCGGACCATACGACAAAAAACCACCAGCCCGAGCGAAGTCGGTAAAACCGGAAATCGCAGGAATTTGTTGCTCTGTCGTCATCCGTGCGAATTCCGCAAGATGGACAAAAAATTTCGGCGACGGGAACAGGATGAGCGCCTCGACCCGTGCGGCGAACATGGTACGCCCGATCATGTGATGACGACAAGGGCGAAGCGTCAATTAGGCACCCTGCGAGCATCTACGTTGCCTAGCGCCATCGCGCTGCACGGGGAGGCGCGCATCTGGCGCTTGGTCCGCTCGGGGCCGCATTCTCCGACAGGTCGGGCTGACAGAACACTGATCTTCAAACCGCAAACGAGTCACCGGCCTAATACCGCCAACGTCCGCAACGGGCCAAACGGTGGCATCAGTCAGGATGATGGCTATGTCCGCTTTAGCCCTCGATGGCGGAGATCACGGACGTCAAATCGAATGTCCGGGAGCGGCCATTTCCGGACTCATGCGTTGCAGCGAAGATGCGGCCGATTCGATCACTTCGCCGGCGACCATCCCGGGGCCTCGTCCCGGGGTCTTTGCTTCAGGAAGATGTCCTGCGCCGCTTCAGTCTCTCAATCCATTCCGTGCCATGAAGCCGTCGAAGCTGAGTTCGGCGAACTGGTACCATTCGGTAGCGTTCGGCGCTACGCTCGGATTAGAATGTCCTATTCCCGGATGACGCAGTCGATTATGAAAGGCACGAGGTAGACTCCCATGGCCCTTCAATCAAAACTGTTTCGCGGCGATGCTAAACTCGAGGCGGCCCTCGTTTCGGATTCCGCTCACATCGTCCAAGGTGCGATCGGTTCGCACGTCAGCAAGATTCAGCAGGCGTTGAATGAACTAGATGGGGCTGGCCTCAACCCGGACGAAAATTATGGTCCGGCCACCGCGAGCGCGGTACTCGCCTACAAGCAGAAGCGGAACATTATCAACCGCAGCTATCAGACACGCGCCGACAACATTGTCGGCAAGATGACGATGGCCGCGCTCGACGCGGAAATGCGCGAGAAAGAGCGCAAAACTGAGCCGGGGCCGGACACGGACGCGATTACAGCCACCCTGAAAAAAGATCATCCCGCATCCTTTGCGGTCACTCAGCGTGTCGCGGCCCCGACATTTACGATACCTAAAGCCGTCCGTCCCCCAGTCATATTCAGCCCAAACAAGCAGTTTCGATTCAATGAGTTTAAGCCCGAGGCCGACTTTCACGACTTGCTATTCGAAGTGAAGAAAGGCGGACGAGTCTTTTGGATCGGCGCCGCAGTCCCCAAGAGGATTACCGACTTCAGTCGCGCCCAAATGTACTTCACCCCCTCCACCGTCAAGCCCGGACCCAACGGGGTACCCATCGTCCTTGCCGACGACAAGGACTATCAGGCATTCACGGGGGGGTGGGCGACTCGGATGCGGAATTTCATCCCGATGATGGGAGTTCAGGCAGCCGCCGCCGAGAAGCCAGTGACGTTGCTCATCACGTTCATGAAAGCGACGGCGTTCAGCGCTCTCAACGATGATAATGTGTTCAAGGACAGACCGGTGCAGACCCTGAATGTAGTGATGAACGCGATCAAGCGACACGTCGGTGCCGCCCCCTTCTCATCCGTGATCGATAAACTGGGCGTCAGTTCCTTCAGCTCGGGGGTCACACCGATGAAGCTCTGCATAGGGGCACTTGCGCCGTCAGGTCTCGTCAAAGAGGTATTCAATTTTGACGGGCCATTTCTTGCCGCCCATCGCAAGGAGCTGACTCATGTTCCGAAAGGCGTTGTGTCCAGGATCTTCACCCAGCATCAGCTTTCTCCACCACCGCCCGGATGGGTCAATCTTCTCCCGGATCACTTCCGGTTCGTCACGGAGACTTTCGGCCAATTGCAGCCAGAAAACATTATGCACCAGCGCATTGGAAAGATGATGTACCATCAAGCGCTCGCGAATAGCATCGTCTAGCTGTGCACTACCGGGCGGCCCGTGAGGTCCACCCGCGGTTCAATGCGAGCGCGGCATCCGATTCACCGGCCTTCCATTCGAGACGCCGCGCTTGTCCTCGCGCCATGAGGGCTCCGGCGCGCACCGGAGGAGATGCGCACCGGCGATGTGGTGGTGAATTCCGAACTCGTCACGGCGCGGTCGGGAAAAGTATTCCTTAGCCATGTGAGCGCACGCGCCATCGAGGCTGTATGCCTCCTGATGGTTGATTCCCTTGATCTCGAAACGCTCATGCAGAATATCCCATGATGCCGCTCCGTCGGCATGCACAACCGTTTCCTTCGCGATGCGAGCGCGAATGAATGAAGCAGCTTGCTTTCCGAATTGAAACTGTTGGGACCGAGCTTGCCACTGCGCTCCCGGACTATGACAACAACCTTACGCTTGCCGCTTTGGTTCCTGATCAATCGACGATCACGGCGATGTGTTTTGACATTGGCGGGCCCGATTTACCGGGCGGAAACGGCCGATCATCGAGCCTCCTTGCCCTTGTCAGCGATCTCGAGAGCGGCGCTGGCGCGGGTAGTCTACCTTTCCTCCGCCTTGGGCATGACCGGCGAGAATGAGCATCCCTTCGCTAGCAACTCCGCGTTCGACCCGGTTGATCACAGTCTCCGGTTGAGCGAAGCTGCAACCGCAATGCACGACCATACGGCCAGCGCGCCAAAACTCTCCGACACCGAGCGGCTCAACCGTCTCAGGCTGATCCGCTCCGACAATGTCGGGCCACGCACATTCGCTTCCCTGCTCCGCCATTTCGGCAACGCGGCAACCGCGCTCGAACGGCTGCCCGATCTTATCCGCCGCGGCGGCGCGTCGGGATCGAGGCGCATCTGCAGCGAACCGGACGCAGCGGCGGAGCTTGCCGCATGCGCCCGGATCGGCATCCGTCTCGTCGCGCCTGACGAGGCGCACTACCCGCCCCGCCTTGCCAGCATCGACGACGCCCCGCCGCTGCTCGCCGTCCGTGGCTTGCTCGATGCGCTCGCGCGGCCAATGATCGCGATCGTCGGCTCGCGCAATGCCTCCGGCGCCGGGCTGAAGTTCGCGAGCCAGCTCGCGCGCGATCTCGGCGAGGCCGGCTTTGTCGTGATCTCCGGTCTTGCCCGCGGCATCGATCAGGCCGCGCATCGCGCCACGCTTGCGAGCGGCACGATTGCCGTGCTCGCCGGCGGTCACGACAAGATCTATCCGCCCGAGCATGTGGACCTGCTCGCCGCGCTGCTCGATCAGGGCGCGGCGATCTCGGAAATGCCGCTCGGCCACGTGCCGCGGGCGCGCGATTTCCCTCGCCGCAACCGGCTGATCTCCGGTGCCTCGCTCGCCGTGGTCGTGGTGGAGGCCGCGCATCGTTCGGGATCGCTGATCACGGCGCGGATGGCAGCCGAACAGGGCCGCGAGGTGTTCGCGGTGCCGGGCTCGCCGATCGATCCACGCGCCGCCGGCGCCAACGACCTGATCAAGCAAGGCGCGACGCTGGTCACCGACGCGGCCGACATCATCGATGCGGTTCAGCCGATCATGGAGCGGCCGGTCAGGTTCGGCGTGCGCGAGGACGACGAGCCGCTGGACTTTGCTACCGACGCCGGCGACCGCGCCCGCATCGTCAATTTGCTCGGCCCGAGCCCGATCAGTATGGACGATCTGATCAGGATGGCTGATGTGTCGGCTTCAGTGGTGCGCGCGGTGCTGCTCGAGCTGGAGCTCGCCGGCAGGCTCGAGCGTCACGGCGGCGGTCTGATGTCGCTGGTCTGATCAGTCGGCGTTGCGCACGTCAAAATCCCTCCGCGCGCCCTCGATCTCCGGCAGATGCTCAAACGCCCATTGGCCGAGCGCCCTCACCGGCTCGGCCAGTCCGCGGCCGAGATCTGTCAGTTCGTAGTCGACCCGCGGCGGGATGGTTGGGAATACCGTGCGTGTCACGAGGCCGTCGCGCTCCAGTCCGCGCAAGGTGAGCGTCAGCATCCGCTGCGAGATGCCGGCGATCGTGCGCTTCAATTCGTTGAAGCGCCGCGGCCCGTCGATCAGCATCATGATCACGAACACACTCCATTTGTCGCCGACCCGCGCCAGCACGGAGGCGACGGCGCGGCAATCGCTGTGATCGGTCCCGGGTTGGGGCGGCAGGGCAGGCACACGAATGTTCGCTGGTCTCATGGTTGTGATCGGGTTTCACGGTTGTGATCGGGTTTCAAGAATGTGCGTTCTTGCGAACCATTAGGACGGTGACTCATATAGCGCCAGTTACAAACCTATACCAAAGGTGACATCTCCCATGAAACTCCTGCATCTTGATTCCTCGGTCCTCGGCGCTAACTCCGTTAGCCGCCAGGTTTCGGCCGCTGTCGTCGACCGGCTGCGCCAGACCGATCCCGGTCTGACCGTCAGTTACCGTGATCTGACGCAGACCCCGCTCGCTCACCTATCCGGCTCCCACATCGCCGCGGGACAGGGCGCCACTCCGGAGCCGTCGCTGCGTGACGACATTGCCACAGGACAGGCCGTTCTTGAGGAGTTTCTGGCTGCCAACATCGTCGTGCTCGGCGCGCCCATGTATAATTTCACGATCCCTTCCCAGCTCAAGGCCTGGATCGACCGCATCGTGGTCGCGGGCAAGACCTTCAAGTACGGCGCGCAGGGCGCCGAGGGATTGGCCGGCGACAAGCGCGTCATCGTCACGATCTCGCGCGGCGGCTTTTACGGCGCGGACACGCCGATGGCGGCAGCCGAGCATCTCGAGACCTATCTGCGCTCTGTGTTTGGCTTCATCGGCGTAAAGAACCTGGAGTTCATCGCCGCCGATGGATTGCTGATCGGTCCAGACCATCGCCAAAAGGCGGTCACTGGAGCTTTGCAGGCAGCCAGCAGCCTGAACGCTGCCTGACGATTAACGACGCCTGCCGTCGCCCGCGCCGGCAGGCCAATTCCCATCAAGGGATTTTAGTACCAGACGCCCTGAACGCCGAGGATGACGGCGACGAGGGAGATCAGAAGACCGATCCCCGAGAACAACGCGATCGAAACGAGTTGCGAGCTATCCGATTTCTCGGACGCGGACGAAACGGGGACTGATGTCGGGATGCGGGCTGCTTTCGGCATGGCTGCACTCCAAATGAACCAGTGAAAAATTCGCGGCGCATGGAGGTGTCTTTGCAACCGCGACGAAGGTTCAATGCATGTCGCGCGTTTCCGAAAAGCGTCATCAAAGCGATCAGATAATCAGCGCGCGTCACGCCGACTGGAAACAATTCGAAACAAATGCTTCCGCGTCGGCATCATGGGCGCCAAGCAAGGACGCTCATGACCATTGCCCACGCGCCCGCTCGTCGTAAGCGAACGAAGCGATTGTAAAGGGAGCAATCACTCTCGCGTTTAGCGCTTCGCCTCGCCAGGAAAGATCAGTGACCGATCCTCAATCTCCTGGTTTGGGAGCTTATTTGCGTTAGCGGTGGTGTGGAGCTCGTGCAACGACGGCATAGCGGCCGTTCCGTCAGACAGCTTGGATGTCGGCGTATGCGACCAGAGTACGGTGGTTGCGGCGAGCAGGACGACAACTGCAATTGCAAAAATCATCGGATGCTTCACGAGAAACCTCCTGTTCGATTTCGATAGGCCAGCTTTGCAGTACTCTTGATTAGGTCGAACCACGACGCGCGAACGTGAACCACCTCACATCTCACTCAGTCGTGTTTTCCGCAAAATTCTGGACTATCGTCTTCCGAGCGCACGGCCTGCCGCAAGCAGGTGTGAAGCCCCGCGCCACGACGGATACGGGCAAGTATGTTGGGCGCGCTCTCGCGCCTTTTCCGTCGTGTTCTGATGCGAAGCAATTCGACTGCCTTCGGTACCGGCGCAGCCTTGGCACCTTCGGCGGCCTTATAGAGTTAGGTGGTGCAGAATTTCGTCTGCGACGCCCAGAAGCGGGCTGCCGATGAACACAGCGAAGGCGAAACGCGGAGGTTGATCAGATAATCTATTGGTTGACTGGCTACGGTCAGAAGGAGTTGGACGCAGCTGGAAAAACAAGCCGACTTTGAGACGTTCTTTGCAATGGCTCCTAAGATCAATCCTTCGCGGGCCCCGATCACGGGCGTGATTTGTGGTGTCCGAGTGGAGGATATCAAGGAGCGAACTATGCTGGAATTCGCTGCCTGGATAAACTAATCGACGAGTCAGCTCGTGGAAAAGCAATGGACCAAATTCTGCGAAGGTAATGATCTTGAGCGACCGAGCCTCCGTCAACTCGGCTCGGCGTAGCCGCCAATGTCAGCTTGTAGCCCCGAGCCGCCTTTCGGCGATATCCGCTGTTCCGCCGCTCTCAGGGGATAAGCCGACATCCGGCGAACGGTCAAAGACGACGCGAGTGACCTCGTCTGTTTTTACACGGCCAAGACCCTGGCCGATCTCCTACCTCTCGGGGAATAGCAGGGACAATTCGGCTCGCAATTGCCAATTGGGCGTGCCGGTTGGACGAACGACGTTGTAATAGCCGGATATGTATGCGCTCACCGGCTGGTCGCCGAGCCTGAAGATTCGACCAATGCCGCCACCGATCGGTACCGTCCACTGCTGCCCTGGAGCGGCGAGCCAGTTCGACGTGATTACCGGCGAACTTGTCAGGAACCAGCCGTGCGCCATGTTGTAGTTGACAAACGGCTGCGCGAGAAATTCGTTCACGTTCTGGCGCAACGGATTGCCGCCAACCGACCACTGATTGTTGACCAACACGCCGATCACCCAATGTCCCGGCGTTGTCAGGAAGACGGCCGTGGGACCGACCAGCACCCTTCCCTGTCCAAGAATAGGATCGGTCGCAGACGGGACCGTGAAGACGGGACCGAGGCCCCAGATCAGAGCGCCTGGATGGGTGGGGGTGAAAAAGAACTGCTGAGTGATGTCGCCAATTCCATTCGTGTTGCTGTTAAAGAGCGGGCTAGGCTGACTGATCACGGGCATGATGGTGCGCGAGATTAGGTTCCAGTCCGCATTGAGGCGCAGCGGCACGACCGGCTGAATGTTGAGTACTTCCTGGGTCCGGTTGAACGGCCCGGTGTTGAAATTCGTGTTGCTTTGGAACGGAACGCTGACGAGATCGGCGATAGGGTTCTGCGATTTTTTGGCCAGATCTTCGTCTTCGGAGGGGTCGGCTGAATGGCCGGTTCTTGTGGGCGCGGCCGTATCGGCAAGGCCGCTCTCGAACTTGTAGTTCGCACCGAGCTTGACCATTTGAAGATCGCGGTTCAGCTGGATTGGTGGGGCCGTGGCGGAAGTCCAGTTTCCGAGGAAAATCTGATCGTATTCGAGTTTCAGGGTCCAGTGCGGTTTGAAGCCGTACTCGACGCCCACTCCAGCCAGCCAGCCAGAACTGGTGTTGGACCCCTGCCAGGTGACGCCGGGAAAGTTCAACGACGCATTGCTCTGCACCCAGCCACCGCCAAACTTGCCGTAGACAAGCCAATTATCCTCTACGAGGCCGACCCGGCCTGCAATCGTTCCAATCCAGTTCTGGCTCACGGAGCCGAGCGTAGGAGTAGGAAGCGCGGGATGACCAAATGTCGCCCCATCGAACTCACCCTCCACGCCAAATAGAAGATGGCCCGCCTGGAAATTGTAGCCGGCTTGAACACCACCGATGAATTCGGTGAGGCCGCCATAGAAATTATTGCCTGGAATGTTCAGGCTGCCGTTGGTCCACGCGCCACCGAGATTTGCGCCGAGATAAAATCCGGACCAGTTGTACGGCGGCAAAGGGGGCGGCGGAGCTTTCACCGGCATATCTGCAGCACGCGCCGTAACACTCGCGCAGATTGCACATAGGGCAGCGCTTGCAAGGAACGACTTCATGACGCCCCAGGTAGGGTAACGATGATGCCAAATCTTCCAAATGCCGGGATATTCAACCATGAGGCGTGGCTTTTGGGTGTAACTTGGTAGGCACACCTGCAAGGAATCCGATGGATGCCTGACCCGAATTCTTGCTGCGCCGCCGGCCGCTGATGCCTGAACCTGGACGATCAGCGACGCATGCCTTCCGCTGACGGGGGCAGACCGATCGCCGCCATGAAGATAAGCCGACATCGGGCGAACGGACAAAGACGACGCTCATGATCCCAAAGCCGACATGGAGCAGTGTTTCACCGACCGCAACAGATTTGGAATTCGACGATAAGAAGCGGAGTTTGGCCGACCAGATTCAGACGTAGATCCTCTCCCTGTCGCTGGCGACGCCAGCGATCTTCTACCAATCTGACCAAGGAGCCATATGAATGAGCAAGGAAGAAGATAATAAAGCGGTTGTCGGCCGCTGGTTCACGGAGTTTTGGGGCAAGACCGTCAACCTCGGCGTTATCGACGAGATCGCCGCGCCGGACATGCTATTGAAATATTCGCTGCACGAGCCCCGCCGCGGACGCGACGACATTCGGGCGTTCATGACGGATTTCCGGGCTGCATTCCCCAATCTCAATTTCTGGGGAACGGCCGATCTCATCGCCGAGGGTGACTATGTGGTCGGTCAGTGGGAAGGCGGCGGCACGCACACGGGGCCCGCTTTCAAAGACTTCCTGATCGGCGATCTGCCGGCCGCTACCGGACGCAAGATGCACTTCACCGGCACCACCGTGCTGAAGGTGGTCGACGGCAAGATCGTCGAGGAGGTCGGCCTCGACGATGGTGTCACCGCGCTGACTCAACTTGGGTTACTGAAGGCCGCGTAATCGGCAAGATCGAGCACTGCCGGCACAGTGGAGCGAGGCCCGCACCGATTTGCGGGCCTCATTTGTGTGATCAGCTTGGAAGGGCATTGAATCCCGGCTTTGCTTTGGGCCCGTCGTGCCGTCCGGATTTGAAAGCAAGGATCGGAGTGTATTCTCGGAAAGCGGGTGGCAGTGTTGGCCGTCCTGTGACGTCATGCAATCGATGGACGCGAATCTCAAAAAGACCGGGAAGACGACACAGCTCCCCGTTGCGGCAGACCCGCGATGGGCGCGGGTTCTTGCACGAGACAGGACGGCCGATGGCGAATTCTGGTATTCGGTTGCGACGACCGGAGTCTACTGCCGGCCTTCGTGTCCTTCGCGCACCGCGAACCCTAAGAATGTTCAGTTGCATGACACTCTGGAGAGCGCCAAGGCGACCGGCTTTCGGCCGTGCCTGCGCTGCAATCCGGACGGGCTATCGATCGAGGCAGAGAACGCCGCACTCGTTGTCAAAGCATGCCGTCTTATCGAAGAGAGGCAAGAAGAGCCGTCGCTCGAAGAGTTGGCTGATGCGGTTTGCTTGAGCCCCAGCTACTTCCACCGCACGTTCAAAGCGGCGACCGGCCTGACGCCCAAAGACTATGCCGTTGCCTATCGCGCCCACAAGGTTCGCGAAGGTCTCGTCTCGGGAAACAGCGTCACGGAGGCGATCTATGACGCTGGGTTCAATTCAAGCGGCCGGTTCTACGAAAAATCCACTTGCATGCTCGGCATGACACCATCGCAATACCGCGCAGGTGGCGCGAACGAGGAGATCAAGTTTGCGGTGGGCCAGACGTTCTTGGGTGCCATTCTTGTTGCGTCCAGCACGAAGGGCGTTGCCGCGATCCTTTTGGGCGATGATGCGGAGGCGCTGCTCCGCGATCTGCAGGACCGCTTCCCAAAAGCCTGCCTGATCGGTGCCGATCAGGAATATGAGGCTATGGTCGCGCGCGTTGTCGGCTTCGTGGAAGCACCGAAACTCGGCCTCGATCTGCCGCTCGATGTCCGAGGCACCGCCTTTCAACAGCGTGTTTGGCAGGCGCTCCAGGAAATACCCGTCGGTGCGACTGTCACCTATGCTGATCTCGCGCAACGCATAGGTTCCTCCAAGTCAGTGCGCGCGGTCGCCGGCGCTTGCGCCGCAAACAAGCTCGCTGTCGCAATTCCCTGCCACCGCGTGATTCGCACCGATGGTTCGGTTTCGGGCTACGCGTGGGGAGTTGAGCGAAAGCGCGCCCTGCTCGACCGGGAGGCGTCGCAGGAAGTCCACGTGCCCGCCCGAAACTTCTGAGATCCGGCCCGATGGATCCTCGCACCACACCGAACGGCAGGCTCGATAAACGTGTGCGTGTCGAGGCGACGTCCGATGCGAGCCCGGCCCTGATGCAGTCCGATACCGCCAAGGTCACAGTGATGCGTCATTTGCGCAAACTCGTCGCGGACGGGTTCGCCGAATGGCAAACGCTGGACGACGGGACCATCCACCTGCGGCTAATTACGGGCGAGACGTATCTCCTTGAACAGGCCACGATCACGCGCATCGCGTGATTGGTGAGACGTATCTCTCCTCCTCTTTCGCCAAGCCGTGCGCTCGGCTTTTTGCTTCGTCAGCGGCCTGAAACCCTTCTCGATTTGAAAGCAAGCATCGGAGTTTGGCGTAGAGCGCTTTTGCGTACGTTCAGTCACGAGAACAGATGAAGGAGACGATCCATGAATCTCGCGACATACGCTGACCTTTCGGCTGACCCGACCACCACCCCCTCCGACGTTCTCTTCTACGCGACCGGCGGCTGCGCGTTCGGCACGGTTCTGATCGCCCGCAGTGTCAAGGGTGTTTGCGCGATCCTCCTCGGTGAGGACGCCCGCGCACTGGAAGATGATCTTGCGAGACGCTTCCCGCACTCCACGTTCGTTCCGAACGAGGCGATGATTCGTGACGCCCTGGCGAAAGTGACGCGCTATGCCGACAAGCCCTCCGAAGGACTCGATCTCACGCTCGATATGCGCGGCACTCCCGTCCAGCGCCGCGTGTGGAACGCGATTCGTTCAATCCCGCTCGGCAAGACAAAGAGCTATATGGAGGTGGCTCGCCTGATCAACTCCGCCTATCCCCAGGTCACCGCCCGCATCGTCGCGAATGCCTGCGCTGCCAATCCGCTCGCGCTCGTCATCCCATGTCATCGCGTCATTCGCGGCGACGGCGAACTTGCCGGTGGTTGCCAAGGTCTCGAGCGCGAGCGCTGATTTCTCGAGAAACAAGCCAGCGCATGAAGCGCGTGGACGAATGGCCTCGTCGCGAAAAGGCAGGACGTTAATGAAACTCGCCAAGATAACAGATGAGACAATCGGGCTCGTCGTGACCCTTCCCAATGGACCGCATATCGTCGACATCGCCAAAAGTGTGGGCGTCTTTGCGCCGCACGACCCCCTGTCGAACGGCATCTTGAACGGAACGTTCAAGGATGGCGGCGACTGGCCATCGATCGTCAAGCACTGGGCGCGATTGCAGTGGTCACTCAATCGGCTTGCTCTCGTCGCCGAAACCTGCCCGGATCACCCCTGCCTCGTCCTTCAATCTCTTGCCGATCGGAATTTGAAGGGTGAGCCTTCCAATTCGATTGTGGCGATCGAGATCACGGACATGCAGCCGCGCGAACAACGGGATCCGACTGGCCGGCGTGCCATGGAACAGCAATTCGTGGCGCCGCTTCAGGATGCGACCGAAGCGGACTCGGCTGCCGCGCCAGAGACAGCTCAAATCATCGGCTTCGTGCGTCCCAACAGTGACGAGTTCTCGAAACGGTGACGCATCGTTTTCGCGTTTGAAAGCAAGCACCGGATCGGGACGCGGGATCAGTTCGAAAGCATGAAAACACAGAGGTGATCGCCTCGATCAGTGCGGAAGAGCTCAGCTACAGCCACTCTAACGCCAAGATTGACACCAAGGCGTCTCTCCTCAACGGCATTGCCACCGCAAATTACAAATGGACCTCGCTCGAATACAAGGACCCCACGATCCGCGTCGTAGGCCCGGCGGCCATCGTGCGCTTCAACTTTGTCGGCGAGCAGGAATTTACCGACGGCAAGAAAACCCCGCAGAACCTGCACATCCTGATGAACTGGCAGAAGCAGGGCAACGACTGGAAGCTCCTGTCACGGGCGGCGACCAAGCTCTGAGCGCGGCGCAGCATTGGGTCGAGACCTCTCCGAGCAGGGGTTGCGAATCGAGAGGCCCAGCGCACATTCACAGGACGGCGAGGTACATCACTCTCGCCGGGATCGGCACGCATAACGAGGCCAGTCGCTCAACCTTGACGTGCTCAACCGCGATAGATCGGTGCACCCGCAGGTGAGGCTGTCGCGCCGCCATCGACGAACAGTTCCTGCCCCTGCACATGCGCCGCATCATCTGAGGCCAGAAACAATACCGTTTTCGAGATGTGATCCGGCTCGCCCATCCGCCCGAGCGGCGTGGTCTTCGCGATGCGTGCTTCGAACGCCTTCTCGGCTTCGGGCGTGGCGGTCGCAGCGCCCCAGATCGGCGTGCGAGCCGCGCCCGGCGCCACCACATTGACGCGGATCCCCCGCGGCGACAGTTCTGATGCCATCACTCGCGCCATCGCGCGCACGCCGGCCTTGCTCGCCGCGTAGGCCGAGTAACCTGGATTGCCGAGCACCGAGATCACCGAACCGTTGAGGATGATGGAGGCGCCATCGTTGAGATACGGCGCAACCGCCTGCACGGTGAAGAACACGCCGGTCAGATTGGTCCGGATCACGGACTCAAATGCCGCGAGCGTGGTGCCGCCGACCGGCGTGTGACCGGGAATACCGGCATTGGCGAACACGATGTCGTACTTGCCGAACTTCTCTGCGCCCTGCTTCACCGCAGCTTCAAGCGCCGCAACGTCGGTGGCATCGGCCACCACGGCGAACGCATTCGGTCCGAGTTCCTTCGCCGCAGCTGCGAGCGTCTCCTTGTTGCGTCCGGTGATGACGACCTTGGCGCCCTCGGCCACGAACAGTTTCGCGGTCGCCAGCCCGATGCCGCTGTTGCCGCCGGTGATCAACGCCGTCTTGTTTGCCAATCTCATGCCCACCTCCATTCGGTTGCATTATTAAACTATGTTGCCTGATTATGGTATCTGGTTTAATATTGCAACTACACAAGATCGTGATCGCGTGCCTGTTCGGGAGAATATTGTGGTGAAACGAACCAGCCTTGCGGGCAATGAATGCCCGATCGCGCGCGCGCTCGATGTTTTCGGCGACTGGTGGTCGCTCCTGATCATCCGTGATGCGCTGATCGGCCGGCGCCGCTTCGGTGAATTCCAGGCCAGTCTTGGGCTGGCGAAAAACATCCTTGCCACCCGGCTCCGCTCCCTCGTCGAGCGCGGCATCCTGAAGATGGTCCCCGCCTCCGATGGCAGCGCCTACCAGGAATACGTGCCGACGCCGAAGGGCCACGGCATCTTCCCGATCCTCGTCGCGCTCCGGCAGTGGAGCGAAGAGTTCGACGAGGACCCGGACGAGATTGCGACCACCCTGGTCGACCGCGAAAAGGGCAAGCCGGTGAAGAAGCTCGCGCTCTACTCGCAGGATGGGCGGATGTTGAGCGCGGTGGATACTGCGTTGAAGTTCCGGCCGACAGCGAAACGCACGCGGCGCGCGTCAGCGTAACTGCGCCTTGCCCATCGTCATCGAATGACGATCACTGATTTGCCCGACAGGGCAAGACCTCACGCGCAAAACATTCCGCTTCGCGTTTCACCCAAATCAGTCGTTTAATCCGCCCGTCTCACCCGATCGAGGGGCGCTTCGCGATCGTCACGGGTGTTGGGTTGAGATGCGGTGGACGCCGCGCGTGTGACTGACGAGCGCATGCGATGCGGACGGCGAAATCGTGTGGTCCTGACGCCCCAGTGGCTGGTGTTAAGTCCGCGGGAGGCCAGCGCCTCTTGCCGACGACGGTGGCAACAAAGCCCGGTCTCGCCGAGGAGATCACGTATAAGCCGTAAACCATCGCGCAGGGAAAGCCGGGTTGTTTCCGGTTACACCTGTGGTCCTACCCCCGTGCTTTTTGTTGCACGGGACCCATGGGTGCGATCGGCACCCGGCTTTCCCTGCGCCCTCATTTCTTCATGGGGGTGGAAAGTGACGCAAACCTCGGGCGCATCTGCGCCGCGAGACCGCGCAGGCGCGCAAAAAACTCAATTCTGGGCCGTGTGCAACGCCAAATTCGCAGCAAGACCCTTGACATAGCAGCCCTTTCGGCCGAACGCGTGTTCTTAAGCGCTATGGACTGTTCATGGACCTGATTACCACCACCTCCGAACTTGCGGCAGCCTGTTCCCGCCTCGCTCAGCACAAGGTCATCACTGTTGATACCGAGTTCCTGCGGGAGACGACCTATTACCCGTTGCTCTGCGTCATTCAGATGGCAAGCGCGGACGAAGCCGTCGTGATCGATGCGCTGGCGGATGGCATCGACCTGAAGCCGTTCTTCGAATTGATGTCTGATGAAGCCGTGCTGAAAGTGTTCCACGCCGCACGGCAGGACATCGAGATCGTCTGGCACCTCTCCAACACCATTCCGCACCCGATCTTCGACACACAGGTCGCCGCCATGGTGCTCGGCTATGGCGACAGTATCGCCTACGACCAGCTGGTCGACCGCGTCACCGGCCATCGGCCGGACAAGACCCACCGCTTCACCGACTGGTCGCGCCGGCCGCTGAGCGAAGAACAACTCCACTACGCCGTCTCCGACGTTACCCATCTGCGCGACGTCTTCATCGCACTCGACGCAGACCTGAAGAAGCGCGCCCGCAGCGACTGGGTCAGCGAAGAGATGGAGGTCCTGACCTCGCCGAAGACCTACGATTTCCATCCCGAGCGCGCCTGGGAGCGGCTCAAGACCCGCGTGCGCAAACCGCGGGAGCTTGCCGTGCTGATCGAGGTCGCGGCCTGGCGCGAGCAGGAAGCTCAAAGCCGCGACGTGCCGCGCTCACGCGTGCTGAAGGACGACACGGTCGGCGATATCGCGACCCATGCGCCGACTTCGCTGGAGAAACTCGCCAATCTCCGTTCGCTGCCGAAGGGCTTCGACCGCTCCAAATGGGGCACCGACATCGTCGCCGCCGTGCAGCGCGGGCTCGCGCGCGATCAAGCGACACTGCCGAAGCTCGAAAAGCCGCGCAACAATTCCAACGGTGCCGCGATCGTCGAGCTGTTGAAGGTCCTGCTGCGGATGACGTCGGAGCGTCACGCGGTCGCAAGCAAGGTGATCGCAACCGTCGACGATCTCGAGCAGATCGCGGCCGATGATCACGCCGATGTCGGCGCCCTGCACGGCTGGCGGCGCGAATTGTTCGGCGAGGCGGCGCTCAAGCTGAAGCGCGGCGAGCTCGCGCTCGCGATCGACAAGGGCCGCGTGGTGCGGGTCGATCGCAGCTAAGCTGCCGCTCCTCTCGGCCAATGGCCGAGCCGCGCCACGTTGTTGTCGGTCTGCCACAGGCTGTTGCCATGCTGCACCGGATTGCGGAAGCCGGCCAAAAGCTTGCTAACGCGCGACTTTCGTGGTGCAATCGGTGCACAATCGGATTGCGGCCGTTTGACTGTGCGTTTCGCGACGTTGAAAACCAAGACTTCGACCTTGACGGCTCGGACATCGACCAAACTACCCGAAGCCCGTTTGTGGCGTGGCACGCGGAAACCGCGGCCGCGTCTTTTTTGTATCTAAACTGGGAGAGAGGCGATGCCGAAGGGTACCGTCAAGTGGTTCAACCCGACCAAGGGTTACGGGTTCATCAAGCCGGCCGTCGGAGAGAAGGACGTCTTCGTTCACATCTCGGCCGTCGAGCGTGCTGGGCTCACCACACTCAACGAGAACCAAACCATCGAGTACGAGTTGGTGGAGAACCGCGGCAAGGCGTCGGCGGAAAATCTCAAGGTTCATTGAAGGCCGGCGCTGTCAGCGCAGGCCAACTTGATACCTCCCCCGGCTGCATCACCCCGGGGGGATTTTTTGTTGCGAGCCGCGCCTGCTGGCATCCTATGCCGTGGTCGGCGCGACCAGAGTGCTGTCGGAAGCATCGCTTCCCAGCGTCCTGCAGCGATTCCCTTCGAGCTTGAGCCGGCCGCTCGCCAACAGCCGCAGCGCTTCCGGATAGATGCGGTGCTCGATCTTGATGACACGCGCGGCCAGCGTCTCCGGCGTGTCGTCATCGGCCACGGTGACCGCGCCCTGCATCACGATCGGGCCGGCATCGGTTTCCGGGATCACGAAATGCACCGTCGCGCCGGACAGCTTCACACCAGCCCGCAGCGCCTGGCCGTGCGGATCGAGCCCGGGGAAGGAAGGCAGCAGCGAGGGATGGATGTTGAGCATCCGACCGTACCAGCGCTGCACGAATTCCGCCGTGAACAGTCGCATGAAGCCGCCGAGGCAGATCAGTTCGACGTCGTTGTCGTCGAGCGCCTGCTGCAACACCGCCTCGAAGCCCGCGCGATCCTTTCCGAACGGCTTGCTCTCGATGACGACGGTCGGGATGCCGCTTGCGGCCGCCCTCTCAAGCCCGCCGGCGTCGGCGCGGTTGGAGATCACGACGACGATCTCGGCCGAGAAATCCGGCGTCCTTGCGGCCTCGATCAGCGCGGCCATGTTGGAGCCGCGGCCGGAGATCAGAATGGCGACCCGGCGCTTCATCGCGAGAGGTCGAGATGGCCGTTATAGACCACGCGATGGCCGGTCTTGGCCTCGATCACCTCGCCGAGCGTCGCCACGGTCTCTCCGCTTGCGGTGAAGACCTCGGTCACCTGGTCGACGGCGTCCGGCTTCACGATCGCGATCATGCCGATGCCGCAGTTGAAGGTGCGCAGCAGTTCGAGTTCAGCGATGCCGCCCTGCTCCGCCAGCCACTTGAACACCGGCAACACCGGCAGCCGCGCGAGATCGATGCCGACGCCGAGATGCCTCGGCAGCACGCGCGGAATGTTGTCGGTGAAGCCGCCGCCCGTGATGTGGGCGAACCCCTTGACCGCGCCTGTCTCGCGGATCGCATTCAGGCAGGACTTCACATAGAGCCGCGTTGGCGTCAGCAATGCCGCGCCGAGCGTCATGACCGGCGAGAACGGCGCCGGCGCACTGAAAGCAAAACCCGAACGCTCGACGATCTTGCGCACCAGCGAGTAACCGTTGGAGTGCACGCCCGAGGAAGCGAGACCGATCACGGCATCGCCCGGCGCGATATCGGCGCTCGGCAACAGCGTGCCGCGCTCGGCGGCGCCGACCGCAAAGCCGCCGAGGTCGTAGTCGCCTTCCTTGTAGAGGCCCGGCATCTCCGCAGTCTCGCCGCCGATCAGCGCGCAGCCGGATTCGCGGCAGCCTTCGGCGATGCCGGCGACGATCGCGGCGGTGGCCTCGGGATCGAGCTTGCCGCACGCGAAGTAGTCGAGGAAGAACAGCGGTTCCGCGCCCTGCACGACGATGTCGTTGACCGACATCGCCACGAGATCGATGCCGATGCCGCCATGAATGCCGGTCTCGATCGCGATCTTGAGTTTAGTGCCGACACCGTCGGTCGCCGCCACCAGAACCGGATCCTTGAAGCCCGCGGCCTTGAGGTCGAACAACCCGCCGAAGCCGCCGATCTCGGCATCGGCGCCGGGGCGCGCGGTGGCCCGCACCATCGGCCTAATGATGTCAACCAGTCGATTCCCGGCGTCGATGTCGACCCCCGAATCCGCGTAGGTGAGCCCGTTTTTGCACTCGGTCATGGCCAATTCCAGTTGATCGAACCGCTGGTTACGAGGAATTCCCGCCTCGCGCAATGGCTCGCGGGCCGCGCTTCGCTATACTATGTAGATAACACCCGGCCAGACGCTGAAACGAGCCGGATCATGAGTAAAATCAGGCCGGTAGCCGGGAAGCGACCGAGTTGAGCATTCCGAACATCATCACCCTAGGCCGCATCATCCTGGTGCCGATCATCATCTGGGCGATTGTGTCCAGTCAGATGGAGATCGCCTTCGCGATCTTCGTGGTCGCTGGCGTCAGCGATGCGGTCGACGGCTTCCTTGCCAAGCGTTTCAACATGACGAGCGAGCTTGGCGCCCTGCTCGATCCCCTGGCCGACAAGGCGCTCCTGGTCTCGATCTATGTGGCGCTCGGGATCTGGGGGGCGATGCCGCGCTGGCTCGTCATCCTGGTGGTGTCGCGCGACATCATGATCGTTTCCGCCGTAATTGTGTCCTGGCTGTTCGACAAGCCCGTCGAAATGAAGCCTCTGATGGTATCGAAGCTCAATACGGTGGCGCAGGTCGCGTTTGCGGCGCTGGTCCTCGCCTCGCTCGGCTTCGGCTTCGAGCCGCGTCCGTATGACCTGATCCTGATGGGCTTGGTGACGGTCTTTACTTTGGTTTCCGTCTCCCTCTATCTCGTCGAGTGGTTGCGACACATGAGCACACTCGAAGTTCGATGAACCCAATCGGAGACTTGCGTGGCAGGGATCGTTCAACCTCGTCAGCTGACGTTAGCGCTGTCGCACGAGGAGAGATTGACCCGCGACGACTTCCTCGAAGGACCGGCCAACGAGGCCGCGCTGTCGCTGATCGATCGCTGGCCCGACTGGCCGAACCGGATCATGTTGCTGATCGGACCGGAGGGATCGGGCAAGAGCCATCTCGGCGTGATCTGGGCCGAGCAATCCGGCGCGCGCTCGACCTCGGCGCACGTCCTGACACTTGAGGCCGTGCCCGGCACGCTTGCGACCGGCGCGCTGGTGGTTGAGGACCTGAGACCGTCGGGATTCGACGAGCGCGCGATGTTCCATCTGATGAACCTCGCGCGCCAGGACGAAGCCTTTGTGTTGATGACGGCGCGCATCCCGCCATCTGCCTTCGACATCGAATTGCGCGACCTGCGCTCGCGGTTGCGCGCGGTACCGACGGTGACGCTGTTGCCGCCCGACGACATGGTTTTTCGCGGCCTGATTCTCAAATTCTGCGCCGACCGCCAAATGACCGTGGACGAATCCGTGGTGACCTACCTGACCAACCGGATCGAGCGCTCCTATGCTGCGGTCCGGCAGGCGGTGGAATTGCTTGATATGGAGGCGCTACGGCTCGGCCGACCGGTCACGAGGGCGCTTGCGGCGGAGCTTTTGCGTGATGCCTCATCCGACCCTGCGGCTTGACGGCGCGGATTGCGGGACCATCAATGTCATCGAAACGTCATTCCGATATCACATGGTTTGTGCGCCCTCGCAAAATGCCCGATACCGTACGCTCCGATTGGATCAAAACTTGATGGACTCCACGCAAACCATTGAAACCAAAGAGAAAGAAGCGGATGCTTCGGACCTGCCGGCGATTGCGACCAGTCCCGAGCGGTTCATCAATCGCGAGCTTTCCTGGCTCCATTTCAATCGCCGGGTGCTCGAGGAATCCGTCAATCCCGGCCATCCTGCGCTGGAGCGCGTTCGGTTCCTGTCGATCTCCGCCAATAACCTTGACGAGTTCTTTATGGTCCGCGTCGCCGGTATCAAGGCGCAGGTCCGCGAAGGCATTCCGGAGCGGAGCCCCGATGGGCTGTTGCCGGTCGAACAACTCATCATGATCAACAAGATGGTGTCGCAGCTCGCCTCCGACCAGCAAGCGATCTGGAGCGACCTGCGCACCATGCTGTCAGAGGTCGGCATCCAGCTTGTCGATGGGCGGGACGTCACCAAGGCCGAGCGGAACTGGATCGAGGACCACTTCCTCCACAATATTTTCCCATTGCTGACGCCGCTGGCGATTGATCCGGCACACCCCTTCCCGTTCATCCCGAACCTCGGCTTCACCGTCGCGTTGCAATTGGCGCGGGTGTCTGACGGCAAGCCGATGAATGCGCTGATCCGCATGCCCGGCAAGATCGACCGCTTCATCCGCTTCCCTGCGAAAGACGGCGGGCCGGTGCGCCTGATCACGCTAGAACAGGCGACCGGCCTGTTCATCGGCCGCTTGTTCCCGGGCTACACCGTCAAAGGCCAGGGCGCGTTTCGGATCATCCGCGACTCCGAACTCGAAATCGAGGAAGAGGCTGAGGACCTGGTCCGCCTGTTCGAGACCGCGCTGAAGCGCCGCCGCCGCGGATCGGTGATCCGGCTCGAACTGGAAGCCAAGATGCCGGAAGAGCTGCGCAGCTTCGTGCAGCACGCCCTATCCGCCGCCGACGACGAGGTGTTCCTGGTCGACGGCGTGCTCGCCATGAACGAGCTGTCGCAACTCACCCGGCTCGATCGTCCCGATCTCGAATTTCTGCCCTATGTGCCGCGCCATCCCGAGCGCGTCCGCGATCACGGTGGCGACATCTTTGCCGCCATCCGGCAGAAAGACCTCATCGTCCATCATCCCTACGAGTCCTTCGACGTCGTCGTGCAGTTCCTGCAACAGGCGGCGCGCGATCCCGATGTGGTCGCGATCAAGCAGACGCTCTATCGCACTTCGAACAACTCGCCGATCGTCCGCGCGCTGGCGGAGGCCGCCGAAGCTGGCAAGTCGGTCACCGCGCTGATCGAATTGAAGGCGCGTTTCGATGAGGAAGCAAATATCCGCTGGGCGCGCGACCTCGAACGCGCCGGTGTTCAGGTCGTCTATGGCTTCATCGAACTGAAGACTCACGCCAAGCTCTCGATGGTCGTGCGCCGCGAAGGCGGCAACCTCACGACCTATGTGCACACCGGCACCGGCAACTATCACCCGGTGACCGCGCGCATCTACACCGACCTCTCCTACTTTACGTCGGATCCGATCATCGGGCGCGACGTCGCCCGCGTGTTCAACTACATCACCGGTTATGCCGAGCCGAGCGACATCGAGAAGATGGCGGTGTCGCCACTGACATTGCGCAAGCGCATCATCGAGCACATCCATGGCGAGATCGCCCATGTCCGTCATGGCCGGCCCGGCGCGATCTGGATGAAGATGAACGCTCTCGTCGACCCGGACATCATCGACGCGCTATATGAGGCCTCGCAGGCGGGCGTCTCGATCGAGCTCGTGGTGCGCGGCATCTGCTGCCTGCGTCCCGGCCTGCCCGGATTGTCAGAGAACATCCGCGTCAAGTCGGTGATCGGACGCTTCCTGGAACACGGCCGAATCTACTGCTTCGGCATGGGGCAAGGCCTACCGAGCACAAAGGCTGCTGTGTATATCTCGTCCGCCGACATGATGCCGAGGAACCTCGACCGTCGTGTTGAAGTCCTCTGTCCGCTGCAAAATCCGACGGTGCATCAGCAGGTTCTCGAACAGATCATGGTCGCGAACCTGAAGGATACCGAGCAGAGCTGGCAATTGTTGCCGGATGGATCGTCAACGCGTATGAAGGCTGCGAAAGGCGAGGAGCCGTTCAACCTGCACAACTACTTCATGACCAATCCGAGCCTTTCCGGCCGTGGTAAGTCGCTCAAGGAATCTTCGCCGCGCCGGCTCACCCGTCGTACCGAGCGCCAGCAGCCGTCATCATAAGGGGGGCCCACGGTGAAGCGGCCGCGGAAGCGCGCTTCCAGCGTCGCTGTCATCGATATCGGCTCGAACTCGGTTCGTCTCGTCGTCTACGAGGCGATGTCGCGTAGCCTTGTCACCATCTTCAACGAGAAGGCGCTCTGCGGGCTCGGCCGCGAGGTGCAGAGCACTGGCCTGCTCGCGACCGACGCTGTCAACAGGGCGCTGACCGCGCTCCGCCGCTTTCGCGCGTTGTGCCGGATCCAGCGCGTCGGCCGCGTCCACGCGATCGCGACCGCTGCCTGTCGCGATGCCAAGAACGGTCCCGATTTCATTGCCCAGGCCGAACGCATCTGCGGCGCCAAGATCGAGATTCTGTCAGGGCCGAGCGAGGCAAGGCTGTCCGCGCTCGGCGTCGTCTCCGGTATTCACGATCCGAACGGCATCGTTGGCGATCTCGGTGGCGGCTCGCTCGAGCTGATCGACGTAAGGGGCAATCGCGTACGCAGTGGCGTGACGCTGCCGCTGGGCACCCTCGCGCTGCAAGATCTTGCGGACAAATCGCTCAAACGCGCCGAACGGATCGTCAAGACCGAGCTGTCGGACCTCACGCAGCTCAAGGCCGGCCGCGGCCGCTCCTTCTATGCCGTTGGCGGCACATGGCGCGCGCTGGCGCGTATCCACATCATCCAGAGCGGCTATCCGCTCAAGGTGATGCACGGCTATTCGATTCCGGCCGCCGATGCCCTCGACTTCGCGCAGCGCCTGCGCCGGCTCGCCGCTGCCAACATGCTCGCCAATATCGAGGCGGTCGCCGACGCGCGGCGGCCGCTGCTGACCTATGCGGCGCTCGTGCTCGAATACATCATCCGCGTCGCGCAGCCGAAGACCATCGTGTTCTCGACCTTCGGCGTGCGAGAGGGCCTGTTGTACGAAATGCTGCCGCAGGCCGAGCGCGCCAAGGACGGACTGCTCTGCGCAGCGCAGGACCTCAACGAGCTGTTGTCACGCTCCGCCCGCCACGCGAGGGAGCTGACCGCTTGGACCGACCGACTGGTCCGCGTCGTGAAGCTGCGGGAGACCGAGGAGGACCGCCGGTTGCGCCACGTCGCTTGTCTCTTGTCCGACATTGGCTGGCGGGTGCATCCCGACCATCGCGGCGAGGAAACGCTCAGCCTCATCATGAATGGCAATTTCGGCTCGATCACGCACCAGGGGCGCGCTTTCGTTGCGCTGTCAGTGTTCTATCGCTACGCCGGCCTCAGCGAGGAGAACGAACCACCGCAGCAGATCCGAGAGCTGGTGCCGCCCGCGCTGGACGAACGCGCGCGTGTGCTCGGCGCCGCTTTCCGTGTCGCCCACCTGATCACCGCGGCCCGCACCGGCGTGCTGCCCGCGACTCACTTTCGCACACAGGGTCGCAATCTGATGCTGGTGTTTGAGCACCGGATGGTCGATCTCGTCGCCGACCGCGTCGGCAGCCGATTCAAGCAGCTGGCGCGGCTGGTCGGGCGTTCCGGCTCGATCGTGCGGCGCTAAAGCATGATCCGGAGCGGTTTTCCCTCGCGACAAACGCGGAGCGTTTGCGCGGAGATCATGCGCAAAAAACAAGCTAAAGCGCGATGATGATTCATCCTGATCTCATCGCGCTTTAAGGTAGGACGAACGGATTGAACTTCAGTTCATAACGCCCCTAGAAAGCGGATCGCCGAAAGGCTCGGCAAGAACGTATAGGCGCCGCCCCTTGTGTGGACGAACCGAGGTAATCCCCGCAGCCGGATCGTGGCGCCGGATTTGAGCGGCAAGTCAAACCAACTGGTCTCAGTGTCGTTGGCCCCGACGATCGGATCGTTGGACCCGGTAACCCGCGGATCCTGCAGGCCGAGGTTCAGCCAGTCGCAGGACATGGCCTCGAACTGAGCGCCGAGGCTGGCCCCGATGAAGTTGCCGAGCAGTCCCCGTTCGATTTTGGCCCGATCGGGCTTCTCCGGATCATATGCCGGTCCGTAGGGCATGCCGCGCCGAACCAGGCGGCGGCTATTGTTCGCCACCCGCTGCACGATCTGTCCGCCCCTCGGGTTGCAGCGCCGGATATGGGCTCCATAGGGACAGCGGGAGTCGTCCGCGTAGTCAAACTTCGTCCGGTCCACCCCAGGATCAGGCGCATCCGCGGACAGTGCCAGCGGCGTGCCGTCGCGCCACCGGCCGCACAAATTGGCAGCGACGAGCTCACGCAAGGCCGCGCGACGTGAGGAAGCGATCTTTGCTTCAGCGCCGCGCGGCAGCAACTCATCGACTTGCGGGTTGGCGAGCAAATCCGTCGCGGTCCGGTCGAGATATTCCTCGAAGCCCACCACATCCTGTTCCAGCACGCGAAAGGCGTTGAAGGTACCGTTGAGTCCCAGCGCATCGGGCTGAGGAACGCGCCACTTCAAACCCTCGAAATTGGTCGAATATCCCAGCAACACCGTGCCGAGCGGGGCCATGGGTTGTCCGTCGTCATAGCGTTGCGGGTCATGAACCTCCGCAAACCTCGGTTGCGTGATGTTGTCGCGATACCCGAAGTGAACCTGGTCGTCCGGGAAGCAGCAGCCCTCGCGTGTGCCGAGCAGCCTCAGCGCGTTTCCGTCGGCGAGCGCGCGACGCTGAACCTGGTCCAGTTGCGCGACCTCGTCGGCGTAGATGGTCGCGATGAGGTGGATCCGCCTGGGGTCATCGAAGGGAGACGGCCATTTTTCCGGTGCGCTCTTCCCGACGTCGCCGAGCTTCAAGGCGCGGGCGCTCATGCCCTGGATGAATTCGTTCGGAAACGTTTTAAGTGAAGAACCCGGCGTGCCGAGGGCCTGCAGTCCCTCGTAGGTCAGGCCAATGTTGAAACAGGAGTCCGGCTTGGCGTCCCCCCAACTCCCTCTCGTGATCTGCGGAATGCCCTCGTCGCGTCCCGATGTGGAGGCGGCGAGCCAGCGGCGGGCTGCGATGCGGTCGGCGATCTCGAGCATGAGGTGCCGCACGCGAAGCTTGCGATAGCCGCGCAAGATGTTGCCCTGCACATCCGCGGCGTCGAACTCGGCGCTCACCAGCCTATCCCCAGTTGCTTGCGGATCTGGGCCGCCGAATATCCGGGATAGGCCCGGTAGCCGCTGCCGAGCGAAACATTCGGGTTGGCGTGAAGCTGGAGGGTCAGCCTCCGTGGAAGCAGGTCCAGATCGTCGTCGCCGGAGGCGGCCTTGTCGCCTTTCAAGGCTTCCTGGTCTCTCAGAACACCCGTGGCCGTGTCCGGCACCTGATACAGGTCGCGCGCGTGCACCCATTCGATGAACGCCTCGGCATTATGCTCACAGGGAATCACGTCTTCTCCTCCTTCGACAAGCTCCACCACGGCGTTGAACACGCTGCCGATCGTCGCGATGAAGTCACGAATGTAGTTGGTGAAATCGCCGTCGTAGACAGAGAACATGCAAATGTTGTCGCCGACGATTACGAAGCGCGCGAAGTGCACCGTGCCGACGTTGTTCAATCCGGCATAGATCTGATCCTTGTTTGCCGCGATCGCCCCCGCTGCTTTCGCGCGGCCGACCGCCGACTTGTCCTTGAGCGGCATGATCAGGTTCATCATGCACTGGAGATTGTCCCCAGGCTGGGCCGATGGATGGGGACCACCGGGCAGAGGCTTGACTGGCGTCCACCACGCCCAAAAAGGCACCAGGATCCGCGCCGCCAGGAACTTGAACAGGCGCCTCTCGGGCAACCCGATCACAAAACGATCAAACCAATCTTTGTCACTCGGCATCCATTCAACTCCCATTGAAAGGACACGGAATGCCGTTACGCCTTTGACACGAGACTTCATAGACGTTCCGGCGGGCACGAAGGATCGGATCCTCGGAGACTTCGATGCCGGGCACCAGACGGCACGGATTGAAACTGATGCGTTCGGCGGCAGCGACCTGATCGGCGGCGACGTTCTTGAGCGTCAGTGTGCCCATGACGACCCGGACCCGCTTGGCAGGCCAGGGCTGGGTGGGATCGTCGAGCGCGTCGCCCGCTTCGCCGATCGTCATCATCAGCATGAACCGGGCCGGCCACCGCCCCAGGCGCTCTTCAAGTTCCTGCCGCAGGTAGTTATCGACAGCCGTCGCGGTGGCTTTGGTGTTGCAAACGCCCGCGACCGGCTGCCAGGAAAAGCGAACGGGGCGGCGAACCCCGTCGGGCGCGGTCACAATGAAGGTGTGGACGGCATGGTAGGCGGCGCGGGCGTAACTCACCGGCGCGCCTATGGTGTCGGTCTGAACGACAGCTAGCTGGGCAAAGCGGTGCCGATCGGCGAAACTCTTCGCGCCCGCATCCGGGCTCTCCTTCTGCCCCGGGGGCGGGTTGCGGCGAGGAATCTTGAGTTGCAGCATATCGAGAATCTTCTGCCACGGAGATTCCCGTCGAACCGGTTTTGGCTTTGCGGTCCGCGCGAACTCGAAAAACTGGTCGACGGTCGGCACGAAGAATTCGGGTAGCGTCATCGCGATCAGGTCGGTTGCCGACCCGTCCGACAGGTGGAAGCGCGTCGCCATTCCCCGGACATCGGACCAGCCATCATGCTGCACCGGACTCCCCGATCCGTTCGAGAATCTCACCGACGCGCGGACGCACGGTCTTTGGAAGTGCTCCGCTTTGCAATAGCTGCGCGCCGCTTCCGACGGCTGGAAATAGCCGTCCACGCCCACGCCGATCGTGTGAATCGGCCTGGTTCCCCGCTTATGATCTGTTGAAAGGGATTCGACGGCGTCGACGAGCCTCTCGGCCACGGATGAATCGTCCATGTCCTTCTCCATTCCGGACGGACCGCGATCTTGGGACCGTGCCCGTCTCGCTCAGTTGGTGCCCATGCCTTGTAGAGTGTCGATGATGTATCTGCGTGCCTCCGCGAGGTCGAACCGGGACCCGCGGGCGGCAGCCAACTCGAAATTACTTTCACCCAACCTGCCCTTTGCTTTCTCGACAGCGTTCCGAGCCGCTTTATCGAGCTTCAGCGGCGAAACCCTGAGCGCCCCGGCCAGCACCGCGAGTTGCTCAAGGGCCTCGAGCTGGGCCAGCGGTAAAATGAGGGAACGGATCGTGAGCCAGTTGTAGAAAGCTGCACCGTGGCTCGGAAGATCGATGAGCGTGCGCAAATGAATGGCCAGTGCTTCGGCCGGCGTCGCCTGCGCAGCCTGCAGATCGGCGATCAGCAGTTTGACCCGACGGGCCCCCAGATGGTTGCCTGCCATCCTCGCCCACTCGACTGATGTCTGGTATTCGTCGATCGCCCGGTTCGGATCCTGGGCTACTCCGCCGCGTGCATAATGAATGTACCCCATTAATGTGGGCTGCATGGTCTTCTGCCCCGTCTGGGCGGCTTCTTCGACCAATTCCCTGGCGCCATCCAGATCTCCCATCCGCGCCTTGACGAAGGCGGCCATGCAAAGGGACATCACCTCGCACGGAATGTTTCCCGCGCTTCGCGCCTGCTTCACCGCCGTCGCGTGATGTTCGATGCACGCAGCCAGGTCCCCGGACCATTGCGCCATTTGGCCGGCGACATGGGGAAGCCAGCCCTGGCTCGTCCGGGAGCCGGCGGCCTCAGCCCGAAGCCCCCGTTCTATGAAGGCCGCGGCCTTCTGTTGATCGCCTTCGTCGTGGAAGGCGTGGCCGGCGGCCCCGGCAAGGAAAATAGGGGCCTGTTCGAGTTCTTGAGCGCCCGGCCTTGCCATGATCCGCTCGTACCAATTGCCCGTCTCCGCTCCTCGATGTGAGTAGTTGAACAGGAACAGAGGAGCTGCCAGGTCGGCCGCCAGTTTCAAATCCCGCGTAATGGCGCGCTCGAAGGCCGTGCGGAGATTGGACAGCTCGTCGTAAATCGCGTTCGCCGCCTTGGCTTCGTTGACGCCAGCCAGCTGCTGGCCGAGCTGCTGGCATCGAGCCGCATAGACTTCGCTATGTCGGGCTTCGACGATCTGCAGCAAGCTGGTCTGGTCGAGCATTTCGCGTGCGAAGGCCTGGACCGTTTGCAGCATCCTCAGCAGGTGACGGCCGCCGAAGTCCCGGGACAGGAGCGAGGTTTCGACCAGTTGGTCGATCCCGCTGAGCACTTCGGATTCGTCGGCTATGTCCCCGGCGCAGACAGCGAGAGCCTGTTCTTCGCGAAAGGAGCCGGAGAATACCGATAGCCGCTGCAGAACCCGGCGGCTGTTCGGATCGAGAAGGTCGTATGACCATTCCAGCGCCTGCCGAAGCGTTTGATGGCGGCCGGTCCGGCGCCGAAACACGCTGGACTGAAGATCAAGCGGTTTTGTCACCCCGCTTTCAATGCTCCCCAGCGTATGCCTGCGCAGCTGAGCGGCCGCAATCTCGATCGCAAGCGGTATGCAATCGAGATTGGTGCAAATTCTCTCGATGACGGCGAGTTCGTCCGATGTTGGTTGAAATCTTCGATTGATCAGTCGCGCCCGTTCCACGAACAGACGAACGGCAGCCGAGTCCTCATGCGAACTGGAATCCAGCGACGAGACCTCGTAGACGGCCTCCCCCTCGACACCAATCGTGCGCCGGCTGGTATTGATCAGAAAGAGGTCGCCGCAGGTCAAACCGAGTTCGGTGACCGCATCCGCAACGGGATCGAGCACGTGCTCGCAGTTGTCCATCAGCAGGATCGCCCGGGCGCGGTGCAGACGTTCCAGCACCTGGAGTCGTGGCTCGGCGCCGGGCACCGGCAGAATCAGCAAGGCCTCGGCGATCGACGGCCAAACCTCGCTGTCGCGTTCTAGTGCCGAGAGATCAACGATCCACGCGCCATCGGAGAAAGTGTCTTCCAGAGATCGGGCAAATTCGATCGCCAGCCGCGTTTTGCCGATTCCACCGGGACCAACGAGGGTCAGCAATCTCGACTCCAGCGCCATTTGGGCAAGTTCGTCCAGCTCCCGCTCGCGGCCGAGAAACGAGCTGAGATTTGCCGGCAGATTGCCTCTGGCCGTTTCCCGCTTTCCTCCGATCGGGGGAAACGTATTCGGCAGGTCCGGCGCGCTGACCTGGTGGACGCGGATCGGGTCGATGCCCTTGAAATGGTGCTCGCCAAGGTCGGACAATCGGAATTGTGCGCTCCGGAGGTCCGTCGCCACGCGCTGAACCGTGACGTCCGAGAGCAGAATTTGATCGGCATTGGCGGCGTCCTGCAGCCGCGTTGCCGTCGGCAAGGCGGGGCCGAAGAAGTCGTGGTCCCCCCGCGGGCGCGTCGGCCCCGTGTGGATGCCAAATCGTATCTGAAGCCGTCCGGTGGGCCCCCAGGCAATGCGCCGCATCTCGCGCTGCGCCTCGATCGCAGCCATTACGGCGTCAACCGGCCGTTCGAAAATCGCCAGCACGCCATCGCCGGTGCTTCTGAAGGGGTTGCCGAAATGGCGGCGGATGGCCGTGTGAAGGATCTGGTCGTGCAGATCCATGGCAGCCATCATGTCGTTGGGATGGCGGCGGAGCAGCGCCGTGCTGCCCACAATATCGGTTGTGAGAATAGTGCTTTCCCGGCTGCCCGCCGATGGCGCCGACGATGCGGTCATGGACGGATAATCAGCCAAGAGAGTTCGCACCGCTCCTTCCCCGTGCTCAAATTCGGGGCTCCCGACATACGCCAAGTCGAAGAATCGAGTTCGAAAGGCAACTGGCCCGCTCGCCGTGGAACTCACACGGCCGCGATCTCAAGGCATTACGGCCGCCATCGAATGGAAAAATTCTACGCTGGATCGTATCTTTCCGCAATGTCCCGACAACGTGCAGTTGAGGCCGCCGCTTCCAGTCCGAGCGGCCCGGCCAGTTCTGAATCTCCGCTGCAAAGCTGGATCGGCGCGAGTAGCCTGACCCGGAAGGTGCGTTGCCGCGCTTGAATTCTATTTCTGAACCGCGTCGGGCGCCGGCCGCAGGAAATCAGGCGGCTTCGGCCGCGTGCTTGGCCTTCCGCAGCGAACGGCGGCGCCAGATCGATCCCGCGATCAGCACCACGATGATGCCGAGCGCCGCGAGCAGGATTTCGCTGCCGCTGCCACCATTGGCGAAATGCGGCCCGATGCCGACCAAGGCCAGCCACGAATCAAGCTTGGCGCCGAACGATCCGGCAAACAGCGCCTCGAGCCTCGGATGCACAGCCGGATCGGTCGCGATGACGTCGCCCGCGATCCAGCCGAGCAGCGCGGCACCGGCCCAGACCAGGATCGGCAGCTTGTTGAGCAGCGCCATGATCAGGGCCGCGCCCGCAACGATCAGTGGGACGCTGATCGCAAGTCCGAGCACGAGGAGCGGCACGCTGCCATTGGCGGCGGCCGCTACTGCGATCACGTTGTCGAGGCTCATCACGATGTCGGCGACGACGACGATCTGCACCGCCGCCCACAGATGCGCGGCCGCATCCACGCTGTCCTCGTCATCCTGCTCCGGCACCAGCAGCTTGGCTGCGATCACGATCAGCGCGAGGCCGCCGACAAGCTTCAGGTAGGGCAGCTCCATCAGGCTCGCGACGATGCCGGTGAAGATGACGCGCAGCAGCACCGCAGCCGCGGCGCCGAAGATCATGCCCCACAGCCGCTGGCGCGGCGCAAGCCCGCGGCAGGCCAGCGCAATCACCAGCGCGTTGTCGCCCGACAGCAGGACGTTGATCCAAATGATCTTGCCGACGGCGACCCAGAAGGCTGGCGTCGCCATCTCCGCCTTGAATTGGGTAAAGAACGCGCCGATGTTCGCGGGATCAAAGATCTGCCACAGCCAATCCACAGCGCGTCCTTTTCAGCCTCGCGGCCGCCCCTTGCGACGGGTCGCCCGCCGCTCTCCTTGGTCAATTAACCGACGATTTCGTTTCCGGAGAAGAACTGCGCGATTTCGACCACCGCGGTCTCCGGCGCGTCCGAGCCGTGGACCGAGTTCTCGCCGATCGACTTCGCATAGAGCTTGCGGATGGTGCCTTCGGCAGCTTTCGAGGGATCGGTCGCGCCCATCACGTCGCGATATTTGAGGATGGCGCCCTCGCCTTCCAGCACCTGGACCACGACCGGACCCGAGGTCATGAAGTCGACCAGCTCGCCGAAGAACGGGCGCGCCTTGTGAACGGCGTAGAAGGTCTCGGCCTGACCGCGGGTCATGCGAATGCGCCTCTGCGCCACGATCCGCAGCCCGGACTTCTCGATCACCGCGTTGACCGCGCCCGTCAGATTGCGCTCGGTCGCGTCGGGCTTGATGATCGAGAAAGTGCGTTCAATCGCCATGATTTCGTCCTTGCAGGGGCTGGTTGGGAGTTGCCGGGGCTTATATCGGCGCGATGGTAGGACGGCAAGCGACCCGGTGACGCGCTCGCCTTAAGTTTTGGCGCGATTTCGCAACCAAAGTCGAGGTCCGCAACGGCATACCGTCCCGGCCCCTTCCAGCTCCGATTACGACAATTTCACCAATGTGAACCCATTCTGTCATCGCCGTCCCGCTGGCGTTCAGCTCCCGGAGCGTACGGTGACGCTCGATCGGACGGCCTGCGGATCTGGGCCGCGGACGTCTCGAAAAAGATGCCACCGCCGGCCCAGTCACGGGCGCCCAAAACTTGAGGAGACAATCATGTTCCGCAAACTCTCGCTTGCTGCACTTGCCGCGATTTCGCTGGGCGCGGCCGCGCTTGCCCCGACTTCCGCCTCAGCCTGGGGCGCCTGGCATAACGGTTGGCACGGTGGATGGCATGGCGGCTGGCGCGGCCCGCGCGTCGTCGTCGGCGGCCCGGCGTACTATGGAGGCTACGGATACGGCTATGGCGGCTGCTACGTGCGGCGTCTGGTCCCGACCCCCTGGGGTCCGCGCTGGCGCCTGATCAACCGCTGCTACTGAGCCGGCGACCCTCCCCTGACTGCACCGCCCCGGCCATCGCGCCGGGGCTTTTTTCGCATCCGCCGGAACCGATCGTGGACTCGAGATTCGCTACCTCAGAGCGAGCGTTTCGGTCTCGCGATCGGAAACCAAATTCGGGTTTGCGACTTGATCTGGCACGGATTTATTCGAGCAATGCGAGGTGGAACTCGCCGAAAGATGTGCCATGACGACCCATATCAACAGCGATCTCGATCAGATCGATCACAAGACCTGCCGCACCATCTGCGATGCCGTTGGCGAACGGCTGCAGCAGAGCCTGCGCCCCGAGCGGGAGTTGTCCTCTCCCTTGCAGCAACTCATGGAAGAACTGCGGCGGCGTGAGAACGGCTACGCCAAATAGGCCGATAGGCGGTCGAGGACGCGTTTTTTGGAAAGCCAGGCAGATTTTTACCGATCGACGGGTTGCGTTTGGCAGCGGGCCCGGTGACAACGCTGCATGCTCTCCATCACCGATATCTCCGTCCGGATCGCCGGACGGCTGCTGATTGACCACAGTTCCGTGCAGATCGTACCCGGCGCGCGCGTCGGATTTGTCGGCCGCAACGGCGTCGGCAAGTCGACGCTGTTCCATGCTATCCGTGGCGATGTCCCGACCGAGAGCGGCAGCATCACGGTCCCGCCACGCTGGCGAATCGGCAGTCTCGCGCAAGAGGCTCCCGACGGGCCCGAGAGCCTGATCAACATGGTGCTGAAGGCCGATCTCGAACGCGAGGCGCTGCTGCGCGAGGCCGAGACCGCGCAGGATCCGCACCGGATCGCAGAAATACAGACCCGGCTGGTCGACATCGACGCCCATTCCGCGCCAGCGCGCGCCGCGGCGATCCTGAGCGGCCTCGGATTCTCGACCGCCGACCAGGCACGGCCCTGCGCGGAATTTTCCGGCGGCTGGCGGATGCGCGTGGCGCTCGCGGCTACGCTGTTCTCCGCGCCGGACCTGCTGCTGCTGGACGAGCCGACCAACTACCTCGATCTTGAAGGCACGCTGTGGCTCGAGGATCATCTCGCCAACTATCCGCGCACGGTGATCGTCATCAGCCACGACCGCGACCTGCTCGATACTTCGGTCGATCAGATCCTGCATCTCGATCGCGGCCAGCTGACGCTCTACAAGGGCACATATTCCTCGTTCGAGGAGCAGCGTGCCGCACGCGAGTTGCTCGATGCCAAACACGCCAAGCGCCAGGCCGACGAACGCAAGCGCCTGCAGGCCTTTGTCGACCGCTTCAAGGCCAAGGCCTCGAAGGCGCGGCAAGCGCAATCGCGCGTGAAGATGCTGGAGCGAATGAAGCCGGTCACGGCGCTGGTGACCCAGGACGTCCGCGAGATATCGTTCCCGACACCCGAGAAAACGCTGTCGCCGCCGATCATCGCGGTCGACGGCGTCTCGGTCGGCTACGATGCGAGCAAGCCGGTGCTCAATCGCGTGACGCTGCGCATCGACACCGACGATCGGATCGCGCTGCTCGGCGCCAATGGCAACGGCAAGTCGACGCTGGTCAAGCTGCTTGCGGGGAAGTTGCCACCGTTTTCAGGAGCGATCACCCGCGCGGACAAATTGTCGGTCGGCTACTTCGCCCAACATCAGGTCGATGAACTCAATCTCGACGCATCGCCCTATGATCACGTCCGCAAGCTGATGCCGGACTCGCCCGAGAGCAAGGTGCGCGGCCGGGTCGGCGCGATCGGCTTCTCCGGCAAGGCCGGGGACACGCTTGTGAAGAGCCTGTCCGGCGGGGAAAAGGCGCGCCTCCTGCTCGGGCTCGCGACCTTCTTCGGACCCAACATGATCATCCTGGACGAGCCGACCAACCATCTCGACATCGACAGCCGCGCGGCGCTCGCGGAGGCCATCAACGATTTCCCGGGTGCCGTCATCATGGTCTCGCACGACCGCTATCTGATCGAAGCGTGCGCCGAGCGGCTGTGGGTCGTCGCCAACCAGGCCGTGACGGCCTACGACGGCGACCTCGACGACTACAGGCGGATGATTCTGTCGGCAAATGACGGCCGGCCCGCCCCCCGCGAACGCTCCAGGGAAGCGGCACGGCCCGAACACGGCAGAACCGAGAAGCGCATGCCGCCGAAGCAGCGGATCGCTCAGGCCGAAGCCGAGATCGAGCGCATCACCGGCATCATCGCCAAGATCGACACCGCACTTGCGCTACCCGACATTTTCACGCGCGATCCGAAGCAGGCCACGCAACTCACCAAGGCGCGTGCCGGAGCTGAAAGCGCGCTGCGGCGCGCCGAGGAGGAGTGGCTGGAAGCCAGCGCCGGATATGACGAGGCGGCGAACTGAACTAGCCCTGTGAGGCCGCCTGCTTCTTCTTCGGCTTTGCAGGCTTCGGCTCCGGCGCGGGATCCGCACCACGCTCGACTGACGTCAGCCGCCCGGCGGTGAAGGTGTAGACGCCAGCGCGAGGCCCGCGTGAATAGGTGACGACGGCGACGCGTTCACCACGCGGACCGTTGGAGAGGTTCACACTGTCGGGGGCGCCGATGCCCCGCACGACGTCGCATTCGGTATGGCCCAGCGCGACCGTGCCGCCGGTCGCCGGTGGCGGAGGTGCGCCGGCCGCGCCGTTGGCGAACGCGTTGGCATCGGCTGCGCCCTGCGGTGGCGCCATCCCCGGACAGCCACCGTCGGCACTGACGAGATCGTCATTGGTGATCGGTTTATCCGGCGTCAACGGCGGCGTCTCGATCGAGACGTTGCGGATGAACAGACGGCCGGACCGCGAGAACCAGTTCGCGTCGCGCGACATCAGATCCGACGCGCCCGAACAGGCGGCAATGCTCGGCGCAAGCACAAGCAGGGCCAGCAGCGGCTTCGGATTGAATGTTCCGTCTCGCACGATCGACAAGGCTCCCCGGCTCTACCCCTAAACGCTTGTCCCAACACCACTTTGCGGCATGACCGTGACTTGCCGCAAGAAACCTAAGATTATCATTAATTAGTTGATACCGCTATTGGCGCCGCTGCCAGCGGCCGCGTTCATCGGCCTGCCAATAGGTGACGTCGAATCCGCGCGTCTTGCAAGCGGTCCAGCTTCCGCGTGCCGCGGCCACCGCGTCGGCATCGTCGCCGTTGAACACCAGAACCACGCGCTCGTAGCTGTCGCAATCGGCCGGCAGCGCCGCACCGTCGATCAGGAAACGAACAGTGGCGCGATTCGGGTTGCCCTCATCGATCGACAGGATGACGGGCTGGTCCTGCGCATCGGCGACCCGCCAGGTTGCGTGCGGCAGGAACGAATCGTCGCTGTAGGTCCACAAGTGCGCGTCGAGCGTCTCGGCTCGCTCCTGCGACGTCGATTGCACGACCACGCGCCAGCCGCGCTCGAGCGACTTCTCGAGCAGCGGCGGCAACACGCTTTCCAGCGTCATGTTCTGCAGATGATAGAACAGGACCTCGGTCATGCTGGCTCCGGCAGCCTCACTTCTTTTCGTAATACTCCGACACGAGGCGATCGAGCAGGCGGACGCCGTAGCCCGAACCCCAGCTCTGATTGATCTCAGTCTTCGGCGCGCCCATTGCGGTGCCCGCGATGTCGAGATGAGCCCAGGGCGTGCCGTCGACGAAGCGCTGCAGAAACTGCGCCGCGGTGATCGAGCCGCCATTGCGCCCACCGGTGTTCTTCATATCGGCGAACTGCGAGTCGATCTGCTTGTCGTATTCCGGGCCGAGCGGCATGCGCCAGACCTTCTCGCCCGTCTCGAGCCCGACCTTGGTCAGGCGCTCGGCGAGTTCGTCATTGTTGGAGAACATCCCGGCATGGTCGGTGCCGAGCGCGACCATGATCGCCCCCGTAAGCGTCGCAAGATCGACCATGAATTTCGGCTTGAACTTCTTGGCGACATACCAGAGCACGTCGGCGAGCACGAGCCGCCCCTCGGCGTCGGTATTGATGATCTCGATGGTCTGGCCGGACATCGAGGTGACGATGTCGCCCGGACGCTGCGCGTTGCCGTCGGGCATGTTTTCCACGAGACCGATCGCGCCGACGGCATTGACGCGCGCCTTGCGCGCCGCAAGCGCATGCATCAGCCCGACCACGCAGGCCGCGCCGCCCATGTCGCCCTTCATGTCCTCCATGCCGCCGGCCGACTTGATGGAGATGCCGCCGGTGTCGAAGCAAACGCCCTTGCCGACGAAAGCGACCGGCGCCTCGCCCTTCTTGCCGCCGTTCCAGCGCATGATCACGGTGCGGCCCGGCCGCGCTGACCCTTGCGAGACGCCGAGCAGCGCGCCCATGCCGAGTTTCGTCATCGCCTTGACGTCGAGCACGTTCACATCGACGCCGATCTTGCGGAGTTGACCGGCGCGACGCGCGAACTCCTCGGGATAAAGTACGTTCGGCGGTTCGTTGACGAGTTCGCGCGCCAGGATCACACCGTCGACGGTGTGCGCGTCAGGCGCAAACGCCTTCCTGGTCGCTGCAACGTCATCCACGGCGATCGAGACATCGGCCCGTGCGGCCCCGTTCTCATCATCCTTTTTCTTGGTCTTGTAGCGGTCGAACCGGTAGGCGCGCAGCCGAATGCCGGTGGCAATCGCGGCCGCCTGATCGGGCGCCATCGCGCCGTCCGGCAACTCGGCAATCACCGTCACGGCATTGCTGCCGGCATTGAGCTTTCCTGCCGCCACACCGCCGAACTTCAGAAAATCCTTCTCCTTGAGTTCGGACGACTTGCCGGCGCCGATCACGATGAGCCGCTCGGCCTTCACTCCCTCAGGCGTCAGGATGTCCAGCGCCGCCCCGCTTTTGCCCTTGAACTGGTTGGCGGCTGCGGCCCGCCTGACGATATCGGCCGCCGTCCCTAGCGCCTTGCGGGTCGCCGCGCCTAGCTTCAACTGGTCGTCGCAGAAAGCGACCAAAATGCCCTGGACAGGCGCGGACAGTGGGACAAAGCCGACCTTGACGGCGTCGGACATAGGAAAATCCTCCAGAATTCAGGGCGTTGCACGGGCCTGAGGTGGCCCCCATTCGGCACTCGGCATGCGGGACGGGACGGGTTGGCGGTCCGGGCGATCCGGGCCGGGCTCGGCGGCACTATGGCCTGTCCGCCGCACCGCTGCCAAGCAGCCCGTGGCCGGAAGGTCACAAGGGGGTGAAAATCAGCCATATTTAAGCGGTGCCTTGGCGCAGCCATTTTGTTGACGGATCAAAGGGATGGTAGTGAGTATGTAAGGCTGGAATGAGCTGCGACTCGATCACAGGGGAACCCGTTTCTGGCGGGAGTGGTCGAAGCCGTGCGTTTGGGCGCGCCAGGGGGGTCGTGCGGTAGCAAATGGGGTCGATCGACAAGTATATTTTCAAAACAACGCTTGCGTCGTTTGCGCTTGTTCTGGTCAGCCTCACCGGCGTGATCTGGATTACGCAGGCGTTGCGCGGCATCGACCTGATGACGAGCCAGGGTCAGACCATTCTGACGTTCCTCGGCATCACCGGACTCGTAATCCCGGCACTGGTCCTGATCATCGCGCCGATCGCGTTGATGATCGCGATTTCGCACACGCTGAACAAGCTCGCGACCGATTCCGAGATCATCGTGATGAATGCGGCGGGCTTCTCGCCCTTCCGGCTGTTCCGGCCGTTCTTCTATGCGACTTGCGTGGTGGCGGCGATGGTCGCCTTCATCGGCGCCTATCTCGCACCCGACGGCATGCGGCGAATCAAGCAATGGGACGCCGAGATCACCGCCGACGTACTGACCAACATCCTGCAGCCGGGCCGCTTCGCCCAGCTCGACCAGAATCTCACGATTCGAATCCGCGAGCGGCTGCCGGGCGGCGTCCTCGGCGGCATCTTCGTCGACGATCGCCGCGATCCGAAGGAGCGGGTCACCATCATCGCCGATCACGGCACCGTGCTGAAGAACGAGAACGGATCGTATCTCGTGCTGGAGGACGGCAATCTCGAGCGATTCGAAATCGGCAAGCGCGATCCCGCGCTGGTCGTGTTCGGCCGCTACGCCTTCGACATGTCGAAATTCTCGCAAGGGCGCGACGTCACACTCGGCATCCGCGAGCGCTATCTCTGGGAGCTGCTGTGGCCCAACGAGGACGATCCGACCTATCACCAGTTGTCGGGGCAATTCCGCGCGGAGTTGCATGACCGCTTCATGGCCCCACTCTATCCGTTCGCGTTCGCAGCGCTCACATTCGCCTTCCTCGGCGCGCCGCGCACCACGCGTCAAAGCCGAAATTTCTCGATCGGTGGTTCTGTGCTCGCGGTGTTCGGCCTGCGCATGGCGGGATTTGCCTGCTCGGTCGTGACCGTCAAGACTCCGGCGGCGGCGATCGTCCAATATCTGATGCTGTTCGCCGGTATTGGCGTCGGAATCTGGATGATCATCGGCGGCGTGGTCGTCGAGCCGCCGGCCGCACTGATCGAGGCCATCAACAAGAACAACGAGCGCATCGCGCGCTTCTTCCGTAGGCCCGTAACCGCATGAGCATGGTCTCGAACACGCTCGGGCGTTATTTCGCCGGCCGCTTCGTGGTCTCGGCGGTGGGCGTGTTCGCGAGCATCTTCGTGCTGCTCGTCCTCGTCGATTACATCGAGATGGTGCGCAAGACATCGGGGCTGGTGTCGGCCTCCGCGATCACCGTAGCGGAGACCTCGCTGTTCCGCGTGCCGCAATTGCTCGAGAAGCTGATGCCGTTCTGCGTGCTCATCGGCGCGATGACCTGTTATCTCGCCCTGTCGCGGCGGCTCGAGCTTGTGGTCGCGCGCGCGGCTGGAATCTCGGCCTGGCAGTTCATCTCGCCTGCGCTTGCCAGTGCGATCCTGCTCGGCATCGCCGCAACCACCGCCTATAACCCGATGTCCGCGAATCTGCGCGAGCTCTCCAAGCGAATGGAGGCCGAACTGTTCGGCTCTGCGCCGGGCGGCGGCATCCAGGATGCCTCGGGCTTTTGGCTGAACCAGGTCAACAGCGAGGGGCAGGCGATCATCAACGCCGCCCGCAGCGAGCAGCAGGGCGTGCGGCTGACCGGCCTGACCGTATTCCGATTCGATACCGAACTGCAGTTCAAGGAACGAATCGAGGCTCGTGAAGCGGGCCTCGAGGAAGGCCGCTGGGTGTTCAAGGGCGTCCGCAGATACACCCTCGACAAGCCCCCGGTGGACCAGGACACCTTCTACCTGAACACCACCCTCACCCCGGCCCAGGTCCGTAACAGCTTTTCCACTCCGGAAACTGTGTCCTTTTGGCAACTACCGGACTACATCCGCTCGTCAGAGAGTTCGGGGTTCGCGACCGCCGGCTACCGGCTGCAGTATCACAAGCTGATTGCACAGCCATTTTTGCTGGCTGCAATGGTGATGTTGGCGGCTTCCGTGAGCCTTCGCTTCTTCCGGATGGGCGGCGTGCAAAAGATGGTTTTGAGTGGCGTGGGTGCAGGCTTTCTGCTCTACGTTCTCTCGAAAGTAACTGAAGATTTGAGCAAGGCTGAGCTGATGCACCCCATCGCTGCGGCGTGGTTGCCCGTCTGCGTGGGCGGCCTCACCGGATTTCTAGCCTTGCTGTACCAGGAGGACGGGTAGTGGCCGTTGTCGCCGCCCGCCAGTCGAGGTCGCCTGCATTCAGGCGGCGCAGTGCCGTGCGCCGTCATCGCGGCCGTATGGCCAGATTCAGCGCACATCTGATTGCCCTGCTCGTCGCATGTATTTGCGTCGGCGCGTTCGGCGTCGCCGCGCCGACGCCGGCCGCGGCGCAGGGCTTCACCTACAATCCGCGCCCGCCCAAGCCCACTCGGCCGCCGGCCAAGAATGACGGCCAGATGCTCGTTCAGGCCACCGAGGTCGATTACGACTACAACAACCAGCGCGTGTCTGCGGTCGGCAATGTGCAGCTGTTCTACAACGGCACAAGCGTCGAGGCCGACAAGGTCATCTATGACCAGAAGACCAAGCGTCTGCACGCCGAAGGCAACATCCGCATGACCGATGCGGAAGGCAAGATCACCTACGCCAATATCCTGGACCTGAGCGACGACTACCGCGATGGTTTCGTCGATTCGCTACGCGTCGACACCGAAGACCAGACGCGCATGGCGGCGACCCGTGCCGATCGCTCAAGTGGCAATTACACGGTGTTCGAGAACGGCGTTTACACCGCCTGCGCGCCCTGCCGGGAAGACCCGAAGAAGCCACCGCTGTGGCAGGTCAAGGGCGCGCGCATCCTGCATAACCAGACCGAGAAGATGCTTTATTTCGAGAACGCCCAGCTTGAGTTCTTCGGCGTTCCGATGGCGTATCTGCCCTATTTCTCGACGCCCGACCCGACCGTGAAGCGCAAGAGCGGCTTCCTGATGCCGGGCTTCAGCACAGTCTCGACCTACGGCGTTGGCGTCGAAATCCCGTATTACTTCGCGCTTGCGCCGGACTACGACGCGACTTTCAGCCCGCGCATCACGTCGCGCCAGGGCGTGCTGCTGCAGGGCGAATTCCGCCAGCGCCTGATTAACGGCTCCTACCAGATCCGCGCCTACGGCATCGACCAGCTCGACCGCAGCGCCTTCACCGGCCTGCCCGGTGATCGCGACTTGCGCGGTGCAATTGATACCAAGGGCCAATTCGCACTGAACGACAAATGGACGTGGGGCTGGGAAGGCGTCCTGATGTCGGACTATTACTTCTTCTCCGACTACCGGCTGGCGCAGTACAAGGATTCATTCAGTTCGTTCTTGTCGCTGCCTACCGAAGCGATCTCGCAGCTCTACCTGACCGGCGTCGGCAACCGCAGTTACTTCGACGCGCGCACGATCTATTATCTGAGCTTCTCGGGTAATCAGAGCCAGGTTCCGGTCGTCTATCCGGTGATCGACTACAACAATGTGATTAACCATCCGATCCTCGGCGGTGAGTTCAGCTACAGGACGAACTTCACCAATTTATCGCGCGACAGCGCGGTCTTCGATCCAATCACGACGCTCGCCAACACCGCCAGCCTGTGCACGACCACGTCCGCCGATCCGCTGGCGCGGACACCGTCGCAGTGCCTGTTGCGCGGCATGCCGGGCACCTACACCCGCCTGACCGCCGAGGGGCAGTGGCGCAAGTCGTTCACCGATCCGTTCGGCGAGATCTGGACGCCGTTCGCCAGCATCCGTGCTGATGCGATCAACGCGGACATTTCGAACCAGCCAGGCGTTTCCAACTTCCTGCCGGTCGGCGACACCCAGGCGCTCCGCCTGATGCCGACAGTCGGCCTCGAGTACCGCTATCCCTTCATTAACGTGCAGCCTTGGGGCACGACCACCGTCGAGCCGATCGCTCAGGTCATCATTCGTCCCAACGAGACCTATGCCGGTCAGATTCCCAACGAGGACGCACAAAGCCTGGTATTCGACGCGAGCAACTTGTTCGCCGTCGACAAGTTCTCCGGCTACGACCGCGTCGAGGGTGGCGGACGCGCCAATGTCGGCGCACAGGCGACCACGCAGTTCGACCGCGGCGGCAGCATTAACGCGTTATTCGGGCAATCGTACCAATTGTACGGCCTGAATTCCTTCGCGGTCGCTGATATGAACAACACCGGCCTCGATTCCGGCCTGCAGAACGCGCGCTCGGACTACGTCGGCCGCGTCAATTATTCGCCCAACCGGACTTATACGTTCAGCGTGCGCGGGCGCATGGATGAAGCGACATGGAACATCAACCGCTTCGAGGCTGAAGGGCGTGCCAACTTCGACCGCTGGTCGGTCAGCATGCTCTACGGCAACTATGCGGCACAACCGGAGCTCGGATACCTGACGCGCCGCGAAGGCCTTCTCGGCAGCGGCTCAGTCAAGGTAGCGTCCAACTGGGTGGTCCAGGGCGCGGCGCGCTGGGATCTTGAAGCCAACAAGATCAACCAGTATGTCGTCGGTGCGGGCTATGTGGACGACTGTTTCGTGCTGGCCGCGAACTATGTCACCTCCTATCAATATACCGCCGGCGGCACGCCGCCCGTTCTTAACCACGCCTTCATGTTCCAGATTGGCCTGCGGACCATCGCGAACTCATCCACAACGAGCGGCTCAGGCGGCATTCAGTAGCGTGCGCCGATTCTGGATTGGGCGCTCTTGGCGGCTCCAGTATAACGCGATGAAATGGCTAACACGACGATGACGACAGCTAGCTTGCCAATTCGCCCCTATTCCCTGGTGCTCGGCTGCGTGCTGGCCTTCGCCCTTGTGCTGGGAAGCGTGACGCGGCCCCACGCGCAGACCGTCGCCGTGATGGTCAATGGCGAACCGATCACAAGTTTCGACATTGAGCAGCGCACCAAGCTGAACGGATTGACCGGCAAGAAGGATAACAACCGGCAAGACATTCTGAACGAACTGATCGACGAGAAGGTGAAGATCAAGGAAGCCAAGAAATTCGGCGTCGATCCGTCCGCCAGCGACATCGAGCAGGCCTACGCTGGAATGGCGCAGCGGATGCGACTCAACTCCGACCAGCTCACCAGTGTGCTGGACAACAAGGGCATCCGGCCGGACACGCTGAAGCAACGCATCAAGGCCGACATGGTCTGGACCAGCCTGGTGCGCGGGCGTTTCAAGGAAAGCCTGCAGATCGGTGAGAAGGACGTCGCTGCTGCAGCCAAGGAGAGCGGCGAGGCCACCGAGACCGAGGCTTTCGAATATAGAATGCAGCCGATCGTCCTGATCGTTCCGCGCGGCGCGCCGCAGGTCGAGTTCGACAGCCGCCGCAAGGAAGCGGAGACCTTGCGCGAGCGCGTGACAAGTTGCGAGGAAGCCAATTCCTACTTCAAGTCGATGCGCAATGCCGCTATCCGCGAAATTGTCGTGAAGACCTCGGCAGACTTGCCTCAAACCTTGCGTGACATCCTGGATAAGACGCCGATCGGCCATCTCACCGCCCCCGAGGTGACCAAGCAGGGCATCGAAATGGTGGCGCTCTGCGGCCGTAAGGCAACCACCGTGGACACGCCGAAGAAGCGCGAGATCCGGGAAAAGATGTACACCCAGAAGTACGAGGCGAAGTCGAAATCCTACCTGCAGGAAGTCCGCAAAGCCGCGATGATCGAATATCGCTGATGCCAGGACCTCTCGCGCTGACATCCGGCGAGCCCGCAGGCATCGGTCCCGACATCACTATCGCCGCATGGCTGCGGCGCCAGCAAGACAATCTCCCGCCCTTCTACGTGCGCGGCGATCGCGCCTCGCTTGCCGAGCGCGCGAAGATGCTCGGGCTTGCCGTCGAACTTGCCGACGTCAGCGCCGAAGAGGCAATGACGGCGTTCACGCGCGTCTTGCCGGTTGTCGCGACCGGCAAGGCGGCAACGGCGCGGCCGGGTAAACCCGATGAGACGAGCGCCGACGCTGCCTTGGCCTCGATCCGTCAGGCGGTCGCCGACGTGCTTTCCGGCAAAGCCGGCGCTGTCGTCACCAATCCGATCGCCAAGAACGTGCTCTATCGCGCCGGCTTCCGTCATCCCGGCCACACCGAATACCTTGCCGAGCTCGCCGCAGAAGGCGGCCGCGCGCCGCAGCCGGTCATGATGTTGTGGTCACCGGCGCTTGCCGTCGTTCCTGTGACGATCCATCTCCCGGTCCGCGAGGCCTTGAAGCAGCTCTCGACCGATCTAATCGTGTCGACCGCGCGCATCGTGGTGGCCGACATGAACACGCATTTTGGAATTGCCAATCCGCGCCTTGCGATATCGGGCCTCAACCCGCATGCCGGCGAAGACGGCACACTCGGCATGGAGGATATCGAGATCGTGGCACCGGCGATCGAGATCCTCAGCAGCGAAGGCATCACGGTCCGCGGCCCGCTGCCCGCCGACACCATGTTCCACGAAGCGGCGCGCAAGACCTATGATTGCGCGATCTGCATGTATCACGACCAGGCGCTGATCCCGGTCAAGACCATTGCCTTCGAGGACGCGGTCAACGTCACGCTCGGACTGCCGTTCATCCGCACGTCGCCCGATCACGGCACCGCTTTCGACATTGCCGGTACCGGCAAGGCCGATCCGTCGAGCCTGATCGCCGCCATGCGGCTCGCCGCGCGCATGGCCGCGGCACGCCCGTAGGTGAACGCGATCGACGATCTGCCGCCGCTGCGCGAGATCATTCGCGAACACTCGCTGTCGGCGCGCAAATCGCTCGGTCAGAATTTCCTGCTCGACCTCAATCTCACCGCGCGGATCGCGAGAGCCGCCGGCCCGCTCGAGGACTCGACCGTGATCGAGGTCGGGCCCGGCCCGGGAGGGTTGACGCGCGCGCTGCTCGCGCTCGGCGCCAGGCGCGTGATTGCTGTCGAACGCGACGAGCGGGCGCTGGCCGCACTCGACTACATCGTCAAGCGCTATCCCGGCCGCCTCGAGATCGTGCATGGCGACGCGCAGCGCTTCGATCCACGGCCGCTGCTTGAAGGAGGCAAGGCCAAGATCGTCGCCAACTTGCCCTACAATATCGCGACCCAGCTTCTGGTCGACTGGCTGTCGATCGAGCCGTGGCCGCCCTGGTACGACATGATGGTCCTGATGTTCCAGCGCGAGGTCGCCGAGCGCATCGTCGCGCATCAGAACGAGGAAGCCTATGGTCGGCTCGCGGTGCTTGCCAACTGGCGCGCCGAAACCAGGATTCTGTTCGACATTTCGCCTGCGGCATTCGTGCCGCAGCCGAAGGTGACATCGTCGGTGGTTCGATTGATGCCGCGCGCCGCGCCGGAGCCCTGCGATCGTCGGATGCTTGAACAGGTTGCCGCAGCCGCCTTCGGCCAGCGCCGCAAGATGCTGCGCCAGAGTCTGAAATCGTTATCCGTCGATCCTGCGCGGCTCGCCGCGGCTGCCGATATCGACGCCACGCGACGCGCCGAGACCATTCCTGTCGCGGGCTTTGTTGCCATGGCTCGGGAATTGGCCGATATACGATCCACCAGATAGAGCATCCAAGGAGAGACAAATGGCGCGCATGGTTCGCCAATCCCTCGTCAAGTTCGACGCGCCATTGTGCGAAACCGTCGTCGACACGGCAAAGCCGCAAGGCGCCGAAGTCCTGGTCCGGATCGAGCGTTGCGGCCTGTGTCATTCCGATCTCCACATCCAGGACGGCTATGCCGATCTCGGCGGCGGCAGGAAACTCGACACCACGCGCGGTATGACCCTGCCCTTCACGCTCGGGCATGAGATCGCCGGTGTGGTCGACGAGGTGGGTCCCGACGTTTCGAAGGAGTTGATCGGGAAGAAGAAGGCCGTTTTTCCCTGGATCGGCTGCGGCCAGTGCCGCGACTGCCTCAACGGCGACGAGAATTTGTGCGTGAAGCAGCGCTTCCTCGGCGTCTCCATCGACGGCGGGTTTGCCACCCATGTGCTGGTGCCAGACGCGAAGTATCTGCTCGACTATGACCCGCTGCCGGTGAACCAGGCCGCGACGCTGATGTGCTCCGGCGTTACCGCCTATGGCGCGTTGAAGCGGCTGGTCGACCGTCCGCGCCAGCGCAATCTGCTGCTGATCGGCCTTGGTGGCGTTGGCATGATGGGACTTTCGTTCGCGCAGGCGATGTTCAAGCAGAAGGTCGCCGTCGCCGATCTGAGCGCGGCCGCACGCGAGACCGCGCTGAAGAATGGCGCGGCAGTCGCCTATGATCCGGCCGAGCCGGACGTGATCAAGCGCATGCTGAAGGAAAGCGAAGGCGGTTTTGACGGTGTGGTCGATTTCGCCGGCAACGAGAAGTCGATGGCGTTCGCCGTGTCGACGGTGGCGCGCGGCGGCAAGATCGTGGTCTCCGGCCTGATGGGCGGCAATTTCAACCTGCCGATGGTGCAATGGGTCTACAAGCGGATGACCATCGAAGGCTTCATGGTGGGGACGCTGGCGGAAAGCCAGGAATTGATGGCGCTCGCGCGCGCGGGAAAGATCAAGCCGACGCCGATGAGGGAAGAGCCGATGGGCGACGTCCAGAAGTGGATCGATGAATTGCGCGCCGGGCGAGTCGTCGGACGCATCGTCCTGAAGAACTGACGAGGCCGGTCAGACGGCACGGCAGACGCGGCCCGTCCGCTTCGAGAGCGACCCCGGTGCAGTCAGCGACTGCCCGGGAGCGGCGAACGTGGCTGCTTTTTTCTCCGGAAGCACGCTGCTACCCTGTTGGTGAAGGCTCCAGGGGTATCGGGGGATGCGCGAGCCTTTTCCCGGGAGCGGCCGATGATGCCACCGTTCCGCGATCCGATGGCTGCGGCGGAACCTGGCGCTCTACCAAGCAGTAACGCATCGATTTTCGGCCATCGGCGCGCCGCATTGCGGCGGGCCACGAGCCCCAATTAAGCCCTACCCGCTCCGGATTTGCGGCGCATTGCGACCCAACTCTTTACCGAGATTGAGATCGCCAGCGTTTGAGTAAAAGAATTACCGGGGATGCGTATGTCATATCGTTCAGCAAAATTTACCGCAGTGCTTGTCGCCGGTATTTTGGCCGGCCCCAATTTCACGGCCCTTGCCGAGAACAACAGCAACGCAGCCGACACCTGTTTGTCAGGCCCGAAGGGAAGCGCGCCCGCGGGAAGCCATTGGCGTTACAAGCTCGATCGCGCAACCAAGAAGCAGTGCTGGTATCTGGGTGAAGAGAAGAACAAGGCGGCGAAGACTGCACCCGCACAGCAGGAAGCTTCGCCTGCGCGCGATACAACGGTTGCGGACGCGACGCCGCCACAGCCACAGCCCTCACCGCAGCCACAGCCTGCCATGCGCAAATCGGTTGCCGATGCGCGTGCGGAGCTGACCTCAGCCCCCACCAATGTCACCCCTGTTGCAACCGCCGACGCCGGCCAGACAAGCGGCGCAACGCCCGGTGATAGCGGGCCCGTAGCCGCGGCGGATACGAACACGAATACGCCGCCCTCGGCGGTGTCGACGCGTTGGCCTGATGCAGCAAGCACGGACAGGGTAAGCACAACACAGCCAGCCGCCGCCGCGCCGCCGGAGGCCGCGCAGACGGACGTGACACCGGCACAGGCAAGCACCGCCCCGCCGTCTCCGCCTGTCGCTGCCGAGGCGCCCGCGGAGAAATCGTCGACGTCGACACAGATGCTGCTGATCGTCATGATCGGCGCGCTGGCACTGGCGGCCCTCGTCAGCGCTCTCGTGTTCAGGCTGACGCGCACGCGCACCCCGCCCTACGATATCAGCGACGAGTGGCGCGCACCGTGGGATTCGATCCACACCGAGCGCGCTCCGCCGATCTCGCCGAACCGCGGGCGTCCGCTACGACTTTCGGAGTCGCCGCCGCGCCGCGCCCAGCCGCCGATGCCTCGTCGCGAGGCTGGGCGTGATCTTGACCAGATCGAGCGGGACAATCGGCAGATCGCCGAGATGCTGCAGCGGCTGGCGCGCAGCGCGACAAATTAGGGCGTGAGCATCATCGCGCTCTTTGCTTGAAGCATGCTCTCTCGGAATACCGCTTCACGGTTTTCCGGATCATGCTGTTGGGTGGCTATTTTTCAAGCTGGCGTTGCAGGCTGCGCACGAATTCGGTGAGGCCGGTGCGGCGCTCACGCTTGAGCCGTTCGGCCTTGAGGATCGACTGCACCTCGGCAAAGGCATCGTCGACGTGCTGATTGACGACGATATAGTCGTACTCCGCCCAATGGCTGAGCTCGTGGGTAGCGCGGTTCATCCGTCCGCGGATGATCGCTTCGGAGTCCTGCGCGCGGGTGTGCAGGCGCCTTTCGAGGTCGGCTGCCGATGGTGGCAGGATGAAGACGCTCACCACGTCGGCACGCGCCTTCTCGCGCAATTGCTGCGTGCCCTGCCAGTCGATGTCGAACAGCACATCCTGGCCGGCTGAAAGCGCGGCCTCGACCGGCAGCCGCGGAGTGCCATAGCGGTTGTCGAACACGGTGGCCCACTCCAGCAGTTCACCCTGCTTGGCCATTGCCTCGAACCTCGCCTTGTCGACGAAGAAATAGTCGCGGCCCTCGAGCTCGCCCGGCCGCATCGGCCGCGTGGTTGCCGACACCGACATTTTCAGCCCCGGCATCCGGTCGATCAGCATGCGCGACAGCGTGGTCTTGCCGGCGCCCGAGGGTGACGACAGAACAAACATCAGTCCGCGTCGCTCAACCCCGTCAAAGCCCTGCGCCGTCATGGCTCACTCCAGATTCTGAACCTGCTCGCGGAACTGCTCGACCACGTTCTTCATCTCAAGGCCGGTGTTGGTCAATTCGACATCGTTCGATTTCGAGCAACAGGTGTTGACTTCGCGGTTGAATTCCTGCGCAAGAAAATCGAGCCGCCGTCCAACCGGTCCGCCCTTGCCGATCATTTCGCGCGCCTGCGCGACATGCGAGGCTATACGGTCGAGTTCCTCACGAATATCGGCCTTGGTGGCGATCAAGATTGCTTCCTGACTAAGCCGGTCGGCGTCGAAGCGATCGGAGGTCTCGAGCAGCGCCGCGACCTGTTCGGCGAGCCGCACCTTGATCGCCTCGGGCCTGCGGCCGGGAGCGGCTTCGGCGCGCTTGGCAAGCCGCTCGATCTCGTCCATCCGCTGGATCAGGATCTGGCCGAGGGCCGCGCCCTCGCGGCGGCGCATTTCGACCAGGTTGCCGAGCGCCTCCTCGAACGCCTTGGCGGCTGCATCGCGCGCCGCCTTGTCCTCATCCTCGTTGCTATCAGGCTCGACCACTTCGATGACGCCCTTGATTCCGAGCAGGCCATCGATGCTCGGCGCCACCGCGTCGATCCGTTGCGAGAGCGCGCCGGCGACCTTCAACACCGCCGCCAGCACGTCCTCGTTGATACGCACCGTCTGCGCCGCACCCGTGCGCTTGACGGTGAGATTGGCATACACTGTCCCGCGCGAGAGCACCTCGCTCGCGCGCCTCTTGGCAAGCGCCTCCAGTTCGTCCCACCCGGGCGGCAGCCGCAGCCGGAGGTCAAAGCCCTTGGCGTTGACCGATTTCAACTCCCACTCGAACGTATAGGGACCGCTTGCGCCATGGCTCCGGGCAAAGCCAGTCATGCTCGACAGCGCCATCGCACAAAATTCTCCGACAAGGGGTATGAGACTGGCCTGGCGGCCTTGGGATTCGCTCAGGCCCTTTCAAGGTTAAAACGAATTCCATGAAAGTGGAATTACGATCCACTGACTGGACGCTCGGTTACCGCTGCACCACCGGCGGTGTCGTGTTCTGCTGCGCTGCGCCCTGGCGGGCCGCCGCACCGCGCGGAGGCTTCTTCTGATTGGCCGGCTTCGGCGCAGCGGCGGGGCTGGCCTCAGCCGGAGCAGCCGGCGGCGGTGGATCATCCGCGGGCTCCACGGTGTCGTTCTGGATCTGCTTCTCCATCGTGCGCAGCTTGGCGACGTTCTTGGCGTGCTGGTCGTAGGTTTCGGTAAAGGCATGGCCGCCAGTGCCGTCAGCAACGAAGAACAGGTCGCGCGTGCGCGCCGGATTGGCGGTCGCCTCCAGCGAGGCGCGGCCCGGATTGGCGATCGGCCCGGGCGGCAGGCCATCGATCACATAGGTGTTGTAAGGCGACGGTTGGGTGATTTCGCTTCGCTTGATAGGACGACCGAGCGTGCCCTTGCCGCCGACCAGGCCATAGATGATGGTGGGATCGGACTGCAGCTTCATCTTCTGTCGCAGACGGTTGACGAACACCGCGGCGACGCGGCTGCGTTCATCGGCGCGGCCGGTTTCCTTCTCGACGATCGACGCAAGCGTCACGAGCTGCTCGGGCGACTTCAATGGCGTGTCCGGGTTGCGGCGTTCCCAGATCTCGGCCAGCAGGCGCTTGTGCGTCTGCTGCATGCGCTGGATGACCTGGTCGCGCGTGGTGCCGCGCGGGAATTTGTAGGTCTCGGGGAGCAGCGTTCCTTCGCGCGGGATCTCGCGCACCGAACCGGTGAAGATGTCGTTCTCGGAGAGCCGCGCCACGATCTGCTCGGAGGTCAGGCCTTCCGGAATGGTCACGGCATGCTGCACCACCTTGCCCTCGACGATGGTGGCGATGACGTCATGCAGGCTGGCGTTCTTCTGGAACGAATATTCGCCGGGCTTGAGGTCGGAGCTGGCCTTCAGCGCAAACACGCTGCCGATAAAGACCCAGGGATTGACGTTGATCACGCCTTCGCGCGAGAGCACGTCGGCGATATCGCGCTTGCCGGCGCGCGCAGGAATGTTGACGATCTTGTCTTCCTGCAGCGGTCCCGGTGCCTCCAGCGTCTGCTTGCCGTAGTAATACACCGCCCCGGCGCCGATCATCAGGATAATCAGGATGGTGATGATGGCATTGCCGACCACCACGAACGGATTGCGGGCGCGGTCGGAACGCCTCGGCGGCGGCGGAACCTGTTCCGGCTCCAGCGCGGCACGCGGGCTCCTTGGTGAAATGGGCGGCCTCTCACTCATCGATGCAAACCAAATCCTGCCGGTTCAATCGTGGCCTAGCAGACCCTGCCCCGCCAATAGCATACGCCCGCTGCTAGGAGTCACTGCGGAATACGGCAAAACAGTGGAGTAGTTCTAAACACTTAGTGGTTCGCTACACGCTGCATGATGACGGAAGCATTGGTGCCCCCGAAACCGAAGGAATTTGAAAGCGCCACATTGATCTCGCGCTTGCGCGATGTATGCGGCACCAGGTCGATCGCCGTTTGGACCGACGGATTGTCGAGATTGATGGTCGGCGGCGCAACATTGTCGCGAATCGCAAGGATCGCGAAAATTGCCTCGATCGCGCCTGCCGCGCCAAGGAGATGGCCGGTTGCGGACTTGGTCGAGGACATCGACACTTTCGATGCCGCGTTCCCAAGCAGCCGTTCGACCGCTCCGAGTTCAATCTCGTCGCCGAGCAGCGTCGAGGTACCATGGGCATTGATATAGTCGATGTCGGACGGCGTAAGCCCGGACCGCTTCAGTGCCGCGCCCATGCTACGGAAGCCGCCATCGCCATCCGGTGACGGCGAGGTGATGTGATAGGCATCGCCAGACAGGCCATAACCAGTCACCTCGGCATAAATCTTCGCGCCGCGCCTCTTTGCGTGTTCATACTCTTCGAGCACGACGATGCCGGCGCCCTCGCCCATGACAAAACCGTCGCGGTCCTTGTCGTAGGGGCGCGACGCCTTTTGCGGAGTCTCGTTGAAACCGGTGGACAGCGCGCGTGCCGCGCAGAAGCCGGCCATTCCGATGCGGCAGATCGGTGATTCGGTGCCGCCTGCGACCATCACATCGGCATCGCCGAGCGCGATCAGCCGCGCCCCGTCGCCGATCGCATGCGCGCCGGTCGAGCAAGCCGTCACCACCGAATGATTGGGGCCCTTGAGGCCGTGCTCGATCGAAACATAACCGGAGGCCAGATTGATCAGGCGGCCCGGGATGAAGAACGGCGAGACCCTGCGCGGCCCGCGCTCTTTCAGGAGAAGCGCGGTGTCGGCGATGCCCGAGAGACCGCCGATGCCGGAGCCGATCAGGGTGCCGGTCGCGCACTTGTCTTCCTCGCTCACAGGATGCCAGTTGGCATCGTCGAGCGCCTGCTTCGCCGCGCACATCGCGAAAATGATGAAGTCGTCGACCTTGCGCTGATCCTTGGGCTCCATCCACTGATCGGGATTGAACGTGCCGTCTGCGCCATCGCCGCGCGGCACCGAACACGCGATCTGGCTCGGCAGGTCGGACACGTCGAACGTGTCGATCTTGCGTGCGCCGCTCTGCCCGGCGAGGATGCGTGCCCAGGTTGTGTCGACCCCACAGCCGAGCGGTGTGACCATGCCCAGCCCCGTGACGACGACTCGTCTCATTTCAATTTCTCCGGCCCGCAATGGGCGGCCAATAAAATGGGCGGCCAATAGTAAGAAACCGGGGGACCGCTCGATAACGGTCCGTCCGGCTCCATCAAGTCCGCGAAAGCGTCAGCTCTTCGCGTTCTTCTCAAGAAACTTGGTCGCGTCGCCGACGGTCAGAATCGTTTCCGCCGCATCGTCGGGAATCTCGCAGCCGAACTCTTCTTCAAAGGCCATGACGAGCTCGACCGTGTCGAGGCTGTCGGCGCCGAGGTCATCGATGAAGCTCGCGTTATCGACCACCTTGTCGGGTTCGACACCGAGGTGCTCGACCACAATCTTCTTAACCCGCTCGCCAATCTCACTCATCGTTCACCCTCGTTGTTGCATTGGACCCGACCCCCAAGACGATACGAGCCATCTGGTCGTCTAGCTTACTCAATCGCGCATAGTCTTGATTCGGCCCGGTCGTAGCCGACTAAGCCCCGGCGAACAGCAGACGTCGCCACGCCAATATACAGGGTTTCAAATTCCTGCAATGGCGTTCTTTGCCCATCCGTGGGGGGTTCAGCTACCATACTTCCCAAGTCTTGACTACACGCCTGAACCGGCTGTCGGAAACGGGCTTTCGCCGCACCGCAAGAGCCAGTAGGGAGCTCAAATCATGGCCATTCCGCCGTTGACGTGAATCGTCTGTCCGGTCACGTAACCGGCCTCGCTGGAGGCCAGATAGACCACGGCGGCCCCGATGTCTTCGGGCGTCCCGAGCCGCGCAGCAGGAACTTTCGCGAGGATGGTTTCGCGCTGCTTGTCATTGAGCGCGTCCGTCATCGGCGTTTTGATGAAGCCCGGCGCGATGCAGTTCGCGGTGACGCCGCGCTTGGCATATTCGGCGCCCAGCGTCTTGATCAGCCCGATGATGCCGGCCTTCGACGCCGTGTAGTTGCCCTGCCCCGGATTGCCGGTCACGCCGACGATCGAGGTGATCGCGATGATCCGGCCGAAGCGCTTGCGCATCATCAGCTTCGTCGCAGCGCGCGCGAGGCGGAAGGTTGCGGTCAGGTTGACCGCAATGACGTCGTCCCAATCGTCGTCCCGCAATTGCACGAACAGGTTGTCACGGGTGATGCCGGCGTTGGCGACGAGAATGTCGACCTGCCCCATCGCCACTTCCGCTGCCGGGACCAATGCTTCGACCTCGGCCTTGTCGGACAGGTTGCAGGGCAGCACATGAACGCGCTCGCCCAGCTTCGCCGCAAACCCATCGAGCACCTCGCGCCGCGTGCCCGAGATTGCAACGGTCGCGCCCTGCGCATGCAGCGCCTGCGCGATCGCCCCGCCGATGCCGCCGGTCGCGCCCGTGACGAGTGCCGTCCTGCCTGTCAAATCGAACATGAGTATCTCCTCTCGGCTGCTTACGCCGACGCCGCCAATGCGTCCCTGGCCGCAGCAATATCGTTGGGACCGCCGACGGAAACGCCGACCGCGCCGCCAGCAATGCGCTTGACCAGGCCGCTCAGCACCTTGCCTGCGCCGATCTCGAAAAACCGCGTGACGCCTTGACCGGCCATGTAGGCAACCGACTCGCGCCAGCGCACGGTGCCCGTAACCTGCTCGATCAGGCGGCGGCGGATCTCGTCAGGATCCGATATGGCGGAGGCCAGCACGTTGGAAACAAGCGGCGCTGCGGGCGGCTTGATGGCGACGCCGGAAAGCGCCTGCGCCATGGCGTCCGCCGCCGGCTGCATCAGCTTGCAGTGGAAGGGAGCCGACACCGGCAGCAGCATCGCCCGCTTGGCGCCATTGGTCTTGGCGATCTCGACCGCGCGGTCGACGGCGGCCTTATCGCCGGAGACCACAACTTGCCCCCCGCCATTGTCGTTGGCGGCCTGGCAGACCTCACCCTGAGCCGCCTCCTTCGCGACCGCCACCGCCGCCTCATAATCAAGCCCGAGCAACGCGGCCATGGCGCCGGCGCCGACCGGCACCGCCTTCTGCATGGCGAGGCCGCGGGTGCGCAGAAGCCGCGCGGCGTCGCGTAGCGTCAGGCTGCCGGCGGCCGCCAACGCCGAATACTCGCCGAGCGAGTGTCCCGCGACGAAGGCAGCGTCGCGGCCGACGGAGAAGCCGGCTTCGCTCTCCAGCACGCGCAAGGTGGCGATCGAGACCGCCATCAGCGCCGGCTGGGCATTTTCGGTGAGTTGCAGGGTCTCGGCCGAGCCATCCCAGATGGTTGCAGTCAGCTTCTCGCCCAGCGCCGCGTCGACCTCATCGAACACGGCCCTGGCGACCGGAAAGGCATCGGCCAGGGCCTTGCCCATGCCGACCGCTTGCGAGCCCTGCCCGGGAAACGTGAATGCTGCCGTCATCGGCTCTGCCTACCTTGTTGATCATGGTCTCCGCACAAACGCTTGGCGTTTGTTGCACGGGAAAAAAGCGACCTCCGCGTCGCGCGAAAGCGTCCGGCGGTCCCATATACCTTGGATCGGCCGTAAGACACCGATGCAGGCCATGTCAAGCGTCGTCGCGGAACTCGGCAGAGCCTGTGGGCTTCTAGAACCCGCCCGCCCTCTGGTCGGCGCCCACTTCGGCGCCGGCCCGCGAGCGCCGGACACTGCTGACAAGCTGTCCCGGACGGTCCTCGTGGTCGGGCCTGCCGGTCGCGACCCGGAGCACCGCCAGATAGTTCGGCTGCACTTCCATGCGGCCGGCGTGCCGGCTTTCGCTGAGGATGCGATGCACGCGTGGCAGATTGTAACAGGGCACGTAGAACAGCAAATGATGCTCGAGGTGGTAGTTTACGTAGTACGGCGCGATGAAGAGCCGCTCGAGGAAGCCGGCTCGCGTCGTGCGGGTGTTGCGCAGCGGATCGTTGCTGTCGGGGACGACCGCGTGCTCGGCGATGTTGCGGATGCGGGTGATCACCATCATCCAGGTAAGGAGCGGCACCAGCCACAGCAGCGGATAGGCCCACCACACGCCGGCAGCGACAAGCAGCGCGAACAGCACAGCATTGGCGACACATTGCGGGCCGAGTTCCTTCCGAAAATGCACCGCGCGCCGCGCCAGCGGCCACTCCTTCGGCCCAAGCGCATTGAGCAGTTGCGCCTTGCGCTGCTGATAGCCGGTTTGCCCGGTGATATCGCGGAAGAACTTGCGGCGGTAGCTGAGGCGCGTGATGGGAAACGGCGCCGACAGCACGAGATCGGGATCATCCTCCTGCTGCGTGCGCGCGTGATGCTGCAGATGATAGCGGCGATAGGCCCGCGTCTCGGCAAAGATCGGATAGGCGCAGAACCATTGGCTCAGGGTCAGGTTGGTCTTTTCGTCCGCCGAAAGACAGCCATGCGCGCCGTCATGCATCAGGATCGCAAGCCCGAGTTGCCGCGAGCCGATGATCGCGACGGCGAGCAGATAGGTCAACGGATTGGGCCACCAGGCGACGAGCATGATCGCCCCCAGTATCAGCCCCCATGCATGGGCGATCAGCGCGATGCCCTTCCAGGTCGAGCGCTGGCGAACGGCGATCAACTGATCCTCGGTCAGGAAATCGCGGGCCCGAATGCGAGGCGCGGTCATGAGCTTGTCTTCCCGTCCGGTGAGGGTGAAGTGTCGCGGTCGCTGACCAGGCGCGGACGCGTTTCGTCATGCGCCGACGCAGCGGTAGCCTGGTCGCCCAGCGCGCGCAGCAGTTCGCTGCACATCTCGTCCGGCGCGCGCCCCATGGCGAACCCTTCGACGATCACGCCGATTGCAACTGCCCAGAATCGCCGCGAACTCTCCTCTGGTGCACGCAGCGTTCGCCAGCCGTGGCGCTCGATCTGGCCCGCATAGGCGCGCGCGCCTTCGCTGTGCAGGCGCTCGATCGTCCGCTCGACCAGCGGCGCGAGATCTGGGCGGCGTCGGGTCAGGGTCAAGGCTTCCGCGAAGAAGGCGACCGAATCCGTCGCCGTCACCGTCTCGGCCAGCGCGCGGGTGTATTCGTGCGGCATGTGCGCCTTGAGCGCCGCCTGCTCAGTGGCGCGCGCGAGATAAAGCATGTCGCGGCACGCGGCCTCGACGAACAGCGCCTCCTTAGTCCGGAAATAGTAGGTGATCTGACTCGGAAAGGCGTCTGCCGCCGCGGCGATATCGGAGATCGATGTTCCGGACAGCCCGCGTTCCTTGAACAGGCGGCTTGCCCCATCGAGCAACAGGGAACGCATCTTGCGGCCCGCCGACCGGGTGGCGCGCACCGCGTGCTTTGGATCAGTCACAGCCGGGTCGGACAGAGATTCGGGTGGCACGATCGCCTCCTGAGTTATTTGTATGTTGTACAAACAAATAAATCAACTGAAAACGCGCGCGGACCGGCGATTTGGCGCCGGGTTCCACAAGCCATGTTTCGGCCGGCGCAAGGCGCCAACCGACCCTTGCCATCGCGGCGAAAATCCTTATAAAGCGCGCCATCCGTGGGCCCCGGCCGGGAGCTGAACGGACGGTCTCAGCAAATTCACTTGTTGATTTTGATGTGGCAGGGCCAGTCGGCCCGTCGTCCCGTGCTTCCGCCTTCTGAGCAACATCGAGTCCTTTCCGAAGGTCTCGAAGGGCTTGTCGCCGAGGACCGCGCCAACACCAGGAAAGGACACCCATGCCTCTTTACGAGCATGTCTTTCTCGCGCGTCAGGACGCGAGCACCCAGCAGGTGGAGGAACTGACCGCCCAGATGACGGGAATCGTCGAGCAGGGCGGCGGCAAGGTCACCAAGACCGAGAACTGGGGCGTACGCTCCCTCACCTACCGCATGAACAAGAACCGCAAGGCTCATTTCGTGCTGATGAACATCGATGCACCGTCGGCTATCGTCAGCGAAATCGAACGCCAAGAGCGGATCAACGAAGACGTCATTCGCTATCTCACCGTGCGCGTTGAAGAGCATGAGGAAGGCCCGTCGGCGATGATGCGCAAGGCCGACCGTGACCGCGAGCGCGATGATCGCGGCGGTGGCTTCCGCGGCGACCGCGACGGCGGTTTCCGTGGCGATCGTGATCGCGATGGCGGCGGCTTCCGCGGCGATCGTGGCCCGCGCCGTCCGCGCGATGAAGACGCAGCGACCGAGGAGTAAGAATCATGGCTGAAGCTGGCGCCCGCCGTCCATTTTTCCGTCGCCGCAAGTCCTGCCCGTTCACCGGCGCGAATGCGCCGAAGATCGACTACAAGGATTCCAAGCTCTTGATGCGCTACGTTTCCGAGCGCGGCAAGATCGTGCCGAGCCGCATCACAGCGGTCTCCGCCAAGAAGCAGCGTGAACTCGCCCGCGCCATCAAGCGCGCGCGTTTCCTCGGTCTGTTGCCCTACGTCATTCGCTAATCTCGACGGCCGGCGGAGGCGCCGCCGGCCGTTTCACTCATAAGGCTTCCGGGTCGTCCGGTCGCCGATGGTTGGGGTCCTCGACCGGGCACCTCTAACCGCTCGGAAGGAGCGGGACAGCTGATGATCGCGATACTCGTCATTGCAATTGCGGCCGGCGCTGCGTCGGCGCTGATGTTCGCCTCGATCATTTCGGGCGCGCTCGTCTCGGTGCTGTTGTTCTACCTTGCGCCGCTGCCATTGATGGTGGCTGCGCTCGGCTGGGGGCCGCTTGCGGCGGCCATCGGCGGCATCGTCGCGGCCGCAGCGCTGGGCGTGCTCTTCGGCTTGCCCTACTGCATCGCTTTTGTCGTGATGGTTGCCCTGCCCGGCTGGTGGCTCGGCCATCTCGCGCTGCTCGGAAGGCCAATCGCCGGCGCGACGTCCGGCGACACCGAAGAACAGGCCCCACCCCAGTTGGAATGGTATCCGGTCGGCCGCATCCTGCTCTGGGTCGCCGCGTTCGCCGTCCTCACCACGGCCGGCACGCTGCTCACGCTCGGGACCGATGCCGAGACCATCACCGGCGCGCTGCGACGCGGCTTGCTCAGGATCCTGACCCCGAGCGGCGGCCAGGCTGGCGGCGACATCGAGCGGCTCGTCGACGTGCTGGTAATGATCGCGCCGGTCGCGGCAACCGTCGTAGCGATGGTCACGCTGACGCTGAACCTGTGGCTCGCGGCCAAGGTCACGCAGACCTCCGGCCGGCTGCGTCGGCCCTGGCCCGACCTGCGCAGCACCGCGCTGCCGCCGATGACGCTGGTTGCGCTGTCGGTCGCAGTTGGGTTCAGTTTCGTCGGGGGCATCCTTGCCATCCTGGCGCAGATCGTGACGACGGCGCTGCTGATCGCCTACGCCTTCGTCGGCTTCGCCGTCCTGCATACGCTGACGCAGTCGCTCATCAGCCGCGGCTTCTGGCTGGCCTGCGCCTACACCATCGTCGTCGTATTCGGCTGGCCGATCATCGCGATGATCGCGCTCGGCCTCGCCGACGCCCTGTTCGGATTGCGGCAGCGCTATTTGCGCGGCAGGCCGCCGCCGCTGCCCGCATCCTGAAGTTCGATCCGACCACTCAATCCATACTCAGCATCCGAAGGAGAACAAAATGGAAGTCATTCTACTGGAGCGCGTCGCCAAGCTTGGCCAGATGGGCGAAATCGTGCGCGTCAAGGACGGGTTCGCCCGCAACTTTCTGTTGAAGCGCGGCAAGGCGCTGCGCGCCACCGAAGCGAACCGCGCCAGGTATGACGGCATGAAGGCCGAGCTCGAGGCCAACAACGTCAAGGCCAAAGGCGAAGCGAGCAAGGTCGCCGAGAAGATCGACGGCCGCGACATCGTGATTATTCGTCAGGCTTCCGAGTCCGGCCAGCTGTTCGGCTCGGTCTCGGTCCGCGACATTGTCTCAGCGCTGGCGGCGGACGGCGTCACCGTCTCGCGTCCGCAGGTTTGGCTGGATTCGCCGATCAAGATGATTGGCCAGCAGAAGGTGACGATCGCGGTTCACCCGGAGGTCGAGGCCAGCGTCACCGTAACGGTTGCCCGCAGCGCCGACGAGGCCGTCCGCATCAAGCGCGGCGAAGACATCTCGACCCGTCAGGAAGATCAGGATGCCGCCGCCGAGGCACTTGCGGCCGCCGGCGAATTCTTCGATCCGGAAGCCCAGCACGAAGAGGCTGCGCCAGAGCCGACCGCCGAAGAGAAGTAAGCGCTTCGCCAACGCCGCGACCGATCAAATCCCGGCCTGATCAGGCCGGGATTTGGATTCGTGCAACAGGCTTGCGACAGGTACGAGACCGGCATCGCCCGGCCCACCACGACTATTTGGAGGGCGCCGGTTCGGGTGGCTGCGCCGGTTCAGTGGGTTGCGGAGGCGGCACGACGGCGGTGGCCGGAGCTGGTGTCGGCACCGGAGAAGCGGCCGCCGCCGGGCTTGGGGCCGGCTCCGGGGCACTGGTCACCGGCGTCGGCGATGCCGGAGCGGTCGGCGAAGAGGCCGCCGGCGCCGGAGAGGCCGGCATCACCTGCGGAATCGGATCTGGCCGCAGCGCTGCCGGCTCGCTGCCGCTGCCCTCCTTTGGCGCATCGATCTTGGCGGTATCGGAGGCGGGCTTGGCCTGTGTGGGCTTGTCTGGCTCGGTCTTGGCCTCCCCCTTCGCGGGAGAATCGACCTTGCCCGTCTCAGGATTGGCGTCGCCCTTCGGCGTTTCACGCTTGGCCGCCTCGTCCGACATCGGGGCTTCAACCTTCGAGGCCTCAGGCTTCGGCTCCTCGACCGGCTTACCGCGCCGACCCAGCTTCCGCCGGGTGACCGGCTTGCCTTCGGCCTGCGGCGCCTGGCTATCGGCGGGCCTGACGCCCTCGGACGACTCACTTGGACGCGCCATGCGCCTGCCCTTACGGCCAGGACGCCCCTCACCCTGCGGCGTCAATCCGTCGGCATCGGGTCTTGCTGCCTCCGCAGCCGGACGCTGAGCTCGCCCCTCGGGCTGCTCCGCCGTGACCCCCTGACCGGCATCGCCGGCCCTACCCCTCGCACCCTTCCGTTGATCCTTGGCCTGGTGACGGGGGTCATTGGCGCCGTTGGACATGAGGTAGGAGGCAAGCGCCGACGCCATGTCGGGAGACGTCGTGTAGTGTTGGCGCAGGAAGCTCGACAGCGAAGACGCCGGCACGCTCTTCATTAGACCGCGCGGGCTCTTGTGGCAGGCGCTACAGGCACCGGCGAAAACCTGGGAAGGGCTCTTACCGGCCTCGAGGTTCTGCGCTTGCGCTGATCCTGCCGAAAAGCAGCCAATCAGAAGCATCACCGTCGCCAGACTGAGCGCTCGGCTCAACATACCTAACGTCTCCGGATCGGAAAATCGCCGCGCCCAGGTCGACCGCCGGGCCGCGGCGGTGACCTTTTAGCCGATTGCCATGCGAATGGAAGCGCATCTATGACGCAACCACCCGATTGTCACATTTGGGAATATCCGCTTTGACGCCAACGCATTAGTCTCCCCCTGGAATCCCTCTTATGTGATTTTAGGCACACATTGTGTGATGTTTCACTCTTCTTAGGTGGTGTTAGTAGACGTTGTGTGATGAGCGACACATTGGAACAATTTGTTCCGATGTGCGTCAGGTGGTAGCCGCTCCGTTGGTGTTTCGATGGACCATTTGTTGCGTTACTCCCTGCAGCAATTCATCCGGCGCGGTTCGATCACATTCACGACCGCGAGCGGAATGAAATTTACCTGCGGCGACGGCACCGGCCGTCCGGTTGCCGCGCGGTTCGTCGCGGCGTCCGCCGAACGCCGCATCCTGCTCGATCCCGAACTCCATCTCGGTGAGTCCTACATGGACGGGACCTTCCTGGTGGAGGAAGGCAGCATCGCCGATGTCCTGGCGATTCTGATGGGCCAATCCGAGATGATGCCGAATTGGGCCCGGCCGCAATGGTGGCTGCGCTATCTTGGTCGCCGTAGCCAACAGTTCAACTGGCGCGGCCGTTCCGTAAGCAACGTCGCCCACCACTACGACCTCGACGGCCGCCTCTATTCCCTGTTCCTCGATGCTGACAAGCAATACAGCTGCGCCTACTACGAGACAGCGGACGCGACGCTGGACGATGCCCAGCTTGCCAAGAAGCGACACCTTGCTGCGAAGCTGCTGATCCGGCCCGGCGACCGCGTTCTCGACATCGGTTCCGGTTGGGGCGGTCTGGGCCTCTATCTCGCCGATATGACCGGCGCCGACGTCACCGGCGTGACGCTGTCGACTGAGCAATTGCAGATTTCCAACGCCCGCGCCGCTGAACGGAACCTCACGGAATCGGCGAGGTTCCTGCTGCAGGACTACCGCGATATCCCCGGCCCTTACGATCGCATCGTGTCGGTCGGCATGTTCGAACATGTCGGGGTCGCCTTCTACGAGACGTTCTTCAAACGTTGCGCCGAACTCCTGGGTGAGGACGGCGTCATGGTCTTGCATTCGATCGGTCGCTCGACCGGCCCTGACTTCACGAGCCCCTGGATCAGGAAATACATCTTTCCCGGGGGCTACATCCCGGCACTTTCGGAAGTCCTCCCCGCGATCGAGAAGGCTGGCCTGCTGGTCTGCGACATGGAAATTCTGCGTCTTCACTACGCAGAGACGCTCGAGGCATGGCGGGAGCGTTTCATGGCGCGGCGCGAAGAAGCGGTACGCCTCTATGACGAACGCTTTGCGCGGATGTGGGAATTCTACCTGGCCGCCTCGGAGATGTCGTTCCGCCAGCAGAACATGATGAATTTCCAGCTCCAGCTCACCAAGCGCCAAGGCATCGTGCCGATGACACGCGATTACATCACGCATGAGGAAGCACGCCTGCGCCTCAGGGAGGAGAGTGCGAGCCAACCCCGGCTGCAGCTCGCTGGCGAGTAAATCGAGAGGGATATCCTAGTTCCGGAGGCTATAGGCCGAGCCGCAATGGGCAAAGGCCGACGCGGGCCGCGCCAGATGCGCGGAAACCGCTGCCAAAACAGCGGGATCGCAGGGAATCCCTTGCGATTCGGGCCGGGCGGCCTGCTCCATGGCCTCAATGAGCCGCGACAGCCACGCTCTATCGACGCCGTGGGACCGGCAAACCTGCGCTGTCTGAAACCGTTCTGCCATTGTCACCGTATCATTTCTGGTCAGCAACAACCCCGTGACCTCTGAAGCGTTCCGCCACCGTGCCGCAAAAAAAGTGCGGCACGTGTGATCTGTTTCACACCGGCCTTCCGCAGCCCGTCGTAGAGCTGCCGGATGGCCCCAGAACCCCACCAATCGATGATCGATCCGCAGCGCGATATCGCGACAGATTATGCCTTGATCGCAACTGGCGTGGTGGCCGCCCTGATCGCGCTCGCGTTCCTGATTCTCTCCTGAGCAATCGGCGCGAACAGCCGCTCGCCATTCGATGGGTCCTTCGGCCCGCGAAAAGGTTCAGCCTGCGCCGGAATCTTTGCGCCCGATACCGCTGATCGCCCCTGCGCCCCGCCAGGCGTCAGGCGTCAGGCGGAACCGCGTCAAGCGGAATTCACCCTTCGTTCCCGGATTCACACCCGCCATTGTGTGAATCGTGCATAAGGCACATCCCTCCTTTCGCTTCGCCCCAGCCTGGCGCTTTATCGCCGCCCCACTGGGAGAATCCCAGCAACGACGAATTCAGAAGACTAAGCTGGTCCATGGCCTTGATTGATTCGAACGTCCGCAAGCTCGCGCCCGATGCCGCCGCAACGCCGGCCTATCGAAGTGCACCGCACAACATCGAAGCGGAACAGAGCCTTCTGGGCGCCATCCTGGTCAATAATGATGCGTTCTACCGGGTGTCCGACTTTCTGGAGCCGAAACACTTCTTTGAGCCACTGCACCAGACAATCTACGAGACCGCCGCAAGCCTGATCCGGATGGGCAAGGTGGCAACCCCGGTCACGCTGAAGACCTTCCTGCCAGCCGATACGGACATCGGCGGCATGACGGTCAGCCAGTACCTCGCACGCCTCGCGGCCGAGGCGACCACCATCATCAACGCCCAGGACTACGGCCGCACCGTCTATGACCTCTGCCTGCGGCGCGATCTGATCCGGATCGGCGAGGACATCGTCAATGTCGCCTTCGACGCGCCGGTCGACTTTGCCCCGCGCGCTCAGATCGAGGACGCCGAACGGCAACTCTACGCGCTCGCCGAGACCGGCCGCTATGACGGCGGCTTCCAGCGCTTTTCGCAGGCGCTCACGGTCGCCGTCGACATGGCGGCCAAGGCGTTCCAGCGCGACGGCAAGCTGTCGGGCATCTCGACCGGCCTGCGCGACCTCGACTCCAAGATGGGCGGGCTGCAGCCCTCCGACCTCATCATCGTGGCCGGCCGCCCCGGCATGGGCAAGACCTCGCTGGCCACCAATATCGCTTACAACATCGCCAGGGCCTATGAGGGCGAGGTGCAGGCGGACGGGACCATCAAGGCCGTCAACGGCGGTGCGGTCGGCTTCTTCTCCTGCGAAATGTCCGGCGAACAGCTCGCCACCCGTATTCTCGCCGAGCGCACCGGCATCCCCTCCAGTTCGATCCGCCGCGGCGGCATCACCGAAATGGATTTCGAGAAGATCCGCGACTGCTCGATCGAGTTGCAGTCGCTGCCCTTCTATGTCGACGAGACCGGCGGCCTGTCGATTTCGCAGCTCACCGCGCGCGCCCGCCGGCTGAAGCGCCAGAAGGGCCTCGACCTGATCGTGATCGACTACATCCAGCTCTTGCAGGGCTCGGGCAAGCGCGGCAACGACAACCGCGTCCAGGAAATCACCGAGATCACCACCAGTCTGAAGGCGCTGGCGAAGGAATTGAACGTCCCCGTGATCGCATTGTCGCAGCTCTCGCGTCAGGTCGAAAGCCGCGACGACAAGCGTCCGCAACTTTCGGACCTTCGTGAATCCGGCTCGATCGAGCAGGACGCAGATGTCGTGATGTTCGTCTATCGCGAGGAATATTATCTCGCCAACAAGGAGCCGCGGCCCGGCACGCCGGAGCACGAGAAGTGGCAGACGGAGATGGGCCTCGCCCATGGCAAGGCCGAAGTCATCATCGGCAAACAGCGCCACGGCCCGACCGGCACCGTCGAACTGCACTTCGAGGCAAGCGTCACCCGGTTTGGCGACCTCGCGCCCGACGGCCAGGTTCCGGATCGCGGCTATTGAGGACGTGATGCGGTTGAACGCTCCCAGCCCCCCGCGTAAAACGGTGAGATGAACATCGCGACTGACCCGAAATCGCAACTTTCGTCCGAAGCCAACCTGGCGGCCCCCCCGACCGCGATCGGTATCCTGACCGTCGATCTCGACGCCATCGTCGCCAACTGGCGCAAGCTCGAGAAGACGGCAGTGCCGGCCGAATGCGCCGCCGTGGTCAAGGCCAATGCCTATGGCTGCGGGGCCGAACAGGTCACGCGCGCGCTCGCCAATGCCGGCTGCAGGACCTTCTTCGTCGCGACCGTCGAGGAAGCGGCTGCGGTCCGCGCGGCTGCGCCGCAGGCTACCATCTACGCGCTCGGCGGCTTCTTTCCGAATAGCGGCGACAGCTACGCCAGGATCGACTGCAAGCCGGTGATCGGCGATCTCAACGAACTCGCCGAATGGGACGTATTCTGCCGCCGCTCCGGCTGGTCCGGCGGCGCCGCTGTTCATATCGACACCGGCCTGAACCGGCTCGGGCTCACGGTCAGCGAGGCGCAGGGCATCATCCCGCGCATCAATGCGGGCGACCACGGCATCACGCTCGTCATGAGCCACCTCGCCTCCGCAGAGTTGCTCAACAATCCCGCGAATGCCAGGCAGCTTTCGACGTTCCGTGAGATCGCAAGCCTGTTCACGGGCGTGCCCGCCTCGCTGGCGAACTCCTCCGGCGTCTATCTGGGAGCACCATTCCAGTTCGACATGGTTCGACCGGGGGCTGCGCTCTATGGCGTCAACCCGACGCCGGAAGCCGACAATCCGATGCAGCAGGTGGTCGAGCTCAAGGCGCGCATCGTGCGGATTCGCAACATCGAGCGCGGCGAGACCGTCGGCTACGGCGGCACCTGGACCGCGCGGCGGCCGACCCGGCTCGCAATCGTCTCCGCCGGCTATGCCGACGGTTATTTCCGCGCGGCCAGCTCCAACGACGGCACCCGTGGCGCCGAAGTCGTCGTCGCCGGCAAGCGCTGCCCGATCGCCGGCCGCGTCTCGATGGACCTGATCGCGGTCGACGTCACCGACCTCGACAAGAGCGCGGTGCGCCGCGGTCACATGGCGACGCTGATCGGCGAAGGCATCACCGTCGATGAACTCGCGCATCATTTCGGCACCATCGGCTACGAGGTGCTGACCAGCCTCGGCCGCCGCTTCGCGCGGGTCTACAAGGGCGGCAACGCCGTTGTCGATCCCGTCGCTCTCCCCTCGCCGCCGGCCGAGCCTGCGGCGGCGTCGAGCTGACGACGTCCGCCTCCGCGGTCGCCTGCACGCATGAAGATCGCGACCTTCAACATCAACAACATCAATCGCCGGCTGCCGAACCTCTTGCGCTGGCTTCGCGCGGCCAAGCCCGATGTCGTCAGCCTGCAGGAGTTGAAGGCAAGCGATGCCGAGTTTCCGCTTCCTGTGCTCGAGAAGGCCGGCTACGGCGCAGTATGGCGTGGACAGAAGACGTGGAACGGAGTCGCGATCCTCGCACGCAACGCCGAGCCGGTCCTGATCCGCACCGCCCTGCCCGGCGACGCCGGCGATCACGAGGCGCGCTACATCGAAGCCGCCGTGCGCGGCGTTGTCGTCACCAGCCTTTATTTGCCGAACGGCAATCCGCAGCCTGGACCGAAATTCGACTACAAGCTCGCCTGGTTCAAGCGGCTGCGCGCGCACTCGGCGAAGCTGCTTAAGCAGGATGTCCCGGTCGTGCTCGCCGGCGACTACAACGTCGCGCCGACGCAGCTCGACATCTACCCGACGCGCTCCTGGGACAAGGACGCGCTGATCCAGCCGAAGAGCCGAGCCGCGTTCAAGGCGCTGGTCGAACAAGGCTGGTGCGACGCGATCCGAACCCTGCATCCCAAAACGCCGATGTTCACCTTCTGGGACTACAAGCGCAACCGCTGGCCGCGCGATGCCGGCTTGCGGCTCGATCATTTGCTGCTCAGCCCCGCGCTTGCGCAACGGCTGACCAAGGCCGGCGTGGACCGCGATATCCGCGGCGAGGACGGCGCCAGCGACCATGCGCCGGCGTGGGTGGTGTTGAAGTGATGGGCAAAGCGTTTTTTGCTCCTGTCGAACCGCGTCCGCTGTCCTCGGCTGTCATTGCGAGCCACCGGGTTGCGCGAATGCGCGCCCGATGACAGGCTCCACGAAGCAATCCATTGCCCTGCAAGCGAAGGCATGGATTGTTTCGTCGCTCCAGCGCAAATTGCCTTTGCAATTTGTCGCGAGCTCCTCGCAATGATGGGGCTAGAGTCCGATTCAGTTTTCAGACGGCGATGAGGATGCGAGTTTGCATTCTCGCGGCACGATCCGCCCGAGCTTTGCGTCTCTTTCCGCCCTCTCCCGAAATGGAGGGGGCGCAGGGAATGCCGGGTGCGCGCTGCACCCGCGGTCTCGTGTGCAAAAGCAGAAAGATACACACACGAGCATACAGGTTCAGCGGAGGCAGTCCGGCATTCCCTGCGCGATGGTTTTACGGCTTATACGTGCTCTCTCCGGCGAGACCGGGCTTGGTTGTCACCGTCGTCCGCAAGAGGCATTGGCCTCTCGCGAACTTGCCACCTGCGTCGGGGCGGCAAGACCACACGATTTCACCGTCCGCCCTGGCACGTTCGTCTCGTGTGCCGCGGCGGCCACCGCATCTCGACCCAACGCTCGTGACGATCGCGAAGCGCCCCTCGATCGGGTGAGACGGGCGGATTCATAGACTGATTTGCATTTCGGAAAAACAGAAATATTTTTCGCCTCGGCACTTGCGGCGTCGGGCAAATCAGTGCCTCCGCGGCAGCGAGTTTCACGCGCCGACGTGGACATGGTAACGGCGCCGGTCAACTACCGGTTCGGCGGGCCGGCCGTCGCCGGGTATTGAACGTTCCACCATAGAGTCCCCTCATGTTGGGGAAACGCCTTTGAGATCGGGCGAGGCAATGCAAGATTCTTTACGAGTTTGCAGTTAGGGTCGCCGAGAGGAGGCGTCCTCGACATGCGAACGGCGCACACAGGCCCGGACTATCCCTACGGCTCCCTGCCACTAAAGCCGCAGTGGCGCGAGTCTTGGGCGCGCGGCATCGCCCTGCTTGTCATTGCATGCGCTGCTATCTCGCTGACACTGCACCTTGGGGTCTGGCCGATCGAACGCCTGGCGCTGCTGATCATCTTCCCGGCTCTGCTCGGAATTACACTCGCATTCGCACCCGACCCGCCTGCCCTGATTTCGCGGCTGGCCAAGCGGCTGACGGTCGCGGGCTGCGCCATCGGCACCCTGTCGGGTGTATGGCTTGCGCCGATGATTCTTCTCGTGCCGGTGCTGCTTGCGGCCTCGGTCGCGATTGGAACGTTGTACGAGGGCAACCAGCGTGGCTGATGCCGAGCACATCGTCGCGGCTGCCCGGGTCGCACTACTGCTTGGACCGGCCGTGGCAACGATGTTGCTCCTGATCGTCGTGCGCTCGACGCCGCGGCAGGCAACGGCGGCGATGCTGGCCGGGCTCTGGCAGCTTCCGGCCCTGCTTCTTCTCAATCTCGTCGCACAGCGCCTCGGCTGGTGGCGCTTTCAGGCCGACGATGCATCCGTGCTCGGCCTGCCGATCGATCTCTGGATCGGCTGGGCGCTGTGGTGGGGACCGCTTGCGGTGCTGCTCTCGCGCAAGCTGCCGACGCTGCTCATCCTTACCGCAATGGTGATTGCCGACATCGTCTTCATGCCCCGCCTCGCTCCGCTGGTCGTGCTCGGCGAATACTGGTGGATCGGCGAAATCGTCGCGGTGCTGCTTGTGCTTGTCCCCGCGCTCGTGCTGGCCCGCCTGACGGAGGCCGATCGACACCCTGTGCTGCGCACCTGTTTCCACGCCCTTGCGTGGGGCGGCTATATGCTGCTTGTTCTCCCGGCCTGTGTCCTGGCCTGGGAAGGACGCGACTATATCGGGACGCTCACGAACGCCTCCCCGTTGCGATGGACGATTGCGCTGATCATCGGCCTGCCGTCGCTCTTGATCGGCTGGGCTGCCGCGCACGAATTCGCGCTGGTCGGCCGGGGCACGCCGGTGCCTTACGATCCGCCGAAACGCGTGGTGACGAGCGGCCCCTATGCCTCGATCGCCAATCCCATGCAACTGACGTCGGCGCTGGTGATGGCGGCGCTCGCCATTCTCACCGCATCCGCCGCGGCGTGGCTGCTGCCGGCGATGTTCCTGATCTTCGATAGCGTGTTCGCGTCCTGGTACAATCGCGTGCACATCGCGTTGGCGATGCCCGAGGACTGGGCGCGCTATCGCGCCGAAGTGCGCGACTGGCGATTTCGCGCGCGCCCCTACATCTCCCGCACCGCGACATTGCGCTTCCCGGACTCCGGTCGAGACTCCAGGGCGCTGGCCTGGCTGATGCGGCATGTCGCCGATGGACTGAAGATCGAGATGGCGCCGTCACGGCCATCGGTGCTGCGCCAGCGGATTGTCTATGTCAGCAGCGATCCCGATCTCGACGCGGTCGGAATTGCCGCGTTCGGACGTGCGCTCGAGCATCTCGGCGGAATACCGGCCTTTATCGGCTGGATGATGCGTCTCCCGGGCGCCAACCATCTTGTGGAACTCGTCACCTTTCTCGTCCCGTTGCGACGCCTGAACACGCGCCTTGCGCTATGGTCGCGGTCGTGACGCAACCGGCTGCACCGGGAACAGTGAGTTGGGCTACATCTTCGTCCTCACCGTCGGCCTGATCGCCGGCACCATCTCGGGCATCGTCGGCACCGGCTCGTCGATCATGCTGATGCCGGTGCTGGTCTATCAGTTCGGGCCCAAGCAGGCGGTGCCGATCATGGCGGTGGCGTCGGTGATGGCGAACCTTTCGCGCATTCTCGCCTGGTGGCGCGAGGTCGACTGGCGCGCCTGCGCGGCCTATTCAATCACGGGCATTCCGGCCGCGGCGCTCGGTGCGCGCACGCTGCTGGCGCTGCCTTCGCGCGCGGTCGACGTCGCGATCGGCGTCTTCCTGATCGCGATGGTGCCGGTCGGGCACTGGCTCGCGCGGCATCGCTTGAAAGCCAATCTCTGGCACCTCATGCTCGGCGGAGCAGTGATCGGCTATCTCACCGGCATCGTGGTTTCGACCGGGCCGCTCAGCGTCCCGCTGTTCCTGTTCTATGGTCTCAGCAAGGGTGCGTTCCTCGCCACCGAGGCGGCGAGCTCGCTCGGGCTTTACCTGAGCAAATCGGTGACCTTCGAACGCTTCGGCGCGCTGACCGCAGCAGTCGCGCTGAAGGGCCTGATCGCGGGATCATCGCTGATGGTCGGCGCCTTCATCGCAAAGCGCTTCGTGCTGCGTCTGAGACCCGAGTCGTTCCGCCTGTTGATGGACGCCATCATGCTGGCAGCGGGTGTTTCGCTGCTGTGGTCGGCTGTGACGTCGTGAGACCTTGGCTGTACTCGCCAAGTCCGCGGGCGGCAAGGCGAAGGCTCCGTGCCGTCTGTCATTCCGTGCTATGCAGGATTCGGATTCGCAGGGATTGTCGAACTCTCCTCCATGCCCAAATCGACCCTCTCCTTTGTCTGCCAGAATTGCGGCGCGGCGTATAATCGCTGGCAGGGCAAGTGCGATTCCTGCGGCGAGTGGAACACGCTGGCCGAGGAGGACACATCGGGCTCGGTGCCCGTGTCGATCCGCTCCAAGCGCAAGGGCCGGACGTTTGCGCTGGAATCACTGTCCGGCAAGACGCAGGACGCGCCGCGGCTGTCCTCGGGAATGGCCGAGCTCGACCGCGTCACCGGCGGCGGTTTCGTGCGCGGCTCGGTGCTGCTGGTCGGCGGCGATCCCGGCATCGGCAAATCGACGCTGCTGACGCAAGCGACAAGCATGATGGCGCGCGCCGGGCATCGCGCGGTCTACATATCAGGCGAAGAGGCGGTGGCGCAGGTGAGGCTGCGCGCCGAGCGGCTCGGGCTTGCGGATGCGCCGGTGCAACTCGCCTCCGAGACCTCGGTCGAGGACATCGTCTCGACGCTGTCGGAAGGCGCGGTCCCTCGCCTGATCGTGATCGACTCGATCCAGACCATGTGGACCGACACGGTGGAATCAGCGCCGGGCACGGTGACCCAGGTTCGCGCCTCCGCGCAGGCCCTGATTCGTTTCGCCAAGAAGACCGGCGCCGCGATCATCCTCGTCGGCCACGTGACGAAGGACGGGCAGATCGCGGGGCCGCGCGTGGTCGAGCACATGGTCGATGCGGTGCTGTCGTTCGAGGGCGAAGGCTCGCAGCAATTCCGAATCTTGCGCTCGGTGAAGAACCGCTTCGGCGCGACCGATGAGATCGGCGTGTTCGAGATGACCGGGCTCGGCCTGCGCGAGGTCACCAACCCTTCCGAATTGTTCCTGTCCGAACGCGATCTCGGCAGTCCGGGGACGGCGGTGTTTGCCGGCATCGAGGGCACGCGCCCCGTACTGGTCGAGTTGCAGGCGCTGGTGGCGCCGACCTCGCTCGGGACGCCTCGCCGCGCCGTGGTGGGCTGGGACCCGAGTCGGCTGTCGATGGTGCTGGCGGTGCTGGAGGCCCATTGCGGGGTGAAACTCTCCGGCCATGACGTCTACCTCAACGTCGCCGGCGGGTTGCGCATCCAGGAACCGGCTGCGGACCTCGCTGCGGCCGCGGCGCTTGTGTCGTCGCTGGTGAACGCGCCGCTGCCGACCGATGCGGTCTATTTCGGCGAGGTTTCGCTCTCCGGTGCGGTCCGGCCGGTGGCGCAGACCCCGGCCCGGCTGAAGGAGGCCGCCAAACTGGGCTTTGGTCGCGCCATCCTGCCCGAATCAGCCCGTGGCGAGGCCAGCGGCGATGCCGGACTCGGCCTGAGCAGTGTCGGCAATCTGACAACCCTGGTCGCCGAAATCGCCGCACGCGGTGTGCCACGAGGCGACCGCGACCGGGGTACTCCACGGGGAAACCGGGGCGTTCCACCGGACGGCGAGGCGACTGAGAAAAATGCCACACCGGCCCGATTCCGTCGCGAGAACGGCTAAAGCGGCGTGACGTATCAGGCCCTCGCCGCTATACATCCGGCGCGCGGGACAGGGTGTTTTCCGGCCTTGCCGAAGGCCCCCGGTGCCCCTCAGCTAGAAGCGGCACCGAAACGCCGATTCGCCGGTGCCCGTGAGACCGTAGCCAGACCAGCGGACCTGACCAGCCGATGCCGATAACGATACTCGATCTCGTCCTGCTCGGGGTGATGCTGATCTCGGGCCTGCTTGCGATGGTGCGCGGTTTCATGCGCGAGATCCTGTCGATCGCAGCATGGGGCGCCGCGGCGCTGGTGACGCTCTATGCTTTCTCGAAGCTGCTGCCGACCGCGAAGACTTATTTCAATAACGACACGGTCGCGGCGGTGGCTGTCGTCGCCGGCACCTTCATCGGCACGCTGATCGTGGTCTCCGTGATCACGGTGCGGATCTCCGACATGATCCTGGATTCCCGAATCGGTGCGCTCGACCGCACGCTCGGCTTCCTGTTCGGGCTCGCCCGCGGCCTGCTGATCGTGGTCGTGGCCTTCCTGTTCTTCACCTGGCTCGTCCCGGACAAGCAGCGCCCCGATTGGGTGACGGGAGCGAAATCCCGCCTGGTGCTGCAAGGAACCGGGGATTGGCTGATGTCGCTCTTGCCTGACGACCCCGAGAACACCATCTTAAAGAAATTCAAGAAGAATAAGCCGGACGAGGACCAGGCGGACACCGACCAGGCGGCTCCTGCATCCGGCGATGGCTACAGTAAACCTGCGCGTGACGGCCTTAAAAAGCTGATCGAGAAACCCGCGGGCCGCTGACTCTTTTGTGGTCCCTAACGAGAGGCGATGAACGAGATGCAAACCCCTTCCGATCACGCCGACCAGATCGATCTCGACCTCGGCCCGATCGAATTGCAGGATGATCTCCGACACCCCGATCTCGATGGCGACACGCTGCGCGAGGAATGCGGCGTGTTCGGCGTCTTCGGCCACTCCGAAGCCGCCGCGATCACCGCGCTGGGATTACACGCCCTCCAACACCGCGGCCAGGAGGCCGCCGGCATCGTCACCTTCGACGGCAGCCGCTTCCACAGTGAACGCCGCCTCGGCCTGGTCGGCGACACCTTCTCCCGCCGCGAGGTGATCGAACGGTTGCCCGGCAATGCCGCGGTCGGCCATGTCCGCTACTCCACGACCGGCGGGACCATCCTGCGCAATGTGCAGCCCTTGTTCGCCGAGCTCAGCGCCGGTGGCTTTGCAGTCGGCCACAACGGCAACCTCACCAACGCCCTGACGCTGCGCCACGAACTCGTGAAGGGCGGCGCAATGATGCAGTCGACCACCGACACCGAAGTGATCCTGCATCTGGTGGCGCAGTCCAAGCGCCCTCGCTTCATCGACCGCTTCATCGAGGCGCTGCGCCAGATCGAAGGCGCCTATGCGCTGGTCGCGCTGACCAACAAGAAGCTGATCGGCGCGCGCGATCCGCTCGGCATCCGCCCGCTCGTGCTCGGCGATCTCGACGGCCGCCCGATCCTGACGTCGGAGACCTGCGCGCTCGACATGATCGGCGCCAGATATGTCCGCGACATCGAGCCGGGCGAGATCATCGTATTCGACGAGAATGGTGCGCATAGCCACAAGCCGTTCCCGCCGAAGCCGCCGCGGCCCTGTATCTTCGAGTACATCTACTTCTCGCGGCCGGACTCAATCGTCGGCGGCCGTTCGGTCTACGATGTCCGCAAGGCGTTCGGCGCTGAACTCGCGCGCGAGAGCCATCCCGAGATCGATGTCGTGGTGCCGGTGCCGGACTCCGGCGTGCCCGCCGCCGTCGGCTACAGCCAGTATTCCGGCGTGCCGTTCGAACTCGGGATCATCCGCAATCACTATGTCGGCCGCACCTTCATTCAGCCGACCCAGAGCGTGCGCGAGCTCGGCGTGCGCATGAAGCACTCGGCGAACCGCGCCGCGATCGAGGGCAAGCGCATCATCCTGATCGACGACTCGCTCGTGCGCGGCACCACCTCGAAGAAGATCGTGCGCATGATGCGCGACGCCGGCGCCCGCGAAGTGCACTTCCGCCTGGCCTCGCCGCCGATCCTCTATCCCGACTATTACGGCATCGACCTGCCCGATCGCGGTGGCCTGCTCGCGGCCACGCATTCGGTCGAGGAGATGCGCGACATCATCGGCGCGGACTCGCTCGCCTTCCTTTCGATCGACGGAATGTACCGCGCGATGGGCTATCCCGGCCGCGACCCGGCGAATCCGAAATTCTCCGACCACTGTTTCACCGGCGTCTATCCGACCCACCTCACCGACCAGACCCAGGTCGAGCCGCAGCCGCGACAGCTCTCGCTGCTGGCGGAAGCGAGCTGAGGCTCCAACACAACTCGATTTTGGCGATGGCCGGGCTTGTCCCGGCCATTTCTGTCTGTAATACCCGCCGCAAAGACGCGGACGGACAGACATGACAAAACCCCTCGCCTCCCGTATCGCCCTCGTGACCGGCGCCTCGCGCGGCATCGGCTATGCCACCGCGGTCGCGTTGGCAAAAGCCGGCGCGCATGTCGTGGCGGTGGCGCGGACGCAGGGCGGGCTCGAAGAGCTCGACGATGAGATCAGAAAGGACGGCGGCAGCGCCACGCTGGTGCCGCTCAGCCTGACCGACTACGAGGGCATTGCGCGCCTCGGGCTCGCGCTGCACGAGCGCCATGGCAAGCTCGACATCCTCGTCGGCAATGCGGGCACACCCGGCCCCTCCTCGCCGCTCGGCCATATCGAATTGAAGCCGTGGAACGACGTGTTCGCAATCAACGTTACCGCAAACTTCCAGCTGATCCGCTGCATGGACCCGCTGCTGAAAGTTTCCGACGCCGGCCGCGCGGTGTTCGTCACCTCGGGCGCGGCGCACAAGGCCAACGCCTATCTCGGCCCCTATGCGGCATCGAAGGCCGCGCTGGAAGCGCTGGTGCGCTCCTGGGCGAACGAAACGGCGAACACGAAGTTGCGCGTCAACCTGTTCAGCCCCGGCCCGATCCGCACCCGGATGCGCGCCGCTGTGTTTCCCGGCGAGGACCCGATGACGCTGGACACGCCGGCAATGGCCGCCGAATTCATCGTGCCGATGTGTTCGCCTGACTGGACCGAGACCGGCAAGCTCTACGACTACAAGGCGCGCAGGCTGATGGGTTTTCAGCCGCCGGCTTAGCTGTCATTGCGAGCGAAGCGACGCAATCCACCCTGCCGCTTGGCGAAGCATGGATTGCCTCCCGTCGTTCGCATTGACGGCCGCGGCAGTTGACTCAATTCCCTCCCCACGATTGACTGCGCTCCCACGCGGGACAAACCGCCAAGAAAAATCATGGGAGGCATCATGACGCCGACGTTCAATCGCGCGCGCTCCGTTCTGTCGGGAATCATCTCCGCCTGCATCGCATCCGCAGCCCTCATCGGCCTGCCCGCACCGTCGCAGGCCGGCGACATCCCGACCTTCGCGGTCGATGCATCGTGGCCGAAGCCGCTGCCGAACAACTGGATCCTTGGCCAGGTCGGCGGCATCACCGTCGACTGGCAGGGGCATATCTGGGTGATCCATCGCCCGCGCTCACTGACCGATGACGAGAAAGGCGCAAGCCTCAACCCGCCGCGCTCGAAGTGCTGCGTCTCGGCTCCTCCTGTGCTCGAATTCGACGCGGACGGCAACCTGCTGCGCTCCTGGGGCGGCGGTGGCGAAGGCTATGAATGGGTCGGCCGCGAGCACGGCATCGAAGTCGACGAGCGCGGCTTCGTCTGGATCGGCGGCAATGCCGACAACGACAACGCGATCCTCAAATTCACGCTCGACGGCAAGTTCGTCTCGCAGATCGGTTCGATCGCACCGAGCAAGGGCTCCAACGATACCACCCAGCTCGGCAAGCCCGCAGAGACCGCGATCGACAAGGAGGCCAACGAGATCTACGTCGCCGACGGCTACGGTAATCGCCGCGTCATCGTGTTCGACGCGACCACCGGCGCGTACAAGCGGCATTGGGGCGCCTACGGCAACAAGCCCAACGACGACAAGCAACCGCCTTACGACCCCAAGGCGCCAGTGTCGCAGCAATTCGCCAACCCCGTGCATTGCGTGAAGCTCGCCAATGACGGGCTCGTCTATGTCTGCGACCGCATTAACAACCGCATCCAGGTGTTCAAGAAGGACGGCACGTTTGTGAAGGAGTTCTTCTTCGAGAAGAACACGCTCGGCAACGGCGCGGTGTGGGACATCGCGATCTGGCCCGATCCGAAGCAGACTTACCTGCTCAGTGCCGACGGCGAGAACAACGAGATTCGCGTCATCAAGCGCGACGACGGCAGCGTGGTGGGCGGCTTCGGCCGCAACGGCCGCAATGCCGGGCAGTTCCACTGGGTGCACGCCATGGCTATCGACGCCAAGGGCAACGTCTATACCGCGGAAGTCGATACCGGAAAGCGCATCCAGAAATTCAAGCTGACCTCGGATGCCTTGAAATAACACAGCCTCCGCCGGATGACGCTTCGACGCAGCATCATCCGGCTTTAGACGGATTGCCGGTTGCCCCAGGACAGGGTAAGCGGGACCCAGGCCACGGGACCAAAGGCTCCAAACAAGAGAGCTGCCCGGACATTTCACAGTGGAGGGAATTTCATGACGACGACGCTCGCGCGGCGTTACGCCGCGCTTCTCGCTTGTGCCGCATTCGGCCTTGCGACACCCGCACTCGCCCAGGACAAGACCGTCAAGATCGGCGTGCTGAACGACATGTCGAGCCTCTATGCCGACATCGGCGGCCCGAACTCGGTGGCCGCGATCAAGATGGCGGTTGAAGATTCCGGCCTTGTCGCCAAAGGCTGGAAGATCGACGTGCTCAGTGGCGATCACCAGAACAAGCCGGACGTTGGCGTCAACATCACGCGGCAGTGGATCGACAATGAGAAGGTCGACGTGATCGCGGATACGCCGAACTCCGGCGTCGCGCTCGCGGTGAGCAACGTGGTCAAGGAAAAGAACGCGGTGCTGCTCAACTCCGGCGCCGCCACCGCCGATCTCACCGGCAAGGCCTGCACGCCGAACACGATCTCCTACACCTACGACACCTACATGCTCGCCAACGGCACCGGCAAGGCGCTGACCAAGGCCGGTGGCGACAGCTGGTTCTTCCTCACTGCGGATTATGCCTTCGGCCATGCGCTGGAGCGCGACACGTCGGCGGTCGTGACCGCCAATGGCGGCAAGGTGCTCGGCAGCGTCAAGCATCCGCTCAACACCTCCGACTTCTCCTCGTTCCTGCTGCAGGCGCAGTCATCTAAAGCCAAGGTGGTCGGTCTCGCCAATGCGGGCGGCGATACCACCAATTCGATCAAGCAGGCGAGCGAATTCGGCATCGTTGCGGCCGGCCAGAAGCTGGCGGCGCTGCTGCTCTTCATCACCGACGTGCATTCGCTCGGCTTGAAGACCGCGCATGGGCTGACCTTCACGGAATCCTTCTATTGGGATATGAACGACAAGACCCGTGAATGGTCGAAGCGCTTCGCAAAGGTATCGCCCAAGGGCATGATGCCCTCGATGACGGTGGCCGGCAATTACGCCGCCGTGCTGCATTACCTGAAGGCGCTGGAAGCGCTCGGCGGCAACCCGCATGACGGCGCCAAGGTCGTCGCCAAGATGAAGGAACTGCCGACCGACGATCCGCTGTTCGGCAAGGGCCCGCTGCGTGCCGACGGCCGCCGCATCATTCCGGCCTATCTGTTCGAGGTGAAGAAGCCGGAAGAATCCAAGTATCCGTGGGACTATTACAAGCTGATCGCCACCATTCCGCCGGAAGATGCGGCCAAGCCGCTCGAGGCCAGCGAGTGCCCGCTGGTGAAGAAGTAAGCGGGATGTGTGGGGTGGGTTAGCGAAGGCTTAGCCCGCCGGCGACAGCGCCAAGACATCGGTGGGTTACGCCTTCGGCTAACCCACCCTACCTTTTCGAATACTCGTCGTCAGCCACGCCGCTTGCGCTTGTGGGCGAACGGATTGGCCTTCTCGCGCAGCGCGATCCTGACCGGCGTGCCCGGCAACTCGAAGGCCTCGCGCAGCGAGTTGGTGAGATAGCGCAGGTAGGATTGCGGGATTGCATCGGCACGCGAGCAGAACAGCGCGAAGCTCGGCGGCCGCGCCTTGACCTGCGTGATGTAGTTCAGCTTCAGCCGGCGGCCCGAAACGGCGGGCGGCGGGTTCGCCTGGATCGCCTGCTCGAACCAGCGATTGAGCGCCGATGTCGGCACCCGGCGGTTCCAGACCGCATAGGCCTCCTCGATTGCAGTCATCAGGCGATCAATGCCTTCGCCCATCAGGCCGGACACGGCAACAACGGGCACGCCCTTGACCTGCGGCAGCCAATGATCGGCATCGGCACGCAGCGCCGAGATCTGGTTGGCCTTGCGCTCGACGAGGTCCCATTTGTTGACCGCAAGCACGATCGCCCGGCCCTCGCGCTCGATCAGGTCGCCGATGCGCAGGTCCTGCTCCTCAAACTTGTTCTGCGCGTCCATCATCAGCACGACGACTTCGGCGAAGCGCACCGCGCGCAGCGCATCGGCCACCGAGAGTTTTTCGAGCTTCTCATCGATGCGCGAGCGGCGCCTTAGGCCTGCGGTGTCGAACACACGGAAGGCGCGACCCTGCCAGGTGATCTCGACGGAGATGGAATCGCGGGTGGTGCCAGCCTCGGGGCTGGTCAGCAGCCGCTCCTCGCCGAGCAGATGGTTGATCAGCGTCGACTTGCCGGCATTGGGCCGGCCGACGATGGCGACGCGGATCGGACGCTGCGCGAGCTCCTCATCCTCTTCGCCCTCGTGGGACTCGTCGACCTCGTCGTCAGACGTCTCCGGCATCAGCGGACTCAGCGCATCGTAGAGATCGCCCAGGCCCTCGCCATGCTCGGCGGAGATCTGGATCGGATCGCCCAGGCCCAGTGCGTATGATTCCATCGCTCCGATCTCGCCATGCTTGCCCTCGGCCTTGTTGGCGACCAGCACCACGGGCTTGTTGGCGCGGCGGGCAAAGTCGGCAAAGGCGCGGTCGGTTGGCGTCAGGCCGACGCGTGCGTCGATCACGAACATCAGCGCGTCCGCAAGCTCGATCGCGGTCTCGGTCTGCTCCTGCATGCGCGCCGTGAGCGAGCCCTTGGCGCCCTCGTCGAGGCCCGCGGTGTCGATGATGGTGAATTCGAGATCCCCGAGCCGGGCCTGCCCCTCGCGGCGGTCGCGCGTGACGCCGGGTTCGTCATCGACCAGCGCGAGCTTTTGCCCGACAAGGCGGTTGAACAGCGTCGATTTACCGACATTTGGCCGGCCGATAATGGCGATCGTGAAAGACATGGACAATCCAAGCGCTAACTATCAAGCGCGAGTCAATGAGCTGAATCGAGATAGCTGTCGGCCCACGCTGGGCGGCGGATCGTGGTCTAACGCGTGAAACCGCCGCTCGGTAGCGGTGCGGGGAACGGCGAGGCGGATTGTTGTTGCGCTGGCTGCGGTTGCGCGGCGGGCTGCTGCGCCGGCTGGTCGGGCGGCGGCGCCGTGGTGCGACGGTGGACGACCTTCTTCGGCTTCGGCTCCGGCGGCAACGCGGCAGGCGCGCCCTCCTCCGAGGCCGCGGCGTCGGGAGTGGCGGCCTGATCTGTCGCCGGCGCCGTGGTCGCCGCCTCGGCGGATGCCGGCTTGGCCTTGCCCTTTGCGCTCTTCTTCGATGGTTTCGGCGGCTCTGGGGGCGGCGTCGCCGTGGCGGTCGCAGCCGCGTCGGCATTTTGCTGGTTGAGCTGGCCCTGATTGGCGCCCTTGTACAAATCCTTCGGCACGCCCTGCTCGAGGCCCGGCACGCCTTCGGGGAATACCGGCTTGCGCTCGCCCGGCAGCTTCTTCTTGCTGTCGAGGAAGTCGAGGAGATCGCTCGGGTCGAAATTGGCCATGCCGCCGCCGCCGCAGCCGGCCAGCACGCTGCAAAGTGCGACAGCGACGGCGGCTGCGATCAGTCGTTGCGAGCGGCGCATGGTCGATCTCTCACTCAAGTCGTCAGCTCTTCTTCAGCTCTTGGCGACCGGCGGCAACAAAGCTTGCAGCGCCTCGGCGCGCGCGCGCAAGCTCGGCGGCGTGTCGCCGTCATTGGCAATCAGGTCCAGCCACTGCCGCGCGGCGGTGGCGTCGTTGGCGCGCCAGGCCGACAGCGCCAGCATCTCGCGCGCGGTGTGGCGGAAGGTCGAACCCTGTGTTGTAGCCGGCTCAAGCCGTTGCAGCATGTTCGGATAGGTCGTGCTGTCCAACACGAATTGCGCGGCGCGGATGCGCGCCAGGTCCTGCTCGGCCGCGCCGACGCTGCGGTCGGCGGCGATCTCGTCGTACAGCTTGACGGCGGCCTGCGGGTCGCGGGTTGCGACCTCGGCGGCCATGCGCAGCCGCGCCAGCACGCGGTAGCCGGACGGCGCCCTGGCAGCCAGATCGGCGAAGGCAGCTTCCGCCTCGGCGTGCTTGTTCTGCTCGGAAAGTTCCACGGCGCGATCGAATGCGGCGCCTGCCTCGGCGGCCTTCTTGGCTTCGAGATATTCATAGCCACGCCAGCCGCCCACGCCGGCGACGATCAGGATCGCAAGCGCGACGATATAGATCGAGTATTTGTCCCACAGCTTCTTGAGCTGCTCGCGACGGACATCCTCATCGACTTCGTCAAAAAATTCAGACACTTAATGCAATCCCATCCCCAAGGGGGCGCGCGCCTCGGGCCGGCCCACCCGGGGCCCGATCCCCTATCGCGGCGGCGTTACCCTAACGGTGTGGCGGTGGCAAGGCAAAGCGAGGCGGATCAAAGCGTTAACGGTGGAGAGGTGTACTTCCTCGCCCGCTCGCAGGAAACGTGAATCTACGCCCCTGCAGCCATCGCCTCGCGCAAGGCCCGTTTAATCACCTTGCCATTGGCGTTGCGCGGCAGCGGGTCCGTGGTCAGCGCCATCGTCTCGGGGATCTTGTAATCCGACAGCCGCTCGGCGCACCACGCGCGCAGGCTCTCGGCGTTGACCTCCGCGCGGGTCACGATTACGGCGTGCACTCGCTCGCCGAGAACCGGGCACGGCTTTGCAACGATCGCACTCTCGACCACGGCGGGATGGCCTGCCAGAACCGACTCGACCTCGGCCGAATAGATCTTGAGGCCGCCGCGGTTGATCATGTCCTTCTGGCGGTCGAACACGCGGACAAAATTCCGATCGTCGATCGAACCGAGATCGCCGGAGTGCCAGAAGCCGGCGGTGAAGCTCTCCGCCGTCGCTTTCGGATTATTCCAATAGCCCTTGATGACGGAGGCGCTGCGGATCCAGATCTCGCCGATCTCGCCGCGCGGCAGCTCGCGGCCGTCCGGGCCCATCACGATGATCTCGGCGCCCGGACACGGCAGGCCGACGCTGTCGATATGAGCGGCGGTCAACTCGCCGGGCATGATGGTCGAAGGCGACGTGGTCTCCGTCGCGCCGTAGCAGTTCGCAAGCCTCAGCCCGGGAATCCTGGCGCCGAGCTTCTCGATGGTCGCGATCGGCATCGGCGCGCCGCCGAACCCGCCGATGCGCCAGCTCGAGAGGTCGTAGCTGTCGAAGTCCGGTTGCAGCAGGCAGAGATTGTACATCGCAGGCACCATCACGGTGTAGGTGACGCGTTCGCGTGCGGCGATCTTCAGATATTCCGCGGCCTTGAACTCGGGCATGATGATCAGCGCGCCGGCGCAGCGGACCATGGTCGTGATGTTGGCGACGACGCCCGTGACATGAGCGAGCGGCACCGCCGCGATCGAGCGATCCGCTTTCGTCAGCTTCAAGGCAGACACGAACACCATCGAGGAATGGATGATGTTGCAATGGGCCAGCATGGCACCCTTCGGGCGCCCGGTCGTGCCCGAGGTGTAGAGGATCATCGCGATGTCCTCTTCCCGCACCTCCTCCGGAGCCGGCGCGGGGGCATTGTCGAGCAGGCCGGCAAACTGCGACGCGTCGTCGTCGCTGGCGGAGATGCGGTGAAGCAGGTCGGGAACGTCGGCCGCATCCGGCACACGGTCGGCGAGCGTGGCCTCGTGAACCAGAAGCTTCGCGCCGCAGTCCGCGAGCACGTAGGCGATCTCGGGCTTTTGCTGGCGAGTCGAGAGCAAGACCGTCACCAAGCCGGCATGGACCGCGGCGAACATGGTCAACACGAATTCGATGCGATTGCCGAGCAGGATCGCGACGCGGTCGCCGCTCTGGAGTCCGAGCTTGCGAAAGCCCTGCGCCACCTTTGCCGATTGCAGCGCAACCTCGCGCCAGGTCAGACGCGTGCGGCCACAGATCAGCGCCTCGCCGTCGCCGTTATGCGCGACCGCCTCGGCGATCATCGCCCAGAGGCTGTCCGGCCGCTCGCGAAACGCCAGCACGACGCGATCGCCGAACCGCGGCTCGAGCCGCATTGGTGGAATGGAATGCTGCGCCCAGTCCATGGTCACCTCGTCAGGTCACTTTCTTCATGTCGTAGACGTGCTCGGGGCCTGGAAAGGCGCGGCCGCGTACGTCGCGCGCATAGCCCTGGATCGCCTCCTCGATCAGCGGCCCGAGATTGCCATAGCGTCGCACGAATTTCGGCGCCCGGGGCGACAGGCCGAGCATGTCCTCGAGCACCAGCACCTGGCCGTCGCAGGCCGCGCTCGCACCGATGCCGATGGTCGGAACGTCGATCGACTGCGTGATCTTGCGCGCCAGCGGCTCGGCTACCGCCTCGATCACGATCGAGAATGCCCCGGCTTGCGCGATCGCCTTCGCATCGGTCTCGATCGGCGCCCAGCCTGCCTCCTCGCGGCCCTGCGCGCGGAACGAGCCGAGCGTGTTGATCGATTGCGGCGTCAGCCCGATATGGCCCATCACCGGAATGCCGCGCTCGGACAGGAAGGCCACCGTCTCGGCCATGCGTACGCCACCCTCGAGCTTCACCGCACCGCACTGCGTCTCCTTCAAGATGCGCACGGCGGAGTGGAACGCCTGCTCCTTCGAGGCCTCGTAGGTGCCGAAGGGCATGTCGACCACGACGAGCGCCTGCTTCGAACCGCGCATCACCGCGCGCCCCTGCAGGATCATCATGTCGAGCGTTACGGGCACGGTCGTCTCGAAACCGTGCATGACATTGCCGAGGGAGTCGCCGACCAGGATCACATCGCAGTGCCGATCGACCAGCGCCGCCGTGTGCGCGTGGTACGAGGTGAGCATCACGATCGGCTCGCCATTCTTGCGGGCGCGGATCTCGGGCGCGGTCTTGCGCCGGACGGCTGATTGAACCGACATGTTAACCTCCAAAGACCGGTACGCCGATCACGACCGGATGAAATGCGAATCCCAGCGCCAGATAGGCGACGACGCCGACGGCGATGGCGATAAGGTCATTGCTCGGCCCGCCGACCGGGATCGGCGGCCCGCCGGCATCCGCGCGGTGCTTCAGCGTGATGCGGTCGAACACCGCCCAGCCGAGAAACGAACCGAACAGGATGATCGAGCCGAGATCGCCATTGGCGAGCAGATGCGCGGCCGCCCACAGCTTGATGCCCGAAAGCAACGGATGCTTGAGCGCCTGGTAGATGCGGCCGCGGACATAGGACGCCACCACCATGATGACGGCGGGAAGCATCAGCGCCACCGTGATGTGCTTGAACGCGGTCGGCGGCGTCCAGACGTCGATCCAGCCGGTGGCGCGGTAATGCGCAAAGCCCCAGACGATCAACGCGAGCCCCGCGGCCGACAGCAGCGAATAGGCGATCTTGTAACCGCCGTCGCCCATCGCAGTCACCAAACGCGCCCGCAGCTCGCGCTGGGTGGTGAGGCTATGGACGCCGAAAAACAGCACCAGGCCCAGGATCATCACCAGCAGTCCCACGACGTTCTCCCTGCCGTGCTCCGTTTATGGCCTCGCCTATCATTTTCGGGCGGCGGAGCGCAATCCGTCAGGGCTTTTGCGCCTGCTTGGGAAGCTCGCGATTGTCGACATAGCGGATCGCGATCGGGCGGCCTGCCAGCGCGCCGCCGAGGCCATTGGTGAATTTCAGCGGCAAACAGGCGTCGAGCGAGGCATTGATGGCGTTGAGATAGGTCGCGCGCGTGTCGGAGGGGACGCCCGACGTGGCAAAAGTCATCCGCGGCGCGCCGATCATGTCGCCTGACCGCTTGAAGCTGAACCGCACCGACATCTGCATGCCCTCGCGTGCGTTGTCGGCCGGCGGCGGCGACCAGCAGGCGCGCAGCGCAGCGAAGAGATCGCCGATGGTATTGAGATCATGATCCGGTTTCCGGTACTTTGCCGCCTGGTCCTGCGGCGGCACGGTCAGGATCGTGAGCTGAAGGTTTTCCCCGTAGGGGTAGTCCATTTCGGGAAGGCATGGCCAGGGCCCGAAGACGCTGCAAACGGACGGAGCGCACGGCTCGCTGTCGAACACGCTACACGGGGTGTGCGCGAACGGTACCGGATTAACCTGATTCATCTGCGCTTCGGCCGCGGCCGAAAGGCCGATCGCAGCAATCAGACAGAGCACGATGCGTAGGAACATGCGCGAGCCCTCGATGGGACCCCTCTTAAATGAGCCGTGCCCCCGACCGGTTCAAGCGGTTCCGCGTTCACGTCCCCGCGTTCCGCGACGGGCGCTACGCCCGTTTCTTGACGTCCTTGACGTTGGAGAAGGTAATGCCCTCGGCGCGCTCGCGCGTATAGCCGAGATAGAACTCGTTCTTCGCCATGAACACGGGATCGCCGTCGACGTCGTCCGCGATGCCGGAAGTGTTCGCGGCGACGAACGCGTCGAGCTTCTTGCGGTCGTCGGAGGACACCCAGCGCGCGAGCTGGAATTCGGACACTTCGAACTCGACCGGCAGCGAGTATTCCGCGTCGAGCCGTGCCTTCAGCACGTCGAGTTGCAGCGGACCAACCACGCCGACCAGGGCCGGCGCGCCGTCGCGCGGTCGGAACACCTGCACGACGCCCTCCTCCGACATCTGCTGCAGGGCCTCTTTCAGCTTCTTTGCCTTCATCGCATCGGTCAGGCGCACGCGGCGGACAATTTCGGGAGCGAAACTCGGCACGCCGACGAAGGTGAGGTCCTCGCCTTCGGTCAGGGTGTCGCCGATCCGCAGCGTGCCGTGATTGGGAATGCCGACCACGTCGCCGGCAAAGGCCTCGTCCGCCACCGAGCGATCCTGCGCGAAGAAGAACTGCGGGCTCGACAGGCTCATGTTCTTGCCGGTGCGCACGAGCTTCGCCTTCATGCCGCGGCTGAGCTTGCCCGAGCACAGCCGCGCGAAGGCGATGCGGTCGCGGTGGTTCGGATCCATGTTGGCCTGGATCTTGAACACAAAGGCGCTCATGCGCGGCTCGGCCGCCTCGACCTTGCGCAGGTCGGAATCCTGCGCGCGCGGCGCGGGCGCGAACTTGCCGAGGCCCTCGAGCAGGTCGCCGACGCCGAAATTGCGCAGCGCGCTGCCAAAATAAACCGGCGTCAGATGCCCCTCGCGGAACGCTTCAAGCTCGAACGGCTTGCAGGCGTCCGAGACCAGCTCGAGTTCGTCCTTGACCCCGGCGACGTCGAGATTGGGATTGCGGGCGCCAAGATCGGCGATGTCGATCTGCTCGGCCTGCCCGGTCTTGGCGCCACCGCCTTCGAGCAGGCGCACGCCGCCATTGGCGACGTCGTAGGTGCCGAGAAAGTCGCGGCCGCGCCCGACCGGCCACGTCATCGGCGTGGTGTCGAGCGCCAGCGTCTTCTCGATCTCATCCAGGAGTTCGAAGGTGTCGCGGCTCTCGCGATCCATCTTGTTGATGAAGGTGATGATCGGAATGTCGCGGAGACGGCACACCTCGAACAGTTTGCGCGTGCGGGCCTCGATGCCCTTGGCGGCGTCGATCACCATCACGGCGGAGTCGACCGCGGTCAGCGTTCGGTAGGTATCTTCCGAAAAGTCCTCGTGACCCGGCGTATCCAGAAGATTGAACACGAGGTTGTTGAACTCGAAGGTCATCACCGAGGTGACGACCGAAATGCCGCGCTCGCGCTCGATCTTCATCCAGTCCGAACGCGTGTTGCGCCGCTCACCCTTGGCCTTGACCTGGCCGGCGAGATTGATCGCGCCGCCGAACAGCAGGAGTTTCTCGGTCAGCGTGGTCTTGCCGGCATCCGGATGCGAGATGATCGCGAATGTGCGCCGTCGCGCCACTTCCTCTGAAAGCGGCGAGTGGGACGACGATTTGGTTGCAATTGACAGGTCGGACATGGCGGTGTGCCGTTTGGCAGGGAAAACGGGCGCAATCAAGGGCGATTTGTCGCTTTGCGCGTCGGCAAGGCAATGCCCATATGCCCTGTGGGAAGGACGACCTTCTCACCACGACACCACCAGCGGGGACGACCCTGCCTTTTCTGGAGGGTTCGCTATGGCGTGGGCCATTCTGTTTACCGCCGGCCTGCTCGAGATCGGCTGGGCCATCGGGCTCAAATACACCGACGGCTTCTCGCGCATCGTGCCATCGGTACTTACGCTCGCGGCGATGGCCGGAAGCGTCATCCTGCTCGGCGTCGCGCTCAAGTCATTGCCGATTGGAACCGCCTATGCGGTCTGGACCGGGATCGGCGCGGTCGGCACCGCGGCCCTCGGCATCATCCTGTTCGGCGAACCGGCGACCGCCCTGAGGCTGGCCAGCATCGGACTCATTGTCACCGGCATCGTCGGGCTGAAGCTCGTCGCCTGATTCACCGCAGAACCAGCACCGCCCAATAGGTCGCTGCTGCGACCGCGGCGGAAGCCGGAACTGTAATCACCCAGGCGTAGACGATCGAGCTTGCCACGTTCCAGCGTACCGCCGAGAGCCGCCGCGCTGCGCCGACGCCGACGATCGCGCCGGTGATGGTGTGCGTTGTCGACACCGGGATCCCGAGATAGGTCGCCATGAACAGGGTCGCGGCACCGCCGGTCTCGGCACAGAACCCCTGCATCGGCGTCAGCTTCGTGATCCGCAGGCCCATGGTGCGCACGATCCGCCAGCCGCCCATCAGCGTGCCCAGCGCCATCGCGGTCTGGCAGGCCAGCACCACCCAGAACGGGATTTCGAACTCTTCGCCGATATGGCCCTGCGAGTAGAGCAGCACGGCGATGATGCCCATGGTCTTCTGCGCATCGTTGCCGCCGTGGCCAAGCGAATAGAGCGAGGCCGAGGCGAACTGCAGGATGCGGAAGGCCCGATCCACCACAAACGGCGTCGAGCGCACCGACAGCCAGGACACGATCGCAACCAGCACCAGCGCGAGCAGGAAGCCGACCAGCGGGGACAGCACGATCGCGAGCAGCGTCTTCGACAGCCCGCTCCACACCGCGGCCGAAATCCCCGCCTTCGCCACGCCGGCGCCGACCAGGCCGCCGATCAGCGCATGCGAGCTCGATGAGGGGATGCCGAGCGCCCAGGTGACCACGTTCCAGACGATCGCCCCGACCAGCGCGGCGAAGATCACGGTCGCATCGACCACGCTCGGATCGATGATGCCGGTGCCGATGGTGTTGGCGACGTGAAGGCCGAACACCAGGAACGCGACGAAGTTGAAAAATGCCGCCCAGAACACCGCGTATTGCGGCCGCAACACGCGGGTCGAGACGATGGTCGCGATCGAGTTCGCGGCGTCATGCAGGCCGTTCAGGAAGTCGAACAGCAGCGCGACCGCGATCAGAATGACCAGTACGGGAAAACCGAGCGCGGCGTCCACGTGGTGCCCTATCCTACAGCAGCTGTTCGAGCAAGATATTCTCGGGAAACCACCGCACACTTTTCCGGATCATGCTCAGACCTGCTCGATCACGATCGAATTGATCTCGTTGGCGACGTCGTCGAAGCGGTCGGCCACCTTCTCGAGATGGTCGTAGATCTCCGCGCCGACGATGAAGTCCATGGTGTTGGCGTGACGATGTTTGAGGAACAGCTCCTTCAGCCCGATGTCATGGAGGTCGTCGACGCGGCCCTCAAGTTTAGTCAACTCCTCGGTGATCAGAGTCAGCATAGAGACGTTCTGGCCGATCGATTGCAGCAGCGGTAGAGCGCGGACGACCAGGTTGGCGCATTCGACGATCAAAGCTCCCATCTCCCGCATCGGCGGCTCGAACGCGCGCACTTCGAACAGCACGACCGCCTTGGCCGTCTGCTGCATCTGGTCGACGGCATCGTCCATCGACGTGATCAGGTTCTTGATGTCGCCGCGGTCGAACGGGGTGATGAAGGTGCGGCGAACCGCGGTCAGAACCTCGCGGGTGATATTGTCGGCGTCGTTCTCGAACTGGTTGACGCGCTGGCAATAGACCGGCGTCTCGTCGCCGCCCTTCAGCATGTCCTGGAGCGCGATCGCGCAGCTCACCGAGGTCCTGGCGTGCCGGGCGAACAGGTCGAAGAACCGTTCCTCTTTGGGCAAAAAGGCGCGAAACCAGCGCAGCATAGGTCAGTTCCATCGTTCGGGAGGGGCATGGGGCGACCCGTCACAAAACTGTCATAGAACATTTCGCGGAGAAGCATCCGGCGTTGGCTGCCCAAACGGGCGGTCATCCACCGCTTTGTCAGCCCTAAAATGCCCCGATGCCGCCCCCTGCTCTACAGCGACCGCCGCAGGAAATGAGCGATTTCTCCGATCAGGCCACGGCGGAAGGTCAGCACGCAGGCCACGAAGATCACGCCCTGGATGACCGTCACCCACTGGCCGTAGCTGGCGAGATATTGCTGCATGGCAATGATCACGAACGCGCCGACCACGGGCCCGAAGATGGTGCCGAGGCCGCCGACCAGCGTCATCAGCACGATTTCGCCGGACATCGTCCAATGCACGTCGGTGAGCGAGGCGTTCTGCGCGACGAACACCTTCAGCGAACCGGCGAAGCCCGCGAGGGTGCCCGAGATGATGAAGGCAAGCAGCTTGTACTGATCGGTCTTATAGCCGAGCGAGATCGCCCGCTGCTCGTTCTCGCGGATCGACTTGAGCACCTCGCCGAACGGCGAATTGATGGTGCGATAGATCACGAGGAAGCCACCAAGGAAGCCGGCGAGCACGACGTAGTAGAGCACCGTCGGCTTCGAGAGGTCGAGGAAACCGAACAGATGGCCCTGCGGAATGCCCTGAATGCCGTCCTCGCCGTGGGTAAAAGGCGCCTGCAGGTAGATGAAGTAGAGCAATTGCGACAGCGCCAGCGTGATCATCGAGAAATAGATGCCCTGGCGGCGGATCGAGATGTACCCCGTGACGAGGCCGAGCAAGGTCGCCGCCGCGGTGCCGATCACGATGCCGAGTTCGGGCGGCAGTGCCCAGACCTTGAGCGCATGCGCCGTCACGTAGCCGGCGGTGCCGAGGAACATGGCATGGCCGAACGACAGCAGGCCGCCATAGCCGATCAGAAGGTTGAAGGCGCAAGCGAGCAGCGCAAAGCACAGCGCCTGCATGACGAAGAAAGGATAGATCCCGGTAAACGGCACGAGCGCCAGCAGCAAAGCCATGGCGGCGAACACGATCATCTCGTCGCGCATCGCGCGCGGGGTCACCGGAAGCGTATCGTCGGTCAATGCTGACATATCAGGCCGCCCGTCCCGTCAGTCCCGTCGGTTTCACCAGCAGCACCAGCACCATCAGGACAAACACCACGGTGTTGGAGGCTTCGGGATAAAAATACTTGGTCAGTCCCTCGATCACGCCGAGCGCGAAGCCGGTGATGATCGATCCCATGATCGAGCCCATGCCCCCGATCACGACCACCGCGAACACGACGATGATCAGATCGGCGCCCATCAGCGGGCGGACCTGGTTGATCGGCGCCGACAGCACGCCCGCGAGCGCGGCAAGGCCGACGCCGAGGCCGTAGGTGAGCGTGATCATGCGCGGCACGTTGATGCCGAAGGCGCGCACCAGCGTCGGGTTCTCGGTGGCGGCGCGCAGGTAGGCGCCGAGCTGCGTCTTCTCGATCAGGAACCAGGTAGCGAAGCATACGACGAGGGAGAAGATGACGACCCAGCCGCGATAGATCGGCAGAAACATGAAGCCGAGATTGATGCCGCCCTGCAGCCCGCGCCAGTCTCCGATCTGCGGGTAATCTGGAATCGCATAGGGCAGACCGGAGGAGCCGAAATAGTTCTGGAACACGCCCTGCACGATCAGCGCGATGCCGAAGGTCAGCAGCAGTCCGTAGAGATGGTCGAGCCCTGCCAGCCACTGCAGCATGGTCCGCTCGAGGATCATGCCGAAGATTCCCACCACGATCGGCGCGATGATCAACGCCCACCAGTATCCGAGGCCCCCCAGACTGAGCAGGAAATACGCCGTGAAGGCGCCCATCATGTAGAGCGCGCCATGCGCGAAATTGATGATGTTGAGCATGCCGAAGATAACGGCGAGCCCCAGACTGAGCAGCGCGTAGAACGAGCCGTTGATCAGTCCCACCAGAAGCTGTGCGTAAAGAGCCTGCATCGGATCAGCTTTCGATACCCGGATGAAGCCCGCCGGTCAGGCCATGACCAGCGAGCATGATCGTCACTTTTTCAGCAATGCGCATTTGCTCTCGGACAGCGGCGTGAACGCCTGGTCGCCCGGTACGGAGCCGACCAGCTTGTAGAAATCCCACGGGCCCTTTGACTCCGAAGGCTTCTTCACCTCGAACAGATAGGCGGTGTGGATGGTGCGGCCATTGGGCTGGATCTCGCCCTTGCCGAACAGGGCGTCGTCGGTCGGGATCGCCTTCATCTTCTCCACCACCTTGACGCCGTCATGCGGATTGCCGCCGAGCGCGTCCAGCGCCTTGAAGTAATGCAGCAAGCCTGCATAGACGCCGGCCTGCACCATGGTCGGCGGCGCGCCGTTCTTCATCCGCTCGGCGAAGCGCTTGGAGAACGCGCGGGTCTGGTCGTTCATGTCCCAGTAGAACGTCTCGGTGAAGTTCAGGCCCTGCGCAGTCTCGAGACCGATCGCCTTCACGTCGGTCAGGAAGAGCAGAAGCGCCGCCAGCTTCTGGCCGCCTTTGACGATACCGAATTCGGCGGCCTGCTTGATCGAATTGGTGGTGTCGCCGCCGGCATTGGCGAGGCCGATGATCTTGGCCTTGGACGACTGCGCCTGCAGCAGGAAGGACGAGAAGTCCGAAGTGTTGAGCGGGTGCTTGACGCCGCCGAGCACCTTGCCGCCATTGGCGGTAACGACGGCCGTGGTGTCGCGCTCGAGCGCTGCGCCGAAGGCGTAGTCCGCGGTCAGGAAGAACCAGGTATCGCCGCCGGCCTTCACCAGCGCCTGCCCCGTCGTGTGCGCGAGCATGTAGGTGTCGTAAGTCCAATGCACCGTGTTCGGTGAGCACTGCGCATTGGTCAGGTCCGATGTCGCGGCACCCGAGTTGATGTAGACGCCGTTCTTCTCCTTCACCACATTGTTGACCGCGAGCGCGACGCCGGAATTCGGCACGTCGACGATCACGTCGACCTTGTCGACGTCGAACCACTGACGGGCAATGGTGGTGCCGATGTCGGGCTTGTTCTGGTGGTCTCCGGAGACGATCTCGATCTTCCAGCCCTTGGCCTTCAGGCCCGAATCCTCGGCCGCCATCTGCGCAGCGAGGGTCGAGCCGGGGCCGCCGAGGTCGGCGTAGAGACCGGACTGATCGGACAGCGCGCCGATCTTCACCGTCTTGTCCTGCGCAGCCGCGAGGCTTGCGGAGGCGAGCGTTAGCGCGGTGCCGAGCAGTAGCGCTGAAATCTTGGTCTTCATTTTGTAATTTCCTCGTCTTCAAACTAAGTGGTTCCCGGCGATTTCAGACGCCGAGATAGGTATGGAGCTTGTCCATATTGGCCGACAGCTCGGAATTGGCGAAGCCGTCGATCACCTTGCCGTGCTCGACGATGTAGTAGCGGTCGGCGACGGTCGAGGCGAAGCGGAAGTTCTGCTCGACCAAAAGGATGGTGAAGCCTTCGGATTTCAGCCGCGCGATGGTGTGGCCGATCTGCTGGATGATGACGGGCGCGAGACCTTCGGTCGGCTCGTCCAACATCAGGAAGCGCGCCCCGGTGCGCAGGATGCGCGCAATCGCCAGCATCTGCTGCTCGCCGCCGGAGAGCTTGGTGCCCTGGCTATAGAGGCGTTCCTTCAGGTTCGGAAACAGAGCGAAGATCTGCTCCAGCGACAGACCGCCCGGGCGCACGACCGGCGGCAGTAGCAGGTTCTCGCGCACGTCGAGACTCGCGAAGATGCCGCGCTCCTCGGGACAGAATGCGATTCCCTTCCGCGCGATCCGGTCGGACGAGGCGCGGATGATCTCCTGATTGTCGAATCGGATCGAGCCGGTGCGCTTGCCGATGATGCCCATGACCGCCTTCAGCGTCGTGGTCTTGCCGGCGCCATTGCGGCCGAGCAGCGTCACCACCTCGCCGGCCTTCACGTTGAAATTGATACCGTGAAGAATGTGGGACTCGCCGTACCACGCCTGCAGGTCCCTGACCGAGAGCACCTCCGCGCCGCCGGCGGCCTTTGCCGGGGCTTCCGCCAGTTTCGCGTCAGCCATGACCCGCTCCCAAATAGGCTTCCTTCACGCGCTCATCCTTGGAGAGGTCGGCGTAGTTGCCCTCCGCCAGCACCTGTCCGCGCGTCAGCACGGTGATGATGTCCGACAGATTGGCCACGACCGAAAGATTATGTTCGACCATCAAGATGGTGTATTTGGCGGAAATGCGCTTGATCAGGGCGGCGATCTTGTCGATGTCCTCGTGGCCCATCCCGGCCATTGGCTCGTCGAGCAGCATCATCTCCGGGTCGAGCGCTAGCGTCGTTGCAATTTCAAGTGCGCGTTTGCGGCCATAGGGCATCTCGACCGCCGGCGTGTTGGCGAACTCGCTCAAGCCGACGTCGTTCAGCAGCTCGCGAGCGCGCCCATTATAGCGGTCAAGCACGCTCTTGGAGCGCCAGAAGTCGAAGGACGAGCCGTGCTGGCGCTGCAATGCAACGCGGACGTTCTCGAGCGCCGTCAAATGCGGGAATACCGCAGAGATCTGGAACGAGCGCACGAGTCCGAGCCGCGCCACATCGGCCGGCTGCATTGCGGTGATGTCCTGCCCCTTGTAGAGAATCTGGCCTGCCGACGGCTTCAAGAATTTGGTCAGCAGGTTGAAACATGTCGTCTTGCCGGCGCCGTTCGGCCCGATCAACGCATGGATACTGCCGCGACGCACCTTCAGCGCGACGTCGCGAACGGCGAAGAAACCCGCGAATTCCTTGGTCAATCCGTGGGTTTCGAGAATGAACTCATCGGCCAAACAAATTCCCCCATAAGCCATCGCTGCGAGGCCTCTCGCTCGCGTGACCGGTTTTTCTCGTGCCCGACATGATCCGAGACGTCCTGGAAACCGTCCCGTGAACCGCCGCCTCCGGGCCGGAATATGCCGTCATCCGAGCCAGTTACGCAAGGCGGAAAGCTGTGCGACGGCGACGACAGTATCCGGTTCCGGTTCACCCTTAGTCGAATGACGTTCGGTCGCACTTTGCGCGTCGAAAGCGCGCCCGGCTGAGAGGTCGCGCCGAACCCGTACCTGCTTTGATCCTTAGAACGGCGATCCGCAACGTCTCGACGCGCTCACCTAGTCCTTCTTGCGCGCCTTCGCGGGCACTTCCTTCGCGTAGAGATCCGGCTTGAAGCCGACCACGCGCCTGGCCCCGAGATCGAGCACCGGGCGCTTGATCATCGACGGCTGCTCCGCCATCAGCGCGAGCGCCTTGCGCTCGTTCAACCCTTCCTTCTCGCTGTCAGGCAGCTTCTTGAAGGTGGTGCCGGCGCGGTTGAGCAGCGTCTCCCACCCGACCTCGTCGCTCCATTGCTTGAGCTTGTCCTTGCCGATGCCGGCGGTCTTGTAGTCGTGAAAGTCGTATGCGAGGCCGTGGTCATCGAGCCAGGCGCGCGCCTTCTTCATCGTGTCGCAATTCTTGATGCCGTAGATCGTGATCGCCATCGCTCCCCTGCCTTACCGTACTCCTAGTGTTCGCGGCTTATCCCCCGCCCCCCGGCTCAAGCGCTTCGCCGAGTTCGAGCGGGTGCGCCATGGTCTCGTGCAGTGCCTCCTTGTCGAGCTCGCCTTCCGACAGGCTGATCACGACGCAGGCGACGCCGTTGCCGATCAGATTGGTCAGCGCGCGACACTCGCTCATGAACTTGTCGATGCCGACCAGGATGGCGATCGACTGGATCGGAATGTCGGGCACGATCGACAGCGTCGCCGCCAGCGTGATGAAGCCTGCGCCGGTGACCCCTGACGCCCCCTTCGACGTGATCATGGCAATGCCCAAAATGCCGAGCTCCTGCCAGATCGTCAGAGGCGTGTTGGTCGCCTGCGCCAGAAACAGCGTCGCCAGCGTCATGTAGATGTTGGTGCCGTCGAGATTGAAGCTGTAGCCGGTCGGGATCACGAGGCCGACCACCGAGCGCGAAGCGCCGAGATGCTCCATCTTCTGGATCATTTGCGGCAGCACGGTCTCCGACGACGACGTGCCGAGCACGATCAGCAGCTCGTCCTTGATGTAGGCGATGAAGCGGATGATCGAGAAACCGGACAGCCGCGCAATCGAACCGAGCACGATCAGCACGAACAGAATGCTGGTGAGATAGAAGGTGCCGATCAGCGCGGCCAAATTCCACAGCGAGCCGAGACCGTAGGCGCCGACCGTGAACGCCATGGCGCCGAATGCGCCGAGCGGCGCCACGCGGACGATGATGCGGATGATGCCGAAGAACATCTTGGCGGCCTTGTCGATTGCCGCCGCGATCGGCTCGCCGGCCTTGCCCATGTAGGCGATGGCGAACCCTGACAGGATCGAGATCAGCAGCACCTGCAGCAGGTCGCCGCGCGCCAGCGCGCCGAAGAAGCTGTCGGGAATGATCGCCATCAGGTGCGCGACGATGCCTTGCTCCTTCGCCTGCGTTACATAGTTGGCAACTGACTTCGTATCGATCGAGGCCGGATCGATGTTGAAGCCCCTCCCGGGCTGCAACGTCCTGCCGACCAGCAGGCCGACGGCGAGCGCCACTGTCGACACCGTCTCGAAATAGATCAGCGCCTTCAATCCGACGCGGCCGACACGCTTGAGGTCGCCCATCGAGGAGATGCCGTGCACCACGGTACAGAAGATCACCGGCGCGATCATCATCTTGATCAGCGCAATGAAACCGTCGCCGAGCGGCTTCAGCGACTTGCCGAGATCGGGATAGAAATATCCGATCAGGATGCCGAGTGCGATCGCGATCAGCACCTGGACATAGAGGATCTTGTACCAGGGCTGATGATGGTGATGAACAGCGGGCCTGATCGCGTCTGTGGTCATGGGGTGTCCCCGGGGGGTGGGAAGTGCCGACTTGGCGGCGACATCCGAGACGGGAAGTCGCCGCCGACAATTACGTATTCGCAGTCACGGCCGCTTCGGGATGTTGAGCCCGCGCTCGACCGCCGGCCGCTTGAGCCCGCGCTCAAGCCAACCCGCAACATGCTTGAACTGATCGAACTCGACAAGCTCGCGCGCACCATAGAAACCAATGAGGTTGCGCACCCAGCCGAGCATGGAAATATCGGCGATGGTGTAGTCATCGTCCATGAACCACTGCCGGCCGTTAAGACGCGTCTCCATCACTCCGAGCAGACGCTTCGATTCGTCAGCGTAGCGCTGCAGTGGCCGCTTGTCCTCGTAGTCCTTGCCGGCGAACTTGTGGAAGAATCCGATCTGGCCGAACATCGGCCCGATGCCGCCGATCTGGAAGTGAACCCACTGAATGGCCTCGTAGCGCCGGGCGGCATCCTCAGGCAACATTTTGCCGGTCTTCTCCGCAAGATATTGCAGGATGGCCCCTGACTCGAACAAGGGCAGCGGTTTGCCGCCGGGACCATTGGGATCGAGGATTGCCGGAATCCTGCCGTTCGGATTGAGCGACAAGAACTCCGGTGTCTTCTGGTCATTCTTGTTGAAGTCGACGAGATGCACCTCGTAAGGCAGCCCGATCTCCTCCAGCATGATCGACACCTTGACCCCATTCGGCGTCGGCAACGAGTAAAGCTGCAATCGGTCGGGATGCCGGGCGGGCCAGCGGCTGGTGACGGGAAAGGCTGATAGGTCGGCCATTTGATGGTCTTTGCCTGGTTGTTGTTGGGTGGCTAATGTACGGACGTCAGTGCAAGCCGCAAGGGGCCGTGTCGACCATGAAAGATCCTCCGACCCCGGTAAGGCATGGGCTCTCGGACGACGAGCTCGCAGTCCATCCGACCGTGTTCGCGGCCGGTACGCTCAAGGACCAGGTCGTGATCGTCTCCGGCGGCAGCGGCGGCATCGGCCGCGCCATCGTCTGGCTTCTTGCACGATTGGGCGCTCATGTCATCACAGTGGGCCGCGATCAGGGTAAGCTCGATGCACTGGTTGTCGAGCTTGCCGCCCGCGGCCTGAAGGCATCAGCGCATGTCGCCGACATCAAGGAGCCCAACGCCGTCAACGCGATGTTCGATGCGGCATGGGCCGCTCATGGCCGCGTCGACGTGCTGGTGAACAGCGCTGGCGGGCAGTTTCCGCAAGCCGCGATCGATTTCTCGATCAAGGGCTGGAACGCCGTGATCAACACCAATCTCAACGGCACCTGGTACATGATGCAGGCGTCTGCGCAGCGCTGGCGCGAACGCAAGGCTCGCGGCAGCATCGTCAACATCGTCGTGGTCACGACCCACGGCCTCTACGGCGTCGCTCACTCCATTGCTGCACGTTCCGGCGTGATCGGATTGTCGCGCGCGCTCGCAGTCGAATGGGCGCCACTGAACATCCGCGTCAACTGCATCGCACCCGGCGCGATCGAGACCGAGGGCTGGAACGTTTACACCAGGGAGGCGCGCGCGGCCTATCCGCGCTCCAATCCGATGATGCGCGCGGGCTCGCCCTGGGACATCGCGGAAGCCAGCGTTTACCTCGCAGGCCCCTCCGGCAGTTTCATCACCGGCGAAACGCTGACCGTCGACGGCGGCAGCCAGCATTGGGGTGAGACCTGGACCACGGGCAAGCCGGACTATTTCAGGGATGGCGAATAGGCTCAACATTGCGCAAGTGACAGCAAGATAGACAAAGGCAAGGCGCAGCGACGCTTCGCGCTGTCCACCTACCGATTATTTCCCGTCATCGAAACTGACGATGACGGCGGCATTCGCGATCAGGATGGGATCATTGCCCTGATCCGACGGGATTTCGAGCCCGCCCGCGATCGCCCTCACCGTCGCGGTGCCGTACGGCAACTCCTTTGCGACCGCCGCCGTGTCGACTTCATCCGGGTTCGGCACGCCGATCGTCACATCGACAAACATCTCGTTCGCGGTCTTGCCGATCATGCGGAAGAAGCCGAGGCTCGAATGCCGGATGGCGTCGGAGACCGCGCGCCTGGCCGCCTTGGTCGCATCGCGACCGTGAACGTCGACACCCATGCCCATTTCAGTGATACAGCGTATGCGCGTCATGAAAGCTTCCTGTTGCGATTGACCTAGAGGATCGGCCATTCCATTGACCGCCGCGGCCGCAACGTCAAGCAATGCAACGATCAGGTTAGCTCGATCCCATTGCGGCGGCGCGGAGACCAAGATCAGGTACTTTGCGCCGGACCGATATCGGGACCGGGATGCCGGCCGGAGGCCACGACGGCCAAGCGGCCGAGATAGTGCGCCCATCCCTTGGCGTGGCTCTCGCACTGCGCCGCGTTCGGAAGACCGCTATGGGTCATCCGCAACAGCGTGCCGTTGTCCTTGTCGACCAGATCGATCTCGATCAGGCTCGATCCGGGCGGCACCTCTTCGCCATCCTCCCACCCAAAACTGTAAGCAAGCCGATGGACCGGCACGACCTCGTGGAATTTACCGCGCGCCACTCTGGCGCGACTGCCGCCGATGCCCTTGAGGAGATAGAGCCCGCCTGGATGCGTCTCGGTGGTCGCCTCGAGACCCATCCAGCTCACGATCTTTTCCGGATCAGTCAGGAACGCGAAGACCGTCGCAGGCGGGGCGGCGATCTGCAATTCACGTCGGACCACGAGCGGTTCTGTCATCGACACCTCCATGAAGCGACCGGTGATAACTAAAGCATGATCCGGAAAAGTGTGCAGCGGTTTTCCCTCGCGACAAACGCGTCGCGTTTGCGCGGAGATCATGCTCAAACAAAGAACTAGCGCGCGACAATGTTGCGTCCTCATCTCTTCGCGCGCCTGGAATTCGAGATAGCGCGTGACAAGGGCGGCGCGTCACCCTCATGATGGAGCGATGCAGCTTTCTGCGACTCTTTCCTGGCTCGTTGACGCAGCTGCCGAGTCCCCCGGCGCCGACAAGTGGCTTTCGGAACTCGGCACACATCTCGTCGCGGATGGCTTGCCACTCGCGGGGGGAACCCTCACGCTCGATGTTCCGCATCCGCTGATTGCAAGGCGCACCTGGCTGTGGCGCGCCGACAGCGGCGAGGTCATCGAGGCGCTCGGATTCGCAACCGAGGGTCTCGCGGCAACCAGTGAAGCAAGACCATCTGCCGGACGACGATGGCTCGCCGAACTCACGTCGGGTTCTCCGCATGAGGACACGATCGGACCAACCCAGGATGGCCCCATGCTCGGTTGGATCGGGCCGCGCCCGTTCACGGCCGACGAGATCGAGCGGCTGCGCGAGGTCGCGCGCTTCGCGGCGGCGCCGCTTGCCGTGCTCGCGGCCCGCGCCACGTTGTCGGCGGCGCTGGAAGCCTATCTCGGCCGACGCAGCGCGGCGCGCGTACTGGCGTCTCCCTTGCGGCGCAATACCGGCGAGACGATCAAGGCCGCCCTGCTCTACGCCGACTTGCGCGGCTTCACCGCGCTCTCCGAAAGCCATCCGCCCGCCGAGGTCATCGCGGCGCTCGACGCCTGGTTCGATCGCATCGCGGGCGCGATCCATGCCTTCGGCGGCGAGGTTTTGAAGTTCATCGGCGACGGCGTGCTTGCGATCTTTCCGGTGACCGCGAGCCCGCGCAACGCCTGCGAGGCGGCGCTGCGCGCCGTCTCCGCCGCGCGGGTCGGGATGGTCCATCTCGATCAGGAGCGGCGCCGGCAGGGACTGACGCCTCTGCCTTTCGGCGTAGCGCTGCATCTCGGCGAGATGCTGTGGGGCAACATCGGTGCCGCCGACCGTCTCGACTTCACGGCGATCGGCCCGGCCGTCAATCTGGTCAGCCGACTGGAAGGACTGTGCCGGCCGCTCGAGAAGACGGTACTCGTATCCGATACGCTCGCCGCCGAGACCGACATGCCCCTGGTCGCGCTCGGAACACATCAGTTGCGCGGGATCGCAAGGCCGTGCACGGTGTTCACCCTGCCTGACGATTGAGCTGACCATCGGCGATCCCGCTCCGGATGCCGGCTTCATGCCGGCGCCGGCGCGGTTCGCGGCATCGCGAACGGGCGGAAGGTCAGCGCGATCAGGAATGCGCCGAGGCCGACGGCCCAGGAGCCGACATAGAGCCATGTGTAGCTCGCGAAGGTGTCGTAGATCAGACCGCCGGCGAGCGGTCCGGTCGCCATGCCGAGACTGCCTGCCATCGCCGTTCCGCCGATCACCGTGCCCATCATCCGCAGCGGAAAGTTCTCGCGCGCAAGCACCGAATAGAGCGGCATGGTGCCGGCATAGATGAAGCCGAACAGCGCCGCCACCGCGTAGAATGCGGCGAGCTCGCGCACGAAGACGTAGCCGAGCGCGCCGAACGCCTGCGCAAGCAGGCCAAGCACGAGCACGCGCTTGGCTCCGAAGCGGTCGCCAAGCAGGCCGAACGCGATGCGGCCGCCCATCCCCGCAAGTCCCTCGACGCTGTAGATCGTTACCGCCGCGATCATCGGGATGCCGCAGGTGATCGCATAGCTAACGGTGTGGATGATCGGCCCCGAATGAGTGGCGCAGCAGAAGAAATTCGTCGCGAGCAGGATGATGAATTGAGGCGAGCGCAGCGCCTGCGGAAGCGACATCTCCGGTTCGCCGCTCCCGACTGCCGCGGAGGATTGCCCGCCTTCCAAAGCCGGCGGACGCCGCACCAGGAGTGAGGCCGGGATCATGATCGCCGCGACCACGGCCGCAACGATCAGCATCGAGCTCCGCCAGTCGTGGTACGAGACGAGCCAGGCCGCGAGCGGCGACATCGTGAGAGGCGCCATGCCCATGCCTGCCGACACGAGCGAGACCGCAAGGCTGCGATGGGTGTCGAACCAGCCGGTGACGCAGGCCATCATCGGAGCAAAGATCGCGGCGGTGGCGGCGCCGACCATCACGCCGAACACGAACTGAAACACCAGCAGCGACGGCGCCTGGCTCGCCAGCGCAAGGCTCGCCGCCAGCACCACTGATCCCGTCAGCACCACGGGCAGCGGCCCCAGTCGATCCGACAGCGTCCCCCAGGCCATGCTCGTGAAGGCCATCGCAAGGAAACCGACCGTCATGGCGCTGGATATGCCCGTGACCGACCAGCCGGTGTCACGTGCCATCGGCTGCAGGAACACCGGCAGCGAGAACATGCCACCGATCGCGACGCAGCCGAGCAGACCGCCGGCCGCGACGATCACCCAGCGATAGGCAGAATTGGTCATTCCCGATCTCCCGTGCAATTCGCTCCGGCTTGAAGACGAACGGGAGGGGCGGGAACCGACAGTCGACTATACCGCCTGCTCACTTTTTTGCGAGCAAGGCACCGCGCCGACGCTGATCGTCGCGGCGGCCGGGCTCACGATCGCGCGCAACGTGAAGAACCTCATTCGGCGGCTTCGCGGTGGGGGACGCCCTCTTCAATGTCGAGCTGCAGGATATCGTTGAAGCGGTTGAACGCGCCGCACAGCGCGGTGCGCCATGTCAGCTCGACGATCTGCGGTTCGGAGAAATGCCCGCGGAGCCGATCGAAGATCTCGTCGCGCGTCTTGTTCCAGTTGTTGGTGACAGCGATCGCGTATTCGACGACCAGCCTGTCGACAGCGTCGAGTTCCGGGTGATCCTTGTAGTCGAGCAGCCGTTCCGCCCCCGCTTCCGAGACGCCCTGGATCGCGAGCTTCGGCGCGTGATGCGAGACGCAATAGTCGCACTTGTTCAACAGCGACACCGTCACGACCGCGAGTTCGAGATAGCGCTTCGACAGTACCGCCTCGTCGGCGAGATCGACCAGCAGCGACCACATGTGCTTGAAGATCGGCAACCGCTGCGCCATCACGCCGGCCTGGTGCTCGAACGCGCCATAGGTCGTCATTTTGTCCCAGAGCGGCTTCAGCTCGGGTGGCAGGTCGTTCCTGGTCTTGATGGACACGCGCGACATCGATTTCACCTCGCATCAAGAAATTTGATGGGTGCACCCTGCCTCCGTTCGGAGGCGGCCGCAAGCTGGACACGCTCCCCGGCGCACGCAATGCTGATCAAGGCCAGGCACCCGTCGTGGCAGCCCGCACACTCCAGTGCGGCGAAGAGGCGTCAAGGAGAGAGACATGAGCAACGTCGCAGAGAAAGCTTGGGCAACGGAGAAGAAAGCAGCCGTGGACCTGAAGCTCGAGGTCGTCGTTATTCCCGTTTCCGATGTCGATCGTGCAAAAGCCTTCTACGCAGGTCTCGGCTGGCGGCTCGACGCCGACTTCGCCGCCGGAGACGACTGGCGCGTGATCCAGTTCACACCGCCGGGCTCGCCAGCCTCGGTAATCTTCGGCAAGAACGTCACGGCGGCAAAGCCCGGCTCGGCCCAGGGCCTCTATTTGATCGTCTCCGACATCGAAGCTGCTCACAGGGAACTGGTCGCGCGTGGCGCCGGGGTCAGCGAGGTGTTCCACTCCGGCGACAGCCATGCCGGCAACGACGAGCCCTATTTGTCCGGCCGACTGCGCGTCAAGGGTCCGCATCCTACCCGTGCCAGCTACAGCTCTTACGCCTCGTTCAGCGATCCCGACGGCAATGGCTGGCTGCTGCAAGAGCTGACCGCGCGCCTGCCCGGACGCGTGGACAGCAAGGAAACGACGTTCGCCTCGTCGAATGCGCTTGCCGCCGCGCTGCGGCGCGCCGCGGCCGCGCATGGCGAGCACGAGAAGCGCAACGGCGGCAAGTATGACGACAACTGGCCGGACTGGTATGCGGACTACATCGTCAAGGAGCACGCCGGCGAGAAGCTGCCGGAGTGAGCGGGGTCCGCAGCGTGATGACCGAACCGCAAATCGATGAAAGCCACGGCAAAAGACCCAACTCGAAGGAGTTCGACATGAGCAGCCGACCGGCGGTGACGTTGCGAACCCTGGCAGCCGTGACCGCGATAGGCGGCACCATACTGACGCTGCCGGCGGCCGAGGCCCAGCAGGCGGGCGTCACTCGCACCGACCTGCAGCGGCACGACCTCAGCGCGCCCGGACGCGAGGCGATCCAGGTACGTGTCGATCTCGCACCGGGCGTCGCCTTCCCCAGGCACACGCATCCGGGCGAGGAGATCATCTACGTGCTCGCGGGAGCGATCGAGTATGAGGTCGAAGGCAAGCCGCCGGTGACGCTCAATTCCGGCGATGTGCTGTTCATCCCGGCCGGAACAGTTCATGCCGCGAAGAACATCGGCCCTGGCACCGCAAGCGAGCTTGCGACCTATGTCGTCGAAAAGGGCAAGCCGCTTCTGACGCTTGCGAAGTGATTCAGAAGCGGTACGGTCCACATTCGCTTGCGGTCAGCGATCCACATGACGCCAGTTGCGGACCAGTCTCACCCATGGTGGCAAATGGAATGCGCTCATCAGCAGGTACATCGCAAGCATCCCGGTCAGTGGCGATGCATCGTGCGCGGACGAGCAGAGCATGGACGGCGCGCCGCCATCATGAATCCCCGTCAGCACCGCCATGAGCACGAAGGTCGGTGCGGCCGCCAGCGACAGCAGGCGATCTGCACCTGCGTTGGAGCGCTCCTGATGCCGCGCAACATCACGGTCGACCGCGCTTGTCGTGCTGGAGATCATGCTGGAGCGCTCCGTTTGTTCAGCCTGAGCCGTGCCCCGCGGGACTAGCCGGTGCGTTTGCGGAAGGCAGCCTCGCCGGCATCCGATACCGCGACCCATTTCGGGTCGGGCGCGGCGTCCGGGACATAGCTCTCGTGCCAGTTCCACCACTTGTACGGTCGAGTCTGCGGGTAGCCCTGCGGCGAGTCCTCCCACTCCTCCTGCCGCCCGAGCGCCGTCATGTCGAGGTAACTCCAAACGGTGCCCATCGCCTCGTCGCCGCGACCGTTGATGAGATAAGTGCGGAAGACGCGCTCGCCGTCGCGAATAAAGGCGTTGTGACCGTGCCATTGATCGACGCCGAAGTCTGCATCGAAGCTGTCGGTGATCGTGTACCAGGGTATCTCCCATCCCATCCGCGTCTTCAGCCGCGCGATGTCGTCTTGCGGCGCGCGCGAGGCAAAGGCGAGCGTCGTGCCCCGCGCATTGACGTGAGCGAGGTGCCCCACCTGATCGGCGACCATGGAACAACCGATGCAGGCGTGCTCCGGCCAGCCATGCACGCCGGGCTCGAAGAAGGCGCGATAGACGATCAGTTGGCGGCGGCCCTCGAACAAATCGAGCAGGCTCGCTTTGCCCTTCGGCCCGTCGAACGTATAAGTCTTATCGACCGCAACCCACGGCATCCGCCGCCGCTCGGCGGCCAGTTCGTCGCGGGCGCGGGTCAGGGCCTTCTCCTTGACGAGAAGCTGCTCGCGCGCGGCTTTCCACTCCTGCGGCGATACAATTGGTGGCGTGTTCATGGCGTGCTGTCCTTCTCTTTGCCCCTGCTGTCGGTCGTAAGAAAGACCTAGCGCGAGACATCGAAAGGGTGGGAGTGACAAGTGTGACGGGATTTCGATGGACTCGCTGATCACGGCTGCAGCGCGGGCCCTCGCCGCCGGCGATCTCCTTGGCGTTTTGAAGCGGGTTGGCCTGCGGGACGACCCCCCTGCTCTGGCGCTTCGCGGCATCGCGATGGCGCAACTCGGCGATTTCGCCCGCGCAAAAACTCTGCTGCAAAATGCGGCACGCGCCTTTGGTTCCAGAGAGGCCGTGGCCCGCGCAAGGTGTGTCGTGGCCGAGGCCGAGATCGCGCTGGTGTCGCGCGATCTGGGCTGGCCCCCGAAGACACTCGGCGCCGCACGGGCAACACTGGAAAGGCATGGCGACTGGCTGAACGCCGCGCATGCGCGGCATCTCGAAGTCCGGCGTCTGCTCCTGATCGGCCGGCTCGACGACGCCGAACGGACACTCGGCGGGATCGATCCGGCACCGCTCCCGCCCGCATCGCGGGCGGCGCACGAATTGGTCGTTGCCGGGATCGCGATGCGGCGCATCCGCGCCAAGACAGCGCGCACCGCGCTTGCGCGCGCCCGCCGTGCCGCGGAAGAGGCGCGTATCCCCGCATTGATGGCGGAAGTGGATGCGGCATCAGAGGCACTAAACACGCCGGCGGCGCGCCTGATTGCGGATAGCGGCGAGAAATTGCTCCCGCTCGAGGAGGTCGAAGCTGTGCTGGAGTCTGACGCCCTCGTCGTGGACGCATGCCGCCATGTCGTGCGGTGCAAGGACATCGTGGTCTCGCTTGCAAGGCGTCCCGTGCTGTTCGCGCTGGCGCGTGCGCTCGGCGAAGCGTGGCCTGCGGACCTGACGCGAGATGCGCTGGTCAGACGCGTCTTTCGCGCCAAGCTTGCCGACGAATCGCACCGTGCCCGACTGCGCGTCGAGATCGGGCGGCTTCGCGCCAAGCTGCGTCCGCTCGCGAGCGTGAGCGCGACGGCGCAGGGTTTCGCGCTGACGCCGCACCGCGCAACCAGACTCGTCGTGCTGGCGCCGCCAGTCGAGGATCAGCATGCGGCCGTGATCGCATTTCTTGCCGACGGTGAATCATGGTCGAGTTCGGCGCTCGCACTGGCGCTGGGCGCCAGTCCGCGCACGGTGCAGCGCGCGCTCGATTCCCTTGCGGTCGCGGGCAAGGTGCAGTCCTATGGCCGCGGGCGCGCTCGCCGCTGGATGACAGCGCCGGCGGCGGGATTCACGACAACCTTGTTACTCCCCGGCCCGCTGCCGGGCGGTTAGGTCATGAAGCCAGAGAAGCGGAACCATTCTCCGAGCCGACCGGATCAAAGGAGTGCAGGCATGAAAACATCAGCGGCCGAAATCCTCCGCGAGTACGGGCCCTTTCCAGACGCCGACCATGTGCATGGCGTGACGTTCGACGGCCATCATGTCTGGTTTGCATCAGGAGACCGGCTGAACGCCTTCGATCCCGAAAGCGGAAACACGCTGCGCTCCATCGATGTCGCCGCGCATGCGGGCACGGCGTTCGACGGCAAGCACCTGTACCAGATCGCGGAAGATCGCATCCACAAGCTCGATCCGGCGACCGGCCGCGTGCTCGCGACGATCCCGGCGCCCGGCGGCGGCGGCGACTCGGGTTTGGCCTGGGCCGAGGGAACACTGTGGGTCGGGCAGCATCGCGGCCGGAAGATCCACCAGATCGATCCCGAGAGCGGCGCGATCCTGCGCACCATCGAAAGCAACCGCGTCGTTACCGGCGTCACCTGGACGGACGGCGAGCTTTGGCACGGCACCTGGGAAGGCGACGAGAGTGACGTGCGCCGCGTCGATCCCCAGACCGGAAAGGTGCTGGAGCGCATCGAGATGCCGCCCGGGACCGGCGTATCGGGACTCGAATCCGACGGCGGCGAAAAATTCTTCTGCGGCGGCGGAAGCAGCGGCAAGGTGCGCGCCATCCGGCGCCCAAGGCGGGGGGCGAAGGCTACGTGAGGCTGGTTGGCGTCGCGGGCCGGGCAAGGACGTGAAAAGCCTGCCCGGTTCGTCAGCGGCCGATTGACCCTACAATGATATCTGACTAAAGTCAGATATATGCTTGATCCCGTCTCCCGCGTCCGCCGCTTCAACCGTGCCGTGACATCAGCGGTCGGCGCGCTCGACACATCGTTTCTCGGGCGCGGCCGGCCGCTTGGGGCAGCGCGCGTGTTGAACGCGATCGGGCATGGGCGGTCGGACGTGGGCGAAATTCGCGACTACCTCGGCCTCGATTCCGGCCTGATGAGCCGCCTCCTGCGAGGTCTCGAAAACGAAGGACTGATCGAGACGGCAGCGCATGGCGACGACGCGCGCCGCCGCGTCGTCAGGCTGACGCGGACCGGGCGCCGCGAGTTCAGCACCTATGAAGCGATCTCCAACCGGCAGGCCGAAGGCTTCCTCGCCGGCCATGCGCAACGCGAGGCACTATTGGCGGCGATGGACATGATCGCCTCTGCGCTCGGGCGTGACAGCATCGGGTTGAGTGAAATGGACCCGCGCAGCAAAGAGGCGCGCTATTGCCTCGGCGCGTATTACGACGAACTGGCGCGCCGCTTCAAACAGGGGTTTGACGTCACACTGTCGCGCGACCCGGATGCGAGAGACATGGTGCGGCCGCGCGGCGCGTTCATCGTGGCGATGTCGGACGGCCTGCCGATCGGCTGCGTCGGACTGAAGGGCAGCGGCGGCGATTTGGCCGAGATCAAGCGACTCTGGGTCGCGCCTGACGCTCGCGGACTGCGCCTCGGCCGGCGCCTGATGGAGGCGGCCGAGTCGGCCGCGCGCGAGCTTGGCGTCAAGGTATTGCGGCTCGACACCAACAGCGCGCTGCCGGAAGCCGGCCAGCTCTACCGCAGGAGCGGCTGGACCGAAATCCCGCGCTTCAACGACGACCCGTATCCGGATCTGTTCTTCGAAAAACGTCTGTGAGCGGCGCGCGCTCACCGGCATAAGACAACCTGATGACCGTTCGCCCGATCGTCCGCTATCCCGATCCGCGCCTCACCCTTCCGGCGCAGCCCGTCACGACATTCGACGACGAACTGCGCGACCTCGCGCGAGACCTGCTCGACACCATGCATGCCGCGCCGGGCATCGGGATCACCGCGCCGCACATCGGCGTCTCGCTCCGCGTGGTGGTACTCGACCTCGACGCTAACGACGGTGCGCGGACCTATGTCAACCCGGAGATCATCTGGGCCTCACCCGAGATGATCATGCATCGCGAAGGCAGCGTCTCGCTGCCCGGTGTCACCGACGAGGTCAAGCGTCATGCGCGTGTCCGGATCAACTATCACGATGTCGACGGTACTCCGCAGAGCGAAGAGTCCGAAGGCTTGCGTGCCGTTTGCCATCAGCACGAGATCGACCAGCTGAACGGCGTGTTCTGGATTCAGCGACTGTCCCGCCTCAAGCGCGAGCGGTTGATCAAGCGGTTTGAGAAGATGTCGCGGGGATGAGATAGTTTGGCGGCACACGCTTCCCTACTCCGCGACCGGACTCGTGCGTGAATGCGATGGCGTGCGAGGAAGGCTTCGATGGCCGCGTTCACCGGAGCCGGATTGGTCATGTTGACGGAGTGACCACCTCCGGCTGCCACCTTTGCCGTCACGCGGCCGCGCGCGCCGCCGACACGTCGCGGAACGGCGAAATGCCGTAGAGGCGGCTGTACTCGCGACTGAATTGCGAGGGGCTCTGATAGCCAACGCTATATCCCGCGGAACCCACGTCGAGACGCTCCATCAGCATCAGCCGGCGGGCCTCGTGCAAACGAAGCTGCTTCTGGTATTGCATGGGCGTCATCGCCGTCATTGCCTTGAAATGATGGTGAAGCGATGACACGCTCATCCCGACATGCTCCGCCAAGTCCTCGATCCGAAGCGGCCTGGCATAGTTTTTTTTGAGCCAGGCGACCGCCTGGGCGATCCGGTTGCCGGGTGTCTCCATCATTGCGACCTGAATCAAGCGCGGCCCCGCGGGTCCGCTCAACAGTCGATACAAAATCTCCTGCTCGATCAGCGGCGCCAGGACCGCTATGTCCGCCGGTCGGTCCAGGAGCCGAAGCAACCTCACCGACGCATCCACCAGGTCCGAGTCCGCGTGATTCACGGTCACCCCGCGCATCTCACCCGCCGCGCCCTTCGGCACGGAAGAGCCGATGCGTTCCATGACCTCCCTTAGCCGCTCGGGGTTGATCTCCATCCCGAGGCCAAGGTGCGGCAGGTCCGGGCTCGCCTGCGTAACGCGGGACGCCACGGGCAAGTCCAACGCGACGACCAGATAGTCGCCAACCCCGTACTCGTAAGCCTCGTTGGCGAGTTGCAGGCTCTTGGCCCCCTGGGCAACCATCGCAAAACATGGCCACTGAGCGGTGTGGATAGGCTGGCTGGGCGAGGATCGCCTGTTGAAATACAGTCCCGGAATTGCGGTCGCGCATGTCTCGTCGCGCACCGCGAAGCGGGCAATGATCGCCGCCATCTCTCGATGTGCGTTGAGGTTTTCAGGCATTGGCGCGGTACTGGAGTTGCAAGGGTGCGGGGCCCGAATAGTACCCGATCCTGCTCCGATATCCACGTCTTCAACGTTAGTTTTGCAGGATCGTGCATGAATCTCGGAGGATGCAGATAACGCTCAGCATGCACCCCCTCCCATGATGGCTTCCGAAGTGCCGCTCGCGGCGAACCCAGTTCGGAGCCTTGAATGCCAACTTCCAAAGTCGCCCTCGTTACCGGAGCCAGTAGCGGCATCGGCGAAGCTACCGCTCGCCACCTTGCCAAGCTTGGACATCAAGTCGTCCTTGGCGCACGGAGGCTCGATCGGATCGATAGCATTGCTCGCGAAATCGAAAGTTCAGGTGGCAGCGCCCTCGCCCACCACCTCGATGTGACCGACCTTCCGAGCGTCAACGAATTCGTCGCCGCGGCGCTCAACCGGTTCAGCAGGGTCGATGTGCTCGTCAACAATGCGGGTGTGATGCCACTTTCATTCATGGCCGAAGTCCGCCTGGATGAGTGGAATCGAATGATCGACGTAAATCTTCGCGGCGTGCTCCATACGATCGCCGTGACACTGCCGGTCATGCTGGCGCAGAAGTCCGGCCACATTATCAATGTCGCATCCGTCTCGGCCTATCGAGCTGATCCGACGGCCGCCGTTTACAGCGCCACGAAATTCGCCGTGCGCGCGCTCTCCGATGGATTGCGCCAGGAGAGCAAGGACGTCCGCGTCACGCTTGTCAGCCCCGGCCTCACTCGGACCGAGCTCTTCGACGGGATTGCCTCACCTGACGCACGCGCTTTCGCAAAGGAAATGGTGGCGCGCGCCTCTATAGCGCCGAGCGCGGTCGCTGAGGCCATCGCGTTCGCGATCGCGCAGCCAGACCACGTTGACGTCAACGAACTCGTCGTCCGGCCCACCGCGCAGAGCTAGACCGATGGAGGCTTCATTGGCTGGAGCAATCGAAATCACGACGTTTGGACTGAAAGGCTTCTCCTGCGCCGACTTTGTCGAGGCCAACGCCGACATCGATCGGTGGCTGAAGCGCCAGGCCGGCTTTCTATCGCGCCGCATAGCCGAACGTGGCGACGGCACGATCGTCGACATGCTGCTCTGGCGTTCGGCTGATGAGGCAGAGCACGCGGCCTCGCGCATCATGAGCGAAACCGCGTCCTCGAAGGTTCACGCGATGATCGATCATGGAACGGTCAATTGGACGGTCGCGCCGATCCACCACACAATCGAAACGGTATAGGAGCTCCAAACTGCGGTTTTGCGCCGTATCGTAGTGTGGTCGGATACGTTCGGAGAGTGAATGCAATCAGCGACCAGGGAGCGCGCACGTTTCGATCCGGCGCAACTCCTCAAGGCTTTCGGCGAGATCTCGTCGCGAGAGCGACAGTAGCAAGGCTTCTTCCGCCTCACGGGTTAGTCGCCCGAAGAAGCTGCTGATGTTGTTGCTGACCAGACAGCGGTGAGGAACGTTTTCTCTTGCCGTCCACAGCGGCTCGTCGCCGACAATTGCACGGTAAATCGTATCAAGCGTGACCTCTCGCGCCGGCCGGGCCAGCCTGACGCCACCTTCGCGGCCCTTGGTGACCGAGATGAGGCCGGCCTTCGACAGAAGCGGCAACAGCCGGCGAACCAGGGTCGGGTTCGTACCGGCGCCTTCCGCAAGCTGCGTCGAGCTGAGCAGGATGTCACCTTCCGACTGCGCCAAAGCAAGGCTGAGCATCATCTGCAGGGTCGTCGGGAACCTGACGTCAATCATCGGCTGTCTCCATCACATAAATGTATCAATGATGATTGCATATTGCCACCGCTTCGATTATTATGTATCCAATATAGATACATTTAGGAGATGATTCAATGTCAGATGTTCTCGCCCCGAGCCAGGTCCTCGCCCGCTATGTCCGTGCCACCGACCGGCGCGACGGAGAAGCGATGGCACGCCTGTTCATAGAGAACGGTACGGTCGAGATTTACTGGTTCAACAGCGGCGACCCGCAACTGCTCGGACGACTGGAGGGCCGCCAGCAGATTGGGTGGGCTGTCGCCAACATGATGCGTCCGCATCCCGAACGCGGCTTCAGCCACCACACAACGATGGACCACATCGTAACGATCGATGGCGACACGGCCGAAATCGATGCGCAGTTCATTGTCTACAACACGCTCGGCGCGGCTCGCCCTGCGGCGGGCTGGCCGGACGGCGCGACAGGTGCGCAGGGCACTGTGACGCCGATCGAGGCCGGCTACTATCGATCGAAACTGATCCGGGTCGATGGCGAATGGCGCATCGCCGCGCACCGGATCGATCTCGACCTTCCGATGGCATGAGGACGCCACGATGAGAGCGATGACGTATCGCCAATATGGCGGGCCCGAGGTGCTCGAACTTCAGACCCTGCCGATGCCCAAGGTCGGTCAGAACAGCGTGCTCGTGCGGATCTGCGCCGCCGCGCTCAACCCGGCCGACCTCGCGCTGCAAGCGGGCCACGGCGAACCGATCATGGACGCATGGTTTCCAGTCATACCCGGCTGGGACATGGCGGGAGTCGTCGAGGCTGTCGGCGACGGCGTGGGCGAGTTCAGCCCTGGTGACAAGGTGCTGGCCTATGTGCGCCAGGAAGTCCTGCACTACGGCAGCTATGCCGAGTTCATTGCGGTCCCCGTGGACGTGCTGGTCAGAAAGCCACCCTTCCTCTCATGGGCGCAGGCCGCCGCCTTGCCGCTTGCCGGCCTCACCGCGCACCGCGCCGTGGCAACTGCGCTCGACATCGGCCCCGGCGATACCGCACTCGTCCACGGCGCATCCGGCGGCGTTGGCGTACTCGCGGCACAGCTTGCAAGGCTGCGTGGGGCCACTGTCTTCGGCACGGCTTCACCGGGCAAGCATGCGTTCCTCGCCTCGCTCGGGATCACGCCGGTCGCCTATGGTCCAGACCTCGCCGACGAGCTTCTCAGGCTGATGCCGGATGGGTTCGACGTCGCGCTCGATTGCGCCGGCAAGGGAGCCCTTTCCACAGCCGCCGGAGCGATGAAGCCGGATGCAAGAGTGGCCTCGATCGCAGCCTTCGGCGAGGATGTTCCGATGGTCTATGCTCGCCAGGATATCCGCGTCCTCGAAGAGCTGGCGGGATTGTGCGGGAAGCATGCGCTTCACGTTCCAATCGCGGCGGCTTTCCCTCTCGAGGAGGCTGCGGAAGCGCAACGGTTACTGGCAAACGGAGCGCACGGCTCCGGAAAGATCGTGCTGGAAATGTAACCGGAGGTGGACATCATTCCCACTCAATCGTCGATCTGCATCTAGTCATGAAGAACATCCGCAGGTCTTACGCGAGAAATTCAACCCTCTGGCCGAACAGCTTTGCATTTCGCGGCATTACGCTCGGTGAGTTGCACTATGGCGCTGATAAGTCGGTGCGCCGTGGCCAACAAAGGTTACCGCTCGGCCAACTCTCTTGATCGCGATTGGCACTGGATATACATTGAATACAATGCATGTCCGATGAGGAGATGGTCGTGCAGGTCGCCAAATGGGGAAACAGTCTGGCGGTTCGCCTTCCCGCCGTGGTGGTCGAAGCGCTCGGAAGGAGGGTGACGAGATCGAAATCCACGTCGCCGACAGCAGGAATTTTGGCGTGGCGCGCAAGCTCGGACGGGACGCGTTGTTGAAGCGCCTGCGCGCCTTCCGCGGCCGCCTCCCCGCCGATTTCAAGCTCGACCGGGACGAGGCGAATGCCCGTTAGTTTCTTCGACACCAACATCCTCGTCTATCTCGCATCCGGCGATGCCGCGAAAGCCGCTCGAGCGGAGGCGGCGATTGCCGAGGGCGGTTCGATCAGCGTGCAGGTTCTCAACGAGCTCGCCAACGTCGCGCGCCGGAAGATGCAGATGTCTTGGGGACGAGACGCACGCATTCCTGGACACGCTGCACGGCCTGCTGACAATTCACCCCCCTCACCTTCGAGACCCCTGAAACGGGACTTCGGCTGGTCGAGAGGTACGGCATGTCGCTCTACAACGCGATGATCGCCGCATCAGCACTTCAGGCCGGCCGCGACACGCTGTGGTCGGAGGACATGCAGCATGGCATGAGGTTGGAACAACGGTTGCGGGTCGCGAACCTGTTTCGGGTGTGCGTAGAGCGTACGGGCCTCGCAGATTTAATGCACTGTCATCGCAACTCGCCAGATGCATTCCGCCGCCATCAAGGGAGCCATTCCACTCAATTTCTCTTTCGAAGTTCCTTCGACGTCACATCGTCACAGGTTCGCTGCGCCTTATTGAGAAGCCGCTCAAACTCAAGTTTCCCATTGTCTCGCTTCGGCGCAATAACGATCCGACCTTTTCTCGCAGCCTCCATCTTTCGATTGGAAGCGCCACTTTGCTTCAAGAGTTCATCATAGTCTTTTCTACTACTCTGGGGCATCAGCATTCTCCATGCTTCGTCGATGGTCGGCCTGTTGCCTCAAAAAGAAACGCGAATTGAGCTTCGGATCAAAGTACAACTTTCTCTTAGCCCAAACAAACCCCTCATGCTTGGTAATTATCGCTACATCTATTGGTCCGCCGACCGATTCGCTAGGGCTGGTTACCTTTTCCTTCAGCGACTCTAACATCACCAAAGTCTCAGCCAGTTCGGCCAACTCATCGGTCGGAAGAGACCCTATGACGCGCCTCAGCGGTCTCCCGTGTTTCTCGAATACGTCAGCGGTCCACCTGTCGCTGTGAACCTTCACAGCATCGGTCACCAGATCTTCGAGGTTTGGTGGACGCGATCCGATCGTGGTAGCAAAGTCGCTCAACACATCCCGGAGATGCGAGCGAACCAAGTTGTAAACGTCAGGGCCGAATCCCATCGTAAAAGTATCCGCCATTGCGGTAGTCGCAAAGGCTTTGAAGAATCCGGAATCACGGCGGGTAATTGAGTGATCATCTTTGTCTGTTGAACACAGCCGATCTCCAATGAAACCCAGGCAAGAGAATTCGACGTAAGACGGAAAATAATCCTCAGTCCCATAACCTGCAATGACAATGCCAGTTTGCGACAAGAAGATCTCCGGCCTGCGGAAGAGCGCATTGAGCCCGAGATCAACGAGGGCAGTCTTGTCTAGAGGTGCCGCTTCGGAAAACAAGCTCAGATCTGCTTCGGCCTCTTGCTCCAACTTTGCGAGATGCTTCGCACGAATCGCCGCAACGTTTTCTTCAGTCAAAGGTGGAGTGAGCGGATAGGCGCTAGTAATTGACAAGAAATCGTTGAGCGTCGTTCGCTTGGCTTCGGTTATCGCGGTCGGATCATCCCCAGCGGCCTTAACGCGAATGTCTTCATTAATCATCGTCAAGAAGCGGATCATTATCTGATCGACATTTTCGATCAGGAGTTCGTCTAGATAGGTGGCGGGATATAAGCCGCGATGCGCTTCGATAAAGCTCAGAAAGTGGCGCCCATATTCTCGAAGCGATGAAAATGATGTCGAGCCCAACTCCAACCTAAACGTCTTGACGATGATCTCCCACGGAATTCGTTGGAGGTCCGCAGAATCATAGACCATGATACCTACAGGCTCAGTGTTCGAAAGCTGGAAGATTTTGTTGGAACCCTTAAAGTAGCGCTCCTCCTTTTTTCCGTTTTCCCATCGCGAAACAGTTGCCGCACTGTCCGACGCCAACACTAACGAGTGTCGGTTCATAACGCAGATTTCTGAAGTCACCCCTTACCCTCCGGCAGAACTAGCCGCCCAAAATCCCTTCTCTTTGGAGGATTACATAAATATCCTAGAGTTGCAAAATCGTTTCACAATTCTCCGCGATTGCTTCTCAGGTCGGACCCGTACCGATCAAAATCGCACGGCCTCGACCAAAGATGTCTTGGACCCACGAGAGCTCGCCCCCTACTCCCACTCAATCGTCCCCGGCGGCTTTGACGTCACATCGTACACCACCCGGTTCACACCCTTCACCTCGTTGATGATGCGCGTTGCGGTCTCGCCCAGAAACTTCATGTCGAACTGGTAGAAGTCCGCGGTCATGCCGTCGGTCGAGGTGACGGCGCGGAGGCCCACGACATATTCGTAAGTGCGGCCATCGCCCATCACGCCGACAGTCTTCACCGGCAGCAGCACGGCGAAAGCCTGCCAGATCTGGTCGTAGAGACCGTGTTTGCGGATCTGGTCGATGTAGACGGCATCGGCATTGCGGAGGATGTCGAGCTTCTCTTTCGTGATGTCGCCGGGGCAGCGGATCGCGAGGCCGGGGCCCGGGAACGGGTGGCGGCCGACGAAGATGTCGGGCAGGCCGAGCTCGCGGCCGAGCACGCGCACCTCGTCCTTGAACAGTTCGCGCAAGGGCTCGACCAGCTTCATGTTCATGCGATCGGGCAGCCCGCCGACATTGTGGTGCGACTTGATGGTGACGGAAGGTCCGCCGGTGAAGGAGACGCTCTCGATCACGTCGGGATAGAGCGTGCCCTGCGCCAGGAATTCCGCGCCGCCGATCTTCCTGGCTTCAGCCTCGAACACGTCGATGAACAGGCGGCCGATGGTCTTGCGCTTCTGCTCGGGGTCGCTGACGCCTGCGAGCTCGCCGAGGAATTGCTTCGACGCGTCCACATGCACGAGCGGGATGTTATAGTGGTGACGGAACAGATCGACGACGGTTTTCGCCTCGTCGAGCCGCAGCAGGCCGTGATCGACGAACACGCAGGTGAGCTGGTCGCCGATCGCCTCATGGATCAGCACCGCGGCGACGGCGGAATCGACGCCGCCGGACAGGCCGCAGATCACCTTGCCCCGGCCGACCCGCGCGCGGATCTTCTCGATCGCTTCCTCGCGGAAGGCGCGCATGGTCCAGTCGCCGGTCAGGCCTGCGACCTTGCGCACGAAGTTGCGCAGGAGTTTCGCGCCATCGGGCGTGTGCACCACTTCGGGGTGGAACATCAAGCCGTAGTATTTGCGCCTCTCGTCCTGGATCACGGCAAACGGCGCATTCGCCGACACCCCGGCCACCGCGAAGCCCGGCGGCATTTTCGTGATGCGGTCGCCATGGCTCATCCAGACCTGGTGGCGCTCGCCCGTCGACCAGATTCCATCAAACAATTCGCTCGGCGTCTTCACCTCGACATCAGCGCGGCCGAACTCTCTGGCATGGCCGCCCTCGACCTCGCCGCCGAGCTGAGCCGCCATGGTCATCTGGCCGTAGCAGATGCCGAGCACGGGAACGCCGGACTCGAAGATCGACTGCGGCGCACGCGGCGAGCCGGCCTCGTGCACGGATTCGGGCCCCCCGGAAAGGATCACCGCCTTCGGCTTCATTTCCCGAAAGGCGGCCTCGGCCTTCTGGAACGGGACGATCTCGGAATAGACGCCCTCCTCGCGCACGCGACGGGCGATCAGTTGCGTCACCTGACTGCCGAAATCGACAATCAGAATCTTGTCATGCGCCGAGGCCACTGAAGGCGTCGACGACTGCTGAGTTTTCGGTGCGGCTGTCATGGCAAGCAGATACGCGACGACGCCCGGCCCCGCAACCCTCCGGGAGCCGTCAAGGCCGGCTTGCCCCGGTCAATCCACGTGTTTTGACGGGCAGCGGCCGTGGCCGTCCCAGGCCGTCACATGTTTGCGCCGTCACCCTGAGGTGGCCGCTTCTTGAGCGGCCCTCGAAGGGTGCACGGCCCGGCTCCATCTCCATCCTTCGAGGCCCGCCGAGCGCTGCTGACGCACCGCCCGGCGCGCACCTCAGGATGACGCCTGGCGTTTGAGAAGGCTGACGAAAAACCCGTCGGTCCCGGTCCGCCGCGGCGTCATCAGCCAGCCTTCGGCCGATTGCAGCGCGGCCCTGGCAAAATCCTCGGCCTTGTCCCGGAGCACGCTTGCGGTCTGCTCGGGCGGCTGGACCGAGAACTCCGGATGGCGCGCGATGAAGGCCCGCACCTGCTCGCCGTTTTCGTCCGCCAGCACCGAGCAGGTGATGTAGGCGATCCGGCCGCCCGGCTTCACCATGGGCGCCGCGCGGTCGAGCACCTCGACCTGGTCCTTCAGCCGCACCTCGAGCGCGCCGGGGCGCATGCGCCATTTGGCGTCGGGATTGCGGCGCCAGGTGCCGGTGCCGCTGCAGGGTGCATCGATCAGCACGAGATCGGCCGAGGCCTTGATGTCCGAGAGCACATCGGCCTCGCCGCGCGGCGTGCGCACCTCGCAATTATGGACACCGGCGCGGGACAGGCGCTCGTGGATCGGCGCGAGCTGGCGCTTGTCGCTGTCGGTCGCGATCAGCCTGCCCTTGCCGCCCATCATTGCCGCGAGCGCCAGCGTCTTGCCGCCGGCGCCGGCGCAGAGGTCGATCACCTGCTCGCCGGGCTTGGCGGCCGAGAACAGCGCGGCGAGTTGGGAGCCCTCGTCCTGCACCTCGATCGCGCCCTTGATGAAATCCTCTTCGGCATGAATGCCGGGATTGCGCGCGTCGGCGGAAAGCTCGATGCGCAATCCGAGCGGCGACCACGGCGTTTCGCTGGCGCCGAGATGCGCCAGCCGCGGCAGCACCTTCTCGCGCTTGCCCTTGAGCGTGTTGACGCGCAGGTCGAGCGGCGCACGGCTCGCCATTGCGGCGGCCTCAGCGGCGCGCGCCTCGCCGAACACCTTTGCAAGATATGGATCGAGCCATTCCGGATAGTCGCCGGCGACATGGGCCGGCGCGTCCGCAAGCGAGCGCGAGGTCAGCGCAGCGGCCTCGGCTTCCGTCAGCGGCTCCGGCGCGAAACGGCTGCCGTCGCACATCGCTGCGATCGTCGCGATATCCATGCCGCGCTCGAGCTTGAGCATCCCGAGCAGGCGCGCCCGCGCGCGGTCGTCGTCCATCAGATAGGCGCTGGAAGATTGCCGGCGCAGCACGTCCCAGATCAGGCCAGAGATCGCGGCGCGGTCGCCGGAGCCCGCATAACGGTGCGCGGTGCCCCATTCCTTCAGCGCTTTCGCGGCGGGGACGCGTTGCGCGTCGATCGTGTCGATTACTTCGATAGCGGCGGACAGCCGGGCAGCGGGAGTCATTGGGAACTTTCGGTTGGACGCGGGTCAGATCAGGAGCAGGAGCTTGAGCGCGAAGTAAAGCCACATGGCAAACAGCACCAGCACGCCGGCGAACCAGGCGAGCGAGCGCGGCCGCACGTCGTTGGAGGTGACGAAGATGCCGGCGTGCGCAAAGCGCGTCACCACGAACACCCAGGACATCAGCACGATGAACAGATCGGCGCGGCGCAGCGGCAGCGCAAGCGCGATCAGGACGTAGAACAGGATCGGGACCTCGAACTGGTTGGCGAAGCAATTGCCGATCTGGGTGGCGTGGAGCGGCCAGTTCGGCTCGCGCAGCGCGATGTCCTTCAACGCGGTCTCCCCCCTCGACAGCGCGCGGGTGCGCGCAACCGCCATCCCCATCAGGAGGCAGAAGGTGAGCCCGATCTGGATGAAGACCGGCAGCAAAACCATTTGAACGGACATCGGAATCTCCCACTGCCGCGGCGCCGCGAACGTCCCTCTTAGCCGCCGCGCCCGCCGCTGACAATGAAGGCGAAGTCGCCGCTGCAACCGCTTGAACCACAATCGAAGCTACCGGGACCAACGCCCCGCGGTTGTTGCGGTTTCAGTCTCCGGGGCGCGCGTTGCCGTCGTTGGCGAAGGCAGAGGGCTGTCCCTCTGGCGATACCGTCCCAACCTATCGTCATTGTTCCGACTCCCGGCCACCCTATGATCGCCCCGAAAGGAACGACGTATGGCCGCCCAATTTCGTCTGACGCAGATTTCCGACACCCACCTCGCGCGCCGCTACCAGCCCCTGATCGACAATTTCCACCGTGTGAGCGAGCACATCGACGCGACGCGCCCCGATCTCGTGCTCAATTCCGGCGACGTTTCGTTCGACGGCCCGACCAGCCGCGACGATCTCGTCTTCGCCAAGGAGCTGCACAACGCGCTGCCGGTCGATTGCGTCTACCTGCCCGGCAACCACGACATCGGCGACAACCCGACCGCGGTCGGGCCGGAGCCGACGCAATTGCCGACCGAGCAAAGCTGCGAGGCGTTCACGACCGTGCTCGGCGAGGACCGCTGGCGCTTCGAGGCCGCCGGCTGGTGCTTCATCGGGCTGAACTCGCTGATCATGAACACCGGCCTCCACGGCGAGGCCGAGCAGTTCGACTGGCTCGCCGCGCAGCTCGACACCGTGCTGGGCAAACCGGTGGCGCTGTTCCTGCACAAGCCGCTCTATCTCGACGCGCCCTACGATCCCGAGCGCGAGGCCACCGCGATCCGCTTCGTGCCACAGCCGGCGCGCCGGCGCGTGATCGAGATGTTCGGCAAGGTCGACCTGCGCCTGGTCGGCAGCGGCCACGTGCATCAGCGTCGCGACTACACCTTCGAGCTTGTCAGACACATCTGGGCGCCCTCGGCCGGCTTCATCATCTCTGACGAAAAGCAGGAACTGATCGGCATCAAGGAAACCGGCCTCGTCGAATACCGCTTCCAGCCCGACAGCTTCGAAGTGCGCCATGTCAGGGCCAAGGGCCAGGTCAATGTCGACCTGGACATGCTGCTCGGCAAGGCGCCTGCGAACTGACCGGATCTCTTCCCTAAGGACGATCCTGCCCGACCCTCACTAGCTGCTTGCCGAAATTGGCGCCCTTGAGCAGGCCCATGAAGGCGTCAGGCGCGCTGTCGAGCCCCTCGGTCACGAACTCCTTGTATTTGACCTTGCCCTCGCGCACCCACTGCGACATGTCGCGGATGAAGTCGCCATGGCGGGCGGCAAAGTCGCTGACGATGAAACCGCGGAAGGTCAGCCGCTTGGTCAGGATGTTGCGCATCAGCGCGCCGGCCCATTTCGGCGCGGCGGCCTCCGTGTCGTTGTAATGCGCGATAAGGCCGCAGACCGGCACGCGCGCGAATGCATTCAGGAGCGGAAAGACCGCGTCGAACACCGCGCCCCCGACATTCTCGAAATAGACGTCGATGCCCTTCGGGCAGGCTTCCTTCAGCTTGGCGGCGAGATCGGGATCGCGATGGTCGAGGCACGCGTCGAAGCCGAATTCGTTCGTGACATAGGCGCATTTGTCCTTGCCGCCGGCAATCCCGACCGCCCGCGCGCCCTTGATCCTCGCGATCTGTCCGACCGCCGAGCCGACGGCGCCGGAGGCGGCCGCGACCACCACGGTCTCGCCCGCCTGCGGCTTGCCGATGTCGAGCAGCCCTGTATAGGCGGTCATGCCGGGCATGCCGAGCACGCCGACGGCGGTCGAGATCGGCGCGATTGTCGGATCGATCTTGGTCAGGCCCTTGCCATCAGACAGCGCATGCGTCTGCCAGCCCGCGCGCGACAACACGATGTCGCCTGTCGCAAAGGCGCGATTGTTGGAGGCGATCACCTCGCTGACAGTGCCGCCCTCCATCACGCCGTCGACCGGCACCGGCTGCGCGTAGGACGGGCCGTCGCTCATCCGCCCGCGCATATAGGGGTCGAGCGAGAGCCAGATGGTGCGGAGCAGGACCTGCCCGTCGCCGGGCACCGGCACCGCATATTCCTCGAGACGGAAGTCGGACGGTTTCGGCTCGCCGTGCGGACGCGAGGCGAGAACAACGCGCTTGCCCTGGGACATGAGGAACTCCTCCAGATTTGTTATTCGTCGTTGCGAGCGTAGCGAAGCAATCCATGCCTCTGCAAGCAGAGGAATGGATTGCTTCGTCGCCATTGTTCCTTGCAATGACGGCCCGGAGAATTGGCGCAGCGGAGAAAGTTTACATCCCGCCGGGATAATTCGGCGCTTCGCGCGTGATCGTCACGTCATGGACGTGGCTTTCGCGCAGGCCCGCCCCGGTGATGCGGACGAACTCGGCCTTGTCGTGGAATTCGCCGATATTCCGCGCACCGACATAGCCCATCGCGGCGCGCAGACCGCCGGCAAGCTGGTGCATGACGTTGCCGACTGGACCCTTGTAGGGCACTTGGCCCTCGATGCCTTCGGGCACGAGCTTCAGCGTGTCCTTGATGTCCTGCTGGAAGTAGCGGTCGGCCGAGCCACGCGCCATCGCGCCGACCGAGCCCATGCCGCGATAGGCCTTGTAGGAGCGGCCCTGCCACAGGAAGACCTCGCCGGGCGTCTCGTCGGTGCCGGCGAGCAACGAACCGACCATCGCGATGTCGGCGCCGGCGGCGAGCGCCTTGGCGAGATCGCCGGAATATTTGATGCCGCCGTCCGCGATCACGGGCACGTCGGCCTTCTTTGCTGCCGCCACCGCGTCCATGATCGCGGTGAGCTGCGGCACGCCGACACCGGCGACGATGCGGGTGGTGCAGATCGAGCCGGGCCCGATGCCGACCTTGATGCAGTCAGCGCCGGCATCGATCAGCGCCTGCGCGCCGTCCCGAGTTGCGATATTGCCGGCGACGACCTGCACGGCGTTGGAGAGACGCTTGATCCGATTGACGGCGTTGAGCACGTGCCTGGAATGGCCGTGCGCGGTGTCGACCACGACGACGTCGACACCGGCATCGATCAGCCGTTCGGTACGCTCGTATCCGGTCTCGCCCACCGTCGTGGCGGCGGCAACCCGCAGGCGGCCGTGCGCGTCCTTGCAGGCGAGCGGATGCGCGACCGCCTTTTCAATGTCCTTGACGGTGATCAGGCCGACGCAGCGGTATTGATCGTCGACGACAAGGAGCTTTTCGATGCGGTGCTTGTGCAGCATCCGCTTCGCCTCATCCTGGCCGACGCCTTCGCGCACCGTGACGAGGTTTTCGTGCGTCATGAGCTCGGAGACCTTCTGCCGCGGATCGCTCGCGAAGCGCACGTCGCGGTTGGTCAGGATGCCGACCAGCTTCCCGGGGGTGGTCTTGCCGCCGCCGGTGACGACCGGAATGCCGGAGATGCCGTGATCCTTCATCAGCGTCAGCGCATCCGAAAGCGTGGCCTCGGGGCCGATCGTCAGCGGATTGACCACCATTCCGGATTCGAACTTCTTCACCTGCCGCACCTGCGCAGCCTGGCCCTCGGGATCGAAATTGCGGTGGATGACGCCGAGGCCGCCAGCCTGGGCCATCGCGATTGCCATGCGCGCCTCGGTGACGGTATCCATCGCGGAGGCGATGATCGGAATGTTGAGCGGGATCGCGCGGGTGACGCGGGAGCGGATATCGACCTCCGAGGGAAGAACGTCCGACAGACCGGGCTTTAGAAGCACATCGTCGAACGTGAAAGCCTCGCGGATAGCCTGAGGTCCCGTGGGCATTGCCAACTCCTTTCGGCGGCGTCCGCCGCAATCGTCTTGCGGATGAACGCCGCCTGCGGCGACGCTGCCTGCGTCACCGTAGAATCGGTGCCCATCGGTGGGGTTGACGCTGGTCGATAGCATGGCGGGATGACGAATCAAAGCGTCTGCCAGCCATGCTTGGCGCTTTTTACGGAGCCCGGTACCCCGGCGGCGGCCCATGGCGGCGGATCGCCTCGACCACCTCCCGGTGGCGCCGGTCCTCCCGCTTCATGTGGACCGCGATCACGGCATGAGCCGACGGCACCAGCAGCAGCACGTGGAAAAACAGCCCGAAAATCGCGCAAAACACGATCAGGACCAGATTGAAGATCGCCGAAAACGGCTGTCCGTTCAGGAGCAGCCCGATCGGCGGCAACAGAGCGGCAAGGACGTAGATCACGGCACACCTCAATGCGCTGGCGGATGCATACCAGCGTCACGCTGGATTTAGGTGGTTTGGCCGGTTCCGCAATAGCGTGTGTGACGGCGGGATGATACAGCCGCCTGGCACCTTTATCAGCCCCGTCCGATTTCTTTAGTAATGAACAAAGAACGCCTGATTCCACTCATCGTGGCCACTGCCCTGTTCATGGAGAACATGGACTCCACGGTGATAGCGACCTCGTTGCCGGCGATTGCCGCCGACATCGGCACGAGCCCGCTGACGCTGAAACTTGCGATCACCTCCTACCTCCTGTCGCTCGCGGTGTTCATCCCGGCGAGCGGTTGGACCGCGGACCGCTTCGGCCCGCGCATCGTATTCGCAGGCGCCGTCGGCGTGTTCATGCTGGGCTCGATCGGCTGCGCGCTGTCCTCGTCCGTGACCGATTTCGTGTTCGCCCGCATCGTGCAGGGGCTGGGCGGCGCGATGATGACGCCGGTCGGGCGGTTGGTGCTGCTGCGGTCCGTCGACAAGAGCGCGCTGGTCAACGCAATGGCGTGGGTGACGATTCCCGCGCTGATCGGCCCTGTGATCGGGCCGCCGCTCGGCGGCTTCATCACCACCTATTTCTCCTGGCACTGGATCTTCCTGATCAACATCCCGATCGGGCTGCTCGGCATCTTCATGGCGCTGAAATACATCGATCCGATCAAGAGCGTCGATCCCGAACGCTTCGATCTCTACGGCCTCGTGCTCGCGGGCGTCGGCCTTGCCGGCATCGCTTTCGGCCTGTCGGTCGCAGGCCTCAATCTGCTGCCGTGGACCGTAATCGCGGCGCTGGTCGGGATCGGCTCCGTCTCGATGGCGCTCTACGTCATTCACGCGCGGCGAACCGGATCGCCGGTATTGGATTTCGCGCTGCTGCGCCTGCCGACCCTGCGGGCCGCGATCATCGGCGGCTTCATGTTCCGCCTCGGCATCGGCGCAATGCCGTTCCTGCTGCCGCTCCTGATGCAGGTCGGCTTCGGCCTGACGCCGTTTCAGTCCGGCCTCGTGACATTTGCCTCCGCGGTCGGCGCCATGGGCATGAAGACGCTGGCCGCGCGCATCATCCGCACCTTCGGCTTCCGCAACATGATGACCGTCAACGCGGTGGTCTCCGCGTTCTTCCTCGCCGCCTGTGCGCTGTTCACGGTAACGACGCCGCTGCTCCTCATCATGATCATCCTGGTGGTCGGCGGCTTCTTCCGCTCGCTCCAGTTCACAGCGATCAACACCGTCGCCTATGCCGATGTCGAGGCGGCGCAAATGAGCCGCGCCACCACGCTCGTCAGCGTCAACCAGCAGCTTGCGGTATCCGCCGGCGTCGCGGTCGGCGCGTTCTCGGTCGAAACGACCCTGGCGCTGCATCACCAGACCGAGCTGTCGGCCGACGTGTTCGCGCCGGCCTTCGTCGTGGTCTCGCTTATCTCGGCGGCCTCGGCATGGTTCTTTTGGCAAATGCCGCAGGACGCCGGCCATGAGATCTCGGGCCGCAAGGCGATCGAGATTTCGAGCCGCAAGGAAGCCGCAAAAAGCGCCGCAAGCGCCGCCCTCAAGGTCGCAACCGAGGACACCCAGGACGCGCGGGATCAGAGATTGGGCTGAGGTTCCCGCTCCGAAATCTCCCTCAAGCGAAAATCAAGGCAATATCGAGCCCGCCTGAGCCCCTGCTCAAAGCGGAGTGCTGCCGTCCGGGCCATATTGGCCGTCATGAGACGGCGAGATTTTATCAGCCTTGTCGGCGGTGCGATGGTGTGGCCGGTCGCCGCGCAATCGCAGGAAGCGACCAGGCCGTACCGTATTTTTTGGTTTTCCACCCAGACGCAGCCGGACCCGTTTCTCGATGGGTTTCGCGACGGGATGCGCGCGCGCGGCTACGTCGAAGGAAAGAATCTGACCTTCGAGCTCCAATACGCTCCTGGAGACCCGGAGGCGTTGCGCCAGGCAATATCCGAAATCAAGCGGGGCAAGATCGACCTTGTGGTGTCGAGCGGCCCGGCGACGCGCGCAATGACAGCGGTCAGGGAGGTTCCCGTCCTGTTTGCGCTGAGCGGCGATCCGGTCGAGCTCGGCATCGTCAAGAGCCTCGCGCAACCCGGCGGCAACTTCACCGGCTCGACGTTCCTGTCGCTTGAGCTCGCCGGGAAAAGGGTTGAGCTGCTGAGGGACATCTTCCCAAGGCTGAGCACGCTGATCGCGCTGTCGAACACGAATCATCCGGGCGAACAATCGGAGTGGCGCGCCACCCGAGAGGCCTGCCAGAAGCTCGGTATCGCGCCGGTCTACGTGCCGTTCTCGGGGCCGCGGGAATTGGAGGCCGCGCTTGCCAGAGCGGCCAATATTCACGCCGACGCCTTGCTGGTGTTTCCGGACGCCGCCACGATGGTGCATCGGGCCAGCATCGCGGAGTTCGCGATCAATCGGCGCCTGCCCTCGATGTTCGGATGGAGCGAATATTGCGAAGCCGGAGGGCTCGCGAGCTACGGAGCGAATCAAAAGGCCACCTATTTCTCACTCGCAACTTACGCTGACCGGATCCTGCGCGGTGAAAGCCCGGCCGACCTCCCGGTCGTGCAGCCGACGAATTTCGAGTTCGCCATCAATCTCGGGACGGCAAAACTGCTTGGCATCGATCTCGACGAATCCGCGATCCTCTTTCGCGCCAACAAAGTGATCGAATGAGGCGGGCACCTGAGATGCCCGCGTAGCCAGCCATTACCGGAAACATCTCGCAGTGACCCGCCCGCGCCGCTCGCTCTTCGTCAAATATTTCATGACGCTGTTCGTGGCTGCGGCCGTGCCGCTCACGCTCGGCGCCGCGAGCGATGCGTGGTTCGTCTATCGCGACCAGTGCCGTCATCTCAATGAGGTTCTGCAGGTCGAAGCGCGCTCGGCCGCCGACAGGATACAGACCTTCATCGATGGAATCGGCGATCAGCTCGGCTGGGTCGTACAGTTTCCATGGACCCAAAGCGAGGATGACCGCCGCCGGATCGATGCTCTGCGGCTCCTGCAGCAGGTGCCGGCAATTGCCTCGGTCATGCTGATCGACCAGGCCGGAACCGAACGCGTCTTTGTATCCAGATTACGGCTGAACCGCACAGGCCGCGGCGCCGACATGTCGGCTGACCCGGCGGTCGTCGGCGCGCGCGCAGGCGGCGTCTGGTACGGACCGGTCCAGTACCAGCACGATTCGGAACCCTACATGCGGATCGCGGTCGCTGGAAAACGTCCCGCGGCCGGCATCGTGATCGCCGAGATCAATCTGAAGCTGATCCGCGACGTCATCGCCGCGATCAAGATCGGCGACACCGGCCACGCCTTCGTCATCGACGGTTCCGGCCGCCTGATCGCTCACCCCGACATCAGCCTGGTCCTGCGTGGCGGCGCGGCGTCGGATGAGTTCGAACGGCTCAAATCCGCCGTCAGGGCCGCCAAGGGATCCGCAGCCATCACGATCGGCAATGACGGCGGTCCGGTTGTCGCGCTTGCGGTCCGCGCCGCCAATGTCGGCTGGACCGTGATTGCCCAACAGCCAATCCACGAGGCATTCGAATCGACCCGCATCGCGCTGTGGCGTTCGCTTGCGCTCATCGCCATCGGAGCGATCGTCGCCTCAGCCCTCGCCTATTGGCTCGCACACCGCATGTCCGGACCGATCCGGCACCTCGAGGACGGTGTCGCACGGATCGGCATGGGGAAATTTGACCATCGCATCGCGATTCACAGCGGCGACGAGCTGGAGCAACTGGCGATCCGCTTCAACGAGATGGCCAAAGAACTGGCCATCTCCCAGCACAAATCGGTGCGCATCAACCGGTTGAAGCAGTTCCTTCCGCCGCAGGTGGCTGAGTTGGTCGAAACCTCCAACCAGCGCCTGCTGGACGAGCAGCGGCGCGACGTGGTTGCGATCTTCGGCGATTTGCGCGGCTTTACAGCCTGCTCGACGCGCGCCGAGCCCGAAACCCTGATGACGGTGTTGCGGGAATATTACGAAGCGGTTGGCGCCGTCACGACCCGGCATCAGGCGACCCTGATCCGCTTCGCCGGCGATGGGGTGATGGTCCTGGTCAATGCGCCCGTGGCTTGCGAGAATCCGGCGCACCGGGCTGTTCGGCTCGCGATCGATATGCAGGCGGCGGTTCAGTCGCTCGTGACAAGCTGGCGCGCCAGGGGCTATGCGATCGGTTTCGGCATGGGCCTCGCGATGGGACCGGCGACCGTCGGGGCCGTCGGCTACGAGGGCCGGGTCGACTACACCGCGATCGGAAATGTCGTCAATCTGGCGTCACGGCTGTGCGACACCGCAAACGACGGACAGATTCTGCTCGATCCGGTCGCGGCCGGCAAGGTGAAGGACAGCTTCGCGCTCGTCTCGCTCGGAAAGCGGTTGATGAAGGGCTATGACGACGCAGTGCAGATCTTCGCCGTGGCGCGTCACGGCACGGCGATGCAAGATCACGCCTGCCCGCTGCAGCCTGCGGACGCCTGTCATGAAGCCTTCGCGTGCCCGCGGAATCCCGTCGCGAGCACGTAACGCTCGGAGGAATCCTGCCGGCTCGCCGCCGGCTTGACGTGGCGCACCGTGGTGAAATCGCGCTTGAGCTGCGCCAGCAAATCCGCATCCGCCCCGCTCTGAAAGACCTTTGCCAGGAATGTCCCGCCGGGATTGAGCACCTCACAGGCGAATTGGGCGGCGGTCTCGACGAGGCCGATGATGCGTAGCTGATCGGTCTTGCGATGGCCCGTGGTATTGGCGGCCATATCGGACATCACGAAGTCGGCGCGGCCGCCCATCATCGCGATCAACCTCTCCGGCGCGTTGTGATCGAGGAAATCGAGCTGTGCGAAGGTGACGCCCGGAATCTCGCCCATCTCGAGCAGATCGATCGCGATCACCTTGCCCTTGCCGTCGGCGGCGCCGGTGCGCTTTGCCGCAACCTGGCTCCAGCCGCCAGGCGCCGCGCCGAGATCGACCACCGTCATGGCGGGCTTGAGCAGGCGGTATTTGTCGTCGATCTCGGTGAGCTTGAAGGCCGCGCGCGAGCGGTAGCCCATCGCCTTGGCCTTGGCGACATAGGGATCGTTGAGCTGCCGCTCCAGCCAGAGCTTCGACGACAGCTTGCGCTTGCCGCCGCTCTTGACGGTAACGTGCAGCCGCCCGGTGGTGTCTTTCGGCATGGTCCTTCTCTTCTCCCTCGCCCCGCTCTTGGCGGGGAGAGCGTCGGGGTGAGGGGGTGCCTCCACAAAGGAGGTGAGAGATGCGCTCGCGGAGAGTCCCCCTCACCCGGATTGCTGCGCAATCCGACCTCTCCCCGCAAGAGCGGGGCGAGGTGAATCGGCGTCTAGCACGGCCGCAGAGCGCCGTCCTCGCGCATCATCTCGACCAGCATGCCCTCGCGCAGGCCGCGGTCGGCGACGCGCAGCCGCGGCAGCGGAAACGCGTTGCGGATCGCGTCGAGGATGGCGCAGCCCGCGAGCACAAGATCGGCGCGTTCGACGCTGATGCAATTATTGTTGACGCGCGCCTCGTAGCTCATGCCGAGCAATTTCTGGATCGTCGCGGTGATGTCGGCATTCTTCATCCAGATGCCGTCGACGCGGCGGCGGTCGTAGCGCGGCAAGTTGAGGAACAGGCCCGCAAGCGTGGTCACGGTACCCGAGGTGCCGAGCAGATGCATGTCGCGCAGGTCGGTGCCGTGCTCGGCGGCGAACGGCGCGACATATCCGGCGACCGTGGCGATCATCTGCCGGTAGCAGTCGCGCGAGACGTTTTTGCCGCCGAAATGCTCCGCCAACGTGACGACGCCGAGCGGGATCGACATCCAGGCCTTGATGCACGGCGCCGCGTTCGGCGCGTCCGGATCGCGCTCGATCCGCACGAGTTCGGTCGAGCCGCCGCCGATGTCGAACAGGATCGCGCCCCGCCCCCTCGGATCGAGCAGCGGCGAGCAGCCGATCACGGCGAGCGACGCCTCGGTCGCGCGGTCGATCACTTCGAGCTTGATGCCGGTCTCGGCCGCGACGCGATCACGAAAGCGCTCGGCATTGGCCGCCGAGCGACAGGCCTCGGTGGCGATCAGGCGCAGCCGTCGGGCCTTGCGATGGCGGATCTTGTCGCCGCAAATGCTGAGTGCGGCGATCGCACGCTCGATGGCGGCCTCGCTGATGGAACCGGTCGCGGCAATGCCCTCGCCGAGCCGGATGATCCGCGAGAAGCTGTCGAGCACGCGGAACCCATCGCCGGAGGGACAGGCGATCAGGAGGCGGCAATTATTGGTGCCAAGGTCGAGTGCGGCGTAGACACCGGTCTCCACGCCCGCCGCACCCAACCCTGACGGGGCTCCGCTGGCCGCAGGGCCGTCGCAAAGCCGCACATCGTCGTTCATCAAACCTGTCTTTCCGCAGGCGCGGGGTCCGGCCTGCCGAAGAAAATTGTCTGCTCACGGAAAGTTTAGCAGCGCCTCTGACCCATGCAATAACGGATCACATTGAGACCATGCCCATTCGGGCGTTGTCGTCAGGCAGGGCGTGCGTTATCTGGTGAATCGCCCCCAAACCAGTGAAAATCTGGGCATTTCAGGTCTATTCCCATGCAGAATCATATTTCACCCGCCTCCCTGGAAAACGCTATTGCGCTGCGAAAATACGGGGTCGGGCAGCCGGTCCGCCGCAAGGAGGACGACACCCTGGTGCGCGGCAAGGGCAAATATACCGACGATTTCTCGCTGCCCGGCCAGGCCCATTGCTGGATGGTTCGCTCCTCCCATGCCCATGGCGTCATTAGGCGCATCGACACAGCGGCGGCCAAGGCGATGCCCGGCGTGCTCGGCGTGTGGACCGGCGCCGATCTTGCGGCCGGCAACTACAACCCCTTCACCTGCGGTCTGCCGCTGAAGAACCGCGACGGCTCACCCCTCTTGCAGACCAACCGACACGCGCTGCCGACCGACAAGGTGCGCTTCGTCGGGGACCCCATCGCCTTCGTCGTTGCGGAAACCGCGGCGCAGGCGCGCGATGCGGCGGAGGCCGTCGAGGCTGACATCGAGCCGCTGCCGGCGGTGACCGACGCCGCAGAGGCCGCGAAGCCGGGCGCGCCGCAGCTCTACGACCACATCCCCCTCAACGTCGCGCTCGACTATCATTATGGCGACACCGACAAGATCAACGCGGCCTTCGCGGCGGCCGCGCATGTCACCAAGCTCGACATCGTCAACACCCGGGTTGCCGTCGTCTCGATGGAGCCGCGCGTGGCGCTTGCGAGCTACGACAAAAAGACCGAGCGCTACACGCTCCAGGTGCCGACCCAGGGCGTCTCCGGGAACAAGGCAATCCTCGCCAGAATCCTCAACGTGCCGCCGGAGAAGGTGCGCATTCTGACCGCCAATGTCGGCGGCTCCTTCGGCATGAAGAACCTCAACTACCCCGAATACACCTGCATCGCGCATGCGGCGAAGGCGCTGGGACGCCCGGTGAAATGGCTCGACGAGCGCTCGACGAGCTTCCTCTCCGACAGCCACGGCCGTGCGCAACTGATCCACGCCGAGCTTGCGCTCGATGCCGACGGCAAGTTCCTCGCCGTGCGCCTTTCCGGCCATGGCAATCTCGGCGCCTACATCACTGGCGTCGCGCCGGGGCCGCTGTCGCTCAACACCGGCAAGAACCTCGCTAGCGTCTATCGCACGCCGCTGCTCGGCGTCGATATCAAGACGGTGTTGACCAACACCACGCTGATGGGCGCCTATCGCGGCGCCGGGCGACCCGAGGCCAACTACTACATGGAACGGCTGATCGACGCCGCTGCTGACGAGATGGGCATCAGCCGCCTCACGCTGCGCAAGCGCAACTTCATCAAGCCATCGCAACTGCCCTTTCCCGCCGCCTCCGGCGTCACCTATGACAGCGGCGATTTCGCCGGCGTGTTCCAGAAAGCGCTGGAAGTCTCCGACTACGAGAATTTTGCCAAGCGCAAGAAGGCGAGCCGGAAGAACGGCAAGCTGCGCGGCATCGCGGTGGGCTCCTATCTCGAAGTCACCGCCCCGCCGAGCGGCGAGCTCGGCAAGATCACATTCGAGCCGGACGGATCGGTGAAGCTCACCACCGGCACGCTCGACTACGGCCAGGGTCATGCCACGCCGTTCGCGCAGGTGCTGTCCGACCAGCTCGGCGTGCCCTTCGACAAGATCACGCTCGAACAAGGCGACAGCGACCTCGTGCGATTCGGCAATGGCACCGGCGGTTCGCGCTCGATCACCGCAACCGGACAGGCGATCGTCGAGGCGTCGGCGCTGGTCGTCGAGAAGGGCAAGAAGGCGGCGGCTCACGTGCTGGAAGCGTCCGCCGATGACATCGAATTCGGCGATGGCCGCTTCACAATCGCCGGCACCGACCGCTCGATCGGAATCATGGAGCTCGCCGAGCGCATGCGCGAGGGTGGGATGCCCGAGGGCACGCCCGAGACGCTCGATGTCGACCACGCCACCAAGGAGACGGTATCGACCTTCCCCAACGGCTGCCACGTCGCGGAGGTCGAGATCGATCCGGAGACCGGCGTGACGCAGATTATGCGCTACGCCGCGGTCAACGACTTCGGCATCGTCGTCAATCCGATGATCGTCGCCGGTCAATTGCATGGCGGCGTTGCGCAGGGCATCGGACAGGCCCTGATGGAGCAGGTCAGCTACGACGACTCAGGCCAACCGATCACCGGCTCCTTCATGGACTACGCGCTGCCGCGCGCGGGCGACGTGCCGGCGATGCAGGTCGGCGATCATCCCTCGCCGGCGAAGTCCAATCCGCTGGGCACCAAGGGCTGCGGTGAAGCCGGCTGTGCCGGCAGCCTCGTCTGCATCGTCAACGCGGTGGTGGACGCGCTGTCGGAGTATGGCATCAAGCACATCAACATGCCGCTGACGCCCGAACGTGTGTGGCGCGCGATTCAGAACGCTAAGGCCAAGGCGGCGTAAGCGGCTACGCCACTGCCTGCTCGCGCGGCTGGTAGATCGCGATGTGCCAGCAATGCGCGAGCGGGGTCTTGCCATTGGCGAGCACGAGCGCGTCGAGCTCGACGAAGCGGTGGCCCTTCTTGTCGTAGTTGCCCGTGACCTTGGCGCGAGCCGTCAGTTCGTCGCCGATCCTGGCGGCGGAGAGAAGCTGCATCCGGCTGCCGACATGAATCCACGGGCCGAGGATCGCGTTGTCGACCAGCACCTTGTTCATCATCCGCTGCAAGAGACCGGGATGGCCGAGGCCTTCACGAGCGAAGATCGGGTCGATTTCCCTGATGTCGGCGAGATAATCCTGCGCGGCGTCGCCCGACCAGTCGCGCGGTATGGTGCCGAGCCACTTGTCCACTTCGTAAGAGGACGGGTTCACCGGCTTGCGCTCGACTACGGGTGCGACCTGCTTGTAGTCGTCAATCGACACCGGGGGAACCGAGTCCGGGAGCGAGGCGCTGCCGGTGGCGCAGAGTTCGCCGCGGCTGCGGACTTCGATTGCGAGGGCGCCGTCACTGTCGCTGCCGGTCAGTTCCGCGGTCTCGCCATCATAGACCGGTTTCACGAACCGCGCCTCGATCAGCCCGCGTTCGAGGAAATCGCGCCCCCATTTCTCGACCGGCAAGTGCATCATGTAGGCCATGACATCGACGCCGGGCACGAGGCCGCCGGAAAAGCCGAACCGCCGCGCCACCGTGTCGTCGTGGATCTTGTTCTCTGAAAACTTCGACGTGTTGTAGGCTGAGACGCGGTAGGTTTGCAGCGCCGCCATGGCGTTTCCCCAATTTGCGTTGTTTTTCTGCCGGCAATGGTAGTCGAACGAAGGGAGGTGGCAAGCCTCGCGTTTTCCTCGCAATTTCCCGCACGATGGAGTACACGCAGGGCGCCCTCGCGGAACTCCTCAACTTGATGACTGAAGCACTTCCGACCACCCGCATCTATGTCGACGCCGACGCCTGTCCGGTGAAGGACGAGATCTATCGCGTCGCGATCCGCTTCGGCGTGCCAGTGAGTGTGGTCGCCGGCAATTTCATTCGCGTGCCGCAGGATCCGCTGATCGAGCGCATCGCGGCCGGCTCCGGCATGGATGCCGCCGACGACTGGATCGCGGAGCGCGCGCATGACGGCGACGTCGTGATCACCGCGGACATCCCGCTGGCGAGCCGATGCGTCAAGGCCGGCGCCGACGTCATCGCGCCCAACGGAAGGCCGTTCACCGAACAGTCGATCGGCATGACGCTCGCGATGCGCAACCTGATGACGGACCTGCGCACGTCGGGCGAAATCACCGGCGGACCAAAATCGTTCTCGGCGCGCGATCGCTCGACCTTCCTGTCGACGCTCGACCAGACCATCCGCCGCATCCAGCGCCGCCGCGCGGAGCAATCGGCGCCGAGCGGGAGCTGACGCGATGGCCCCGCCTCTCATCCAGCTCAAGGACATCAGCCTCACCTTCGGCGGCACGCCGCTGCTCACCGGCGTCGAGTTGTCGGTGTCGGCCAGCGAGCGCGTCTGCCTGATCGGCCGCAACGGCTCCGGCAAATCGACGCTGTTGCGCATCGCAGCCGGCCTGGTCGAGCCCGACTCCGGCAGCCGCTTCGTGCAGCCGGGCGCCACCATCCGCTATCTGCCGCAGGAGCCGGATTTTACCGGGCACGCAACCACGCTGTCTTATGTCGAGGGCGGTCTCGGCCCCGGCGACGATCGCTACCAGGCGCGCTATCTCCTCGAACAGCTTGGTCTCACCGGCGAGGAGGATCCCGCGCATATCTCGGGCGGTGAAGCCCGCCGTGCGGCGCTGGCACGCGTGCTGGCGCCCTCGCCCGACATCCTGCTCCTGGACGAGCCGACCAACCATCTCGATCTGCCGACCATCGAATGGCTCGAGGGCGAGCTCGCGGGCCGGCGCTGCGCGCTGGTCCTGATCAGCCACGACCGGCGCTTCCTCACCAACCTGTCGCGCACGACGGCCTGGCTCGATCGCGGCCAGATCCGGCAGATCGACCGCGGCTTTGGCGCGTTCGAGGCGTGGCGCGACGAAGTGCTGGCGGAAGAAGAGCGCGAGCAGCACAAGCTCGACCGCAAGATCGTCAATGAAGAGCACTGGCTCCGCTACGGCGTGTCCGGCCGCCGCAAGCGCAACGTCAAGCGGCTCGGCAACCTGCATGCGCTGCGCGACCAGCGCCGGAATTATCGCGGGGCCACCGGCAATGCCACGCTCGCGGCGGCCGAGGCCGAGAAATCCGGCCGGCTGGTGATCGAGGCAAAAGACATCGCCAAAGCCTATGGCGATCGCCAGATCGTCGACGGCTTCTCGACCCGCATCCAGCGCGGCGACCGTCTCGGCATTGTCGGGCCCAACGGCGCCGGCAAGACCACGCTGGTGCATCTCCTGATCGGCAATGATCCACCCGACAGCGGCTCGGTGCGGCTTGGCGCCAACATCGAGATGGCAACGCTCGACCAGCATCGCGAAAGCCTCGATCCCAGGCTGACACTGGCGGAAGCCTTGACCGGCGGCCGCGGCGACCATGTGATGGTCGGCGACAAGACCAAGCATGTGATCGGCTACATGAAGGATTTCCTGTTCGCCCAGGAGCAGCGCGGCACGCCGCTGGAGGCGCTGTCGGGCGGCGAGCGCGGCCGGCTGATGCTCGCCCGCGCGCTGGCAAAGCCGTCCAACCTGCTGGTGCTGGACGAACCGACCAACGACCTCGATCTCGAAACCCTCGATGTGCTGGAGGAGATGCTCGGCGACTACGAGGGAACGGTGATCCTGATCAGCCACGACCGCGATTTCCTCGATCGCGTGGTGACGTCGGTGATCGTACCGGAGGGCCAGGGTCGCTGGATCGAATATGCCGGCGGCTATACCGACATGCTGGCGCAGCGTGGCGCTGATGTGAGGCGCGAGACCGTCAAGGGGCAACAAGCCCCGGTCGTGGAGAAAAAGGAAGCCACGGCGACAGCGCCCGAAGCGACGCCCAGGCGGCGGCTGAACTTCAACGAAAAGCACGCGCTGGAAACGCTGCCGAAGACGATCGAGAAGCTGCAGGCAGAAATCGCGAAGCAGCAGAAGCTGCTTGACGATCCCGACCTCTACACCAAGGATCGCAAGAAGTTTGACACCGCATCAGCCGAGATCGCGAGGGCGCAAGCGGAGCTCACTGCGGCAGAGGATCGCTGGCTCGAATTGGAAGTGCTGCGCGAAGAAATAGAGCAAGCATGATGCGGATGGTTTCACGTCGTTGCTTCGCTTCACTGAATGCTGAACTGGAGTCGACCCGATGACCACAACGCTCGCCGCCAAGATCGCCCGCGAATACGGCACGCCCTGCGCCGTCATCGACATGGACAAGGTCGAGCGCAACATCGCCCGCATCCAGGCCGCCTGTGACGCGGCCGGCGTCGCCCATCGTCCGCATATCAAGACCCACAAGAACCCGACGCTCGCGCAGATGCAGATCAAGGCGGGCGCGAAGGGCATCACCTGCCAGAAGCTCGGCGAGGCCGAGATCATGGCGCATGCCGGCATCGACGACATCCTGATCAGCTACAATCTGCTCGGCGACGAGAAGATGGCGCGGCTCGGTGCGTTGCAGGTGAAAGCCAACGTAACGGTTGCCGCCGACAACTCCGTCGTAATCGGCGACCTGCCGAAGGCAGCGGCAAGCTCCGGGCGTCCCCTTTCCGTCGTGGTCGAATGCGATACGGGACGCAAGCGCGCGGGCGTCGAGACGCCGGCGGAAGCGATCGCGCTGGCGCGCGAGATCGCTGCGGCAAAGGGCCTGACGTTTGCGGGCTTCATGCTCTACCCCACCGAGACCGGCTGGGCGGAGGCGCAAAAATTCTACGACGAGGCGCTCGCCGGCGTCCGCGCGCACGGCCTTGATGCCACCATCGTCTCGACCGGCGGCACGCCGAACCTCAAGAACCTCGGCAAGCTCAAGGGCGGCACCGAGCACCGCTTCGGTACCTACATCTACAACGACCGCATGCAGGTCGCTGCGGAGGTTGCGACCTGGGACGATTGCGCGCTCAACATCTACTCCACCGTCGTCAGCCGCGCCGGCCCCGAGCGCGGCATCCTCGACGCCGGATCGAAGACGTTGACGACCGATACCGGCGGCCTCGAAGGCCACGGGCTGATCCTCGAACATCCCGAGGCGAAGATCGCGCGCTTTGCAGAGGAACACGGCTTCCTCGACCTCTCCCGCAGCAACACGCGGCCGAATGTCGGCGACGTCGTGCGGATCGTGCCGAACCATGTCTGCGTCGTCGTCAACATGATGGATGAGGTCGTCATGGTACGCGGCGATGAGATCGTCGGCACGCTGCCGGTCGCGGCAAGAGGGAAGCTGCGATGACGCGAGTAGCGAATAGCGAGTAGCAGGGACTATTCGCTATTCGCCGTTCGCGCTTCAAGCCACTTCAGCACGCCCTTCCCCGCGGCCGCGCCGGTCGCGAACGACGCCTGCAGCAGATAGCCGCCGGTCGGCGCCTCCCAGTCCAGCATCTCGCCGGCGGCGAAGGTGCCGGGCAGACGGCGCAGCATGAAGTTGTCGTCGAGCTCGCTGAAGGGGATGCCGCCGGCGGTCGAGATCGCGCGATCGATCGGTGCTACGCCGGTGAGTTGAACAGGGACTGCATTGATCAAGCACGCCAGCCCCGACGGCGACAGCGATGCCAATGGCTGGCCCGACACGATCGCAGCCTCCTGAATGAGGCCAATGCCGACAGGCGAAATCTGCGCCGCCTTGCGCAGGAAATTCGAGAATGATTGCTTGCCTCGTTGTGCCGACAAGCGCGTCGTCAGTGCCTCGATCGTAAGCTCAGGCCGCAGCGCGACGCTCAGCGTTGCCTGCCCCGCGTCCAGCAGCGCCTCGCGCAACTCCGCCGACAGCGCATAGATCGCGCCGCCTTCGATGCCCGTGCGAGTGATGATAGCCTCGCCGCGCACGGTGTGCGCACCGATCGTCAGCGCGACGCCCTTGAGCGGCTGGCCCTCGAAGCGGTTACGAAAAATATCCGACCATGCGACGGTGAAGCCTGAATTGGCCGGCCTGAGCTCTGAGATCGCGACGCCCCTCGCCGCAAGAATATCCGCCCAAGTGCCATCCGACCCGAGCCGCGGCCAGCTCGCGCCGCCGAGCGCGAGGACGTTGGCATCGGCTTCGACCCTGCGCAAGCCATCCGGCGCTTGAAACAACAGCCGACCGCCTTCATCCCATCCGGTCCAGCGGTGTCGCAACGCGAAATGCACACCCGCGCTGTCGAGTCGCCGCAACCAGGCGCGCAGCAAGGGCGACGCCTTGAAGGTCTTTGGAAACACCCGGCCGCTGCTACCGACAAAAGTCGGCTGTCCGAGCGCCTCGCTCCAATCGCGCAAGGCCGTCGGCGGAAACGCCTCGATTGCAGCCTCGAGATGCGGCATCGCCTCGCGATAGCGCGCGAGAAAACCGGGCAGCGGCTCGCTGTGGGTGAGATTGAGGCCGCCGCGCCCGGCCATCAGGAATTTGCGCCCGGCCGACGGCATCGCGTCGTGGACCGTGACCCGCGCCCCACCTTGCGCAAGGATCTCCGCGGCCATCAGCCCAGCGGGACCAGCGCCGACGACCACGACATGGTTTCGCTCTTCAGACATGCTGCGAGCAAGCCACTCGACGGCGCCAGAGAGGTGGACGCCCGGGACAAACCCGGCCATGACGAATGGGGGTGAAAGGCACCGTCCTACAGCTTCACGCCAGCCCGCGCCGCGGCGTGGCCGACATATTTCTGTGTCTGCTGGAACGCGCCTTCCAGCGCCTTCGCGGTCGACATGTCGCTGATCTCAGCGAAATGCGCTGATATCGCGTCGGGCGTCCAATCGGATTGCGGAAGGTTGACGCCTTCGGTCTCCAGTATCTTGATGACGGCGAACGAGCCTGCACCGGCGCCCATGATGGTGCGGGTCGGCGCGTCCTCGCTGAGCAGGAATTCCACCGCCGGCGTGATCGCTTCCGGTTTCATGAGCGCGAGCGCCTGCGGCGGAAGCAACTCTTCGGTCATCCTTGTCGCTGCCGTCGGCGAGACCGTGTTGATGCGTATGTTGTTCTTGCGGCCCTCCTCCGCGAGCACGTTCATCAGGCCGACCATGCCGGTCTTGGCCGCGCCGTAATTGGCCTGGCCGAAATTTCCGAACAGGCCAGACGACGAGGTCGTCAGCACGATGCGCCCGTAGTTGCGCTCACGCATGCCGGCCCATACCGCCTTGCAGCAGTAGAAGGTGCCGGTGAGATGCACATCCAGCACCTTGGCCCAGTCGGCGATCTCCATCTTGGCGAATGACTTGTCGCGCAGGATACCGGCGTTAGCGCACAACAGATCGACGCTGCCCCACTCCCTGGTGGCACGCGCGACCATCGCGGTGACCTGCTCGAAATTGGAGACGTCGGCGCCATCGGCCATCGCCGTGCCGCCGGCTTTGCGGATTTCCTCGACCACCGCCTCGGCCGGCGACAGCGAGCTGCCGGTGCCGTCGCGCCCGCCGCCGAAATCGTTCACCACGACTTTGGCGCCGCGGCTCGCGAGGCCCAGCGCATGCGCCCGTCCGAGACCATTGCCTGCGCCGGTGACGATGGCGACGCGTCCGTCAAATCTGATTGTCATGCCGTTAGTTCCTGTTCTTCCACCCTGCTCACTTGTGGGAACCTAAATGCGAAAATCCGTAAACAAAATCAATGATGGATCGCGAAACCTTTCCCTTGCTGTCGTGGAGAGATTTATCGCTTCACCGGCCGCGCGATCTCGTGCCCTGCGCCATTATGGCGCAGCGGATGTCCGCTTTTCCTGCGCGCCGCACCGAACTTGTCTCAGCATCGACTTGACAAATGCGTGCTGGGAGACCTCAGGCCTCAGTTTTTAGCCAAGTGATATTCCGGGAATTGGAAGCGATCTTCATACGTGGCGTGCGTTGACGCAAGTCGACGAACGAGCGTCAAACACGTGCTGCCCGCAAATAGCAATTCCGCGACCGACACATTCTCTCGCCGACAGGCGACACGAGAATTGATCTCTTGCGGCCTCGAAAAGGAATGCTCTCTCAACCCCCAGAGGAAGGTACTGAAATGACCAAAGCTTTTCTGATCAGCACTTCCATCGCAGTTATTGCCAGCGCGTTCGTCTTCACCACCATTCCTGCGGCCAACGCCGCCTCGGGATGTTGGAAGAATGGCCGCTATCAAGAGGATTGCGGCGGCGGACAGACCCAGACCACGCCGTCCAAGCAGCGGCCTCAGACCCAGAGCAACAGCGACTACGGCGGCGGCACCGACAGCAGGCCTCGTCCGCGTCCCAACTATCCTCACGATACGTACTATCCGGGTAATCCGCGTCCGGACTATTACCCACGGCCACGGCCAAGCCGCTATCCCGACGACAGCTATGGCAACAGCGGGCCGTATTATCCGCATCACCCGGAACGGCCGCGCTATCCGACCGACAGTTATGGTGGGCCATACTATCCGCAATACCCGGACCGGCCGCACCGTCCGATGTACCCACGACCGGACTACCCGCAGGATGTGTCCTATCCGCGTCCCAACCACCCCGCGCCCTATCCGCGTCCCAGCCAGAGCGGCGGCACGTGGCAAACCGGGCAAACGGGAGGCACATGGGGCGGCTCCGACAAGCCTGCGTGGGGCCAACCGGGCAACGAAGGTTATGGAGGAAAGCAATGAGCAGAATGCTCGCATACTCCATGGCGCTGGCCGCCCTGTTCGCGTTCGCGGGTGATGCTAACGCCAATTGCAGAAGGATCGGTCCGCTGGTGCAGCCGGGCTCGGGCCAAGAACCGCGCTGCATAACCACCAGCGATGGGGCCTATGAGCCGTACACTGATGGCCGCGACAAGAGCGCCAGCAGCGGGGCCTACCGGCGCTATGCCGAGCGCAGAAGGGCCTGGCGTGAAGGCGCAAACCACACCGAAGACATGGCGACGGGCGGGACGATGCACGGCAACATTCTCGTCTCGCCCTTCGTCCCCGGCAGCGTGCAGGATCAAGCATGGCAGTCGGAACGCAAACGCAAAGGGTTGTGCGGCAACGACCGCTTGTGTTTAGGAGCAAGATGATGCGCGCGGTATTAAGTGTGCTGATGTTGTTGTCGCTCGGCGGCATTTCCTATGCGCAGGACTGCCGGGAATTGCGCCAGGCCTGCATGATGAAGGACCAGCTTGGCGAGCGTGGGCAGGGCAACTGCCGACGCTACCGTGAAGCCTGCCAGCAACCGCAAGTCTCCTGCATGGAGCTGCGGGCACGCTGCATGTTCAAAGACGAACTCGGCGAACAGGGCCAGGGAAACTGCCGGCGATATCGCCAAATGTGTGGCGGCTAGCTCCAGAGCATGATCCGGAAAAGTGTATTGCGGTTTTCCGAAAAGATCATGCTCAAACAAAGAGATGAGATCATGATGCGGTTCGACCTAATCGCATCATGATCTGGTCCTGTTTCCGGACGCGTTTGAACTCGGGCCGAGGCGGGGCGGCCCGAGTTCGACCGAGCGGGCCGCGCCGCCAATGTTGGATGCCGGTCAAGCCCGGCCACGAGGCTACTTGAAATAGATCAGGCCGAGCCAGTCGGCGACCAGTGCGGGCCTGTCCTCGCCCTCGATCTCGATCGTGACATTGGTGCGGGACTGCAATTCCTTCGGCTTGCGCAGCCTGGCTTCCGCCAGCACGAAACGGCCGCGGACGCGCTTGCCGGCGCGTACCGGCGAGATGAAACGCAGCTTGTCGAAGCCGTAATTGACCCCCATTGCCGCGCCCTCGACGAGCGGCATCACCTCGTAGGACATGATGCTCATCAGCGACATCGTGAGAAAGCCATGCGCGATCGTGGTGCCGAATTCGGTTTCCTTCTTCGCGCGCTCCGGATCGACATGGATGAACTGGTGATCCTCGATCACGTCGGCATAGGTGTCGATGCGGCCCTGATCGATCAGGTGCCACGAGGACACGCCGATCTCCTTGCCAACCATGCCCTGATACGTTTCCAGCGACACCGGCGGCTTCTTCCAGACCTCGTTCATCGATCAAGTCTCCGATCCCGCCGCCCGCACCTTCTGCAGCTCCGGGAATTCCTCTTCGCGGAACTCTACCCCGCGCAGCGCATCGCTGCGATTATCCTCTTGTTCGAACCGGCGCAACTGCACGCGGCGGATTTTACCCGAGATCGTCTTCGGCAGTTCGGTGACGAGCTCGAGCTTGCGGATGCGCTTGAACGGCGCAAGCCGCGTGTGCAGGTGCTTGAAGATCGACAACGCGGTCGCCGGCGTGCGCTCGGCGCCGGCAATCAGCAGCACATAGGCCTTGGGAATCGCAAGCCTGATCGGATCGGGGCTCGGCACGACGGCGGCCTCGGCGACCGCCTCGTGCTCGAGCAGGATGCTCTCCAACTCGAACGGCGAGATGCGATAGTCGGACGATTTGAAGACGTCGTCGGTGCGGCCGACGAAGGTCAAATAGCCCTCGTCATCGGTGAACACGACATCGCCGCTGCGATAGATATCGCCATCGGCGCCGCCGAGCCTGCCGTCATCATTCTGATAGCCCTGCATCAGGCCGGCGGGCCTGTCGGCGCCGAGCAGTAGCGTCACCTCGCCCTCGCGTGCCGCATGTCCGTCATTGTCGGTAACCTGTACGCGATAGCCCGGCAACGGCCGGCCCATCGAGCCGACCTTCACCTTCTGCCCCGGCGAATTGCCGGCGAGCGCCGCGGTCTCGGTCTGACCGTAACCGTCGCGGATGGTGAGGCCCCAGGCCGCCTTCACCTGGTCGATCACCTCCGGATTGAGCGGCTCGCCAGCACCGCAGACTTCGCGCAGAGAGACCTTGAAGCTCGCGAGCTGCTCCTGGATGAACAGACGCCACACCGTCGGCGGCGCGCACAGGGTGGTGACGCCGCAGCGGGCGACGATAGCCAGCAATCCCTTGGCGTCGAAGCGCGGCTGGTTCACCACGAACACGGTGGCGCCGGCGTTCCACGGTGCGAAGAAGCAGCTCCACGCATGCTTGGCCCAGCCGGGCGAGGAAATGTTCAGATGGATGTCGCCCGGCTGCAGGCCGAGCCAGTACATGGTCGAGAGATGACCGACCGGATAGCTGCGCTGGCTGTGCCGCACCAGCTTCGGTTTCGCCGTGGTGCCCGACGTGAAATAGAGCAGCATCGGATCGTCGGCGTTGGTCGGGCCATCGGGCGTGAAGGTCTCCGGCGCATTGGCCGCGGCCTCGAACGGCACCCAGCCATCCTGTGGCTGCGTCGCGCCGACGACGATGCGGAGAAGCTGGTCGCCCCCCAGTCCTGCGAACTTGCCGACCTGATCCTGTGTCGCAACCACCGCCTTCGCCCTGCCGCGATCGAGCCGGTCGCGTAGCTCGTCGGGGGTGAGCAGCGTGGTCGCGGGGATCACCACGACGCCGAGCTTGATCGCCGCCAGCATGGTCTCCCAGAGCGGGACCACATTGCCGAGCAGCAGCAAGAGGTGGTCGCCGCGCTTCAGCCCCTGCGCGCGCAGGGCGTTCGCCACCTGGTTGGAGCGGCGCGACAGCGCGGCGAAGGAGAGCTTTGTCTCGCGATCGCTTCCGGCATCGACGATCCACAATGCCGGACGATCCCTGCTTTCAGCGTCGCGCGCCAGTTGCGCATCGAACCAGTCCAGCGCCCAGTTGAACGGCACCGGGTCAGGCCAGCGGAAATCTCGCACCGCGGCATCGTAATCCGTACGGTGCTTGAGCAGAAAGGCTCGCGCGTCCTGGAATGTGGTCATCTACGGTGGTCTCGCGGCATTCACATCCGTCATCCTGAGGAGCCGCGAAGCGGCGTCTCGAAGGATGGCCACAAACACCTTCTCTTCATCCTTCGAGGCTCGCTCCGCTCGCACCTCCAGCGACAACGGCGAAGTCGTTGCACAGGGATGACAACGATCATTTCGGGGCCAGTCCCCTAACGTGCTGGATAATTCCGGAAAAGTCGACCCCACCGTGGCCGGAGGCGTCGAACGCCTTGTACAGCTCCTGCGCGTGCTTGCCGAGCGGCGTCACCGCGCCGGCGGCCTTGGCCGCATCCTGCGCCAGCGTCAGGTCCTTCACCATAAGGTTCGAGGCGAAGCCGGGCTTGTAGCCGTTATTGGCGGGCGACGTCGGCACCGGACCGGGCACCGGGCAATAGGTCGTGAGCGACCAGCACTGCCCCGACGAGGTGGAGGCGACGTCGAACAGCGCCTGATGCGACAGGCCGAGCTTTTCAGCGAGCGCAAACGCCTCGCCGACCGCGATCATTGAAATGCCGAGGATCATGTTGTTGCAGATCTTGGCCGCCTGTCCTGCGCCGGCGCCGCCGCAATACACGATCTTCTTCCCCATGTTCTCCAGCACGGGACTTGCCACGGCAAAGGCCTTGTCCTCGCCGCCGCACATGAAGGTCAGCGTCGCGCCCTTGGCGCCGCCGGTGCCGCCCGACACCGGCGCATCGATTGAGGCCATACCGTGCTTCGCCGCGAGCGCATGCGCCTGTTTGGCGCTTTCGACATCGATGGTCGAGCAATCGATGATGAGCGTGCCCTTGCCCATCGCCGGGATCACCTCGTTCCACACACCGAGCACATGCCTGCCGGCCGGCAGCATGGTGATGACGATTTCAGCTCCCTTCACCGCGGCGGCGCTGCCGTCGGCAATCGCGGCGCCATCGCTCTTGGCCTGATCGCGAGAGGCCGCAACCAGATCGAACGCGGTGACCTTGTGGCCAGCCTTGACGAGGTTGGCCGCCATCGGCCCGCCCATATTGCCGAGCCCGATGAATGCGACGTTTGCCATTGCTATTCCTCCGCGTGGAAGTTTCTATTTGCCGTCAGGGAATGTCAGCTCGTCGGCGCCGATCTCGGCGAAGTAAGGCGCGATCATCGCCGGCGTCACGTCCTCGATCCGTGGCGGCGACCATTTCGGATCGCGGTCCTTGTCGATCACGGCGGCGCGCACGCCCTCGCGGAAGTCGTCGCTCGCGAACACCTGCAGCGCGGCACGATATTCGCGCACCAGGCATTGCTCGAGCGTCGCCGTGTTGCGCGCGAGCCGCAGCAGCTTCAGCGTTACCACCATCCCGCGCGGCGACTTTTCGCCGAGCGTCTTCAAGGTCGCCTGCGCAAGGTCGGAGCCATCGGCCTTCAGCGCGGCAATGATGTCTCCCATCCGGTCCTGCGCGAACCAGCCGTCGATCCTGGCCCGCATCGCGGCCACTGGTCCCGACGTCTCGCCAGTCGCAAATCCAGCGATCAGCCCATCGATCTCGGCCGACGTTGTGCCCGGCCTCGCCTTCGTGAGAGCCTCGTGCAGCGCCGGCAACTTCGCCGTCGGCACCACGGCATCGGCAAATTTTGCGTAGATCGCATCGGGACCGTTCATGGTCTGGCCGGTCAGGCCAAAATAGGTGCCGATTTCGCCCGGCGACCGCGACAGCAGATACGTGCCGCCGACATCGGGGAAGAAGCCGAGGCCAACCTCGGGCATTGCAAGCTTTGTCTTCTCCGTCACCACGCGATGGCGGCTGTGGGCCGACAGCCCGACGCCGCCGCCCATCACGATGCCGTCCATCAGGGCGACATAAGGCTTCGGGAATTTCTTGATCCTTGCGTTGAGGATGTACTCGTCGCGCCACAGGATCTTGCCGAGGTCACCGTGCACCTTCGAGCTTTCCCAGAGCGCGCGAATGTCGCCGCCGGCGCACAGCCCGCGCTCGCCCGCACCTTCGAGCACGATCAGCGCCACATCGGGATCGGCTTCGAATGCGTCGAGCGCCCTGTCGATGTCGTGGAACATCTCGAGGGTCACCGCATTGATCGCTTTCGGACGGTTCAGACGGATGATGCCGGCAAAGCCTTCCTTGCGCGCGATCAGATCGCCTTCGGTTTCAACTGACGTCATCGCGCACCTTCTATCATCTTGCGCGACACGATCAGCCGCATGATCTCGTTAGTCCCCTCGAGGATCTGGTGCACACGCAGGTCGCGCACGATCTTCTCGACGCCGTATTCGCTCAAATAGCCGTAGCCGCCGTGAAGCTGCAGCGCCTGGTTGGCGACCTCAAAGCCGACGTCAGTGCCGAAGCGCTTTGCCATCGCACACAGCGTCGTCGCGTCCGGATCCTTGCGGTCGAGCGCCGCGGCGGCGCGCCACACAAAGGTGCGCGCCGCCTCGAGCTCCGTCGCCATGTCGGCAATGCGGAATTGCAGCGCCTGGAATTCATCGAGCCTTTTGCCGAACGCCTTGCGATCCTTCATGTAGGCGAGCGCCTTGTCGAGCGCGGCCTGCGCACCGCCGAGCGAGCACGCCGCGATATTGATGCGGCCGCCGTCCAGCCCCGCCATCGCGATCTTGAAGCCGATACCCTCCTCGCCCAGCCGGTTTTCGACCGGCACGCGCGCGTTCTCGAAGATGACGGCGCGGGTCGGCTGCGCGTTCCAGCCCATCTTGCGCTCGTTGGCGCCGAGCGAAAGTCCCGGCGTGTCGGCAGGAATCACCAGCGTCGAGATGCCGCCGGGTCCGTCACCGCCGGTGCGCACCATGACGACATAGAGGTCGCCGCCACCCGCGCCGGAGATGAACTGCTTCTGGCCATTGAGCACATAGTGATCGCCGTCGCGCACTGCGCGGGTGCGCAGCGCCGCAGCGTCCGAGCCGGAGCCCGGCTCGGTCAGGCAATAGCTTGCGAGCAGCTCCATGGTGCAGAGTTTCGGCAGCCATTTCTGCCGCTGGGTGTCGTTGCCGAAGGCATCGATCATCCAGGAGGCCATGTTGTGGATCGAGATGAAGGCCGACACCGTCGGGCAGCCGGTTGCCAGCGCCTCGAAGATCAGCGCCGCGTCGAAGCGCGTCATCGCCGAGCCGCCGACGTCGTCCTTGATATAGACGCCGCCGATGCCGAGGCTTGCCGCCTCGCGCATCACGTCGACCGGAAAGTGCTTCTCCTCATCCCAGCGCAGCGCATGCGGCGCGATCTTTTCCGCCGCAAACGCCCGCGCCATGTCGCGCACCGCGATCTGGTCCTCGTTGAGCGCGAACTGCATCCTTGCCGCTTACCCTTGAAGATGCCCTGTCGTCATTGCGAGGCGCGAAGCGACGAAGCAATCCATCTTTCCACGTCGGGCTAAATGGATTGCTTCGCTGTACTCACAATTGGCGCTCTGCGAATTACTTCATCGTCGGAATTGAGAACTCCGCACCCTCCTTTACGCCGGACGGCCAGCGCGAGGTCACGGTCTTGGTCTTGGTGTAGAAGCGGATCGAGTCGGGACCGTGCTGGTTGAGATCGCCGAAGCCCGACTTCTTCCAGCCGCCGAAAGTGTAGTAGGCGATCGGCACCGGGATCGGCACGTTGACGCCGACCATGCCGACATTCACCTTGGCCGCGAAATCGCGCGCGGCGTCGCCGTCGCGGGTGAAGATCGCAACTCCGTTGCCGTAGTCGTGGTCTGACGGCAGCGCCAGCGCTTCCGAATAATCCTTGGCGCGCACCACCGAGAGCACCGGACCGAAGATCTCCTCCTTGTAGATCCGCATGTCCTTGGTGACGTTGTCGAACAGCGAGCCGCCGAGATAGAAGCCCTTCTCATAGCCCTGCATCTTGAAGCCGCGGCCGTCGACCGCGAGCGTCGCGCCCTCCTTGAGGCCGATATCGATGTAGTTCCTGACCTTCTCGACCGCTTCGCGCGTCACCAGCGGGCCAAAGTCCGCGGAGGGATCGACCGAGGTGCCGATCTTCAGGGACTCGACGCGCGGAATCAGCTTTTCCATCAGCCGGTCGGCCGTGGTCTTGCCGACGGGGACCGCGACCGACACCGCCATGCAGCGCTCGCCGGCCGAGCCGTAGCCCGCTCCGATCAGCGCATCGACGGCCTGGTCCATGTCGGCGTCGGGCATCACGATGGCGTGGTTCTTGGCGCCGCCGAAGCACTGGCAGCGTTTGCCGGTCTGCGCCGCGCGTTCGTAGATGTACTGCGCGATCGGCGATGAGCCGACGAAGCCGATTGCCTTGATGTCGGGGTCGTCGAGAATCGCGTCGACCGCTTCCTTGTCGCCGTTGACGACGTTGAGGATGCCGGCCGGCAGGCCCGCCTCGATCATCAGTTCAGCAAGTGCCATCGGCACGCCGGGGTCACGCTCCGAGGGTTTCAGGATGAAGGCGTTGCCGCAGGCGATCGCGGGCGCGAATTTCCACATCGGGATCATCGCCGGAAAATTGAACGGGGTGATGCCGGCGACGACGCCGAGCGGCTGCCGCAGCGAATAGATGTCGATGCCGGGGCCCGCGCCTTCCGTGTACTCACCCTTCATCAGATGCGGGATGCCGCACGCGAACTCGACCACTTCGAGACCGCGCTGGATGTCGCCCTTGGCGTCGGGAATGGTCTTGCCGTGCTCGCGCGCGAGCAGTTCGGCCAGCTTGTCGTAGTCGCGCTGCACCAGCTCGAGGAACTTCATCATCACGCGCCCGCGGCGCTGCGGATTGGTCGCGGCCCATTCCGGCTGCGCGGCCCGGGCGTTCTCGACGGCGGCACGGACTTCCGCCTTGGAGGCCAGCGCCACCTTGGCCTGGACGTCGCCGGTCATCGGCTCGAAGACGTCGGCCGTCCGGCCAGACGTGCCCTTGACCTCCTTGCCACCGATGAAATGTCCGATTGAACGCATGGATTAACCTCCCTGGGAGACTTGCTAACGGGTGTGGATCGCCAGCCTGCCGGCCGGATCGCTTTACAAATCCTATCGACCCGCATTTTATGGGATTCAAGTGCGATAAATTGCACCATAGATGTGCGGAAATGCTGGATCAAGGCGGCGGCGCGATCGACTGGGACGACTTCCGCTTCGTGCTGGCCATCGTGCGCGGCGGATCGGTGTCGGCCGCCGCCAAGCAGCTCGGCGTCGATCATGCCACTGTGATCCGGCGTGTCGACCGGCTGGAACGGCACCTCTCCGCAAAGCTGTTCGATCGCCGCAAGACCGGCTATCTGCTCACCGAGGCCGGCCAGCGCGTCGCCGACAGCGCGGAGGCGATGGAATCCACCATCGTCGCCAACCAGGAGGCGGTCGGCGGCTCGCGTGCCCATCTGACCGGTACGGTGCGGATCGGCGCGCCCGACGGCTTCGGCAGCCACTTTCTCGCCTCGCGGCTGGTGAAATTCACCGAACGGTACCCCGATCTCGATGTGCAGCTCGTCGCCACCGCGCGGCTGTTCAGCCTGTCCAAGCGCGAAGCCGACATCGCGATCAGCTTGACCATGCCGAAGGAAGGCCGGATCGTCGGCCGTAAGCTCCTCGACTACACGCTCGGGCTTTATGCCGCGCCGGCCTATCTCGCGCGGGCACCCGGAATCGGATCGCGCTCCGACCTGCCCCGGCACCGCTTCGTCGGTTACATCGACGAACTCCTGTTCACGCCTGAGCTCGACTATCTGCCGCAGGTCTCGCCGAAGATTTCCGCGAAGTTCCGCAGCGCCAATCTGATCGCCCAGCTCAACGCCACAATCGCCGGCTTCGGCATCGCCGTGCTGCCGCGCTTCATGGCGTCAGCACATCCGGAACTGCAGGCGGTCTTGCCGGACGAGGTCACGATTTCCCGCACCTTCTGGCTGCTGATGCACGCCGACAGCAAAGACCTCGCGCGTATCCGCGCGGTCGCCGACTACATCTACGAGATCGTGGAAGCCGAACGCGCGCTGTTCACCGGGCCGTGAGATCCTGCCGAATGCGGCTGGATGCCGCCGATCGTCTCGCAGCCGGATGAGCGGCGGCCTCAACAAGAGCGCCGCGAATGCGCGCCTCGATTTGAGGCGGTTGAGCATTTCTTTGACACCCGCTGGCATTCAACGATCCCGTCCCGGAACCGTACGGTCGCTCCGCAATCATTTGTTCGCGGAGAGACTTCCTCATGACCGACACTACCTCGCTGAGCGCAAGCGAACATCGTATCCAGCTTCGCCGCGCCGTCATCGCCTCGACTATCGGCACCGCGATCGAGTGGTACGACTTCTTTCTATACAGCACTCTCACCGGGCTCGTATTCGCAAAGCTGTTCTTCCCGCAATCCGATCCCTGGGTCGGGACGCTGGAGGCCTTTGCGATCTATGCCGTGGGGTTCGTGGCGCGCCCGATAGGCGCAGCCATCTTTGGCCATTATGGCGACCGCATCGGCCGCAAGTCGACGTTGGTTGCGACGCTGCTGCTGATGGGAACTGCGACTTTCCTGGTGGCGCTGGTTCCAACCTATCAGAGCGTCGGCATCTGGGGCGCGGTGATCCTCACGGTCCTTCGTTTCGTCCAGGGCATCGGCGTCGGCGGCGAGTGGGGCGGCTCGGTGCTGGTATCGATGGAATGGGCGCGCTCCGACGACACGCGCGGGTTGGTCGCATCTTGGCCGCAATTCGGCGTGCCCAGCGGCCTGTTTCTCGCGAACCTCGCGGTGCTCGCCCTCAGCCAGATGTCCGGCGATCAGTTCTTGTCCTGGGGCTGGCGTATTCCCTTTGCGTCGAGTCTGGTCCTGGTCGGCGTCGGCCTCTACATCCGGCTCGGCATTTTGGAGACGCCGACCTTCACAAAACTGGTCGCCGAGAAAAAGGTCGAGCGGGCGCCGATGCTGGCGGTGATCAGGGAGCATCCCAAGGAGATCATCCTGTCGGCGCTGGCGCGGTTGGCCGAGCAGGCGCCGTTCTATATCTTCACCGCTTTCGTCTTCTCGTACGGCACCGGCACGCTGCAGGTCTCGCGCAGCCTCCTGCTGAGCGCGGTGCTGACCGCCTCGACGCTGTCATTCGTTGCGATACCCTTGTTCGGGCATCTCTCCGACGTCATCGGACGGAAGAAGATCTATATGATCGGCGCGGCGGCGACCGGCGTGTTCGGCTTCATCTATTTCGGATTGCTCGGCACCGGATCGGCGGCCATCATATTTCTCGTCATCTCCCTCTCGCTCATTCCGCACGACATGATGTACGGTCCGCAGGCCGCGCTGATCGCCGAGAGCTTTACCGGTCGGCTCCGCTATAGCGGCGCTTCGCTCGGCTATCAGCTTGCATCCGTCATCGCGGGCGGCCCGGCGCCGCTGATAGCCACATGGCTGTTCAGGACCTTCCATTCCGGTATCGCTATCGCGGTCTACATCGCGCTATGCGCGGTCATCACGCTCGCCGCGACCGCTGCGATGACCGACTATACCGGCAAGGACATTTCGCGAGAATATCGGACGCGATTATCACGCGCGCAAACGTGACTCGCGCGGCACTCGCCGTCGCCGATGCATTGCGGCATGATGCACGTGCTTCGGCGAGGTCGAGTCTGGCGAGGCCGATTCCATTGACACCCCGCGACCGGCGGTCACCTGCGCGCCGCCTTCAGCGTTACCGAGGGCTGCTCGCCGAACGCCGCGTAATAATACTTCGCAAAGTGTCCCATGTTGCTAAACCCACAAGCGCAGGCGACCGAGGTCACGCTTGTTTCCGGCCTCGCGCTCGCGAGCATCTCCTTCGCGTGTTGCAGTCGAACCTGCCTTACGAAGGTCATCGGGGACATCCCACGACTCTTCTTGAATGAACAGAAAAGGCTCCGCATGCTCGTCCCTGTGACAAGGGCAAGCGCTTCAACCGTTATGGGCTGATCCCAGTTCTGCTCGACATATTCTTCCGCGAGCCGCACCTGCCAGGGCGCGACCGGGCGAGCCGCACTTTCCAGCAAATGGCTATAGTTGTGCCGATTGCAGTTGAGATAGGAGACGATAAGAGCCTGTTCGAGCTCGGCCAGCACAAGCGTCGGAAGCGGAGCATCGGTACGATCCAGTTCGCCCACCACAAATTCGACCAGACGACGTTGGGCGGCCGCCATTTCGGGAACAGGTCCGGTACTGCTCGCCATCCTTAGTGGCGGATCGACCGGCCGTCCGAGCAATCCGCTCAGCGTCCTGATCAATCTTTGCGGTCCTATCCTGACGATCAGATGCTCAAAATCCGACGAGTATCTGATCCGCATGTCTGCGCCCGGTCCGCCGACGATGCCATGATCACGCGATACGTCTCCCTCTGACCCGTCAACGACAAAAGAACCGTGGCCCCGAACGGGAAAGCCTTGCAGGTAGAAACCGGCGTGGGAAAGCGAGACCTCCAATGCCGCGCCATAGCGGGCGTAGGTCACGCCGACATCCTGCAGTTGCCGATGGTTGAGGCGTCCCTCGAATGTGCTTTGGCCGCCATGGCCCAAGTCCATCGACCATACAGAGAAAAGGCCAGACAGACGTTGGCGGAGTTCGTCGACGTCACGGGTGTGAAGCGCCGGAAAGCGGCTTAACGGTTCATACCGCATGGATTCAGCTCTGCCTCTCGCAGCATGACAGGGCGGCACAATCAGGCTGTAACCTGCAGTAGGAGAGTAGCGCAATCTGGCTTTCGGGTGAATTCTCGGTCGGCGATTCAATGCAGCAGATTGTCGCGGGTCCGGTGCGCCGACATGCAATGATTGAAGTGCATTCCACACTCGAAGAAGCTGTTGTCGCGATCCGCTTTCGCGGAGCAGTGACAAATCGGGAATTCACCGATCTCGCGGTAATGATTGCCGATTTCAACTCAACGGGGGGCATGCTGATCTACCTTGACTGGCTCGGGATCGATCGTTGGACGTTCTCGACTCCGAAGGCGAATGCCGTAACCGCGTGGCGCAAGGCCGGCAGGAACATCGAGCGCGCCGCCATCGTTCATGACCATCGCATCAACCGTCAGGCAGCCTGGCTTGCTGCGGTCTTGCGCGATCAAGGCGTCAAGGTCCGTTCCTGGCGGCCACAGCATGCCGCCGCCGCGGCAGCGTGGTTACACACCGGCTGTCGCCAACATCTCTAACTCACTGCGCGATCCCCTCGAGGGGAATACACTCCCGTTCTTGCGGTCTTAGGCCGAGCCATGCATTCGCTGAGTTGCGCTCTTGGTTGAACCGCGCGCAACCTCCCGTTCGTCGTGACGACCAATCTGACTGTAACCGATACGTCGTCCCTGTCGTGGTTGTAGCAGCGAGGCTTTCATCATGAAGATCACTAAAACTCTGTTATTGCTTACAACTCTGTCCGTTGCCGCCCTTACGTCTGCACCGGTGGGTGCACAACAGCAGCAAAGACCCAACATCGTCATCATCTGGGGCGATGATATCGGACAATCGAACGTCAGTGCCTATTCGCGAGGGATGATGGGCTATCAAACGCCCAATATCGACCGCCTCGCGAGCGAGGGAATGATGTTCACGGACTACTATGCGGAACAGAGTTGTACCGCTGGGCGTGCCTCGTTCCTCACAGGCCAATCTGGTTTGCGGACCGGAATGACCAAGGTCGGTCTGCCTGGCGCCACTCTTGGGCTGCAGAAGGAGGACCCCACCGTAGCCGAGTTGCTCAAGCCGCTCGGCTATGCCACCGGGCAGTTTGGCAAGAACCATCTCGGCGACCGCAACGAATTCCTCCCGACGGCGCATGGCTTCGACGAGTTCTACGGCAATCTCTACCACTTGAATGCGGAAGAAGAGCCGGAACTGCCGGACTATCCGAAAGACCCCGCATTTAAAGCCAAGTATGGGCCGCGAGGCGTTTTGGATTGCAAGGTCTCCGACAAGGACGACGCGACGATCGATCCGCGCTTCGGCAAGGTCGGCAAGCAAACGTGCAAAGACACCGGCCCGTTGACCAAAAAGCGAATGGAGACGATCGACGACGACATCGCTGATCGAGCCGCGGACTTCATCAAGAGGCAGAAGAATGCCAACAAGCCATTCTTCGTCTGGGTGAATTTCACCCACATGCACTTGCGTACCCACGTGAAGCCGGAGAGTCTCGGTCAGGCCGGCCGTTGGCAGAGCCCCTATCATGACGTGATGATCGATCACGACAAGAATGTGGGAACGGTGCTTAAGGCGCTGGACGACCTCGGGATCGCCGACAACACCTTCGTCATGTATTCGACTGACAACGGGCCACACATGAACACCTGGCCGGATGCAGGGATGACGCCCTTCCGCAGTGAAAAGAATACAAACTGGGAAGGGGCTTATCGGGTGCCAGCGATTCTGCGATGGCCAGGCAAGATCAAGGCAGGGCAGGTGTCGAATGGAATAGTCGCCCACCATGACATGCTTCCGACCATCCTGGCAGCTGCCGGTGATCCGCAGGTGAACGACAAACTCCTCGCGGGATATAAAGTTGGCGACATGACCTACAAGGTGCACCTCGATGGGTACAATCTTGTCCCGTACCTGACCGGTCAGACCGCAAAGTGTCCGCGCGAGTCGTTCTTCTACATCAATGACGATCAGCAAGTGGTCGGTCTGCGGTATGACAATTGGAAGATCGTGTTCATGGAACAGCGGGCCAGCGGACAGCTGTTACTCTGGGCCAATCCCTTTACCAACCTGCGCCTTCCAAAGATCTTCAATCTCCGTACCGATCCCTATGAGCGGGCGGACGTCACCTCGAACACCTATTACGATTGGATATTCGATCACGTGTTCCTGCTCGTGCCTGCACAGGATTACGTGGGACAATTCCTGTCGTCGTTCCGCGACTATCCGCAGCGGCAAAAGGCCGCCAGCTTCAACCTGGACGAAGTCATGGCGAAATTGAAGGAGACCAACTAACTCGTCGCCTCGCCTGGAGCGGTCCGATGATGCTGCGTTATCGGGCCGCAATTCGAGTGGATTTCGCTGATGAAGGCCTGGACGAGTGCCACCGGCAAGCGGGAAACAGATTCCTGTTTCAGTCGGAGCGTGAAGTCCAGGCGGCGAAAGCGCACTTGTTCGTTCCCCGGTCCATAGACCAACTCATGGGAGGAATGACAAATGAAAACGAAGCTCGCGATGATGTTGACGGCATCGCTTTTGGTGTCGGGATTCGTGGCCTTGAGCACCGAGGAGGCCGCTGCTGTCGTCTATTGCCAGTACGTCGAATATCCGGCCGGCTGCATTGCAAGGCCCGGCGTCGTACTTCGGCCCAGGCCGGTCGCACGGGCAGCCGCGCGGGAGGCGGTGCGTCCTGGAACGCCCATGAATCGTGTCGGTCCGGTCAACCGCGTCGGTAGATACTGACCTTTCAGGCCGGGTGACCGCGGCCGTATGAGTGTTTGCCCAGGTCCCTAATTCGCCTTCGCTCGCTTCGACCTCGGGGCCGCGGCGCGACCAAGAATCGCCTTGCGGCCGGCGGCGAGGATCTCGTCGGACAGTTCGCCATTGCCCGCGATGCGCGACATCACGATCGTGCCCATCATGGTCGCAAGCGCAGCCATCGCCTTCTTGCGCGCGCTGTCGCGTGGCATGCCTGGAATCTGATCGGCCATCATCTCGACCATCTGCTCGATCTTGAGCGCGAAGGCTCTGCGGGTCTTCGGGCTCTCGCGCGCGATCTCGGCGCCAAGCGTCGGCACCGCGCAGCCATGACCGGGATCGTCGCGATGCGCGGTCGACAGGTAGGCGTCCACGATGGTCGCGAGCCTCTTGTCCGGCGCCACATCCTCGGTCACCTCGCGCCAGCGCTCGGTGGCGCGGTCCATCGCATAGTTGAATGCCTCGATCACCAGCGCCTCGCGCGAATCGAAATGCGCATAGAAGCCGCCATGGGTGAGCCCCGCGTCCTTCATCAAATCGGCGACTCCGATGCCATGCGCGCCCTTCTCGCGCAGCCGAACCGAAGCCTTCCTCACGATCCGCGAATGGGTTTCCTGCTTGTGTTCTCTCGAATAACGCATGTCAGTCTCATGGCATGTTCATGATCATATAATAGCAGACTTTCGCGGAGCTGGCTGCACTTATTTCACGTTGTCCCGTCTCTCACCTTGCCCCGTCACCGATTATTGAACGGTCGTGAATGCGCCGTGCGAAATCGCCCTGCGGCAACAACAGGTTGTTCGTGCCGAACCGCGCGGCCAAGATGGCTCCAATTAGATGATAGCTATACTTTCGTAGCAGGGACGCAGCTATATTGGCTTTGGCGCCGTGCCGATCATGGAGAAAGTCGCGGTTCCGTGCACTGCAAGATTGCCCTTGCCGTCGCGAATGAACCCTTCAGCGTAGCTGGTCTGCCGTCCGAGCTTGATGACCTTCCCCTCGGCGGTGATGGTGCCCGAGCGCACCGAGAGCGGACGCAAATAAGCGAGCTTAAGGTCGAGCGTCACCGACGTCTGGCCCGCCGGCAGCACGGTCGAGATCGCGCAGCCCATCGCGGTGTCGAGCAGAGCAGCGGCCGTCGCACCGTGCAGGAGGCCGATCGTGTTCTCCAGGCTCTCATGCGGATCGAGCTCCATCACGATCAGCTCCGGCTCGACCAGGCTCATGCGAAACCCGATGAGCCTCGCCATCGGCGGTGGCGGCAGCCGGCCATCGCGGATCGCGCACATCGCCTCCATGCCGGACATCGCGGCGGCAGCCTTCGCAGCCGGTCCGGGCGCTTGCCATTCCACGACGCGCATGCGCAGCAGATCGGGCGAAAACAGGTCGATCGTCTCGGCCGCGGACATGATGGCTCCCTTAATATGACGCACATCATTCTACTGAATTGCGTCGCGCAGCGCAACGACCGTTTCCGAGTCCCTTGACAGCGGCGTCTTTTGTCCGGGAAGTGGTGCGACCCATTCCCTGCGTCGAGACCATCCGATGGACATGCTCAATCCCCATTGCGGCGTTGACCGCGACAGCCGCGGTGTCGTCCGCCTGACGATTTGCGACGCCGGTTCGCTCAACATCCTGAGTTCCGCCGTCACTGACGGGGTACGCGAGGGGTTCCACCAACTCGCCGGCGATCGCGACATCCGCGTCCTGATCCTCGCCGGACAAAGCGAAAAGAGCATGATTGGCGGCGCCGACATCAAGGAGATGGCGAGGCTCGACCAAAAATCCGCCGAACTGTTCATCAGCCGCCTGCGTGACCTCTGCGAGGCCGTGCGCAAGTTCCCGGCGCCGGTGATCGCCCGCCTGCCCGGCTGGTGCCTTGGCGGCGGGCTCGAGGTCGCGGCGGCCTGTGATTTTCGCATCGCCGCGCATGACGCGAGGTTCGGCATGCCTGAAGTGCGTGTCGGCATCCCCTCGGTGATCCACGCCGCCCTGTTGCCACGGCTGATCGGCTGGGGCCGCGCCCGTTGGCTCGTGATGACCGCGGAGACCATCGATGCGCCGGTTGCATTCGCCTGGGGCCTCGTCGATGTACTCGCCAAGCCGGGCGCCCTCGACGATGCGGTCGAGGACACCGTGCAATCGTTGCTCGCATGTGGCCCGGAGGCGCTGCGCATCCAGAAGGAGTTGCTGCGGCAATGGGAAGAGCTACCGCTGACGGAGTCGGTGAACTTGAGCGTCGGCATGTTCGGGCAATCCTTCCTGACGGGCGAGCCGCAGCGGCTGATGCAGGGATTCCTGGATCGCAAGCGCTAGACAGCGTGAGGTAAACGCACCCGATCATCGCTGCCAGGGAGCCACCCGCAATCACCTCGACCGGATCAGTCGCGAGCAACGTTCGGGCAACAGTGCGGCGCCGAGCCGAATATGAGCCTTCCGACGCGGCCGTTGCCGTCCAGCCGTACCAATACATAGCGGTAGAACGCTCCCCAACGACGGGCCGGCTTTGTCGAGCTAAATGTTGTGTGCGGGTAGACGGTGAACGGTGGCCCGATCACATAGGATCGAGAATGCGGTCCCGTGTACGGCGTCATATTGCCCCTAAGGGCAATAGCATCTGAGCCAATCCGGGCGGATAAAAAAAGCTCGCGCTTTGCGGGGCCGTTACAAGCGGCTGGAGGATCACCATGTTTGCATGTACGAAAGTCCCGGCGGCATTGAGCATCGGCCTGCTGGGAGCGCTGCTCGGACATGCGCAGCCGTTGCATGCTCAGGCTCAAAACCCGGTCACGGCCATCGATATCCTGCTCGAGCCCGACAGGACAATGATCGAGAATGCGACGGCCGCTAACGAGCGCCTGCTCAAGGTCTTTCCAAAGGGCTTCGCTCTGGGCAAGACGCATCAACCCCACATCTCGACCCTGCAGCGGTATGTGAAGACGGCTGACCTTGACAAGGTCTACGAGGCCGTAGGCAAGGTCCTGGCCGAGGAGAAGCCGACCGGCTGGAAGTTGAAGGCGTACAAGTACTACTACATCCCCTGGAAGGACCTTGGCCTTGCCGGGATCGTGATCGAGCCGACCAACGACCTCATCCGATACCAAAAGAAGCTGATCGACGCCGTTGCGCCGTTCACTGTGGAGACGGGGACGGCAGCAGCCTTCGTCACCACGAAGGAAGACCCCGACATTAATGAGCCGACGATCGACTACGTGAGAGCCTTTGTGCCGAATGAAACTGGCACGAAGTTCAACCCGCATGTGACCATCGGTCTCGCCTCCCAGGATTACCTGAAGGAACTGCTCGACGAGAAGTTTCAGGCGTTCACGTTCTCGCCGGTAGGAGTGTCCGTCTATCACCTCGGCAACTTCGGGACGGCCCGGACGAAGCTCAAGAGTTGGGAATTGAAGCCCTGAAGTGCTTGTCGGACTTCATGTTGCATCGGCCTGTAAATCAATAGTGCGGGTCACTATTCCCGCCTAATTGCGTACCATCCGGCACAAAGGGAGAAACCGACGATGAAGACCAGAGGAGCAATCTTGCGCACCTTACTGGCAGGCGTCGCCACCCTGGCGGCAATGAACGTGCCAGCATCGGCCCAACAACAGAAGCGACCGAACGTCGTCATGCTGATGACCGACGATACTGGCTGGAACGATTTCGGCGCCTACAGCGGGGGCGGCAGAGCGCTCGGCCATCCGACACCAAACATCGACAGGATCGCCAAGGAGGGCGCAACATTCACCAATTGGTACGGTCAAGCGAGCTGCACGGCAGGCCGCGCCTCGTTTATCACTGGGCGCATTCCGATCCGTTCGGCGCTGTCGATTGTGGTCGCTCCGGGCGACGAGAATGCGCTCAAAAAGGAGACGCCAACCATCGCGGAGTTTTTTCAAAAGAGCGGTTACTCGACCTATTTTTCTGGCAAATGGCATCTCGGCGACAAGCCAGAGTCCTATCCAATCGAGCATGGTTTCGACGAGATGAAGGCGTTCGCGGCATATTATCCGGGCGTCTACACCTACGCTGACACCTCGAAATGGTTCCATCCGTGGTTCCCGTCATACAATCCGGAAATCGCGAAAGCGTATTTCGACGTCGTGAACATGTACGAATGGGAGGGCGTCGCGGGGCAACCGGCGAAGAGAGGCGAATACATTACCTACGACTACCTGGCCAACTTCGATGTCCGGCAAGCCGACTATGCTATCGACTACATCAAGAAGCATGCCAAGGATGGCAAGCCGTTCTTCATGGATGTCAACTTCATGAAGATGCACAACCCGACCAACGCTTCGCCGAAGTTCGCTGGGAAGTCGCGGCTTGGCGACTACTCGGATTCTCTGCTCGAACTTGATGACGACATCGGGCGGATCATGGACGCGATACGAACGGACGCGCCAAACACGATTGTCATCGTGACGGCGGACAATGGTGCATGGCAGGATGCCTATCCTGATGCGGGCACCACGCCTTTCCGTGGCGAAAAGGGTTCGGCATTTGAAGGTGGCTGGCGTGTACCGGGACTGATGTGGTGGCCCGAGCACATTCCGGCTGGTGCGCAGTACGATGAAATGATGTCGCATATCGACTGCTGGGCAACGCTCGCCAAGATGGTCGGCCTGACCCCACCGCCGCAGGGCGGATGGACCGACAACAATGGCAAGCCAATCTACTTTGATAGCATCGATAACAGCGAGTACATCCTCGGTCGCGCGAAGCACTCAGCACGAAAGTCGTGGATCTACATCGACGGTGAAAACTTCATGGGAGCGCGCGCGGATGTCGGCGGCGATCCAACCAACCCCGATGTCAGCATCGCGTGGAAGTACCTATGGACGGCCAAGGACACCTGGCTCGGTTCAGAGCAGAACCTGGGCGCGATCGGCTCGGTTTATAATCTGACAATGGACCCGTTCGAGAAATACGACATGGTGTTCAACGGCGCGATGTCGGCACGCATGCCAACCCAGTCGCCAGGCAAGTATGCCGGACAGGACAACGGCTGGGTCTTGGCGCTAATCAGCCCGGTTGTGATGGAGTTCAACAAGTCGATCGTCAACTATCCAAGCATCAAGCGTTTGCCGGGCGGAGCTTCGAACGATTGGAGACCCGATCTGCAACGCCCGGAAAATCCGGTTCCGTTGCTGGATATGAAACGCCTGCCGAATATCAAGGGCAGCGGCGGGTAGTCACCACCACAAATGCGTAAAGTGTAGAGAATTGCTGCTGGTCTTTTCGGCGTCAAATTCGAGAGCGGCCTTCGCGACACGGTCGCGCCGACAAGAACCGACCGTTCTGCCGAACCCTCCGAAAACGAAGACCTCGCCAAACAATCGCAGAATCCTATCGCCGATCTCGTCAGCGTTCCGTTCCAGAGCAATACAAATTTCAACGCTGGGCCGTTCAACCGCACCCAGCAAGCGCTCAACATCCAGCCAGTCGTGCCGTTGCATCTCAACGCCGACTGGAACCTGATCTCACGCACCATCATGCCCGTGATCAGTCAGCCTAGCCCGCTTGCTGGGGCCGATGCCGCTTATCCGGCCACTGCACGTCGGCGTCGTGGCAGCCGCACCGTGAACTCGGTGAAATCACCGACTTTGCTGTCGACCGTGATGGTGCCGCCGTGCTGTTGCGTTACGATCTCGTAGCTGATCGACAGGCCAAGCCCGGTGCCCTCGCCGGTTGGCTTTGTCGTGAAGAAAGGCTGGAATAGCTTCTCCCTGTTTTCCGGCGCAACACCGGTGCCATTGTCGCGCACCCGGACCTCTACGCATTCGCCGACCTCGCGGGTCGTGACCTTCAATGCTGGGCGGTGAGTTCCGTCGCTCGTGCGACCCCGCTCGTGGGCGGCATAGAAGCCATTTCCTATGAGATTAAGGAGTACGCGAGTCAGCTCCTGCCGCACGACATCAACCGGTGCTAGGTTACGGTCGAGTTCGTGCTCCAGCGTGATGTCGAAATTCGGATCCTGCGCACGGGCGCCGTGATAGGCGAGGTTCAAGGCCTCCTCGACAAGCCCATTCAGATCCGTAGGTTGCCAATCGTCGCTACCGCCACGCGAGTGCTGCAGCATGCTCCGGACAATGCCGTCGGCGCGACGACCGTGCTCGACGATCTTCTCGAGATTTCCGGTCAACATGCCAATCGTCTCGCTAATCTCTTCACGTTTGTCGGGATCGATGGTGCCGACCGCAGCCGCGGCATCCTTCAACTCGTCCAACAGTTCGACAGAGAGGCCAGCAAAGTTGTTAACGAAATTGAGGGGATTCTTGATCTCATGCGCTATGCCCGCAGTTACTTGTCCGAGCGCGGCCATTTTTTGTGCATAGACAAGGCTAGCTTGCGTCGCCTGCAACTCACGCAAAGCCGTCTCTGCCGCGTCTCGCGCGGAACGAATTGCCTCTTCAGCCTGCTTCCTCTTGGTGATGTCGGCATAAATCAGCACGAAGCCACCGCCCGGCACTGGATTCCGGCGCACCTCGATGACCCGTCCATCGGGGCGCGTCCGCTCGAACCGCAGCTCTCGAGTCGTATCGTCGAGAGTGCGGCTCAGTTCCGCCTCAAGATCGGCGGAGTACTCGCCGCGCCTGGCGAGATAGCGGAAATACTCCGAATAGCTCGGCCGCTGGGCGAGGTAGTCGTCGGGCAGATCAAGGATCTCCTGGAAGTTGCGGTTCCACGCAACGAGGCGCGTGTCGGCCCCGAACATGACAACGCCATCGCCCATGTTGTCGAAGGTGACGCGCAGCTCGGCCTGGCGGTCGCGCAATTCGTCGAAAAGCCGAGCATTCTCGATTGCGATCACCGCCTGGTCGGCGAAGGTGGTGGCAAGCTCGATTTCCTTGTCCGTGAAAGGTTCAACACGCGTACGGCTTACGGTGAGTATACCGATCAAAGTCTCCTCGCGCAGCAGGGGGATGCCGAGACCCGTACGGAAGCCGGCGATCCTCTGTGCTTCCCTATAGGTGTATCCCGGGTCGTCCAAGACATCGGGGATGTGGACAGCGCGACGCTCTGATACCACGCGGCCGGTCATCGAGCTGCGATCGGCGGCGGGCGGATTAGCGCGAATGAACTTCTTTGCCTCAGCCGAAAGGCCGCGCGCAGCGACCATTTGATAGACGTCATCCTGCCGGCGAAAGACATACGCCTGATCCGCGCGGCAAAGGCGGGTTACGGTCTCTGCCAGTGTATCAAGAACCGTATCGAGGTCCACTGATGAGCGGCTGATGACCTTGAGCACATCGGCGGTCGCGGTCTGTTGCTGCAGGGATTCGGTGAGATCGCGTGTGCGCGCCTGCACCTGATCGAACAGTTGCGCGCTCTCGATCGCGATCACCGCCTGATCGGCGAAGGTTTTCAGTAACTCGATCTGGGTATCGCTGAAACCGCCGAGTTCTCGGCTTCCAAGGGCGACCACCCCGATTGGCAGGTCACCTCGCATTAGGGGGACCAAGACTGCGGATTTTACTGTCAAGCCCCGCATCGCGGGGGTGAGCCCAGGTTCCGATTCTAAGTCTCTTATGTGGATGACCTGTCGGTCGATGATTGCACGCCCCGCAGGCCACTCGCGCGTCGGCTTCATCGGGTACATCGCTTGGACCGCTTGCCGTACCGAAGGGTCGTCGCTGACACCGGTCGCCGCACGCCAATGGATCAGCGTGCCGTCGAATTGATACACTGTCGAGCCGTAACCGCCGCAGAGGTCGCGCGCACGTTCAACGATCAGATCGAACACGGGCTGCGGATCACCCGGCGATGCGGACATCACCTTTAGTACGTCGTTGGCAGCGGCCTGATACGCGATCCGCTCGCTGTAAGCGTCGTTACGCGCGGCCAGTTCTGCGCGAGCCTCGTCGAGCTTACGCTGGAGTTCCGCGATAATTCGTTGCGGATCAAGTGCTGCGTTGTCGGTCGTCCCAGTCATCTTGCTGGCTCATCCTGCCCGTTTTCTAGCAGACCAAAGCCGCCAGATCGCTTTGGCAGAGCGTCGCAGCGAATTTGGTCGCGAATGTCCCTACGGGTCACGAGCGGGACCGGCCACCTGCCCTGTCGGCTTGGCCGCCTTGGGTCAAAAGGCGGCATCAGTCAGCATCGTGGCCACGTCCGCGTTACCTCCTGAAAGCGGACATCACAGTCAAACCGATTTTCCGGCGGTTGATCGCGAGTAGAGCGCATTCGGCCGAAAGCCGCCTTACGGTGACAGTGCACTCAATCATCGCGTCGCACGATGAAGAGGCTGATTGCCCGCATGCGAATTGTCGATCACTGATTTGCCCGACGACGCAACTTCCCGCATGAAAAATATTCCGCTTCACGTTTGACCCAAATCAGGTGTTCAATCCCGGCCATCTCGCCCGAATGAGGGGCGCTTCGCGATCGTCACGAGTGTTGCGGTGAGATGCGGTGGACGCCGGGTGCGCAACTGACGAGTGCGCGCGAGGCGGACGGCGAAGTCGTGTGGTTCTGGCGCCCCAAGGCAGGCGTTAAGTCCGTGGAGCGATCCATGAGACGGACGGTGTCAACAAAGTCTGGTCACCGGGAAGATCACGAAATAAGCCGTAAACCATCGCGCAGGGAAAGCCGGGTTGTTCCGGTTACACCTGTGGTCCTACCCCGGTGCTTTTTGTTGCACCGGGCCCATGGGTGCGATCGGCACCCGGCTTTCCCTGCGCCCTCTTTCCATGCGAGGGCAAACGAGCGGCAAGTCTCGGACGCAGCGCGCCGCGAGAACGCGGACCCTTGCCCCCGCTCATGCGAACACGACAAATTGTCATGCCCACCCGGATTGAATTTTTTGCGCTGCATTATATTATGTGCGTAATTCAATCGAATCTCAGACATCCAGGGAGTCCCGCCATGGCGTCCAGCCCCGATCCCATCGTCATCCTCTCCGCCGCCCGCACCCCGCTCGGCCGCTTCATGGGCGAGCTCTCGCCATTGTCCGCGCACAAGCTCGGCTCCCATGTGATCGGCGCGGCGCTCGAACGCGCCAGGCTGACACCCGAGCGCATCGACGAGGTGTTCATGGGCAACGTGCTGCCCGCCGGCCAGGGCCAGGCGCCGGCCCGGCAGGCCGCTCGCGGCGCGAAATTGCCGGATGCGACCGGCGCCACCACCGTCAACAAGGTGTGCGGCTCCGGCATGAAGGCGACCATGCTCGCGCACGACATCATCAACGCCGGTTCGGCCGAGATCGTGCTGTCGGGCGGCATGGAGAGCATGAGCAATGCGCCCTATCTGCTGCAAAGGGCCCGCGCCGGCTATCGTGCCGGCCATGACCGCATCATCGATCACATGATGATGGACGGGCTCGAGGACGCCTATGAGACCGGCCGCTCGATGGGCGATTTCGGCGAGGCGACCGCCGAGGCCTATCAGTTCACCCGCGCCGACCAGGACAAATATGCGATGGAGACGCTGAGCCGCGCGCGCAAGGCGGTCGAGAGCGGCGCTTTCAGGGCCGAGATCGCGCCGATCACGCTCGCCGAGAAGGCAGGGCCGCGCGTCATCGCCAATGATGAGCACCCGTTGAAGGTGGATCCCGCCAAAATCCCGGGGCTCAAGCCGGCGTTCCGCGCCAACGGCACGATCACACCGGCCGCCTCGTCCGCCAATGCCGACGGCGCCGCTGCGCTGATCCTGGCAAAGCGCTCGCTCGCCGATCGGGACGGATTGCCGGTGCTGGCCGAGATCAAGGGGCATGCGACACACAGCCAGGAGCCGCAGTGGTTCACCACCGCGCCGATCCCGGCGATCCGCAAGCTGCTCGACAAGGTCGGCTGGAGTGCCGGAGACGTCGACCTTTTCGAGATCAACGAGGCTTTTGCGGTCGTCGCGATGGCGGCGCAACGCGACCTCGGGATTCCCCGCGAGAAGCTCAACGTCAATGGCGGTGCCTGCGCACTCGGCCATCCGATCGGCGCCACCGGGGCGCGGCTGATCGTGACGCTGCTGCACGCGATGGAAGCACAGAATTTGAGGCGTGGCGTCGCGGCGCTCTGCATCGGCGGCGGCGAGGCCACGGCGATCGCGGTCGAGCGTTCGGTGCACTAATCGTCGGCCGAGTCCGATAATGAGGGAACTATGTCATTTCCGACGTAGCTCCTTCATGACAGAATGTGTACCCAAGATCGTCTCCCGGCAAACGTCTTTTGAGGACCAATGATTTCGAACTGGCTCGCCGCTGCCCTCGCCCGCCGCAACATCCACTACGGTTGGGTGATGGTGGCCGTCACCTTCCTCGCCGCGCTGATCTCGGCCGGCACCGTCGGCGCACCCGGTGTCTTCATCGTGCCGCTGCAGCAGGAGTTCGGCTGGAGCACGGCGCAGATCTCATCCGCGCTGTCGATCCGCTTCATCCTGTTCGGGCTGATGGCGCCGTTCGCCGCGGCACTCATGAACCGCTACGGCCTGCGCAACGTGACGCTCGCGGCGCAGCTCGTCGTTGTCTCCGGCTTGCTTGCATCGCTCTTCATGACGCAGGTCTGGCAGCTCATGCTGCTGTGGGGAGTGGTGATCGGGATCGGCACCGGCATGACGGCTCTGGTGCTCGGCGCAACGATTGCCGCGCGCTGGTTCGTGGCCCGCCGCGGGCTCGTGGTCGGGATCCTGACCGCGAGCGTCGCCACCGGGCAACTCGCCTTCCTGCCGCTGCTTGCGAGCCTCACCGAGCGTTACGGCTGGCGGATCGCGCTGGCGCTGGTCTGCGTCGTGCTCGCGGTTGCGGCCTTTGCCGTCCTCATGGTGATGCGCGACCGGCCGAGCGACGTCGGCCTGCGCCCGTTCGGCGACGAGGGCACGGCGCCCCTTCCCGCACCACCGCCGAACAACGCCCCGATCATGGCGGCCGCGCTCGGCACGCTCCGTGACTCCTCGAAGTCATCGGTGTTCTGGATCCTGTTCGCAACGTTCTTCATCTGCGGTGCCTCAACCAACGGTCTCGTCCAGGTGCATCTGATCCCGATGTGCCTCGATTTCGGCATTCCGCAGGTGCAGGCCGCGAGCCTGCTCGCCGCGATGGGCATCTTCGACTTCGTCGGCACCATCGCGTCCGGCTGGCTGTCGGACCGTTACGACAATCGCTGGCTCCTGTTCTGGTATTACGGCCTGCGCGGGCTGTCGCTGGTCTTCCTCCCGTTCACGGATTTCTCGTTTTACGGCCTGTCGCTGTTCGCGATGTTCTACGGGCTCGACTGGATCGCAACCGTGCCGCCGACGGTGCGACTGACCGCGCAACGGTTCGGCGCCGAGCGCGCCAATCTGGTGTTCGGCTGGATCTTCGCCGGCCATCAGCTTGGCGCGGGGACGGCCGCATTCGGCGCGGGCCTGTCGCGGACGGTCTATCTGACCTATCTGCCGGCGTTCTTTGTCGCGGGCGCGCTGTGCGTGATCGCGGCGCTGATCGTGCTCGGGATCTCGCGGCCGAAGCCACAGGTGCAGGCGCAGCCGCAGGCCGCAGCTGCCTGAGTAAGCCTAATATCTTAGCGTGCTGGTCAACCCGAACACGGCGGCGTCGCCGATCCGCGAAAGACCGCTTGGATCGTTCGGGTTCGGGATGCCGCCGGATGGCCGAAACACATATTGGAAATATGGAGCCAGCAGCCAGCCTGGCTTGATGTGCGCCTCGTAGATCAGTTCGATCAGGGTTTCATTGCTTCGCACGGGGCTGGAGAGCCCGCTGAAGAACCGGGTGTCAATATCGAGGTTTCGGACAGCGTTCGAAATCCGCATGTAGGCCACCGCCATTCCGAATCGGTCTCGGGCGCGACCGGGAGTGAAACCAACGAAACCAATGCCGCCATCGAGATAAAGATCGATCAGGTTTCGGTCGGGAGGGCTGTAGGCGACCCGGCCGAACGCGGTCACTCCCGGCAGCGACGCCGACGCGCCCTTTTCGGTCACCGAAGGCGGCCTGTAGAGGACCTGCTCCAAGACCGCGTAGATTCCGGAATTGCCGCGACGCTTTGCCGGGATACCGGTGCCGTCTGGATCGGCGATCGACAGGCCCTGCGCGGTGAAGCGCTGATCGTCGAACTGCCCGAAATGTCGCCAGGCGCCGGGTGTGAAGTTGCCGGAGAGTGGGCGCCCACCCACGTCAATTTCATAGTCGAAGTGAACCTGCCCGATAATCCAGGGTGGATCATTGATGCGAAATGCCAGACCGTGATTGTCACGCAGCTGCGGATCGCCGTCGCCGGGCCGCGCGGCATTGCCATTGAATACCGCGCCAAAGGCGGTGATCTTGTCCGAGAGCGCCGCCTTGACACGGATGCCGGGCACCGCGATCGGCGGTGCCGGCCCCCCGGCCGGAAGATTGGTGGCCTTGATGGCCGGCCAGCCGAAGGTTCCATTGATGAACAGATCGTCGGTTTCGCTGTCGAAGAACTCGACATCCGCCGCCTGCTGGCCAGCCCTGATGTTCAGGGCATTATTGAAAAAGCCTTGTTCAAAATAGGCGTTATAGAGCCGCGTGTCAGGCAGCGCCTCGGTCTCGCTGAGGGTGGCCAGGTTGAGTACGTAGTTTCGCGACAGCCCGCGCCCATAAATCTCATAGGTGTTGGCGTAGAACCTGCCGCCGGTCCAGCCGAACAGCTTCTCGAGATCGGCATCAACGGAGAAATCAAAGCGCCCGAGATGAGTGGCGCCTCGTGCAATCCCGCCCGACACGTTGCCCATGTTGTCGGCGATATAGGTTGCACCGAAGTTCAGACCCTTCGCGGCCAATCCGTCATGCCATTCGTTGAACCATCCTGGTGCCAGCCACGCGGCCGCGCTCTCGTCTTTGGCTGCGTGGACCAGAGCATCTTCGGCCCGCGCGAGCCCCATGAACACAAGGCAGGCGACCGCCGCGACCAGTCTGGCTGCGTGGGGAAGAACACTGCACATGAGATATACCGCGGAGCTATCGCGCTATTTGACGATGCCAAGCCTCCGCATGATCAGATAGGCCAGCAGGGAGGACCCGATCAGCAATCCGGCCGCCACCAGAAATCCGCTGTCGACGTCGGTGAGCGGCAATCCCTTGGTGTTCATGCCGAAGATGCCGGTGACGAGCGTCGGCGGCAGCAGCATCATGGTAACGACGGAGAGCGCGTGCAGATGCCGGTTGCTCTCCTCCTCCAGTTTGAACCGCATCTCCTCTTCGAGAAGCCGGCTGCGCTCGCGCAATTCGACGATATCGTGGTCGAGGCCGTCGAGCCGTTGCGTCAGCTTGGCGGCCTGCAGGCGAAGCGCTGGGCCGAGATTGTCGGTGTTCTTCTGCTCGAGGCGATGGAACAGCACGCGCAACCCCGCGAGTTGGCGGTGCAGCCGCACGCAAGTGCGGCGCAGCCGGCCGAGACTGCCGCGCATGTCGGACTTGCTCTCGCCGGCCAGCACGCGCTCCTCGATCACATCGATCTCGCTGCCGATCTTGTCGGCGATCCGGTCCATCGTGTCGGCGACCTCTTCGACGATTTTCTCCAAGAGGGCCGCGACCGTTTCGACCCGATGGCCTCCCTCCAGCACGCGGCGCGTCGCATCGACCGCGCACAGCGCCTGGTGGCGTCCACTGATCAGGAGGCGCTCGGTCATCGCAAAGCGAAGAAAGCCGGTCTCCTCGGTCGGAGCATCGATACTGCGCACCAGATCCGAGAAGACGCCGTAGACGCAATTGTCAATGGTGTGGATCTGCTGGAAATTGTCGTTCGACAGCACGAGGTCGCGCGCGAGCTGCGGGATATGGGCGGACCCAAGCCACGCGCGGGTGCGTGCATCGGTCAGATTGAGGTGCAGCCACAGCCGCCCATCGCGGCTGGGCTCGATTGGCGCGTCGATCGGGAGAGCCTCGGCGCGGCCGTCCTGGTGCAGTCGGAAGGCCCACACCAGCCCTGGAATGGCGTCAGGATTCGCCCCGATGCGCGGCCCGGCGAGATTGGCGGGGGGCGGATCAGCCAGCATGACACGCCTCCTAGACAACCGGACAAATCGACATGAGCAATAACCTTTGCCAACGGCAAAAATCGAACGCGCGCGTGCCATCGCCGCTGGAGTGAGGCGAATAGGAAAGCGCGCGCGTAACGGTTCTATGTCGGAAGCGTACGCTATTCCGCCGCAAGGCCTCTCGCGGGGTCCTGCTCGACCTGCTTGTTGTAATCGTGCACGACGCGGCCAAATGGCAGCGTCAGATCGGCCAGGAAATGATGTGCGCCAATGATGCGCCTGACCGGAAAGTCCGCAACCGGCGCATTGACATGCGGCACCAAATGCAGCCGGCCGGGCCCGATCCAGCATCCCTTGACGACGATGTCGGTGAGGTTGATCGCAACGAGCTGGCAGACCTCAAGGTGGCCGTCGACGCCTGGGATCATCTTCAGATTGACCTGCGTCTTCGCCAGCGTGGCGCGGGTGACGTCGCCACTGCCCGCCATGCTCTCGTGCTTGTAGCCCATCGTACCCAGGGCGACGAGCTGGCCGGCATATTCCAGCGTGCCTGTAAGCGTATCCTTGACGATCTCGAGCTTGGGATGGGCGTATTTCTTCGGAAAGCCCCAGATCTCGCGGCCGGCCGCGATCGGCGGATCGTCGTCCAGATACATCTGGCAGACGAAGTTGACCTCCTCGCCATGCAGCCGCGCCGGGATCACAAGGCCGGACTCGGTGTAGCTTCCGAAACCGGAGCTGTCGGGCATCTTGATCCACTCGTAGTGCATGATCGGCTGGGCGATCGGCTCCAGCGGTTCGGGCAAGCCGGCACGGATCAGCTCGGGATCGGTCTCATAGGTGATGACGAGGAATTCGCGGTCGATGAAACGGTAGGGTCCGGCAGGATAGCTCGGACCCGCGGCCGGCATTGACGGGAGCTTGAGCAAATCTTCCCTGCGCATCGCAAAATCCCCTGTGAACGCATTGCGCGAACGCTAGAGCTGAAACGGAGACGAAGCTCTAGATTCATGTTTTGACACGGTTTCTCTTCACGCGAACCCACCACTGCGCTCGAAGACGCTATAGCGGCCCGAAATGACGCCGCCGTGAAGAAATTCCGTCAGCAGCATGGCCCGCAATTGTGGTGGGATCAATGCAGCCAGTTGCACCACGCATCACGTCCGCGTGGGCGCGTGTCATCACAGCGTCATTGGCCCACTGAATTCTCGCCGCGCAAGGAGTGACAGTCATGGATGCGCGATCTCCCGAGCTCAACCATACAGATCACGCGGCGCGCGGCTGGCGGCCTCAAGGCTGCGATCGTGTTGCCCTGGTGCTGCAAGGCGGCGGCGCTCTCGGCGCCTACCAGGCCGGCGTCTATCAGGCGCTGCACGAAGCCAATGTCGAGCCCGATTGGGTCTGCGGCGTCTCGATCGGCGCGATCAACTCTGCGATCATCGCCGGCAATCCGCCGGAGAGGCGGCTGGAGCGGCTGCATACGTTCTGGGACCGCATCACCAACCGCAAGATCTGGTACTACACGCCCGACGGTGACATCTTCCGCAAGGCCCGCAACTTTACCAGTACATGGCTGACGACGACGCTGGGCCAACCCGGCTTCTTCACTCCGCATGTGACCAATCCGTGGTTCAGCCCGACCGGCGCGCGGACCGCGACCAGCTATTACGACACCGCACCGCTGCGCGCGTCGCTGCTCGAACTGGTCGATTTCGACCGCATCAATTCCAAGAAGATGCGCTTCGCGGTCGGCGCGGTGAATGTACTCTCAGGCAACTTCATCTATTTCGACAACGCCTACGACGAGATCGTACCCGAGCACATCATGGCGAGCGGCGCGCTGCCGCCGGCGCTGCCGATGGTGAAGGTCGGCACCGATCATTTCTGGGATGGCGGCATTGTCTCCAACACGCCGCTGCAACATCTGCTCGACCAGGAAGACAGCATGAACTCGCTGGTGTTCCAGGTCGATCTGTTCAGCGCTCGCGGCGCGCTGCCGCGCGATATTCAGGACGTGATGGCCCGCCACAAGGACATCATGTACTCCTCGCGCACCCGCTACAATACTGATGTCTATCGCAAGACGTAGTCTCCGCGCAAGCCTGCACAAAGCGCTGTCGAAAATCCCCGATGACCAGCTGTCGGAGGAGGAGCGCCAGCTCAAGAAGTCGAACAGCACCCTACCGGGGATCACGCTGCTGCAGCTGATCTACCAACAGAAGGCGTATGAGGGCGACGCCAAGGATCATGAATTCTCCGGCACCTCGATGCGCGAGCACTGGACGAGCGGCCACGAGGACACTACCCGTTCGTTGAAGCGGCGCGACTGGATCAAGATGCCCGAGAACGGCATGGGTATCGTGATCCACGACGTGCATCGCGAGACCGAGTAGGAGATAGGTACCGCATTGTCGCGCTCGGGCTTCGCTCGCAATAAGGGTTGAGAGCCGTTACGGCCGCGTCGACATGTTGGCGGGAGGGCCCGGCGTGCGGATCGGCTCGGCGAGACGCGCGAATTCGCACAAGAGCGAGCGCGTCTTGCGCGGATCGATCACCTCCTCCACCCAGAACTTCTCGGCCGAGCGGAACGGTGAGCGCAGCTTGTTGAGGCGATCCTCGATCTCGCGCAGTTTTGCCGCGGGATCGGCGGCCGCATCGATCTCGGCGCGGTAGGCCGCCTCGATGCCGCCTTCGAGCGGCAGCGATCCCCAATAGGCTGATGGCCACGCGTAACGCATCGAGAAGCGGTTGGCCGGTTGATGCACCACGCCGGCCACGCCGAAGGCGTTGCGGACGATGATGGTGCACCAGGGCACCGTGCTTTGGTTGACTGCCGCCATCGCCCGCACACCGTGGCGGATAGTGGCGGATTTCTCCGCCTCCAGCCCGATCATGAAGCCGGGACAGTCCATCAGATAGACCACCGGCAGATGGAAGGTTTCCGCGAAGTCGACCCAGCGCACCACCTTCTGGCAGGCATCCGCGGTCCAAGAGCCGCCATAATGGAAGGGATCGCTTGCGAGCAGCAGCACCGCCCTGCCCTCGATCCGCGCGAGGCCCGTGATCATCGGACGGCCGAAATTGGCGCCGACCTCGAAGAACGAGCCCTTGTCGACCACGGCCTCGATGATCGGGCGCATCTTGTAGACCTGCCGGCGATTGCGCGGCACGGCCTTCAGCAGTGACTCCTCGGCGCGTTCAGGATCATCGGTACAGGGAATGGTCGGCGACAGCTCATAGACCGACGGCGGTAGATACGACAGGAAGCGCCTGGCATGGTCGAATGCCTCCTCCTCGGTGTCGACAGCCTGATCGATCGCGCCGGCGCGGGTTTGGATATCGGCGCCGCCGAGTTCTTGCTTGGTTAGATCCTGGCCGAGCCGCTTCACCACCGGAGGTCCGGCGACGAACATCGCGGAACTCTTCGTCATGACCGAATAATGTGTCGCCGCCAAGCGCGCGGCGCCTAGGCCGGCAACCGAGCCGAGACCAAGCCCGACGACGGGTACGCGCGCCAGGTTGGCGGTCGTGTACCAGTACCAGCGCGTGCCGCCGACGCCGCCGGGGAGATTGGCAGCGCCCTTGGTTTCGATCGTCTTCACCGAGCCGCCGCCGCCCGAGCCCTCGATCACGCGGATGATCGGCAGGCGGAAGTCATGCGCCATCTCCTCCGCCATCAGCGGCTTGGCCGAGATCGACGCGTCCGCCGAGCCGCCGCGCACGGTGAAATCGTCGCCGACGACGACCACGGTGCGACCGTCGATCCGGGCGCGGCCGAACACGCAATTTGCCGGCGTCAGATGCTTGAGCTCGTCGTCCTCGCCGTATTCCGCAATGCCCGAGATGGCACCGATCTCGTGGAAGCTCTGTCGGTCAACCAGCTTGTCGATGCGCTCGCGGACGGTCAGCCGGCCCTGGTCGCGCTGCCGCTTGACCTTGTCAACGCCTCCCATCTCCCGCGCGAACGCTTCGCGCCGGGCGAGGTCGTCGAGTTCCGGCTTCCAGTTCATTCATTGCCTCCGTCTTGATGATCTTGTTGTTATGGGCGGTCACCGGGAGCGATTTGCGATCGGGCCGCCTGCTGAAGATATCCCCGTCGGCGCCTTCGAGCAGGCTGCCCACGGCGGCACCTAGTTCGATCATTTGCGGCGCGACTTCCCGGTGCAGCCGCTTCTCGTCATACATGGCCGAGAGCAGGCCGATCGTCGTCACGACGTAGGTTTGATATTGCGGCGACCACAGCGGCACCGCGACGCCATTGATGTGCGGGCTCCACAGGCCACAGGCGACGACGTAGCCGTGCTCGCGCAGATGACGGCGGTTGGCCTCGATGCGCGGCGTCAGCAGCTTGGCGGCGTCGGGCATCTCGCGTTCCATCTCCGCGATCAGCGTATCGCCGATCACGGGATCGAGCGCCGCCGTGTAGGCGTGGCCTGCGGCCGTGGTCGCCATCGCGATCCGGCTGCCGGTGGTCTCATGCAGGCCGAGCGCATTCGCGGCGCGGGCAAATTCGAGATAGACCAGATGAAAGCGATCGGGAATGACGAAGCCGACAGTGCCCGGCAAATGCTCGGCGACATCCTGCAGCCGCAGCCGGATCAGATTGCGAAGCTGCAGCCCCTTCATCATCGAGGTGCTCATCGCCACCGCACTCGGCCCAATGCGATACTTCTGGTCGCGCGGCAAATAGACGAGTTGTCCCATCCGCGTCAGCGTGTGCGTCAACCGCGACACGGTCGAGCGCGGCAGGCCGCAGCGGTTCGATATCTCGAGATTGCCGAGCCGCGTTTCGTGCCCCTCGAAGCACCGCAACACGTCAAAGGCGCGCGACACCACCTGGATGACATCGCCATCGCCAGTCTCGTTGGCGAGCATTCCCTGCCTGCTAAGCCGTTCCGAACGCCGTCCCATTTTTTATGGCTCCATTCCGTTCTGCGGAATAAAATTCCACTTGCAGACGAAGCTACCTCAGGCAATGTGCGGCCACAACAACAAGCCGTTCGCGAGATGAAATTTCCGCATGACGGTATCGGAGAGTGGAATGCCTGAGATCAAAGTCGTGACCGAAGTTGCCGGCCGCGTGTGCGCGCTTTCCGTTGAAGCCGGCAACAGCATCGGCGATGGCGATGAGATTGCGTTCGTCGAGGCCATGAAGATGGAAATACCAGTCACGTCGACGGCAGCAGGGAAAATCAAGTCAATTCTGGTCAGAATCGACGACGTGATCGCAGAGGGCCAGGCGGTCGCAATCGTCGAGACGTGATACCCAACTCGCATTTTCAGCCGCGACAATCTGTCCGGTGATGCGGCGGCTCAAATCGTCCGCCTGCGTCCTAGGTAGCGTTGCCATCGACCGGTCACGATGTAATCATTCCCGCCAACAAAGTTTCGCTAGACGAAACAAAGGGAGGGACCATGATTCATCGGCTGATGGCGCTTGCGCCGGCCGCGCTTGCCGGCTTTTCCGTATTTGCAGCCCTGCCCGCCTCGGCCGAGGACATCAAGCTGCCGCCGACCATGGCCGTGACCGCTTACGATACCGGCACCGCCGGATTCAATATCGCGGTCGGCGTCGGCAAGATGATGAAGGATAAATACGGCACCGACGTCCGCGTGCTGCCGGCCGGCAACGACGTCGCGCGGCTCGCGCCACTGCGCGCCAAGCGCGCGGTCTCCTCGGCGATGGGATCGGGCACCTACTTTGCACAGGAAGGCGTGTTCGAATTCGGTGCCAAGGAATGGGGCCCGCAGGCGCTGCAGCTGCTGCTCTCCTCCGTCGACTGCAATTGCGGCTCGCTCGGCGTCGCGGCCGACGCGGGGGTCAAGGAGATCAAGGATCTCAAGGGCAAGCGCGTCGGCTTCGTGGTCGGCTCACCGGCGTTGAACCAGAATTCGCTCGCGGTGCTCGCCTTCGGCGGCCTCACCCAGAACGACGTCAAGGTCGTCGAGTTCGCAAGCTACGGCGCGATGTGGAAAGGCCTGATCAACAACGACACCGACGCCGCGTTCGGCACCACCATCACCGGCCCGGCCAAGGAAGCCGAGACCTCGCCTCGCGGCCTGGTGTGGCCCCCGCTGCCGGCCAAGGACAAGGAAGGCTGGGCGCGGATGCGGAAGGTCGGCTCGTTCTTTTTCCCGCAGCTCGCCACCTGTGGCGCCGGCATCTCTGCGGACAAGCCGGTTGAGCTCGGCAACTATCCTTATCCGATCTTCGTCGCCTACGCGTCGCAGCCGGCCGATCAGATCTACGCCATCACCAAGGCGATGATCGTGAACTACGACGCCTACAAGGACTCCGCGCCCGGTGCCGGCGGCTTGGCCGCCGACCGGCAGACCAAAAACTGGGTGGTGCCCGTGCATCCTGGCGCCGTAAAGGCGCTGAAGGAGGCCGGCCAGTGGACCGCCGAACAGGACGCCTACAACAATGCGCTCTACAAGCGACAGGAGGTGCTGGCGGCGGCCTGGGCCGACTACGGCAAGTCCAATCCGCCAGCAGACGAAAAGGCCTTCCTCGACGGCTGGATGAAGGCGCGCGCGGCCGCGCTGACAAAGGGCAATATGCCGAACGGCTTTGAGTAAAAGCTGTTAGTCTGCCGCAAAACGCGAACAGCGTCGGGGGAAGCGTGATGTCCGATAGCGCGGCCGCGCCTGCCAGGAAGGTCGAGTTCGAGGATCCCCATGCGGGCCTCGGCAATCTGCAGGAGGCCGAGGTCACGCGCGTGCGCACCTTGCGCGGTTTTTGGCGCTGGGCGCTGGTGGCTGCGACCGCAGCAACCATCCTGCTCTGTATCAACCAGCAATTCTCGCTGCGCTTCTTTATCGGGTACACTCAGCTCAACACTGAATATTTCTATCTGCTGATCGCGCTGATGCTGCCCTTCACGTTCCTGATCTTCCCGGGAACGGGGACCGCACCGCTGAACCGCATTCCATGGTACGATCTCGTGCTATCAGCGGCGACCTTCGGCGCCTCGATCTGGCTGATGCTCAACGTGCGCAAGGCCGCGCAATTCGGCTGGGAGTCCGACGGCGCACCGCAGAATGTCATCGTCGCAGGCCTGGTGATGTGGGCGATGTTGATGGAGGCGCTGCGCCGGACCGGCGGCTGGAGCCTCTTGCTCAGCGTGCTGCCGTTCACCGTCTATCCAATGTTTGCCGAAGCCAAATGGCTCGGGCCATTCAGGGGCTCGCAACTCACGCTCGACCAGACCACGGCCTATCACGTGCTGTCGGGCGAGAGCCTGCTCGGCATCCCGATCCAGGCCTTCGCCGACACCGTGATCGGCTTCCTCGTGTTCGGCACCGCGCTGATGATGACCGGCGCCGGAAAATTCTTCATCAACCTCGCCTTCGCGCTGTGCGGCACCTTCCGCGGCGGCGCGGCCAAGGTGTGCATCTTCGCGAGCGGCCTGCTCGGCATGATGTCGGGGTCGATCATCTCCAACGTGCTCACCGCCGGCACCATGACCATCCCGGTCATGAAGAAGAGCGGCTTCCGCGCGTCCTATGCCGGCGCGATCGAGGCCTGCGCCTCGACCGGCGCGGTGCTGGCGCCGCCGGTGATGGGCGCCACTGCATTCGTGATCGCGCAGTTCCTCAACATCAGCTACGCCGAGGTCGCGGTCGCCGCGATCATCCCGGCCGCGCTCTACTACATCGGCCTCTTCATGCAGGTCGATTCCTACGCCGCACGTCACGGGCTGAAGGGCATTCCGCGCGCCGAGTTGCCGCGGGTGATGGATACGATCAAGGCCGGCTGGTACTACGTCTTCGTCATCGCGCTGTTGATCGTGATGCTGCTCTACTTCAAACGCGAGAGCCACGCGCCGTTCTATGCGACTGCGCTGCTCCTGGTGCTGAACCAGGTCTTCTCCAAGGACACGCGCTGGACGCTCGCGACCATCGCCAAATTCCTCGAGGTCAACGGCCGCACGTTTGTCGAGCTGGTCGGCATCCTCGCCGGGTGCGGCCTCCTGATCGGCGCCTTCTCGATGACCGGAGTGGTCTCGAGCCTCGCCAATGACCTGCTGACACTGGCCGGCGACAATGCGTTCCTGTTGCTGGCGATGTGCGCTTTCACCAGCCTGATACTCGGTCTCGGACTGACGACGACCGCCTGCTACATCTTCCTCGCCATCCTGGTCGCGCCCGCTCTCGAGAAGCTCGGGCTCAACCGGATGGCGGTGCACATGTTCATCTTCTACTGGGGCATGCTGTCGTCGATCACGCCGCCGGTCGCGATCGCCTCCTTCGCCGCCGCCGGCATCGCCGGCTCGCCCGCGATGAAGACCGGATGGGAATCGATGTGGGTCGGCAGCATCATCTATTTCATCCCGTTCTTCTTCGTGCTGAACCCGGCGCTGGTGTTGCAGGGGCCAACCCCCTATCTCGCAGGCCTCGGCCTGATGGCGCTCGCGGCGTTCGGCACGCTGTTCATCTGCGGCGGCATCCAGGGCTATCAGGCCTTCGTCGGTGACCTCCGCGGCACGGGGGCTCTGGAATGGCCGCTGCGGGTGCTGCTGGTGATCGGCGGCTTCGTGATCGCGACGCCCGGAGGCGGGATCATGCCGCTGTCACAGATGCAGGTGACGCTGCTGGGACTGGCGATCCTTGCACCCACCGTTCTGATCGCCCTCGTGCAGGTTCGCCGTCAGGCACTGGTTCCGAATGTGTCATAGGCCGTTGGTTTGCTGGCCTCCGTTTCGGCCCAACGGAAGGAAGCGGCTACGCAAAGCAGAGCAGGAAGTATCGGGGATCGACCAGCATGCCTGGATGGCTCACGACATCCATCGTCAGCGCTTCACCCCTTTTGGCAGCACGGCCCAGTAGCGGCGGCCATTGGTTCTCGGATCGGAATTGTCGCTTGTAGAGAATACGATGTATTTGGCCGTGCGCCACTCCGTGTCCTCATAGACGTTGAGGAAGTTGAAGCGACCCTGACCGGCGTTCTGGACGTCCGCGCGCGAACTGCGCGGAAACTCCAGAGGCGTTGTGCCCTCGTAGAGCAGGATCGGCGAGCCCTGCTGCTTTGCGTCCGCGTCAACATAGTCGCCCAAGAGATACGTCATCGTCTTGTATGCAAACCCACCATCAGGCGCCGCTCTCACGATCAGCTCGACAACGGCCCCCGGAGGCCGGGGATCAGGCGTGTAGCCGCTTCCCATCCATAAGGCCACCGGAAGGTACGCGCCGACTATGGCAAGGCAGGCGACCATGACCTTGAGACTGCAGGATGACTTCAGCATGCTGCGTCAATCTCACCGCTTGCCATAGTTGTTGACGTAACATTTTGGAAAGCACTCGGCACGGCCGAGGTCGGGATGCAGCATTTCCTTTGCCAGCCAGCCCGCGGTGGACAGAACAGCAAGCACAATGAGGATCCAGGGATAGGTCGGCTTATACATTCAGACTCACTCGGGAACGGCAATAATGCGGCCCTTCACGGCAAACAGGTCATCGGCATGATATCGCGAAAATTGCGGTGCGGGAACCAGGCCGGGCGGAACAATCCCGGCAACCGAGCTCTCCTCTATGATCCTGAACCCGGCTTCGCGAAACAGCCGCAAATAGTCACTGTGCCGCAGGCGGTTCACATACTGCCTTCCGTTGTTGTAGGGCCGCCACTCTTCATCCGAATATCGCAAGAAATTCAAACGCGACACCGACGAATCCGATCGCGCGTAGTGGTCACTATAGTCGATCGAATGCGTCGTCAGCTTGCGGGTGACGCTCCGAAGTGCCGCAAGCAGATTGACAAGCTGATCCAGCGGCACGTGCTCCAGAACCTCGTTCGAGCAGGAACAGTCTACAGTAGCATCGCTTTGAGTGACGAGATGCGGGGCGAGATAGGTGACGCCCAAACGCTTCAGATCTTCCCAGGTATGTAGTTCGCGCTTGTCCGACAGAACATGCTCCGCAGCGTGTCGAACGAGATCGAGCTTCGCCAGGCGCTCGACATCGCTGGCGACGACTTCCCTCACCCCCAGCTGCCGCAGCGCGAGCGGCACTGCCAGGTCGCGCCCAGCGCCGATTTCGAGCACCCGATCCGGGGTTCCTCCAACGTGCCGCGCATAGTCCTCAGTCACGCGTCGGGCAACCGCGGCAAGAGCTTTGAGGCCTTCGGCACGGCGCGGCCAATTGCGCGTCACATGACGCTGAAGGAAGTAATGAGCGTGGCTCCCGCCGGGCAGTTCGAGCGCACGGAAAGCCAAAGCCTTGAGCCGCCAGTCCATGGCGGCGCAACCTATAGGGTAGGTTTACCCGGTGCAATCAAAAATGCTGCTCCTCCTGACGATCGTTGCGGCCGTACAGGATGACGTCATGTTCTCCGCCAGGGAAGTGCTGTCCGAATTGGTTGATTGCAGGTTGATGCCCGCTGGCGCATGGGTCAGTCAACATCATGCCGCGAGGCGAAAGCTCAGTTGCGCGCGCCCGGATTGCGTTGCACAAGAGAGGCGATGAAACAGTCGCCGCCTCCCGTCACCGCCACCACCGCGAACTGGACGAGTTCGAAGCCGCCCTTGCTGCGGTTTCTCCATGAATGCCACGCGGAGTTTCTGGCCGAGACCGGCGGCGCTGTCGCAAATTATATCCCGGAGCTCGGCAAGGCCGACCCTGCCCATTTTGGCATCAGCCTTGCGACCCTCGACGGGCATGTCTACGAGATCGGCGACACCAAGGTGCCCTTCACAATCCAGTCGATGTCGAAGCCATTCGTGTTCGCGCTGGCGCTCGACTCGCTCGGTGCCGGGCGGGTGGAGAGCGTGATCGGCGTCGAGCCGTCGGGCGATCCGTTCAATTCGATCCGGCTTAACGCCGAAAATCATCCGTTCAATCCGATGGTCAATGCCGGCGCGATCGCCTGCTCCGGCCTGATCCACGCAGCCAGGGGCAACGGCGCGTTTGAATGCATCCGCCAGGCGCTCGGCCGCTTCGCCGGCCGCGAGCTTGGCGTCGACGAGGCCGTCTATGCCTCCGAGAGCGCCACCGGCGACCGCAATCGTGCGATCGGCTATCTCTTGCGCAACAACAGCGTGATCACCGAGAACGTGCCGGCGGTGCTGGACGTCTATTTCCGCCAATGCGCGATCCTTGTCACCGCCCGCGACATCGCAGTGATGGCTGCGACGCTCGCCAACCGCGGCATCAATCCGGTGACTGGTGAGCAGGTGATGACGCCCTATGCGATCGCGCGCACGCTGTCGGTGATGACGTCGTCGGGCATGTACGATTTTGCCGGCGAATGGATCTACCGCGTAGGCATCCCCGCCAAGAGCGGCGTCGGCGGCGGCATCCTGGCGGCACTGCCCGCACGCCTCGGGCTTGGCAGCTATTCGCCCAAGCTCGACAAGCACGGCAACAGCGTGCGCGGCATCAAGGTGTGCGAGGCACTGTCGGCGCATTACGACCTGCACATGCTCAACCGCAGCGACGACGCCCGCCACAGTATCATCGCCGACTACAATATCGGCAAGAATCCGTCGCGGCGCGTGCGCCGTCCGCAGGAACAGGAAATTCTGGCAAAGCACTTCCAGGAGGTGCGCGTGATCGAGCTGGTCGGCACGCTGTCGCTCTCCAATGTCGACTATGTCTCGCGGCGCCTTGCCGGCGGACTGCGTCCACAATTCGTGATCTTCGATCTGCGCCGCGTGACCGCGACCACGCGCGCGGGCGCCCGGCTAATCTCCGAAGCCTTCAAGGAGCTGGCCGAGCTCGGCGTCACCGTTATCCTCTCCGGTATCAAGCGGACATCGCGGGAGTGGACGACGATCAGCGAGTGGACGGGCCGGCTGGGCAATATCAGGGATTTCTACCTGCTGGATGCCGCAATCGAATGGGCCGAGGATCAGATCGTCTACCGCTATGGCGGCTCGATCGACTTCCTGGAGACCACCGAACTCTCCGAACAGCCGCTGCTGGCCGGCTTGACGGAGGAGGAATTGACCGACCTCGCTTCGCGCTGCGCGATCAGGACCTATCAGCCGAATGAGAAGATCATCGCGGCAGGCGATCCGGCCACCTCGCTGTTCTTCCTGCGCAGCGGCGTCGTCCACGTCACCCTGCCGGACGGCGTCCGTCTGGCGACCCTGACCGCCGGCACGGCGTTCGGCGAGATGGCGCTGCTGGAGCCGCAACGGTCTGCCGACGTGCTGACCGACATGTCGGCCACCGCCTACGAACTGCCGATCGCTGACTTCGCGCACTTCCGCAAGCAGCACCCGCGCGCTTGCGAGCTTATCATGCGCAACCTCGCGATGCTCCTGGCCAACCGCCTGATCCTTGCCAACGCAAAGGTGGATCTGCTGACGTCGACGTAGGCGCTCCCTCATTCCCTTCCCGACTCTCTCATTCCCCTCTTCCCGCGCTTCCGCGGGAAGAGGGTCAGGTGAGGGGCTCGTGCCGCAAAATAATTGACAGCTGGACTAGCGGAGTCTCCCCCTCACCCGGATCGCATTGCATGCGAATCCGGCCTCTCCCCGCAGGCGGCCGCCGGCGGGGAGAGGCGAAGGAAAGTTCAGCTCACGACTTCCGTCACCGGCTGCAGGTCGATCTCGAAAGTCTCCAGGAATTTCGAGGTCATGATGTAGAAGCCCACCGAGAGCTGCAGCTCGATCAGGGCGGCCGGCGTCAATTTCGATGCGATCGTCTTGAAGGTCGCATCCGTAGGTTTCTTCAGCGAGACGATCTCATCGGTGAAGGCGAGCGCCGCGCGCTGCACTTCGTTGAAGCAGGTCGCAGCCTGCCAGTTTTCCAGCGCCTCGTTCTGCTCGTCAGTCACGCCGACGTTCTTGCCGATACGCCTGTGTGCGACGATCTCGTAGGGCGCTTCGCAAAGGATGCCGGTGCGGGTGATCGCAAGCTCGCGCACGACAGGATCGAGTTCGCCCTTGTGGCGGATCGCGCCACCGAGCCGGCAATACTGCTCAAAATAGCTCGGAGAATGCGCCATCATGCGGAAGATGTTGGCATTGCGGTTCTTGTCGAGAATCTCGCGGGTGCGCGGGTTCGCCTTTGCAGGATCGGAATATTCGATGCGGGCCATTTCCTAACCTTGATTGTGTTTGTTCGTGTCGGGGGCCAAAATACTAGAGCATTATCGGTTCTAATTGAATCAGAACCGAAGCTCTGGATTCTTGTTTTGACGCGTTTTCTTCACGCGGACCGGCATCCACTTCGCTCGGAAACGCTATGGGAGCCGGCTGTCGCGGGAGCAACACGACTGAGTCAAATTGCCGCCGCAATGCTATACAACTCTGGAATAGTCGATATTCGCTGAGTGGGGACTCATCAGAAGCGAATACTCGTCGCGGGGTGTTCCGAGTACAAAACCTGACCGTCTTGCGCGCAATTTTGCGCAACGACGGGCTATGCCCGAAGTCTAGGGAGAACGCATGAAGGAAGCCACCAAGAGGGCTGCCTCGGAGGCGCTTGCGCAAATGCTGGCGGTGACGGCAATGCTCGTCATCGCCAGCGTTATCTTTTACTGGCGATGACATCCGCAACTGCGAGGGGCGAAGCGACAATCCAGTCAAGGTCTTGCGTGCTGGCCTGGATCGCCGAGCCCCTCACTTCGCTCTTGCAAAATATGGAACCAGCCGTCCGGCGAACTGGGTGAAGCGCACGGCGACCCTGTCGCCGATGGCGAGGTCACTGTCGCCATGCGCCATCATGCGGAACCCTTCCTCGGTGTCGACAAGAACGATGTTGTAGGGGACATGTGCCCGCGTCTCCGGCGTTGCAGCCCGGCAGACCAGCGAAGTCGCATAGACGGTCCCTGCCCCGCTCGCGCGCTTCTCCGTCAGATCAGGCGAGCCGCAGGCTGCGCAAAAGCTGCGACAGAAATATTGCCGCGCGCCGCAGGTGTTGCAGGATTGATAGACAATCGCTTCGGCGCCCTTGGTCCAGCCCCCGCTCTCGCCGCTCATCGCACCCGCTCCAGGAACATGCTGACATGCGACGACAGCACGCCGCCGTCGCCATGCAGCAGCGCCACCGAGGCGTCGCGAACCTGACGGTTGCCGGCGCGTCCGGTCATCTGCAGATGGGTCTCGACCAGATGCGCCATCGCCCCACCGACACCGCAATGGCCGTAGCTGAGAAGACCGCCATGAGTGTTCAGCGGCATTGCGCCGTTCCGGCTGAAATGGCCGGCGCGGACCCGCGCAGCCGCTTCGCCGCGCTTCGCGAGGCCCAAATCTTCCAGCAGCATCGCGAGCGTAATCGTAAAGCTGTCATAGACGGCAGCGTAGCGGATATCAGAAATCGCGATGCCGGATGCCTGCTTCGCCCTGGCGATCGCAATCTCCGCGCCGAGTTCGCTCAATGCCGGTGCGGCGGTGACATGCTGATGGGTGTGCGCCTGCGCGCAGCCGCGCACGCGGACCCGCCTGTCGCTTGTGGCTTCCCGGCTGATCACGAACGCCGCGCCGCCGTCCGACACCGGGCAGCAATCGAGCAGCTTGAGCGGCACGGCCACCGGCTTCGACGCCATGACGTCGGCGACCGTGATCGGCTCATGGAACTGAGCGCCGGGATGCGTCAACGCGTGCTTGCGCATCAGGACCGCGAACTCGGCAAGGTCTTCCTGCGTCACGCCGTACTCATGCATGTACCGCGTGGCAACGAGGCCGTAATAGGCCGGGATGGTCGGCCCCAGTGGCACCTCGTAGTCGGGATGGCCGACCTGGGCGAGCGCCTGGATCGAGGCGTCGCGGCTCTGCCCGGTGAGCCGGTTCTCACCGCCGACCACCAGCACATGCCGGACCACTCCGGCATCGACGAGATGATGCGCCAGCATCGTCATTGCGAGTCCGGTAGCGCCGCCGACCTGCACTGCATGCGCATAAGCCGGGCGAATTCCGAAATGCTCGGCGAACACGGTCGCCAGCATGATGTGCGGTGATACGGTCGAGTAGCCGCAGAGGATTCCGTTGATCTCGGAGCGCTTCAGCCCGGCGTCGGCAATGGCCAGTTCGGCCGCGTTGCTCATCAGGTCGAGCGAGGACAAGCCGTCATGCTTGCCGTAGGACGTGAGGCCGACGCCGGTAACGAAGCTCATGTCAGTACGACTTCGGAAGGCCAAGCACCTTCTCACCGATGAAGCTGAGGATAAGCTGCGGGCTGATCGGCGCGATGCGCGGGATCAGCGATTCCCGCAAATAGCGCTCGACATGATATTCCTTGGCGTAGCCGAAGCCGCCATGGGTCATCACCGCCTGCTCGCAGGCATGGAAGCCGGCTTCGGCGGCGAGGTATTTCGCGGCGTTCGCGGCGGGGCCGCACGGCAGCCCCTGGTCGTATTGCCAGCCGGCGCGCAGCACCATCAGCCAGGCGGCTTCGAGCTCCATCCAGTTCCTGGCCAACGGATGCTGGATCGCCTGGTTCATGCCGATCGGGCGGTTGAACACGATGCGGCCCTTCGCATAATCCGATGCCCGCTTCAATGCGATCTGGCCGAGCCCGACAGCTTCGGCCGCGATCAGGATGCGCTCGGGGTTCATGCCGTGCAGGATATATTCGAAGCCGCGGCCTTCCTCGCCGATGCGGTCCTCGAGCGGGATCTCAAAGTTCTCGAAGAACAGCTCGTTGGAGTCGACAGGTTTGCGGCCCATCTTCTCGATCTCATGCACGGTGACGCGCTTACGGTCGAAATCGGTGTAGAACAGGCTGAGGCCGTGGGTCGGGCTCCTCACCTCCTCCAGCGGCGTGGTACGCGCGAGCAGCAGGATCTTGTTGGCGACTTGCGCGGTCGAGATCCAGACCTTCTGGCCGTTGACGACGTACTTGTCGCCCTGGCGAACCGCGCGGGTCTTGAGCTGCGTGGTGTTGAGGCCGGTATTCGGCTCGGTCACCGCGAAGCAGGATTTGTCGCGGCCGTCGATGATCGGCGGCAGCATGCGCCGGCACTGCTCGCTGGTGCCGAACACGACCACCGGATTGAGCCCGAACACATTCATGTGCACCGCCGACGCGCCGGACATGCCGGCGCCGGACTCCGCGATCGCGCGCATCATGATCGCGGCGTCTGTGATGCCGAGACCGGAGCCGCCATATTCCTCGGGGATGCAGATGCCAAGCCAGCCGGCATCGGCCAGCGCGCGGTGGAAGTCGGCCGGGTAGCCGCCCTCCTTGTCTTTCTTCAGCCAGTAGGCATCGTCGAAGCGCGAGCAGATCTTTCCGATCGCGTCGCGGATCGATTCCTGATTGGCGGAAAGCGCGAAATCCATCGATAGCGTCCTAGCTGTTGTGCGCGAGCCTGGTGACGCCGTCGCGCACCATCACTGCGATCTCGTCGGCGGAAAACCCCGCCTCCCGCAAAATCTCCTCGCCGTGCTGGCCGAGCCGCGGCGCCAGCCGCTCCGGCTCCGCCTTCGTGTCAGACCAGCGCGCAGACACTTTCATGTTACGAATGCGGCCCTCGCTCGGGTGGTCGGTGACCGGGAAAACATCGGCGGCGGCTATGTGCGGATCCTCCAGCAGGCTCTCGAGGTCGTGCATCGGCATCACCGGCACGTCGGCCTTTTCGAGGATCTCGTTCCATGCGGCCGTGGTCCTGGTCTTCAGGATACGCGCGAGCTCTGCGTAGACCGCGTCGATGTTGGTCGCGCGGCCGGCGAAGGTTGCAAATTTCGGATCGGCGCGCAGATCGTCGCGGCCGGTGGCCTTGAAGAAGTTCTCCCACTGCTTGTCGTTGTAAACGATCACGCAAATGTAGCCGTCCGACGTCTTGTAGGGCCGCCGGTCGGGAGAGAGGTGGCGCGCATAGCCGCCCTTGTCGAGCGGTGGATCGTAGGTCAGCCCGCCCATATGGTCGCCCATCACGAAACCCGCCATGGTCTCGAACATCGGAATGTCGACACGCTGGCCCTGTCCGGTCCTGTCGCGATGCACGAGGCTCGCGCAGATCGCGCCGACCGCGGTCAGGCCGACGATGCGATCGACCAGTGCATTCGGCACGTAACGGGGCACGCCGTCGCTCGTCTGCGCCATCAGTGCCGGCAATGCGGTCGCGCCCTGGATCAAATCGTCATAGGCGGGCTTGGCGGCATAGGGTCCGTCCTGGCCGAAGCCAAAGACGCCGGCATAGATCAGCCGCGGATTCATGTCGGAGACTACGTCATAGCCGAGTTGCAACCGCGCCATCGCCTGCGGGCGCACGTTGTAGACAAGCACGTCGGCCTTCGCGATCAACCGCAGCACGGCCTCGCGCCCTGCCGGCTTCTTCAGGTCGAGGCAGATCGATCGCTTGCTGCGATTGGTATTGAGGAACACCGGTCCCATGCCGGGATGCCGCGTCGGCCCGATCTGACGCGTCACGTCGCCATCGGGCGATTCCACCTTGATGACATCGGCGCCGTAGTCGCCGAGCATTTGCGTGGCGTAGGGTCCCATCAGCACGGTCGTCATGTCCACGACCTTGATGCCCTGTAGCGGTCCCATCGTGCTGTTCGCTCCCGTGTATTCTGGTTAGCAACAACCTAGTAACGGGACGTCTTCGCCGAGATCAAGCTGCATCGGGCGTATGGGCGTATGCGCCGCGGCACAGCGCGACGCGGCTATCCGGAACTATTCGCCCGACAGCGCATCGCGCGCGTTCAACAGCTTCTCCAGCTCTGCATTCTGCTGTTCGATGCGCGCGGAAATGCGTTCTTCGATCTCGGCGCCGGACGCGCCGGCGGCCTGCTCGATCAGTTGCCTGATGTTGTCCCGCAGGATTGCGATGCGATCGTTCAGTTCCCGCAGTGAGAGAGAGCTTTCGTATCCCATGGCGCATTCTCCAGGGTGACGGACGCCGGCAAGGTTAACGCGGCCGGGGGCATCAGCCTATACCCCCCGCCGCTGCCCGTCACATGTGTGCAGCGCGGTGGCCGACACCTGCCTCGCCATCTCCCGCAGAACCGCCCGAAGATTGCGCCGAGATCGGGTCGTGCGCCGGCGCCTCAAGCTGCGCCCGCACCGCAAGCAATTCGGCGACGTCCCCCGAGCCCGCGACTACTTCGCGGGCTCGAGGATCGAGACGTAATTGGCGACCGCGGCACCACCCATATTGAAGATGCCACCAAGCTGCGGGTTGTCGAGCTGCATGCCTTCGGGCGCCTGTCCCACGAGCTGCATCGCGGTCATGACATGCATCGAGACGCCGGTCGCGCCGATCGGATGGCCCTTGGCCTTCAACCCACCCGACGGATTGACCGGGAGCTTGCCGTCCTTCTGCGTCCAGCCTTCCTTGATGGCGCGCGCGCCCTGCCCCTTCGGCGTCAGGCCCATGGCTTCATACTCGATCAGCTCGGCGACTGTGAAGCAGTCATGGGTCTCGACAAAGGACAGATCGGACAGCTGCAGGCCGCCCTTCTGCAGCGCACGCTGCCAGGCCGTGGTGCAGCCCTCGAACTGCAGGATGTCGCGCTTCGACATCGGCAGGAAATCCTGCGCATGCGCGGTAGCACGGAAATTGACCGCCTTGCCCATGGTCTTCGCCGTCTCGGCGTCCGTCAGCACCAGTGCGGCGGCGCCATCCGACACCAGCGAGCAGTCAGTGCGCTTCAAGGGTCCCGCGACGTAGGGGTTCTTGTCGCTCTCCGAGCGACAGAACTCGAAACCGAAATCCTTGCGCATCTGCGCGTAGGGGTTGGCGACGCCGTTCTTGTGGTTCTTGGCGGCGATCATCGCCAGCGCATCGGACTGATCGCCATATTTCTGGAAATAGCCCTGCGCAATCTTGCCGAACACGCCCGCGAAGCCGCCCGGCGTATCGCCGTCCTCGGGCAGATAGGACGCCTTCAACAGATTGCGGCCGATCTCCGGCCCCGGTGTCCGCGTCATCTGCTCGACGCCGACCACAAGAACGAACTTGGCAACGCCGCACTCGATCGCGCGGATGCCCTGATGCACCGCGGCCGAACCGGTGGCGCAGGCGTTTTCGACACGCGTGGCCGGCTTGAAGCGGAGCTGCGGATCTGACTGCAGCACCAGCGACGCCGTGAAATCCTGCGGCGAGAAGCCGGCGTTGAAGTGGCCGAGCATGATCTCGTCGACATCGGCGGCGGAAATGCCGGCATCCGCAAGCGCCTCCGTTGCGACCTTCACCACGAGGCTCTCGACCGTCTCCGCGTCGAACTTGCCGAATGGCGTGTGCGCCCAACCCACAATGCTGGCTGTCATGGCCATTTCTCCCTTTTTGTGCTCGGAGAGCTGTGTAACCTATCTGCAGGCAGCTTTCAGCGATTTCATCGACTGCGCGCACATGGCGGTTATGCCGGCCCAGTTGCCGGCGCGGATCTCGGACGCCGGGCACAGCCAGGACCCGCCGACCGCAAGGACGTTCGGCTCGGCGAGCCATGCCGCGGCATTGGTCTCGCCGATGCCGCCGGTCGGGCAGACCCTGACGTTCGGAAATGGCCCCGCCAGCGCCCGTAGTGCCTTGATACCGCCGGCCTGCTCGGCAGGGAAGAATTTGACGACCTCGAAGCCGTGCGCCAGCGCCTGCATCAATTCGGAGGCGGTGGCGATCCCCGGCGCGAACGGCAGCCGGCTCGAAGCCGCCGCCTGCAAGAGTTCCGGCGTCGCTCCCGGGCTGATGCCGAACCTGACGCCAAGCGCCTCGGCGCGCGCCAGGTCATCGCCGTTGAGGATCGTGCCGATCCCGACCATGGCGTCGGGTACCTCGGCCATGATCGCCCTCGCCGCATCGATCGCGACCGGGGTGCGCAGCGTCACCTCCAGGGTCCGCACTCCGCCGGCGACCAATGCCTTTGCGAGCGGCACGGCGTCCGAGAGACGCTCGATGGTCAGTACCGGGATCACGACGGCCTGCCGGATCAGCTCGGCAATCTGGTCCTGCTTTGCTTTCGCTGTCATTGAGAGGCCTTGCGGAATGTTGTGGGCCGCTGCGCCCTCTTTGGCGGCATGGCGTAGCGAGGGATGATCGCGCCCGGATAGCACACCACGACGCCGGCCAGACGATGGCCAGCGCGCGCCGCCTGTTCCGGGCTTGCGCCGTCGAGACGCCCGGCAAGATAGGCGGCGGCGAAGCTGTCGCCGGCCGCCGTGGTGTCAACCACGGGCTTGGTCAACGGCTCCGCCTTCACCTCGCCCGAACCGCCGGCATAGCGCAGCACGCATGCCGGATCGGAAAGCTTGAGCACGACCTCGGGGCTGGAGATGCCGGCGAGCAGCGCTGTGTTGCTCTCGCCCGGATAGAGCGGTGCAAGGTCTTCGGTTGACGCCAGCACGATATCGGCGCCTTCGAACGCGCTGCTGAAGACATTGCGCGCGATGGCGAGGTCGGGCCAGCCGCGGGCGCGGAAATTGGTGTCGAACACAAAGCGTGTGCCCAACAGACGCGCGCGCCTGAGCGCCGCCATCAGGCGCGTCCGTCCATCATCACTGAAGATCGAGAGCGTGATCGCCGAGAGATAGACGAGGTCATAAGTCGCAAGCGAGTTCAGGATGTCATCGGTCTCAGGCAAATCCATCAGGCTGCGAGCGGCGGCACTGTCGCGCCAGTGGAAGAAGCGCCGCTCGCCCTTGTCGTCGGTCTGGATCAGATAAAGCCCCGGCAGCTTGCCCGGCAGCCGCACGACGCGCTTGATGCCGATCCCTTCCGCGGCCCAGCCCGCGACCATCTCATCGCTCAGCGCGTCGTCGCCGAGCGCGGTGATGTAATCGACGTCGACGCCGAGGCGCGACAGATAGACGGCTGTGTTGAGCGTGTCGCCGCCATAGCCGCGCGAATACAAGCCCCCGTTCTGGCCGCCCTGGGCCTGCCGAAGCTCGATCATGCACTCGCCGATGCAAGCAACCCGGGTCATTTTCAAAGCCGCGCGAGCCCTGAGCGGCGCTTAGGCCACGAACTTGCCGCCGAGCTCGTCCTCGATGTGAATGCGGATAATGTCGTCGAACGTCTTCTCGGCGGTGGTGAAGCCGAGCTTGAGCGCACGATCGGTGACGAAATCGCGCGGCCAGCCCGAGACGATACCGATGATGGTCGGATCCGGCACCCGCTTGATGCGCGCCGTCACGTTCTTGCCGGCCACGCGGTCGAGCGCCGCGATCTGCTCGCCAACGGTGACCGACAGCCCGGGCATGCTGAGATTGCGGCGCGGCCCCATCGCGTTGAGATCCATGCTGCCGGCATGGATCAGGAATCCGACGGCCGATTTCGGCGAAGCGTGCCAGTGCCGCACATCTTCGGAAACCGGCAGGATCGCCTCCTCGCCCGCCAAGGGTTCGCGGATGATGTTGGAGAAGAAGCCGGAAGCCGCCTTGTTCGGCTTGCCGGGCCGCACGCAAATCGTGGGCAGACGGATGCTGATGCCGTCGAGCAGGCCCTTGCGGGTGTAGTCGTTGATCAGGAGCTCGCAGATCGATTTCTGCGTGCCATAGCTCGTCAGCGGCGTATGGAAGAACTCGTCGCCGATCTTCTCCGGGAACGGTGCGCCGAACACCGCGATCGAGGAAGTGAACACCAGCCGCGGCTTGTAGTTCCCGCCGGCCGCACGGATCGCATCGATCAGATGCCGCGTGCCGTCGAGGTTGATGCGGTAACCCTTGTCGAATTCGGCCTCGGCCTCACCGGAGACGATTGCGGCGAGATGAAAGATCACGTCGGGCCGCTCGGAGATCAGAGGTGCCGCAGCGCCGGCATCGGCGAAATCGGAAGCGATCACCTTGATCGGGATCTTGGCGTTGGCAGGCTTTTGCGGCTCGACCACGTCCTGCAACGTCATCATGCCGATGTCACGATCGCCCAGCCGCCCCTCGCGCAGCAAACGCTCCGTCAGCTTGCGGCCGACCATGCCGGCGGCACCGAGAACCAGAATGTGCAAGACCCAACTCCTCTTGACCTCGAATTCAGACGCGGGCCTTACGCGCTCACTCTTTCACGGCGCCCGTCATTGCCGAGACATAATGCTCGACGAAGAAAGCGTAAAGGATAACCAGCGGCAGCGAACCGCATAGCGCTCCTGCCATCAGCGAACCCCAGCGATAGATGTCGCCGTCGACGAATTCGTTGACGATGGCGACCGGCACCGTCTTGTTCGGGGTCGATTGCAGGAACGTCAGCGCGTAGATGAACTCGTTCCAGCACAGCGTGAAGCAGAAGATGAAGGCCGAGATCAACCCGGGAACGGCCAGCGGCAGCACGATCTTGATCAGGATTTGCCAGCGGCTCGCCCCGTCGATCAGGGCGCATTCCTCGAGCTCGAAGGGAATCGTCTTGAAATAACCCATCAACAGCCAGGTCGAGAACGGGATCAGGATGGTCGGGTAGGTCAGGATCAGCGCTAACGGCGAGTCGAACAGACCGTATTGGAACACGACGGTGGCAAGCGGGATGAACAGGATCGACGGCGGCACGAGGTAAGCAAGGAAGATCAACCCGCCGACCAGGTTCGCGCCCTTGTAGCGCAGCCGTACGATCGCGTAGGCCGCGAGCACACTCGCGATGATCGAGAGGACGGTGGCGCCGATCGCCACATACATCGTGTTCCATAGCCAATGCGGATAGTAGCTTTCGAACAGGAGCTTGTGGATGTGCTTGAAGGTCGGGTTCCAAGTCCAGAACGGATTGAACTTGTCGAGGTCAAGCAACTGATCGTCGGGCTTGATGGCGGTCAGCGCCATCCAGTAGAACGGAAACAGCAGGATGACGACGATGATCGACAGCGGGAGATAGAGCGTCACGATCCGCCGCGGCACCGACTGCAGATAGCTCATGCCCTCGCTGTTATCGACAGGGGCCGGTGTCGACAGGATGGACTTGAGATCAACTTTCGAAGCAGGAAGGTCAGTCATTGTTCTCTCCCTGCTGCCACTTCCTGCGCTGCAGGCCGAACCAGGACACCATGATCGCGGCGAGCAGGAACGGGATCATCGCGCTCGAGATAGCGGCGCCCTCACCCAATTGCCCAGCGATGATCGCGCGCTGATAGGACAGCGTCGCCATCAGATGGGTGGCATTGACCGGACCGCCGCGGGTCATCGCCCAGATCAGTTGGAAGTCGGTGAAGGTGAACAGCACCGAGAACGTCATCACCACGGCGATGATCGGCGTCAGCAACGGATAGGTGATGTAGCGGAACATCTGCCAGCGCGTGGCGCCGTCGAGGGTAGCCGCTTCATAGAGCGAGGGCTGCACGGTCTGCAGGCCCGCGAGCAGCGTAATCGCGACGAACGGCACGCCGCGCCAGATGTTGGCGAAAATCACGCAGATGCGGGCCCAGGTGGGGTCGCCGAGGAAGTTGATGTTCTGGGTGATCAGACCGAGCTGCTTCAGCGACCAGGAAATGATCGAGAACTGGGAATCGAAGATCCACCAGAACGCGAGCGCCGACAGCACAGTGGGCACAATGAAGGGGATCAGCACCGCGGCGCGCAATAGCGCCTTGAATGGCATTCGCTCGTTGAGCAGCAGCGCCAGATAGAGCCCGACGGCGAACTTCACCGCACTCGCGACGGAGGTGTAGAGCAGCGTATTAAAGACAGAAAGCCAGAAAATGGCGTCATCCCACAGCCATTCGTAGTTTTCTGTGCCGACGAAATGGCCGACGCGACCGATGCGCGTGTCGGTGAACGAAAGCCAGATTCCCAGACCGAGCGGATAGGCGAGGAAGAAGATCAGGAACGCCATCGCCGGCAGCATGAACCAGAAGCCGAGCCAGGTCTTGTTGTGGCGGAGCTGATCCCAGGCGGTCGCTTCACGGATTTCGGTCTTGGCACGTCTCGGCGCAAGGGCGACGTCAGCCATGGGCGTGTTCCGATCCTTGTTGGTCGAACATGACCGTGACCGTGCCATGCTCGAAAAAGTTGGCGCGGACGGCTAACAGCCGCCGCCCGCACCGATGTCGTCAGCGATAGATGCGCTTCAATTGCCGTTCGGCCTCGGCCATCGCAGCCTTGCCGTCCTTGGCGCCGGTGCAGTAGTTCGCGAACATGTCGACCACGATGAAGTCGGCGATCGCGGTCGCCGCCTTCTCGCCGGGAGTGCCTATGCCGGAGGCCGGCAGAGCGCGCTTGGAGGCCTGGCCGAACACCGCATTCTTCGGGTCCGCCGTCCAGACCGGGGCGGAATCGTAGGCATTGAGCGTGTGGGTGAGATAGCCCCGCGCGCCGGTCAGCCACTTGTCGTAATTCTCCTTCTCCAGCATGAAGGCGATGAAGGCCTTTGCGGCGTTGGGATATTTGCAGAAGTTGAAGGCGAGGATCGGAACCGCAAGCTGCAGTTCGGTCGGCTTGCCGATCGGCCCAACTGGCCACAACGCGTGGTCGATGTCCTCGGCAAGTTCCTTCTTGCTGGGATCGTCCTTGGCCGCGATGTAGATCGAGATGCCGTTCGAGGTCAGGAACAATTCGCCCGACAGGAACGCCTTGTTGTTGGACGAGTCGTTCCAGGACGCGACGCCCGGAATGAAGGTTTCCGACAGCGCCTTGGCGTATTCCAGAGCCTTCATGGTTTCCGGCGAGTTGATGATGACCTTGTCGTCCTTGTCGACGGTCCAGGCGTTGTGGCCCCAGAGGATGTTGTGCACCCAGGCGTTGGCGTCGCCGGTGGCGTGGCCAAGCGCGAAGCCGGCCGGCGTGTTGTTCTTCTTCAGCGCCTTGCAGAGCTCGAGATAGGCTGGGAAGTCGGACGGCACCTGCTTGAAGCCCGCCTTCTCCACCGCCGATTTGCGGTAGGTCAGATAGCCGCCGACGGTCGCAACCGGGATGCCGAGCCAGTCGTTGCCCTTCTTGCAGGTCGTGGCGGCAGCCTCGGTCCACCCGCCGTACTTCTTGCCGAGATAATCGGCAACGTCGTTCATCGGAATGACTTTGGTCGGGAACAACTGCGGCAGCGTGTGCAAGCCCCAGGCGAGATCAAGACCCGAACCGGTGTTCGCGGCAACGGACGCCTTCGGCTGCACGTCCTCAAAGGACTCGCTGAACACGTTCATCTCGGTGCCGGTCGCCGTCTTGAAGGCCGCGACCATCGCGTTGAACGCATCATCTTCCGACGGCACGAAGCGCTTCCAGCGCATCACGGTCAGCTTGGCGCCCGGCTCGGCCTTCCATGGCGCGGTCTGCGCCCAGGCTTTGGCGAAATCGAGCAGCGCCGGTCCGGTCAATAGCCCGGTTGCGGTCAGCGCAGTACCGCCCTGAAGCAGCGAGCGGCGAGTGAGATCATGCATTTTCCTTCTCCCTATGAATGATTCTTATTGTTTTCGAGCCCGGCCTGTTGGTCAGCCGTTGCGGCCAATCAAGTTAATCAGCCATTGAGCCGCTTTCCGCTTGCGTCGTCGAAGAGATGAACGAGGGTCGGATCCGGCTTGAGGCGGACCTTGTCGCCCGGATTGAATTGATGCCGCTCGCGGAACACGGCGACGACCTGCTCGCCGCCGAGCTTGGCGAACACCTGCGTCTCCGAGCCGGTCGGCTCGACCACGACGATCTCCGCCTCCGCGCCGTCATCGGCGATGGTGAAGTGCTCGGGCCGCACGCCGTAGACCGCCGGCGAGCCGTCGGAATTGGCCGGCGCCGATTTCAGCGGCAGCTTCACGCCGTTCGGCCCCTCGAAATAGGCGACGCCGTTCACCTTCACCTTGCCTTTGAGGAAATTCATTGCGGGTGACCCGATGAAGCCGGCGACAAACTGGTTCTCCGGCCGGTCATACAGTTCGAGCGGCGAACCCATCTGCTCGACGATTCCGTCATGCATCACCACGATCTTGTCGGCCATGGTCATGGCCTCGATCTGGTCATGGGTCACATAGACCGTTGTGGTGCGCAGGCGCTGATGCAGTTCCTTGATCTCGGTGCGCATCGCAACGCGCAGCTTGGCGTCGAGGTTCGACAGGGGCTCGTCGAACAGGAAGACCTGCGGATCACGCACGATGGCGCGGCCCATTGCCACACGCTGGCGCTGGCCGCCGGACAATTGCCGGGGGTAGCGTTCGAGCAGCGGCGTTAGCGCGAGGATTTCCGCAGCACGCTTGACGCCAGCCGAGATTTCCTCGGACTTGGCGCCGCGCAGCTTGAGCGAGAAACCCATATTGTCGGCGACCGTCATATGCGGATAGAGCGCATAGTTCTGGAACACCATCGCGATGTCGCGCTCTTTGGGCTGGACATTGTTGACGACGCGGTCGCCGATCGAGATCGTGCCCGAGGTGATGTTCTCAAGTCCGGCGAGCATGCGCAGCAGGGTCGATTTGCCGCAACCGGAGGGACCGACCAGAACGACGAATTCGCCGTCCTCGATCGGGATCGTCACGCCGTGCAGGACCTCAAAACTCCCAAACGACTTCCGCACGTCGCGAATCTGGACCGACGACATCCACTTCCCTCCTCAGTTCCCCGGCGATGTGCGACGAGTGCTGCAACCGCTCTGTTTTTGTTCAGGCTTCGCTGGTTCCGAAAGCCCGATCGGACTGCTGTTATTGTCCGCAGTTTATACGATTTTGGCAATCGCTCGATTAGCAACCTCTTGGTAGCGCTGTCAATATCGGTTTATCCTGGGCGATGTCCTGTGATATGAGCGGCAAATGGCACGAAAGCGCATCACGCCAGGCAATATCCGGCTCACCGAAGTCGCCAAGCTGGCCGGCGTCAGCCCGATCACGGCATCGCGCTTCTTCAGGAATCCCGAAGCTCTTTCGATCAATAAGCGCGCGCGCGTCGAGAGCGCCGCGAGAGAGCTCGGTTACGTGCCCAATCTGGCGGCACGTGCGCTGGCATCGCAGCGGACCGAAGTGATCGGCGTCCTGATCCCCTCGCTCACCAACAACGTGTTTGCCGACGTGCTGCGTGGCATCTACGACGCGCTCGACGGCAGCCGTTACAGCATCCAGCTCGCCAATACGCGCTACAGTATCCTGCAGGAGGAGCGCCTGCTGCGCCTGTTCCTGGCGCAGAAGCCGGCCGGCCTTATCGTGACGGGCATCAATCAGACAGCGGATTCCCGCGTCATCATGGAAGCGGTCGACTGCCCGATCGTGCAGATCATGGAAATCGGCCCGGCGCCGATCGACATGATGATCGGTTTCTCGCACTTTGACGCGTCGAAAGCCGCAATTTCGCACCTTCTCGACCAGGGATGCCGGCGGATCGGCTTCCTTGGCGCGCGCATGGATCCACGGGTGCAGCGGCGGCTTGACGGCTATCGGTCCGCCATGACCGAGGCCGCGCTGTTCGACCCCCGGCTGATCGTCACCACGGCACTCCCAACCTCGGTGACCCTCGGCGGCACGTTGTTTGCCGACCTGCTCGCGCAGGCGCCGGACATCGACGCGGTGTTCTGCGTCAATGACGACCTCGCGCTTGGAACGCTGTTCGAATGCAAGCGCCGGCATATGGTGGTACCCGACCAGATAGCGATCGTCGGCTTCAACGACCTCGAATTCACCTCGTCGAGCGTACCGACGCTGAGCAGCGTGCGCACCAATCGCTATGAAATGGGCAGGAACGCTGCCGCGATGGTCATCGAGACGCTGGAAGGACGCCGGCCGGCCGGGCCGGTGGTCGATCTCGGCTTCAGTGTCATGAAACGGCAAAGTTCGGCGCGACGTCGCTGACATCGCCGACGGCCGGCAGCCGGCAGCCGGCAAGGCCTCGAAAACACAAAATGATAGCGCAATCAACCATCTTCAACTAAGGTTCAACGGCCTGGCGGCGACAACCCTTCGTGATCGCCGGGTTTGTGCTGCGCGACGATTTGCGCAAGGTAGAAACCAGAGCCCCTGAACGGGCCATCGCTAGTTTGCATTGCGGGAGAACACAGCCATGACAAAACCCCACACCAACGGGCACGATGCCGCAGGGCAGAACAAGGGCAAAGGCCGCAAGCTGCGCTCCCAGGAATGGTTCAACAACCCACACAACCCGGGTATGACCGCGCTGTATCTGGAGCGCTATCTCAATTACGGGCTGACGCGCGAGGAACTGCAGGCCGGCAAGCCGATCATCGGCATTGCGCAGACCGGCAACGACCTGTCGCCCTGCAATCGGCACCATCTCGAACTGGCCCATCGGGTGCGAGAGGGCATCCGCGCCGCCGGCGGCATCGCGATGGAGTTTCCAACACATCCGATCCAGGAGACCGGCAAGCGCCCGACCGCCGCGCTCGATCGCAACCTCGCCTATCTCGGCCTGGTCGAGGTCCTGTTCGGCTATCCGCTCGACGGCGTGGTGCTGACCACCGGTTGCGACAAGACCACCCCGGCCTGCATGATGGCGGCGGCGACCGTCAACCTGCCGGCGATCGTGCTGTCGGGCGGCCCGATGCTGAACGGCTGGCACGAGGGCCAGCGCACGGGCTCCGGCACCGTGGTGTGGAAGGCACGCGAGCGGCTCGCCGCCGGTGAGATCGATTATGAGCAGTTCATCGAGATCGTGGCCTCCTCGGCGCCATCGGTCGGCCATTGCAACACCATGGGCACCGCCTCGACCATGAACTCGCTCGCCGAAGCACTCGGCTTTTCGCTGCCGGGGTGCGCGGCGATCCCGGCGCCCTATCGCGAGCGCGGCCAGATCGCATACGAGACGGGAAAGCGGATCGTGGAGATGGTCTGGGAGGATTTGAAGCCGTCGGACTTCCTGACGCGCCAGGCGTTCGAGAACTGCATCGTGGTCAATTCCGCGATTGGCGGCTCGACCAACGCGCCGATCCATATCAACGCGCTGGCGCGCCATGTCGGCGTCGAATTGTCGATCGACGACTGGCAGAAATACGGCCACGACGTGCCACTGCTCGTCAACATGCAGCCTGCCGGCTTCTATCTCGGCGAGGAATATCACCGCGCTGGAGGCGTGCCGGCCGTGGTGCGCGAATTGATGAAGCACAGGCGCATCCATGAGAACGTCATCACCGTCAACGGCCGCACCATGGGCGAGAACTGCAAGGACGCGGCAAGTCCCGACGGCGACGTGATCTGGAGCTACGACAAGCCACTCGTGAAGGACGCCGGCTTCATCGTGCTGCGCGGCAATCTGTTCGATTCCGCGATCATGAAGACCAGCGTGATCTCGAAGGAGTTCCGCGACCGCTATCTCACGAACCCGAAGGACCCCAATGCCTTCGAGGGCCGCGCCATCGTGTTCGAGGGCCCCGAGGACTATCACGAACGCATCGAGGATCCTGCGCTTGGCATCGACGAGCACTGTGTCCTGTTCATCCGCGGCACCGGACCGATCGGTTACCCCGGCGGCGCCGAGGTCGTGAACATGCAGCCGCCGGCCGCGCTGATCAAACGCGGCATCCTGTCCCTGCCCTGCATCGGCGACGGCCGGCAGTCCGGCACGTCGGGCTCGCCGTCGATCCTCAACGCCTCGCCGGAAGCCGCCGCCGACGGCGGGCTCGCGATCCTCAGGACCGGCGACAGGGTACGTATCGATCTCAACAAGGGCAGCGCCAATATCCTGATCTCGGAGGACGAACTGCGGACCCGCCGCGCCGAGCTGAAGGCCAAGGGTGGCTTCCCCTACCCGGCGCACCAGACGCCGTGGCAGGAGCTCTACCGGCAGACCGTCGGCCAGCAGTCGACCGGCGCCTGCCTTGAGCTTGCGACGCGCTACCAGAACATCGCCGGTACGGTCGGCGTGGCGCGGGATAACCACTGACACGCTGCCGTCATTTGCGAGGGGCGAAGCGACAACTTCCGCCGAGACTCGGCGAGCGAAGGCGAGAGCATGGCCCGCAGCGGAGGAATGGATAAACTCGCTCGCAATGACAAAAAACGTCATGATGAACTCTGGGAGAAATGAATGTCTGATCGACTGAAGGGAAAGCGCGCCGTTGTGACCGCCGCCGCGGCGGGCATCGGGCGTGCGTGCGCAATAGCATTCGCGCGTGAAGGCGCCACGGTAATAGCCACCGACATCAATGAAAGCGGCGTCGCCACTCTGGGCAAGGAAGGCGTCGCCGAGACCGCACGGCTCGACGTCCGCAGCACTGCCGCAGTCGACGCCTTCGCCAGGCGCATCGGAAAGATCGACATCCTGCTCAATGCGGCGGGCTTCGTGCACCATGGAACCATCATGGACTGTTCGGAAGAAGACTGGGACTTCTCGTTCGATCTCAACGTCAAATCCATGCACCGGACCATCAAGGCGTTCCTGCCGGCGATGTTGGCGGGCGGAGGCGGCAGCATCGTCAACATCTCGTCCTGCGCGGCGTTGAGGCCACCAGCCAACCGGTATGTCTACAGCGCGTCCAAGGCGGCGGTTTCGCTGCTGACGCGCGCGATTGCGCTCGACTTCATTAATCAGGGCATCCGCTGCAACAGCATCTGCCCCGGCACCGTGGAGACGCCTTCGATGCTCGAGCGCGCGGCCGCCGCCGGCCCGGATGGACGCGAGAAATTCGTCGCCCGCCAGAAGATGGGCCGGCTGGGCACCGCAGAGGAAATCGCGGCCATGGCGATCTATCTTGCGAGCGACGAAAGCGCGTTCACCACCGGCGTCGACCTCGTCGTCGATGGCGGCTACATGCTCTGACGTCCACGCAGTCAAAGGCTTCCAACATGAACGACATCGATCTGAAAGGCCGCTCGGCCGTCGTCACCGGCGGCGCCCAGGGCTTTGGCCGCGCGATCGCCGAGCGCTTTGTCGCCTCCGGCGCCAGGGTAGCGATCTGGGATCACGATCACGCGCTCGCCGAGAAGACCGCCAGGGCGATCGGCGATAACGTTACCGCAATCAAGGTCGACGTCACCGATCTTGCCGCGGTGGAGGCCGCGCGCGACGCGACTCTCAAGGCCTTCGGCAAAATTGACATCCTGGTCAACAACGCCGGCATCGCCGGCATCAACAAGACCGTCTGGGACACCGATCTCGACGAGTGGCGCAAGGTGCTGCGCATCAATCTCGATGGCCCGTTCATCTGCTGCAAGGCGATCGTGCCTGTCATGATCGGCCAGAAATACGGCCGCATCGTCAACATCGCCTCGATCGCCGGCAAGGAAGGCAACCCGAACGCGGCGCATTACTCGTCGTCGAAGGCCGGCCTGATCGCGCTGACGAAATCGCTCGGCAAGGAGCTCGCGCAGCACGACATCCTCGTCAATGCGGTGACGCCGGCAGCGGCGAAAACCGCGATCTTCGACCAGTTGACGCAGCAGCACATCGACTTCATGCTCTCGAAAATCCCGAAAGGCCGCTTCGTCCTGGTCGAGGAGCTCGCCGCGATGGTGGCGTGGCTTGCCTCCGAAGACTGCGCGTTCTCGACCGGCGCGGTGTTTGACATCTCGGGCGGACGGGCGACGTATTAAGGGCATCAAATGGCCGCGCAAACGGTACGAGAAGGCGGCTGCCTGTGCGGCGCGGTCCGTTTCAGGGCGGAGGGTGAGCCGCTCAACGTGCGCGTCTGCCATTGCCGCAGATGCCAGATGGCGATGGGCTCGCCGTTCTTCGCCCGCGCGCTGTTCGACCAGCGCGCGCTGACGATTCAAGGCGACACTGCGTGCTATCCCTCTTCCGAGGCGCTGGAACGGGTGTTCTGCAAGGCCTGCGGCACAAGGCTGTTTTCCCGCCGCACCAACGGCAGCGCAACCGGCGTTGCGCTGGCCGCCTTCGACGATCGCAACGCTTTCGCGCCAACCGAGCACATCTGGGTGTCGGAGAAGCTCCATTGGGTTTGCCTTGACGACGGCTTGCCGCAATACCCTGGGACCGTGCCGCCTTGAGCATGGGCGGCTCGCAGGATCATCGCTAATCCGTGCTACCCTGACCGCCCCGTATCCCGAGACAAGTAAGGCGGCGCACATTGAACATCTCCCTCTACGACATCTCGGTCTGGGTGCTGCCCCTCGTCATCGCGATTACTTTCCACGAGGCCGCGCATGGTTTTGTCGCGCACCGGCTCGGCGACAACACCGCCTGGCAGCTTGGCCGCGTCAGCTTCAATCCGCTGAAGCACATCGACCCCTTCGGTACGATCATCCTGCCTGGCGTGCTGCTGCTGTCGCATTCGCCGTTCCTGTTCGGCTACGCCAAGCCGGTGCCGGTGAATTTCCGCAACCTCAACCATCCCAGGCTCGACATGGTCTGGGTGGCGCTGGCAGGCCCGGCCACCAACATCCTGCTCGCGACAGCAGCGGCCCTGGCATTCCACGCCCTGCCATTAGTCCCGGCGAACGCCGCGCAATGGATTGCGGACAATCTAAAAAACGCGTTTCTGATCAACATTGTGCTTGCCATCTTCAACATGATGCCGATACCGCCGCTGGATGGCGGCCGCGTCGCGGCAGGTCTGCTGCCCCGCCAGCTTGCATACCCGCTGTCGCGCCTCGAGCCCTACGGCATGTTGATCCTGATCGGGCTGTTGATCCTGCTGCCTGTCGTCGGCGCCCAGCTCGGCCTAAATCTTGATGTTATTTCCGCGATACTGCGGACATTGACCGGCTATGTGATCCGGACCCTTCTCCTGATCACCGGTAATGCATAATCTGACCAAGGAACGCTTCGAGGCCATGGTGATCAAAGCCGCCGACATGCTGATTGCGCGACGCGCCGACACCAGGGCGCGGGCCGACTTCGCGACCTGGAAGATGATGGCCAAGCTGAACGGCACCTCTGCCCTGCCCCCCGAGGCGCAAAACTTCCTCGCCAGCTACCGCAAGCTTTTGGAAAGGATGGACGACGCCGAGGCGAGCGAGGCGACCATCCAGTTGATGTACCGCACCTACTATGCCGAAATGGGCGGTGCCGGCGCGCCGCCCGAGCTTCCGGCACGCTCGCGCGAACCGGTCATGGAGAGCGGCAACGTCACCGCCTTCCGCCGCCTGCCCAACAAGCCAAAGCACGCGGCCCCGAACGCCAAACGCCCGCTGCCGGTGGCGCTGATCTTTGCGTGTCTCGTCGTGGTCTACGTCGCCATCAGGTACTACTGGCGGTAGGCGCCTCTCGGCGTTTCGCGTGCTGCAGGTGATGGCGCGCAACTGCTTCCACGTCATTGTGAGCGAAGCGAAGCAATCACGGCCCGGCAAAACGGAAAGATCGATTTCTTCCTCGTTCATGGTCATCGCAATGACGAGGCTGGTCTTCCGATTCAATTGTCAGACAGCTGAGGATGTGAGGCAACGTTCTCGCGGCGTGATGCGCCCGAGGCTTGCGTCACTTTCCACCCCCATGAGAAATGAGGGCGCAGGGAAAGCCGGGTGCCGATCGCACCCATGGGTCCCGTGCAACAAAAAGCACGGGGGTAGGACCACAG
>NZ_JAFCJK010000008.1 GCF_018131005.1 Bradyrhizobium lablabi
CTCGAGCTGATCGAGGTGCAGACCGGCAGCTATTTCGGCGAGGACGACATCATCCGCATCGAGGACGACTACCAGCGAACCTGAAGCGGGCGGGCTCTCATGCCAAAAAAATGATCTATTGGACGATGTAACTCTTTGAATCAAAACGTGTGCGGATTTCGCCCTCGGCATTCGCCACATTTGTGACGGCATGCTATAGCGCTTTCTCAACAAGACGGGCCGGGGCGCGCCAGAAACCTGCCAAAGATGAGGTACAGCCTTCGCGCTGATTCGCCTCGGAGCCGGGGGGCTCCAGAAGCGCCGGGAAGCCGCCAGACAATCTGTTGGGGTCAGGATATGAATTCAAAAGTGTCTGCACCGGGCGCGAGGGCCGACATCAAGCGCGCGCTGCGCGTCGGCGTGATCGGCGCCGGTGTGATGGGCAGCAACCATGCCCGCGTACTGGACGGGCTGCCCGGTGTCGTGCTGGTCGGGATCGTCGATCCCTTGCCGGAGCACCGTGCGCGAGCGATCGAGCTCGTGGGTTGCCGCGCATTCGAGAGCTTCGATGACCTGCTGTCGGAAGGTGTCGATGCGGTGACGATCGCCGCGCCCACCCATCTGCATCACGAGATCGCGCTCGCCTGCATCGCACGCAACATCCACATCCTTGTCGAGAAGCCTGTCGCCTCCACTGTCGAGGAGGGGTGCGAGATCGTCGCCGCCGCGCGCCGCGCAGGCGTGACGCTGATGGTCGGCCATGTCGAGCGCTTCAACCCGGCGGTCGCCGCCATCAAACAGGCGATCTCCGGGGAGGACATCCTGTCGATCGGCATCACCCGCGTCGGGCCGTTCCCGCCGCGGATGTCAAATGTCGGCGTCGTCATTGATCTCGCCGTGCACGACATCGACCTGATTCGCTGGTTCACCGAATCTGACATCGTCGAGGTGCAGCCGCAGCTCTCGAGCGCGGTCGCCGAGCGCGAGGACATCGCGCTCCTGCAATTCCGCACCGCCTCCGGCGTTCTCGCCCACATCAACACCAACTGGCTGACGCCGTTCAAGGCGCGCAGCGTGACCGTGGCGACGCGCGGCAAATATGTGATGGGAGACCTGCTCACGCGCCAGGTCACCGAGTGCTTCGGCTTCAAGCCGGACGGCAGCTATTCAATGCGCCATCTGCCGGTTGGTCATGATGAGCCGCTGCGCGCTGAGCTGATCGCTTTCCTCGACGCAGTGCGCACCGGCAAGCTGCCGGCGGTGTCCGGCGACGAGGGCGTGGCGAGCCTCGAGATCGCGATCCGCTGCCTGGAGTCGCCTGCACGGCCCGCCGCATCCACCGCCCGCAAGGGACCGCGTCGCGTCGTCGGCTGATTGCCGGTCTCCACTTTTCCTGATCATGCCGCACCAGCAGAAGAGCTCCATGAACCAGCATATGCGCCCGGAACCCATCCCCTTCATCGACGTCGCCGCGCAGCGCCGGCGGCTCGGCAAGGCGATCGACGAGGCGGTGGCCCGTGTGCTCGATCACTGCGCGTTCATCAACGGCCCGGAAGTGACGGCCCTGGAGAAGGCGCTGGCGGAGTATTGCGGCGCCAGGCATGTGGTGACCTGCGCCAGCGGCACCGACGCACTGCTGATGGTGCTGATGGCCAAGAGCGTCGGCCCGGGCGACGCGGTGCTGTGTCCGTCCTTCACCTTCTGCGCGACCGGTGAGGCGGTGGCGCTGACCGGCGCCACGCCGGTCTTCGTCGACGTCGATGAGGCAACCTTCAACATCGATGTCAACTCGCTCAAGCGCGGTATCGCGACCGCGAAAGCGCGCGGGCTTAAAGCCGTTGGCATCATCCCGGTCGACCTGTTCGGCCAAAGCGCCGATCATGATGCGGTGGCTGCGGTCGCCGGCGCCGAAGGCCTGTTCGTGCTCGACGACGCCGCGCAGGGCTTTGGCGCGAACTACAAGGGCCGCAAGCTCGGCACCTTCGGCCTTGCGACCGCGACGAGCTTCTTCCCGGCCAAGCCGCTCGGCTGCTTCGGCGACGGCGGCGCGATCTTCACCGACGACGACGAACTCGCGAACACGCTGCGCAGCATCCGTGTGCATGGGCAGGGCGCGGACAAATACGACAATGTCCGTCTCGGCCTCACCGGCCGGCTCGACACCATGCAGGCCGCGATCCTGATCGAGAAGCTGAAGATTTTTGAGGACGAGATCGCGGCGCGCAATCTGGTCGCCGCCCGCTACGCGCGCGGGCTCGGCAATGTCGTGACCGTGCCGCGGCTCGCCGCCGGCTGCACCTCGGTGTGGGCGCAGTACACGATCCGGCTGCCCAAGGGGGTTGACCGCGACGTGTTCGCGGCGGCGCTGAAGGCGCAGGGGGTTCCGACCGCGATCTACTACACCAAATCGATGCACCAGCAGACGGCCTACCGCAATTTTCCGGTCGCCGACGGCGGGCTGCCGGTCAGCGAGAGCCTCTCGGAGGACGTCATCAGCCTGCCGATGCATGCCTATCTCGACGAGGCGACGCAGGAGCGCGTCATCCAGGCCGTGCGTGGCGCACTTCAGGCATGATCCCGAAAACTGGTCCCCGGTTTTCGGACCGGATCATGCCTAATTATCATGCCAAATTGTTGTCTTCCTGATTTCGACGTTTTGTCACGCTGCCTCATAGGATAGAAGCGGCGCATGCTCGGGCGCATCTTCACCGTCGGCGGCTACACCCTGCTTTCGCGGCTGACCGGGTTTGCACGCGACATCATGCTCGCGGCGATCCTCGGCGCAGGACCGGTGGCGGATGCGTTCTTCGTCGCGCTGCGGCTGCCCAATCATTTCCGGGCGATCTTCGCCGAGGGCGCCTTCAACGCCGCCTTCGTTCCAGCCTATGCCCACGTCCATGGCGAGCGCGGTGAGGCCTCGGCGCGGCTGTTTGCCGACCGCATCTTCACGCTGCTGTTCGCTTCGCAGGTCATCCTGCTGGTCGTGGCCATGGCGTTCATGCCGCAGGCCATGAGCATCCTCGCCCCCGGCTTTACCGAGGACGTCGAGCAGCGCAAGCTTGCGATCGAGCTGACGCGGATCACCTTTCCCTATCTCCTGCTGATTACGCTGGTGACGCTCTATGGCGGCATGCTCAACGTCATGCATCGCTTCGCGAGCGCCGCGGCGGCGCCGATCTTCCTTAATCTGGCGATGATGATGACGCTTGCACTCGCCGCATTTTTCCCGAGCGCCGGCCACGCCGCGGCCTGGGGCGTGCTGATTTCCGGATTCCTGCAGTTCTTCCTGCTTGCCGGCGACCTCGCGCGCCATGGCGGCCTGCCGCGTTTTGCACCGCTCAGGCTCGACGAGGACGTCCGTTCCTTCTTCCGCGCGTTGGGTCCCGCGACGTTGGGCTCGATGGGGACGCAGGTGGCGCTGTTCGCCGACACGATCATCGCGACGTTCCTGCCGGCGGGCGCGCTGTCGGCGCTCTATTACGCTGATCGCCTCAACCAACTGCCGATTGGCGTGATCGGGATCGCGATCGGCACCGTGCTGCTGCCCGAGATGTCGCGCCGCCTGACCGCGGACGATCAGGCCGGGGCGCTGGCCGCGCAGCGGCGCGCGTTCGATTTCACGCTGTTGTTCTCGGTGCCGTTCGTGGCCGCATTCCTGACGGTCGCCGATCCGATCATGCGCGCGATGTTCGCGCGCGGCGCCTTCTCGAAAGCCGATGCCGCAACGTCAGGCGCGACGCTTGCCGCCTACGCCGTCGGCCTCATTCCCTTCGTGCTGATCCGCAGCGCGGTAGCGACCTTCTATGCCCGCAAGGACACCGCAACGCCGGTAAAGGCGGCGCTCACCGGCGTTGCCGTCAACGTCGCGCTCAAGATCGCGCTGGTCGGCACGCTGGCGCAGGTGGGTCTTGCACTCGCGACCGCCATCGGAGCCTGGATCAACCTCCTGCTGGTACTGCTCTTCGCCGCGCGCCGCGGCTTCCTCGATTTCGACCGCGCGCTGATGCGCTCGTTCGGAAAATTCGCGGCCTGCGGCATCGTATTGGCGGCCAGCCTGTGGCTGACCTCGCACTTCGCGGCGGTCTGGTTTGCGCCGATGCGGCTGTTTCGCGACGAGTTGATCCTGCTGCTTTTGATCGCGGTCGGCTTGTTCGTATATTCCTTCTGCATCCTGGTTCTGTTCGGCCGCGGCTGGTTGTTCGCGCTCCGGCGCGTCTAGCGTTTCTCAAACATAATCAACGATGTGGGTCCTTATCCTGTAGCGATTTCTTGATCAGATATTCTTCAACATTTGCGTGAGAAGCGCGCTGTAACGCCTCTGCGCATATTGACGCATCCAAGCGGGCGATAGTTTCCATCTACCGGTGTGCTCGGGCGACCTCAACCAAGACCACCAAGATCATCAATTTGAGGTCGGCGGCCCGATGGCGACGACGTCTTGATCGCGGGTGGTCCTGCGGCGATTCATCAAATCCCCGGCGTCGCCGGGGCCTTGCTGTTCGGCGATTCGGGCACGGGGCGCTCGCTCGAAAGCAGCAAAGCCGTTTGCGCTTCTCGGCCAACCACGCCAATATGGTCCCACAAAAAGACTGCAACCGGAGATCCCATGGCAGCTCCCGTCAAGTTCGGCGTCGGACAAAGTGTGCGGCGCAAGGAGGATGATGCGCTCATTCGCGGCAAGGGCCGCTATACCGACGACGTTGCTCCGTCTCCCGCACTGCACGCGCAGGTGCTGCGCTCTCCGCATGCGCATGCGACATTCACCATCGACGCCGGCAAGGCGCACGGCATGCCCGGAGTGGCGCTGATCCTCACTGCGGGCGACGTCGCCGATCTTGGCGGCCTGCCGTGCCTGTTCAACCTGGAAACCGATCCGTTTACCGCCCCGCCTTACCCGATCCTCGCCAAGGACGAGGTGCGCCATGTCGGCGATGCCGTAGCCTTCGTAGTCGCCGACACCGTCGATCATGGCCGCGACGCGATCGAGGCGATCGACGTCAAATGGACGCCGCTGCCGGCGGCGGTCGGTGTCGTCAACGCGATCAAGAAGGACGCGCCGCAGGTCTGGCCGGACAAGCCTGGCAACGTGCTGTTCGACGTTTCGATCGGGGACAAGAAGGCGGCCGAAGCAGCCTTCGCGAGGGCGCATGCGGTCGCCGAGATCACCATCGTCAATCCCCGCGTCATCACCAATTTCATGGAAACGCGCGCAGCGGTTGCCGAATACGACGCGAGGAACGATCACCTCACGCTCACGGTCGGCAGCCAGGGCAGCCACCGCCTGCGCGAGATCCTCTGCGACATGGTGCTCAAGATGCCGAAGGAGAAGATGCGGGTGATCTGCCCCGACGTCGGCGGCGGCTTCGGCACCAAGCTCTTTCCCTATCGCGAATATGCGCTGATCGCGGTCGCCGCGCGGAAGCTGAAGAAGACGATCAAATGGACAGCGGAGCGCTCCGAGCACTTCATGGGCGATGCGCAGGGCCGCGACAACGTCACCACCGCAAAGATGGCTCTGGCCGAGGACGGCAAATTCCTCGGCATGGATTGTGACCTGATGGGCGACATGGGCGCCTATCTGTCGACCTTTGCACCTTACATTCCGCATGGCGGCGCCGGCATGCTGCCCGGCCTCTATGACATCCAGGCGTTCCACTGCCGCGTCCGCACGGTGTTCACCAACACTGTGCCGGTCGATGCCTATCGCGGCGCCGGGCGGCCTGAAGCGGCTTACGTCGTGGAGCGGCTGGTCGACGCCGCCGCGCGCAAGCTCGGCATGACGCCGGATGCGATCAGGCGGAAGAATTTCATTCCGCCGAAATCGCTGCCTTACACGACCGCGACCGGCAAGGTCTACGACTCCGGCGACTTCACCGCGCACATGAAGCGGGCGATGGAGATCGCGAACTGGAAGGAGTTTCCCAAGCGTGCCAAGGCCGCCAAGAAGGAAGGCCTGGTGCGGGGCATCGGCATGGCGACCTATGTCGAGGTTTGCGGCACCATGGGTGATGAGACTGCGAATGTGGCGCTCGATCCCAATGGCGACGTCACCATCCTGATCGGCACGCAGTCAAGCGGACAGGGTCACCAGACGGCCTATGCGCAACTCGTCGCCGAGCAGTTCGGCCTGCCGCCCGAGCGCGTCCACGTGCTGCAGGGCGACACCGACAAGATCGCGAGCGGTCTCGGCACGGGCGGCTCGGCGTCGATCCCGACCGGCGGCGTCAGCGTCGAGCGCGCGACGCGCGATCTCGGCGACAAGCTGAAAGAGCTCGCGGCGCAGGCGCTCGAGGCCGGAGCCGGCGACCTCGAGATATCGGACGGCCGCATCCGCATCGCGGGCACCGACCGCTCGATCAACTTCGCCGACCTCGCCAAGCGTCCCGGCACCGATCCGTCCAAACTGAACGCCAGCGCGACGTTCACCCAGGTCGACGGCACCTATCCGAACGGCACGCATCTCGCCGAAGTCGAGATCGATCCCGCAACAGGCATCATCAAGATCGTCAACTATGTGATCGTCGACGATTTCGGAGTGACGCTCAATCCGCTGCTGCTCGCGGGCCAGGTGCATGGCGGCGCGATGCAGGGTATCGGCCAGGCGCTGATGGAGCGCGCAGTCTACAATGCGACCGACGGCCAGCTCGTCACCGGCACGTTCATGGACTACGCGCTGCCGCGCGCCGCGGACGGGCCGTCTTTCGTGTTCGAGACCCACAACGTGCCCTGCACGACCAATCCACTCGGGGTAAAGGGCGCGGGCGAGGCCGGCGCGATCGGCTCGTGTCCGGCGGTCGTCAACGCGATCATCGAGGGTCTGTGGCGCGAATACAAGATCGACCACATCGACATGCCGGCGACGCCGGAGCGGGTCTGGATCGCGGTCCGCGAAGCGCAACGCCAGCACAAGCTCTGATTATTTGTCGCAGGCGGAATGAAGGTCCGCCTGCGGTGTTTGCAAACAAGCCGGCCGCAGCCCTGCACCGGCATCAAACGGATTGAGGGGATTTTGCCGATGAAGCGGATTGTCGTCGTTGCAGCGGTGCTTGCGTTCAGCGCAGGTGCGGTTGTTGCACAGCAGGATCAGGTCAAGCAGACCCAGACCATGATGAAGGACAACGGCAAGAACGCTGGCGCGCTGGCAGCGATAGTCAAGGGCGAGAAGCCCTATGACCAGCCGACCGTCGATGCCGCGCTGGCTCAGTTCGAAGAGACCGCCAAGAAGCTTCCCACGCTGTTCCCCGAGAGCATCAAAGGTCATAAATTTGAGGGTGATTACTCTCCCTCGCCAAAAATCTGGGAAGACAAGGCTGGCTTCGAGCAGCACGTTGCGAGCTTCGGCAAGGCCGTCGCGGATTCCAAAGGTAAAATCAAGAATCTCGACACGCTGAAGGCGGAACTGTCCATTATCGGTAAGCAATGCGGCGGGTGCCACGAAACCTTTCGCGTCAAGAAGGGCTGATCCTGTTGAATCGAAAAAGGGCGGGCGCCGCGCGGCGTCCGCCCTTTTGCTGTGCCGGCCTTTTCTTGTTTGAACTTATTTCGTTACCTGACCACGGATCTCGCCGCCCGGATTGGCCGCGGTGTGAATGTTGACGTAATACTTGCCGGCCAGGAGATCGGCGGCCTGCGCGTCGGTCAGCGTCGCGCTGCCTTCGACCGGGCTTGAGCCGGCGTTGGGGATCGCGACTGCGACGCCGCTGTTCTTGCCGGCGTCGGCAGGGCCATGGAAATGCGCGGCGGTGGCGGGACCGCTAAGACCGGAATAGGTCACTTTCCAGGTCAGCTTCTTGGTCGCGGCGTCATAGTTGATGTCGGCCGTGCCGGTGGCGGCACTGGTGTTCGGTGGCACTTCGGACTTGCTGTCCAGCGTCGCCTTCAACTTCTCCGCCAAGGCAGGGCCAGCGAATGCGATCGCTGCGCCGAGCGTGAGTGTGGCAAGCAAGGTCTTGTTCGGCATGGTTCTCTCCCTGTTGACGTCGACCGTGTCAGCCTCAAAACAGCGGCCCTTCGGATTTATTCCCAAAATCGCCGTGAACGCGCGAAATTTGATGGAAGCTTATGGGCCGACTAGCGTTCATACTAGCTGACGGGATGAGGGGCTCAATCGTGGATTAGTGAATGCTGCGACGAATTCTCATTCTGGCTATTCTGGCCGGCATTGCCGGCTTCGGCGCGTTCTGGTGGCTGACGATCCCCGCAACCGTTGCAGCGAGCGCGCTGCCTGTCTATCGGCCTGACGTGGCGAACGGGCTCGCAACGTTCAACGCCGGCGGATGTTCCTCCTGTCACGCCGTGCCGAAGCAAGACGACCGCACCAGGCTCGGCGGCGGGCTCGCGATTCCGTCGCCATTCGGCACCTTCTATGCGCCGAACATCTCGCCCGATCAGAACGACGGGATCGGGCGCTGGACTGAAGCCGACTTCGTCACCGCGGTCATGAAGGGGACCTCGCCATCGGGAACGCATTACTTCCCGGCGTTTCCCTATACCTCCTATCAGCATGCAAGGATCGAGGACGTCAGGGATCTCTTTGCCTATCTGAAGACATTGCCGCCGGTTGCCGGCAAGGTGCGCGGTCACGACCTGCCGTTTCCCTTCGACATCCGCCGCAATGTCGGCATCTGGAAGCTGCTGTTCATGGACATTAAGCCGCTAGTCGCCGATGCAGGCCGCTCGGCGCAGTGGAATCGCGGCGCCTATCTCGTCAACGGATTCGGCCATTGCGCCGAGTGCCATAGCCCGCGGAATTTCCTCGGCGGCATCGTCAATGCGCAGCGCTTCGCCGGCGGACCCAATCCGGAAGGCGAGGGCTGGGTGCCCAATATCACGCAGAAGGGGGTCTCGGACTGGAGCGCAAAGGATATCGCCTATTTTCTCGAAAGCGGACAGACACCTGACGGCGACTCCGCCGGCGGATCGATGGTGCGTGTAATCAAAAACACCTCGCAGCTTTCGCCCGATGACCGCGACGCGATCGCCGATTACATCAAGTCGCTGCCGCCGGTCGACGGACCGCCACGGCCGAAGAAGGAGGCGAAGGAGTCCTAGACTCCGGCTTATCCTGAGGCACAGCGCGGCCTCATGGTTGGACACGGCGCAGGCGCCTCACCATGAGGGATTTGCAACGCAGCAAGATCAGCCTCCGCCGAAGGCCTTGAAGGTGATGATAGTGAGGGTGTCCTGGATACCCGGAATCACCTGCACCTTCTCGTTGATGAAGTGGCCGATGTCGGTGTCGTGATCGACGTAAAACTTCACCAGGAGATCGTAATTGCCCGCGGTGGAATAGATCTCCGACGCGATCTCGGCTTCCGCCAGCGCATTGGCGACGGTGTAGGACTGACCGAGCTTGCATTTGATCTGGACGAAGAAAGGAACCATCGCTGTCGTCTCCGGGGATATCGGCCCAATAGGCCAAAAACAGACGGCCAAGGCAAGGCCGGGACCGGCGAACTTGCTGCCAATAATCAGTCGCGCTAGGAGAGGTCATGATCCCGTTCGCATCAGCACCGTGCGTTGTCGGATGACACCTGTCGCGCTCACCATTGCCGGCTCGGATTCCTCGGGCGGCGCCGGCATCCAGGCCGACCTGAAGAGCTTTGCGGCGCTCGGCGTCTACGGCGCTTCCGTCATCACGGCGCTGACGGCGCAGAACACCACGGGTGTCAGCGGCATCCATCCGGTGCCGGCGGAATTCGTCACCGCGCAGATCGATGCGGTGTTTTCCGATCTGGCGGTCGGCGCGGTCAAGATCGGCATGGTGGCGCAAGCCGCCACCATCGCGGCGATTGTCGATGGCCTTGCGCGCTGGTCGCCGCGACACGTTGTGCTCGACCCCGTGATGGTCGCGACTTCGGGCGATCGCCTGCTGGCGGCGGAGGCCGTCGATGCGCTCAAGTCGGGGCTCGTCCCACGCGCGTCGTTGATCACGCCGAACCTGCCTGAGGCGGCAGCGCTGTTGAATGAGGCGATTGCCGAGAGCGAAGCCGCGATCGAGAGCCAAGGCAAGCGATTGCTGGCGATGGGGTGCCGCGCCGTGTTGATCAAGGGCGGCCACGGGCAGGGCGCCGATAGCACCGACTATCTGATCGACTGCGACCGCACCATCGCGCTTGCCGCGCCGCGCGTCGCGACCAAGAACACGCACGGCACGGGCTGCTCCCTGTCATCGGCGATCGCTGCGGGTCTTGCCAGGGGCGAGGACATGGAGACCGCCGCGCGTAACGCCAAGGCCTGGATCACGGCCGCGATCGCCGCAAGCGATCGCTTCGCTGTCGGGCACGGCCACGGGCCGGTGCATCATTTCCACAAATATTATTGAGCGTCGCAACCGTAACCGGCGCTCGCTTTGCGTGCGGGCGCGTCGGTTGCGTCGCTTTGCTTGCAGTCCACCAGTCGGATGTTCCGGTGCAGAACACCGGGCAACGCGAGTGCGTTTGCCATATCGTCTGGCCCGCAATGTCGCCTGATTGTCGTATCGCGCTGTTATCGCCAATGACAGGGCGTGCAATTGATTCTCGCTGATTTTCCGAGGCCTTCGGTCGCGAGGATCGTCATCGCCTTGTCACAGGAATCGGCTAGGTGCACGGCATGGGAAGTGACTCCTTGAGTGAAGAGAGCCCCGAGCGGCGCTTCCGTACTTTGTTCATCTCGGACGTCCATCTCGGAGCCCGCGGTTCGCAAGCCGACCGCCTGCTGGACTTCCTCCGCTCTCATGACGCCGATACGATCTACCTCGTTGGCGACATCGTTGACGGTTGGGCACTGAAGTCAAACTGGTACTGGCCGCAGACTCACAACGACTTCGTACAGAAGATGCTGCGGAAGGCGCGCAAGGGCGCGAAGGTCGTCTACGTGCCCGGCAATCACGACGAGTTCCTGCGCAAATACTACGGCACGCATTTCGGCGGCATCGACGTGGTCGAGAACACCATCCACACCGGCGCTGATGGCAAGCGCTATCTCGTGATCCACGGCGACATCTTTGATCTCGTTGTGCAGAATGCGCGCTGGCTCGCACATCTCGGCGACAAGGCCTACGACTTTGCGATCCAGATGAATCGCTTCGTCAACTTCTTCCGCCGTATGTTCGGCGTGCCCTATTGGTCGCTGTCGCAATGGGCCAAGCTGAAGGTCAAGAAGGCGGTGAACTATATCGGCGCGTTCGAGACCACGCTCGCCGGCGAGGCGCGGCGGCACGGCTGCGACGGCGTGATCTGCGGCCACATCCACTACGCGACCATTCGCGACGAACATGGCATTCGCTACATGAACTGCGGCGACTGGGTCGAGAGTTGCACTGCGCTGGTCGAGCATGAGGACGGCAGCTTCGAGATCATCGTGTGGACTGATCCCCTGCGTCGCGTCGCGCCAGTTCCACGGGTGACGGCACGCGCTGCATGACGCATATCCTGGTCGCGACCGATGCGTGGCATCCCCAGATCAACGGGGTGGTCCGCACGCTGACCATGATGGCGCGGACGGCAAGGTCCCTCGGCGTCGAGGTCAGCTTTCTGACGCCGGAATCCTTCCGCACTTTTGCAATGCCGGGCTATCGCGATCTGAGGCTCGCATTGCCGGGCCCGTCGCGGATCGCAAGGTTGATCGACGCGGCTAAGCCGCACAGCATCCATATCGCGACCGAGGGCCCGATCGGACTGCTGGTTCGCCGCTATTGTCGCAAGCACGGCCTGCCGTTCACCACGAGCTTTCACACTCGCTTCCCAGAGTATGTTTCGGCGCGGTCACCGATCCCGGAATCCTGGATCTGGCGCGCGCTACGCTGGTTCCACAAGCCGAGCCAGGCAGTGATGGCGGCGACGCCGGCGCTGGCCGCCGAACTGCGCCAGCGCGGCTTCCGCAACGTTGTGCTGTGGTCGCGCGGCGTCGATACATCGCTTTTCCATCCGCGCGATGTCGATCTTTGCCTGCCTCAGCCGGTTTTTCTGAACGTCGGCCGCGTGGCGGTGGAGAAGAATCTCGAGGCCTTTCTCGACCTCGAACTGCCCGGCACCAAGGTCGTCGTGGGCGACGGCCCGGCGCGCGCGGCGCTGGAGCACAAGTATCCGGAGGCCGTGTTTCTCGGCGCGCGCCACGGCGAGGAACTGGCCGAGATCTATGCCGCCGCCGACGTGTTCGTGTTCCCGAGCCGGACCGACACCTTCGGCCTCGTGCTACTCGAGGCGCTGGCGAGCGGCGTGCCGGTTGCCGCTTTTCCGGTCACCGGTCCCCGTGACGTGATCGGAACAACTCCTGTCGGCGCGCTCGACGATGATTTGCGCGACGCCTGCTTGAAGGCCCTGAAGATCCCGCGGACCGCCTGCGTCGATTTCGCCGCGCTCCACACCTGGCAGGCCTCGGCGCGGGTATTCGTCGATCATGCGACCAATGTCCGGCCCGTTCCGCCGGAGGGGGAGGTCGCAGCGACCGAATTCGGCGCAGAAGAGCGCCATTTCGCCGCTATGCCGGCCGCCCCGCCCGGCTCAAGATAAAGTAGGTTGCCCGGTGATCCGTTGCCGCGATACAAATCACGGATGACGGAAATCGCCCCAAATCCACCCGTCGCCGCCGCGGACATCGATGCCGCGGCCAAGGTGGTCGCGCCGTTCGCGGTGCGTACGCCGCTCCTGACCTTTCCCGTCCTCAACGAACGCGTCGGCACCCGGGTCTTCCTGAAACCCGAAATGTTGCAGCGGACCGGATCGTTCAAGTTCCGCGGCGCCTTCAACAAGCTCGCCTCGATCCCGCAAGCGCAGCGGGGCGGCGGCGTGGTCGCATTTTCCTCGGGCAATCACGCCCAGGGTGTCGCGGCCGCGGCAAAGATCCTCAACATGCAGGCGACCATCGTGATGCCAGCCGATTCTCCGGTCACCAAGCGTGACCGGACCAAATCCTATGGCGCCGAGGTCGTGCTCTATGATCGTGATCGCGACGACCGGGAAGCGATCGCCAACGGCATCGCCGGCAAGCGCGGCGCGACGCTGGTGCGTCCGTATGACGATCCCTTCGTGATCGCAGGCCAAGGCACCGCCGGCCGCGAGATCGCCGAGGACATGGCAGCGCTCGGGCTCAACCCCGACATCGTGGTCGCGCCGGCGTCCGGCGGCGGGCTGATCGCGGGCGTCGCCACCGCGGTGAAGGCGAAATTCCCGCAAGCCCAGGTGATCGTCGCCGAGCCCAACGGCTACGACGATCACGCGCTGTCGCTCAAGGCCGGGCATCGTGAGCCTCATCCGGCGATGCCGCGCACCATCTGCGATGCACTGATGGCGGCGATGCCGGGCGAACTCACCTTCGCCATCAACAGCAAGCTGTTGGCGAACGGCGTGACCGCCTCCGACGAGGAAGTCGGCGCGGCCGTTGCCTTTGCCTATCGCGAGCTGAAGCTCGTGGTCGAACCCGGTGGCGCCGTCGGGCTTGCCGCGCTGCTTGCGGGCCGGATCGAGGCGAAGGGCCGGAATGTCGTCATCGTGCTCTCCGGCGGCAATGTCGACGCCGAACTGTTCGCGAAGCTCGTCGCCTGAGGCGACGCGCGGAATCAGGAACGGGGCAGAGCGGTCCCCGCTCTGCCCCGTTTTCTTTGGTGAACTCGGCGTTCGAATATGCGCTGTTACGAGAAGAACGCGATCTTCTCGGCCTGGCTCATGCGGCGGATCGAGGCGAGCGGGTCGTTGGCCGCGATGGTCGGCTTCTTGACGATGCCGCTCGCGATGATGGTGGAGCCGAGCGAAACTTCCATTGCGGGTTCGCGAGCAGGCGCGACGCCGGCTTGCGGCACTGCGTCATTGGCCTTCGATTCCGCAATGGCGGCCTCGACCCTTGCCGCGGGCGGCGCGACAACCGGTTCAGGCACACGCGCGGGCTCCGCCTCTGACGCTTGTGCCGCGATCCCTGATTCGAACGGCGGCGCAGCGACGAGATGCGCTTCATCGACTATCATCTCGGCGTCGTCGTAGTCAGTCGGATCGGGCGCGCCCATCTCCATCGCGATCAGATCGAGCATGGCTTCGTCATGCGCATCGGCGGCGGCCTCTTCGGCGACGCGGGCGAGCTCGGCTGCCTCGGCCTCGGCCAATGCGGCTTCGGCTTCCGCGAGCGCGGCGTCGATCGGTTGCGTCGGCATGGGCGCCGCGGCTTCGGCCGCCGGTGCGCGGATGGGCTCTATCACAGCTTCCCGTGCAGGCGGCGGCGCCTCGACGGCCGCGATGTCGATGGCCGTGCTCTCGGTCATCGGGGCCGGCGAGGGCGATGCCGCTCCCGCGACCGCTGTGTCCGCCGACGGCGCAGGTGCTTCGTTCTCTCCGAATTCGGAGAGCCGGCGTGCGAGCCCGGCGAAGGCGGCATCCAGCACCGCCTTGGCTTCGTCCAGCGAGACCTCAGCGGCGCTCGCCTCGACGGCGTTCATCTGCGAATCGATGATGTCGCAAATCCGCCCGTCATTGCCGATCTCGCGCAATCGCCAGGAGATTTCGCGGAGCACCCGCACGCCCTTGCGTACCGGTGCAAGCTTCTGTTCGAAGCCGAGATCGTCGAGAGCGGCCACAGCAGAGGCCTGGGCTGCCTCGATCGCGCCGCGCAACCCGCCGAGCGCGTCCTCCAGCCGTTCGTCGAGGATCGCCTCCATGGCGGCTTGCCGCTGCGCGCCAAGACTTTCCTCGATCCGGGCCACGGCATCGAGCACCATGCGCGTATCAGCATTGCGGTTGCGCTTGGCATATTCGCCAAGAAACCAGCGGCCCCGCGCGGTCTCCATGAAGGCGTCGCTGATCGCGACATAGTCCTCCTCGCTCGGCTGGGCCGCACGGGCGGAAATCGGCGACAGGGCGAAAGCTTCTTCGGCCATCACAATCTCTTCGCGCAAATCACTGCGCGTTAAGATAACGATCACCACGATATCGCGCGAATCGCAATTGAATTGATGCAGTCCGAATCACAAATCCCCATCACCGAGGCTGCATCGAGGCGATTCGCGGCGCGCCTGGCGGCATTCTACGCCACGCTATTCGGCATGACCGGCGCGCACCTGCCGTTTTTCACCGTGTGGCTGAAGGCGATTGGAATCGATGCGGCCTGGATCGGCGTGATCACCGCTGTTCCGCCAGTGACGCGCTTCACTGTGCTGCCGCTCGTGACCGGTGCAGCCGAACGACTCCAGATGCTGCGCGGCGCGATCATCATCACGGGATTCGCTACCGCGTTCGGCTTTCTTGTGATTGGCACTCAGCGCGAGCCGTTGCTGGTTCTCGCGGTTTATGTGCTGACCTGCTGCGTGTGGACCCCGATGGTGCCGCTGACGGACGCCTATGCGTTGCGCGGCGTGGCGCGCTACGGGCTCAATTACGGACCGTTGCGGCTGTGGGGCTCGGCTGCGTTCGTCGTCGGCGCGCTGGTTTGCGGGCTGTTGCTCGGCTATGTCGCGGCTGTCCATCTGATCTGGATCATCGCCGGTGTGGCCGTCCTTGGCGCGGTCGTCGGGCTTGCGCTGCGGCCGCTGGATCGTCCCTCGGCGGCCCTGGCGCCGGCGCATGGCGGGCGAAAGCTGCTGCGCGATCCCGGCTTCCTCGCGATCATCGTGTCCTCGGCGCTGATCCAGAGCAGCCACTCGGCCTATTACATCTTCGCTTCGATCGCCTGGCAGCAGGCCGGTTTCGGCGGCTTGACCATCGCCGCCCTGTGGGCGCTTGGCGTGATCGCCGAGATCGTGTTGTTCGCGCTGTCGCCGCGATTTGCGCTGGCTCCTGCCATGCTGGTCGTGATCGCCGCGGCCAGCGCGGTCGCACGCTGGACGATCACGGCGCAGGATCCTCCGATCGCGATCCTGGCGGTGGTTCAGCTCGCCCACGCGCTGACCTTCGGGCTGACCCAGGTCGGCATCATGGGGCTGATGGTGCATCACGTGCCCACTCACGTGATCGCGCGGGGCCAGGGCTATCTCGCCGCCTGCGGCGGCATCGTCGCGAGCGCCACCTCGATCCTGTGCGGCATGGTCTATGCGCGCTACGGGCTGGGCGTCTATTACATGATGGCCGCGATGGCGGCCTCGGGCGGGCTCGTGATGTGGCTCGCGCGCAAGAGGCTTACCCATCATCCCCAGAGCGCGGCGTCCGGCGGATAGACCTGGCTGCCGTCATAGCGCAGGCCGTCGTCGCGATCGCGCGCAAGAAGCAACGGGCCGTCGAGATCGACGAAGCGCGCGGCTTGCGCGATCAGCATCGCCGGCGCCATCGACAGCGAGGTCGCCACCATGCAGCCGACCATGATCTCGAAGCCGAGCGCACGCGCGGCGCCTGCCATCGCCAGCGCCTCGGTGAGCCCGCCGGTCTTGTCGAGCTTGATGTTGACGGCGTCATAGCGCCCGCGCAGGCGATCGAGCGAGGCGCGATCGTGCACGCTCTCGTCGGCGCAGACCGCGACCGGGCGCCCGATGCGCGCGAGCGGTTCGTCGTTGCCGGCTGGCAGCGGCTGCTCGATCAAGGTCACGCCGGCATCGGCGCAGGCGGCGAGGTTGGCCGCAAGGTTGTCATCGGTCCACGCCTCGTTGGCGTCGACGATCAGCTCGGAATTCGGCGCGGCCTTGCGCACCGCCACAATTCGCGAACCGTCGCCCTCGCCGCCGAGCTTGACCTTGAGCAACGGGCGGTGCGCCGCCCTGGCGGCGGCCGCCGCCATCACCTCTGATGTGCCGAGCGAGATCGTATAGGCGGTGGTGCAGGCCTGCGGTGCAGTGAGGCCGAGCAGGTTCCAGATGCGCTGCCCGGCAATCTTGGCCTCAAGGTCCAGCATTGCACAATCCAGCGCGTTACGGGCGGCGCCGGCGGGCATTTTGGACTGCAGGGCGTTGCGGTCCATGCCGAGAGCCAGGGGTTCCTGCATCGCGCAAATTGCCTGGAGCGTTGCGTCCGGCGTCTCGCCATAGCGTGGATAGGGCACACACTCGCCTCGGCCGGTCAGGCCGCCCTGGCTGATCTCCGCCACCACGGTCACCGCTTCGGTCTTGGCACCGCGGCTGATCGTGAAGCTGCCCGCGATCGGCCAGCGCTCGATGCGGGCAGCGAGCGCTCTGGAGGGGTTGGAAGTCATTTTAAAGTCTACAATTTCCTGAACCGTATGCTTGCGAGGCGCAATCAACTATGACTGGTTAGTGACAGATTCGACAAGGCAATCCGAGGTGCCGGATCTCTGTGTCCGAGCGGCCAACCAGCCGAGGGGTGGGCAAACGTGAGCGGCGACCCGACATTGGAACAGATAGTCCAAGGCGAGGGACTCGCGTTGTGTGCCGCTGGCAACTGGACGGCCACCTTTGCACCCGCGCTCGAGAGGATCGTCTCCGACGCCGAGAAGCTGCGCGGCAGCCGCCCGCATATCTTCATCGACGTCTCGCAGGTCTCAAGGCTCGACACGTTTGGCGCGTGGCTGATCGAGCGGCTGCGCCGCAGCCTCAGCGACACCACCGCCGAAGCCGAGATCGCGGGGCTTTCGGCCAACTACTCGAGTCTCGTCGACGAGGTCAGCCGCGTCGGTACTGCGCCAACAGCCGACGGCGATCGGGTCTCGCTATCCACCATGTTCGAGCAGATCGGACGCACGGTGGTCGGCATCGGCGACACCGTGGTTGGGCTCGTCGACATGCTGGGCGCCGTGCTGGCCGCGACAGCCCATGTACTGATCCATCCGCGCAGCTTCCGCCTGACCTCGACCGTGCATCATCTCGAGCAGGTGTGCTGGCGCGCGGTGCCGATCGTCGTGCTGATCACCTTTCTGATCGGTTGCATCATCTCGCAACAGGGCATCTTCCATTTCCGCAGGTTCGGCGCCGACATTTTCGTGGTTGATATGCTCGGCGTGCTGGTGCTGCGCGAGATCGGCGTGCTCCTGGTCGCAATCATGGTCGCCGGCCGCTCGGGCTCCGCCTACACCGCCGAACTCGGCTCGATGAAAATGCGCGAGGAGATCGACGCGCTGCGCACCATGGGATTCGACCCGATCGAGGTGTTGATCCTGCCGCGCATGCTCGCTCTGGTGCTGGCGCTGCCGATCCTCGCCTTTCTCGGCGCGATGGCCGCGCTCTATGGCGGCGGGCTGGTGGCCTGGCTCTATGGCGGCGTCGATCCGGAAGCGTTCCTGCAGCGGCTGCGCGACGCGATCTCGATCAATCATTTCATTGTCGGCCTCGTCAAGGCGCCCGTCATGGCCGCGGTGATCGGCATCGTTGCCTGCGTGGAGGGGCTGGCGGTGCAGGGCTCGGCGGAATCGCTCGGACAGCACACCACGTCGTCGGTGGTGAAGGGCATCTTCTTCGTGATCGTGATGGACGGCGTGTTTGCGATCTTCTTTGCGTCGATCGGGATCTGACCATGTCCGATTGGGCATCAGACGCCATCATCCGGGTCCGCGACATTACGGTTCAATTCGGCAAGACGCGCGTGCTCGACGGCCTCGACCTCGATGTGAAGCGCGGCGAGATCCTGGGCTTCGTCGGCCCCTCGGGCTCCGGCAAATCGGTGCTGACGCGCACCATCATCGGGCTCTTGCCGAAAGTCTCCGGCCGCATCGAGGTGTTCGGCGTCGATCTCGATGCCGCAAGCTCCGCGGAGCGACGCGCGATCGAGCGGCGCTGGGGCATCCTGTTCCAGCAGGGCGCGCTGTTCTCCTCACTCACGGTGCGGCAGAATATCCAGTTCCCGGTGCGCGAATATCTCCGGGTGTCGCAGCGGCTGCTCGACGAAATCATGGTCGCCAAGCTCGTGATGGTCGGCCTGAAGCCCGAAGTTGCCGACCGCTATCCGTCGGAGCTTTCCGGCGGCATGGTCAAGCGCGTCGCGCTGGCGCGAGCGCTCGCACTCGATCCCGAGCTCGTCTTCCTCGACGAGCCCACGTCGGGCCTTGATCCGATCGGCGCTGGCGATTTCGATGAACTGGTTCGCACCCTGCAGCGCACTTTGGGCCTGACCGTTTTCATGGTAACCCACGATCTCGACAGTCTTTACACTGCATGTGATCGTATCGCCGTGCTAGGGAACGGTAAGATCATTGCAGTGGGGTCAATCGCCGACATGAAGGCGTCGCAGCATCCCTGGTTGCAGCAATATTTCAACGGCAAGCGCGCCCGGGCCGTCGTGAGCTAGCGCATGATCCCGAAACGTGGCGGCCGGTCGTCGGAAAAGATCATGCGCCAACATACAAACTCGACGGCTCTGATGCAGCGCGGCTGCGACGGAGAGCCTGGTCGTCGGAGCAATTGATGGAAACGCGGGCGAACTACGTCCTGATCGGGGTCTTCACGGTGGCGGTGATCGCGGCCGCGTTCGGCTTCGTGCTGTGGTTCCAGAGCCTGCACACCACCAAGCAGCGCAGCCCTTTGCGGGTCATCTTCGAGGGCGCAGCGTCAGGTCTGCGCAACGGCGGAAGCGTCAATTTTAACGGTATCCGGATAGGGGAGGTAGTTTCAGTAAAACTCGACAATCCGCGGCGCGTGGTCGCGCTTGCGATGGTCGAGAACAACGCCCCGATCCGCAAGGACACGCTCGTCGGCCTCGAATTCCAGGGACTGACCGGCGTCGCCGCGATCTCGCTGAAGGGCGGCGAGGAGGCCGCCCCACCGGCGCCGCTCGACGAGGACGGCATCCCGGTTTTGACCGCCGATCCGAGGGCGTTGCAGGACGTTACAGAGGCGATCCGCGCCACTCTGCAGAACGTCAACCGCATCGTCGCCGATAACCAGGAATCGGTGAAGAACTCGCTGCGCAATCTGGAGACCTTCACCTCGGCGCTCGCGCGCAACTCGGAGAAGATCGACAACGTCATGCTCAAGGTCGATGGCGTGATGGGCAAGGCCGACAATCTGATGCTCGGGTTGAACGCGATCGCGGGCGGCAATGCCGGTGGCGAACTCAGTCTGATGGTGAAGTCGATCCGCGAACTCGCCGAGGATTTCGACAAGCGTTCCGGCGCGCTGATCGCCGACAGCCGCAGGACGCTGTCCGACATCAGCCGCGCCGTGAACAATTTCGACCGTAATCCGAGCCGGGTGATCTTCGGCGGCAGCAACAACAGCGCGCCGGAGACTGCGCCGGCACCGCCGGCAGCGCCACCCAGGCGGCGGCAGTGATGTGATGGTGAGTAGCGAGTAGCTTTCCGGCGTTGCCGAGTCCGTCATTGCGGGCATCGGAAGCGACGCAGGGGGTCCCGCCGAGGTCCACGCGTCCGTTTGTTGTGGTTCAAGACCAAAACGGAGGCCTTTCGGCCTCCGTTTTCTATTCGCCTATCGTTCCTCGCCAGCTCATCCCAGCCGTCCCGCCGCGTGGGCGAGCAGCGTGTAGACCAGCCCGGTCTCCGAGATCAGGTGGCTGCGCAGTTCATGCTGGCCGCGGCCATCGCGGGCGACGTCATCGAGCAGACGCTCGAACTCGCCGATATAACGGTCGACGGTCTGCTTGAAGCCGCGGTCGGCGCGATACTTGCGCGCGACCTCGTCGAAGGCTTTCTGGCCCGCCGGCGTATACAGGCGCTTGGAGAATGCCTTGTTCTCGCCGCGCTGGTAGCGATCCCACATCTCGGCGGCGAGGTTGCGGTCCATCAGCCGGGCGATGTCGAGCGACAGCGACTCCAGCGGATTGGCTGCAGCCTGTGGCGCCGGGCGGCCACGCGGGACCTCGCGGCTCGGTACGGGCGGTGGCGTATCACTACTGCGGTTGAGCAGATCGGACAGCCAGCCGTCGCGGCCGCCATCGGAGCTCGCCGGGTTAGCCGATGGCGCCTCGGTGCGGCGCGAGGACGGCATGCCGAGATCCGGCGGCGGAAGCGTCGATGCGCTACCCCCGCTGTCCCGCATGCGCACCTCGCCACGGCCACCCGCGGCTGCCGCGATCGACTCCTCCTGGCGGGCGCTGCCTCGGTTGCTGCTGACGACGTCGAGCCCGCGGCCGTGATGCGCGACGATGCGGTTCAGTTCGGCCAGCGCCTCGATCTGGTCGACGATCACCTTGCGCATCTGCGCGGTGTTCTCGGCGGCCTCCTGCGGCATTTCCAGCACCCCGCGACGCAGCTCGTTGCGGGTGACCTCGAGTTCGTTGTGCATCTCCGCGGCCATCTGCTTCATCGCCGTGACCATCGCGGAGAACTTCTCCGTCGATTCCCTGAACATCGCGTCGGTCTCGGTGTTGCTCTGCTGGTACAGCTCGCTCATGGCGTCGAGCGTCTGCTGCCGCTCATTCTCGGCCGCGAGCCGCACCGCCTCGAATTGCCGGCTGATCGCCGCCGAACCGGCGCCGGCGGTTTCCGCCACCACGCGGGCGATGTCGCGGGCGCGCTCCTCGGCCGCGGCCAGCGATTCATCGAGCAGCCCGGTGAAGCGCGACAGCCGCTGGTCGAGATCGGTGGTGCGCAGGTCGATCGTCGTGACCAGCGACTCCAGCGCCGACTTGCGCTCGGTGACCGACGAGGTGGTGCTGCGATTGGCCTGCTCGACCATGGCAGCCGCCTCGATCAGTGCCTTGCCGTGGGTTTCGAACTGGGCCGAGAGCTCGCCGAGGTCCTCCAGCGCCTTGCCGGTCTTGCTGTTGAACGTCGTCAACTGATCTTCAAGCGTCCGGGTCGCAATGCCGTTGCGCGAGGTGACGTCGTTCATGGCGGACACGAAGTCGGCCACCCGGGTCACGAGCGCGCGCTCCAGCGAGTTGAGATTGTCGTGGGCGCCAGTCAACACCTCCTGCAGAAGGATGTTGCCCTCGCGCAGTCGCTCGAACAGCGCCACCGTGTCGGTGCGCAGGATCTTGCTGGTCTCCTGCATCTCGGTGACGGCGGAGATTGAAACCTGGCGCGACTGGTCGATGGCCGCGCGCGAGGCATGTTCAAGATCCTTGAGCGACTTCGCCACCGCGCCGGTCGCAAGATCGCCGGCCGAGGTGATGTTGCGCGCGACATCGTTGCCGTGCGTCAACATCGATTGCGAGAACGTCTGGCCGCGCGACTCGATCGCCTTCAGCGCGTCCGCGGTGGCGCGATCGATGTCGCCCGCGAGCTGGCCCGCCTTGGCGGAGAGCGCCTCGATCAGCGAACCGCGGCGGCCGTCGACCATCTGCGACAGGCGATCGGTCTGCTGCTGCACATAGGTGATGATCTCGTCGGTCTTTCCGGTCATCGTCGAGCCGAACGCGCTGGAGGCGGCGAGCACCGAACGTTCGATGTCGGCGGAGGTCGTCTTGACCTTGGTGGTGACCTCGTTGGACATGCTGACAAGCGATGCCTGCGCATTCTGCGCGGACGTCTGGATGTTGTCGGTGGTCTTGGCCGTGACCACGGTGAGCGAATGCTCGATCTCGGTGGACACCGCGCGGATCTGGGTTGCCGCGTCCGAGGAGGTGGCCGCGAACGTGCTTTGCGCCTCGCGTGCGCTGGCAAGGATGGACTGTGCGGTATCCGCACCGGCGGTGGTGAGCGAACGTTCGATGTCGGCGGAGATCGCGCGGATCTGGGTCGCCGCCTCGGAGGAGGTCGCAGCGAACGAGCTTTGTGCCTCGCGTGCGCTGCCGAGGATGGCCTGGGCGGTATCTGCGCCGGCGGTGGTGAGCGAACGTTCGATCTCGGCGGAGATCGCGCGGATCTGGGTTGCCGCCTCGGAGGAGGTCGCAGCGAACGAGCTTTGTGCCTCGCGTGCGCTGCCAAGGATGGCCTGAGCGGTATCTGCGCCGATCGCGGTCAGCGTGCGCTCGACGTCGATCGCCAGCGACTTGACGTGGTCGGCGGCTTCCGACGACGCGGTGACCAGGGTGTTCTGCGCCTCGCGAGCGCCGGCCGTCAGTGTCTCCACGGTCCCGTTGCCGACCATCGACAGCGAACGCTGGATGTCGGCGGCGAGTGCGGACACCTTGCTCGCGGTGTCCGCGGACACATTGACGAGGGTGTTCTGGGCCTCGCGCGCACCGGAAGTGATCGCCTCGGCGGTGGCGGCGCCGGTCATCGACAGCGAGCGCTGCACATCGTCGGCCAGCGTGCGGACCAGATTGGTGGCCTCGGTGGACGCGCCGGCCAGCGTGCTCTGGGCCTCGCGTGCGCTCGCGACCACAGCCTCGGCGGTGGCGGTGCCGGCCATCGAGAGCGAACGTTCGACGTCGACGGCAAGCGACTTGACCTGCCTGGTGACGTCGGACGAGGCCGAGATCAGCGTGGTCTGCGCTTCGCGCGCGCCGGACGTGATGGCCTCGGCGGTCGCCGTGCCGACCAGCGAGAGCGAGCGCTCGACGTCGGCCGTGAGCGATTTGACCTGGTTTGCGGTATCGGCGGAGGCACTGACCAGCACGGTCTGCGCCTCGCGGGCGCCCGAGAGCACCGACGCGGCAGTGGCGCTGCCGGCCGCCTGCAGCGTCCGCTCGACATCATCAGACAGAGTCTTGATCTGGGAAGTGACGTCGCCTGATGCCGTGATCAGCATGGACTGCGCGTCGCGGGCGCTGGTCAGGACCGAATTGGCGGCGTTGGTGCCGACGGCGGCGAGCACGCTCTCGACTTCGGACGACGTCAGCTTGAGCTGGGCGCCGACATCGGTCGATACCGTGAGCAGCGCCTGCTGTGCGGTGCGCGCACCGGTCTGGATCGTTTCGGCAGTGTTGACCACGAGATTGGTAAGCGAGCGTTCGGCGTCCTCGACATGGGACCGGATGCCGGACGACAGCAGCTCCGCACGCGCCATGAGGTCTTCACTGGCCTGCCGGCCGCTGCTCTCGATACGACCAGCGACGGCCTCGACGCGCGAGCCCAGCAGATCCTCGAACTGCGCGACGCGGGTGTCGATGTCGCTGGCGATAGCGCCGACCCGGCTCTCGATGCCCTGCTGAATGTCCATGAATCGCGCCGAGATGGTGTCGGTCAGGTGCGCGCTGCGGCCGTTGATGGTTTCGGTGACGCTGCCGATGCGATGGTCGACTGCGGCGATCGCCTGCACAGTGCCCTCGGTGAGGGTCGCGCCGAGGAGGCCGAGGCGCGAGTCGATCGACTGGATCGCCTGTGCGGCGCCTTCCGTCAGCGACGTCGCTAGCGTGTCGAGGCGACCCTCGATGGTCTCGGTGACCGACTTCGCGCGGGTGTCGAAGTTGACCTCAAGCGTCCTGAGGCGGCCGTCGATTGCATCATCCAACGACCTGAGGTGGTCGTCGAGGGACGTGTCGAGGAAGCTCAGCCGGCCGTCCAGCGAGTTGTCGAGTGAGCTGATCTTGCTCGACATCGAACTGTCGAAGGTCGTGAGCTTGTCGTCCAGCGAGGCGTCGAGAGTGGTGACGCGGCTGCCAAGCGTGGTTTCGAATTGCAGCAGGCGCTGGTCCAGCGAGGCGGTAATCTGCCCGCTGTTCGACATCACGCGGTGATCGAAGGTGTCGACATAGCTCTTCAGGCTGTCGGCGATGTCCTGGGTCCGCTGGCCCATGCGTTCGACGATGTCGCCGCCGAAGGTCTTGACGGTGCGGTCGAACTCCGAGATGTGGCGGGTGATCAGCGCGCCGAGCGTGCCGGAGTCCCGCGCGAACTTCTCGGCAAGCTCGCTGCCATGGTTCTTCACCAGCTCGTCGAACGCGCTCATCTGCAGCGACAGGGAATCGTGCGCGGTCTCGGTCTGGCTCACCACCCTGGCGACCAGCGAATTGACGGTGACGTCGAGAGCCTCGCTCGCCTTGTCGCCGCTGCTCATGATCTGGCCGGCGAGGCGGCCGCCGGCGTCGTCGATCTTGCTGACGAGGTCGTTGCTGCGCAGCTCGAGTTCCAGCAGCAGCGAGTCGGACGAATTCTTGAGCGAGTCATGGACGTGCTCGGTGCGCTCGGAGATGCCCTCGATGATGTTCGCCGACCGCTGCTCGAACTCGCCGGTGATGCGGTCGATGCGCTCGTTCAGCATCTCGTGAACGCGGTCGGCCAGATCGACGAACTCGTCGTGAACGTGGCCGGTCTTGAAGTTGAGGCTGGTGGTCAGCCGCTCGGAGGCGTCGAGCACGGCGCGGGTGGTCTCGGCGCTCGCTTCCTCGAGGCGATCGAGCAGGTCGCCCCCGCGCTCGCCGAGCGCGAGGATCATGTTGTCGCCCGCGTGACCCAGTGCGGCCGTGATGTGCTGGCCGCGCTCTTCCAGCGCGCCGGTGATGCTCTTGGCGACCTCGTCGACGCGCGAGGCGATCGCATCCGAGATCAGCGCGATATCGTGGCGCAGATCGATCTGCACGCCGGAAATCGCGCTGCGCACCTGCTCGGCCTGGCCGACCAGATTGTCACGCTGATGGGCAATGTCCTGCAGCAGAGCGCGGATGCGTACTTCATTGTCGGAATAGGCGCGTTCGAGCGCGGCGACTTCGTTGGCAACGAGAGTTTCGAGTTCGCCGGCGCGCGCGATCGCGCGCTCGACGCCGTCGCCCATCGCCGCGACCTCGCGGCGGATCGCCTGGCCGACCGTCACCATGGAATCGGCGGCTGCGTGTTCGGGCTCGGAGAAGCGGATCGCGACCTGCGCCATCGATTGCGCGATCATCCGCATCTCCTGGCCACGCCAGGCGAGGCTCGCGAGGAAATAGAACAGCAGGATCGGTGCGAGGAATAGCGCCAAGAGGCCCGTCAGCACCAGCACACCGCCGTTCTGGCCCATCGCGGCCTGCAGCGATGGCAGGAAGGCAGCCGCCAGGATGCCGCAGCCGATCAGCCAGACGCCGGCTGTAAGCGTTGCGAGCGTATAGACGTTGCGGGTAGGGCGCCCCTTCTGCAGCGCCTGCAGCAGCTGGCCGATGGTTTCGCGATCATCATTGGCGGCGCGGCGCGGGCTGCGCGGCTCGTCGATCGGCTCGAACACCGGATGATCCGCGACAGGTCGGGAGTCGAATGATGTGGCCGAGAAGTCGGGCGCTGCCGAGGGCGGACTTGGCGGGGTGGCATCGTCGTCGGTGGTACTGCGGTTTTCCGCGCTCTGTTCGCCGATGTTGAGGGCTTCCTGAATCGCAGAGAGCGCGACTTCGGTGGGATCTTTGACCTTTTTGGGATTGTTCGCCATGTTCAGTCCAAGCCCTCTTGCGATTTTCTATTTTGCGCGTCGGCGACCTTGCGAACGTCCCCCGCAAGCGCGAAGCCGGTGCCCCCAGCGGAGCGCAAGCCTGCCCGTCGGCGGCTTGTCCGCTACATCCTCAAACATCCTATTGGTTGAGCGATGCGAATGAAATGGTCGCAATTAAGACATTCTTAATCATCGTTAACAGCTTTGTGCCATAAGGCCTTATGGTTGCTTGTAAATTCCTCGTGGCAGCGCTGATTATGTCAATATTATGTCCTAAATCGGGCGGGTGTGCGGCCACCCCCGACAACATTCCGTTAACCAGTTTCGTGATTGGCTAGTCAACCGGCCGCCGGATACTCCCGGTGGCGACGACTGGACAGGCCATGCCGCTTCATGCCCAACGGATTGAATGGATGCCTTCGCCGCCGCTCGCTCCCGATGATGGCCCGATCGATCTCGATCACCTCCAGCGCATGACGCTTGGCGACTCCGCCCTGGAGCAGGAGGTGCTGGGGATGTTCTCGGCCCAGTCTGCGCAGATTCTCAGCGAGCTCGCTGCCTTGCCGGCGCAGGCTGCCGTGCAGGCCCACACGCTGAAAGGATCGGCGCGCGCCATTGGCGCCTTTGCCGTCGCCGACGCCGCCGCGCGGCTGGAGACGGCGTTCTCGACGGGTTCCGATCCGGCCGAACCGCTTGCTGAGCTCGGGACCACCATCGCCGAGGCGCGGGCGGCGATCGCGCTGATGCTGCGCCGATCCTGATCCTCAGCTGATGCTGCTCGAGCGCTTCCGGGAACTGCAAGCCGCTCACCATCCATTCAAACCGACCGGCGGCTTTTCGCGCCCCCGGCGCTAGCGCAGCGCGGGTCGACCCGTTATAGGGACTGCCGGGGACCTTCCATCCATCGTCCGGCGTATTCCGGCAGCATGAGCGACCATGGCTAAAATCCACTTCATCGACCATTCCGGCGAGAAACGCACCATCGATATCGAGAACGGCGCGACCGTCATGGAAGGGGCGATCCGCAATGCGATTCCCGGCATTGAAGCCGAATGCGGCGGCGCCTGCGCGTGCGCGACCTGCCACGTCTATGTCGACGAAGCCTGGCGCCAGAAAGTCGGTGCTCCTTCGCCGATGGAAGAGGACATGCTGGATTTCGGCTTTGATGTGCGGCCGAACTCGCGACTGTCCTGCCAGATCAAGGTGACCGACGATCTCGACGGTTTGATCGTGTCGACGCCGGAGCGGCAGGCCTGAAGACTTATTCCCCGTCGGGATTGACGCCGCGACGCACCCAGCGCCGGAAGTTCTGCTTGACCTCGGCTGGCAGCGGTGTCGGCTTACGCGTCGCCTCGTCGATCATGACGGTGATTGCCTTCGCCGACGCCACGCAGCGTCCTTCGGAAAACACCACCTGATCGAACGTGGTCGAGGTCCGTCCGAACTTGACGAGGCCGAGCCCCAGCTCGATCTTGCCGGGCCAGTGCAACTCGGCGCGGAAATGGATGTCGAGGCGCACCATGATCCAGCCGAGCCCCGGCGGCACCAGACCGTTGCTGCGGTCCTTCACCAGCGTGACGCGGCCGGTTTCGAAATAGCTCGCATAGACCGCGTTATTGACGTGCCCGTTCGGGTCGAGATCCGCAAATCGGACGTTGTCCGAAAGCCGGTAGGGGAAGTCTTCCAGGCGCGGCACGTCGCCGGCGCGGATCGGGTCATTCACAGGCGATATCTCCATCGGTCTGCCGTCCATACAGCCGACTTGTCGAAGCTCGGCAAGGGGTTGCCGCGCCAGCCCCTGTCCCTATTATGCATGTCCCGATCCGGCAGTGCTTGACTGGAGAGGCGAAAGCCGTCCCAGTTCATTTCAACCGAAAAGAAGCGGATATGAGCGAAGCGATCAAAACCGATGTGCTGATTATTGGCGCGGGCCCGTGCGGACTGTTCGCCGTGTTCGAACTGGGGCTGCTGGATATGAAAACGCATCTGGTCGACATCCTCGACAAGATCGGCGGCCAGTGCGCTGAACTCTATCCGGAGAAGCCGATCTACGACATTCCCGGAATCCCCTTCGTCACCGGCCAGGGCCTCACCGATCAGCTCGTGGAGCAGATCAAACCCTTCAATCCCACCTTCCACCTCAACGAGATGGTGGAGACGATCGAGAAGATCGGCGATCCGCTGTTCCGCGTGAAGACCGATGCCGGCAAGGAATTCGAGGCCAAGGTCGTTGTAATTTCGGCGGGCGGCGGCTCGTTCCAGCCGAAGCGGCCGCCGGTTCCTGGCATCGAGGCCTATGAGGGCACGTCGGTGTTCTACGCCGTGCGCAAGATGGAGCAGTTCCGCGACAAGAGCATCCTGATCGTCGGCGGCGGCGACTCGGCGCTCGACTGGACGCTCAATCTGCATCCGATCGCCAGGCGCATTACGCTGCTGCACCGGCGCGATGATTTTCGCGCGGCGCCGCACAGCGTCGAGCAGATGCGCGCACTGGTCGCCGCCGGAAAAATGGACCTGAAGATCGGCCAGGTCACGAGCCTCGAAGGCGCGGGCGGCCAGCTCTCCGGCGCGGTCATGAAGGCCAACGACAATGCGGTCTCGACCGTCGCCTGCGATACGTTGCTGCCGTTCTTCGGCCTCACCATGAAACTCGGCCCGGTCGCGAACTGGGGCGTGGCGCTGGAGAACAATCTCGTGCCGGTCGACACCGCGGCCTTCGAGACCAATGTGCCGGGCATCTTCGCGATCGGTGACATCAATACCTATCCCGGCAAGCTGAAGCTGATCCTGTCCGGCTTCCACGAGGGAGCGCTGATGGCGCAAAAGGCGCACCGCTATGTCTACCCGGACAAGCGGCTGGTGTTCCAGTACACGACGTCGTCGTCGAGCCTGCAGAAGAAGCTCGGCGTCCACTGATCCCAGCCGTAAGTAATATGGTCCGGATGGCCGCGCATTAGGCGCGGCCTGCGGCCCGCTGTCGCGCGGGCACTGGAACACTGCGCGAAATGGCCGTAGTGTTGGCGCATTCGTTTTGTCGATTGGTCAGGTGATGATGATGCGGAATGCGCTATCCAGGCTTCGGCTGCTGTTTGCGATCGCTGCGGCCCTCGTCGTCCCGGCACTTGCGGCGTCGGCGGCGGAGCCGAGCGCCGCTGGGCTCTGGCAGAAGATCGAGGACGGCAAGACGGTCGGGATGTTCCTCGTGATCGAGCGCAATGGCCTATACGAAGGCATAATCGCAAAGATGATTTCGTCGCCTGGGGATGAGCCCAATCCGACCTGCTCGAAATGCACCGACGATCGCAAGGACATGCCGTGGCTCGGCATTCCCTTCATCCGCGACATGAAGCGCAATCGGCTGGTCTATGAAGGCGGCAACGTGCTCGATCCGCGCAACGGCAAGGTCTACAAGGCGAAGATGACGCTCAGCGCAGACGGGCAAACGCTGACGATGCGCGGTTATGTGGGCATTTCGCTGTTCGGCATGGACGAGATCTGGAGCCGGCTGCCGGATAGCGCAATGGCACAGCTTGACCCAACGATCATCGCCAAATATCTGCCGGCGCAGGCCGCCGCCATGAAGCCGCCGCCGGCGACGAAGAAAGGCGCGGCGCCAGCGGCACCGGCGAAGAATTAGCTCCTTAACGCGTCGGAGAAATCCGCATCGGTAGCGGCGCGACCGGCTGCGAAATGATTTCCGGTACAGCGGTGTCGAGTTGAAGCACGCTGGCGGCCGCAGGCACCGCGGCATCCGCCATCACGGCGTGCCCTTCGGCGGTCGGATGCACGGCGCCGCCATAGACCGCCGACAGGATTCCCCAGGTCGCGTCGTGAATATCGGTTGGTTGCATCGCGGAGGGCAGGGCCTGCGGATAGGTCATGGCCGCGAAATAGCTGTCATTGGCATCGCGGATCCAGCGTGCGCGAGGCAGATAGGCGCGATACTCGCCGGCGCTGCGGCCGCACTTGAGCGGCTGGTTGGCCGCGATCACGATATCGGACTCGAAGCTGTTGCCGTTGGCGGCGAAACAGTCGCGGTCGAATTCCGGATCGGTCGAGGCGCGCGCGCAGAAGCCGTGGTTTGCGAACGCGTCCTGATGTGCATCGACGAAGGTCATGCGGTCTGAATTCGGATTGCGACAGATGATGCCCGACTGACACAGCGCGAGCGCCTTCAACTGAGGCAGGAATTCGTTCTCGACGAAATTCGACACAGCCGAGAGACGCCGCGGATCGGCGTTGAAAGACGGGTGAATGTCGAAGCCGGCGCGGCCACCGGGGCAGGGCGCGCCGCCATTGGCCAGTGTCGGATTGGCGTAGGTCGTGTAGATCACGCGCGAGAGGTCGCCGACCAGGGGCTTCAACGCGTTGCGCAGCTTGGCGAAGCCGGACGGCAGATCGCGCGTCAACGCCGAACGGGCATCGTCGACTGAGGCCATCGAGCCGCCGCGCTTGAACAGCGTCCGTTCGGTCGGCGTATCCACGATCACGTCGGCTACGAGGGCGGAGAAGTAGATATCGTTGGCGCCGATCGACAGCAGCACGAGGTCGAGCCTGCGGTCGGGCTGGCGCCGCTGTGCATCGGCAAGTGCCTCGCGCAACTCCGATACCTGGGCGCTGACGGAGCCGGAGCAGGTCGTGGCCGACTTCGTCGGCAGGCATTCCTTCGCGCGCTGCGAGCCGAGCAGGCCGTCGGAGATGGTGGCGCCGCTGCAGGCCAGCGGCAGGTAGGTCACAGCGATGTGCGGATATTGCACGGCAAGCGCCAGCGCCGTGCGGGTCTGATAGCTGTACAGCGAGCGGTGGCAGGCCGAGTTGAACCACAATGCGCTCTGCCGCTGCCAGACCGCCAGACTGTCGGGGGCTTCGCAGGCCCGGCCGCCTTTGTAGCCGGCGCGGCTCGGCCGGTAATACTGCGACGTGCCGAGATAGGAGCGGAAGCAGAATCCTTCGTCGGAAAGCGCGATCGCGCGGTCGGGATTGCCCTCGCCGGAGGCGATGCTGTCGCCGAGACCGGCGATGAGGAAATCTCGCACCGCGATCTCGGTCGAGACGCGCTGGTTCGCCTCCGAGCCGCTCGCGACGTCCACGGTCGCGACGGTGGCGCGGCCGTAGCGAACGCGCAGATTCACCGGCTCGGCGCAGTCGAAGGTCGAGGATTGCGGCCCGTCGCCGTCGTCGAACGACCAGGCGCAGGTCGCGCCGACCGGGACCGGGCCGGTGAGGCGGACCACGATCGAATGGTCAATCGGCGTCAGATAGCTCTCCTTGACGTTGTCGCGGGTGCAAGGCTCGTTGACGCGGCCCTGGAGGTCGATGCAGAGCCGGTTCACGGTGTTGCGCGCCCAGCCGCGGCCGTCGCTCTGCAACTCGAGCGCCTGCTCCGAGGCCAGCACGCTGCGGCCCAGCCCGCTCTCGACCTGGAGGCGGAAGTCGCGTTCCTCGCGGAACAGGCGAAAGCGGTTGCGAACCTCCCAGGAAATCTGCAGCGGCGAATTGCCGGCGGTCTGCGCGTCGGCGGCCGACACCGCGATCATCGCCAGCGCGGAGCCGAGCAACGTGGTGCAGATTGTCAAATAAAACGAAAATCGAGCCAGAAATCGGGTCATGGCGCGTTTGACGTTAGCGATGAGGCAAAAATAAGAGTGAGCTCTCCGAGGGCATGGCGCCAGGATGCGGGCGATAACGTCGTCGTTACCGCTTCAGGCGCTTGATCCGCTGCTGGCCTTCGATTGGTTGCCGCACGGTCGCCGAAGCCGTGCAGGCCCCGCCGAGTTTCCGTCGTTCCTGCCAGGGTTGGACCACGTTGAGCCACAGTTCGCGCATGCCCATAATCGAAATCGAAATCCCGAAAGGAATCAGAAAATACAGGATGCGGAACACGACCAGCGTCGCCAGCAACTGCTCCTTGCTGAACTCCGGCAGTGCCACGAGCATCGCCGCGTCGAACACGCCAAGCGAGCCCGGCGCATGGCTGGCGAAGCCGAGCAACGTCGCCAGGATGAACACCACCGCCAGCGATATGAAATCGATATGCGGCTGTGTCGGCATCAGGAGGTACATGGCCAGCGCGCAGAAACCGAGATCGACCACGCCGATCAGGACCTGCAACAGCGTCAGCCTGGCGGAGGGCAGCACCACCTTCCATCCGTTCTGACCGAGCTCACGGCGCTTCTCGCCGGTCAGGAGCCAGAGGAAATAGACGCCGATGCCGGCCAGGCAACCGATTGCGATCAACCGATTCATGGCTGGCGGCAAGAGGTCCATCGCGGAGGCCGCCCCGGGGTGCCAGGCCATGCCGAAGCCGAGCACGAACAGATTGCCGAGCCAGAACGTCAGCCCGGACAGAAAGCAGATTTTTGCGACATCTATCGCGGTGAGGCCGTAGTCCGAATAGATCCGGAAGCGGATCGCGCCGCCCGTGAAGACGGTGGCGCCAATATTGTGACCGATCGTGTAGCTCGTGAAACTGGAGAGCGCTGCAATGCGGTAGGGGACATGAGTCTTGCCGATCGTACGCAATGCGAAGAAATCATAGAAGGTCAGGGTGCAGAAGGCACCGACTACGCAGAGCGCAGCGAGCGCGATCCGATGCGGTGCGATTTCGGTGAGCGCCGTCAGGATGATGTTGGTGTCGACGCCTTTCAGCGTCCGGATCAGCGTCGTGACCGCGAACACGATGATGAGGAGACTCGCAGCGATCCCAAGCCGCTTCCAGCCGATCTTTTCCTTGAAGCCACGCCCGAGCGTGGTCAGCAGCCGATGCATTCATCCTCCCGGCGGGACTGCAATTTCAGTAGGACCCGGTCACGGGCGGTGACGGGTGACGGGCAAAGCGCACCGTGCGCGAAGACCCATAAGGCAAAACGGTTGCCTTGTGCAGTCCTTGACAAGCGAGGCCTTGGCCCTTGGCGGTCGTAACTGTCATATGGGCTACATATGTTCCCGCCTTGCGGATTGTGAGTCGCGGCGCATGCATCCCAGTCTGGTCAATTCGCCGTGTGTTTTCGTGTTCCACGAGGCGGCAGGACCGCATGGATAGATTTCGTAGGAACGTCCGCTAAACAGGCCGGTTAGCGCGGGCATCGGCACGACGGCGTGTGCCTCAGGCGGCTCGCGCCATGCGTGTTCCCACAACGGAAAGGACCCGCGATGGGACTGTTTACCAAAGACATCAAAACCATGAACGACCTGTTCGTGCATCAGCTTCAGGACATCTATTACGCCGAGAAACAACTTGTGAAGGCGTTGCCGAAAATGGCCGACAAGGCGACCGATAAGCAGCTAAAGCAGGGTTTCCTGACGCATCTTGATGAAACCAGGACGCATGTTCAGCGCCTTGAGCAGGTTTTCCAGATGCATGGTGCCGAAATCAAGGCGGTCGATTGCCCGGCGATCGACGGCATCATCGCAGAAGCCGACGAGGTGACGGGAGAGGTCGCCGACAAGCATGTGCTGGACGCAGCACTGATCAATGCGGCGCAGGCCGCCGAACACTATGAGATGACCCGCTACGGAAGTCTGATCGCCTGGGCTCGCCAGCTTGGTCGCACCGACTGCGCGGCCGTGCTGCAGAAGACGCTCGATGAGGAACGCAAGACCGACCAGAAGCTCACGTCTCTCGCGGAGGGCAAGGTCAACCTGCGAGCCGCCGGCTAACTGCTCCGGCCGTAGTCAGTAGGTCTATTGAGACAAAACGCCGCGCGGGGCTACCGCGCGGCGTTCTTGTGAGAGTTTTCGACGCGACGCCACACTTCGATCTGAAACGAAATGTCAGGTCGAACGGATACCTATCTCTCGCATTGGTTTCCGAAACGAGGTCGGTCCATGCGAAGCACGCCCTTGAGTTTTCAGCCCCTTCCGGAGGAACGCGCCGTGTTGCGCTCCGGCCGGCCGAAATTGGCGGCGGCGCTGACGCTTGCCGCGATGAGTCTTGGCTATGGCGTTGTCCAGCTCGACGTCACCATCGTCAACACCGCGCTCAATGCGATCGGCGCCTCGCTCGGCGGCGGCGTCGCCGAACTGCAATGGGTGGTCAGCTCCTATACCATTGCCTTTGCCGCGTTCATCCTGACGGCAGGCGCGCTTGGCGATCGTATCGGCGCCAAGCGCATCTACATGGCGGGATTTGCGATCTTCACCGCGGCCTCCGTCGCCTGCGCGCTCGCGCCCGACGCGGTAACGCTGATTGCCGCGCGCTGCATTCAGGGATTGGCGGCGGCCATTCTGGTCCCCAATTCGCTCGCGCTGCTTAGGCACGCCTATGCGGATGACAAGACGCGGGGACGCGCTATCGGCGTCTGGGCGGCAGGCGCAAGCCTTGCACTGACTGCGGGCCCGCTCGTCGGCGGTGGCCTGATTGCGCTCGTCGGCTGGCGCGCGATCTTCCTGGTCAACCTGCCGATCGGTCTGGCCGCGCTGTGGCTCGCATGGCGCTTTGCCGGCGAGACGACGCGCCATCGGCAGCGCGAGATCGACCTGCCGGGCCAGATCACGGCGCTCGCGGCACTCGGCACGCTTGCCGGCGCTCTCATCGAAGGTGGCACGCTCGGATGGGACAGTCCGTTCGTTTGTCCTGTCAGCCGTCTTCATGCTGCTTTTCGTCTGGCGCGAGGCATGGGCGCCGCAGCCGATGCTGCCGCTGTCGCTGTTCCGCCAGCGCATGTTCGCGCTCACCTCCTTGACCGGTCTCCTCGTGAACGTCGCGATCTACGGGCTGATCTTCGTGCTCAGCCTGTACTTCCAGCAGGTCAACGGTCTGTCGGCGTTGGAAACCGGTCTTGCCTTCGTGCCAATGCTCGGAGCGGTATTGCCGGTCAATTTGATCGCGCCGCGTCTCGCCGAGCGGATCGGTGCGGCTCAGACCATCGCGCTCGGCGCGACGATATCCGCCATCGGGTGCCTGGCGATGCTCGGAGTCGATCGCGGTACGAGTTACTGGGCGATCTGCTTGCAGATGATCGCGCTGAGCGGCGGGCTCGGTCTGCTGGTGCCGCCGTTGACGTCCACGCTGCTCGGCAGTGTGGAGACGGCGCGCTCTGGCATCGCGGCCGGCGTGCTGAATGCGACCCGGCAGACCGGCAGCGTGCTTGGCGTTGCTCTGTTCGGTTCGCTTGTCAGCGGCTCCGCGGCGTTCATCGGTGGTCTCCACGCGTCGCTGGTGATCTCGGCCGGAGTGCTGCTTGCGGCCGGCGCGTTGATTTGGATCGGCGCAGGCGCTTCAGGCCTTGCGCATCGCAAAGTAGGCGCCGCAAAACGCCATGACGCCGCCAAGACACAGCGCCGCAAGGCCGGCGAGGACACCGGAGATTGTCGGAATCGGGCTCGGCGCTGACGCGGCCTGTCCCGCTCCCGCAAGGATCAGCACGCCGATCACGATCAGGAACTGTCGCATCCGGTGCGGGATATGGCCGGATACTGCGCTGTGCATCAGATTGGCGGTGAAGTAACCGCCGGTGAATCCGACACCGGCGATCAGCCACCACGCGATAGCCGCGCCCGCCGGCATGAAATCCTTGGTGTCGGAGCGCCACAGGCCGCCGAGATCGAGTCCGTAGCGTGCGCCGAGCATGTGCACGGCGAGCGCCAGCAGCACACCTGAAATCATCGCGCCTCCCAGGATGAGGTAGCGCGGAAAATGGGTCGTCTCGGCCATGGTCAGCTTGTAAGATAAAGACGACGGGCCGCGCAAGCATGCGCGCGGGCCTTGCAGAGAGGCTTGTTCGATGGGGAGTGGCCTTCTGGCGCTGATGGTCGCGGCGATCTTCACGGGGGCAGCGCTCTACGTGAATATGGTTGAGCAGCCTGCGCGGCTCACTCTCGATGACCGCGCGCTGCTCGCCGAGTGGAAGCCGTCCTACCGGCGCGGCTTTGCGATGCAGGCGCCGCTTGCCCTGATCGGATGCATCCTCGGCCTGATCGCCTGGTGGCAGGCGTTGCATCCAGGGTTCCTGATCGGCGCCGTGGCGATGATCGCTCCATGGCCATGGACGATTTTCGTCATTAAACCAACCAATGATGCGCTGCTTGCCACCGAGTTCGACCAGGCGGGGCCCCAGTCGCGGGCCCTGGTCGTGAAATGGGGCGGGCTTCATGGCGTTCGCACCGTACTGGGCGCAATCGGCACGCTCGCCTACCTCTGGGGATGTCTGCAGCGTTAGAGTTAGAGCATGATCCGGAAAGGTGTGTCGCTGTTTTCCTTCACGACAAACGCGGAGCGTTTGCGCGGAGATCATGCTTTCAAACAACAAAGAGATAAGATCATGATGCTATTCGACCTGATCGCATCATGATCTCGGATTCGCGACATGACGGTTGTTCCCGCCGACGAGAAGGCGGAGCCGGTCCGCTACGCCTACAAGGCGTCTTTGATCGGCTCCGCGCATCAGTTTGAGCTGACGGACGGCGGGCTGTCGTGGCGGATCGCCGGTAGGTCGGGCCTGTGGCTCTATACCGACATCGCATCCGTCAAACTGTCTTACCGTCCGGTATCGATGCAGCAGCAGCGGTTTCGCGCCGACATCGACAACGCCAAGGGCGGGCGGATCGCGATCCTCTCGACCACCTGGCAGACCGCGACGCTCATGGCGCCGCAGGGGCAGGGCTATCGCGACTTCATCGTTGAACTGCACCGCCGGATGCAGGCGGCGGGCAGCAAGGCAACGCTCATCGGCGGCCTCGGGCCGAAGACCTACGCGGCGGCGCTGGCGCTGCTGGCGGTCCTGGCAATCGCGATGATCGCACTGTTTGTCCGCGCGCTGGCGGCTTCGGAATGGACTGGCGCGTTGTTCCTGGTCGGTTTCGCCGTGTTGTTCGCCTGGCAGGTCGGAGGCTTCGTCACGCGCAACCGGCCACGGCGCTACGGCTTCGATCATCTCCCTGACGTGCTGCTGCCGCCTTCTGTCGCAAAGCGCAGCGAAATATAGCTTCGCGCTTCCCCTGAGCGGAGAGGGCATCGCCGGTCATTCCGTCGAGTCAAAATCCTCTTCGGTCGCGCTCAACATCCCCGCCAGTGTCCTCAAGCCCAGCTCGAGCTGCTCCATCGGCGGTGCGGCGAGCGCGAGTCGCACGGCATTGGGCGCGTGGCCGGGCGTGACGGCAAAGGTGGTCGACGGAGTCAGCGCTATGTCGCGCCGTGCGGCCGCCGTGACAAAGGTCTGCGAACGCCAATGCGGCGGCAATATCAGCCACATGTGATAGGACTTCGGGTTGGTCTGCACTTCGAAACTCGTAAAATGCTTCGCCGCCATCTGCTGGCGCCGCCCGGCATCGATTCGCTTCAGCCGCGACAGTTCTGCTGCCGTGCCGTCGCCCATCAGTCGCTGTCCCGCGGCGAAGGCATAGCCTGACGCCGTCCAGCCGCCCGATCGCACCGCGGCCATGACGCTCTCGCGCAGCCGTGGCGGCGGGACGATGAAACCGAGCGCGAGGCCCGGCGCGACCTTCTTCGACAGGCTGTCGAGCACGATGCAGCTATCGGGCGCGAGTGCGGCGAGCGGTACCTCCTCGTCGAGGAAGCCGTAGACCGTGTCCTCGATGACCGTTAGGCCGAGCTTCTCGATCACGCGCAAGAGATCGACACGACGCTCGGCCGGCATGGTGATGCCGAGCGGGTTCTGGATCGTGGGCTGAATGTACAATGCCGACAGATGCGCCTCGCGATGCGCCTTCTGCACCGCGTCCGGACGTACGCCGTGCTCATCCATCGCGAGCGGCACCAGCGTGACGCCAAGCCGCGCCGCGATGCCCTTGATGAAGGGATAGGTCAGCGCCTCGACGCCGCAGCGTCCGCCGGGCGGCGCGACGGCCGCGAGCGCCGCGGCGATGCATTGCCGTCCGTTGGCGGTGAAGACGATCTGGTCCGGGCTTGGCATCCAGCTCTTGCGCGCGAGAAACTCCGCCGAAATGGTGCGCGCCGCGCGAGTCCCAAAACTGGTCGCCTGCCGCAGTGCGACTTCGAGCGCTTCCGGACGTTCGAGCCCTTCGAGGCTTTTTGCGATCATCGCCGTCTGGTGCGGGAGCAGTGGATAGTTGAATTCGAGATCGATGCGGGCGCCGCGCGGCTCCGTCGACGCGGCGACGCCACGACGTGCTTCTCCGGAGACGAATGTCCCCCGGCCGACTTCGCCGACCACAAGCCCGCGCCGCAACAGCTCGGTATAGACCCGGCTCGCGGTCGACACGGCAATTCCGCGGTCATAGGCGAAATGGCGTTGCGGCGGCAGGCGGTCGCCAGCCTTGAGCGCGCCGCTGGCAATCTCGGCGGCGACCGCGTCGGCCAGCTTCAGATATTCGAATCTCGACATTATTGTACCGAGAGCAATGTTTTACTTGCTCCGAGTAATGTACCGGATCATTTATAGCGAAGCAAGCCCGCGATGCACTGAAGAGAGCGCAAGCAATCCGAGGTGTCGGAAAGGTGCAAGTGCCGAAACAGCATTTGTATCAATTGCATCGCTTGGCCGCGCGGGCCCTCGAAGGAGATGACAATGACCACGATATCCTCAGCCGCCGTGCCGCCAGCGCGAGGCAGTATCCCGGGTGGATTGTTCCGATTGCTCCGAGCCTGGACCGATGCGCTCGCCACCTATTGGGTGCGCCGGGAAGCGATCAAGACCTTGCGCCGCCTCGACGACAGGGCGCTGCGCGATATCGGAATCTCGCGCTGCCATATCGAGACGGCCGTCACAGGCGACATTGATCTCGAGCTTATCCGGATTCGTTGAGATTGGTTATGCGTTCGCACGCGACGTTAAAGCGCGATGACAATGGATCAGCATCGCGCTTTAGGTCATTGTTCGGGCGTGATCTTTTCGGAAAGCTCCTGCGCACTTTTCCGGATCAGGGCCTTAGTGCCTCACCACCAGCACCGAACATTTGGCATAACGCACGACGTGCCCGGCATTTGAGCCGAGGAAGTATGTGCGCATCGCCGGGCGGTGCGACGTCATCACGATGAGGTCGGCCTTCATCGCGGCGGCCTCTTCGAGGATCTCATGATAGATGCCGCCCTGGCGGACCACGCCGGAGATGCGGTCCGGCTCGACGCCGGACTCGCGCGCCACGATCGCAAGGGCCTCTTCCGAGGTTTCCCGCTGCTGGGCGTCGAAATCGGCCGGCACATATTCGGCAAGCATCACCGGCGTCATCGGCAGCACGTTGAGCAGGCGGATCGAGCCGTTCCAGGTCCGCGACAGCGTCGCGGCGGTTGCCAGCGCAGGCTTCGCCAGATCGGTGTCGGCGAGGTCGATCGGCACGAGAATGGACTTGTACATCTGCGCCTCTCCGCGATTGGTCCGGAGCCGTTTGGTCCCTCTTGCGCCGGGACGCGAGCCCTCATTTTTATGTTGATGTTTTTTAAACGCGAACGGTCCCCTGTCGCGCGAGCGCAGTATAGCACGAAACGACAGCGATGTCCGCCGGCCTCAGTCGTGCGACGACTGCCGCAACAATTTCGGGCTGACGAACAGGATCAGCTTGCCGCGGCGGAACGACACCTCGTTCCAGTCATCGGTCGCGAAATCGAAGACCGCAAGCCCTGACGTCGGCAGATTGTCGCGCAACGCCTTCCTCGCGGCCTCGTCGCCACTGCCGGTCAATGTCAGCGCCAGCTCGTGCATGCCGGGATTGTGGCCGACCAGCATCAGCCGCTTCGGATCAGTGGCGGAGGCCATGCGGATCGTGGTTAGCAATTGCGTCGGATCGGCGCCGTAGAGCTCCGGCAGGAATTCGACTGACGGCTGCGGCGCAAGGCCCTGCATCGCCTCGCGCGCGATCTCCCAGGTCTGCGCCGCGCGGACCGCCGGTGACACCAAGACCCGATCGGGAAAGGGCGGGTGGCGGCCGATCCAGCCGCCCATCTCAGCGGCATCACGTCGGCCGCGATCGTCGAGGCGGCGGTCCTGGTCATGCCCCGAAGGTGCATCGGTCTCGGTTTTGGCATGACGCAGCAGCAGCAAACGGCGCATGGACTATTATCTCGATTCGTTCAGCCGAATTAATTCTACAAGCTCGTGCCCGGGACAAGGTGACAAGCGCCGCAGCGGTTCGTAAGAGAACGACATGAGCGAGACTTCCACAAGTGCGGCGGAGGGCCCCGACGAGGCGGCTTCGCCCCGTGCGCGCCTGTTACACGATCTTGACGTCGATATCTGCGTGGTCGGAGCGGGGCTTGCCGGCCTGACGGTCGCGCGTGAGGCGGCCCGCCTCGGTGCGAGCGTTGCCGTGCTCGAGGGCCGCCACGTCGGCTGGAACGCCTCAGGCCACCAACTCGGCACCGTGATGCCGGGCTTCAACCTGCCGGTCTCGGGCCTCATCGAAAGGGTCGGGCTCGAAGATGCCCGCGAACTCTGGGCGCTGTCGAACGAGGGGGCCGAGTATGTCCGTGGCATCGCGACCGCGGGGCTGATCCCTGACATCGGCTTCAGCGAGGGCGCACTCGAAGTGCCCAACGTCGATGCGGGCGAGGCGCTGATCCGCCGCGTGCAGACGCTTGGCGAGGAGTTTGGGGCAGATGTCGAGGGCTGGCACGTCGACCGCGTCCGCAGCGTGCTGAAGACCGGCCGCTACTTCCACGGCATCCATTACCCCAAGGCCTTTCAGATCGACGGCCGCAAATATGTCCATGGGCTCGCAGCGCTCGCGACGCGCGTGGGCGCGCGGATATTCGAGGATACGCCGGTCGTCAGCATCGATTTTTCCGGCATTCGCAAACGCATCGCGACGCCTTCGGCGCGGTTGCGCGCCTCGCACATCGTGCTGGCCGGCAACGTCCATCTCGGGGCGCCGCTGGAGCGATTGTCCGAGACGCTATTGCCGGTCTGGCGCTATGCGGCGTTGACCGAGCCGCTCGGTGAGCGGCTGGCTGACGCGATCGCCTTTCAGGGTTCGGTGATCGATAGCGATGGCATCGATCATTTCCGCATTGTCGAGGGTGACCGCCTGCTGTGGGCCAGCCCGGAGACCACGTGGCCCGCGCAATCGACGAGATTCGCCAGGGGTGTGCAGCGCCGGATCGAGACTGTATTCCCGCAACTCGGGAAGGTGCCGATCGCGGAGACATTCGGCGGCGCGGTCGGGGTGACTGTGCATGGCATGCCGCAGATCGGCCAGTTGCGCAAAGGACTCTGGGTCGCCAGCGGTTTCGGCCGGCAGGGACTCAACACGTCGGCGATGGCCGGGCAGTTGATCGCGCGCAGCATCCTTTGGGGGGACGAGCGCTGGCGGCTGTTCTCACCATTCGAACTGGTCTGGGCCGGCGGCGCTATCGGCCGCGTCGCGGGCCAGGTCATTGGCATGTGGGCGAGGGGCGCCTCATCCGCCGCCGGGGTATTCGCCCGCTACCGCGAGAGTGTCCGAGCCAAGGAGCGGATACGCGAGGACCGGCTTACCAAAGCCAATCTCAGGGCGGGAACCCGGGCGCCGTCGCGTCGCGGTCGGCTGCCCGTCGCCCCGCGCGCTTTTGGGGTACGGGAGCGCGCGGATGCACATCCTGTTCCCTCGCAAGAAAGTGAGAGGGTCCCGGACGATTCGATGTAATTTCGGGCGGGTACAACCGTATTTGATGGAGAACATTTGTACCCATCGGAGAAGCTGTGATGATCGATCGCCGTATCCTGCTTGCTGCTGTCGCGAGCCTACCGGGCCTGGCTGTTTTCCGCTGGTTGCAGGCCTCGCCGGCGCGGGCCGCCGAGAAATTCGAGATTGAGAAGACCGATGCCGAGTGGCGCGCGCAATTGACGCCGCAGCAATATGACATATTGCGCAGGCAGGGCACCGAGCGTCCATGGTCGAGCCCGCTCCTCAAGGAGCATCGCAAGGGCGTCTTCGCCTGCGCCGGCTGTAACCTGCCGCTGTTCTCCTCCGACACCAAATTCGAGAGCGGCACCGGCTGGCCGAGCTTCTACCAGCCGCTCGAGGGCGCGGTCGGCACCACCCAGGATCGTACCTTCGGCATGGTCCGCACCGAGGTGCATTGTAGCCGTTGCGGCGGCCATCTCGGCCACGTCTTCGATGACGGGCCAAAGCCGACCGGTCTGCGCTACTGCATGGACGGTTTTGCCCTGGTGTTTCATCCGGCGGCGCCCTCGGCGACTTGACGCACTCTCCCGGCAATTGTTGCCGGCCCGGCAATTGTGCCCCGGTCCCGCGACCGGGGTTTTTCTTTTAAATACATGATTTAGCTACGTTTTGCCTGCTGGCACGACGCTTGCGACACTCTCCGCCGATGCGGCCAGTTCTCGGAACGCGGGCCGCCGGGAACCGGATTTGGAGAACGTGTCATGGGTATCTTCGGCGCACTTACGACCTCTGTCGGTGGCTTGCGCGCAGAGTCGTACGCACTCGAGAACATCTCAGGCAATATCGCCAACTCGCAGACCACGGCGTTCAAGCGCATTGACACCTCCTTCCTCGACCTCATTCCGCAGACCGCGCTGACTGCGCAGCTTGCGGGCGGCGTCACGGCACAATCCCGCTCGACCAACTCGGTGCAGGGCGACGTGCAGCCCGCGTCGGTTGCGACCTTCATGGCGATCAACGGCAACGGCTTTTTCGCGGTGCAGAAGCCCGGCACCTTCACCGACAATCAGCCGGTATTCGACGGTGTCGACCGCTACACCCGCCGCGGCGACTTCCAACTCGACAAGAGCGGCTACCTGGTCAATGGCGCAGGCTACTACCTCGAAGGTGTCCCGATCGACCCGACCACGGGCAACCCCTCGGGCAGTTCGCCGCAGGTGCTGCGATTCCAGAACGACTTCCTGCCGGCGCAACAGACCACCAAGGTCGACTATCGCGCCAACCTCGCAAGTTATCCTCTGACCACCAAGCACGACACGTCGGTTCCGGGCTCTGAGCTGATTGCACCGGGATCCTTCAGCTCGGGCCATAACCCGCTGGTGCTGGGCACGCCGGCGGCGCCGTTCACCGATTCCACGTTCACCGGCACGGTTCAGAGCAACAAGGCGACGCCTTCGGTGGCGAATACGGGCGCCACCGCTCTGTCAGGCGCCGCGGGCACCGATTCGATCAGCGCCAACTTCGCGGCCGGCGACACCATCACGGTGAACGGCACCGTCGTCACATTCGTGGCTTCCGGTGCCACCGGCAACCAGCTCAACGTCACCGACAGCATCTCGACCCTGCTGAGCAAGATCGACTCGATCACCGGCACGGCCACCGCGTCGACGATCACCGGCGGCTCGATCACTCTGCACTCGGGCACCACGAGCGATCTCTCGATCACGAGCTCGAACTCGACCGCCTTCGCTGCGCTCGGCTTTACCGGCAGCGTGTCCGCGAGCCGCGGCGGCGGCGGCACGGTCGGCACCGGCCAGGTGATTGGCAACGACAACTCGACTTTCCTCGACGAAAGCGTCGCGGGCGGCGCCGTCACCACTTACGACGTATCGGGTGCGCCCGTGAACCTGCAGTTCCGCTGGGCCAAGACGGACAGCTCCTCGCAGGGTCCTGGTCATACCGATACCTGGAACCTGTTCTATCAGGTCAACCCGAATGCGACCGGTACCCAGGTCGCCTGGCAAAACGTCAATGTCAACTTCACCTTCTCCGCGAACGGCCAGATGTCGCCGGCGATCCCGACGGTGACGCTCAGCAACGCCGTCGTCAACGGCGTGTCGCTCGGCAATCCGGTCATCAACTTCGGCACCGGCGGCGTGACCCAGTTCGCCGACGCCAACGGCAACGTCCAGGTCAACCAGATCCAGCAGGACGGCTTTCCCGCCGGTCAACTGCAATCGGTCAGCGTCTCGACCAACGGTCGCATCGTCGGCAACTACACCAACGGCCGCAACATCGACCTCGCCGAGATCTCGGTGGCGACCTTCAACGGCACCAACTTCCTGAAGCGCGTCGATGGCGGCGCATTCGAGCAAACCGACGAATCCGGCGCCCCGGTATTCGGCAACGCCGGAACCATCGTCGGTTCTTCGCTCGAAAGCTCCAACACCGACATCGCCGACGAATTCACCAAGCTGATCGTCACGCAGCAGGCCTATTCGGCGAACACCAAGGTGATCACCACCTCCAACTCGATGGTGGAGGATCTGCTGAACGTGCTGCGCTGATCGCGGCGACGATACACGTTTGCACTTGTAAGAGGTGAGTAACACGTCATGGGTCTGAGCCAGGCTCTCTCCACCGCGATGTCAGGCCTGCGGGTCACGCAGGCATCGCTGTCGCTTGTATCGTCGAACGTCGCGAATGCGGAGACGCCCGGCTATACCAGGAAGACGCTCAACCAGGTCGCCGGGCTGAGCGGTGATTACGGATCCAGCGTTCTCATCAACGGCGTCAACCGCCAACTCGACGAATATCTGCAGACCCAGATTCGCACCGAGACTTCGGGCGCAGCCTACGCCGACACCCGTGCAACTTACCTCGCCAACCTGCAGAGCGTGTACGGCAATCCCGACGAGACCGGCACAATTGAGGACGCCTTCAACAAGCTGCTGACCGCGATCCAGGGCCTGTCGACCAGTCCCGACTCACAGTCGGCCCGCATCGGCGTCGTCAATGCCGCGCAGACCATGGCGCAGCAACTCAATGCGACGTCGCAGGGTATCCAGAACCTGCGCGCCAACGCCGAGAGCGGCATCAACGACTCGATCAACACGGCCAACAACGCCCTGGCGCAGATTGCGGCCATCAACAACCAGCTTCAGGCCAGCGGCCGGACCGACGCTTCGACGGCGGCGCTGCTCGACCAGCGCGACCAGTATGTCGCGCAGCTGTCGCAACTGATGGACATCCGTACCGTCACCAACAGCCAGAACCAGTTGACTGTGTTCACCAATTCCGGTGTGCAACTGGTCGGGACCGAGGCAGCGACGCTCAGCTTCAATCCACAGGGCACGGTGACGCCGAATACGCTGTACAATTCCGATCCGGCCAAGAGCACAGTCGGCACCATCTCCATCACGTTCCCGCATGGCGGCAGCTACGACCTGGTGTCGACCAACTCGATTCGGTCCGGCAAGATCGCGGCCTATCTCGAGCTGCGCGACAAGACGTTGGTGCAGGCGCAGACGCAGGTCGACCAGTTCGCGGCCGCGATGGCGAGCGCGCTGTCGGACAAGACGACCGCGGGCACCACAGCGCCGGCATCGGTCGCGCCGCAGGCCGGTTTTGATCTCGATCTCACGGGGCTGCAGAACGGCAACGTCATCCATGTGACCTACAAAGACAACACCACCGGCGCGACGCACAATTTGTCGATCGTCCGCGTCGACGATCCGAGTGTGTTGCCGCTGAGCAATACCGCAACCGTCGATCCGAACGACGAAGTGCTCGGGGTCGATTTCTCCGGCGGCATGAGCTCGGTGCTGTCGCAGCTCAACGGCGCGCTCAGTTCGACTGCGGGCCTGCAGTTTTCCAATCCGTCTGGATCGACCCTGCGCGTGCTCGACGATGGTGCCGCCAACCGCTCCGACGTGACCGCGGCTTCCGTCACCACCACGATCTCCTCGCTCACGTCAGGCAATCCGCAGCTTCCGCTGTTCACCGACAATGGCATGGCCTACACCGGCGCGATTACCGCCAGCGGATCGCAGATGACCGGCCTCGCTGCCCGCATCAGCGTCAACTCGGCATTGGTCGGCGATCCCTCGCGCACGATCGTGTTCTCGACCAATCCGCAGACCCCCGCCGGAGACACCACGCGCTCCGACTTCATGCTGTCGCAGCTCTCGAATGGATCCTACGCCTATTCGCCGCAGACCGGCCTTGGAACTTCCAGTGCCCCGTTCAGCGGCACGCTGTTGAACTTTGCAAAGCAGTTCATCAGTCAGCAGGGTGAGGCGGCAACATCGGCCCAGAACCTGGCGGACGGACAGGACACCGTGCTCAACACGCTGCAGCAAAAGATGAACGCGACGGCCGGCGTCAATATCGACGACGAAATGGCGCATCTGCTGGCTCTGCAAAATGCCTATTCCGCCAACGCGCGCGTGATGTCGTCGATCAAGGAGATGTACGACACGCTCATCCAGGCCATGTGAGGGTTGAATGTCGATCGACGGCGTTAACGGCAGAACTTCCTATATCGGCTCCGCGATCATCAATCTGCGGAACCAGCTCAATGACCTGACGACGCAGCTTGCGTCGGGCAGGGTGTCGACGACCTATGCGGGGCAGGGGCCCGACCGCGGATTCGCGCTGAACCTGCGCGCGCAGATCAGCAGTATCGACGCGTTTTCCGATACCGCGACCAACGTCAACACCCGGCTGAACGTCCTTAATCTCGCGCTGCAGGGGCTATCCGACCTCGGCAGTCAGGTGAAGAACGCCTCGACCACGGCGACGCAGACGCTCAACGAGAACGGCCAGACGTCAGGCCAGATCACGGCACAGGCAGCGTTCGCCAACGCGATATCGCTGCTGAACAGCCAGTCGGGCGACCGTTTTCTGTTTTCCGGCCGCGCCAACGATACGCAGGCAACCGCGCCTGCCGACACCATTCTCAACGGCACGGCGACCCAGGCAGGCCTCAAACAACTGATCGACGAGCGCAGGCAGGCCGATCAGGGCACCAACAAGATGGGGCACCTGGCCGTATCGTCGCCGCCGGCGACGACGGTGACCAGCATCGCAGAGGATGGCTCGGCGTTCGGTCTGAAACTGGCGTCGGTGCAGTCATCTTTGACCGGGGCCACCGTGACGCAGCCGGCCGGCAATCCGCCTGCCGCGTCTGTCGATCTCGGTGCCGCCAATCCGAACGAGGGCGACAAGGTCAAGTTCAACTTCACGCTGCCCGACGGCACGACGGAGGCGATCGAACTGACGGCGACCAACACGAACCCGCCGCCGGCCGGTTCGTTCCTGATAGGCCCCGACACCGCTGCGACGACATCGAATCTGCAGTCGACGCTGACCTCGTCGATCCAGAAGTTGAGCGACACCTCGCTGGTCGCCGCATCGGCGATCGCGGCGTCCAACAACTTCTTCAACCCGGTGGCGACGATTTCCGGGTCCCCGGTCAACAACGCGAACACGCCGGCTGCGCCGATTACCGGCGCGACGCAACTGTCGGGCACCGGGGACGCGCTGGCCACGGGCTTCGCTGTCGGCGACACCATCACGGTGAACGGAACGCCGATCACCTTCGTGGCGTCGGGCGCGACCGGCAATCAGCTCAATATCACCGACAGCGTTCAGACGCTCGCGGCGAAGATCGACCAGATTACCGGCACCAAGAATGCCGCGACGATCAGCAATGGAGCGATCACGTTGCACGGCGCGGATGGCGCGAACCTTTCGATCTCGAGCTCCAATCCGACGGCGCTGGGAGCGCTCGGCATCGCCAACAACACGACCGCGACGCCGGCGCCGCTGCGGGTCGGCGGCCCGCCATTCGCCACCGCGACCAATCTGGTGGCGGGAACGCAGGCAAACACCGTGTCCTGGTACACCGGCGAGAGCGGTTCGGATTCCGCGCGCGGCACCGCGATCGCGCAGGTCGATCAGTCGATCACCGTCCAGTACGGTGCGCGCGCCAACGAGCAGGCATTCCGTTATGAATTGCAGAACATCGCGGTGTATGCCGCGGTGACGACCGATACCAGCAATCCGAACGCAAGCGCGCAGGTGACGGCGCTAGCGCAGCGGATTACGGCGAACCTCTCCCCGCAGACGGGCCAGCAGCAGATCCAGGACGTGCAGGCGGAGCTGGCCGGAGCAGGGACTGCGATCAAGGCGGCGACCGACCGCCAGACCCAGCTCAAGGGAATGGCGCAGACGATGCTCGACTCGATCGAGGGCATCAACCAGGACGAGGTCGCAACCAAGATTCTTGCGCTGCAAACCAGCCTGCAGGCGTCCTATCAGACCACTTCGATGCTGTACCAGACGACGCTGCTGAAATATCTGCCGATCTGACGGCCGCGGAATTTTCAAGGCGCCGAAGATGAAAAAGGCCTCCGCTTGGAGGCCTTTTTGCATCCCGTAGCGAAACGCTCACGCCGACTTGCGGGCGTCCGCCTGTGCGGATGCCTGTAGGCGGCGTGCGTTTTCGATCACCTTTTCCTCGTGACTGATCAGTTTCTTCGATTCCTTCAGCGCGTGATAGAGGTCGCCGTTGAGGATGAGATTGTTGATGCCTTCGATGAACGGCCAAGCGCTCGGCATCGCCACAAGGATGTCGCGCACCAGGCTGAAATAGGTCGGATGGTGTGCCATCGGATCGGGCGACAGATACATCAATTGCACGGCAAGATAGATCAGCTTTGCCGGCGTATCGGCGGTCTCAGGCGTCAGGATGTCCTTTTCGCGCAGGATCGGAATCCGGTCGCCGTCGATCAGGAGACGGGCGCGCTGATCGGTGTTGGTGATCACGCAATTGCCGACGATGATGCGCTCGTTCGGTTTGAGTTCGACCTTCAAAGCCATGCCCGTTCTCCTTTGCCGCCAGTTGCGCGAGGTTTCGTTGCAGCAAATCGCACATGATCCCGGCTCGGCTTAGCAGTCGCCGCCGCGACCGAGGGCCGATGCGACAGCGATCCTTTCCGATCATGGTTAACTATTGGTAAACGCCGCGGACCGGGATGTCGCTGAGGCTCCGAGAATGTGCAGCGAGATCAGTAGTTTTTCCGACGGACTTCATCCGGTCGAAGCAATTTTATTCTCTCGCATTTGAATTAAACGCCTTCTCGTAGATTGGTTTTTTCTTCGGGCGTCGCCGCGAGGATCGGCCGTCCGCCCGATCAGAAAGGATTGGAGCGGTTCATTCCCTCAGTTTCACACCAGAAAGGTATGAAAATGTCTGATATCGTTCTCTCCGCTTCCGTCCGTCAGAACCTCCTCTCCCTGCAGTCAACCGCCGATCTGCTCTCCACAACGCAGAACCGCCTTGCCACTGGCAAGAAGGTGAACACGGCGCTCGACAATCCAACCAACTTCTTCACCGCGCAATCGCTGGACAATCGTGCCAGCGACATCAACAACCTGCTCGACGGAATCGGCAACGGCGTGCAGATCCTGCAGGCCGCCAACACCGGCATCACTTCGCTGCAGAAGCTTGTCGACACCGCGAAGTCGATCGCAAACCAGGTGCTGCAGAGTCCCGTGGGCTACTCGAGCAAGGCCAATGTCGACGTTACCGGTACCGGGACCGGCACCGGCACCACGGTCGCGACCGACCTCAATGCCGGCAAGCTCGGCGGCGCCGTCCTGACCTTCAAGACGGCGACCGGCTCGCTGGCGGTGACCATCGGCTCGACCTTCTCGACCGGCAGCGGGACCGCGACCGTCAAGACGCTCGACCAGTTGAACAGCGTGCTGGCGTCCAACGGCGTTGCCGTGACCGCCTCGCTGTCCTCGACGGCTGATACGCTGACGTTCACCTCGACCAACGACGCGGCGAGCCAGACCATCACCAAGACGGGGAATGCGCCGACCGGTGAAGGCGTCGACATCTCGGCGGCCACCGCCACCGTCGGTACGGTGAATGCCGCTGTGGCCGACCCGACCTCGCAGGCCACCCGCGCCAACCTGGTCAGTCAGTACAACGTCGTGATCCAGCAGATCACCACGACCGCGCAGGATGCGTCCTTCAACGGCGTCAACCTCTTGAACGGCGACAACCTCAAGCTGGTGTTCAACGAGACCGGTAAGTCGACCCTGAACGTTCAGGGCGTCACCTTCGATGCCGCAGGCCTCGGCCTCGGCTCGCTGACGGCAGCGACCGACTTCCTCGACAGCACCTCGGCCAACAGCATCATCTCGAAGCTGAGCAATGCGTCGAGCACGCTGCGGTCGGAAGCCTCCGCGCTGGGTTCAAACCTGTCGGTGGTGCAGATTCGCCAGGACTTCTCCAAGAACCTGATCAACGTGCTGCAGACCGGCTCGTCCAACCTGACGCTCGCCGACACCAACGAGGAAGCGGCCAACAGCCAGGCGCTGTCGACCCGCCAGTCGATCGCGGTGTCTGCGTTGGCGCTCGCCAACCAGAGCCAGCAGAGCGTGCTTCAGTTGCTCCGCTAAACGCCGCCACCATTGGCTCCGAAACGGCGGGGAAAACCCCGCCGTTTTTCTTGGCCTGTGAACTGCGCGCTGCGTCGGGTCTTGCCGCATCAAAGGCGCAATCGGTAACGGCTGCTAACCATATTTAAAGGCGCGGCGCGTACCATCATGCGAAGCTATTTTGAAGTCCCGCGGTGCAAGAAAATCCGCTCTGATCGAGGTCTATTGAATGTCGAATGCAGCCCAGGCCTACGCACGCACGTCCACCACGACGGCGTCTCCACGTGAAATCGAAGCGCAGGCGCTCTTGAAGGCTGCCCGGCAGCTGCAGGAAGTCCAGACCAACTGGACTGGTCCCGGCAAGGCGATGGAGAACGCGCTGCTGTTCAATCGCCGCCTGTGGTCGATCTTCATGAGCGCCGCGCAGACCGACGAGAATCCGCAGCCGCTCGAGGTCCGCCAGAACATCGCCAATATCGGCGTGTTCGTAATGAAGCAGACCGTCGACATGCAGCTCAATCCGGATCCGGCGAAGCTGAAATCGCTGATCGACATCAACTGCAATCTCGCCGCCGGCTTGTCCGGCCGCGGCTGATCCGCGTATTCCCGACGGAGCATCGTCACGATGGCTGACCTGATGAGCATCTTGTCGGCCAACTACAAGGCGGTCGGTCTGACCGTTCCGTCCAAGACTCCTTATGTCGCGGTTGACCCGGACCTCTATCAGGGCACCTGGAGCGGGAAATATGCCAACAACAAGACCTTCAAGATCACGGTCTCGAACGTCTCGGGCTTTCGCGCCAAGGTTCATTACCAGAGCGACGGCACCAGCAAGTATCAGGACGTGCTGATCAAGGATAACGGGTTCCGGATCGGCGATACCAAGTTCACGCTGGTCAATCAGGGCACCGCGTTGATCAAGAACATCGTCAGCGATCCGGCGACGGGTGCAACCTATCTCGACCAGGCCTACGCCAAGCAGTCGAGCTGACCGCGCAGCTTTTCCCGGTTCAAACGCGGCGGTCGGTTGCGCGCAGGCGCGTCGGCGCCTCCTTGCTCAGGTCGAGCGCATGGAAATAGGCGCGGCGGCGCAACACCGCCTCTTCCGGAAACTGCTTCATCACCTGGCTGGTGCGATTGTCCACAACCCGGTAGACGATCGAGGCCGCGTCGCGGTCGATGATTACCTGGTTCGACACCGACGCAGCCTGATTTGCCGCCGACGCGTTGACGGCATTCGGATCGATTGTCACGCGCACGCTCGGCTCCGGAGCGGTGACGCTCTGGCTTGCCGGCAGTTCGGTCGCAACCGCCTTCTGCGCCGTTTCGCTCGCGGGAGAAACCATCGGCGCTGCAACCGGTGCCCCCACCGGTTTGATGTTGAAGTCCGTACTCATGGCAGCCTCCTAGTGCGCAGGCACTAGCTTTGCTTGAGTCAAACCCCAACCCCTCACGATCCGCAACTATAGGGACCACCTCTCAATATGCTGTTAGGGAACGCGCTGAACACCGCGCTGACGCGCTTGCGCCGAATTGATGAAAATTGCAGCTAACCGCACACTCAGAGCGAGCGGCTGACGGCGAGCGGCGTCATGTTGCGCGGGCCCGGCGCCGCGCGCTGTCCGGTTGCCGTATACGTATTCGGGATGTTGCGGCGCTGGATCTCGGTGTTGACACCACGCACAATGCCCTCCGAGACGGCGTGGGCCGTGGCCAGCACGGTCAGATTGACCTGAAGCATGGCGCGGAACGTGTCGTGATGACGGCGCAACGTCTCCAGCAGTTCTGGAGATGTCTGCGACAGCATCTTGTGCGCGGCCTTCAGATTTTCCACCACGACCATGTAGCGGCGCGACAGTTCGGATTTCCGTCCCTCGAGCTGCATTCCCTCGCGCACCTTCCCCGCGCGCACCAATTCGGTCTCGTGCTCGATGATGCCAAGCAGCGCGCTCATCACCTCGATGAGCTCTTCCGCGAGCTTGCGAATCTCCGGAGGCGTCGACGCCGCGGGGCGTGGGGCGGGGGCGGTCGTTGGCCGCTGCTGGGGACGCTGGTTCATCTCACGCTTCTCCGTCAGGCATTCAACTGGCGCGGTTCGCTTGCTGCAGGATCAGCGTGCGGAACACTTCGTTGGAAATGCCGACGCCGCCTGCCTTGGCGAAGTTTTTCGAATATTGGTCGGTGAGCATGGATCGCCACGCACCGGTGCCGGGCGTGTCGCCGAACGGGCCTTCGCCCTTCAGGCCGCTCGTCATTTGCGAGAACATCGAGTTCAGGAACATCGCCTCGAAGTCGGTCGCCGTCGACTTCGCCTTGGCCTGTACTTCCGGCGACACCTTCTTCAGCGCATCCTGGAGCAGCGGGTCGGGACGGCCGTTGAACAGCGGCATCACCGCCTTGTTCGGCATGCCAGCGGAGTTGATCATGCTGTCCATCACATCACCTCGATGTCGGCCTGGATCGCGCCGGCCGCCTTGATCGCCTGCAGGATGCTGATGAGATCACGCGGTCCGATGCCGAGGCCGTTCAGACCGTCGACGAGCTGCTGTAGCGAGACGCCGCTCTTGACGACCGCGAACTTCTTGCCGTCCTCGCTGACGCCGACACTCGTGCGCGGCGTCACAACCGTTCGGCCGGACGACAGTGGGTTGGGCTGGCTGACCTGCGGGGTTTCGGCGATCGAGACGGTGAGGTTGCCTTGGGCGACGGCAACGGTGGCGACGCGGACGTCGCGGCCCATCACGATGACGCCGGACCGTTCGTCGATCACGATTTTGGCCGCGAGATCGGGATCGACCTGCAACTGCTCGATCTCGGTCAGAAAGGCGACGACATTGCCCTTGAACTCCGCGGGGATCGAGAGCTGCACGGTGGAAGGGTCGATCGGTTCGGCCGTCTTCACCCCGAGGAAATCGTTAACCGCGGCCGCGATGCGCTTGGCGGTGGTGAAGTCGGCGTTGCGCAGCGCCAGCCGCACGTTGGGCAGGCGATTGAGCGCAAACTCGATCTCGCGCTCGATGATGGCGCCATTGGCGATGCGGCCGACGGTCGGTACGCCGCGGACGATGCTGGCAGCGGCGCCCTCGGCTGCGAATCCCGCCACTGCCACCGATCCCTGCGCCACCGCATAGACGTTGCCGTCGGCGCCGAGCAGGGGGGTGACGAGCAGCGTGCCGCCCTGCAGATTCTTGGCATCGCCAAGCGCGGAGACGGTGACGTCCATCCGCGTCCCCTGGGTGCCGAATGCGGGCAGATTGCCGGTGACCATGACCGCGGCGACGTTGCCGGTGCGAATGGTGGCGCCGCGGATGTTGACGCCCATGCGCTCGAGCATCGCCTGCAACGACTGCTTGGTGAAGGGGATGTTGTTGAGTGTATCGCCGGTGCCGTTCAGGCCGACCACGAGGCCGTAGCCGATCAGTTGGTTTTGGCGCACGCCCTCGATGTTGGCGAGATCCTTGATCCGGGACGTCGCGCCCGCAGGCATGACCGCGAACGCCAGCGCGGACAGCGCGGCGCAAGCTATCCGGAGTAGTCTTGCCGTACGGATGCCGGGCATCCCAGTGCTCCCCTCGAACTTACAGGCGGGTCGCACGACACTCCCATGACGGCGATCCGCCATTAACCATGCGAGCGCCGTGCCACGCTGTGGCGCGAATGCAATCAGTTGATATGTTTATCGAAATTGTCGGTTCGTCGTTTTGCTCCGGTTTGGCAGCCCGCGCGAAACTGCCGTGCGGCGGCAGAAATTGCCGGGTCGTTTACGGGCCGTTAACCATCGGGCGGCCAAGCTCGCAGCAGTCAGGCCTGCGAGACACCCCATGCGAATCTACGGACCGAACGGCACCACGCTTGGCTCGCCCACCAGCAGCACGCGCCGCACCGCGTCGACCGGCTTCTCGCTACCGGAGGCGACATCCGTTCCGGATGAGGTCCGCTCTACGGCTGCGCCGAAGGCCGCGGCCAGTCTTGATGCGCTGCTCGCGCTGCAGGGCGTGGAGGACCCGACCGAACGCCGCAGGCGCTCGGTCGCCCGCGGCAGGGGTGCGCTCGACGTGCTCGACGATCTCAAGCTCGGATTGCTCTCCGGCAGTTTCGACTCGTCCACGGTGAGCCGGCTGCGCAGCGCAGCCGCGGGCCTGAAGGAATCGTCCGGCGATCCTGGCCTCGATGCGGTGCTCGGTGAGATCGAACTGCGCGTTGAAGTCGAACTCGCCAAGGTCGGGCGCTATTAAGGCCCTCCTTGCGCTGCCGGACGGTCAGTTCCGTCCATGCGATTCGGCCACGCCGACCGGCGGGTGGCCAAGGAACTGAGGTATCTTGCTACTACCAAGCCGATAAGTTCCGTCTTGGGGCCGATCGTCTCCGATCGCGGCGGCCGGCGGATAGCCTCGCTTGCGCAAGGCCTTGGGGGTAGCCCGCCTTTCGTGGGTCCAGATATTGTCTGTCACATATCATGGCTATATAACGCGCCGCGCGGAGGGGCATTTTCCTCCGATTCACAGGGACATGGCTGCCTTTGGAAAAGCTGAAGAACTACCGGCCGACTGAAAAAGAGCCTTTCATGAACGAGCGGCAGCGCGATTATTTCCGCGCCAAGCTGCTGGCCTGGAAGGACGAAATTCTCCGCGAATCGAAGATCACGCTGCAGACGTTGCAGGAGGAGAACGTCAATCATCCAGACTTGGCCGACCGCGCGTCCTCGGAAACAGACCGTGCGATCGAGCTCCGTGCCCGCGACCGCCAGCGCAAGCTGATCTCCAAGATCGACGCCGCGCTCCAGCGTATCGAAGACAACACCTACGGCTATTGTGAAGAGACCGGCGAGCCGATCTCGCTGAAGCGGCTCGAAGCCCGCCCGATCGCAACGCTGTCGGTGGAGGCGCAGGAACGTCACGAGAAGCGCGAGAAGGTCTATCGCGACGAATAGTGGCCACCGGCCGCCACACGTTGCTCCTTGCGCGTGTGTGTCGTCACTTTTCGAATGAGTCGATTGCGCTTTACCTTAAGCGCGAGTCGGTTGGAGCAATTTGCGACCCGCAGCCGCTAATTGGTCCGCGGGTAGCAAAATATTCCGCTGTCCACAGCCACCACGGCGCAGATGGAAGCGCCACCAAGCGACATCGACCAATTTCGATGTCAGGCTGGGCAATAGAAAATCTGATCCCTCAGAGGCCCTAACGCCCCTATCAGAGGGCCCGGGCTGATGGCGGCGAGGGCTTCTTCGCGGTCAAAGGCGATCTAAGAACACATGGCAGTGCCTCGGTCTTCATGCGTTTCCGCGCGTCAGCTCGAGGATCCTCTTCTGGTGAGCGGCCGCTTCTTTCGCAGCCGGCGTCTGGTTCAGAAGGTCGAGGTTGATGTCATCATCATCGGTCGCGCGAGCCATCGCCTCGTCAGTGTAATCTAGACGCCTGGGATCATAGCTGACGCGGATGGCCGCCACGCTGAGACTTGTCAGCGTCGAGAGTCCGAACCACGTCTTTCGGATCAGATTTGCAGCCAACCGGACCCTGAAGAACAGGAAATTTTCCCGCTCCAGCCCAGGCCGCCGCTCATCAGGGTGACGAAGCCGAAATACACCACTTTGGAGCGGGTGGACGCCTTCTAACGTATGCATGGTCGAGAATTGATAGAGGATCTTGACCAAACTGCTCATTTTAATGCCGGAAGCGCCGGCGCGTCGTAGCAATACTTCCATGTGGTCCGGCGAGTAGTAGGTCGACCACGCTTCGTTATAGATGCCCGCCCATTCGCTCGTCGACATTCGAGGATGCGCCGTGCAGACGTGTTCGAGGTCGTAGTTATTAAGATCAGGATCCATCGCGACGCCGGATTTCCATAAACCCTGATGATCCTCCGAGCCGGGCAATGGTGTGAGGCAAAAGAATTCGACGATGTCGAGAGGCAATTCGCGCTTGAGAATGGCAATATCCTTTCGGATAGAGTGAGGCGTGTCGCCTGGAAAGCCAAGAATATAGCCTGCGAACGTTATGATGCCCTGGTCCTTCCAGGCCAACAGCATCTTGCGATACTCGGTGATCTTGTTTTGTCGTTTCTTGGCGTTCAACAAGTTGTCAGGATTAATATTCTCAAGCCCGATGAACACCCGGGTTACCCCGGCGCGTTTGCACTTCTCGATGAAGTTCGGGACCTTATGGCACAGTGTATCGACCTGAATCATCAACCCCAACGGAATGCCCTGAGCTTCCCGAAGCCAGACCAGCCGATCGAGAATGGCTTCCCAATTCTTGTTCCGCGTAAAGTTGTCGTCGGTAATAAAAAATCGACTGATACCCTGGGCCCAGTTTGCACGTACAATCGACTCAATGTCTTCCGGTGAGCGAAAACGAGATTTACGCCCCTGTACATTTATGATGGTGCAGAACGAGCACTGATAAGGGCAACCGCGCCCGGCATCAAAGCTGGTGCTCACCCCGAGTGTCCGCTCCACATTCAGGAGAGGCAGAAGCGGCACAGGGGTTTGCTCGATACCCGGCAGGTCCTTTAGATAGTTGTAGATCGGTTGCAGGCGACCAGCGGCCGCGTCTTGCAGTAACATATCGAAGCGTCCCTCCGCTTCGCCGGCGAAGATTGAAACTCCCATCTCGCGGCAGGCATCCAGTCCGACGGCTTTTCCATCAAGCATCGACAGACAGCCGGAGACGTGAAATCCACCGATGGCAACGGGAATATTAGCCTCACGAAACCTGGAAGCGATATCCAGGGCGCGAGGGTACTGATTGGACTGCACCCCGACCAGAGCTACGAGACCGACATTTTTGTTCTTTGCGAATTTCCGCAAGAGCTCGGGAATATCGACACGCGTGTTGAATTCATCGATCGCCTCGATGTCGATATCGACATCCTCACCCAATACCCTGCGCGCGGCGCTGTCGGCTGCGATGCCGTAGAGGCTGGCGAGCGAATTCGACGGGATGATCGAACGCCACCACCTGATCACGTAGCCGTCATCGCCATAGTGTGATGGCTTGATAAGGACAAGCTGGAAGCGACGCCGAACGACTGCGGAGCCACGCATAAATCCCCCACAATCGCAGCCACATCAGCTGCTCACTTAAGACAGACCTGCATATTCGAGATTCTCGTATGGTTCCAAACGAAGCGGAGTAGTTCGGTCAGGATCCCAGCGCCTCGGTCTCGAAGGCGCCTATGATGTGCACATGAATCTTTTCAGAACTATTTCATCTTCGGCCGAAAGCATTTCACTTGTAACGAGACGCCGGGCGGCCGACACGATCAGCCGCAGTCTGGCGACGACGCTTGCGAAATCGCCTGTTGGTCCGTCGGGGAGGTGTGACTGGTCTCGTTGAGGTCCGCTCAGCGAGGTAACGCCGACTGGATCACCCACGGCATGCTTTTCGCGTTTGACCCAAACTCGGCTTCGCCCGTGGGGTTTCCGGCCCGAACGCGCTGACGGGGCCTGCGCACCGGTCGAAATCGCGATCCGGCTGGCGCTCGGACGGCGCTGAAGCGTCATGATGTTTCGTTGAACCGGCGTCTCCGCAAACTCCCTTCACCTCTCCGCTTGCCGGAGCGGTCGCCTTGCTTCGATAGAAGCAAGGCGGGTGGGGCTCTTTCCGCAACGCAACTCGTGGTGAGACCCGACCCCAACCTGCCCCGCAAGCACGTGTCGCCTGCCGCCTTGTTGCGGCCGCGGACCTGACGGCGTCTGTCGACTGGCATACTTGCCAGCCTCGGCCCCGAGTGCTGAATTGCTGTGGGCAGGCAGAACGGAAGGAAGGGTGCGCCGATGGACAGAATCCTCGCCGCCGCAAAGGCGATCGCCAGCGCCCGCCGCAGCCGGGCGCCGCTGAAGGCGCTGACCAAAGACATCGTGCCGCGCGACGAGGCCGAGGGTTACCGCGTGCAACGCGCGCTGCACGATCTGCTGCAGTCCCAGCTCGGCAGTCTTGTCGGCTACAAGATCGGCTGCACCAGCCCGGTCATGCAGGAATATCTCAATATCCAGCATCCCTGCGGCGGTGGCGTGTTCGAGAAGGTCGTACATGACAGCGGCGTGCGGCTTCCGGCCGCCGACTACGTTCATGTCGGCGTCGAGTGCGAGATCGCGGTGCGGCTCGCGCGCGACCTTGCAGCCAGCGAGGCGCCGTTCACCGCCGAATGGGTCGCCGAGGCGATCGAGGCCTATCATCCCGCAATCGAGATTGTCGACGACCGCTATGTCAAATGGGAGACACTGGGCGCGCCGACGCTCGTCGCCGACGATTTCTTTGCGGCAGGCTGCGTGCTGGGCGAGGCAGTGCCGCGCATCACGGCGCCCGACCTGCTTGGCGTGACCGGCCGCGCCATCGTCAACGGCAAGGAGGAGGGCTGCGGCTCCGGCGCCGACGTGCTCGGCCACCCTCACAACGCGTTGGCCTGGCTTGCCAATCATCTTGCGGCCGAGGGCAGGGCCTTGCACGCCAGGCAGATCGTGCTGACGGGCAGCCTCGTCAAGACAGTCTGGCTGAAGGCCGGCGACGCCGTCGTGATGGAACTCGAAGGGCTCGGGAAGGTCGAGGCGACATTTACGTGATAGTCCTCCGTCATTGCGAGCGAAGCGAAGCAACCCACGCTTCCGTTCAACGCAAAATTGCTTTGCAATTTTGTCGCGAGCTCCTCGCAATGACGGTGACGATAGAGCTCACCCGACCAATTCGACCTTGCCATCGCCGAGGCGGTAGATGCCGCCGATGATCTTGAGCTTGCCTTGATCGACCGCCGCGCTGAGGATCGGTGTCGCCGATTTGAGCTTGGCGACGTTGTCGATGACGTTCTGCCGGATCGCGTTCGCGAGCCGGTCACCAGGCTTGCCTTCGGTTGCTTTCACCGCTGGTGCGATTGCGCTGACCAGCGAGGGCAGATGTCCGGGCAGGGTGGTGTTGTCCTTCAGCGATTTGATGGTGGCGTCGACCGCGCCGCAACTGCCGTGGCCGAGCACCATGAACAGCGGCGTGTTGAGCACGGAGGCCGCATATTCGAGGCTCGCGACAGTCTCGTCGCTCGCGAAATTGCCGGCGACGCGACAGACGAACAGGTCGCCGCGGCCGCTGTCGAAGGCATATTCCGGCGCGATGCGCGAGTCCGCGCAGCTCAGGATACCGGCAAAAGGATTTTGACCGCCTGCCAGTGCCTCGCGTTCGTGCTTGAAATCATGCCGCCGCGCCAAGCCCTCGATATAGCGGGCATTGCCTTTCATCAGGCGGTTCAGCGCCGCATCCGGCGACAGCACGTTTTGCGGCTTTGGCGGCGGCTTTGTTTCTTTTGCGAAAGCCGGGGGCCCGAAGGCGAAGCTCGCGGCGGCGCCGCCCGCAGCGATCATGAAGCGGCGGCGCGACATCTGCGGGAGGGCGGCGGCGCAAAGCTGGCACATGAAGTTCTCCGTCGTGACGCAGGCGGCGTCCTCGGCAATGTTATGTCATGGCGAACTGTTGGCTCGCAACGACGATATGGGGCATTCGGGCAAAATAGAATCGCTGTCGCAACAACACTTGCTAGTGTCGATCAGGTCTTGCCAACTTGCAACGAAGCACCGGACCACGGCCCGAGGCATCATGGAATCCGTCTTTCTCGGTCGAGACGTGCAATTTCTCCGTTGGTCACCAAATCCAGCCACGCCCGCACCGAAATTATTCTGCCGTACACGCCATATTTTTCGGGCGCGGCGCAGCCCTCTCCCCAACTGGTATCTGCGAATAGAACGCGGGTACCGCCTTGCCCTCGGGCAAGTGCCGGCCCGCCACTGTCTCCCGCGCACGCATCCTTTCCTCCGCCCTGCACGCCGAGGCAAATCATTCTTGCGGTGACCTTTCCGTCATACGAGTTCGCATCGTTGCAGTCCGAGCGGCTAATGATTTTGACGTCAGCCTTCCTCAGGAACTGCTGAACCTGTCCGTTTGGTTCTACCGCGCCCCATCCGGTGATGGTCGCGACATCGCCTTCGTTGATGAATTGATTATCGGATCGGGTGACCACAGGGATTTCTCGATCCGGAAAGGACGCGCGAATTTTGACCAACGCGAAGTCGTAATCGTGCGTTGCGTCACTATACCTTGGGTGTACCCAGATCTCGTCGATATCAAATTCCTCGAGTTTGTTGAGGTCTATGCTTCCCGCGCCTACAGCGATGAGCTCCTTGAAAGCGACCATGCCCACCACGCAATGGGCCGCGGTAAGAACCCATTGATTGGAAATGATGGAACCCGCGCAAAAAAAGCGATTGATGCCCGGCTGATGGCCGTTGTCATCTTTGGCCAGAAAACCGATTTGATGAGGAAATTCTCCGGGCTTTGCATCGGTACCGCCAACGATTTTTGGCAACAGTTTTCTCTGCTGGGCGACCAGGTCAGAGACGATCTTTTTTGCCGACTCGTCTCTCGGCCCACGAGGCATAAGGCTTTCAGCATCAGCGGAGGCGGCGCATGCGAGGGAAGATAATGCGGCGAGAACACAAGCCAATTTAATACTCATGGCCAATCTCCCTGAAAATTGAAAAGCGTATGAGCAGTGCCTTTTGGGAAGAATAGTCTAGGTTGAGAAGAACCGAGAATCAACGTCGCGGAGAGATTCCGAGAGTTGCTGAAAAACTTTCACCGCAGGTGTAAGAATGCCTACAATTGTCCGCATCGGCGTTTGGAGCGGAGCGCTGTGAAGGGAGCGTGACACGACCGATGGGCGCTCCTGCTCACAGCACAAACTGGATTCAGATCAGAACCGGTGTCGCACCACGGCGTGCACGCCCTCCAGGAATTCACTTATCCTCCCGAGTTCGGCGCGCAGCCTGATGCGCGCATCCCCCAGTGTAGGAGGGCCAAGCAAAAAGCGGGTGCGACGACCCCCGAGATTGGCGCGCCACGTCTGTGTTCTGCTATAATGGCGCCATGACGATCGGGATTTCCGGACCCGAACGGAAGGCTCCAGGGCGAAGCGCCGTGGTGGGGTCGATCATCGCGGCCATCATAGTCGCCCTTGCCCTGACCCTGCTCGCGCTCGCGGGAGACGTCCTGGTCGACTGGATGTGGTTTTCCGCAATCGGTTACGCTCAGGTGTTTTGGACGACGTTCGGCGCGAAGGCCGGAGTCTTTTTCGTTGTTTTCGCGGCGACCGCCTTTGCGGTGTGGACGAACGCGCGGCTGGCACTTGGCCTCTCCGGGCGGCGACGCCACCTTCCGCTCGACTTCCAGGCGAAGCTTGCGGCCACTGCGACGCCACCCGATCCCCTTGAATTCATGCGCAACCGGCTGCAGTGGCCCTGGGTCATCGTCGCCAGTGCGGGGGTCGTCGCTCTGCTGGTCGCCTGGGGAGAAACCAGCAACTGGAATGCCATTCTTCTGTTTCTTTATCACGTGCCCTACGGATCCACCGATCCATTGTACGATAAGGACATTGGATTCTATCTCTTCTCTCTGCCCGCCTTTATCGCCATAAAAAATTGGGCATTGGTCACGCTCTCGTTGAGTGCGCTGTTCGCCGGATTTATCTACTGGGTGCATGGCGACATCGAGTACCCGCCCCAACAATCGATGTCGCCGGCAGCAATCTCCCACGGCTCGGCGCTTCTGGGCTGCTTCTTTGCCGTGAAGGCATGGTCGTATGCTCTCGACCGCTACCTCTTGCTTTACGGGGATAACGGCGTCGTGCTCGGCGCAAGCTACACCGACATCCATGTGGAACTGCCGGTCCTGTGGCTGCTGATCGCGCTTTCGATAGTCGCCGCTTTCGCCGCATGGGCGAACGTGTGGGCGCGCACTTACCGGCTCCCCGCTGCGGCAATCGTGTTGCTGTTCGGGGGCGCTTTCCTGCTGTCGGGCGTGATCCCGGGATTGTTTCAACGATTTTACGTAAAGCCCAACGAACTGGAGTGGGAGCGGCCCTACATCACGCGCAACATCATGCTGACTCGGGAAGCCTACAATCTCAATCGGATCATGCCGAGGCCATTCCCTGCCGAACAGGACCTGACCCGTGAGACACTCGAGGCCAACAAGGCAACGATCGACAACATAAGATTGTGGGACTGGCAGCCACTGGCCGATACCTACGCCCAACTGCAGGAGATTCGCACCTACTACAGACTGCGCGAGCTTGATGTCGATCGTTACTGGCTTGGCGGCACTTACCAAAGTGTCATGCTTTCGGCGCGCGAGCTCAATTCCTCGCTGCTGCCACCGAACGCACAGACATGGGTGAACCGCCATATCCTGTTCACTCACGGCAATGGCGCGGTAATGAGCCCGGTAACCCAAAAGAGCGGTGAAGGGCTTCCGCCGCTCTATTTGCGCGATATTCCCCCGGTTGCGCACGGGGGCCCCGAAATTCGCGAGCCGCGCATCTACTACGGAAAGGAGACTAACGACTACGTCATCGTCCAGGGAATCGTTCCGGAGTTCGACTATCCAAAAGGAAAGGACAACGTCTACGCAGCCTATGACGGCTCCGGCGGTGTCCCGCTGTCGGGGATGGTGAGGAGACTGATCTTCGCCCACCATTTTGGCGACGTAAACCTGCTGCTTTCAGACTACATCACCGACCACAGCCGAATTATGATCCGGCGCAACATACAGACACGGGTCGGCACCATCGCCCCGTTCCTCAGCCTCGATCGCGACCCCTATCTGGTCATCAGCGATGGCCGTATGTTCTGGATACAGGACGCTTATACGACGAGCGATTATTTTCCTTCCGCGCAGCCCGCGCCGGGCCTCAACCTCAACTACATCCGCAATTCGGTGAAGGTCGTGATAGATGCCTATAACGGCACCGTCGATTTTTATCTGATGGATCTGGCGGACCCGATCGTCTCCACCTATCAGCGTATCTTTCCCGAAATGATGAAGCCGTTCGCGGCCATGCCACCCGATCTGCAAAAACACATTCGCTACCCCGAAGACCTTTTCCTGATTCAGGCGCGGCTTTTCCAAACCTACCACATGGAATCTGCTGACGTTTTCTATAACCGCGAGGACCTTTGGCAATTTCCGCGCCAGCCCGCTGGCGACGGCGTCTCTGCAATGGACGGCCTTACTTTGATGGTCCCTTACTACATCGTCATGCGGCTGCCTGGAGAAGCCCAGGCCGAGTTCTTCATCATGATCCCCATGGTGCCGAGCCGCCGCGACAACATGATAGCTTGGCTTGCCGCGCGCTGCGACGCGCCCGACTATGGCAAGCTCATCGTGTACGAATTTCCCAAGGAGAAACTGGTCTACGGACCGTTCCAGATCGAGGCGAGAATCCACCAGAACACGGAAATCTCCCAGCAGATATCGTTATGGAACCAGATGGGTTCGCGAGTGGTCCGGGGAAACCTGCTTGTCGTCCCGATCGAGAATTCGATCCTCTACGTGTCTCCGCTGTATTTGCGGGCCGAGCAAGGACATTTGCCGGAGCTCAAGCGGGTGATCGCCGCCTATGGTGAGAATGTCGTCATGAAGGAAACCCTTGCCGAGGCGTTGTCGGCACTCTTCGTGGAAAGCGGAACCGCGCTGGTAGCGCCCGGCGCTGAAGCGAAGATGTCGGACGAAGGGTCCGCAGTAAGACGCGCGCAGGAGGCGCTCGATCGCTACAATCAGGCGATGGAGCGGTTGAAGTCCGGAGATTGGGCAGGCTTCGGCAAAGAGATCGGCGCGGTGCGCGGTCTTTTGGAAGATATCCGCCGGCAATCGGGTAGCCGCTGAGGTGCCCGGGAAGCGCTATTTTCTGATCTGCACGGCACAGCGTTTATGAGTCCGCACGCTATGCGGAAACGTCGACGAACTGGCCCTTCTTGTCGGCGTTCTTCTCGAGCTCCTGGGTGATGAGATCCTTGATCTTCTGCTCGACCGCGCGTTGCTGGTCCGGCGACATGTTGTTCAGATCGTCTTCCGTCAGACCCATGCTCTTCAGGATATTGGCGCGCAGCCGGTCCATCGGACTCATCTGCGCATATTTGAGGAACTGCTGCTCGACGCTGTTATCCGCAAGTAAACCGACCGGACCTCGGGTGGTCCCGTCGGCGTTCAATGCCGTCTTCAACGCGGCGCTCGTCATGCTCGCCGTGATCGGCCCGAAAGCCGAGATTGCCGTCATCTTCACCCCCTGCGATCCCTCGATCGACGAGCAAGCCCCGTGCCAGCACGGGCGCATGTTTTTCCAGGGAGATTGCAGCCGGTGTCGATGCACCCAGCGGTGAACGCGGAAAGTTCTGCCGAGTCACGTTTTCCCGGTCGCTGCCATGCGAACGGCGGGAAGCCGTTCGCGGCTGGTCATCGCGGTCAAGTCCGGCGGTTGGCGTCGCGGCGACCGTCACGCCTTGGTATGCACAATCACAGGCCCGGCGACCGCGGTAGCTTGACCGACCAGCAACGGCCCGAGATTCTGATCGATCCAGGCAAGCGCTCGGCGGTTGGCCTCTTCGGCGCTGGCGTGATTGTTGAAGACGCTGATCGCGGTTACCGTATCGTCGCCGGCATAGACCACGTAGTAGGCCATGAAGCCTTCGACATCGCTGATAATCGGGATTGCGCCTTCCTTGATCCGGCGTGCGAGTTCTTCGGCCGAGCCGGCTTTCGCCCTGGCCTGACGGATGGCGGCATACATGACTTCCTCCTTCCGGCTGCATCGATCGGGATGTTGCGCGTCGCGGCGGATCGTACGCCCGGTAGGGCGGCGGCGCCACCGGCTTCGGAGTTCCTAAACGTCGGCGGCTGGCGCCTCGGCGCGACGGACGGTCAGCCGAGACGCTTAACGAACGGCTTTGTCGCGCGTCGGTTCGCTGGAAGCTTCGGCAGTTTTCTGATGTCAGGTGATGTGGACGCCTGTTTGGGATCCGGCGCCAGCGACGCTTCCGGCTGCAGGAAAAGCGTGACCTCAAAGCGCAGGCCGGGAGCTTGCTTGGCGGTTCCGGAGCACACCGCGGTGGTGCCCCTGATCTCTCCGGTCAACTGCGCCTCGATCTCATCGAGGCCGAACACGGTGGTCGGGCCGTCGGCGTACCTTCGGGTCGTCACCGTTGCCGTGAAGCGATGCTCGTCAATCTCGTAGGAGCCGCCATAGACGAACGCGCAATCGCCGCCGGAAATTCGGCCGTTTGCCAGATGGACGATCCCGGTGCCTTCACCGTGCGCCGTCCGGTACCAGGCCGCATATTCGCCGTCTCTGAGCATGGAACATTCGGATCAAAAACTCTGCAGGCGCTTAGCTATGGCGGAATGCACGCGATCGCCAGCGGACCCTCATGCGACAGTTAACGAGTCGAGAAGGAGGTCGGAAGATTTGTAAGGGAGGTCGCGTCAAGCCGAGATTGCAGCCCAGTATTTGCGGCCGTCGGTTTGGGGGCCGAATTGGCGTTCGCCGAAAACCAGATGCATTTGCAGGAGCGTCATTCGGTGTCGTCATAGTCGTCGACGAACTTATTGGCCCACCAAGCATTGTGAGGGCGATGTAGTTGCTGTGAGTGCCGGTGAGCGGCCTTCGCCGATCTTGTGCGCCAGTACAGACTCGAAAATTGCGCTGGTCTTGCGCAATTTAAGGATTCACGTAAGAGTGCAACCTGTAGGCGGCCAGCAGGTTCTGAGGAGCGCGGGACCACGATGACCTGGTGGATTCTGACCATTGTGGCTTTGGTCGTACTTCTTTTTTTGGCCTATCGGTTCGCGATGTGGTGGCTCTGGCGCGGCGGCAACTGGAACAAGGATTGATAGTTAGGCGAACGGGAACCCGGTCCGCCGTCTACCCTGCCGATACTCATCCAGTTTGAGCCGCCCGTTGCAAGTCAACTTCAAACCCTAGTTTTTGAATCTACGTTCCACGGCAGCGCCACTGTCTGTGGGCGGCCGCTAGTCCCATCATTGAAAGGCAAGACTTTCCGCTGTCTCGCCAAAACTGACACGGCCCTCGCCAGGGGAGCTAGCGAGGGCCGTGTCGATACACCGCGTCGCGCCTAGGTTCGCGACGAGATGTGGGAGCTCGTCGAACTCTTCAGCCCGGCATGGTTCTTTTTCGGGAACCGGTTCTCATGCTTCGATGCCATGCCGCTAGAATGGCAGCAACACGTCCATCACCTGCTGGCCGTAGCGCGGCTGTTGCACATCGGTGATCTGGCCGCGGCCGCCATAGGCGATGCGGGCCTGTGCGATCTTTGCGGAATCGATGGTGTTGTCGCTCTGGATGTCCTCAGGACGCACAATGCCGGCGACGATCAACTCGCGGATCTCGAAGTTGACGCGAATCTCCTGCTTGCCTTCGACCACGAGATTGCCGTTCGGCAGCACCTGGGTCACGACTGCGGCGACGTTGGTCTGCAGAGCTTCCTGGCGGTTCACTGAGCCCTTGCCGTCGCTGGAGGCGGTGGAGTCGGTGGTGAGGATGCGGCCGGGCAAGATCTTGAGCGGTTGGGTGACTGTCTGGGATCCGAGGAAGGCGGTAATGCCCGAATCCTCCTTGCTCGTGCGGCTGCGCTGGGTCTCGTTGGCGATATTGGCCTTGTCGGTGAAGTTCACGGTGACAGTCAGGATGTCGCCGACGCGGGCGGCGCGTTGGTCCTTGAAGAAGGCGCGACTGCCGTTCCGCCACAGCGAGTTCGGGCTGTAGGAGGCTACTTCCGGCTTCGGCATCGGCATCTGCACCGGCTTGTAGCCGGGCTGCGCGGTCGGATTCTCGATCTCCGTCAGCCTCGGCTTCTCGCCGATCTGGGAGAGACGGTCGATCGACGAGCAGCCGCTGGCGATTGTTCCGAGCGCGAGCAACGCGGCGGAGAGGATAAGGCGATTGATACGAAAGCGGTACATGAACTTTACTCGGCGTTTGGAACGACTGAACTGAGCTTGACGGTGGCGGATGGCGTGGTGTCGCCCGAGGATGGGGTGGCGTCGGCGACCGGCGGCTGGCGCGGCGTCGCGATTGTGATCGAGACCTCGCCGCGGCCCGTGACGACGCCGGAAACGACGCGCTTGGACTGCAGGTTCATGACGCTGACGACGTCACCCTCGGCGCCGCCATCCATCGCCTTGCCGCGGACGGTGAGATAGAGGCCACTGCTGCGATAGATCAGCGTGACGCTCTGATCGCGCGTGACGAGATCGGGCTTTGCGAGATCGGCGGTGCGCAGCGCCTGGCCGGCGCGGAGTTGCCGGCGTGCCTGCATGCCGATGGCGGCGTCGCGCAGCGCGGCGTCGTTGCCGACCTCGACTTTCGGGCGCCGCTCGACCAGCACATCGGAGGCCTTCAGCACCTCGCCGCGCTCCACACCGCGCAACAGCACGGCCGCCTCGATGGTTTCGACTGCGGTTCCCGTGAAGCGCAGCTTGAGTGGCGCGGCGCCGGCATCGTTTGAAATTTCAAAAGTGACGTCGAAACGGTTGCCGCGCGGTTCGTAGCGCACCGCGATTGGCTGCATCGTGCCGCCATAGCTGGCGTCGAGGCGGATGTCGCCGGAATCGCGGTCGAAGGTCAGGGCGATGTTGGCGGCGTCGCCAAGTCCTTGGCGGCGCTCGAGCGCATGCGCGACCTGCCGTTCGATCTCCGCGGTATCCAGCGTGCGGGCGAGACGGGTGACCGTGATCTCCTTGAGATCGCGGGTGTCGACGCCAATCACCTGATGGGTGCGCAGCGTGTTGAGGACCTGCGCAACAGGCAGCGTGCCTGTCATGCCGAGGTCGGGAGAGCGGTAGACCGCGATCGTGGCGGCGCTGCCGGCGTTGTCGATGAGATCGCCGACCCGCACGATATCGCCGGAGACCGTGACGCTGGCGCGCAGCGCCGGCACGGCGATGACCTCGTTGCGGCTTTGGGCGGCGGAACTGACGGTGGCAGCGAGCAGCATAGAGATGGAGAGGAGCGAGCGGGCGATCATCGACGTCAATCCTCAGCGGAACAGGTTGGAGGTGGACTGCAGCATCTGGTCGACGGACGAGATCACTTTGGCATTCATCTCGTAGGCGCGCTGCGCGGCGATCAGGTCGGAGATTTCCGAGACCACCTCGACATTGGCCTGTTCGAGGTTGGATTGCTGCATGTCGCCGAACCCGTCGGTGTTGGCGATGCCGTCCTGCGGCTGGCCGGAGGCCGGCGTGTCCACGAACAGGTTGTCGCCGATCGGCTGCAGGCCGGCCTTGTTGATGAAGCGAGTGAGACCGATCTGGCCGATCGTGGTCGGCGTGGTCGAGCCCGGCAGCATCACCGAGACCTGGCCCTGCGTATTGATCGTGAGCTGCGAGGAATTTTGCGGGATCGTGATCGTTGGCTGAACCGGGTTGCCCTGCGCGTTGACGATGCGACCCTGGTTGTCCATCTGGAAGGAACCGTCGCGGGTGTAGGTGAAGGTGCCGTCCGGCATCTGGATCTTGAAGAAGCCATCGCCGCGGATTGCGATGTCGAGGTCGTTGCCGGTCGGCGACAGCGTGCCCTGGCTCATCAGGCGCGGCGTGCCCACGGTCTTGACGCCGCCGCCAAGGTCGATGCCGACGGGCAGGATGGTGCCTTGGTCGGAGGCCTGCGCGCCGACACGGCGCACGTGGTCGTAGATCAGATCCTGGAACGCGGCGCGCTGCTTTTTGTAGCCGGTGGTGCGCAGGTTCGCGATGTTGTTGGAGATCACCTGAACGCTGAGTTCCTGCGCCGCCATTCCGGTCGCCGCGGTGTAAAGTGCGCGCATCGGTCAGGTCTCCCGGATCAGGCCGGCACGTCGGCGAGCTTGTCGATCGCCGATTTGTGCAGGTCGCTCTCCTGTTGCAGCAGCGAGGCGATTTGGGTGTAGGTCCGCGTGATCTCGATCATGCGGCTCATTTCGGTGACGGAATTGACGTTCGATTTCTCGATGAAGCCCTGGCGAAGTTGCGATTTGGTGTCCTGCGTGGGCGGGATGCCTTCGGCCGAGTAGAGGTTGGAGCCCTCCTTGAGGAGGCGCTGGGCCTGTGCGAAGGAGACCATGCGCAGCTTGCCGCGGACCGAATCGACGCGTCCGGTGCCCTCGAGCACGGTCACGTTGCCGTCGGTGGCGATGCTGATCGACTTGTCGGTCTGCTGGAAAACGATCGGGCCGGAGTTGCCGAGCACCGGGTAACCCGAGGCGTTGACAAGCTGGCCCTGGTTGTTGATGTGCAGGTTGCCGTCGCGCGTGTAGCGTTCGCCGGTAGGCGTCTGCACCACGAGGAAGCCCGTACCGTCGATCGCGACATCGAGCGGGTTCTTGGTCTCTTCGGACGGGCCCTGGCTGAAATCGTGGAAGGTGGCGCGGTCCTGCACAAATGAGACGCGGCGGTCGCCGGACATGAAATTGTCCTCATGCGCGCCCGACGCCAGATATTCCTGGAACAGCGACCGGTCGGCCTTGTAGCCGGTGGTGCCGATATTGGCGATGTTGTTGGCAACGACATCCATCTGCCGTTCCAGCACCATCTGCTTCGATAGTCCGACCAGAAGCGTATTCTGCATCGGCGGTTCTCCCCTGTGAGGTGGTCCGATGGGCAGGCTCTCCCAAGCCGTCGCGTCGGACCGTCGGTAACCGTTCGGCTCTCCCAAGCCTGTCGGTTACGCCGTCCTCCCAGCGAAAGCCGTGCCAACGATGAAAGTTGTTGTTTTTGAGTGGGTTAGGTGCTTGGCTGAGCTTGAAAAGGGGCGGCAGAAAGGTCTTGTTGACCATGTTTGCCCGGCAGTTTTTTCCTAGTGGCGCGCCGATCCTAAGCTTCCATTAACCATTATTACCCTAGCGTTGCGGCTATTGGGGCGCGTGGCGCCGGCGGCACTTGTATCGCGTCTTCAAGCCAAGGCTGGTGGCAATCGCGTTCGCATCCTTCAGATGAAGCGGGCGGACGATGGCGGACGAGGACAAGACGGAGGCCGGCGAGGGCGGAGCCGCCCCGAAAAAGGGCAAGCTCAAGCTGATCATTGCCGCCGCGGCATTCCTGGTCGTGCTCGGCGCCGGCGCGGGATGGTTCTTCTTCCTGCGCGGCCACGGCGAGGAGCAGCAGCATGCCGAAGCGCCGCCGCCAAAGCCGCCTTCTTTCGTCGATGTTCCCGACATGCTGGTCAATCTGGTCGGTGCTCCCGGCGAACGCGTGCAATACCTCAAGGTCAAGCTTGTGCTCGAGGTCAAGGAGGAGAAGCAGGTCGAGACGATCAGGCCGTCGCTGCCGCGCGTCACCGACCTGTTCCAGACCTATCTGCGCGAACTGCGTCCGAGCGACCTCAATGGATCGGCAGGGCTGTTCCGCCTCAAGGAAGAGTTGACCAAGCGTGTCAACCTGGCGCTCGCGCCGAACCAGGTGAGCGCGGTGCTCTTCAAGGAAGTCGTGATCCAGTGACGAGGCGGATGTAGAGCCATGGCCGGCAACGACCAGATGGATCAGGACGCCATTGCGGCGCAATGGGAGGCCTCGCTCGATTCGGAGGATCCGGCGGCCGCCGCAGAAGCGGCCGCCAAGAACGAGCTCACCGAGAGCATGGCGCTGCAATGGGCCGCCATGGTCGAGGACGGCAGTCGCGACTTCGGCGGCAAGAACAACAATGGCGAGCGCGTGCTGTCGCAGGAGGAGATCGACAATCTCCTCGGCTTCACCGTCGGCGACGTCAATCTCGACGACCACTCGGGAATCCGCGCCATCATCGATTCGGCGATGGTGTCCTATGAGCGTCTGCCGATGCTCGAAATCGTGTTCGATCGCCTGGTGCGGTTGATGACCACGAGCTTGCGTAATTTCACCTCCGATAACGTCGAAGTCTCGCTCGACCGCATCACCTCGGTGCGGTTCGGCGACTACATGAACTCGATCCCGCTTCCGGCGGTGCTTTCGGTGTTCAAGGCGGAGGAGTGGGAGAATTTCGGCCTCGCCACCGTCGATTCCAGCCTGATCTATTCGATGATCGACGTGCTGCTCGGCGGCCGCCGCGGCCAGACCCAGCTTCGCATCGAGGGCCGGCCGTACACCACTATCGAGACCAACCTGGTCAAGCGCCTGATCGAGGTGGTGCTCGCGGATGCCGAACACGCGTTCCGGCCATTGTCGCCGGTGACCTTCACGATCGACCGGCTGGAAACCAATCCGCGTTTCGCCGCGATCAGTCGTCCTGCCAACGCCGCGATCCTCGTTCGCCTGCGCATCGACATGGAGGACCGCGGCGGCAACATCGAGCTGCTGCTGCCCTACGCGACCATCGAACCGATCCGCAACGTGCTGTTGCAGATGTTCATGGGCGAAAAATTCGGCCGCGATCCGATCTGGGAGGGCCATTTCGCCACCGAAGTGGCGCAGGCCGAGATCGCGGTCGACGCCGTGCTCTACGAGGCCGACATCCCCTTGAAGCAATTAATGCGGCTGAAGGTCGGCGACACGCTGCCGCTGGACATCCGTCCCGACGCGCTGGTCTCGGTCCGCTGCGGCAACGTCACCCTGACCGAGGGACGCATGGGCCGGGTCGGCGACCGCGTCGCGATCCGCGTCGCCAAGAACTTGCGCAAACCCCAAACGACCTTCGCGATGTTCGAGAAGGCCGACGAGCAGACCAAGATGATGGAGGCACCATGAGTCACGCGCTTGGAATGGCAATCGAGAGTCTCGTTGCCATGCTTCTCATGCTGACGATCGGCTACTGCTGGCTGCTCAACAAGCGCCTGCAGCGGCTGAAGGCGGACGAGCATTCGCTGAAGGCGACCATCGCCGAGCTGATCACCGCGACCGAGATCGCCGAGCGCGCGATCGGAGGGCTCAAGCACACGGTCCGCGACGTCAATGAAAACCTCGGCAGCCAACTCAACGCGGCGATGGAATTGTCGGCGCATCTGAAGAACCAGCTCGCAGAAGGCGACAATGTGGTGCGCCGCCTGTCCAAGATCGCGCTCGCGGCACGGTCGTCCGAGCCCGCGCCCGCACCGGCGGCGCCAAAAGTTTCGACTGCGAAGGCGGTTGCGGCGGCTGCCGAAGCCTTCACTGAACGTCGGAGGGCCGGTGGCCTCGCTGCATGAAGTCGTTTCGTGACATCAGGGTCATCCCCGTCGTCCTGGTTGCGATCTTCGGCCTGATGGTGCTGAAGATCGCAGGGCTGGTGCTCGATGGCGGCTATGTGTTCGACTACGATCCGCAGTCGAACAGGCTGTCATGGGCGCAGGAAACCTTCAACTTCCCCGGCGGCAACAAGGCCATCGTCGCCCCCAGGATCAAGATCGACCCGGTCGAGGTCACGGGATCGGTGCACGGCAAGGAAGAGAAGAAGGAGGAGGCGGCGAAACCCGTGGCAGCGGCAGCGGAGGCATCGAAGCCCGACGGCGTGGTGGTCAATATGGAGCAGACCGCTCAGGTGTCGCCCTCCGAGCGCGCGATCCTGGAGCGGCTGCAGGCGCGCCGCCAGGAGCTCGAGCAGCGCGCGCGCGAGGTCGAGATCCGCGAGAGCCTGTTGAAGGCCGCCGAAAAGCGCATCGAGGCCAAGGTTGAGGAAGTCAAGGCGAATGATGCCAAGGCGAGCGCCGCAGCGGCGGCCAAGACCGAGGCCGACGCGGCCCGCTTCAAGGGCATCGTCACCATGTATGAGAACATGAAGCCGAAGGACGCCGCGAAAGTGTTCGATCGACTGGAGATGAACGTGCTCTACGAGATCGCCTCGCAGATCCAGCCGCGCAAGATGTCTGACATCCTCGGCCAGATGCAACCGGAGGCCGCCGAGCGGCTCACCGTGGAGCTCGCCCGCCGTGCCGGCGGGGACAAGTCAGCGGCGACTGCCGAGCTTCCCAAGATCGAAGGCAAGATGCTGGCGCCGAAGGCGAATTAGAGCGTGCCTGAACAAGGGATGCTGGACCCCGGTCTACCCAGGGCCGGGTTGTCGATGAAGTGACAAAGGTCACAAAGGCGGAGAGCGTCCGGGCAGCAAATCAGAGATCGGTCTTGGCTGATTGGCGGCGCGCTCGAACCTGGGACCCGCAGATTGAGCGGCGCGACAATTGGTTTTTATGGCTCGTCCCGCCGAACATGAGGTTTGCCGGACATTGGGGTTACCCCATCTGAGCCGATCGGCGTCCTCCCGCCGCAAATACCTTTCCGGACTGGATTGGCTCTCGGAATCTCCTCCGCAAATGGCATTCGGCACTACCGCACCTCGCGCGTGCCCGGAAGAGTAGCGGGATCGGCCAATCCGGGGACTTGTACGACTTGTGATCCGTTGTAATGTCAGAGCATGCGGCACTCGCATAGCTGCTGCCCGAAAAGGGCAGGCATCACCATAAGCAGGGGCGAACCAACGCGCCGGTTTTTGGGATCGAGACCGACATGGCCGGCGGTGGATCGTTCGATACGTTCCCCAAACTGCTGCTGCGAAATGCTGCGCGTTTTGGCGCGCGTCCGGCGTTCCGGCACAAGGATCTTGGCATCTGGCAGAGCTGGACCTGGGTTCAAGTTGCCGAAATCGTGCGTGCCTATGCCGCGGGCTTGCATCGCCTTGGCGTGCAGCCGGGCGACACAATCGCCGTCGTAGGCTCCAATCGGCCGAAGCTTTACTGGACCATCATGGCAGCGCAGGCGCTGCGCGCGATCCCCGTTCCGGTCTATTCGGATGCGGTGGCCGACGAGCTTGCCTTTGTTCTCGCTCATGCCGAGGCGAAGCTGGTCGCGGCGCAAGACCAGGAGCAGGTCGACAAGGTCTTGTCGGTGTGCGACCGACTGCCGCAACTCGACAAGATCGTCTATGACGAGCCGCGCGGCCTTGATGACTACGATCACAGTCGATCGATCGCAATCGGCAATGTCATCGAGGACGGCCGCGCAGCACTCGCGGCTGACGCCGCGCTTGGTCAACGAATTGATGAATTCGTTCAGGCAGGCAACGGTTCGGACATCGCGGTCATCCTCTATACGTCGGGAACGACCGGCACGTCGAAAGGCGTCATGCTGTCGACACGAGGCTGCATTGACGCCGCAACGGATACCACGAGGTTCGACGGACTGACTCACGACGACATGGTGCTGGCCTATCTGCCGCTGGCCTGGGTGGGCGATCACTACCTCAACTATGTGCAAGGTCTTGTCGCCGGATTCTGCATGGCGTGTCCCGAGAGCAGTGACACGATCGAGCAGGATCGGCGTGAGATCGGACCAACCTTCTACTTCGCTCCGCCACGCGGTTTCGAGGCCATGCTGACGCGGGTGATGATCCGCATGCAGGACGCCGCCCCTATCAAGCGACGGATGTTCCACTACTTCCTCGACCTCGCCCGCCGGTACGGCGAGCGAGTCTTGACCGGGAATCCGGTGCCGCTGTCAGGCAGGTTGCTCTATGCGCTCGGCCGCTTACTGGTCTACGAGCCTCTCAAGAACGTCCTCGGCCTGTCTCGGGTGCGCGTCGCATATACTGCAGGCGAGGCTATCGGTCCGGATCTGTTCGCGTTCTACCGCTCGATCGGACTTAACCTGAAGCAACTCTATGGCCAGACCGAAGCGTTCCTTTACGTGACGTGCCAGCCTGATGGCGAGATCTACTCCGATACGGTTGGTCCGGCGGCGCCGAACGTTGACATCCGCATTGCGGAATCGGGCGAAGTGCAGTTTCGCTCACCCGGCATGTTCGTCGGATATTTCAAGGATCAAGCAAGGACCGCGGAAACCATGACGTCCGACGGGTACGTCAAGACCGGCGATGCGGGCTATTTCGACGAGAAGACTGGACATCTAAAGATCATCGATCGCGCGAAGGACGTCGGTTGGCTGGCTGACGGCACGATGTTTGCTCCGAAGCACCTTGAGAACAAGCTGAAGTTCTTTCCCAATATCAAGGAAGCGATCACTTTCGGCGACTCAAGAGAGTTCGTTTGCGCCATGCTCAACATCGACGCGGTCGCCGTCGCGAATTGGGCGGAACGCAACAACGTCGCCTACGGATCCTATCAGGAGCTTGCCGCGCATCCGCTGGTTTACGACATGGTCGCGAACGACGTCGCCGCAGTGAACCTCTCTCTCGTCAAGGAGAAGGCGCTCGCGGGCGCCCAGATACGCCGCTTCCTGATTTTGCACAAGGAACTTGACGCGGATGACGGCGAATTAACCCGCACGCAGAAGGTGCGCCGCCGCTTCATTACCGAACGCTATGCGCCGCTGCTCACGGCGCTCTACGATGGCTCGCATGAGGCTGACATCTCCACTGAAGTCACTTTTGAGGATGGCCGCAAGGGCATGATCGCGGCAAGGGTCAGGATTCGCGACATGCAAGCCGTTGGCCCGGCGGAATCTCTGGGGAAGGCCGCATGAGAGCTCCGGACACAAACGAGATCATGCTGCAGGTCGATGGCATAGCGCTGGCTTTCGGCGGCGTCAGGGCGCTGAGGGATGTTACGTTCAACATCAGAAGAGGCGAGATTCGAGCCATCATCGGACCCAACGGCGCCGGCAAAACCTCGTTGCTCAACGTCGTCAACGGTTTCTATCATCCCAATCATGGCGCCATCACCTTCAAGGGACGAACCCGGGCCAGGATGCAGCCGTTCGAAGCAGCCCGCGGCGGCATCGCGCGCACCTTTCAGAACGTCGCGCTGTTCAAGGGAATGAGCGCACTCGACAACATTATGGCCGGCCGCACCTTGAAGGTGCGCCGGGGCCTATTGTGGCAGATGCTGCGTTACGGTCCTGCGCTGGCCGAGGAGCGCGAGCATCGGCACCGAGTCGAGGAGATCATCGACTTTCTGGAGATCGAAGCGATCCGCAAGGTCCCGGTTGGGCGTTTGCCGTATGGCTTGCAGAAACGCGTCGAACTTGGCCGCGCTCTCGCGATGGAGCCCGACCTTCTTCTCCTCGACGAGCCGATGGCGGGCATGAATCTCGAGGAGAAGGAGGACATGTCCCGTTTCATCATCGATGTGAACAGTCATTACGGCACGACGATCGCGCTGATCGAGCACGACATGGCCGTGGTCATGGATCTCTCGGATCGCGTGGCTGTGCTCGATCATGGGATAAAGATCGCCGACGGTACGCCGGACGAGGTGAAGAAAAGCCAGGCCGTCATCGAGGCCTATCTTGGAGTTGCGCACTGAGGAGCATTCGTGGTCGCACTGGGTCAGTTTCTCGAGGTCCTGATCGGCGGATTGATGTCCGGCGTGCTCTATTCGCTGGTCGCGCTCGGCTTCGTGCTGATCTTCAAGGCATCCGGCGTGTTCAATTATGCGCAGGGAGCGATGGTATTGCTCGCGGGGCTGGCGATGGTTCGCACCCTCGATCTCCTGGTTGCCAACGGCTTTCCGCCCTGGGCCGCGATCGTCCTCGGTATCGGTTTTGCCGCCGTGATCATGGCGGCAACAGCCTGGCTCATCGAGCGGTTCGTGATCGGACCGCTTGTCAACCAGGACGGCCTGACGCTGTTCATGTCCACTATCGGCGTGACATTCGTCATCGAGGGCGCGGCGGAGATGATCTTCGGGTCGGATGTCTACCCGTTGCGGCTGTTCCCGACGGACGCCTGGTTTGTGTTAGACGGTCTCTTTCCAGGCGGAATTCTGATCAACAAGCTGGATGTCTGGGGCGCGTTGATCGCAGGCATCCTGGTCGCCGGCCTCGCGATCTTCTTTCAGCGTACCAAGACCGGTCGCGCACTCAGGGCTGTGGCCGACGATCATTTGGCCGCGCACTCCGTCGGGATACCAATCAATTGGATCTGGTTCGTGGTCTGGCTCGTTGCCGGTCTCGTTGCGCTGGTCGCGGCGACCGTGTGGGGCACCAAGCTTGGCGTGCAGTTCTCGATCACCTTTCTCGCGCTGAAGGCTCTGCCGGTCTTGATCATCGGAGGGCTCACCTCGATCCCGGGAGCCATCGCCGGCGGGCTCATTGTGGGGGCGGGTGAGAAGATCGCAGAGGTATACCTGGGGCCATCCGTCGGCGGCGGTATCGAATATTGGTTTGCCTACGTGCTGGCGTTGGCGGTGCTGCTCGTGCGGCCGCAAGGTCTGTTTGGCGAGCGGATCATCGAACGTATCTGAGGCAAGGAGTTCGTCGTGCTTTATCGCGAAGCTGGCCAGTTCAAGACGACCTACGCAGAGGACATGGCGATCTTCCCGATCCGGCAGGACCGCATTGCGCTCGCTATCTTGCTCGGTATTGCCTTCATCGGCGTGCCGCTGCTGGCCACCTTCCATGTCTGGCCGTTCGGCAGCGACTATCTGTTATGGGCCATCTTGTTGCCGTTTCTTATCCTGGCGCTCGCCGCCATCGGGACGAACATTCTCGTCGGCTATTGCGGACAAATCTCGCTAGGTAGCGGCGCGTTCATGGCCATCGGAGCCTATTCGGCCTACAAGCTCGCGACAGGCGTTCATATCCCGTTTGCCTGGCTTGGTTTCGCGATCTCGATCCCGCCTCTGCCCGTACTGGCATCCATTCTGCTTGGCGGGCTCATGGCAGCGGGTGTCGGAATCCTGTTCGGTATTCCCAGCTTGCGGATCAAGGGCCTCTATCTGGCGGTTGCAACGCTCGCCGCGCAGTTCTTCTTCGATTGGGCGTTTCTGCGGATCCCGTGGTTCACCAATTACGCACCGTCGGGATCGGTGAATGCGCCGGCTCTGGATTTCTTCGGCCTGGTCGTTCGCACGCCGGTCGAGCGCTACCTGCTATGCCTGCTCTTCGTGACGGTGATGACGGTGTTGGCGAAGAATCTCGTTCGCAGCAATCTCGGCAGACAGTGGATGGCGATCCGCGACATGGATATCGCTGCCGAACTGATCGGTATCCGGCCGCTCTATGCAAAACTCACGGCTTTCGCGGTCTCTTCGTTCATCGTCGGTGTGGCCGGCGCGCTCTGGGCGTTCGTCTACCTCGGTTCATGGGAGCCGCTTGCGTTCTCGATAGACCGCTCGTTGCAGCTTCTGTTCATGGTCATCATCGGCGGCCTCGGATCGATCATGGGTTCGTTCGTCGGGGCGGCCTTCATTCTCATCGTGCCGATCATGCTGAACCTCGTTCCAACCGAGCTCGGCGTGCCATTGTCGACACAAACGATCACTCACCTCGAATTCATCATCTTCGGATCGTTGATCTGCTATCTGCTGATCAAAGAACCGCACGGCTTCGCCCGGCTGATATCGATCGGCAAGGAGAAGCTCAGACTCTGGCCGTTTCCCTATTGAACAGCGATCGCGCCTGGGATCGCAACGCAGACAGCGGCCGCAGGCAGAGGAGGAAGAACAACCAATCCCCCTGACGGAAAAGAGGGGCTCAAGAGAGGAGGATATCAACATGACAGGTGTTGCACGCAATGTATTGATATTGGCGGCGGCCGTCCTTTCCGGCGCGCCGTTCGCCCCACCGGCCGCCGCGCAAAACGAGCAGTTCGTCCCGATTCTGTCCTACCGGACAGGACCGTACGCGGTGAACGGCGCGCCTTATGCAAATGGCGTTGCCGACTACTACAGCCTGATCAATGAACGCGACGGCGGCATCAACAGCGTCAAGCTTCTGGTCGAGGAGTGCGAGACCGGTTATGCGACCGACAAGGGCGTCGAGTGCTACGAACGCCTCAAGGGCAAGGGACCGACCGGCGCGGCCTTCATCAATCCACTGTCGACCGGCATCACCTTCGCTCTTACCGAAAAGACGGAGACGGACAAGATCCCGATCATAACGATGGGGTACGGCCGAGCCGACTCGAAGAACGGCGCGGTGTTCGCGTACAATTTCCCGTTGCTCGGCACCTATTGGTCCGCGGCCGATATCGCAATCCAGCACGTGGCCAAGGAACTCGGCGGGTTCGACAAGCTGAAGGGCAGGAAGATCTCACTGCTGTATCACGACAGCCCGTACGGCAAGGAGCCGATCCCGATGCTGCACGTGCTGGCAAAGAAGTACGGCTTCGAATTCACGCCGATCCCGGTCACTCACCCCGGTGTCGAGCAGAAGTCGCAATGGCTGGCGATCCGCCAGAACCGGCCGGACTATGTCCTGGTCTGGGGCTGGGGCGTCATGAACGGCACTGCAGTCAAGGAAGCTGCGGCCGTTGCCTATCCGCGCGACAAGATGATCGGTGTCTGGTGGTCGGGTGCAGAGCCGGATGTGACGCCCGCGGGCGATCAGGCGGCAGGCTACAAGTCGCTGATGCTTCAGCATGGCGCAGGCAAATTTCCCGTACATGCCGACATAGAGAAATACGTCTACGCCAAGGGCAAAGGCTCGACAGAACCCGGCAAGGTCGGCGAAGTTCTCTACAACCGCGGCATTGTGAATGCCATGCTCGGCGTCGAGGCGATCCGCAAGGCGCAGGAGAAGTTCGGCCAGAAGCCACTGACGGGCGAGCAGGTCCGCTGGGGCCTCGAGAACCTCAATCTCTCCGATGCCCGCATCAAGGAGCTTGGCTTTGAGGGAATGTTGAAGCCGATCAGGATCTCCTGCTCCGACCACGAGGGCACGCGCGACGGGCGCGTACAGCAGTGGGATGGCAAGGCCTGGAAGGTGATCTCCGACTGGTACACGGCGGACGAGCCGCTGATCGACCCGCTCGTCGCCGACGTTTCCGCGAAGTACGCCGCGGACAAGAAGATCAAGCCGCGCGACTGCGCGAAGGAAAGCTGAGGCATGTAAGCATGCAAGCGATCCGGGAGCCTGTGCCGGCTCCCGGAATCCGGCCACCGTCTGGAAAGGTCTGCGCGTGTCAGCTCCGGTTCTGTCGGTCAACAATATCGAGGCCGTCTACGATCACGTCATCCTCGTGTTGAAAGGAGTGTCGCTGGAGGTACCGCAGGGCGGCATAGTCGCGCTTCTCGGCGCCAATGGTGCCGGCAAGACCACGACGCTGAAGGCGATCTCTAATCTGCTGCATGCAGAGCGCGGTGAGGTCACCAAGGGCTCGATTCTGTTCGACGGCGTGGAGGTGAAGTGCCTGTCGCCAAACGATTTGGTGCGGCGCGGCTGCATTCAGGTGATGGAGGGGCGTCGTGCCTTTCCTCACCTTACGGTCGAAGAGAATCTGCTGACCGGTGCTTTCACGCGCAGCGACGGCAAGATGGCGGTCGCGCGGGATCTTGAGCGGGTCTATGCCTATTTCCCCCGTCTCAGAGAGCGGCGCGGTTCCACGGCTGGCTATACGTCGGGCGGCGAACAGCAGATGTGCGTGATCGGGCGCGCGCTGATGTCGCGCCCCAAGATGATTCTGCTCGACGAACCTTCGATGGGGCTCGCGCCGCAGATCGTCGAGGAGATTTTCGAGATCGTGAAGGATCTCAACGTCAAAGAAGGCGTGTCGTTTCTTCTCGCCGAACAGAACGCCAATATGGCACTCAGATATGCGAGCCACGGCTATATCCTCGAGAATGGCCGGGTGGTGATGGACGGTGAAGCGCGCGCGCTCGCTGCAAACGAGGACGTCAAGGAGTTCTATCTTGGCGTCGCCGGCGACAAGCGAAAATCATATCGCGATGTGAAGCACTACAAGCGGCGCAAGCGTTGGCTCGCTTGAGGCGACGACGGCTTTTGCCTTGAGCAGCCGGGCCGCTGATTGCCTGCGTGCTGGTCCGCTTCTGGCCGCGACGCGGACGTGTCAGCAACCGGTCCAACGGTTGGGTTCGACGGCAAAATCCGACACGGCCATGTGCTCGGTGCCGCGGTACGCCCCGGTTAGCCGTGACCGCCGTGGCGGCGACCCAAGACAGGCCGGAAATCAATCAATTAAGGCATCTCAAACGGGCATATTTAACAGGTCCTTAACGCCGCCAATCCATGATCGGGATGCGTGGGCGAGGGTGCTTCGCGCTTGGCTCGTTGAGACTTAGACAAGACGTTTCGAGATGGCGCGAACCGCTGCCGCTGGAACATGGTCGCAAGGCCGCGCCTGGGCGTGGGCCGCACGTCTGTGCTTGCTTGCCACCATCCTTGTCGCCGGACTGACATCTCCAACCGTCGCGCTCGCCGAACCGGTGCGGGGCGAGGCGACATTTACGTCCGCCAACGGCTTTGCCAGGCTGATTCTCAAGCTGAAGGACGACGTCGAGTCCGAGGTGACGACAGCAGGCTCGATCGTCGTGATCCGCTTCAAGCAACCGGTCGATATTCCGGTCGCGAAACTGTCAGATGCGGTGCCCGACTATGTCGGTTCGGCGCGGCGCGACCCCGATGGCTCGGCGATCCGCCTGTCGCTGGCGCGCCGCGTGACAATCAACACCATGACCGCGGGCGAACGCATCTTCATCGACTTCCTGCCGGATGGCTGGAAGGGTCCGCCGCCGCCGCTGCCGCAGGAGGTGATCCGCGAACTGGCCGAGCGCGCCCGCGCCGCCGAACGCCTGTTGCGGATGCAGCGTGCCGCCGATGCCGCCAGGAAGAAACCACCGGTGCGCGTCCGCGCCCTGGTGCAACCGACATTCGTGCGCTTCGTGTTCGAGGCTCCGGAGGGCGTCGGAATCTCCTCGGTGCTGAACGAACAAAAGCTGACGCTCTCCTTCAACAGCGTACTGACCTTCGACCTCGCGGACGCCAAGATTGCGGCGCCGCCGAACGTCGCCTCGATCAGCCAGCGCACGGACGCCGACACGTCAGCCGTCGAGATGACGCTCATCGGCGATGCCGATGTTCGTTCGTTCCGCGAGGACAAGAACTACATCGTCGACGTCGCGGTCCAACAGAACGAGCAGCAGCCCACGGCGGCCGATGCGCATGGCGCAGGTGCGGCGCGCGCGCCGGCAAGGCCCCCGGTTGCCTCGCTCATCCCCGACGCCCGCGGCATGCTGCTGGAGACGATGCCGCCGCAGCAGCCGGCGCCAATTGCGCCCGTGACCTCGGAAGGCATCGCCGAGCAGGCCAGGATCGAGATCAAGCCCGAACAGCCCAAATCAGAGCAGGCCAAATCAGAGCAAGCCAAGCCCGAGCAAGCGCTGGCCGGGCCGGCGAAGGCCGCCATCGCACCGGGCGAAACCGCGCAGCCGGCCGAGAGCGCCACGGCGAAGCCGGCGCAGGAACGGCCGGCGGCTGCCGCCGCGCAGGTCACGCCTGCAATCGAAAAGTCGCCGGAGCCGGGGAAGGCAGCCGTGCCGCGGGACGGCCAGTCCGCGCCTTCCGAAGAGGTGCGGGCCGCGGCGAGCGAGGTGGATCCACCGAATCCCAAGCCGGCTGTCCCGGACGCGCGGCCCGGGGACGCTCGCCCGGACGCCAAGGCCGGATCGGTCGAGGCGCAGCGCGACAGCGACGGTTTGCGCGTCACCTTCTCATTTCCATCGGCAACGCCGGCCGCGCTGTTCCGCCGCGCGGACGCCGTGTGGATGGTGTTCGACACGGTCGAAGCGATTGACGTCGATCCGATCCGCGCCAAGGGCGGCGCCGTTGTTGCCGACGTCGCCCTCATCCCGCTCGACAAGGGCCAGGCGGTCCGCATCCGCCTCAACCGGCCGCAAATGCCCGCCCTCGAAAGCGACGAGCGTTCGCGCGGCGTGACTTGGACACTGATCTTCGCTGACCGCGTGCAGAAGCCGCCATTGCCGCTCACCGTGGTGCGCAACGTCACCGACCGCGCGCTGGCTAGTGTCAGCGTGCCTCTGGCCAATCCCGGCCGCCTGCACAAGCTGGTCGATCCCGATGCCGGCGACACGCTCTGGGTGGCCACCGCGCCGCCGCCGACCCGCGGCATCATCAAGCGGCACGATTTCGTCGAATTGTCGCTGCTGGAGTCGATCCATGGCCTCGTGGTCCGTCCGAACGCCGACGATGTGAAGGCCGAAGTCGGCGCTGACAAGGTGATGCTCGGACGGCCCGGTGGGCTGACGCTGTCATCGGCCGACGTCGCCGCCGAGCGCGCGACCGCCGCGGTCAAACCCTTGTTCGATGCCGACCAATGGCGCAAGAACAAGTCGGAGAATTTCCTCGAACACCTCGACGATCTGATCGAGGCCGCCGCGGTGGCCAATGCCGAGCAGCTTCCGCAGGCGCGGCTCGATCTCGCCGATTTTTACATGGCGCGCGGCATGTACGAGGAGGCTCACGGCGTCACCAACCTGATCCTCTCCGAGAGCAAGCGCGGCGCCGTGGAGCCCGCAGTGGTGATGCTGCACGCGGTCGCGAGCATCCTGATCGGCCGCCCGGTGCAGGGCCTGAAGGACCTTGCCGATCCCGTGATCGGCAACGGCTACGACTCCCAGATGTGGAAGGGGCTCGCCCTCGCGCGCCAGGGCAAATGGGCGGAGGCGCGGGAGAAGTTCAAGAACGCGGAATTTTCCGTTGCGACGCTGCCGCCCGACCTGCAGCGCATCATCACCCTGGATTCGATGAAGGCTTCGCTCGAGGTGAGGGACTATTCCGACGCCGCGCGGCGAAAGAGCGATCTTGACGTGATCGGCGTCCCGGCCGAGACGAAGCCGGCAGTGGCGGTGCTACGCGGCCGGCTTGCCGAGGCGCTCGGGCAGGAGAAGGACGCGCTTGACGCCTATCGCTTCGCCGCCAGTTCCGCGGACCGGCAGGCCGCCGCCGAAGGCAGGCTGCTCGAAACCCTGCTGCGGCAGAAACGCGGCGAGATCGGCCCGGCCGACGTGCTCAAGGAGCTTGAGCTCCTGTCGATGATGTGGCGCGGCGACGCCGTCGAATTGAAGACGCTGTTCATGCTCTCGAAAATCTATTCGGAGACCGGACGCTACGCTGACGCCTTCGCCGTATCCCGCGCCGCGACGCGACTGCAGCCGAATTCGCCGGAATCGCGGCTGGCGCAGGACGCAGCCTCGGCGCTGTTCGTGCAGCTCTTCCTTGGTCCCAAGGGCGACGAGATGCCGCCGATCGACGCGCTCGGCACCTTCTATGAATATCGCGAGCTGACGCCCATCGGCCGCCGCGGCGACGAGATGATCCGCCGTCTTGCCGACCGTCTCGTCGGCGTCGATCTGCTCGATCAGGCCGCCGACCTTCTGCAATACCAGGTCGACAAGCGCCTCGAAGGAGCGGCGCGCGCGCAGGTCGCGGCACGGCTCGCCATGGTGTACTTGATCAATCGCAAGCCCGACCGCGCCATCGCGGCGTTGCGCTCGACCCGCATCGCCGACCTCTCCGGCGAACTGCGCCAGCAGCGCCTGCTCCTGGAGGCGCGCGCGCAAAGCGACGTCGGCCGTCACGATCTCGCGCTCGACATCATCTCCAATCTCACTGGCCGCGAAGCGATCCGGCTGCGGGCCGACATCTACTGGGCGTCGCGGCACTGGCGCCAGGCGTCCGAGCAGATCGAGCTCTATTACGGTGAGCGCTGGCGAGACTTCACGCCACTGAACGCCGGCGAAAAGGCGGATATCATCCGTGCCCTGGTCGGATACGCTCTCGCCGAAGACGTCATCGGCCTGGCGCGATTCCGGGAGAAGTATGCGCCGCTGATGTCTGGAGAGGCAGACAAGCTCGCCTTCGATACCGCGAGCAAACCGGTTGCGAGCGCAAGCGCCGAGTTCGCCCAGATCGCCCGGATGGCCGCGAGCGTCGACACGCTGGACGGCTTCATCCGCGAGATGAAGACCCGTTTCCCTGACGCCACCGCCCGCGCGCCGCTGGCGGACCCGGTCTCGACGGGATCGTTGCCTAATCCGCCGAAGGTCGAGCCTGTGAGTGCGCTACCGGCTATCACGGACCAGAAGCGCGCCAGCGCTGCGCGCTGACCCCTCTCGACAGACGCCTGCCAAATCGGCAACCTTCGCCAATCAAGCCGCCGGGAGGATGCCGTCACCATGGGCAAGCCGATCAAGACCGAAGCCGAACTGATCGCGATGGCGCGTGCCGAGTTGAAGGTGCACTCCGACTGTCCCGACGGCATCAACATCTCCATCATCCGCGACGGCGACGGCTGGGAATTTCGCGCCAGCGCCGAGGACGCCACCGTGGCAAAGCCCGGCTATCCCGAATGCGTCGCCATGCTGGTGCAGATCGGCGATCACCTCAGCAAGCAGTATGACGTGGAGGGGTGACAGGGACCACCTCGAGCTGGAGACCCGTACTGCGCCCTAACCGCCTTGATCTCCTCATCCCGCGTAACGGATTCGCCATTGGGCTTGCGATGCAAACGTCTCGAAGGATGAGGGGTGATGGCGCAGTGAGGAGAACCGATGGACCGCATCGACGCAATGAAGGTCTTTGTCGCGGCGGTCGACGAAGGCAGCCTGGCGGGCGCAGGCCGGCGGCTGCGGCGGTCGCCCGCGGCGGTCAGCCGCGCGATCGCCTTCCTTGAGCAGCACGTCGGCGCCGAATTGCTGCACCGGACTACGCGGTCGCTGAAACTGAGCGAGGCGGGCGCGCGGTATGCTGCAGCCTGCCGGCGCGTGCTGGTCGATCTCGAGGAAGCCGATATTGCCGCCGGCGGCGAGCGGTCCGCGCCGCGCGGCACGTTGACGCTGACCGCGCCTATCGTCACGGGCGAGGACGTGCTCCGGCCGGCGCTCGACGCCTTCATGAACGAATATCCGGCGGTCGCTGTCCGTCTGTATTTGATCGACCGTCAGGTGAACCTGATTGAAGAGGGAATCGACGTCGCGCTGCGCATCGCGCATCTCGCGGATTCCAACTTTGTGGCGATCCGCCTCGGCGAGGTGCGCCGCGTGATCGCGGCCGCGCCGAGCTATCTGGCGCGTCATCCCGTCATCAACGAACCGGCCGATCTCGCCAAGCACCAGATCATCTCGATGACCAGCTTCGGCGTCGACTCCTGGAGTTTTCCGCCGGGCAAAGGCTCGTCGGTGCCGCGGGCGATCCAGTTCACGCCGCGGCTCGTCGTCAACACGGTTCGCGGTGCGGTTGCTTCAGCCGTCGAGGGGAACGGCGTCACGCGGCTGTACTCCTACCATATCGCGGACGAAATCCGCGACGGGCGGCTACGGATTCTGCTCGACAAGGACGAGCATGTACCCTTGCCGGTGCACCTGCTCGCACCGCAAGGACGCTTCGACGTGCCGAAGGTGCGGGCCTTCGTCGATTTTGCGACGCCCCGCCTCAAACGCTATTTCGAACGGTTGTCGCGCGATGCCAGCCGCAACGCCGGCGTCATTCGTTCGCCACGCGGAAGAGTGTCGTCCGAATAGCGTGCATTCGCACGAAAGCCGGTTGTATTTAGCTTGAGCTCCATCGAGGCGGTGCTGGTGCCGCCTCACCACAGATGGAGAGAGATCATGGGCGCAGAGCAGAAGGTGGCAATCATCACTGGTGCGTCGCAAGGTATCGGTGCGGGCCTCGTCGAGGCTTATCGCGATCGCAACTATCGCGTCGTCGCTAATTCCCGCAGTATCAAGCCGTCGTCCGACTCCGACGTGCTGGCTGTGCCGGGCGACATCAGCGACCCCGCCGTCGCGGACCGCGTCGTTGCGCAGGCACTGGAGCGCTTCGGGCGGATCGACACGCTGGTCAACAACGCCGGCATTTTCATCGCGAAACCATTCACCGACTATTCCGCCGATGACTACGCGTCGGTGCTTGCGATCAATCTTGGGAGCTTCTTTCGCCTGACGCAGCGCGCCGCCCGGGAAATGCTGAAGCAGGGGTCGGGACACATCGTCCAGATCACCACGAGCCTCGTCGACCACGCCGACAGCAACGTTCCCTCGGTGTTGGCGTCGCTGACGAAGGGCGGTCTGAACGCCGCGACGAAGTCACTGGCGATCGAATATGCGAGAAAGGGCGTGCGGGTGAACGCGGTGTCGCCGGGCATCATCAAGACCCCGATGCACAACCCCGAGGCGCACGACTTCCTGTCCAAGCTGCATCCGGTCGGACGTATGGGCGAGGCCAAGGACGTCGTCGATGCCGTGCTGTTCCTGGAAGGGGCGGGTTTCGTCACCGGCGAGATCCTGCATGTCGACGGCGGCCAGAGCGCCGGCCGCTGACGTCGGGGAGCGTGTCATGCCCATCGTGGCAATCCAGGTCACGCGCGAGGGGACGGCGCCGGGTGCGTCGTCCACCACCGCCGAGCAGAAGGCGGTCCTGATCAAGGGTGCAAGCGAGCTGTTGCGTGACGTGCTCAACAAGCCTCCGGAATCGACATTCGTGATCATCGAGGAAGTCGACACCGACAATTGGGGCTGGGGCGGACTGTCCGCGCTCGAATACCGCAAGAAGCTTGCAGCGGCCCGCACAACGTCGCAAGGCTGAAACCTTTCTGCAAAAGCTTCGGCAAGGCCGATCGCCTCTCCCCGGCGGGGAGAGGTGAACTGTCCAGTATCGCTACGAACAATCCCAGCGTTCGCAATTAATCATTTCTCACGCACTGCCCACGGGCTTAACGCCATGTCAATGTCCAGCACCAATGTCGATCATCGTCGCCAGCATCATCACAGCGCGCCGCATCACGGAGCGGGTGGACCGCTGTGGCTCTCCGCCGTCGCGGGCCTGTGCGCCTCGTTGGTCGGCCTCGGCCTGGCGCGCTTCGCCTACACGCCGCTGATCCCGGCCTTGGTCGCCGCCAAATGGTTCACCGCGGCGGAGGCGGTCTATCTCGGCGCGGCCAATCTCGCCGGCTACCTTGCCGGTGCACTGATCGCCCGCGATTTCGGCGCACGTGTCGGTGCGGTGGCTGCTTTGCGCGGCATGATGCTGCTGGCCTCGATCTGCTTTTTTGCCTGCGCCGTGCCGATCTCGTTCATTTGGTTCTTCGGCTTCCGCTTTCTCGCCGGCATCACCGGCGGCGTGATCATGGTGCTGGCGGCATCGACCATCCTGCCGTACACCGCGCCGAGCAAGAAGGGGCTTGTCGGCGGTGTGATCTTCGCCGGTGTCGGGCTTGGCGTCGCGGCATCCGGCACGCTTGTTCCGTTGCTGCTGCATCAGGGCCTGAAGCAGACCTGGTACGGTCTTGGCCTGCTATCCGCCGTGCTGACCCTGGTTAGCTGGAAGGCGTGGCCTGCGGAGCCGCGCGCAAGGCAGAGCGGTGCCGGGCATCATGCCGCGGCTCATCAGGTGCATGGCGCGCGGTCGCCGGCGGTGCTGATGCTGTACCTGGAGTACGGTCTCAACGCGGTCGCGCTGGTGCCTCACATGGTATTCCTGGTCGACTTCGTTGCTCGCGGGCTTGGACAGGGGATTGGCGCTGGCTCCCACTACTGGGTGCTCTATGGACTTGGCGCCATTGTCGGTCCGCTGCTGACCGGGCATCTCGCCGATCGCGCGGGATTCGCCGCTGCGCTCCGTGTTGCCTTCCTGGTCCAGGCGGTCTCGATCGGGATACCGGCCGTGAGTGGCTTGCCTGTCGCAATGATCGTGTCGAGCCTCATCGTCGGCGGCTTCACGCCCGGCATCGTGCCGCTCGTGATCGGCCGTATCCATGAACTCATTCCGCATTCGGCTGCCAGCCAGGGCACTGCCTGGGCGCAGGCCACGACGACGTTCGCCCTGTTCCAGGCGGCGGGAGCCTACAGCCTGTCCTTTCTGTTCGCACAGAGCGGCGGCGACTACCGGCTGTTGTTTGTCATCGGTGCGGCCGCGGTGGCCGCTGCGCTTGCGCTGGAACTCGTGGGTGCTGTTGCGACGGCGCGCGGGCGCGCGAACTAAGGGTTAACGCTCTGCCTGTGCCAGCGATGCGGACGCTGAAACGGCGGTAGCGGTCACGCCGGCGCCGCGGGTCTGCCCGGCGGCCGCGTGCAGGACGAGGCCGGCCAGGATTGATCCGTAGAGGCTGAAAGAGACCAGCGTCCAGTTGTTGGCAACGCGACGTTCGCCGCTGTCCAGCTCTTCGATGAATTTTTGCATCGGCGCGCTCCACGTATTTCGCGTCAGGAAACACGGCGCGCGCGGCCCGCGATGTGAACCAGCTCACGTTTGCCGCCCCCATGCGCAGAAGAACGGATGGCATGGTCAACGAATGGTTGCTTCGGTTCTCATTCAATCAGAACCAATAATTGCTCTAACTGCGGAGTATCCGCCTCAACGCAGCGATGAAGCGATCGGCGTCGGCCTCGTCGTTGAACACATGGGGCGAAATGCGCATCCGGCCGAGCCGCAGCGCGACATGAATATTCTCGACGGCGAGGCGCGAGATCAGCTCTTTCGGCAGGCCGCGCGCAAGGCCGAGGCTCAGGATGTGCGGGGCGCGCAAGCGGTCGGCCAGAACGGTGAAGCCAAGGTCGCTGATGCCAACGGCGATCCGCCGGGTGATCATGCCGAGCCGCTCGGCGATCGCGGGCGCACCCCATTCCGCCATCATCTCGATGCCGATCGAGGCCATCTCCATCGAGATGAAATGGTCGCGCTGGCCCATGTCGTAGCGCCTGGCGTCGTCGACATAGGCGAGATCGCCGAAATAGACCGCGCTCTCGGAGTTCACGTTGCGCCGGCCGGCGGACGTCTGCTCCAGCGGCACACCGTTCTGGTGGCGCTTGGCCATGTAGAGGAAGGCGCGGCCGTAGGGGCCGATCAACCATTTGTAGGTCGGAAACAGCACCGCATCAGGGTCGAGCCGCTTGACGTCCATCGCCAGCACGCCCGTGCTCTGAGTGGCGTCGATGACGAACTTGGCGCCCTGCCGCCGCAGCGCCGCCTGCACCTGCTCGATATCGATCAATCCGCCGTCCGACCAGTGCACCGAGGAGATCGAGGCGAGGCCGACCGATGGCGCGCCAGAGCGCTCTATCGCCGCAAGGACTGCCGAGGTCCAGTCCCCGTCGGTGGGCTGGCTGACGGTCTCGACCGTGAATCCTTGCGCCTCGGCGCGGCCGTGCCATTCCAGTACCGGCGAGGAATGATCGTTCTCCAGCACGATGACGCGCGAGCCGCGTGGAACGGTCAGCACCTTCGCCGCGGTCGCAACGCCATAGCTGATTGCCGATATCAGTGCGATGTCGCTTGCATCGGCATTGATCAGGCGTGCCGCGGCAGTGCGGGCGCGTTCATGCTGGCGGTTGGCAAAACCCGCATCCAGCGTCCATGGCTGACCCTTGCGACCGACCGCGGCACGGCCGGCCTCCTGCGTGCGCAGCGGCAGCGGGCTATAGGAAGCGGAGTTGAGATAGCAGACGTCTCTCGGAATATCGAACAGGTCGCGCTGCGAGGCGAGCATGAGCCTATCCTCCGTAACTCTGCACCAGGCTGCCGGCAACCAGTGACCAGCCGTCGACCAGCACGAAGAAGATCAATTTGAACGGCAGCGACACCACGATCGGTGGCAGCATCATCATGCCCATCGACATCAGCACGGAAGCGACCACGAGGTCGATGATCAGGAAGGGCAGGAACAGGAGAAAGCCGATCTCAAAGGCGCGCTTCAGTTCGGAGATCATGAAGGCCGGCACCAGGATGCGGAGCGACATATCTTCAGGCGTCGCCGGCGCAGGCTCGCGGGAGAGATCCATGAAGAGCTTGAGATCCTTTTCGCGCACGTTCTTCTGCATGAAGGTGCGCAGCGGCGCGGATGCGCGCTGCAGCGCTTCTTCGACGCCGATCTGGTTGGCGACCAGCGGCTTGATGCCGTCATCATAGGATTTCTGTAGTACCGGTCCCATCACGAAGGCGGTCAGGAACATTGCGAGTGCGATCATCACCGAGTTCGGCGGCGCGGTGGCGGTGCCGAGCGCGGTGCGCAAGAGCGACAGCACGACGACGATGCGGGTGAACGACGTCATCATGATCAGGATCGACGGCGCGATCGAGAGCACCGTGAGCAGCGCGATCAGTTGGATCGCGCGCTCGGTGACGCCGCCATTGCCCTGTCCGAGATTGATGCTGATGTCCTGCGCCATCGCCGGATCGGTCAGCGATCCGGCGACTATCAGGGCAGCGATGAAAAATACTCTACGCGGGAGCGCCGGCCTCACGAAGGAGTCTTTGGCCGCCCCAGGAGGGACGCCATTTCATCTTCGAGATTTTCAAAGCCGCTCTTCTGCGGCGCCGGAGCAGGCGCCGCGGGCGCCGCTGGCGCCGGCGCGGGTGCCGATACGGGTGCCGGGCGAACCGGGGGCGCCTCAGGTGCCACTGGCGGCGCGACGCTTTCGCCTCCGCCGGCCGGGCGGCGCAACGCCGCTTCGAGCCGCTGTGCCATTTCGGCGAGGTTGGCGTCGGCATTCGACGCGGCCGGCGGCACGGGTGGTGCGGCCGGTGGCTGCGGGGAAGGCGGTGTTGGTGGCGGAGCGGCAGCAGCGCGCTCGGGCGCACGGACGGGCGGCACCTTGGGCGGCTCGCTGGGGCGTGGCGGACGTGGGATGACAGGTTCGGGGCGAGTCAGTCGCGGCGGGAGCGGATCAGGCCGCGGCTCTGCGCGATCGGGGCGGGAGCCGATGGCTTCAGGCGTGAAGCCCGTGAGCGGATCATTGCGGCGCTCCGCGACCGGCGGCGCGGCCGGGCGGCGAACCTCGTCGGCGAACGAGGGGCGCGTCGGGCGCATCGGCGGCTCCGGCATCTGTGGCTCGGCCTGATCGAAGATGTCGGCGCGGGCGCCGTCGCCATCGGTCCACGCCGCGTCAGGCAGCGGAGCGATTCGCGGCGGTGGCTCGCCGGTCACGGCGGGCCGTGGCGCCATCTGATCGCGGCCGGGCATGGCGCGGACGATATTGGGTTCCACAACGATATCGCTGGGGCCGCCGATCATCAGCAGATGCTCGACATTGTCGCGCCGGACCAGGACAAGGCGGCGGCGGCCGTCAACAGCGGCAGCGTCGATCACGGCGAGTCGCGGCATTCGCCCGCGGTTTGTGTTGGCGCCTATACGATTGCTGGCAAAGCGCCGCACCAACCATGCAGCGACGCCGATCAGCGCCAGCACGGCCACGAACGCGAACACGAATGTCAGTGCCTGCATACTTGAGTCCCCGGCCATCTTGGCCTTCCTCGGCTTTCCGGCTTCAACAAGCGCGGACGTTGCGCGGCGAATCACGCCCGAGATTCGCCTTATTGTTTAATTCCCCACGGCTTACAGCCGAACGTTCCATTAATAGACCAAGAATCGCTTGTCCCAAAACGACTTCTGAGCGTTCCAAACTGCGTTCAGCCCGGGCTGGTTAACGCAGCATTCGTGGCGAAAGTGCGCTCGCAAGCGGCTGCCGGGCGGTTCTCCACGGAAGGGGAACCGATTTTAACCCCCCGTTAACCATAAACCGGGCAAATTCTGCCTACCTCGGGAGGCCCCAGGGGTTAACGGAGCCGCGGCAATGCCGATGAACGATCTGCCGATCCTGTCGGCGTTGCGCACCAAAATGCAGTGGCACCAAGAGCGCCAGCGGGTACTTGCCGAGAACATCTCCAATTCCGACACGCCGAACTTCCGACCGCGCGACCTGATCGATCCGAAGTTCGACCAGAACGGGTCCACCGTCGGTGCCGGCATGGGGACGCTGCCGATGATCAAGACCAGTGCCACCCATTTGGCGGCGTCGGGCGCGCCTGACTCTTTCGATAACGATCGCGGGCGAAGCGGGTTCCAGACCCGCCCCGCCGGCAACGCGGTCAATCTCGAGGATCAGATGCTGAAGGTCTCGGCCAACCAGATGGACTATGCGGCCGTGAGCTCGCTTTACAGCCGCAGCCTGCATCTCCTGAAGACGGCGATCGGCAAGGGCTAGGCCAGTAGAGGCTGGAGGACATCATGGCCGATGAGGCAAGCGACTTCGCCCGTTCGATGAGCATTGCGACCTCCGGCCTGCGGGCGCAGGCAGGACGGATGCGGGTGATCTCGGAAAACATCGCCAACGCCGATTCGACCGCCCAGACCGCCGGCGGTGATCCCTATCGTCGCAAGGTGCCGACCTTCTCCTCGGCGCTCGACCGCACGCTCGACGCCAAGGTGGTGACGCTCGGCAGGGTACGCCCGGACCGGTCGTCCTTCCGTATCAAGCACGAGCCGGGCAACCCGGCGGCGGATGCCGCCGGCAACGTCAAATATCCCAACGTCAACTCACTTGTCGAAATGACCGACATGCGTGACGCCCAGCGCTCCTACGAGGCGAACCTCAACATCATCAGCGCCACGCGGCGGATGATCCAGCGCACGCTCGACATCCTCAAGGCCTGAAGCAGCAGAGCAAGACAGGGACCGTAAACCATGGCCTCACCGACAGTCGCCGCCAACGCTTATGCCAGCCTCGCAAAGATCATGGAGCGGAGCGGCGCCGAGAAAGCGGGCCAGGCCGCAGCCGGTCCGTCCTTCAGCGCGCTCTTGCAGGACGCCGTCGGCAGCGTGATGGACACTGGCAAGAAGGCCGACGCGCAGACCATGGCGATGGCCTCCGGCAAGGCGAACGTGATGGACGTGGTGACGGCGGTCGCCGAAACCGACGTCGCGGTGTCGACACTGGTCTCGGTCCGCGACCGCGTGATCCAGGCCTATGAAGACATCATGAAGATGCCGATCTGAGAGGGGCGAGTAGCGAATAGCGAGTGGCGGATTGCACGACAGCACATGCCATTCACGATTCGCGCCTCGCGCTTCGCGCTCTGGACCGAAGACGCAAGCAAATGAGAGAGCTGCAATGACTGGCCCTGAAACCCTCGACGTGGCACGCGACGCGATCTGGACCATCGTGCTCGTGTCGTCGCCCCTGATGGTGGTCGGCCTCGTCGTCGGCGTCGTGGTATCGCTGTTCCAGGCCCTGACGCAGATCCAGGAACAGACCCTGGTCTTCGTGCCGAAGATTCTGGCGATCTTCGTGACATTGCTGCTTGCGCTGCCGTTCATGGCAGACTCGCTCTACGGGCACATGATGCGGATTTCGTCGCGAATCGTCGGTGGTTGATGCACTAATGGCCCAGTCATGCGCATCGACGTCTCCCTGCTTCCGGCGCTCGCCGCGGTCTTCGTGCTGGTCTTCGCGCGCGTGGGCGCGATGGTGATGCTGCTGCCCGGTTTCGGCGAGAGCAACATTCCGACCCGGGTGAAGCTTTCGATCGCGCTCATGCTGGCGCTGATCATTCTGCCGCTGCATCGCAGCGCCTACCATGTCGATGTGACCTCGATCACCTCGCTCGGGGTCTTGATGGTGCACGAGATCATCATCGGCATCGTGCTCGGCGCCACCGCGCGCGTGACGCTGTCGGCGCTCTCGGTCGCGGGCTCGGTGATCGCCCAGCAGCTCGGCCTCGGCTTCGTCACCTCCGTCGATCCGACCCAGGGACAGCAGGGCCAGATCATCGCCAACTTCCTCACCATCCTCGGAATAACGCTGTTGTTTGCGACCGACAGCCACTATCTCGTCATCGCCGCGCTGAGCGAGAGCTACCGGATCTTCTCGCCGGGCGAGGTGATGCCCACCGGCGACGTCGCCTCGCTCGCCACCAGCGCTTTTGCCGCCGCGTTCAAGATCGGCCTGCAACTGTCGGCGCCGTTCCTCGTGTTCGGTCTGGTCTTCAACATCGGGCTCGGCATTCTGGCGCGGCTGATGCCGCAGATGCAGGTCTATTTCGTCGGCGTGCCGCTCTCGATCGTCGCCGGGTTCCTGATCTTCGGCCTCGTGCTCGCCGCAATGATGGGCACCTATCTCGACTACTTCCTTGGCGTCATGCGCCAGCTTGCTCCATTGAACTAGGGAGCAGCTATGGCCGAGGATACCGACGACAAAACAGAAGACCCTACGCAAAAACGTCTCGATGACGCGCATGCGAGGGGCGACGTTGCCAAGAGCCAGGAGGTCAACACCTGGTTCGTGATCGCCGGCGCCACGCTGGTGCTGTCAACATTCTCGGGCTCGATCGGCGGCGGCATCCTGATGCCGCTCCGCAACCTGATCGCAAAATCCTGGATGATCCGCACCGACGGCCCCGGTCTTCTCGCGCTGACCCAGTCGCTGGGCTATGCCGTGATCGCTGCGGTCGGCGTGCCATTCCTGATGCTGGCGCTGGCGGCGATCGCCGGCAACATGGTGCAGCATCGCCTGGTGTGGTCGGGCGAGTCGCTGAAGCCGAAAATCTCCAAGGTGTCGCCGGGCGCAGGCTTCAAGCGCATCTTCGGCAAACAGGCGGCGGCGAATTTCTTGAAAGGCCTGTTCAAGCTGATCGCGCTCGGCGCGGTCATGACCGCGATACTGTGGCCCGAGCGCCTGCGCCTGGAAGCCTTTCTGCGCCTCGACACTGCCGAGCTCTTGCCCGCTATCACCAGCTTGACCCTGCATTTGATGGGCGCCGTGGTGGCGATGCTCGCGGCGGTCGCGATCGGCGATTACTTCTTCCAGTACCGGCAGTGGTACCAACGGCAGAAGATGTCGCTGCAGGAGATGAAGGAGGAGTTCAAGCAGCAGGAAGGCGATCCTCACGTCAAGGGCAGGATCAGGCAGTTGCGGGTCCAGCGCATGAAGAAGCGCATGATGGCCCAGGTTCCCAAGGCCTCGGTGATCATCACCAACCCGACCCATTTCTCGGTGGCGCTCGCCTATGACCGCAGCATGGCCGCGCCGGTCTGTGTCGCCAAAGGCGTCGACAATATCGCCTTCAAAATCAGGGAGATCGCGAAGGAGCACGACATTCCGGTCGTGGAGAACGTCCCGCTGGCGCGCGCGCTCTATGCCACCGTCGAGATCGACGAGGAGATTCCTATCGAGCACTACCATGCAGTTGCCGAAATCATCGGCTACGTGATGCGGCTGAAGCGGGGGCTGTCTGGCCTCCGCGGGTAGGACATACTGGGACGGATATCCGCTTGAAATGCGCGTAACTTGCGAAATTGCGCCCTGATGGACTTGCGTCTTTGGGTCCGATTCAGGCACTCAGGAGCGGGCGGCCGGACCGGACGCCTCCTCAATGCCGACGAGCCATGTCTCTCCAGATGACCGCCGAAACCAACGATCATCCAGCGCCCGAGCCGTTCGTGGCCCATGGACCGGCGCGGCGGGGCGGCTCCATCCTGCTGGTCTTGCTGATCGCAGCCGGTATCGTTGCGGTGGCGGTCTGGCTCATGACCATGGGCCGCAGCCAGGCGCAGCCCTACGTTCTTGGCGTGCTGGCGCTGCTCGCCACCATCGGGCTGTTCAACCTGTTCGCCTTCGCCACCGGCATCATCCGCTTTTCCGACCGCACGGTCGACGACCCGGTGGTCGGGCGCATTGCCGACCATGCCTCGGACGGGCTCGCGGTTACCGATCCGCGCGGTCACGTGGCCTATTCCAATGCGGCCTACCTCACGCTGACCGGCGCGACGGGGCCGCAGGATGTTCGCCCCGTCGAGCGCGTCTTTATCGGCAATCCGGACGTCTCCGAAGCCGTGTTCCGCCTGCTCAAGGCCGCGCGCGAGGGCAAGCGGCAGCAGGAGGAGGTTCGCATCGCGGGCCATGATGGCGGGCACGGCCGCTGGCTGCGGATGCGGGTGCGCCCGCTTGGCCAGGCCAAGCGCGAGGCGAAATACGCCGTGTGGTCGATCGCCGACATCACGCGCGATCGCGAGCGCCAGGAGGACGTCTTTCAGGAACTGCGGCACGCGATCGAATATCTCGATCATGCCCCGTGCGGCTTCTTTTCCGTCAACCCGGCCGGCGAGATCGCCTATGTCAACGCGACGCTCGCCAACTGGCTCGACTATGATCTCGCCGAGATCGGCTCGGGCGGGCTGAAGCTGACCGACATCGTCTCCGGCGACGGCGCAGCGCTGCTGACCTCGATCGCGCCGATGCCCGGCGAGGTCAGGACGGAAGTCTTCGACATCGACCTGCGCATGCGCGGCGGCAAGACCATGCCGGTCCGGCTCTATCACAAGCTCGCCTTCGGCGCCGACGGCGCGGCCGGTGCCTCGCGCACGCTCGTGATCAGCCGCGCCCGCGACGAGCATTCCGATCCCGAGCGAGCCGCCGAAGTGCGCTTCATGCGCTTCTTCGACCACACGCCGATGGCGATCGCCACCGTCGATCGCGGCGGCAACGTCGTCGGCGCCAACGCCCGCTATGCCAAGCTGGCGCAGAGCCTGAACGGCGAGGGCGGCGCGGCCAAGTCGATCTTCCACGCTGTCAATCCGCGCGACCGCGGCCTTCTGATCGCCGTGATCAACCAGGCTGCCGAAGGGCAGGGCGACATCCCGCCGGTCGAGGTGATGCTCGACGGGCCCAAGGAGCGCTTCGCCCAGTTCTTCGTCACGACCATCGAGAAGGACGAGCGCGACGCCGAGACCGCGATCATCTACATGCTGGAAACCACCGAACGGCGTGCGCTGGAAAACCAGATCAACCAGTCGCAGAAGATGGAGATGGTGGGCCAGCTCGCCGGCGGCATCGCCCACGACTTCAACAACGTGCTCTCGGCCATCATGATGGCGAACGACTTCCTGTTGAACGCGCACAAGCCGACCGATCCGTCGTTCCAGGACATCATGCAGATCAAGCAGAACGCGACCCGCGCCGCGACGCTGGTGCGGCAGCTCCTGGCGTTCTCGCGGCGCCAGACGCTGCGGCCGCAGGTGCTCGATCTCGGTGATGCGCTAAGTGACCTCGCCATGCTGCTGCGCCGGCTGATCGGCGAGAAGGTCAAGCTCGACCTCGTGCATGGCCGCGACCTGTGGCCGGTGAAGGTCGACGTCTCCCAGTTTGAGCAGGTGATCATCAACCTCGCGGTGAACGCGCGCGACGCCATGCCCAACGGCGGCAAGCTGATCATCAGGACCGCGAACATGCCGACCGAACAGGCTGCGCAGCTCGCCTACAAAGGCATGCCCGCGGCTGACTATGTGAAGATCGAGATATCGGATACCGGCACAGGTATCCCGCACGAGATCATCGACAAGATCTTCGAGCCGTTCTTCTCGACTAAGGAAGTCGGCAAAGGCACCGGCCTCGGCCTGTCTACGGTTTACGGCATCGTCAAGCAGACCGGCGGCTTCGTCTATGTCGATTCCGAGCCGGGCGAGGGCACTACGTTCCGCATCTTCCTGCCGCGACATCGGCCGGAGCAGGAGGTCGCGTCGGAGGCCCACGCGGCCAATGGCGCCGCGAAGGAGGCACCCGCCGCGGAGGCGGCGAAGCCGAAGCCCGACCTCACCGGGCAGGGCACCATCCTGCTTGTGGAAGACGAGGACGGGTTGCGTTCGCTGAACGCGCGTGGCCTGCGCTCGCGCGGCTACAGCGTGATCGAGGCCGCCAACGGCGTCGAGGCGATGGAGGCCTTCGACGAGAAGAACGGGGAGGTCGACCTCGTGGTTTCCGACGTGGTGATGCCGGAGATGGACGGCCCGACGCTGCTCAAGGAAATGCGCAGCCGCAATCCAAACTTGAGGATCATCTTTGTGTCAGGCTATGCCGAGGACGCCTTCGAGAAGAGTCTGCCCGAGAACCAGCAATTCGCGTTCCTGCCGAAACCCTTCACGCTGACTCAGCTGGTTGCTGCGGTGAAGGAAACGATGACGGCGAATTGAGCGGACTTTAGCCTCCGCAAGGTTCATATCGTCACATCTCCGCGACCGAGGGCCGCAGCCGCGGTTCCAGTTTACCGCTTCACTTTTATCCAACCCTACCCATGTTAGGGAGCGTTTCCCCATGCCGGGGATTCTGAGGAAACAAACATGAATTTCTCGCAACGCACGCGTGGAATTGTTCGGGCGATCGCCGTCGCGATGGCGCTGGCGCTGCCCGTCGTGATGTCAGTTTCGTCAGCCGACGCGCGCGCCGGCGGCGGCTTCGGTTCGGGCTCGCGCGGTTCGCGCAGCTTCTCGGCGCCGCCCAGCACCAGCACGGCGCCCGGAACCGCGCAGCCGTTCAACCGCACCTTCAGCCAGCCTGGCAGCCCCAGCATGGGCACGCCGGCCGCAACGACGTCGGGTGGCCTGTTCGGCCGCGGTGGCGCCGGCCGTGGCCTGCTCGGCGGTTTCGCCGCGGGCTTCCTCGGCGCCGGCCTGCTCGGCATGCTCTTTGGCGGCGGCTTGTTCTCCGGGCTCGGGGGCCTGTCGTCGATCCTTGGGCTGTTGTTGCAGATCGGTCTGATCGTGCTCGTGGTGCGGCTTGCGATGTCGTGGTGGCAGCGCCGCAACGCGCCCGCGCCAGCCTATGCCGGTGGCCCGGCAACCGGTCCCGGCGGCCCGCAGCCGAACTACCGCTCCGGGTTCGGCTTTGGCGTCGGTTCGTCGAATGCACCGGTCGAGATCGGGCCCGCCGACTACGAGGCGTTCGAGCGCCTGCTCGGCGAGATCCAGGCCGCCTGGTCGAACGAGGACATCGCGAAGCTGCATACGCTCGCCACGCCGGAAATGGTGTCTTACCTCTCGAAGGATCTCGAGCAGAACAAGGCAGACAATGTCACCAACAAGGTGAAGAATGTGAAGCTCCTGCAAGGCGACCTCGCAGAGGCCTGGCGCGAAGGCGACAGCGAATATGCGACGGTTGCGATGCGCTTCTCGCTGGTCGATACGACAGTCGAACGCGGCAGCGGCCGGCTGGTCAGCGGCAGCGAGCAGCCGGTTGAGGTCACGGAGGTCTGGACCTTCGTGCGCCAGCGCGGCGGCAACTGGGAGCTTTCGGCGATCCAGCAGACCAACTGATCGACAACCAGATGAAGTGCAAGACGCCGCGGCTCAAACCCGCGGCGTTCTGTTTTTGCGCGCGTTACAACAGCGCGCCGAAATCGACCATCATCGCGTTTCAGTTCCCTGTTTGGGCACACCGTTCCGGACGACTCGTGGCGTGGCGCTGCGCCGGAATATCTGGCGACGCCGCGGGTTGATGTCAGCGAACTACAACAACCATTGGGAGGATGAAATGAACGTCGTTGCTCGGATTGCCGTTCCCACATGCCTTGCCCTTGCCGTCATCGGCGCGTCGCCGGCGCTGTCCCAGACAGCCGACACCAGCTTCTTCCTCACCAGCAACGGCGTCGGCAATGGCGGCAATCTTGGCGGGCTCGCCGGCGCCGACAATCACTGCCAGACGCTGGCGCAGGCCGCGGGCTTCGGTGCCCCGAAGACGTGGCGGGCCTATCTTTCCATCCAGCCGGCGGATGGACAGCCGGCGGTGAATGCGCGCGATCGCATCGGCAAGGGGCCGTGGAAGAATGCCAAGGGCGTCGTGATTGCGAAGGACGTTGCCGATCTGCACAGCGCCGGCAACAATCTTACCAAGCAGACCGCGCTGAGCGAAAAAGGCGAAGTCATCAACGGTGCCGGCGATACGCCGAACCGCCACGACGTGCTGACGGGATCGCAGGCGGATGGCACCGCGTTTGCGGCAGGCGAGGATCGCACCTGCAAGAACTGGACGAGCAGCACGCAAGGCGCCGCCATGGTCGGGCATTTCGACCGCAAGGGGCTGCGCGACGACGAGCCGTCAAAATCCTGGAACACATCGCATCCCTCGCGCGGTCCCGACGGCGGCTGTTCGCAGGCCGACCTGAAGAGCACGGGCGGCGACGGCTTGCTGTATTGCTTCGCGGCGAACTGATCCCGGGTTTGACGGTTGCGATGTCGCCCCGCAGATTGCGGGGTGACATCTTCGGCGTTCGCTTCGCTCGAAACGGGACCGTCCATGCGCTATCAGCTCTACTATTGGCCGATGATCCAGGGCCGCGGCGAGTATGTCCGGCTTGCGCTGGAGGATGCGAGCGCCAATTACACCGATGTCGCGCGCGGCGAGGGCGGCAGTGACGCGATGATGAACATGATGGAGGCAAACAAAGGCACGCCGCCCTTTGCGCCGCCGTTCCTCAAGGCCGGCAAGCTCGTGATCGGGCAGACCGCCAACATCCTGCTCTATCTCGGCGCGCGCCATCGACTGGCGCCGAAAGCGGAACCGGGCAGGCTGTGGGTGCATCAGCTGCAACTCACCATCGCCGACTTCGTGCTGGAGGTCCACGACACCCATCACCCGCTCGGCCCCTCGCTCTATTATGAAGAGCAGAAGGCGCCGGCGAAGAAGCGCACCGAGGAATTCTGGGATTCGCGCGTCCCGAAATATCTCGGCTATTTCGAGGACCTCGTGGCGGCCAATGGTGGTGCCTATGTCACGGGCCGCCGCGCGACCTATGTCGATCTTTCGCTGTTCCAGATCGTGGAAGGGCTGCGCTATGCCTTCCCGAAGCGCATGCAGGCCTTTGAACCGGAGACTCCGCGTCTGGTCGAGCTGCGCGACCGCGTCGCCGAGCGGCCCAACATCAAGGCCTATCTCGCAAGCGAACGGCGGATTCCGTTCAACGAGGAGGGAATTTTCCGGCGCTACAAGGCGCTGGATGTTTGAATTGTCCGGGCGGCTTTCTCCGTCGTCATGGCCGGGGACAAGCCCAGTATGACAGACCCGAAAGTCCTAGTTGTTCCGGCCATCCATCGGCGTCATCGCGATCTTTGACAAATCGATGCCGTCGATGCAGCTCACATTCAGCGCCACGACGTCGGTGCCGTCGGGCTTCTTGCCGCGAGCGAACACCTCGACGCCGCAGTCGATGCAGAGCTGGTGGCGGATCGCGTGGTGATTGAATAAATATTCCTTCAAATTCTCCGCACCGGCGCGGAGCTGAAAGCTTGATGGCGACAGGAAGGAGAAGTGCAGGCCCTTCTTTGTGCAGATCGAGCAGTTGCAGGCGGTGACCATCGCCATGTCGGTCGTGCATTCGAAACGGACCTGGCCGCAATGGCATCCGCCGGTATAGGTCTTGTTCTCCGTCTTGACCCGCTCGTCCATGATCGTGCCTCACCATAGCCCCGGCACGAGACGATAGCGCACCCGCGCCGCATAGTCAGCATAGCCCGGCAGGCCCGCCAGCAGCGTGCGCTCCTCGATTCGCGTGCGGACCGCGAACAAAAGGAAGAACAGCGGCAGGAAGGCGAGGCCCCACCACGATCCGAGCGTCAGCGGCACGCCGGCGAAAAACAGCATGATGCTGGCATACATGGGATGGCGGACCACCGCATAGGGGCCGTTTGAGATCACCTGGTGATCACGCTCGGACTGCACCTTGACGACGGGTGCGGCGAAGGAGTTGGTGCGGAACACCCACATGATCAGGGCGGTCGAGATCAGGTACATCGCTGTGCCGACCACTATCTGCGCGGCGCCCGCGTCGGCCCCGTTGATCCGGCGGTCGAGCCCCATCGCGATGAACCAGAGCAGGGCGGCGACCAAGAACACCAGCATGAACCGCTTGTCGTCCGAAGGCTGCTCCTCGCGCGCAGTTAGCTTCATGCGCTCGGCGAGCAGCGCGGGATCGACCCTGGCAAGCCACAGGCCGCACACCGGACCGATCACAGCCGAGGCAATGAGGTAGACCCACGCGCCGGGCCAACGCAGCGTGCCGGCAAAGCCGAACAGCAGCACGCCCATCGCGACAACGACGAGCGTGTTCTGCATGAGGAGCTTTCCGATCATGGGCGACTCCCGTCAGTTCCATGCCTCCGATGTTCGCGCGCTTTCCGGCGAACTTGCGGCCGGCCGCGATCGACTCTCGGATTATTCCAGGCGACTGGGACGGCGTCGTGCGTTGCGAGGTGCTGGAGTGCGATCCGCCGCGGCTGTTGCGCTGTTCCCGGAAGGGCGGCGCGGACACCGATCCGGCCTATGGTTCACGGGTCGATTCGACGGTCACCTGGACACTGAAGGCGATCGAGGTGGCACGCTCGTTCGCCTGGTGCATGATGGCTTCGTCATGCCCGGCAACAGCTGGCCTATGACATGATGAGTTCAGGCTGGCAGGACCGCCGACGCCACGGCACGGGCACGGGGATTGGCTCGGGCCGATAGCTGGCGCTCGAATTGAAATCGGCTCTACGAATTCTGACTATTTTCGGCCACGCCGCGTTGCCGGCTTGGAATAGGCCGCCATGCGGTCGAGCAGGGCCCCGGCTTTGATCAGGACCGCGCGCTCGCCGGCTGTGAGGCACGCATCCATGGCTTCGGCAAGCCAGCGCTCGCCGCGCGCGCGGCTCTCGTTGAGAAAACGCTGCCCGGCTGCACTGAGCCGCAGCCTGACCTTGCGCCGGTCCTTGGCGTCCTGAGTACGCACGATCAGCTTGCGCGCTTCGAGGGAGCGCAGCGCGGCGGCAAGATTCGAGGACCGCATGCCTTCATCGGCCGCGAGCACCGAGGGTGTCGCCAATTCGCCGTGCCGATCGATGGCACCTAGCACCAGCAGCCGCGCCCAGGATCGGTCGTCGGCTGTGGCCTCACGGCGCAGCCGGCGGGAAACCCCCATCAACTGCGTTCGCAATCGCGTGAGGTCGTGCGTTGAGCGTTGAATTTTCATATTGCTACCATAAGATAGCTATTGTCGTATAGCAATACAGGAGCGAGTATTCTGCCGCGTCCTTCTGCGCAGGAGACGGTGCGGCACTTCGATCGCGGCCGATCACCGTAACGATCGTCGGCCCATCCAGAATCAGTCAGGAGATGGTGATGGCATCCAGTACCTTACGAACGTTGATCAACGAAAAGCCGTTTGTGGCCTGTCCTGGAGTCTTCGACCTGGTCTCAGCCAAGCTTGCCGATCGCACCAAGGCCGACGCGCTTTACATGACAGGGTATGGGGCTGTGGCGTCTTACCTCGGATTGCCCGATGCCGGTCTGGCGACCTATTCGCAGATGCTCGATCGCGTGCAGGCTATCGCCCAGACCGTGCGCAAGCCGCTGATCGCCGATGGCGATACCGGCTACGGCGGTTTGCTGAACGTTCACCATGCGGTCCGCGGCTACGAGAAGGCTGGGGCCGCGGCGATCCAGCTCGAAGATCAGCAGAGTCCCAAGAAATGTGGACACACACCGAACCGGCACGTGATCTCCGTCAGGGAGATGATCAACAAGTTGACGGTCGCGAGCGATGCGCGCTCGTCAAAAGATTTTCTGATCATCGCGCGCACCGATGCACGCACGTCACTCGGCCTCGATGAGGCGATCCGCCGTGGCGAGGCATATGCCAAAGCCGGCGCTGACATTATTTTCATCGAGAGTCCGGAATCGGAAGCGGAGATGCGAAAGATCGGATCGGCGCTGGACGTGCCGCTGGTCTCGAACCAGCTTCATGGTGGCCGGACCCCGATCCTCACCCAGGAAAAACTGAGGGAGATCGGCTACCGGATGGCGATTTATCCGACGGCGGGCCTGCTCGCCAGCGCGTATGCGCTGAACAGCGTCTATGCTTCGCTGGTCGACGACAAGCCGGTAGAGGCGCCGCTGTACGACTTCAACGAGTTCAGCGCGTTGATTGGCTTTCAGGAGGTGTGGGAATTCGAGAAGAAGTACGCCTCACTTGAGGCGGATTGAGCAGCGACGTGACCGGTTCCCCTGATAGTCAGCCGAAAGCCTATGACCGCACGACGATCACGCTGCATTGGGCGACCGCAATCCTCGTTGCAATCGAATTCCTGATTGGCAGAACGACCAATCTTCTGCCGCGCGGCCCACTTCGGGTAGACATCTGGTCCCTGCATGTCCTGCTCGGTTTTGCGCTTGCTACCGTGGTGGTCGTGGGAATGCTTTGGCGGAACACGCGCGGCCGTAGATTGCCGCCATTCAACCGCGGCGGCCTCCACGTGGCCGCGGTGGCGACGCACCGGCTACTCGATCTGCTGCTGTTGATCATGGTCGCACTGGGCATTGCCAATGTGTTTGCGCACGGCTTTCCGCTGTTCAACATTTGGCACTTTGCGAAATTCGGCGGTAACGATTTCATGCGCAGCGTCAATGCGTGGCATGGATTGATCGCGAACATCATCATCGTTGTAGCGCTGTTTCATTCCGCGGCCGCGCTTTTCCATCACCATGTGATCAAGGACGGGGTTTTGCGCAGGATTTGGCCAGCCTGACTGAGCGGATGACGTTCAAACAAAGAGATGCTGCGATTCAACCTGATCGCATCCTGATCTAGTCGTCCCGGCTGCGCGTGATTGCGATCGAGGCTTCAGTCTTGGTGCGCGTGCATTCCATGTTGAGGCGGCGGTAGCGCATCGACACCTTGTCGCCGCGCAGGAGGCCCATCCTCTTCAGGCACCGCGCCGAACCGGTGGTGGTGTCGTCCTTCGTCACCGTGAAGGCGAGCGCGGCCGCGCTGCCGACGAGACTGTAGAAGTCGGGCTTTGGCCGCCGGTCGCCCTTGGCGTAGAGTTCGATGGAATAATTCTGTCCCCGACAGCCGAGCGACAATTCTTTGGCCGCCGGATGGGTCAGGTAGACAATGTTGGCGGCGCGGAAACTGACCTTCAGCCCGTCGATCTGATTGGCGAGCACCTTTGCGATCTCGTCGCACTGATCGGCATGAGCCGGGGCAGTGGCGAAGGCCGCGCCCAACGCCAGCACCGCCCCCGACAGGGTGGTGCGAAGGCTGAACGGCAAGCGTCGGCGCAGTCGTCTTATCATTGATACCCCCCGCGGTAAGAAATGCGCGCGACGGTTCATGCAGCCTCCCGCCGACGCCGTCAACGCCGGATTACATGTCCGTGATGATCCTGCGCATAACCGGACGCGCCGGCTTTCCCTTCCTTTTGTCCAAAAAATGCTTAGAACGACTCTACATTGCCGGCCGGCCTTTCGCGGCCGTTCCCGGCCTCTCGAACCGACGAGCAGCCTATGAACGCCCCCACCGCCTTTCCTGACCAGCAAAAGCCCGTTCCGCCCTACAAGCACACCCCGCTGTTCCCGTTGGGCGCGGATACCACCCCCTACAAGAAGGTCACGAGCGACGGCGTGAGGGTCGAGAAGGTCCTGGGCAAGGATATGATCGTGGTGTCGCGGGAGGCGATGCGTGCGCTCTCGGAGGCCGCCTTCGGCGAGATCAATCATTATCTGCGTCCGGGGCATCTGAAGCAGCTCCGCTCGATCCTCGAAGACAAGGAAGCGAGCGACAACGACAAGTTCGTTGCGTTCGATTTCCTGAAGAACGCCAACATCGCGGCCGGCGGCGTGCTGCCGATGTGCCAGGACACCGGCACCGCGATCATCATGGGCAAGAAGGGCTGCAACGTCATTACCGATGGCGATGACGAGGCCGCGCTTTCGGAAGGTGCGCGCGACGCCTATCTGCGCCGAAATCTGCGCTATTCGCAGGTCGCGCCCTTGTCGATGTACGAGGAGAAGAACACGGCTAACAACATGCCGGCGCAGTGCGAGATCTATGCCGAAGGCGACGATGCCTACAAGTTCATGTTCATGGCGAAGGGCGGTGGTTCCGCCAACAAGAGCTTCCTGTTTCAGGCGACGCCCTCGGTGCTGACGAAGGATCGCCTGCTTGCGTTCCTGAAGGAGAAGGTGCTTACGCTGGGTACCGCCGCGTGTCCGCCATATCACCTTGCGATCGTGATCGGGGGCACCTCTGCGGAACTCTGCATGAAGACGGTGAAGCTTGCCTCGGCGCGCTATCTCGACGCGCTGCCGACCCACGGCTCGGCCGACGGCAACGCCTTCCGCGACGTCGAGATGGAGCAGGAAATCCTCAAGATGACGCAGTCGCTCGGCGTCGGCGCGCAGTTCGGCGGCAAATATTTCTGCCACGACGTTCGCGTGATCCGGATGCCGCGCCACGGCGCCTCGCTGCCGATCGGGCTCGGCGTATCCTGCTCGGCCGACCGCCAGGTGCTCGGCAAGATCACCAGGGACGGCGTGTATCTCGAGGAGCTCGAGCACAATCCGGCGCAATATTTGCCCGCAGTCGAGCAGTCGCTCGGCGGCGAGGTGGTCAAGATCGACCTCAACCAGCCGATGAAGGGCATCCTCGCGACTCTGTCGAAGCGTCCGATCAAGACCCGCCTGTCGCTGACCGGCACGATGATCGTGGCGCGCGACGCGGCGCATGCCAAGCTGCGCGAACGGCTGGAGAAGGGCGAGCCGTTGCCGGATTACTTCAAGAACCATCCGGTCTATTACGCGGGTCCCGCCAAGACGCCCGACGGTTATGCCTCGGGCGCGTTTGGCCCGACCACAGCGGGGCGAATGGACTCTTTCGTCGACCAGTTCCAGGCCGCTGGCGGTTCGATGGTGATGGTTGCCAAGGGCAACCGCGCGGTCGCGGTGCGCGAGGCCTGCAAGAAGCACGGCGGCTTCTATCTCGGCTCGATCGGCGGTGCGGCGGCGAACCTCGCCGAGCACTGCATCAAGAAGGTCGAGGTGGTCGAGTATCCCGAGCTCGGCATGGAAGCGATCTGGCGCATCGAAGTCGTCGACTTCCCGGCCTTCATCATCATCGATGACAAGGGTAACGACTTCTTCAAGGAATTGAATCTGGGTTGAGGGCGCTCGGCCTCGACGGATTTTCCAACGGCTGGGTCGCCGTCTGCCTCGACGGCGACACGCAGGAGATCGCTTTCCATCGCGATATTGCGGACGCGCTTGCGCGTCCATTCGACTGTGCCGGCATCGATATCCCGATCGGCATGAGCCATGACGGCGCGCGCGCCTGCGACCGTCTCGCGCGCAATCGGCTGCGGCCACACACCTCGCGCGTTTTCACCGGCGCGCGGCGCTGGCTCTGGCAGGAATTTTGCGATCCCGACAAGGCGAACCAAGAGGCGCTGCGTCGTGGCCAGACGCGGGTCTCACGGCAGCTTTGGCACATCGGGCGCAAGATCATGGAGGTTGACGCATTCGTGCGCGCGCACGGTACACGCAACATCCGTGAGGTGCATCCCGAACTGGTGTTCCTGCGGCTGAACGGCAGCAAGCCGCTGGCGCGGAAGAAGTCGCAGGAAGGCGATGCGTGTCGCCGCGCGTTGCTCAAACGCTTTGGCTTTCGCGAGATCGACCGGTGGCTGACCGAGGTGCGGATAGGCACCGGAGCAAAACGCGACGATGTGCTGGATGCCTGCGCGGTTGCGATCGTCGCACGCGATGCCGCGGGCTGCGTTCCCGACGGAGCGCCGCCGCGCGACCCGTACGGCCTGCCGATGCAGATTTGGTTCTAGGTACAGCGCTCTGCCGACGCCGTCGTGGCGAGCAATGCCATGACGGCGATGGAAGTCAGGATGCGCATGCGTATGCGAGAGGTGGTTGTTACGCTCGCGTGCCGGTGAAGGGGAAGCTGCCCATCGGGCCGATGCCCATCTCGCCGGAAATGCTGTCGCCGGCGACCTTGCCGCTGAAGTCAAGCGTCAGCGGCATCGGATTGGTGATGGAAACCTTCCATGCGACGTCGTCGCCGTTCACGCTGCCGTCGAAGATCTCAGTCGAGTTGCCCTCGGCGCCCTGCGTGCCCGTGAGCGTGCCACCGGCGCTCTTCAGCGACAGCGTCGCCTTGCGCTCGCCCATCGGCGTCGTCATGGTGAGATTCCAGTTTCCGTCCACCGCCATATTTGATTCCCCTCAAGCTGAAGTGTGCGCGGCGGTATAGCCCATCTTGCCGCGCAATCCTAACGCTTTACGTCAGGCGCGTGCGGCGGCGCGCAGGCGGTTTCCGATCAGGATGCGGAAGGCGGCGTACTGGATCGCGAAGGCGGCGAGCTTGGCACCGATGAGGACCACTGACACGTAGAACGCCCACAGCGTCATGTTGCCGGTCGATGCGATCGCCACCGTGCCGGCGGCAAGTGCGAACATCAGTGCCGCCCACGCGTAGCCCGCGAAAATTGCATATTCGGGAATCGTCTGGGTCACGATGGGCGGCAAATAGCGCAGCATCCAGCCGCGCTTGAGCATGATCGCGCCGATCGCGACGTGGCCGATCGCGGGTTTAGCCAGCACGAAGCGCGGATCGTTCGTCAGCAGCGTCGCGCCGCCCAGCACGATCACCAGCGCAAGGCTCGCCCAGGTCATGTAGCCGAGCGTCTGTCCCTTGACGCGGGACCAGACCACCTGTCCGACCGCTCCGAGAATCGCGACCGACGTCGCCAGGACGACGTTGTCGGTCGCAAGGTAGATCACCAGGAAGACGATGGTCGAGAGGAAGTCGGAGGCGAGCCGGCGAAATACGTCCTTCATTGTGCGTCCCTGTCCTGCTGGCGGGTTCAGTGCGACGGCAGCGCGTTGGCCGGTGGCGTTCCATGCTTGGCCTTGCGGTACTGTGGATACCATTTTGTGAAGTAGACCGCGCTGTTGCGGGCAGCAAAGGCGACCAGCAGGCCCGACCACAGCGGCAGGTTCGGCACATACAGCACCGCGATGTTGCCGATCATCATCAAGAGTGCGGCACCGGTCCAGGCCCAGGTGATCAGATAGTTGGCGCGCTCGAAGCCGGGCAGGCGGGCGGTCTCGGCATTGACGACTTCCATCGCATATTGCCGCGTGAACGGATGGCGGAACAAGATCGAGAGCAGAGAGAGCAAGAAGATGCCGGTGTCGACGGCGAATCTCACTGCGGTGCTGCTGAGCGTCGCGTCGAAAAAGGTGAGATAGAGGCCGATGGCGGAGAACACGACCACCGAGCCAACGCCGAGGATCTTGATGGTGCGGCCGCGAGCAACATCGAGCGCGATCACGGCGAGACAAATGAGGGCGGCGCACAACAGGCTGACGGTGGCCGGGGTCACCAGCATCAGCATTGCGAAGGCGCCGTAGGGGGCCAGGATCAGGAAGATCGTCATCGGAGGCCTCATGACAAATCTTTACATCGTAAAGATAGCCTAGGGTCGCAGAATGGAATCGTCAAGCGAAATCTTTACAGTGTCAAAATGGTGAAGCGTCGAGAAAAGGAGAGTTATATCAGTCGATTACATGGGGCGCCCTACGTGAGCCCTCGCGGATCATCGCGCGGCGACGAACTTCAAACGCGCAATTGCGCATCAGGGCTTCTAGAGTCCCGCCTCAGCACCGCCGGCTGCCCCGGAATGACGGGAGACCGATGTTACTCCGCGCCAACCCAGTTGCCGTGAAAGCCGTCGGGTACACGATGGCCGAGATGAACCAGCGCGACAGGTCCGGTTTCGATGTCGGCCGCGTTGAAGATGGCGAGGTCGCTGCGGTTCTCCTGCGCGCGCCAGACCACCGCGAGCAGCCAGCCGTCGCCCTCGGCGGCATCGGCGCCGCGCTCGACGAAGACGGGCTCGGAGATCGTATCGCCGGCCGGCAGCAGATAGCGGCCGAGACGCTTGCCCGCTCCGTCGACATGCACGATGCCTGACAGCGCGCCGAACATCGGCAGGTCGGGGTTGGCGCAGGCGTACCAGCCGTGATGGCTCTTCAAGCCCGCGCGGCGATCGTCGACGCGTGGAAATTCGCCGGTAAGGTCGTCGAGATAGGTCTGCGTGAAGCGATCGGTATTGCCGGCGAGGTCGAACGTCCAGCGGCAATGGCGTGCACGGTTCTTCTTCGGATCGGTCGACGATCCGTCGGGATGGTTGAACAGCGGCGCTTCCTCGAACTGCATCACGTCGGCGATGATGCGGTTTCCGTCTTCCCACGCATTCATGACGTGGAAGACGTAGCAGCTCTCGGCGCGGAACCAGATGATGTCCTTTGACGAGCCGCTGCGCTTCATCACGCCGACATAGGCGCCTTTCTCGGGCTCCCAGGCGTACGGCGCTTGTCCCCGCATCGCGCGCTGCATGTTGCCGGTGATCGGCAGGATCGGAAACAGCACATGGCTCTCGGTGACGATGAAGTCGTGCACCATGCTGGCATAGGGCGATTCAAGGCGTTCGAATCGTGTCACCACGCCGGACGCACTGACCGCGCCAAACGACAGCGCCGGCGTCAAGGGCCCGGCCGCGTTGTAGCCGAAGAACACCAACTCCCCAGTGAGGGGATCAATCTTGGGATGTGCGGTGAAAGGGCCGGAGATCGCGCCCTTGTAGTCGCAATAGCCGAGCCGGTTGAGCGTGCCGGGCTCGATCTCGGTCGGCAGGTGACCTTCCTCGAGCGCAAGCAGGTGGCCGGCGTGAAAGATGATGTTGGTGTTGGCGACGCCGCCGTCCGCCGGCGCTGAGGCCGGCGCATCCGGCAGCTTGCGGCCGAAGCCGCCATATAGCGCGCGGCCGGCGTCATGCTCGGCCTGCCATTTCGGAGTGCGGACCCAGCGGTTGCGATAGCTGGCGCGGCCGTTCTCGACGTGGAAGGCGTGCAGCATGCCGTCGCCGACGAACCAGTGCGCGCCGGGTGCCTCGAATTGCGGATTGGGGCCGTTGCGGTAGAGCGTGCCGTTGAGCTCGCGCGGCAATTCACCCGTGATTTTCAGGAACGGCGCGTCGCACTCAAAGGGAATCGGCGCCAGATTGGTCCGCGCCGCATTTGACGTCACCCGGTCGGGCATCTCGCGCTTCCTTCATAATCTTTACACCGTAAAGATACGGATAGTGCAGGCGGCCTGGATCGTCAAGCAAAATCTTTACACTGTAAAAATCGCGTCATATAACAGACCGCATGGCAAGATTATCCAAGGAAAACAAGGCAAGCCGCGCAGCATTGGTGCGGACCCGCCGGACCACACGGGCAGCAGCCGATCGCCCCGCGCGGCGGCCGCGGCGCACAACGGATGCGCCCTATCATCACGGCGACCTGCATGAGGCGCTGTTGAAGGCCGCCGAGCGCGTGCTCGAGCGCGACGGACTGGCCGGCCTCACGCTGCGCGCCGTGGCGCGCGAAGCCGGGGTTTCGCATGCGGCACCGACGCATCATTTTGGCGATCTCACCGGGCTCGTCAGCGAACTTGCGGCGATCGGCTTCCGCCAGTTCAACGATGCCATGATCGCGGCCGGCGCCACCGGCTCGACGCCGGCCGAAAAGGGGATGGCGCGGGCCAAGGCCTACATCGCCTATGCACAGGCCCATCCCGGAATGTACGGCCTGATGTTCCGAACCGAGCGCCTCGACATGTCGAGGCCTTCGCTGCACGAGGCGGCGAGTGCGTCTTTCGCCGGGCTCGCGGGCGCGGTCGGCGCCAGCCGTCACGAGCAGATTCATGAGAGGGCGCTGTCGCTGGATCAGGCCGCGGCGATCGTGCGCGCCTGGTCGCTGGTCCACGGCTTCACGACACTGCTGCTCGACGGGCGGCTCACCGACGTGCTCAGGCGGATGCCGTCAGGCAACACCGTCGACACGCTGCTCGAGGCGATGCTGAAAGGCACGATGCCGCGCCCCGCGGCACCGTAGCAACACAACCCAATGCTCTCCCACGCATTGTCGGCTACATCAGCGACACCACGCGCGCCGCAAGCGCCGGCTCGCGCAGCGCTGTCTGCGGCTTGAGCAACTGCTGGACTTCTGCCGTCAGCCGGTGCACCTCCGGATCCTGCGCGGCGAGCTTGGTCAGAGCCATCCCGTATTGCAAGCGCTGTGCGAGGTCGGCAGGGCGAACGCCGCGCGTTGCGGGGTACACGAAATCGGACACGGCAACGCCCCACGGCGTTTCGATGGTGCTTTGGATGGCAGCGAAGAAGTCCCGCGCCAAACGGTCCATGGGAACCTCGTCAGTCAGTAGCCGGTCCAGTATCACCGCCTCCTGCGCCGCCACGCTCATGCCCTGGCCAAAGACCGGATTAAAGCGGCAAAGTGCATCGCCGATCGCAAGCAGCCCTGCCGGAAAGAACTCCAGACGCTCGAAATGCCGCCGTGTGCTGCAGGGCAGTTTGTACCGCACTATGTCGGTTAGCGGCCGGGCATCCCTGATTGCCTCATAGACCGTCGGGGTTCGAAGGCTCTTGACGAAATCCATGAACTCCGCGCGTTCGCCGGAAGGCGCATCGCCGTGATTGGCTCCAACTGAGACCAGCCATCGCTGCTTCTCGATCGGAAACAGGAACGCGCCGCGGCTTGTGGCAGGCGCGGCAGGCAGGATGATATTGCCCAGCCAGTCGGCGCCACGGTCAAGCGGCCGTTCGACGATGGTGCTCGCGTACGCCTGGTCGATGCCAATCTCGGTTTCCTCGGGTTTCGGGAGGGACAGTTCTTCGAGGAACTGCAGTGTCAGGCCACAGCGCCCGGAGGCGTCAACTACCAGATCGGCTTCGAGCGTCACGGCAGAACCGTCTTCGCTATCATAACGGACCGCTTCCACCCGCTTTGCATCGCGCGATGCGGCAAGCTTGGTCACACGGGAGCGCACTGAGAGGTCGATGTTTGGGGTCTGCTGCACGCGCCTCCGGGTAACCGCCTCGAGCAGTGGTCGCGACATGGAAAAGATGTCGAGGCCGAGATCGCGTATGGGAAACGGATCGAAGCCGGGGCGTTCCATCCGAATGTCTTTGCCGGTGCGGACCTTGACGGCGCCGGCGTCTGCCAGATCCTGCTCAAATCCCGGAAACAGGGCCTGCAACGCCTGTAGCCCGCCGGCGAGCAGCATGTGGGCGTGCGGCGCTTGCGGTGTGCCGGTTCGGGGCGCTGGTTCTGCAGGAAGCATGTCACGCTCGAGCACCGTGACTTTTCCGAAATGCTTGGAGAGAGCCCGAGCGGCAGTAAGGCCGGCCATTCCGGCGCCGATCACGACAGCACTAGCTCTAGCAGAGTGTGGCACGTATGCCTCCTGAAAAAATAAAATGAAACAGGATCAAAAATGGCAGCGAACGCGGCGCTCAATGCAGCAACTTGCGTCCCTGGCGCAGCCCGAAGATTACCTCGTCCTTTGCAAAGCGAAAGCCCCAATCTCCGAGAACGCCGAAGGCACACAAGTGCCTAAGGCGCGGTGAGATTGGGTCGGATCGTCATCGCGCTTTTAGGTCTTTGTTTGAGCATGATCTTTTCGAAGAAACCGCTGCGCGTTTTTGCGGATCACATTTTAGCGTTTGGTCAGCGACGTGGTCCGGCCGCTCTGGCCGATCGTCCTCACCTCGTCCTTGCCGCACTTGAAGGCGCGGGCGAAATTGTCGGCCGCCTGCCGCGCCAGTTCGTTCGCGTCGGGGTTGGCTGCCACATCGACAAAGGCGACGTGACAGACCTGACCGGGCGGCAGCCGCGTGACAGCGAGCATCGCTTTTGTCGAGGGCCGGCCGTCCTTGTCCTGCTCGCTGTTATCCGCAATCAGCCAGCGCTGGATGATCGCGAACGGCCTGCCATCGGCGATGCGCCATTCGACCGTATGAGCGGTCGAACTGAACGGGCCGAACCAGGCCTGCGCGGCAGGCTCCTTCGCCGCCGCCTGCCGGTTCCGGCCGACTGACACGACTTCGCGCAGGTCATCCTCGCTGACGAGCAGCACAAGTCCCGACTTGCCCGGGCAGATCCGCGTGGTGCCGCCATCGAGTTCGCTCGGCTTGCCGATCATGCGGCAATCCTTCGGCGCCGACGACGTGTAGCTGCTGATAACAGGTTGAGCGGCGACCCGAGCGGGATCTGTGCCGAAGAGGGCCGCAATAGCTGTTGCAAATATGATGTATTTCATCGGAAGTTTGCCAACGGGAACCGATTTGATGTTTGACATGTGCAACCTGGGGAAGGTTCAAGGGATACGCTGACATGTGCGCGGAATCGTCCTAGAAGGGCGGCTTCGCAAATTCATCCACATTGGTGTGGCCGAGCCTTAGATCGTTATGCCTTCGATATCACCGAACAAACCCTACCGCGTCGGCCGTTCCCGCACCGGACTTGGTCTTTTCGCCACCAGGCCGATCAAGAAGGGTTCCAGGATCATCCGCTATTTCGGGCCGCTCCTGGATTCCAAGAAGACGGACGAGGACGCGATCGAGAACAAATATCTATTTGAGCTCACCAACCGCTGGACCATCGACGGCTCGGTCCGCGAAAACATCGCCCGCTACATCAATCACGCCTGCAAGCCGAACGCCGAATCCGACGTCAAGCCCCGCAAGCGCAAGGTCTTCATCCGCGCCATCAAGAACATCGAGCCGGGCGAGGAGATCAACTACGATTACGGCACCGACTACTTCAAGGCCTTTCTGAAGCCGATCGGCTGCAAATGCGAAGCTTGCGAGAAGAAGCGCAAGAAAAAGCGCGCGGAGGCGAGGGCGGAGCGGCTGCGGCTGAAGGAAAAGGCCGAGCGGAAGGAGCGACGGAAGGCCGAGAAGCTTGCCAAGGAGAAGGCGAGGGCCAGGGCGATGGCGAAGGCCGAAAAGGTGAAGCAGAACGGCGCCAAAACGAACCGCGCAACGACGAACCGCGTCAGGGCGAATGGCCAGCACCACCTGAATGGCCATTCCCTCGTCAGGGCTGCCGGCAAGAGAGGCACCGCTGCAAAGCGCGGCGACGCGCGGGCGCTGCAGGCCTAGAAAATTATCCCGGAACTATCCGCCCGGCCGGTGCGCCGACATCGGCAAGGGAGACCTGCCGAAATCCAGCGTCGAGCGCTGGATGATCATGCCGCGCTCGTCAATGACGAGGCGGAAGCGGCGGTGCTCGGAGAAGAACGTGAGGCGATGCCGGCCGCGATCGGCGTCGATTCCGCGTTCCGACAGCGTCGTGATCTTGCCGGACCGCAGTTGCGCCTGGAGCAGCGGCACAGCGATGCCGAGTCCTTCAGCGACGACGCTCGCGTCGACCTCGAACGCGCCGTCCCCGAATGCGATCCGCGTCACGACGCCCTCGCGGGATGCCGGGAAGCACGGGGCAGATAGGCGCATTCGGCGAGCGTGGTTGCGTCGAGCTCGCGCATGAAGGCCTCGCGCGCTGCGGCAAGCCTCGCCTTGAGCCGGCAGCGCGGCAGCAGCACGCAGTCGCCACCGTCATCCCTGAAACATTCGACCAGCGCGCTGCCCCCTTCCAGCGCGCGCACCACCTCGCCAAGCGTGATCGCCTCTGGCGGGCGCGCCAGCGAAAACCCGCCGCCCGCGCCGCGCTGGGTGGTGATGAAGCCGCAATCGGCAAGGTCGCGTACCACCTTGGCGAGGTGATTGCGGGAAATGCCGAATTCGGTCGCGATCTCGTTGGTCGCAAACGACCGGCCCGGCTCGCCGGCCAGCCGCATCAAGGCGCGCAGGGCAAAATCGCTGAAAGACGTCAGGCGCATGGGAGCTCCCCGAAAACAGAGCTTGGCGGATCTGCTATAGCAATCTAAATATGCATTTGAAATACCTATTTAAGGAGATGGCCCATGACGGGGGCAGAGCGCCGTGAACAGATCACGGCCGAAATCGCAGCGAAGACCGGGATCACCGAGGCGATGATCGAGCGCCTGGTGCACAGCTTCTACGCGAAGGTCCGCCGCGACGCGATGCTCGCGCCGGTGTTCGAGGCGAAGATCAGTGATTGGGAGCCGCATCTTGCGCAGATGTGCGCCTTCTGGTCGTCGGTCGCGCTGATGACCGGGCGCTATCACGGCACGCCGGTGGTCAAGCATATGCCGCTGCCGGTCGATGCCGCGCACTTCGACCGCTGGCTCGAGCTGTTCGAGGCGACCGCGCGCGATGTTTGCCCGCCGACGGCGGAAGCGCATTTCGTCGAACGAGCCCGCCGTATCGCCGCGAGCCTTGAAATGGGCATCGCCGGCGGGCAGGGCGTCATGCTCGGCATCGGCGAGAGATTCCGACGGGACGCAGCGGGCGCGGTGCAATGACGAACGTCAGTCACGTGCATCTAAAGTTCGCCGCATAAAGTTTGCCGAGCTTTGTCGCAGAAGCCTTCGGTTCCTTGTGATGCACACTCCATGCCGATGCACGCGGACAATGGAAGTATCGATCATCTGGACAACCGCATCATGGATAGCGGCAAGTGCATGAATGATACGGCTCCAGGCACGGATGGAGACAGACCTCTATTGGCCCGAGACGGACCAACCGGACTGCTCTGGCGATGTCCGTTGATTGGGGGAGACCGGAAGTGGCTGGCAGAGCGGTAAACCGACGCGATTGACCCAGAGCGCTCATCGCCCTGTCAGATCTTACTGCGACGCACAACGCCGATACCGTCTTACGACCCGGCCCCAATCTGGACGGCGCTCGAAGTTGGTTCCTGTTGATCCAGATCAATCAATCACGAGACTCAAAGCGCCATGACACGTTGTGTTTGATGATCGTCCCCAGGGAGAGTCTTCTCGCACAAGAGAAGGAGGCTAGACATGAACGGTCAGTACGGAAGGATTTCGCGCCGCACAGCATTCTCACTTCTTGGACTAGCCGCTGCGTTAGGCACTCTCGCCCCAGCCCTGATGCTATCAGCTTCGGAAGCGGAGGCTCAGACGGCAGGGATGGAGCGCCGTCAAGAACGCCGCGCGGGTCGCCACGAACGGCGTGAGGCGAGGCGTACAGGACGCCAAGAGCGGCGTGAAACTCGGCGTGGTGGAGGCGAACCAACAACCACGGGCGCGGCGAAATAGCAGTCGCGGTGCGCCCTACCTGGTATGTAACTTTCGAAATCCGCAAACGCGGTCTGCTGTCGAAGAAAGAGCGCAGCCCCCGTGAAACCCGAACATTTGCGACCGAAGCCGAAGCCAAGACGTTCGCCCGCGTGAAACTGGAAGAGGGACTGGTCGTATCTGCTGGCACGATCAATCCCTACTCGCCCAAGCGACTGATCCTTGCCCACGACGTTGCTAGTTGGGTCGATGAGCAAATCGAGAGCAATGAAGATCGGCGCGGCTAGAAATCGTTCAGAGATCGAACCAGCGCTCGCTTATCGTCGAGTGTTGCCATTTTTGGCATATGCCCTATCGCGGGTCATGCCTGTTGTTGGTTCGTTGCACTGATTTTGAATTTCTACCTTCCGCTGCGAAGCCTTGCGCCAGATCAAAAGGTGATTTTCTGGACCGTCAGAACTTGCGAGCAGGACCATCCGTTTGCGAGGGACTGAAAATGAAGATTGCATTGTTATCGCTGGCCCTAATGGGCCAACCGGCCACGATACCGATCTCTGATAAGGTTCCGGTGCTGAACGTGGAGGCGGCATGCAAAGCAACAGTGGAAGAAGCCAAAGCGCACGGACTTACTGCCGTTGAGAGTTTCTCGGATTGCATGAAAGACGAAAAGGAGGCGCAGCAACAGGTAAGCACTTTATGGGCGACCAGCCCCAGTGATGTTCGCAATCGTTGCGAGGGCACAGCGTCGATAGGTGTTCATAGTTACGTCGAGCTGCTCACGTGTTTGCAGGCCGCGTTTGTCGCAGCCCACCCCGAGGCTGTCCCTCCAAGGAAGGCAAGCAGGGATCGAAATAAGCACTAGGTGGATGGAGCCTGTTATCCACGAAGGTCGAGTCCGGTTGTGGCCCGCGACGATGTCCGCTCAAATGTCCGGTATTGGGGGGTGAAGACTTCGTTCGGCTCTGCTGTGACCGAGGAGTTTTGGTTCTCCAACTATTTCAGCGTTAGCCTCGAGTCTATCGTCGAAAAGTGCAAGGTCTCGATCGCGTTCGCAGCAAGCCTAGGGTCCGACAAGATTTGCCGGCTGTCTTGGTAGATTGGCAAGCCGCCCTGCGGCAGGCCCTTTGACTTCGACCCTTGTCTTATGAGCGTCACTTGAGAGATGTTCCGCCGTCTCGCGCAACAAGTCGATGGTCTGCAGCGTGACCTCCGCCTGCCGGGACGGGATCTGGATTCCGGCCTCCTGGAAGGCTTCCAGGATGGCGATCCTTAGATCAGCGGCCACGTTGCCACCCGCGCGCAGATCGACAAAAGCGTAGAGTTTGAACGTGAGGCCGTCTAACCCAAAATCTTCAAAATCGAAGGACGGTGCAGGCAGTGTCAGGACACTGGGGTGGTCCTCCGCGACCTTGAGAAGAATCGATTTGACCGCCCGCGGATCGGAGCCATTCGCAACCCTGACCGGGATCGCGATGCGACGCTTGTTGTCGCGCAATGTCCAGTTCTTCACCTTCTCCGTGATGAAGTAGGAGTTCGGAATCACAACGCTCGCGCGCTCAAACGTCTCGACCTCGGTCGAACGAACGCTGATCTTGCGAACATAACCTTCCTCGCCTCCGACGACGACCAGGTCACCGATCTTGATGGGGCGCTCAGCCAGAAGGATCAGCCCTGACACGAAGTTGTTGACGATGCTTTGCAGACCAAAACCGATACCGACGGAGAATGCGCCAGCCAGTATCGCGAGACTGGACAGGTCGAAGCCTGCGTAAGAGAAAGCCGCAAGCGTTGCGATGACGACGCCGCCGTATCCCACGCCAACGCGAATCGAATCGCGGAGGCCACCCGAAATACCCGCCGCCTTGAGGACCCGCTCATCGAGCCAGCCCTGGAAAAGTCGCGCGGCGCCATAGGCGAGCCCGAACACGATCACTGACGCAAGGAGCACCGCAATGGATATTTGGGTGTTGCCAACCCGGAAACCGAAGAAGAGCTGCGTGTACCAGTCGTAGACTTCCGGCCAACTGTAACCCCACTGGAGCAAAATGAGGGGCACGGACAATATGATCACAAGAGCCTTGAGGAACAGGCCGATCGGCAGAACCAACTGCTCGTGCCGCCGGTGTTGCTCACCAAGGCTTTCCTTGAGCCAGCGGCCTGTCGCTGCGCGCTCGTCGCCCAAGCCCTGCATCAGTCCATCGACCCACAGCAGCAGCAGGTAGGCAAACGCCATAATGGAGACGGTCACGACCAATTGTTGCGCGAGAAACCGAGCAAGCGCCAAGTACCCGGCAAACGCCGATGCGACGATCGCGACGACTGCAATCCAGACAGGGACCCGCAGCACGGCGAGCAGCCGCGGTGAGAGGGTTCGGTGCTGGTGCTGCCCCTCCAGCGGCGTAAGAAGGATGGCAACGATGATTCCAGCAACAAGCAGGCTCGACGGAAGTGCGACCGCGATCGTCAGCGCAAAGGGGGCCTGCACGACGCGGGTGACCATGTAGAGCAACGTGGTCACACCGTACACGATTGCGAGTGCCAGAAGGAGCCCGCAAATCTGACGTGCCGTGCGATCAGAGACGGGGATCAACCGCCAATGCGGCATCCTCGGTGCGAACGCACTGATGACAAGCACGCTGACCGCGAGAACGGTGATGATTGATTGCGCCGTCGAGTAAAGCAGCCAATCGACGCTTTTAGGCAATTGTTGCGCGTCGGCGACGAGCTCGTAGAGGAAAGCGATCGGCACGACGGCCGGCAATATCCACAGCAAGGCGATGGCGCCGGCGACCGCGGCCCGCCGCCAGAAGGGCTGATCAACCTCCTCGGACGGCCGGCGGCGCAACCGCCAGGTTCCGAAGGCGGCGGCAACAGCGAGCCCGAGCAGGAGCAGTCCGGCTTCGAAAACGACGAGTAACACCTCGTCCTGATCGCCGAGACCGCCCCACCAGCCGGCCATGATGTCGCGAACGCGGGACGTGGCCAATGGGATATAGTCCGGCACTGCCGACCAGGTCGCGTACGAGTAGATGCCAGGGACCGGCTGCAACAGGCGCGTGGCGAAATTCTTTCGACGGATGTCCTGGATGGTATCGATGAGCTTGTCGATGCGCAGGTTCGCGGAGTCGATCTCTTTCTGACCTCCGGTCAACACTCCGAGGTAGTAGGTCCGGTCAGCCCGACTTCGTGCTACGTCGTCCGGCTCGGGTGGTTGACCGGCGGCCGGCGCCGGCCCGAGCAGGCCCAATTGGTCCTTGGCGGCCGCGAGTGCAGGTTCAAGACGTGTGCGGAAGCTCCCAATCTCGCCGCGAACGCCCTGGAGCTTGTCACGGAAGTCATTCAGTTCCGAATAGCGCAAGCGCGGCTTTTGCAGCTCGCTCTCCAGGCGCGAAAGCTCCTGTTGCCAACCCGTGATCCTCTTCTCGATGTCAACGCCGACACTCTTGTTGGCACGTGCAACGATCTCGGCCGTGTTGATCGGAGCGGCAGGCGGTTTTGCCGGCTGCGCGGTGACCTGCGCACCCGAAGGAGAACCGGCCTGGGGAGCCACATCTGGATTGGGCGATGCCGGCGCCTGTGCAGTTTGAGCCTGAGCGCCGGCGACAACCAGCAGGGAGAAGAGGCTCAACGCCCACGCTACGAACCAGAGTCGGCGGATCATCGGCTGCTTTCTCATATCCGATGGTAACTCCTGAATCCTGACGGCAATTCCCTCAGCCGTCTCCGAAAATTTGATGGCCAGACCATGACTCAAATGTGCGATTTCATGGTCAGCCAGAGCCTGCTTCTAAGCTCTGTCAGTCTGTTCCCATGCGCGGCAGGAGCGCTGTCCGATGATAATGCCGGGAACAAAGTTCCTTTCGGAACGTCCGCCCAGGGTGTAGGTTAACGTCTATCACCGCGCGGATAATCCCGGCAGCTATCGGTGACAGAGAGACCAACCGCGCTCCCGCCCACTCTAGCAGGGAAGGAGAGCGCCATGAGGCGTCGCTCACAGCCCCACACGTTCGAAGAGAATATGGACGCGGAGAAGGCCCGCGTCGAAGAAGCGTTTGAAAATATAGAACCCGGACCAGAGCGCGACTTGCTGGAACGGAAGCTCTGCCAGATCGAGACCGCCTCTCACATCCACGAGTGGCTGACATCGCCGGGACTGCAACCGCCAAAGTAAGCGGCTCCGTCGTGAGCGACCTGCTTTATCGAGCTAGTATCGTGGCGCTCTGTCTGTCTCCTATCGCCATCGCTGTCATTGTGATGATTATGTAGTAAGGCCGCCTCAGTTGGCGGCCTCTTTCACGACAGCCTTGGCCCGCGCGGCGCACGGCCTTCCCCGCCTGCCAAATGATCTTCGATGTTATCGGCGATCTCCTCGCAGACCGACGCCAACGCAAGCAATTCGGCTTTCACGAGAGGATCGTCGGCTTGCTCGACACGTTTCCGACACGTGGCCGCTTGATCCCATAGATAGGTAAGCCAATCATGTATGCCGAACACGGTACCGTTGAGCTTGGAGCGGTGACAATCCATGGTGGAGCTTACACTGGAACGCCCGCTCTAGGCTGTCTTGGCGAAAATCGTGAGCACACCGTCGGCGATGTTGATGGCAACAACGTGCGACGAGCTCAAGCCCTTCGCTTTAAGCGCAGATACTGCCGCCGGTGTCGCGTCAATGGACTTCCGAAGTGATTGCAAATCTTCTTCGCTTGTCTGCGCGACGATTGCATCGACCTTTGAGCGGACCGCAGGTTGCAATTGCTCGATGCCGACTACCTGTATGCTCCGAATGACCGTGTCGGATTGAGCAGGCGGCTCCTGTGCACGGGGCTGCGGGGACGCTCCTTGTGCCTGCACGAAAGCGGTCATCCCAAGGGAGAGTGCTGCAATAATGACGGATGCAGTGACGATGCGCATGGTCATTCCTTTTCTCAGTTTGGGAACCAAACGCACTATCCACGAAGTTTGGTTAGCGTTGGATTCTCTCGTGGCCATTCGGTGAAACCAATGCGGCAGCAACAGTTCCCCGGCTCACAATGATGTGCGGGCGGGCGGAAAAGTTTGGCTGATGGGCGAGCGACTTCCGCTGCGGCTTAAGCAGAAGAAAGTAGCAACCGCTCATGTCGGCTATTGAGGGCGAACCGGGCGGAACATCGCGCCAGGCTGGGTCGACCGCTTCTGGGCCAGGAACGGACATCGCGCCGCTCTTGGCCGACCTCTGCTTTGGCGGCGGTGCAGCCGGCGGATGTCGCTGGGTATAGCCGCCTCTGCCGACGAGGAAGGCACGCTGACCCGGCTCAAAGCAATCAGAAGGGAACTGATTGACCCAACTATTGCCGGATCGTCAAACTACCGGCGATGGTATGCTGGTCAGGTTTGCGAGCACCGTTGACGCGGTTCGTGGTGCCGTAATCGGCTCGTTAATCCTGTGGGCCCTTGCACAAAGCATGAGCCGTTGATCTCGTCCCGCCTGCACGACGGTTAGTCAGTGATAACCGGCAGGCCCTTGACCAAATCAATCATGGGTCGCACGTCTTCCCTCAGGATTCCGGCACGTGGGGAATCCAGATCAATTATTAGATATATGACGACACTGACCAGCGCTGCTGTGATGAGGCTAGGCAAGCGAGACCGAAGCGGGTCAAGCCTGTTCGCGTAGCCTGAAAAGCCGCAGGAAACAGCGCAAATCGCAAAGAGCGCGATTATTATTTCTTCCGGAATTTGGTTTCGCAGTTCTGCAAGACGTTTCGCTTGGTTGTCGATCATCTCGTTGAGCGTCTGGATAAAGAGCCCGGTGGGCACCATTTCCTTGTCTTTAACGGAAAGAGTTTCAACGCGCTGCCACAATGCCTCATGGATTTCGTTCGAACGAGCTAAGAGCACCACCCGCGCTTGCTCGGTCGTGGAAAGGGCCGTCCTCATCTCGGCATATTCCCGAAGCAACTTCAGCGTCTCTTTCCGGGTGGGCTCTGGCAGCAAGCGCGCACGTAACGCCGTGGTGCCGATTGCGTTGGCCAAATTGACTGTCGCTTCGCGTCGCGCGTCGAAACGCGTGAGCGCCATCAGAAAGCTAAAACCAACCATCAAGCCGACCATTCCGAGAAGCACTTGCTCCAGCGCGGCGAGATGGTTGCTTACGCCTTTGCCTTCATTCCGCTTGCCAAGTCGCCATCCGATTTCGTGCGCCAAAAAGACAACGGCGACGCCACCAAGAAAAACGAAGAGAAGGGGGAAGCCGTAAAGTTGCCCCATGACCGCTCAACTCCAAGCCATCAGTCGCCACCATGGACGCGGAAATTGATCACGGGCCGCCGCAGCACCGTTGATCTGAATCAATGATCCGTCCGATTGGCGCTCGCGTAATGGCACTGCACTTGAGCGGCTGCCCCCGGAAATAGCGCATGGGTCCGCACCTGATGCTGTGGACGGCTCCTCCACCGGCGCGAGAGTGCCAAGGTGTGGGCGCCGTTTGAGGCTCCTACGATTCGGAGGAGCAAGCTATGCAGTTTATTTCGACAATCGGTCTGGATATCGCAAAGTCGGTCTTCCAAGTGCATGGCGTTGATGCCGCCGGCCAGGTGGTCGTACGCCGTCAACTGAGGCGCCGGCAGGTCGTGGCATTCTTCCAGAAGCTGCCGCCATGCCTGGTGGGGATCGAGGCTTGCGCGTCATCGCACCATTGGTCCCGCGAGCTGCAGGCGTTTGGGCATACGGTGCGATTGATGCCTCCGGCCTAGGTGAAGCCCTACGTGAAACGGCAGAAGAACGATGCTACCGACGCGGAGGCGATTTGCGAGGCGGTCACGCGGCCCAACATGCGGTTCGTGCCGACCAAGACGGTCGAACAACAGAGCTGTCTGATGCTTCATCGGGCACGCCATCTCTTCATCCGTCAGCAGACAGCCGTCATCAACTCGATCCGCGCCCATCTGGCCGAGTTCGGGATCGTTGCCCCGGTCGGGCGCAGGGGCGTCGAGCAACTGCTGGAAGTCGTTGCCGATCCAGCCGACCGCCGGCTCCCCGAGGTGGCCCGTACGTGTCTTGCGGCTCTCGGCAGTCAATTGCGGGCACTGAAGGCCCAAATCCTGGCGTTCGATCGCCGCATCATCGCCTGGCATCGATCAAGGGCGACGAGCAAGCGGCTGGACGCGATCCCCGGCGTCGGGCCGGCGCTGGCCACAGCGCTGGTCGCCAGCGTTGCCGATCCCAGGGCCTTCCGATCGGGACGGGACTTCTCGGCCTGGGTCGGGCTCGTGCCGAAGCAGAACTCGAGCGGGGGCAAGGACAGGCTTGGCAGGATCAGCAAGCAAGGCGACCGCTATTTGCGCAGCCTGTTCACGGCCGGCGCGCTCGCCGTGATCCGCTATGCCAAGATCCATGGCACCGGTCATCGGCCCTGGCTCACTCGATTGTTGGCCCGGCGTCCCACCAAGGTCGCCGCCATCGCGCTCGCCAACAAACTCGCCAGGATGGCTTGGGCGATGATGGCCAAGAACGAACGCTACAAGGAACCCGCCGCTCTCACGGCGTAAACGAGATCACACTGGACATCCGGTGTGGCGTAACGGTTGGGAGGACGAACAGCACGTAATGCAGCGCCGGTCGATCCGGCGATCAGGACAACCCACACGGGCCATGGCATCTTCGAATGCGTGCTTTTGACCGGGACCTGATCCGCGGAGGGCATTATGGCCAGCGGTCACGTGTACCGCGCTAACAGGCCGAACACATGGCTGCTCCGACCAACGCCGCAAGTGAAGATTCTCCTTGCCAACCCGGAGCCGTCCACACATGGCCCGTTGCCGCCGATTCAACAAGTCCGCTGTGAGGTCAGCTCTCTGAGCAAGACCGGACCACTTGTGCTCAATGCGAGCCTTTCTCATTTTGACCCCAAGGCGGACATGCTTGATCTGGATCAATCCGGACGAGCACCATTTCATTTTCCATTCAGTGTCTGTCAAAGGGCCCAAACGGCCTCATAGTTCATCAGGTCTCATTGGGCCCTCGAAAGCAACAAAGATCGAGGAAGCTAACGATGAGTGTGACGAGGAGCATCCGGCTCGGGCTATTAACATCGGTTGCCGTCGCAACTATCTCAGGTCTGCCGGCGGCCGCACAACAGATCACTGGCACGCCGGGTTCGCCCGGTGCCACGACGACGATTGATGGAAAGTATCTTCCGCCGCCGCCGCCGAAGTTCGGTGGCGACATCAACCTTCAAGCCAGCCAATCGAAACCGTATTGGCCGGCCCGCGTGGTGCCGCCCAAGGGGGCACCCAACGTGCTCCTGATCATGACTGACGACCAGGGCTATGGGGTTTCGGGGACGTTTGGCGGCGTCATCCCGACACCTGCGATGGATCGCATTGCGCAGATGGGGCTGCGCTACACTCAGTTCCACTCCACAGCACTTTGCTCACCGACGCGGGCGGCGCTGATCACCGGCCGTAACCACCACTCAGTGGGGTTCGGCATCATTTCGGAGCAAGCGACCGGTTATCCGGGTTACGACAGCATCATCGGACCAGAGAGTGCCACCATTGGTACGGTCCTGAAACAGAACGGCTACGCCACCTCGTGGTTTGGCAAGAACCACAACACGCCAAGCTATCAGTACGGCGTGACGGGACCATTCGATCAATGGCCCATGGGCATGGGCTTCGACTACTTCTACGGCTTCATGGGCGGCGAGACCGACCAGTGGACGCCGTACGTGTTCCGGAACACCACCCAGGTTTTCCCCTGGGTCGGAAAGCCCGGCTACAATCTGACCACGGACATGGCGGACGATGCTATCGCGCACCTACGACAGCTCAATGCGGCTAGTCCGGATCAGCCGTTCTTCGTCTACTACGTGCCCGGTGGCACCCATTCGCCGCATCAGCCGACCAAGGAATGGATCGACAAGTTCAAGGGCAAATTCGACATGGGCTGGAACGCCCTTCGCGAGCAGATTTTTGCCAATCAGAAACGGCTCGGCGTCATCCCAGCGAACACGCAGCTCACACCGTGGCCGGATGACCTAAAGAAATGGGACACTTTGACGGCCGATGAGAAGAAGCTGTTTGCAAGGCAGGCTGAAGTGTTCGCCGGTTATGCCGCCTACACCGACCACGAAATCGGCCGCGTGATCCAGGAAGTGCAGGACGAAGGCAAGCTCGACGATACGTTGATCATCTATATCAGCGGCGACAACGGAACGAGCGCGGAGGGCACGACGGTCGGCACGCCCAACCAATACACCGCCTACAATGGTATTTTGGACCTGCCGGTCGCCGAGCAATTGAAAGCGTACGATGCCTGGGGTTCGGCCGCGACCTATCCGCACATGGCGGTAGCCTGGTCGTGGGCCTTCGACACGCCATTCAAGTGGATGAAGCAGGTGGCGTCGCACCTCGGTGGCACCCGCCAAGGCATGACGATCTGTTGGCCGAACCGTATCAAGGATGCGGGCGGCATCCGCACCCAGTTCCACCACATGATCGACATCGTACCGACCATCCTTGAGGCAACCGGCATTCCCGCGCCGGTGATGGTCAACGGCATCGCGCAAAAGCCGATTGAAGGTGTCAGCATGACCTACACCTTCGACAAGTCGAGCGCCAACGTGCCGTCCGCGCGAACAACGCAGTATTTCGAGATGTTCGCCAACCGCGCCATCTATCATGACGGTTGGATAGCAGCGACAACGCCACCTGCGCCGCCCTGGCTCCTGGGGACTGCCAAGCTGCCCGAGGACGTGGTCAATGGCTACAAGTGGGAACTCTACAACATTGCCGAGGATTACTCGGAGAGCAACGACCTCGCGGCCAAGATGCCGGACAAGCTCCGCGAGTTGCAGCAGTTGTTCATGGTGGAGGCGGCCAAGTACAACGTGTTTCCACTGGACAACTCGGTCCTTCAACGCATCATCGCACCACGGCCCAGTGCTACCGCAGGTCGGAACACCTTCACTTACTCGGGCGAGATATCCGGTCTGCCAGAGAGCGATGCACCAAGCATCCTCAACAGGTCCTACACAATCACCGCAGAAGTGGACGTTCCGGGCGGTGTGGGCTCGACCATTGGGCGCACAGGTTCGCAAGACAGCAGCGAAGGGATGATCGTCACTGAAGGGGGACGCTTCGGTGGCTATGGCCTGTATCTGCTCAAGGGCAAGCCAATATTCGTCTACAACTTCCTTGATCTCGAACGCTTCCGCTGGGAAGGCCAGGACGCGCTCGCGCCGGGGAAGCACACCATCGTGTTCGATTTCAAGTACGATGGACCCGGCTTCGGAAAGGGCGGAACGGGTGTGCTGAAGGTGGACGACAAGGAGGTAGCCACCAGAAAAATCCCGCACACTATTCCGTTCATCATTGCCCTCGAGGAAACCTTCGACGTGGGTGTCGATACCCGCACCGGCGTTGAAGACAAGGACTATCAGGTTCCCTTCCGCTTCACTGGCAAGCTCGACAAGCTCACCTTCAAGCTCGCGCCGGTGCAGCTAACCCGCGATGAGCATAGTGTCATTAGGCACGCCCGCGCCGACGCGGACAACTGATGCCACGGCAATCCGGCCGGGCGTCCTTTCCTCGGGGCCCGGCCGGACTTTGTAGGCAGCAACTTCCGGTTATGGCCCGAAGCGGCGCTCGACGATGTCCGCTCAAATGTCGGGTATTGTGGGTGAAGCAGAAATCTTGTGCTCGACCTGAGCTTGACCGGTTTTGACCCATGATGGCGGACCTTCCGCACTCCCGGTGCGGAGCGCCAGAATAGCAAGGAACGGATCGCGTCCATGCGAAGAACCGCCGCCGTCATCGGCACCGCCATCTTCTTCGTGTTCGTGCCCTGCGTGGTGGCCGGGGTGATCCCGTGGTGGATTTCGCGCTGGGAGTTCAGGTTGTCGTTTCTCGGCGTCGAGCTTACGCGCTTCGTCGGCGCCGCGTTAATTCTTGCCGGCGTGGCCGGGCTCGTGGATTCATTCGCGCGCTTCGCGCTGCAGGGGCTCGGCACGCCGGCGCCGATCGCCCCAACCCAGCATCTCGTCGTAACGGGCCTCTATCGCTATGTGCGCAATCCAATCTACGTGGCGGTCGTCGCCGTCATTTTCGGCCAGGCGGTCCTGTTCGGTGATTGGCGGCTGTTCGCCTACGGCGCAGTCTTCTGGCTCCTCTGCCACCTGTTTGTCGTGGGCTACGAAGAGCCGACGCTAAAAGAGTCATTCGCGGCGAAATACGAAGCGTTCCGCATCAATGTGCCGCGTTGGATCCCGCGCCTCACCGCGTGGCGAGGCGATCAGTAGCGGCCGAAGCGTATGACCTCGGCGCTGATTTTTGATGAGCTTCTCCAGAAGGCTCTTCAGCAAAGTTTGGCTGCAACTGGCCCTTCGCGACATATTGCGCCGCCGCAGGGTCGCTTTGTGAGCAAAGCGGACATCATCGCGTCACGCCACGATGTCTATGGGTACACGGCCTCACTCATGGCTACGCGGCCTGATACGTCTAAGAGCAAAGTGGCGGGCTCGGCCCCGCGCATCGGCCCGGAATGACGAAGGGATGCAGATCGGCTCTACCCCCGATTTGCCCGACGGCGCAAGCCGCCGCGCGAAAATATTTCTGTTTTTCAGAAATGCAAATCGATGTAATAATCCGCCCGTCTCACCCGATTGAGGGGCGCGTCGCGATCGTCACGAGTGTTGCGGTGGGATGCGGTGGACGGGGAATGCGCAAAAGACGAGTGCGCATGAAGCGGACGGCGAAGTCGTGTGGTTCGGACGCCCCAAGGCTGGCGTTGACTTCGCGGGATGTGTCCCGCGGACGACGGTGACAATCAAAGTCTGGTCTCGCCGGGAAGAGCACGAAGGAAACCGTAAAACCATCGCGCAGGGAAAGCCGGGTTGTTTCCGGTTACACCTGTGGTCCTACCCCGGTGCTTCTTGTTGCACCGGGCCCATGGGTGCAATCGGCACCCGGCTTTCCCTGCGCCCTCTGCGAAAGAAGAGGGTAAAACGAGATGCAAAACTCGGACAAATCATGTCGCGAGAATGCGAACTCGTGTCTTCATCGCTGTTTGATAATCATTGCGAGGAGCTCGCGACAAAATTGCAAAGCAATTGTACACTGAAGCGACGAAGCAATCCATCGCTCCGCTGGTGGTGCGATGGATTGCTTCCGCCTTCGCCAAGGCTACGGCGGACAAGTCGCTTCGCTGGCAATGACGGGCGCGGCTTATGCCGTCACGACGTTGTCACTCCTGCGCAGGCCAATATATTGCAGCTCGGCGAACACGCCGGTGGCGATCGCCTGGGCTACGACCACGATCGTGCCAAGCAAATTCGGCGACACCGCTCCGGAAAACAGCAACGCGATGCTGGCGAGCGTCCAGGCGGCATTGCCCGCGATCACGATCATCACCAGCGCCTTCGGCACCGATGGTCGTGTGCCGAGCCAACCGACCAGCGCGGTGTAGGCAATCAGAAACAGACCCGTCTCGCGCAACAGCGCTTCCGGCAGATTGAGGAAGGACGCCATCGCGCCGGCATCGAGGGTCATCACAATGGCCGATACCCCGCTGAATATGGCATCCGCGAGCAGTGCACGGCGCAGGAACTGGGACGAATTGATCATGGCATTTTCTCCTCTCGTGGGCGTCAGTTGAACCAGGCCCGGAGCTGACGCAGCAGGCGGACCGGGCGGAGCGCCTTGCCGACCCGGCTCTCCACCGCCTGCACCTGCGCGAACATGAACAGGCCAGTGTCGTGCACGAGCGGCTGGGGCATGTTGAGGGAGCGTGCCACCAGCCAGGTGGCCAGATTAAGCAGCCACGGAACCAGCACGGCGAAGGCGCGGATGAGGGACAGCATCAGCATGGTCATCTCCTGTGCGTTGGAAGATGATCCGCCGCGCGAGCGAATTCGATTACCTGGCACGTAATGGAATGGGCGAAATCCGCATGGTAGGTTCTGCATCATGAACGCATATGCATCCACGGCGCGGGCAGAGCCCGCAAAATCGGTCCACATTGGCGAGCACCTGCGCGAATGGCGGCAGCGCCGCCATCTCAGCCAGCTCGACCTTGCCGTCGACGCCGAGATCTCGGCGCGGCACTTGAGCTTCGTCGAGACCGGCCGTTCGGCGCCATCGCGTGACATGGTGCTCAAACTGGCGGAGCGACTGGACGTGCCCCTCCGAGAACGCAACGTGCTTCTGGTCGCTGCGGGCTTCGCGCCTGCCTTCCCGCAGCGCTCGCTCGAAGATCCCGCGCTGAAATCGGCGCGCGAGGCGATCAACCTCGTGCTGAAGGCGCATGAGCCCAATCCGGCGCTCGCCTATGACCGGCACTGGAATCTGGTTTCCGCCAACCGGATGGTCGCGCCGTTGCTCGAGGGCGTGCCGCAGCGGCTGCTCGGCCAGCCCTTCAACATCCTGCGGCTTGCCTTCCATCCGGAGGGGCTGGCGCCGCGCACCGTGAATCTGCCGGAATGGGCCGCGCATCTGTTGGAGCGCTTGCATCGGCAATGCGAGGCGACCGCCGATCCGGAGCTGCTGAAGCTCTATCAGGACCTGAAGTCCTATCCGATCCCGGCGCGGTCGGCGCCGATCTCGCCCGACAACAATGTCGCAATCCCGTTCAAGCTTCGCCACAATGGCGAGGTGCTGAGCTTTATCTCGACCACGATGGTGTTCGGCACGCCGGTTGACATCACGCTGCAGGAGCTGGCCCTGGAAACGTTTTTCCCGGCCGATGATCTCACCGCGGAACGGATGCGGCAGATAGCTGCCAGTATCAAATAGCGGCTTGTCTCGGGGCGCTTTTTGCCTACTTTTGGAGCTCAATTCCAGAGGACGCCCCATGAGCAGCACCCTGAAACCGCTTCGCCTCGACATCGTCTCCGACGTCGTCTGCCCCTGGTGCTATATCGGCAAACGGCGGATCGAGAATGCGCTTGCGCTGGTGCCCGACGTTCCGGTCGAAGTTCGCTGGCGGCCGTTCTTTCTCAATGCCTGGGTGCCGCGCGAGGGCATCAGTCGCGAGGAATATCTCACCACGAAGTTCGGTTCGGTCGAGGCCTACAAGGGCATCGCCGGCCGCGTGGTGACGGCGGCCGGAGAGGAGGGGCTGAGCTATCACCCCGAGCTCGTCAAGCGCCAGCCCAACACCATCGACTGCCATCGGCTCATCCACTGGGCCGAAGCCAAGGGCAAGGCGGCCGAAATGAAGCAGCGGCTGATGGAGCTGTACTTCCGCGACGGCGGAGATCTCACTGATGTCAACGTGCTGGTGCAGGCGGCTGAAGATGTCGGGCTCGACGCCGACGACGTGCGCAAGCGCCTTGCCACCGACGAGGACGTCGCCCTGATCTCTGCGCAGGCGCAGGAGGCCTCCGACAAGGGCATTTCCGGCGTGCCGACGTTCGTGTTTGCGCAGAAGTACGCTGTCTCCGGCGCGCAGCCCGCCGAGCAGCTCGCCCGCGCGATCCGTCAGGTCTCGGCCGAGATCAACACGCAGGCGGCAGAGTAGCGGTGTTTGCGAAAGCCCGGCCTCGCGCCGGGCTCTCTGTTGTCCAGATCGATCACAACAAAATTGAGGAATCGCCATGATCTACGAGTTGCGCACCTACACCGTGAAACCGGGGACTGTCGGCGAGATAGTCAAGGCGGCAAGCACGCTGTCGCGCGACATCCGCGGGGACGATTTCGGCAAGCTTGAAGGCTATTGGATCACCGAGATCGGCCCGCTCAACCAGGTCATGCACATGTGGAGCTACAGCGATCTTGCCGAGCGGACGCGGTTGCGAGCCGAGCTCGCCAAGAACCCGCGCTGGAACGGCGAGTACATTCCGGCGATCCGTCCGCTCCTGGTACGCCAGGAGGTCCGCCTGCTCAATGCCATCATTGCGCCGGTCGCGCCGCGCACAACCGGCAACATCTACGAGTTCCGCAATTATCGCGCCAAGCCCCTCGGCGGCGCCAAGCAGTGGCTCGAGCTGTTCACGGCGGTGCTTCCCGAGCGCGAAAAGTACTCCAAGATCGTCGGCCTTTGGCAGACGGAGACGGGGCAGCCGAACGAGGTCTGCCACATCTGGGCTTACCCGAGTCTCAACGCGCGCACGGAAGCGCGTGGCAATGCGCTGAAGGATCCGGCGTGGCTGGAATTCCTCGGCAAGGGCACGGCGGTGCTGGAGGAAATGCACTCGACCATCATGCTGCCGGCGCCGCACTCGCCGCTGAAATAGCCGAGCTCTACGGGGATCTGCCCCGGCAATCGCGAATGAAGTGAACCATGCGGCGCGCTTGCCCCAGCGCGAATTGCCGGGCTGCAAGCGCTGCATGAATTGCTGCGACAACGGGATCGTTGCCGCGCAGCGGGATCAGCACGTCGCCGATCGCAAATCGGCCGCGCCAGATCGGATCAATCATGGGATGGCCCGGCGCTGCTGTGGAATCGGCCGAGGCGATCGCGGGGTCGGCGCAGAGGTGTCGCGTCAGCTCGATCGTCAATTGCACGCCGGGCGAAAACTTCGCAAAACGCTCGTCGATGCCGATCTTGAAGAAGAAGGCGCGGTCGTGGTGGCGCAGCACGATCCCTGCCGCGACCGGCTTTCCCCCCGCATGCAGCGTCACGATTTCGCACCGGCCTGATTCGGCCAGCGCGACTGTCGCTCGGCGGATGAACGCGGCGTCGCCGGCATGCTGACTGAGCGCAGTGCCGCGCTTGCCCTTCCATCCGCCGGCCTCGAGGGCGAGGAAGGCCTCGAGCGCTGTCGCGACCTCGCGTGGGCCGCGGGCGACGTCGAAGCGCACTGTGCCCTGGTCGGCGAGGCGATGGCGCTGGCGGCGCAGCTCCTTCAGCTTCTTGGCGCCGAGCGCATCGCGCAGCAATTCGTCGGCGTCGCGCGTTGCATCCAGCTCGGCGCGCTGATGGGCGTGCAGCACACGCGGACGCAGGCCGTCCCGCCGCAGCGCCGCTTCGATCGCTGTCATCGCCGGGCCCCGCAGCGACATCGTGCGCAGGACCAGTGCATGCGCGCCAGAGGCTCGCGCCTGCCGCAGCATCATGGCCGCGGCATCCTCCGCCGCATCGCGATCGAGCAGCGGCGTGCACAACGTGCCATAGGGCTCAGCGCCGACGAGGGCGGGCAGGGGAATCTTGCAGGCACGCTGCATCGAGACGACAGGCAGCAGGCCGATCAGTTGCCCGGTATCGTTGGTTGCGCTCAGCGCGCGGGCGTCGGTGCGACCGCGGGCCGACGCATTGACCGCCAGCTCCCAGTCGGGCTGGTAATAGCCGTTGGCCTCGACCGCGCGCTCGGCGAGCCGGCCCCATTGGGTGACGGACATATCGGACAGGGGCGGAAGCGTACGCGCGCACCTCTCCCTGGCATCCTCGATCGATGTACGGCGGATCACTGCCTGGTCAGCAATATCGGCCACGTCCCCAATTCCCCGGCACAACGCGTCTCCCAATCGGCTTGGGCTCGTCATGGGCAATGCTATCGGAAAGAAATGGAAATGCCGTTGGCGCCGCGACGCAATTTGAGCGCTCTTGTTAACGGGCCGTTCAGCATGAGGCCGCGGGACGGCGCGAGACGCGGCTAGAGCGGCTCGTAGGTCTCTGTCAGGCAGTTGTCGTCGGCCTCGATATGCCGGCGGTCGGAGATCACGCCATCGCTGATGAAGATGCGGTAGGTCTGGGTGCCGAGCGGCTTGCCGATCACCGATGTCAGTTCGGCGCGGACGCAAGCGGTCCAGCCGAGGCCGCGCGGATCGTGCAATGGCGCCGAGACCCGCACATGAGTCGGCTGCGAACCGGACGCAAAGACCGAATCGAGCTTTGCGCCGACAAGTTGCTTGATGTCCGGCGGCGCCTCGATCGGCGGCTCGGGTGCCTTGACGCGCAGAAACTCCGGCACGGGTGCGTGGCTGTCAGCCAGCCCGCAGCCACTCAACATCGGCGCGCCGCTCAAGAGCAGCGCCGCAATCCATGCTCGTCCCTGTCCCATGGGCGTCATCTAAGCTGTAGCCACCGAGATTGCGCTCCGAAACGTGATGAAATTCGCGGGCCGTCGCGTTTTGTCGATCAACAAAAGCTGATAGACAAGCTATCCTTAGCGCGAACTGATGTTGCGGATTGTTTCTGTCGCCTAAGGGGAGAGGCGTGACATGAAGAAATTCACCGTTGCGGCCGTGGTTGTGTCGCTCATCGCGACCCCAGCGCTTGCGCAGGGACGACGAGGGCCAGGTGAGGACAAGAAGACCGAGAAGAAACCTCAGGTCGATGAAAAGGCCTACAAGGCCGCGCTCGATCGAATTCCGGAGCCCAAGGAAAAATACGACCCCTGGAGCATCGCCAAGCCCGCAGAGCCCGCCAAGAAGCCGAAATAGCTGCGACGCGGCATGCTTCGCCTGCTTGCAGTGCTGCTGCTTCTCGCGCCACCCGCGCTGGCCTGGGAGTATTGGGGCGGTGATCGCGGCGGATTGCGCTTCTCGCAGTTGAGGCAGATCACATCGGACAATGTCGGCACTCTGGTGCGAGCCTGGGAATTCCGCACCGGCGATCTGGACGTGCGCGCGCCAGCACTGATGCAGCGGACCAAATTCCAGGCGACGCCGCTGTTCGTCGAGGACAGCCTGATCTTCTGTTCACCGTTCAACGAGGTCATTGCGCTCGATCCCGGCACCGGCGCGCAAAAATGGCGCTACGATCCCAAGATCAGCACCGCGCAGCGCCCGGCCAATCGTTACGTCTGCCGCGGCGTTGCCTATTGGATCGACGATCGCGCCCCCGAAGACGCCGCGTGCCGGTCGCGCATCTTCACCGGTACCAACGACGTGCGCGTGATCGCGCTCGATGCGCGGACCGGCAAGCCTTGTGCAGACTTCGGGACCGGCGGCGAGATCAAGATCGATCCAGGGATGACGCTGCGATGGCCCGGCGAATTCCAGATCACGTCGGCGCCGGTGATCGCCCGCGGCGTCGTCGTGGTGGGCTCGTCGATCGCCGACAATCAGCGGGTCGATGCCCCCGCCGGCGCGGTGCGCGCCTTCGACGCGCGCACCGGACGGATGCTTTGGAGCTTCGATCCACTGATGCATGACGGGATCAGTGCCGGCCACACCAATGTCTGGGCACCGATGTCGACCGACGACGAGCGTGGACTGGTGTTCCTGCCCACGACATCACCCAGTCCCGACTTCTGGGGCGGCAAGCGGCCGGGCAACAACGAGCATGCCAACTCCGTTGTGGCGCTGCGGATCGAGACCGGCGAACTGGTGTGGTCGTTCCAGACCGTGCATCACGACGTCTGGGACTACGACCTTCCCGCGCAACCCACGCTCGCCCGGATCGACACCGGCGAGGGCATGCGCGATGTCGTAATCCAGCCGACCAAGCAGGGCTTTGTGTTCGTGCTGGACCGCGATACCGGCAAGCCAGTCTGGCCGGTCGAGGAACGCGCGGTGCCGCAGAACGGAGCCGATGGCGAACAGCTTTCGCCAACGCAGCCGTTTCCGACCCACGTGCCATCGCTGATTCCGCCGCGTCGCATCTCCGCCGACGACGCCTTCGAAGCGGTGCCGAGCTTCGGTCGTTCGGCCTGCGACAAGCTGTTCGGCGACTCCCGCAACGAAGGACTCTACACACCGCCATCGACGCAAGGCACGGCGTTCTATCCGATGACCGGCGGAGGCGTGAACTGGGGTAGCGCCGCTTTCGATCCGGTCAACCAGATCCTCTACGCCAATGTCAGCCACGCCGTTCAGATCATCAAGCTGATCCCGCGCGAGGAAGCCAAAGGGCCCGGCCATGATTTCGGTCAACAGGACGGCGCGCCGTTTGCGATGACGCGGACGGTGGCGAGGTCGCCGCTCGGAATCCTCTGCAACAAGCCGCCATGGGGCGAGATGATGGCGGTCGATCTCAAGGCCGGCAAGATTCTCTGGCATTCGACAGTCGGCACCAGCGAGGATTTGGCGCCGCTGGGCATCGCATTCCATTGGGGCACGCCGCTCGTCAACGGCGTCGTGGTGACTGCCGGAGGGGTCGTCTTCACCGGCGCGATGGATGCCTATTTGCGCGCGTTCGATGCGAAGTCTGGACAGGAATTGTGGTTAGGCCGTCTGCCGGTGCCCGGCATTGCGAATCCCATGACCTATCTCTGGAAGGGCGAGCAGTATGTCGCGATCGGGGCAGGTGGCCATTCCGAGGGCGGCACCTCGATCGGCGACAGCATTGTGGCGTTCCGCCTGCCGCGCCCGGGCGAGACACCATCGCTGTGGTCGCGCGCAATCGACCGCCCCGGCGGACGCTTTGCCGGCAAGGTGATCGCGGCCGGTCTTGTGTTGATCGCGCTCGTCGCGCTGCTGTGGCGCTGGCGTCGCCGGCGTCGACCGAACGCTGTGTAGGCGAAGCTCGCGCCGGAGCAAGTGCTTCCGGCAGGTACTGTTAGCCGGGCAGCATCGCGAACGCACTTGAGACCATCGCCACCGACTTGTTGTCCGCGGCGGACAGCAGCGTGACGCGGCCGAAGCTCATGGTGCGGCCAAGCCGGACCACGCGGGCGTCCGCGAGCACGTCCGCCGCCGTGACCGCGCGCATGAAATGCGTCGTCTGGTCGACTGTCGTCATCGGCCGATAGCCCTTGTTGGCGGCAAGATTGGCAAGCACCATCGCGGTGTCGGCGAACGCCATCAGCGCCTGACCGCAGACGATGCCGCCGTTGCGGCAGAGCCGTTCGGAAAACGGCATGCGCAGCACGGCGCCGGGCTGCCAGCCATCGGCGTTGCCCGAAGGAGGCATGAAGTCGAACTGCTCGATCGACAGGTTGAGATCCTGCACCCACGGCGCAAAGACGTCGCCGAGCACGCGCCTTGCCTCGTCAATCCCGAAATCTCCGGCGTGCTGCTGCATGATGTTCCGATCCTCGCTCCTGATATGTTACTTGCCTTTAGCCTCGCGTCACATGCACGCCTGGAGTCTGGCTGTCGTTCCACTTGCCGCCGATTGCCCGCTCGATCTGCGCGGCCAGTTGCAGGAGCAGTCCGTCGTTGGCCTGCCTCGCGATCGCCTGGATGCCGAGCGGCAGCCCGTGTTCGTTGGTTGCAAGCGGCAGCGAGATCGCGGGAATGCCGCAAAGATTGGCGAGCGGCGTGAAAGCGAAGTTGCGCCAGAGATTGCCGAACCAGTCCAGCACCGACGGATTGTCGCTGATCGTCAGATATTCCGTGGTGCCGATCCTCGGGGTCGGCAGCGCCGTGATCGGCGTCAGGATGATGTCCCAGTCCTCGAAGAACGCACCAAAGCCGCGCGACGTGGTGTTGAACACCGCCTGCATGCGCGCGCGATCGGCAAAGCTGGTGTGCCGGCCGTGCTCCCAGATCCGGATGTTGATCGGCTCGATCAGATCCGCCGGTGGCCGCTCCAGGGAGCGTGCCGTCAGCATGTTGCCGATCACGACGGCGAAATTGCTGATGTAGCAGGTGGTCTGCGCCGCGAAAGCCTGCCCATAATCGAGCGATGGCTGGGCATGCTCGACATGGTGGCCGAGGCCTTCGAGGAAGCGCCCGACCTTTTGGAGTTCGGCTGCGATGTGCGGCGTGGCGCGATAGTCGCCCCATTGATGCGACAGCGCGATTTTCAGCCGAGCAGGATCGCGCGTGATGACGGCGGTGTAAGGCTCCGGCGAACTCCAGAACGGCATGAATTCGCCGGGAGAAGGGCCGCGGCACGCATCGACGAAGGCTGCGGTGTCGCGAACCGAGCGCGACTGGCAGCCCTGGATCGAGACCAACCCGGTGAGATCCGACAGGTGCGGCGACAGCGAGAACACGCCGCGCGACACTTTCAAACCGATGTTGCCGTTGACGCCAGCGGGAATGCGGATCGAGCCGCCGCCGTCGGTCGCATGCGCGATCGGGACGACGCCGGCGGCGACCATGGCTGCGCTGCCGGCCGACGAGCCGCAGGTGGTGTAGTCGGTGTTCCAGGGATTACGGGTAACATAGACGGCGGGGTTCTCGGCCGAGCTGCAGACCCCAAACTCGGGCGTTGTGGTGCGGCCGATCAGGTTGAGCCCGGCCTTGCGCATTTTCGCGGTCAGGAAGGTATCCGCCGGCGCGCGATTGCCGCGCATCATCAGCGAGCCCATTTCCTGCAAACGGCCTCGCATGGTCGGGCCGAGATCCTTCATCAGGAATGGCAGCCCGGCGAAGGGCCCGTCGAGATCGGCACCGTCGCTGGCCGGATCGGCAATCACGTCGTCGAAAAGCTCGACCACACCGGAAAGTGCGGTGTCCACCTTTGCCACGCCGGCGGCGGCCTGGGCCGCCAATTCCCTGGGCGTCACGTCGCCGTTCTTGACGCGCGCGGCGAGCGCTGTTCCGTCGTGCTGGGCCCACTCGTCCCAGCTCATCGGCAAGGTCATGAGTCGTTTCCCGTCTTGCTTGGACGCTCACTGTAATTTGAGCAGGCAGCGGGTCAAACACGCGCTGGGGCGGGCGGTCACGGAGCTATTGCATGGCATGCCCGAATGCGGCTCGCCCGGCCTGAACCGACCTGGTTTTGGGGCCGCCATGGCTTCCGCAAGGGGGATTGCGCCGCTCGTGCTTCGCAGATTGGTCAACATCCGGCGGCGTGATCGCGATCTGCCTTCGCGCTCGATGGCCTACAACATGCGGCCCGATCTGGGACTCGCGGAAACAGGTGCCGAAATCCTGCAGGTCGGTCCATCGCTGGATCGAGCACAGGCACTCTTGGCGCTGCCGTTTTTAGGGTGATATACCGCTGACGAAAGCGCAGGGGAACGATCCCATGAGAATTCTAAGCGCGACTGCTGTCGCGATATTGCTGACGGCGCCGGCCTATGCCCAGATGCCTAACATCAACCTGATTCCGGAACTTCCGTCCAAGACCCAGGATCAGAAGGACGAGGACGCCGTCAAGGATAAGGCCTACAAGGAATCGCTGAGCAAGATTCCCGACGCCAAGGGGTCATCAGATCCCTGGGGAGCGGTGCGAAGCGACACGCCCAAGACGGCGGCGCCCGCCAAGCCGAAGACCAAGACGGGCAGCAATACCCAGCGCGGCCAGTAGCGTCGGTTTATCCGCGCCAACACGCGCGCGGCCCGCCCGGACTCGGATTTCGCCAATGCCCGCCTTATATTGGGATGGTCGTGAAGTAGTCCGGAGTTACCGCGATGGTCTTTCGTCCGCGCGATCTCGCCAGTCGGATGGCCGGACGGCGAAAGCAGAATGATGGCTATCTGCGCGAGACCTTCACCTTGCCGCGCGATCAGGCGCGCTTGCGGGCGCGCGATTTCCTCAACCGCTACCCGAAGGCAGCCTATATGAGCGCCGTCGAGAGCTGGCGCGAACTGCCCGGGGGTGACATCGAGTTCACGATGCGGCGGCTTGCCAGCGCGGATTGAGGTGAAAACGACCGCCGGGACGCGGTGCATCCCTTGCTCGGGGAACTTTGTTCTCGGTCGGAGAACTACGGACCGATGGCAGGGGGACCAGCGCGGGATCGGGAGAGGCGTCCGCCGGCGATCTTAATGAAACGTTAACTTGGGGGCCGCGAGGCCACCCCAATAGCTCGCTCTATTTCATCGGCCAGCGTTCGGTGGTGCGCTGCAAGCTTGGCAAACAATGCCTTCTTGGTCGCATTCGTCGCGAGTTTGCTGATCAACTCGCACTCTTCAGCCTCGTTGCGAAGCTTCTCCAAGTGCTTCTGCATGTCCTGCATTGGCTTTCTCCCCTGCACCCGGACGTTAGGACAGGAGGGAACTCGTCAACAATAACCTAGGTGAACATTCCCCAAGCTGCCCAGTATTTCTGCTGAGTGCATCGGCCAAGCGTTCACTTGAAGCGATCCAGGACGTTGATTCGGACAGCTCCAAGATTCGGCGTCAAACGCTCTGGGCCGATTCACCAGACAGCGCGTTCGAAGAGAAAGAGGCTGCCAACGGAGGCGGCCCTAAGCTTCCGTCGCTTTGCGGCGCGGCGGCAAAAGCGCCAGGACGATATGGGGCAACGGGAAGAGCAGGCTACCCCAGATGAACCAGGCGGTCTGGGAGCGCCCTTTCTGTGCCGCGTACTTCGCGGTGTGGCGCCCGCATAAGCCCAGGAGGATGAGGTATAGGATCGCGGCAATGATCACAGGAAACATGGCGGCTCCTATGGTTCTATCGTTGCCTGGAGCAATCATACGACCGGTCCTGCGGACCCGATAGAATCCGATGTCCCCAACGACCACACGTTCCCTTGATCAGCGACCCGCTACCCGTATGAAACCGTTTGGCCGACGCCCACGTAGCTGGAGTGCCGGCCATCGCTTCCATTGGCGACTTGGGCGGCTGGGGCCGTTCGGCCTTACCCAGTCGCGGACGGCCCCATCTCTTGTTCGGCGATTTTGAGCCAGGTCAAAGAATGAACATCCGCTTGGTCGCCCCGGCGGTTCTACTGAGAAAATCAGCCAAGACCTGGTTTTCGCTGGCTTAATGCAAAACGGGCCACTCCAAAAAATAGACTTGGAGGTGAAACGGGTCAGCACCGAATTTCAAACAAGAACATATTGCGAACATGGAACAAACGTGGTACGGAGTTTTCATCAACAACGCATTCCGCCTGATCTCATCGCCCGTTTGTCCAGCTAGCGAATCCCCGCCATAAGGAGCACATCCCAATGTCTGCCACTGCCCTGCGTATCGTCGAAGGATCCTCCATGGACAAGTCCAAGGCCCTCTCAGCCGCGCTCTCCCAGATCGAGCGCCAGTTCGGCAAGGGCTCGGTGATGAAACTCGGCAAGAACGACCGCTCGATGGATGTCGAGACGGTGTCGTCGGGGTCGCTCGGGCTCGACATCGCGCTCGGTGTCGGCGGCCTGCCGAAGGGGCGCATCGTCGAGATCTACGGACCTGAATCGTCCGGCAAGACCACGCTGGCCCTGCATACGGTGGCGGAAGGCCAGAAGAAGGGCGGCATCTGCGCTTTCATCGACGCCGAACACGCGCTCGATCCGGTCTATGCGCGCAAGCTCGGCGTCAATATCGACGAGCTCCTGATCTCGCAGCCCGACACCGGCGAGCAGGCGCTGGAAATCTGCGACACGCTGGTGCGCTCCGGCGCGGTCGACGTGCTGGTGGTCGATTCGGTTGCCGCGCTGGTGCCGAAGGCCGAGCTCGAGGGCGAGATGGGCGATGCGCTGCCGGGCCTGCAGGCGCGCCTGATGAGCCAGGCTCTGCGCAAGCTCACCGCCTCGATCAACAAGTCCAACACCATGGTGATCTTCATCAACCAGATCCGCATGAAGATCGGCGTGATGTATGGGTCGCCGGAAACCACGACCGGCGGCAACGCGCTGAAGTTTTACGCCTCGGTCCGCCTCGATATCCGCCGCATTGGCGCGATCAAGGAGCGCGACGAGGTCGTCGGCAACACCACTCGCGTCAAGGTGGTGAAGAACAAGCTGGCGCCGCCCTTCAAGCAGGTCGAATTCGACATCATGTATGGCGAGGGCGTCTCCAAGATGGGCGAGATCCTCGATCTCGGCGTCAAGGCCGGCATCGTCGAGAAGTCCGGCGCCTGGTTCTCCTATGACAGCCAGCGGCTCGGCCAGGGGCGCGAGAACGCGAAGGCGTTCCTGCGCGCCAACCCCGACATCACCGCCAAGATCGAAATCGCGATCCGCCAGAACTCCGGCCTGATCGCCGAGCAGATCCTCGCCGGCACGCCCGAGCGCGACGTCGACGGCGAAGAGCCGTCGGAAGAGTAAGCTTTCGGCCCAGAGAGCTTTCGCTGAAGCGGGCGCTGAAGACGTTGAGTTGCCGACGTCTTCGGCGTCCGTTTCGTTTTTGTATTTCGTTTGGTGAGTGGGCCCTGATGAAGAGCCTGATCCTGACCAGTTCGTCCGGCTCCTGTCTTCTGAGTTCGGGTTTGGCGGAGGTCGTAATTCTATTTGCCTTCCGGTCTCCTTACTCGGCCGCTTGCGCGTAATCGTCGACCGGTGGACAGGAACACACCAGATTGCGATCGCCGTAGGCGTTGTCGACACGGCCGACCGGGCTCCAGTATTTGTCCGTACGTGAGACGCCGTCGGGGAAACAACCTTCGGCGCGACTATAGGCCCGTGTCCAGTTGTCGTCGGCGATGTCGTGCACCGTGTGCGGCGCGTTGCGCAGCGGCGAGGCCTCGACCTTGAAGCGGCCGGATTCGATCTCGGCGATCTCCTGCCGGATCGCGATCATGGCGTCGCAAAACCGGTCGATCTCGATCTTGGATTCCGATTCGGTCGGTTCGATCATCAGCGTACCCGCGACCGGGAAGCTCATGGTCGGCGCGTGGAAGCCGTAATCGATCAGGCGCTTGGCGATGTCGTCGACGGTGACGCCGGTCGTTGCCTTCAACGGCCGCGGATCGACGATGCATTCATGCGCAACGCGGCCGCGGGCGTTGCGGTACAGCACCGGGAAGTGCGGCTGCAGCCGCGCGGCGATGTAGTTCGCGTTCAGGATCGCGATCTCGGTGGCGCGTGTCAGCCCTTCGCCACCCATCATCAGGATGTAGATGTAGGAGATGGTGAGGATCGACGCCGAGCCGAACGGGGCGGCCGACACCGGACCGACCGCATGCACCGTCGCGCCATCGGTCGCCGGATGGCCGGGCAGGTAGGGCGCAAGATGCGCCTTGACGCCGATCGGGCCCATGCCGGGGCCGCCGCCGCCATGCGGGATGCAGAAGGTCTTGTGCAGATTGAGATGGCTGACATCGGCGCCGTAATCGCCGGGCCGCGAGAGGCCGACCTGCGCATTCATGTTGGCGCCGTCGAGATAGACCTGCCCGCCATGCGCGTGCACGATGTCGCAGATGTCGCGGATATGCTCCTCGAACACGCCATGCGTCGACGGATAGGTGATCATCACGGCGGCGAGGTCTTTCGAGTGCTTCTCGGCCTTGGCGCGGAGATTCTCGACATCGACGTCGCCTCTGGAATCGCAGGCCACCACCACGACGTCCATCCCGACCATCGCGGCGGATGCCGGATTGGTGCCGTGCGCGGAGGAGGGGATCAGGCAGACCTTGCGGTGCGGCTCGCCGCGCGCGACATGATAGCCGCGGATCGCGAGCAGGCCGGCATATTCGCCCTGAGCGCCGGAGTTCGGCTGCAGCGAGATCGCATCATAGCCGGTGATGTCGCACAGCCATTGTTCCAGCCGCTTGAACAGCGTGTGGTAACCCTTGGCCTGCTCGGCGGGCGCGAACGGGTGCAAATTGCCGAACGCCGGCCACGTCAGCGGGATCATTTCCGTGGTGGCGTTGAGCTTCATCGTGCAGGAGCCGAGCGGGATCATCGCGCGGTCGAGCGCGAGGTCGCGATCGCTGAGCTTGCGCATGTAGCGCAGCAATTCCGTCTCGGAGCGGTGCGTGTTGAATACCGGATGGGCGAGGAAGGCGGTGGTCCGCTTCAGTTCGCCCGGCAGCGCCTCGCGCGCGCCGGCCTCGATGTCAGCGTAAGCGAGCGTGCTGCCAAAAGCGCGCCACACCGCCTCGACGATCTCAGGTGTGGTGGTTTCGTCCACCGCAATGCCGAGCGTGCCCTCGCCGATGCGCAGATTGATTCTCTCGCCGAGCGCGCGGGCGACGATCTCGCTCTGCTTGCCGCCGGCGTCGACGGTCACCGTGTCGAAGAACGCCCCGCTTTTCGGTGCAAAGCCGAGCTTGCGCAGGCCCGCGGCCAGCACGGCAGCGCGGCGATGCACGCTGCGCGCGATGTGCGTCAGGCCTTCGGGACCGTGATACACCGCGTACATCGAGGCGATCACCGCGAGCAGCACCTGCGCCGTGCAGATATTGGAGGTCGCCTTTTCGCGGCGGATATGCTGCTCGCGGGTCTGCAGCGCGAGCCGATACGCAGGCAGCCCGCGCGAGTCCACCGACAGTCCGACGATGCGCCCGGGCAGCGAGCGCTTCAGCGCGTCGCGCACCGCCATGTAGGCGGCATGCGGGCCACCATAGCCCATCGGCACGCCAAATCGCTGCGCGGAGCCGACCGCGATGTCGGCGCCGAGCTCGCCGGGTGAGGTGAGCAACGTCAGCGCCAGCAGGTCCGCTGCCACGATCGCGAGCGCGCCCTTCGCGTGCAAGGATTCTATCGCGGGCCTGAGGTCGCGCACCGCGCCCGACGTGCCGGGATATTGCAGCAGCGCGCCAAGCACATCGGCCTTGTCAAGATCGGTGAGGGGATCGCCGACAATCAGGGTCCACCCCAACGGTTCGGCACGGGTGCGCATGACCGCGAGCGTCTGGGGATGAACCTCCTTGTCGACGAAGAATGCTTGCGCTGTCACCTGCGAGTGGCGCTCGGCAAGTGCCATCGCCTCCGCCGCGGCGGTCGCCTCATCGAGCAGTGACGCGTTGGCGACGTCGAGCCCCGTGAGGTCACAGATCATGGTCTGGAAGTTGAACAGCGCCTCCAGCCGGCCCTGGCTGATTTCCGGCTGATACGGCGTGTACGCCGTGTACCAGGCCGGGTTCTCCAGGATGTTGCGCTGGATCACCGCCGGCAGGATGGTGCCGGAATAGCCCTGGCCGATCAGCGAGGTGAAGACCTGGTTCCGCGCGGCAAGCTCGGTCATATGCGCGAGCGCTTCGGTCTCGCTCAGCGCACGCCCGAGGTCGAGCGGCGCCCGCTGGCGGATCGAGGGCGGCAGCGTCTCGCTCATCAGCGTTTGCAGGCTCTGGGCCCCGACCGTCTCCAGCATCGCGTCGATGTCGCGCGGCGAGGGACCGATGTGACGGCGGGCGAAATCGGTGGCGGCTTCGTTGCTCGGCTTGAATGGCGCGTTCATGGGAATTCCTCTTGATCCGCCGTCATACCCCGCGAATGCGGGGTATCCAGTACGCCGGGACGTCAGCGATCGAGCCGAACAGCCGCGCCGTGCTGGACCGCCCGGTCAGGCCGGGCGATGACAGCGAGTGTGTGGTGGCAAATGGATTCATTCTCTCTCACGCGGTGTGTGCGGCGTAGGCGGCCTCATCCATCAGGCCACCGAGCTCGCTTTTGTCGGCGATCTTCAGTTTGAAGAACCACGCCTTGCCGCCCGCATCGGAATTGACCAGCGCGGGCTCGGCGGCGACCGCTTCGTTGACCTCGATCACCTCGCCCGAGATCGGCGCATAGACATCCGAGGCGGCCTTGACGGACTCGACGACGGCTGCGGCTTCCGCCTTCTTCAGGCTGCGACCGACCTTGGGCAGCTCGACGAACACCACATCGCCGAGCTGAGATTGCGCATAATCCGTGATGCCGATGGTTGCGATATCACCCTCGATGCGGAGCCACTCGTGGTCGGATGTGTACAGCGTCGTCATGAGCTTCCTCTAGCGTTTGTAGGTGTTGGGGACGAAGGGCGTGGCGGCGACCTTGAGCGGCAGACGCTGGCCGCGTACTTCGGCGAACACGGTGGTGCCGATGGCCGAAAGCGAGGTGGGTACATATCCCATGGCGACGGGGGCATTGAGGCTCGGGCCGAAACCACCGGAGGTAACCCTGCCGATCTGCCCGCTCGAAGCAGCATCGGCAAACAGGCCGGCGCCTTCGCGCACAGGCGCGCGGCCTTCCGGCCTCAGTCCGACCCGGCGGCGCGCCGCGCCTTGGGCGAACTGCGAGAGGATATTGTCGGCGCCCGGAAAGCCCCCGGCGCGTGCCCCGCCGCCGCGGCGGACTTTTTGCACCGACCATTCCAGCGCGCCTTCGACCGGGGTCGTCGTGGTATCGATGTCGTGGCCATAGAGACAGAGCCCGGCCTCGAGCCGCAGGCTGTCGCGCGCGCCGAGGCCGATCGGCAGCACGTCGCCATTGTCGAGCAATGCCGTCACCAGCGCCTCGGCCTTGTCGGCGGGCACTGAAATCTCGAAACCGTCTTCGCCGGTGTAACCGGAGCGCGAGACAAAGCAGTCGATGTCACCAACGCGGCGCGTACCGGCGTCCATGAATTTCATCGAAATGACATCTGCACAAAGTTTCGCCAGCACCGCTTCCGCCTTCGGTCCCTGCAGCGCGATCAGCGCGCGGTCGGCGAGCGGATCGATTTCGCAGATGCCGGCGAGATGCGCGCGCAGATGCGCCTCGTCCTCGGTCTTGCACGCGGCGTTGACCACCAGGAACAGGTGATCGCCGAAATTCGCGACCATGAGGTCGTCGAGCAGCCCGCCGTCAGCGTTGGTGAATTGCGCGTAGCGCTGCCTGCCCGGCGGGATGCCCAGGATGTCCTGCGGCACCAGTTTTTCCAGCGCCAGCGCCGCATCCGCGGTCTTGCCGGACCTCGGCCGCAGCGCGATCTGGCCCATATGGGAGACGTCGAACAGGCCGGCAGCGATGCGGGTGTGCAGGTGCTCCCTGAGCACACCGGCGGCATACTGAACCGGCATGTCGTAGCCGGCGAAGGGCACCATCTTGGCCCCGCGCGCCAGGTGCAGCGCATGCAGAGGTGTCTGTTTCAGCAGGGAATTGTCGCTCGCCGACATCAAACGGGCCCTCGCGGTTCCCATCGGGGACCATTCCCCTGGGAGACCTGCAGAAAGCCCCATCTGTCGCTGTGCCTGAGAGTATTATCCCGTCGGCGGACGCGGCCGGGCCGAAGGCCCCTGGCGCCTCTTTCCAGATATCAGACCTCACGCGGTCCTTTTGCCTGAGAGTTTCCGGGGCGGTTGCTCCTTCGGCGCCGGCGCGAGCCGGTCTCTCCCGACGTGACGTAACAACAGATAGGAGGGAAACACGACGCCACCAAGTCTGTCAACGCGACTCCAACGCCCATCAACGGCCTTTGTGCTGCTGCAGCAAGCCCATGATCCGCCTGCACAGTTTCTGGACACCGCCGCTGGCCTTGTCTAAAAGCGTTCGGCCGGAAATTGCAGCTATTTGCGCCTGATCCGGCCTCTTTCCGATTGGATGAACATGAGCAGCGTCAACGACATCAGGTCGACATTTCTGAACTTCTTTGCCGAGAACGGCCACGAGATCGTGCCGTCCTCGCCGCTGGTTCCGCGCAACGACCCGACCCTGATGTTCACCAATGCCGGCATGGTGCAGTTCAAGAACGTCTTCACCGGCGTCGAGAAGCGCCCCTATCAGCGCGCCACGACCTCGCAGAAATGCGTACGCGCCGGCGGCAAGCACAACGACCTCGACAATGTCGGCTACACCGCGCGCCATCACACCTTCTTCGAGATGCTCGGCAATTTCTCGTTCGGCGACTATTTCAAGGATCGCGCGATCGAGCTCGCCTGGAAGCTCGTCACCAAGGAATTCGGGCTGCCGAAGGATAAGCTCACGGCGACCGTCTATATCGACGACGACGAGGCGTTCGACCTCTGGAAGAAGATCGCCGGCCTTCCGGAATCGCGCATCATCCGCATCGCGGGCTCCGACAATTTCTGGCAGATGGGTGATACCGGCCCGTGCGGCCCCTGCTCGGAAATCTTCTACGACCACGGCGACAAGATCTGGGGCGGACCTCCCGGCTCGGCCGAACAGGACGGCGACCGCTTCATCGAGATCTGGAATCTGGTGTTCATGCAGTTCGAGCAGCTCGAAGGCGGCGTGCGCAATCCGCTGCCGAGGCCCTCGATCGACACCGGCGCGGGGCTTGAGCGCGTAGCGGCCGTGTTGCAGGGCGTGCATGACAATTACGAAATCGACCTGTTCGTCTCCCTGATCCGCGCGATATCGGATCTCACCGGCGCCGATCCGGAAGGAGCGCAGAAGGCTTCACTGCGCGTCATCGCCGACCATCTGCGCGCATCGTCGTTTCTGATCTCCGACGGCGTGCTGCCCTCGAACGAGGGCCGCGGCTATGTGCTGCGCCGGATCATGCGCCGCGCGATGCGCCATGCACAGCTCCTCGGCGCGCGCGAGCCATTGATGCACCGCCTGGTCTGGGCGCTGGTGCGCGAGATGGGCCAGGCCTATCCCGAATTGGTGCGTGCGGAGAAGCTGATCGAAGAGACGCTGCGGCTGGAAGAGACCCGCTTCCGCAAGACGCTGGAGCGCGGCCTGTCGATCCTCGACGAGAAGAGCGCATCGTTGAAGAAGGGCGACATGTTCGACGGCGACACCGCCTTCACGCTGTACGACACCTATGGCTTTCCGCTCGATCTCACGCAGGACGCGTTGAAATCGCGCGGCATCAGTGTCGACCAGGCGGCCTTCACCGACGCGATGAACCGCCAGCGCGAGAAGGCGCGCGCGGCCTGGGCCGGCTCGGGCGAAGCCGCGACCGAGAGCGTCTGGTTCCCGCTTCGCGAGAAGCTTGGTGCGACCGAATTCCTCGGCTACGAGACCGAGAGCGCGGAGGGCGCGGTTGTGGCGCTGGTCAGGGATGGCGCCGAGGTCGACAGCCTCAAGGCCGGCGAAACCGGTGCGATCGTGCTGAACCAGACGCCGTTCTACGGCGAGTCCGGCGGTCAGGTCGGCGACACCGGCGTGCTGAGCGGCGAGGGCGTCACGTTCCGCGTCACCGACACTCAGAAGAAGGCCGGCGATCTCTTTGTCCATCTCGGCACGGTGGAGCGGGGTACGCTCAAGGTCGGCACGACGCTGCAGCTCGAGGTCGATCACGCCAGGCGTTCGTCGATCCGCGCCAACCACTCGGCGACGCATCTGCTGCACGAGGCGCTGCGACAGGTCCTCGGAGATCACATCGCGCAGCGCGGCTCGCTGGTCGCGCCCGACCGCCTGCGCTTCGACTTCGTACATCCGAAGCCAATCACACCGGAAGAACTCGCCCGCGTCGAGGACATCGCCAACGACGTGGTGCTGGAGAATGACGAGGTCACCACCCGCATCATGGCGGTAGACGATGCGCGCGAGGCCGGCGCCCGCGCGCTGTTCGGCGAGAAATACGGTGACGAGGTCCGCGTGGTCTCGATGGGCAGGAGTGCGCGCGAGCACGGCCAGAACACACTCGGCTGGTCGGTCGAGCTGTGCGGCGGCACTCATGTGCGCCGCACCGGCGACATCGGCCTGATCTCCGTGACCGGCGAAAGCGCGGTGTCCTCGGGTGTGCGCCGCATCGAGGCGCTGACCGGGCGTTATGCGCGCAGGCACGCCAACGACACGATGGCGCTTGCGAAGACCGCGGCGCAGGAACTGCGCACCACGATCGAGGACGTGCCTTCGCGTATCGCCACGCTGATGGAGGAGCGCAAGAAGCTCGAGCGCGACCTGTCGGATGCGCGCAAGAAGCTCGCGATGGGCGGCGGCGGTGCGTCATCCAACGGCGCGGCCGCCGGCGTCCGTGAGGTCGGTAACGTCAAGCTTTTGGCGCGCGCGGTCGAGGGCGTCGAGACCAAGGACCTGAAGAGCCTTGTCGACGACGGCAAGAAGCAGATCGGCTCCGGCGTCGTCGCGATCGTCGGCGTTACCGAGGACGGCAAGGCCGGCATCGTGGTCGGCGTCACCGCTGACCTCACCTCGCGCTTCAACGCGGTCGAGCTGGTGCGCAAGGGCTCCGAGGCCCTCGGCGGTAAGGGCGGCGGCGGTCGACCCGACATGGCGCAGGCCGGCGGACCCGACGGCGCCAAGGCGAGCGCAGCATTGTCGGCGATCGAGCAGGCGATGGCCGGCGCCTGACGGAGGTCAAGGGCGTGGCGACGGTTCCGGGCAAGCGCAGGAGCAGCGACCCGGATTTACGGGACCGTCTCTACGAGTTGCTCGAACACGATCACCTGCCGTATTCGGTCGGCTCGCGCTTCGTTGGGCTGATCATCGCCATCATCGTCATCGATGTGCTGGCGGCAATCCTGGCGTCGGTGCCGGAGATCGACGCGCAATTCGGCTGGCTGTTCACGACAATCGAGATCGCGGCGGTGATCGCGTTCGCGCTGGAATATGCGGCGCGGATCTGGAGCGTGGTCGGTCATTCGCTGCGCGACATGACGCCGCTGCGGGCTCGGCTTGAATACGCCACCTCGACCCTCGGCCTGATCGATCTCCTGGCGTTCCTGCCGTCGGCGATCGCGCTCGTCATCGGCGACAGGACTGCGCTGGTCCTGTTCGGCATGCTGCCGTTCCTCAAGCTCGTCCGCTATTCGCCTGCGATGCGCTCGTTGCTCGCGGCGCTGCATGCCGAGCGGCGGACGCTGTTCGGCTGCATCGTGATCCTGATCGGCGCGGTGCTGCTGTTCGCCTCGCTGCTCTATGCGATCGAGCACAAGGTGCAGCCCGACAGGTTCGGCACCATGCCGCAGGCGATGTGGTGGGCGATCGTGACGCTCGGTACGGTCGGCTATGGCGACGTGGTGCCGGTGACGCCGCTCGGCAAGATCGTGACCGTGTTTGCGATCGTGGTCGGCTTCGCCATGATCGCGCTTCCGGTGGCGATCGTCTCCACTGCCTTTGCCGACGAGGTCCGGCGGCGGGATTTCATCGTGACCTGGGGCATGCTGGCGCGGGTGCCGCTGTTCTCGCAACTCGGTGCGGCCGAGATTGCCGACGTCATGCGTCTGTTGCGCGCACAGACCATCGAATCAGGCGAGGTGCTGGTGCGACGGGGCGACGAGGCCTCATCGATGTACTTCATCACTGCGGGGGAGGTGGAGATCGACCTGCCGAGTCAGCGTGTGCGGCTCTCCGACGGAACTTTCTTCGGCGAGATCGCGCTGCTCAGGCGGACGAAACGCTCGGGTACGGTCACGGCAACGCGGAAGACCAGGCTGCTGGCGCTCGACGCACAGGATTTCCACGCCCTGATCGAACGCCTGCCGGCGCTCGCGGCGCATGTGAAGGCTACCGCCGAAGCGCGTCTTGCCGATACCGGCGGCATCGGCGGCGACGTCGCCGCGGGCGAAATCGCGCTGGCCGCATCGGCCGAGATCGACGGCGGCAGCCGGGATTAGGTTGGCGCCGGGCCGTTAACCCTTGCGCAGGAAAACGTAGTCGGCCGAGTAGGGCACGCTCTTCAGCATGCCGGCCTTGTCGCAGGCGCCGTCAAGCTTGCCGCCCGCGGTGTTGATCCGCTGCACGGTGGTGACACCGCCGAGCGCGCCGTTGCCACGGTGGGAAATCCCAGCGCCGCCGATCCCGTCAGCAACAATGATGCGAGCGCAACGCTTCCGAGAAGAGACATCGTCACGCTCGCCATTGCCCAATGGTGAGGTAGGTTACGCCGCCATTGCCTTTACGAGGTTGTCAGCAACCTTGTCGAGGAAGCCGGTGGTGGAGAGCCAGCGCTGGTCAGCGCCGACGAGCAGGGCAAGATCCTTGGTCATGTAACCGTCCTCGACGGTCGAGACGCAGACCTTCTCCAGGGTCGAAGCAAACTTGGCCAGTTCCACGTTGTTGTCGAGCTTGGCGCGGTGGGAGAGGCCGCGGGTCCAGGCGAAGATCGATGCGATCGAGTTGGTCGAGGTCTCCTTGCCCTTCTGGTGCTCACGGTAGTGGCGGGTCACGGTGCCGTGGGCCGCTTCCGCCTCCACAGTCTTGCCGTCGGGTGTGAGCAGCACCGAGGTCATCAGGCCGAGCGAGCCGTAGCCCTGCGCCACGGTGTCGGACTGCACGTCGCCGTCATAGTTCTTGCAGGCCCAAACATAGCCGCCGGACCATTTCAGCGCCGAGGCCACCATGTCGTCGATCAGGCGGTGCTCGTAGGTCAGCCCCTTGGCGTCGAAATCCTTCTTGAACTCGCGGTCGAAGACGTCCTGGAAGATGTCTTTGAAGCGGCCGTCATAGACCTTGAGGATCGTGTTCTTGGTCGAGAGGTACACCGGATAGTTGCGCATCAGGCCGTAGTTGAACGACGCGCGGGCGAAATCGACGATCGAGTCGTCGAGGTTATACATCTGCATCGCCACGCCGGGGCCGGGCGTCTTGAACACCTCCCGCTCGATGACGTTGCCGTCCTCGCCGACGAATTTCAGCGAGAGTGTGCCCTTGCCTGGAAACTTGATGTCGGTGGCGCGGTACTGGTCACCGAAGGCGTGGCGGCCGATGATGATCGGCTTGGTCCAGCCGGGAACGAGGCGCGGCACGTTCTTGCAGATGATCGGCTCGCGGAAGATGCAGCCGCCCAGGATATTGCGGATGGTGCCGTTCGGCGACTTCCACATCTCCTTCAGTCCGAATTCCTTCACCCGGGCCTCGTCGGGGGTGATGGTGGCGCATTTGACGCCGACGCCGACCTTCTTGATGGCGTTGGCGGCGTCGATGGTCACCTGATCATTGGTGGCATCGCGGTACTCCATCCCCAGGTCGAAATAGAGCAGTTCGACATCCAGGAACGGGTTGATCAGCTTATCCTTGATGTACTGCCAGATGATCCGGGTCATCTCGTCGCCGTCGAGTTCGACGACGGGGTTGGCGACCTTGATTTTTGCCATGACGGGGAGGCCCTCTTGGGAATAGCGCGCTTTTGACGCCGGAGGTTGGATATCCCCGCGCTATAGCACCGCCCGCGAGCGGGCGGAAGCGGACCGGTTGTGCAGTTTGGGCCGATTGTTTGGCGTTTTGCCGAAATCACCGTCCTCAGCGGGCGTCCCCATCATGGAACAGCCACGGAAACGCTCATCAGCCATCATGCGTATATTGCTGGCCGAGGACCCACCCGGTGAGAATACCGGCGGGCCCACTGGTATAGACCGGATGAAGGCCCACGCCGGCGCGAAGAATGTGCCATTCATGCTCGCCGACCCAGGGAATACCGGGATCGCCCTTTTGATACTGCTTGAGCAGCGTCCGGGCGACCAGTTCGGCGTTGGCATAGATCTGGCCGTTGGCCCAGCGAGGTCGAGGCAGGCCCGTCATGCGGCAATAAAGCGCCGAGCAGACATAGGCGGAAGCCTCCTCCGCGTTGGCGTCAAGGCCGGTCCGCAGCAGATCGTAGGCCGCATGCAGGCTCTCATGCACGATGTGCGCCTCATCCAGGCGTCCCGCCGCCGACGTGACTTCCAGCGTGTTGGCCGCAACCGCCGTGCCATCCGCCCGGGTGCGCGCGACGTCGTTATATTGCGCGGCGACGCCCGCCGCGAGATCCGTCGGACGTCCGACGTGGACCCGCCCCAGGCGGATCGCTCGAGCGACGTGGTGGAATGTTTGCGGCGCTATCGTCACATGGCTGCCGCGGATCGGGAAGCGGAAGCGAATGCGCGCGACCGTCGGGCCGTTCAGCACCTGCAGCACCCTACCTTGAAGTGACATCGGATTACCTTTGCTGTTGTCGTCTTCTCAGAGACTTGTCGGTATTCGCAGCCTGCGGGTTCAAAGCGCCGCCCGCCGCCTGAGGTGCTGCCCTGTCGCGTGAACGCAATGGCCGGCCCGATGCGGCTTTACAGCCTCGCTTTGACTGTGGTTGGTACCCGATCCGAAGGCGGCATGCCCGCGCGCGCCGGGAAGGACGGCGCGCAAGCGAGATTCCGATCAAGGATTCACAATCGCCGTTAACCCTCTTGTCTCCTTGGAGAAAATGGTCAGCAGCACAACCGGTCACAGCCACGTGCGAAGCCGTTGAATCAACTTCTTCGGAGCTCGATTCAAGATCCTGAGAAGTTGAATCAGAAAGCGAAGTGACATGTCCGGCACCGACAAGACCAAGGCAGGGCGGGACCTTGCCGGTCCCGTCGTCATCCTGGTTGAGCCGCAGCTCGGCGAGAACATCGGCATGGCCGCGCGCGCAATGGGTAACTTCGCGCTCAGCCGGTTGCGCCTGGTGAAGCCCCGCGACGGCTGGCCGAATATCGCCGCCCAGCGCGCGGCTGCCGGCGCCGATCACATCATCGGCTCCGCCGAGCTGTTCGACACAGTCGAGCAGGCGATCGCCGATCTCACGCTGGTGTTTGCGACCACCGCGCGCGCTCACGATCAGGCCAAGCCGGTTGTCGGGCCGGAGGCGGCGGCTGGCGAGATCGTCGGCCATGTCGCCGATGGCGGCGCAGCCGGCATCCTGTTCGGCCGGGAACGCTCGGGCCTGACCAACGAGGAAGTCGCGCTTGCCAACCGCATCATCACCTTCCCGGTCAATCCGGGTTTCGCCTCGCTCAATCTGGCGCAGGCGGTGCTGTTGATGGGTTACGAATGGTTCAAGCTTTCGACCGCGGGCGCGCTGCCCTTCGCCATGCCGGAACGGTCGGAGCTGGCGTCCCAGCACCAGATTCAGGCGTTCTTCGACAACCTTGTAGCTGAACTCGACAAGGTCGAGTTCCTGCGCCCGCCGGAGAAGCGCGACACCATGCTGGTGAACCTGCGCAACATCTTCACCCGGATGGAGCCGACCAAGCAGGACATGCATACCCTGCACGGGGTGGTGATGGCGATCGCCGAGGGGCGCAAGGGGCCGGCCAAAGGCGGCGTGCTCGACGGCGCCCAGGCGACCCGCCTGCGGGCGCTGCTCGCCGAGCAGGGGCAGGGCGGCGCGACTGCCGACAACAGCAGCACCGTTCGCGGGCTGGCGCGGCTGCTCCGGCGCAATCCGACCGATGCCGAGCGGATCCTGTGGCAGGCGCTGACGAAGGATCGTCGCTTCGCCGGATTGTTCAAGCGCCAGACCCCGGTCGGCCGTCACATCCCCGATTTCGTCTCCTTCGTGCAGCGGATCGCGATCGAACTGGTCAATCCGGTCGAGACCGACGCCATCGCCGCCGACCGGGCCGCGCGGCGGGCCTGGCTCGAGGCGCGCGACTACAAGGTCATCGACATGAAGGTCGCCGATGTCGAGCACGACCTCGCCGGCGAGCTTGCGCGACTGGAAGCCAGTCTTTTGGCGCGATGACAGCATGACGAGGCTGGAGCCGGGCGCGCGGATCTCCATCCGTCGTCCCTGCGAAGGCAGGGCTCATGGTCACTGCAAGGAGCTCGCGACAAATTGCAAGGCAATTTTGCGCTGAAGCGATGAAGCAATCCATCCGCTGCAAGTGGTGCGGTGGATTGCTTCCGCCTTCGCCAGGGCTACGGCGGACGCGCCGCTTCGCCGCAATGACGAGGTCGGATTTTCGGATTCAACTGTCAAACAACGATGATGATGTAAGATCGCATTCTCGCGACGTGAAACGCCCGAGGTTTGCTGCAATCTTTGCCGCTCGGAAGACGGAGGGCGCAGGGAAAGCCGGGTGCCGATTGCACCCATGGGCCCGGTGCAACAAAAAGCACCGGGGTAGGACCACAGGTGTAACCGGAAACAACCCGGCTTTCCCCGCGCGATGGTTTTACGGTGTCCTTCGTACTCTTCCCGGTGAGACCAGCTTTGTTGTCACCGTCATCCGCAAAGCAGCTTGCCGCTCGCGAACTTGACACCTGCATCGGGGCGTCAGAACCACACGACTTCGCCGTCCGCATCATGCGCACTCGTCAGTTGCGCACTCAGCGTCCACCGCATCTCAACCCAACACTCGTGACGATCGCGAAGCGCCCCTCAATCGGGTGAGACGCGTGGATTATAGGGTCGATTTGCACTTCTGAAAAACAGAAATATTTTATCGCACAGTGCTGGACATCGGCGTGGAGACGTGAAGCAAAAGTGAGTTGCCCGTCGCGTTGTCCTGCCGCACCGAAGAACGCCTGCCCGGATTTGGCTTCGACGAATTGAAAACCGGGGGCATTCGCTTCAAGCGCTGCAGTCCCAATGCGTGATCTATTCAATCACCGTGGACTCGCCCACCCTGGGCTTGTCATGGTTTGCTTCGAACAACGCTGCGAAGATTATGATCGGCAAGTAAAACAAGAGCATGGCAAATCCTCCATGCACAACAACCCTTGCTCATCTGGCGTCGTTCCTAAAATAAGCGACCAAATTGCTTGGAACGCTTTCATTGCTTATCCGACTACCACGGATTTCCCGGGCGTTTTTCGCGTTGCGTTGCATCCCTGCCGGATTTGTGGCGATGGGCTAATCGCGGAGGGGCCTGTCTCATTCGAACACTCTCGCCGGCATGTGCACGGCGCACACTCACGCCGCCACAGCGCATTTGGCCTAACGACGCCGCTCAGTGACCGTTTCGAACCTTCACAAAATCCCGCCCGCAGGCAAGACTCCGCACAAGAATGCAATGCCAAAAGAACCAGCAGGGCGGTAGACTAGGCAATGCGCCACGATCAGAGCAGCGGGGCAGGCGAAATTAGGAGCTCGAGCGCGGTACGCGCCGCTCCTGCAGAGGCCGGATCAGGACGTGGTGTATCGCGATCTGAAGCGTTTCACCGATCGCCCGATCGCGCCGGGTAAGATTCAGAGCGACCTTTGCCGCGCATCTCACTTGGCGTCGTCATCAACTCGGAAGTGCCCTCTAAGCCAATCAGGCCAACTTCGGGAGATTCTACCATGAACGGTGCACAGGCTCTCTTCAAGGCCCTTACGGATGCCGGTGTCACAACCTGCTTCGCAAATCCGGGTACGTCCGAGATGCAGTTGGTCTACGAGATCGGCCTCACGGCCAATGTTCGCCCAATTCTGTGTTTGCAGGAGGATGTCGTTACCGGAGCGGCAGATGGATACGCGCGTATGAAGGGTTCGCCCGCAGTCACGCTTCTCCATGTCGGCAGTGGGTTCGCCAACGGGATTGCCATGCTGCACAACGCGGGCCGCGCCAATACACCCGTTATCAACGTCGTCGGCGCCAACGCTTCTTATCACCAGCCGAATTACCCGGAACACGAATTGATCAATGGACGGGTGATCGATCTTGCGCGCGTCGTATCCCACTGGACTCGCGAAGCACGAAGTGCTTCCGAGCTTGGAGAGTTGGGCGCAGAAGCGACGGTGCTCGCCAAGGCGGGGAAGATCTGCACGATCGTGGCACCCACCAATTTCCATTGGGAGGAAGCGGCACCACCACCGATCCCTGCCGCTTTGCATCGGCCGATGGCGTCGCCGGACGCGATCACCCACGCGGCCAATATGCTCGCGAACGGCAAGAAGACGGGACTGGTTCTGGGCAATCTCGCCCTTCGCGGAGACCCGCTGGAAATCGCCGGCCGCATTGCCGCAAAGACGAATGCCGAGCTCCTTTCGGAAACATTTCCCTCCTTCTCGCTTGCGCGCGGTGAGGGGCGCCCGATCGTCGAGATAATCCCGTATTTTCTCGAAACCGGATTGGAGTTTCTAAAGGACTTCGAGCAATTGATCTTTGTTGGTGCCCTTTCCCCCGTTGTGACATTCGCCTACAGGAACAAGCCGACCCTCAAGAGTGAGCCGCGATGTGCCCTCTTCACGATGGCATCGGCTGATCAGGACTTACTAGCGGCACTGGAATCCCTCGCGAAGGCGACCGGCTCGACCGCTGCCGAGACCATGCGCCGGACACGTCGGTCGACCGCAGTTCCAACCGGAGAATTGACCGCGGAGGCCATCGGTCAAACGCTCTGCGCGCTAATGCCGGAAAATGCGATCCTGGTCGACGAAGCTGCCACCAACGGTTCGAAAATATTCGCCGCGACAGAAGGTGCGCGCTCCCACGATTTTCTTAGTCCGGTCAACGGCGGCGCCATCGGCGGAGGGCTCCCGATGGCGCTTGGAGCAGCAATCGCCTGCCCCGATCGCAAGATCATTCTTGTTCAGGCTGACGGTAGCGGCATGTACACTGTCCAAGCCCTGTGGTCGATGGCGCGCGAGAAAGCCGACATTGTCGCCATCATATTGAAGAACGACGCTTACGCGGTGCTCGGCCTGGAAATGGCTCGCGTTCGCGAGGGCGAGCTAAACGCCAAGATGGAATCGATGTTGGATCTCAAGAATCCGGCGCTCGACTGGGTCAACATCGCGTTGGGCCTCGGAGTTTCCGCATCGCGAGCAAAAACGGCCGCGGACTTTTACGGAGTTTTTGCCTCCGCGCTCGAGACGAAGGGACCAACGTTGATCGAATGCCAGGTCGCGATTCCTAACGAGCTTGCCGCGTTCGCTGAATTCATCAATAAAAGTCGATGAGTGGATGAGCGGGGCGAGGGCAGATAAGCGGATGAGTCGGCAGGAGTTCGACGCCGAGCTCCTTCAATCCTGAGATTGCCCGATCACTTCCGGTCTGTCGCGAAAAACAGACATCTTCGATGTAGGCCGATATGTCTCGCTGGGGCCTGCAACCAGAATTTGCGGCTGTCTGCCATCGGCGAACCTTCGACAACAGCCTGTGCGACTTGCATCGCCGCGTTGGCTCAGCGCGCCACGGAGTCATATCAGACTTCTCGATATCGTGTTGGAACGTGATTGTTCGGGACGCGCCAATCTGGCTAATCCGCGCGGATGCTGCCTCCAACAAGGAAAGCTCGAACGAATGGTCTCACGATTCGAAGGGAAGGTTGTCATCGTGACAGGTGCGGGCAGCGGAATAGGTGCCGCGACCGTACGCCGTTTTCACGCTGAGGGCGCAAGCGTCGTATTGTGCGGACGCAGGGAAGCAAAGCTGGTCCAGGTCGGTGCCAGCCTGGGAACCAACCGCTACATCATTCAACCAGCCGACGTCACGATCGTCGAACATGTCGAGAGGCTTGTCGCCGAGGCTACACGTCGTTTTGGTCGAATCGACGTCCTCGTCAACAACGCAGGGGCAGGAACAGTTGGGGAATTCCAGGGTTTGTCATCAGAACAATGGCATAACATGTTCGCAGTCAATGTTGACGGCGTATTCAATCTGACACGAGCCGCTCTACCTCGATTGATCGAAACGAAGGGCGCGATTGTAAACGTGTCGTCTGTTTCCGGACTCGGCGGCGATCGGGGACTGAGTTTCTATAACGCTACGAAGGGCGCAGTCTCCAATTTAACGCGAAGCCTGGCAATTGAGCTTGCCGTAAAGGGGGTACGCGTCAATGCAGTTTGTCCCAGCGTTACCTTCACCGACATGAACATGCCGATTTTCGAACGAGTCCCCGAATTGCTTGACCGGCTGGTTGAGCGCATTCCGATGGCACGTGGTGCTCAGCCCGAGGAGATCGCGAGCGTTATTGCGTTTCTGGCGAGCGCTGATGCGAGCTTCGTCAACGGCGTGAACCTTCCGGTCGATGGCGGGGTCAGCGCATCCAGTGGTCAAGCTAATTTCATGTAATGCATAGGCAACCCATCCCTTATCGAGACGATCGAGCAGCGGCTCGATCGCGATCGACGCACAGATGGTTGGAATCGATCGGTGCTCGCTGTTCGAATCCGTCGCGGCGGACGGCCTGCGGCAGAAGGCGCGGGGAAAGCGGGGTGCTGATCGCGCCCGTGGACCCGGAGCCATAACAGGCCCGGGGGCAGGGCCACGGGTGTACCGGAGATAACTTCGGTGTTCGCCGCGACCCGGTCATTCGCCGTTGTTATTCGATGTGCAGGCGCTATCGTGCGCAAGCGGTCAAGCCGCGACATTCATCCAGTTATTGCAATGTGGGAGAGTCGCATGAAATTCATAACCACTTGGACTGTGCCTCAAGGCAGTTTCAATGCAGCCGTCGCACGCTTCCTGGAAACCGGTGGCGCACCGCCCGACGGCGTCAAGATGTTGGGGCGTTGGCATGGCATGAACGGACAGGGATTTGCGATCTCTGAGTCAACTGATCCAAAGGCCATGTATCGTTGGGTTGCGCATTGGGCCGACCTGCTTCCGCTGACCGTCACGCCCTGCCTGGAGGACGGGGACGCGGGCGAGGTGATGGCGTCGCTACCCAGGCGATAGGCAGTAAGCCAATTACAGCCACTGTCGCCGGCGTCAACGGCGGCGGTGGCATGTCTTGGCGGGTAAAGGCCGACGACGCCGATGGTTGATTAGCTTTCCGCTCTGGCGGAGACGCGCGGCCGGTTGCGGCCGTGCGAGGAGCCGCAAGCTTTGTAACCCGACGACCGATTTCAACTGGAGAAACGCGGACCTCGTCAGAGATCCGGGTTGCGCCATTAGCCGAAGTAGCCCGCTTCTCGACCACGTCGTATACTGCACGAGTTCTCCATAGGCGTTTTCGCAGGATGTCAGAGGTGTCAGATACCTCCTTTGGTAGCGCGCTGGATCCGATGGAGCGGATCTCGGAGACCTTGTTCGGCCTGATCATGGCGCTCACCTTCATCTGCTCGCTCGGTGCAGCGACCGGGGCGAGCATCAATATTCCAACGATGCTGATCGGTGCGCTCGGCTGCAATCTGGCTTGGGGTATCGTTGACGGCGGTCTTTATCTGCTGGGTTGCATCAACGACCGGGGAGACAAGATTTTGACACTCCGCGCGGTACGGCAGGCGCCGGATCCCGAAACGGCGCGGCGCGTCATAGCCGACGCACTGCCACCGGAATTGGCGGCGTTCTTGCCCGCGGAGCAGCTGGAATTGATGCGGCAAAAGCTGCGACAGTTGCCTGAGCCGTCGCCAGGTCCAAGGCTGACGAAGAGCGATTGGACCGGAGCGCTGGGTCTTTGCTTATTGAGCTTCCTTTCGACCTTCCCGGTGGTAATCCCGTTCCTGTTCCTGAGCGACGCCAGATTGGCGCTGCGCGTCTCCTATGCCGTCGCTATCGTGATGCTGTTCTGCTGTGGTTACGTGTTCGGAATTCATAGCGGGTTGCGGCCTTGGGCGGCGGGCCTTTCGATGGTGGCCGTTGGTGGTTCGCTGGTTGGCGTCGCGGTAGCTCTTGGAGGATGATCGATAGTGCGGCAGCGAGGGGTTACAAGGGTTCGGCCCGCAAGCGGTGCCTCGATCGCTGCGTCGGTGGGCTTGTGGCTTGCGACCATGACCGGCGGTCTGGCGCAAGTTGAAGCCCCCAGTCCGGCCGGTGCGATCGGCCTTGGCAATCGCGGATGGTCGGCGGCCGAGACCAGTCACACCGGGTCTGCGAACGAGCTCGAATTCAGCGCCCGCGCAGGGTTTGCATCCGACTACATTTATCGCGGGACAACGCTGTCCGATCATGGGCCCGCTGCCGGCGCCGCCTTCGAAACGAGATTTGGAGCGCTATACGCCGGCGGCACCGTCGCCACCGTTAGGCTGCCGACCGAACCAGCCGCCGAATTCACCTTCGCAGCAGGTATTCGCCCGAAAATTGCAACGATCGATCTTGATCTTGGCGTGACCTATTTCGCTTATCCCGGTGAAAGGCTTCCTGGCGAGACGAACGGCATCAATTATTGGGAGACGGTCATCCGCGGCGATCGACGCATCGGCGAACAGGTCCGCGTTGCCGGCGGCTACGCTTATTCGCCTGATGTCTCGAACACCGGCGCCTGGAGTCAATATGTGGCGGCCGGCGTTGGCTTCGACGTGCCTGACCGGTTGCTGCCGCAGAACCTGGCCGTATCATTCACGACCGCTGCCGGCTATTCCTGGTTTGGTAATCAGACCCCGCAGCTCGGAGGCTTCCCGCTACCTGCCTATCTCAATTGGCAGGCGGGCGTGACCTTCACCTACAAGGCCTTCAACCTCGATCTGCGCTACTACGACACCAATCTGTCGAGGGAAAGCTGCTTTGTTTTTACGGGCGATCCAAATGCGCGGCCAGGTGGCCGCGTTAATCTCGTCACCAACCCGGATGGCCTGGTTTCGAACTGGTGCGGCGCGACGTTCGTTGCCAAGGCCTGGTTCGCGTTCAACTAGCTCCATAGCGTTTTCGAGCGAAGTGGATAGCTGAATTTTCTCTACGCGGTCTGATATTGCGCCATAGCAATCACCGCTCGGGTGAGCGTGCTGTTGGGCTGTCGCAGCTCATCCAAAATCGTGAAGTGATTGGCGCTGGCGATCGGTATCAGGTCGCCCGGGACGTGCCCTTGCGACCGGTAGGCATGGTAGTCCCGGCTGCTCGCGATCATGGCCGGCAACTCGGCGGTGCCGTAGGCGATACCCAGCGGCTTGTTGACGATCGGCCGCCGCATAGGCGAGAGCTTCTCGATTTCGTCCTCGGTCAGCTTCACCTTGTCGTTGACATGCGGGGAGTCGCGCAGCGCACCAAGATCGAACACGCCCGAGATCGACAGCCCTGCCGCCACCTTGGGGTGATCGAGCATGAATGAGGTCAGGTGGCCGCCCGCGGACCAGCCGGTGACGATGATTGGTCCCTGGATGCCGTGCTCGCCGGCCTTGGCATTGAGCCAGTCGAATGCGCTTTTCAGCTCGTTGGTGATCTGCGTCAGGGTCGCCTCCGGCGCCAGCGTGTAGCCGCATAGAGCTGCCGACCAACCACGGGCCAATGGACCCTCGGAGAGACAGGCGAAGATTTCCTTGCTGCCGCGCTGCCAATAGCCGCCGTGGATGTGAACGAAGCATGGCGCCTTCGGATCATTGGCAGGATACAGGTCCCACTTGTTGCGCTCTCCGTTTCCATATGCCAAGTCGAGGTGGTTCGGGCGCTGCCCGCGTAGCGTCTTTGAAGCTGCGGCCCAATCTTCGGTTTTCTTGCGTGCGTTCGCGGGACCCACATGCTCGACATTGTTGTATGCAAGATTGCGAGCCTCCAGCGACATCGTAATCCAGTTCATACCGGCAGTAGGGCATTCCGTCGCGCCAAGGGCGGTTGGTGCCGCCGTGCTAGCGGCAGTCGCCAACACGAAAGCGCGACGATCAAGCTCGGTCATATGACCCTCCCTGATTTCTCATGAAGCCTGGCGGCGACTGATCAGTTTGGCCCTGTACGATCTCGTGCTCCCGATCAATCGAGGGCGCCGCTCAGATATTTTAGCAGAGAGTCCGAAGGAAAACCGCTGGGCGGAGATCATGCTGAAGCAAGGGCCTACGCACGAGGACAATTCAGCCTCACCTCATCGCGCTCGGAGCGCGGCGCCGGCGAATTGCACCGAGCGGAAGCGCCCTGGCTGTCGCGACGGCCGGATGTGCAGTTTGCGCCGGCCAAGTCGCGAATGCTCATCAATCATCGCGTGTGGGCAAGGGGCGGGAACTAGTCGATGATCAACTGCATTGTCGCAGATGTACGTCATGACGGAGTGCGACTATGAGAAAAAGCAAGCTTTTACTGTCCCTCGGACTGCTCGCCGCTGCGGCAATTGTGGTGCCCCAGCAGGCTGACGCTCGCGGAGGTGTTCGAGCAGGTGGGGGCGCCCGTGTCGCCCACGTTGGGGGAGGACCCGGCTGGCACGGAGGCGGAGGGGTGCGTCCTGGCTGGCATGGTGGCGGTGCGCGATGGGCGGGCGGCGGTCGTTACTATCGTGGCGGCGGGTATTATGGCGGCGGCGGATGGGGATGGCCCGCTGCCGCGGCGGCCGGCGTGGCCGCCGGCGCAGCGCTGGGTGCGGCCGCTGCCTACGGCTCTTGCTATCAAACGCAGCAAGTCTGGAATGGCTACACCTATGTCCCGCAGACGGTCCGCGTCTGCTGACGTCGAACCGGATCTACAGGGCTGGTGACGCCGCCTTATGACGCGGCACAGCCGTGTGACGCCCGACTGATCCCCCTGAATGACTGCAAGTCATCAGGGGGATGGGCCCTCGTTGCCCCTGGGCACGAAATTCGCTCCACCGGAAAGGACACCGGTAAAGTTGCGAAGGGTGGTGCGCTGGCATTCTCGATCTCCGGGGCGTAGAATTGCCGGAGATTTGACGGGAGCCGGATGTCTATCTTCGCAAGTAAATGTGGTTTCGCAATCCTGTTGGCGGCGCTCTGCCTTGGCGGGCAGGAGGCCTGCGGCCAGGCGGCGCCCGTGCGATATTGGATTGCGGGCGGGGCTTTCGGTTACGGCGGCAGCTCGGTCGCCGGCCAGAGCCTGAACACCTACGGCGACTTTCCGGGTTTCGATACCAAAGCCGGCGGCCTGTCCGATATGCGCGCCAGTTTTCCGACCGGCTGGTTTGTCGGCGGTGAGGGCGGCGGCGTCGGCTTGAACGGCATCAATCAGGCTGGAGCGTTCGGCTCGCTCAATTACCAGGGTGTGCAGTTCGGCTATAACTTCAAGGGGGCCGGCGGGTCGCCCGTCACGTTCTACGCCGGTTTCGACACCTTGAAATACAATGCCCCCGGCATCGGCGGCCCGCTCGCGCCTTTCAGCGTCAACTCCGACAGCACGGCCGGCTATCGCGCGCACGCAGGCTTCGAATTTCAGCCGGCGCCCAATGTCAGCCTGTCGTTCGGGGCCGGCTTCACCCAGCTGCAATCCGGGCGCGTCGACAGCGACATCAATTCGCCCTTGCTGCCCGGCGAATCTCCGATCTTCATCGGCGGTCGCCGCTAGAGCATAGCCACTTCTCCTCATCTTGAAACTGATGACCGAAGACGATCCGATCGACGAGATCTCTGAAATCGAGGCGCGACTCGAAGAGCTCGCCGAGGTCTCCGAGCGATGCCGAAAGATCATCCTGGTGTCCAAGGCGGCCATCGCCGGCGGCGCGGCGATGCTGCTCGTGATGGTGCTTGGCCTGTTCGGCGCCAATCAGGCGGTCGCCATCGGATCGATCGCCGTGGTGCTCGGCGGAATCGTGTCGCTTGGATCTAACATTAGTACGTTGCGACAGACGAAGGCCGCCATGAGCGCCGCCGAAACGCTCCGCTCGGATCTGATCAGCAGGCTGGACCTCCGGATGGTTGAGGACAGCCCCATGAAACTGATGTGACGTGCCTGATTCGTGCAGGCACGAAAATGGTCTCGAGCCTGCCGATCGGGCGAAATCGGACGCCGCCGAGAACGCGACGTCCTTTGCGTTACATGGCGACGAGTTGCTCGGCCGCGCCGCCGGCCCGCTTCGTCTTCTTTGCTTTCGCCGGTGCGAACAGGGTGCCCGCGGCAAGGCCCGCGGTGTCGGCGACGCGGGGATCGCGCGACACCATGGCGGCGACGATCGCGCCGTCAATCAGAAGGGCGAGCTGATGCGCCAGCATCTCCGGCTCGGCCGCGCCCATTTCGGCGGCTAGCTTCTCGATATGCGCCAGCACCACCTTCTTGTGGCGTAGCGCGATGCCGCGGAACTGCTTCTGGTCCTTGTCGTGCTCGGCGACTGCATTGATGAACGGGCAGCCGTAGAACCGTTCCTCGGCAAACCAGCTTTTCAGGGTCGGGAAGATCCGCGCGAGCTTGCTCTGCGCGTCGCCGCCGCCGGCCTCGATGGCGCCGATGAACCATTCGCGCCACTGCTTGCCTTCGCTCTCCAGCACGGCGTGGACGAGGTTGGTCTTCGAGCCGAACAATTTGTAAAGCGTGGTCTTCGCGGTTCCGGCCTCGTCGATGATCGCATCGATGCCGGTCGCGTTGATGCCGTTCTTGCAGAACAGCCGCGTGGCGGCGTTCAGCAAGCGTCCGCGCGCGGATTCGTCGTCGCCGGCAGCGAACGATGCGGCGGATTTCTTCCTCGTGGCCGATCTTCCCATGCGCGGCAGTAAATCGGACCGCGGCGCAATCATCAAGCCGCATCTTCATGCGCTGAAAGTAATCGCGCGTGCGCGGCAACTGCATCGGCTTTGAGCAGGGACGCCCCGATCAATCCGCAGGCACGCGAAGCTAAGCACCTGCAGGATTTCGCCTTTTGATTTGGCCTCGGTCTGGCACGCTTCATGCAGGAAACAGAACGTTCGGTATCCTACCGATTTCCTCGGCTCTCAGGGAGAAAACTGATGACGGCTGTCGCGCAAAAGACGGTGCTGACGGGGTGCCTTGCGCCCATCGACAGGAGCGGGCTGGAACAGCTCATCGCCAACGGCAAGGCCAACCCGAAGGTCGTCAAGACCTTGAAGTGCAAGACAGTGGCCGAGGGCAGGTTTCGCCACGCCAACTATATCCGCAACCTCGCGCCCTACATTGTCGACGAGCCGCCGGGGCTGCTCGGCGACGACACCGCGCCCAATCCGTCGGAAGCCTCGCTCGCCGCGCTCGGCTCCTGCCTTGCCGTCGGCCTGCACGCCAACGCGGTGCATCGCGGCTGGATCGTCAACAAGCTCGAACTGGAACTCGAGGGCGACCTCAACATCACCGCGGTGTGGGGCACGGGCGACGTCAGCGAGAAACCGGTCGGCTTCACCGACGTCCGCGTCAAGGTCGACATGGAATGCGAGGGGATCCCGCAGGACGAGGTCAGCGCGCTGGTGGCGCATGTGAAGAAGTGGTCGCCGGTCGCCAACACTTTCACCCGTCCCGTCAATCTCGAGGTCGGCGTCTAGCGCTCCTCATGGTGAGGAGCGCGGAACGCGCGTCTCGAACCATGAGGCCCGGTGCGGCCTACATCCTTCGAGACGCTCGCCCCGCGGGCTCCTCAGGATGAGGAGTGAAAGCGCCGATGACGCAGAGTGACACACCAAAACCTTTTAAAGGTGCGGAGACGATCGATGGGTTCACTGGCTTTATCGCGGGTCGCAGCTTCGGATCAACCCGCACCTTCACTGGTTGACGAGGTTGCAAGAGTTTCCCGCCAGGAGCTCGCGCCGCTGGCGGCCGCGATCGATGCCGGCTCGGTCTATCCGGGCGAGCTGCTGCGCCGTCTCGGCGAGATCGGCGCCTGGGGCAGCCACGTCCCGCAGGAGGGGCCTGCCGATCTGCGCTGCGCCATCCAGGCGATGGCGGCGATCGGCGAGGTCTGCGGCGCCACCGCCTTCATGGCCTGGTGCCAGAACACGCTGGTCTGGTATGTCGCGAACTCGACCAACCTGAAACTCGCGGCGCGGTTCGGCAATGGTTTCGCGAGCGGGCGGCTGCTTGGCGGCACGGGCCTTTCAAACCCGATGAAGAGCTTCTTCGGGATCGAGAAGCTGAAGCTGAAGGGCAGGAAGGTGGAGGGCGGCTACATCGTCCGCGGCGCGCTGCCCTGGGTCTCAAACCTCGGCCCCGGCCACTATTTCGGCACGATCTTCGAGCGCGAGGACGAGGGCGGCATTGTGATGTTCCTCGCCGACTGCTCCGATCCAGCGATTACGTTGCAGCCGTGCAAGCCGTTCCTCGCAATGGACGGCACCGGCACCTATGGCGTTCAGTTCCGCGACGTCTTCGTGCCGGATGAACTGATCCTCGCCGAGCAGGCCGCTCCCTTCGTCAAGAAGATCCGCGCCGGCTTCATCCTGCTGCAGGTCGGGATGGGTCTCGGCCTGATCCGTGACTGCATCAGCATCATGGACGAGGTCCACGCGCCGCTTGGCCATGTCAACCGCTATCTGCCGCAGCAGCCGCTGCAGTTCCGCGAACTGCATGCCGAATTCGAAAAGGAAGCGATGGCGCTGGCGCGCGATCCTTACAACACCGACGACAGCTATTGGCGCCGCGTCGTCGCGCTGCGCCTGCGCATCGGCGATGCCAGCGTCGCGGCGGCGCATGCCGCGATGCTCCATTGCGGCGCGCGCGGCTACCTGAAGAGCCATCGCGCGCAGCGGCGGCTGCGCGAGGCCTATTTCGTCGCCATCGTCACGCCCGCCACCAAGCAGCTTCGCAAGATGTTGGCCGACGGGTGAGGGAGTTTCGAGAACCACCAGACTGCAACCACAAACAGGAGAGGCTGCCATGACGGACGTTCTGATTACTGCCGGCGAACTGGCCGAACTCATCAAGAAGGAGCCGTGTGTCATCATCGACACGCGGAATCCGGATGCCTATGCGGCGGGACACCTGCCCAATGCCGTCAATGTGCATGACATCTTCACCTATCTCGCGACCTCGACGCCGGAAGGCATGCACGAGCTGAAGACCAAGTTCGCCGACGCGTTCGGCGCCGCCGGTCTGTCCGGCAAGGAAACCGCCGTGATCTACGAGCAGTCGATGAACTCCGGCTTCGGCCAGTCATGCCGCGGCTATTACCTGCTCACCATGCTGGGCTATCCCAAGGTGAAGGTGCTGCATGGCGGCTACGATGCCTGGAAGGCGGCGGACCTTGCGACAACGACCGACGTGCCGCTGCCGGGAAAGGCCTCGTTCTCGATCGTCCCCGAGGCAGCGGACATCCTGATCGACGCCAAGACCATGCTGGCTGCGCTCGACAAGCCCGGCATCTCGATCCTCGACGTACGCGACGTCGATGAATGGATCGGCGACAGCTCCTCGCCCTACGGCAAGGATTTCTGCCCGCGCAAGGGGCGTATTCCCGGCGCCGTCTGGCTGGAGTGGTACCGCATGATGAAGCCGACCGCCGAAGGTCCGCGCTTCAAGTCGAAGGATGAAATCTTGGCTGAGTGCGCAACTGTCGGCATCTCGCAGACGACGCCGGTTTATCTGTATTGCTTCAAGGGAGCGCGCGCCTCGAACACCTTCCTGGCGCTGAAGAACGCCGGGGTGAAGGACGTGCGGATGTATTTCGGCTCCTGGAACGAGTGGTCGCGCGATCCGTCGCTGCCGATCGACGAAGGTCTACCAACGGCTGCCCGCGTAACAGGCAAAGCGGCATAGAACGTGCATGCACAAGATCGTCCGGCGGCCAAAAAAGCGGCCGGGCGGTAACCTGACGACCGAGCCGCGGTGGGGCGGGGGCGCTCGCCGCGGCTCGGTGTGACAAAGAGGCGCAGCATGTCCACCTTCGACGATCCGTTCGACGCCGACCGCGAACTTACGAGATCGGGCTGCATCTGCGGCGGCCATCGCTCGGCCGACGAGCATGACCACGCCGAGCGCGCGCTGCGCTGCGAGCCGGTTTTGCCCGCCGAGGGCGAGGAGAAACGCTACGAGGCGGTCGTTGCGTCGGCCGTGATGCGGGCGGTGTTTCCGAGCGACATCGCGCGCCGCGCCTTCCTCAAGTCGGTCGGCGCTGGAGCCGCGTTCGCCGCGCTGTCGCAGTTCTTCCCGCTCAAGACCGCGACCGAGGCGTTTGCCGAGGCCGGTCCGCCGGAGAAGAAGGACCTCAAGGTCGGCTTCATCCCGATCACCTGCGCAACCCCGATCATCATGGCCGCGCCGCTCGGCTTCTATGCCAAGCAGGGGCTGAATGTCGATGTGGTGAAGACGGCGGGCTGGGCGGTGATCCGCGACAAGACCATCAACAAGGAATACGACGCGTCCCACATGCTGGCGCCGATGCCGATCGCGATCTCGCTCGGGCTTGGCGCCAACGCGATTCCCTTCGCGGTGCCCGCGATCGAGAACATCAATGGGCAGGGCATCACGCTTGCGATGAAGCACAAGGACAGGCGCGATCCGAAAGACTGGAAGGGCATGAAGCTAGCCATTCCCTTTGACTATTCCATGCACAATTATCTGCTGCGCTATTATCTCGCCGAGCACGGTCTCGATCCCGACACCGACGTGCAGCTCCGCTCGGTGCCGCCACCTGAAATGGTCGCCAATCTGCGTGCCGACAACATCGACGGCTTTCTCGCGCCCGACAATGTCTGTCAGCGCGCGGTCTATGACGGCGTTGGCTTCCTGCACATCCTCTCCAAGGAGATCTGGGATGGCCATCCCTGCTGCAGCTTTGCCGCCAGCAAGGAGTTCATCACGACCTCGCCGAACTCGTTCGCCGCGCTGACGCGTGCGATCGTGGATGCGACGAGCTACGCGTCGAAGGCAGAGAACCGCAAGCAGATCGCGGAGGCGATTGCGCCGGCAAACTACATCAACGCGCCGGTGACCGTGCTGGAACAGGTCCTGACCGGCACCTATGCCGACGGGCTCGGCGGTGTGAAGACGGATGCAAAGCGCGTCGATTTCGATCCATTCCCGTGGCAGTCCTTTGCAGTGTGGATGCTGACGCAGATGAAGCGCTGGGGCCAGATCAAGGGCGATGTCGACTACAAGGCGGTCGCCGAGCAGGTCTATCTCGCCACCGATACTGCCAGGGTGATGACCGAGATGGGGCTGGCGCCGCCAGCCGCCTCGTACAAATCGTTTTCGGTGATGGGCAAGAGCTTCGATCCCGCCAAGCCCGATGACTACCTTGCGAGCTTCAAGATCAGGAAGTCATCGTGAGGGCGATTGCCGGTTTCTTTTTGCCTCGCCCCGCCTGCGGGGAGAGGCCGACGCACGAAGTGCGGCGGGTGAGGGGGACTCTCCGCGTTCTGCGCTCGTGGAGATTCCGCCTCATCCCGACCTTCTCCCCGCACGCGGGGAGAAGGAGATGAGCCTCCGTCTCCGCGCGGCGATCGTCTCGATCGCGCTGCTTGCCGCCTTCCTGGGCATCTGGCACCTCGCGACCCGCAGCACCGGCGCAACAGCCAATATGAGCCCGGAATACGCCAGGCTGATGGGGCTCACGGCAACGCAGGGCAAGTCGGCGATGCCAGGGCCGGCGGATGTCGGCGCGAAATTGTGGGAGCATTTGAAGCGGCCGTTCTATGACAATGGACCGAACGACAAGGGCCTCGGCATTCAGCTCGCCTATTCGATCGCCCGCGTCGGCACCGGCTATCTGATCGCGGTCATCGTCGCCATTCCGCTTGGCTTCTTGATTGGCATGTCGCCGCTGATCAGCCGGGCGATCGACCCGTTCATCCAGGTGCTGAAGCCGATCTCGCCGCTCGCCTGGATGCCGCTTGCGCTCTACACGATCAAGGACTCCTCGATCTCGGCGATCTTCGTCATCTTCATCTGCTCCGTGTGGCCAATGCTGCTCAACACGGCATTCGGCGTGGCGAGCGTGCGCAAGGAATGGATCAACGTCGCGCGCACGCTGGAGGTCGGCACCCTCAGGCGCGCCTTCACCGTGATCCTGCCCGCAGCGGCGCCGACCATTCTGACGGGCATGCGCATCTCGATCGGCATCGCCTGGCTCGTGATCGTTGCGGCCGAAATGCTGGTCGGCGGCACCGGCATTGGCTACTTCGTCTGGAATGAGTGGAATAACCTCTCGATCACCAATGTCATCATCGCGATCCTGCTGATCGGGATCGTCGGCATGCTGCTCGACCAGATCCTTGCGCGCGTCACGCGCATGGTGACGTTTCCGGAGTAGGGACGGTGACCGACAAGTTCATCTCGATCGAAGGCATCGCCCGCCGCTATCCCGGCGCCAACGGCGATGCCACGACGGTGTTCGAGAATCTCTGGCTGTCGATGGCGCGCGGCGAATTCGGCTGCGTGATCGGCCACTCCGGTTGCGGCAAGACCACCGTGCTGAACATCCTTGCCGGCCTCGACGAGCCGAGCGCGGGGACGGTGATCGTCGACGGGCAGGCGATCGAGGGCACGAGCCTCGACCGTGCCGTGATCTTCCAGAGCCACGCGCTGCTGCCATGGCGCACAGTGCTCGGCAATGTCGCCTACGCGGTGAGCTCGAAATGGCGCAAATGGGATCGCGCCCGGGTGAAGACGCACGCACAAAAATTCATCGATCTCGTCGGGCTTTCCGGGTCCGAGCACAAGCATCCGTCCGAGCTGTCCGGCGGCATGAAGCAGCGTGTCGGCATCGCCCGTGCGCTGTCGATCATGCCGAAGATCATGCTGATGGACGAGCCGTTTTCGGCGCTCGACGCGCTGACCCGCGGCACGCTGCAGGACGAAGTGCGGCGCATCTGCCTGGAAACCGGGCAAACGACCTTCATGATCACCCATGACGTCGACGAGGCGATCTTCCTTGCCGACAGGATCTTCCTGATGACCAATGGCCCGGGCGCGAGGCTGGCGGAGATCGTCGAAAATCCTCTGCCGAAGGACCGCGGCCGCATCGATCTGCATCGTCATCCCTACTACTATGCGCTGCGAAACCACATCGTCGATTTTCTGGTCAGCCGCAGCAAAAGCTTTGCGACGGACGTGCCCGATCACGATGCGCGCCATGTACCCACCGTGCGGCCGGGCGTCGGCGACCCCGTCATCGTCTCGCCGCCACGTGTCGTCGAACCCAATGCCGCGCAAAGCGCTGCGCGTTGAGAACCCAGCAGGAGGAAACCTCATGAAACGTGAAGATCTCACCGAGAAGCTGCTCGACATCAAGCGCGAGAAAGGCTGGAGCTGGAAGCACGTCTGCGAGAAGATCGGCGGCTATTCCGAAGTGCTGATCGTCGGTGCGATCCTCGGCCAGATGAAATTGACCAAACCGCAGGCTGCGAATGCCGGCGAGCTGTTCGGCCTATCGAAGGCCGAGGTCGCGATGCTGAACGAGGTGCCGATGCGCGGCACCGGCACGCCGATGCCGCCGACCGATCCCTTGATCTACCGCTTCTACGAGATGGTGATGGTCAACGGGCCGGCCTGGAAGGCGCTGATCGAGGAGGAATTCGGCGACGGCATTATGTCGGCGATCGACTTTGACATGGCGATTGATCGCGTCGCCAATCCCAAGGGCGACCGTGTCAAGATCACGATGTCCGGCAAGTTCCTGCCCTACAAATATTACGGCGCCAGCGGCAACGTGCCGGAATATGGATTCAAGGAGGAGTAGCCTTGGCGGTTGACGCCCGATGAAACGGCAGGTCGCCTCTGGCTTTCGGCGAATTGCCGGTCCGGCGTGAACTCAAGATTTTCGCGGCGAAGGCAAGGCGACCCGTCAGAGATCCTTCCACGAAGAGAACGTTGCCGCCTGGCCGCGCACGATTCCATCCGCGTCCATGAGCTGCCAGACGATGCCGTCTTCTATCCAGAAGCGACGTCCCGATTTTGCGATCCTCTGGCCGCGATAGCCCGCCATGAAGCCATTGCGCGTGACCTCGTCCAGCGCGCGCTGACGCTCTGTTCGGTCCGGAGCTTCCGCAGAGAGGCGCGAGGGCAGACAGGTGAATTCATCCCAGGTGTACTCGAAACAGGCCTGCGCTGCGTTGTTCGCATAGATAAAGTGCGGATCCGGGTCCGTGTTATGGGCCAAAACCACGAATGGCGCTGCATTGTAAAGCCACGCGGCTCCCTGTCCGTTGGAGACCAGCGGCCGTCCGACCAGACGAGCATAGTTGCCGGTGAGCAAATCGAAGAAAGCAGAATCCGTACGCAAATCGCCGGAATCGAAGGAGGTCATTGTTGCACCTTTCGTCGCGAAGCACGCCCCGCAGTTCATTTGCTTCCGCGGACGCAATTCCTCGGACACGAGTATCATCCGTCTTCGTGTGTCGTTGATCACAACTCAGAGATGCATGCTCGCAACCTGGGTCTTAGCGCAGCGCTGGTCGCGGCGTCCGCACTCAGCGCGGCGATCGATTGGCCATCAAAGGTTTTTCAAGCGTGGATTGGGGCCAAGGTCCTGCTCCGGATCGAGCGGCAGTTCGATCAACAGAGAGGGCGTGTCCGTCTGATAGCATCGCGTCATGATGTCATCGAGATTGTCGAGATCAGGCTGGACCTGCGCGTAATCCCATCCAAAGCCAGCCGCAATAGCCTCGTAATTGAGGCCCTCCAGGCCGTCATGATAGCGCTCGACCGGATATTCCTTCAGGATCTTGGTAAGTCCATTTCGTACGATTCCGTACATACGGTTGTTCAGGACGAACAGGTTCAAATGGAGATTCTTGGCTTCCGCCAGATAGCCGGCAAAAAGGCGGAAGCATCCGTCTCCGGAAAAGATGAAGACGGTCTTGTCCGGTGCTCCAAGCCTGGCTCCTACGCCAAGGCCGAAAGAACCACCCATAGCGGAGCCACGGTAGAGACTGAAAAAGGGGCAGTCCGGATTCGGGCGCTGCGTGATGTATTGACGATCCTTGTAAGACATACAGACATCGTCAAAACCGATGCTATTTTTGCGCCAGAGAGTGTCGATACGTCGGTAAAATGCCGCCAAATCCAGAAAGCCCGGACGGGCAGCGTCAATCGGCCGCGTGTTCAGATCGGCAGGAGCTGGGGGAAATCGCCGAGTTGCCGGAGGATGGCGTGAGATCGCCAAGGTTAGCTTGCCGAGCATTGCCTCAAGCGGACCGTTCACTTCAAAACAGGCGCCGTCGATCAGGTGCCGGCACGATCCTTCCAAAACGCCGTAATGGCTGTCGTCGTTGCTCAGAAGCCATGCTTCCCCGCAGAAGATCGGAGAGAGGCCCGTCGTGTACTCGTCAAAATCTGCGCCCAATCCGATCAGGACGGTCTGTTCGTCCAGCGCACTCCACACGGCATCCGCAGCGCCGTTGCCGCCAAATCCAAGATAGCCGTAGAGGTAGGGGTTCTCACGTTCGACGGCGTTTGCGCCGTTGATACTGTAGACGACGGCGGCACCAAGCGTAGTGGCCAGTTCTGTAACCAATTTCCTGCTTGTCGTGGTTGTTGGCATCGCGGAGCCCACCAGCATGACCACTTTCCGCCCTGACAATCGATCCAGCGGCCACGGGATGTCGACCTCAGGACGAGGAAAGGAGCGAGATGCTGGGACGATCCAGCGTGCCTCTCCTGGAATGCGGGCGAGAGACGGGTCCAGAACCAGGACTGCCGGGCGGCCCTGCGCAAGCTTGGCGATAGCGCGCTCTATCTGCGGCACCATGGTATCGAACTTATCCAGCACAAAGACGCCGTCCGGCAGTTCGGCCTCGAGTTGTGCAAGCGTATTCATCCCATGAGCGGTGCTGTCCTGAAGCGGAGCAAATCCGCCGGCGGACCCGGCAGAAAGCGGGACAATGTACAACGCGGGGATGTTGTGCAGTTTGGCGTCTGTCATTCCGCATCCCAGAAGCTTGGTTGCAGCTCCCGTCGTGGCTGCCGCAGCGGCGACTGCGCCAGTGGCCAGGTAATAGCCGAGCGGCAAAAAGCCGGCCGCGTATTCTCCGACATTGAAGAAAGAGAGAGCCGCTCCGTTGCGAAGCTTGTGATAAGGCTCCATTGCTTTCGTGAAGTGAATAATGCCGCCGCCCGTCACGCCTGCGCAGATTGAGATCCCATAGCCTCTTAATATTTCCGTGATGACGTCATACGGATCTGTCGAGATTTTGTTGATTGCGTTCATCACTAAAGATCCCAAGGCTGCGGATTGATGGATGGCATCGCGACGCAATCCACGACGCGTCGGACGGGCCCATAGATTCGTGTCGACGCGAAGTCCGACAGCCAGTCGTGTAATACCACTTATGTTACGTAATGATGTCGGATGAAACCGTGGATTGTTCTTGTTACTTCACATCTTTCTTCGAACTTTCCCGCCTGCTGGAGATTCTTTCGCAATCAAATCAGGATAGTCGAGGCCGCACGCCGCGCAGGCGTTGAGCGGCGAACCCGAAAAGCCGCCCGCTGGCGCGCTTGGATCCTGGAGCCTGCGGAGGGCGGCTAGATTCTCGGCGGGGGCCACGCGGCAGCGGGGCTCTCGTGCTGCTCACGCTGTTGCTGGATTCCGTTCTGACAGGTACAGACGCCTTCGTATCCTCGGCCTTGGCTGTCACATTGCTCGGCTAGCGTCGCCTGGACCGGCACGCTCCTTGCGAACAATTCGCATGGTGATGGAGCGGCTGCCGAACCCGAAGGGCGATCGCGTCGAGATCAGGATGTCGGGCACGTTCCTGCCCTACATTATTACAGCCCCACTGCAACGTGCCGGAATACGGATTCAACGAGAAATGTCTTGCCGGTTAACGCCCGATGAAGTGGCGGATCAGTTTTTCTCTTTGACGGTTTGCGTTTATGCAATCTGAAGTAGTTATGGATCGGCTCGTCAATTACTCAATATGGGTCTGTCATGACAATTTCCACGCGCCTTCTTTCGACAGCAACGGGTTTGCTGCTTCTCATGTCGTCCGCTTTCGCCCAACAGCGTATCATTGTCGAGCAGGCGAGCGGTTCTCCGCGTCAGGAAGGCTCGGTGCGCGTCCAAAGCACGGTCAATCTCTTCATGGCGGGAACAACCGGCGAAGGCGAAGAGGCGCAGAAGCTGCGTGATCGTGCGCGCCGCCTGGTCTACGACATGGCGGCGCGCGAATGCGATCTGCTGCGCGATGTTTTGGCCAAGGACTGCCGGCTAGAGTCCGTGAACAGCAACATTGGTCGGCAGTACGGTCAACAGCAACAGGAAGGCTTCACCGTCAACGGAACGATGAACCTTCAGGTTACGTTGAAGTAGGCGCGAAGGCTCACGGCCCCGCTTTCACCTGCGCTGCGGCTAGTGCCATCAGCTCTTCCATCTTGGCGCGGATATCGCGTTCCGTGACGGCCTGTCCCTTGGCCGTGAGATCCTTCAGCACCTTGTGCAGGACGTCGTTGCCGGCGGCTGCCTCAAAGTTGGCGGCCACCACCTCCTTGGCGTAGGCATTGGCGGCATCGCCGGTGAGTCCGAGCTTCTCCGCAGCCCACAGGCCAAGCAGCTTGTTTCGACGGGCTTCGGCCTTGAATTTCTGCTCCTCGTCGAGGGCGAACTTCTTCTCGAAACCTTCCTCGCGCTTGTCGAAAGTGGTCATGGTCTGAAGTTCCAGTGGTTTGCTGATGGACGTGCCGCCACGTTGCGACAGCCCTGATGCCCGCCTAAATAAGGGGGGTGAATCGGCAAGACAACGAGCCGTTAAGTCGCAGGCAAAACAGCCGGATTCGGGCTTAGAGCTTTGGCCGGTATAATTACGGCCAGACCGGCCGGATCGATTGTGCTGGATAGGCCAATCGGATAGGTTGCCTGCAGGCTCGGTTCTTGTTCTGTTTCCGATTGGCGTACGCAAGTTCCCGGCCTCCGCGGCAGCTCCGTCGTGGGTCGCAACCCAAGTCATCCGGAGCACACCAAATTCATGGATTTCAACAAAACACGGTACATCCCAATGAGCCGTCGACGCCGTATCTATGAGGGCAAGGCCAAGGTCCTGTACGAGGGCCCGGAGCCGGGAACCCTGATCCAGCACTTCAAGGACGACGCGACCGCGTTCAATGCCAAGAAACACCAGGTGATCGAGGGCAAGGGCGTCCTCAACAACCGGATTTCGGAGTACCTGTTTCAGCACCTCAACGACATCGGGGTGCCGACCCACTTCATCCGCCGTCTCAACATGCGCGAGCAACTGATTCGCGAGGTCGAGATTGTGCCGCTGGAGGTGGTGGTGCGGAACGTTGCCGCCGGCTCGCTGTCGCAGCGCCTCGGCATCGAGGAGGGCACCCAGCTGCCGCGCTCGATCATCGAATTCTACTACAAGAACGACCAGCTCAACGACCCCATGGTGTCGGAGGAGCACATCACGGCCTTCGGCTGGGCGACGCCGCAGGAGATCGACGACATCATGGCGCTCGCCATCCGTGTCAATGACTTCCTGACGGGCCTTTTCCTCGGCATCGGCATCCGCCTCGTCGATTTCAAGATGGAATGCGGCCGGCTGTTCGAGAACGAGATGATGCGAATCATCGTCGCCGACGAGATCTCGCCGGATTCCTGCCGGCTCTGGGACATCAAGTCGAACGAGAAGCTCGACAAGGACCGCTTCCGCCGGGACCTCGGCGGGTTGCTCGAGGCCTATACCGAGGTCGCCAAGCGTCTCGGCATTCTCATGGAAAACGAGCGGCCGGCCGGGACCGGCCCCGTGCTGGTGAAGAGCTAGAGCATGATCCCGACCCGAAGGGCCGCGTTAGCCCAAAGTGGGCACCGGTTTCGGGAACAGATCATACTCAAGCTTTAGGAGAGCAATTGTGAAGGCACGTGTGACCGTTACCTTGAAATCGGGCATTCTCGATCCGCAGGGCAAGGCAATCGAGGGAGCGCTGAAATCGCTCGGTGTCGATGGCGTCGCCAGCGTCCGCCAAGGCAAGGTGTTCGACATCGAGATGGCCGGCGCCGACAAGGCCAAGGCCGAGGCCGCGCTCAAGGCGGCGGCAGACAAGCTGCTCGCCAATACCGTGATCGAAAACTACCGGGTCGAACTCCTCTAGGCCGCCATCCATGAAATCAGCCGTCCTCGTCTTTCCCGGCATCAACCGCGAGCGCGACATGGCGCGCGCGCTCAGGCTCGCTTCGGGCAAGGACGCTGCAATGGTCTGGCACGCCGAGACCTCGCTGCCTGAGGGTACCGATCTCGTGGTTGTCCCCGGCGGCTTCTCCTACGGCGACTATCTGCGCTGCGGCGCGATCGCGGCGCGGGCGCCGGTGATGGATGCGGTGCGCGACTTCGCGGCGAAAGGCGGCCTCGTGCTCGGCGTCTGCAACGGCTTTCAGATCCTCTGCGAGTCCGGTCTTTTGCCGGGGGTGCTGATGCGAAATGCCCGGCTGAAATTCGTCTGCCGGGACGTGCATATGCGCGTCGAACGATCGGATACGCCGTTCACCCGCGGCTACAACGCCGGTCAGGTAATCCGCGTGCCGGTCGCGCATGGCGAGGGCAATTACGAGGCCGATGACGAGACGCTGAAGCGGCTCGAAGGCGAGGGACGCGTGCTCTATCGCTACTGCTCGCCGGAGGGCGTGGTCGACGAGGCCTCCAACGTCAACGGCGCCGCCAATTCGATCGCCGGCATCGTCAACGAGCGCGGCAATGTGCTCGGCATGATGCCGCACCCGGAAAACCACGTCGAAGAGATCATGGGCTGCACCGACGGTCGCGGCCTGTTTGCAGGACTCGCGCAGCACCTGGAAAAAGCGGCGTGATCACGATTGTTGCGAGGCTGTTGGCCGCGCTTGCGGCCCTGTCGCTCGCGTCTGTTGCCCACGCCCAGGATTTTCCGAAGCGTCCGATCACCATGATCGTGCCGTTCGCGGCGGGCGGCACGTCAGACGTGATCGCGCGGGCGGTCGCCGACCAGATGAGCCCGGCGCTCGGCCAGCCGATCGTGATCGAGAATGTGGCGGGCGCTGGCGGTTCGACCGCGCTGACGCGTGCCGCGCGCGCCGAGCCTGACGGTTACACGATCGCGATCGGCAATGCCGGCACCAGCGCGGCCGCCTACACGATCTACCCGAAGCTGCCGTTCACGCCCGACTCGTTCGCGCCGATCGCGATGGTCGCCAAGACCTTCGGTATCGTTGCCTTGCGCAAGGATTTTCCGGCCAAGGACCTCAAGGAATTCATCGACTATGCAAAGAAGAATCCCGGCAAGGTCAATCTCGGCCATGCCGGCGTCGGCTCCTCGAATTACCTGATCTGCAAGAGCTTCGTTCATGCCGCGGGCGTCGACGTAACGCTGGTCGGCTATCGTGGCGCGGCACCCGCGCTCACCGACGCGATCGGCGGTCAGATCGACGGCGTCTGCGATGCCGCAGCCTCGGTGTCTCAGGCGGTGAGCGACAAACTCGTGAAGGGGATTGTGGTCGGCTCGACGGTGCGGCTGTCGACACTGCCCGATTTGCCGACCTCGGCGGAGGCAGGCCTTCCCGATTTCGAGGCGCAGGGCTGGAACGGGCTGTTCGCGCCCAAGGGTACGCCGCCCGAGACCATCGCGAAGCTGAATGCGGCTGCGCGCAGCTCGGTTGCAAGCGACGTCGTGAAGAAGCGCTTCGTCGACCTGTCGACGGTTGCGCCCGACGCAGGCGAGATGACGCCCGAAGTGCTGCAGCAGCTCGTGACCCGCGACGTCGAGAAATACAAGAAGCTGCTCGCGGACGATCAGAAGTAGGGCGTATCAGCCTGAACACCGTCTTCGCGACCCGCAACGAATGAGGCCGGCCGCCTTACGCTCCTGTCTCCGCCGGGCCCTTCCGTTTCACCCGCTTGATGGTGCCGGAGAAGGTGAACAGCATGCGAGCGCCCGAGCGCAGCGTGCCGCGCAGGAAGATCAGCGAGCCGCCGCCGCGCGTCACCTCGCCGTCGCATTCCACCAGCTCGCCCTCGCGGGCCGCGTCGAGGAATTCGCAGGAGAATCCCACCGTGACGCCGGGGCCCTGCATCTCGGGCGCGGCGATCGCGAACAGGCAATAGTCCGCAAACGTCATGAAGCAGCCGCCATGGACGTTGCCGGAGCCGTTGAGGTGCTTCTTGCCGACCCGGAACGCACAGGTGATCCGGCCGTTCTCGTCCATCTGGTGATAGAACGGCCCGGCATGGGTCTCGAAATTGTCGCGGCTCCAGGTGCGCCAGCCGGCGAATTCGCCCTCGGTTTCAACATGAAGGTCAGGGCGGCGGTTGAATGCAGTTTTGGAAAGGTCGTTCACGAAATGGGGGGCCTTCAATCCGGGGTTTCGGTTCTTAAATCCGATCCATGCGCGCAGTGCAAATCCTGTTGCCCCATGCCTGCCGCCGCAAAGCTCTGGACAGCATAAAATACCGCCCTAAAAGGCCTTTTCGCCCCCGTTCGATCTACCTAATAAGGGACCCATGAACGAGCCCCAGATCACTCCCGAACTCGTCGCCGCCCACGGGCTGAAGCCGGACGAGTATGAGCGCATCCTCAAGCTGATCGGACGGGTGCCGACCTTCACGGAGCTCGGGATCTTCTCGGCGATGTGGAACGAGCATTGCTCGTACAAGTCCTCCCGCATCCATCTGCGCGGACTGCCGACCAAGGCGCCCTGGGTGATCCAGGGCCCGGGAGAAAACGCCGGCGTCATCGATATCGGCGACGGGCAGGCGGTGGTGTTCAAGATGGAGAGCCACAATCACCCGAGCTACATCGAACCCTATCAGGGCGCGACCACCGGCGTCGGCGGCATCCTGCGCGACGTCTTCACCATGGGTGCGCGGCCGATCGCCTGCCTCAATGCATTGAGTTTTGGCGCACCCGAGCATCCCAAGACCCGCCATCTCGTCTCCGGCGTGGTCGCGGGCGTGGGCGGCTATGGCAATTCGTTCGGCGTGCCGACAGTCGGCGGACAGGTCCGTTTCCACACCCGCTATGACGGCAACATCCTGGTCAATGCGATGGCGGTTGGCCTCGCCGACGCCGACAAGATTTTCTATGCGGCGGCCTCCGGCGTGAACATGCCGATCGTCTATCTCGGCTCCAAGACCGGCCGCGACGGCATCCACGGCGCCTCGATGGCCTCGGCCGAGTTCGACGATGCCTCGGAGGAGAAGCGCCCGACCGTGCAGGTCGGCGATCCCTTCGCCGAGAAGCTGCTGCTCGAAGCCTGCCTCGAGATCATGGAAGCTGATTGCGTGATCGCGATCCAGGACATGGGCGCGGCGGGGCTGACCTGCTCGGCGGTCGAGATGGGCGCCAAGGGCGATCTCGGCATCGAGCTCGACCTCAACGCAGTGCCGACCCGCGAGACCGGCATGAGCGCCTACGAGATGATGCTCTCGGAGAGCCAGGAGCGCATGCTCATGGTGCTCAAGCCCGAGAAGGAAAAGCAGGCCGAGGCGATCTTCCGCAAATGGGGGCTCGATTTCGCGATCGTGGGCTACACGACGCCGACCATGCGTTTCGTGGTCAAGCATGGCGGCGACGTGATGGCCGATCTGCCAATCAAGGAGCTCGGCGACGAGGCACCGGTCTATGACCGTCCGCATGTCGCATCCAACGGGCAGCCCGTGATCCACGCGCGCGACGTCACGGCGCCGATCGGCGTTTCGCAGGCGCTGGAGAAGCTGATCGGCACGCCCGAGCTTTGCTCCAAGCGCTGGGTCTGGGAGCAATACGACCACGTCATCCTCGGCAATACCGTGCAGCGCCCCGGAGGCGATGCCGCCGTGGTCCGCGTGCAGGATGGCCCGAAGGGACTTGCGCTCACCGTTGACGTCACGCCGCGCTATTGCGAGGCCGATCCGTTCGAGGGCGGCAAGCAGGCGGTAGTGGAGGCATGGCGCAACATCACCGCGGTCGGCGGCCGGCCGCTCGCGATCACCGACAATCTCAACTTCGGCAATCCGGAAAGACCGGAGATCATGGGCCAGTTCGTCGGCTGCCTGAAGGGCATTTCGGAAGCCTGCCGCGCGCTGGATTTCCCGGTCGTCTCCGGCAACGTCTCGCTCTACAACGAAACCAACGGTCGCGGCATCCTGCCGACACCGTCGATCGGCGGCGTCGGCGTGCTCGACGATTTCACCAGGTCGGCGACGCTGGCTTTCAAGGCCGCGGGCGAGGCGATCCTGCTGGTCGGCGACACCCATGGCTGGCTCGGTCAGTCGGTTTACCTGCGCGACGTCTGCGGCCGCGAGGAGGGCGCGCCGCCGCCGGTCGATCTCGCAGCCGAGAAGCGCAATGGCGACGTCGTCCGCGGCATGATCCACGCCGGCACAGCGACCGCAGTGCACGACGTCTCCGACGGCGGCCTTTTGATTGCACTTGCCGAGATGGCAATCGCGGGCGGCATCGGCGCGCAGCTTCTCGCGGCCCCAAGCTCGATCGTGCCGCATGCCTACTGGTTCGGCGAGGACCAGGCCCGCTACATCGTCACGGTGCCGGCGGCGGAAGCCGGCCTCGTGCTCGCCAAGATGAAGGGCGCGGGCGTGCCCTGCACCCGCATCGGCACCACGGGCGGTAACGCAATCGCGCTCGCGGGTGAGGAGCCGGTTTCGGTCACAACGCTCGAGGCGGCGTTCGAAGCCTGGCTGCCGGCCTATATGAGCGGCAAGGCGGCCTGAATTGCGCGGTCACGACGGGATCTAAAACAAAACATGATCCGGAAAAGCGTGTAGCGGCTGCCGCAGCCGGCCGCGCATTCGCGCGATCCGCCGGCTCGTCATGACGGTGTGCTACAGCACCCGCGTCGCCCCCGGAATTTTGCGCAATGCCGCCGTCGCGGCCCAGCTCAACAGCACCGTCGGCACGAACGCGATCATCGCCTTGGCGATCGCGGGCAGGTCGTCGTCAAACAGCCAGTATTGCAGCCACAGCACGATCGGATAGTGCACCAGGAACATGCCATAGGCATCCGCCTGCATCGGATCGAGCGGGCTCCAGCCTGACTGCCTGAATCTCAGGAAGTACGCCAGGATCAGAAACATGATGGCCATGCTGAAGAGAGCGAAGCAGAAGCCGTAAAGTCCTTCGTACCAGTCCGGCAGGTGCGGCGGATTCCCAAGTATTTCACGCTTGATGTAGATCAGCACCCACATCAGGCAGTACGGAATGACAGCCAGGATCAGCCAACCCAGGCCATTCTTTGCCAGCTGGCCGTCCACCGCCAACAGTCCGCGATCCAAACTCCTGGCGCCAATGCCGGCGCCGAAAAAGAAATAGCTGGCGTAGAGCAGCACGCGGCCGTGCTGGACCGAGAACGGCCCGAATTCGAACCAGCTGGCCGCTCCGAAGTGAATCCGGCCGGGAATGTAGAACGCGGCGGTGACAGCAAACATCACCGCAAAGAATTGGGCCGGTCGGTCGTGACCATGCAGCGACAGACGATTGATCGCATCGAGGAGGTCGGGCTTCAGCCGATAAAGCAGGCATGCGACGATGTCGAAGCCGAGCAAGACCCAAAGAAACCAGATCGGCCCGCTCGGCCAGGGCCCAACCGTGACGGTTTTCCACCAGAACTCGGCAAAGCTCAGATCTTGATCTTGGCGCAGCGAGATTGCGTAATAGGCGATCGGAATGATCGTGAGCGCGCAGATCACGAATGGAATGCCAAGCCGAATGAAGCGATCGCGCAGATAGTTCAGAGGTCCCTTCCGCGCAATGCCCGACCACGCGAACAGTCCCGACAGGAAGAAGAACATCGCCATGAAGAAGCTGTCGGTGGCGAGCACGATCATGTCAAAGCCGATCCATGACGTCGGATCGGTATGCCCGAAATAGGTGTAGGGGATTACGGCGTGGTGCAGCAGCACAATCAGAGTCAGGAACGTGCGCGCACGGTCGAGCGCAGCATTGCGTGCCTTGACCCTCGGCGCTGCATGAGCGTCTGGGGCCGCGACGGTGTGAGAAATCGATGACATTGGTTACCCCCGGCAGGGCGGTTGGCCCTGATGTTGCACCCGGAACCTGATTCAGCAAAGACCCAATCGGTATGTCCTTGTCGCAGCCTTGGAGTTTTTCTGGCCCTCAGGCTCGCGCGTCCGCTGTAGCGCCTTGGAACTGGCACCATGCCCGAATGTTATCGAGGCGTGGCGGGCGGCGGCGCTTTGGCGCGGCACTGAGGAGCAAGTAATGACGATTCTGAAATGGGCGCTGATCTTCCTTGTTGTCTCGATCATCGCGGGCTTGCTTGGCTTCACGGGGATATCGGCGGCGTCCGCCGACATCGCGCGCTTTCTGTTCTACGTCTTCGTCGTGATCTTCCTGGTGCTCCTGATCCTCGGGCTCACGTTATTCAGAGCATAGCGACCAAGTATCGTCATTCCGGGGCGTCAGCACAATCCCATTGCGCACGGTGGGGTCCTGACGTTCAGGTGCGCAAGCGCGCGCCACAACCGACGCGTCGCGCGGGCTTGACCTTCGACTACCCCACTTCCTCGATCTTCACCTTGTCCGGATAGAAGGCGAGGTGGCCGGTCAGTTCGGCCATGGCCGGGAAGGGCGTCTCGTAGGTCCAAATCGCGTTGTCCAACGTCTTGCCATTCGCCTTGACGCTGAAATAGTTCGCGTCCCCCTTATAGGGACAGTGTGTGGTTCGCTCGGTGCGGTCGAGCAGCGCCATGTTGGCGTCCTCGCGCGGGACATATTGCACCGGCGGATATTTCGCCTCCTTCAAGGTCAGCGCGCGGGTGGTTTCGGCGATCACGACGCCGTCGGCGGTGACGCGTACGCGCTTGGGGTTGGGCGTGATCGTCATCGGGTGGTCCGGGCCGGGTTGCTTCATGATTCTATGCCCTTTTTGGTCATTCGGTTGACGCGCCTGTGACCGTTCGATGCAGGTTTCAATCGACCGGAATGGGAATATAGTATGTCGCGGGATGGCCTAGAAGAGCGCAGCCGCTATTTTAGCGTCGCGGCCGCGCGAGTCGGCCTCGAGTCGATGACCTGATGGAGGTATACTGGGATGCCGATGGACGCCCGTGATATCGAATCGATGATCAAGGCGGCTATTCCGGACGCCGAGGTGACGATCCGCGATCTGGCCGGCGACGGCGACCACTACGCGGCGACCGTGATCTCGGAGTCTTTCCGCGGCAAGTCTCGCGTGCAGCAGCACCAGATCGTCTACCAATCGCTCAAGGGACAGATGGGCGGCCTCCTGCACGCTTTGGCCCTGCAGACCGGCGTGCCGGGGGGCTAGACGGAGGCCGGCGGGGCGCAGGGGCCGCATTGATGGTGGACAATCCGCACGGCGCGATGTTTCGCGTCATCGTGCCGAACCAGCACAGCCGTGTCACCAATGCCGAGCTGTTCTTCGATCTTGTCTTCGTCTTTGGGGTTACACAGCTTTCACACACGCTGCTCCACGATTTCACCCCACTCGGTGCGGTGCAGGTCACGCTGCTGTTTCTCGCGGTCTGGTGGGTGTGGGTCTATACGACCTGGGTCACCAACTGGCTCAACCCGGAACTGACTCCGGTCCGCATCCTGCTGTTCCTGCTCATGCTGGGCGGGCTCGTGCTGTCGACGTCGATCCCGACCGCTTTCGAGGGACGCGGGCTGTGGTTTGCCATCGCCTACGCGGCCATGCAGGTCGGCCGCACCCTGTTCTGGCTTTTGGCAACGCCGGCTCACCGAACGGCTGTGCGCCACAACGCAATCCGGATCCTGACGTGGTTGTCCAGCTCGGCAGTGTTCTGGATTTTGGGCGGCTTCGCCGAAGGGGAAACGCGGCTGTGGCTGTGGGTCGTGGCGCTGACGATCGAATATGTCGCGCCGGCAGCGCGGTTCTGGACGCCGAAGCTCGGGTTTTCCTCGATTGAAGCCTGGTCCGTCGAGGGCGGCCATATGGCCGAGCGTTGCTCCTTGTTCGTCATCATCGCGCTCGGTGAAGCCATTGTCGTGGACGGCGCGACTTTTGCCGAACTGACCTGGACAGGCGAGAACGTGGCCGCTTTTGTGTCGGCGTTGGCCGCCAGCATCGCGATGTGGTGGATTTATTTCCACAAGGGCGCCGAGGCCGGCGCGGAAATGATCTCGAGATCGGCCGAGTCAGGGCGCGTGGCGCGGCTGGCCTACACCTATCTCCACATGCCGATCGTGGGTGGCATCATCCTGACCGCTGTTGCCGACGAACTGGTCCTCAAGCACCCGACTGGCCATTCCGATATCAAGATAATTGTGAGCGCGGTTGGCGGTCCGTTGCTGTTCCTGATCGGAACGATCCTGTTCAAGTACGCGATCCGCAACTTCCTGCAGCTCTCGCATGGCGTCGGCATCATCGCGCTGGCGGTGGCAGCTTACTTCGCGCACGATATGTCGCCGCTCATGCTCTCGATTCTCACCAGCGCGATCATGATCGTGGTCGCGGCGTGGGAATCGATCTCGCTGCGCTCGCCGGCGGAAGAATAGTCCGGATCATCAGCCGGACGCCGCCAGCGCGTGCACGGAAAACATCCGTGCCGCATCGGTCCAGGATTCGCGCACGGCCCAGCCTGCGCTGCGGGCGAGCGTGGTGAAGCGCTCGAGGCTGTATTTGTAGCTGTTCTCGGTATGGATGCTCTCGCCGGGGCGGAACGAGAATGTGTTGTCGAGGATGCGCACGGTCTGGGCTTTGCGGCTGATCAGGTGCATCTCGACGCGGTGGCGATCGCGATTGTAGATCGAGCGGTGCTTGAAGGCGGACAGATCGAAATTGCCGCCGAGCTCGCGGTTGATGCGAACGAGCACGTTGAGATTGAAGCGCGCGGTGACTCCAGCCGCATCGTTATAGGCGTCGTAGAGAACGCGCTCGTCCTTCTCGAGATCGACACCGATGATCATCTGCGCACCGCGGCCGAGGATCCTGCGGGCGCTGCGCAGAAACGCACCCGCCTCCTGGGGCTCGAAATTGCCGAGCGTCGAACCGGGAAAGAATCCGACTTTCGGCATGCTGGCCACGGCCTCCGGAAGGGCAAACGGTGTGGTGAAGTCGGCCGCGACGGGATAGATGCCGAGCGCGGGGAAATCCTTGCGCAGAGCGGCCGCCTGCGCGTTGAGGAAATCGCCCGATATGTCGACCGGGACATAGGCGCCGAAGTCGCAATGCTCGAGCAACAAGCGCACCTTGGTGGTGGCGCCTGCGCCGAACTCGACCAGCGCCGCGCCGTCAGGGATGATTGAGGCGATCTCGCCGCCGCGGTCGCGCAGGATGCCGAGCTCGGTGCGCGTTGGGTAATATTCCGGCAGCACCGTGATCTGCTCGAACAGCTCGGAGCCCGCGGCATCGTAGAAATATTTCGGCGACAGCCGTTTCGGGTGGCGGGCGAGATCGCCGATCACGTCGTCGGCGAAGATCGAGGTTGCTTCGTCGAATGGATATGCTTTGGCCAAAGCGGCGGCATGCACATTCATGGTACTCTCCTGAACGCGCTTACCGGCGCGCTATAGATGTCAACAGGGATCGGTCAGGCGTAGTCTGCGAGGCGTAACCCCGTGAATTGCCAGCGATGGTGCGGGTAGAAGAAGTTGCGGTAGGTAACGCGGCTGTGACCTGCCGGCGTCGCCAGCGACGAGCCGCGCAGCACGAACTGGTTGACCATGAACTTGCCGTTGTATTCGCCGAGCGCGCCTTCGATCGCGCGATAGCCGGGATAGGGCGAATAGGAGCTGCGGGTCCATTGCCAGACAATGCCGTAGGCGTCGTTGAGCTGGCCCGCGCGGGCGGCGACCTCCCATTCCATTTCGGTCGGCAGGTGCTTGCCGGCCCAGCGGGCGAAGGCGTCCGCTTCGTAGTAGCTGACATGACAGACCGGCGCCGCCGGATCGATCGGCTGCAGGCCACCGAGCGTCATCATCATCCACTCGCCGTCGATCTCGCGCCAATGGCCGGGTGCCTGCCAGCCCTCGTTGCTCACAGTGGCGAAGCCATCCATCAGCCACAGCGTTGCGGTCGAATAGCCGCCGTCCGTCATGAAGGCGGACCACTCGGCGTTGGTGACGAGATTCCGGGCAAGCTTGACCGGGCCGACAAGGGCGCGGTGCGCGGGCCTCTCATTGTCGAAATGGAAGCCGTCGTCAGCATGACCCACGGTGTGGATGCCTTCGTTCAGCGTGAGCCATTCCGCAGGTCCGCGCTTCGAGGCCGGGAAACGCCAGGCAGGATCGTAGGCAGGCGGGATTGGATTCTGCGCGAACGCATGCAGGATATCGGTGAACATCAGCTCCTGATGCTGCTGCTCGTGATTGAGGCCGACCTCGATCAGCGGCACAAGTTGACGAAGCTTTGCCTCTCCGGCTGTCTCGAAAAACTTGACGACCTTTGTGTCGACGTGTCGGCGATAGGCGGTCACTTCATCGGCGCCTGGTCGGGTCAGATGGCCGCGCTGGTGGCGGGCGTGCCGCGGGCCGGCGCTGACGTAATAGGAATTGAAGAGATAGGCGTAGTCGGGATGAAATGGCTTATAGCCGTCGACATGCTCGCCAAGCAGAAACTGCTCGAAGAACCAGGTGGTGTGGGCGCGATGCCATTTGGCGGGGCTCGCATCGGGCATCGACTGAATCAACTGGTCTTCGGGCGACAACGGCGCGGTGCGCCGCTCGGTCTCGCCGCGGACGGCGAGATAGGCGTCAACCAGCCGCTGGGCCAGGGAGCCGGACTCGGAAAGCAGTGACGGGGAGGCGGCGGAAAGGGCAGCCGCGGCAGATGGTGGTGTCGTCACGATCATCTCCGGTTCTTCAAGGAAACGTTGCTTCAGCGGACTGGTTCCCGGCAGAGGGTTCGTCCTAGATAGGAGTTCCCTTTCAGGAAAAAAGCCCTCTCGGGAGCGGATCCTGGCGCCGTAAATGGGTAACCGGTCCGGCTGGCCGAGGCCGCTGTCCAGCATCCGCCGCATGCCAGATTTCCGCCATTTTGCTTTGGATGCACAATGGTTTCGGCTACATATATGTGGCGTCACGGGTTAAACGGGGCGGTCCGGCCCGTAAGCCTTGGTAGCACCGCCCACGAGGAAGAGAATATGAGCATTGAGCAATTCATCGACAACGAAGTGAAGTCGAACGACGTCGTGCTGTTCATGAAGGGCACGCCGCAGTTTCCGCAGTGTGGCTTTTCTGGTCAGGTCGTCCAGATCCTCGATCACATCGGTGTCGGCTATAAGGGCCTCAACGTTCTCGAATCGGCCGAACTGCGCAACGGCATCAAGGTCTATTCGAACTGGCCGACCATTCCGCAACTTTACGTGAAGGGCGAGTTTGTCGGCGGTTGCGACATCATCCGTGAGATGTTCCAGGCCGGCGAATTGCAGCAGCTGTTTTCCGACAAGGGCATCCCGGTCGACGCGGCGGTCTGATCTTGACGGCGCGCCAGCTCGGAAAGGCGCGGCTTGAAGCCATCGTTGCCGACATCACGACCATGCGCGTTGACGCGATCGTCAACGCCGCGAATTCGTCGCTCCTGGGTGGAGGCGGCGTCGATGGCGCGATCCATGAGGCGTCCGGACCGGAGCTCTTGGCCGAGTGTCGGGCCCTTGGCGGTTGTCAGACCGGCGACGCCAAGATCACGAGGGGATACCGGCTTCCGGCGGGACACGTAATCCATGCCGTCGGACCGGTCTGGTACGGTGGCGACCGCGGCGAGGACGAGCTGCTTGCGTCCTGCTATCGCCGCAGCCTCGAGCTTTGCACCGGCAACAATCTTGCCTCAATTGCATTTCCGGCCATCTCGACCGGCGTCTATCGGTTTCCGGCCGACCGGGCTGCCAAAATTGCCGTCAAGGCGGTGGTCGACGCACTTGCCCGGGCGCCTGGCGTGAGGCGCGTCATCTTCTGCTGCTTCTCGCCGGCCAGCGGCGAATTGCATCAGTCGGCTCTGGGCGACTTTGGCAGCCCTTGTGCGGAATGACGTGGCCGCTACACTCCCGCCCTGTTTTCCGGGAGAGGTTTGATGAATTTATCTCAATTGTCGCGCGCCATTGCGGTCGGCGCGGTATTGCTGGCGGCGCCGTCGGCGCGCGCCGAGGGCACCTACGAGATTCCGGCCGGCGCCCATTTCAACCAGCAGAAGCTCGCGAAGATCACCGAATTCTTCAAGAATGAGGTGGCGACCGGGAAAATCGCCGGCGCCGACGTCCTGATCCAGCAGCATGGCAAGCCGGTCTATCACGAAACTTTCGGCGTGCAGGACGTGGCGTCCAAGGCGCCAATCACGGATAACACCATCTTTCGCCTGTCTTCGCTGACCAAGGTGATCACCTCTGTCGTGGCGATGCAACTGATCCAGGACGGCAAGATCAAGCTCGACGATCCCGTCTCAAAGTACATTCCCTCCTTCGCAAACGTGAAGGTCGGCGTGGAGAAGAAAGCCGAGGACGGCACCAAGACACTCGAACTGGTGCCGCTGACCCGGCCAATCACCATTCTCGACCTGATGCGTCAGACCTCCGGCATCACCTACGGCTTCTACGGCGACAGTCTGGTGCGCAAGGCCTACAAGGACGCTAATATCTACGCCGGCGAATTCGATCTCGCCGAGTTCGCCGAGCGTATCGCCAAGCTGCCGCTGCACAACCAGCCGGGCGCGCTCTGGCAATACGGGCATTCCACCGACATTCTGGCGCGGATCATGGAGATCGTATCCGGAAAATCATTGCTCGAGATCGAACGGGAAAAGCTGCTCGATCCGCTCGGCATGACCGACACAGGCTTCTTCGTCACCGAACCGGAGAGACTGCAACGGCTCGCTCAGCCGGTGCCGAATGACAGTGATTTTCGTGTCGGCCGCCAATACAGGACCGAGGTTCGCCAGAAGTGGGAATCCGCCAGCGGCGGCATGGTTTCGACCATGAACGACTTCTCGCGCTTTGCGCAGATGCTGCTCAATGGCGGCTCGTTCGAGGGCAAGACCTATCTGACGCCCGAGACGTTCAAGCTGATGACGACCGACCATGTCGGACCGAACTCGGGGGTCGACCGCGACTATTTCTACTTCCCGGGTGACGGTTTCGGCTTCGGACTCGGGTTTGCCGTGCGCACCGATCCGGGCAATGCGAAGCCGCCGCCGCCGGGCGATCTCGGCGAATTGAAATGGGATGGCGCCAGCGGCTGCTATTTGGTGATCGACCGCAAGCAGGACATGTTCTTCATCCTCCTGGAACAGACGCCGAGCGAGCGTCAGCGGGTCCAGCGGACGCTGAAGCAGTTGATCTATGAAGCGATGGAGAATTGACCGGAGCGGGCGCCGCGCATTCGTCACGGCGTTCGTCCTCCTGCTCGGCGTGGTTGGCGCCAAAGCGGGCTCCGGGGAGCGCGCCGCGCGCACATTCTCGCCGGAAGGGCTCGAAAAAGTCTCCGCCTACATCCGGAGCGAGATCGCGGCCGGCAGCATTCCCGGCGCGATTCTCTTGCTGCAACAGCACGGCAAGCCGGTCTATTACGAGATTTTCGGCGTGTGCGACGTCGCGACCCAGTTCTCGATGAGCGCGGACACGATCTTCCGCCTCTACTCGATGTCAAAGCCGATCACCTCGGTCGCCGCGATGATGCTGGTCGAGGAGGGCAAGCTCGCTCTGAACGATCCTGTCTCGAAGTACATTCCGGCTTTTGCCGACATGAAGGTCGGCGTGGAGAAGCGCGGCGACGACGGCAAGGTGACGTTGGCGCTGGAGCCACTCAAGCGACCCGTCACGATCGAGGATCTGCTCCGCCATACCGCCGGGCTGCCTTATGGCTATTCCAGCGGGGGCGCGGTGAACCAACTGTACGCCGACGCTCGTCTCTTCAGCGGCGAACTCACGAATGCCGAATTCGTGGCCAAGATATCCACGCTGCCGCTCGCCGAGCAGCCGGGCACTTTATGGGACTATGGCCATTCCACCGATGTGCTCGGCCGGATTGTCGAGATGATATCGGGGAAATCCCTGCTGCAGTTCGAGAAGGAGCAACTGCTCGACCCGCTCGGGATGAAAGATACCGCGTTCTATGTCGCCGATCGGTCCAAATGGCCGCGCATTGCGGAGCCAATGCCGAAGGACCGCGCGATCAGCCCGGCCACGCAGGTCCGCGATCCGCGGCGGCCGCTGAAATGGGAATCGGGCGGGGGCGGAATGGTCGGCACCATCGGCGACTATGCGCGCTTCGCGCAGATGCTGCTCAACGGCGGCACCTATGAGGGCCGCCGCTATCTGAAGCCGGAAACCATCGCGCTCATGGCGTCGGATCATATCGGTCCCGAGACCGGCGTCGCGCGCGACAAGAACTACTATCCCGGACCAAATTCCGGCTTTGGCCTCGGCTTCGCGGTCCGCACTTCGGTGCCGCCGAACACGTCGTGGCCAACAGGCGAGTATCGCTGGGATGGCGTCGGCGGCACGTTCTTCTTCATCGATCCGAAGGATGATCTGTTCGGAATCTTCATGGTGCAGACGCCGTCGCAACGCGGCCGGATCCAGCTCGAACTGAAGGCGCTGATCTATCAGGCGATGGGGCGCTAGAGTTGCCGGCGCTGATCTCATGCAACGCATCGAGCGTGTCGTAAATGGATTGAGGACCGCTGTCATCGTCGACGGCGATACTCCGATGAAGCTCGCGGACCGGATGAACGAACTCCATGTTCCCGGCGTCAGCATCGCGGTGATTCATGGAGGCGCAATCGAATGGGCGCGGGGCTTTGGCAACGCCGTCATCGGTGGGCCGCCCGTTGGGCCCGAGACACTGTTTCAGGCCGGCTCGATCAGCAAGCCGGTGACGGCGGTTGCGGCGCTGGCCCTCGTTCAGGCCGGGAAGCTCGATCTGGATGCCGATGTCAATCTCGCGCTCAGAAGCTGGAGGATCCCTCGTCATCCATTCTCCCAGTCCAAGGTTACATTGCGAAGACTGCTGAGCCATTCCGCCGGGACGACCGTGTCCGGCTTTGCGGGCTACCAGGCCGGCCAGCCGATCCCGTCGCTAGCCGAGATTCTCGATGGTACACCGCCCGCCAACAGCGCGCCTGTTAGGGTCGAGCACGAGCCCGGCAAGCAAACTCAAAGCTCCGGCGGCGGTTACGCGATCGTCCAGCAACTGCTCATCGACGTGACGGGCCGGCCGTTTCCGGCGCTGCTCGATGACACCGTCCTCGCACCGATCGGAATGACGCGTTCAAGCTTCGCGCAGCCGCTGCCTGCGGATCGGTTGCGGATGGCCGCGATGCCCTACCAGGCGAACGGTGTGCCGGTGCCGGGTGGCCCGCACATCTATCCTGAACTGGCGGCTGCTGGACTGTGGTCGACGCCCACCGACCTCGCTCATCTCTTGCTCGTCGTGTTGGATGCGCTGGCCGGCCGCGCCAATTGCCTTCTGTCCCAATCGATGGCGGCCGGGATGTTCTCCCCCGTTCTGGGAAACGTTGACGTGCTTCCTCCTGGTCTTGGACTGTATGGATTGGGCTGGCTCGTTCGCGGATCGACGCCCAATCGGCAGTTCTGGCACAACGGGGTGAACGACGGCTTCGTCAATACGATGGTGCTTTTCGAGAACGGCGAGGGCGCCGTTGTGATGACGAATGGCTGGGGCGGTCAGGTTCTCGTGGGCGAGATCTTGCGCAGCATTGCGGCCGAGTACTGCTGGCCCGATCGCCAACCCAGGGTCAGGAAGCTCGCCGCCGTAAGTCCGCAGGCGCTGGATCGCCTGCTCGGGACGTATCAGTTCACACCTACATTTTCGATCTGCATCACACGAGAGGGGGATCGCGTGTTCAGCCAGGCGACCGGGCAGGCGCGCAACGAAGTTTTTCCCGAGAGTGATCGCGATTTCTTCTTCAAGGTCGTCGATGCCGTGCTGTCGTTCGACGCCGATAGTCCGACAGCGGCAATGCAATTGAACTTTCGCCAGGATGGGAAGGACCATGTGGCGAAACGGGCTTCGTAGCCTGGCCGAGGTTATGCCGCGCGCAAGATGTCTCTGATATGGCCGATCGCCTCCTCGATCATGTCAGCCGACACGTCGAGATGGGTGCAGGCTCTGATCCGGCCGTCCATCATCGCGAGCATGATGCCGCGCTTGCGCAGTTGGGCGACCATTTTGTCTCCGGGGACGCCGGCGCTATCAGGCTTGAAGAAGACGAGGTTGGTTTCGGGCGACTGCACCTCGACGCCATTGATCTGCGACAGTCCGCGCGCGAGGGCCCGCGCATTGGCGTGATCGTCGGCGAGGCGGTCGACGTGATGATCGAGCGCGTGGATGCAGGCGGCTGCGCAAACTCCGGACTGGCGCATCGAGCCACCAAGCCGCTGCTTCCAGCGCCAGACGTCGTCGATGAAGGCGCGGGTGCCGGCGATCACGCCGCCGATCGGCGCGCCGAGCCCCTTTGAGAAATCGATCCAGGCCGAATCCCACCCTGTTGCCATGGCGCGCGCGGAAGTATTTGACGCGACCGTGGCGTTGAACAGCCGCGCGCCGTCCATGTGGGTGGCGAGGCCGTGGTCCCTGGCGATGGTCACGATCTCGTCGAGATCAGCCTTTTTCCAGATCGTGCCACCGCCGATATTGGCGGTCTGCTCGACGCTCACCAGGACCTGCGGCGGCTGATAGCGCGTGCGTGGATGCAGCGCGGCGCGGAAGGTCGCCGGCGTGAACTGGCCGTCGTCGCCCGGCAGCGGCATGATCTGGAAGCCGCCGAGCGCCGCATGCGCGCCGCCCTCGCGGGCGATGATGTGCGCGGTCGCATGCGCGAGGATCTCGTCACCCGGCCGGCAATAGACCAGCGTCGCGGCGACGTTGCACATCGTGCCCGACGGCATGAACACGGCCGCTTCCTTGCCGAGCAGGTCGGCGACACGGTCGCAGAGCAGGTTGACGGTCGGGTCGTCGCCGACCTGCTCGTCGCCGACCTCCGCTCGCGCCATCGCCTCGCGCATCGCAGGCGTCGGCCGTGTCTGCGTGTCTGATAACAGGTTGATGCGGACGGGCGGGGCGTTGGGATCGGGCCGGGCAGGGGTGTAGTGCATGTGTGTTCTCTCGGTCTGTGCGGCGCGACTTTAGCCAAACAAAAAGGCCCCGGCAAAAGCGGGGCCTTTCGTATTGCGCAACGCTGAAGTGATCAGCGCGAATAGAATTCGACGATCAGGTGCGGCTCCATCTGCACCGGGAACGGCACGTCGCCGAGACCGGGAATGCGCGCGAATTTCGCGGTCATCTTGGAGTGATCGACCTCGAGGAAGTCGGGCACGTCGCGCTCGGCAAGCTGGGCGGCTTCCAGCACCGGCGTCAGCTGCTTGGAGGCTTCCTTGATCTCGATCGTGTCGCCGACCTTGAGGCGGTAGCTGCCGATGTTGACGCGGCGGCCGTTCACCTTGATGTGGCCGTGGTTGATGAACTGACGCGCGGCAAACATCGTGGAAACGAACTTGGCGCGATAGATGACGGTGTCGAGACGGCGCTCCAGCAGGCCGATCAGGTTTTCGCCGGTGTCGCCCTTCATGCGGCCCGCCTCGACATAGATGCCGTGGAACTGGCGCTCGGAAATGTTGGCGTAGTAACCCTTCAGCTTCTGCTTGGCGCGGAGCTGCACGCCGAAGTCGGAGAGCTTGCCCTTGCGGCGCTGGCCGTGCTGGCCGGGACCGTATTCCCTGCGGTTCACGGGACTCTTCGGGCGGCCCCAGATATTCTGGCCCATACGGCGATCGATCTTGTATTTCGCCTCACTGCGCTTTGTCATCGCGGTCCTCTGTAAGAGAGTTGAAGTTTTGAGGAGACGCGCCCTCCTGTGCACCGGCCCATAGGGCTTGTGCCGACAGGTCCGCCACGAAAGCTCGGGACGTACCACGGGTCGCGAAACGCATCGCGGGCCGAAACCGGCCCGCGAGCAAGCGGGTTTCTAAGGAGAAAGTGCTGTTCTGTCAAACAAAACGGCGGGCTTTCTGGTGCCAATTCGTCAAAAACCGGCCGTTTCGGGCCCTTTTGCGGCTTTGCCGTCAAAACCGGGGCTCCGACGTCACCTTCCGGGGGACCCGGGTGCTATGGCGCCGGTTTCGCCAATGGCTCGCCGGCCTTGACCACGTAGACACCGAGCACCTTGAGCGGCTTGTCGCCGGACGCCTTGGCGTCATGCACCGCGCCTTCGGGGATCTGGTAGGATTCGCCCGCCTTCAGCTTCTGAGGCGGCTTGCCTTCGATCAGGAGTTCGAGCTCGCCTTCGAGCACGTATCCGGTCTCGGCGCCGGGATGGATGTGACGGCCCGCCGCTCCGCCCACGGGCACCTCGGCAATCGCGGTGACGGTGTTGTAGCCCGCCGGAAAATCAACCTTCTGCAGCGGAGTCCGCTTGATGCCGCTCTGTTGCGCAAAGGCGATGCCGGCGCCGGCAAACGCAACCAACGTCAGTCCGAGTATGAATTTCTTGAGCATATGTTTTTCTCCCTGTCGCAAAACCCTAGCAGCGCCGCCCCGACCGGAAAAGCTGCAAACGCCGGTTTGTCACTGTCGCCCGCAAGACGCGTTTCCCGCAAACTTGACGCCACGCGGCCTGGCTCGGGGCGTCGGAGGTGCGGCGAACGCGCGACCCAATTGTCGAGGATACTAGCCGCGAGAAAGTCCGAGGTTGCAGTCGCGAGCGACGAGGCGTGTCGCGCGCAATATCCGCCATGTCCCCACAGATCAGCCGCAGACCCGCACCCGGCGGACCCGCCAGCTATGGCCGTCCCAGAAACGCTGTGTCACCCATTCACAACTGCCAAAATCGTCATATGGCCCGGGACCCGCTCCGTAAGGGGCGGGCCAATAGCGGTCCGGCGCAGCGCCTGGGGCGACGCCACGCTGTGCGCTTGCGGGCGTAGCAGTGAGCGAACCGGCAATCGTTGTGACCACGACGATGGCAGCAAATGTCTCATTCATTCTGGGCGCTCCTGTGAGTGCATTGCCTGCAGCTTACACGGGGCATTTCGGTCATCCTGGTCCCAAGCCAGCACAAGCGTATCGGGTGCAATCTTGGTAAACACCCCAACACTCAAACGATGGCAACTGGTTTAGACGACGACAGTCGCGATAACGTGCACGACAGGAGTTTGTGCATTGCTGTTTGGTGCTCTGAGCGCGCGCCAAGGTATCAGAGCCGCGACTTGTTTTCAGCGGCTCTTGTTGCGGCGTCGTGGTCTGGGCCAGCGCCGGTGCCACCCCGCATAGCAGGAGGGCGATGATGATGCAGCCAGTTCGGTTCTTCATGGTCCTCGGTTCTTCATGGTCATGAGTAATTCCACTTCACCACCTAGCCGGATGATTCTATCGTGTTGGGTTCCGGCGCATCATTGGCCTTTGGGGCAATTCGGCATCGTCTTTCTCATCGAGCTTGTCCGGCCGTTTTGCGCTCTTATCCGTTATGGCGTCGCGATGTTGAACCAGAAATACTGGTTGAGATTGACGAGATAGCTCATGAACTCGGCGAACCTGGCCTGGTTGCCCGCGAACTTGACTTGCCCGGTCTTGACCGCGTCCTCGAACGACACCTGCTTGGTCAAGACCTTGGTCAAGGTGGTCCGATCCACGGTTACAGTGACATCGGCCTTGAGGTCGGTGTAGTCGGGCCAATGGTTAAGCACGGAGTTCTCGAGGAAGAGAGCGTGCTTCTCGTTGATGTCGGGGAAGATCCAGTTGATGATAAGCGTTTTGCCGTCTGCCTTTTTGGCGTCCAGCTGCACGCCCATGTAGCCAAACAATAACTCCGGCGACATGCTGGCGACAATGTCAACATTCGCGGCATTGGGTGTTGGCGGCTTTTTGACACCGTGCCGAAGTTCACCGGCGCCGGTCAGGTAGAAGTTGCGCCAGGGGCCGGATTCGGCCTGATACCCCATCTGCTCCAGAATATCCGCCTGGAGATTCTTCGCTTCCTGATTATCGGGCTGGGCAAACACCAGATGATTCACCAGCTCGGCGCCCCATCGGTAATCGCCTTTCTCGAATGCCTCGCGTCCGAGCCTCATCACGGCATCGGGACCGCCCATGGCCGCGACATACCTGGCTCCGGCTTGAGCGGGTGGCAAAGGATTCAGGGTTGCCGGGTTACCGTCAAAATATCCCAGATAGAAATTGTAGACCGCGCGCACGTTGTGGCTCTGGATGCCGTAGTAACCTCGGCCCGCCCACTGGTTTGCAAGCGATTGGGGAAGCGTCACGAGCTCCGGCAGCTCGTTCATGGTGTAACCCATGTTGGCGTAGTGCAGGGTCTGGTCGTGCATGAACTTGTAGGTGTCGCGCTGTACCTTGATCAGTTGGGTAATCTCGGCATTCCCCCAAGTCGGCCAATGGTGCATCGTGATCTGCACTTCATAGCGATCGCCCCACATTTGGAGGGCCTGGTTCAGATACATCGGCCATAGCCGCGCGTCCCGCGTCTTGGCGCCACGCAGCGTATAGAGGTTGTGCATCGTGTGCGTGGCATCCTCGGCCGTGTTGATGAGTTTGAACTTCGGCAGAAACCACATCATCTCCGAGGGAGCCTCCGATCCCGGCGCCATCAGGAATTCGTATTCGATGCCGTCGATAACGCGCTTCTCGCCCGTTTTGGCGATGAGGTCGGTCGGCGAAATCAGCGTGACCGTACCGCTCGGTGTCGTGATGCCCAGGCCGGTCGTCACCGTGCCCTGCGGCCCCGGGGGAACCAGATTGCCGTACATGTAGGACGCTCGTCGCGACATGGCGGTGCCTGCGAAGAGATTCTCGGCGACGAAGTCGTCGAGAAAACCTTCAGGCGCAAAAATCTTGACCTTGCCTGACTTCACGTCGGCTTCGTCCACAATGCCCCGGACACCGCCCGCGTGATCAACGTGAGAGTGCGAATAGATCACGGCCACCACCGGCCTTCTGGGCCGGTTCTGGTAGTAAAGGTCGAGCGCGGCGCGCGCGGTTTCCGCTGCTATCAGCGGGTCGTAGATCGTGATCCCTTGTTCGCCCTCCACGATAGTCAGGTTCGAGAGATCAGCCCCACGCACCTGGTAGACGCCGGGAACCACTTCATAGAGGCCAGCGTCCATCAGCAGCTGCGACATGCGCCAAAGACTCGGATTGACGGTGTCGGGGGGCGCCGCTCCGTCCTTGATGAAACCGGTAAATTTCGAGACGTCCCAAACGACCCTGCCATTCGCGTCCCTGATGATGCCGCCGTCCGGCAATCGCGCGATCAGGCCGCGTTTGGCGTTGGCGAAGTCGGTCTTGTCGGACCACGGCAGCGAGGCCGTCGAGTTCTTGTTGAATTCCAACGTGGATGGTGACGCCGGCTTTGAATCGCCGGCGGTCTGCGCCTGCGCCATGGTGGCGGCGAGCGTCAAGGTGAATCCTGCGGCCGCGAGGCGGAGCAAACACCGGGGCAGGGCGTCCAGCAGCGGCGGTCGGCTTGAAGGGGTGGTGCCTGTCAACGTGCTCTCCCATGTTACGCAATGACTCGCAATTATCAGCGGCAGAGGCGGATTCGATTGACCAAGGCGTTACTCGCAACTGGCGGCGACGCCATTTCGGGCAAATCAGCGATCGAGATCAGGCCGCTGCACGGCCTTCCTCCCAGAGGGCGAGCACCTGTTCGCGCGCAATGCCCCGGGTAATGAACACGATGCGCGAGCGGCGGTCGGCGTCCGGCCATTCGGAAAGCGCCACCGGCGGATGGAAGACATGGTGGACGCCGTGGATCGCGACCGGTGTCGGCTCGCCGCAAAGATTGAGAATTCCCTTGACCCGCAACAGGTCCTCGCCGCGCGCGTTGCGCAGATAAGCGAGCCAGTGCGATACGGCCATCCAGTCGAGCGGTTCGTCGAAGGCGAGCACGAAGCTGGTGATCGATGCGTCGTGGCTGTGATTGATGTGGTGGCCGTGATGGTCGTGATCGTGGTGCTCGTGCGCCGCCTCGCAGTTTCCTGCGAATGCCTGCTCGTTGAGCCAGCGCGCGACGTCGACCCGCTTCCGCTCGGGATCGACCAGGCCGGCACCAAACAGCCCCGCCGGATCGACCTCGCCATGCATCACGCTTTCGACCCTGGCTCCGGGGTTGATCCGATGCAGTCGCGATTGCAATGCGTCAATGTCGCTGACCAAATCGCGTTTGGTGATCAGCAGCCGGTCGGCCAGCGCCACCTGCTTCACCGCTTCAAATTGACGTTCGAGCTGATGAACCGCGTTGACGGCGTCGACCGTTGTCACGACGGTGTCGAGCCGCAGGAAATGCGAGACCAATGGATTGTTCAACAGGAGCTGGACGATCGGGGCGGGATCGGCCAGACCCGTTGTCTCCACCAGGATACGGCGGAATGGGGGTACCTCGCCGCGGTCGCGTCGCACCAAAAGCGCGCGCAGGGTCTCCTCGAGGTCGCTGCGAATTGTGCAGCAAATACAACCGCTCGCGAGCACTGCGACCTCGCCATCGACGCGCTCGACCAGCAGGTGGTCGAGACCGACTTCACCATATTCGTTGATGATGACGGCACTGTCTCTCATCGCATCGTGGCGCAGCAGGCAATTGAGCAGGGTGGTCTTGCCGCTGCCGAGAAAACCGGTGATCAATGACACCGGCAGCCGCTCGGCCGACTTGTCGTTTTCGAACAGGCTCATCGGCGCGCCCTCATCCCGACCGTCTCGTTTTTGTAGCTGGACAACAGCCTAGCGGAGGAGGAGCATGCCGAAAATAATTTTTTAAGCCCAGACTATGGGCGCAACCTGGGAGGGTAACGATGGACGACGGCGTCAGCGGCCAAGACCAGAGCAAGCAGGAGCAGAGCAGTGGGATGACGACCGATCGGCGGACCTTGCTCCGCACGGCCGGTCTCGCGGGCGCCGCGGGAGCAACGCTCGCGGGCGCGATGCATGGCAAGTTCGCGCTCGCGCCGATCAGCGAAGCCCAGGCCCAAACTGCTCCGGCATCGATGCCCAAGGGAGTCGACAAGCCATGGTGGCCCTCGAAATGGGGCAAGGATGACGAGTCCGGTGCATCCAACCACATCACGCCGGCGAAGGTGCTCGACACGGTGAAATGGATCAAGGACGGCAAGATCTACAGGATCGGCCGGGTCTACGAGCAGGGCATGCCGCTGTTCGGCGCGCGGGCATTCTCGCTGCGCATTCCCGGTGGTCCGACCGGCGGTCCGTTCGGCGACAACAAGCTTGTGTATCACGACGAGTTTCTCGCCACCGAGATCGGCCAGACCGGCACGCAGTTCGACGGTCTCGGCCACATCGGCATCCAGATGGGCAAGGACGGCGACAGGAGCGAGATGCGGTTCTACAACGGCTTCACGGCGCAGGAGATCAGCGACGCATACGGTCTCAAGAAGCTCGGCGTCGAGAGGCTGAAGCCGCTCTTCACCCGCGCTCACCTGATCGACATGGTCGCGCTCAAGGGCGGGATGATGGACGCCGGCCAGGAGATCACCACGGCCGACATCAAGGCGGCGTTGCAGAAGCAGAACATCGCCGAAAGCGACATCAAGCCGGGCGACGCAATCATGTTCCACACCGGCTGGGGCTCGCTGTGGATGAAGAACAATGACCGCTTCAACAGCGGCGAGCCGGGCATCGGCCTCGACGCCGCAAAATGGGTGGTCGAAAAGGACCTCGCGCTCACCGGGGCCGACACCTGGGCGGTCGAGGTGGTGCCAAATCCCGACAAGTCGCTCGCCTTCGTGGTTCATGCCGAACTGCAGACCAAGCACGGCATCCACAACCACGAGAACCTGATCTTCGACGACCTTATCGCCGACAAGAAGTATCAGTTCGTCTATTGCTTCGCGCCGGCTCCCATCAAGGGCGCCACCGGCAGCAATGGCTGCCCGATCGCGATCACCTGACGCGCGTCGGCGTGGGCGGATGCGCCGCCCACGCCGGTTTTCCTTCGAAGGTTTGTTTCCCGGCGTTGCAATCGACGCGAGCCGACCGGCGAGCATTGCCTGGAAGCAGGCCCATTATTCTCGCTTTGAATATTGTCGTTCATGGTCCAAGGCGGATGTGGGTAAGGCGGACCCGAATCCAGGCCTCCCCACTGCAAATACGCTTCTTGGCTTTTCTCGCGAACTTCCCTGGTCTCTGCCAAGACGGAGATAGAGCGCGGGCAGCACCGCAAGCGTCAGGAGCGTTGCGGTAATCAAGCCGCCGATCACCACGGTCGCAAGCGGCTTCTGAACCTCGGCGCCAGTTCCCGTGGCGAGCGCCATCGGCAGGAAGCCGAGCGAGGCGACCAGCGCGGTGATGATGATGGGGCGGAAACGCGCCAGCGCGCCTTCCTCAATTGCTGCCGCAAGGTCCCGGCCTCTATCGCGCAACTGGCGAATGAAGCTCAGCAGAACCAGCCCGTTGAGCACGGCGACGCCGGACAGCGCTATGAAGCCGACGGCAGCGGAGATCGAGAACGGCATCCCGCGCAGCCACAGCGCAAACACGCCGCCGGTCAGCGCGAGCGGCACTGCACTGAATACGAGCAGTGCGTCCCGTGCTGAGCCCATCGCGCTCAAAAGCAGCAGGAAGATCATGACGAAGCACGCCGGTACGACGACCGCGAGACGCTGACGCGCGGCGGCCAGATTTTCCGACTGGCCGCCCCAGGTGATCCAGTAACCGGGCGGCAGTTTGACGCTGCGCGCGACACGCTGCTGAGCCTCCTCCACGACGGAGCCGAGATCGCGGCCGCGTACATTCGCAGTGACGACGATACGGCGCTTGCCGTTCTCGCGGCTGATCTGGTTCGGCCCCTCGGCAAAGGAGAACTTTGCGACGCGGCTCAACGGTACGCTCTGCACCGGTGCGGTCGGCGTCGCTCTGGGCAATGCGACCGGCAGATTGCTCAGCGCCTCCAGGTCGGCGCGCACGCTTTCCGGCAGCCGTATGATGATCTCGAAGCTGCGATCACCTTCGAAGATCACGCCGGCCTCCTCGCCGCCGACCGCGGCGCCGATCACGTCCTGCACCGCTGCCACGCTGAGGCCCCGACGCGCGATGGCAGCCTTGTCGACTTTGATCTCCAGCACCGGCAGGCCACCGGCCTGTTCGACCTTGACGTCGACTGCGCCGCGCACGCCACGCAGAATAGACGCGACGTCGTTTGCGGCGCGCAGCATCGGCTCGAACTCGTCGCCGAAAATCTTTACCGCGATGTCGCCGCGAACGCCGGCCAAGAGCTCGTTGAAACGCATCTGGATCGGCTGGGTGAATTCGTAGGCATTGCCCGGCAGGCTGTTGACGGCCTTCGCGATCTCCTCGATCAGCGCCTCCTTGGTCATCGAACGGTCCGGCCATGCCTCATGCGGTTTCAGGATGATGAAAGTGTCGGAGGCGTTCGGCGGCATCGGGTCGCTCGCGATCTCCGCGGTGCCGGTCTTGGAAAACACGAAGGCGACCTGCGGAAAGCGGCTGACTGCCTTCTCGACGGCGAGCTGCATCGCCTGCGATTGCGTCAGCCCGGTCGAGGGAATGCGCAGCGCATGCATGGCGATGTTCTTCTCGTCCAGCGAAGGAATGAACTCCTGGCCGAGCCGGGTGAATCCGAAAAGGGCGATGGCGAACAGCACGACCGCGCTGGCGATGACGGGAAGAGGCGAGGCCATGGCGTAATGCAGCAGCGGAGCGTAAGCGCGCTTCAGCGCGGCCACGAAACGGTTCTCGCTCTCCTGAACCTGGCCGGTCAGGCTGATCGCGATCAGCGCGGGCACCAGCGTCAGCGACAACACGAAAGCGGCGGCGAGCGCGAGAATGACGGTGAGCGCCATCGGCTCGAACATTTTGCCTTCGACGCCGGTAAAGGTGAGGAGCGGCACGTATACCAGGAGGATGGTGGCCTGCCCGTAGACGCTGGGCTTGACCATCTCGACCGTGGACGCCCGCACGGTGGCGAGGCGCTCCTCGCGCGTGAGCAGGCGGCCGAGGTCGCGCTGTTTTTCGGCGAGATGGCGCAGGCAGTTCTCGGTGATGATGACGGCACCGTCTACGATCAGGCCGAAGTCGAGGGCGCCGAGGCTCATCAGGTTGGCGCTGATGCGGCCCTGCCACATGCCGATTGCGGTCATCAGCATCGAGAGCGGGATGACCAGCGCGGTGATCAGCGCGGCGCGTAAATTGCCGAGCAGGAAAAAGAGCACGGCGATCACGAGCAGTGCGCCCTCGGTCAGGTTCTTGGCGACCGTGCCGATGGTCGCGTCCACAAGCTGCGTGCGGTTGAGCACGGTGGTGACCTCGACGCCCGGCGGCAAGGTCGGCGCGATGGCGCGCAGTTTGGCATCGACGGCGGACGAGACTGTGCGGCTGTTGGCGCCGATCAGCATCAAGGCGGTGCCAACGACGACCTCGCGGCCGTTCTCGCTGGCGCTGCCGGTGCGGGTCTCGCCGCCGATCGAGACGGTGGCGAGATCGCGCACGCGTACCGGCACGCCACCGCGGGTGCTGACGACCACCGAGCCGAGTTCCTCGATATTTTCCAGCCGCCCGCCGGAGCGCACCACGATACCCTCGCCGTTGCGCTCGATGTAGCGCGCGCCTCGACTGACATTGTTGGCCTCGACGGCTTTGGCGACGTCGGCAAAGGTGAGGCCCAGCGCGATCAGCTTCGCGGCATCAGGATTGACCTGGTATTGCTTGAGATAGCCGCCGATCGAATCGATGCCGGCGACGCCGGCCACCATCTTGATCTGCGGCTTGACGATCCAGTCCTGTACCGCGCGCAGATAAGCGTTCAGTTCGATCTCGCTTTCGAGCATTTGCCCGTCGGGCGTGAGAAAGCGGCCGTCGCGCTGCAGGCCGGACATGCCGTCGCGCTCAGCCGGCTTGTCGGAAAAATGTACCGTCCACATGTAGATTTCGCCGAGGCCGGTGGAGATCGGGCCGATGCGGGGCTCGATGCCCTGCGGCATACGGGCGCGGATTTCGGTCAGGCGCTCGCCGACCTGCTGGCGCGCAAAATAGATGTCGGTGCGCTCGGTAAAGGTGGCCGTGACCTGCGAAAAGCCGTTGCGCGACAGCGAGCGTGTGCTTTCCAGGCCCGGCACGCCGGCCAGCGCTGTCTCGATCGGAAAGGTGATCTGCTTCTCGATCTCGGCCGGAGACAGCGCCGGCGCAACGGTGTTGATCTGCACCTGCTTGTTGGTGATGTCGGGCACCGCGTCGATTGGCAGTTTCGTCAGCGCATAGGCGCCGATCGCGGCAGCGATGGCGCCGAGGGTGACGACGACCCAGCGACGGCGGATTGCGAAATCGATGATGGCTTCAACCATGTCAGTGCCCGTGCTCCGCCTCGCCCTTTTCGAGCTCGGCTCTCAGCGTGAAAGTGTTGGCGACCGCATAGATCTCGCCCGGTGCCAGGCCGCTCACGATCTCGACGTCGTCGTCATCCTGGCGGCCGGTTCGCACCTGCCTGGCTTCAAAGCCTTCGGCTTCCCGCACGAACAGGGTCGGCGCGCCCGTGACTGTTTGCAGTGCCTTGCGCGGCACGATCACCTTTGAAGGCTGGTCACCGAGCGGAACCTCCGCGGTGACGAACGTGCCGGGCTTCCAGCGATGCTCTGGATTGGGAAGACTGGCGATAACGCGCGCGTTGCGGGTTTCGCGGTCGAGCAGGGGGCTGACGAAAATGATGTTGGCGACTGCCTCGCCCTCGATGCCGATGCCGCGGATGGAGATCGGAACCCCCTCGCGCACCGAGGCGATGTCCTCGGGCGAGACGGCGAGATCGACCCAGATGTTGTCGAGATTGACGATAACGAAGAGCTCGCTCTCCTGTCCTTCGCGTCCGATCAGGCCGCCGAGATCGACGCGCCGCTCCGAAACGCGCCCCGAGATCGGCGAGCGCAGGAATTGCTTGCGCAGGCTTTCCGGCGGTTGGTTCGGCAGGTCGGTAATTTCGCTTTCCGAGAGCCCGAGCGCGAACAGTTTTTGCCGTGCGCCGTCGAGCTTGATCTGAGCCTCATTGGCGGTGAGCTGGGTCCGCAAAAATTCATTCTCGGAGACGGTACGGCTCTCAACCAGCGCTTTGGCGCGGTTGAACAGTGTCTGCCGTAGTTCGTTGGTGACGCGGGCGGCGAGATATTCGCTCTTGGCTTCCGCCACATCGCGGCTCTCGATCACGGCGACGATCTCGCCCTGTTCGACGGTGTCGCCGAGTTTCTTGCGAAGCTCAGCGACGGTGGCGAGTACGCGAACCGAGACGCGAGCGATGTGATCGGCATCGGGAATCAGCGAGCCCGGCGCAAGAAAGTGGCGTCGCAGCGCACCGCCTTTGGCTTGCGCGAGCGTGATGCCTGCGTCACGGATCTGCCGGTCCGTGAGCACGATGCGCCGCGGGCCGTCATCATGGCCGTGCGTGTTGCCTGGGTTGTGCGCCGTCTCGGCGTGGTCACTGCCGGCATCGAACGATACGGGCCAGCCGGTCGTTGCCGCGACCGCGACAATGGCGGCGATGCCGGCAGCCATGCCGGCAACAAAGAGAAGAATACGTTTCATCTGCGCGTTCCCGCTGCGCAGCCGTGCTGGCATGCGCGTGCTTGACCGATCAATGCGAAGGATGCCCGCCGCGAAAGTTGCGGCGTGGCTCGGCGGCCGTGAGGGCCGGATCAGACGCGGGGTGGCTTAAAGGGGGAGGTGAGATCGGCCGTCGCAGGCGCGAGCATTGCGGCAAGGCGATGCGGGCGCGAGACGTAATCGATTGCGACCGCGCTGTCCTGCGGGGCGACGGTCGTGACATGGGAGAGGCAATGGTCGCCGTGCAGCGTGGCGGCAGGATCGCCGGGCGCCTTGCCGGAAATGTCGCAGCTCGTTGATGCGGTCGCGACGGTTACGAAGCCGCCGTCGCCCTCATAGCTCCAGCCGTGGAAGAACGACAGCACCAACGCGAGCGAGATCAGCGCCGCAAGCACGCTGCGCCAGGCGCTCTTCGCGGGTCGAGCTGAAGCCGTTGTTGCCATTTGGACTTAGTAGCGCCAATTCGGTGGAGCTACAAGGCGAAGAACCCGAGCGAACAATGTAACACTGGGGTCACCAGGTTGCGGCAAGATGCCATAGATATGAAACGAGCTATTTCTCGAAGTGACAGATACTGGCGACCGACGACGACAGGTCCTTCCCGGCGTCGTCGCTGAGATCAATGCGTGGATATTGAGGGATCATGTGCAGCATGTTGGTGTTGAGCACGATGATGATCCATCTGTTTTTGTGATCGTAAAGACCCGTATTCGCCTCGGTGTATTTCGCCACGCTGATGAAGCCATCCTGCGTGCCGCCCCTGGAGGCCTGGTGCGCACGAATACACTCATCCAGATCCTGATCGAAGGGCCCCTTTGAGCGGAGTTTCGCAAGGGCGTCCTTTTCTCTCTGGTTCAAGAACGTTTGCGCCTTTGGGTCCTTCCTCATCGAGAAATAACCGAGGCGCACAAGCTCGACGTCGTCCGCGTTGTTGCGCTTTCCCTGGCCGACCTCACTGCTCAAATTCCACATGATCGATCCGGAGACTCGACCTCGCACGAATAGCGCAGCGACCATAGCGGCCTCTCCTTGGTTTGACCCTCTCCCAAGGCCCATGATCGCACTGATCCCATGAGCGCGGAAGCCGCTCAAGGGACGGTCAAGATGGCGCTTCGCGACGACGCACGAGCTTCGGCGAAACGTAAGCTGTGAGCAGATCGGCGCGCTTGCCTAATTGCCCGGTATGCCACCGTTCGGAGCCCCAGGCCTCGGCGGCGGCGCGCTGCCGCCAACGCCGCCTGACGAGGTACTAAACCGGGACCCGGGCTTGGATGGCGCTGCGCTACCGCCCACGCCTCCCGAAGCAACAGACGGGTCTCCTGGCCGGGGCGGCAGCGGACTGCCGCCCGCGCCCTGCGCAAAGGCCTGAATTGGCCCGAGTATGAGACCCACGGCGATCAACGTGGCGAGCTTGGTTTTGGTCATTCGCTTCTCCCAATGATGTCTCTTCGACAATCCCTGGGCCCGGCGTAAAGTTCACGGACGGCTGGGGCGATAACTCGCACTTGAATTTTGTTCTTGTTTCGTTCACTATGGGCACTTTCCATAATGGCTCGCCATGGATGCCCAGAAAGAACGAGAAATCATCCGTCTCTGGAATCTCCTCCGTCGTCTCCAACGGGAGGGACGGCCGACGACGGCCATTCGGCTGAAAATCGAACAGGCGCTGGCGGAAACGGATCATGCAGCTTGACCACATCAGGGGCGAGATCGAACGCATGCGCGCCCAGGTGGGCCGCCAGCGGAGGGAGATCCTCGCGCTCCAACATGCCGGCATTTCCACGACGTCAGCCGAGGTTTTGCTCCAGCGGATGCTCGACAAGATCGACAATCTTTGTATCGAGCGCGACCGCCTCAAGAAGGAGTTGCCGAAGCTGAAATCCAAAGTCCTCGGGGGGCGGAACTGGTGACGAAGGATTGCAAATACTTCACCGACAGTCCCGACCAGCCGCCGTTTCTCAAAGCCCTCGCTGAAGTCAGGCGTATCGGTGTGCATGAGGGGTGGTGCTACCACCATGTCCGCGCGATCCTTCTCGCGATCGATCAGTATGCCGAAGCGGCCACGGGTAACCGGGAGTTCTTCTGGAACAGGCCGCACTCGATTGGTGGCTCAAGGAGAGGAGACGTGCCGTAGAGCTGTTCAGCGCTTGATCCCCGCGAACGCCGCCGCAATTCCGCGCTGGAACAGCGACCAGTCGAAACCGAGTGCGATCGCCAGGTAGCCGCGGTCGATCAGGGCGTTGGCCTGCTCGGCGGTGCGCGCGACGCCGCCGATCGGAACGCCGCTTTTCAACATGACTTCCTCGGCGCGCCGCATCAGCGCGACCACTTCCGGGTCGTCAGGCAGGCCACGCTTGTTGATCGAGGTGGCGAGGTCGCCAGGGCCGATCACGGCAAGGTCAATGCCCGGCGTTGCCATGATCTCGTCGATACGGTTCACCGCCTCGACATGCTCGATCGTGATCAGGCAGATCATGTCGTCATCGGCGGTCGCCATGTAGTCGGCCATCGAGACGCCCCAGCGGAACGGGGCGTGGAACGGGCCCCAGAGCCGGTCTCCCTTCGGCGGATAGCGCACGCTGCGCACAGCCTTTTCCGCTTCGGCCGCGTTGCAGATCATCGGAAAGTTGATGCCGAGCGCACCAAGATCCATTGGCGCCTTCGCAAGCCACGGCTCGTTGGAGGCGATCCGCGCCATCGGCACGCAGGGCGTGCCCGATGTGGCCACGATCATCGCATGCGCTGTGGTGAGATCGATCGGGCCGTGCTCGAGGTCGATGATGATCCAGTCCAGCGACTGCGCCATGATCTGCACGGTCTGGACGCTCGGGATGGTGGCGATCGCGCCGAAGGTCGGGCACTTCTCGCGCCATTGCTGGCGGAGGCGGTTGAGCGGCGTAAGCGGTGCGGACGTCAAATCCAATCCTCCCTCGCTGGGGCGTGTACTTCATGGATGGTACAGCGATAATCTACATTGCAGATTATCTGGCCCCCAGTCTTGCCGCCGCTGCTGTTCATAGGCCACGAAGACTGGTTCTAGCCACGGAAGCCGGGGGCGTGAGCTATATCGGCGTCGGCCGATTTCGCCACCCCAGTGTGTTGGCGCGCGACATATGGGTGAACGCGCGACGGATTCATCTTTTTGTTGGACCGGCCAACTCGAGAAGTTGCAGGATCTGATGCGAATTCCGAACCCAGGCCGTGCAAGATCATGAAGTTACTCAAGCGCCTTGTGCAACGTTTGCTGATCTTCGGATTGGGAATCTTCTGCGTCTGGTTGATTGTCTTTGTCGTCTTTGAAACCGCGGACCGTAGACTATCCTGGATCCTGGCCGTCGCTGTCACTTACGGCATTGCCGCGTATATTGTCCTGCCGCGCGCCATTCGGATGGGGCTCAAGATTCTCCAAAGCAAGCGTGTACCGAGTTACACGATCACCGGTGACGGGTTACCTGGAGACCCCGTGAACGTCGTGCTCGTCGGTACGCTCCAGCAGCTTCGCGACGCCTTTGCGGCGCTCGGCTGGTCGGAGGCAGATCGTCTCAGTCTGGCCAGCTCATGGGGCATGGCCCGAGCCTTCGTGTTCAACGTTCCATATCCCAGCGCCCCATTTAGCACCCTTTATCTTTTCGGACGTGGCCAGGACATCGGCTTTCAAAAGGCGATCGACAACAGCCCGCGGAAGCGCCATCACATACGGTTCTGGGCTTTGAGCCAAAAACGTGCCCAGGCCACCTGGGGAACCGCGGGTTTTTGGCTGAACACCGAACGCCCTCCGGAAGATGAGAGCGTTCTCTGGATAGGAGCCGGCACCAGGGATACGGGCCTTTCCTTCACTCGCCTTTCATTTCAGATCACCCACGCCACGGATTCTGACACGAATGCAGAGCGCGACTATATTGTCGGCGAGTTGAGAAAAAATCGATCTATCGAGGCAGTGCAAGTGTATAGAGCGGGCGAGAATCTCGTCACCGAACGGATCAACCACTACATTACTGACGGCGAAATCACGCTGGCGATCCTCGCAAATTGCGATTGATGCATTGCCGTTGCTAATCTACCGGCGCCCCACGGCGCCGGAAAAGCGCAGGATCAGGCCGGAACGCGGCCGCCGAAGAATGGCGTCAAGGCTTGCGCCAGCGTGTGCCTGCGTTTGGAAGTGAAGAGCATCTCCGCGCCGAGTTCATCATGCTCCCGGCCCGGCGGGCCAAGCAGGTCGGAGACGCGGCGGGCAATCGCCGGGGCCGGATCGATCCAGTCAACCGGCCACGGCGCGAGCTTCGTGAGCCGGTCCAGCAGCAACGGATAATGCGTGCAGGCGAGCACGATGGTGTCGGTGCGGGCGGGGTCGTCGGCGCCGGTACCGACAAAACAGGGCGCAAGCTCGGCGGCGATCTCCACGTCACGCACCGTATGCCCGTTCAGCGCGGCCTCCGCGAGCGAGGCGAGCTCCCCGGAGCCGACCAGGGTCACCTCGCAGCCTTGTGCGAAATCATGGATCAGCTTGCGGGTATATTCCCGCTTCACGGTGCCGCTGGTGCCGAGCACGGAGACGCGCTTGGTCGTCGACGAGGCGCAGGCCGGCTTGATCGCGGGCACGGTCCCGACAAAGGGCAAGGTGTAGGCTGCGCGCAAATGCGACATCACGAGCGTGGACGCGGTGTTGCAGGCGATCACGACGAGGTCAGGGGCGTGGGCCTTGATCAGCTCGCCGACCAGCGGCACCACCCGGGCGATGATCTCATCCTCGCCATGGTGGCCATAGGGGAAGAAGGCGTCGTCGGCGACGTAGACATAATGTGCGTCAGGCCGCGCGCGCACGATTTCGCGGAGCACCGTGAGGCCACCGAGGCCGGAATCGAAGACGAGGATCGTCGGGGGAGCTGACACGGCCGCGAGCCTACTCGATCCAGGGTTACGATTCAGTTGTTTTTGGCTATCCATGCCCCAAGGCCACACAAGGCGGTGACCTTTGAACGATTCAAATCGCCTTGACCGCCGCCGGCGGTTATCAGGTTAAGCCGTTGCCGTCACGGTCAAAATTCGGGTAGGGCGCAGGGGACAAGCCGCATATGATCGGAAATACCTCGTCGCGCTGGGGAACGCTCGCGCGTGCGTTCCATTGGGTCCTCGGCATCGCGATCATCGGCATGATCGCCTATGGCTGGTGGATGAACCACATCCCGGCGCGTCCGGACCGCTTCTTTTACCGCTCGATTCACGCCGATATCGGCTATCTGATCCTGCTGTTGACCGCACTCCGGCTGCTCTGGCGCGGCGTCAATCCGACGCCGGCGCTGCCGGATGACGTGCCGGGCTGGCAGCGTATCGCGGCGCGCGTCAGCCATGGCGCGCTCTATGCCGTCACGATCCTGGTGATCATGCTGGGCTGGGCGCATTCGGGCGCGAGCTCGCGGGACTATTCCAGTTTCTTCGGGCTGTTTCACGTCCCGCAGTTTACGTCACCGGATAGGGAAGCGGCGCGGGCGTATGAACACCGCCACATCTTCTTCGCCTATGTGCTGCTTGCGCTGATCGCGCTCCACGTCGTCGCCGCGGCGTTCCACCATTTCGTCAGGCGCGATCGCATCGCGTCGCGCATGGTGGGGGCGGAAGCGGCCGACCGCACGATCTAGCCGCCCAGGCCAAGCTGCACTGGGCTGCCGACGAAGCGTCGGGGCAGAACGTCGCTTCCTGTCCCGCGACGATTTGCACGATTCTCGCTTTGATTGTGCTTGTCTGGAAAGCAATTTCAGGCAAACATACTGCTTTTGCCGATTTTTAGTGCGGAAGCATTCATGCCAAAGAACATTGTCCTCCTATCCGACGGAACAGGAAATAGTGCGGCGAAGGTCTTGAAGACCAACGTCTGGCGGCTGTTCCAGGTCCTCGATTTGCGCGACCCGACCAGCCAGATCGCCTTCTATGACGACGGAGTGGGGACGTCGTCATTCAAGCTGTTCGCGGCGCTCGGCGGCATCTTCGGCTTCGGGCTGAAGCGCAACGTGATTGCGATCTACTCTTTCTGCTGCCGCAACTACCAGCCCGGCGATCAGATTTATTGCTTCGGCTTCAGCCGCGGCGCCTTCACCATCCGCATCGTGGCCGGAATGATCGCCTCGCAGGGGATCGTCTCCTATAACAACAATGAAGCAGACCTTGCCCGTTTCGCGGCTGACGCCTATCGCGCTTACCGGCGGCGCTTCACCGGTGGAGTTCTCAAGGCGCTCGGCCAGGCTGGCATCGATCTGCGGAGTGTGCGGGATGCGGCGATCCGCGCCTGGCGCCGGATGTGGCATCAGCCCGAAGCGGCGCCGCCGGCGACGCAGGTCGAGAGCGTTCGATTTGTCGGGATCTGGGATACGGTAGATGCCTATGGCGGGCCGATCCAGGAGATGACGCGCGCCATCGACTACTGGGTTTGGCCGCTCTCAATGCCCGATCACTTCATGAGCGCCAAGATCCATCGCGCCTGCCATGCGCTGGCGCTGGAGGACGAGCGCGACGCCTTTCATCCCGTAATCTGGGACGAGCGCTACGTCCGCAGCACCGATGTCATCCCGGGCAACCCAAAAAGCTCGTGGCTATTCGACGTCAACCACGACCCTCGGGACGAGGCGACAAGACTGGCCGATCCGTTGCCGCCCTTCCGCACCGATCTGCCGCTGGCCGATCGCGAACGCATCAGTCAGGTCTGGTTCACCGGGGTCCACGCCGACATTGGCGGCGGATACCCGCAGAATGGCCTGTCCTACGTCACGCTGGACTGGATGCTGGACCGCGCGAAGGCCTACGGTCTGCGCTATCTCGACCGCCAGCGTGAGATATTGGTCGATCCGCAAATCGACCCAACAGACAAGCTGAACGACTCGCGCAAGGGACTTGCCGGCTATTATCGTTACAAGCCGCGCAACGTGCTCGATATCTACCGTGAGCCGTCCTATAAACTGTCGGTGCGCGACGATGCGCGTCGCATCTGGCGGCTGTTGCGTCATTTACCGGACCCGCAAACCGAAATTCTCAGCGATCTGCATCCGAGCATGCCGCGGCCGGTATTGCCGGTGCCCGATCCAACAATCCATCACTCGGTTTTTCAACGCATTGTCGATGGCACTGATCGATATGCTCCGGTGGTCCTCCCGGCGCAGTACAGGTACCTCGATGACGCGGGCACGACGGTCGACGGGGCCTATCAGCCGCCCGACCAGGGCGAAATGCGGTCGCATGTCCAGGACGATGTCTGGAATTGGGTCTGGCTGCGACGTGTCGTCTATTTCCTGACGGTGTTCGCCACCACCTTCGTCGCCTTCATTCCCTATTTCGTCATCTACGCCCCGGGCTTCGGGCTAAAGTCGGTCGGCGGCTTCGTCAATCCGATCGTCGACGCTGGCGCGTCGTTCCTGCCGGGATTCCTCAATCCGTGGTTCATCGCCTTCCGCAGCGGGCCGGGATTTGTGTTGATCGGCGTCGTTGCGATCTTCCTGCTGATGTATTTCGGCAGCAAGCTCCAGCAGAAAGTCCGCGATGTCGCGCGCATCGCGTGGCACTCGCCGCAGGATTATCCGGCACTGACCGGCTGGCGTGCCTCTGTCTACTGGTTGCGCCGACGCGGCGAGTACAGGGCGGCGTTCTACGTTTTGACGCATTGGATTCTGCCGACGCTGATCATGTGGTGGTTGTTCTGGTGGCTCCTGTTTGGCGCTGCCAACACCCTGGGCCTGGTGTGCCGGGGAACGGGCGGCATTCCCGTCGAGGGAACGAGTGTTGCGCGTGCGACGATGCAGACCGCAATGGCCTGCAATGCGACTGGCCTGGGCGTCGCGCAGGGCGAGACCTACCGCATTACGCTAAGGATCGGAGAGGCGTGGAAAGACGGCGCGACCGCGACCGGTCCCAACGGCTTTGACAATGGGCGCGCGTCTCTGGTTCAGCTTCTGGGATGGCCGTACAAGCGGCTGATCTGGTCGAACTGGTTCGCGACCATTCTCCGGGTCGGCGGCCCCGGCCTCGAGGAGCATCTGCTGCGGCTTGAAGAGAAGGACGGCGCGTGGACGACGACCTTCGTTCCGCGGGCCAACGGCGAGGTGTTTCTCTACGTCAATGACACCGTGCTCAGCCTGCCGTGGATCTATGACTACTTTTACCGGTCGAACAATCAAGGCACGGCTGACGTGACGATCGAGAAGCTCCCGACGCCACCCGAAACCTGACGCTGGCGGCCGGATCGTCAGCGAGCAAGCCGTGCCGGTCCCTATCCCGCCGGCATCGTCTTCTCGACCAGGCGCACCCAGTATGACGCGCCATGGCCAAGGATGTTGTCGTTGAAGATGTAGGCCGGGTGGTGGCATTCGTTGCCGTCGCCCATGCCGAGGAACACGAACGCGCCGGGGCGCGCCTCCAGCATGAAGGCGAAGTCCTCGGCGCCCATCAGCGGCACCGCGCGCTCATCGACGCGGTCGGCGCCGACCACGTCGCGCGCCACCTCGGCGGCGACGCCGGCCTCGCGCGCATGATTTATCGTCACTGGATACATGCGCGTATAGTTGGTCTCGGCGGATCCACCATAGGCGCGGGCGACGCTGTCGGCCACTTCTCCTATTCGGCGCTCGACGAGGTCGCGGATATCAGGATCGAGCGTGCGCACCGTTCCTGCGAGTCTGGCGGTTTCCGGGATGATGTTGAATGCCGTGCCGGCGTTGAACATCGTGATCGAGATGACGGCCGATTTGAGCGGGTCGACATTGCGCGCGACGATCGACTGCAGCGCGTTGACGATCTGCGAGCCGATCAGGACGCTGTCGACCGCGCGATGCGGGCCGGCGCCGGCATGGCCGCCCTTGCCGTGGACCGTGATCTCGATCGAATCTGAGGATGCGAGCATTGCTCCCGGCGTGGTGGCGAAATGGCCTTCGGGCAGGCCCGGCATGTTGTGCAGGCCGTAGACTTCCTGGATGCCCCAGCGCGTCATCAGGCCGTCGTCGACCATCGCCTTGCCGCCGGCGCCGCCTTCCTCGGCCGGCTGGAAGATGACGACGGCCGTGCCGTCGAAATTGCGGGTCTCGGCAAGATATTTCGCGGCCCCCAGCAGCATGGCGGTGTGTCCGTCATGGCCGCAGGCGTGCATCTTGCCGGCGACCTTCGAGGCGTAGGCCACGCCCGAGGTCTCCTCGATCGGCAACGCGTCCATATCGGCGCGCAAGCCGATGGTCTTGCCCGATGTGCTCTTGCGGCCGCGGATCACGCCGACCACACCGGTGCGTCCGATGCCGGTCACTACCTCGTCGCAGCCGAATTCGCGCAGGCGATCCGCGACGATGCCGGCGGTGCGATGCACCTCGTAGAGCAGCTCCGGATTCTCGTGGAAGTCATGGCGCCAGGCGGCCATTTCGTCCGAGAGTGCGGCGATGCGGTTGACGATGGGCATGGGAGTGTCCGTTCCTTATGGCGAATTGTAGGGTTGATCAGCGTAGCTTGACCCGCCGCATTGTCACCGGAAAAGGCGGGTTACGCCGCTATGATGCTCACGTTTCTCCGAACACTCGCTTGAAGATCGTATCGACGTGCTTGAGGTGATAGCCGAGGTCGAACTGCTCCTCGATCTCGGCGTCGGTCATGTATTTCTTCACGTCGGCGTCCTGCTTCAGCAGCGTCTGGAAGTCGCCTTCGCCGCGCCAGACCGGCATCGCGTTGCGCTGCACGAATTTGTAGGCGTCCTCGCGGCTGGCGCCCTTCTGGGTCAGCGCGATCAGCAGGCGCTGCGAATGCACGAGACCGCCGAGGCGGTCGAGGTTCTTCTGCATGTTCTCCGGGTAGACCAGCAGCTTCTCGATCAGGCCGGCGAGGCGGACCAGCGCGAAGTCGAGCGTCACGGTGGCGTCGGGGCCGATCATGCGCTCGGCCGAGGAGTGCGAGATGTCGCGCTCGTGCCAGAGCACGATATTCTCCATCGCCGGCAGCGCGTAGGCGCGCACCATGCGCGACAGGCCGGAGAGGTTTTCCGACAGCACCGGGTTGCGCTTGTGCGGCATCGCGGAGGAGCCCTTCTGGCCCTCCGAGAAGTACTCCTCGGCCTCCAGCACCTCGGTGCGCTGCAAATGACGGATCTCGACCGCGAGCCGCTCGACCGAGGAGGCGATCACGCCGAGGGTGGCAAAATACATCGCGTGGCGATCGCGCGGGATCACTTGCGTGGAGATCGGCTCCGGCCTCAGTCCCATCGCCTTGGCGACATGTTCTTCGACTCGCGGGTCGATCTGGGCGAAGGTGCCGACCGCGCCCGAGATCGCGCAGGTCGAGATTTCGTCGCGCGCGGCGACCAGGCGCTCGCGGGCGCGGCTGAATTCGGCATAGGCATAGGCGAGCTTGAGACCGAAGGTGACGGGTTCGGCATGGATGCCGTGGGAGCGACCGATGGTCGGCGTCATCTTGTACTCGAAGGCCCGCGTCTTCAGCGCCGCCAGCACACGATCGAGATCGGCAAGCAAGAGGTCGGCGGCGCGCTTCAGCTGCACGTTGAGGCAGGTGTCGAGCACATCAGATGACGTCATGCCCTGGTGCACGAACCGTGCCTCGGGACCGACGATTTCGGCCAAATGGGTGAGGAATGCGATCACGTCATGCTTGGTCTCGCGCTCGATCTCGTCGATCCGCGCGACGTCGAAGGTCGCATCCTTGGCCTTGGCCCAGATCGTCCTCGCGGCGTCCTCGGGGATCACGCCGAGTTCGGCCAGCGCGTCGGCGGCATGTGCCTCGATCTCGAACCAGATCTTGAAGCGCGTCTGCGGCTCCCAGATCGAGGCCATTTCCGGGCGGGTATAGCGGGGGATCATCGAAAACTCCGGACGGGCAGGGCGGGGCGCCAAGCGCACCCCGGCTGATTTGTTTTTACGCCGCGCTTTAGCAAATCGAGCCGAGGCAGGCCACCCAAACGGGGCCATGGAAGAGGGAAACAGGCGCCTTTTCAACGGCCAGCAGTCCGGTTCGCGGTAGCGGCTACAGATTGGCCAGCCCGCACTCGACGGCCAGGCGGACCAGCTGTGCGTCCGTCCGCAAGCCGGTCTTGGCCTTGATCAGGTAGTGGTAGTTCTGGACGGTTTTGGTGCTGAGGTTGAGGCTGGTAGCGATCTGCTCCTTGGTCGCGCCGGCCGCGAGTTGGCGCAGGATCTCGATCTCGCGTTCACCCAGCTGGTCGAGCGCCGATTTGCTCGGAGCCAGGCTCTCCAACGCCAGCACGCGGGCGATGTCGTCGCTCATGGCGTGTTCGCCGCGTGCTACCGAGCGGATTGCCTGGATCAGCGCGGTGGGTTCGCTGCCCTTGGTGACGTAGCCGCCGGCGCCGGCGCCGAACGCCGCCTTCACCAGCGCCGCCTCGCTGTGCATGCTGAATACCAGGATGCGGGCATCGGCGCTGCGCGCGCGGATGTTCCTGATCGCCTCCAGGCCGCTCGCGCCCGGCATCGAGATGTCCATCACCACGACGTCGGGGCTGTGCATCTTGAAGGCGCGCTAGGCGTTGGTGGCGTTATCGGCCTCGGCGACCACCCGGAAATCATCCTGGTGCTCCAGCACGCGCCGGTAGCCCTGGCGGACGACGGGATGGTCGTCGACCAGCAGGATCGAGATGCCTCTCGCCTGCGCGGTCATCCGAGTCAGGCGGCGAGCGGGATCGTCGCAGCGACGCTGAGGCCACGTCGCGCGGGCACGATCGACAGCGAGCCGCCCAGCGCCGCCACACGCTCGCTCACCCCGGTCAGGCCAAAGCCGGCGGACTGCGCCACCTTGGCCGCATCGCCGCCGGCATCATCCTCGACATGGACCAGCAGCGAGTTTTCCGGTCCAGACCGACGCTCGATCCGCAGCACGATCTCGCGCGCGGCGCTATGGCGCAGCGCGTTTGTCAGGCATTCCTGCGCAACGCGGTAGGCCGTGGCGGCGACCGTTCCACGCACGTCGGCAAGATCGCCCTGCAGGTCGAGCTGGATCATCGGCTGGGTCGCCGCTTGCGACCGCCAGCTGTCCACGAGGTCGACCAGGCTTGCCTCGAGCCCGAGTTCCTCGGCCGGCGGATGGCGCAGTCGGTTCAGCGTATCGCGCAGGCAGGCGATGATGCGGCGCGTCGCCTGCGAAATCATCCGCGCGTCCTGCGCGACCTCGCCTTTTTTGCCCGTGCTCGTGGTCTCGATCGTGTTGGCGAAGGCGAGGATCGCCGTGAGGTTCTGGCCGAACTCGTCGTGCAATTCGCGGGCGAGCGCGCGCCGCTCGTCGTTGCGGATTTCCAGCAGGCGGCGGGTCAACACGGTGCGCTCTTCCTCGGCCTGCGCAAGGCGGTCGCCGAGATCGCCTACGGCTTGCCCGATCATGGCAAGTTCCATCGACCGGAAGCGCGGCAATAATGTCCGATACTGGCCGCGCGCCATGCGCTGTAGCGCCGAGACGATCTGCTGCGCCGGCGCCAGCGTATGCGCGATCGCAAGCGAGGCGAGGAGCGCGATCGCCACCGCCATCAGCAAAGCGACGTGGATGTTGTCCAGGATGTGCTGCCAGGCCAGTGCGATCGCCGCGTCCGGATCGAGAGTGGCCACGACGGCTCCCGCTGACGCCGTGCGGGCGCTGATCGGCCGCGACACCGCCGCATGGTTGCCAAGGAGGGTCTGCACCGCAGTTGCGAACCAGGCCGGCGGCGTCTTGCCGATGCCCTTGCTCTGGCCGCAGAGGGGTTTCTCGAACGCGCCCCTGGGTTCGAACTGGACGCAGATTCCCGGTGAAATCAGGCCCATTGTCCCGATCGTCCGCCATTCAGGCGTCGGCAGAAGTTGTTCGCGCATCCGGTTGGAACGCAACAGCAATTCACGCCAGTACAGTGCTTCCAAAGCGAGCGAGACCCGTTCGGCGGAGGCGGCTGTGGCGCGGTCGACGCTGCGATAGGCCTCGATCGTGGCCCAGACCGTCGCCGCACCCAGGCACAGCGCGACGATGACGAGCAGGCGGGCGACCAGTTGGAGCACGAGGCGCATGCGATGACTCCACAGCTTGTGGCTCAAGCGTAACAGCAGCCCTGTTCCCGGCCAATTGCAAGCTGATATGCAGGTCGGGAAATTTGCCCAACGAAGTTCGGGCAGATGCCTTTGGACGACGCGCGCCGTCTCTGATCTAACGAGGTCCAGCCTTCGGACCAGCCGCAGGAGCTAATGAATCATGGGCGTCAGGACCGGCACCGCAACCACATCCGACGGCCCGGACAGCCGGGAGCGCAGCGTCCTGCTGCTCTGGATGATTTTCACCGGCCTTTCGATCTTCGCCGCCTTCCTGCTCTGGCGCTACGGGCTGATCCATCTCATGGTCAGCTCCGATCGCACCTACATTTCCAGCATCATTGCCGTTCTCTATATCGTCACCTGCGTCCACTGTTTCTGGCGGACGCGCGCCATCGCGCGCGAAGGCGAGGTCGCCAGGGGCTGCCGCGCCATCCTGGCGGCGCCAGATGGCGCCAGGGCGCTCGAAGCCGATGCTCGCGGCTTGCCGCGCGGGTTGGTCACGGATCACATTCGCAGCCTGGTGCAGAAGGCGAGGGCACAGGCCGCCGGCCGCATCGACCAGACGCTCTTGCTGCGCACGCTGGCCGACCGCCTGCGCGGCTCCAACGGCTTCGGCGCGTTCGTGTCTGATACGCTGATGAAACTCGGGCTGCTCGGCACCATCGTCGGCTTCATTATCATGCTGGCTCCGATCGCAACCCTCGATGCGGCCGACAAAGTCGCCATGAAATCTTCCATGGGCCTGATGAGCGATGGCATGGCGGTTGCCATGTACACGACGCTGGCCGGCCTGGTCGGATCGATCCTCGTCAGGATCCAGTATTACATGCTCGATGCCGCCACCCAGCGGGTGTTTTCCGATGCCGTCATGCTGACCGAGACGCATGTCACCCCGGCCCTGGAACGCCGCCATGCTGGATGAGTTCGGCCTCTATCCGCGAGAGGAGCAATTCGACCCGCTCGGCGTGATGTTGTTCAAGGCGCTACAGGTCATCGCCTTCCTGTTCTTCCTGGCGTTGCTCGCGGTGTCCCCCGACTCCAAGGAAGGCAAGATCGACTCCAAGGCCGAGTTCATCATCACGATGGACTGGCCCGACAACCACCCCGACGATCTCGACCTGTTCGTCCAGGACCCCGCCGGCAACATCGCCTGGTATCGGCATCGCGAGGCCGGTTTCCTGACGCTTGACCGCGACGATCGCGGCGGCGCCAATGACTTCATCGTGGTCAACGGCAAGAAGATCCCGTCACCGATCCGCGAGGAGATCGTCACGGTGCGCGGCATCGTGGCTGGCGAATACACCGTCAACGTCTCTCACTTCCAGGCGATGACCGGCGAACCCGTCTTAGCGAATGTGAAGGTGCAGAAGCTCAATCCGACCGCGCAGGTGATCTTTGACAACAAGCTGACCCTCAATCACACCGGCGACGAGAAGACCGCGGTTCGGTTTCGCCTCGATGCCGAGGGCCGGGTGATCAATGTAGATCAGCGGCCGAAATCGCTGCTGGAGACCTTCCGCAACGTCCGTTCCAACGGCGCCGATCTCGACCCGAAAACAAGGGTGAGGATACGCCGTGAGTAACCTGCAATGGGTCATCGTCACTCTGTCGATCGCCTACGCGGTGATCGGCGCGCTCCTGCTCATCGTGCTGGTCTATGCCCGCCTGCACTGGTCGCTGAAGGCGGCGGTCGTGATCGTGACCAGCGCTTTCTATGTCATCAGTTTCGGTGGAATGCGCGGGCTGCTCGGCTGGGCCACGACAGACAGGCTGCCCGCATCCTTCAAGCTGCTGCAGGCGCGGATCGTGGAGCCGCATTCGCTGGAGGGCGATCCCGGCTCGATCTACCTGTGGGTCGAGGAACTCGACCAGGACAACCGGCCAAGTGCGATACCCCGAGCCTTCCGTGTTCCCTACACCGACGCGCTGGCCGAGAAGACCCACACCGCGGAGAACGAGATCAAGGCCGGGCATCCGCAGGGTGGCCGTGCCGCGGATTTTGGCGGTGGTGACGGAACCATCATGGACCTCGTCAGGGAATACGTCACGCCGAAGACGATCCTGGAGACGAGTGGCGGGGATTCGACGACGGGCGAGTTCCGGCCCCCACCGGCGGCCGCTCAAGGGGTGGTCTTCACGCCATTACCGCCGCCCCGAATGCCGCCCAAGGATGAGGTGCAATAGGCGCCGGCAGGTCGAGTTCCCAATCCAAAGGCATCCGGGAGAAAATCAATCACAGAATATTGAATAACAGATATTGAAATCTGTCAGCGCGATGGTCTATAACTCAATTGACGCTGGGGCAGGGCGTCATGTGGCTTTGCCGGTGTTTGGCTGGCGGGCTGGCCGAACCAAGAAGACTACCTCTAAGGACTACCTCAATGACTATCGAAATCCTGCATTTGACCGCCCAGATTCAACAGTGGCTCAATCATCGTGTCGCCCGCCATTTGGCCGCCCAGGCCGCCAAATTCACCCGCGGGCAGGACAGCGATAACCAGACGGTGAAAGCATGAACGAGGCGGTGGTTTTGACACCCGAGCGGATCCTCGAAGCAACTGAGGACGTGTTGAGACGCTTCGGGCTCGCCAAGGCCACCGTTGTCGACGTTGCCCGAGCGCTGGATGTCAGCCATGGCAGCGTCTATCGGCATTTCCCGAGCAAGGCGTCGCTTCGTGACGCGGTGGCCAAGCGCTGGCTCGATCGCGCCAACGAGCCTTTGTGCAAGATCGCGCAGGCTTCCGGTCCAGCGCCGGAGCGGCTGGAGAAATGGCTGCGGAGCATGTTTGCGATCAAGCAGAAGAAGGTCTGCGACGATCCCGAGATGTTCGCGACCTATCTGGCGCTGGCGCAAGGGGCGCGCGAGGTGGTGAAGGCCTACAAGGACAAGCAGGTCGACCTGATCGCGAAGATCCTGGCTGACGGCGTGGGGCAGGGCACGTTTCAGATCGATGACGTCAAGGCGTCGGCACGCGCCGTGTTCGACGCGACTTGCCGCTACCATCACCCGGCTCATGCCGAGGAGTGGAGCGAGTCCGAGTGTCCGGTGCGGATCGACGCGCTGATCGGCCTGCTGCTCAAGGGGCTCGGGGCACCGCGCAAGCACTAGCTCGCGCCAATGGTCCATTAGAAGCGGTCCTAACCGCGTATCCGATTCACCCGCCCCATCGGGGAGAGGTTGTGCGCTACCCGATTGCGGGCCGGACGCTGCGCGTGTTTGATGTCGGCCAACGTCTGGTTCAACCGCTGCGGACCACAATGCGGCTCGCGCTTTTTTCCGATATTCACGCCAACCGGCAGGCCTTTTCTGCCTGCCTCGAGGCCGCGCGCGCGCGTGGCGCCGAACGGCTGATCTGCCTTGGCGATATCGTCGGCTATGGCGCTGATCCCGAATGGGCCGTCGATACCCTGATGGACCTGGTCGGCAAGGGCGCGATCGCGGTACGCGGCAACCACGACGATGCGATCGGCGCGCCGAGCGACGGCATGAATGCCGAAGCGCAGGCCGCCATCGACTGGACGCGAGGCCGCCTCAGCGCGGAGCAGCGGCGCTTCCTCGCCGAACTGCCGATCATGCGGCAGGAGGACGATCGGCTTTACGTGCATTCGGAGGCGTCCGACCCGGCAAATTGGCGCTACATTCGCGACACTTCCGATGCCGCGCGCAGCATGATGGCGACCGAGCTGCAGATCACGTTCTGCGGCCACATCCACCGCCCGGCGCTCTATTCGATGTCGTCGGCCGCCAAGATGACGAGTTTCGTTCCGACCCCCGGCATCAAGGTGCAACTGCTGACGGGTAGGCGCTGGCTCACGGTGCTTGGCTCGGTCGGCCAGCCACGCGACGGCGATCCCGCGGCATCATTTGCGATGTTGGATACGACGACCCGCGAGATCACCTACCTGCGCGTGCCCTACGATGTCGCGACCGCGGCGGCGCGGATCAGGGCGGGTGGCCTGCCGGGCTGGCTGGCCGATCGCCTGTTCCTTGGCAGGTGACGCGTGGCGAGCGGCGTGATGCAGCCCGGCGCGGAGATCGATGGCTTCACCATCGGCGAATGCGTCCATCGCGGCGGCATGGCGACGCTGTGGAGCGTCACCCATCCCGGCATCAAGGCGCCGCTGCTGATGAAGGTGCCGCTCACCTCCGAAGGCGAGGATCCGGCCGCGATCGTCAGTTTCGAGATGGAACAGATGATCATGCCGCGGCTGACGGGGCCGCATGTGCCGGCCTGCTTCGGCACCGGCGACTTCGAACGGCAGGCCTATGTCGTGATGGAGCGCATTCCCGGTCAGACGCTTTACAAACGCATCGGCGATCTGCCGATGCCGTATGACGAGGCGAGGGGCATTGCCGGCAGGATCGCCTCCGCGCTCGCGAGCCTGCACCGGCAGAACGTCATCCATCACGACATCAAGCCGAGCAGCATCATGTTCCGCCCGCACGGCGGAGCGGTGCTGATCGATTTCGGCCTGTCGCATCACAGTCAACTGCCCGACCTGCTGCAGGAAGAATTCCGGCTGCCTTACGGAACTGCGCCTTACATGGCGCCCGAACGCCTGCTCGGCGTGCGCGACGATCCGCGCAGCGACCTGTTCTCGCTCGGCGTGCTGCTCTATTTCTTCACGACAGGGGTGCGGCCATTCGGCGAAACCGAGAGCCTGCGCGGCATGCGTCGTCGGCTGTGGCGCGATCCCCATCCGCCGCGCAAGCTTAGGCGCGACTATCCGCCCTGGCTGCAGGAGATCGTGCTACGCTGCTTGGAGATCGAGCCGGCCGCGCGCTATCCCACGGCAGCTCAGCTCGCCTTCGACCTCGCTCATCCCGAGCTGGTCAAACTGACCGCGCCATCGCAGCGGCAGACGCGCGATTCCTTCGGCACGGTCTGGCGCCGGCGGTTCAATCGCGGCGCGATGCAGCCGCATGCCAAGTCCAACGTCGCGGCGCAGCTCGCATCGAGCCCGATCGTCGTAGTTGCGCTCGATATCGCCGAGGGCCCGGACGCACCGAATGAAGCTATTCGCGTCACCGCCGAGCGGGTGCTGTCGACATCACCATCGGCTCGGCTTGCCTGTCTCAACGTGTTGAAGCTGAACCGCGTGTCGATCGACCGGACGCTCGACGAGCAGGGCCAGAACAAGCATGTCGACCGCCTGGTCGCGCTCCAGCATTGGGCGCGGCCGTTCGGGCTCGACGAGAGCCGGCTGACCGTGCACGTGCTGGAGGCGATCGATCCCGCCGCGGCCATCCTGGAATTCGCCGCGGTCAATCATGTCGACCACATCATCATGGGCGCGCGACAGAGCTCGATGATGAGGTCGCTGCTCGGCAGCGTCTCCGGCAAGGTCGCATCGGAAGCGCCTTGCACCGTGACCGTGGTACGGCCATCCCGGTCAACAGCGCAAACGGACGGCAGCGACGGCACGCCGGATCACGCGGGCGATACGTCAGCAATCACACCGCCCGGATTGTTCTGATCAAGCTCTGCGTTCCGTTACGACCGCCGCAGATGAAAGAAAACGACGCGCGGTCTGGCGGATCGATCAGGCGTTGTCACATAGGCGCGCCGGGCAACAAAGGCTCCGTTGAGGCCAAGCCACATGGCTAGGCCGGTCCAGACAATGATCATTGTCATGATGCGCGCCTCCCTATGTTTGTTGAGAGGAGTGTGCATCCATTTGGATGAGTCTGTGAAGACCGGATGACTGCGATGCCAGCACGAATATTATGCATGTGGCATTGCGGCACCACGACGCGTGCCCCGCGCGCAGGCATCGGCGCGGCAAGATGGTTCGCGCAAAAAAAGCTCGAGCCCCGGTCTAGATGGCCTCTCCGCGGGCTTGTGCCGCCGCATTGCGGATCGCGGAGATGTTCGTCGTGTAGGCGTCCATGGTTCCGCCCTTGAACACCGCCGAGCCGGCGACGAACGCATTGGCGCCGGCGGCGGCGAGTTCGCCCGCAACCTCAGGCCCGACGCCGCCATCGACCTCGATGTCGATCGGCCGGCCCGCGGTCATCGCCCTGATATCGCTGATCTTGCCGAGCGCCGAGCGGATGAAGGCTTGACCGCCGAAGCCCGGGTTGACCGACATCACGAGCACGAGGTCGATCAGGTCGAGCACATACTCGATCGCGCTGGCAGGCGTTGCCGGATTGATGGAGACACCGGCCTTCTTGCCGAGCGCGCGGATTGCCTGCAGCGAGCGGTGCAGATGCGGCCCGGCCTCGGCATGCACCGTGATGTGGTCGCAGCCGGCCCTGGCGAAGGCTTCGAGATAGGGATCGCATGGCGCGATCATGAGATGGGCGTCGAAGACCTTCGTGGTGTGCGGGCGCATCGCCTTGATGACATCAGGACCGTAGGAAATGTTCGGCACGAAATGGCCGTCCATCACGTCGAGATGGATCCAGTCGGCGCCGGCCTGATCGACGGCGCGGACTTCCTCGCCGAGCCTGGAGAAATCCGACGCCAGGATCGACGGTGCGATAACAAGAGGACGCGGGGTGAAGGGCTGAGTCATATGCGCTCTTCCGGAACTTCGGGGGCGTACGGGCGAACCCGCCTAACATGCAGAGAGGTGGTGGGCAATGCGATAGGGATCGCTGGAGGAGGGGGAAAAATCTGCCGCTCGCGGCAGCTCTTGCCGGGATGCGGAACCCCGGGGATTGCGGAAAGCTCGATTTTACTCGGTTTTCTCCATGGCATGAGGATTGCTCAAGAGCGGCAGAGCCGCCGCATGCGGCGTTGTCGGAGTAACTGCCATGTTGTTTGCCCTTGGCGCCGCGTCGTCAGCCATCGACTTCCTGAAATCGCTGACGTCGCCGAAGTCAACGTCCACGCAGCCGGCCGGTCCGGGCCAGGGCGGCAGCAGCCCGTTCGGTATCTCGACCGAGCCATCAAGCCCGGCCGGCGGCGGCAGCGCTGGTGCTGGATCCGCCAGCGGCCTCGCGCAAATCGCGCCGGAAACCTTCAGTGCGCTGCTCGACGCGCAAGGCCAGTCACCGCAGGGCGGATCGACAGGCACGACGAGCCGCTCGGACGCGCTCAAGGACCTGTTCTCGCAAATCGACGGCAATGGCGACGGCAAGATCACGCAGTCGGAATTCGAGAATACGCTCGGCGCGGGTGGCACCAATATCGCGCAGGCCGACGACGTGTTCTCCAAGCTCGATGGCAATGGAGATGGCTCGGTCAACCTCGATGAAATGTCGCAGGCGCTGCAGGGCGGCAAGGGACATCATCACCACCATCACGTTGCCAGCAGTTCGACCGATGCGGCCGGTTCCGGCAGCTCCGACGCTTCGAGTTCCGATCCGTTGCTGCAGGCGCTGGACGGCGCATCGAGCACGTCAGTGACCAACAGCGACGGTTCGACAACGACCACGCTGACCTATGCCGATGGCTCCAAGGTGACAACGACGACGCCGGCCGCGCAGTCTGCGTCCAGCAACGCGACCTCGTCCTACAATTTCATCGAGCAGTTGATCCAGCGCCAGGCCCACGCCGTCTCCGCGCAGGCCTCCGCTTCGGTTGCGATCAGCGTGTAGGGAACGCGCGTACTGCGCTCGATCGCATCGGCCCCGGCCGTTGGGCTCGGGTCGAGCGTTCATGGGGCGAGCCAGAGTGACCGCAAGGTCGGTACGCCCGCCGCGCGGGAGCCCGTCATCACCCGCGCCTTGGCCAGCGTTGCGAGGTGCGGTGCCATTATTGTGCAACGGCGGCGCCGAATATCATCACTCAACGACCGCGGGGACGTCACAATAAATCATCAAAGCGTCATTTCCGGCGCGGCCAATGGAGCAGGACTGGGGCAGACACGCCAGAGGAGGGGAACCATGGCGCTGCAATTCCGCACCATCGACGGCTCCAACAACAATCGTGCAAATCCCACCTTGAACCAAGCCGACACCGACTTTGCTCGGGTGGCTCCGGCGAATTTCTCCGATGGATTCCACGCTATGACATCGGGGCGGAATCCGCGCGAGATCAGCAACATCGTGGTGGCGCAGGTGGAGACCGGAGAGGATGAGCCGCATTTGATGGATGACCGCGGCATCGCACTATCCGGCATGATGTATGCGTGGGGCCAGTTCATCGATCACGATCTGGATTTGCAAAAGCCGGGAACGACAATTGATATCTCGATCACAGTCCCGGCCGACGATCAGTTCCTGGTGCCCGGCAGCATCATTCCGCTGACACGGGTCGCCATCGATCCTGCGACCGGCATTGCCGGACATCCGGCAACTGCGATCAACACGGTTACGGGCTGGCTGGATGGATCACAGATATACGGATCTGACGCTGCCACGGCAGCGGGCCTGCGTACACCCGACGGTCATATGAAAATGTCGGCGGGGCGCAATCTTCCGGTCGTCAACACCGATCAGGGCGAAGCCTTTGCCGCTGGTGACGCGCGGGCACAGGAGAACCCCGATCTGACGGCCCTGCAGACGTTGTTTGTCCGCGAGCACAATTATCAGGTCGATCGACTGCACGAAGAACATCCACGCTGGAGTGGCGATAAATTGTACGAAACCGCGAAAGCCATTACCACGGCTGAGATGGTCAACATTACCTACAACGAGTTCCTGCCACACCTGTTGGGCAAGGACGCCATCAAGCCGTACCACGGCTATGATCCCACGGTGGATGCGCGGATCACGGAAGAGTTTGCAGGCGCGGCGTTTCGTTTTGGTCACTCCATCGTCTCCGACGAGATCAGCGCCACCAGCAATCTGGGTGCCTTCACGTCGGAGCAGACGTTGGCAGAATCGTTCTTTGAGGATCCAGCGACTTTCAAGGCTACGGGTGCAGATGGCTTGCTTCGGCATCTATCGGGAGATTTGGCGAATCTGCTGGACGCCCATCTTGTCGATGGCCTGCGAAACTTCCTGGTCGATCCTCCGGACGCTCTGGATCTGGCGGCGATCAACATCCAGCGCGGCCACGATCTTGGGTTGGGTACGCTGAACCAGACCCGGGAGGCGCTGGGACTGGAGCCGTACACCGACTTCGATCAGCTAAGCTCTAACCCGGCGACGGCAGCGGCATTCGAGCAGGCCTATGGTTCAATCGATGCCGTCGATTTATGGGCTGGTGGATTGGCGGAGGATCATGCTCCGGGAAGCATCATCGGCTCCACATTTGGCAAGATCATCGGCGATCAGTTTTCCGCTCTGCGCGACGGCGATCGATACTATTTCGAGAACCAGAAGTTCGACCAGCAAACCCTGAAAGAGATCAAGAGCACCACGTTGTCGGACTTGATCCTGCGCGACACAGACACCACGGCGATCCAGAGTGATGCTTTCGTCGCCACGGAACGGCATAGTGGCGCGTTGGGGCGAGTTGACCCGACCGGACAAGAGGCGGCCGACGGCATGGCGCAGCTTGTGGTCGGATCCGCGGGCAAGGATACCCTGATCGGTGGAGATTTGGATGACACGTTGGTGGCCGCGCGCGGCCACATGACCATGACAGGCCATGCTGGTGCCGACACCTTTGTGTTCGACCTTGGTCACCTCAAGGGCAGACACAACACCGCGGTCATCACTGACTTCGATCCGAAAGCGGACAAGCTGCAATTCTTGAACGGCGCCCCCGTTGGGACCTCATCCGATCATCACGGCGGAACGCTGCTGCATGTCGGCATTGAAACCATCGACTTGCTCGGCGTAAAGCCGAGCGAACTCCACGATCGCGACTGGGCGTAAGCCCATCGCGGTTGTGCTACACGTCCTGACCGAACCGGTCTTTCCAGCTCGGCAGCGCGCCGGGGAAGGGCAGTGTAGTTGCCTCATAGACGCCGCGCGCGATCGCGCGGGCAACGACGTTGGCCGCGACCATGCCCAGACCTGTCAGCCCGAACAGCGGATCGATCGGCTTCGCTCCCGTGGCCGCGGCAAACACCACGTCGCCGTCGAGCGGGGAGTGCACCGGATAGATCGCGCGGGCCATGCCGGTCTGCGCGATCATTGCCAACCGCCGCGCCTGCGGCTTTGTGAGCTGGGCGTCGGTCACGACGGCAACGAGCGTGGTGTTCTCCGCCGGCGTCGCCTCGGAGCCGCCTTTCACGCGCATCCTGAGCATGTCGGGCGTGAACGATTGCGGCAGACCGCGACGGCCGAATTCGCCGTCAACCTCGAAGGGTGCCGCCCAGAACCAGCGGCCGTCGCCGATCGTGACGCTCCCGATTGCGTTGACGACCGCGAGCGCCGCCACGATCACGCCGTCACCGGTCGCGGCCGAGGCCGAACCGAGGCCGCCCTTGAGCGTTGCGGTCGTCGCGCCCATGCCGGCGCCGACGCTGCCGAGGCGGAAGTCGGCGCCGGCGGCGTTGGCCGCCGCGTAACCGAGGTCGCGATAGGGCGGAAAGCGGCCCCACGCCTTGTTGCCGCCGTTGCTCAGATCGAAGCAGATCGCGCCGGGGACGATCGGGATCACCGCGTCGCGGATGCGAAAGCCGCGACCGCGCTCGGCGAGCCAGGCCTGCACGCCGCCGGCGGCATCGAGCCCGTGCGCGGAGCCGCCTGACAGCGCGATGCCGTCGATTGCCTCGACCACGTTCTGCGGTTCGAGAAGAGCATCCTCGCGGGTCCCCGGGCCGCCGCCGCGCACATCGATCGATGCGACCGCCGGCTTGTCGAAGATGATGGCCGTGACGCCCGAGGCGAGCTGTGGGTCGTCGGCGTGGCCGACGCTGACGCCGGCGATGTCGGTGAGCAGGTTCTTCACGATGCGCTCCGCTGGCCCTCTGCACTCGGTTCGTTCGGGTATAGCACCGCGACGGGTGCATCAACCGTCAAGCGCGATCCGCAGCATGCGCGCGAGCTCGGATTTGCGGTAAGGCTTTGCCAGCAGCAGAACGCCGGTATCGAGGCGGCCGTGATGCACGATGGCGTTTTCGGTGTATCCCGACGTGAACAGGACGTTCAGCGCCGGATTGCGCTTCAGCGCTTCATCGGCAAGCCGGCGGCCGTTCATTGCTCCCGGCATGATGACGTCAGTGAACAGAAGATCGATCGCCGGATTGGTGTCGATCACCTGCAGTGCTTCGGCGGCGTTGGCGGCCTCCAATGTCGCGTAGCCGAGGCTTCGGACCTGGGCCACCACGTAGTTCCGCACCAGCGCATCGTCCTCCACCACTAGCACGAGCTCCTCGCCGCCCTCGGCCTCCGCTGCCGCGCTTGCTTCGGCCAGGGTCTGGCCCGCGCCCGCTGCCCGCGGCAGGTAGATCTTGACCGAAGTGCCGTGGCCTTCCTCGCTGTAGATCTTGATGTGGCCGCCGGACTGCTTGACGAAGCCGAATACCATGCTGAGGCCGAGGCCGGTGCCCTTTCCGACCTCCTTGGTGGTGAAGAAGGGGTCGAACACCCTTTCCAGCAGGTTGGCGGGAATTCCGATGCCGCTGTCGCTCACGGCGATCATCACATAGTGGCCGACCGCGACCTCGCTGTTCATGTCCGCATAGCTTTCGTCGAGATAGACGTTGCGGGTTTCGAGCGAGAGCTTGCCGCCGTTTGGCATCGCGTCGCGTGCATTGAGCGCTAGGTTGAGGATCGCGGTGGTGAGTTGGCTGGGATCGACCAGCGCCGTCCATGCATCGTCCGCAAGCATCGGGGTGATCACGATATGCTCGCCGAGCGTCGGATGCAGCAGCTTGGCAGCCTCCAGCGCCAGCCGATTGACGTCGACCTCGGTCGGCTGCAGCGGCTGCTTGCGTGCGAACGCGAGCAGATGCTTGGTCAAATTGGCGCCGCGTTCAGCCGCCTCGTCGATCAGTCTCGCGACCGCGACGAGATCGGGCCTGTCGGCGACGGCTTCCTCGAGCAGGCCGATCGTGCCGGTGATCACGGTCAGGATGTTGTTGAAGTCGTGTGCCACGCCGCCAGTGAGCTGGCCGACCGCATCCATCTTCTGCACCTGGCGGAGTTCGGCCTCGGCGACCTGCTTCTCGGTCAGGTCGCGGCCGATGAAGAAGTGACGGCGCACCGGTTCCGACCAGGTTCCGGTCCAGTTCAGCGCCACCGGCTCGCCGCTCCTGGCGATGTAGCGTGTCTCGAAGTTGCGCTTGATCAGGCCGCGCCGCGCAGCCCGCATCTCGTTGCGGGTATTTTCGAGATCGTCAGGATGGATGAATTCCACCGCGGAATGCCCGATCATCTCGGCCGGATCGTATCCGAGGATCGTCTTCGCGCTCGGGCTCACCTGAATGAAATTGCCCTGCGTGTCCGTGATCAGGATCAGATCCTGCGAGGTGTCGAAGATGCGTCGGCGCTCCTCGATCTCCTGGTTGAGCGCCCTCTGCGCGCGCTTGCTTTCGGTGATATCGCGCGCGGTCTTGGACGCACCGACGATCTGCCCGGTCGCAGTGCGGATCGGGGACATGCTGAGCAATACGTCGACCTCGCGCCCGCTCCGGTGCAGCCGCACGGTTTCAAAGTGCTCGATCTTCTCGCCGCGCCCGACGCGGTCCAAAATGTCGCGGACCTCGGCGCGGCGTTCGGGGGCGATAATGATGTCGACGCTGTTGCCGACAGCCTCGGAGGCGGAGTAGCCGAACAATTGCTCGGCGGCCCGGTTCCAGGCGGTGATCGTGCCGCCGAGCTCCTGCGTGATGATGGCGTCGTTGGAATTTTCCACGACCGCGCTGAACAGCCGCTCGCGCTCGGCGCGTTGGTCGCGTTCGGTCGCGGCCTCGCGCCGGGCGAGGCCAAGCAGCCGCGACATCTCGGCCTGCAGCCCGAAATTGTCGATCAGCAGCACCGTCAGCACGAAGCTTGCGGCGCACAGCCCGTAGATGCGTCCAAGGTAGAAGCCGAGATCGAAGCGCCCCACGTTCAGCATGGCCGACATCGCGATATCGAACAGCCAGGCGCACAGTACGACCATCAGCCAGACATCGAGGACGGAATGCGGTCGCCGGATGAAGAGCACGGCGAGCGCGGCGAGGCATAAGCACCAGACCGTCGACACCACCCCGATCAAGGTTGAGGTATAGCGTTCGCCGCCCAAGAGCACGGGCAGCATATCGTGGTGTTCGGTGACCAGCCAGGCGAACCCAGCCAAGGCAGCGACGACCGCGGCGACGCAACCAATGATCGCGCCTGTGGTCGATCCCGCGACCTTGGGGCCGCCATCCTTGCCCTTCGACAGCGCATAGCCGAGCACGAGCAGCGGAAACACGCCGTGCCAGATCATGTAGAGCCAGACCGTCGTCTGCGGGCCTGCGCCGAGCAGTCCCGACGGCGCAAACAGGTCAGGGAAGGTCAGCGCGTGGGTCACCGCGGCGCCGGCCGTGAACAAATAGCCGCTTGCCAGCATGAGCAGGGCGCGCGAGCGCAGGATCGCGAACTGCGAGAACAGGAGAACGGCCGTGATGATGTCGTTGATCGCAAGCGCTGCTTGATAGCTCGCCACGAACGCCGGCACCGGCGTCAGCGGCGTGCCCGCGAATGGCACGGCGATCGCGAAGAGAACTGCCGAGATCGCAACAACCGTCACCGCCGCGGTGCGGTCGCCGCGCGACGCAGGCAGGGTGGAAAGAAAGATGCTGCGGTCGTTAGCCGTCGGCACTTATGGTCTCCCGGAAAGCCGGCGACGAAGCCGCCAAGAATGGCAATGGGCCGAGCGCGTACAATACCTCATCGGCGATGGCGGAACAGAGCGGCGTCGGCGCTGGGTTTCCTCCCGCGCTCGCCCGAGCTTGCAAGTTTGGCCCGCATGCAAAAGGCCGTTTCGGTCAAACGAACCGTTGCGCGCGATCGACATTGCGCGCGGACCGGTTCCGCGGAAGATCGCCGCAGGCGCGGCGGACCAAAAAAAACGCCCCGGCGAGCCGGAGCGTTTCTCGGATCCCAGATCAGAACCGATGCCCGAGGCGTCATGAGCCCTTCGGATTGATCTCGGTGTAGTTGCCCTTGTTGTCCCACTTGTAGACGACATAGTCGATCGCCTTGATGTCGCCCTTGGCGTCGAAGGCCATCTTGCCGAGCACCGTGTCCCATTCGCCGGCCTTGATCGTGTCCATCACCTTCTTGGCGTCGGTGGTGCCCGCCTTGGCGACGGCCTGAGACCATACCTGCATCGCGGCGTAGGTGTAGAGCGTGTAGCCTTCGGGGTCGATGTTCTTGGCCTTGAACTTCTCGACGATTGCCTTCGCGGTCGGCTTGTTGCGCGGGTCGGGGCCGAAGGTGAACAGCGTGCCTTCCGCGGCCGGGCCGGTGATGGAAGCGAACTCCTTGTCGTTCATGGCGTCGCCGGCCATCAGCACTGTCTGCAGGCCCTGGTCGCGCATCTGGCGCAGGATCAGGCCGGCTTCCTGATGGTAGCCGCCGACATAGACGAGATCGATATTGTCGCGCTTCAGCCGGGACACGATCGAGTTAAAGTCCTTGTCACCCTTGTTGTAGGATTCGAACATCTTCTCCTGGAAACCGGCCTTGTTCAGCGCCTTCTTGGTCTCGTCGGCAAGGCCTTTGCCGTAGGTGGTCTTGTCGTTCAGGATCGCGACGTTCTTGCCCTTGTAGTTCTTCATGATGAAGTCGGCGGCAACCAGTCCCTGCTGATCGTCGCGGCCGCAGACGCGCGCCACGTTCCAGAGCTTGCGCTCGGTGAATAGCGGATTGGTCGAGGCCGGGGTGATCTGCAGCACGTTGCCGTCCGCGTAGGCCTCGGACGCCGGGATCGACGACGACGAGCAGAAGTGGCCGGCGACGAACGGAATCTTCGAGCCCGCGATCTTCTCAGCCACCGAGCGCGCCTGCTTGGGATCGCAGGCGTCGTCGTTGGATTGGAGCGCGATCTTCTTGCCGAGGACGCCGCCGGCGGCGTTGAGGTCGGCGACCGCCTGCTCTGCGCCGTTCTTCATCTGCCGGCCGAAAGCGGATTCGGAGCCCGTCATCGGGCCCGCCACTGCGATGGTGATGTCTTGCGCGTATGCGCTCGCCGACAATGCGAACGAAGCGCCCATTGCCAGGCCGATGAGCTTCAGTGCTTTCATGACAAGTCCTCGTGGTCGTTGCCTCTTGGGGAATCACCCGGTGGGCCGGGCGAGATAACCGGCGCCATTGTCGGCTGATTTTGCGGCGAAGTCACCGGCAATTTTCAGGCAAATCGACGACCTGTCCGCAGCATGTTGCTGCGGGCTTCACGCGACCGGCGGCTAGCCGTGGCGGCCGCCTTCCAGATAGGCAGCACGGATCTCCGGGCGCTGCAGCAACTCGGCGCCGGTTCCAGCAAGCGTAATCAGGCCGTTGACCATCACGTAGCCGCGGTGCGCGAGCTTCAGCGCGTGGTTGGCGTTTTGCTCGACGATCAGCACGGTCAGGCCATCCCGCCGGTTCAGGGTGCGGATGGCGTCGAAGATCTGTCGCGCGATCAGCGGCGCAAGCCCGAGCGAGGGCTCGTCCAGCATCAGCAGTCGCGGCCGGCTCATCAGCGCGCGGCCGATCGCAAGCATCTGCTGCTCGCCGCCGGACAGCGTGCCGCCGCGCTGCGCAATGCGCTCCTTCAACCGCGGGAACAGGGTGAACACCCGCTCGAGTCCGGCGGCGCGTTCGGCTTCGTTGCAATCTGTCGCGTCCGCGCCCATTTGCAGGTTCTCCGCGACGCTCATTCGCGGAAAGATCCGCCGCCCTTCGGGCGACTGTGCAATCCGTAGCCGCGCGATCTCGTGCGTCGGAACGCCGGTGATGTCCTCCCCGTCGAATTCGATCCGGCCCGCGCGGGCGCGCGGCTTGCCGAAGATCGTCATCATCAGCGTCGACTTGCCGGCGCCGTTGGCGCCGATGAGCGCCACGATCTCGCCGGCATTGATCTCGACGTCGACGCCCTTCAGCGCCTCGATCTTGCCGTAAGCCGCGCGCAGTCTGCGGATTGCGAGCAGGGGAGGTGCTGCCGGTGATGCGCTCACGGGCTGCTCTCCATCACGGCGATGGCTTCCTCCTCGTCGGCGCCGAGATAGGCGGCAATCACCTTTGGATCGTCACGCACCACCTGCGGCGGGCCTTCGGCAATCTTGACGCCATAGTCCATGACAACGACGTGGTCGGATATCTCCATCACGACCGACATGTCGTGCTCGATCAGGAGGATCGAGGTGCCCTGTTCGGCGCGGATCGAAAGCAGCAATTCGTTGAGCGCGCCGCTCTCGCGCGCATTCAGGCCGGCGGCCGGCTCGTCGAGGCAGAGCAGCGCCGGCTCAGTGCACATCGCGCGTGCGATTTCGAGACGCCGCTGGTCGCCATAGGGCAGGTTGCCCGCGGCGTCATCCGCGCGGGCAAGCAGATCGATACGTTCGAGCCAGATCCGTGCCAGATCGATCGCGCGCTGCTCGGCATGGTGCCATGACGGCGCGCCGATCAGCCCGAGAAAGGTCAGCCCGGAGGCGCGCATCAGCGCGTTGTGCTGGGCGACCATGAGGTTCTCGAGCGCGGTCATGCCGGGAAACAGGCGGATATTCTGGAAGGTGCGCGCGACCTTCGCCTGTTTGGAGATACGGAAATCGTTGAGGCGCTCGAGGGCGATCGTGCGGCCGTCGTCGTGAGAGAGGCGGATGGTGCCGCCGCTCGGCCGATAGAAGCCGGTGATGCAGTTGAAGACCGTGGTCTTGCCGGCGCCGTTGGGCCCGATCAACGCGGTGATCTTTCGCCGTTCGGCCACGAAGGAGAGATCGTTGACGGCGACGATGCCGCCAAAGCGCATCATCAGATGATCGACGGCGAGGATATGGTCGTCGCTCATCCGTGGCCCTCCTTGACGAGGTCGGACGAGATCGCCTGGTTGCGCTCCAGGAACACGGTTGGCGAGCGGTGGCCGATCAGCCCGCGCGGCCGCCAGATCATCAGCAGCACCATCGCGACGCCGAACACCAGCATCCGGTACTGGTCGAAGCCTCGAAACAGTTCGAAGCCGCCGATCATGGTCAGCGCCGCGAGGGCTACGCCAAGCTGCGAGCCCATGCCGCCGAGCACGACGATCGCGAGCACCAGCGCCGATTCCTGGAAGGTGAAGGATTCCGGGCTGATGAAACCCTGCCGCGTCGCGAAGAACGCGCCGGCGAAGCCGCCGAACATTGCTCCGGTCGCAAACGCCGTCAGCTTGGTCGTGGTGGTGTTGATGCCGAGCGCGCGGCAGGCGACCTCGTCCTCGCGCAACGCCTCCCACGCGCGGCCGATCGGCAGCCGCCGCAACCGGATCGTCACCCAGTTGGTGAGCAGCGCCAGCGCGAGGATCACGTAGAACAGGAAGACGACGCGGTGGGTCGGCGAGAACTCGATGCCGAGCCGCGCAGCAAGTCCGTCATCGCCCGCCGTCAGCGGGATGCCGAACAGGGTCGGGCGAGGGATGCCGGACACGCCGTTGGGGCCGCCGGTCAGACTCTGCCAGTTGATGATGACGAGACGGATGATCTCGCCGAAGGCAAGGGTGACGATGGCGAGATAGTCGCCACGCAGCCGCAGCACCGGAAACCCGAGCAGGATGCCCCAGAACGCAGCCAAGATGCCCGCAAGCGGCAGGCAGACCCAGAACGACAGTCCGAAATTGGTCGCGAGCAGCGCGTAGGAATAGGCGCCGACCGCGTAAAAGGCGACGTAGCCGAGGTCGAGCAGGCCGGCGAGGCCGACCACGACGTTCAGCCCCCATCCGAGCATCACATAGGTGAGGACCAGGATCGCGAGGTCGAGAATGTAGCGCTGGTCGTAGAAAATCACGGGGACGAGGAACGTGAAGACCAGAAGCGCCGGCGCGAGCCAGCGCCCGACGAAGGCAAACGCGGCCTGCACCGGCTTGGGCACGACCCGGTCCTTGTCGACCGGTCCCCACCACTGCCGCAGCAACTCGATGACGATGCTGCCGCCGAACACGGCGGCGACCATGGCGGCGAGTTCGCCGAACCTGGTCCAGTAGATCAGGCCGCCCTGAGGCCCGGCCTCGGTGCGCACGCCGATCATCAGCGAGAACAGCACCAGCGCGACCAGCGCGCTGATCGAGGCTTTCTTCAAGATGGAGGCGCTGCCCAAGGGTTGCGCGGCGTGCGAGGGGCGGGCTTTTGTTGCGCTCACTTCATGCCGCCCGTCAGACTTTTTCGACTTCGGGCCGGCCGAGCAGGCCGGTCGGCATGAAGATCAGCACGACGATCAGAATGGAGAACGCGGCGACGTCCTTGTACTCGACCGAGAAATAGGCCGACCAGAAGGTCTCGATCAGGCCGATCGCAAGCCCGCCGAGCACCGCGCCGGGCAGCGAGCCGATGCCGCCGAGCACGGCTGCGGTGAAGGCCTTGATGCCTGCGACAAAGCCCATGAAGAAATCCACCTGCCCGTAATAGAGCAGGTACATCATGCCGGCGACGGCGGCGAGCGCAGCACCCGTCACGAACGTCATCGAGATCGTGCGGTCGACGTCGACGCCAAGCAGCGCGGCCATGGTCTGGTCCTGCTCGCAGGCGCGCATATCGCGTCCGAGCCGCGTGCGCGACACCAGCCAGGTAAACAGGGTCAGCAGCACGATCGTGACCAGCACGACGATGATCTGCATATTGGAGATCTGCACGTTGAAGCCGCTCGCGCCTTCATGCAGCGTGTAGCCGCCGGTGATGATCGGCGGTACCGGCTTCACCCGCGCGCCTTGCGCGATCTGCGAGAAGTTGGTCAGCACAAAGGACATGCCGATCGCCGACAGCATCGGTGCGAGACGGAACGAATGCCGCAACGGACGGTACGCAATCCGTTCGACGGTCCAGCCGTAGAGCGCCGTAATCGCCATCGAGACCAGAAGCACGACCAACAGGATGAATGGGATCGCCGTCAGGCCCAGGGATACCAGCACCAGGAACGAAATCAGCGCGATGAAGCCGCCGATCATGAAAATGTCGCCATGGGCGAAATTGATCATGCCGACGATGCCATAGACCATCGTGTAGCCGATGGCGATCAGGCCGTAGATGGAGCCGAGCACCAGGCCGTTGATCAATTGCTGGGCGAAATAGTCCATGCACCGCTGCTATTCGAGGAGTGACGCGGCGAGGGCCCCCGGCAGCCTTGTCCGACGCGTCGTGCCATTTTCTAACAGCGGAACACCGGGGGCGGCAACAGCGCGGACCCCCACGAAAAGGGCTTGTACATAACTAGTTTGGCGGATGGGGTTCCGCGGTCACAGTGACGACAAGGCTTTGCCTTGCAATGACCATGACGAAACTGCCGTTTCGTCGCAACCGGGCCGTTGCCGCTGCGTTGTCCCCGGCTTCCAGGCAAAAAGGAAGATTACCGAATGAGCGGCCGGAACCAGAGCTCGGGCCAGCCGAGCCGTGAGGGCAGAACCCCAGGGGCGCAGTTCGGAAAACGGGAGCAAGAGCAATTGAAGGGTTCCGCCGGAAGACGGGACCCATTCTTTTTGAGCGGAATCCGCTGCCCCCCCCAAGGGGATTAAGGTAAACAAACGGTTTAAATTGCCCCCCGCAGTTTAAGGGCGTTACGTGGCTTGCAAACCGCCGCCTGCCTGAAGGGCTGCGGAAACAAATGGGAAGCGGCGATGTCGAGCACGTGGTCAAGCTCTTGGCGGATCAGTTCAATTAACGGCGCGCTGCTGGCCGCCTATTTCATCCCGCTCTGGACGCTGATCGCCTTCAACATCATGGTGTCGCCGATCCACGGGCTCTACGAGCGGCCGAGCGTGTCGATCGCGCTGTTTGCGACCGACCATTTGCAGCTTGCCAAACTGGCCACGGTCCGGCTCGCCTGGCTGCTGGCACTGGCGCGAATGACCGTGGTGGCCTTCTTCGTGATCTTCCTCGCCACGTTGGTCCGCCCGTCGCTCCGCAAGAGCGGAGCGTGCGACGAAGCCCTCGGCATGGCGCTCGCTCTCGGCAGCGTGCTCAGCTTTGTCAGCATGCTCACGGCCTCGAAGGTTGGCGAAACGGAAGCGCTCCGCCTGCATGCGGCCGAGCTATTGATGCTGATCGGTACCGCGATCGTGTTGCTGGTCGAGAAGCCGGCAAAGCCCGCCGCCGAAGCTCCCGCGAGCGTGGCGGCCGCCGAGCTATCGCTGCAGCAGCCCTAGCTCAGCGATAATCGCGCCCGCTTCCTTGACGGCGTGATTGGCCGCCGGCACGCCGCAATAGATCGCCTGTTGCAGCAGGATTTCCTTGATGTCTTCCGGCGTGAAGCCGCCTTCGGCCAGCGCTGCGCGCACATGCAGGCGGAATTCATCCCACTGGCCGAGCGCGACCATCGTGCCGATGACAAGCACGCGCCGCGTGCGATGATCGAAATGCGGCCGCGTCCAGATGTCGCCCCACGCATAGCGCGTGATCAGGTCCTGGAAGTCGGTGTTGAACGCGTTGCGGTTCTTGATCGACTTGTCGACCCATTCATCGCCCAGCACCTTGCGGCGCTGAACCATTCCGTCGTCGCGGCGCTGATTGTCATCCATTTGATGTTTCCTCTTGTCATTGCGAGGAGCGAGCGACGAAGCAATCCAAACCTTCGCTCGCGCTAGCGTTGCGTCAGGAAGCCGACCACGGCCTCGGTGAAGGCATGCGACTGCTCGACATTGGAGATGTGCGCCGCATCGAGCAGCGTCATGCTCGCACCGGGAATGCCGCTGCGGATCAGTTCCGCCGCCGATACCGGCGTTGCCATGTCCTGTCGCCCGGCGATCACCAGCGTCGGGCTCTTGATTCTGGGCAGCAGCGCGCGCTGGTCGAGCGTTGATAGCGCCTCGCAGCAGGCGATGTAGCCTCGAACCGGCGAGGCCAGCAGCATTGTCTTCATGTTGGCGGTGAGGTGCGGCTCGCGCTCCCGGAAATCCGCGGTCAGCCAGCCAGACAGGACCACGTCCGCGACCGCGGCCATGCCGCCGTCCTTGACCGCCTGGATGCGCTCGAGCCAGCGCGCCGGATCGGGATAATAGCAGGAGGTGTTGGCGAGGATCAGCTTGCCGAACCGCTCGGGTGCGTTGGCACCGAGCCATTGCCCGACCATGCCTCCCATCGAGAGACCGCACCAGTGCACTTTCTCAATGTTGAGGTCGTCGAGGATCGCCAGCACGTCGCGGCCGAACCGCTTCATCGAGTAGGGACCGGGCGGCACGCCCGACTTGCCGTGGCCGCGGCGGTCGTAGCGGATGACGCGAAATAGCTGCGTCAGCGCCCGCATCTGCGGCTCCCACATCTGCAAGGTGCAGCCGAGCGAATTCGACAGCATCAGCGTCGGAGCGCCGTCGCGGCCCTCCACCGAGACGTTGAGCAGGCACCCGTCGGCGTCGATCATTGGCATCTTGCGCTCCTCGTCATGCGCGGCCGAAAGCGCGAAGCGCGTCTTCCGCATCTGACCCGCGCATCCATCTATCGAAGAGGATGGATTGCCGGGTCAAGCCCGGCGATGACATCTACGCTACTTTTCGTTCAGCGAAGCGAGCAGGCGGTCGATCAGGACTTGCGAGGCGCCCTGATAGGTCATTGGGTCGAACAAGGCCGCAATTCTGTCCGCGCCAAGCCGGGAGGCGATCATTGGATCTGCCGACAGCACGTCGCGCAAATGCTTCTTCTCCGCGACGGCTTTCTTGCTCGCTGCCTCGATCAGATGATGCGCCTCGCTCTTGCCGATCGTCTCGGCGAGCGTCATCGCCACTCTTTCCGCCATGATCAGCCCACCGGTGGCCTCGAGATTGGCGCGCATGCGGGCCTTATCGACTTCGAGCCCTTCGGCCAAATCGACGATGGCGGCGAGTGCACCCGAAGTGACCAGCATCAGGGTCGGCAGCGTCGGCCATTCCGCGTGCCAGGGGCCGGCGCTGCGCTCATGATCGTGCACCTGCGCAGCCAGAATCGTGGCGGTGAGGTTGGGCGCCATGGTCGCAGCCGCGAGTGCGCCGGCAGCGGCAACCGGATTGCGCTTGTGCGGCATGGTGGATGAGCCGCCGCGGCCTTCGCCCGCGGGTTCGAAGGCTTCCCCGACGTCGGTCTGCATCATCAGCGAGACATCGCGCGCGATCTTGCCGCAGGTGCCAGCGACGATGGCGAACACCGAAGCCGCCTCCGCAATGCGGTCGCGGTGGCTGTGCCAGGGTGCGTCGGGCAGCGGCAAATTCAGGTCGCGCGCGAGCTGCTCGGAGACTGTCAACCCTTTGTCGCCGAGCGCGGCAAGCGTCCCGACCGCGCCGCCGAATTGCAGCGCCAGCGTCTCGCTCCGCAGGCGCCGCAGGCGCTTGCGGGAGCGGTGCAGGGCCGCCGCATATTCGGCGAGCTTCAAGCCGAACGGCATCGGCAGCGCGTGCTGCAGCCAGGTGCGCCCTACGGCCGCGGTGTCGCGATGCTGCCGCGCCAGCCCGGCAAAGCCGGCGACGGCGCGATCGATGTCGGCGAGCAATGCATCAATGCCGGCGCGAAGGGTGAGCATCGTCGCTGTGTCGATGACGTCCTGGCTGGTCGCGCCCCAATGCACATAACGCGCGGCCTCGCTGTCCGCCTTCGCGACGTTGGCGGTCAGCGCCTTGACGAGGGGCATCGCGAGATTGCCGGCGCGCGTCGCGGCCTCCGCCAGCGCGATCCGGTCGATCGATTCGGCCTTGCAGGCGGCCTCGATCGGCTGTGCTGCCTTCGCCGGGATCACGCCGCAGGCAGCCTCCGCGCGGGCCAGCGCGGCCTCGAATTCCAGCATGTTTTGCAGATAGGCGGCATCGTCGCACACCGCGCGCATCGCGGAGCTCGACAGCATCGGCGCAAGCAGGGGAGAAAGAGCCGTACTCATGTCGCGCGACATAACCATTCTGCAAGCGCCCTGCCAATGCCTGCCGACCGGTTTTTCAACCGCCGCACGGATTGTGCGGTGTTGTGAACGGGGGCGGTCTTGCTGCGCTGCGAATATGCATCGCTCATCCCTCCCGGCGACCCTTTCCTTTGCGCGCGGGCTGCTTTACTGGGGAAGGTTACAGCGATCGGGAGGCATCTCACATGGCCATGACGATGAACGGCGAAGTCCAGCTCGCGGCGCCGCGCCAGGACGTGTGGGATAAGCTCAACAATCCCGAGGTGCTGAAGGCGTGTATTCCCGGCTGCGAGGAGCTGGAAAAGACCGACGAATATGGCTTCCGGGCCGTCGCCAAGATGAAGGTCGGGCCGGTCTCCGCACGTTTCAAGGGCAAGGTCACGCTGAGCGATCTCGATCCGCCGAACGGCTACAAGATCTCGGGCGAGGGCGAGGGCGGCGTGGCCGGCTTCGCCAAGGGCGGCGCCACCGTCGCGCTCGCCGACAAGGATGGCGGCACGCTGTTGAGCTACAATGTCGAGGCCCAGATCGGCGGCAAGCTCGCCCAGCTCGGCCAGCGCCTGATCAACGGCACCGCCAAGAAACTTGCCGATGAATTCTTCGCGAATTTCGCCAAGGCGGTGCAGGGACAGCCCGACCAACAGCCGGGTTAGTCATGTCTGGCCATGCCTGGACGAGTGGCTCGGAAGGTTGCTCATTGCTGGGCCGGCTCATATTATGTCGTCGATGATGGTTTTAAACGCCTGTTCTGCCGATATGCGGTGGCGCAGATAAGAGAGTGCTGATGGCCAAGATTTCAATGATCGTGAACGGCAACCCCGTGAACGCCAACGTCGATCCCCGTACCCTTCTGGTCCAATTTTTGCGCGAAAACCTGCGGCTGACCGGTACGCATGTCGGCTGCGACACGTCGCAGTGCGGCGCTTGCGTCGTGCACCTGGATGGCAAGGCGGTGAAATCCTGCACCACGCTCGCGGTGATGGCCGATGGACACGAGGTCAAGACCATCGAAGGGCTGGCCGCCGACGGCGCGCCGCTGCATCCAATGCAGGAGGCGTTCCGCGAGCATCACGGCCTGCAGTGCGGCTTCTGCACCCCCGGCATGATCATGACCGCTGTCGACATGGTCCATCGCAAGGGCCACGATCTCTCCGACGAGGTCATCCGCGAAGAGCTCGAAGGCAATCTGTGCCGTTGCACAGGCTACCAGAACATCGTCGCTTCGATCGCCGCCGGCGCCAAGGCGATGGCGAAGTCGGACCTCGCGTAATCCGCATTCATCGCGACCAGCGATCGGGACATTTCCAATGTACGAATTCAAATACCATCGTCCGGCGACCGTGCGGCAGGCTGCCAACCTTCTGGTAAAGAACGAGGATGCCAAGCTGATCGCCGGCGGTCACACGCTCGTGCCCGTCATGAAGCAGCGGCTGGCGAGCCCGCCGCATCTGGTCGACCTCTCCCACGTCGAAGGTCTCGACACGATCGAGATGAAGGGCCGTTCGCTCGTGATCGGCGCCACCGCGCGGCATGCCGATGTCGCAAGTTCGGCGATCGTCGGCGAGGCGATCCCAGCGCTCGCTGAACTGGCCGGTCTGATCGGCGACCCCGCCGTCCGCCATCGCGGCACGATCGGCGGCTCGCTCGCCAACAACGACCCGACTGCGGACTACCCGGCCGCGGTGCTGGCGCTCGGTGCGACCATCGTCACCAACAAGCGACGGCTGAAGGCCGAGGAATATTTCCAGGGCTTGTTCTCGACCGCGCTGGAAGTGGACGAGATCATTACCAAGGTGATGTTCCCGCTGCCGAAGAAGGCGGCCTATGTGAAATTCCGCAACCAGGCCTCGCGTTACGCGTTGGTAGGTGTGTTCGTGGCCAGGCGTCCGTCCGACGTGCGCGTCGCGGTGACGGGCGCAGGTTCGGATGGCGTGTTCCGTGTCGCGGCGTTCGAGGAGGCGCTGAAGAAGCGTTTCTCGCACAAGGTGCTCGAGGGCATGAGCGTACCGGCCGAAGGCCTCAACAGCGACCTGCACGGCAGCGCCGAGTACCGCGCGCATCTGATCGGCGTCCTGGCGCGCAGGGCGGTGGAAGCCGCGGCCGCCAAGGGCTAAATTCCGAGTCGTAAGCTGCAAAGCGTGATTTTGCCAAAACCTGCTCGAAGACTGGCGGTCCCATGAGTGCATCGGCGCTACCCACTTCCGTCGATGCGCTGCTGGAGTTGCTGACGTCGCGCGGCTACCTCGCCGAGCGGTCGCTCGCGACCGTGACCTATCTCGCGCTGCGCATGGGCCGTCCGTTGTTCCTGGAGGGCGAGGCCGGCGTCGGCAAGACCGAGATTGCGAAGGTGCTGTCGGCGGCGCTCGGGCGAAAGCTGATCCGCCTGCAATGCTATGAAGGGCTCGACGTTGCTTCGGCCGTCTATGAATGGAGCAGCGCCGCGCAGATGATCGCGATCCGCCTCGCGGAAGCGGCCGGCGATGCCGATCGCGACCAGCTTGCGAGCGACATCTTCGCCGAGCGCTTCCTGATCAAGCGACCGCTATTGCAGGCGCTGGAGCCCGATGTGGCGGGCGCGCCGGTGCTCCTGATCGACGAACTCGACCGCGCCGACGAGGCGTTCGAGGCGTACCTGCTCGAGATCCTCAGCGACTTCCAGGTGACCATTCCCGAACTCGGCACGGTGAAGGCACCGGCGCCGCCGATCGTGATCATCACCTCCAACCGCACCCGCGAGATCCACGACGCGCTGAAGCGTCGCTGTCTCTATCACTGGGTGGATTATCCCTCCGCCGAGCGTGAGCTTGCGATCGTCAAGTCGCGCGTGCCGAACATTTCGGCAAAGCTGTCGCAGCAGGTCGTCCGTTTCGTGCAGGCGTTGCGCAACCAGGATTTCTACAAGTCGCCGGGCGTCGCAGAGACCATCGACTGGGCGACCGCGCTTTCCGAGCTCGACGCGCGTTCGCTGACGCCGCAGGTGGTCGGCGACACGCTGGGCGCGCTGTTGAAGTACCAGGATGATATTGCGCGCATGCAGGGCGACGCGCTGCAGAAGACCTTGAAGGAAGCGACGAGCGACAACTGACGGCGTCCGCCGCAAACCGAGTGGTTCGATGGCGATCAATCATCTTGCGCCTCCGACCGGCCACATGGCCGACAACGTCATCGGCTTTGCCCGCGCGCTGCGGGCGGCCGGGCTCCCGGTCGGCCCGGGCTCGGTGATCGACGCGCTCAATGCGCTGCAACTGATCGAGGTCGGCAATCGCGGTGATTTCTACACCACGCTCGAATCGATCTTCGTCAAGCGCCACGAACATGCGCTGATCTTCCGCCAGGCCTTCGAGCTGTTCTTCCGCGCCGCAGAGGAATGGAAGAGCATGCTGGATTCGGTGCCGCTGCCGGATCATGCGAGGAAGAAGCCGCCACCGGCCTCGCGCCGCGTCCAGGAGGCAATGTCGCAGCCCGCCATGCAGGAGGAGCGGCCGCAGGCCCAGGAGCAGGAGCTCAAGCTCTCGGTCTCCGACAAGGAAATCCTGCAGAGGAAGGACTTCGCGCAGATGACGGCGGCTGAAATCGCCGAGGTCACCCGCGAGATCGCCCTCATGAAGCTGCCGCAGGCCGAGTTGCAAACCCGCCGCTACCAGCCCGACCCGCGAGGCTTGAGGCTCGACATGCGCCGCACAGTGCGCAACTCCTTGCGCACCGGCGGCGAGATCATCGATATCCGCAAGCTCGGCCGTATCGAAAGGCCCGCGCCGATCGTGGCGCTGCTCGATATCTCCGGCTCGATGAGCGAATACACCCGCCTGTTCCTGCACTTTCTCCACGCCATCACCGATGCCCGCAAGCGCGTCTCGGTGTTCCTGTTCGGTACCCGCCTGACCAATGTGACGCGCGCACTGCGGCAGCGCGATCCGGACGAGGCGCTGGCGCATTGCTCGTCCTCGGTCGAGGACTGGGCTGGCGGTACAAGGATCGCCACCTCCCTGCATACCTTCAACCAGCTTTGGGCACGCCGCGTGCTGGGGCAGGGGGCGATCGTGCTTCTGATCTCCGACGGGCTCGAGCGCGAGGCCGATGCAAAACTCGCCTTCGAGATGGATCGGCTGCACCGCTCCTGCCGCCGCCTGATCTGGCTCAATCCGCTGCTGCGCTACAGCGGTTTCGAGGCCAAGGCGCAGGGCATCAAAATGATGCTGCCGCACGTTGACGAATTTCGCCCGGTGCATAATTTGACGTCAATCAAGGGGTTGATCGAGGCGCTGTCGTCCCCGCCGCCGGCACACCACCGCAGCCTGATCCGCTCTGTAGCTTAAGCATGATCCGAAAAAGGTAGGAGGCCAACATGCTGAACCGCGACGAAGACATTCTTCAGGCGGCCGAGACCTGGCAGAAGCAGGGCCATGGAGTCGCGCTCGCCACCGTGGTCGAGACCTGGGGCTCGGCTCCGCGGCCGGCCGGCTCGAGCCTCGTGATCAACGACGACGGCACGTTTCTGGGTTCGGTCTCGGGCGGCTGCGTCGAGGGCGCCGTCGTCACCGAGGCGCTCGACGTGATCGCCAATGGCCACCCCAAAATGCTGGAATTCGGCGTCGCCGACGAGACCGCATGGAACGTCGGTCTCTCCTGCGGCGGCACCATCCGCGTCTTCGTCGAGAAGGTCGGCTAGCCGTGAAGCTTGAAACCCTGAGAGAGCTGAACGCCGAGCGCGCCGCGCGCCGCCCGGTGATCATCGTCACCGACACCTCCAACGGCGAGCAGCGGCTGGTGAAGGCCAAGGACATCCCGTCCGATCCGTTGCGCGCCGAGATCGCAACGCAATTGCGGATGGGCAAGAGCGCGAACGTCGAGGTCGGCGGCAAGAAATTGTTTCTCAACGTCTACGCGCCGACCGCCAAGCTCGTGATCATCGGCGCGGTCCATATCAGCCAGGCTCTGGCGCCGATCGCGCGCGCGCTCGACTACGATGTGACAGTGGTGGATCCGCGCACGGCCTTTGCGAGCCCGGAGCGCTTTCCCGACGTGCCGCTGATTGCGGAATGGCCCGACGTGGCGTTGCCGCCGCTCAACGTCGATCACTACACTGCGTTCGTCGCGGTCACCCACGACCCCAAGATCGACGATCCGGCGCTGCTGCATGCCTTCGAGCGCGACTGCTTCTATGTCGGCGCGCTCGGCTCACGGAAGACGCATGCCAAACGCGCCGATCGGCTGCGGGCGCTGGGCGCCAAGGAAGTCGATATTGCGCGCATTCACGCGCCGATTGGTCTGCCGATCGGCGCAGTGTCACCGTCGGAGATCGCCGTTGCGATCATGGCCGAGATCACGGCTCAACTGCGCTTGCCCCCCAAAGAGAAAGAACAAGCGGCATGAAGTTCGGTCCCGCCAGTCTGGCCGACGCGATTGGCGGCGTCACCGTACATACGCTCCGCCGGGGTTCGCTGGTGCTCAAGAAGGGCACCACGATCGGCCCCAGCGAGGTCGATGCTTTGACCAGTGCGGGGGTCAAGGAAATCGTCGTTGTGCGGCTGGAGGAGGGTGACGTCTCCGAGGACGTCGCGGCCGCCAGCATCGCGCAAGCCGTCGCCGGCGACGGTGTCAATGTCGAGCGCGCCTTTACCGGCCGCGCCAATCTGTTCGCCGCGCGCCCCGGGGTGTTGGTGGTCGATCGCGCCGCGGTCGATCGCATCAACGGCGTCGATGAGGCCATCACGTTTGCGACGCTCCCGGCGTTCAAGCCGGTGGTCGAGGGCGAGATGATCGCGACCGTCAAGCTGATCCCGTTCGGCGTCGAGGCGAGGCTGCGGGACGCAGCCGTCGCCGTTGCCGGCACCGATACGCTGCGCATTGCGCCATACATGATCAAGAAGATTGGCGTGGTCTCGACGCTGTTGCCAGGACTGTCGCCGAAGGTGATCGACAAGACGCTGCGCGTGACTGCCGAACGGCTGGCGCCGGCAGATGCGGCCATCATCGCCGAGCGCCGTGTGCCGCATGAGGAGAGGGCGCTTGCCGCGGCGATCAAGGAACTGCTCGGCCTTGGCGCAGAACTCGTCATCGTGTTCGGGGCGTCCGCGATCGCCGACCGGCGCGACGTGATTCCGGCCGCGATCGAGGGGATCGGCGGCGCGATCGAGCATTTCGGCATGCCGGTCGATCCCGGCAATCTGCTTCTGATCGGTAGCGCCGCCGGTGTGCCAGTGCTGGGCGCGCCGGGCTGCGCGCGCTCGCCGGTGGAGAACGGCTTCGACTGGGTGCTGATGCGTCTGCTCGCCGGCATCGAGGTGACGCGCGCCGATCTCACCGGCATGGGCGTCGGCGGCCTGTTGATGGAGATCGTGACGCGGCCGCAGCCGCGTGCGGTCCCCGACACTGAAGGCAACCGCAACGTCGCGGCGATCGTGCTCGCCGCCGGGCGCTCGACCCGGATGGGCGGCCCCAACAAGCTGCTTGCCGAGCTCGACGGCAAGAAGCTGGTGCGGATCGCCGCCGAGCAGGCGCTGGCTTCGAAGGTCTCGGAAGTGATCGTGGTCACCGGACATCAGGCGGAGCTGGTCGAGCAGGCCCTGACCGGCCTCAAGGTCAAATTCGCGCGCAATCCGGATTTCGCGGGCGGGCTTGCAAGCTCGGTGAAGGCAGGTATCTCGGCCGTTTCGGACAACGCCGATGGCGCGATCGTTTGCCTCGGCGATATGCCCTTGATCGATGCGCAGTTGATCGACCGCCTGATCGACAATTTCGCGCCCGACCGCGGCCATCTGATCGCGGTACCGGTGAACGAGGGCCGGCGCGGCAATCCGGTGCTGTGGTCGCGGCGTTTCTTCAAGGAACTCATGACGCTCGACGGCGATATCGGCGCACGTCACCTGATCGCGAAGCACGCCGAAGCGGTCGCGGAAGTCCCGGTCGAAGGCGACGGTGCGTTCCTCGACATCGACACGCCGCAGGGGCTGGAGGCCGCGCGGCGGGGGTAGTTCGCAGTTGTCGCCGGCTCCTATTCACCAACTGGAAACGTCCCCCGGATAGATTCGCCGCCCTGCTCTGGGGGATTTCCGTCTTGATCGTTTCGACCGTCGCCGCGCAACGTCGCGCGCTGTTCAAACTTGCCGTCACGCTGTTGCTTGGCGCTTCGCTTTTCACTACCGAGACTTGGGCGGCCGGCGCGTTTGCGATCGGCAAATGTGGGGCTTACGGCCAGGCCTACGACTATCCGGCGGAGGCTGCGGCGCGCGCCGCGGCGCTCAAGCAGTGCAAGGGGGACTGCACCGCCGTCTCGATGAAGCGCGCTTGCGCCGCCTTGTCGGTCGACATCACCAATCCCTGCGGCCCCCACGGCTACGCCGTGACGCCGACGATCGCGAGCTCGCTCAACGCCGCTACCCGCAAGTGCTATGAATATGGCGGCAAGGAATGTGTGATCCGCGCCTGGGCCTGCGACGCCAAGGGGTAGCGGCGGGGGACGCGCGCCGAAGCTCCAGATTCCTGTTTTGGCGCGTTTTCTTCACGCCGACCGAAGTCCACTTCGCTCGAAAGCGCTGTGGCGATCCCAGACAAAGTCCGTGTTTCTGCTGTATAGTTCAACAGAGGAGCGGACACCGGTTCTTTAGGGGCTAAATCATGCGCAAGACACTTGGCTTATTGTCCTTGGCCATTGCTGTTGTTCTATTCGGTCCACAGACGAGCGTGCGGCCTGCCGCGGCCCAGACGCCGCAGAGCGTGCTGTCTGCTCAGATTCGCTTGCAAGGCTTTACCTGCGACAAGGCGCTCGGCGCGACACGGGACAAGAAGCGCTCCCGGCCGGACTATGCCGTGTGGGTGCTCAGATGCAGCAATGCGACATACAGGGTCTCGCGCCCACCGGACATGGCGGCAAAGGTCGAAGTGCTCCCGTGAGCTAAAGCGCGATGATCATCCTCATCTCGTCGCGCGCTAGCCGATCCTTACGACCATCTTGCCTAGCGCGGCGCGCGTCTGCATGGTCTTGAACGCCTCGCGGAAATCCGCGAGGGCGAACACCTTGCCGACGACGGGCGTCAGATTCCCGCCGTTCAGCCATGCCGACAATTGCGCCATCACGCGCGCCTGCGCCAGCGGCTCGCGGCGCGCGATCTGGGCGACGTCGACGCCGATCAGGAGGCCGCCCTTCAGCAGCGGCAGGTTGAACGGCAGCGCCGGGATGCTGCCTGAGGCAAAGCCCACGACGAGATGCCGTCCGTTCCATGCGATCGAACGGAACGCCTGTACCGAGATCTCGCCGCCGACCGGATCGAAGATCACGTCGGCGCCGTGGCCGCCGGTCAATTCCTTCAGGGTGTCGCGCCAGTCCGATCTGGAGTAGTCGATCACGGCGTCGGCGCCGAAGCTCGCGGCGAATTTGCGCTTGTCCTCGGTCGAGGCCGCGGCGATGACGCGCGCGCCGAGCAGCTTGCCGACCTGGATCGCAGCAATGCCGGTGCCGCCGGCCGCTCCAAGCACAAGCAACTGTTCGCCGGCGCGGAGCGAGCCGCGTTCGCTGAGCGCGTAGAGCGCGGTCAGATAGTTGGTGCGGAAGGCGGCGCCGGCTTCCGGCTGCAATCCGTCAGGCATGATCTCGACAGCGTCCGGCGGAACGACGATGTATTCCGCGAGCGCGCCCGAGCGCGCTGCGCCCATCACCCGCATGCCCGGCGCGAAGCCCTGGACGTCAGGGGCAACTTCGTCGATCACGCCGGCAAATTCCGCGCCGGGCGTAAAGGGCAGGGGATCCCGGGTCTGGTAGCGCCCCTCGACTTTCAGCCCATCGACAAAGCCGACGCTCGCGGCCTGCACCCGGATGCGGAGCTGGCCCGGCGTCACCACGGGGACAGCGATGTCCTTCAACCCGATCTGATCGATGGGCGCGTATTGCTCGACGATGACCGCCTTCATCCGTCCTCCTCTCTCTCCACTGCCTCGTTCCTTCGCAAGGGACAGGCTATCCCACGTCCGTCGTTCTACGGGCAGTCCTTTGCGCATGCGAGAGCAGCGCATTGCGAGGAAACCGAGCAGCTTCAACCACATCGCGCAAAGGAGTGCGTTTACCTGTTGTTATCCCTACCGAATTCGGTAACGCGTCCTTAATCGCATTAACGTTAGGGTCGTGCCGCGGTCCGCCTTGGATCGCGGCCCGTCCAGGACAGGCGGGTGTCGCGTTCGCGTTGGAGTTTTCCATGGATATCATGACAGGCGCCGGGCTGTTGGCTGGCATCATCGTCATTTCGGTGATGATGATCATGGGCGGCGACCTGCATATGTTCATCTCCGAACACGCCATGATCATCATCTTCGGCGGTTCGATCGCGGCGACCATGATCCGTTTTCCGCTCGGCGTGATGCTGCACGGGCTGCCGCTAGGCGCCAAATTTGCCTTCACGATGAGCCGGCTGTCGGCCCGCGACCTCGTCGAGGAACTGGCCCGCATCGCCGAGATCGCCCGCAAGCAGGGGCCGGTGGGCCTTGAAAAGGTCGAAGCAACTGATCCCTTCCTCGCCAAGGGGATCCGTTACGTCGCCGACGGTTACGACCTCGAATTCATCCGCGACAATCTCGAACGCGACCGCGACAACTTCCTGATGCACCTCGACGAGGGCAGCAAGATCTACCGCGCGATCGGCGATTGCGCCCCGGCCTTCGGCATGATCGGCACGCTGATCGGCATGGTGCAGATGTTCGCCAACATGACCGATCCCTCCAAGCTCGGCCCCTTCATGGCGACCGCGCTGCTCGCAACCCTGTACGGTGCGCTGGTCGCGAACCTGTTCTGCCTGCCGATCGCAGACAAGCTGCATGGCAAGCTGCTCGACGAGGAGACCAACCGCACGCTGATCATCGACGGCATTCTGATGATCCGCGACTCCAAGAGCCCGGCGCTGGTGCGCGAAATGCTGCTCGCCTATCTGCCGGAGAAGCATCGCCAGGAGGAAGGCGAGCCGGTCCCGGCCTGACGACCGGCCGGTGCGTTTGGGGCTTTGAGCGATGGCCAAGAAAAAGCGTGGCAGCGCCCATACCGGAGGTCACGGCTGGTTCGTGACCTTCGCCGACCTGATGGGCCTGATGATGAGCTTCTTCGTGATGCTCGTCGCCTTCTCCACCATGGACAACAACAAGCTGAAGATCGTCGCAGGTTCGATGCGCGACGCGTTCGGCGTGCAGACCAACGTTCGCTATTCCGGCATCGTCGAGTCCGACGGCCTGCCGACGCGGCCGAAGCTGAAGAATGTCGAGCACATCTCGCCGGAGGAATCCTCCGCCAATCCGACGCCGGACCAGCAGGAGCGCAGCCAAATCAACGGTGCGCGGCTGAAGATCGACCGCGAATTCGCGCTCGCCTCGGCCTCGCTGCGCCAGGCGCTGCAGGACATGCCGGAGCTGACGGAGCTGTCCAAGCACATCATGTTCGAGGAAACCAAGGAAGGGCTCAACCTCGAGATCGTCGACCAGGACGGCCGCTCGATGTTCGCCGACGGCTCCAGGGAGCCATATGAACGCACCCGGCGGCTGATCCAGAAGCTCGCCGCGCCGCTCAAGGCGACGCCGCTGCGCGTGTCGATCGTGGGACATACCGCCGCAGGCTTCGTGCCGGCGCGCAGCGACTACGGCGCTTTCGATCTGTCGGCTGACCGTGCCAATGCGGTGAGGCAGATCCTGGAGCGGGAAGGGCTGCCGCCATCTCACATCTTCGCGGTGTCGGGTAAGGCCGATGGTCAGCCCCTGTTTCCCGACGATCCGACGCTGCCGGCCAACCGTCGCGTGACGATTACATTGATGCGCGAAAATCCGCCGCTGCCGCCCGATCTCAAGCCGTAAGTTCAATTACCATACTACCATTGCGGTAGCCGTGTTGCTCGGTTGACAGCCAGCGCGGAAGCGTCGATAGCCGCGCGGATCAATTCACCCGGCAGAGCGTTCCAACCTGTCATGGCTGTCAGCGTCTCATCCACCGAAGCCCAGGAGGGGCAGCTCAGCTCCGGCTTTTGGGCGCTAACGCTCGGCAGCATCGGCGTTGTGTTCGGCGACATCGGAACTTCGCCACTCTACGCGTTCCGCGAGGCTGTGGGCGGCGCTGCGCATGGCCAGCCGGTCACGCGCATCATGGTGCTCGGCGTGCTCAGCCTGATTCTCTGGTCGCTCTTCGTCGTCGTCACCGCGAAATACGTCCTGCTGCTGCTGCGCGCCGACAATAATGGCGAGGGCGGCACACTCTCGCTGATGGCGCTCGGCCAGCGCGCAATCGGACGCCGTAGCTGGCCGCTGCTGGCGCTCGGCGTGCTCGGCGCCTCGATGTTCATCGGCGATTCCATGATCACGCCGGCGATCTCGGTGCTGTCGGCCGTCGAAGGCCTCAAGCTCGCCACGCCGCATCTCGAACATTATGTCGTGCCGGTGACGATCCTGATCCTCGTCGTGCTGTTCTCGGTGCAGAGGGGTGGCACGGCGCGCGTAGCCTCGGCCTTTGGACCGGTCATGGTGGTGTGGTTCGCCTCGCTGGCGGTGATGGGGATCGTCCATATCACGGACGATCCGTCGGTGCTGGCGGCGATCAATCCATACTACGCGATCGAGTTCATGCTGACCCACGGCACGATCGGCCTGGTGACGCTGGGCGCGGTGTTCCTCGCGGTGACTGGTGGCGAGGCGCTGTATGCGGATCTCGGGCATTTCGGACGCAAGCCGATCCAATCCGCCTGGGTGTTCTTCGTGCTGCCGGCGCTGCTCCTGAACTATTTCGGCCAGGGCGCGCTGGTGCTGTCCGATCCGTCCGCGATCGAGAACTCGTTCTACCGCATGGTGCCGGAGGTGCTGCTGCTGCCTCTGGTGGTGCTTGCGACCGTGGCAACCGTGATCGCAAGCCAGGCCGTCATTACCGGCGCCTATTCGCTGATCAGTCAGGCAGTGCAACTCGGCCTCCTGCCGCGCTTCGAGGTCCGCTATACGTCCGAGACCCACGCCGGCCAGATCTATCTGCCACGCGTCAATCGTCTGCTGTTGATCGGGGTGGTCCTGCTGGTGCTGATGTTCCGCACGTCGAGCGGATTGGCATCCGCCTACGGCATCGCGGTGTCGACGACCATGGTCGCCGACGGCATCATGGGCTTCATCGTAATCTGGAAGTTGTGGAACTGGCGCGCCGCGAGCGCCGCAGCGCTGATCCTGCCCTTCGTCGTAGTCGACATGACATTCTTCAGCGCCAACCTCTTGAAGTTGCTCGAGGGCGCGTGGGTGCCGCTGCTGTTCGGCGCGACAGTGGCGATCATGATCTGGACCTGGCGGCGCGGTGCGGCGATCCTCGTCGCCAAGACCCGCCGCATCGAGGTCCCGCTCCTCGAACTGATCAAGAGCCTGGAAAAGCGGCCGCCGCACATTGTCAAGGGCACCGCGGTGTTCCTCACCAGCGACCCGAGTTTCGTGCCGACCGCGCTGTTGCACAATCTCAAGCACAACAAGGTGCTGCACGAGCATAATGTCATCTTGACCATCGAGACCGCGCCGACACCGCGGGTCGATCTCGCCGAGCGCGTCCAGATGGAGCGCATCAGCAACCAGTTCTCTGCCGTCCGGCTGCGCTTCGGCTACATGGAGTCCCCCAACGTGCCAAAGGCGCTTGCGGTCGCGCGCAAGCTCGGCTGGCAGTTCGACATCATGGCGACGTCGTTTTTCGTGTCGCGCCGTTCGCTGAAGCCATCGGCGCAGTCCGGCATGCCGCAATGGCAGGACCATCTCTTCATCGCGATGAGCCGGTCCGCCAACGATGCCACGGACTATTTCCAGATCCCGACCGGTCGGGTCGTCGAAGTGGGAACCCAGGTAACTATCTGATCTGAGAACGAAATTCAAAATAATCGGATTCAAATCCATGCGCGAAATGCATGCCGATGGTCGGAATCCGTGCTAACCTTCGCATTCGCGCCGGGAGTATAGGCCTGCCGCCTGGCGTTCGGCAGTGCAGTAGAGATAGAGGCACGTCTTCCCATGTCATCCGAGAGTGCGATCGCCGCGGCGGAAACGCCCGCGGCCAACGGGCATGGCGAGGCGCATTCCACGGCCGGTTTCAAGGCGCTGATGCTCGGCAGCATCGGCGTCGTCTATGGCGACATCGGCACCAGTCCGCTCTATGCGCTGCGTGAAGCCGTTGCGGCGGCCAGCGGCACCGAGGGAGCGGTGACGCCGCATGCCGTGCTCGGCGTGCTCAGTCTGATCCTGTGGGCACTGATCGTCGTGGTCACGTTGAAATATGTCGTGATCCTGCTGCGCGCCGATAACCACGGCGAGGGCGGGACGCTGGCACTGATGGCGCTGGCGCAGCGTGCGGTGACCAAGGGTGCCGGCACGATCGTGCTGCTCGGCATCATCAGCGGCGCACTGTTCTATGGCGATGCCGTCATCACGCCCGCGCTGTCGGTGCTATCGGCAATCGAGGGCATCAAGCTCGTCACCGCGAGCTTCGACCCCTATGTCGTTCCGATCACCGTCGTGATCCTGGTGCTTCTGTTCTCGGTGCAGTCGCGCGGCACCGCGCGCGTCGCGGCGTTCTTCGGGCCGGTCATGTGTTTGTGGTTCGCGGTGATCGCGATCGCGGCCTTGCCGCAGATCGTGCGGCATCCGGAGGTGCTGCAGGCGCTCAATCCGTTTCACGCGGTGTCCTTCATGCTGCATCACGGCGTGATCGGCTTCATCACCCTTGGCGCGGTCTTCCTCGCGGTCACCGGCGCGGAGGCGCTCTATGCCGATCTTGGCCATTTCGGCAAGCGGCCGATCCAGACAGCGTGGCTGCTCATCGTGCTGCCGTCACTGGCGCTGAATTATCTCGGGCAGGGGGCGCTCGTGATCGCAGACCCCAAGGGAATCGAGAACCCGTTCTTCCTGATGTTTCCGGATTGGGCGCTGATCCCGATGGTCTCGCTTGCGACGGTTGCGACCGTGATCGCGAGCCAGGCCGTCATCACCGGCGCCTATTCGCTGACGCGCCAGGCGATCCAGCTTGGCCTGCTGCCCCGGTTTGAAATCCGCCACACCTCGGAAGCGCATTCCGGCCAGATCTATATGCCCCGCATCAACCGCCTGCTGTTCATCGCCGTGATCCTGCTGGTGCTGATGTTCCGTTCCTCGAGCGCGCTCGCCTCGGCCTACGGCATCTCCGTGACCGGCACGATGGTGGTGACGGCGATGATGGGATTTGTGGTGATCTGGCGGGTCTGGAACTGGACGCCGCTCGCGGCCGCCAGCCTGATCGCGCCGTTCCTGTTCCTTGATCTCACCTTCCTCTCCGCCAATCTCCTCAAGGTGCTGGAGGGCGGTTGGGTGCCACTCGCGCTTGGCGCCGCGATGATCGTGGTGATGTACACGTGGCGTCGCGGGAGCCGGCTGCTGTTCGAGAAATCGCGCAAGCTGGAATTTCCGCTCGCCGAGCTCGTTGCGATGCTGGAGAAGCGACCGCCGCAACGCGTCCCCGGCACTGCCGTATTCCTGACCAGCGATCCCGTCAGCGCGCCGACCGCGCTGATGCACAGCCTGAAGCACTACAAGGTGCTGCATGAGAAGAACGTCATCCTCACCATCCAAACCGCGCCGACGCCCCGCATCGACCCGTCCGAGCGGGTACGGATGGAGGAAATCAGCCCGACCTTCTCGAAGGTCACCCTGAAGTTCGGCTTCATGGAATCGCCGAACGTGCCGAAGACACTGGCGATCGCCCGCAAGCTCGGCTGGCAGTTCGACATCATGTCGACCTCGTTCTTCCTGTCCCGCCGCGCGCTGAAGCCGGCCGTGCATTCCGGCATGCCGCGCTGGCAGGATCATCTGTTCATTGCGCTGAGCCGCATTTCCAACGACGCCACCGACTATTTCCAGATCCCGACCGGGCGGGTGGTCGAGGTTGGAACACAAGTCACGATCTAGCTTTGAGAAAGCCCGGTAAGCGTCTTGGGGCGCTTGATTTTCTATGCGTGAGGGGCGACTTTGCGCTTCGGCTGGCGGGAGCCAAAGCGGGCCTAACGAGTGTCGGAGGATTTTTCAGTGGCGGACCACAAGGTGCATGATCTGATGCCGGATGAGGTATCGAAGGGAATTGCGGAAGGCCGCTATCTGCTGGTCGACGTCCGCGAGCCCAACGAGGTCGCTGCCGAGGCTTATCCTGACGGCGTCGTCGTGCCGCTGTCGAGCTTCGATCCCGCGGCGATTCCCGACCCGCAGGGCAGAGAAGTGGTATTCGCCTGCCGATCCGGCAAGCGCTCGGTGACTGCCTCGCTGGCGGCGCAGGCCGCAGGCCTGCCCTACGACAAGCATCTGGCCGGCGGAATCCTCGGCTGGAAGTCGGCGGGATTGCCCACCAGGACCGGCGGCTGACCTCTGCCATGACTTCCATGAACAAGGTCTTCGCGGACCTTCCGGTCACGATCTTCGAGGCAATGTCGCAGGCCGCGCGCGACAACGACGCCATCAATCTCGGCCAGGGCTTTCCCGACGATCCCGGCCCGGAGGACATTCGCCGCGCCGCCGCGGACGCATCGGTGAACGGGTACAATCAGTATCCGTCAATGATGGGCATCCCCGAACTCCGGCAGGCGATCGCATCCCATTACGACCGCTGGCACGGCCTCAAGCTCGACCCGATGACCGAGGTGATGGTCACCTCCGGCGGCACCGAAGCATTGACATCCTCGATCCTGGCCGTGGTCGAGCCGGGCGATGAGGTCGTGTGCTTCCAGCCCGTTTACGACTCCTATCTGCCGATCATCCGCCAGGCCGGCGGCATTCCACGGCTGTTGCGGCTGCAGCCGCCGGATTGGCGGCTGAACGAGGACATGCTGCGCAGCGTCTTCAACCACAAGACCAAGGCGGTGCTGTTCAACAATCCGCTCAACCCGTCGGCGGTGGTCTATCCGCGCGAGGACCTCGAATTGCTGGCGCGGTACTGCCAGGCATTCGACGTGGTCGCGATTTGCGACGAGGTCTGGGAGCATGTCGTCTTTGACGGCCGCGAGCACATTCCATTGATCACGATTCCGGGGATGCGCGATCGCACCATCAAGGTCGGCAGTGCCGGCAAGATCTTCTCGCTGACGGGATGGAAGATCGGTTTCGTTTGCGCCGCGCCGCCGCTGTTGCGCGTGGCCGCCAAGGTGCACCAGTTTCTCACCTTCACCACCGCTCCCAATCTGCAGGCGGCGGTGGCCTACGGCCTCGGCAAATCCGATGACTATTTCCACGCGATGCGGAAGGATATGGCGCGAAGCCGCGACCGCCTCACCAAGGGGCTGGAGAGCATCGGGTTTCCCGTGCTGAAGTCGCAGGGAACGTACTTCCTGACAGTCGACCTGTCGCCGCTCGGGCTCAACGAGACCGATGCGGAGTTCTGCTGGCGTATCGTCCAGGACTACAAGGTCGCGGCGATTCCGGTGTCGGCATTCTATGAGCAGGATGCGGTGACCTCGGTCGTGCGCTTTTGTTTTGCCAAGAAGGACGCCACGCTCGACGCCGCTCTGGAACGCCTGTCGGACGCGGTCCACCGTCGCAAGAGGTAAGTCAAGATGCGAAAGCGGAACTGCCATGACCTCAGCATCATCGGTGCGATCGCCGCGGTTCTGCTGTTCTCTCCGTCCGCTGATGCGCAACAGCGTACGGTCAATTTCTACAACTGGTCGAATTACATGGCGCCGGGGGTCCTTGAGGACTTCACCAAGGAGACCGGCATCAAGGTCGTCTACGACACGTTCGATGCCAACGAGACGCTGGAGACGCGGCTGCTCGCCGGCAGGTCCGGCTACGACGTCGTGGTGCCTACCGGCTATTTCCTGCAGCGCCAGATCACCGCAAAGGTATTCTTGAAACTCGACAAGTCGAAGCTGCCGAACCTCGCCAACGCCTGGCCCGTGGTTGCCAAGGAGCTTGCGACCTACGATCCCGGCAACAATTACGGCGCCAACTACATGTGGGGCACCACGGGTATCGGCTACAACGTCAAGATGGCGCAGCAGGTCCTTGGCGCCGACGCCAGGATCGATAGCTGGGACATGGTGTTCAAGCCGGAGAACCTCGCCAAGTTCAAGGATTGCGGCATCCACATGCTGGACTCCGCCGACGATATCTTGCCGGCAGCGCTGAGCTATCTCGGCATCGATCCGAATTCGACCAGGCAGGCCGACCTGGAGAAGGCCGCCGATCTCGTCATCAAGATCAGGCCTTACATACGCAAGTTCCACTCATCCGAATATCTCGGTGCTCTGGCCTCGGGTGAGATCTGCTTCGTGGTCGGCTGGTCGGGCGATATCATGCAGGCGCGCAGCCGCGCGGCAGAGGCCAAATCCGGCGTCGAGATCGGCTACACGATCCCGAAGGAGGGCGCGCAGATGTTCTTCGACAATCTCGCGATCCCCGCGGACGCCAAGAACGTCACCGAGGCCTATGAGCTCATCAATTATCTCTACCGTCCCGACGTCGCGGCGAGGAATTCGAACTTCCTGTCGTACGCCAACGGCAATCTGGCGAGCCAGAAGTTGATCGACCCGAAGATTTTCAACGACGAGAACATCTATCCCGACGAGGCGATGCAGAAGAAGCTGTTCGTCATCACCGCGCGCGATCCTGCCACGCAGCGGATCATCAACCGCCTGTGGACCCGGGTGAAGACGGGAAAGTGACCCCTTGGTCGCGGTTGCATGCTCCGTCATTGCAAGGAGCATCAGCCTGCGATCCGCGACGCGGTGGGATAGCCGCTATAGCCGTTTCGAGCGAAGTGGATACCGTTCCACGTACGGAAAACGCGTCAGAACAAGATGCAGCTTCGGTTTCTGCTTCAATCGGAAACGATGATGCTCTGGCCTAACGCCACCGCCGGTGCAGCCAGAGCCACTGATCCGGATATTCGCGGACCCAGCCCTCGACGACGTCGGTGACCGCTTGCATCGTGCCCGGGATGTCGACCTCGCCGGATGCATCGAACACCGGCTTCACTTCTTCCGACACCTCGCCACGGAAGCGGCCGTCGGGCAGTCGGATGATCCGCGTGCCATGGATCGGGCAATCGACCTGACGGCGCAGGCGCGCCAAGAGCGGGTTCGCGGTGGTCTTGCGGCCGAAGAACGTGACGGGCACGCCGTTGGTCAAATACTGGTCGACCAGCATTGCGACGTGCTGGCCGTTCTGCAGCGCCTGCGCCAATTTGAACGGCGCATCGCGGCCAGCGGGGACAAGTGTGCCCATCTTGACCGCGCGAATGCGTTCGATGGCACGGTCGGCAGATTCGATGTTCGGCCGTCGGAACAGGATCGCGGCATCGAGCCCGTGAGCGACGGCGGCGAGCGCAGGCAATTCCCAGTTGCCGAGATGCGCGGCAAAGAACAGCGCTGGCTTGCCGTCGTCACGCAGCCGGTCGAACAGTTCCTTGCTGCGTGGAGAGAATTCGACGCGGCTGGGCTTTTCCGGATGCTCGGGATCGTGGTCCCAGATGCGATCGAGATGGGCGAACTCGGCGCCGATACGCCCGAGATTGTCCCATACGCCGGCGAGAATTGTCTCGATCTCCTCCGGCGACTTCTCGGGGAAGGCGGCCGTGAGATTCTCGCGGCCGATGCGGTCCTCGCGCAACCTGCGGCCGATGAAGTGTGCCGCGCGGCCGAAGAACCAGGCGGTCTTGTCCGGATCGAAATAGCGCGTGGTCCGCAGCAGCCCGATCGTCAAGGCGCCAACGGAAGCCTCGATCGCCGGTTTTGCGGCGTCGCGCAGGCGCGCCCTGGTGCGAAGGAGCAGGCGGTTCATCGCACGAAGCGAAACGCCCGCTCAGACCGGTTCGTGCGTCAGGATCAGCGAGGCGTTTTGCCCGCCGAAACCAAACGAGTTCGACATCACGGCGGTGACGCGGGCGTCGCGCGCCTTGTTGCCAACCACATCGAACGGGATCGCCGGATCCGGCACTTCGTAATTGATGGTCGGCGGTATCCGCTGATGTTCGAGCGTGAGCAGCGAAAAGATCGCTTCGACTGCGCCGGCCGCCGAGATGGTGTGGCCAACCATCGACTTGTTCGACGACACCGGAATGTTCGGTGTGTGGTCGCCGAACACGGCCGCGGTCGCCAGATATTCCATCTTGTCGTTTTCCGGAGTCGAGGTGCCGTGGGCATTGATGTGGTCGATCTGGTCCGGCTCCATGCCGGCGTCGGCGAGCGTCTTGCGCACGCAACCGATCGCCGGCTTGCCATCCGGGCTCGAGCGCGTCCGATGGAAGGAGTCGGTAAGCTCGCCGCATCCGGCGACGACGCCCAGGATGCGCGCTCCGCGGGCCATTGCGGCGTCGTAGCTCTCGAGCACCAGTGCACCGGCGCCTTCGGCCATGACGAAGCCGTCGCGGTTCTTCGAGAACGGCTTTGAGGCGGCTTGCGGCGGATCGTTCTGGGTGGAGAGGGCCGACAGCAGGGAGAAGCGCACCATGGCTTCGGGATTGACCGAGCCGTCGGTCGCGATGCAAAGAGTCGCGTCGGCTTCGCCGCGGCGAATCGCCTCGACGCCAAGCTGGATCGCAGTCGCGCCGGAGGCACAGGCGGTCGACAGTGAGATCGGCGACCCCTTGGTGCCGAAGGTATCGGCGAGATTGCCCGCGACCGAGCCGAACATGAAGCGACGATGGTAGTCGGCAAATCTGCCGCCGCCGCCCGCCGCCACCACGTCCATCGTGTCGAAATTCTTCTTCGCGATCGTTCGGCTCACCAGCAGCCGTTGCGGCCATTCGGTTTCGACAGGGGCGACCGCCAGAAACATCGGACCCGGGAAGTCGCCCTTGCGGCCGACGCCGGATTGCTCGAGCGCTTCTTCGGTCGCCATCACCGCAAGGCGCTCGGACAGGCCGGTCGAAGAAAAGGGTTCGACGGTGACGAAATCGACCGCGCCGGCCATCGTGGTCTTCAAGCCGTCGATCGGGAAACGGGTCACCGTCTTGATGCCGGATTCGCCGGCGGTCAGGCGCTTCCAGTTGTCCGTCTTGCCCGCGCCAAGCGAAGTCACGATCCCCATGCCAGTCACAACAACGACCGGCCTGCCGAATTTATCGCGTGGTGCTGTCATGGTTCCCCCGTCGATACTGCGCCGGACTTAACTGACGGCCTCGACCAGGGCCATGCCTTCGCCCTGCCAATGACCGGCCCCCAAAACGACAATCTGGGTCGGCGCCTCGGCCTTTTCAACCTCGAAACCGGTCGGATCGTTGGCGGGATAAAGTGCCCCGCGCGAAATCGACAGTGCGGCGAGCGCTAACCCGAGCGGAAACTGCGCTTCCACTGTGTGGCCAAAGGTCGTTCCGGTCGCGCGCACGGCGAGGCCCGGGTGCTCGCTGAGGAACGCGCGTTCCTCGGTGGTCGCGGGCTCGGCGCCGGTTGCGCCGGTGATGACGACGCCATCGTCGGCACTGATGCCAAGCTTTGGCCACATCGCCCGCAGCGACTTCGTGAGCGCGCCGGCTTGATTGCGTTGCGCACGGTCGGCGACCACCTTGGTCAGCTTGGCGTAAGGCTTTGCCCCACGCGCTTCCGCGTGCTCCCGCGCTTCCATCACCAGGAATGCGCCGACAGAGCCGAGCGCGAAGCCGGGTTTGTCCCCGCGGGCCCAGAGCGGCGCATATCGGTCCTTCAGGTTGAAGTCAGCATACTCATAGAGCATCAGCAGATCGGCGCGGTCGCCGTTATGCGCAGCGCCGACGAGCGCGATGTCACTCTGGCCGGCCTCGATGCGGGCAACCGCGATCCGCGCTGCGTCGATGCTGGAAGCTTCCTCGCCCATGAAGGTTCGCGAGGTCCCGCACACGCCATGGACGATCGCGATATTGCCGGCGAGCAGATTGGAGAGCTGCGCCAGGAACAGCGTCGGACGCAGCTCGTTCATCAGCTTCTCGTTGAGGAAGCCGGGCTGCGAGTTGCCCTGCGCGTCGGCGTTCATGATCGCCACGTCGACATTGAGGTCGCGCTCGCCGCCGCCGGCCGCGACGATCATGTCCATCCGCGACAGCACTTCCGGATTGCCTTTGACGCCGGCGGAATCGAGCGCGAGACCGGCCGCATAGGTGCCGATGCGCTGCCAGGCTTCCATCTGACGCTGATCGCCCTTTTTCGGGATCTGGGCGTCGAAGCTGACGGGTGCGAGCGGATGGATCACGCAGGGCGCAAAGCGCTTCTCGTCGACGTTGATGCGCCTGGCGCCTAGTGCTTCCCAATGCGCGTCCAGCCCCTCGCCGAGCGAGGAGAGCAGGCCGATGCCAGTAATCCAGACTTCCTTCGGCTCAATCATGGCCCATCGCCTGCAGCGGGAAGCCGATCTTCCTGGCCATCGCGTCCATGTGTCCGCGGAAGGCAGGGTCGGGGAAGGGGACGAGGCGGAAGGTGATCTCGGAGCTGCATTTCAGCTCTTTGCCGACCCGGACCTTGGCCGAGGTGACTGCGAAGCCCGAGCCTTCGTGCTCGAGTTTTGCTTCGATGGTCAGCAATTGGCCGGGACTGACGAAGCCGCGCATCTTGGCTTCCTTGACCATCGCCAGGAACGGCATGCGCTCGAACTTGTTCACGCCGAGCAACAGCCAGCCCGAACTTTGCGCCATCGCTTCGGTGAGCAGGACGCCCGGCATGATTGGAAAGCCGGGGAAATGGCCCTCGAAGATAGTGTGCGTCGTCGGAACCTGGGCCTCGACTACAATTGTCTTGTTGCCCACGTTGAGGTCGACGATGCGGTCGATCAGTATAAAGTAGTCGAGCTGCATTGGGCGATTATGAGCCCGTGCCGGTGCCCGCGCCCGCATTCTTGGCCGCGACCAGTTCGTCGATGCGGTCGGCGAGGTTCTTCAACACGAAGTACTGCTCGGTCGTCGCCTTACCGTCGTTGACCTCCTGGGTCCACTTTTCGAGCGGCATCTTGATTCCAAAGGCCTTGTCGATGGCGAAGGCGATGTCGAGGAAGTCGAGGCTGTCGATTCCAAGATCATCGATGGCGTGGCTCTCCGGCTTGATCGTGTCGCGCGGGATATCGCAGGTCTCCGCGATAATGTTGGCGATCTGCTCGAATGTGGAAGACATCATTAAGCCTTTGATATATTTGAGATAATTCTGGGGCGGCTCGGAGGAGATGGTCGCGTCGCCCCGGAATGCCCTATTCCCGCTGCCGGAGTCGTGTGCCCGTATAACGGAGCAGGGCCGTGAGTTCAATGGACGTGGGGACGGCGACCGGGGCAGTTCGGCGGGACAAGAATGGTCGCTTGGTTCCCCCGGCAAGCAGCCGACCTGCAGGGGGCGGATGCAGGCTCCTTTGGGAAACGTGTCAAATGGGATGCCGGTTCGCGTGAAGAGAACGCGCAAAGCAACAATCTAGCGCTTCGGTTCTGATTCCATCAGCCGCGCGGCATCACCGAAATCTTTGCGCAATCTCGGCGGCCCATCAGCACGCAGTCTTGGGTCTTGCGCAGGTCGGCGATGCTCACTGCGAGCCAGATGCCGATCGCCGTCAGCGCCACAGTGAACGCGAAGGCCGCAATGTTGGCGAGCATGCGCTGACGGAAATCGTCCGGCTCTTCGCGCGGCTTCTCGTAGCGGGAGAGGTCGTTGGCGACGGAAACGGGGCGGGCCGGGCGGGGCGGCTCTTCGCGCTTGCCCGGTAGTTGTGCGGACGTACGCGGCCGGAATTTGAGCACCACGTGCTCGCTATCCGAGGTGATTGGCCGCTGGGTTTTCACTGATGTCAGTCCGGTCGCGTCGCAGTCCTTGTTTAGCATGTTTGCCGCGCCCCACATCTAAAATCTTGGTGCGCGCAGAGGTGGTATCCAGCCTTCAGGCAGCTTGCGGAACCGGTCCCGATCGTCGGCGCACGGCAGGCCGGATGGTTCGGCCTTCCGCCCCTCTCCAACGATATGTCATAATGGAACCCGTTCCGGAAGGCTGTCAAACGGGAGCACAGTCATGGCCCATACGCGCGAGCCCTACGTCAAGCCGGTCCCAATCATGGCCCTACGGCCGACCCAGATGACGGTCGGCATGCAGGAGGTAAAAGAAAAACGGAAGCGCTGGCGCGAGCACAAATCGGACAAGAAGCGCGCAGAACTCCTCGGCAAGCATATGATCCCGGTCGTCCATGGTCCTGACGATCGCTACTACGTGGTGGATCACCACCACTTGGCGCGGGCGCTGCACGATGAGGGCGTCAAGGATATTCTCGTCACCGTGATCGGCGACCTCACCATGGTCGAGCGTGACGTGTTCTGGGGCGTGATGGACAACAAGCGCTGGGTCTATCCCTACGACGCCAAGGGCGAGCGCCGGCATTTCAAGGACATTCCGAAATCGGTGGCCGATCTCAAGGACGATCCGTTCCGCAGCCTTGCCGGCGAGATGCGCCGCTCCGGCGGTTTCGCCAAGGACACGACGCCGTTCAGCGAATTCCTGTGGGCCGACTTCCTGCGCCGACACATCCCGGCCAAGCTGGTGAAAAACGACTTCGCCAACGCCATAGAAAAAGGCCTTGCGCTAGCCCGCAGCAAGGGCGCGATCTACCTGCCCGGCTGGTGCGGGCCGGCGTCTGACGGCTGATCAAGCTGGTAGCGCCGGGGACCAGTCTTCTAATCGCCTGTATCATCCTTGCCGCCGAGCGTGCGGTGCAGCCACCGCTCGACGGAGTTTCCACACGTCAGGAGCAAAAGCGCGAAGACCAGTGCCGTGATGACGATCGGCCAGTGTCCGGCGCCGCAGGCGGTCCCGATGCAGGCGGCAAAGAAGACGCAAGCAGCGCTCGTCAAGCCGCGAACCCGGAACCGATCACCTTGCCGTACGATCACGCCGGCGCCCAGAAATCCGATGCCGGTCAGTACGCCTTGAGCAACACGGCTGGCCGCGTCCGTGAACTGGCCCGGTTCTGCGGCCTGCATGGCGAGCAGAATGACTGCCGCGGTGGAAAGACTGACGAGGCCAAGCGTCTTCAGGCCGATCGGCATGCCACGCAGGTCACGGTCGAGCCCGACAAGGCCTCCGGCGAACGTGGCGACACCGAGCCGCAGGACAATCTCGCTCCAGTCCGTCAAAACCGTCCTCTACTTTGGCAATCGTCCAAGCATGTAGAACTCGTTGTTCGGCCGCATCGCGGTGACATTCGCCATTCGGTTCGACAGCGCAAAGAAGGCGGCGATCGCGGCGACATCCCAGATGTCGTCGTCGCTGAAGCCATGGGCCGCGACGGCGGTGAAATCGGCCTCAGAGATCTCTTCCGCCGCCCGGCTCACCTTCATCGCAAAGTCGAGCATCGCGCGCTGGCGCGGCGTGATGTCGGCCTTGCGGTAGTTTACCGAGATTTGGTCCGCTAGCTCCGGATTCTTGGCGCGGATGCGCAGGATCGCGCCGTGGGCGATCACGCAATACTGGCACTGGTTGGCGGCGCTGGTCGCCACCACGATCATCTCGCGCTCGGCCTTGGTCAGCCCGCCGTCTTTTTCCATCAGCGCGTCGTGATAGGCGAAGAAGGCGCGAAACTCATCCGGACGGTAGGCCAGCGTCAGGAACACGTTCGGCACGAAGCCGGATTTCTCCTGGACTGCAAGAATGCGGGCGCGGATGTCCTCGGGGAGCTTGTCCAGAGCGGGCGCGGGAAAGCGTGTTGCGGTCGGCTGTGTCATGAAATGGTTCCGGCGTGCCGCTGGAGTGCGGCATCACGCGAACCATAGTGGATGACGGCCTCGGCGCAAGGCGCATGCGCCGCCGCGTTGCGATGCCGCCATAGCCTCTTCGAGCGGCGTGGATTCCGGTTCGCGTGAAGAAGCTGCGGCTCTGATTCGATCAGAACCGATAATGGCTAGCGCAGCGGCTTTTTCAGCAACGAGAAGCGGTCCGGATCGAGACCCATCGAGGGTTGCAGCATCGGAGCTTCCGCGGATGCCATCGTCCGCTGCGGCCGCTCGTTCATGCCGGAATCGCTGCTGGGCACATCGCGATGTGACGTCGCGCCGCGCCAGCGTTCCAGCACGGCGCTGACGAAGTGCATGTCATGGCCGGCAGTGACCGACGGCACGGTGGCGATGGTCGCTTCGCCGCGCGGCAATTGGTGCGGCGGCACTTCCTTGAAGCGCAAGCGCGTCGGCAGCGCCACGCCCTCGCCGAACGCCAGCACCTCGCGGGTGCCGAGCGAGGGCACGAACGACAACAGGTTGGCGGCGGCGTCCGAGACCGCGGAGCGCAGCAGCGCCTGGTCGCGGTCGTTGGCGAGGCGCATCGTGAACAGCGTGTTGCACTGGGAGATGATGGTGGCGTCGAGCTCGGCCGGACGCTGGGTGATCAGCCCGAGATAGACGCCGTATTTGCGGCCTTCCTTGGCGATGCGCGACACTGCCTTGCGGGTCGGGCCGAACCCGACATTGCGGTCGGCGGAGGCGTAGCGGTGGGCTTCCTCGCAGACGAACAGCATCGGCGAGACGCCGTCGCTCCACAGGCCGAAATCGAATGCCATACGGCACAGCACCGACACCACGGAATCGACGACTTCGGCTGGAAAGCCCGCGAGCTGCATGATGGTCATCGGCCTGCCGTTGGCGGGCAGGCGGAACAGATGGCTGATCACCTCCGCCATGGTATCGCCGCCGACATTGGCGTTGTCGAACATGAAGGCGTAGCGCGGATCGTTTCGCACCGTTTCGACGCGCGAGATCAGCTTGTGATAGATGATGCGCGAGGAGCGGTTCTCGAGTTTGCCCATGCGCTCGTCGATCAGCGAGATCAGGTCGACGAGCCGATAGGGCACCGGCGTATCGACGGTGTAGCCGATCTGCTTCGGATCGACGCGCTTCAATCCGAGACTGACCCGGTCGGAGTTTTGATACTGGGTGTAGAGACCCTTCGCGACCGGGATCACTTCGGCGAGGATGTCGAGCTCTTCGGGCACGCCGGGACGGCCCGCGAACAGCACGTCGACAATCTCCTCGAAGTTGAACAGCCAGAACGGCAGCTTCAGGTTTCGCGGGTTGAGCACCTGGGCGCGCTCGCCGAAGCAGCGGCCGTATTCGTTGTGCACGTCGAGCAGGAAGATACGCAGGTTCGGCCGCGACTTCAGAATCTCGTTGAGCAGGAGCGACACGCCGGTCGACTTGCCGACGCCGGTCGAGCCCAGCACGGCGAAGTGCTTGGAGAGCATTTCCTCGACGTCGACGTAGGCGGTGACCGAACGGTCCTGCTGCAGTGTTCCGACATTGATCTGGTCCGATCCGGAAGGAGCATAGACGGTGCGCAGCTCCTGGTTGGTGATCAGCTCGACGCCGTCACCGATGGTCGGATAATTGGTGACACCGCGCTGGAATTTGGGCCGCTCGCCGCCGAGGATCTCGCCGAGCAGGTCCACTGAGGCGGTCGCGATGTAGGCATCGGACTCTGGCAGGCCCTCGCACGACACTTCGGTGATCATGGCGACGATGACCGAGGTCAGACAGCGGATGCTGACGAACCGACCGACTGTGGCGCGCACTTCCGAAAGCGGCATCTGGCCCGTCGCCATGAGCCCGACCCGGGCCTGCGAGCCGCGCACAGAGATCACACGTCCAAAGGATGTCACGATGTTGCCTGGAATGTCCCGAAAATTTCCCGATCCCAAATATGACGGCGCGGACTGGAAAAACCGTTAAATCGCGGCAGTTCCAGTTTGGCTAAATCCGCGCCTTCTCGGTCAGGATTCCTTTGCAGAACGCCCGCTCGGCGGATCATTTCCCACTTCTGCAGCAAAAATCGTTGCTTTGCGGAAGGACGGCGGCCGTTTCACCCAAGTTTCGTTAACCTGGGATTCACCATGGCCGAGAACGCCTCGCTCGCCGGATCAAGGCCGATTTCATCCTGATCGCGGTGGGGACCGGTCTGATCAATGGGCTCGGCTGCGGCCTGCTCAACGCCGCCTGCGCCGAGGCGGCCAACTGGCCGGATCACGTTCAGCCGGCCGGCTTAGGCCGTTGAGATCCCGCATCTGCTGTCGTCGCATCGCGAGAGAATTGCCTCGGTCGGCTGACCGTGCTGCGGACGCCGCTCCAGTGCTTGCTGCCGCGATTGACCCAAAAACATCCGGCCTGTATCCATTGGACAACGACAAGAACAGGGCAGGGTGGAACGCGATGAGCCGCGGCATCGGGTCTTGAGCGCGTCAGCGCGGCCGTCCGCGCTCGCTCCCTTCCGCATCCGGAATTATCGATTCCAGTGGCCTGCCGATCTGCTCACCTCCTGGGCGTTCGAGATGGAGACGCTCATCCTCGGCTGGTATGTGCTGGTCGAGACCGGCTCGGTTCTGCTGCTCACGGTGTTCGCCTCGCTTGGCTATGTCGGCACGCTTGTCGCCCCGGTGTTCGGCGTGATCGGTGACCGTATCGGCCATCGGGACCTGCTTGCCATGATGCGCGCCGCCTATGCGACGCTTGCGGCCACGCTCATGATACTGGCGCTGACCGGCCATCTCACGCCGCCTTGCGTGTTCCTGATCGCGGCGCTGATGGGCATCGTGCGGCCGTCCGATCTTGGCGTGCGCGGCGCGCTGGTCGCGACCATCATGCCGCACGAGCAACTGATCGGCGCCATCAGCCTGTCGCGCACCACCATGGATACCGCGCGCATCGCGGGCGCGCTGAGCGGCGCCGGGCTGTTCGCGTCGCTCGGCATCGGGCCTGCCTACGTCGCCATCGTCTGCCTCTACGCGGTCGCCACCGTGCTGACGCTTTGCGTGGTCGCGCCGCACGGGCGGGCCAAGGCCCACGAGGCGGTCGAGGCCGTTTTGCGGCGCTCGCCGCTGCGCGATCTCAAGGAAGGCATCAGCTATGTCTGGACCTCGCCGCGGATGCGCGCCGCGATCTGGATCGCCTTCCTCGCCAATCTCACCGCCTATCCGCTGACCAACGGTTTGCTGCCCTACGCGGCGCGGGAGATCTACCTGACCAACCAGAGCGGCCTCGGCTATCTGTCGGCGAGCTTCGCTGTCGGCTCGCTGGCGGGCTCGATTGCGCTCAGCCTCGTCGGCAGCGTTCGCGTTGCGCGGTTGATGATCGGCGCTACCATCGTCTGGTATGCGACCCTGCTGGTTTTCGCGCAGATGCAGACGGTGCCGAGTGCGATGGCCTGCCTGATGCTTGCAGGATTTTCGCAGAGCCTGTGCATGATCTCGCTTGCGGTGATCCTGATGCGGGCGGCAAGTGAGCAGTTCCGCGGCCGCGTGATGGGGGTGCGCATGATGGTGATCTACGGCTTGCCGCTTGGCCTTTTGGCCGCCGGCGGTCTGATCGATCTGGTCGGCTTTGCCGCGATGGGCACTCTCTATGCCGTCGCCGGTCTCGCAATGATGCTGGTCATCATACTGCACTGGCGTGCCGACCTCTGGCACGCGCACGCGCCGGCCAATGCGCGTTAGCGTTCTCGCTCAAATATTCGACGCCAAATCGACTCGCCCGCGAATTTGCCGCCGCGCGCATGTTCGCGGGTGGGTGATACTCCACTATTTTGTTGACGAGACCTAATCTTTTGTACAGTAGTACAAATAGGTGCCGCGCGAAATGATGCCATGCGCCGCCGATCTCGCGTCACCGCGGAAGGAGAAGCGCTGATGCAGCCGGAGCCGATCTTCGATCTCGCCCATCTTGGGCATATGGAGTTGCTGACGCCAAAGCCGGACGAGAGCCTGAAATTCTTCGTCGACGTGATGGGCATGACGGTCAGCGGCCGGAAGGGCGAGTCGGTTTATCTGCGCGGCTGGGATGATTACGAGCGCTATTCGCTCAAGCTTACGGCGTCGAAGACGTCGGGCATGGAGCACATGGCGCTGCGCGCGCGCAGCCCCCAGGCGCTCGAACGCCGTGTCGCCGCGCTCAAGGGCTCGGGCTTCGACATCGGCTGGATCGACGGCGACATGGGGCAGGGGCCGGCATTCCGTTGCCGCGATCCCGACGGTCACGTCATCGAATTATACTACGAGACCGAATGGTACCAGGCACCGGCCGAGCTGAAACCTGCGCTGAAGAACCAGGCGCAGCGCTTTCCCGCGCGCGGGGTCAATGTTCGTCGCCTCGATCACCTGAACTGCCTCGCCGTCGACATCAAGGCGAACCGTCTGTTCTTCGAGAACTATCTCGGCTGCCGAACCACCGAGCAGATCGTGCTCAACGACGGTACGGAAGCGGCGATGTGGATGACGATGTCGAACAAGAGTTACGACTTCGCCTATACACGCGACCATTACGGCAAGACAGGCCGCTTCCATCACGTCACCTACGCGCTCGACAGTCGCGAGGAGATCCTGCGCGCCGCCGATATCTTCCTGGAGAATGGCGTGCATATCGAGACCGGGCCGCACAAGCATGCGATCCAGCAGACGTTCTTTCTGTATGTCTATGAGCCCGGCGGCAACCGCGTCGAGGTCGCCAATGCCGGCGCCCGCCTGATCCTCGCGCCGGACTGGAAACCGATTGTCTGGACCGAGGAGGAGCGCAAGAAGGGCCAGGCGTGGGGATTGAAGACGATCGAGTCCTTCCACACTCACGGCACACCACCGGTGACGGGCTGACGCGAATTAGCTGAAACGGCTTGCAGCCTCGCGCCGGCGTCCGCGACAGAGACGCCGCCAACGCAGCTCCGCTTCGTTCCCAGCGCAGCATGATTGCGTCGAAGGTTCCTTCGGCCCTCCGTCTATCGTTCACGACGGGGCCGCTATGCCTGAAGTCCCGTTGATTTGACTGCAACCGTGATGTTCCTGGCATCCACCGGTCTTGCAGGCGCGCCGGCCAGTACCATCTTCCGGAAGCTCGAACGGCATGAGGGACGTCATGACATCGCAGCCTGACTTTTCCAGCGAGGTATTCAACCGTGATCCCGCTGCCGGGATTGCCGCGCTGCGCGCCCGCGGACAGGTTGTCGAGGTGAGGTTTCCGATCGTCGGCCGGGTCTGGGTGACGACCACCTATGAGACGACCGCGGCGATGCTGAAGGACAGCACGACATTCACGCTGCGCAAGGAGGACGGTGAAGTTGCGGGCCTGCGCTGGTGGATGCCCAGGTCGATCGCGACCGTCGCCAACAACATGCTGACGATGGACGAGCCCGACCACACGCGGCTGCGCAGCATCGTGGACGAGGCGTTCCGTCGCCGCGCTGTGCTCGAGATGGAGCCGCACATCCGCGCCATCGCCGATCGTCTGGCCGGCGAACTGTTCGCGGCCGGAAGTCCCGCCGATCTGGTGCAGCGCTATGCACGCATATTGCCGGTGTCGGTGATCTGCGAACTGCTCGGATTGCCGATGGCTGATCGGACAAAATTCATCGCCTGGGCCAACTCGATGTCTCAGCTCAGAGGTCCGGTCAGCTTCCTGCGCATGATGGTCGGATTGTCGAAAATGCGGCGTTATCTCGAAGCACAGTTGCGGCGTGCGCGCGAGAAGGGGGGCGAGGGGCTGATTGCGGAACTGGTGCAAGTCGAAAAGGAAGGCGGCCGCATCACGTCGGCTGAAATGGTGTCGATGGTCTTTCTGCTGCTCGGCGCCGGCTCGGAGACCACGACGCACCTGATCAGCGGATCAGTCTTTGAGCTGCTCAAGAACCCTGCGCGGCGCGATTGGCTTGCCGCCGACTGGGGCCGCGTTGGGCTGGCGATCGAGGAATTCCTGCGCTTCGTCTCGCCGGTGCAATTCTCCAAGCCGCGCTATATCAGGCGCGATGTCGAGCTAGGCGGAGTCCATCTGAAGAGAGGCGACCGAATCATGGCGATGATCGCGGCCGCCAATATCGATCCGGACGCGCATGAGCACCCTGAGAGGATGGAGCTCGATCGCAAGCCAAATCGGCACATCTCGTTCGGGACGGGAATCCATTTCTGTCTCGGCCACCAGCTCGCGCGGATTGAGGCGGCCTGTGCCCTGCAGGCCCTGTTTGTGCGCTGGCCCAAGCTCCGGCTTGCAGTTGCACCCGCGCAGATTCGCTGGCGCGGACGGCCCGGAATCCGTTCGATCGACAAATTGCCAGTGGTCGCCGGCAGCTGACGAATGATGCGCGGCGGATGGTTGCAACGTCTCGGGCGTTTGGTGTTAGGCTATGCGGCAACAAGAACGTCGGAGGAAAACGTCGATGGGTGAACAGACGACGGACAAAGGCATGCGAGAGGCGTCTCGCAGGCGTTTCCTTCAGGCGGGGACGGCACTGGTCGGCGGTTCTGCGGTGGCAGGGCTTGGCGGCGCGGCCGCGCTCGCCGAATCCGGGAGCAACCTTCCGCCCAACGTGCCCGAGTGGATGAAGGCGCCGGGTGATCCCATGGGAAGCCAGCCTTACGGTACGCCTTCGGTCTATGAGAAGGGGATCGTCAAGAACATCTCGAAGACGTTGCCGCAATACATCTCCGCTTCGGGCCGCACGCCGCTGCAGGAACTCGACGGCATCATCACGCCGAACGGTTTATTCTACGAACGCCACCATGGCGGCGTCCCGACCATCGATCCCGCGCAGCACCGGTTGATGCTGCACGGCATGGTGGATCGTCCGCTGGTGTTCTCGATGGACGATATCAGGCGCTTCCCGTCGCAGTCGCGCATCCACTTCATCGAGTGCTCCGGCAATCCCGTCTACACGAAGCCCTATGGCAAGACGGCGTCCGATCTCGTCGGTCTCGTGAGCTGCGCGGAATGGACCGGCGTGCCGTTGAAAACGGTGCTGAACGAGGCGGGCCTGCAGCAGGGCGCTAGGTGGATCGTGGCCGAAGGCGCGGACGCCGCCGCGCTGACGCGCAGCATCCCGATCGAGAAATGCCTCGACGATGCCATGCTGGTCTACAGCCAGAACGGCGAACGGCTGCGTCCGCAGCAGGGCTATCCGCTGCGGTTGCTGCTGCCCGGCTTCGAGGGGAACATGAACGTGAAATGGCTGCGCCGGCTGAAAGTCGTCGCCGAGCCTGCCTATTCGCGCGAGGAGACCTCGAAATACACCGATCTGATGCCTGACGGCACCTCGCGTGAGTTTACTTTCTACATGGAGGCGAAATCGATCATCACGCGTCCATCGGGCGGGCAGAAGCTTGCGGAGCCCGGCTTCCACGAGATCACGGGGCTCGCCTGGAGCGGCCGCGGCAAGATCGCGCGCGTGGAGGTGTCCGTTGATGACGGCAAGACGTGGCAGGACGCGCAGCTCCAGGAGCCGGTCCTGACGCGTGCGCTCACGCGCTTCCGCTTTCCCTGGCACTGGGATGGCAAACCCGCGGTGGTCCAGAGCCGTGCCGTTGACGAGACCGGTTACGTTCAGCCGACGCTCGCCGAGTTGCTGGCCGTGCGCGGCCCAAATCATTTCTATCACAACAACGCCATCTGGCCCTGGCGCATCGATGCGAACGGTGAGGTGACCAATGGCCAGGCCTGAATGGAAAGCTGCGCTCCTCGCGAGCGCGATCGGCGCCTTGACCCTCGCCGCGCAGGCTGAGGAACATTACGGGATCGGGCGCGCGGCGACGCCTGAGGAGATTGCCGGCTGGAATATCGATATCGGCCGCGACGGCTCGAACCTGCCGTCCGGCAGCGGCAGCGTCGAGCGCGGCCGCGTCGTGTTCAGCGAACAGTGCGCGACGTGTCATGGTGCGGATGGACAGGGCGGTCTCGGCGATCGTCTGGCCGGCGGACAGGGTACGCTGGCGAGCCTAAAGCCTATCCGCACCGTCGGCAGCTACTGGCCTTACGCCTCGACGCTGTTCGACTATATCCGCCGCGCGATGCCGCAGAACGCGCCGCAGTCGCTGAGCAATGAGGATGTCTACGCGGTGTCCGCCTACATCCTCAATCTCAATGGCGTGGTGCCCGCCGACGCCGTGCTCGACGCTAAGACGCTTGCGGCGATCCGGATGCCGAACCGCGACGGCTTCGTCACCGATCCGCGGCCCGACGTGCATAACCACTGAAGGCCGACGCCATGATCTCCTTCGCCAGGCAGAGGATGTGTGCTCCAAGTGCGAGCCCGCCTGGTCGCACGGAGGCCTAGACCGACGTTGCAACCGCCGCCGGGCTGGCCTTGGCGACAGCACCGCCGCGGTGCGGTGCCGGGCCGCGTCGTGCAAAATCCATCGCGGGCTTCTCGATCCAGCGATAGCTCAGCGCAGCAAACGGCACGACGACGACCACCGAGATGACCAGTGCCGCCAGAAGCGCATGGCCGGGCGTTCCGAGCAGCAGCAGCTTGTCTCCGTCGCACCAGCCGACCAGATCGACATGAATCTTGCGGCCGAGATAGGAGGCGGTCATCTTCATCAGTTGGAATAGGAACGTGTGGATCATGTAGATCGAGTAAGACCACAGGCCAAGCTTCTGCAGCGGCGAAGAGCGCAGCAGTGCCGAGATGAAGCCCTGGTCGAACGAGAACACGTAGATCACGATGGCTGCGAGCAGCGGGAATGCGTATTGCATCTCGCCCGGCTGTGTGCAGACGACGAACGCCGCGACCAGCAGCACGCTCCACACTTCGAGCATGTTCGGTGTCTCGAGCCGGCCGTTGGAATGCAGGCGCATGTCGTAGACGAGGCAGCCTGCGAAGAAGCTGAACATTGCGCGCAGCATGCCCCAATCGTGTGAGACGAACAGCTGTTGCGGCGACCGTTCGAACAACTGCATGCCTGCCGCAAGACACAGACCGAGGAAGATCTCCCGCCGGCGCTGCGGAAACAGCAGGATGACGACAGCGAACAACAACGACACATAGAATTCGACCGCCGCGCTCCAAGCCGGGCCGTTCCAGGTCAGGCCGGCATGGAGGTGGAACGACTGCAGGAAGAGGACGTTGGTGATCATCTGCCACGGCGTATGGCCTTCACCGAACGGCACGGAATCCAACGACAACGAACCGTCCGCGCGCAGGAATACGATCTTGACCACCTCGATTCCGATAAACAGCACCAGCATCACGATGTGCAGCGGCCAGAGCCTCGCGAACCGGCTCACCGCAAAGCGAAGACCGTCGGCGCGATCGTGTAGACGATGGCCATAGGCATGGCACAGCACGAAACCTGACAGCGCGAAGAACATGTCGACGCAGAACTGCAGGTTCGCGAATGGCTGGGTCCCCTTCAGTGCATGGTAAATCGGGATATGGAACAGCACCACAAGCAGCGCGCAGATTCCGCGCAATGCATCAAGTGCTTCAAATCGACCCAATCCCGAAATTGGTTGTCCCGCCATGGCACGTCTCGACCTCAGGTTGTTTGTTCGCATCGCCATGTCAGCAAGGCGGAGGCCAGCGGCCTCGTCGATCTTCGAGGTGGCCAACATCGAGCGAGCGTTTGCCGTCGCGCGGCGCTTGAACGGCGCGCTATAATTCCGCCGGGCGTCTTGCCGCAATGCGGACGGCGGAGGGTGTGGATTGTGGCCAGCATCTGGACGCGGAAGTCGACGGCCGATCTGCTGCAGGAAGCGGCGCGGTCGGAAGGCGACGCCGATACGCCGCCGTTCAAGCGCTCGTTGTCGGCGCTGCAACTGGTGACCCTCGGTATCGGCGGCATCATCGGCGCCGGCATTTTCGTGTTGACAGGCCATGCCGCTGCGGCGAACGCCGGTCCCGCGGTCACGCTCTCATTTCTTCTTGGCGCAGTCGCGTGCGGCTTCGCAGGCCTGTGCTATGCGGAGATGTCGTCGACCGTGCCCGTTTGCGGCAGCGCCTATACCTACGCATATGCGACGCTCGGCGAGTTCATCGCCTGGATCATCGGCTGGGACCTGATTCTCGAATACGCGGTCGGTGCCATCGCCGTTTCGGTCGGATGGTCGGGTTACTTCGTCAGCTTCGCGCGTGATTTCGGCATCAACCTGCCGCAGCACTTCACCTCGGCGCCGCTCGCCTACGACGTCAGCAGCGGCAACTGGTCGCGGACCGGCGCAATCGTCAACATTCCGGCGATGGCCATCATCGTGTTCGTGACCACGCTGCTCGTGATCGGCATCCGCGAGTCCGCGCAGTTCAACGGCTTCATCGTCGCGGTCAAGCTGACCGTCATCGCGCTGTTTCTCGGCAGCGCCTTGTCCTCGGTGACGCTGGCCAACTGGGTGACGCCGAGCAATCCGGAAGGCGCGCTGATCCCGCCGAATGCCGGCGTCGGCGTCTATGGCTGGTCAGGCGTGGTCCGCGGCGCTGCCGTGGTGTTCTTTGCCTATATCGGCTTCGACGCGATCTCGACCGCAGCGCAGGAGGCGAAGGCGCCGGAGCGCGACATGCCGATCGGAATCCTCGGCTCGCTTGTGATCTGCGCGGCGCTCTATGTCGCGGTCGGCTTCGTGCTGACCGGCATCGTGCCGTTCGACCGGTTGAATGTCGCAGATCCGATCGCAGTCGGCATCGATGCGATCGGCATTGGCTGGCTCGGTCCCTTCATCAAGCTCGGCATCCTGTTCGGATTGACGTCGGTCATCCTGGTGATGCTGCTGGCGCAGCCGCGGATCTTTCGCGCCATGGCACATGACGGCTTGCTGCCGCCGTTTGCGGCGAAAATCCATCCGCGCTTCCGGACGCCCCATGTCTCGACCATCATCACCGGCACGATCGTCACGATTTTCGCCGGGCTGTTGCCGATCGGCCTGGTTGGCGAACTCGTCAGCATCGGAACCCTGTTCGCATTCACCGTGGTCTCGATGGGCACGCTCGCGCTGCGCGTAAGCGACCCGCTACTGCCGCGTCCGTTCCGCGCGCCGGCGATCTGGTTGGTAGCGCCCGCCGGGGCCGCAACCTCGCTGTTCCTGATGTTCGGCTTGCCGCTCGACACCTGGATCAGGCTCGCAGTGTGGCTTGCGGTCGGGCTCGTGATCTATGCGGTCTACGGTGTTCGCCACAGCCGCCTGCGGGCAACGGGCCGCGGGTAGATGAGGCCGCGGTTCGACAGCATTTCCCAGAATCCGCGAGGTCGCTTGCCTTGGAAGGTTTCGGGTGGCTTACTGCCCGGAAACCCACTCTATAGAAAAGGGAGCAAGCGATGGTCGACATCGGATTTATTGGCTTGGGGATCATGGGCCGTCCCATGGCCGAAAACCTGCAAGCGGCGGGGCACCGGCTGTTCGTGCTCAAGAAGTCGAAAGCCGCAGGCGATCTCGTGGCCAAGGGCGCGGTGGCATGCGAGAGCGCAAGCGATATCGCGACGAAATCGAGCGTCGTTATCCTGATGCTGCCGGACACTCCGGAGGTTGAAGAAGTGCTGTTCGGCGACGGCGGCGTTGCCAAGGGACTCACCGACGGCAAGATCGTCGTCGACATGAGCTCCATCTCGCCCCTGGCGACGAAGGAGTTTGCAAAACGGATCAGGGAGCATGGCGCCGAATATCTTGATGCGCCGGTGTCAGGTGGAGAAGTGGGAGCAAAGGCCGCGTCGCTGACCATCATGGTCGGTGGAACGCAAAAGGCGTTCGATGCTGTCAAGCCGCTGTTCGAGAAGATGGGGAAAAACATCACGCTCGTCGGAGGAAACGGCGATGGGCAAACCACGAAGGTCGCAAATCAGATCGTGGTCGCGCTGACGATCGAGGCCGTGGCTGAGGCGCTGCTGTTCGCGTCCAAGGCCGGCGCCGACCCGGCGCTGGTGCGGCAAGCGCTCATGGGTGGGTTTGCGTCGTCTCGAATCCTCGAGCTTCACGGCGAGCGCATGATCGAGCGGAAGTTCAATCCCGGTTTCCGGATTGGACTGCACCAGAAGGACCTCAACCTCGCACTGGAAGGGGCGCGAAAGCTCGGAATTGCACTGCCGCACACGGCATCGGCGCAACAATTGTTCAGCAGCTGCGTCGCGAATGGCGGCAAGGAATGGGATCACTCCGCGATGGTCAAGGCCCTTGAACTTATGAGTTCGCACCAGGTCGCCAAGGGCTAAAGCATGATCCGGAAAAGTGTGTAGCGGTTTTCCCTCGCGACAAACGCGTAGCGTTTGCGCGGAGATCATGCGCAAGCAACAAGCTAAAGCGCGATGATGATTCATCCTGATCTCATCACGCTTTAGGCTATCGGCCGCGACGGTCGCGGGATGTGTCAGTGGAGCGGGGCCACCGGTACCAGGACGGCCGGTGTCCAGGTCAGCGCAAGTCGTTGACCAATCACGATCTCATTGGTCGACATTTTTGTCGCGACCGCATTACGGAATCTGGCGTAGGTATCCCGCTGGCGGCCGCTCGTATGGGCGGCCGCCAGATTGAGCCATTTATAAGCGAGCACGAAATCCTGCCGGACGCCGTGTCCCTTGTCGTACATCAGGCCCAGCATGGCTTGGGAGAACGGGTCGCCCAGAGCGGCTCCGCGTGTATAGAAATCGGCGGCCGCATCATAGGCTTGCGGCACGCCGAAACCGTTCTCGTACATGAAGCCGATCAAGCCGAGCGCCCTGGCATTGTGACGGTCGGCGAGCGGCCAGAGATCCCGTAACGCGCGACCATATTGGCCAAGATGGAAGGCCGCGATTCCGCGCGAAAGCGTATCAGCCCGTGCCACGGTCGGGGCGGCGATCGAGATCGCCGCGGCCAGAAGCGCGATGAAGGCTCTCCGCGGGAGACGGACCATGCCCGCGGATCGTTCAATGGTAGCTGGTGGTGATGGGAGCATTGGTTGAGGTCGTCGCGATGCCGCCGCGCAGCCGCGATCGGAGCTCCTCGGCGATGACGTGGGCGTCGGAACCGTCCCGGATGATCTGTGGGCGAATGAAGATGATGAGTTCGGTACGCTGAGTGGTATTCGCCTGATGGCCGAAGGCATCGCCGAGGCCGGGAATCTGATCAATGAGGGGGATCGCGTTGCGAGTGCCGTTCTGCTGCTCACTGATCAAACCGGCCAGCAGGACCGTCTGCCCGTTTGCGATCGAAATCTGGCTCTTGACCCGTCGCTCGGACACCGTCGGCGTCAGGCTGCCCGAGCTCCCCACCGGCACGTTGCTGATTTCCTGTTCGATATCCAGTCGAACGTTGCCGTTTGCACTGACACGGGGCGAAACCCGCAAGATGATGCCGGTGTTTCGATAATCGATGGTGTTCACCACCGTATTGTTGGTTGTCAGCACGGTCGCGCTTCCGGTCGATACCGGGACGACGTCGCCGACCTGCAGCGTCGCCGTCTGGTTGTTGATCACGACCAGCGACGGGTTGGAGAGCACCTTCACGCTCGTGACCGCGTGCAGCGCGTCAAGGATCAGGCTCGGTTGCGTTTCAGACCCGATCAGGAAGTTGAAGCCAGGAAAAGCGCGATTGATGAACGCGTTCGTGACCGATCCGGCGACGGATGCGGTGCCCGTTGTCGGGTCAACCGTAGTCGCGGGGCCCGTCAAGGCCTGGGTGTTGAGGATGGAGCCCGTGTTCGGCTTCAGGCCGACATTTCGGCTGGTCAGGTAGGTTTGCACTCCGTAGGAGAGGGTATTGTTCAGCGTCACCTCGGCGATCGTCGCATCAATTGCGACCTGCAATTGCGGCTGGTCGATCTGTACCAGGGTTGCTTCGATGGTGCGGTAATTGGCCTGGTCGGCGTAAATCAGCAGCGAGTTGTTTACGGCGTCCGGCGTGATCCGCACGTCCTGCATCACCGGTTGACCGTTGCCGCCGGAACCGTGTCCGTTGTCGAGCGCGGCGGCGCCGCCTTGCCCCTGGCTGCCGTTGGCCGGCTGTCCGCCGAGACCGGCACCGGCGCCCAGAATGGCTCCGTTACCCAAGGCGGTGCCGGTGCGGGAACCAAAGCTGTTCGACCCGTTCGTATTGCTGTTCAACGACAGCCGGTCGGTGCTCGAAGATGTGGTCGTCTCGGACCCCGGAGCGATCTGGCTGTCGGCGCTATCGAGCAGGCTTGACGACGATCCGCCAAGGAACATATCGGTCAGCACCCGCGCAATCTGGCGGGCATCGCCGTATTTGACGCGATAGACGTGGACGGTGGTCCGCGCGACGTCGTTGCGATCAAGCCGCTTGATCCAGGTCGCCGCCGTGCGAAGCATCTCCGGCTTCTTCGTTACGACCATGACGGCGTTCAGCCGCGCGATCGGCATGAACTTGATCACGTTCTGGCTGAGGCCGTTCTCGCCGGAATCGACGATCTTCTCCAACTCCGCGATGATGGGCGCCGGCGAGCCGCTCGAGATCGGGAAGATGCCGACCGACTGGCCACGCATCCAGTCGACGTCGAAGCTGAGCACCGTATCCACCGCGGCGCGGCGCTCAGCGCCGGTGCCCTGAATCAAGATCAGATTCCGAGACGCATCGGCGCGCACGGTGCCGGCCTTGGTGGCGAAGCTGTCCATCAGCTTCAACAGGGTCTGCGCCGACACGTACTGCAACGGAACGACGGAGACGCCGAACCCGGGCTCAGGCGAGGCGCCCGCGGAATCGACCGATCCGCCGCCGACGGCGTCGCCGAGGGGAGTCAGGCGGTAGCCCGTAGTGTCGCGCAGCAGCACGATGCCGCTGAGGCGCAGGGCATTTTCAAGCACGAAGACGATGTCGGACTTCGGTACCGGGCGAACCGAGACCAGGCTGACCGTGCCCTGTACGCGAGGATCGATAGTGTAGCCGACGCGGAGGATGTCGCCGAGCACGACCTTGGCCACTGTCGCCACCGGCGTGTTCTCAAAATTCAAATCGAACCCGTTGCCGTTCGCGGTCGCCTGGAGCCGCTCGCTGGACACGGTTTCAACGTCGGAGCCTTCATACATCGCCGTGCGAACGGTGCCGCCCCGGTTGGCGGTCGTCGCGATCCCATTCACGGGCTGGGACTGGCGCGGCAACAAGTCCAGCGAGCGGACCTTGTCGACGATATCGAGCTGAGATGCGTCCACGCCGGCGTCGCCGACGGTTGCGGAGTTGCAGGAAGCGAGCAGCCCAAGCGACAGCAGGGCGAACGCGGCCCCGAGGCCGCCACGGATCGTCGATTCGCGGCCCAGTTTACCCACGCGCTTCATGCCCTTTACTCGACCGGGTGAAGTTCAAGTCGCCTGTGACGACCAGTCCCTGTCCGCGCAAACCATTAGCGAGCGAAGATGACAGAAATAAATTGGTTACATGATCGTCGCTCTGCTTCGCACGTCGCGATGCGACGAACACAGCGCAACTAGCTGCAGATCCTGCCGCGATCAGTTCTTTCTCAGATTTTTTTGAACGAGGAGATAAAAACCGATTCGTACAACTGTCATACTTCGGATTGATAACCTTGCCCGGCCGGCGTTACGTGCAGCGGCAAGATAGCGTCGCGGTGCGAGCCGCGCGGAACTGGTGTGGCGGAAAAACAAGAATGGCCAACGATCTGTCCGTGCAGTTCGTGGACTACCTCCGCCAGAACCAGCATCTGGCGTCGGTTGACCACTCGGCCGGCCAGGATGCGGACCATCGTCATGTCAAGCTTTGGGAAATCACGAATCTATCGCCCATAGAATTTGCCGACGAGGCCGCCCGCTTCTTCTCGCTTGGGCGCGTGACGCTGCAGGAGATGATGGCGGCCGATCCTCTCGTCGCATCCTTCTCGCAGCGGTTTTTGCGCGAGACCATGGTGTATCCCTATAAGGCGCCCGATGGAACGTTGACGCTCGCCGTCGTCGATCCGGCCGATCAGGCGACGCAGCGCGCGGCGCAGATCGTGCTCGGCACCGGCGTCGCGATCAAGGTGGCCTCATCGGAAGACGTCGGCGTCGCGCTTGGCCAGCGTCTCGACGCGGACGAAAGCCAGGGCGCAGAGCCCATGTCGGCACTGCCGCGCGAGGACGATATAGAGAGCCTTCGCGACCTCGCCAGCGGCGCTCCGGTTGTTCGCGCCGTGAACGATCTGCTCGAGAAAGCGGTCGAACTCCGCGCCAGCGATATCCATATCGAGCCGTTTTCATCGGGCCTCATTGTGCGATTGCGGATCGATGGGCTGTTGCGGCCGGTCGCGGCGCTGTCCGGCGTGCTGCCGCAAGCGGTGATTTCCCGTATCAAGATCATCGCCAATCTGAACATCGCCGAGCGCCGCCTGCCGCAGGACGGCGCGGCGCGGCTGCGGGCCGGGCGCGCGGATATCGATATCCGCGTCGCGATCATGCCGACGCAGCACGGCGAATCCGCCGTCATCCGCATTCTGCCGAAGGACCGCGGACTGCTGGTCGTGGAGAAGCTGGGGTTTTCGGCGCCGGACGAGAGCAAGCTTCGGCGGCTCTTGAAGCTCCCGCACGGGATGATCGTCATCACGGGGCCGACCGGGAGCGGGAAGACGACGACGCTCGCGACGATCCTCTCGATCCTCAATGAGCCGATCCGCAAGATCCTGACGATCGAGGATCCAGTCGAATATGAGATCCCCGGGATCAATCAGTCCCAGGTCAAGCCGGCGATCGGCCTGACATTTGCTGCGGCCTTGCGCTCCTTCGTTCGACAGGACCCCGACGTCATCATGTTGGGTGAGATCCGGGATTCGGAGACGGCCCACGTCGCGGTCCATGCGGCACTGACCGGCCATCTGGTTCTGACGACCCTGCATACCGAGACGGCGGCGGCTGCGGTCCCGCGCCTCCTCGACCTCGGCGTCGAGGGCTATCTGCTGCGCTCGGTCTTGCGTGGCGTGATCGCGCAGCGGCTGGTTCGCTACCTCTGTGAACGCTGCAAGACCGGACGACCGCTCGAGGCCGCGGATTTCGAAGAGGACCCGAGACTTGCCGCGCTCGGATTCCGTGTCGGCGAGACGATCCAGCAGGCCGGCGGTTGCGAACGTTGCGGCGGGGCCGGCTACCGCGGCCGGCTTGGCGTCTTCGAGTTGCTCGAACTGACGGACGGTCTGCGCGAATTGATCGGAGAGCAAGCCGACGGACTGAAGATCGACGAAATGGCAATCCGCGCCGGCATGACGACGATGCTCGACGACGGCGTTGCCAAATGCCGGGCGGGATTGACGTCGCCCGCCGAAATTCTCCGCGTCACGACAATGCGGTGACGACGTGCCGAATTTCCGTTACCGAGCCCTGACCCAGAACGGCGAAGTCGTGAACGGCTCAATCTCCGCGCCCACTGCGGCCGAAGTCGCGCGCCGGATCGAGTATCTCCGGCTGTTGCCGATCGAAACCATTGAGGACAAGCGCGCCTCCAGCGCGGCGGGTGGTGGGCGCATGTTCGGCGGTCCGAGCGCCGCCGAAGTCACCACGTTCACGCGCGATCTCGCGCTTCTTCTCAAGGCCGGCGCGCGCCTCGACGATGCACTGGAACTGTTGGCCGATGACGCCGACGTCGGTCGGATGCGCTCCGTGGTCGCCAAGATTCGAGCGGCTGTGCTCACCGGCGAAAGCTTTGCCGACGCGGTGGCCAGCCACCCGGCCTTGTTCCAGCCGATGTATGTCGCGCTGGTGCGCGTCGGCGAGGTCTCGGGCACGCTTGACGCCGTGCTGGAAGTGCTCAGCGCGGAGCGAGCACGTTCCGAGCAGATGCGGCGCAAGCTGACGGATGCGATGCAGTATCCGGCCTTCGTGCTGATCGCCGCTTGCGGAGTGATGCTGTTCTTCCTTCTGTTCGTGCTGCCGCAATTTTCGACCGTGCTCGGGGATTTCGGCGGCAAGTCCGATACGGCGCTCGCCACCTTCCTCAAGCTGTCGGATTTCCTGCGTGGCAATGCCACCGCTGCCAGTCTGACCGCCGCGGCGTCCATTGGGGGATCGTGGTGGCTATTGCGGCAACCCGGCGCGCGTGCAGCGCTGGTCGGCGCGATCTCGCGATTTCCCGGCATTCGCAACGGCTTTCAATTCTACCGCGCGAGCCTGTTTTGTCGCAATCTCGGCGTCCTGCTCGGCAGCGGCGTGAACCTGACGGCTGCGTTGCGCATCCTCGTCGACATCATGGCGGCGACGGGGAGCGAAGCAAGTTGGACGGCCGCGGCCGATCGTGTCCGTCACGGCGGCAAACTGTCTGAGGCGCTCGCGGTTGCCGACATCTTGCCGGCGATGGCGGTCCGCATGTTGCGGTTGGGGGAAGAGACCGGGCAATTGCCGGTCCTGGCCGGGCGCGTCGCGGAATTCTACGAAACGAAACTGCAGCGCAGCCTCGACCGCGTCGTAGGCATCGTCGGGCCGCTTGCGATCATCACGATCAGCACCGTCGTCGGTGGCTTGATCGTATCTGTCATGACGGCGCTGCTCTCGGTGACGCAGCTTGTCGGCTAGGGAGGGATACCGAACATGATATCGCGGAGGACCATCGTTGCAGAACTTTCGGCTCGCGCAGGCGCCAGCGTGCGAGCGCGCGGGTGGCGCCGCCACAGCGGCCAGGATGGCTTCACGCTGGTCGAGATGCTGGTGGTGATCGCGATCATCGGTCTGATCATGGGATTGATCGGTCCGCGCGTTCTCAACTATCTCAGCGAATCCAGGGTCAAGACCGCGCGGATTCAGTTGCAAAGCTTCTCGAGCGCGCTTGATCTCTTCTACCTCGACGCCGGCCGCTTCCCGTCCACCGCGGAAGGACTTGCCGCGCTGGTCCGGCGGACGCCTGGGGTGGCCGCGTGGAACGGGCCATATCTGAAAGGCGGCAATGTTCCGAGCGATCCCTGGAACCATCCATACATCTACCGGTCGCCGGGCGAGCACGGGCCCTATGACATCGTCTCCTATGGAGCCGACGGTCAGGAGGGCGGCAGCGGCACCTCCGCCGACATTTCCCTGGAAAAGACGACGGCAGCCAAGGATGAATGAGACCACGCAACGCGGCTTTACGCTTCTCGAGATGGTGTGCGTGCTCGCCATCATCGCGCTGATCGCTGCCGTGCTGCTTCCCTTCATTCCATCCCAGACGTCGCGATCGCGATTGCAGGCCTATGCGTTGCAGACAGCGACGCTGCTGAAACGCGATCGAACCGCGGCCATCGACCGCAGCACCAGCGTCGCAACCCTGGTCGACGCGTCCAGTCGCGTGATCCATTCCGGCTCGTCACGCTTGATGGTCCGCATCCCGGACGATGTGCGCTTCGACGCCCTGTTGCCGCGAACCTGCCATCGGCAGGATGCGTTGTCGACCATTCGCTTTTTTGCGGACGGTGGGTCGTGCGGGGGCTCCATAGCGCTGACGCGGCTCGATGTTGGCTATGAAATCCGCGTCAACTGGCTCACCGGACGAGTTGAGATTGTCACCCGTGACATCGCCGTCAACTAGTAACCCCGAGGCGGGATTCACCATCGTCGAGGTGCTGGTGGCGCTGGCGGTGGTGGCCGTCTCGATCGTCGCGATCGGCGCCGTGATGGCGGGCAACACGCGCGGCGTGCGAACATTGGAGCAACACGTGGCGCTGATGCAGGCGGTACGCACATTGATGACGGTCGGCATTCCGCCGCGCGCGGAATTGCGCCCCGGCACGACGACGGGCCAGGCGGAGGGTTATCGATGGGTTATCGATGTCGCTCCTCTCGGCAACGGCTGGGCGGTTTCCGACACAAAGACGGACTGGACCCCCGAGCTGGTGCGGATCCGGGTCCGATCGCCCGGCGGGACCATGTCCGATATTCGCACCGTCCGCCTGATGCGGAGGCCATCCGAATGACCGTGGCGACGACCAGGACGCAGGAACGAGGCTTCACGCTCATCGAGACCATCATCGCGCTGGCGCTGATGGGCCTGTTACTCTCGGCGCTGGCAAGCATCACGGCGCAATGGCTCCCGAGCTGGAACAGGGGTTTCGAACGGATTCAGCGCAATGAGCTGACCGGCATCGCGCTGGAGCGGATCGGCGCCGATCTCGCCGCGGCTGAGTTCGTTCCCGCCACCCGCGACTCGCACGGTCCCCTGTTCGAGGGATCGGAACTGTCGGTCATGTTCGTACGAACCGCAGTGGGACCGAATGCGGGGCCGGGTCTCGACGTGGTCCATCTCGGTGAAACCAGGGATCGCGGTGAATTTGTTACTGTGCGCTCGCGGGCGCGCTTCACGCCGCTTCCGGACGGGGTATCGCTGGCGCAACAGACGCAGTTCGGCAATCCCGTCGTGCTGCTGCGCGCGCCTTATCGTCTGTCGTTCGCCTATGCCGGCCCCGACCGGAGTTGGAAGAACGTATGGAAGGGCGCCGACAGGTTGCCGGCGATGATCCGGCTGACAGTGCGCGACGCCGTGAGCGAACGGGTGCTGTCGGTCTCGACCATTGCGCCGATCCACGTTCAGTTGCCGAGCAATTGCACTAAGCCGGACGGCAACTGCGCCGACCGTGACCGCAATGCGGAGGATACCGCGGAGCAGGGGAAGCAGGATACGGCAGATCAGGGGAAGACGTGATGGCGTTGATCGGCAGGATGCGCCGTCCCGTCTCCGAGCGCGGCTTCGTAATCGTTGCGGTGCTCTGGCTCCTTGCGGCGCTGTCGTCGTTGGCCATGATCTTCGCGGCCTACCTCTCGGCCTCCGCACGGGCGCTGGCCGCCAACGACTTGGCATTGCAGACCGAAGCGCTGGTGTCGGCAAGCGTGGAACTGGCGGCCTATCAATTGACGCTAACGGATGAGAAGGTGAGGCCGCCACGCGGTGCGCTTCATTTTCAGCTCGACGAGGCGAGCGTCGAGGTCGCCTATACATCGGAGGCGGCGCGTATCGATCTGAATTACGCGCCGAAGGATACGTTGGCCCGGCTGTTCGTGGTGCTGGGCGCCCGAAGGGACGCCGCCGCCGAATATGCCGATCGGATCGTTGGCTGGCGAACCCGCCCGGTTCAGGGCAGTGAGAACACGGAGGCGGCGCGTTACAACGCACTCGGCTATTCCCCACGGCAGGGACTGTTCACGCATGTCAACGAGTTGGCGTTGGTTGCGGGCCTGCCAGCGGTGCTGGTTGATCGCGCCCTGCCGTTCGTGACCGTGTTCAACGGCTCTCCTGACGTCGATCCGGCAATCGCTGCACCGGAGACGATTGCCGCCACGCAGGACAAATCCGCGAACCAGCAGGACTGGTCGGGGAACCCCTCGGCTTCGCCGAACGACGCCGCCGCGAAGTCGCAATCTGCAGCCGCTACAAACCCAGCGTCGACCGCAAAGAGCCCGTGCTACCGGGTTGAGACAAACATCCGTTTCCGCAACGGTCGGCACACGACTTCGGCCGTGGTGTTCGCCCTCGGCGACAAGGTCGAGCCGTATCGCGTGCTGTCCTGGCAGGACGCCGTTGAATTGCGACATCCGGTTTCGCTTCGCGGGAGCAGGTGATGGCAATGTTTGCCGAGGCCCGACAATGGTTTGAGCAGTGGATCGCGGCCATTGCAACCGCGTTTGACGGCATCGCGGGCCGCTTTGCGCATAGCCGCGGCATATTGCTCGAAGAAGGCGCCGATGGCGCTTTCACCGCCAATATCGCCGCGCCCAAGGACAATGCCGGAATGGACGCTTGTTCGTTCCGTCTCGATCGCGATACGCCGCAGCCGTCATTGCCTGCGCATTTGCGGTCCGCGTTTGATGGAGCCCGCATCGAGGTGCGATTGCTGCCTGATCGAGTGGTGACCCGTCTGCTTGATTTCCCGAGCCGGGCTGCCGAATTCCTCGATGGCATGATCCGCGCGCAGGTCGACCGCCTGACGCCGTGGACGGCCGCCGATGCTGTGTTCGGCTGGAGCCCGCCGCAGCCGATCTCCAACGACCGCATCGAGGTCGCGTTCAGCGCGACATCGGCGACGCAGGTCCGACCACTGGTGGAACTGGCCAAGACGCTTGGCGCGATGTCAGTTGCTATTTCGGTTCCGGCTGTGGCCGGCGGCGGTGAGCCGGTCCACGTGACCTTGCTCGATCGACAATTGCGTGGTCTGGCCGGACCGAAAGTGCCCCGCTTTTTGCGCGTCGGTCTGGTCGCCGCGGGGATTGCCGCTGCCGCCGCACTGTTCCTGGACATCTATGTCGGCGGATGGCTGCAGTCGGAGCAGGAAGAGCTTCAGCAGAGGATTTCCCAGCGCCGCGCCGCGCTGCGCGTCGATACCAACGGTGCCGCGTCCGGATTGGGCTTGCTCGCGAAGCGCAAGCAGACCACGCCGTCGAGCGTCATGGTTCTGGAAGCGCTGTCGCGCGTGCTGCCTGACACGGCCTACGTCACGGAACTGCGTATCGAGGGAGACAAGATGCAGGTCGTCGGCATGACACCGGATGCTCCATCACTGATCCGTCTGATGGAACAGTCGCCGCAGTTCACCCGCGCCACCTTTTTCGCGCCGACCACGCGTGCTGCGAACGAGTCCACGGAGCGTTTCCACGTCGAAGCCCATATCACGGCTTATTTCGGATCCGGCTCATGAATGCTTCGACCAGATCGCTCATGAGTATCAGCACCTCGCCGTTGGTCGCGGCGAGCAGCTATGTCGGACTAATGATCGTGTTCTTATTCCTGGTGGTATCGTTGCTGTCAGATATCGTCGGACAGCGCGCAGACGTGGCGGCGTCCGCGGCGTTGCTGGAGCAACTTGAGGGCCGCCGGCCCAAGGCCAACAGTGTGGCCGGTGAGGCCGCGGTGCCGACGGGGTCGGCGTATCTCGAGGGCGCAACCGTGACGGTTGCCGGCGCCACGCTGCTGCAGCGGGTATCGGGTGCGGTCACTCGGTTCGGAGGCAACGTCTTGTCGACCCAACTCGACGTTCCCAAGACGCCAACCAAGGCCGGATTCATCAGCATGATCGCAAGCTGCGAGATCGAGCAGGCACAATTGCAGCAGGTGCTTTATGACCTCGAAGCCGGCATGCCATTCCTGTTCATCGACCAATTGGTGGTGCAGCCCACCGCCGATGAGGAAGCCGCAAAGAGCGAGCCACGCAAACTGCGTGTGTTGCTCGGCGTGTCCGGACAATGGCGAGGAGCCAAATGATACGACGCTTCCTGACCGTCCTTGCCGTGGGTAGCCTGTCGCTCCAATCCGCGCCGGCCGCCGTGACCGATCCGTCCGGTGACGCGCTGGACGCGGGCCTGCTCGACGACACTCGTTTGGGCGGACCGGTGTTGACCTCGCCGCAGCCGTCCGAGCCGGTGACGACGGTCCGGGCGCCTCCGCCGCAGGAACCGGCTGCGGCGCGGCCGCTCAGCGCCAATCCGTTGTGGGCCATTCCGCTGGCAAAACTGTCCAACACGCGCGACCGCCCGGTGTTCTCGCCATCGCGGCGGCCACCGCCACCCGCGGTGGCCGAGGCTCCCGTCGTGTCGAGGCCGCCATCGCCGCGAAAGGCTGAGGCCGAGCCGCCGCAGCTATCGCTCGTCGGCACGATTGCGGGCGACGACGAGAGCTTCGGGATATTTCTTGATCAATCGAGCAAGGCCGCACTCCGCCTGAAGATCGGTGAGGATTTTCAGGGCTGGACGTTGCGGACGATCCAGGGACGTGAAGTCACGATGGTGAAGGACGAGCAGGGCGCGGTCATGACGATGCCGGCGCCTGGGAGGGAGGGCAGCGGTGAAGTTCGTCTCGTCCCAATCACGGCGCGGGCAGCACAGACCGCGCGTCATTAGATCTTGAGAAGCATATTGCAGCAGTCCTTCGCTCCCAACAGCTTGGTCCGATTGATCCGCGATGTACGTGCCGCGAGCCTTCGACAATGTGATCGTCGATAAAGAACGCCGCTACGGAAAGCTGCGACAATCCGTCCATCTGTCACAAAACCGCATAGGAAGCCGACAATATTTCTGGCGGGCGCGGGACGAGCGTTCTTCGACGGCAAGAGTGAGTGGGGCGATGATGAGCATGATGCGAGTGGTAGCCTGCCTTGCCGTGGTATCGGCGCTGGTTGGCGGGCGTTCCGCGAACGCCGGCGTTCTCGAGGAGGGAGCCGAGCGCTATCGGCCCTACATGATCGAGGGCATTGGCAGCGCGCTGGCTGGAGCGCGCGCGCTGCGTGAAAGCGCCGCCGCGGGTGATTTGGGCGGCGCAAAGAGAGCCTGGCTTTCGGCGCGGGCCGGCTGGGAGCGCTCGGAAGTGTTTACCACCGGATTCGTGCCTGAGCTCGATGCACAGATCGACGCCTGGCCGAACGCGGACAGCGGCTTCCACGCCATCGAGGCGAAATTGTTCGGCACCGGTTCGACCGACGTCGATGCGGACGCCGCGGCACTTGTCGAGCACCTGAATGATCTCCACTCCAAGCTCAGGGAGATGAAGCTCACGCCGCAAGGCCTGTTGGACGGCACCGCGCGGCTCGCTTACGAAGTCGGGGAAAGCAAGGCGGACGGGGGCGAATCTCGCATCAGCGGCACCTCGCTCGACGACATGCGAAACAACATTGCCGGAATTGATTTCGCCTATCGCACGATCTTCTCCGCTGCACTCAACACGGCGGAAGGAAAGCTCGATGAATTGGTGACGAACCGCATCGACCAGCTCCACGCGATCGTTGCGACGCCGGACCTGCCGCATGTGGATATTCCCGATCTGCGCCGCGCCAGCGAGGAACTCGTCGTCGCATTGCAACTCGCATCAGCCAAGCTTGGCCTGCGGCGGCCGACGCTGGAGGCGCAGGTGCGATGACCCTGGTCCGGCTGCGGCTGGCAGGGCTTGCCTCCGCCCTCATCGCTACTGTGCTGCTCGGGCGCGCGCTGGCTTTTCCGGTCGATGGAAACCAGACCGTATTGCCCGCGACGACCGAGCTGAACGAGGATGCGCTCGACAAGCCGCGTGAAGTGTTCCAGTCGGAGCGGGCCGGCGTCAAATCATATCTCGTGAATCTCGGCGACCTCGCATTCAACTCGCCGGCGCTACTCGGGGAGGTGGCGCGGCAGGCCGGCATCAGTTGTGGCACTTGCCATGTCAATGGCGCGGGCAACGCCAAGTTCTTCATGCCGAAGATGTCGAGCCGGCCAGGAACGTTCGATACGACGGGCCCGTTGTTCAATCCGAAGGCAAACAATCTCGTACTGGACCCCGTGCGGATTCCGAGCCTGCGCGGCGCCCGATATCTCGCGCCTTATGGTGCCGATGGCCGTTTCGCCTCGCTGCGCGACTTCGTGCACAATGTCATCACCAACGAGTTCGATGGCCCCGAGCCGTCGTCGGCAATCGTCAATGCAATCGTGGCCTACATTCAGGATATCGATTTCCTGCCCAATCCAAGCCTCAGTCCCGGCGGGCGATTGGTCGCCCAAACGAGCGAGTCCGAGCGCCGCGGCGAAGTGTTGTTTTCGAAGCCGTTTCCGCACGATGCGGCGATGAGCTGCGCAGGCTGCCACGTTCCGTCCGGCGGCTTCGTCGATCACCAGCAGCATGACGTCGGTTCGGGCGGCATGTTCAAGACGCCGACCCTGCGTAACGCGGATTTCAACGCGCCGTACTTTCACGATGGTCGCTTCGGCAATTTCGATCAAGTCGTTGACCATTTCGACCGCACTTTCGATCTCGGCCTGTCGGTGCAGGACAAACGCGACCTCGTCGCCTATCTCACAGCCGTCGGCGACGGTCTGCTGCCCTTCGAGCGCGATGGTGCGGGTGCAACGCTGAAAGAGATCAATGGCTTCAACACGGTGCTCGCGACGGCAATACCGTCCGGCGACAAGGCAACTGTTGCGTTGGCGGTCGATACGATCGGCCGGGAGCTGCGCGAGCTCACCGAGCGATATCCGGATCGGAAGAACACCACCGTGTCAGGCGGCGAGCAACAGCGCGTGCTGGCGCGCAGCGGATTGAAGGAACTCGTGCTCACGCTTCGGCGAATCGAGATGGCCGTCGACGCCGGACGTAATGCCGACGCGGCAACGGAGTTCAGGAACTATCGCTATCTGATGGCCGCCGCGGTTCCGGCGTTGCTGGCGAGCGCCGAGCCCTGGTCTCTGTTCAATCAGAGTGTGCATGACCAGCACTTCGCCGCGCTTCGTCAAGTCATGCAGTCGAAGCATCTGCCTCACTAACAATCATCAACGCAATGTAGGACCGCGCTGCGCAACGCTCGCAGCAATTGCTTCGCCGCGCTCGTTCGTGCATTTGCGGCCGGCGCGCGACCCGCTGTGCATCATCGCGAGTGAGCGTTGCGATGTCCTCGCCGCGAATTTGAATCGTTCGAAGTTTCTTGCGCGCTTTCACGCCAACGATAAGCGCGCGTCATGTTGTCGCATTAGGCAATGTGTCGCTAAGTGCAACCACCACGAGGTCGAAAATGACTTTCAAGTACAAGATGAGTTGGCGAACCAGCACGGCGATCTGCGCCGTGTCCACTATGCTCGTCGCAACGGCGGCATACGCCGCTCAATACTCGGCCGGCCGAAGTGATTGGGACAAGCGTCCTCATCACAATCACCATGAGGGACAGAACAACGACCCAGGCAAGAACGGGGGCAACAACGATCACGGCGACCAGGGGAAGGATCCCTCCGACCAGGCGAAGACCGCTTCGCCGATCAAGCATGTCATTATCCTGATTGGCGAAAACCGTGGCCTCGACCACACGTTCGGCATCTACAAGCCAAAGGGCAAGAAGCAGACGATCTCCAACCTGCTGTCGAAGGGAATCGTCAACGAAGACGGAACGCCGGGACCGAACTTCTCTCAGGCTCAGCAGTTTTCGGTTGCCGGCCAGCCTTCATTCTATATCGGCGCGCCGACGATCGCAAAGTCGCCCTATAACGCGACCAACACGATGCCGCAGCCAAACACCGCCGGCACGCCGAGCGCGCAGAGCGACACGTCGGCTCCGTTCAAGACCATCGCGGAAGCCGGTGTCGAGAAGGACATGGATCCCAGCGATCTCGACATCCTCACGACCGGTTTCAGCAATTTGTCGAAGAACGTTCTTGATACTCGCGTTCCCGGCGCCGGCAGTCTGAGCGGACCATTCCCGCTGCAGGGACAGCAGATCAGCGACGACGACTACACCGGCGACACCAGTCATCGCTTCTATCAGGACGTCCAGCAGGAGGACTGCAGCGCCGCCAATGCGACCAAGAGCAACAACTCGGGGTGCTTGAACGATTTGTTCCCGTTCGTGATGGCGACTTATTCGAGCAGCAACAAGAGCATGGGCAACTCGATGGGCTTCTACAATGCTCAGCAGGGTCAGGCTCCTGTGCTGAAGATGCTCGCGGACCGTTTCACCCTCGGTGATAACTTCCACCAGTCGTTCCACGGCGGTACTGGCGCCAACCACTTCATGCTGGGCACCGGCGATGCGGCCTTCTGGAGCGACGGCAAGGGCAATCCGACGGTGCCGCCGGCAAACTTGATCGCCAACCCAAATCCGGTGACAGGTACGGTCAATCGCTACACGGTTGACGGCAGTTTCAGCGATTGCTCGGACGTGTTCCAGCCCGGCGTCAAGCCGATCGTCACCTATCTCAGCAACTTGCCGTATGCGGCTGAGCCGAACTGCAAGCCCAACCACTACTACATGCTCAACAACACCGACCCGGGATATCTGCCGAACGGGGCGCTGGCGGGCGGCAACAGCCTTCCGCCATCGTCGGTTCGGACCATCGGCGATGCGCTGATGGAGAAAAATATCTCCTGGGCGTTCTATGGTGGCGCGTATAACGACGCCGTGGTGCTGTCCAACGCCGCGGTTGCCGCCAACCCATCGAAGCCCGATCTCAACGCCGCCGCGCTCGCCGATCCGGCGCACGCGCTCGGAGTCGACAATTGCCAGATCTGCAATCCGTTCCAGTATGCGACCTCGATCATGGCCAATCCGGCTGTGCGCCAGGCCCATATGAAGGACACCGCGGATCTGATCACGGCGATCGAGAAAGGCAAGCTGCCGTCAGTGTCGTTCGGCAAGCCGGACACCCTGCTTGATGGCCATCCGGAGAGCTCGAAGGTGGATCTGTTCGAGGCCTATGTCCTGAACGTGCTCAATGCGCTGGACAATAACCCCGAACTCAAGGCCGAGACCGCTGTGTTCGTCACATGGGACGAGGCCGGCGGCTACTGGGACTCCGGCTATACCCAGTCGATCGACTTCTTCGGCGACGGACCGCGTTTGCCGATCCTGATCCTCTCGCCCTATTCGACGGGCGGCAAGATCTACCACAACTACGGCGACCACGTTTCGTTGCTGAAGTTCATCGAACGCAACTGGAATCTCCAGCCGCTCACGAACCGCAGCCGCGACAACCTGCCGAACCCGACGTACTCGAAGAACAATGAGTATGTGCCGACCAACAGTCCGGCGCTCGCCGATCTCTTCGATGCGTTCGACTTCAGCAAGCCGGTGACCTTGTCCTACACCGAGTGAGCGTAGCCTCGCCTAGAAGCAAGTCCTAAATCAGCGCCGGCCGAACCTATGGTTCGATCGGCGCTGCCATGTCTCCGCCTCCTCAAGAGTTGAAAGCCGAGTGCAAGCAATGAAGCGCAAGCAGACGATGCCGCCAGGAATGAACGTCACCGCACGCCTGCTTGCCGTTGTCGGCCTTGCGTTGACGACGATGCCGGCCGGCGCCCAGCAATTTTCGGCCGATCTCGTCGCCACGAAGGGGGAGAGCGCGACACGCATAGGCAAATTGCTTGTGTCGGAAGGCAAAGCGCGGATTGAGACGACGGCGCTTCCCGACGGCTTCCTGCTCGTCGATGCGGCGAGGGTTGCAGCCTATTTCGTCCGTCCGGCCGCCCGTGTTTTCATGGATGCAAAGCGATCGAGCGATCTTACGCAGATGTTCGTCCCGCTTGATCCCGAGGATCCTTGCCGGCAGTGGCGCGCGATGGCGGCATTGGCCGCGCCGGCGGCTCTGACCGTGTGGCGTTGCGAGCGCGCCGGCGAGGGAACAGTCGGCGGACGTACAATGTCCGCCTACAAGGTCGAAGGAGATGGCTTCAGCTTCGTCGGCTGGGTCGATCGCGATCGCAAATTTCCGCTGCAGGTCAGGACCGCCGATGGGACAACGATCGCCGTCGAGCGGGTCCGTGACGAGCCGCAGCCTGCGCAATCGTTTGAGATTCCGCCCGGCGCACGGAAATTTGACCCGCAAGCGCTGATCCGCCTTATGCAGCACAGCGACGCGTGGGTTGCCCCACCGGCTTCGGAATGATCCCGTCGCCCTTGTGTCCACGCTACAGCTACTATTGTCGTTGGCTCGTCGGCAGCAGGATGCGCCCGAGCGCGGCGTAGTGGGATCTCGTCGCCTATCTGACGGCCATAGGCGACGGCGAGCGCCCGCTCGAGAAGGACGGCGTCATGATCCGGATGAAGGAAGTGCGGAACGACGTCAACCTGACGTCGCCCTCGCCGCTGCAGACGAGCTGCACCGACAGCACCGGTTCGGTGGCGATCCTGAGCGCGTTCAAGAACCAGCCGTTCGAGATCAACGACTTCATTCCGACGTCGGCGACCACTTGTCCGAAGCCGGTCGGTGCCTTGGCAGCTCATGGCTTTGCCAACGGCACCGGCTTGCCCGGCGGCTGCACGGAGGACATCGTCCATCGCTTCTACAGCGAGCAGTATCAGATCAATGGCGGCCGGCAGAACCGCTATGTGACCGGCAGCGATGCTGCGGGTCTTGTCATGGGCTACTATGACACCAGGAAGCTGCCCATCTACCTCTATCTTCATGGCGGCGGCGCGCCGAATTACGTGATCGCCGACAGCTTCTACCAGTCCGCATTTGGTGGTTCGTTCCTCAATCACCAGTTCCTGGTCGCCGCCGCCGCGCCGCAATTCGTCGGCGCGCTGAACGACGGCAGCGCCAACGATCTGCACTCGATCGTTGACGCCAACGGCATGCCGACCAGCACGCCGCTCTACACGCCCACAGCGACTGTGCAGGACGCGCAATTGACCGCGAAATGCGGTCAGAGGGGCCTGCCTGCGGGGCTCGCCTGCGGCGACTACGCGGTCAACACCACGCAGCCGTTCTATCAGCCGTTTTTCCCCGGCACGGCAGACGCGAAACGTCTGCCGCCGCTGCATGCGCCCAACATCGGCGATCGGCTGTCGGCAAAGAAGGTCGACTGGGCCTGGTACGCGGGCGGCTGGTCAAATGCCAATGGTGACGTCGGTGGGTCCGGCTGGACCAATGGCAACGGAACGACCTGTACCGATCCGAACCATCTTCCCACGGCGGTGTTTCCGAACTGCCCGGACGTCGACTTTCAGTTCCACCACCAGGCGCTGAACTATTTCGCCAGCTATGCGCCGGGAACGACGGCCCGCAGGGACCACCTGAAGGACGAAGCGGAGTTCATTCAGGCGGCCAAAAACGGCACGCTGAAGGACGTGAGTTTCATCAAGCCGATTGGCGAGGAGACTGAGCATCCGGGCTATACCAGCGAAAGCGAAGGCAGCCAGCATCTGGTCGATCTGGTCAAGGCGATCGTCGAAGGACCTGATGGCAAGGACACGCTGATCATCATCACCTATGACGAGTTTGGCGGACAGTGGGATCACGTGCCGCCTCCGCCGTACAATCGTCAAGGTGCCGATGCCGAGGCCGCGGACAAGTGGGGACCGGGCACCCGTATTCCCACGCTGCTGATCTCCAAGCAGTTCGACAGGTCGGGTGTTGCGCATGAGGACTATGACACCACGTCGATCCTCAAGCTGCTGGAACAGCGCTTTGATCTCCAGCCGCTGGTGACGCGCCCTGTGCGTGATCTGGCGGTCGCGCTGAAGGCCGCGGACTAAGAGCGGCACGCGAGCAACCACGTTCGACCGCATCACGGAGCGGGACAGAATCGAAGTCGATCAGGCCTGCCGGATGATATCCGGCGGGCCTGAATTTTTGTCTGACGACAGCCTCGGCCGACGCGGGCGTGTGGGGCTCGCCGGCACCTCGAGACAGTTGGAAGTGCGTTCGCGAGGCGGCCGCTGTCCGGATTCGGCAAGCTCATGAAGCACGAATTGCGTGCCGCCTATTGGGAGACAAGCGCCGCAGCATCGGCATCGGGTGATTACGACAGGGTGCGGAACGCGTGCTTGGACGGAGCAGGGCACTCTCGATGAAAGAAGCGAGGCCTCCGGCGGCACGACACAGCGGCGCCGGAGGGCTAGGATGCCGTCGCCACGAAACCGATTGAATTCTCAAGATACCGAGTCAGTTCTTTGTCGTTGAATCTCGGTTCTTCAATTCCACTCCCCTTGAGAAAGCTCGTCACGTTCTTGCAGCCCCAGCGATAGGTGTCTTGGTACAGCTCCACCGTTGAGCGTCCGTCGTACATATTGTCCCTGAACAGGCTGAGCAACGGATAGAGTGGCGCCTCGCGGTTGTCCTTCCACTTGCCCAGCCACTCCGCGAACGGAATGACGTCGAACTTCACTCCGACGTGAGGCTCAAGCAACGAAAAGAACTGCTTCAACGTAAGATTGTTTTCGTCGGAGTGAATCAGGTTGAATTTTTTGGTAAGGGCCGCCGGATTCCTTGAAATATGGACAATGGCGCGCGTCATGTAGTCGATGGTCGTCAGACCTTCGCGCAGATCGCGTAGATCGGGTATGGCGCCGAATTTGATACACGTTTCGACTAGGCGCCCCCACCATTGATAGCTCGCACTCAGCCCTGTGCGGCTGTTAAACGTCGCATAGCCCAACCGGAATGTCATCAGCGGCAATCCGTGCGCGGCTGCAAGGTCGGCGATTTTCTCCATCACCCATTTGCTGCGCACATAGCCAATATCCGTCAGGACGGCGGGGAGGTTCTGGTCGATGTCGTCTTCTTCTGTCATGACCGTCTTGCCGGTGTGCAGATGCCCCCAACTGTAGACGGATATCGTTGACAGGAGGATCAGCGCCTTCAGCTTGTCGCTGGCAGCGAATGAAATGATCTGCTTAAGCCCGTCTACGTTGTCCTTCTTCATGTATGAATACGGTTGAATGAAGTTGACGGCGCTGGCCGAGTGATAAATCACATCGACGTCGCTGGACAGCTTCATGTAGTTGCCATGTGCCATGCCGAACTCGGCGAGCGAAAGATCGGCAGCGTACGCAATGACCCGGCTACGATCCTCGATCCCAATCCGGTAGGTCGCGAGCTTGTCGTCGATCCTCGACCTCGCTTCGGCATCGTTGGGCGCCCGCACCGGGCAATGGATGACAGCGTTGGTCGTCGCAAGCAGATCGGAGAGCAGATGGGCACCGACAAATCCGGTCGTGCCAGTCAGGAGAATATGGCGGGGCCGCTTCAACGCGTCGATATCAAACGGGCTGTTCAGCACAATTCCGGCCGGAAGCTCGATATCGTTGCGCAACTCGTGGATGGGCTCCGCGTCGATCTCGGGTAGTCGTTCGCTTTGCATCCGCGACCGGATATGTGCGGCAAGCGCGGTCACAGTCTGATACTGGTACACGTCGCGCATATAGGCTTTGCTGTTGAGCCGTTCCTCGAGCGTCAAAACCACTTCGGCAACTAGCAGGGAATGTCCGCCTACGTCGAAAAAGCTGTCTCGGCGGCCAAAGTCGCTGTGCTTCAGCACCGTACGGAACACATCGAAAACAAGCCGCTCCATGGAATTCGGGTCCGCACGGCTGTCGACTGACGCTGGAGATCCCGCAGCGAACTGCGCGCGCAATGCCGCTTTGTCGGTCTTGCCGTTCACGGTAAGCGGCATGTCGCGCAGTTCGATGTAGCGCCCCGGTCTCATGTAGTCAGGCAGATGTGTACGCACGTTCTCCCTGATCGATTCGACAATTTGTGCAAAGGGGGCGGTCGCCCCATTGGTCACGAGGAAAGCTACAACCTCTCTCGCGAGATCGGCGTCCCCGCCTGTCACGATAACGGCTACCTTTTTGATCCCTTGCTGAGTGGCGAGAAACGACTCAATCTCCCCGAGTTCGACGCGGTTTCCGCGAATCTTTACCTGCTCGTCGCCGCGGCCGAGGTATTGAACGGTTCCGTCGGGCAGCCACCGAGCCAGGTCGCCTGTGCGATACATACGCGCCCCGGATCGGGTGGGGTGCGGTACGAACCTGTCGCGTGTCAGCCCCTCGTTGTTAAGGTAGCCGCGTGCAAGACAAGAGCCGGCGATGAACAGTTCGCCGACTTCCCCTCGAGGCCGCTCCTTGAACTCCTCGTCAAGAATAAGGATCTCCGTATCGGTAACCGGGCGACCGATCGATTCCGGTTTTCCTGACGCAGAACCTGGTACGTAATGAACAGTGGCGAAGATCGTGGCCTCTGTTGGCCCGTAATAGTCGATTAGCGAATAAGAGACACCTTCAGTATCGACTGGCTTCAGCTTTTCGCCCGCCGTGAACAGGTACGTTAGCGAACTATCGCGATTGCGGGTGGCATTGACCACGTTTGGGACCATCACGGTCGGCACAAACGCATGCGTAATGTCGTTCCGGCGATAGAAATCCGTTAGCAGATCGACATCCAACCGCTTTTCATCGTCCAGAATATGCAACGTCGCTCCCGCGCAGAGTGGCGACCAGATCTCCCACTGGCAGACATCGAAACCCAGGCCGGCCATCAAGGTATGGCGGCTGGCTGATGTGACCTCGAATTTGTCGTTATGCCATTGAATCAGACTGGTCACCGCTTGGTGCTCGACGACGACACCTTTCGGTACACCGGTCGTGCCCGATGTGAAAATGACATAAATCGGATCTGCCGGGGACGGTCTTGCCGACAAGGAAATCCGGTTCGCGGCAGCCTTCGCGGACAACGACGCCACGCTCACGCGGGTCCACCTGTCCAAGGGTTCACTCTCGTAGCCGTCGCGCTCGCCGGCAGTGCTAAGCAGGATGGGCGATCCGATTTGCTCCAGAATGAGCTTTTTTCTCTCAATGGGGTGTTTGTGGTCAATGGGAGCGTATACCGCATTGGCCTTCAGAACGCCGATGATGGCCACAATATAGTCGATCGAGCGCGTCGCTTCGATGGGAACGAGCGCTCCGCCCTTGACTCCGTTTTCCAGCAGGAAGCGAGCGACCGCGTCGCTGCGCGCCGCTAGCTCGCCATAGGTCAGGGGCGCCTGTCCACTTACGAGAGCGATTCCATCTGGCGCCGAGCTAACCTGATTATCGAATAAGTCCAGGACGGTTCTGATGTTCATGTTTCAGTGCTCTCATCTGAGAAGCATGGATGTGACCACGAGAAGCGCAGAAATATTTGACGCGCTGCCGTTGCATATGAAGCGCCCGATGCGACGCCAGCATTACGAGACGGACGGAGTCCTATTACGGTTGCAATAAAGCAGCGACCTGATCGCTCGACATCGCGACAGCGATGCGTTCAAGAGAAACTCCGAAGGCACGAGGTCAAACTGCGAAGTGCACATGCGGCGCTGCGAGGACCGTGAGGGCTGGGAAATGCTCTGGGCGCGCGGGCTCGAGCCGATCGTCGTCCGAACCTTGCGCGACGCGATCAAAGAAAGGCTGGTGATGGCGAACCAGATGCCGTCCGTGGGCGGCACCATCCGGGATTGGGCCATCCCGCTCAGTCGTCAAAGCCAATCCGTTCGAGAAGAACAGAGACCTGGAAATCCCGGATCGCGGTCATGTGCCGTGGCCTGCGTGGGTTGTCGCAAGCGACGCCTGACTTGGTGCGGATGATGGTCAGGATGGGCCGGAGCACCGCGACGGCAAAAATGGCATCTGGTGCCAGCCAAAGAAGACCTGCGAGCGCCGCCGCGCGACCCTGATCCAGTTCACCACGGCTGACGTGCTCGAACTCGATCGCTGGGCCGAAACGCCGGTCAGATGAAGGCCGCTGCGGATGGTCGCAAGCGACTGCAGATCGCTGGCAAGGGGGACTAGACCATGAACCAACATGCAGCTATATCGCACTCTCCGAAGGCCGGGTTTTGCCAGAAAGCTAGCGAAACCCCGCTGGAATTTCGGGAGAAGTCGAATGAAATCATCGACTTCGATGGGGAATGGTGTAACGGTAGCACAACAGACTCTGACTCTGTTTGTCTTGGTTCGAATCCAGGTTCCCCAGCCAGATTCCCCGGAAACGCCAAACATGTGAAACCACTCAGTTTCTTCTGGCGGGGTGGCCGACGTACCCCAACGCCACTAGGGGTGGTCAAAAATGGGTTGCGCGACCAAGCCAATCGGCGGCCAGAGGGACGTTCTGGAACTGCTTCACAACTACGTTCTTGGCCAAAATCAACTGAATGCTTCCGATTGAAAGCCGCCCAAAAAACGAGTGTGACGGTATCGCCGCGACGCGCTTGAGGCCCAGGGCTTGCGCTCGGGGAAGCCATTCCTCGATGATCCATCGCTGATCTTCCGCGTGAACGATTGGCAATTCCCTATCATCGCCCAAGAGGCTTTGAGCTCCGGTCCCCTCCATCACCTGCAGAAGAGCCTCGTGAAGAAAGCGGAGCTGAGCGCTCGTTGCATATTTTCGCCAGACCACTTTGATGCACGAGAGATCTTCGTCGTGAGTGAAGGAACATACGGGGTTGTCGCTGGGGTTTTTGACTACCAGCGCCCCATCAAGTGATTCGCTTCGGACCGTTTCCGTAAGACTTGCGAGAGAGTCAGCGGTCATCCGCGCGTCCTCGATCAAATCGAATCTCCGAACCACGATAGCAGCTAGTTCCTGCGGAAGAACTTAGGAAATTGGGCGTAGTGCCGTCTCCCGCGCCATTCGGTGGACTTCTCGTGACTGTTTGAGATGCCGCGGCTCGTTGAAGCGTAGTTGCTCTTCGCCCTGCTGTGCATGGGGTAGGGCTCAGTGGCCGCCCGTGCGCCAAGGTTGCCGTCAGATTCCACGCTTACCATCACCGCTGGCTTGTTCGCGTCGATGCCATGAGCTCGAGCTGGCTGGCGGACGAGGCTTCGCTGCGGACCGTCGAGAATCCGGCGGGCGCGCGGTAGCAAGTTTGTCTGGATGCAATCTGCACCGGTGACCCCGGCACCTGCGGTCGGCGAGAGGGAGGCCAGCTCATTCGGCAAAACTGGTCGCTCCCGGCGCGCCTGCGGAAGCGCGGCACGCGGGAAGATCACTGCACTGCACATTCTCGTTGCAGCGACTTTAGTCGCAAGCCATCGGTCTCGGCAGCGCCTCAACTTGCCGGTTCCGGACGGCCATGCAATGCTGGCACACCAAGAAAAACAAAAGGGGGAAGGCGGCAGGCTTGGATCGCCGGACGTTTTTCCGCCCGATGAAAAATCGCCAGGTGGGATGTTCGGAGATGATCATATGAGATTTTCGAAATTTGTAGCGCTGCTGTCCGTGGCCGCGATCTCGGTGGGTCTGGCTTCAGGCGCGTTGGCGCAGCAGAAGACCGTCAAGATCGGCGCGGTGTTTCCGCTGACCGGCAATGCCGCGAGCGCCGGCGTGCACGCCAAATACGCGATTGAAGTCGCGCTCGACATTATCAACAACGCACATCCGGAGCTTGGCAATCTCCCGCTCGCCAAGAATGCCGGTCTTGCCGGCCTCGGCGGCGCCAAGGTCGAGGTCGTTTTTGCCGATAACCAGGGCAGCCCCGCGACCGGACAGAATCAGGCGCTGCGACTGATCACGGAAGAGAAGGTGGTGGCGCTCACCGGTGCCTATCAGTCCGGTATCACGCTGACTGCAAGTGCGATCTCCGAGAAATACGGTATTCCGTTCGTCAATGGCGAGTCCGTTGCGGCGAACCTCACCGAGCGCGGATTCAAATGGTTCTTCCGCACCACGCCGGTCGCGACCGACTTTGCCAAGGTCTATTACGACTTTCTCACCGACATGAAGGCGTCCGGCGCCAAGACCGACACTATCGCGCTGGTGCACGACACCACCGAATATGGCGCCTCCGTCGCCAATACCATCAGCACGATCTTCAAGGAGAAAGGGCTTTCGATCGCGCAGGACGTCGCCTACACGACCAACGCGACCGACGTGCAGAGCCAGGTGCTGCAGCTCAAGGACAAGAAGCCCGACGTCGTCATCATGATCTCCTATACGTCGGATGCGATCCTGTTCGCCAAGACGATGCAGGCGCTCGACTACAAGCCGCCGATGCTGCTCGCCGACGACGCCGGCTATTCCGATCCGTCGTTCCTCAAGGCGGTCGGCAAGATTTCGCAAGGCGCATTCAACCGCTCGTCCTGGAGCGTCGGCGCGCCGGGCTCGCCCACCGCGCTGATCGCCAAGATGTATAAGGAGAAGAGCGGCGACGAGATGGACGACACCGCCGCGCGACAGATGCAGGGCTTCTTCGTGCTGATCGATGCGATCGACCGTGCCGGCTCGACCGACCCCGCCAAGATCCAGGCCGCGCTGAAGGCGACCGATCTGAAGCCGGACCAGCTGATGATCGGCTTCAAGGGCGTCAAGTTCGACGACAAGGGCCAGAACATCCTGGCCTCGGGTCTGATCATCCAGTTGCAGGACGGCGAGAACTACGTCGCGGTTTTTCCGAAGGCGAATGCCGAGAAGCCGCCGGTCATGCCATACAAAGGCTGGTGACAGTGAGCCGAGGGCGGAGGCTCCAGCTTCCGCCCGTACTGCTGCCGTCAATGGCGACGGCATCATCTGATAGACGGCGGCGATGTCCATAGTCCTTGTCCAGGTGATCGTGGGGGGCCTCCTGCTCGGGGCCGTCTACGCGTTGTTCTCCTCCGGCCTGACGCTGGTGTGGGGGATGATGAACGTGGTCAATTTTGCCCACGGCGATTTCGTCATGCTCGGCATGTACGTCGCCTACGTGGTTTACACGTTGTTCGGTGGCGGCCCGCTGTTCGGCGCGCCGCTCGCAACGCTGCTGCTCGCCACGCTCGGGGTTATTGTCTATTTCGGCCTGATCCGCGACATCATGAAGGGGCCGATGCTGGCGCAGATCCTCGGCACCTTCGGGCTGGCGCTGCTCTTGCGCTACTCCGTATTCTGGTGGTTTGGCGCCAATTTCCTGTCGCTGCCGGAAAATCTTGTCGGCGGCACGTTCGATATCTTAGGCATCCGCATCCAGGCCTCGCGACTGCTTGCGGGCGTCGTCGCGCTGCTGGTGACGCTCGGCCTCCATCTCTTGCTGACACGCTCGACGCTCGGCTCGCGGATGCTCGCGGTCGCCGAGGATTCGACGGCCGCGCAATTGATGGGCATTCGCCCCGACAGCATGCAGGCGATCGCCTGGGCGATCGCCGCCGGCGCCACCGGACTTGCCGGTGCGCTGATCGCCACGTTCTTCTATGTCGTGCCCACTGTCGGCGAGACCCTCGGCATCGTCGCCTTCGTCACCGTGTCGCTCGGCGGTTTCGGCAGCGTGCCGGGCGCGCTGATCGCGGGACTCCTGATCGGCGTGATCGAGTCGCTGTCCGGATACCTGATCGGCGCGATCTACAAGGACATGGTGGTCTACGCGCTGTTTCTCGGCTTCCTCTGGTTCAGGCCGCAGGGTCTGATGGGCAAGACGTGATGCGCCGCTATCTCTGGCTCCTCATCGCGCTGGCAATCGTCATCGCTTACCCGTGGATTTTCTCCACTCCGTTCCAGCAGCGGCTCGGCGCGTTGGTCCTGCTTTATGCCATCGCGGCCTCGGCCTGGAACATCATCGGCGGCTATGCCGGCCAGGTCTCGGTCGGACATGTCGTGTTTTTCGGGTGTGGCGCTTATGCCGCGATGGGAGCGTATGCGCATTATGGCCTGTCGCCGCTGGTTGGAATACCGGTGGGTTTCGTCGCCAGCGTCGCGATATCAGCCGTGGTCGGTGTGCCAACGTTGCGGCTTTCCGGCCACTACTTCAGCATGGCGACGATCGCCGTCGCCGAGCTCGCGCGATTGATCGTGACCAACACCGAGTATCTGGGCGCTGCGGTGGGGCTGAGCGGCCCGACCGTGCCGCGCAACGTGTTCGATCTCTCCTTCATCTCGGCGCTGCCTTACTATTATCTCTTCCTTGCCGTCCTCGCGATCACGCTCCTGCTCACATGGTGGATGACCAACAACCGCATGGGCTTCTATCTGCGTGCGATCAAGGATTCCGAGCGCGCCGCGCGCTCGCTTGGCGCGCCGGCAAGCCGCACCAAGCTTTATGCCTATATGCTCAGTGCCGGCCTCACCAGCGTTGCCGGGGCGCTTTATGCGATGATGTTCGGCTTTGTCGATCCGGAATCCGGCCTCGGTATCCTGATCTCCGTGAAAATCCTTATCATGGCCGCGCTCGGCGGCGCGGGCCTGCTGTTAGGGCCGCTGGTCGGCGCGGCGATCCTGGTGCCGCTCGAGGAAATCTCCAACAGCCTGCTCGGCGGCAAGGGGGCCGGCCTGACCTTCGTCGTCTATGGCGCCATCATCGTGCTGATCGCGCGCTTCCAGCCCGGTGGGCTTCTGGCGCTGGCCAACCGGCTCTGGGCGCAACGCAAGGCGCGCGAGAAGGGAGCATCCCATGCTCCTTGAGGCGCGCGAGATCACAAAGGCGTTCGGCAGCTTCAAGGCGGTGAACGCCGCGAGCGTCACGCTGGCGCAAGGCGACATCCTCGGCCTGATCGGCCCGAACGGTGCCGGCAAGTCGACCTTCTTCAATTGCCTGACCGGCGATCTTGCCGCGACCTCGGGCAGGGTGTTCTTCGAAGGCCACGACATCACCAATCTGTCGCCGGAGGCGAGGGCGCGGCTCGGACTGGCGCGCACGTTCCAGGTGCCGCAGACCTTCGAGGGCATGACGGTACTCGAGAACGTGATGATCGGCGCCTTTCTGCGCACCTCGCATCGCGCCGAGGCCGAGGCGAAGGCCCGCGCGGTGCTGGCGCGCGTCGGCATGGAGCGGCTCGCGGCGGCGCCCGCACGCTCGCTCGGCACGCCCGGCCGCAAGCGGCTGGAGATCGCGCGCGCGCTCGCAACCGAGCCGAAGGTGCTGCTGCTCGACGAGGCGATGGCGGGGCTGACCCAACGCGAGGTTCAGCTTGCGATCGATCTCGTGCGCGACATCCATCGCTCGGGCGTCACGCTCGTGATCGTCGAACACATCATGGAAGTGATCATGTCGCTGGCGAGCCGCGTCATGGTTTTTCACCAGGGCAAGGAGATCGCGCGCGGCACGCCGCAGGAGGTGACGTCCAACCCCGCCGTGATCGCCGCCTATCTCGGCACCCGCGCCGCCGCCAAGGTTGCCGCCGGCCACACGCCGATCGAGTTGATGGGCGGGCCCCCGACATGACCGGCGCCTTGCTGAAGATCGAGCATCTCGAAGTACGCTACGGCGATTTGATCGGCGTATCCGACGTGTCGCTGGAAGTGCCTCTGGGCAGCGTGGTGGCACTGCTCGGCTCCAATGGCGGCGGCAAGACCACGACACTGAACGCGATCGCCGGCCTCATTCCGGTGCACTCCGGCTCGATCAGCTTTGCTGGTGAAGAGATCGCGGGCGAGAGCGCATTCGCGATCGTGCGCAGGGGACTGGCGCTGTCGCCGGAGGGCTGGCGGCTGTTCGTGCAGCAGACCGTCGAGAACAATCTGTTGCTCGGCGCGACGCCGCTGCGCGACAAGGCCCGCATCAGGGCGCTGCTCGAGCGCGTCTACGATATCTTCCCGCGATTGAAGGAGCGCCGCACCCAGCGCGCCGGCACCATGTCCGGGGGTGAAAGGCAAATGCTCGCGGTCGGCCGCGCGCTGATGTGCGATCCGAAGCTCCTGATGCTGGACGAGCCGTCGCTCGGGCTCGCGCCGGCGGTCGTCGAGTCCATGTACGAGACCTTTGGCCGTCTGCACCGCGAGGGCCTGACGATTTTGCTTGCCGAGCAATCGATCGAACTCGCGCTGGAGGTGTCCGACTTTGCCACCGTGCTGCAGGTTGGCAAAAGCGTGTTGTCGGGGACGGCCGCCGCGCTTGCCGAGGATCCGCAGGTGCAGAAAGCCTATCTCGGCGCGTAGAGCGTGATGAGATCAAGTCGAGTAGCAACCGCGAAGGAATTGCGCTCCCTCTCCCCGTACTTGCGGGGAGAGGGTTGGGGTGAGGGGCCGCCTCCGCGTAAACGGCGACAGAAGAATCCGCGGAAGGCTCCCCCTCACCCGGAACGCATCTTACGATGCGTTCCGACCTCTCCCCGCAGGCGGGGCGAGGTGCAAGGAGCCAGCAGCTGAACCGATTCACCTGACTTCATCCCACTCTAGATGGTGCCGAGTGCGAGCAGCTCGCGACAAAATTGCAAAACAATTTTGCGCGGAAGCGACGACTTGTCCGCCGAAGCCTCGGCGTAGGCGGAAGCAACCCATTGCGGCCGACGTTCGCGGGGCGCGATGGATTGCTTCGCTTGCGCCCGCAATGACGGGATACACCGACGCCTTACGCGATCTTCCGTACACCGTCGCGAAACACCGCCGCTGAGCCGACGGACTCAACTCATTCGGCGGCTTCCTTGACCGGGCGCTCTTCGCCTTCATGCGCGTCGTCGTCGGCGCGCGGCGACCGGCCCCAATTCGCGAATGCGTTGGAAAGGCGGTCGAGGTAGAGATAGACCACGGGCGTCGTGAACAGTGTCAGCGCCTGGCTGACGATCAGGCCGCCGACCATGGCGTAGCCGAGCGGCTGGCGGATCTCCGAACCGGTACCGGTGCCGAGCATCAGCGGCACGCCGCCGAGCAGGGCTGCCATCGTCGTCATCATGATCGGGCGGAAGCGCAGCAGCGCCGCCTGGCGGATCGCAGCTTCCGGCTCCAGGTGCTCGTCGCGTTCGGCCGCGATCGCGAAGTCGACCATCATGATGCCGTTCTTCTTCACGATGCCGATCAGGAGGATGATGCCGATCAGCGCGATCAGGCTGAAGTCGAAGCCGGCTGCCATCAGAATCGCAAGCGCGCCGACGCCGGCCGATGGCAACGTCGACAGGATCGTGATCGGGTGGATGTAGCTTTCGTAGAGGATGCCGAGGATCAAATACACCACCACGAGCGCCGCGAGGATCAGGAGCGGCACGGTGCCCAGCGACTGCTGGAATGCCTGCGCGGTGCCCTGGAAGCTCGAATTCAGCGTCGGGGGCGCGCCGAGCTCGACCATGGCCTTTTGGACGGCCTCCGTCGCCTGGCCGAGCGCAACGCCCTGGGCGAGGTTGAACGAGATGGTGATCGCCGGGAACTGGCCCTGGTGGCTGATCGAGAGCGGCCGCACCGGCACGCTGGTCCAGGTCGCGAATGTCGCGATCGGCACCTGTTCACCGGTCAGCGGCGACTTGATGTAGATTTTGTTCAGCGTGTCGATCGCGCCCTGCAACTCCGGCAGTACTTCGAGGATCACGTGATAGCTGTTGAGCTGGGTGAAGTATTGCGTCACCTGGCGCTGGCCGAACGCATCGTAGAGCGTGTCGTCGATCAGTTGCGGCTGGATGCCGTAGCGCGAGGCGGTATCGCGGTTGATCTTCAATTCGAGGGTCGTGCCGTTGGTCTGCTGGTCGGTCGCGACATCGCGTAGCTGCGGCAGCGTCTGCATCCTGGCGAGAATCTTCGGCGCCCATTCATTCAGCTCGGCAAGATTGGCGTCCTGCAGCGTGAATTCGAACTGGGTACGGGTCGGGCGGCCGCCGAGGCGGACGTCCTGCGCCGCCTGCATGTACAGGCGGGCACCCTCGACCTTCTCGAGCTTCGGCCGCAGCCGGGCGATGATCTGCTGCGCGCTCGCGTCGCGTTGGTCCCGCGGCTTCAGCGTGATGTACATGCTGCCGTTGTTGCCGGCGCGTCCGCTGCCGCCGATCGCCATCGCGACCGAGGCCACGGCGGGATCCTGCATCACGATCTGGCCGAGCGCCTCCTGCTTGCGCTTCATGTCGATGAAGGAGATGTCCTGATTGGCCTCCGCGGTCGCGGTGATCAAACCGACGTCCTGTTGCGGGAAAAAGCCCTTCGGAATGATCACGAACAGGTAGACCGAGAGAGCGAGCGTCGCGAAGAACACCATCAGCGTGGTGAACTTCCAGCGAAGGGCGAGGTCAAGGCCGCGCTGATAGGCGCGCAGCATCGCCTCGAAGCCGCGCTCGCTCAGCTGATAGAACCGGCCGTGTTTCTCCTCGCTGTGGGCGCGCAGGAAGCGCGACGCCATCATAGGGGTCAGCGTCAGCGAAACGACCATCGAGACGAAGATCGTCATCGCCAGCACGACCGCGAATTCGCGGAACAGGCGGCCGATAATGCCGCCCATCAAGAGCAGCGGGATCAGCACCGCGACCAGCGAAATCGAGATCGAGACGATGGTGAAGCCGATTTCACTGGAACCTCTGAACGCGGCCGCGAGCGGCCTTTCGCCGTCCTCGATGTAGCGGCTGATGTTCTCCAGCATCACGATCGCGTCGTCGACGACGAAACCGACTGCGATCGTCAGCGCCATCAGCGACAGATTGTCGAGCGTATAGCCGAACACCCACATCAGCGCGCAGGCGCCGAGCAGCGCCAGCGGCACCGTGACGGCGGGAATCACCGTCGCCCAGAAGCTGCGCAGGAAGATGAAGATCACCATCACGACCAGGCAAATGGTCAGGAGCAGGGTGAACTGAACGTCCTCGACCGCGGCGCGGATGGTGGTGGTGCGGTCAGAGATCACCTCGATCTTGATCGCCGGCGGGATCGCCGCGACGAGGCGCGGCAGCGTCGCCTTGATCTTGTCGACGGTTTCGATGACGTTGGCGCCCGGCTGCTTGAATACGACCAGGAACACGCCGCGCTTGCCGTTGGCCCAGGCCGCCTGCTTGGCATCCTCGGGGCCGGTCACGGCCTGGCCAATATCGCGGATTCTTAAGGGTCCACCGTTGCGATACGCGATGATGATGTCGTTCCAGGGATCGGCCTTGAGCAACTGATCGTTGGCGTAGATCGTGTAGGCGCGGGTATCGCCGTCGATATTGCCCTTCGGGCTGTCGACGGTCGCGATCGCGATCGCCGAACGCACGTCCTCCAGCGACAGGCCCTTGGCGACGAGCTTGCCCGGATCGATCTGGACGCGGACTGACGGCTTCTGTTGGCCGCCGATAATAACCTGGGCGACGCCCGAAATCTGGCTGATCTGCTGGGCGAGCTGCGCGTCCACGGAATCGCTGACGGTGGTCAGCGGCAGCGTGTCCGAGGTCGCAGACAGGAGCAGGATCGGCGAGTCCGCCGGGTTGACCTTGCGATAGGTCGGCGGCGAGGGAAGGTTCTTCGGCAACTGGCCGCTGGCGGCGTTGATGGCGGACTGCACGTCGTTGGCGGCGCCGTCGATGCTGCGGTTGAGATCGAACTGGATGGTGATCGACGACGTGCCGAGATAGCTCGTCGAGGTCATCTGCGCGATGCCGGGGATCTGGGCGAATTGTCGCTCCAGCGGTTGCGCCACCGAGGTCGCCATTGTCTCCGGGCTGCCGCCCGGCAACGACGCGGTGATCTGGATGGTGGGGAAGTCGACCTGCGGCAACGGCGCCACCGGGAGCAGCGGGTAGGCGACGAGGCCGACAAACAGAATGCCCGCCATCAGCAGCGAGGTGCCGATGGGATAGCGAATGAATGGTGCGGAAACTCCCTCGCTCATTCCTGGCTGACCTTCGACTGGGCCTGATCCGAACTCGCCACCGCCGTCGTCACCAGCGTGCCGGGCGAGACCTTGTACTGGCCTGAAACGATCACCTGCTGGCCCGGCGTCAGGCCCTCATCGATCACCGACTTGCCGTCGATCGACTGGCTCACCTTGATCTTGCGAAGCTCGGCCTTGTTATCCTGATTGACGGTAAAGGCGTAAAGGCCATTGGTGCCGTGCTGGACCGCGTCGTCGGGAACGACGGTCGCGTCCTTCAGCGTCCGGACCAAAAGCCGGGTCGAGACCGACTGACCGGGCCACAGCGCATGGTCCTTGTTGTCAAAAACCCCCTTCAGCCGAATAGTTCCACTCGTCGTGTCGACCTGATTGTTGATCAGCGCCAGCGTGCCGGTGGACAGCACCCGCTTGCCGTCGGTCGTGAGCGCAATGGTCTTGGGCGGCGCCACCGCCAGCGCCGCTTTGATGTCGGGCAACTGGTCCTCGGGCGCGGTGAAGATCACCGCGATCGGCTCGATCTGGGCGATCGAGACGATGCCGGTCTGGGTTGCGGCGTTGACGATGTTGCCGATATCGACCTGGCGCAGGCCGGCGACGCCAGAGATCGGGGCCTTGATGGTGGCGTAATCGAGCTGGGTCTGCGCGTTAAAGATCGCCGCGTCATCGGAAGTGATCTGGGCCGTCAATTGCGCGACGGTCGAGCGCTGGGTGTCGGTCTGCTGGCGCGTGGCGAATTCGCCGAGCCTCGTGTAGCGCTGCAGGTCGAGGTTGGCGTTGGCGAGATTGGCCTCGTCCTGGGCCTTCTTGGCCTTCGCCTGATCGAGCACGGCCTGGAACGGCCGCGGATCGATCTCGACCAGCGTGTCACCTTCCTTGACGAACTGGCCTTCCTGGAAGGCGATCTTGATGATCTGGCCGTCGACCCGTGTGCGCACCTGGACGGTGTTGAAGCCCTGCACGGTGCCGAGGCCGGTGAGGTAGACCGGGAAATCGGCCTTCTCGACCGGCGCGATCTTTACAGGGACCGGGGGCCGGGCGGCGGCGCGTTTCTCGGCGGCCTCGGCGGCCCGCTTGTTGCCCTCGTATTTCTGCCAGCCAAAGTAGCCCGCTGCGCCGATCGCAGCGATCAGCAAAACCCAACCGATGGTTCGTGACTTGGACATGCGGGCTCTTGGGTTGAACGAACAATAATGGGTGATCGAAACCGTTCCCAGACCTTGCGCATATAGTATGTGTGCACTTTATATGTAAACACACTAAGGCTTGAGAATCCTAAACATTTGGAAAGGTTTAGGGCCAGAAACAAACGGAAACGTCCCTGCCGGGAATCGCCATGTCGCTCGATTTGAGACGCCAGTTCATTGCCCAGCTCGTCGAAAGCTCTCGGCTGCTGCGCAACTACATCGACCACCGCGCCAAGGCGCGCGGCAGCACCCGCGCCCAATGGATCGTGCTGTTCCGTCTGCGCGAGCAGGAGGGGCTGTCGCAGGTCGATCTCGCCGACGTCCTCGAGCTGCAACCCATCTCGCTGGTGCGCTTGCTCGACCGCCTCGTCGAGCACGGCCTCGTGGAGCGGCGGCCCGATCCCAGGGATCGTCGCGCCAACCGCCTGTTCCTGACCAAGAGGGGGCGGCAGCTCGTCGATGACCTCGACGGTTTGCGCGACGCGATCGCTACCGATGTGCTGCGCGACGTGCCGACCGCGGAGGTCGAGAGTGGATTGGCGACGCTGCGCGAGGTCAAGGAGCGCATCAAGGCGCTCGGCGACGGAACGGAGCGCGTCGCAGCCAAGTAGCGCTCGTTGCGCGCTTCTCGTTCAAGCATTTTCGCCGCTCGATCGCTGCGTGGTTGAAACGCGGCGGGATGTCGTTCATATCGCGCGCCTGACTTGCGAGAGGAGGAGTGCTGCGATGGACGAATTGAACGGGCGCATGATGGCCTGCCAGATCATGATCACGGGACTGATTGCGCGCGTCGCCAGCGAGCAGCGCGATCCACTGCGTTTTCTCACGGATTTTCGCGATGAGATCAAAGCGGTGGTCAACGGCGTCAACATCGCAGGGATGGACAACACCGATCGGGTCAGGCAATTCGCGCAGAGTTCGGTCGACGAGCTGTTCTCGCTGATGAAGCCGCCCAGCACGGAGTAATGGCGCCGCCCCGTATCAACCGATGCATGCACGAAGCCTTATTTTACCGCATATTTCGCGACTCTTTAGAACGGTTATTAGAACGATTACAGAGTAAGTTTAGAACCGTTTCAGACTGCAGATTAGAATTGCTTTCAAACGGTCGGATTCGCGCGCGCTGTTGCAGCGAGCGCATTGACCGAAAATTCCACGACCGATAACCCCAGAAACATACAGACATTTGGTCGTGCGTCGAACTCACGCGCGATCTGCAAAAGATTTCCTGGGGCTAGTGATGAGCAATGTGAAGGCACCGAGGTCGCTGCGTTTCGATGCGGCCGTCGGATGTGGCGAAGACAGATCCGATAACTATTCCGGCACGAAGGTGTCCGCGGTCGCGAGCCTGATCGCGGTGGCGTCGTTCTCGGGCGCCGAAGCGCAGCAGCCCAACCTCCCGCCGGTGACGGTCGATGCCCCGGTCGCTCGCCCGCGTCCTGCTGCCGCCAAACCTTCGCCGGAGCAGGTTCGCGCCCGGACGGCATTGCGCCGTGCGGCCCGCCGTAACCAGCCGGCACAGGCGGCGCCGGTGCCGTTTCCCAATGCCAGCGGCCTGAACGCCGACCGCGATCCCTACGCAAATCCGCAAGCGCCCTACATGGCCACCCGGGTGCAGGCATCGGGCAAGTTTCCCGAGCCGCTCCTCAACACGCCGAAATCGGTCACGGTGCTCACAAAGGACGTGCTGGAGGACGAAAACGTCACCACCTTGAGACGGGCACTGCTCAATACCGCCGGCGTGACGCTCGGCACCGGAGAGGGCGGCAACGCCTTCGGCGACCGTTTCTTCATCCGAGGTTTCGACGCGCGCAATGACATCTTTCTCGACGGCATCCGCGACGCCGGCGTCAGCGTCCGCGAGAACTTCTTCACCGAACAGATCGAGATCTTCCGCGGACCGGGTTCATCGTTTGCCGGCCGCGGCGTCACCGGCGGCGCGATCAACATCGTGACGAAGCAGGCGACGACCGAAAAAAGCTTCTACAACATGGACACGACGTTCGGCACCGACCACACCAAGCGTGTGGTGCTCGACGTCAACCAGGTGATCAGCCCGACACTGGCAATCCGCGCCGGCGGCCTGTTCCAGGACGCTGGCGTCGCCGGCCGCGACTACATCAAGGACGACCGCGACGGTGGCTTCGTTGCGGTGAAGTGGACGCCGCTCGATACCGTGAAATTGTATGCCAACTACATCCACACCAATTTGCACGGCTTGCCCGATTTCGGCGTGCCGTACTTCCGGCCCGGTTCGCCGACTCCCGGAAACATCTACAGGACCACCGCAGGCGGTGCGTTCCCGGATTTCGGCGCCAGCCGCAACAATTTCTACGGATTCGTCAATCGCGACTATTACAGCACCAAGCAGGACATCGGAACGTTCGGTGGCGAGGTTGCGATCGCCCCGGATTTGACGTTGAGCAACAAGTCACGGGTTCAGCGCTCCGTCCAGGACTACATCGGGACGCTGCCTGAAAATCCGATCGTCACCAATCCGAACCCGGCGCTCTGGACGCTCAGCGCCAATCCGCAGAGCCGCTATCAGGTCACCGAGAACATCGCCAACCAGACCGAGGCGACCTGGAAAACCAATTTCGCGGGCTGGAAGAATACGCTGCTGGGAGGCGTTGAAATCTCGCGCGAGATATCCAGCATCGACAGGTATGCCGGCCTGAGCTCGGAAGCGCTGCCAGGCGGGTTCAGCGGCTCGGGCTCACTTGCCGGGGTGAACATATTCAACCCTCAGTTCACATTCCTCCCGTTCAATACGGCGACGTCGCTGACCGGCCTGCCAACCAAGATCGCCATCGATACCGCAAGCGGCTATCTGATCGATACCGCCAACTGGAACGACCTCATTATCGTGAACGGCGGCATTCGGTACGATGATTACAACATCAAGGTGAGCGGTTTTGGCACGCAGAACAACGTGCCGAACGTCTTCAATGCGCAGGAGCAGCAATACGGTCTGCCGAACTTCAATCTCGGCCTCACCTTGAAGCCGCTGCCGAACGGAAGCGTCTATGCCGCGTATGCGACCTCGTCGAACCCGGTCGGCGCCGAATTCGACGGCACCAGCGTGCAGTATGGCGGCCTGGCGCCGGTGCTGAATGGCAACCCGAACCAGATCTTCGGGCCGGAAAAGAACAAGGCGATCGAGGTCGGCACGAAATGGGAGTTGTTCGACAGGCGCCTGCTGGTGACCGCTGCGCTGTTCCAGACCGAGAAGGAGAATGCGCGCGAGTCGCAGAATGTGACTAGCCGCGCTGCTGCGGCTGCAATTCCGGGCTGCTCGTACAACCTGCCGGCCGGGTCGGGCAACGTCTCGTGTATCACCGCGGGCGCGGCCTATCGTATCCGCGGCATTGATCTCGGCGTCGGCGGCAAGATCACCGACAAATGGAGCGTTTTCGGCGGCCTCGTCCTGATGCAGTCGGAGGTGACGAAGTCGCTCATTCCATCACCGCAGCCGCTGCTCTACCCGACCAATGTTGGAAGACCGCTGGCAAACGTTGCGCACCAGTCGTTCAGCATGCTCACGAAGTATCAGCTCACCGATGTCTGGGAGATCGGTGGGCAGGCCGTGTACCGCTCGCAGATGTACGGCGGAACGTTCCTGGCCGCGAACCAGGGCACATCGATACCGGGCTACTGGCGCTTCGATGCATTCGCGGAGGCCAAGGTCGACAAGAACTGGACGGCTAAGCTGTTCGTGAACAACATCTTCAACGAGCTCTACTACGACGCTCTGTATCAGAGTGCGACCCCGTTCGTATTCGTGGCGCCGGGCCGCAGCGTGAGCATGGTTCTTTCGGCGCGATACTGATGGAGAGGGTCACACCGACGCGATGCTGATCTGTGTTCCGAATGTGCTGAGCAAACATGATGTGGCGGAGTTCCGCCGCATCATGGACGCGTCCGCGTGGGAGGACGGCCGTTCGACGGCAGGCGCAGCTTCCGCGCTGGTCAAGCGCAACGAGCAACTGCCGCCTGACAGCGAGGTCGCGCGCCAGCTCGGCAACCGCGTCCTGTCGGCGCTGTCGGCGAGCCCGCGCTTCGTCTCGGCGGCGATCCCGCTTAGAATCTTTCCACCTTTGTTCAACCGTTACGCCGCCAGCGACGGCCACCATTTCGGCCTGCATGTCGACAATGCGGTGCGGGGCGACAAGCTGACGGGACTGCGGATCCGCACCGACCTGTCGGTCACGCTGTTTTTATCCGAGCCGGACGAGTACGATGGCGGAGAGCTTGTCATCGAGGACCTCTACGGGTCCCACGAAATCAAGCTGGCGGCGGGAGATCTCGTACTTTATCCTGCGTCCAGTTTGCATCTGGTCACCCCGGTCACGAGAGGGACGCGGGTTGCTTCTTTTTTCTGGCTGCAGAGCATGATACGGGATGCACACGCCCGCAGCCTGATCTTCGATCTCGATACGGCGATACAGGCCCTGGTTGACCGGCTGGGGCGGGACGACCCTGAAACGGTCAAATTGACCGGCATCTATCACAACCTGATCCGCCACTGGGCTGAAGTATGAAGAGTGTAATATTTCGCGTTGCATCCGCCATGATCGTCCCGCTGGCGTTGCTGACGCTGGTTGCGTCGTCGTCGGCGCAACAAACGGCGCCTGCAGCCCAGTCGGCGCCGCAGGCCGTGCCAGCTCCAGCCGCCGTGCCGGCGCCCGCCGCCGTGCCGGCCCAGACACCGGCCGCGGCTACGCAACCGGCTGCGGTAACGCAATCCGCGGCCCCGCAGGCGGTCGCTGCGGCGGCCGATGGCGACAGCAGGCAGTTGAAGCCCGCGGCCAACACCGGCATGCGCGAGCTGTCGCCGTGGAACATGTTCTGGAATGCGGACATCATCGTCAAGGGCGTGATGATCGGTCTCGCCTTCGCCTCCCTGGTGACCTGGACCATCTTCATCGCCAAGATGGTCGAGCTCACCGTGGTTCAGCGCAAGCTGCGCGGTGCGCTCACCAAGATCCAGGACGCGCGCTCGCTTGCGGAGGCGCAAATGGCGCTCGGCGGCAGGGGCAGCGTGCTGTCGTCCTTCATCGCGGCCGCGATGCGAGAGGGCAGGCTGTCGGCAGGTATTTCCAGCGACAGCGGCATCAAGGAGCGCGCGGCGTCGAGCTTTGCGGAAATCGTGCGCGCCGAGGCGCGGCGCATCCGCCTTGGCATGGGTCTGCTCGCGACGATCGGGGCCACGTCACCCTTTGTCGGCCTGTTCGGCACCGTCTGGGGCATCATGAACAGTTTCATCGGCATTTCGAAGTCGCAGACCACGAACCTCGCAGTGGTCGCGCCCGGTATCGCCGAGGCGCTGCTCGCGACCGCGATCGGCCTCGTTGCCGCGATCCCCGCGGTGATCATCTACAACCATTTCTCGCGCGTCACGAAAGGTTATCTCGAGCTCGTCAGCCGCGCCTCGGGTGCCGCCGGGCGCCTGTTGTCGCGCGACCTTGATCGTATCCATGGCGGTTCGCATTCGCGCGCGGCGGCGGAGTAGGCGATGGCTGTCTCGATCGCCGACAACGAGGACGAAGACGATTTCGCTGAGGCGCATGAGATCAACGTCACGCCGTTCATCGACGTGATGCTGGTGCTGCTGATCATCTTCATGGTGGCCGCGCCGCTTTCCACCGTCGACCTTCCGATCGACCTGCCGACCTCGACGGCCACGCCGCAAAAGAAGCCCGACAAGCCGACCTATGTCAGCATCAAGCCGGATCTCGCGGTGGCGATCGGCGAGAACATGGTCAAGCGGGTCGATCTGGTGCGTTCGCTCGATGCCATGGCTGACATGAGCAAGGACAAATACCTTTTTCTGCGTGCGGACCGCGCGGTTCCTTATGGCGAGTTGATGGACGTGCTGGAAATCCTGCGCACGGGAGGTTATTCCAGGATCAAGTTGGTGGCGCTGGAAGGCGTTCCGGATGCGGCGGCGCAGCAAGAGGCGCCGCCGGCACCGAAGCCATGACGAGGGTCTGAAGCCGATGTCCGACCTCGAGCAGAAGCCGTCGCGGAAACTGTGGGTCATGGCCGCAGTGGCTGCGCTCACGCTCCACGTCGGCGGCGCCGCTCTCGCGATAACCAACCTGCAGGCCGACGAACCCGACGATGCGCTCGGCGCGTCGGCGATCGAGGTCGGCGTCGAACTCGCCGCCGTTCATCGCGAGGTGACCGACCTGCCGCCCGGTCCCGATACCGACGCCTCGGTGGCCTCGCCGCAGCTTGCCGAGCAGAAGGCCGAAGTGAAGGAGACTGATCTGCCAAAGGACACGCCGACCGAGACCGAAGAGGCCGATCGGGTGGTGACCGAGAACGACAACAAGAAACCGAAGGAAGAGGAGCAGAAGGTCGCGGCCGTCCAGACCTCTGCGTCGCAGGAGTCCGTCGCCGCCGAAGCGACCGCAACCCCAAGCTCCGAAGTAATCCCCGAGGGACCGAAATCGGTTGCTCCCGCGCTTGGCACCGGCGAAGCCGCGCGCCGCATTCGTGCGACCTGGCAGAAGGAGCTGATGGCGCATCTCGACAAGCATAAGCGCTATCCGATCAACCGCGCGCTCAAGACGGCGGAGATCTCCGTGCGCTTTACGCTCGACCGGCTCGGCCATGTGCTTGCGATGGCGATCGAGAAGGGATCGGGCGATGCAGCGTTCGACGAGGCCGCG
>NZ_JAFCJK010000009.1 GCF_018131005.1 Bradyrhizobium lablabi
CTCCGAATCGTAGGAGCCTCAAACGGCGCCCACACCTTGGCACTCTCGCGCCGGTGGAGGAGCCGTCCACAGCATCAATAGCGGACTTCACCTTTAGCCCACCAATTCAAAGTCCGGCAGCTTGAACGTCTTGTTGTTCAACGCCTCCATGGGTCCGTAGCACCGCATCGCCGGTAGTGGGCGCTTTCCCGCTGTTGGTATCCAGTTGGCTTCCAGGCCGTCGGGGGCTTTTGGCCCGGTGTAGATGGTCACGCCGCCATCAGGGTTCTTCTTCATCTTATCGAGGTCGAACGACGACAACGTTGTTCGGTTCGAATTGCTGTAGATGAACGAGCATGTGGCGCGGTCATACACCGTCAGCGCCCAGAACTGCCTGACGGGCATATCCTTGGGCACGTCGATTTTATACGTCTTGCCCGCTTCCAGCCGCTTCCCGTTATTGTCAGCGAGCGCCATGAAATACTGCGTACCCGGATTGTCCGTCAGCATTTTCGGCATATAGGTGCACCAGAAATATTCGGCAGCGCGCTCGATGAGGTCGATCCGGTCGTCGTAAGTGAACGTGAAGGTCCGATTGTCATCTGTCTGGAGCAGCGAGGCGTAGTGCCGGTCTGGCCAATAGAGCTTGTTGGCGGGAAAATTGTCATACCACGATTGCGTGAAGTACCAGGCATCGATCGCGGCCTGCCGCATCGCGCGCTTGGCGGTCGCGTCCGGCGCAAACGGTTTGCCTTTCTCGATGCCGAGCGACTTGATCATGCCCATCATGACCTTGTCGTGCTCCTTTACGGGTTCGACACTCACGATGGCGTGCATGTCCTCGAAGAGCCGCTCGTCATAAAACGGCAGAGTGGGATAGCGCTCATTTGCCGGATCAACGAATTTCTGCTGCGGCGGATTTCCTGCCTCGGAGAGGTAATACATTCGCAGGCGCTTCGCATATTGGTACGCATCAGTCGTCGTCTTGCCCGGTGCTGGAATGGAGCGGAAAGCGAAGGCGACGCGATAATTCGGCGAGGGAACGTGGATGTAACCGTTCGGGACGTTTCCCTTGAAGTCGGGAGGCGTGAAAAGCAACTTTCCGCCCTGTCCCTTGTCGAGACCGGTAGGACCGACGTCGGCGATAGTGAGTTGCCACGCATCGACAACTTGCCCGTAGAGACTGCCGTCGGGTCCAGCCACCGGAAGTTCAAGCACGGCCGGTCCCTTGCGGAGATCCGTGAACGCGGTGATGTAAGGGGTCGTGCTGTTCGCTGTGATAGCTTCCAGCTTCGGTGTCGCGGTCGCCGAATAGGCAATGATGTCATTGTCCTTCATTCCGAGATCGGCGAAAGCCGCGCGTCGGAACGCATAAATCGCACTGGCCTGCATGCACCACAGAACACCCTCGAAGGCACGCTGATATTTGATTTGATAGTCGAAATCCTTGATCGAGCAGGTTGAGCCCGGCGGGGGCTGGCCTCCAAGCGGCTCGCGCCCATCTTGGGCCATGGCCGATGCAACGAACCCGGTTTGCGAAGCCGCATAGATAGAGGCGAGCGCTCCGGTAGCGGTTGGCAGGAAGAACTCTCGGCGGTTCATGGCATTACTCCAAGACTGTTCGGGAACTCGGTAGTAAACAGTATGGCGAACCGCGCGAAGGTTGTCCTGCGACTAATGCGTGCAGCCGTCCGCTCTGGGTCATTCGCGACCGAGTTGGCCATCGGCAAGTCCCGGCATGGTCCGCTATGCCGCCGAAAGCGGAAGTGAGCTATCCTGCGGCGACGCAGCAGGAATGACGCTGATGACCGAGACTATCGCGCCCGTCGCCCAGCCTGTCCCTCGACCGCGATCCAGAAAGCCCGCGACTGTTAGCGCGTCAGCACTGGCGCAGCATCTCGATTGCAGCCGGACCTATATCGACAAGCTCGAAGCCGAAGGCGTGATCCAGCGGCAAAGTGACGGTTTCGATCTCGATGCGGCGCGGGTGGCTTACCTCCGCTTCCTGCGGCGCGAGCGGCGGCAGTCGCCGCGCAGCGAGGCAGACGCCGAGCATGCAAAAGCAAAGGCGGCGTTGCTTCGCCTCCGCATCGCCGAGAAGCAGCGCGAGTTGGTGCCCCGGGCCGATTTTGATGCGGTCATCGATGGCATTGCCGGGGTCGTTCTCACGCACCTAAGCGGCATGGCGGCGCGGTGCTCCAACGATCTGGCGGTGCGGCGCAAGATCGACGCTGTGGTGCATGAGGTCCGCAAAGAAATGGCGAAAGTCGCCCTTGAGATGGTCGACAAGAACGGCGAGCCGCCGCTCAGCTTGCGCGGCCTTCTCGGCCTGTTTCTGCGAAAGCAGCGCGACAAGCTCGGCCGGGTCCATCGCCTTCATGGCGTAGACCTTGCTGCGCGCGACATCGACGCCGAAGGCTGGGCTGTAGTCTCCGATCTTGGTCGAGCACTGCTTGCCGGTCGTGGGATGGGTGAATTTGAAGTTGAAGGCCGTCACGCCGGACGCGGTGCGGCTGATGTACAGGCCCGGGGCTTTGCGGTCGTACACCTTGTCGCGCTGATCGACCCGCTTCTCGCACATGCGGTCGGTCAAGATGATTGCGGAATTGCGGCCCCGCTTGGCGGGCTCGGTGGTCGTGGTAGTATCGGTCATGGTTTCAGGCTCCGTGAGGGTTTGAGATCATGGGCTCGGCTTTGGGCCTCTCAGTCCTTGGAGGGTCGCGAGAGGCTTTAGGGCCGGGCCCTAGATTTGGCGAAACGCACGGAAACGCCCTGCAACAGGCTACGCGAAAACTGCTTGTTTTGAAGGGTTTTGTTGGTTTCGGCGTGTTTCACCGGGCTTCAAAATATAGCCCACACGACTTCGCCGTCCGCCTTGTGCGTGCTCGTCAGTCGGGCAATCGGCGTCCACCGCATCTCACCCAACACCCGTGACGATCGCGAAGCGCCCCTCGATCGGGTGAGACGGACAGGTTATTAAACTGATTTGCACTTCTGAAAAACAGAAATGTCTTTCGTGTCCGGACTTGCCTCGTCGGGCAAATCAGTGATTGAGCCTGGACGGCTCCAGTGGAGCCCGCGTTGCCCCGTGCAATCGGTGGATTACGCTTGGCCCAGAACTGTGTACTCACAAATCTGATGGCGTGACGCGACGAAGCGCATGTCCGCTTTGGTCACAAAGCGGCAGAGGTCGAGTGGCGGAGCAATTGTCAGAAGGCGTAGTATCGCAAAATAGTAAGGCAGCCCCGTTGATCTTGCTCACTATTCCAGTTGAATTGTGGTCGTGGATCCAGATTATTCTTCCGCCCAAGCGGCGGAACGGTGACGGAGGTCCAGCATGCGCGACGTATCGGGCGTCTACCAGAATGCCCGCACGCGCGTGGTGCGGCTCAGTGCTGTCATGTCGGGGTTGTTCGTCCTTCTCAGCATTCCCGTGCTGATCTTCATCCTGGCCTATAACTACCGGCAGAACGCAGCCGCGATCAATGCGACCTTGAACGACGTGGTCACCAAGACAAAACAAGTCGGCATCGAGGACGCGGAGAACCTGATCAATCCGGTCGCGGCTACGTTAAGGTTGATCGCGGCCGCCGCGGCAGAAAACCCGGAGCAATTTCGGAATGAAACGAGCCGGGATATGCTCTACCAGGCGCTCACCTCGGCGCCGCAGGTGGATGCGGCCTTCGTCAGCTTCGAGGACGGCTTTCATCGGGTCGTGACACGGATGGACGACGACCGCAGGCGTTCCGATCCGAACATCCCAGTGTCTGCCAACTGGCATTCCAGCTACATCGACGCCTTCGCAGGGCAACCGCGACGACTCCGGCATCGCACCTTCTACGATACCTGGCCGCATGTCGTGGGGGCATATGACGTGGAGACGATCGAGGACATCAGAACTCTTGCGGGCTACCAAGCGGCAAAGGCGACCCGATCCCTGATCGTTGAGGGACCTTGGCCCAATCCGGACACCGGCTACCCGGTCATTACTCTCAGGTACCCAATCATCAATGACGAGACCTTCATCGGCTGCGCCTCGGCCAATATCACGCTCGACGTGCTGTCCCGGTTTCTCACCACTCATCGCGCGAGTTCGCACAGCACCACGATCATCGCCGACCCGACGAAGGGTACGATCATTGCGTATCCCGACCCCAAGAAAACGGTGCGACGAGAGAGCAATCGCCTCGAACTCACCACGCTTGACACCATCGCCGACGACAACGTGCGCGAAGCCAATCGGCTGCATAGTCAGAACAACAGCGACGATTTCCTGTTCTCCTCGCCTCAGAACGGCGAAGAGATCAGCGCCTCGTTCACCCGCATTCCCGGCAATTTCGGACAGCCGTGGGAGATCATTATCCTGACACCCACCGATGACTTCGTCGGTACGCTCAAGCGGACCAACCGGCAGATGATCGTGCTGATCGCAGCCTTGACCGGCATTGAACTGGTGTTGATCTATTTCTTCGCGCGACGCTTGTCTCGGCCGATCGAAAACATATCGCGGGAACTTCGATCAGTCGAAGACCTTACGTTCTCGCACGCGACACGACCGTCGTCGAAGATCAAGGAGATAAGGGAACTGCAAACGGCATTGTCGCTGTTCGAGACTTCGCTGCGCTCGTTCTCCTGTTTCGTGCCGCTCGACGTGGTCCGCGAACTGATTAAAACCGGAACGCCGCTGACGCTTGGTGTCGAGCCGCGCTTCATGACCGTGCTGTTTGCCGATCTGCAGGATTTTTCCAGTCTGGCCGAGCAGATGACGCCAAACGATCTGCTCGCGCAATTGTCGGTCTACTTCGAGACCGTCTCGCAGGCGATTGCAGAGGAGCACGGCACAGTCGACAAATTCATCGGCGACGGCGTTATGGCTTTCTGGGGTGCGCCCGCTCGGCGCGATGACCATGTGCTGCGCGCGTGCTGCGGAGCGCTGCGGTCCGCACGGCGAATGCAGCAGCTCAATGCGGACTGGCGCGCGCAAGGACGGCCACTGCTGCGGCTCCGCATCGGGCTGCATTGCGCTGAGGTGCTGGTCGGCAACGTGGGTTCAAGCGAGCGCTTGAGCTACACTGTCATGGGCGACGGGGTTAACGTCGCCGCGCGTCTTGAAGGCATCAACAAGACTTTCGGAACTACGATCTGCATCAGCGACAGCGTGGTCGAGGCAGTCGGGTCCGACATCGTCGCCAAGCCCATTACGAAGGTTCAAGTCAAGGGTCGCAAGCACGAATTCATGATTTATGAGCTGTTGGGGATCAGAACCAGCGACGATCCGGAGCTGGCCCCGCCCGAGGGATTCGAAAAACTAGCTGAGATGACCTAGGGCGGCGTAGAGCCGATGACAACGCCTATTCCGCTGAAATCCCGATAAGCGGTGCACAAAGCGCCCCATCAATTGGTAGCCCATCTAGGAAGAGGGAGGTCCGCTTCGGGTCCAACCGCAGATCTCGCACCGCCTGCTCGACCCTCACGCCACGCACTGCGAGGCCTCCGCGGGATCGCGCGCGAATAGGCGCGTATTCTGTGCCTGGTTTTTAGCACGGCCAGCAACACGAAAGCTGCGCCAGGTGATTTTACTCATTCATGAGCGCGGTGGCGGCAACATTCAGAAAACCTCCATGACGACTTCGCCCAATCCATCAACGGTGAACAGCGCGCGGTCTCCGCTCGCAATTGAAACCGTTGGAATAACGCTGCCCGTGATTACCACCATGCCAGCTTTTAAATCACGACCACGCTCGGCAAGATGATTGGCAACCCAGGCAAGCGTTGCGTAGGGATCCTCTGCGTTGCCTTCGCCAACCGTTTTGCCACTAATGCTGAGCCGACCGGCAATGCCGACAAGGTCTCCGGCCTGAACCGCCTGGGGGTTACCCAGGACTATTCCGCCGTTCCAACAATTCTCGACGATCAACGACGAGGCATCGGTGGTGTTGTAGTCCGCGTGCCGGTCCTCGATGAGTTCGAATGCAGGCATCGCGCTCGCGACAGCAGGCGCAACAGCGTCGCGCGTCCAAGGTGCACCCGGTGCGGGCAAATCAGCTCCGAGTTTCAACGCAATCTCGCTTTCGACACGCAGATTAACGAAATCCGCCGCCCGTAGCTTCGCCGGCGACGTATGGATCGTTCGTGCAAAGATCGCTCCGCCGCATGGATGCGTGATGCCCATCAATTTCTGCATCACCTTGGTTGTGGTGGCAATCTTGGCGCCGGCAACGGGGCCATATACTGGCTCCGCAAGCCGATAATAGACCTCTTGCGCTGCGTAGGCCTCGGCGATGGATGTGGGCCGCAACTCGCTGGGCAGATTGCAAAAGGTCTGACGCCGCTGTCTCGCATTCCACATCCATCGCGCCATCGAATCCAGGCGATCGTTGTCATCCATAGTGCTTCTCCGTTGATCCCCGAACGAGATTGGGCCAGGTGTTGCCAGAGACTCGCGACCATCGCAATCCACGCGTCCGCCCCCTGTGCTTAGGAAGCCAATGATCCCGAACGGCTGCCGCGCTTCCGCCACCGCAAGCCACGACGCCGCCGCACCACCCAGAACGCAGAGAGATTGTCGCCTTCTCATGCCCGCTCCCTAAATATACCTCATAGTAATCGCTCGGATCGGCGCTTTGGTAGGGCTGAAACAAGCTTCGCAACCACATGAAGATGCTTGCTGATGCCGCCGCGGTTAAGACTCGGAAGTGTCTGGCAGCCCGATCGTTGGTCCGTTTCTGCTCCAACGTCCGAGGTAGTCGCCACCAATGGAAAGACGGCTCAAGGCCAATTGCGGTCATTCGGGATCACTCGGTCCGGGCTCGCGGTTCAGGTACTGTCCTCGGAAACTCGAGCCGATCGTGAACTGCGGATGACCGCCGGGCTCGGCGCGGCCCAGGTCCAGACTTCAAGTCGACTTGACACATAGCAATGCTAGGCATAGCATATCTATGTATTGGCGACCATCGGAGAGGGCGCACAAACATGCGCAATCGGCGTGACGTACTGGCGCTCGGGTCATTTAGCGCGATAGGGCTCATCTCATCCCGCAACCCTGCTTTCGCTGCCGGGGACCATCCGCCAGCGGTTAGTTCCGAGGCCGTCGGGAGCTCGCTTCTCGATCGGTATGTGGCGGCGGTGAATGCGCATGACACCGCCCTCTTCCCGGAACTGTTCACCGAGACCTACATTCAGCATTCAGGGCGAAGCCAATCCGGCCTCGCTGCTCAGATCGAGAATTATCATCGGATTCTGGCGTCAATGCCGGACCTCCAGTTGCGGGTCGAGGACCGCATCATTGCCGGCGACAAGGTGGTCGCACGCAGTACGTATTCGGCAACTCACACGCAAACGATCCGGGACATTCCGCCAACGGGCAAAGCCTTCACATTCAGGACCATTGATATTTGGCGCATCGAAGACGGCAAGTTCGCCGAGCACTGGGACCTTACAGACATCGCGGACGCGCTGAACAAACTGCGCGGCGGGTAGTTGGGCAGTCGCGTCGCGCTTCAGACGGAGGCCACTCTTGTTTGGGCAGGTGCATTTTCCCCAAACTTGACTGCTCGAGAGGTGAGGCATAGCGTTCAAAAACATGGAAGGAGAAATGCTCAAAGGCCACCTTGACTTGATCATGCTGGCCACTCTGGCGGCCGGTCCGGCCCATGGCTACGCCGTAATCGAGGCGATCAAGCGCAAGAGCGGGCAAGCCTTCGATCTGCCGGAAGGAACGATTTATCCGGCGCTTCATCGTCTCGAGCAAACAGGTCTCCTTTCCAGTCACTGGACGACGGCCGAATCCGGACGAAAGCGGAGGGTGTATGCCTTGACCCGCCGCGGCCGTCGCGTGTTGGCCGAGCGGTGCGCAGTCTGGGAGCGATTTTCCGTTGCAATCGATGGGCTTCTGGAAGGAACGGAGCCATGCAAGAGTCCGGCATGATTGAGGCCTATACGGAATCTCTCGCGGGCAAGCTCAATTTCAATCCATCCCTTTCGCAACGTGTGCGGCAGGAGATTCAAGATCACTTGTGGGAGGCCGCAGCGGCTGACCCTTCGGGCAATGGCCGTGAAGCGGTCCAACACGCCATTGCTAATTTCGGGGATCCGCACGTCATCGCCGCACAGTTTGCGACCGCGTGGCTCGCCAGACAGACTTGGAAGGTCGGCGTCACCATCATTTTGGTTATCACCAGCGTCTTTGTGGCCATGAAAGCCCGCGTAACTTGGTACGCCGCGGCGCAATGGATATTGAGCGATCACGTGAGGGCCGTCGCCAAGATCGTTGGTTTGATCGATGCTTGCGCTTTCTATGTGTCGGTCATTTTGGGGATCGCCGGGTGCGTCTACGTAATCGTCCGCCGTGCGCCTACAACCGCTCTGTGCGCATCGCATTGCAGCAGGCTTCGTCACCTCCTCCTCCTGAGCGCCGTGTCAGCGGCCGCACTCAGCGTCTCGGTGATCGGTGATGGAGTGCTAACTGCACTGCGGGTGGTTGGAAGAGAATTCACCGTCGAGTTCGTTGTCCCGATCTTTTCGATAGCCATCGAAATTGTGTGCGCCGGCATTCTCATCTTTAGCGTTCGAAGTATCGTTGTCCGGATGGTGCACACGGCAGCCCTGCTCAAGGCGTAACATCGACTTCTCCTGTGGACGCCTGACGGCAGCTCAGGCGCAAAAATGCTAAACACTCGAACCGAGCACACTGCGGATCGTTGCGAAGCTCTCCGAGAATGATGCCTTTGCCCGATACCAACTCGGCTGCAGGCTCCCAGGTAGAGAAATATCTTCAGCGTCTTGGAATCGATCGGCCTCTTTTATAGCTCCGTCGACCCGCGCGTTCATTATCACCATCTGATTTGCAGCTGCATCGCCTCCCTGCGAGCGGTCATAGAGCGTTGCTTCGACTATTACCGGTGCGTCGATGTCGGTCGGAACATTCTCAAAAATGATGCCTCATTCTGTGAAAGGGGAACACGCAAGTGCGCGAGTGGTCGCGACAAAAAGCTAAACAAGCACCCATGCACGCAGACCATCGGCAAGCCAGTCGTTCATCATCGCACGATGGTGACAACTCTCGGTGATGTCCGCAAGCGGCGATCGATCCCGAGAGACGAGGCCGAAATCCGACCATTCGGGTCTATCTTCAGATACTCACCGCAAGCGGTGCCGAAATCTGTGGTGTGGGGCAACGCCAAGCATTGCCCCATAAGCCCTGTAGGGCCCAAACCATGGAGCCGCGCCGCCTGGCCGTTCCAGGCCCATTCTGCCTGCTGGCGTCAACTCGCAGTCGTTCAGCACACTCCTATCGGGATATTGCGCATCAAACGAAGCCGGATTTTGAGTCGCCCACGTCGGGCACTGGGCACTTGCAGAGCTTATCACGCCAATCGACATAATCGCTGCAATAATAATAGTCCTGAATCTAATCATAGTCGCACTCCGAACGTCCTCTTTTCGTGCGGAGCATTCGCGCTGGCCGGAATCGGCTGCTCTGTTGAAAGCGTTTCCTTCGAAGTTTTTTGGACAAGAAATATCTAGGAATGCTTGTGAGAAAAGGTACCCGGTGAAAAATCACGCCTGCGCGAACGGCCGATCGGCATGCTCACCATTGCGTGACCCGCGTCCGCATCCCCACAATTGCTGCGAACGCGAACGACAATTGCGCGTTTCCGCTTTTCGTGGCGCGCTTTGAGTGTCACCATCCTCGCAAAGAACGGGAGGGCCGCTATGCGCTGGTGTGTCTCGGTCGGGGCGGTGCTTGTTGCGGGGGCGATGGTCGGAGGTGACATCGCTGGCATTGCCGCGCCGAGCCAGAAATCTCGATTCGTCGACACCAGCCACAATGTGCCATCCGTCAACGTCGAGCTCGTGATCGCCGTCGACATCTCCTACTCGATGGATATGGACGAACTTGCCACCCAACGCGAGGGCTATGCACAGGCTATCGTCTCGAAAGACTTCCTTCAGGCGCTGAGGGCCGGTCCGCGCGGCAAGGTGGCCGTGACCTATTTCGAGTGGTCGATGTCGGGCGACGAAAGGATCATCATTCCTTGGCGAGTGATCGACAGTCCGGAATCGGCGGATGCCGTGGCCGCCGAGATCATGAAAGCACCGGTTCGCCGAGGTTCGAGTACGTCGATTTCCAGCGCGATCAATTTCGCAGTGCAGCTGTTTCAAGAGAATCCCTATCGCGGTCTGCGGCGGGTCATCGATATTTCCGGCGATGGGCCGAACAACGACGGAGCCCCCGTAGTCGGCGCGCGCGACGCCGCCGTGGCGAAGGGCATCATCATCAACGGCCTGCCTATCATGGTGAAGGAGCCATCCTATTCGACGATCGATATCGAAAATCTCGATTTCTACTACGAGGATTGCGTGATCGGAGGGCCGGGCGCCTTCATCATGACGATCAAGGATCGCGAAAAATTCCAGGAAGCGATCCGGACCAAGCTTGTTCTCGAAGTTGCGGGCCTCACACCGGAGCGCCGGATCGCCCCAGCCTCCGACAAAGAGCCCCGGGTGCCCTGTCTGATCGGCGAAAGAAAATGGCAGGAGCGCAGGGGGCGGTAAGTGCCGAGACAGTCCTTCAGAGCCGCCGCACGTACAAATTTGGATCGCAGTTATCATGATCGCAGCCAGCGCCCACGCGCCAGCCCGCTTTGTGACGAGATACCGTTGAAAAGCTGAAAATGTGCCCAGGGCACATTTCTCACAAAGAGCTCGTATGCGTCAGTGCGATCACGCACGTTGACCGAGATCAATGATCGGAAGCATTCGCTGAACCATCCTAGCCGGCAATGTGTGGACGTTCCGGATCGCAGCAAGTGGGCCGCTAGTCCAGATAATCGGGAGGTGAAGCATGTACCGGCACATTCTCATTCCGACAGATGGGTCGGAACTGGCGTGGCGCGGGGTGGCGCATGGGTTGGCGTTGGCGAAATCCGTTGGAGCCAAGGTATCTGCAATCTATGTTGTGGAACCGCTTCTTGCAGTGACAGGCGACTTTGCGAGCGTGCTGGATCGCGTAGCAAATGCGGCCAAGGAGGCTGGTGTATCGTGCGAGACAGTTCAGGTGGAGAACACGCCACCTCATGAAGCCATCATTGCCGCGGCCGCGGACAAGGGCTGCGATCTCATCGTTATGTCATCGCATGGGCTCAGTGGACTTTCCATGCTTCTTATCGGCAGTGTGACAAACAAGGTGCTGACCTACGCGAAGACCCCCGTACTGGTTTGTCGATGAATAGCAGGCCGCTCGATGGGCCAAATTACGGCTAGGGAGACGCTTATTTTTCCCGCGCGTGCTGGTCGAACACGCTCAGCACGGCGAGCGTCATGGCCTCAACCCCGGTCTGGATAGTCGGCTTCGGCACTGGCGCGAACAGGGGCGAGTGGTTGCCGGGCAGTTGCGGACCTGCGCCCTCGCGGGCGGCAGCGACGCGCTCCGGTTCATACACGCCGATATTGAAGAACATCGAGGGTACGCCGGCGTTGATGAATTCCGAATAATCTTCGCTGGGCGCGTTCGGCGGCACAGGCCCGATGAACTTGTCGCCGAACGCCGCTTTCAGCACTTTTTCTGCCGTGGCGACCACGCCGGAATCATTGATCACGGCCTTGGTGCCTTCGGTGATCTTGATCTCCGGCTCCGGCGCATTCGACATGGCGGCGACCGCCTTCGCTGTCCGCTCGATACCGGCGAACATCCTGGCGCGCACCTCCGGCTTGAAGCTGCGAATGGTGCCTGCCAGCACCACATCGTCGGGAATGATGTTTACCGCGGTGCCGCCGTGGATCGTACCGATGCTGACAACGCCAAATTCGGCGGGGTCCTTTTCGCGGCTGATCACACTTTGAACATCGACGACAAAGCGCGCGGCCATCATCACGGGGTCGATGGTCGCCTGCGGCAACGCGCCGTGACCACCGCGGCCGCGGAATTTGATGTAGAGGCCGTCGGCGTTCGAGGAGCCGATCCCGACGCGATAGAGCACGGTGCCATGGGCGAAGGGGCCATCGTGCAAAGCGAAGCCGAAATCGGGCTTCGGAAATCGCGTGAACAGGCCGTCCGCCAGCATGGCCTTGGCGCCCGACACAATTTCCTCGGCCGGCTGGGCGATGAACATCAGCGTGCCGCGCCACTGGTCCTTCAGGCCAACGAGCGTCCTGGCCGTTCCCACCCAGATCGCCATATGAATGTCGTGACCGCAACTGTGGGCCACGAATGTTTCACGTCCTTGCCAGATGGTCTTGTCATGGCTCGCGTAAGCAAGGTCGGTTTTCTCTTCCATCGGCAGCGCATCGAGTTCGGTGCGTACCATGATGGTGGGGCCGTCGCCATTTTTGTAGATCGCAACCAGCCCGGTCTTGCCGACGTGCTCCGTCACCTCGAAGCCCAGGGCCTGCATCTCGGCGGCCAACTTGGCTGCCGTCTTCTCTTCCTGAAAAGCGATTTCGGGGTGAGCGTGGATGTCCTTGTAGAGCGTGTCGAGTTTTGGATAGTCGCTCTCGACCGATCTCTCGATGGCGCTCTTCAGGCTGACGACGTCAAGTTCAGCACGGGCTTGTAGCGGCAGCGAAGCGGACAGCGCAGCGGATGCAAGCAGCGTTGCAAGAAATCTGGTCATGGCAAATCGTTCCAGGTTAAACCCAGGTGTTCGCTAGAGCTTTACGACCTCGCTGGCTCTGGCGAACATTACCATATCTGGTCCTCGAGCATGATCCGGAAAAGTGTATAGCGGTTTTCCCTGGTGACAAACGCGTAGCGTTTGCGCGGAGATCATGCTCAAACAGAACTGCGGCTCGAAGCCGCGTCATGCGTCCCGCGCGTAGCTCTTCAATCGTGCGTCGAGCACCGCGAGGAGATCGTCGCGGGTGGGGTCGCGCGAGCCCTTCAGCCAGGCGGCCGCGAGCGGAAGGCGCCCGGCACGGCTGTTGCGCTTGAGCTTCAACGGCACGAAGCGGACGCCCGAGATCGCCATCCGCGAGGTCCAGCGCGGCACGATGGCAACCCCGAGCCGCGCGGCGACCATGTTGACGATCGTCTGCTTCTCGTCGGCGATCTGGTGGATGCGCGGCGTCAGGCCGGCTTCTTCGAACAGCTTCACGGTGAGATCGTGGCTGTGCGGACGCGCGCGGCGTTCCGGCACGATCAGCGGCTGGTCAGCGATGTCGGGCAGCGTGACCTGCTTGCGCCGCGCCAGCGCGTGTCCCTGCGACAGCACGACGATAGCCGTCTCCTGCAGCAATGGACGAAATTCGATGCGCTTGTCGGCGCGCTCCGGTGGCCGCACGAAGGCGAGATCGAGCGCACCCGAGAGCAGCCTAGGCAGCAGGCGGATGGTCTTGTCCTCGAGAAGCTGCACCGCCACGTCGGGATGATGGCTACGAAAATCGCGCAGCAAGGAGGGCAGCAGCCCGGCCGCGGCGCTGTCGACCGCGCCGACCCGGAAGCGCCGTGTCGACGGCCGGCGCCGACGCTTGCGAAAGCCGTCCTCGATGGCTTCGGCCTGGCCGAGCAGCGCGCGCCCGTCACGCAGCAGCGTCGCGCCGTCCTCGGTCAGCGACACCGCGCGCGTGGTGCGGGCGAACAGGCGAACGCCAACATCCTCTTCCAGCAGCTTGATGTGGCGGCCGAGCGCCGACGGCAGCATCTGCAGGCGCTGCGCCGCGCGGCCGAAATGCAGCTCCTCGGCAGCCGCCACGAAGCAGCGGAGCTGATGCAGTTCCAAGGCGCTTTCCTTTCGCTCCTGTGCGTCCGCCCCCATCATTGCGAGCGTAAGCGAAGCAATCCAAGCTGCCGCGCCGAAAGAACGGATTGCTTCGTCGCATCCGTTCCTCGCAATGACGGCAATGATTATATCATTTTTTTGTATAAACCCGAGTGGATTGAGTGGAAAGGGCCAAGCCTCTTAACCTTCCCGCCGACGCGGCAAAATTGCGTCCCATTCAAGAACAACATGAATCCGAGGGAGGCCCATGGAAAGCGAGCTTCAGACGCGCGTGCTGCGCAAGATTTCCCTGCGCATCGTTCCCTTCATCATGCTGCTCTACTTCGTGGCGTTCATCGACCGCGTCAATATCGGCTTCGCGTCGCTGACCATGAACAAGGACATCGGCCTGTCGCCTACGGTGTACGGCTTCGGGGCCGGAATTTTCTTCTGGGGCTACTTCCTGTTCGAGGTGCCTTCCAACATCATCCTGCACAAGATCGGCGCGCGGATCTGGATCGCGCGGGTGATGATCAGTTGGGGACTGGTGTCGGCGGCGATGGCGCTCGTGCAGGGCGCGACCAGCTTCTACGTGTTGCGCTTTCTGCTCGGCGCCGCCGAGGCCGGCTTCTTTCCCGGCATCATCCTCTATCTTTCCTACTGGTTCCCGGCGCGCCAGCGCGCGGCCGTCACCGCGCTGTTCATGGCCGCGGCGCCGCTGTCGACCGTGCTCGGCTCGCCGGTGTCGGGCGCCTTGCTGGAAATGGACGGCCTGCTCGGCCTCAAGGGCTGGCAATGGCTGTTCGTGCTGGAGGCCGTGCCGGCCGTCCTGCTCGGCTTCGTCGTGCTGGGCTTCCTGACCGACCGGCCGGAGCAGGCCAAATGGCTCGCCGATGACGAGCGCGCATGGCTGGTCAAGACCATGAAGGCGGAAAACGACGGCAAGGCCGCGACCGCAAGCCACAGCATCTGGAGGGGATTGGCCGATCCGCGGGTGCTGGCGCTGTCGCTGGTCTATTTCGGCACCTCTGCGGGCCTCTACACGCTCGGCGTCTGGGCGCCGCAGATCATCAAGCAGTTCGGCCTGTCGGCGATCCAGATCGGCGTGTTGAACGCGGTGCCGGCGACTGTCGCCGTCCTCGCCATGATCCTGTGGGCGCGCCATTCGGATCGCACCGGCGAACGCACCTGGCACGTCGTGCTCGCCTGCCTGGTGGCCGCAGCCGGACTTGCGCTCGCGGGACTATGGACGAGCCTCGCCGCCGTGATCGCCGCGCTGACGCTGGTCAATATCGGCATCTCTTCGTCGAAGCCGCCGCTGTGGAGCATGCCGACCATGTTCCTGTCCGGCTCGGCCGCCGCAGCCGGCATCGCCACGATCAACTCGATCGGCAATCTCGGCGGCTTTGTCGGGCCGGCCATGATCGGCTGGATCAAGGACCGGACCGGCAGCTTTGCCGGCGGACTGTTCTTCGTCGGCGGGCTGCTCGTGATCTCAGCCCTGCTCACGCTGCTGCTGTCGCGCGCAAAAGGCACGCCGGCGCCGGCTGGACCCCAACCAACTCCCGCCCGAACCCGCTAACAACTTATCCGGAGACATCCCATGCGCACTCATTCCATCGCCGCCATTCCCGCCGACGGCATCGGACCCGAAGTCATCTCCGCGGGCATCCGCGTGCTCGACGCGCTGGCCAAGCGCTCCGGCGACCTCGCCTTCACCTTCAAGACCTTCGACTGGGGCTCGGACTATTACAAGAAGCACGGCGTGATGATGCCGGCCGACGGCTTGACCGAGCTCAAGAAGTTCGACGCGATCTATTTCGGCGCGGTCGGCGCGCCCGACGTGCCCGACCACATCACGCTCTGGGGGCTGCGGCTGCCGATCTGCCAGGGCTTTGACCAGTACGCCAATGTGCGGCCGACCAAGATCCTGCCCGGCGTCGCCTCGCCGCTGCGCGATGTCGGCGTCGGCGCTCTCGACTGGGTAATCGTGCGCGAGAATTCCGAAGGCGAATATGCGGGCATGGGTGGCCGCGCGCACAAGGGCCTGCCCGAAGAGGTCGGCACCGAAGTCGCGATCTTCACCCGCGTCGGCGTCACGCGCATCATGCGCTTTGCGTTCCAGCTCGCGCAGTCGCGGCCGCGCAAATTCCTCACCGTGGTGACCAAGTCGAACGCGCAGCGCCACGGCATGGTGATGTGGGACGAGATCGCGGACGAGGTGTCGCGCGAGTTCCCCGACGTGACCTGGGACAAGATGCTGGTCGACGCCATGACGGTTCGCATGACGCTCAATCCAAAGAGCCTCGACACGATCGTCGCAACCAACCTTCATGCCGACATCCTCTCCGACCTCGCCGGCGCGCTGGCCGGCAGCCTCGGCGTCGCGCCGACCGGCAACATCGATCCGCAGCGCCGCTTCCCATCCATGTTCGAGCCAATCCACGGCTCGGCTTTCGACATCACCGGCAAGGGCATCGCCAATCCGGTCGCGACCTTCTGGACCGGCGCGCAGATGCTTGAGCATCTCGGCGAGAAGGAGCCGGCGGCACGGCTGATGGCGGCGGTCGAGAAAGTATGCGCGGCCGGCGTGTTGACGCCCGACGTCGGCGGCAAGGCGACGACGAAGGAAGTCACAGAGGCCGTGATCGACGCGATCCACGGATCGAACGTGTAAGCCGAGAAGCCGGGTACCGCATCTTCTCCCTCGCCCCGCTCGCGGGTCGAGACGAGCGGAGCTCACGCTTAGAGGGTTGGGGTGAGCGGTGCCTCAGCGCGGCCAGCCATAGATGACTCGCGGACATCCGCCTCACCCGGATCGCATCTCCGATGCGATCCGACCTCTCCTCGCAAGCGGGGCGAGGTGACTCCGAGGTCAACCCCAAAAGCAAACCGCCCGCTTGCTTTCGCAAACGGGCGGCTTCGCGGCCATTCAGGTGTTATGGGGGCATATCGCCTGAAGGCTCAGCTCTGCGGCGGCTGATCGTTCGGCGGGGTCGGACGGGTCCGATGCTGCGCCATGAAGGCATCGAACTCTTCCTTGTCCTTGGCGTGGCGCAGGCGATCGAGGAAGTTCTTGAACTCGACCTGCTCCTCCTCGAGCCGGCGCAGCGTTTCCATGCGGTACTCGTCGAAGGCGCGATTGCCGCTCGACGGCGGACCGAAGCCCCAGCCGAAGCCGCGGCCCTCCATGCGGCTCTTCATCCGATCCATCTTGTACTGCATGCGCTCCATCTTGCTCGCCCAGCGATCCCGATCGTGGTGGCTCCAGCAACCCATCTTTCTGCTCCCGAGTGTGAAAAAGAGAAGGGCAAGACCAATCGGCCACCAGATGATGAAGCCGAGGATAGTCACGGCGATCCAGCCGGGATGCCAGGGGCTCTCCAGCATACGCGGGCGATAGGGCTCTTCCACCGGACCGCGCCAACGATTGACATCTGCGGTGTAGGACATTTCCTTCTCCATGACGGCATCACGCCGTTGTGAATGTAAATAACATTTACATAGGTAGCCGATCCCGAGGGAAAGTCAAGCGGAGCGGATGACGCACCTGCCCAATTATTTTTGTAATTTTATTTCGGCCTGCCCCAGGGGCCCGCCGGCTTTTCCTCCGCAGCGGCAGCCTCTGCCCTGCGGTCGATCGGGAAGCCGAGGCCGCGCAGATAGATCAGGACCTCGGCCTCGAGCAGATCCTCTGGCGACATCGGCAGTTTGCGGCGTGCGGCGTCGCCGCGGCCGAACAGCGAGGCAACGCCATGCGACATCGACCAGATGTGCAGCGCCATCATCATCGCCGGTGGACGCGGCATGCCGGGCGGCGCCAGCGCGGCGAGCCGTTCGGCCGCGGCGCGAATGATTGCAAACGCGCGCTCGCTTGCGGCCATCAGCGTCGGGTTGGAGTCGACAGGCACACCGGATTCGAACATCGCCGAGTAGAACGCGGGCTCCTCGCGCGCGAAGCCGAGATAGGCCTTGCCGACACGCTCGAACGCCGAGATCGTGTCGGGGCGGCCGTCGTCCCAGGCCTGCGTCAGCACCGATTCGAACTGCTCGAAACCGCGCTGCGCGATGCTGGCGAGCAGTTCGTCGCGATCGCGGAAATGCCGGTAGGGCGCGGCGGGGCTGACGCCCGCCATCCGCGCGGCATCGGCAAAGGTGAAGCCGGCCGGCCCCTTTTGCGAGATCAGGTTAAGGGCGGCCTGTAGCAACGCCTCTTTCAGATTGCCGTGATGATAGCCGCGCTCGGCGCGGCGTTCGTCCTTGCGCCAGCTCATGTGAACGATCTTTACATGAGCCGGCGGGAAAGGTCACTAGCGGCTGGCCGCAGACCGGGCCCCTGGTTCGGAACGCGCGTTTCGCGCTCCTCACCAAGAGGGCTTGTTGGCGAATTAGCGGCCCGGAATCGGCAACACCGGCATGATCTCCACGGAGTCCCCCGGGAAGATGGCGAAGTGCGGGTGATTCTCGAACAGTTTGGCGGCGGCCTCCTGCGAGGGCGCGCGCACCACGGTGAAGCCGGTCAACTGGTTGACGACATCAGCGGTCCCACTGGCATCGATCTTCTTGGTCTTGCCGAGCGGGCCGCCCATCTCAACGATCACGCCCTGGTGCTTCTCGACCCAGGCTCCCCACGCGGCCATCCCCTGTTGCTCCTTGGCGCGCCGTTCAGCCTCCGGCATCGCGTGCCAGGCCGCCATCCGCGCGCCGTTCTTGCTGCCGAGATAAACGGCGAGGAAGGTGTCGTTGGTGCTCATGCTGCTTCTCCTCTGCGGTTGATAAATTGACGATCGTCGCGTGGCTTAACGGAGTGCCCTTCCCCAGCCCTGCGGCGCCTCGAAAGTAGCAGCGGCTTGCTGCACCTCCTCGGAGAAATCGGACATCTCCTGTACCTGGCGGATCTCGATGATCTCGTTGGCCGAGGCCGGACACTTCTTGGCCCAATCGATCGCCTCCGCGCGCGAGGCGACGTCGATCATCCAGTAGCCGCCGATCACTTCCTTGGACTCGGTGAAGGGACCATCGGTGACGACCGGCCTGCCCGTGGCAAACGACACCCGCGCGCCCGATGAGGGCGGATGCAGACCGTCCAGCGTGATCAGCACGCCGGCATCCTTGAGCGCCTGGTTGTATTTCATCATCGCGGCGACGCGCTCGGGATCGAGATCGATCTCCGGCGGCGCGGTCTCATAGCCAAGCGGGATCATCAGCATCATGAAACGCATGTGGGGTCCTTTGGTTTTCGCGTAACAATCTCGGACTTCCGGTTCATCGCGGAGGCGATCGCCCCGGAATGACGCTGTGCGTCACTTCTTCGCAGTCTGCGCGCGCAGGCGCTCCTCCTGCTCGCGCAGTTCGGGGGTGAGCGCCTCGCCAAAATCCTCGACGGCGAACACCTGGCGGATCTCGACCTCGGAGCCGCCATCGAACGGCGCGCGCTTCATCCAGTCGAGGGCCTCATCGAGCGACTCGGTCTCGATCATCCAGAAGCCGGCAACGAGGTCGCCGGAGAGGGTGAACGGACCGCGGGTGACGGTGCCTTGCCCGCCTGCATATTTGATGCGCGCGCCCTTCGCGGTCGGGTGCAATCCCTCGCCGGCCTGCATCACGCCCGCCTTGACCATTTCCTCGTTGAACTTGCCCATCGCAGTCAGGAGTTCCGTGCTCGGCATGACACCGGCCTCGCTCTCCCTGTTCGCCTTCACGATCACCATGAACTTCATCGTCCTGTGCTCTCCTGTACCGGGCCGTCGGAGCCCGCGCCTGGCTGAAAGACGAAACCGGTCTTAAATTGCCGACATCGCCGGGACAATTATTTTCCAGGTCATTGACGTCGCAGGCGCGGCAGATTCGCGGCCCGGAATCAGCGCTCCTGCCTGACAAGTGCGCCGTCCAGGTAGGACGGGCCGAAATAGACGTCGACCCGCTTCACCTTGTCGCCGTCGAAGACGAAGAATTCGGTGTTGCGAAAATTCTTGCCGTCCCTGGCGACGCAGCGATAGGTGACGTAGGCCTCCGGCCCGTCGACCATGATCCGCTCGATCTCGTGGCGGCTGATCCAGTCGCTGGTCCGCCAGCACCGCGCGAAATAAGTCGGCTTGTCGATGCCTTCGCCATAGGGCGTGTTGAAGCAAAATTCCTCTGAAAACGTCTGCTCGACCGTCTTGCGGTCGTTCGCAAGATAGGCGGCGAAGATGGCGCGGATGATCTCCGCCTTGTTGTCGGCCGCTGCCATGTCATCTCCACGCGCTGCGGTCTACGGCGATCGCAGGGAAAATCCCCCAATCGTTGAGACCTCGTCTGGAAGACGAACGGCAACGCCCGAACACGACACTAAGGCCGGGAATTTTGCGAGTGCGCGCGCCGGGCCGGAACCGCCCTCAGCCCTCCCTCGGCACCATGCCGAAATAGGGCTCGGCCTCTTTGAGCACGCGGGCGAAGGACGGTCGCGACGTGAGACGCTCCAGATAGGCCGCAAGACGCGGATGTCCGTCGCTGAACGGCTCATTCATGTTGCCGTAGAACAGGGCCGGCGCGGCCGCGCAGTCGGCCAGCGTGAAGCGCTCGCCCACAGCCCAGCCGCCATCGGCGAGCTGCTGCTCGAGCATCGCATAGGAGGCGCGGAGCCGCGTCCGCGCTTCGGCCACGCCGTACGGATCCTTTTTGTCGGCCGGGCGCAGCCGGTCGAGCACGATCTTCTGCATCGGCAAATGGACGTAGAGATCGAACACGCGGTCGCTTAGCCGCGCTTGAAGCGCGAGCTTGGGATCATCGGGGACGAACCTGGTGGCGCCGGGATAGTGCCGGTCGAGATAGTCGATGATGACGCTGGATTCCGGCACCGTCTCTCCCCGCGTGCTGTCGCCGAGCACGGGAAATTTGCCGATCGGCCACAGCCTGAGCAGCGCCGCGCGCTCGGCGGGATCACCCAGATTGACCAGGTTTGGCGTGAACGGCGTGCCGTTGTCGTAGAGCGCGATCAGCGCCTTCCAGCAGAACGACGAGAGCGGGTGGTAATGCAGTGTGAGCGACATCGAAACTCCCAATCATTGGTCAGCGGCCACAGGACGGGGTGCCGGCGGCCGGGCCGACATATCGTGCTGGAATTATTTCGCTGGAATCCGTGTCAGTTGACACGTCCCGGTAAAGATCGCAGACGGTCTAGCTCGTCCGCAGCCAGCCGTATACCCAAACGATCGACCCCGCCATGACCTCGTCTTCGCCCAAAGTTGCCCTCGTGACTGGCGCCGCGCGCGGCATTGGGCTGGCAACCGCAAAACGCTTTCTTGCGGAGGGCTGGCGCGTCGCGCTGCTCGACATCGAGGGCGCATTGCTGGAAAGCGCGGTCGCGGCGCTGAAGACTCCCGGCAACACCCTCGCGCTGACCTGCGACGTCTCCAACGCCGAGGGCGTGGCGGTGGCAATCGCGGCGATCAACCAGCGCTTTGGCCGGCTGGATGCGCTGGTCAACAATGCGGGCGTGGCGGTGTTCGCGCCGGTGCTGGAGACTCCGGATGCCGACTGGAGCCGGATCATGGCGGTCAACCTCACCGGCCCGTTCCTGTGCACCAAGGCGGCCGCCCCTTTGATGCGCGAGCATGGCGGCGGCGCGATTGTCAACATCACCTCGATCTCGGCGGTGCGCGCCTCGACGCTGCGGGCGGCCTACGGCACCAGCAAGGCGGGGCTCGCGCATCTGACCAAGCAGCTTGCGGTGGAGCTCGCATCCGTCGGCATCCGCGTCAACGCGGTCGCGCCGGGGCCCGTCGAGACCGCGATGGCGAAGGCGGTGCACACGCCGGAAATCCGCGCCGACTATCACGACGCAATCCCGCTCAACCGCTACGGGCTGGAAGGCGAGCTGGCCGAAGCGATCTTCTTCCTGTGCTCGGATCGCGCGAGCTACATCACCGGACAGATCCTTGCCGTCGACGGTGGCTTCGATGCCGCCGGCATCGGGCTTCCGACACTGCGCGGCCAGCGGCGGAACGGCTAACGCGCGATGAGATCAGGATGAATCATCATCGCGCCCTAGCTTGTTGTTTGCGCATGATCTCCGCGCAAACGCTAAGCGTTTGTCGCGAGGGAAAACCGCTACACACTTTTCCGGATCATGCTTTAGCGGCTGACAAATTCCGGCCGCATCCGCCAGCGTAACTGGCGGAGACGATGTCAACCGCAAGGGAACCGCCGATGCGCAAGATGGCGATGAGTATCCTGGCGGTGGCTGCGCTGGCCACTGCCGTCGCGCCCGCCCGCGCCGAAGTGCGCATTCTCGCGAGCCCCGGCGGACAGGTCGGCCCGTTCCTCGAATTGTTCGAAATGGTGCGCGCATCGGGCGAGCGCGTCGTGATCGACGGTCCATGCCTGTCGGCCTGCACGCTGGTGCTCTCGATGGTGCCGAACGACCGCATCTGCGTGACGCGGCGTGCGGTGCTCGGCTTCCACGCCGCGCGCTCCGTCGACCGGCGCGGCCGGATGTATGCCGAGCCGGAAGCATCTCTGGAGGTGCTGGACGCCTATCCAGCCGCGGTGCGCGGCTGGATCATCCGCCGCGGCGGATTGACGTCGCGGCTATTGCTGCTGCGCGGGCGCGAGCTCGCTGCGATCTATCCGCGGTGCCGGTGAGGCGCTCCCTGCGCCGGTCATCCTTGAGGTGCTCGCGAAGCGAGCCTCGGCGATGAACAGCCCCGCCGGTGGCCGTCGCCCTTCGAGACGCGCTACGCGCTCCTCAGGGTGACGGTACAGGAGCGCGGCTGCCGACCGAACTGACGCCTACGTCCCCTCCATCGGGCAGTTCACCATCCAGGGGATACCGAACTGGTCGACACACATGCCGAAGCCGTTGGAGAAGAAGGTCTTGCCGAACGGCATGGTGACGCTGCCGCCCTCGGCGAGCGCCTTGAACCGCCGCTCGGCGTCGGCGGGATCTTCGACCTGCAGCGAAACGGAAAAGCCCTGCGGCTTCTGGAAATGGCCGGGCGGAGAGTCCGACGCCATGATGATTTCGCCATCGATCGTGATCATGGCGTGCATGATCTTGTCTTTCCAGTCCGGCGGCATCTGCATCTCCGGAGGTCCCTCCCCGTAGGGAAACGTCGCCTCGATCTGCGCGCCCAGCACCTTCTGGTAAAATTTCAGCGCCGCTCCGCAATTGCCGTTGAAGTGGAGATAGGGGTTGACCTGCATCGCATGCTCCTTGGGCTAGCTACTTTTCGGTCAGCTTTTTCAGATTGGCGAGACCGGCCTCGAAATCCTTGCCGATCATGTGGTCCAGGTTGATGAACACCTGCATCAGCTTCGACATGAAGACCGCCGGACCATACATCGTCCATGTGACGTTGGTCGCATCCTCCTGCGGCAGCATTGTGAATTCGGCGGTGTTGTGCCCCTCGAACGGCTTGAAGAAATCGAGCTTGATGACGACCTTCGATGGCGCCGATGCCTCCAGGATCTCCATCCGGCCGGAGCCGACATTCTTGTCGCCGTCCCAGGCATAGACCGCGCCCTTGCCGCTCTCCGTGCCGCTGTAGCTGCGCTTCATCGCGGGATCCTTGTTTTCGTAGGGCGACCAACGCGTCCACTGGTGGAAGTCGCTGATCAGCGGGAAGATCCGCTCCGCCGGGGCCCTGATGCTCGCCGCGCGCGTGACCTGCAACGTACTCGACTTGGCCGCCGCGAGGACGAGGACGACCGCAATCGCGATTGCGAGGATGACGGCGATGATGGCAACGATCTCGAGCATGACTGTCTCCGTGAGGATAAATTCAGGAACGATTTAGCGGCGAAAGGAAATCAGGTTTCGCAGGTCGCGCGGCCCTACACCATCAGGCCGAGATTGGCTCTTGGAATCGTCGGCATGGCGGGCTCCGCAAGGCCTGGTGACGCTCTGTCGCCACGACGAACGGGCGAACGCAAAGCCGACAAACTGAGCGAGGTTTTTTGTGAGTTCGTCAGAGCCGGGCTCATGCCGGCCATCCACGTCTTCGCTTGCTGCAACAAGGACGTGGAGGCCGGGCATGACGACGGAGCAAAACCTGACTGCTACTTCCCAGCCTTCGCGTTGCGCGGCTGGCTGTCGCGCATCAGGCGGTCGATATGCATGCGGATGTGGGCGGCTTCGGCGGTGGTGTTGGCGAGCGCGATCGCGCGGTCGAAGGCGACGCGGGCCTCGTCGTTGCGGCCGAGTTGCATCAGGAAGGCGCCGCGCACGCCGAAGTAATGGAAATAGTTGGAGAGCCGCGGCGCGAGCGGCTCGATCATCTCGAGCGCAGCCTCGGCGCCCGTCACCTTGGAGACCGCGACCGCGCGGTTGAGCGTCACCACCGGCGACGGCTGCATGATCTCGAGTGCGCCATAGAGCAGATCGATCTGCTTCCAGTCGGTATCGTCCGGCGTTTCGGCGCGGGCATGCAAGGCGGCGATCGCCGCCTGCACCTGATAGGGTCCGCTCCTGCGATGCCGCATCGCCTTGTCGATCAGTGCGAGCCCCTCGGCGATCAGCTTCTGGTTCCAAAGGCTGCGGTCCTGATCCTCGAGCAGGATCACCTGGCCATCCGCATCGAAGCGCGCGGCCGCGCGGGCATGCTGCAGCAACAAGAGCGCCGTCAGCCCCATGATCTCTGGCTCGCTCTGGAACAGGCGGAGCAGCAACCGCGCCAGGCGGACTGCCTCCTCGCACAGGGGGCTGCGGATTTCCGCGGTGTCGCCGCTTGCCGAATAACCCTCGTTGAAGATCAGGTAGATCATCGCGGCAACGGAGGCGAGCCGCTCGCTGCGCTCGGCCGCGCCCGGCGTATCGAACGGCACCTTGGCACCGGCGACGCGCGCCTTCGCCCGCGTGATGCGCTGTTCCATCGCGGCCTCCGAGACCAGGAACGCGCGCGCGATCTGCTTCACGCCGAGGCCGGAGACGATGCGCAGCGCGAGCGCGATCTGCTGCGTTGCCGGCAGGTCCTTGTGGCAACAGATGAACAGGAGCCGCAGGATATCGTCGCGGTAATGCGAGCCATCGAGCCGTTCGGCGATCTCGTCCTCGGCGTCGTCAAGGTCGGAGATCGCCCGGTCATCCTCGGGCAGCGGCTGCTGCTTCTTGTTGCGTCTGATATCGTCGATGGCGACGTTGCGGCCGACCATGATCAGCCACGCCGCGGCATCGCGCGGCGGGCCGTTCTGCGGCCAGCTCTTCAACGCCCGCAGGCAGGCATTCTGAAACGCTTCCTCGGCGGTATCGAGATCACGGAAATAGCGCAGGAGGGCGCCGACCGCCTGGGGACGCGCCGAGGTCAGCGCGGCATCGATCCAGGCGGTATCGGTCACGTTCCAGCCCTCCCCGGGTTGAAGACGCCGACCGGGCGGATCTCATAGGCGCCGCCGGGATTGGCGGCGCCGAGATCGCGTGCCACATCCAGCGCCTCGTCAAGGTCCTTGCAGTCGACGATGTAGAAACCGAGCAGTTGCTCCTTGGTTTCGGCGAAAGGGCCGTCCAGCACCAGCGGCGGGTCGTCCTTGCGCATCGTAGTGGCCGCCGTAGTCGGCAACAGCCGCGCCACCGGGCCGAGCCGGCCCTGCCTTGCGAGCTTCTCCTGCACGAGGGACAATTTTTGCATCACCGACGCGTCCTGCTCCTTGCTCCAGGAACCGACCATGTCTTCGTCGTGATAGCAGAGGATGGCGTACAGCATCGAAAGGGCATCTCCGTTCATCTCAAGGACGCACGATTATGCCCGTTACCGACAAGGGCGCGAAAGAAATTTTGCCCACGGTTCCGGCACCTGGAGCATTATCGGTTCTGATGGAATCAGAACCGAAGCCTTGTATTCTGGTTTTGACGCGTTTTCTTCACGCGAACCGGTGGGCCGCTTCGCTCGAAAACGCTCTGGTTGGAGGTACCGAAATGAGCAAGGGCGCGCTCGCGCTGCTGGTGCATGGTGGCACCGAGAATTGGTCGCCGCAGCGCTGGAAGGTGCGGTTCGACGATGTGTGCCGCGACCGCCGCGTCCTGCTGTTGCCGGACCCCGCGCTCGATCCGGCCGAGGTGTATTATGCAGCGGTGTGGAAGCCGAAACCCGGCGAACTCGCCGCGTTCGGCAATTTGCGCGTCATCTTCAATCTCGGCGCCGGCGTCGACGCGCTGATGGCTGACGGCTCGCTGCCCGACGTACCGCTGGTGCGGGTCGCGGTCGATGACCTGACCGAGCGGATGACCGAATATGTCGTGCTGCATGTGCTGATGCATCACCGCCAGGAGCCCTATTTGCGGGAATCGCAGCGCGTGAGGCGCTGGGCGCCTCGATATCAATGGGCGGCCAACGCGCTCACCATCGGCATCATGGGCCTCGGCACCCTCGGCGCCGCCGCGGCGCGCGCGCTGCGCGGGCTCGGCTTCCGCGTGGTCGGCTGGAGCCGCAGCGGCAAGCGGATCGACGGCATCACATGCTTCCACGGCGCCGCCGGATTGGACGCGTTCCTGCGCGAGACCAACATCCTGGTCTGCCTGCTGCCGCTGACGCAGGATACGCGCCACATCCTCGACCGCGACGTCTTTTTGAAGCTGAGCCGCGCGTCTCCACTTGGCGCGCCTGTTCTGATCAATGCCGGACGCGGCGGCTTGCAGAACGAGGTCGACATCCTGCATGCGCTCGACGATGGCACGCTGGGCGCAGCCTCGCTCGACGTCTACGAGACCGAGCCGCTGCCCGAGGATAGCCCGTTCTGGAGCCATCCCAGGGTGGTGCTCACGCCGCATAACGCCGCCGATACCGACGCCGATGAGATCTCGAAATATGTCGCGCGCCAAATCGGGCGGTTCGAGGCTGGCGAGCCGCTTGACAACGTGGTCGATCGCGAGCGGGGCTACTAACTTGGCCGCCCCCGGCGACGGCTAGGCTTTCGCCGGCAGCGCGTGGGCGAAACTCCAGGAATGGCCGAACGGATCGATGATGCGGGCGTAGCGGGCGCCCCAGAAGGAATCCCATGGCTCCAACGTAACGGTTGCGCCGGCGTCCATCGCCCGCTTCACCGCTGCGTCGCAATTCTCGACTTCGAGATGCATGGTGACGGACGTGCCCTTGATCCGGTCCGGCGGGAACACGGCGTCGACGCTGTGTTGGCCGCGATGCTCCGGGAAATCGTCCACCAGGAAAATCCGCGCGCCATTGACGCGGATTTCGGCATGCATCAGCCGCTTGCCATCCTGTGCCGGAACGCGCATGACCTCGGTGGCGCCGAGCGCCTTCTTGTAGAAGTCGACGGCAGCATTGCCGTCGCGGACGACGAGATGCGGAGTGACAACCTGCACGGGTTCGGACATGATTCAAGGCCTTTCCTGAAAGACAGAACGCGGCACGGCGCCGCCACGGCACCATGACGAATGCGGCGGTCTGCATCCGACATAGGGTCGCACATTTTTTCGGCCTGCGTGCTCAGGTCGCCATGGCCGAGACCACGTCGATGCCGGACTCGAGCCGGACGCCTGTTCCAACTGAAGACGAGCGGAAACGCCTCAGCCCGACATCGAGCGGGAAGAAAACCGCGACGGCTATTTGGGCCCGCACATCACGTCGAGGGCGCCCTTCACGATCGCTTCGAGCTCCTTGCGCGGAACGCACGCACGGGCGCGGATCGCGATGGTGTGGATCGTGCTGGAGGCGAGATGCGCCAGCGCGGTCGTATCCGCGCTCCCGGCCAGCTCGCCGCGTTCCTTGGCGAGGCGGAAGCAGTTGGCGAACGCCTTGTCGAGCTCGGTCAGGCCTTCCAGCACCATGGCGCGGATCGCGGGATCCGACACCGCCTCGGACCCTGCGGTCATCACCGTGAAGCAGCCGCGCGGACCTGCCTCGCCGGACAGATAGATGTCGAGCGCGATCGCGTAGATGCGCTCGAGCCGCTGTCTGAGCGGCGCCTCGTCGCGAAATACGGCGCCCATCGCGGCGCGCGCGTCGTCGCGATAGCGCCGGTAGCTCTTGATGTAGAGCTCGCGCTTGTCGCCGAACGCGCCATAGAGGCTCGGCCGATTCATGCCGGTCGCGGCGCTGAGGTCGTCGAGCGAGGTGGCGGCAAAGCCGGCGCGCCTGAACAGGTCGAGCGCCTTTCCGAGTGCGACGTCGGGCTCATAGGCGCGAGGCCGCCCGCGCCTCTTCGGAACTGCGGGCGCTCCAATTTTGGCAGCAGGTGGCGGCTTATTCTTTTGTACCATTTTGAACAAAAATCCTTGACCGAACCAATATTATGCACAACAGTACAAAAATCAATCGGCCGGGAAACCCGCGCCATACTGCCAAGGAGGCAAGCATGGACCTTTATTTCTCGCCCCTCGCCTGCTCGATGGCAACCCGCGTTGCCCTCTATGAAGCGGGCCAGCCGGCCAACTATCTCGAGGTCGACCCCAGGACCAAGCAAGTCCGCAACGACGGCTCCGACTTCATCAAGATCAATCCGCTTGGGCTGGTGCCGACGCTGCGGACTGACGACGGCGTGGTGCTGACCGAGAACGCGGCGATCCTGCAATATGTCGCCGACCGCTTCCCACAAGCCGGTCTCGGTACTGCCTCGCCTGCCGAGCGCTCGCGGCTGCATCAATGGCTCTGCTTCATCGGCACCGAACTGCACAAGGGGCTGTTCGTGCCGTTGCTCGACAGGAAGGCGCCACCGGACGCGAAGGCCTATGCACTCGAGAAGTACGTATCGCGGCTCGATTATCTCGAAGACCACCTGAGGGGCCGCGACTATCTGCTCGACCATTTCAGCGTCGCCGACGCCTACCTCGTCACCGTCATCAACTGGACCATGGCGACGCCGCCGGTGGAGCTTGCGAAGTGGCCGGCGCTGAAGGCCTATTATGAGCGGCTGCGGGCCCGGCCTTCGGTCGCCAAGGCGATCGCGGAAGAGTTCGAGCTCTACAAGGCCGAGCTCGCCCGGCGCAAGGCGGCGGCGTAAGCCTCGCTTGCTCGCTCTCCCCGTTCTTCACGGGAAGAGCGAGATGGGCTCTCGCCGCGACGGCAAATCAAAACGGGCTGTCTCCCAGGCCCGGCGCATCTGCCGGTCGCGGGCCCGGTGCGGACCAGTGGAAGCGGCGGTCCTGTTCGGCGATCGCGATATCGTTGATCGAGGCCTCGCGGCGGCGCATCAGGCCGTGCTCGTCGAATTCCCACTGCTCGTTGCCATAGGAGCGGAACCAATTGCCATCCGCGTCATGCCATTCATACTGGAATCGCACCGCGATGCGGTTGCCGTCGAATGCCCAGAGATCCTTGATCAGGCGATAGTCGAGCTCCTTCGCCCATTTGCGCGTCAGGAAGGCCACGATCGCCTCGCGGCCCTGAAACACTTCGGAGCGGTTGCGCCAGCGACTGTCCTCGGTATAGGCGAGCGCAACGCGGGCGGGGTCGCGCGAATTCCAGGCATCCTCCGCCATGCGCGCCTTCTGCGCGGCGGTCTCGCGGGTGAACGGTGGAAGCGGCGGGCGTGACATGGCGGACCTCAGTCGTTGTTGACGCGCGAGTTTATCGCGATGCGAACTGAAGTCGATGGCGAGGCGGCTATCGGCTGATGACTAAATTTTGGGAACGGAGCACATCGTTTTATCCGCCCAGCCATGTGACCGGGTCTGCGAACAAACGACGACGGCTGCAATCTAGTGCGGCGCGCAGTATTGCAGATGAAACCACATAATTCTTGTCCGTCCCGAGCTTCCACGCGATATCAACCGCACGTTGAAACTTTGCTCGTATGGAGAGGACGCAAATGTCCCGACTTCTCAACCGGCGCAAATTCATTCAGGCTTCGCTGGCGACAGCGGGTGGGCTTGGTCTGCCCGCGGCGCGAGCCGGCCGTGGTGAACACGACTCCTATGTGGAGGCGATCGTCATTGGCAGCGGCTTCGGAGGGGCGGTGGCCGCGTTGCGTCTTGGCGAGGCTCGCATCGAAACCATCGTGCTGGAGCGCGGAAAACGCTGGCCTATCACGCCAGCCGGCAACACTTTCAGCAACAAGGAAAATCCGGATGGCCGGACCACGTGGCTGAGCAACACGACAATCCTGCCCAGTCCTCCATTCCAGGACTTCCCCATCGACGTTTTCACCGGCGTTCTCGACCAGAAGAAAGCGGTGGACAGCGGCCTCGCGGCATACCGCGGGGCGGGCGTCGGCGGTGGTTCGCTGGTCTACGGCGGCATCGCGCTCCAGCCACCCAAAGAGTTCTTTCACAAGATCTTCCCCCGAACGCTGGACTATGACCGGCTGAACCGCGTCTACTATCCCCGCGTTCGCGCGATGCTCGGTGCAACTCCGATCCCCGATGACATTCTTCAGACGGACGCTTTTCTGTCGGCCCGCCTTCTAATTGCGCAGGCGACAAAGGCCGGCCTCACCATCACCAAGCCCGACATGGCGTTTGACTGGCACGCCGTTCGCGAAGAGATGGCGGGCAAACGGGTTCCATCCGTCATTGCCGGTGAGATCTACTTCGGCACCAACAGCGGAGCCAAGAACAGCCTGGATCGCAACTATCTTCCGAAGGCTGAAGAAACTCGTCACGTCGAGATTAAGCCGTTGCATCTGGTCACCTCGATCGAAGAATCCAAGCGCGGGTACCGCGTCTTCGCCAACGAGTTGAATGAGCGGGGTCACGTCATCTCACAAAAATCCTTCGAGTGCCGTTACCTGTTCCTGGCGGCGGGATCGATTGGAACTTCGGAGCTGTTGGTGCGTGCGCGGGCCCATCGCACCTTGTCCAATCTGAACGACGCGGTGGGTCAATTCTGGGGGCCGAATGGAGACTCCGTCGCGGGCATCGTCACCCCCCAACAGACAAACATCAATCTTGGAGTTGGCGGTGTCGTCAAGGTCAACGATTTTGACAACCCGATTGCTCCAGTAGCGCTGGAAATATTTTCGGCGGTGCCCCTCGCTCCGGCAGGGGTGCTTTTTGTATTGGGGCAGCAGATATCCAAACCCGACGGCTACCTAGCCTATAACAAGTCAACACAATCCGTCGATCTGTTCTGGCCGAGCACCTCGCAGGACACTGTGAAAAATGCTGCGGCCATCACGAAAACTTACAATCGGTTGAACCAGGCAAACGGCACATCCCTGGCCGGTCCTGTGGATTCCCTGGTCAGTGCGCATCCGCTCGGGGGCGCTGTCATCGGCGCAGTCTGCGACAACTTTGGAGAGGTCTTCGGCCACCGTAATCTGTTCGTCATGGATGGTGCGCTCATCCCGGGATCTGCAGGTTGCGTCAATCCGGCGCCTACGATTGCCGCTCTGGCTGAGCAGAGTATGGATCACTTCCTCGATCATTGAGATCGGCCAGGGAGCACGGTTTCGCGTCACAACTTATGTCGGCGAGCGGACCGCTGCCCACAGGTGTTCCTGATGTCTCGAGGGACCGGCCCAGTTTCACTCGCTGTATGACTCGAGCGCTACCGGATTTTGACACGGCCAAACTAATCAATATCCGCCTTCATCAGCGCCCGGATCCCCTTCGGGATCGGCTGCGCGCGGCCGCCGCTGATGAAGGCGACGCGGACCTGCGCCTTCACGAGCACGTCATGGCCGCGCCTGACCTCCTGCGCCAGCATGATCGAAGCACCCTTCACCGCGATCGGCCAGGTCACGACATCGAGAATGTCGTCCATCCGCGCCGGCTTGAGGAAGTCGAGCGTCATCGAGCGCACGACAAAGGCAAAGCCACCGGTCTCCTGAGGCGTCTCCTCGAACAGCGCCTGTTGCTCGGCACCCATCAGCCGGAGATGGTTGGTGCGCCCGCGCTCCATGAAGCGCAGATAATTGGCATGATAGACGATGCCGGAAAAGTCGGTGTCCTCGTAATAGACGCGGACTCGCATATGGTGGCGGCCGTCGCGGATCTCGCCGTCTAGGTGAGGTGCTGTCACGCCTATTCCCCGGAATTTTTCGCCTCCGGGGGAATTAGCGTAGCCGGGACCGAGCGTAAAGCGCCGCAACCGGCCGAACTCCGGCCGCTCAATGCGACAATCTCAGTTTCCGCATCTCGCATAGACGAGACAGGCAATAGGCCCGGTACAATCGGTTGATGAATTCCCACATGATCGCACCCTCTGCAGGATCACGGCGAGACATTTCATGGGATTACAGCGATAGGTTCCTCGCGCTCTGTTTCCTGCTGATTTCCTCGGATCAGGAAAATGGTTTCATCTGGCTTCCCGACAACGAAACGCACGGCCTCGTGAACGGGAACGCATCAGATGAGGGTCAGGAGACGACCGTCCCCTTCGTGCCCAGCGTCACCTGCACGATTTCAGGGGGAACACCGAGGCGGAACGGCATGATGCTGCAGCCGAGGCCGCCGGAAACGATGACATCGCATTTCAGCTTCAGATGTCCGTACACAAGCTTCACGCCGCGCTTGGCCGGCACCGCGGGCGACCAGCCGAGCAGCCGGACCTGCCCGCCATGGGTGTGGCCGGACAGTTGCAGCGCGACGCGCGAGGGCACGCGCAGCGCGATGTCGGGCTCATGCGCCAGGAGAATGACCGGCGCATCGTCGGTGACCTTGGCGAGCGTCGCGCCGAGATCGTCGACGCCGACGCGACTGATGCGCCGGTAGCGCCGTGCCGGCAGATAGGCGAGCTGGTCGCCGAGCCCGGCGAGCCAGAACGGATGGCCGTCCTTGGCGAGGCGCACGACGTCATTTTCGTAGACGGGAATCCCTGCGCCTTCGAGCGCGCGTCGGGCAATCGGCATGCCCTGTCCCTGCCGCTGCACGGTCTTGTCTTCCCAGTAATCGTGATTGCCGAGGATGGCATGCACGCCGAGCGGCGCCTTCAGACGCGCGAGCACCGCAGCCCACTCGGAGGCCGGGATGAAGCGCGTGACGTGGCGATGGCCTGCGACATAATCGCCGAGCATGACGATGATGTCTGCGTTCAGCGCATTGGTGCGTTCGACGATCGCCTCGATGTGATCGAGCGACATCCAGGGATCGCAGGCGTGGACGTCAGCGAGAACGGCGATCTTCAGGGGGAAATCCGCCGGCCATTGTCGCGGCGACAGCTCATAATTGACGAGACGGAGCCGGAACACCGGCTCGCCAAACCCGTAAGCAGCAGTCGACGCGCTGACGGCGGTCAATCCGCCAACGGAGCGAAGAAACTGACGACGTGAAATCATGACCGTCGGATCGGTGATGCTTGATCCAGTCCGACCACGATGCGATCGCGGTTCGGCCCTCCATTTGAGCATGATCTCCGCGCAAACGCCATGCACTTGTCGCGAGGGGAAGGCCGCTCCACACCTTCCCGGACGGTGCTTTAGCCCCGCAATTGAAGCGGAATTGAGCCCCCGCTTGCGCAGAAAGCCGTCAAATGCCCGCCGGCAGCTTGGAGCGTGCGCTGCGTCAACACGCATTTTCAACTTTTCGGGAAACCCGCTCAGTCGTCGTCGCCATTGCCGCCAAACAGGCCGAACTGCGCCGGATCGCGGTTTGGCTCGGCGAGGCCGAGATGGCGGAAGGCGTGCGAGGTCAACAGGCGTCCGCGCGGGGTGCGCTGCAAGTAGCCGCACTGAATCAGATAGGGCTCGATGATGTCCTCGATTGCATCGCGCGGCTCCGACAGCGCCGCTGCCATGGTCTCGACGCCGACTGGTCCGCCGCCGTAGTTCATCGCGATGGTGGTGAGGTAGCGGCGGTCCATCGCGTCGAGGCCGGCGCTGTCGACCTCGAGGGCGCTGAGCGCGCGGTCCGCGATGCCGCGATCGACGGAAGTGGCGTCCGCGGCGGAGGCAAAATCGCGCACGCGGCGCAGCAGGCGGCCGGCGATGCGCGGCGTGCCGCGGGCGCGCCGCGCGATCTCGTTGGCGCCATCCGCGGTCATTCCGATATTGAGCACGCGGGCGCCCCGGGTGACGATCTTCTCGAGCTCTTCCACGGTATAGAAGTTTAACCGGATCGGAATGCCGAAGCGGTCGCGCAACGGATTGGTCAGCAGGCCCGCGCGCGTCGTCGCACCGACAAGGGTGAATTTTGCGAGTTCGATCTTCACAGAACGCGCCGCCGGTCCCTCGCCGATGATCAGGTCGAGCTGGAAATCCTCCATCGCCGGATAGAGCACTTCCTCGACCGCCGGGCTCAGGCGATGGATCTCGTCGATGAACAATACGTCGCGCTCTTCGAGATTGGTCAATAACGCCGCAAGGTCGCCGGCCTTGGCGATGACAGGCCCCGACGTGGCACGGAAGCCGACGCCGAGTTCGCGCGCCACGATCTGCGCCAGCGTGGTCTTGCCGAGGCCGGGGGGACCGACGAACAGCACGTGATCCAGCGCCTCCCCGCGCTTGCGCGCCGCCTCGATGAAGATCGACAGATTGGCCCGCGCCTGCGCCTGCCCGACGAATTCGGTCAGCGACTGTGGCCGCAACGCGGTGTCGCCGACATCGTCGGAGCGGCGCTCGGGCGTGACCATGCGAGAGGGCGTGTTCACTTCGACAATTCCTTCAGGCCGAGCCGGATCAATTGCGCGGTCTCGGCCTTCTCGCCGGCGCTGCGCGAGGCGGCGGCAATCGCAGCAGCGGCCTGCGGCTGGCCGTAGCCGAGATTGACCAGCGCGGAGATCGCGTCCGTCACCGGACGCGGGGCGCGGTTGTTGTCGATCGCGCCGGAGAGCTGCACCACGGCGGGATCGACGGTGGCAAAGCCGGGCGCCTTGTCCTTCAATTCGCTGACGATGCGTTCGGCGACCTTCGGACCAACGCCCGGCGTGCGGGCGACCGCCGCCTTGTCGCGCAGCGCAATCGCGTTCGCAAGGTCGGTCGGCGGCAGTGTGCCTAGCACCGCAAGCGCGACCTTGGCGCCGACGCCCTGTACGGTCTGCAGCAGGCGAAACCACTCGCGCTCGTGATCGGAGCGGAAGCCGAACAGTTTGATCTGGTCCTCGCGGACATAGGTTTCGATCGACAGCACGGCGGCCCCGCCCGGCGACGGCAGCGCCTGCAGCGTGCGGCCGGCGCAATGCACCTGATAACCCACGCCGCCGACGTCGAGGATCACATAGTCCTCGCCGTAAGAATCGATCAGGCCCTTGAGCTTTCCGATCATAGGCTCGCAACCCTGAGCCGCAGCGCGGCGCCCTGACGGTGATGGGCATGCGTGATCGCGATCGCGAGCGCGTCCGCAGCGTCAGCGGATGGCGGTTCGGCCTTCGGCAAGAGGATCTTCAGCATCACCTGAATCTGGTTCTTTTCGGCATGTCCGGCGCCGACCACGGTCTTCTTGACCTGGTTCGGCGCGTATTCGGCGACCGATATGCCAAATATCGCGGGCGCCAGCATGGCAACTCCACGCGCCTGCCCGAGCTTCAGCGTGGCGACGCCATCCTTGTTGACGAAGGTCTGCTCCACCGCAGCTTCCGACGGCTTGAGGTCGCCGAGCACCGCCGCGAGCCCCTCATGGATCGCGAGCAGGCGGCTCGCGAGAGGGAGATGGTCTGGCGGCGCGACCGAACCGCAGGCGACATAGACCAGCCGGTTGCCCTCGGTCTCGATCACGCCCCAGCCGGTGCGGCGGAGGCCCGGATCGATACCGATGATGCGGACAGGGGAGCGAATCGACTGGGATGTCATGGGGTAGTGATACCGCCATCGCGCAGTGAACGAAAACATAAAGAGAACGTCATCCCCTGCCTCAACCAGTCATCCCCGTGAAAGCGGAGCCCCAATACGCCGGGATCTCACGTCTCAAATACGGGTCTCTGGAATCGCCGGAAGGGACGGGCAATGACAGTTGTGCGGCTGGCTTACCCGGTCATCTTCGCGATCAGCGTCTCGGACACCTCGAAATTGGCGAACACGTTCTGCACGTCGTCGTGTTCGTTGAGCATGTCCATCAGCTTCAACAGCTTTTCGCCGGTCTCGTCGTCGACGGTCACGGTGTTCTGCGGCTTCCAGGTCAATGCCGCCTTGCGCGGCTCGCCGAACTTCGCCTCCAGGGCCTTGGCGACCTCGCGGAACGTCTCCTGAGAGGCGTAGACCTCGTGGCCGGCTTCGCTCGACTGCACGTCATCGGCGCCGGCCTCGATCGCGGCGTCCAGCATCGCGTCGTCGGAGGCAACGCCTGAATCATATTCAATGATGCCGGTGCGGTCGAACAGGAAGGCGACCGACCCGCTTTCGCCGAGATTGCCGCCCGACTTCGTGAAGAAGGAACGGATGTCCGACGCGGCACGGTTGCGGTTGTCGGTCAGCGCCTCGACGATCACGGCAACGCCACCGGGGCCGTAGCCCTCGTAGCGGATCTCGTCATAGTTCTCGCCCTCGCTGCCCAAGGCCTTCTTGATTGCGCGCTCGATGTTGTCCTTGGGCATGTTCTCGGCGCGCGCCGCGACCACGGCAGCACGCAGCCGCGGATTCATCGCCGGATCCGGGGTTCCGAGCTTGGCCGCCACCGTGATTTCGCGGGCAAGCTTGCCGAAAAGCTTCGACTTCTGGGCATCCTGCCGGCCCTTCCGATGCATGATGTTCTTGAATTGGGAATGGCCGGCCATGCGAGTCTCTTGGAAGCGGAGGTCAGATGGGTTGAAAACGCGGCTTATAGGCCCGTCGCGGGCCAAAATCAAAGATCGGCGAGCATTGCGCTCAAGCCAGCGGTATCGCGTGCTGGAATAAGAGGCAGTTGTTAACCCTGACTTCATGCCCGGATGCGAGGATTGCGCTGTCCTATCCTGACGTCCAAGAGTTTCCCAAGAGCAGCCCAATGGCTTTCGGTTTGTTTCGCAAGCGAGGACCGGAGCCGGTTGCACCTGTCCTCGAACCAAGGGTTCCCGTGGCGGCACCGGCGTCCGTCGCTCCCGCCTCCGCTGAAAGCGATTCGGCCAGGGAAATCCTGGAGCTTCTCGAGCTCGAGCTCGGCGCGATGATCCGCCAGCTCGAACGCGCTGCCGGTTCGGTGGCCGACGGGGCCGAGGCGACCGCGATGACGCTCGCCACGATTCGCGCGCGCACTGACGCCCTCACCGGCCGCACCAGCGCCGCCCAGACCACCGCGACGACCTTCTCGGAGGCCGCCGATCGGTTCACCCATTCCGCCGAAGGGATCGGCCAGCAGGTGCGGAGCGCAAGCCAGCTTGCCGACGATGCCGCAGCCGCTGCCCGTGAGGCCACCGCCAATGTCGATCGCCTGCGCGAATCCTCGGCCGCGATCGGCAACGTCGTCAACCTGATCGCGCAGATCGCGCGGCAGACCACGCTGCTTGCGCTGAACTCGACGATCGAGGCGGCGCGTGCCGGCGCCGCCGGCAAGGGATTTGCCGTCGTCGCAACCGAGGTCAAGGCGCTGGCGGTCCAGACCCAGAACGCCACCGAGGAGATCACGCGGAAGATCGAGGCGTTGCAAAAGGATGCGACGGGGTCGGCCGACGCCGTCCATCGCATCTCGCAGGCGATCGAGGCGATCCGACCCGTGTTCGAGCACGTCAACGGCGCGGTCGCCGAGCAGAACCAGATCACTGGCGAAATGGGACAGAACGCGGCCTCCGCCTCTCATTTCATCGCCTCGGTCGGCGACAGCGCCGGCGAAATCGACAGCGCGACGAGGCAAGCCGAGGCGCATGGCGACGATGTCGCCAAGGCCGGCAAGGCGGTGACGGCCTTCGCCAAGAAGCTCAGGGCGCGCTGCGCGGTGCTGCTGCGGCAGAACGAACGCGGAGATCCGCGCAAGAACGAACGCCTGCCCTGCAGCCTCACGATCGAAATCAAGACCGCGCGCGGCGTGATCACGGCGCCGGTCTACGAGATCGCCATGGCCGGCATCCTGATCAGTGGGCCCGATGCCGACAGGCTGCCGATCAACGAGAGCCTCGAGGCGACGCTGCGGGATGTCGGCGCATGCCGGATCCGCGTCAGTGAGCGCTCCAAGGCGGGCGTGCAGGCGCGCTTCGAGGCCACCAATACCGCGCTGCGCGACAAGATCGAAGACAGGATGTGGGCGATCCACGAGGAAAACGCCGAGTTCGTCACCCGCGCGATAGAAGCCGGCGCGGCATTGACAGGGATCTTCGAGGACGGCATCGCGAGCGGCGCCATCACGATCGAGGACATGTTCGACACCAACTATGTCGAGATCGCAGCCACCAATCCGGTGCAGTACCGCACCAGGATGCTGGACTGGGCGGAGAGGACGCTCCCGACTTTCCAGGAGGCGTTCCTCGCCAAGGACAAGCGCATGGCGTTCTGCGCCATGGTCGACCAGAACGGCTATCTGCCGGTACACAACAAGATCTACTCACATCCGCAGCGGCCGGGCGACGTCGCCTACAACACAGCCAACAGCCGCAATCGCCGTATCTTCAACGATCCCGCAGGCCTTGCCGCCGGCCGCAACCAGCGCGCCTATCTGATCCAGAGCTATCCGCGCGACATGGGCAACGGCAACACCGTGATGATGCGCGAGATCGACGTCCCGGTCCGCGTGCGGGGACGGCACTGGGGCGGCTTCCGGACCGCCTACCGGCTCTGACCGGAAATCAAGGCGCGATGAGATTGATCGAAGCTCTCGATCGCGCGTTCGGCCTCGCCGCACATCAACGAGACCAACGCGCGAAAACTAAGCCAAGCCAAAGTTTGGATTGAGCGCGATCACCTGCTCAATTTGGCGTGAGCCCAGTGGGTCTCATTCACCGCTTTGAGGGCGTTGAGGTCGGTCGCCGGGTTGCTCTATTACTGGTTGTGGTGGTAAGGCCTTCCCGCCCTCAGTCAGGGACTGGAAATGCGCTGGAATGCTTAATCCTAATCGCTTGATGGACTTCAACGTCAGACCGCTTTCATTCTGGCGAAGGCAGCCGAACCACCTGATTGAATTCGAGGTCAAAAGGATATCTCGCGAGATCGGCACAGCGGGATTTGCCGCCAAGTATGGCGGCGGCGTGATTCTGCTGATCAACCGTGAACTAGCTGAGCACATGATCGACCGACTCGATGTCACGGCCCCGTGCCTGATCGCATTCGAGGCTGAGTTCGGCGGGAGCTCAACCCTTGTCATCAACGAAGAGATGCGAACAAAGATGCTCGCTGAACTGCGAGCGTTCCTCGATCCATCAGCAAGACCGACCAGCCAGACCGCCCAATGATTTTTGATCTCATCCGGGCATCGGCAGCGCTGATGGTCCTGTTCGGTCACGCCTTCGCGATTTTCCCACAAAGCTTTGGACCACTCGAATGGCCGCAGCAGATCGGCGTCGTCATCTTCTTTCTCTTATCCGGATATCTCATCTCGCAGACCTTGCATCGCCGGTTGCTCGATCCGAACTCTACGTTTCTTGACTATGCGATCGACCGTTGGTCCCGGATCTATTCCGGTTTCTTGCCCGCGCTCCTTCTGGTCGCGATGCTCGACTATTACAGCATCTCGCATTATCCGGGCACCAGCTCCGAAACAGTTGCCAGATTTACGCTTCCAGAGTTCCTTGCCAACGCTTCTATGTTGCAGGCGCCCGCCGTAATTCTGCCTTTCGGGTCCGCCGCACCATTCTGGACGGTCGCGATTGAGTTCTGGATTTATATGTTCGTTGGCTTGCTGGCCTTCGCGATCAGAGATGGCCTCACTGTGCCCGTCATTATCGGCATAGTTCTTTCAGGACTGATCCCGATACAGTCCCTCACCGAAAACAATGTCGTGCTCGTCCCTTGGCTGCTTGGAGCAGGCAGCGAACAGTTGATCGCCTCCAAAACGATCCGGCTCATACCCAAGTGGGCATTCTGGTCTGCGGGGATCGGTTCGCTAATCTGGCTCGCAGTCCAGATTTGGGGGGGGCAACCGATCTACTCCTATCCGGTCTTTTTCCTCTCCGCCGCGACCCTCGCCGCGTTCCTGGCGCTTTGGGATCGCACAAAACCCACACCACCGGCCATCCTCAACGACGGCGTCAAATGGTGGGCAGATTGGTCATATTCGCTGTACCTGTTGCACCATTCGATCCTGATGTTTAGCGCTACCGCCTTCAACGGCACTTATCGAATGCTGGTGGGAATAATCGGATCGATCATCGTCTCAATCGTTTTCGCAAAATTCACGGAAGCCCACCACAGGAGATTAGCTGCCTATCTCAAAGCGCTGGCTAGGCGTCGATTGTGCCACTCTGTATCCATGTTCCGGGAGCCCCGCTAGCCACGGCACTCCGGGAAAGGCTAGCTGAGCCAGAATGCCGGCGCCGCGGGCGCGAGCCGCCCCCCAACCCGCACCGGTGCAATCTTCACGGCGAGGCCGGTCGCGTCGTCGGTCTCGACCGCGACGCCGCTCAACGTCGCGGGCCCGGAGGCCGGCTCGAAGCGGCCGGACGGGATTCCTGTAAGGAAGCGCTGCAGCGGCTCTTCCTTCTGCATCCCGATGACAGAGTCGTAATCGCCCGTCATGCCGGCGTCACTGATATAGGCGGTGCCGCCAGGCAACACCTGGTGGTCGGCCGTCGGCACATGGGTATGAGTGCCGACCACGAGGCTGACGCGTCCGTCGCAGAAGAAGCCCATGCCTTGCTTCTCGCTGGTCGCTTCACCATGAAAATCGACCACGATGGCGTCGGCCGCCTCGCGCAACGGACAGGCTTCGACCTCACGCTCCACCGCGCTGAAGGGATCGTTGGACGGCTCCATGAATACCCGGCCGATCGCGTTGATGACGAGCGCGCGCTTGCCGTTCTTGGTCTCGATCAGCGCGGAGCCGCGGCCGGGCGAATGACGCGGGAAATTCACCGGCCGGATCAGGCGTGGCGCGCGGTCGATGAAGACCAGCGCCTCTTTCTGATTCCAGGCGTGGTTGCCGAGCGTGATGGCATCGGCGCCGGCATCGACCAGCTCCTGATAGATCGACTCGGTGATGCCGAATCCGCCGGCGGAATTCTCGCCATTGACGATGACGAGATCGAGCGACCAGTCCTTCACCATGCCGGGGAGATGATCTGAAACGGCGGTACGGCCGGTCCTGCCGACGACGTCACCAACGAAGAGAATGCGCAATGCTAGGAACTCCGGAAATCGAATGTCTTGCGCTCCGTTAGCACATAATCGAGCGCGACGTCGTGCGACAACACCGGGATCGCCTTGGTTTCCTGCACGGCGAAGGCAAGGCCGACGCCGATCACGTGCTTGGCCTTGCGCAGATGCGCGAAGGTATAGTCGTAATAGCCGGCGCCATAACCGATACGGTGGCCGATCCGGTCGAACGCCGCGAGCGGGACCAGCATCACGTCCGGATGCACCTCGGCCGCGGCCGGCGACGGCTCGGGGATTCCGAGTGGCCCGAGCATCAGCCGCTCGTGCGACGACCAGGCGCGGAAGGTCAGCGATTGGCCGCGCGCGTTGATGCAAGGCAATGCCAGCCGCGCGCCGTGCCCGACAAGCTTCAGCATCAGTGGCATCGGATCGATCTCGCTGCGGATCGGCGAATAGCCCGAAACGATCATGCCCTGCTCAACAGCAAACGGCGTGCCGCGCCTGGCGAGAGCTTCGGCTGCCGCGCTGCGCTGCGCGTCGCTCAGCGCGTCGCGTTTGGCGAGCGCAAGGGACCGGAGTTCGGCCTTTGATGGGGATGCGTGCATGACCATCTTCCGCTGTCATCGTCTGCCGCAACAGCGGACGATCCGGTATTCCAGAGACGCTTGCATTCTTGCGGCCAAGCCGCGGCGTACCGGATACCCCGCACGCGCAAGGGGGCATTGCACTGCAATCGGACCGCCGCAACGCGACGACAAGGCAACAGCAAAAAAACAGAGTGCGAAGCCGCAGAGGCCGTTGGAGCGCTCGATCCCGGAGTTCCCTACGAAAGTAGGTGGGCACCATATGTCCGGGTCCACGGACCCGGCCAGGGACAGTTCCCTAAAGGATCGATAAGGCCCCGGGGATATATGGCTCCTGACGCGCGACGCAGCTTCGCGGAGCCAATGTAGCGACGAAGTGGCTTCTCCGCCAGCGGCAAGGCTGCAATGTTGGAGGTTGTGCGCAATCCTCTTCACCTTCCACCGGAGGGGAGGCAGCGCATCACCCAATCGCGATCCCGCCGCCGATCGTGCGGTTGAGGACCTGTGTCGTACGCTCGATCCGCTCGGCGGCGGCGTTGAGCGCATTGGAGACGGCTACCTGGGTTGCGCGGGCGCCATCGGCGGCAGCCGTGCGTGCATTGCTCAGCGCCTCGACCTCGTCCTCGAGTTTGCGAATGCGCGAACCGGCATCGAGCAGTTCGTCGCAGGCGGTGAGCGCCGCCATTACCGTAAGCCGCGCATCGCCGATCTCGCCGAACTTGCCGCGCAGGGAATCGATGCGCGTTTCCAGATTCTCGGCGAGCTTGAGCAGGCGTACCTCCTGGCCCTCCTCGCATGCCATCCGATATTGCCGGCCGTTGATCGTGACGTTGATGTAGCTCATTTGCTCTCTCCGCCCTCAAGCACGGCGCGGACCGCGCCTATCGCCGCGTCGAGTTTTTCTGCGATCTCGCGATTGGTGCGTTCGAGCTTGCGTGTCTTCACCAGCGAGCCGTCGAGTTCATCGGCAAGCCTGGATCGATCGGCGCCGAGCGCCTGGATCCGGCTTGCGAGTTCATTTTCGTCGCGATCGGCCTCGCGCCGCCGCTCCACCGAACTCTCCAGCGCGTCAAGCGCCGCCATCAGCCGTTTGGTGGCGGCGTCGATATCGGCGAGAGGTGCCTCGACGTTGTTAGACCCGTTGGCGGGACGATCACTCATGAGACGCGGCGCGGACCCTTCGTATCAACCTGCAGGGTAAGCCTGCTGGACAAGCCTGCCGCACGGCAAAACCGGCGTTTCGGCAAGCCCTTAGGGGATGAAATTTACGTGGCAAGCGAGCCCAGCGCAACGCCACCGCAGAACTATGCACCGATCAATCGACTTGCCCGGTTTTGGGCAACTTTTCTCCGTTCCAGCGTGTTTGATCGCCTTGGACTTGGGGAATTGAGGTGCTAATCCACCCCGAACCCCGTAAAGGCCCTCACGCGCGCCTCGTGGCTGCCCGCCCCGATGTGTCCTGCAAGCAAGCTCCTCATTTCACGCGGATTTTCATCATGTCGCAGGTCGATCATACCCGTATGGCCAATGCGATCCGTGGCCTCGCCATGGACGCCGTCGAGAAGGCGAAATCCGGCCATCCGGGGCTGCCGATGGGCGCCGCCGACATCGCGACAGTGCTGTTCACGCAGTTCCTGAAATTCGACGCCGCCGATCCGGCCTGGCCCGACCGCGACCGCTTCGTGCTGTCGGCCGGGCACGGCTCGATGCTGCTCTATGCCTTGCTCTATCTTACCGGCAACAAGGCGATGACGCTCGACGAGATCAAGCGCTTCCGCCAGGTCGATTCGCTCACTCCAGGTCATCCGGAAAACTTCCGCACCAACGGGATCGAGACCACCACCGGCCCACTCGGCCAGGGCATCGCGACCGCGGTCGGCATGGCGCTGGCGGAGAAAATGCTTGCAGCGGAATTCGGCAAGAAGATCGTCAACCATCACACCTATGTGCTCGCCTCCGATGGCGATCTGATGGAAGGCATCTCGCAGGAAGCGATCGCGCTGGCCGGCCACTGGCGGCTGAACAAGATGATCGTGCTCTATGACGACAACGGCATCTCGATCGACGGCCCGACCTCGATCTCCGACTCGGTCGATCAGGTGAAGCGTTTCAAGTCCGCCGGCTGGGCGGCCGAGCTGATCGACGGCCAAGATCCGAAGGCGATCGCGGCGGCAATCACCCGCGCGCAAAAATCCGGCAAGCCATCGCTGATCGCCTGCAAGACCACGATCGGCTATGGCGCACCGACCAAGGCCGGCACCGCCAAGGCGCATGGCGAAGCACTCGGCGCCGACGAATTGAAGGCCGCCAAGGAGAATCTCGGGATCTCGCTCGAGCCGTTCTCCGTCCCCGATGACGTGCTGAAGGCCTGGCGCGAGGCAGGCAGCCGCGGCGCTGCCGCGCACAAGGACTGGGACGCGCAGTTCGCGCAACTGGGTACGCGCAAGCGCGCCGAGTTCGAGCGCCGCCTGCGCCACGAGCGTCCGCAGTCGCTGGCGAAGGCGCTGCGCGCGCACAAGAAGGCGCTGCTCGAGAACCCGCTCAACGTCGCCACCCGCAAATCGTCGGAAGCCGCGATCGAAGTGATCGCAGCCGCGATGCCGATGGAGTTCGTGGCCGGCTCCGCCGACCTCACAGGCTCCAACAACAACAAGGCAAAGTCGGCAGTGGCATTCGGCGCCAAGACGCCGAAGGGCCGCTTCATCCATTATGGCATCCGCGAGCATGGCATGGCGGCTTGCCTGAACGGCATCTTCCTGCACGGCGGCTTCGCGCCGAATGGTGCGACCTTCCTGGTGTTTACCGACTATGCGCGCGGGGCGATGCGGCTGTCGGCGCTGATGGGCACAGGGGTCGTCTATGTCATGACTCATGACTCGATCGGCCTCGGCGAAGACGGGCCGACGCACCAGCCGGTCGAGCATCTTTCCGCGCTTCGCGCGATGCCCAACATGCGCGTGTTCCGCCCTTGCGACGCAGTAGAGACCGCCGAGTGCTGGGAACTTGCGCTCAATCGCATCGACGGGCCGACGGTGCTGGCGCTGACCCGTCAGAACTTGCCGCAGCTCCGCACCAGTGCGCCGAACGACAATCCCTGCGGTCATGGCGCCTATGAGCTGGTCGCCGCGCAAAGTGATGCAAAAGTGTCATTGTTCGCCTCCGGTTCCGAGGTCGAGATCGCGGTCGCCGCGCAGAAGCAGCTTGCCGAGCGCGGCATCCCGACGCGGGTGGTTTCGGTACCCTCGCTCGAATTGCTGCTGTCGCAGCCCGCGGAGCGGCAAAACGCCGTCATCGGCAATGCCCCGGTCAAGGTCGCGATCGAGGCCGCGGTGCGCTGGGGCTGGGACGCCGTGATCGGCCATGATGGCCTGTTCATCGGCATGCACGGTTTTGGCGAGAGCGGGCCGGCCAAGGATCTTTTCAAGCACTTCGGAATTACTGCCGAGGCCGTCGTTAATGGTGTTCTGAAGCGCGTCTGACGCCGCCCTGGAACGCGGCGGCCGAAGGTTGAGCTTGACGCGAAAAAGGACTACCTAAGCTGCATCTTTTCCGCCCGCGCCCGGCCGAACCGGGCGTTCCGCCGTAAAATCCTCGTGGGAGCGCCTCCTGCGGGGCTGGCACCAGCTTAGAGGAGATACGAGCATGGCAATCCGCGTTGGCATCAACGGTTTTGGCCGTATCGGCCGCAACATTCTGCGCGCCATCGCCGAGTCCGGCCGCAAGGATATCGAGGTGGTCGCCATCAACGACCTCGGCCCGGTCGAGACCAACGCGCATCTGCTGCGCTTCGACTCCGTACATGGCCGCTTTCCCGGCACCGTGACGATCGAAGGCGACTCGATCAACCTCGGCAACGGCAGGATCAAGGTCACGGCCGAGCGCGATCCCACAAAGCTGCCGTGGAAGGACCTCGGCGTCGACGTTGCTCTGGAGTGCACCGGCATCTTCACCTCGAAAGACAAGGCTTCCGCACATCTCACCGCCGGCGCCAAGCGCGTGTTGATCTCCGCGCCGGCCGACAACGCCGATGCCACCATCGTCTACGGCGTCAACCACGACAAGTTGACCAAGGACCACATGGTGATCTCCAACGGCTCCTGCACCACCAACTGCCTCGCGCCGATCGCCAAGGTGCTGAACGACACGGTCGGGATCGAGACCGGCTTCATGACCACGATCCACGCCTACACCGGCGACCAGCCGACGCTGGACACCCTGCACAAGGACCTCTATCGCGGCCGCGCGGCGGCGATGTCGATGATCCCGACCTCGACGGGTGCCGCAAAGGCGATCGGCCTGGTGCTGCCGGAGCTGAAGGGCAAGCTCGACGGCGTCGCGATCCGCGTGCCGACCCCGAACGTCTCGGTGGTCGATCTCAAGATCGTCGCCAAGCGCGCGACCGATCCCAAGGAGATCAACGAGGCGATGAAGCGTGCCTCCGAGCAGCAGCTGAAGGGTATCCTCGGCTACACCACCGCGCCGAACGTCTCGATCGACTTCAACCACGATCCGCACTCCTCGACCTTCCACATGGACCAGACCAAGGTCATGAACGGCAATCTGGTGCGCGTGATGTCGTGGTACGACAACGAGTGGGGTTTTTCGAACCGCATGGCCGACACGGCTGTCGCGATCGGGAAGCTCGTTTAAGAGAGATTATCCGTCATGCCCGGCCTCGCGCCGGGCATTCTCGTCTTGGGCCTTCGCATTCAAGACGCAGGAAACGCCTCATGACCAAGACATTCCACACCCTCGACGACGTCAACGTGAAGGGCAAGCGGGTGCTGCTCCGCGTCGATCTCAATGTGCCCATGGAAGGCGGCCGCGTCACCGATGCCACACGGCTCGAGCGCGTCGCTCCCACCATCACCGAGCTCTCCGACAAGGGCGGCAAGGTCATCCTGCTCGCCCATTTCGGCCGGCCCAAGGGCCGCGATCCCAAGGACTCGCTGAAGCCGGTCGCCGAAGCGTTGTCAAAGGTCATCAAGAAACCGGTCGCGTTTGCGGACGACTGCATCGGCGAGGTGGCGGCCAAGGCGGTCGGCGCCATGAAGGACGGCGACATCCTCTGCCTGGAGAACACGCGTTTCCACAAGGAGGAGGAAAAGAACGACGCCGGTTTCGTCGCCGAGCTCGCAAGGCTCGGTGATATCTGGGTCAACGACGCCTTCTCGGCGGCGCATCGCGCGCATGCCTCGACCGAAGGCCTGGGCCACAAGCTGCCGGCCTATGCCGGGCGCACCATGCAGGCCGAGCTCGACGCGCTGGAGAAGGCCCTGGAAGCGCCCACCAAGCCTGTCGTCGCGATCATCGGCGGCGCCAAGGTATCGACCAAGATCGACCTCCTGGAAAATCTCGTCACCAAGGTCGATGCGCTCGTGATCGGCGGCGGCATGGCCAACACGTTCCTGCACGCGCAAGGCATCGCTGTCGGCAAATCGCTCGCCGAAAAGGACCTCGCAGCAACTGCGCTGCGGATCCTCGAGAAGGCGAACGCCGCCAATTGCGCAATCATCCTTCCCGTTGACGCCGTCGTGGCCAGCCAGTTCGCTGCCAACGCCCCGTCGCACGCCTACGGGCTCGACGCGATTCCCGCCGACGGCATGATCCTCGATGTCGGGCCGCAATCGACCGCGCGCATCCACGCGGCGATCGACGATGCCGCGACCCTGGTCTGGAACGGCCCGCTCGGCGCCTTCGAGCTGACGCCGTTCGACCGCGGCACCGTGGTATCCGCCAAGCACGCCGCCGCGCGCACCAGGGCGAAGAAGCTGATCTCGGTCGCCGGCGGCGGCGACACGGTGGCGGCGCTCAACCAGGCCGGCGTCGCCGGCGATTTTTCGTACGTCTCGACCGCGGGCGGCGCGTTTCTTGAATGGATGGAAGGTAAGCCGCTGCCCGGCGTTGAGGTTCTGAAAAAGCGCTGAATCATATCGAGACGCGCGAAAGGCGCTGCAAGTACAGGGAGAATTCGAATGGCTCGCATTACGTTGCGGCAACTGCTCGACCACGCGGCCGAACATGATTACGGCGTACCGGCGTTCAATATCAACAACATGGAACAGGCGCTGTCGATCATGGAGGCGGCCTCCGCGGTGGACGCGCCCGTCATCATCCAGGCCTCGCGTGGTGCGCGCTCCTACGCCAACGACGTCATGCTCAGGCACATGATGGACGCGGTGACCGAGATCCATCCGCAGATCCCGGTCTGCGTGCATCTCGACCACGGTAACGAGCCCGCGACCTGCATGACGGCGATTCAGGCCGGCTTTACCTCTGTGATGATGGACGGCTCGCTGAAGGCCGACGGCAAAACCCCCGGCGATTGGGACTACAATGTCGGCGTGACCAAGACCGTGACCAATATGGCCCATCTCGGCGGCATCTCGGTGGAGGGCGAGCTCGGCGTGCTCGGGTCACTCGAGACCGGAATGGGCGACAAGGAAGACGGCCACGGCGCCGAAGGCAAGCTGTCGCACGATCAGCTTCTCACCAATCCCGACGAAGCCGTGAAATTCGTTCAGGAGACCAAGGTCGACGCGCTGGCGATCGCAATGGGCACGTCGCACGGCGCCTATAAGTTCACCCGCAAGCCCGACGGCGACATCCTTGCCATGAAGGTGATCGAGGAGATCCACCGCAAGCTGCCGAACATGCATCTGGTGATGCACGGCTCGTCATCGGTGCCGCAGGAGCTGCAGGAAATCATCAATGCCAATGGCGGCAAGATGAAGCCGACCTGGGGCGTCCCGGTCGCTGAGATCCAGCGCGGCATCAAGAACGGCGTGCGCAAGATCAACATCGATACCGACAACCGCATGGCGATGACCGGCCAGATCCGGAAAGTCCTGAAGGACCATCCGGAGGAGTTCGATCCGCGCAAATACCTGAAGCCCGCGATGGAAGCGATGACCAAGCTGTGCAAGCAGCGCCTGCAGGAGTTCAACACCGCAGGCCAAGCCAGCAAGATCAAGAAGGTGCTGACGACAGCGGAAATGGCCAAGCGCTACGCCAAGGGCGAGCTCGACCCGAGGATCGCCTGATAATCCTTCCTCTCCCCGCTCCGCCGGGGAGAGGGTCGGGATGAGGGTCCAATTCCGCCTCATTAGCCTCCCCCTGCGACGAACGTTAACTCGGCAATTGCCCGAGAACGGTCTATTTTTGCGGGCAAGCCGGTATCGATTTGGGAGGACTTCTCAATGAATCTGACTGACCTCAACAAAGTTGCCCTCGCCATGGTCACCCCGGGCAAGGGCATCCTCGCCGCCGACGAATCCTCAGGCACCATCAAGAAGCGCTTTGACGCCATCAGGGTCGAATCGACCGAAGACAACCGGCGCGACTATCGCGAGATGCTGTTCCGCTCGCAGGAGGCGATGAGCAAGTACATCTCCGGCGTCATCCTCTACGACGAGACGATCTGGCAGAACGCGAAGGACGGGACGCCGCTGGTCAAGCTGATCGAGGAGAGTGGCGCGATCCCCGGCATCAAGGTCGATGAAGGCACGCAGGCGCTGCCGAACTGTCCGGGCGAACTCGTCACCGTCGGTCTCGACAAGCTCGCCGAGCGCTTGAAGAAATATTATGAGCGCGGGGCGCGCTTTGCGAAATGGCGCGCGGTGATCGATATCGGAGCGGGAATCCCGTCCATGACAGCGATCAGCGTCAATGCGCACGCGCTCGCGCGCTATGCCGCGCTGTGCCAGAACGCGCAGATCGTACCGATCGTCGAGCCCGAGGTGCTGATGGACGGCGACCACGACATCGACCGCTGCTACGACGTGACGCAGCGCGTGCTGAACAAGACCTTCCAGGAATTGCGGGTGCAGCGCGTTGCGCTCGAGGGCATGGTGTTAAAACCCAATATGGCGATCGCGGGCAAGAAAAGCCCCAAGCAGGCGTCAGTCCAGGAAGTCGCCGAGAAAACCATCCGCCTGCTCAAAAGCTGCGTGCCGGCCGCGGTGCCCGGCATCGCCTTCCTCTCGGGCGGCCAGAGCGACGAGGAGGCGACTGCGCATCTTGACGCCATGAACAAGATCGGTGGTCTGCCCTGGCGGCTGACCTTCTCCTACGGCCGCGCGCTGCAGGCGGCGCCGCAAAAGGCGTGGTCCGGCAAGACCGATAATGTCCCTGCGGGCCAGCGCGCCTTCTCGCATCGTGCGAGGATGAATGGCCTCGCCAGCACCGGCAAATGGGCCGCCGGCCTCGAAAAACAGGCGGCATAGTTGGCCGCCAAACCCTTACCGGGCCGGCCGACGCCGCGTCTTTATCTGGCGACGCCGCTCGTCGACGATCCAGCGCAGCTCGCCGCAGATCTCCCAGGCCTGCTCGCCGCCGTCGATGTGGCTGCTGTGCTGGTGAGGCTTCGCGAGACCGATCCGCGCGACATGATCTCGCGTGTCAAGGCGTTGGCGCCGGCCATCCAGAATGCCGGCGCAGCGCTGCTGATCGACGGCCAGCCCGAACTCGTGGCACGCGCCGGCGCCGACGGCGCGCATCTGACCGGCCTCGCCGCGATGGAAGATGCCATGCCGTCGCTGAAACCCGACCGCATCGTCGGCGTCGGCGGGCTTGCGACGCGCCACGACTCGATGGCCGCGGGCGAAGCGGGCGCCGATTACCTGCTATTCGGCGAGCCCGACGCCAAGGGACAACGGCCGTCGTCGGAGGCGATCGTCGAGCGGCTGCAGTGGTGGGACGAATTGTTCGAGCCACCCTGCGTCGGCTTCGCCGCTTCACGCGACGAGGCCTATGAGTTCGCCGCAGCGGGCGCGGATTTTGTGCTGGTTGGTGACGTCATCTGGTCCGATCCCCGCGGCGCGAGTGTGGCCCTGATCGAAATCGGCGAGGCGATCGCGCGGGCGCATGCCGCGACATTCGGAAAAGTCAGGGCCGAGGGATAACGCCGGAATGAAGCTGCTGCGCCCGATGGTGGTTGCGCTCGGCGCGATAGTCGCGAGCGGCGCGATGGCGCAGCTGTCGATCGCGCCGCCGGCTGCACCGGCCGCCAAGAAGGAGGCTCCCAGGGAGAGCGCCAAACCGAGACACCACTCCCCGACGGCGAAGAAGGCTGCGCCCAAACCGGCGTCAACCCCCGCGCCCTCGCCGTCCCCGGCTCCCTCAACGTCCCCGGCGCAAGTCTTCGAGGATCCAAACGTCGATCTCGTCTACGGCGCCTATCAGCGCGGGTTGTACAAGACCACGTTCGACCTCGCGATCGCGCGCGCCCAGTACAACAACGACGCCAAGGCAATGACGATGCTGGGCGAGCTCTATGCCAACGGCTTCGGTGTCAAGCGCGACTACGTCAAGGCAACCCAGTGGTACCAGCGCGCCGCCGATGCCGGCGACCGCGAGGCCATGTTCGCGCTTGCGATGATGAAGATCGCCGGACGCGGCGGACCCGTGAACAAGGATGAAGCGGTCAAGCTCCTGGCGTCGTCGGCCAAGCTCGGCGAGCCCAAGGCGGCCTATAACCTCGCACTGCTCTATCTCGACGGACAGACCTTGCCGCGGGACGTGAAGCGTTCCGCCGAGCTTCTGCGCATGGCCGCGGACGCCGGCAGCCCCGAAGCGCAATATGCGCTCGCGACCTTCTACAAGGAAGGCACCGGCGTGCCGAAGGACATGGAGACCGCGGTGCGGTTGCTGCAGGCAGCTTCGCTCGCCGACAATGTCGATGCCGAGGTCGAGTATGCCATCGCACTGTTCAACGGCAGCGGGACGCCGCGCAACCAGACCGCGGCGGTGGCACTGTTGCGCAAGGCGGCCCGCCAGAACAGCGCGATCGCACAGAACCGCCTCGCCCGCGTGCTGGCGACGGGTCAGGGCGCGCCGCAGGACAAGGTCGAGGCGCTGAAATGGCACTTGATCGCCAAGACCGCCGGCCGGGGCGACCCCGAACTTGACGAGATGTTTGCCGACATGAGCCCGGCCGACCGCGCCAAGAGCGAGGCGGCCGCCCGGAAATGGATCGGAAACAACGTCAAATGACGCCTTGACGACGCGAGCTTCACAAGGCACCCAGTCCGCAACTCAAGGCGGTCTGTGTCGTTCCCTTTGCCCCGTCATCCTGAGGAGCGAGCGGAGCGAGCCTCGAAGGCTGCACGGCCCAGGCCGGCATCGTCCTTTGAGACGCGCTTCGCACTCCTCAGGATGACAGGTAGAGTTTTGCGTAGCTGCCTCCAACCACCTCCACAGTTCGAGTCACAAGCCTCATCATGCTTTATTCCGCCCTCATCAATGTCATGGTCAAGGCCGCGCGTCGGGCCGGCCGCAGCCTCAAGCGTGACCTCGGCGAGATCGAGCATCTCCAGGTGTCGCTGAAGGGACCGGCGAATTTCGTCTCGCTCGCCGACAAGCGCGCCGAGGAAATGCTCTACACCGACCTCGCCAAGGCCCGCCCCGGCTATGGGTTCATCGGCGAGGAAGGCGGCACCCGAGAAGGAAGCGACACGAGCCACACCTGGATCGTCGACCCGCTCGACGGCACCACCAACTTCCTGCACGGCATCCCGCAATTTGCGATCTCGATCGGCTTGGCGCGCGAGGGCACCGTGATCGCAGGCGTGATCTACAACCCCGCCAATGACGAACTCTACATCGCCGAGCGCGGCAAGGGCGCCTTCCTCAACGACCAGCGGCTACGCGTCGCCGGCCGCCGCAAGCTCAACGAATGCGTCGTCGCCTGCGGCCTGCCGCATATCGGCCGCGGCAATCACGAACTGGCTCTGCAGGAGATGGCCGCGCTGCAGACCAAGGTCGCGGGCTTCCGCCGCTTCGGCGCCGCCTCCCTCGACCTCGCCTTCGTCGCCGCCGGCCGCCTCGACGGCTATTGGGAGCGCAACCTGCAGCCCTGGGACATCGCCGCAGGCCAGATCATGGTGCGCGAAGCGGGCGGCATGGTGTCGGGCATCGAGGGCAGCGACGATCCGCTGCAAACCGGCCATGTGGTGTGCGGCAACGAGTTCGTGCACGGCGAGCTGATCAAGATTCTGAAGCCCCTCGGGCAGTAGCGCGGCCATTCGCTCTAGGCCTAATCATCATCATCCTCATCGCGAGATTCACCACCGAGGGTCAGGCCCTCGATGGTCGTAGCGCCATTCGCCTTGATCACCCGGCGGAGCGGGACCGAACTCTCGTTTCGCAACGCCTCCATCAGAGGTTCCGAATGGGTGACAATCCAGATGTCGGCACGGCGCGACGCCTTGGCGATCAGCCGCGCCAACGGTGCCAACAGCGATGGATGCAGGCTGGTCTCGGGTTCGTTCAGCGCGATGAACGGCGGCAGCCGATAGCCCATGAATACGGCCAACAGGCAGATGTATTTCAGCGTCCCATCGGATAGCTCGTGAGCCTTGAACGGACGCGGCATATCCGCCAGCCGCAGCTCAAACTCACACCAACCATTTCCCTCCCCTGCGCTGAGCTCCGCACCCGGGAATGCATCGTCGATCGCGTCCTGCAGGTCGGACGCATCTTGCCTGATCGTGTAGAGTGTCGCGAGAGCGGCAGCCAGATCGCTGCCATCGGCACTCAGAGAGGGTGTGGTGATCGCGAGACAAGGCTTGCGGATCGGCGACGCCGGATCGGTGCGGAAGTCGTGATAGAATCGCCAGCTCTGCATGGCGTTTCTGATCAGGTCGATCTCGGGACAAGTCTTGCCGTCGACGAAACTGGCAAGCGCGGTTTCCGACGGCAGGACCGCATCCTTGTGGTCGCTCCATGCACCGCTCTCGCCGCGGACGCTGACGAGCGAATTCGTCCGCTCCATCAGCAGAACTTTTCGCTTGCCGTTAGTCGCCTCGATGCTTTCGGACTTGATCATCGGCTCGCCGGAAAATGCCGCCTCGAGCGGACCCGGAAATCCGAGCTCGATGGAATATCTGAAGTTGTCGAATCCGGTTGCCAATCGCAGCCGTCCATCCTCGCCGCGCTTGCGAATACCGGACCAGCAGACGGAGTTCAATCCGCCCTCGTCGGCTATCGTACGCGTGATCCGGCCCGTCGCCGCGTCGCGCAGCAGCGACAGGGACTTGTATAGATTGGATTTGCCGACACCGTTCTCGCCGACGAACACGGACAGAGGCTGGATAGGCATGAAGAGCCGGCGAATCGAACGGTAGTTCGAGATCGAAATATCGGTCGGACGCATGCCTTGTTATGAATGCGCAGGTTGATTGCGCGCTCCCCGTTCAATCCAGAGGTGTAGTCTGGATTACCCATCGTGGGAAAGCAAGCCGGGAGCCCATCAGCGGCCGCGACTTGCCGGCGTCGGCGGACCAAAGGCTTCGCTCTTCTCCGCGACCTTCTCCCGGTCCCCAGCCAGCACGCGCTGGACGCTGACGAAGAACACCGGTACCAGGAGCAGCGCGAGAATGACGACGGCGATCATGCCGCCCATCACGCTGGTGCCGAGCGCCTGCTGGCTCGCGGCGCCGGCGCCGGTCGCGATCACCATCGGAAGCACGCCGCAGACGAAGGCGAGACCGGTCATCAGGATCGGACGGAAGCGCAGACTGCACGCCTCCACCGTCGCCTCGACCAGCGGCTTGCCCTGTGCGCGCAGGTCCTTGGCGAATTCGATGATCAGGATAGCGTCCTTGGCCGCGAGGCCAATGATCGTGATCAGGCCGACCGTGAAATAGACGTCGTTCGGCAGGTCCCGCATCGTCGCGGCGACCACGGCGCCGAGAATGCCGAGCGGCACCGTGAGCAGCACGGCGAGCGGAATAGTCCAGCTCTCGTAGAGCGCGGCGAGCAGAAGGAACACGACCAGCACCGACAGCGCCAGCAGGAACGGCGCCTGCGAGCCCGACAGCTTTTCCTGCAGCGACTGGCCGGTCCACTCATAACCGAACCCGCGCGGCAGCTTGTCGGCGAGCCGCTCCATCTCGGCGATCGCATCGCCCGAGGTGAAGCCGGGCCTCGCCTCGCCCGAGATGCGCACCGCCGGATAGTAATTGAAGCCCGCAATTTGCGTCGGCCCTTTCGACCACTCGATGGTGGCGAAGGCCGAAAACGGTACCAACTGCCCGCGGCTGTTCTTGACGTTGTAGTTCAGGATGTCGTCCGCGTTCATGCGGCTCGTGCTGTCAGCCTGCACGATGACGCGCTGCATGCGGCCGCGATTCGGGAAGTCGTTGATGTAGTTCGAGCCGAGGTTGGTCGAGATCGTGTTGTTGATGTCCTCGAAGGTGACGCCGAACGCGCCCGCCTTCTCGCGGTCGATCATCAGATTGACCTGTGGCGCCGGCGGCAGGCCTTCGACATAGACTTTCTGCAGCACAGGACTCGCATTGGCCTCGGCGACCAGTTGCTCCGATGCGGCAATCAGGGCCGGATAGCCCTTCTGGCCGCGGTCCTGGAGGCGGAACGAGAAGCCCGAGGAGTTACCGAGGTTGTCGATCGGCGGCGGCTGAAGCGCCGAAATCCTGGCGTCGCGGACCGACGACAGGTCGCGGTTGATGTCGGCGACGATCGCGGCCGCGGAATCCTTCGGGCCGCGCTCCGACCAGTCCTTGAGGGTAATGAAGGCCTGCGCCGTGTTCATGCCCTGGCCGAGGAAGCTGAAGCCGGTGAGGAACGTCACGTTCTCGATTCCGGCCCGCTCCATCAGGTATTTTTCGACCTTCTCGACCGCGGCTTCGGTTCGCGCATAGGAGGATTCGGACGGCGTCTGCACGTCGGTCGTGATAAAGCCCTGATCGTCCACGGGAAGGAAGCCGCCGGGCAGGCGCACAAAGCCGAACGCAACGCCGATGAAGAGCGCGGCATAAATCAACATCAGCCGTCCGGTCCGCTTCAGCGAGGTCTGCACCGTGCGCGTATAGCCGGCGCGGCCAGAGTCGAGCACGCGGTTGAACCAGCCGAACAGGCCCTTGCGCGCATGGCCGTGCCCTTTCTGCACCGGCTTGAGCAGTGTCGCGCACAGTGCGGGCGTCAGCGACAGCGCGAGTAGCGCCGAGAACCCGATCGCCGCGACCATGGTTACCGAGAACTGGCGGTAGATGATGCCGACCGAGCCCGGGAAGAACGCCATCGGCACGAACACCGCCATCAGCACCAGCGTGATGCCGATGATCGCGCCCGTGATCTGCGACATCGCCTTCTTGGTCGCCTCCTTCGGCGGCAGGCCCTCTTCGGCCATGATGCGCTCGACGTTTTCGACCACGACGATGGCGTCGTCGACGAGGATGCCGACCGCGAGCACCATGCCGAACATGGTCAGCATGTTGATGGAGAAGCCCGCGATCATCAGCGTGGCGCAAGCGCCGAGCAGCGCGACGGGCACGACGATGGTCGGGATGATGGTGTAGCGGATGTTCTGAAGAAACAGGAACATCACGATGAAGACCAGCACCACCGCCTCGACCAGCGTCATCAGCACCTTCTCGATCGAGGCCTCCACCACCGGCGTGATGTTGTAGGGGATCTCGTAGGTGATGTTGGCCGGGAAGAAGCGCGACAGCTCCTTCATCTTGGCCTCGACCGCGCTTGCGGTCGCGAGCGCATTGCCCTTCGGCGACAGCAGCACCGAGAGGCCGGCGGTCGGCTTGCCGTTGAGGCGGGTGTTGAACTGGTAGCTCAGACCGCCGACCTCGATCCGAGCGACGTCGCGCAGCCGCACCGTCGAGCCGTCCGGGTTGGCGCGCAGGATGATCGCGCCGAACTCGTCGGGCGAGGAGAGCTGGCCCTTCACCAGCACCTGCGCAGAAATTTTCTGCGTGTCCGTGCTCGGCTCCGCGCCGATGCTGCCCGAGGCGACCTGGGCATTCTGCGCCGTGATCGCCTTGTTGACGTCATCGGCCGAAAGGCCATAGCCGACGAGCTTGGCCGGGTCGATCCAGATACGAAGCGAGCGTTCGGTCGAATAGAGCGTGGCGCGGCCGACGCCGGGAATACGGCGGACCTCGCCCAGCACGTTGCGGATCATGAAGTCGCCGAGACCGACCTCATCGAGGCTGCCGTCGGTCGAATTCAGCGTGATGATCTGCAGCACGGCAGAGGAGGCTTCCTCGACCAGGATACCTTGCTGGATCACGGCGCGCGGCAGCCGCGCCTCGACGCGCTTGAGGCGGTTCTGCACTTCCACCGAGGCTGCGCCGGTGTCGGTGCCCGGCTTGAAGTTGGCGATGATCTCGACCTGGCCGAGCGAGTCGCTGGTCGATTCGAAATTCAGGATGTTGGCGGCGCCGTTCAGCTCCTCCTCGATCAACCGCGTGACGCTGTTGTAGAGGTTTTGCGGCGACGCGCCTGGATAGCTGGTCGAGATCGAGATCGAGGGCGGCGCGATGATCGGATATTGCGCGACCGCCAGCAGTGGAATCGAGATCGCACCGATAAGGCAGATAAACAGCGCAACGACCCAGGCGAAGATCGGCCTGTCGATGAAGAAGCTGGGCATGTCGGATCACCGCACCGCGTGCGCGGTTTGCGAATCCGTCGTTGCGGCGGCTGCGTCGATTTCGCGCCAGGCCTGCGGCCTCACCTTGTCGCCGGCCGCAAACTTCTGAAAGCCCTCGACCACGACGCGGTCGCCGGCCTTCAGACCCTCGGTGACGAACCACTGGCCGCCTTGCAGCGAGCCGGTGCGTACCGGCTGCACCGCGACGAGATTGTCCTGCTTGACGACGAACACTTCGCTGCCGCCGCCGCCATTGCGCTGGATCGCCTGCTGCGGCACGGCGATGGCGTCGGTATCGATGCCCTGCTCGATTTGCACGCGCACATACATACCCGGCAGCAGGATGCGATCGGGATTTGGGAACTCGCCGCGCAACGTCACCTGCCCGGTATAGGCGTCGACCTTGGCGTCGGAGAACAACAGCTTGCCGGGCAGCGGATAGAGCGAGCCGTCGTCGAGCACGAGACGGACCTTCAGCGCATCGGGCGCGATGCGGTCGAGATCGCCGCTCTCGAAGGCGCGACGGAGCTGGTTCATTTCGGTGACCGACTGCTGGAAGTCGGCATAGATCGGATCGAGTTGCTGGATGGTCGCGAGGTTCGCGGTGTCGTTCTGCACCACCAGCGCCCCCTCGCTGACCAACGCCGCGCCGACAATGCCGTCGATCGGCGCACGAATGGTGGCATAGTCGAGATTGAGCTTCGCGCGCGCAACTTCGGCCTCGCGGCCCTGCACGTCGGCTTCGGCCTGCTTCAGCGCGGCGATCGCCTTCTCGTTCTCGGCTTCCGGCGCGGCGCGCTGGCTGGTCAACGTCGCGATGCGCCGTGCCTGCAGTGAAGCCTGTTCGAGCACGGCCTTGGCGCGCGCCAGTGCCGCCTCGGTGGACTGCAACTCCACTTCAAACGGGCGTGGATCAATCTGATACAGCGGATCGCCGGCCTTCACCTCGCTACCCTGGTGGAACATGCGGTTGACGATGATGCCGGAGACGCGCGGGCGCACGTCGGCGACTCGCGTCGGCGCGATGCGGCCCGGCAACTCGCGCAGCACCGCACGGGCCTGCGGTTTCACGGTGACAATGCTGACCTCGGGCTGGGACGTCTGCGCGGCAGCAGTTGCCGTGTTCGGTTCATCGCAGCCCGCAAGCAATGGCGATATTGCGGCCAGCACCAATGCAATGCATGCCGATCGCGTGCGAAGTCCAGACATCGAAAGGGTCGCCCCGAGTTGGTGTGAACAAAAAGTCTGCCGCGCAACGACTCGCAGCAGGTACAGTGAAAATAAAATCTGCTTGCTGCGACGCAATGCGTTTCGCGGCGGCTCATTGTCACACAAGCCTATCACACTGAATCTTCGGAAACTTTTTGGGACTCACCGGATTGTGAGCGGGTTCCATCGGAGGTCGTGGGAATGAATTAAGGAATGCGTGCGCGGGAACGCACGATTTGCGTCCGCACAACCGGGACGGGTAAGAATGTGCGCAATATGCCCGTCCGATTTCGGTAACCACACGCTCGCCCCGGTCGATCACCGCCTCGGTTCGAGCCAACTGGCTACCCCGCCTGCGATCAGAACCGAGGAAATCAGCGCGCTCAGCGTGGCCAGAAGGACCGGTCATTGGGAGGCCCGATTTTGAGCTTCGGGGTGTACTTTGGTGGGCGGGACTGGCTTTCCTGACTTTCCTCCCTCTACCGCTGTGCCATATTGCCTGCCGATGCGCCGCTTTGCGAATGGATGACCCGGCAATGCCCTCCTCCCGCTCCGACATGGAGATCGAACTCAGCAAGCTGTCCTCGCCCCGGATCTTCCTGGTGCGGATGCTGGTATTCCTGGTGCTCTGCGGCCTGGTCGGGGTCGTGCTCTACAAGCAGATCATCGTCGCCTTCTTCGCCAATCCCGGCCTGAACGCCCTGATCGGGGCGGTGCTCCTGATTGGCATCATTCTGGCGTTCCGGCAGGTGATTCGGCTCTACCCGGAAGTGGCCTGGGTCAATAATTTCCGCATCGCCGATCCCGGCCTTGCGATCGACCGCCGTCCCACCCTGCTGGCGCCGATGGCCGCGATCCTCGGCGGCGAGCGCTCTGGCCGGATGACCATCTCACAGCAGACCATGCGGCATCTGCTCGATTCGATCGCGACCCGCCTCGACGAGGCTCGCGACATCTCGCGCTATATGACCGGCCTGCTCGTCTTCCTCGGCCTGCTCGGCACCTTCTGGGGCCTGATCGAGACGGTCGGCTCGGTCGGCAAGGTGATCGACGGGCTGAAGGTCGGCGGCGACGCCGGCGCCCTGTTCGACACGCTGAAGGAGGGCCTTGCCGCCCCGCTCGGCGGCATGGGCATTTCGTTCTCGTCCTCGCTGTTCGGCCTCGCCGGCTCGCTGATCCTCGGCTTCCTCGATCTGCAGTCGAGCCAGGCCCAGAACCGCTTCTACACCGACCTCGAGGACTGGCTCGCAACCACCGTGCGCGGCATTTCCGGCGACGGTGTCGGCACGGGCGGCGGCGACATGCAGGGCGCCATCGACCGGCTGCGCAGCGCGCTGGAAGATGGCGGCGGCGGCCGCGGCACCACCGCTGCGATGGCCAATCTGGCCGAAGCGATCCAAGGACTGGTCGCGCATATGCGCACCGAGCAGCAGATGATCCGCGAATGGGCCGACGGCCAGGGCGAGCAGAACCGCGAGATCAAGCGGCTGCTCGAGCGCCTCGCGCGCCAGCCCGAGAAGAGCTAGGCAAGGAGCAAGCCCATGGCCCTCGCCCGCGCGCGCCGCAGCGAATCCGCTTTCAACTACTGGCCCGGCTTCGTCGACGCGCTGTCGACGCTGGTGCTGTCGATCGTGTTCCTGCTCTCGGTGTTCCTGGTCGTGCAATTCTTCCTGTCGCAGGAGGTGAGTGGCAAGGACAAGGCGCTGGAGCAGCTCAACGCCAAGATTGCGCAGCTCAACGATCTGTTGTCGCTGGAGAAGCTCGCCAAGCTGTCGATCGACGATCAGGTCGCGCAACTGCGTGCGGGCCTCGCTTCCGCCGAGGGCGAACGCGACCGCATCAAGGGGCTCTATGAGGGGCTCGCCAACGCCGGCAGCGACGCGCAGGGCCGCGCCAATGAACTCGGCAAGGCGCTCGAGTCCGAGAAAGCCGTCTCGACGCGCGCGCTCGCGCAGATCGAGGTGCTGAATCAGCAGATCAGCGCGCTGCGCCGTCAGCTCGCGGCGCTCGAAGAAGCGCTCGACGCTTCCGAAAAGCGCGACAAGGAATCGCAAGGGCGGATCGCCGATCTCGGCCAGCGGCTGAACGTCGCGCTGGCGCAGCGCGTGCAGGAGCTGTCGAAATACCGCTCGGAATTCTTCGGTCGGCTGCGCGCGATCCTCGGCAACCGCCCGGACATCCGCATCGTCGGCGACCGTTTCGTGTTCCAGTCCGAAGTGTTCTTCGACACCGGCCAGGCCACGCTCCTGCCCGAGGGCAAGACCGAGCTCGAGACGGTGGCAGGCGCGCTCGTCGATCTCGACAAGCAGATCCCGAGCGAGATTGCCTGGGTGCTGCGCGTGGACGGCCACACCGACATGCGGCCGATCAACAGCCCGCTGTTCAAGTCGAACTGGGAATTGTCGTCGGCGCGCGCGATCTCGGTGGTGCAGTATCTGGTTTCGCTCGGCGTCCCCGCGCAGCGCCTGGTCGCCGCCGGTTTCGCCGAATTCCAGCCGCTGGACGCCGCGCAGACCGAGGAAGCCTACAAGCGCAACCGCCGCATCGAGCTGAAGCTGACGGAACGCTGAGTGACTGGTGACTTCGAGCTTCGCCCCTATCGCACGGCCGACGAGGACGCGGCGATCGAACTATGGCGTCAGACCTGGCAGCAGGCCTACCCCTCGATCGATTTCCATGCGCGCGTGGCGTGGTGGCGCGAGCGCTGGCGGAGCGAGCTGGTGCCGAACGCCGAGATCATCGTCGGCGAGCAGGCCGGCGCGCTGATAGGCTTCGTGACCATCGACAAGACCGGCTACCTCGACCAGCTCGTGGTTGCTCCGGCGCATTGGGGCTCGCCGCTTGCGCGCGCGCTCGTCGACGAAGCCAAGCGCCTGTCGCCCGCTGGCATCACGCTGCTCGTCAACAAGGACAACGCCCGCGCCATCCGCTTCTACGAGCGCAACGGCTTTGAGCATGCGGGCAACGACGTCAATCCGACTTCGGGCCGACCGGTGCTGAAGATGGCGTGGACGCCGTGAAGCTGGTTGCGCGGCGGGAGCCGGTGCTCGATGGCCGGTTCGGGTCCAAACGCACCCTGCTGGGCTTTAGTACAACTTCATCCATAATCCTCGGATTGTTGATGCAATCTGTTGAGAAGGCCGCCGGCATTTGTCCGGCGGCCTCCGCGCTTAACGAGATCGCTGGCGGCACCCCGCTAGAGATCGATGCCGACAGCGATGTTACGGCCCTGTAGTTCGGCGATCTTCATTCCGTCAGCCTGCACCTGCGCGAACTCCGGGTCCTTTGCCACGGCCTGCTGCACCTTGCCGTAAACTTCCCAACTGGCGTAGCGCGTCGTAACCAGCCACTCTCCTGCCCAAGGGCCCGTGTGGAAACGAGACAGCCGAAGAAATTCCGCACCGTGTTTTTCAAAGATCTTCTTCGCCTGCCTGGCTATCTGGATCATTTCATCGGCCTTGTCGGTTTTGAAACGAGTAAATTGCACGATCGACATGGGGCTACCTCCATCGTGATGTAAAATGTCCAAGAGGCATGTATCGAGCGACGTTTGAGGAGCGAACCTCAATGCAATCTCGATGAAGGTCTGTCTTCATCGTCTTGATCTTGGTTCAGCCTCCGCAAGGAGCACAACGCCGCTGTTTGGTCAGTGACCTGGACCCTTTTTGCTCATTCACATAGCCAGAACCAGATGAAGAGAGTAACCTGAACCGCGTTCATATCGACCGGAGAGTGCCATGATTTTCGTTGCTTGGCTGGTCGTTTGGATCGCTCTATTCGCCATCGGAATCGCGCTTGTGTATTTGACCGGCGTTCGCATCGAGCGTTCTTCGCCGTCTGCGGCTGTCGTCTATCTTGTCGTGCTGGGCTGCGCAGTCCCGGTCGCCAGCTGGAGTGCGGCTCAGTATGTCGTGCAAATTGAGCAGGCGAGTTGCGAGGAACTGGACCCGAGCCCGGAGCGCCTGAACGGCGCATCGCTTTCGGAATTCCGAACCCGGTGTATTGCCACTCAGGACAACTCGGAATGGCTCGGCCGCCGGAAGCAGACGCTAGGCACGCTGTTCTGACGCGGCGCCTGGCACCGCGAAAGGGACTGGCGGGAGCCGGAACTCCTGCACCGGCACGGCAGGCCGACGCGCTGTCCGGAAGGTGCGGGTCCGGCTGAATCAGGACCAAGCGAACTGCGTTCGATCTAATCGCCTCGCCGGACGAAGTGGAGCTTGTTCCGTCGGGATCGCGTACATAAGCGCCATAATAATCGGGGGCATAAGATGAGCGGAGTCCGGGCGCACCTTCATCATGGCCGCCCGCGGCCAGCGCCGCCGCATGCGCGGCATCGACCGCGGAGCGGGATGGCGCGTTGAAAGCAACCATCCAACCGTTGCCCCAGGTGGCCGGTAGCCTGTTGATTGGCCGTCCGACCCAGAGCACGGCCACTTCACCCGGGCGCTGCCAGGACGCCCAATTGTCATACCGCACCGGACGTCGCTCTATTCCGAGCGGCTTGAGTACGGCGTCGTAGAACTCGATGGCTCGGACAAGATTTGTCGTCCCGATGGTGAGGTGGCTGAACATGATGCCTCCCGCTGAGTTCGCTCGCCGTCGGAATTTCGAAAATCACGCTACCTTGCAGATCGATCAAGAACTCGCATCGCTGGAGCCAGTGTCGGCACCTTCCGGCGAATGGCACCCGCCGTGCTGAAATGCACACTATAGGAGGGTGTCGATCCAAGCGGCAATGGGGACCGTGGTCAGGAGGCGCAATCTCGCGACGACTTGCGCGAGTCCGCATTGGATTCAAGAGCGGACATCTGTCGTTCTATGGACGCACGCGCCTTTAGGCCGCGCTGACAGGCCCCGCGGGAGGCTCGGCTGTCGGCTCTGGCACAACGAATTTGAGGCCGAAGGTCTTGCCGCGGCGCCACACCACCTCGCAGGTGTAGCGCTTGGAGTGATCGGCGAGCAGAACGAGGCCAAGCCGGTCCTTCACGTCGAAGATCATGTCCGTCACGATCTTGGCGCCGCCGGGCGAGACATCGACAACCGAGCACTGGCTCTCGGTCAGGCCATCGTCCACCGTGATCCACGCAGCGCGGTTGAGCTGGCGTCGCGGTTCGCGGCTGACTTTCACCCTTGCGCCATTGGTCGCCATCAGTGTTTGCCCTTGAGGATGTTGGGCACCGACGACATCGCTCGAAGCGACGACCGCTCGACGCACAACCGCTTCGAACACAATGCCCCTGCTCCGTAAAATCCGGCTTAGCGCGATCGCTTGAACTTTACCGGTTTGTTGCCCCGGCTCTTAAGCAAATCGACTCTTGCCCCTAAGTCAGTGGGATACCGATCGCGCGGAACGGTGCTGCCACACCCCTCTCGGCATAGACGGAGATACCCCGATACCAGCACTCGGATCCCGCGATATTTCCCTCGTCACATCCCAAAGTCGTATGCCAGTGGCCGGCGTGTGCCGCGAACAAAGTGGCGAGTTCTCTATGTCCTTTCGCAACGCCAACAGGACGTTCGAGGACTGCACGCCAGCCAGTGCGACGTGGTCAGGTCCGACATCGGCTACAAGCACCGCCGCATGAAGGAAAGCGCGTTCATCTTCCTGCGCACAACCTGGTCCGACTTGCGCATCCGTCTTGCGCCGCGTCCCGAGATCAGTGCGCGCGGCGCCGCCGATGCTCTGCTCGGCAGCCGGTGCGTCCCGGATCCGCAGATTGAAGGACGATGGCAAGCGGCCGCAACGGAAGCGGCGCGACTGGCTCGACGCGACTGCCGAGGAAAAAGTCAAGCGCGACTTTCCGGAATGGCGCGGTTGACGCGACCTTCCGCGACCGTGCAGGCTGTCGCCTCGCGCCGCTTGCCGTCTCGATCATCGGCCGTTTCGCTGCTATAATATGATGAAATGGTCTTTTCGGAGCGTGATCCATTCGGGTATTCCGGCGTTGGCTAGAACACCCGTACAATCCCGCGGAGATCCTTCCATGCCCGCTATCACCGAATGGAAAGTGCCGTCGGCCTTTCAGCCCCGTCCCGAGGATTACCGCTTCGACCTCGATCGCGCGCTGATGTCCGTGGTCGGGCTGCATTCGATCATTCCGCCCGATGCGTTCAGCGCGGAGACGCTTGGCACCGAGCGCGCCGGCAACGGCGTATTGATCGAGGACGGACTGGTGCTGACGATCGGATATTTGATCACGGAGGCTGAGGCCGTCTGGCTGCATCTCGGCGACGGTCGCGTGATCGAGGGACACGCGCTCGGCTTCGATTTCGAATCCGGCTTCGGCCTTGTGCAGGCGCTCGGCCGGCTCGACCTTGATCCGCTGCCGATCGGAACGTCGGCGGCGGCGCGGATCGGCGACAGCGTGGTGGTCGGCGGCGCCGGCGGCCGCACGCGCTCGGTCGCAAGCCAGATCGCGGCGAAGCAGGAGTTTGCAGGTTACTGGGAATATCTGCTGGACGAGGCGATCTTCACCTATCCGTCGCATCCCAATTGGGGCGGCACCGGACTGATCTCGAACACCGGCGAGCTCATCGGCATCGGCTCGCTGCAGCTCGAGCGCGAGCGCGCGGGCAAGGCCGAGCACGTCAACATGATCGTGCCGATCGACCTGTTGAAGCCGGTGCTGAACGACCTGCGCAGATTCGGCCGCGTCAACAAGCCGTCCCGGCCGTGGCTCGGCATGTATTCGACCGAAATCGACAACCGTGTCGTGGTGATCGGCATCGCGACCAAGGGGCCGGCGGCGCTCGCTGAGTTAAAGACCGGCGATGTGATCCTCGCGGTCGCCGGCGAAAAAGTGGCGAGCCAAGACAGCTTCTATCGCAAGCTCTGGTCGCTTGGCCCGGCCGGCGTCGATGTGCCGCTGACGGTCTATCACGAGGGCGTCACCTTCGACGTGACGCTGACCTCGACCGACCGCTCGAAACTGTTGAAAGCACCGCGGCTACATTGAGCGCGATGATTTGGCGATCGACCGCCCTGCCTTCTCTCCCGCTTGCGGGGTCGAGATGAGCGAGGCCGTGGTGGACGACATCGTAGCCGTGTTGCCGCCGCTGCTGCAGACCCTGGAATCGCTGTCCTTTGTCGCGCGCAATCTGAACCCGCCCGATTTCGACCGCGTGATGCAGATAGCGGGGGAGCCCGACGAGGCGCTGCAGGTGGTGCGGCCGCGGCTGGGCGATTGGCCGGAGAAATTCTCCGGCATCAAGTCGGCGCTCGAGGCCGCCGTCGACGCGGCGCTGGCCGGCTATGCCGGCTTGCGCGCGGTGCAGAATGGCCAAGGCGATCTTGTCGGCGTGTTCCGCGCGCTGCGCCATGCGCCCCGCGCGCAGGAAGCGTTGTATCCTCTGGCAGCACAATTGCCGCCCGTGAGCAGCTTCTTCATCGCGCCTGAATTGCGCGAGGATTCCGATCTGCTGGCGAAGCTCGCCGGGCCCGCGAACGACAATACGGGCGTCTTCCACGAGCAGAACGAGCCCGGCAGCCGCGGCGGCTTCTCGCTCTACGTGCCGGAATACTACAGGCCTGACCATTCCTGGCCGCTTGTGATGGCGCTGCATGGCGGCAGCGGCAACGGCCGGGGCTTCCTGTGGAGCTGGCTACGCGACGCCCGCAGCCGCGGCGCCATCCTGGTCGCGCCCACCGCGACGGGAAGCACGTGGGCGCTGATGGGCAACGACACCGACACGCCGAACCTCAACCGCATCCTCGACTACGTGCAGTCGCGCTGGCGCATCGACAACAGGCGCATGCTGCTCACCGGGATGAGCGACGGCGGTACGTTTTCCTATGTGAGCGGCCTCGAGGCCGCATCGCGCTTCACCCATCTCGCGCCTGTTGCCGCGACCTTCCATCCGCTGATGGCCGAGATGGCGGACGCCGATCGGCTGCGGGGCTTGCCGATCTTGATCGTCCACGGCCGGCTCGACTGGATGTTTCCGGTTCAGACAGCGCGGCAGACGCAGCAGTTGCTCGCGGCCGCCGGCGCCGACGTCGCCTATCGCGAACTCGACGACCTCAGTCATTGCTATCCGCGCGAGATGAACGCGGAGATCCTGCGATGGCTGAAGGGCGGATCAGCGAACGGCTGACACCTCCGCATTTCGCCTCAGACCAGGCCGCCGTTGGCGCGCAACGTCTGGCCGTTGATCCAGGAACCGTCCGGACCAGCGAGGAAGGAGACGACCGCCGCGATATCCTCGGGCGTGCCGAGCCGCTCCAAGGGATTGGCTTTCGCGAAGCGCTCGATCAACTCCGGAGACTTGCCGTGCAGGAACAGGTCGGTTGCGGTCGGGCCGGGCGCGACGGCGTTGACGGTGATCGAGCGGCCGCGCAATTCCTTTGACAGGATCGCGGTGAGCGATTCGATCGCGGACTTGGTCGCGACATAGATGCCGTAGGTCTCTAGCCTCGTGCCCACGACGCTGGTCGAGAAATTGATGATGCGCCCGCCGCTGCGCAAGCGCCGCGCCGCCTCGCGCATGGTGTTGAAGCTACCCTTGAGATTGACTGCGACCTGCTGGTCGAACAGCACGTCGTCGCTGTCCTCAATTTTTGCAAGCTTCATGATGCCGGCATTGTTGACGAGCACGTCGACAGCGCCGAAAGCAGCTTCCGCCGCGTCGAACAGGCCGCGCACCGCATTGGCGTCACTGACATCGGCTTTCACCATCAGCGCCCGGCCGCCCGCGGCCTCGATCTTGTTTGCGACGGCTTCGGCCGGCTTGGCGTCGCCAGAATAGTTGATCACCACGGCGAAGCCCTCCCTGGCGAGCCGTTCCGCAATCGCCGCTCCGATCCCGCGCGAGGCGCCCGTCACCAGCGCTGCCTTGATGGTCTGATTGGTCATTTTAAATCTCCCACTGATCGTGCGGAACAACCTTGCAATGGGGATACAATACGCTTCGGCGCTCTCCAGTTAATCATGCATTTTGCGGCAGGACTGTTCGCCATATCCGGACAATCGGACGCGCCGGTTGGATGCGTCGCGGGCGTAGGAGATGTAGCTGGCCGAACGCCGGAACCAGTTCCACTTCCGCGACGTTATCGATCCAACACCGGAGGACGTGCGATGCAGACCTTTTTCGGAATGATCCTGGGCGCTCTACTGCTTATTGGCGGCGTCTACGTCTATGATTCCATGCAGACGTCGAGCGTGGCAAATGGGCAGGTTGCGCAGACGAGCCGCACCATTGTCAACTGGGATGTCGCGCAACATGACTGGGATACGCTGAAGGCGCGGGCTCGTGAGGAATGGACGAAGGTCGCGTCGAAGTAACGTTAGTCGCCGAGCGGGAGCTAAAGCATGATCCGGTGCAGCGGTTTTCCCTCGCGACAAGCGCGTAGCGTTTGCGCGGAGATCATGCGGAAACGACGAGCTAAAGCGCGATGATGATTCATCCTGATCCCATCGCGCTTTGGTTGGAGGCTGATGCGCTGCGCGGCCTCCAGGGGACACCCTACTTGTTCTCGGTCTTCCGGCCCATATTGGCCTTGCGCGCATCGGCGATGACCCGCTCGAACTGGTCCATGCTCAGCGCGCCGGGGACACGGTATTTGCCGACGATGAAGGCCGGCGTGCCCTGAAAGCCGAATGCCATGGCCTGCTCGTGATTGCGCAACAGCAGCGCGTCGATCGCGCGCGCATTGGCGTCGAGATCCTTCCTGAGGCGATCCATGTCGACGCCGGCGCCGGAAAGCAGTTCGGGAATACGCGCCTCGGTGAGACGCGAGTTGGTCCCCATCATCGCGTCATGCGCGGCGAGAAACTTGTCCTGGTACCTTGCCGCTAGCGCCATCCGCGAGGCGACCTTGGACACCGGCCCCAGGATTGGCCAGTCCTTCATCACGTGGCGGACCTTGCCGTCGTCATGCACCACCTGCCGGATCTCCGGCTCGATTCTGCGGCAATAGGGACAGTTGTAGTCGAACCATTCGACGACGGTGATGTCGCCGTCCGGATTTCCCGCGGCGGGAATATCGGGGTCGCGCAGCACCTCGTCTTCCGTCAGGACAGTTTCTTTCTGCGCGCGGGCCGGTGCCATGGCGAGCAGAGCCATTCCGGCGCCGAACAGGCCGAGCGTGGCGCGGCGAGAGATGCCGAGGTTGTTTCGGGGTGATTTGATCGATCGGTTCATTGATAAGTCTCGCGAGGGCCTCTCGCCTTTCTTCGCTCCGTTAAACAAGTATGTTACGCGGCCGCGCACAGATCGCTACCACAATCACGACGGCCGCAAACACGGTATCGCGCCCGCGCCATTCCGGCATGCATGGCGGGTCGCCGGCAACGCATAGCGCCTCCGGTCTTTAGCACACCAGCCTCGACCACGCATGGTTGCGCAAGTGGCCATGCCGGACGCTGTTACCGCGATCTGCGGGAGCTCGCCGTCACACTTGTGTCGCAAGCTGCGCCGCGCCGCAGATCAGCGCGCCAGAAATGTTACGGCAATGGGAACCAGCCGCGACGTGATCCGTGTATTCGTCACGCCGGCACACCCATCTTCTCACGCGGCGCTGGCTGCTCGCGGCGTGGCAGCGCCATCAGCGTGCCGGTCATGATCGCGACCAGCGCCTCGACGCCGTCATGCACGGCATACGCCCTGCCCTCGCAGACCGTCAGCGTGCGGCCCGGCTTGACGACGGCGCCGCGGAACACGAACCGCTCGCCCCTGGCCGGGGCCAGCAGGTTGGTCTTGAACTCCACGGTGAGGATGTCGGATTCGGGGGACATCAGTGTGAAGGCTGCAATGCCGCAGGCATTGTCAAGACCTGCCGTGATGATTCCGGCATGAACAAACCCGTTCTGCTGGGTGAAATCGGGCGAATAGGGCATCGCGAGGTCGACCTCGCCGGGCTCCAGCCGCACAATCGAAATGCCGAGCGTCTTCATCGCGCGCTGGCGATCGAAGCTATCGGTCGCGACCGCGCGGTAATCCGGATGTTTCGGCTCAAAGCGCGTCATGGCCGTCACGCAGTCACGCCTTCCAGCGGTGCAAGGTGCTGCATGGCGGCGTAACGGATCGCAGGCGCGAATGGCACCGACTTTCGCGCCTTTCGGTCTACATGCACCCCGGTGATCTCGCAGGTTGCTGCAACCTCGCCGGTCTCGCCATTGCGCATCTCATGCAGGAAGCGGATCGACTTGTCGCGAATCTCGAGAAGCCGGCTCCTGATCTCGACGACGTCTCCGGCAAGCAGCTCGCGCTTGTAGGACAGGGTCTGCTGCACAGCGGCCATGCCTCGGCCGCACTCGCGCAAGTAGCTCGGCGTCAACCCAAGCCGCGTGAACAGATTCCAGTTCGCCTCGTCGAACTTGCCGACATACCACATGATGTTCATGTGGCCGACATGGTCGCACTGCCAGGGATAGACCGTGCCGCGATACGTCGCCTCGCCCACCATCCTGCGCTCTCCCGTGCTTCCTTGATACGGTAGCGTATCACAACCGAAGCAGGCTAGCAATACGGCACCGTATCAAAAATGGCAGGGAGCAGATGACTGACGGCAAGGGCGGCGGCTGGGTCACAGCCGGGTTTGCCGAGATCGCACGTTCCGGCATCGAGGGCGTGCGGGTCGAGGTACTGGCGAAGAATCTCGGCGTCACCAAGGGCGGCTTCTATCGCCGTTTCAGGGATCGTGCCGCGCTTCTCGACGCCATGCTCGCAAGCTGGCGCGACGGCCGCATTGCCGCGATCGAGAAGCAGACCGCGCTCGACGGCGCCACCGCGCGCGAGCGGCTGAAGGGGCTGATCAAGCTCTACTCGGAGCGCATGAACACCGAGGCGATGGCGATCGAGCTTGCGATCCGCAACTGGGCCCGCACCGACGAGGCCGCGGCAACGGCAGTCGCAAGCGTCGATGCTGCGCGGTTGAAGAATGTCGGCCAGCTCTATCGCGCGACCGGGTTACCGGCCGAGCAAGCCGATGCGAAATCCTTCCTGTTCTACTGCTTCATCTTCGGCCAGAGTCTTCTGTTCCTCGAACGCGGCGCGCACAAGCGCGCGCAGTTGCTGGCCAAATCGGCGGAGACGCTGCTCGACGACGGCAAATAAGCAAGCGGCCGGCATCACGCCGGCCGCCCGACATGCTGCTCCGATCAATTGCTCAGGCTGCGCCCTTCAGCCGCTTGGTGCATTCGCTGTAGTAGCCGCCGCCCTTCTGGATCCACTTCAGCCCGCCGTTGCCGCCGGCGGCCTTGTTCGCATTGTACTGGTCGACGCAGGTGTGCATGCGCGCCTTGCCGGCCGTCTCCTTGGCGTATTTCGGATCGACCGCGGTCGGATAGATCGCGGGGCCTGCTGCTGCGGCCGGAGCTGCCGCGGGCGCTGCTTCCTTCTTGGCTTCCTTCGGCGCGGCCGGAGCGGGCGCGGCAGCGGCAGGAGGCGGTGCTGCGGGAGCGGCGGCCGGCGTCGCGTCGGCGCCGCACTGCGCTTTGCGGAAATCGTTCCACTTCTGGCCGTTGAGGGTGCCGGCCGCCTTGGCAGCCTGGTACTTGGCGCTGCATTCCTGCGTCGTCAGGGCCTGCGCCGGCGCGGTCGCCACGAAGGCTGCAAAGCCCGACACCGCAATCACGCTCAACAATCTCGTTTGGATGGTCATCCTTGGTCTCCCTTGGGGGGCATTGACGTAAGACCGTCATCCTAGCGCAACCGGAACTTGCGACAACGCATGAGACCACCGGCCAATCAAAATATTGTGGCGCCGAGAACGCCGCATGTTCATCCGCGGTTCAGCATCGTCGCGCAACGTTCGCGCCTCCCTTCTCTAGAGGTGCCTCATGACGAAGATTTCCGCGCTCGCGACCGCAACTGCCATCGCCTCCCTGCTGCTGATCGGTTCGGCCGTCGCGCAGACCCCTGCACCAGCGGCCAAGGACGCCGCTGCACCCAAGACCGAGACCAAGGCGCCAGCCGAGAAGAAGCAGCGTAGCGCTACATCGCTCGAGTGCTCCAAGGAAGCCGACGCCAAAGGCTTGCACGGCAAGGAGCGCAAGAAATTCCGCTCCGAATGCAAGAAGGAAAAGGCAGCCGCCTCGCAACCCGCCGCGAAGTAATTTGAGTGTTACCCTCCCCTTGAGGGGAGGGTAGGTTCACTTCGTCAAACGTTTTCCCCGCGCAATGCTGCAATCGCGAGATGCATTTGTCGCGCGGGTATGGATTTGCCATAAGACGGCGTGACCCTGATCCGCGCTTCGATGGCGTCAGCCATTCCCGACCGCTCCAAAGTCCTGAACGGGCTCGAGACCCTCGTCATCGGCGCCGCTGGCGGTTTGCTGTTTTTATGGGCGGAGCTGCCAGGAGGACTGATCTCCGGCGCGATGTCCGCGGTCGCCATCGCCGCGCTGATGGGCCGGCCGCTCGCGGTGCCGCCGGTGCTGACGCAGGCGGTGCTGTTGCTGCTCGGCATCTCGCTGGGATCGCTGGTGTCGCAGCAACTGCTCCAGCACATGAGCTCCTATCCGCTCACCATCGGCCTCTTGGCGCTTGCGACCTTCTGCTCGACCTTCGGCTCGAGCTTTTACCTGCAGCACGTCCACGGCTGGGATCAGACCTCGGCGTTCCTCGCCGGCAGTCCTGGCGCGCTGTCGCAAATCACCGTCCTCGCCGCGGAGAAGGGCGCCGACGTCGCGGCGATCGCTGTGGTGCAGACCATCCGCGTGATCATTCTGACCGCGGCGCTGCCGCTCGTGCTGGCATTGAGCGGAGTGACCCACGCAGCACCGCCGCCGCTGCCGACCGCGGCTGCGTCCCCGCCCGGCCTCGCGGTGCTGATCGCGGCCTCGATCGGCGTCGCGCTGTTGCTGCGCCGGGTCAAATTTCCGGCGAGTTGGATGTTCGGCGCGATGCTCGCCTCAAGCCTGCTGCACGGTGCCGGCGTGGTCGATGGCGGCCTGCCGCCCTGGATCCGCAACGTCGCGCTGGTCGGAATCGGCGCCCTGATCGGCAGCCGTTTCGCGCGGATGAAAATTTCGACCCTGCTCAGCCATGTCAATGCCGGCCTCGGCTCGTTCGTGATCGCGATTCTCATCTCCGCGATTTTCGTCGCGGTGATCGCCTTTGCCACCCACGTGCGCCTCGGCGACATCGTCGTCGCCTTTGCCCCCGGCGCGATGGACGCGATGCTCGCGCTGGCGTTGACGCTGCACATCGACCCGATCTTCGTCGGCGCGCATCATCTGTCGCGCTTTGTATTCGTCACGATCACGACGCCGGGTATCATCCATCTGTTCGGACGGCCGCAGGACGATGTGGACGATTAGGTCGTCGAGGGCGAACGAAAACTCAGGCCTTCGCCGTCCTCGCCACGCCCCACGCCGCGAGCGCGGCCATCAGGAGCGAGATCAGCACGTTGTAGCCCGCAAGCGAGAGCCCGAGGAAGCGCCATTGCACCTCGTCGCAACGGACCACCTTCACGGTCTCGAGCCGCTCCAGAAGATTGCCGGCGCTGCCAAGATTGACGATCGGGCCGGAGCAGTCGGTCGGCCCCTGCCAAAATCCCCATTCGACGCCGGCGTGATAGGTGGCGAGCCCGGCGTTCGCCAGCGCGGCGAGTCCGAGGATCGCAAGTCCGGCGAGCAGCAGCGGCCGCGGCGCGCCCCGCCCCGCCGCGAACGCCACCAGTACGCCGAGCGGGACTGCGAGATAGTGGGCGTAGCGCTGTTCGAGACACAGCGGACAGGGCAGGATCTCCAGCACGAGTTGGAAGAACCAGGCCCCGGCGAGCGTCGCCGCCGCGATCAGGGCAATCGCCGAGGCCGCCACGAGCGCGGGATTGCCCGCTGCGGTCCCTTGCGAGGTGTCGGCGGTGGCGAGCGTCACGGCTGGTCTCCTGCGAGCATGGTCATATAAGCCAATACCGGATTTGTGCGCGATCGGGTTGGTATCTCTCTGAAACAGGGCCGTCGAGGCAAGCGACAATCACATCCGCGCGGGTTGACCGGAACAGATCGACCGCTATAGTCCGCCGGCTTCGCGACCGGGCCCTCACACCCCGCATCACGAAGGCCCCTGTGGCGGAACTGGTAGACGCGCTCGACTCAAAATCGAGTTCCGCAAGGAGTGCTGGTTCGATTCCGGCCAGGGGCACCAACTAGGCTGTTCAAGCACGTTCCGAAGCGTCCGCAACCGTCCGCCCTGTGCTCCGAAGCCCTTGAGAAAAAGGCACTTCCACGTACATCGGCGTTCATCACCGTTTGTTCTCATCCGATCCCAGCCGTCCGATTTGTTGGTATTTTTATTGGTATCGGGAGAACAAACGTTCACGGCGACTTTCGCAATTCCGAACCAAGGAATTGAGCAGATGGCCCGCAAGAACGGTGGCGCGTGCGCCAACCCCAAGCAGGTCAGGACTGACGTCGACTGCCCCGCCGCCCGACCGAAATTCGACAACGGCGCGCGAAGCCCCGCCAAGATTTCCGACGTGACCGGCGGACGGCAAAGACCGAGCAGCGTGGAGCGTCAGCCTCTCTGAACCAGGGGGTGGCATCGAACTCAATGCAGCGGACACTATCGGAGGTATGGCAACTCGCGTGGATCATTACTTCCTCCATTCGCCGGCCAGCAACCAGCGCTGACATCGCGTTTGACAGTCTCACATCGCCGCCTCGCACGCTCTCAGGCTTTGACCAGGTCCCCCAGCAGGTTCGCCGCCACCGTCAGCTTGGCGAGTGTCAGGCCGCTAGCAGCAATCTCCTCGACCGAGCGGCGGATGCGCGTCGCTTCGGGATGGGCCGCGAGCCAGGTCTCCACGGCCTGCTGCCCGGACTGGCCGCTTGCCAACATATCCGCGACAAGTCTTCTTTCGGCGCCAGCGATCTGCTCGACGGCGCGATCGATGGCCATGCGCTCGAAATAATCGTTCGCCGGCACGCTGCGTGCGGCCGCGGTGATCCGGTCGAGACGGAAATTCGCCTGGGCGGCGAAGAAAGTCGCGGCGGCGTCGCCGATCGGGCGAGTGGTACGCTCCGCAACCGTCACGATATCGGGTGCCGAGACCAGAGCGTCGAGATCGGCGAGTTCGCCGGCAAGGCCGGCCGGGACACCGGCATCGGTCAGGTCCTGCCGACGCTTGGCACGTGCGCCCTGCAAGTCCGGCGGCAGGGCGGTGTCGAGCCCGGCGACGATCTGGCGGATAGCCGGACCGAAGCGCGCGACGACGGCCTCCAGCCCGTCCTTGAAATCGACATTGCGCACGTACCAGACCATGCGGGAAAGCAGGAGGTCTTGCACAGAAGCGTAGAGGGACAGCTGCACTTGGCCGTCGATGCAGGTATCGAGTGCATCGATCGCGTCATTGAGCCACTTCAGTCCGTAGCATTCATCTACCGCCACGTAGGCCATGACGATGGTAGGGATATCGGCGTCCGTCTCGTCGATCAGGCGCACCACACAGCCGGGGCCGCCGCGGTTGATCACCGCATTGGCGAGGCTGGTCGCGATGATTTCCCGCCGCAGGCGATGGATTTCGACCGCGGTCGGGAATTTGTCTTGAACCTCGCGCGGAAAATACTGAGAGAGTTCGCGGGCAAGATAGGGATCATCGGGCACGCTGGTGGCGAGCAGGTCATCATAGAGAGTCAGCTTGGCGTAGGCGAGCAACACCGCGAGCTCGGGCCGCGTCAGGAACTGGCCGCGCCGTGTGCGCTCGGTGAGAGCCGCGTCATCGGGCAAGAACTCCACCGCGCGGCTGAGCAAACCGCGCTGCTCGAGCGACTGCATCAGGCGGGCGAGGAAGCCGGTCTCGGCCACGCCCTTGCGCTCGGCGAGCGAGAGCGCCAGCGTCTGCAGATAGTTGTTGCGCAGCACCAGCGCGCCGACCTCGTCAGTCATCGCGGCAAGCAGGTTGTTGCGGTCAGTAGGGCTGAGGCGCCCCTCGCGCTCCAGGCGCGCCAGCGCGATCTTGATGTTGACCTCGACGTCGGACGTATTCACGCCGGCCGAATTGTCGATCGCGTCGGTGTTGAGCTTGACGCCCTTCTGCGCCGCTTCGATGCGGCCGCGCTGGGTGACGCCGAGATTGGCGCCTTCGCCGATCACCCGAGCGCGAACATCGCTGCCGGTGATGCGGATCGGATCGTTAGCGCGGTCGCCGGCCTGATCATCGCTCTCTGCCGATGCGCGGATATAGGTGCCAATGCCGCCAAACCAAAGGAGGTCCGCGCGCGCCTTCAGGATCGCCGTCATCACCTCGAAAGGCGTGGCTTGCGGCTTGTCGAGATCAAGTAGGGTGCGCACCTCGGGAGCGAGCGGGATCGCCTTGAGCTGGCGCGAGAACACGCCGCCGCCTTGCGAGATCAGTGACTTGTTGTAGTCCTGCCAGCTCGATCGCGGCAGGTCGAACAGGCGCCTGCGTTCGGCGAAGCTGATTGCCGGATCGGGGGACGGATCGATGAAGATATCGCGGTGATCGAAAGCCGCCACGAGCCTTGTCGCCGGCGAGAGCAGCATGCCGTTGCCGAAGACGTCGCCGGACATGTCGCCCACGCCCACGGCGGTGAATGGCATCGTCTGGATGTCGGTGCCGAGCTCGCGGAAGTGCCGCTTGACTGCCTCCCAGGCGCCGCGTGCCGTGATCCCCATCTTCTTGTGGTCGTAGCCCTGGCTGCCGCCGGAGGCGAAGGCGTCGCCGAGCCAATGGTTCTTCTCGGCTGAGATCGCGTTGGCGACGTCGGAGAAGGTGGCGGTGCCCTTGTCGGCGGCAACGACCAGGTAAGGGTCGTCACCGTCATGGCGCACGGTGGATTCGGGCGGCACGACGATGTCGCCATCGAGATTGTCCGTGAGTTCGAGCAGCGAGCGAACGAAGATGCGATACGCTTCGGTGCCTTCTGCGAGCCAGGCATCGCGATTGGAAGGCGGAGGCAGCCGTTTGGGCACGAAGCCGCCCTTGGCGCCGACCGGCACGATCACGGCGTTCTTGACCTGCTGCGCTTTCACCAGGCCGAGAATCTCGGTGCGGAAATCCTGCGGCCGGTCGGACCAGCGCAAGCCGCCGCGTGCGACCTTGCCGAAGCGCAGGTGGATACCTTCGACACGAGGTGAATAGACGAAGATTTCGTAGAGAGGTCGTGGAGCGGGCAGGTCGTCGATCCGGCGCGCATCGAACTTGAAGGAGATCACCGGACGCGGATGTCCATCCTCGCCGATCTGCCACAGATTGGTGCGGATGGTTGCCTGCACCAGATTGGTGAAGCGGCGCAGGATGCGGTCTTCGTCGAGCGAGGCGACGGATTTGAGCTGCTCCTCGACCTCGGCGAGCAGGGCCACCTCGCGTGCCGAGCGCTCGGCGTCCGTTGTGGCGAGGCGCGGATCGAGGCGGGTCTGGAACAGCGCGACGAGGTTGGCCATGATCGCGGCGTTCTTGCGCAGGGTTTCCCACATGTAATCCTGGGTAAACGGAGCGCGGATCTGGTGCAGATAGCGTGACAGCGCCCGGATGGTCGAGACTTCCCGCCAGCCCAGGGCGGTGCGCAGGATCAGGGCATTATAACCATCGGATTCGGCGCGATCGCCGACCACCGCCATGATCGAGGCTTCCAGACGATGGCTGAATTCCGGGCTGATCGCGATCGGCTGGCCGTCGCTGGTCTCGATCGTCATGTCGTGAAGCCAGACCGGCGGAGGCGCCGGCATGGCGCGGGGGGCAATCTGATAGGTGCGCTCGTTGACCACGCGCAAGCCGTGATTTTCGATCACGGGCACGCGATAGGATAACGACAGGGGCGCGCCGTGCGAGAATACCTTCAATGCGAAGCGCCGGGAATCGCCCTCGCTTTCATCGCGGTGAACGGAAATCGCCACCGGATGCGTTGGCGTGAGCCTTTCGATGGTGGCGATGTCGGCGATCGCCTGTTCCGCGCCGAACACCTCGGTATAGCCGCCGCTAAAGGCCTGGGCATATCGGCTGGTGAGCATGCGCGCCCGCATGCCGTCGGTCGACGCGGCGAGCGCGCCCTTCAGCTTGTCGGCCCAGGTCGCAGCGATGGCGCTGATCCCGGCTTCGAGGGTGGCGCGCTCGACGGTGGGAGTTTCGCCTTCATAGCGTCCGATGATGTAGTGGACGCGCGCGAGCGCCCCTTCAGGGAATGAAACGTAGGAGGCTGACAGGGTCCCCCTGTAGGCCTGCGACAGGAAGGCACCGACGCGCATGCGGACGTCAGTGTCGTATTTCTCGCGCGGGATGAACGTGAGAATGGAGACGAAGCGATCGAACTTGTCGACCCGCGCCAGCGCCCGGACGCGCGGGCGCTCGTAGAGGATCAGAATCTCTATGACGAAATTGTAGAGAGTGTCGACGTCGATCTGGAACAGTTCGTCACGTGGATATTCTTCGAGGATATGCATGAGTGCCTTGCCCGAATGACCGCTCGGGTCGAAGCCCGCGCGCTGGAGCACCCGCGAGACCTTGTGGCGGACATAAGGAATCTGTCGCACCGAGCGGGTATAGGCGCCCGAGGTGAACAGGCCGACGACGCGCAATTCGCCCTCGAGCCGGCCGTCGGGCGTATAGAGCTTGATACCCACATAGTCCATCCGGATGCGGCGATGAACGCGGCTACTGACATTGGCCTTGATGACGATCAGCAGGGTCGGCTCGCGCATAAACTCGCGAATTTCCGGCGTCATCACCACCATTTCGCTGCCGCGGCGCAGGACCTTCACGTCGGGATCGCGCAAGATCCCGAGTCCTTCGCCGGTAGTAATGTCGTCGGACGCGTCGCTGTCGGGCGAGAAGCGATATTCGCGCACGCCCAGGAAAGTGAAATTGTCCGCGCAGAGCCATTGCAGGAACTGGTTGGCTTCGGCGACCTCGTCGATCGGCAGTGGCGGCGGATTGGAAGAGAAAGTCTTGATCGCTTCTTCGACGCGGTCACGCATGGCGCGCCAGTCGGTGACGCAGGCGCGGACGTCGTTCAACGTCCTGGTGAGGCCGTCGATCAGCTTCTGGCGATCAACGTCGGCGTCCAGGCGGGTGATGTGGAGATGAATCAAGCTTTCGCGCGTCCCCCTTGCTCCCTCCGGCAGTGCTTCGCCATAGAAACGGAGCAGTTTGCCCTGGTCGTCACGCTCCACGGCGATGATCGGGTGAGCGACGAGGCTGACTTCGATGCCCTGCTCGGCAAGTTCCGTCATGGTGGAATCGAACAGGAAAGGCATGTTGTCGTTGAGAATCTCCAGCACGGAAATCTCGCGCCCGCCCGGCAGCACCGGATTGACGACGCGAATATCGGCGCCACCGGCCGTGCGCCGCTGCACATGTTCCCAGGCTTGCTCTGCCAGGAGGGCAAGCGATGCGGCGTCGTAATTGGCGAGATCCTCGATATTGGTATAGCCGAACAAGGGCTCGGCAAAGGCCCGCGGGCTCTTGCCCGGCTGCACGCTGCCCGCTGCATCGCGGATCAGTGTTACCCGGGCCCTGTCGTCTCGCCACGCCATTGTATCCTCCATTTGCCGTGCCGTCCGACCGCCGTCGCGATCATCAGCTTGATTCTGGAGTGCATCTGTTCGAGGGGCGTCGCCTTCCGCGATCGGCGCGTTACACAAATCCCGGTCCCAAAGCTTCGACCGCTTGCAACGACGATACTACGATCCCGGAGTGAAATCCGCACGCTGTCGTGAGGCATGCGGAGATGCCCTATGACAGCATTCTGAGGCAGACGCTGGCGGCCGCAACCGCATTGAAGGCAGAAAATCGCAAGCAATTTCAATAAATTATAAGTTTTGTTATTTTGCTTTGAATGACGCGCCATTGTTCGACTTTGCACGAGGTCGTTGCCGATCATCGGCGAGTAGGCGCCGTATCAAGCCGCCCGTGGCCGCACCTCGAACCTGCTGCGGCTACGGCCGCAAAGCTAAGGACTGTTGCGGCGCCGGCAATGGACACGATGGACCAGGGCAGAAGCGACGGCAGGTGAATGCGCAGCTGGCTGATATCGAGCGTGTAGCGCGACTGTCTCGGCTATCACACGCATGTCGTGCTCGAGACGAATGGCATCATCCTCAAAAGGAGCCGGCCTGACTTTTGACGCGCGCCGCGTTTCCGATATCTGGGGATTCGATACTGACTTCCTCGCGAACCGTCGATCCGCCGGAGAGGCGCCGGCCGAGCGTTTCGACAAAACGATCGTAGCGCTCAGCGCCCTTCGCACGTGCTGCAGGTCTCGACTGTTCCGGAATTGCAGGTGTCGACGTCAACCAAAAGCGAATGAACAGCGCTATTTGACCGTTGACATAAGTCAAAGTACTTCGCTCGCTCAGGCAAATGATTTGTCGGAGTTCATCAAGGATTGCTGGTCTAGCATGAATCAGTAAGCCAACCTGTCTTGATCCACTCGGAGTTCCCGCGTGCGAAATCGGCGAGCCAACAGATTCAGGTGGCCAGCAGATTCTCTGCTCACATCGCGTCGCGAAGCGAAGAACTTCCTCTACGATTCCGAGCATCAGTGCATGACAGAATTTCCGGTACCTGACGCGCAAGATTATGGGGCATAATGAGACTTCGAGACCTGTAGCGACTGCTGGTGCCCATCCCGAGGTGGTCCTCATGGACCCGTTCGAGGCGAGATCGGCGCCGATCTCTTTCTACGATACCGGGCTAGCGGGATTGGTCTCCCTGGATCATCAATTCCGCTTGGTATTATCGATCAGTGCGGCGGCCTCGACGTGGGGGCTGGTGCTAGCGGGCACGAGTAGCATCGAAGCGTCAGTAAGCCGTTCTTAGTGCTTCGATAGATGAACACGATCGAAAGCCTCGATGCGATGATGATATGTTACGGAAATTCACCGGAGCTTGCAGTCCAATGGATCAAGTATCAACCTAGCGGCCTGATCCGGGCATTCGGCTGCGTTCCTAGCAAAGCCCGATGTCTGAGCGATTCTTGATGAGAGGGTTGTGCACGGGGAGACAGGGATGCCAATTGTCGCTGCGAACGGAATCAAACTAACGTACGACGAGGTGGGCGACGCGAAAGCCCCGGTAATCTTGCTCATCATGGGTCTCGGCACGCAGATGATTGCGTGGCCCGAGGCATTCTGCGTCGCGCTCGCGCGACGCGGGTTTCGCATCGTGCGCTTCGACAATCGCGATATTGGCCTCTCGACGAAGTTTGAGACGGCGGCCCCGATCGACCTCGCGGGGGCCTTTGCGCGAGCGATGGCTGGGAAATCGGTCGACGCCCCCTACACGCTCGACGACATGGCGGCGGATGCCATAGGCCTCATGGACGCGCTCGGCATCGGCAATGCCCACGTGGTCGGCGCTTCGATGGGAGGGATGATCGCCCAGATCATCGCGGCCAGGTTCGCAAATCGCACGCGGAGCTTGACGTCGATCATGTCCTCGAGTGGCGACCCTAGCCTGCCGCCAGGCAAGCCCGAGGCGACGTCGGCGCTGCTTGCTCCCCGTCCTCATCCTGACGACCGCGAAAACGTTATCAAGGCGGGCATGACGATCCTTCGTGTCATTGGTAGCCCGGGTTTTCCGACGTCGGAGGCAGATCTTCGGGCGAAGGTCGAGCAGGCGGCCGATCGCTCATACTATCCACCCGGAGCTGGGCGCCACCTGCTGGCGATCCTTGCATCTGGGAGCCGGGTCGAACTCCTCAAGCAGATCAGGGTCCCGACACTGGTGATCCATGGCGCCGACGATCCGCTCGTTCCAATCCAAGGGGGCGAGGACACCGCCAGGCATATTTCTGGTGCTGCACTGAAGATCATTCCAGGTATGGGACATGATCTGGCAAACGGTCTCGTGCCCATCCTTGTCGAAGCCATTGCGGATCATTGCCTCGCAGTGGATGCAACACAGGTCCGCGGCAGTGCTGGAACGGCCGTAGCGAAAGATTCGAAAAATGTGCCCTGACGATAAGACAGTCAGACCACCGCCACTCGCTCTGCTCGCCATCGAGGGGCGCGGACTGCTGGATATTCCTGCGCTGCTCGCTGCGGCGCCCTTCCTGGCTGCCGCACCGCGAGGACAGCCGCACCCGGTGATGGTCCTGCCCGGGCTAGGGGCGGACGATCGATCCACCATCGCTATCCGTAGTTTTCTCGAAAGCCTCGGCTATCAGGTCCATGGCTGGGGCCGTGGCCGCAACGTGCGTGCGCCGGAGGCCGACCTCTCTGCCGTGACCACCCAGATCAGGAAGCTCCAGGCGGACTCCGGCTTGAAGGTCAGCCTCGTCGGCTGGAGCCGTGGCGGCATCATCGCGCGTGAGGTCGCCCGACAAAATCCGGCTGCCGTTCGCATGGTGATTACGCTGGGAAGCCCCTTTGCGGCGCCCGGCGCAAGCAATGTCCGCGCCGTCTGGAGGCTCCTCACAGGACAGAAATACGAGCCGCCAACCCCCGAGCGGGTGAGCCGGTTGGCCTCACCGATTCCAGTCCCGTCGACGTCGATCTACACCCGCGCCGATGGCGTGGTCGCCTGGCGCGCGTGCCTGGAGGAAGAGGGCGGCGAGCGGGAGAACATCGAGGTCAACACCACCCATATTGGCCTCGGCTTTCACGCGCCAGCCCTGTGGGTTATCGCCGATCGTCTCGCGCAACCGCCGGGAACCTGGAAGCCCTTTGAGCCAAGTCCGACGTTGGCACGATGGTTTCCTCGTTCGAGCTAGCCAGAAATAAACCGCTAATTCGCCGAGGTGAGGTCCCTGCGCGGCGCTCCGACCTGGGTATACCGAAAACTCTGTCCCGGTCGATGATATGGCGGAATCACCTAAGCTCGCGGGATGATCGGGCTTCTTTGTTCTGGCCGCCTTGACCTCGCCGTTCAAGTGGAAGTTCGACATGGGAACGACGCTTCGACATCAGCTGATCGTCTTGCGGCGGAGGCTGCAGGGTTGCCTCCGGCTGACGAACCATGATCGCTGGTGATCCAGCTGTATCGCTGGTTTCCATCAATTTGTCGGTCCTCACCATTGTTCGGCCCGAGACGCTCGTGCGTCGGCACAGGGGAGGATCAGCATCGAAAAAAAACGCTTCGGAGCGCCCACGATCCACGGCGAACTGCTTAAGCTCGAGTTTGAGGTACGAAGCTTTGAGATCCGCGTGATAAATTTTTGAAGTTGAGGTCCACCCCTGCATTCTTCCGCACGGATAGCGAAAGAAGTCCTTGATCAATTGGCGCTCCCCATTAGCACGGCCGTCATGGTCAGCACCGCAGACAGTAGTAGCCCGGATTTCTCAACCCGTCGAAGCGTGTAACATCGCTCTTGCTGGGGGCTGTCCTTTCATCCCGTAAGCCTTCCTTTCGAGAATTTTCCCAGCAAGGGGCCGCTGCGTGAGCGGCCCCTTTTTGATTTCGGGGACCCTTTGGAATATCGGCATAAGCGAAGCCCGACTCCGCGGCGAGGCGAGCCTCCGTCGTCCGAAGATCCGGTCGTGCCCCCCCGAGACGCCTACTGCGCGAAACCTCATCATCAGCAATCGGATCACGCGCGTTGGCCGCCTCTTCGTGTCAGCGCCTCGTTTAGCGCGCGGGCCGGCAGGTTTTGCAGGCTGGCGACGATACCGTGGCTCGCGATCCGCATGGCCAGCGCCTCCGGCACACGCCCATTGTAGGATCAATCCTCGCTATGCCTCTGCACCCCGGCCTCAATGAGTCGCCAGCCGCTTACACTTCCGGTGACGCACGGCGCACAGTAGCTCGTTGGCGTTCCCTGCCCCCGAGGCATTGATAGTTTGCAGGGCTGCCCGCCGGGCGGCATGATGGCGCATGTAACGCGCCGCCGATATACGAAATGGTCCGGCCACTACCCGCCTGGCGGTCCCGCGGATTGGGTCGCTGGCGGCCATGTCACCCGCAACATCCAATGCCATGGCGGCCGTGGGCGTAGGGTCGATTTTCATGTTGATGCCCTGCCTCAGGATCAACCGTGGTCTCGAGTTGGCTGGCGCCTGGTGTGTACGGTCTGCGGGGCAGCCGATGCGGCGAATATCGTGCCGAACTGGCATGACAGGATCGGGAACGCGGCGCCGTTCGGCAAGGGGCGGGGTCGTGATCGCCGGTCGATGAAATTCGCACTTTCGGACTAGTTCTGAATCGCAATTGCCGCGGGCATTTTCGATTTTACTGTATCCACAGTCGTGCGTATTGGCCGACGCCGACCATGCATCGCGCGATAAGGGATCGCCGCTCCGCACCCCCGGAGCGACGGTCCCGCCCAGACGAGAGTATGGAACTGGCCATGCCAGAAGTTGCGGAATGAGCTGTCCGGTGATCGCCCGGGCGGCTCGTCTCGCTTGAGTGTAGCAAGGCACGCAACCGGCTGGCGCCGGGAGTTTAAGCACTCCGTTTAACGTCGAAGCGATGAAGCGAACTCCAAAAGCAGTTGAGGTAAAATGCCCTGCCTGCAACGGCACCGGTTTTGAGCCGGTCAAAGAACTCCCGCCGCCTGGTTGGAAGGTATATCCGCCGAAGTGCAAGGTTTGCGGTGGCAAGGGTCGCGTTAAAGAAGAGGAAGCCCAGTGAGGCGGCCTTATTGATCGCCACCATCTAGGCGCTTGGGGCCCGCCTAGAGCGGGCGCGCAATGGAGCATCGCGGAATAGACCTTTCGGTCGTTCAATCGCTTTCATCCAAGGGCTGGAAATGGATTGTCCGCCTTGAGCCGGGAATGGAACCAAAAAACCTCTACGTTGAAGTAAGTCGTGGAACAAAAAAAACAGTTCCACGTTGTAATGTGTGCTGTCGTCATCTCATGGGGGAGCCTTGAGTGCTAGGGACAAGGTACCTGGCGCGTCAGGTCGCGGCCCTGTTGGACTATGCCAAGTCCACAGTGATCGAGCGATCGAGAAGGCTGGCTAGACAAAGCTCTGCCAGCACGTCGGCGCTCGACCGGGAAGCGGTCACCGAGCTCATCAGGCTCACCGACGCCCTGCTCTGCCAGTACGGCCTAGACATCGAACAGGTCGATAGAACCTTCCGCTGCTTCGCTACTGACGAATTTTTCGTCGTCACGTACATGGAGGAACCGGACCTCGCGCTCTATCGAATTTCGCAGCACGATCACGGTGAGAATATATCTCAAGTGTTTGTCGCGACGTGGCACTCCGCTTCGGGCACACCAGACCTGCGACTCTACTGTGACGGACCTTGGCGGAGAGAATTTCGGAGTTTCGCCAACAACTCATTCGACCCGGCTCCATCGCGAGTTCTCCATTGATAGGGGAAGGTCGTCCCTTTGGGTCGGGGGTCGAGTGCGGGGATCGCGCGACCGCACCTATTGAGGATATCTGGTGCGAGAAATCAGTGATTGCAGTTTAAGGGGACGCGCCGTGTCTTGTTTGATGTCCGCTATGCTAGCATCGCGACCAAAGTCCGCCGCGCAGCGAAATGACGCGATGGCCCATTGGCCGACGTCCTACCTTAGCGCGGGTCCGTTTCATTCCCAATACCGGACGGGAATACTCCCTGCCCCCAATTTCAGCCGCGAGCCACCTTTGCTCCTGCTCGGGCTGTCGTGTATGAGAGATTCAGCCCCGGAGTCGATGGCGTGAATGGTGCCGGCGGCGGTTGGCAGGTTCAAGAATCGCGATCTGACACCTCGACACAAGCGCGAACAGGCATTTCAACCGGGGCATGGCATGGCAAGTCGATTTGCGACGGCGCAATCCACCGTGGCGATGCGGCGTTGGGGAACTCCCGTCATAGTCTCACTCGCGGCGATGGCGCTACTTGCCGCGTTCAACGCCGCTGAGGCGCGACAGGCGCGCCCCGCGTCACCTATCGAGGCGACGGCGCCGCGCGATGCGGGCGAGCCGATCATGGCGATCGTATCGATTAAGAGCCAGCAGGTCACTTTCTACGACGCCGACGGCTGGATCCTGCGCGCGCCGGTGTCGACCGGCACCACGGGACGCGAGACGCCGGCCGGCGTGTTCGCCGTCATCGAGAAAGACAAGGATCACCGCTCGACCATGTATGACGATGCCGAGATGCCTAACATGCAGCGCATCACCTGGAACGGCATCGCGCTGCACGGCGGGCCACTGCCCGGCTACGCGGCCTCGCATGGCTGCGTGCGGATGCCTTTTGGCTTTGCGGAGAATCTGTTCGACAAGACTCGGATTGGGATGCGGGTGATCATCTCACCGAACGACGCGACTCCGGTCGAGTTCTCCCATCCGGCGCTGTTCATGCCGAAAGCGGAGTCCGTCGCGGCGGCGCCGGGTCGTGCCGAGACGCTCACCCACGAGGCCGCGGAGGCTATCAAGGCGGCCGACGAGGCGAAGAAGGCCGCCGCTATGGCGGCGCGCGAGAGTACAGCCCTCGCGGCATCGCTGCGCAAGCTGGAGGGGCTCAAGCGGAACGCCGACGCCGAACTCGCGTTCGCCGACAAGGTGCTCGCCGCCGCAAAGACCGACCAGGCCAGGGCGCAGGCCGAGGACCGCAAGCAGAAGGCCGCCGTCAAGGTCGAGCAAGCGGCAAAGCAGATCGCCGCCCTTAAGGCCGATGCGAGTTCGAAGCCTGACGCCGCCGTCGCCAAGACCGCCGCCAAAGCGGCCGAGATGCGGAAGGCTGAAGCCGCCAAAGCGGCGCGCGAGGCGACACTCGCGCTGGAGCCGGTCTCGATCTACATCAGCCGTGCGACGCAGAAGCTTTACGTGCGGCGCAACACGCATAAGCCGGCGCCGGACGGGGGCGGCGAGGTATTCGATACGTCCATCGAGGTTCCGATCACGATCCGCGACCCGGCTAAGAAGATCGGCACGCATATATTCACGGCGATGGCGCGGACCGACGCGGGCCTGCGCTGGAGCGTCGTCACGATCGACAACGGCGACGGCGCCAAAAGCGCGCTCGACCGCATCAGCATCCCGCAGGACGTGCTCGATCGCGTCGGGCCGACGGCGTTGCCGCGATCCTCGATCGTCATCTCGGACGAGCCGCTGAGCCGCGAGACCAACTATCGCACCGAGTTCGTGGCAGTGCTAAGCAACCAGCCCCAGGGCGGCTTCATTACGCGCAAGCCCACGCCAGCTGTCGAGATTGCGGACGGCAGCACCTGGGGCGGCGAAGGTTTCGGCGCCTTTTTCCAGCCCAGCTGGAATCCCCAACCCCAAATCAACAATACGCGTCAGCGCGGCGGTCAGCCCTATTTTCCGACACAACGGGGCTATCCGGCACAACAAGGCTATCCCGTGCAACAGGGCTATCCAATGCAACCGGGCCGGTGGTGAGACGCGGTACGTAGGCCGCATGGCAGCTCGGGGGCGATGCGCCCCAAGTCTGGTCTATCCCAAAAAGCGGACGTCAATCAGGAACAGCCACAAGACCACTTGGGATCATTCTCGACCAAGCCGAGACGGTAGCCGGCCCTGCACTGAGACCGAACTTTGGATCGCCGGAGGGTAGAGTTTTCCGGCGTGATCACGGTGGCGGGCTGGTTACGCCATCGCGATTCAGTAGCGCTATCGGCGGCTTGTTGCCGATTGCCCCGTGAGGCCGTTCTTCATAGTTGCGCCAATCCCCCAACTTTTTGCTCGCGTCCGCAAGGCTGAGGAACCAGTGCGTGTTGAGGCATTCGGCCCGGAAGCGGCCATTGAAAGCTTCGATGAAGGCGTTGTCGGTGGGCTTGCCGGGCCGAGAGAAGTCCAGAGTGACGCCGCGCTGGTAGGCCCACAGGTCAAGATCTCGCGACACAAACTCGGTGCCTTGATCGACACGGATCGTTTCCGGGAATCCCACTCCATTGCAGACTCCTTCCAGTATCTCCACGACGTCAGTGCCGCGGAAACTGAATCGTGGCGGCAAGTGGCATCCATCGTCACCATCTCAGCCTTCTTATGGACGGGAAATAGCGGCAGGCGCTAAGTCCAATCGCTAGACAAAGGACGGCATATCCCGCCAATCCGCCATATCGACAAATGAAGCACCATTATACAGGAGATCCTGCAACGGCGTGGGCTTGTCGAGCTGCCTCGGTATGCCGGCATAGCTGATCCGTTGGCCGTCTCGCTCGAAGACATAGTAGTCGGAGTCGCGATCGGAATGCACGATATGGGCCTCCTTGACCTTACCAATCGGAGTGTCGAGACAAACCCGAAAGTTGCTGATCCATGCCTCTCCCCGCAGGAAAACCTCGTCGACCAAGCGATAAACCCGATCAAGGCGAATCCTGTAAGACTCGCCATAGCGAATAGGGTCAGCAACAAAGAAAGTCAGAGGCTGAATACCAATTTCGGCGCCGCGATAGAGCAGCTCCATGATCACCGCTGGATGATCATTCACGCCACGCAGCAGAGGTGCTTGATTGTAAAGCGCGATGCCTGCCCGGTGCAGTCGTTCTATAACCGACGTGGTCACCTCACAGAGTTCGTAGGGATGGACGATATGCAGTACAAGCCGAATTTTGTACTTGGTCAGCAAATCTATCCACGCCTGCGTGACAATGGATGGGGAAAATACGGGCGCCTTGGTGTGGAAACGAATCGATTTCACCGACGGTACTTCGAGGAAGCAAGTAAGAGCCAGCTCAACGTCTTCGACAGAACAAGCCAGGGGGTCGCCGCCGGAGAAAATGACCTCCCGGACTTGAGGATGAGCAAGCAGGTACTTCTGTACGCTCTGGAGTACCTTAGGGCTGACGCCGTTGATTTCCCGTTTTCTTTTTGCTTCCAGCGCCGTGATGTCCGGCCTGAAGCAATATTGGCAATGCCCAATGCAAAATTGCGTCGGAAAGTAAAGCAGCTTCCTCGGATAACGGTGAACGACAATGTGTTCAAGCCCGTTTGGCATGTGCCCGAAATCATCAACGAAGTTCGGAACTCCCTCAGTGCTGTGGTCGAAGCGATCGCTTCTAGGAGCTACAATGGAATATAGGGGGCCATCGATGCGGCCGAGCAGCTCGATCTCCCTTTCTACCAAGATGCGATAGTGAGGGGGGATCTTCACGTCAAGCAGCGGTTCGCCGGCCTTGCGAAGCGCTTGCAACCGGTCAAAGTTTGATTCAGCAAGTGGCCCGAAGCCTTTCAATCGTTGCCCTCTCGAAGTTTGGAATTGATCACTTTCGCCGCTAAATGCGCCGCAAGCGCGCATGTTCGTCCGCCGATGTCGAGCGCTGGCACGACTTCCACCAAGTCTGTGCCAACCAGGCGGATCGGGGAAGACACTACAAGGTCTATCAATCCAACAATCTCGCGTGAGGTAAAGCCGCCCACCATGTGCTCTCCAGTTCCGGGAGCAAAGGCTGGATCCACACAATCGATGTCCAGGCTGAGATAGACGGGAGCATTCGCATGCTTGCCGAGGAGACTTGCAAGACGACTAATCCCTCTGGGCTCCGTCATCTCGGAACATGGAAAAACATTGACCGCCTCTTTGGAGATAAAAGCTGCGCCGCTGTGGCTCCACTGGAAGTCCCTGATTCCGATTTGAATGACGCGATTCCCGGAAATGGAACCATCTTGAATGAGGTTGCGCACCCAAGTCCCGTGGTTGTACTCGCAATCCCATTCGGCAGGATCAGTAGCGTCGTGATGTGAATCGAACTGGACCAACAATAAGTTTGGAAATTTCGCGGCAACGGCCGCCACTGCGGGATAGGAGATAGCGTGGTCGCCTCCGATCAGGAATGGCACGCCACCCTCAGAAACGATTCCAGCGACGTGGTCGTATATGAGCCGATAAGTGGTCTCCGGACGAAATCGTCGGATCCGAAGGTCCCCAAGGTCGATTCCGGCGGAGGCTCTGTTGAACAACTTGCCCTTCATCGTCGAATACGTACCAACTTTATTCGACCACTCCCTCAGGACGCGGGGCGCTTCGGCCGACCCTTGGCGTTCGGTGGACATTACATCCGACGGCACTCCAAGCGCCACGAACTCGTTCGGGCGAATGAGCCCATCCGTTCGAAAACCCATGAAGGGTTGTATCGGATCGACGAGGTCAAATTTGCTAGACATGTCGTGACAGTCACTGCGTTTAAAATCCGGCTCATTTTCGACCTCGACGATTTGGCCGTCAACAAGTCCATAAGCGCTCCGCAAATTAAGATCGCTCGCGATTTCCACTATGGTGCGGTCTGGCATGTTATCCGGATCGGTGCATAGAATGAACGCGCGGCGACCCATGAACCTGCACGGCACAATGTTTATTGAAACATCTCCGCCATACGCTGCGGACTCTAAGCGAATTCGTTGCTTGGGTAGCTCAAAATAGTGATCAAGCTGCAGATTAAGTGTCCCAGGGAAAAGGGACATACCGGTCAAACTGGTGTAGTGTCGATGGAGGCGCCTAATCCATCGACCGAAGTCTTTCTTCCCTGTTGAGACCCGACCACGCAACAAGACGTATGACGAACACATCTAGGATGCCGTGTGTTTCTGGACAAATGGGAATATGCCAGACTAAACCTTCGATTGCACGAATTATATCGGCTTTTGCAGTTTCGGGCACTGCCATCGGCAGCAGAATTTCGGTCGGTCCTCCGCACAAACGACCAGCCGGCCATTGGATCATCATGAAATGGTGCCGCTTGATGAACGCGTAGGGGTAATCGGCGGCGGAAATCTGCACCGTCATCTCTCTGTCCCCGCAGCTGAGGAGGTGGTCGCAGCGCTCCTGAACCTGGGATACCGCCGAGCTCGGTTCATTGACACGAAGGCGCCTGACTTTCTCGAATTGCTGTCGACGATAAGCGTTGCGCTGATCGCCCAATTCGGGATGTTTGGTGACGATGGATCGCTCCAAGGTACGCTGGCAACTCTGAACATTCCCTACTCCGGCGCCGGGATATTGGCGTCGGCGATAAGTACGGACAAGGTGATCTCCAAGCGGCTTTTCCGCGAAGCGGGATTGAGCACGCCAGACTTTTGCGTGTTCGACCCGACGTTAGATTCTGTCGATGCGGCGCGACTAATCACGCGGGAGCTCGAGTTTCCGTTGGTCACCAAGCCCGTCCGGATGGGGGGCAGTTACGGAATAAGGTTAGCTGTAAACGGAGACGATCTTGTGAGAAATCTTGAGCAGAGCAGCGAGTTCAGGCCGCTGTTCGCCGAGACCTACGTACCGGGCCAGGATCTTACCGTAACCTTGCTGTCGAACTGCGAAGGACGTCTTGAGGTCCTTCCTGTTCTCGAATTGAGGTATGCGCCTGGGGTTTCGCTTCCAACGGCCGAGAACTTGCTCGGCCCGGAAGCCGTCCGGCGACAGATACCAGCGCAGATAACCGCGGAGCTGGAACAAGACACTCAGAAAATGGCCCTGTCGGCATTCGAAATCATCGGCGCACACGGTTTTGGACGAATAGATTTTAAGTTGGACCGAGATAATCAACTTTGGGTCCTTGAAGCGAATCTCTTGCCTTTCTTTGGTCCGCGGAGTGATATGGCCTTCGCTGCTGCGGCCCACGGGATTGAATATGAGGACTTGGTCGGGCGCATCTTGAACACCGCGCTCACCCGTCCGATCGGCAGGAACTGACCGATGCGCGGATTTTCGCTCGAGTCCTTCCCCTACTCCAGCTTCGGTGCCTTGCTACGGGCGGACGCTCACAAGGTACCGACAGACATCGATCCGATTGAACTCGAGTCGCTGGTGTCGAATTATGGGGCGGTCCTTCTACGAGGAATCCCCGTTCATCTTGAAGGCTTCGAGACTCTAACACGCCTGTTTGGTACGCCGGTTCAGGCGCACATAAACCTGCATCTGGAACGGCAGCACCACACCAGACAAGCTCTCTCTCGGGCCAGCGTCGGCCTTGATGGATTCACGCGAACTGTGAACGCCGGTAGCTCGGCGATCAACCCACACAGCGAATCGTACTACAGTCCTTTCTGCCCGGACCTTGTTTGGTTCCTATGCAAGCAGCCGCCCAACAGTTTTGGGAGAACCGGGCTTTGCGACGGCGTGGAAGTCTTGGCTCACCTGCCGCCTGCGATAAGGGGCCAGTATGAAAAACTCGAGATGGTGAACCATTCAATTTTTGATGCGGCCATCTTTTGCGCGCTATCCAATATCGACAGCATCGAGACCAGCTTTGCGCGAATACGCGAGACCCGACGACTGGATCTCTCCTGGATGATGCATAGGGACGGGCGCTTTGAATTCACCTATCGCGCGCCGATGATAAGAAAGACTCGTTTTGGAGGCGCCAGAGCCTTTGCGAACAATGCGCTGGGTGGCTCAGGCGCTTCCCTCGACGAGTTCAAAGCCGACGGCCGCCCTTTCCGCCGCTCGCACCTTGAAAAGTATGGTGTCACGCCTTCGATGGCGGATGCCGGCCTCGAGACAGCCGAAAGGCTGATGGCGTGGATATCCTGGGAGCGTGGTGATTTGCTGGTGCTCGATAACACTCGCATCATGCACGCACGCGAACCGTTTCTGGGCGGCCGGGAGATTTTGGTCCGCATGAGCGCGAGCAGAACAGGAAATTAATGCAGAAGATCAACGAACGTATCCCTTCCGATAAGATCATAGCGGACATTCACACCAACGGGTTTGCAATCGTTGAGAATGTCATCGAAGAACAGGCGTTGCGCCGGATTAAGACTGAAATGTCCAGCCTATTCGAACTGGCCAGTTTCGGTGAAAACGAGTTCCACGGCTATCGAACACGCCGGATACATGGTTTGCTGGCCAAAACGCGCGCCCTCGATGTCCTGGTAATGCATCCCGTGGCTTTAGTTGTCGCTGAGGCAATTCTGGGCGCGGAGTTCCAATTGTCCATCGGAGTTGGCATAGAGATTTTGCCAGGGGAGAGCGCGCAACCACTGCATCGGGAAGGCGATCTATATCCCTCCGTTCGCGCCGATGTAACAACCGTTCTTAGCAGCATGTGGACTCTTACAGAGTTCACCGAACGCAACGGCGCAACGCGCATGGTGCGCGAAAGCCATTTGGGTCGAGAGGGGGCAACCGTGGTTGCTACGGCCGGGCCGGGATCGCTGATCTTATGGCAAGGCAAAACTCTTCACGCAGCTGGCGCAAATTTAGACTCCACGTCCCGTATCGGAATAAACTTCGACTACAATTTGGGATGGCTGAGACAGCAGGAAAACCAATATCTTTCAATCCCGCCGCCTATCGCAGCGAGACTGCCTGAGCGTCTGCAGAGGCTAATCGGTTATCAGATGTCGTCGCGCGGACGCTTGGGCCAAGTTAATTTTGAAGATCCGATCAGATTGCTGCAATAGCACAAAGCGCCGCCCGCCGAAGGCTTGTCGCCAGCACATGGCACCGCCGACCGGCTCAAGCCTGAAACTCTGTGCTTATGATCAAACGTAACCGAATGAGAGCCAGCCACCATCCACCACTAAGGCCTGTCCGGCGATGTAGTCCGCATGTTCCGAAGCGAGAAAAAGTACAGCGTGAACGACGTCCGCCGGTGCCCCGAGTCGCCCCACAGGAATCCGTGCCTCAACCCGTCTCAAGAACTCACTAGGGCCAGATTGCTCAAGGGGGTGCTTTGTCTCCACGCGAACCATTCCCGGTGCTATCGCGTTGACTGTGATTCCATGTTGCGCCCACTCGACGGCCAGCGAGCGGGTAAGCTGCAGAACACCTCCTTTGGCTGACGCGTACGCCGCGCGTTCGGGAAAGGCCGTAAATGACAGTAGGGAAGCGAAATTCACGATCCGGCCCCACCTTCGGGGTATCATGTGGCGAGCCGCCGCGCGACACGCGAAAAAAGTTCCAACCAGATTGGTTTCTATAGTTCCGCGAAATTGCTCGTCAGTCACGTCGACCGAGGGGCCCAGATCGAAGCCACCTGCGGCATTGACGAGGATATCCAGCCGGCCAAACGTGTCCACCGTCTTTGAGATGGCCCGGTCGACTTGATCCGAGTGCCTGATATCGCCAACGAGCGGTATGGCGGTTTTTCCCTTTGCAATCGCTAGGGAAGCTGTTGCTTCGATCTCCCTTCGCGTACGTGCGAAAACCGCAACGCTCGCTCCTCTCTCGGCAAATGCGAGCGCAACCGCTCTGCCAATGCCCCGACCGCCACCCGTAACAAGCACGACACGTTCGTCAAAACGCATGTGGGCCTCAATGGGCGAACATGGACATTGCGCGACATGGGACAATACGATCTCGCACGCCTGTTTTCATCGCAACCCCTATCGCAAAGAGCAAATTTGATCCCACGGGTGGAAGTTGGACATCTGGCGCAAAGCGACACACAAGGAGTTCTACTCCGCTCGTTACGTTGAAGCGAGCGATCGGCCCAAGTGGGACGATCAACATCATATTAAAGTTGTAGAACGAGGCAAATTATACTGTTATGATTGCACTGGCGCGAGGGCTTGGCAATGTCGGGAAGCGGGGTAAGCTCCGATTTTGAGCGTGAACGCGAACTTGAACGCGGTTGCCCGGTCGAAATACGCAAGCAGGCCTTCACGTCCCGCACGCTAAGATTCCTGAACAGCTACGAACAACATCCGTTGAGTGAACTCACCTGGTACAATGCTTCGGCCGGGGCCAAACTTATTGATCTAGTTGTTGAAGGCGTTATCGACTGCAACGGAGTGGCACTTGATGTAGGTTGCGGTGCCGGCGCGGAAGCCATGTTCCTGTCGCGTCAAGGCATGTATGTCGTCGGGCTCGACATGTCGTTTGCGGCCTTGTCAAAGGCCGTCGCAATGCAGAGCATCATAGGTACAAGGGCGAACTGGGTCAGGGCAGATGCGTTGCAGCTTCCCGTCCGAGATTCGTGCGCGGATGTAGTCAACGATTCCTTCTTCTTTCACAACGTCAGGGACAGTGTCAGGGCGGAATATGCCTGTGAAATATTCCGGGTCCTCAAGCCCGGCGGAATATTGATCATCCGCGGCTATTCTGATCGCATGAGCTCCGGATCGGGTCCTAGACGGCTCACATCTGACGACCTCACGACCACGTTTTCTCCTGGCTTTATTCTCGAGCGCCTTGATCGCTTTCGAAACGTGCCGTCCGAGAAACGCCAACATCAGTGGCACTGGTTATCCATCTGGAAGCGCCGTAGCACATTTGGCACGACTCATTTGTCTGCAGAAACGGATTCCATGGGCTAATGGTGAGCAACGACAAGCAAGCCATCGAGAGACCTCTTTCGAGCGCCGAGGTAGCGGAACTTGAATTGCACGCTCGGTCTATTCGTCGATACATTTTGGAAGCCGCGGCGCGAGGACGGCAACATATCGGATCTGCACTCTCGATCGTCGACATATTGACGATTCTTTATTTCCGACATTTACGGCTTGATCCGTCCAATCTCGAAAGCGGTGCCGGCGATCGCTTTCTTCTAAGCAAAGGACACGGAGCGTCGGCGCTGTATGCCACGCTTCTCGAGCGCGGCATCCTAGCTAAGGAGATCTTCTCGACATTCGGTTTGCCCGACAGCCGTTTGTGCGGGCATCCAACTGCAGGTACGCCTGGCGTGGAAATCTCCACCGGTTCGCTGGGACACGGTCTTGCAATTGCCGCAGGCATGGCCCTTGGAGCAAGGCTCGATCGTTCTCCCATGCGGGTGGTCGTTTGTTTGGGTGATGGAGAGCTCAACGAGGGGTCGAATTGGGAGGCTGCCCTTTTTTCTGCCCACCAGAAACTTGCACCTCTGGTCGCTATTGTGGATCGAAACGGGCTCCAACAAGAGGGACCAACGGAAGAAGTTGCGTCGCTGGAACCGCTCGCTCACAAGTGGGAATCGTTCGGCTGGAGCGTTTGCTGCGTTTGCGGGCACGATTTTCCGGCGCTCCATGCAGCTCTATCGGCGAGCTTTTCGTCCAAACGTCCAGCAGCAGTCATCGCCAAGACTACCAAGGGCCGGGGCGTCTCTTTCATGGAGAACCGAATGGAGTGGCACATGGCCCAGCTGAGCGGTAGTGAACTCGATCGGGCGCTTCTGGAGCTGAATCAAAATTGATGCTGAGGCGCCCACGATGGACATGCGAAATGCGGTCGCCGACGAAATCGCGGAGGCTGGTCGACGCGACGCCAGGCTGGTCTCCATCGGGGCAGACACACGTCTGATTTTTAAGCACTTCATCGAGCTTTTCCCCGAACGCTTTGTCGACGTGGGGATTGCCGAGGCGACCGCTTTTGGAGTTGCGGCCGGGCTCGCGCGCTCCGGCCGCTGCGTGATCGTGTCTGCGATCGCCGCCTTCTTGCTGCGTCGAGGCCTGGAGCAACTCCGCATCGATATAGCCGAGCCGATGCTCCGAGTGGTCATACTTGGTGTTGGCGGAGGCATTTCTTATGGTCCGCTCGGAACGACTCATCTTTTTTGCGAAGATCTGGCGCTCGCCCGTCTCGTGCCCAATCTAAGCGTTCTGGCGCCCTTCGATGCGATTGACGCAAAACGTGCCTTTCAATGGGCCATAAAGACGCCCGGCCCAACATACATACGCTTGATTTCCAGCGAGCGGCTTGTACCCCGTTTGCCGTCTTCGTCATCGGACCCCAATCCATTGGTTGCCGAAAAATTGCACGAAGGTGCCGATGCGCTGGTTCTCGTTGCCGGGCGCTGCGTGCTTGAGGCGGTCACCGCCGCCGGAGAGTTGGCGGAGACCGGAGTGATGATAGGCGTTCGACCGGTTACCTCGCTTCGACCGTTCCCCACGGAAACCATTGTAGACGACATTCGCCGCTCGAAGTGCGTCTTGACAGTCGAAGAGCACGTGCATCTTGGCGGGCTAGGTGCAACAGTTGCCGAGCTGATGATCCAGTTTAGCATTGTTCGACCGCTTGTCCGGCTCGATCTGGGCGAGGCGGTGACACGCCATGGCTCGCCGGAAGCTCTAATGAGATCCTGCGGCGTTGATGCGGGGGCAATCGTGTCCGCAGTCCGAGGGCTCGTGGCCTCAAGCCGCGCGAGATCGACGCCATGACATCCATTCTTCTAAGTGGCGCAGCTAACGGGTTTGGCCCGGCCTCGAAAGCGGTTGCAATCGCCCGACACGTGCATGGATACGAGCGGATCTTCGTCGGCAGCGGAATTGCTCGTGAATTCTGTGAACGAAATTCGGAGTTCTTTGAAAAGATTGTCGGGCCGGAGGAGCTGAGTGAAGACTTTTTGCGCCATTGTAAATTTGGTCTGATCGTCATGGAACACGATATCGCGTTCCAACTTTTCAAAGCGCGCGTTCCCTTCTTCTTCTTCGACAGCTTGCTCGATTTCTGGGAGCTACCCGCCGGAATGGAGCGCGTCGCCAATGTTGCCGGCGCCATTCTCTCAGAACAGCGGGACCGGATCAAAGACGCCCTATACTCAGGTCTGTCCGTCCACGAACGCAAAGTTCTCTGTCACTTTATTGCCCGACGGTCATTTGCGCAAAATTATCCAGGAGTGCATCAAAGGCTCGAAGCGATGCAGGAAGCGGGTCTCAGGCATACGGAGATCGTTGGCCCGATTGTTAGAGCGTCGCGTGCGCCAGATGAGGCCGAACGGAATCAGGACGGCTGTTCGCATACCGGGCGGTTCTCACTACTAATCAATCTAGGTGGCGTCCGAAACTTCGTGATCGAATTCAACAAGAACGACCACTACATCGCTCTTCTTGAACAATGGGCTCGACGCTATCTTACGGAGACCCCGACGGGCTCGCAAATAACTATCTGTTGCGGGCGGTACACCGTTTCCAGTGAGAACTCTGTCGGTTACCGCACGATCACGACAACATGCCTTGCTCACGACGTCTTTATGTCCGCTATTCAAACAGCTGACATCGTACTGAGCGCGCCCGGCCGGACCTTTATTCAAGAGGCGGTGCTAATGGGTGTTGTTCCCATATTGCTGCCGGAGCAACACAGAAGCCAGGCAGTCAATTTAGCCGGTCTTGCGAGAACGCCTTTCGCGGAGTTCTGTCTGCCGCTATCTGAAATACTAGACGGCAAGTCAATTCCGCAGGATGACAAGTCCGGGTCCCAGGCCATCATCGAATGCAGCCTGAAAATTCTCAACACGGGAGATCTTTTTGAACGGTTCGACCGCCTGCTCCGTTCCCGGATCGATTATCTCCGCAGTCTCAACTCAAGCGAGCGTCTGCGCATCATCATCGAAATGCGGAAATTGATCGGGGGTCAGTCGTTGAAGGAGGTCATGCGAGGCATTCTTTGACCAGTCGGCGAGATTGTCCGAATGAGCGAGCACCTGGCCGTTTCAGTGCGCAGTGAGATTGAGTATCTATTGGTATCACAGGCGCATGAGCTCTTGGGACTTCCGGCTGACGCCGAAGTGCAGTTCAGTCGACTTCATCCTGCGCGGAACCGACAACACCGGGTGCGAGAATTTCTCATTGCCTCGGTGCAGGGCGCTCCTCGTCTAATTAGCAAGCGAGGTACGGATCCGCACGATACCAAGGTACGTCGGGAGACCTCCGTCCTGGCCGGATTGATGCAGTCCCGGTCCGAGCCAGGGGCGCGGTTGATAGCCGCTGGTCGCGATGGATTTGTCGCACCATATCTGTGCGACATAGATCTGCCGGAGCTCTGGCCCCTACTCTCTGAAGCTCGCAAGGATCAATTGCTCGATACGGTCGTAGACTGTATGGCCGACTTTCATGCGCAGGTCCTGACAACGACGCTAATCGAACCGTCGCGAAGTTTCGCTTCCGCGGCAGTCGCCGGCGCGCCGCTTGGACCAATTCACGGCGATCTTGGCCCTTGGAACGTACGCTGCTCAAATAGTGCAGATCGAGTTGCATTTGTCGACTGGGAGGACTTCCACTTCGACGGTCCTCAGGCCTTCGACGTATTGAATCTGCTGCTCACGATGTCCATCGTCGAATTCCCCGACTTCCGACAACGCGGTTTCGAGTGGTTGTACAGCACAGTGTTTATTGAGCCGACGGCGGCGTCGCGGATCCTTAGACGCGGTCTGCTACGATACGCAGAAGCGAGGAGCACTGATCCAGAACTGATACTCGCGCATGTTCCGCTGTTCTGCCGGTATATGATCGATCGCATTGAAGAGGAGCAGCGTTCGACCGGAAACTTCTACTATCGGTACTTCGAGCAAACGTTTAAGCTGAGCGACGTTGGATCCCTTTTTCGCTGAGTGTGATGGCGGTGCATTGGCGCTCCTTCGAAACGATCGTTGTCGGCGGCGGCCCTGCGGGCCTTGTGTGCGCGCTCGAACTAGCGCGCCAGGGACGGTCGGTTGCGCTCGTTGAAAAAGGCGGACGCGTTGACCACAGCCTCTGCCCGGTCGTCGCAAGACGTATCGGAAATGGAGCAAGCTACCGGGACGCCGCCAAGGCGCGATCGCAGTGTGGGCGCTGCAACTGCCTCCATGGTGTGGGGGGTGCCGCCCTGCATTTCGATTCAAACCTCGGATATGTGCGCGGCCTGACCCGCGCGAAAATCGAGCGCGACGCCGATGGCGCCGTGCAGGCCTTCAGTCATCTGGAAAGAACGCTTGGTTCGATGGAAAGAGCGGCATTTCTGGTGCGCCGATGCTACGAGCTTCTTGCGGAATACGGGCTCCCACTCGGAAATGCGCCACAGAGATCATCCGTCAGTCCACAGTTTGAGCGTCAAAGTGCTTTCGAGCATATAGACACTTCGGAAACCTTTCCGATGACGCTCGAAATGTCCCTAGCGTTTGTGAGGGCCGTTGAAGCCGATTTTGAAGATCGCGGGGGCGTCCTCCTCCCCTACCATCGGTCCGAGGCGATCGAAGCCGGTACGCAGCGACGCTGGCGGGTCGTCTGCTGCGTCCCCGAAGGGACAACTGTTATTCTGGAGGCGGACAACGTTGTGCTTGCCGTGGGCAAGATCGCCTTGCCCTGGCTCACGCAAGCCGCCCGGTGCCTAGAGATTGCCGCCGCTCCTTCGCCTGAAATTGAGGTCGGAGTGCGGCTGGAGGCGCGCATCGAGCAAATGGAGCCACTCATAGCCAGTTGCGACTATCCAAAATTGAGCTTCATATCAAAACGCGGCGATGCCGTTAGAACATTTTGCCTGTGTGCGGGCGGCCGCTTGATGCAATATGAGTTTGCGGGCGCCGTGATACTCGACGGACAACATTGCTATCAGGATCCAACATCGTTTGCGAACATGGGAATCATTACGCGAGCGCATGTCGAAGACGGAACGCAGTTCGGCCTTGAGTTCGCGCGCCGGATAACCGCAGCCGGATCCGGCCAGCCGCTGGTCCAGACGGTGGGCGATTTTCTCAGGAACAGGCCGACAGACTCGATCCCAGCGGGCGTCGGTACCCTTCGGTACTACACTGCGGGCAATCTTCGGATCTGGTTGCCAGACTTCCTGGTCGAAGACGTTTGTGGAATGATCGAGCGGTTGAATACGCTGTTCCCCGGAACGGTTCGTTCTGACGCGCTGCTGGCGGCGCCCGTCGTCGAACGTGTTCAACCGGATTTTCGGTTGACTGAAGATCTATCCACCAATCGAGCGGGAATCTACATGGTCGGCGACTGCTCCGGGAAGGTGATAGGCATTACTTACGGTGCCGCTACCGGGCTTCAGGTCGCCGACTCGATTGCGAATGGCTGACGTTTCATGAACAGGCTTCGTCACGCGATCGTGGGCTGTGGGCGCGTCGCTCCAAATCATGCGTTCGCCTTTCAAGCAATTCCCGATTGCGAGGTCACGATCGTCTGCGACCGGGAAATTAGCAAGGCAACTGAACTTGCTTGCCAATACGCGATCCCGAGAGCGGTGGCGGATGCAAGGGAGGTCTTTTCGGATCCCACCATCGACTCCGTATCCATTGCAGTCGATCACGCCGCCCATGGCCGTTTGGTTCTGCAGGCATTAAAGGCCGGCAAGCATGTTCTGGTCGAGAAACCGATCGCGCTCGATCCCCAGGAGGCAGAACAGGCAATTTCAATCTCGGAACAAGCGGGACTGGTTCTTTCGCCCGTGTCGCAGCATCGTTTTGACCCCGTTGTTCGCTCCGTGCAAAGGGCGATCGAAGCGGGTGCCTTGGGGCGCTTGAGCGCAATTTGGACGAGCCTCGTTTGCGGTCGCGACCCGGACTACTACCGAACCAGTTACTGGCGGGGTACCTGGGCAGGAGAAGGCGGTTCGCTGCTGATGAACCAGGCGTATCACGCGGTCGATTTGATGCACCTCCTCGCGGGGCCGTCGCGACCGGGCGCCTCAGCCATGAGCAATGCCTATCTGGGGTCCGTAATCGAAACGGAAGACACAGTAGCCGCCATAGTGAGTTTCGAAAACGGCTGCATAGGAACCGTTTCGAGCACATCTGCTGCAAAGGACTTCTGGCATAGCAGCATCACGGTTGTCGGAACACGCGGTACCGTCGAATTCGATATCGGGCATCCAACCAAGCTCAGACATTGTTCCTTGGTGGATTCGCGTACGGAAGAACACATTCGCGCCGCATGTCTCGCGCCGAGCCGCCCCCCACCCGGCGTAAGCTACTATGGCGCATCGCACGTGGACCAGGCGGCAGATTTTTTATCGGCGATCCGAGATGGCCGCCGTCCAGCCGTTACGGCCCGGGATGGCCTCCTCACGCTTGAGCTGATCAGATCGCTGTATAGGATCGCAAGGTGGTACTGAGCCAGGATGGCTGCGGCAGGCATCCTCCAAGTCCGGACCAGAGATATTACATGACGCGCGCAACGGGGGTAGCGGCATCGAAATCCCACAAGGCAAGCGGCGAGTTCTGCCGATCGCACATGCACCTGGCAACCACCTGCTCTCCGTGAGCGGCCATCCGGTTTGGCCTGTTGCGAAATCACTATTCGCGCCATTTGTGGTCTAGTAAGAGACGTCCCCCTCGGCTTGAAGCTGAGCGCCCGATTGGATCGATCCCGAAGAACGATAGACCTCGTTGGCGAGTTTCCAAAAGCGGACTGGACCTGTGAAGTCTCTGCGCGCTCTGAGATGAGACTAGAGCGTCATGCGAATGCTAGGTGGGATTGGCCGCGTGAAAAAAACGGCGACCCGGCTTCCGAGGCTGGTCAGGCCCGGGCCATTCACCAAAATCGCGATCACGTACATGCAGGACATGAGGCTGGCCGTTTTAGTTACCCTTACGGGGCTGGAATGCCTCGACTCGATCCAGTTTCACGCTTCAGCGCGTGATAGATCCCGCGCCCGAAATGCGCCTACAGCAGCAGCCGACCTTGCTCCCATCTCAGCCAAGATCTTCTTGACACGCTCTGAAGTTGCAACTAGTTTCGACGGCTTCACGTGTAGGATGAGACTCCCCCGTTTAGGGTCGGGTAAGGGAGAATCAGTGATGCCTACGAACAATTTCGGTGACTTTCTTTCGGGTGAGCAGCGAGAAGCGCTCGCCGAGATAGCTCAGCGACACAAGGCCTCCCAGCAAAAGTTTACCAAGGCGTTAGGTGTTCTTTGGAATGCCCAGCTAGATTTGGCTGTGGCTAGTCAAAGTAGCAGCCTTCTGCGGGAGGTGATGGCGAGACCATTGAATTTCGCGGATGATTGTAATTGCTGCAGCGACATCGTGATCGTTTTTCTGCCTCGATCGGCACAAAGCTGAAAGGAGCGGGTCATGGCTCACGACGAACAAACCAGAATGACAGAGCCGCCGTGCGCTGGACCGTCTCCAGACAAGGAAAAGAAGCGGCCGGTTCAGATTATTACTGACGATATTTTCTCTCGGGGGGCGACGCCAGAACAAATGGAAGCGTTGCAAAAGGCTGTCGCCGCGCACAAGGCGGCACAAGTGGAGCTAATGGAGGCTGCCGGTTTGCTTTGGAACGCCAAGGTCGACGCGGCCATGACAATAGGTGGATCGCACGGAGCGAGCGTCGCGATGTCGCAACGACTTAGCTTTTTCGACAATTGCACCTGTGGTCCCTGCCCAATAGTCATTCATTGCTGGTAGGGATGATTTTGCGTTGATGCTGCGGTCCGACTGGGCCGTTGAGGTGCCCGCGAAAAAGCTGCGAAGACAGTGGAGGGCCTATGGCCGACCAGTCGTCAAAAGCCGCAAGCGACCACGTATTTGGTCGCAGTCATTGGAAAGCGTCCAAGTTCACCCTCCTGACTAGCGCAGATGCAGATGATGGGAGCCTGTTGTTATACAATAGTGCTGTCGGTGCTATTGCGCGTGTCACTCGTGCCGACAGTGCCGTCGTAGCTGAAGCGTACAAGAAGGGGTTCTCCGGTACACCACTAGGGCCGCTCGCTGAACTCACGTTGAACGGTTTCTTTGTTGACAGTGAGTTAGACGAAATCGCTTGGGCTTCTTCAATCCGTGATAGCGAGACATTAAGAGAAGATGTTCTTGAGCTGTGTCTTCTACCTACTGAAAAGTGCAACTTTCGGTGCACCTATTGCTACGAAACGTTCCTTCGCGGAAAGATGCAGCGAAGTGTAATAGAGGGCATCATCAATTTCGTGCAGGGCAGATCTGCTACGTTGACGTCTCTTCGGGTCGGATGGTTTGGGGGCGAACCTCTAACGGCGCCAGAAGTCATCTCGGAAGTAGCAACGCGACTTCAAGATATTTGTAAAGCGAGCGGGACCCGCTATTCGAGTTCACTGGTAACCAACGGTTACTTGTTGAATTCTAAGATGGCCGACCTCTTGTTTCGTGCCGAGGTTCGGGATTTTCAGATAACCCTGGACGGAAGCGCGGAAGACCACAATCGCCATCGACTATTGGCAAAGAAGAAGTCTCAGACGTCTAATACTTTTGATCGGATATTCGCCAACCTCCTATCTCTCCGAGACCGGCCGGACCCCTTCCGAGTAATAATTCGGCTTAATTTCGACCCGGAATCGGCAAAGCGGATAGGGCCGTTTCTTGATAATATTTCTCGCGAGTTCGCAAATGACGAGCGTTTTTTTGTCGACTTTCACCCAGTAGGCCGCTGGGGCGGACCAAATGATAGCAGTCTGCCGGTCTGCGGAATGAGGGAAGGTCAAGTTCTCCAGACACAATTTTTCGGCAGCGCCGGCGAAAGTGGCCTAAACGTTAGAGCTTTGCGTCAACGGTTAGAGCCGAATGGAAGCATGTGCTACGCGGCTAATCCTCGTTCTTTCGTGATCGGATCTGACGGTACAATCTACAAGTGTACTGTGGCATTTGAAGACCCAAGGAATCAGGTTGGGAAGATAACTGAAGACGGCCAGATGTTAATCGATCAAGCGAAGTTCCTTTTATGGACCAATGATGGTTCAGCGGGCCATAAGGGCTGCCAAGCGTGTTTCTTCAAGCCGTCGTGTCATGGCAATGCATGCCCATTAGAGAGAATTAGATCTCAATCCCCACCTTGCCCGAGTACTAAGGTTACTATCGACCAGGCAATTCGGGTCGTGGCTGCTGATGCGATACGGAAAGCTGGGGGTTAGGCGTATCTTCTTGAGGTCACAAGCGCTTAGACAAAGCTTTGACAGCCCCGTCGAACAAAACCATGCGACTTGTTCTTGGCAGCGGTGGGGACGCTGAACGGGCGACAATGGTCGACGCCTGTTTTTGCCATCAACTCTTACGGCCCTCGGTCCTTGTCCTAGCGCAGGCTGGAGTTCCAGAGCAGTATTCGGAAGAGGACGCCCGTGCCTGGCTGGCGAGACGTCCGGCGTTTCGGTCCATTGCTATCACGATCCTTCACGATCTTGAGGATCTAAACTCAAAAAAACTCGCTGAATGCGGAGGCATCTGTATCTCTGGGGGCAATACCTTCAATCTCCTGAATCGACTCCGGCGAAGTGGACGATCCGACGTGCTCTTGAGCGCCGTGCAACGCGGGTTTCCAGTTTACGGAATGAGCGCAGGTGCGGCTATCATGGGCCATGATATCGCGGTCGCCGCGAGCATACCTGAAGCGGATCCAAACGACGTCGGATTGGACGACTTCCATGCGTTGAACCTTGCCAATGGCTGGAACATCTGCTGCCACTATCTGCCGGAATGGGCGCCGCTTCTGCGACAGGAAGTAGCCAGGTCGGGCCGGAATATCATCGCGATTCCAGATGCGAGTGGCGTGTTTTTTGATGGTACTGCACCGCGCGTTATTGGTCCGGATCCGGTGACATTACTAACGGCCGAGGTCGTGATGACTCTCCCTGCGGGATCCAGATTAAATTTGTGAGACCCTGCTCCATCGCTCTCAGTTGACGAGCGATAGCGGGTCGCAGCGTACTTCTTTCGCGGGCTCGGGCGGTAATGCGCAACATCACTGAACGGCGTTAAACTCTAAACAAAGTGGCGCGCATGTTGGGCGACGGTTATCTCTCATGAAGGGCGGAGAGCAGCAAGCCGACTCGCTTTGGTGTGCAGTGTTGCCAGTCGGATCCGCTAACAGGGGTGACCACTTGATCGGACGCGATGGTGGGCCTGTCTGGCCCATCGCCTCAGCCGAGGACGAGGCGGCCCTTGCTTTGCTGGCCGGACTATTTGGAGCGCGCCTGCATCGGACGGAGGTCGTTCGCGGAAAATCTCGGCAGGGTCAAGATGTGGTTGTTTCGCTCGGCGCCGATGCTAGTCGTCCAGGGGCGCTTTATGCACACCTGACGCAGCGGACTCATCGACACGTGAGATCGATTAATGACGCTCAGGACATCGATCACTTGAGCGTTGTGGTTACCACGGTCGACCACCTTACGCCGGATCTATTCCTTCGCCTGTACGATATTGGCAACAACAATACCGTTCCTGGGATTGTGGCCGCGGATTCTGCCCCTGATCTGCGCCGACAGGTTTTGATCCGCTCCGCGGCCAGTGTGCTGAGTGGGCTTCCTGCGTTGCGACGGACCGACATTTTGCCGGTCTCTCGCGAGGAGCATGAGGCCAAAAGCGATCAGCTCCTGTTGCTCGACGATGCATCGCCGGCTGAGATTGTCGAGGCTATAGGCAATGGATCAGGCGTACTTCGCATAGTGACCCATTCCGACGGAGTCGATGCGATGCTGAGCTCACGGCTGACACTTTGCCCCATGGATCGCCTCCCCTCACGAGGTAAGGACGCTCCACCGTACTGTTACACAACTGGTATTTGCCATCGTCATGAGATGCCCCTATCCGAGGTATTGGCGTCACAGCTCTTGCTCTCCCCCGATTTGCTGAGGGCGCAAATTTTTGTGTGGGACGTATGTTGGGGCGTAATACCGAAAGGACGCGCGATTGACCCGGTTTGGGGGGTTGGTCAAAGAATGCTGAATAGTCCGACCATTGGCGCGCTACTGACACCTTGGACCCTTGTTCTCTCCGGTCCGAACTTGACTACGTCGTTGGCGAAAGACTTAGCAGGAGGAATGCCGGTCGGGCAGGCTGCCGCCAATTTCAATGCTTCCGCTGGTGCGGTAGATAGGAGCTACCGGTTGGCCGTGTTTGGTGACCCTCTTGTCCGTTTGCCAGCGACAGATTTCAAACCAAAAGCCCCTATCGAGCCTAGGAAAACACCCTCAAGGATTAAGCTTTCGACATGCAGTGAGCCTTCAACGCCAGGCGCAGGCCTCAGTTTTATCAGCTCCTATTTAGAACAAGCCGTAACGCACTTGGAGCCAAACGCGGTGGCCAGTGCTGAGACCGTCACAAGGGAATTGCTATCTTGCTTTCGATCGCTCTTGGAGGAAAGGTCCATTGAGGACGGAACCAACGCCCCGGGGCCACGTCTGCGCGAAGCGGTACTAAGTTTCCTTTTTTTGCATGGATCGATGCCGAGCAAGGATTGGATGGCGTACGTGAGCGATTGGCATTCCGCGGATCCGATCTCTTGTTTTTCTTGCGGTGAAACCGCAGACCGCATTGTGATGAAATTCTCCATCCCATCGGTCGGGCCCCGCGATGTAACGCTATGTCCGGTTTGCGGCTTAGTCCGAGATGCTCCGGTCGGTCCAGATTTCACTATTGCTCATAACAGGGAGAGCGCAACGATCCAGCTTTCTGGCAACGTGCCGTTCACCCATTGGGCCGCAGAAGTAGCTCTGCGCTCCGACGTCAGACGGGACCGCCCGCAGAACCTACGTTGGCGATGGCGATGCGACGACACCGGACGTCCTGTGCCATGGAAACTCCCATTAGAAGCTCAAGCCAGGCCGCACAGCCGAGTTAGTGTCACCCTCATGCACCAAACAGACTTGGTAATTTTCAGTTGGCCAATACGCAAATGATCTATCAGCACTTTCATGAGCATGCCCCATACAGGAAATCAGGCACGTTGCTCCTGGCCTTTCAAAGACCAAAAGTCCAGCTTCGAAATGGCAACCCTTCGCAATCAGCGTCGCCGCATTCATCACATTCCGATGTATTACAATCGCGGGTTTTGGCTTGCAGAACTGGCGATAACCTGTGTCACCGCGCTTGGGATAAACTCCAGAGTGTGCACCCAGACATTCAGCGCACGAGTTCCGCAAGAAAGCGGCGGCCACCGCAAGCGAAGGGATGCTGTGTCAGTTGCTGATATGGAAGGATTCCCGACAATGACTCTCGATACAGAGAGCGCGCTGGTCCTCTTCTCCGGAGGGCAAGATTCGACGACTTGCCTCGCTTGGGCGCTCACGAAATTTTCTCATGTCGGGACTGTCGGATTCGATTATCGCCAACGCCACGCTATCGAACTGACCTGTCGCGGCCAGATCCGAGAAAAACTAAGGGTGTTATTTTCGGAGTGGCGGGAGGCTTTAGGGGCCGATCCACTGGCGCGGAATAAGTTCCAGTATCTCGGTCACGTCCTCGCCGATCGTGCGCAATCGGCTATCGCCGCGGCATGGGCAGGTCCCTGGCACCGGATAGACAATGCGCTCCCGTGGCAAATGCTCCGGCAGCGGCCGGCGCGCCGGATTGCGGCGCTCAAATGATGCCACCGTAGTCCTATCAGCTGCGGCCATCAGCACGGTCCATGTCCACGGTGACCCGACGCCGCCCAGGGTGGCCGCTCCGCCGGTCTTACGCGCTTGAGCTTCGCGTTCCGACCACACCATCACCTCCCACACGAGATGAAGTTCGAATGCTAGAGCGTTTTCGAGCGAAGTGGATACCGGTTCGCATCAAGAAAACGCGTCAAAATAAGAATCTAGAGCCCCGTTCCGATTCCATCGGAACGGGAAGGGCTCTAGCCCAGCTTCTCGCCAGACCAAGACGCTCTGCAGGGCGATCGGAGGGCACGGCGTGCTCTCGGCTCCTTCGCCTTCTCGTCAGTACGCGGTCTGCAAGACATGATGGCCGACGCCTGCATCCGGGACAGCGAGGCCTGGGTCCAGGCAAAGGCGCCCTTAGTCGAGAGCCATAAGCGGCCACTGGCGCAGCGTTGAGCGTTGCGGCAGTGATCCTTCACTACCATGCGCCTACGGATCAATCAGGACGCCCGGGTTGAGCATGCCCTGCGGATCCAGTTCCCGCTTGGCTGCCCGTAGTGCGGCGGCGAAAAGCTCCGGCCGTTGCCGATCGTACCACGGTCTGTGATCGCGGCCGACGGCATGATGATGTGTGATGGTGCCACCTGCCGCGATCAATGCGTCGCTCGCCGCATTCTTGATGGACTGCCACTGCTCCAGCAGTACGCCGTGGCGACCAAGACCGTGGAAAGTGAAATAGGGTGCAGGCCCGTCCGGGTAGACGTGAGTGAAGCGGCAGGTGACTTCACCCTTAACGCCAGTTGCTTCCAGAATGGCGCGCTCGGTCGCCGCCTTGACGTTGTCGTGTAGGTTTTCGAACTGGTCCCAGGTGACGGCAGTCTCGAACGTGTCGTTGATGAGCCCCGCGGGCGTCAGAAATTCCCGCGCATAGGGCATGCGAATAAATGCATTGCGCCAGATGCCCGCCGCGCCTTCCAGATGCGCATCACCGGTGGCCTTCGCAGGCTCCTGTGTTCCCCGGTGGTCGGTGCAGCATTCGAGGGCGCGCGCGATCCGGGCGTCCAGCGGATGATCGCCCGACTCGAATGCGAGCACCATGATGGCAACGCTGCCGTCGGCGGCGCCGGTGTTGAAGGCCTCCTGCGGGTCCAGGATCCGGCAGTTTGATGGATACAGGCCCGCTTGCGCGACCGCACGCACGGCGCGCGCGGCATCGAAGAACGAGGGAAATCGAACTGATGCGCTGGCGCGGAATTTCGGACGGGGCTGCAATCGCATCCACGCGCGCGAAATCACACCCAAAATGCCTTCCGCGCCAATGAACATGCGGTCGGGACTGGGACCTGCACCCGACCCGGGAAGCCGGCGTGTTTCCACGATACCAACCGGGGTCACGACGCGCAGGCTTTCGACGAAATCGTCGATATGGGTATGAAGACTGGCGAAATGGCCACCCGATCTCGTCGCAATCCAGCCGCCGAGGGATGAATATGCAAAACTCTGCGGAAAATGCCGCAGCGTGAACCCATGCGGCTTGAGCTGGTTTTCCAGGGACGGGCCGTAGGTTCCGGCTTCGATCGACGCAGCGCGCGACACCGGGTCGACTTCGATGATTTTGGAGAGATTGCGCAGATCGAGGGTGATGGACGCCTTATGCTTGATGCCATCAACGCGCGGTTCGACGCCGCCGCAGACGCTCGAGCCGCCTCCAAAGGGCGTCAGAGACGCGCCGACAGAACCCGCCCAGTCCATCACGGCGGAAATGTCCGCCTCCTCGCGCGGATACGACACGACGTCGGGCACGCAATCGTAGTCGCCGAGCATCGCTCTGACGTAATCCGGATATGACTTGCCATAGGTGTGCGCGGCGCGATCGTAGCGTTCCGTCGTACAGAAGGGGGCCAGCGAAGCTGGCGGCAGCACGCGCGGCTCTCGCAAGGAGAGGTCTTCAAGGCGCGGGATTGCGATCGTATCGAACTCGCCAGTTCCAAACATCGCATGATAGCGGCCCAGGATAAACTTTCGCTCCTCCCCGCTCATGCCTTCACCTTCGCGTCCCCACCCGTAATGTTTTAGCCTTGCGCCAACCATGAGCGTCCCCTCCCGTTTCCATTCGAGAGTTTCGATTCTGAACCGGAGCGCCGCTGAGGCGAACTCGTTCAATCAAAACGATATGCTTCCGAGAGGCAACGTGAAAGAGCGCCGATGGCACAATCTATCTCGCGCGAGCGGCGGACCTAACCCCGGTCTAGCCATTTCAAAACGGTTCCCTTTGATGCGAGCTTTCGGATTGCGATCGAGGCGAATCCGGACAATTGCTCCACCTTCACGGCAGCTCCGCTGCGTCCGCTCAATCCGTCCCCGGGACCTGGCAAGCAATCATTGTCTTCGCCTTAGCGGAGAACCTCCCTCCCCGCCTCGATCTACGCGCGTTTTCAATCTCAGATGCCGCGCCTCATCGGAATGCGCATCTAAGACCCCATGACGAGCACTTCCTGAAGCGCGGGCAAGAGTCACCTGCCTACCACTCCGGCGCTGAGCGCGAAGCACCATAAACACGTTCAAGCCTTCTGGATGACGCCCAAAACTGCGGCCGGACTCTCGCGCGGGCGACGCCAGACTATTTCGCCTCGATCTTCGGCGCAGCGCACGAGCATTTCTTCAAGGCGTTCGGCTTCTAGATACTCAGCGTGCAAACCGGCGATGATGCGCGCTCGCTCTTCCACTGAAAGACCGGCGCCGGTCTTCCCATACAGCGCCCCAAGCTCCGCCGTTGCCCTTGATACAATCGCATCGGGCCAGCGCATAAATCAGAATGCTTCATCAAGCTCACCCGAACGGCCGCCTTCGAAAAACCCCTTCCGCTTTGGATATTCGTGTCCCCTTGAATATCTGGCAAAGCGTCTGTCGCCATCACATGCGTGTTTAGTTGCCGGTACAAACGAGTCACACGTCCTCGCTCTTCAAACCCGCGGTCTGGGTGAAATGTCCGCTTTGCGTGGGCGGCCCGGCGGCGGATTGGCAAGGGGGGCTTTGCCGCCGGGCCTAATCGGCGCTCTCAAACATGCTCCGACTATCAGCAGGCTAGGCCGGGACCGCCTCCGGCAATTTGCGATCGCTCAAGTTTTGTTCAACCCTGATAAGCACGAGGCATAGTCTCAAGCCAAAGGCCCCAGCTCAGAAAGGGATGCGTCATGGGCCTTCACTCCCGGAAGGAACGCGCAGAAGCTGCTCGTACATCCTCCACTCCCGACTCTGCCCATGTCGCCCAAGGTATCACCACGGTGAACATACTACGTTCTCGTCCAGTAATCCTTGGCTTCAGGCCCCTTCAGAATCTCCCCGACCCTCTCGTCGATTATGGTGACGTTCGCCAGATTATATTCCGGCTGCCGCTAGCGGCGCCCACACCCAGCTTCATCGAAAAGGCGATCTCATCTACGCACCTCCATCATCGTCACGATCAGTCTTGCGGTTTTTCGAAACCGACGACCGAGACCATGCTGCGTGATGTCGCTCGCCACAATGGGTTGCGTCACGTCACGCGCTGTCGATGTTCTACCTATGGCGCCCCGCATGTCCTCGAGGATGCGATCGAGTCTCCGCAGGCACCGCGCTTGTGATCCCTCTCGTTCTCCACGACTCCGACCTACTCCGGCGTCGCGACCGTCACCGACAAGACCTGTCGCAGAGCGGACCGATTGACGGACGAATCAGGCTAGTTTCGGCGCCATACGTGCGGCACGTGTTGCCCACATGAACGCGTTCATAAATCGTACTTTGAAGGTTTTTTCGCCATACTTCTTAATTACCAACCAACTCAGCAGTTGGGGGGCATTCGTATTTGAATTCCCACTGCTTTGAAATCTGCTTGCGGCCCTCGGCTGTGAGCATGCGGTATGTTGCGCGCCTTCGCGGTGTGCGGCAGTGGAATTTCCCCATATTCAACAACAGGCCTCCATAAGGAGATCTCAAGAATGGCCACAACTGCGTTGACTGATGCTATCTATCAAAACACGGTAGGGAACAGCGAAGGATTCCCCCTAGGCGTCCCCACAAACTGGTCTTGGTATAAGGGCACCGACGGCTCTACGGGGGACACCCCTCCTTCCGATTTCACGGCCGTCACGGGGTGGGGACAAGTTTATCCCCAGTCGGGGGCGACAGCCAGTTCCAATCCGAGCTCCAGTGTTCAGATAGCGAATTTCCAGACCTGGGTGCATCTCACGAGCGGTGCCTGGGTCCAGGTACAAAATCAGTCGACGAACCCCATCGACGGGTCCCATTTTCTCGCTGATTTTTCTGGAAGCTCTGCATGGAAGGAGACAACATTATCGGACGGCAGCGTAAGCGTGGATGCGCCGAAAAGTGGATACAACGACCATTTTTGGCCGTCCGCACGCGGAACTTACGCGGCCGGAACGATCGATGGTGTCTTCGTTGAAGCGAATATGAAGACTGACGATCCGAACGCAAATCTCGTGGCCAATCTGGGCGCCGATTGGTGGCGTAGCGCCACTGCTCCATACGTGGACGGGTTTGCCAACAATCCCAGCCCCGGGATGAGCGATTGGGTCAAACTGACAACTGATTGGAAGACTCTCTATTACACGTCGGTCAGTCCGCAGACCTTGCAGGCCAATCCGCCGCCTCCCCTACTGGCCGGCACCACACCGACGCAGCCAACCACGCCCCCCCCCCCCGACACGCCCACGACCCCCGACATTGCGCCGGCGGTGACGCAGGCGTCTGCATCGCCGGGGACGGGAAGCGAGCATGCTGGCGATACCATCACATTGACGCTCGGCTTCAATGAGGCTGTGACGGTGACGGGCAAGCCGACGCTGTCGCTCAATGATGGCGCTACGGCCACCTACGTTAGTGGCTCGGGCACAAGTACGCTCACCTTCAAGACGACTGTCGCGTCGACCGACACCAATACCTCGGCGCTCGCCATCACAGGAGTCAATCTTCCGAGCGGTACGAGCATCAAGGATTCATCGGGTATTGCGGCGAACCTCGCGGGCGCGGTGAAGACTTTCACCGGTCTCCAGATCAATCCGGTGCTGCCGGCGGTGAGCCAGGCCACTGCCTCGCCGGGGACTGGCACCGAGCATGTCGGCGATACCATCACGTTGACGCTCGGCTTCAATGAGGCTGTGACGGTGACGGGCAAGCCGACGCTGTCGCTCAATGATGGCGCCACCGCCACCTACGTTGGTGGCTCGGGCACGAGTGCGCTCACCTTCAAAACGACTGTCGCGTCGACCGACACCAATACCTCGGCGCTCGCCATTAAAGGAGTCAATCTTCCGAGCGGTACGAGCATCAAGGATTCATCTGGTGTTTCGGCGAACCTCGCGGGCGCGGTGAAGACTTTCACCGGTCTCCAGATCGATCCGACACCCTTGTCGCCTACCTCACCAACCTCGCCAACTCCACCAACCTCACCGTCATCGCCATCGGTGACCACGCCGGTCCTCGCCATCGCGGATAAGTCGCTTTCGGTGACGAAAGGAGGCGGTACGGTCGACTTGGGGGTCAAGGTGACAACGTCCGATTCCAACGATGTCGTGACGGTGAACATCAGGGGCTTGCCCAGATACGAGACGATCACCGACGCTCTCGATGGTCAGACGTTTCGGGGCAAGAACATCACTTTGACGGCCGCGCAGGTCGCCAGCGGACTGACGCTGCAATCGAACTACCGGGGCTGGGCCGATCCGGTCGCGACGCTCTCGCTGACGGCCACCGCGAAGGACCCAGTCACCGGCGCTGTTGCGACCTCCGCGCGGCAGACCATCACTGTGAAGGATCCTGCGCCTGCAACCGCCACCTCAGCTCCGCAAACCACCACGGCGACGGAACACCCGCACGCGACCGGCACAAGCACTGGGTCCCTCGCCGGCCACGGCTCTGCGCCGTGGAACAAGCATCAGGAGCCGGTCAGCAGCGCCGCGACGACGTCAGCGCCGCGGCCGGTCAATGTGGCGGATCACTCTGCGCTGTTTAACCAGATCAGGGACCTGGTCGCCGGCGGCCTTGCGACCTCCACGCCGCAACAGCCGGCCACAATGACGGATCACCCGTCTACGCCCGGCGCGACCACAGCATCCCTGGCAAGCCAGAGCTTTGCATTGCTGAACCAGTATCTGGCCGGCAACACCGGCCGCGTCGATCACGGTCAGATCGTGGCGGCCGTGTCGAACGGACCCACCTGGGGTCAAGACTCGTTCCTCACCAAACCGCAGCATTGAACCGCTTCCGCACCTGGGCGCTCGGCGCCCGGGTGCGGGGCGCCGTCAGTTTTGGAATCAATGGAAGGAACATGAGCGCGGCCGGGTAGCTGCGTAAGGTTTGGTAACAATGGCGATGCAGAATGGGAATGCCCACGCCGCAGATCTGGGGCTTCGCGCGCTGGCTCTGTTCCTGCGCCTTCATGGCGTAAATGCCGAGCCCGACCAGCTCCGCGATCACTGCGGGAGCAGTGCCATCGGCATCCGCGCGATGCTTCGCTGTGCAGGCGAACTCGGGGTCAAAGTCCGTTCGTGCACAACACGTTGGAAGCGACTTGCAGATCTCCAGCTGCCTGGAATCGCTTCACTTCGCGATGGCGGATTTCTCCTTCTCGGCAAGGTCGACGACCACGCAGCGCTTGTGCTGCATCCAACCGCGTCGCGACCGAAAGTGTTAACGCGCGCGGAATTCGAAGAAATCTGGGACGGCGGTTTGATCCTGGCCGGATCACAAAATCTCGCGAACCGCATGCTTCATTCCCTTGCCGGCATGAGTTTCCGCGGGCGCGAGCTGGCGGGGCGTGTCGGCGATGCCGTGATGCGTGCCCGCGATCCCATGAAGCGTGCCCAGGATGCCTTGAAGGGTGCCTGGGATGCTTTGATGCGTATCCGCGACACAGTGATGCGCTCCCGTTTCGCCGATCGAAGCGATATGGCCGTGCAGTCGGTGAGCAGCGGATCTCAGGTGGAAGGCAGCGATACGGAGACCGGCGATGAATCCGGGCTCATCGCCACGGCGATCTTGCTCCGTTGCCATGGCATCGCGGCGGACCCGGGCCAGATCCAACATCGGATGGGTACGGCGCGCGTCGGTGTTGCCGAAATCCTGCGCTGTGCCAAGGAATTCGGGCTCAAGGCGCGGTCACAGCGGACGAGCTGGAACAGGCTTGCCGTGACTCCGCTGCCGGGAATCGCCGTGCTGCGCGACCGCGGATTCCTGATCCTCGGCAAGGTCATCGACGACACTCTCCTCGTTCAACGACCGTTGTCTCCCCGACCTGAAGCCATGACGCAGGCCGAACTCGAGGCAATCTGGGGCGGCGACATTATCCTGATGACCCGGCGCGCGTCCCTGACGGATCTCTCGCGACGCTTCGATATCGGCTGGTTTGTGGGCGCGGTTCACAAGTATCGCCGCCTTCTCGGCGAAGTGCTGGTCGCGTCGTTTTTCCTTCAGGTGTTTGCCCTCGTCTCGCCGTTATTCTTCCAGGTGGTCATCGACAAGGTGCTCGTGCATCGAAGCATGAGCACGCTCGACGTTCTGGTCGTAGGCCTTGTCGCGCTGACCGTGTTCGAGACCGTTCTCGGCACACTGCGCGTCTATCTGTTCGCGCACACGACAAACCGCATCGACGTCGAACTTGGCGCGCGGCTGTTTCGCCACCTCATGGCGTTGCCGATCGCCTATTTCCAGACACGTCGCGTCGGGGATTCGGTCGCACGCGTCCGCGAGCTCGAGAATATCCGCCAGTTCTTGACCAGCTCGGCGCTCACGCTCGTGATCGATCTGCTGTTCACCGTCGTTTTCCTTGTGGTGATGTTCTATTACTCGACGCCTCTAACGCTGATTGTTCTGGCGTCGTTCCCGTTCTACATCGGCATATCTGCGGGTGCCGCGCCCCTGTTTCGCCGGCGCCTCGATGAGAAGTTCAATCGTGGCTCCGAGAATCAGGCCTTCCTGGTCGAGAGTGTGACGGGTGTCGAGACGCTGAAGGCCATGGCGGTCGAGCCGCAGATGCAAGTCCGCTGGGAGGAGCAGCTCGCCGCCTATGTCGGCGCCAGCTTCCGTGTGCTCAGTCTGAACAATACGGCAAGCCAAGCGGTGCAGATGATCAACAAGCTGGTCGTCGCCGCAACCCTTTATTTCGGCGCCAAGCTCGTGATCGGCGGAGACCTGACCGTGGGCGAACTCGTCGCGTTCAACATGCTGGCGGCGCGCGTGAGCATGCCGGTGTTGCGGCTCGCGCAGCTCTGGCAGGATTTCCACCAGGCCCGTCTGTCGATCGATCGCCTCGGCGACATCCTCAACACCATTCCCGAGCCGAGCTTCAATCCCGGCCGGGCCGCGCTGCCACCGATCCGCGGGCAGGTCACATTCGAGCATGCGACGTTTCGCTACCGCATCGACGGCCCGGAGGTGCTGCACGACGTATCGTTCAGCGTCGAGCCCGGGCAGGTCGTCGGCATGGTGGGCTCCTCTGGCTCGGGCAAGAGCACTGTCACCAAACTCATCCAGCGCCTCTATGTGCCGGAGAGCGGCCGTGTGCTGGTCGACGGCGTCGACCTCGCGATGGTCGATCTGGCCTGGCTTCGACGCCAGATCGGCGTCGTGTTGCAGGAGAATGTGCTGTTCAACCGCTCTATTCGCGAGAACATCGCACTCGCCGATCCGGGTATACCCATGGAGCGGGTCATTGAAGCGGCAACGCTCGCCGGCGCTCACGACTTCATCCTGGAACTGCCCGAGGGTTATGACACCATCGTGGGCGAACGCGGCAGCGGTTTGTCCGGCGGCCAGCGCCAGCGCGTCGCGATCGCGCGCGCGCTCATCACCGATCCGCGCATCCTTATCCTCGACGAAGCGACCAGCGCCCTCGATTACGAAAGCGAGCGCGCCATCCAGCAGAACATGAGGCGAATTGCCGCCGGACGAACCGTGTTCGTCATCGCACATCGGCTCTCCACCGTGCGCAATGCGAACCGGATCATCACGCTCGAGCATGGCCGCATCGTCGAGGACGGCAGCCATGATGAGCTGATCCGCTCGAACGGACGTTACGCAAACCTCCACTATCTGCAGGCCGGACTCCATGACGTCCGCTAGCCGAAACATCGTCCCTTTTCCGAAGCGCGAACCCCGCCGCCGCGAGGAAGAAATTGCGTTCCTGCCGGCGGCGCTGGAGATCACCGAATCGCCGCCGTCGCCGATCGGGCGTGCGATCGGCGCGAGCATCATCGCGGTGTTCTGCATCGCGTTGGCGTGGGCCTCGTTCGGCAGCGTCGATATCGTTGCCACCGCGACCGGCAAGATCATGCCGGGCGGGCGCACCAAGCTGATCCAGCCGTTCGAGACCGGCGTTGTCCGCGCCATCCACGTCCGCGACGGACAGAGCGTCAAGGCCGGCGATATCCTGATCGAACTCGACCCGACGATGACGGAGGCCGAACAGGAGCGCCAGAGAGCCGATCTCGTTGCGGCCGAGCTCGACGTCGCGCGGCTACGCGCGGCGCTCGCGGAGGATCCGCTTGCCGCATTCCGGCCGCCGCAGAGCGCGGGCGCCGCGGAGATCGAAATGCATCGTCAGTTTCTGATCAGCCAGCGCGCCGAACAGAACGCCAAGCTCGCCGAGATCGAGCGCCAGCAAGGCCAGAAGGACGCGGAACGGGCGACCATGTCGGCGAGCGTTGCGAAGCTGCAGGCGACGATCCCGGTGCTGCAAGAGCGTGTCGACATTCGCAAGAATCTCGTCGAGAAGGCACTGGCCTCGAAGGTCGTCTATCTCTCCGAGTATCAGGAACTGGTCGGCCTCCAGCAGGATCTCGTCCTGCAGCAGAGTCGGCTGCGCGAAGCAGATGCGGCCATCGCCCTGCTGAGGGAAACGAAAGACAAGACCGCCGCGGAGTATCGGCGCGCGACCTATGATGCGCTCGCGAAAGCCGAGCAGAAGGCTGCGAGCGCCCAGCAGGAGGTGATCAAGGCAGAGAGGCGCACGAAACTCCAGCAATTGGCCGCACCGGTCGATGGCGTCGTGCAGCAACTCGCTGTTCATACGGTGGGAGGCGTCGTGACGCCCGCCCAGGCGCTGGCCGTGGTGGTTCCGAGCGAGAGCCAGCTCGAGATCGAGGCCATGCTCTCCAACCGTGACATCGGATTCGTCCATCCGGGACAGAAGGCGGAGATCAAGGTCGATACGTTCACCTTCACGCGCTACGGACTCCTTCACGGGGAAGTGCTCAGCGTGTCGTCCGACGCCATCACACGCGACAGGCAGCTGGGCGGGTCCAATGACCGGGCGGCGGGATCAGCGCAGAGCAGCAGCGAGCCGAAAGGCCAAGAGCTGGAATATGCCGCGCGCATTTCACTCGACCGATCTTACATGCAGATCGAGGACAAGCTCGTCAAGCTCGGTCCCGGCATGGCGGTGACGGTCGAGATCAAGACCGGCGCGCGCAAGATCCTCAGCTACCTGCTCTCGCCGCTTGCGAGATACAAGCAGGAAGCGTTGCGGGAGCGGTAGCACGAACCAGTTTCGTATTCATGGTCTCGGGCACACTCGTAGCCTCGACAAGCTGATCAACGTTCGTCCTGACATTGCGAAGCAGAGATCAGTGCCGCCCGCCTCCTTCAGCACGCGCAGCCCGGCGACCTTGATGGCATAGCCTCTTTTTCATCCGGCGATGTCAGGCGGCCAAGCCGCATTCGCCTGTTCCATGCGCTCCAACAGAGTCTCGATCCCACCTTCCGGCGGCCCAGATAGAGAACGTCTCTTTCACCCCGCTTTGACACCTCATTGCGGGAGAAGTCGATGCGATAAACCTTTTCTACTAGTTGATAGCTGCGCGCGGCCACGTGATAGCGCGCCTCAGCCCAGAGCAACGCGCTTCACCCGATCGAACCATCGGCGCGCGGCGGCGCGTGAGCCTGCCCGTTCATTGCGCGGCACCCGCATCGCCTTCCGAACTGAACGAAAACAACGAACAGGTCTGTCTACACCTGGCCCGACAATATTGATGGTCGTCAAGTTGCGTTGGGAACCATCGTACACACTGCCGCATATTTGCTGCGCCGGATGACGGCACGACAGGCACACGGAGTTTCGCAATCACCCAAGTTGTCAATCACAATTGGCTGCCTCGCGCGATTAACGGCTAGGCGTTTTGCGGAGTATGCACGATGGGAAAGAGCGAGGTCTATATTTTCGGCTTTCGCGGTTTTCCAAGCGTCCAAGGCGGCGTCGAGACGCACGTCGAAAATCTCGCCCCGCAACTCGTCCAAATCGGGCACCGCGTCACCGCCTGTGTCCGTTCACCGTATGCCGATAAGCAACTTAAGGAGTGGAAAGGCGTACGGATGCTCCGGTTGTGGACCGTACGCAATGCCTACTTCGAGGCGCTTTTGCATTCGCTGATTTGCGCGCTCGTCGCGGGATTTCGCAGGCCGCAAGTCGTGCACGTCCAGGCTATCGGACCCGCTCTTGTTGTCCCCCTGCTTCGCATTCTTGGTTTGCGAGTTATTGTCACTCACCATGGCGAGGACTACAACCGTGAAAAATGGGGCCGCGCGGCACGCACTCTCCTGCGCCTCGGCGAGGCACTGGGAATGTGCTTTGCGCATAAGCGGATTGCCATCAGTCGCAGCATCGAGAAGCTCATCGCCACCAAGTATGGTAGGTCATGCGAGTTCATTCCTAACGGCGTTGCCTTCGCAGATCCGCCGCAAGAGAGCAACAAGGTTGTCGAACTGGGCTTGGAGCCAGGTCGGTACGTATTGACAGTCGGACGGCTTGTTCCCGAGAAGCGGCAACTGGACCTTCTGCGTGCCTTCCGCAGCGCGGGACTAAGCGGCTGGAAGCTGGCAATTATCGGTCGGATCGATCACAAGAACAAGTACGCCGATCTTCTCGCTTCCGAAGCGGCTCTCGCGGAAGACGTGGTGATGGCCGGTTTCCAGAGCGGCGACTCTCTGCGTCAACTTTACGCTCATGCGGGATTGTTTGTTTTGCCTTCTTCGCACGAGGGACTACCCATCGCACTCTTGGAGGCGCTCAGTTATGGGCTGCCCGTTCTGGTCAGCGACATTCCTTCCAATCTAGAAGTGGTTGGCGATGCGGATCGCGTTTTTCGAATGGGCGATATCGCGGAATTGAGCGCGAAACTCCGTGCTTTGAGCCGTTTGAGTTCGAACGAGGCAGACCGCGAAGCGGTCAGGCTGAATTGCGTCCGTCGCTATAATTGGACGGAAATTGCTCGGAAGACTTCGGCAGCATACGAGGAACTCGTCAATTCCAAGTCGGGCCTCCCACTCCCGCGCTTGAATTCGAGCCGGCGATAAGACAGGAAGCCAAGACAAGGGATGAGTTCGGGCACTCACTAGCGTCAACGACATCTGCCGTGAACCGCGGGCCCGAGAACGATCTCATCCGGGTTTGACAGCCGTTTGGTGACCTCGCCAACCCTGCGGGAAAGACTGTCTGAGATGCCGAAGCCGCGCTGCCATTGGCCTTGGGCAGAGAATGATCGCTACAAACTTCAGGATTGATAATTTGTCGACAACCATCAAGTCGCTCCGGAAACGCCATACGAACTCTAAAACCTCCAGCAGCCCGGCGCCATTGTTGCGATAATACGCCAGAAATCTCAAAGCACGGCGAGAAAAGCAGCGCTGCGCCTGTAGTTTGAGTTCTTGACGCAGCGACGCGATCTTAATGCGCTCGTCCGCCGTACGCGATATAAGGCTGGCAACCTTCCAGCCGTCGCCTAAGATCTCCGCAACACCCAATCTGCCCGTTTCCGAATCGTCATGAAGATTGAGGGTCGCGCACGCTTCATTGACGAAACCCACTTCTCCTTCAAGAAGAAGGGGCGCCCACGCCGCAACGTCTGCCGCGTGCGTATAGTTGACAGGAAATCCTCCTCGTGAGCGCAAGGCTTCCGTACGCACCATCACGCTACAAATCGCCACGTTTATCTCGTCCGCCAGGAATTCCAAAAGGACATCAGCTCCGTTCCGGAGTCCTGATCCAATACGTCTACTGGCGCGGGCCGGCTTGGTTTGCCCGAACGAGGCTAAATGGCAATTCGTCAATGCGACGACGATTGGCACTCGCGACTTTCCGATAACCCCGACACACCGTTCGACTAACCATTGAGATATCCTGTCGTCATCGGAAACGAAAAAAACGTATTCGCCTCCGGCTGCTGCCAAGCATGCGTTCCAATTCGGAAGGAGACCGATATTTGTTTCCTGCCTCAGTACCCGGAGCCTTTTATCGTCGAACTGCCGCAATACGTTCTCTGTATCATCCAGCGACGCATTATCCGAAACAAGCACCTCAATGTTATTGTAAGTTTGCGCCAAGGCCGCCTGAATGCACCCTCTAAGCAATGCAGCCCGATTAAATGTTGGGATGGCAATCGTGACGAGCGGACCGCCTGCCGATTCGGGTACAGTTCCTAAACTTGACATCGCCACTCCTGCTTCAACGGCCTGTTAGAAATTCACCAGGCTCTTCGGTCGTTGGGCCGACGGGATATCCGAAGCTGCGGTTCTGGACTTGGACTCCTCTTCGACGCGCTCTAACCATGCCTCACGCCACCACGAATATATGGCGCGCGGGCAGAACATTCGCTTGTAGCTATAGCAAGATCCGCACGAGACACCCTCGAGAATTACGGCAGCTGTCTTCATGCGTCTCATTTTCCCGGTTTTTTCATCAATGAATTTGGAGACTTTCGCTCGGACGCGGTAAGTGCCACCGCAGTAGGGCACCATTTCCCCATCAAAAAAGAGACCTCGATTTGTGTACTGGGAATTCACGGTCGAAAGTATCTCTTCATAAGATTTTACTCGCACAAGCTCGCCGGGTTGCAAGTTCAGATTAACGACAGGCTCGACTTCGCCGGGCCGGAGACGACCGCGATGACGAGGGTAGAGCGTTCCGCCGCGGCGAGTTTGAAACCAATCGTACAACCAGCGGCCAGGACGTCCAAGGGTTGGATGGTAGGCCCTGGTTAGCTTGCAGTACACCGAGTAGACCAAGCCGTCGAATATGTTGCGAAGGCTCACATTGCCCGAGACGTAGTCAGCGACATATTGGTCGAGCCGCCACCAAGGAAGCGGCTTTGTGAAATAGGGCAAGCGGACCGCTTGGCACTGATACGCTACTTCGTTCTCGCGCGAAATCGACGTTGCTTGCAGAACGTCGCTCTCCAGGCAGCCTTGCGCCGGAATTGTTGCACGAGACTGTGATGCTGGCGCCGAACCGGCTACGTCCAGACCATCGGAGACAGGCTTCAGCCACGCGTCCTTCCAGAAGATCAAGCACTCTGCTTGGCAGCCTCCGTAAGCCTGGCCGTCACAGCGAAGATCCAGATGAATCCCGCCAGCAAGCCGACGTCCGTAGGTGCCGTTGACAGTGTCGCATGTCTTGTGCGCGACCTTAAAGACTTTGAAGGACCGGCCACAATATCTGAACATTTGTGGCATGAAGGGAAGGCCTTCCAGGCGGCCAGTCCTGTCGAGTGTCGCAAGGATCTCTTGCTTGCTGCGTACTTGAACCCAATCTCCAGCACGAAGACCCATTTGCCAAATCCCTCTCGTTACTTGACTGCATCGTCGTACGATCGTGAGAGCAATTTCACGGCCCGAGCTGGTGAACCGCTCCGCTTGGTGCGGCCAAGCTCTGATAGAGCGAGAGCAGTGCCGCTCCGTGTCTTTCGAGTGAATACTCCGTCTCAGCGATCCTTCGAGCTTCCCTCCCGAATTTCCTTCGCAAATCGGAGTCACTCAGCAGCAACTTGATTTGGCTGGACAGCTGCTGGGCATTCTTGGGTTCGAAGAGCAAGCCGGTTTTGCCGTGGCTTACGAGTTCTGGTATTCCGCCGATGTGCGATGCGACGATCGGCTTCGCATGTGCCATTGCCTCGAGGATCGAAAGCGGATTGTTCTCGTGCCACTCGGACGGAACGACGACCATGGATGCATCCCTGAGTCTTGCTTCGAGAGCTTCGCCGGTCAGGTGGCCGGTAAACTCTGCCAACGGGAATCGCGATTGTAAGTTTCCGAGCAATGGGCCCGCTCCGGCGACGACAAGCCGCCATGCTGCATTGTCGCCCGCATGTGCCCGCAGCAAGGTCTCGACCCCTTTCTCAGGTGAAAGACGCCCAAGGTAGAGCACGAAACCGTCGTCCTGCCCCGACACCTCGATGCGGGACGTGTCGACACCGTTCGGGATGTAAACTACCTTGTCTTCGCCCAATCGGGGCACGACAGCGTCACGCATAAAGCGGCTAGGGGCGATAAATTTATCCACCCGCTGATAGCTGCCAGCCGCTGCATGAAAGCGAGCTTCTCCCCACAACAGCACGCTGCGCCCGATCGAACCGTCAGCGCAGCGTTGTACGAGCAGTGCTTCGTAGTGGCCGTCGGAACACTTCGTACACACTTGGCCGTTTGAGAGCCGGGTATATACCGGGCATACGAGCTTGTAGTCGTGCAATGTAAGAACGATCGGAATCTTGATCCGTGAAGCCGCGTTGATGATGGAGGGCGTCAGCTGATGGTAAACATTATGGCAGTGCATTATGTCCGGCTTTTCATTGCGTATCAGGCTAGAAATCTTGTCTGCCGCTTCCCGCGAATTAATGAACGAAAGCGCCGATCTGAGCCTGGCGACCCGCGAAGTTGACCGGTAGTCCTTCAATGAGACGAAATACGACCCATACTTCGATGGACGATTACGCGGATCGCACATGGAGAATTCGACAACATCAACTGCGTGCTTCTTCATCAAGTCGATTTCGTCGAACATGACGGCCTCAGCGCCGCCCTTCAAATAGAAGAACTTGTTGGCAAACAGGACTTTCAGGGCCGCCTTTGGCGGTCTGACCTGCCTCGCCGTATCGATCGCCGTGAGCCGGCGTTCTTTCCACACTCCCGTTTTGTGGCTCGACGATCCAGCCAACACGCCGCCGCCTTGATCGAAAGGCTCGCTCATGTTGCTGGTCCGGCCGTAGACTCGCGGTCCTCCTCAGCTCCGCGCCCGCTATGGACCGCTCCGCCAGCTGCTCCTTTGCATGGCGCTCGCATTGCGTTCCCTCTGCGATGAAAGCGAAGAACAAGTGTCAGAAGCCTATCTTGGCTCCGTCTGCCGATATTGACGGTCGTCAAGTCTCGTTGGGTACCGTCGCACAGGATGCTCCAAATCGCCGCGCTGACCTGGCATCGCGCTCCGCTATCAAGATGTGCCGCCCGTCATTGAGACAAGTTGCGGCTCAAAGTTCGTGGCGATTCCCCCACACGGCCACCTGCAGTCATTCGGCCGGCGTAGGCGAAAAAGAGCGTCATGGACGTGAAGCTATCCAGAAGATTTTCCGAGAAAAAGTATATGCAAAGCACAACGAATAGAACTCTTGCCGCCCCCGACGTAAGCGCAGCTCGCACATAGGTGAGAAAGCAGACGAATATCACAAGATTGACTGGCCCGTACTCGACGAGAATCCGAAGGTAATCGTTGTGCGGCACCAACCCGGCGTATGTCAGTGCCGGAGTTTCACCAGGCCCGTATCCAAAGATCCACGTTCCTACGCCGCCGCTGGAGTAAATATCCCAAATGTTCGCCCAATGGATCAGGCGGAAGAACCCTGAGAGGTCGGTCGAGCCCGTCAGCAGCACCAGTTTCTGGTATGACATCGAAACTACGGAGCGTGGATCGATGTTGAGCGCGAATGCCAACCCGTTTAAAGCGATAATGGCTCGATCGAAAGCCCCGAACTGAAACGCAACCACGCCGAGGGTGAGGACGGGGATGAGGATGGCAGCTAGCGATATAATCGACTCCCTTGGCCGCAGACCGGCGACCCACATACAAATCGCGATCACCGTCGCCACGATGGCGCCAATCTTATTCATGAGCGCGGCATTCAGAAGCTGCAGCAGAATGACTCGATTCCCGAACACCGGTGCTGCGGCGAAAAGCAACGCGCTGAAATGCAGGACTGCGATGTTCGCGTTGGGAAGATATCCGAAAGGTTTACCCTCCCAGTTCCAGATCTTACTTGTACCAACCGCCATGAATGCTATCGGCAGAGCCGCCAAGGCGTAGAGGCAGTACAGCTCTACCGATCGAAACGGGGTTCTGTTGCAACGGCCAGCGGCATAGAAGATGTAGAGAGACAGGTACTTCAGCACGTCCGTCATCGACGTGTTCGCGGCATTGTAAATGACACTCAAAAGAGTTGCCGCCACTGATACCACCAGAAACGTCATGCTGGCCGAGCCATCGCGTTCCCATCGGAGGCCGCCGACTAGGGCATATCCAATGAGCGCAATCGCAACGGAGTTACTTATTGCATAGAATGCTGGCGAGCCCGACAGATGATAAATGAAGACAAAAAGGCTCTGTACAACCAACGACCCGCACAACACTAGAAAGAAGGGTCCGTCGCTCCGGGACGCGACTGTACTTCCGGACCGCCGCGTCGTATCAAGTGCGAAAGACGACATCGGTTCCTATTGCTACCGTTAGAGAGACCAAACCCAGCACACTGCCAACTTGCATTGCTTTCGGGAAGAAGCGTGCCAGCACGCTGGAACGTTCACGCTTCATGCATGGTAGCGTACGATTGGTCACACCGGACTTACGCCCTATTGATAATCAGGTACGATTTTGGGACGAATAAAAAGCGCTCCACGACGAATTCGCCTTCGGGAAACAACGTTCTGAACTCATTTGCGGATAAGATATTGACTTCGTCGAAGAAACTTTGCGTGAGAGCCGTGTCTCGGTGAATCAGTCCAAACGGTGAGAACTTTACCACAGCACGTCCGATGCGCCGGGGCAGCCAATGCAAGAACGGCATGACGAAGTGTGGCTCGAGGGGAAACACCTTTGCTGGCGTTTGGATCACATAGTTTCTGGCGACGCGCGCAATTTCGCGAGCCAGACCGACCCGCTCATTCGGCGGGACGTGCTCTATCACCGAGTTGCAGATTAACACGTCGATCTGCTTGTCACTCGCGGGAATGTGCTTTCCATCATAGATGCTCACCTGGATGTTGCTTGGCGCCCCACCGATTTTCGCGGCATCAAACTGATTGTCCAAGGCAATGTTGTAGATCGTAATCTGCTTCGGTTTTATCTCCGGTTTGACATGTCTCCAATAATGAAGGGAGCCCCCGATATCGACGATCGAGCGATCGTCGATATCGGGGAAAATTCGCTTGATCTTCCGGGCGCGCGAGATCCGAAACCGTTTCATGAATGGCGATAAAGCGTAGAACCAAAGCCGCATGTACTGTCTCCTCGGGGCGGCATCTCGCTAGCATCATGGCCCAGCTCCACAATGTCCGCGCGGCCACCGTAATTCGCGCCTTTCGCGGCAGGCACAGGGAGGGTAGCCCAGAAAGTAATTCTCCAGAGCTTTGGCGTATTGACGAGCGTCAAGTCACTCGTGATTACCGGGGGCGGTTTATGGCGGAGGGCGTCGAAGGGCTGTTGCGCGACAAGAGGCGCAAAGCCGGAAAGCCGCCACTTCGCCCTGACACTATGCGGCGCGTGGTCGATCTGGCACCTGGAGCGCCGCCAGGCGGTGAGCTTGCGGTCGGTCCAGCAGATCCTCAAGGTTCACGAGCTCGCACGGGACCGCATCCGGACGTTCGGACTATCGAAGGACCCGGATTTTGCCGCGAGCTTCGGGAGATCGTCGGCCCTGCGCAAACCCACGCCGCCGGAAGCAAATCCCGGCAAGAGCTAATAGAGGTCACCGATCCAGCGCCTCGAACCGATCCTTCGCCTCCTGAATTCCGCCGGCAGCATGAGCCTTCGCATAGAGTTCGCGCGCTTTCGCAGCATCGCCGCGCGTTCCGTATGTCCCCCATTTAGAAAGAATGATGGGGTCATAGGTCTCCGCGAGCGTGAAGCTCGCCAGAGCGCTGCCCATCTCGGCAGCCCGCTCAAGTACTGTCCGCGCCGCGCTGATGTTGCCCTGGCCGAGCAGCGCCCTGGCGCGCGCTATCAATCTGGCCACTTCCGGACCGTCTTGCGACACTACAGCCGCGGTTTGCTCAGAAGCGACCGGTTCTACAGCTTGCGTGACCTGCGCGATCTGGCTGGTCGCAGCGGGCTCAAACGTAGCGCGCGGATCAATCGCGCCTGGCTCCGGTTCACGCGCCATTGCCATTTCGCGCGACGGCCCCTCGGGCCCGTCAAGTTCCCGCTGCAGCTTCGTCAGCATCGCTGCGTTTGTCTCCAGTTCGCGGCGCACCATCGCCAGTTCACCTTCTTGCTCGCGCAACTGGGTATCGCGCGCATTTATCTGGAGATTGCGCGCTTCTATGATGCCTCGGGCCTGGGCAAGAGCGTTTCTAGCCTCGGCAAGCTCATTCGCCAAAGCCTCGAGGCGCTCCTCCTTCTCGAAAGACTGTCGCGCTTCGGGTGCTGAACCCACGAGGATTCGCCTGCCCTGCGCCCCGGTCTGCGCGTTCACTTCATCCGCCACGGCGTCGTGTTGGAGCGCCAACAAGCCGGTCTTGCGCCGGCCCTGACTCGGCAACAAGGTCTCTTGCTCGACGACTTGCCCGCCGGTCGTGTTGATGCGAGCGGTATCGACTTGACGGGCGTATTGCCTCACATACAGGCCAAGGAGCGCCGCAACGATGAGAGTTGCGATGGCGAAGGAAGCCGCAAATCGTCGCCGCGCACGCGGCGCGTGCTTCTGTTCGATCCGCGCAGTCTGCACCTCGAATGGGTCGACCGTCACCGGCACAGCCGTCGCAACTGAACCAGGCGCAACGACGTCGCTCGCCCCCGCCGATCGTGGTGGCGCGGCCCGGTTCGAGAAGTCCTGCGAGGGCTTGCTCGATGCTTCGTCCTCTTGCAGGCGATATGCGTCACGCGATATTGGATGCCAATGTGTCGGCTTGATCCTGCTTGGCTCGCCGTTTTTCCTCATCCATTCGCCCGTCTCCGCCGACCAGTGAGCGATGTCATAGGTCCCACTTGCGACATCCACGAGGATGACAGCCTTTCCATCCTTTGGTTCGGTGTAGGTCGCGCGACGCACGTGAAAGACGCCTGTTCAGATATTGTTATCGGCTGATTTTCTCTTCAGTTCGCCAATATAGAGTACCCCGTGGCAGCGCCTCCAGCAGTCCCTTACCGGCGCCGGTCGAGCGGTCCTGAGCAATGTGCGACGACCTCGCTGGATGGAAGAGAAGCCTCATTAATCACTCTTGCTTTCAATCTTGGCGTGCGGAACGTGCAAATTCTCCACCAGGAGCCCCACCTCCAACTTGACGCTCGTCAATAGCGAAACTGTCAATCGTCGCTAAAAGCCGACTACAGGTTTGGAGTGGCCCTTGGCCCGTTAACAAATTAGAGGTTTGGATTGACCGAGGCCGGGCTTTGAAAGCCGTTGCCAAACACCCTTTCCCAGGACTTGCGGGCGAAACGTTCTACGCCTTCGCCAGCCGCCACGGTGCCTCGCGCAACGTCATCCGTTTCCAGGTGCGGAAGCTTGAAGCGGCAGCATTCGATGACGTGGCCAGCGCAGTTGACCTCCTGCAAGACCATAAGAAATGCGCTGCAGGACGCTATGTGTTCGCTTGAAAACGGGTATTGGTGGCGGGATTCGTAAAATGCCAAACGTTACAAGTCGATTGTCACTGATGCTCGTTCTTTATGTGACCAACACAGCGTCACTATTTCTCGCTTTCAAGGCCGCGGCTTTAACGTTGAGTCCCAGTCAGAATGTGCTTCTGCTAAGTATCCATTCGGTGAGCATGTTTGCCTCGCAAATTTCGGACCTCGGGTACTCTCGACCGGCATACCGTAACTTGGCGCAGAGACCGGACCTCGCGGAACAGGCAAGCTATTACTATAAAGTCAATTTTCAACGTTTCTTGACAATGCTGCTCTGCCTGCCCGCTGCGTACGTTTTCATGCCTATATCCGAACAGCCTTTGGTACCAATCCTTGGAATACTTCTCGTTGTCGGTCTTTCGTTACGGTCTCCCTGGCTGGTTGCTGCCAACGCGAGCCTTTTTCGTTTGTATTCCATCTCAGAGATAATCTGCTCCTCGATGGCTGCGGCGATTTTCGTTGGAATTATTTTACTCGAATATCACCCAACGCTGATTGTTATATTGAGCATCCTCGTGGCCGCCAGGCTCGGACCGGTTCTATTTATAAGCGAACGTTTATCTCGCTATGCATCCTCGGCGGTTATGTTCCGTCTTGACCGGGAGATTTTTCGCGAGTCGCTTGCTTCCTTGGGGATAAGAGTGATCATGCTGGGCTCGCACTGGTCCAATGGATTCTTCCTCGTCGTGTTATTCACACAAGCCGAAGTTGGCCTGTACCTGCAGGCCGACAAGCTGTTCTATGGGGGTGTTGGATCATTTGCGTTTTTGGCTCAGGAACTGGTGAGGTTAGCAAGCGCCGGCCATTTCGAACGAGTGCGGTGGTACGTTTTAGCAGCCATTTGTTTTCTGATGTCTTCTGTTGTCGCGGTTTGCTTTGCGATCTCAGCGCCTTTATTTTTGAAGCTGGTGTTTTCGGCAGATTACATCGCGGCGGCGGAGCCGCTGCGATGGATGCTAATCGGATTTCCGCTGCTAGCAACCAACTTCACGCTATCCAATGCCTATCTGCATCGCCGGCATCACGACGGATTTGCGCTCAAAATGGCTTCCGTCGCGGTGTTCGCCAATTTGCTGACCGTCGCTGCCGCTTATTTCTTGATGCGTCCGAATGCTGCCGCTTTTGGCGTGATCGCAAGTGAGGGAGCGGTATTTGTGTTCCTGGCTTATATGTTCCGAAAGGGCATCCAGTCCAAGGGAGAAAACGCTTCCGAGGCGGTGCGAGCAGCCTTGGTTCAACCCAGCAAAACGAGCGCGCTTATAGTAAGCGGCAGGGGCAGCGGGGCGTCCGAGTTGGCCTTGGCCAACGTCGAAACCCGCCGCATCCAGGCGGGTCGCTCGCCGGATGGAAGCGGCGCAGGTTGAGCGACTTACGTCTTGGAGAGTTGGTGCGCGGCACGAACTGCGCCGGCATGTTCAGCCGCTTGCTTCTGTCCTCGCCGATCCGATCCCAGGCTTACTTTGCCAGGCGAAATAGCAGGCTTAGAGCTTTTGCGGTTTTTGGGTAGATCCGTCGAGCGGCGCAATCATCTTACGGATCCGCTCTGCCACGGCCCGGGCACCGGCCTCGCCTTCAGTTGATTCGTAGGAATGTTCGGCGAACAACCTGACAGCCTGAACCTGGTCGAGGTCAAAGAATGACTTCACTGCACCCCAACCCTCAAGGTCGCGGAATAGCGGAGTGAGTTCCATATTGGTCTTGTCAAGTTCGTACGACAAACCATCCTCCGCGAAGATGCCCGAACTGCACGCAAAACCCACAGCGCAAGCTGCTGTGTTGCATGGGCGCTGGTTCAGCCAGAGAAACCCCGCACGCTGGCTCTTAAACTTACCCCAAATTTGAAGGTCAAACCGGGTTTCATCGCTGTCCCGGTAGCCCTCCAAAAGTACCGCCAGACGTTTCAGACGTTCGCAGTTCATTCTGCCTTCCTGCTCGCTGGCGAGATATGATCCGACCGAGGCAGACGCGACCCCGGCGTCTCATAGGTCATGGCCCGAATAACCATAGCACTCCCGACAGAAAACATACTGGCGGGCGCTAAGTTCCAACGCCACGCTTTAACTCCATTGGTGTGATGGTAGTGGTGCGCCGCAGCAAGGATTAGCAAAGCTTGTTGCCGAATGTGAAATTACTAGGTTCATCAGCTTTTGGCTAACAGCATCTTGCCGGCGGCGCCGGCTCTTTGTGGCGTTGACATAGAACGTTTCCTCGCAGTAGCCGGACCTTGCACCAAGGCGGCACGCACCGCGTCCGGTGTTGACGGAGACCATGTCGAAGCGGCGCTGCCAGAGATGCTGTTGTTCGGTGTAACCGGGGCACTCGCGGAAGACGAATTTGTTGGAAGCCGATTGCTTTCAGCTCCAGCCAACTGTTGTCGGTCCTACGGACCGGCGAGGCAAGGCGCTGGCGTGTCTGCGTGACGTCGGATGGTCGGATTTGCTTCGGGCGCCGCATCGACGAGCGGTGGGGGCGGGTTCGCCCGAAGCTGCGAACTGCTCCCTGAATAGAAGCGAAGAGTGGACCATTGCGTCGAGAGTTCGATCCAGTTGCTCATGCCAGCTCCTGGATTGTTGGCGAAACTGCTCACAAATTCGACTGTCGAGTTCCGCCACCAGTCGGCGCCAACGTTGGCGACGAGCTTCACGTTCGGATCATCCTTCCTGATATCCATCTGCACGTATACTCCATCAACGCTTCCGGCTGCATACGTGCCTCGTTTCGTCAGCCAGAAATGAGTATTAAGCCCGGTCGTGGGGATGCCGAGGGCCACGCTGCCATCTGGCAACGCTTTCATCCTCATCTCGATGCCTGCCGCTCTAGCAAAGTCGGCGACAAAGTGAGCTCCAGCGACGTCGTCTGTGGCCTGATCTTGCACCAATATCCATTCTCGGTTCGTGCGGACATGGACGTAGGTTTTTGCATTGGCAACTAAAATGTTCCCGTTTGGATTCGAACGCGCAGGCGAGCCTACCTTCGGATAGACCTGCCCCCATCCAGTGACCGCCGTGAAATCCGAAGGCGGCGCGTTGCCGCCCGGAGGCTTGTACGAGCCGTTGCACCAGGCGAAGGTCGTGGGCACTCCGACGGCGTATCCCTCGCTTTGACCCGGAGTATTCTGATTAATCGCATCCAAAATTGGTAAGGCTCTTGTCTGGTCGTCCGAAGATGCTTCCAGTTGGTCCGCTCGCACTGGATCTTCCGGTACGGCACAAAGGGTCAGAGCCGCGCCGGTTAGCACGACCGATATCGCGGATTTGCTCGCGAGCAGACGCAGTTCCAAATACCCGGCAAATGCAAGCACCGGGAATACGAACGTGAGCTCGTATGGGCTGAACAGCATGTTGGTTGTTCCCCCAAGCCAAAGCTATCCCTCCCGTTCATGGTCAAATTGACCATCCTCAATATCACCCGTGCGAGATGAGGGGCAGACCATAGTGATACGGGACGACCATCCGAATCCCCCTCCGCTGTTCCGACAGGCTCATGGCAGCCTGTAGATGCGCAACCACAACGCGCCTGGCAGCGGGCCGTACCATTTTTAGAAAGAAGCTCGCGAAGGGCGACCGCATCGAGCATGTGCTCGGCCAGATATTTCTTCTCCTCCAGCACCCCTAGCCGCTTCGCCTCGGAGACTTTCATGCCGCCGACTTGGCCTTCTCATGCTGCCAACAAATGCGCTTCAACTTCCCAACATCCGCACAAGACTTTTTCCCGCGTGTTGCAAGCCATCAAACAAGTGCGACGCGTCCGCCATAAGAACGAATAATAGTGCGTGGACAAGATACATGCGGCCCTCAAACAACCTGAGTGAGCGCTCAAATAGCATCCGCAGGTAAGGCACTTTATCGAAAAGCAGGACAAATCCCGGTCCTAGAAGCAGCGAGCCAACTACGTCGCTCGGATAGTGCCAACCGACAACGACCCGAGGGATCGCGATAACCGCGGCGACCCAAAGAAGACAAATCAACCCGACCACTCGATTTTCTAACAGGATTACGGTGGCTAGAGCGAAAAACACAGTCGCCGTGTCACTGGGAAACGACCCTGTACGATCCCAATTCGAACCTGGATCGATTATGTTCAAGTGAAGTGCCGGGTCCAAAATTGGACGTGTATGCGTAGCAAGATGAAACTGTAACCAAACCGACAGGACTGTCGCGAGACAGACCGCAAGAAGTGCAACCAACATTCGGCTGCGCCGTCTTATGCAATCGCGGGAGAACCATAAGACGAACCAAGCAAAGAATATCGGAAATCCTCTGAACAGCGCATTACTGGCGAGCCCCCATACATAGTGGGGCCCATCAAGTCCAACAAGCGAGTTTAGGGTCAGCAGAAGCTCTCGATCCCAATTGCCGTCTAGCATTGGACCTCCGTGCAAATCTAGACCAAGCCGCCCGCTTGGAACGTACTAGGGCGTCGCTGTAAATTCAGCCATCAGGGTCCATTGAATCTTTGCCTTGGCGCTGTCTGAGAAGATCGCAGATTGGGCTTTTTTGATGCAACTGTCGGGCTATTCCGCCGCTTGAATTTCCCTTAAATGGTTGCGCACTGACCGTCTGACGACTTCCTCGATCGCAGGTCCTGCTTCCTCACTCTCCTCTCGACGGATATGCGCAAGTTCTAACATCAGTGCAAATGCCGAGCCCAACGCTATGCCGCCCACCAATGCCAGCAGGAATAGGTGTGCTGCTCGCGGAAACACCGGCGTAGGTGATTTTTCTGCGCGTTGAACCACTCGAACGCTCGACAGTTGGGTCTGCTTGGCAATATCCTGGTTAATCTGTTCCTCGATCACGCGGCTTCCGTAATGGTCAGCCGCGGCTGACGCTCTGGTGAACACGCGTTTCAGGCGGTCGTATTCTGCCTCTTTTGACGATAGAGCGGCCAGTTCTTCATCGATCTTTTCGAGTTCGGTCATAAGCAGTTTTTCGACTCTGAGTGAGCCGTTTAGATCAGTGTTGACCTTCAGCAGATTCGCCATGGCATCCTGGTACACCTTCACGAGAAGCAACGGCGGCGCATCCTCGTTTTGGACTGTCCCGACCGCGTTTTCGGTTGCCTTGTGATCGCGCCCGCGGAGGTCATTCACGATCGCGGTAACGGTCCTGGATTGGTGGACAGGTCGTAGCGTCATGAGCTGGTCCAGAATGGCCTGTTTTTGGCCTCTCCGGTCTTCGATCGATCCGCGCGTCGAGGCAATCAAGGAGCCAAGCGCGTCGGCTCGCTGAAGAAGCAGCTTGCGCTGCTCTTCGACGGAATAAATCGCGGCCGTGACTGAAAAATTCCGAAGATCCGTTCCTGCTTTCTCTGCTTGCTGTTCCAGTCGCTTCGTCTGCTGCTGGAAGAAAACGTCGGCGCCGGGAATTTGAACGAGATCGCCCTGCGTAGCTATCAATGCGTTCGCAAGTTCGTTCAGGAACTTTGCGGCGATGGCAGGATCACGATGGCGGAATGACACCCGCAGGATATCTGACCGCCCTTCTGCCCTGGCGGAGATGAGATCGCGCAGCCTGGCAATCAGCTGCTGATAATCATCATTGGTTTCATTCGGGACCTCTTCGGCCCCGTTCGCCTCAGTTAGCGATTTGAGAAAACCGAGCCGCTCAGGTAGTCCTTGCAGAGGGCCGGATGCCAGCCACTCGCGCACCGCTGAAGCGAGGCCTGGCTCGTCTTTCTGGAATAGACGGCTAAAGCCAACTTCCGAGGCAGCCAAGCGAATGACTTGGTCGGTTGTTGCAATCCGTGCCAGCGACTCAATGCGACTCGTCAGGTCGGGACCTTCCCCAAGGAGGCTACCCGTCGATCGATCCTTGATGCCCTGTCCAACGCGCAACAACGTGTATGACTCGTAGCGCTCGCCGACGGTTCTATGGAAGAGGAATGCCGCAGCTGACGTGAGGACGAGGGCGACAACTATTGTCCGCCGCCGTCGCCATAGAATTGGCAGCATATCAGTCAGCCAGTGAGCGTAGTTAGTTCCATGTCTCACGACCAAGGGCTCCGGTATCAAAGTAAACCGCGCGTTGAGTTGTATGAAAAGTAACGCCCTATGGCGTACTGCCGAGTTGACGGTTATCAAGTTACGGGCCTGTCCGACCCACGAAATTGGCGAGGCCCGCGCTCAGCTTTCTGTGCGCAGTCCACTACGCAAGCTTGCTCGCGTCGATAACGGAAATCGGGAGATGGTCGACAGTTAATGCGGTGTGGCCGACGGCCTTCGGGAACTCGAGGCAGCCTGCGCTGCGTGACGCCGTCCATTCCGTCGACGTCGCGCTCAACATGATGACTTCATTGTTGAAGCCACTCCACCGGCCAACATAACGCCAGCCACATTGACGCTTCGCCATGCGCAGATCGCCAAGTGTGCCCACTGACAACCTCCGGCTGGTCGGGACCGGCAAGATCCATCAGGCCATCACCATCGCGAGAAAAATGGCGTCTGCAGTGGCGCGAAGCGAGGTCGATCGAGATCAGGATCTGCAACGGCCGGCGAGGCCGGGCTCGCCGGACATCTGACCCGCAAGAACTCCATCGTCCTCAACGAACTGCAGTATCTTCCGTTCGCACAATCCGGCGGCCCAACTGCCGTCCCACCTCATCAGGCGCCTTTACGAGCGCACCTCCGTGATCGTCAGCACCAGAGGCCGTAAGGCTGGGATCGGAGTTGACGCTCATCAACTCACGTTTGGCCGCTTCGCATACGTTTTGGTCGGAGAGTATCAAGCGCCACTCCTAATCAACTCCGGAGCAACGACGAACGAGGCAGGAGAAGCGAATGAAAGTACTCATTCTTGCCGGAGGCTCTGGAACGCGGCTCAGCGAACACAGCTGCGTGGTTCCGAAGCCGTTGGTTGAGATCGGCGGCCGGCCGATCCTCTGGCACGTCATGCAATTGTACTCTTACCACGGTTTGAACGAGTTTGTCATCTGGTGCGGCGACAAGCGGTCGATCATCAGGGACTACCTTCTCGACTATATGCCTTACCCACGCCACTTTACGCTCGACCTCCAAAGGAACTCTATCGAATTTCATCAAAACGCAAGTGAGCCTTGGAAGGTCACGCTGATCGACAGCGGTGACTCGACAATGACCGGCAGCAGGGTCAAGCGGATAAAAGATTGTACTGGCAGATCGACGTTCTGCCTCACCTATGGCGAGAGTGTCAGCGACGTAAACATTCGCGAGCTGATCAGTTTTCATCGTCAACAAGGGGCACTGGCGACCGTCACCGCTGTGCAGGAACCGGACGGTTTCAGCGCAATCAGCCCATCTTCCGAGCGGCCGGCGGTCGCTCGCTTCCTCGAAAAGGACGTCCGTGACGGACAGCTGATGAACGGTGGATTCTTCGTTTTGGAGCCGGAAGCCCTCGATACGATCGAGGATGACAGCCCCGGCTGGGAGAACGAGTTGCTTGCGCGTTTGATCGAACAGGACCAACTCGCGGTGTATCGGCACCATGGCTACTGGCAGAATGTGGATACCCTTACGGACCAAGCAGCCCTGCAGGAACAGTGGGACAGCGGCAAACCGCCTTGGTGCGTTTCGAATGGTGAACCTGCGATGCTGCTGCAGGAAATTCAGAGGGCGCCTAACCTGCGATGACCGCTCAGACCGACATCTGAAAAGATAGCCATGCCTCCTCAGTGCTCGGTGCCAAATTGCTCGCTGAAGCGATCGAGGTCGACACCGGCCTTTATCAGCGGGTTTGCTTCGTCGACGGCCGCACGTCGTCGATGGTTATCTCCAAAGACATGCGCCAACTACCGCAAGCGGAGCTGACAGGAGTAGATGCCTTCTTGCATCGCGCCGACCTTTCAAACGACTTCCTCGGGAGAGACGACCCCAATCACGATTGAGCTCAATCATCGCGGGTCGGTCCAGTTTGCGAAGAAATGTGAGGCCTCCGGCGTTGCACATCTTGTACACCCTTCATCCGCAGATGGCCGACCAGCTTCGCAGCGATAAATGCGGCTTCTGTCCGATTGCGGGCGCCGAGGGCGTGCAGCAGACCAGTTGTGTGAATCTTGGTTGTCCCCTCTGCTATATCCAAGAGCCTGGCGATTTCCTTGTTTGACATACCTTGAGCGATCAGCGGCAGTATCTCATTTTGCCGACGCGTAAGCTTAAGTGCCTTCAGCCACGTGTTCGTTGAGAACGAAATATCCGGACTAAAATCGTGACCCTCCACGATCCAGCGTGGAACATATATCCGCCCATAGAGCAGTTCCTCGATCGCCGCGACCAGTTCTGCGTCCGATTGAAGCTTATTCACGAAGCCATGAAATCCGGCTGAAAGATAATTCAGCACGTCGGCCCGAGTGCTCGAAGTCGACATGACTGCAAAGTAGGTCGTCGGGCTTAGTTTGTGTGCTTCCTTTAGCAGAGCTAGCAAGCCGGAGCTCAAAGAGCCGGCGTCGACCAGGACCAAGTCAAAGTACTGGCCATTCGATGAAAATTCAAACGGCGAGGCCTCGACTACCTGTGCACCGTGAACCTTCGCCTCGATCAGCTCCCGTATGCTGCGCCGGTAGGCTCTGTGCTCGTCGATCACCAAAATCACAGACATGCCCCCTCCTGCAGACCCTCGACTAGCAGGCTGTAGAAAAAGTCGATTTGGCTGTGAACGTAGCTGAATCTAAAAGAGACCAAATAAATTAGAATCACATCGGGAAACACTGCTCTCTTTTCAACAGCCTGCTGTCCTTAAATCTCATCCCTATAATCTGGCTAATATGCTTTCGCGCGTGACGAGTGACGCGACCTGCCGTCCATAGGTCCGCCCACGGACGCAAAAATACAAGATGCCCTTTGGAGGTAAGGAAATTGGACTACCACCTCTTGGCCAGCGGCCCTCTCGACATCCTTAAGGCGCACCGATCCGACGCCGCTAACAGAAGTGGGAAGAGCCGGTTCGATCGTATTCCGCAGAAGTCGTGGGTCGATCTGCTCCGTATGACAGAATGCGTTCCCCAAGCTTCGCGAAAGGACACCCGACAGCCGCGATTGTCTGGATGGCCCGGATGCTATGTCACTTCGCAACCGAAACGTCCAGCCGACAATCTCCGCAATTTCGCTCACGGTAACATTTTGGGTTTCAATGCCGGCGTCTCTGAGGTCCTTCTTTCATCCAGCGATGAGCAGGCTCCCGGATTATATGAGCCTATTTGTCTCGGTGAAGCAGCGGACGGGCGCGTCGCCCCGGCGCAGCGCAGCGTCCCGCGCCGGAGGCGCTGCGATTGGCCTCAGCGGCCGGCGTGAGATTGCCAAGGTCACTTCAACCACATGAATCCTGGCGGAGCTCTCGTCACTGCTCGATCGTGCATCGAGACACTGGAGCGCTGAGCGTTGCATGCGACGGTCAAGCCACGATTCTGTTGGCAATCGACTTTGTCTCTCAAAGGCTGTTGTAGAACCGGACATAGTGTAAGCTGTAGAGCCCGGAAATGGTGCGCAGAGATGGTGCACGGGGCTATCATGTCCGAAGCCCGATCGCATAATTGGCCTAGACCGAACGCACTATTCGGAAACGCAGGTGGACTAGTGCAGTAAGCCAATTTGCTCCAGCGTTCAGATATGCAACCCTCCGCAAAGCAGGAGGGGGTAGGCAAATGAGTATTCCGCAAATCGGCGCTTCCGGCGCAGCACCACTGCCCTACGGCTTGTCCCGCGAAGAGCTCGTCAAGAACCGTCGCCAATCGAGGCCAACGCTTATACCGCGCGGACGAGTGCTCTTTTGGGAGGGCGAGCATCAGCCTCAGAAAATCAAAATTGTAGAGGGCGTGATCCGGGCAGTTCGACTGCTCGAAAATGGAAACCGGCAGATCTTGGCTTTCTATTGGCCGGGCGACGTGGTCATGCCCACTCGATCATCATGTCAGCGGATAACCGCCGAAGCGGTAACCAATTGTCGGGTGCAACATTCGGCAGTTTCAGGCATCTGCCAACAGGACGAACCCTGCGGTGCCCATCAGATCCTTTCCGAGACGTTGGCTCTTGTCGTTACCATGAGCCAGAAGAAAAGCGTCGCCCGAATCGCGGACTTCCTCTTGCGCATCCGGAATCACTTGCCTGAAGACCCGAGACGGCCGTTCGCGCTATTGCTGCTGCTTCCACGGGCCGATATCGCGGATCACTTGGGTATGTCGCTCGAAACGGTTTGCCGTACTCTCGCTGAATTCAAGATGAAAGGGCTTATCGATTTGCCAAACCGCAAGACGATTCGGTTTGTCGATTTGCCGGGTCTCCTGCGAATAGCCGGCGATTAGGCTCACAACAGCAATACTTCTATTTCTCGCGATGACTCGCGATGAAGAGGTATCCAATGTATCTAGCGCGTGAGAACAGCATTGCGGCCGATCTGGCCCACTCTAATTCTCTCGGAAAGCTTGCCGTCCCGATTTCGCTCAACGTTGTGTCGCCAGCAGTTGCGATATTTGACCTTATCTGGATAGTGATGTTAGGCGTCGCTGCAGGCCTTCTGTACGACTCCGTGGCCCTTGGCGGTAGTGGCAAGGCACAAGATTATCTTGGCTCAGGCATCGCTGTGGCAGCGCTGTATTCGACGGTTGGTCATGCGGCCCAACTCTATCGCGGGCCGAATCTCATCCGGCTCAAGTGGCAAGTGGAACGCTCCGCGTTTATCTGGCTGACGGTATTTGTACTTCTGGCATCCATTGCGTTCTTGCTGAAAATTGGGGCAGCATTTTCCCGTGGCGAGATGCTCTTGTTCTTTACCAGCGGGATGTTTGCCACCGCGGTGATGCGCCTGCTCGTTGCGCACGTTTGCACCTTCGTCATCTCCTCAGGCGCCCTGAAGCCCGCCCGGGTAATTCTGGTCGGACTGGCAGACGAGCTTGCCGCCAATGAGGCTTTACCTGCATTGGAAAGATACGGCTATGCCGTGGTAGGCGTTTTCTCGCTGCCTGCTGACGGACATCGGGCGTTCGATGAAGACGCATTGAAGGCGCGCCTGCGGGAAGTGACCCGCTACGTCAGAGACATGGATGTCCACGAGATAATCGTAGCGATTCCGTGGAGTTCAACGGACCTTCTCGATGAGATTGAATGCGAGCTGCGAGTACTCCCGGTGCCAGTCAAACTTGTGGCGGACGCAACAACAGGCCGTGTATTGGATCGCCCAGTGTCCGAACTGGGTCCGACGAAGGCAGTACAACTTCAGCGGGCTCCGCTAAGTGCGATGCAGCGCAATTTGAAGCGATGCATGGATCAAATATTTGCGGCTGCGTCTCTAGTTCTCTTGGTGCCGTTTTTGGCCGTAATCACTGCGGCGATACGTCTGGAGTCGCCGGGGCCGGCGTTATTCCTTCAAACGCGGGTCGGCTTCAATGGACGACCGTTTAAGATTTACAAGTTCAGAACGATGTCAACGCTTGACGATGGTCCGGTCGTCGTGCAGGCAACCAAAAAGGACCGGCGCATAACTCATCTCGGTGCACTGTTGCGGAAACTCAGTATCGATGAGTTACCGCAACTGCTTAATGTCCTGCGTGGCGAGATGTCGTTGGTCGGTCCACGTCCGCACGCACTTGCGCACGATAATGAATATGATCGGCTGATTGCGACTTACGCTATTCGACATAAGATGAAACCTGGCATCACTGGCTGGGCGCAGGTCAACGGACTCCGCGGTGAAACGCCGGAAATTGGAATGATGGAACGTCGGGTGGAGAACGACTTGTGGTACATTGAGTCCTGGTCGCTGTGGCTCGATATCCGCATCATGCTTTTAACCGTCATCCGAGTCTTGCGTTCGGATAACGCTTATTGATCCAGACGACTGCCCGTTTGCGGCGCGCATTTTGGCTTGGAAAGGCACCCTGCAGGCGCGACTACTCTGCGCATGTGGGAGTCCGGCCTTTCCCAATATCGGTGTTAGTTGACCTGCTACCGCACTTTTATCCAGCCAACCGAAAGGATCGTTCCGCCGAAGGTCGCAATGACCGGGAAAGGTGAGACGCCCGAGGTGCAGAGGATCTTGTTCTGTTATTGAGAATCCTCAGATTGATGAGGCCTACCGCAGCTATGCTGCGTGCTCTCCTCCGGCTAGGGATGAGCAAATGTCGCATCCAGATAAACTGGGCGCCGCATACCAGCGTCGTGTAGACGACGCTGCTGGGACGGATGTCCGTAGGAAAAACCTTGATTGGGCGCTTCTGGTAGTCACATTCGCCTTGGTCTGCACGTTAGGGTGGATCTACCTTTTGTTATGGGGTGCTGTACGCGTGTTTCAGGTCATCATCTCCTGAACGCGCGGCCCGACGCCAAACTTGCCCCAAAAACCGCTCGTCGGGAATATTTGAGTCAACCCGAGCGCTTATTGACGAATCTCAACTTAACTTCAATCCCCTAGTCTAGAGATCGACCTTAGGTCGACGCCTTCAACCAAGCAGCCTGGCAGAGAGCGGTCCGGCGAGGCCTAAGCGACTGTGTGATGAAACGTAAACTGCGGGCTCTGAAAAATGATCCTCTCAGGAATCGAGCTCACGGGCGCATACACCGTTGCCATTGATCACCGAAAAGACAATCGCGGATACATCGCCTGCGTGTTCTGCGAAGACGAATTTCATACGCGTGTGAGCTTTCTCGGCTCTCGCCGCCGGTCGTTCACTACTTTGACACAACCGGCCCGAGATACAGCATTGAGATGGCTACGAGGCGATATGCGACATACACACAGAAAAGGCCGCTGAGATGAAGACAATTTTGTTCTGCGGCGGTCTCGGCACGCGCATTCGGGACGTATCCGAAAGCATCCCGAAGCCGATGATCCCGATCGGCGACAAGCCGATCCTTTGGCACCTGATGCACTACTACAGCCAGTTCGGCTACAAGGACTTCGTCCTTTGCCTTGGCTACAAGGCGAATGCAATCAAGGAATACTTCCTGAACTATAAACCGCAAACGTACGCCGACTGCGTGGTCACGGGCTTCGGCAACCAGGTCGAGATCCTCGGCGATCCGCAGCAGGACTGGCGCATTGCGATGATTGACACCGGCATCTGGCGCAATATAGGCGAGCGGCTGTGGGCCGTGCGTGAGCATGTCGCAGGCGAGGAGATGTTTTTCGCCAACTACAGTGACGGTCTTTCCAACGTTAATCTGCCTGAAATGGTTGAGGCCTTCCGCGCGAGCGGAAGGATCGCCTGCTTCACGGCGGTGCGACCGTCCTTCAGCCTGCATCTGGTTGATGTACGACCGAGCGGGAAGGTTAGGCGGATCCGCGCCAGCCAGGACGCCAATCTGTGGATCAACGGCGGCTTCTTCATCTTCCGAAGGGAGATATTCGACTACATGCGCGACGGCGATGAACTCGTCGAGGCGCCGTTCCAGCGCTTGATCGAAGCCGACCAGCTCATGGCATTCCGGCACAAGGGCTTCTGGCGACCGATGGATACTCTCAAGGACAAGCAGATACTCGAGGACCTCGTCGAAAAAGGCACGATGCCTTGGCTCTTCAATCGGAACTCCGGGGCTGCTTCGGTCGATGCCCAAAGGAAGATTGGATGAAGCTCGTTAGACTTGCTGGTTCGGGTGACCGCCTGTCCGTTCTTTGTATCGGCGCTCATTCGGACGACATCGAAATCGGCGCCGGCGCAACCATACTCGGCTGGATCGATCGCGGCGTGCGCTTGGATGTTCACTGGGCGGTGCTCAGCGCCGACGGTCCCCGGGCCGACGAGGCGCGTGCGTCCGCGGAGGCATTTCTGGCCAATTCAGAGCGGTCTGTCATCGAGCTGGCGGAGTTCAAGGACGGCTTCTTCCCGTACCAGGGAGCCGAAATTAAAAATTGGTTCGAGGCGCTGAAACGGCGCGCTTCGCCCGATGTGATCCTGTGCCACTCGCGTATCGACGCGCATCAGGATCATCGCGAGGTATCCATGCTGACGTGGAACACGTTTCGCGACCACGCGATCCTTGAATACGAGATCCCCAAATGGGACGGCGATCTTGGCCAGCCGAATGTCTTCATCCCAGCCAGCAGGCCGCTAATGGAGCGCAAGGCAAAGCTGCTTTACGACCATTTCGGCACGCAACGCTCAAAGGACTGGTTCGACGCGCAAACCTTCATGGGTCTGGCGCGGCTGCGAGGTGCGGAATGCCGAGCGCCGGACGGATTCGCGGAAGCCTTCCATGGACGGAAGATCGTCGTGCAGTGAACAGGGTAAACGGTCATGCGTGTAATGGTGACGGGTCATTTGGGTTACATCGGAACCGCGATGGTTCCGATGCTGCTGCGGTCTGGCCACGAGGTGATCGGACTCGACAGCAATCTCTATGAGCGCTGCACCTTTGAGGCGGGAGGCAGCATCGCGCCTGTGCCGTATATCCGCAAGGACATCCGCGACGTCGCGCGCGAAGACCTCACAGGGCTCGACGCCATCATCCATCTATCCGCCCTGTCCAACGACCCGCTCGGAAACTTTCGCCCCCAACTCACCCACGAGATCAACCACCGCGCCAGCGTGCGCCTTGCCACGCTTGCCAAAGGGGCAGGCGTCAAGCGGTTCCTGCTGGCCTCCTCGTGCAGCAATTACGGACAGGCCGGCGAGGCTATTCTCGACGAATCCGGGGCGCTGAACCCGGTCACAGCCTATGGCGAATCCAAGGTCAGATCCGAGCGCGATATTTCCCCGCTTGCCGGCGACGGGTTCTGCCCGACCTACATGCGTCCGGCGACTGCCTACGGTGTCTCCCCGCGTATCCGCTTCGATATCGTGCTCAACAATTTGGTGGCCTGGGCGGTCACCAAGCGTCTCGTCTTTTTGAAGTCGGATGGATCTCCCTGGCGGCCGATCGTCCACATCGAAGACATTTCGCGTGCCTTCATCGCGGCGCTCGAAGCACCGGCGGATTTGGTCTTCAATCAGGCATTCAATGTCGGCCAGACCGCGCATAATTACCGCATCAGGGACATCGCCGCGATCGTCGCCGATGTGGTTCCGGGCTGCCAGCTCGAGATGGCTCCTGATGCGAGCCCCGACACGCGCTCCTACCGTGTCAACTTCGACAAGATCGCGCGCGTGCTGCCGGCCTTCAAGCCGCAATGGGACGCGCGGCGGGGCGCCGAGCAACTCTACAACGCCTATCGCCAATCGAAGCTGACTCTCGAGGAATTCGAAGGTCCGCGCTACCAACGCATCGGCCACATCCAGAAGCTGGTCGCCGACGGCATCCTCGGAGACGATCTGAGACATCGCCAGGTCGATGCGTCCGGAGCCAATCGCAAGCTTGCCGTCGCAAAGGGCTAGACTGGACGCGAACCGTGTTTTTCACCGAAACAAAACTTAAGGGCGCCTTCATCATCGACCTCGATCGCAAAGCGGACGAGCGAGGCTTCTTCGCGCGCGCCTTCTGCCAGAACGAATTTCGCGCCCATGGGCTCAATCTTGTGATCGCCCAGGCCAACGTCGCCTTGAACGCAAAGAGAGGCACGCTACGGGGCATGCATTTCCAGTATCCACCGGCTGCTGAAAGCAAGCTGGTGCGATGTACGCGCGGCGCCATCCTCGACATCATCGTCGACCTGCGGCCAGAGAGCCCGACCTACCTCGAGCACATCTCGATCGAGCTCAACGAGGACAACATGACAGCGCTGTATGTGCCGGAGCGGTTCGCGCACGGCTTTCAGGCGCTGCGCGACAGCACGGACACGAGCTACCAAATGGGCGAATTTTACACGCCGAGCGCCGAAGACGGGCTCCGCCATGACGATCCGCGGTTAGGACTTAAATGGCCGCTGCCGGTCTCGGTGATGTCACCGAAAGATCGGGCGTTCCGCCCGTTACGTGAGTACGAAGACGAAGTGAAGCGCAGGATGTCGCTCGCAGTGGCGGCCGCATGACGACTACTTCAGACAAAGCGCCTCTACGGCGTCGCTTGATCTCAAATTGTTCGCGGAAGCAGCTATGAGCCAAAATTTTTCGCCAATTCTCGGGACTGCACCCAGCTGCCGTCATTGCGGGTCCAAGCTGACGCTAACGCTGGTCGACCTCGGCCTCTCTCCGGTCGCTAATGATTATGTCGATCCGGCCGATTGCACGAAGGCCGAACCGTTCTATCCGCTCAAGGCATTGGTCTGCCGCAACTGCCGTTTGGTCCAGACCTGCGATATGTTGGCGGCAGGCGACATATTTCGCGCCGACTACGCTTACTTCTCCTCGCATTCGAGTTCATGGCTGAACCATGCCCGAACCTACGTTGAGGATATGACAACGCGCTTTGGCCTTACCGCGGCCTCCCGCCATGTCGAAATAGCGTCGAACGATGGCTATCTGCTGCAATATTCGATGGCAAAAGGTATCAAATGCCTTGGCATCGAACCGTGCGAAAGCGTCGCGCTGGCCGGGAGGGCAAAAGGCATCGATACGCGCATTGAGTTTTTCGGCGAGCAGTATGCACGCAAACTGGTCAGTGAGGGTTGGACCGCCGATTTGATCACCGGCAACAATGTAATTGCGCATGTGCCAGACATCAACGATTTCATGTCCGGCGTAAGGTTATTGCTCGCTCCGGAAGGTGTCGCTACCTTCGAAGTACAGCATCTCCTTAAGCTGATGCAGCTGCACCAGTTTGACACCATCTATCATGAGCATTTTTCGTACTTGTCGTTGATTGCCGGACAGCGCATCTTCGCTAAGGCGGGCTTGCGCATCTTCGACGTCGAATTGCTCAAGACACATGGTGGTTCCATTCGGTTTTTCGTGTGCCATGCACAGTCTAATCATCCGCAAAGTCCTCGCGTGGCGCAGCCTCTGGCGGATGAGCGGACCTACGGGCTAGACGACGATGCCGCCTATGTCGCCTGGAATGATTCAGTTAAGGAAACCAAGCGCGATCTTCTCAAACTCCTCATCGGCCTGAAGGCTGAGGGCAAGAAAGTCGTGGGGTATGGCGCCCCCGCCAAAGCCGCGACACTCCTCAACTATTGCGGAATCGGCAGCGACTTCCTTGACTTCACGGTGGATCGTGCGCCGTCAAAACAGGGGCGCTATCTGCCCGGAGTTCGCATTCCCATCTTCCCCCCCGAAGCTATCTTTGAGGCAAAACCTGATTTCGTTCTGATTTTACCTTGGAATCTGAAAGACGAGATCAAAACTCAGATGAGCGGAATCAAGTCATGGGGCGGCCGATTCATTCTGCCGGTGCCGAAGGCAACCATTGAGGATTAGCTGCTGCAGATCGCTCCAGGATCGGAATTCAGATATCTGGGACCGGGCAAGTCCTGTGAACTATGGAAATGGAGACTGGAAGGCCGCGCCTTTGAACCGGATGTTTGGATCTCCGGCGATGTCCGAGAGAGATTTTGATGCTTAGAACCTTGGAGAACGCAACGGCCTTGGTCACCGGCGCGAGTTCCGGCATCGGGCGGGCAACCGCGTCAATTCTTTCTCGTTCTAAAGCAAGGGTCGCCCTGGTCGGGCGACGGCAGTCAGTTCTTGAAGAACTCGCGACGGAGTGTGGATCTCTGGCATCCGCCTATTCGTGCGATATGACAGATGATGCGCAGCTCGAGAGACTCGCCGCCAGAATACAAACCGATTTTTCTGGGATCGATATTTTGATCCATTCTTCAGGAATAATAAAACTAGGTAAGACGGAAACTGCGCCCGTGGCTGACTTGGACGCGCAATATGCGGCCAACGTTCGTGGGCCTTACATCTTGACCAAATATTTGCTGCCCCTCCTGCGCGCGGTATCCGGACAGATTGTTTTTGTGAACTCATCGATAACCCGCGCAAATAATACCGCCGGCCGCGGTTCTTATGCGGCCACCCAGCAGGCAGTGCATTCGATTGCGAACGCCTTGCGTGATGAGGTCAATGAGGCCGGAGTGAGAGTGACGACGATCTTTCCTGGCACCACAGCAACTCAAAGGCAAATCGATCTTCACGAAATGTCCGGCAAGCGATATGATCCGGATCGAATGTTGCAACCAGAGGACGTCGCTGAAGCGGTGTTGTTCGCACTCACCATTGGCAGAACGGCAGAAATTACCGATCTGTACCTGCGGCCCATGCTCAAGCCTCTGGTCTAAGAGACGTTGCCCTGCAGTTGATGGGGGCTGGACTAACCCGCACGAGATTTTGTGAAGGACGCGATTCACACGATCGGGCTTGATCCAAGATGGCTGGCCATGACCAGCCGACCGGAATTTCTTGCCAGGGAAGCGAGGCATCTAGTGTCGGGCAGGAAGGACTTTTCCAACTCGGAGGAGGTTCCCCCGATCGATCTTCATGGGTTGGTTCGGGAGCTTTTTCCTATCAACCGAAGCCTTACCGGTGCTGGCGTTCGCGAAACGTTGGCGATCTTGGCTAGACATGTCCAATTAGAGGTCAGAGAAGTTCCTAGTGGGACTGCGGTGCTCGATTGGCAAGTCCCGCTGGAATGGAACATTCGCGGAGCGACCGTCAGGACGCTTGACGGTCGCTGTCTGGTTGATTTTGCAAGAAACAATTTGCACGTCGTAGGCTATAGCAAGCCGATTCACAGAGAGGTGAGCCGCGCTGAACTTGCGCAGCACGTCCACACACTTCCCCAGCAACCCGAGCTCATTCCCTATCGGACGGGTTACTTCGCTGACGACTGGGGCTTCTGCATAACGGACAATCTTTGGCAAAAGATGCAGGACGAAACTTATCGCATCGACATCGACAGCGATCTTTCGCCGGGATCACTTACTTACGGAGAGTTTTTTCTCCCCGGCGAGTTGTCGGACGAGGTGCTGATTACGGCTCACATCTGCCATCCGAGTTTGGCGAACGACAATCTTTCCGGAATTGCCGTGGCTGTCGCGCTGGCAATGCGACAGGCGCAGCGCCAGCGACGATTGGGTTTCCGCGTCTTGTTCATTCCAGCAACGATAGGCGCAATCACTTGGCTCGCACACAACGAGAACCACCTCGATAGAATTCTACATGGGCTGGTACTTACATGTGTCGGCGACGCTGGTCGCTTTCACTACAAGCAGAGCCGGAGCGGTGCACCCATAGACGGTGCCATGGCGCACGTTCTGCGCCATTCCGGGCATCCGCACGAAATCATGGCATTCAATCCATATGGCTATGACGAGCGACAATTTTGTTCGCCAGCCTTTGACCTTCCGATGGGCTGCTTGATGCGCAGCGTTCATGGGACTTTCCCGGAGTACCACACGTCGGCAGACAATCCCGATTTTGTGAAACCCGAAGCACTCGATCAATCCTATGCGGTGGTGGCTAGTTTGCTCGACCTGCTAGACGCGAACCGCACATATGTACGAACTGACGGAAGAGGTGAGCCGCAACTTGGACGGCGCGGGTTATATCGGGCGATCGCAGGGCAAAAGGAGGCGGGCGGTGCAACTCAAATGGACCTTTTGTGGGTTCTGAATCTGGCTGACGGCAAATCCAGCCTGTTGGAAATGGCGGATCGAGCTGAGATATCTTTTCATCGCATTCAGAGCGCTGCTCGGCTCGCGCTGGAAGCGAATCTCATCAGAGAGGTCATTCGCGACTAGCGAGCCATCTGTTCCTAGAGCGTTTCATTGCTCTAGCGAGTTGTCTGTTCCGAGCGAGCACACCATTCCTGAACAGATTTGCGATCCCCGGGTGCGGGTTGCCTATCGGGTCCGAAAGTGGACCGGATATTGTCGTTGAGCCCACGATCGCCGAAAGTGACGGGAATTTCGCTTCCAATCCATGAGTAGCCTTCCAGAGCCGATCGTGCGTTGTGAACTAGCCAGACATGGAAATTCCTTCGGCGTGCTCGTCCCTGATCTCCGGCCCCGCGATAGCAGGCTCGTTGCACGGCGCAACCGCGCTGCCATGAAATTCATGATTTCGGGCTAATCAAACGGAAATATCCTTTTCCAGTCGTTCTTCATGTCGACCACGGTCCATTTGTTCGCCGCCGCAGCGTCCAGCGCGACGTCGAGCTTCCCGAAATGCGAATGGCGGTCGTAGGCATATTCGCGTTCCGCATCGGTGTGGTGGACGATCAGGCCGAACCGCGCGCCCCCAATGCCGAGTGTCGCCCATTGCAGCATTTCGAGATCGCCGTCGGAGTTGCCGAAAGCGGCGATCGGACGGCGTCCAATGTGCTCGTTGATTCCGATCGGCTTCCCCGCTTTGTCGTCGATGAAGTTGATGTCGGGCAGCCGGAAAAGCGTTGGCGCGCCGTCTTTCGTCTCAAATCGGGTCTTGATCGACGATCCCACGACCTGCTCCGGCGGCACCCCATAGATCCGCTCGGTCCAGGGCCGCATGAACTCAATACCGCCGCCGGATACGATGAATGTCTTGAAGCCGTTGGCCCGCAGGTAGGCGAGTAGTTCCAGCATCGGCTGGTAGACCAACTCGGTGTACGGTCGCTTGAATCGGCGATCACGGGCTGTCGCGAGCCAGTCGGTAACGATCTTTTCGAACTCCGCCGTCGTCATGCCGGCATGTGTGGCCGCGATAATCTCGACCAATCCCTTTTCTCCGGACGCGGCCAGCGCCTTCAGATCGTCGTCAAGCACCGCCGCAAATGGTTGTGTGGTCTTCCATTCCGGATGCATTGGCGCGAGGGCTTTCACGCGATCGAGTGCGAAGGCCAGCTGTGTATACATCGGCTGCTCGATCCAAAGCGTGCCGTCATTGTCGAAGGTCGCGACGCGTTGCTCGGGCGGAACGAAGTAGGGCCCGTTCTGCGTTGTCACACGCGCGACGAAGTCAAGGATTGACGCTTTTGTCGCCCCCTCGTTCCAGGACGGCAGTGGGTCGCTCTGCGCTTGGGCTACCGCGGAAGTGGGACGAAGCGAGGCGGAGAGCAAGGGAAGCATCGCCAGCGACGAAAGCAGCGCGCGGCGGTCTATGGCGGGAAATCGCACGATTGATTTCATGGTTGATCCCTCTAAGGTTCGCACCAGCCAGTTTTCAATCATCAATGGGCGCGCGGCGCCGTATGCACGGCTCCTTCCAGCCTCAGTCGCTAGACGCGCAGCAGGAATGTTGTTCATAGTGCTCGGTGAACATGCTGCCTCGGTTCGCAATGCGCTCCTTGTTCGGTGTGCGGTAGCCCTTCGTGATTATACGCACTGATGTTCCATTAAGCGATGTCATCGGCCATGATGACGAGGATATGGCATTTGCTGCTGCGCCGACGCGGGTGCGACCATCGTGGAAGCAAGCGCGAGCAGCGCGAAGCGAATGCTCGTGCTCCCGTTCATCGTTGATCTCCTGGTGACGGGATCGTACGACGAGCGTACGCGGGACGGGTGTCTGAGCAGTCCGCGGGCGCCTATGTCGGGCGCCCGCGTCCTCGCTTGCGTTGTTCGGCTAGTCACTCGCGTGACTGGCATTTGCTTTCTTGACCTGTTCCAGGATGCCACTGAGATTGTAGGACTCCGGCGCCTGCAGCGGCGGATACTTCTCGTATGACAACAGGTGCTCGAGCCACAACTGCTGGCCGATCGGCAACATATTCCAGTCATACTGGAAGGCTGTCACGGGACCGCCGAGCGCGCCACCCAAGCTCATCGCCGACTTCTGGTCAATGCCGACGTTCTGCTCGAAGGGATCACGCTTGATGTTCTGTACCAAGGTGAAGTGGAATGGGACGAGCGGCATGATCCACCCCGCCGGCCCGGGCTGCGACATATTGTAGTACATCTTCCAGTTCTTGTAGCGAACCGCAGAAGGAGTCGCGCCAGAGAAGTAGAAGAAGAAGTCGCGCGCCGATTTTTCCGACTTGCCTTCGAGGTAATCGCGCTGGTCGAAGCCATCGAGTGTGGTCTTGACGATGCCAGGGTATTGGCCTGCCTCGATCTGCTGCTTCAGTGCCTCACCCTTCGGGCCGCCGGCGATATCCACCAGCGTAGGTACCCAGTCGAGAGCGGCGAACAGTTGATTCTTGACGGTGCCGGGCTTGATGACGCCCGGCCAACGGATGACACACGGAGCGCGGTAGCCTCCCTCCCATGCCTCACCTTTCTGGCCCTTGAACGGAGTAATTCCGCCATCCGGGAAAGAAATCTGCTCGGCCCCATTGTCGGTGGTGAAGACAACGATGGTGTTGTTGAGCTGACCCATGTCTTCAAGTTTCTTGAGAACGACACCGATATTGTCGTCCATCTGCTTCATGCCGGCTTCGTTCACACCCCAATCCTTGCCGCCCTTCGTGCCCACCATGGCCTCGTACTTCGGCGGCAGCACGGTCACAACGTGCATGCGTGCTGGATTGTACCAAACGAAGAAAGGCTTGTTGGTCTTCTTCGGGTCATTGCGGTCAAGGAAGTCGACGACTTTCGCCGATATTTCCTCATCTACCGTCTTCGATCGCTCCAAGGTCAGCGGGCCTTCGTCCTTGCACATCTGGTTCTTCTCTGAGCCGTCGCTAGACGTGCACGCGAGCACCGGGCGCGGTGGCATCAGGCAGAGCGTCGTCTTTTGGTCGACCGCGCCGGGAACCTCGGGAACACCGGGAATCGGCGTATTCTTGCACGGCGGCGCGATGCCCTGAACGGTCGGCGTCGAGTTGATGTCAGGGAAACTCACCTGCTGCATCGCGTCGAGGTGGTAGAGGTAACCCCAGTACTCCTGGAAGCCATGCGCCGTCGGCAAGGCCGCGGTGTGATCGCCGAGGTGGTTCTTGCCGAATTCGCCGGTGTTGTAACCGAGATCGAGCAGGAACTTGGCGAGCGCCGGCGTGCCGGGCCGTAGATAGGAGGGACTGCCCGGAAGCTGCGGCGGGATCATGCCCGTGCGCAGCGGATACATGCCGGTGAAGAAGGCATTGCGGCCTGAAGTGCAGCTCTGCATGGCGACGTAGTCCATGAAGATCGCGCCTTCGTTGCCGATGCGATCGATGTTCGGCGTTTCGCCGACCATCAGGCCGCGGTGATAAATGCTCGGCTGCATCCAGCCTATGTCATCACCCATGATGAAGAGAATGTTAGGTTTGGATTGCTGAGCCGCCGCCGGCGTGCTCGCCGGCCCGGACATCGACATCAACATCGTCGCGCTCAGCAGCGCTGCGCAGGAGTATTTATGACGGCCCGCGATTTTCGGTGGCGTGGTTCGGTCGGCAGGCGGCGTATCCTTGAATATCCGATCTATCATGGTGTCGCTCTCCTGTTATGACTGCTCGGGCGTTAACCGCCTGATGCATCGAAAGCCAAGGTGACTTGTAGAGGTATCGACCGGCTCCGCATGTCGCGCGGCCGGACGGTAGCGTCGGCAATAATTTGGTGCGCATAGATGCGAGCCGCCCTTGATGACCTTTTGCGGGATTTTCACGTTGGTGGTTCTGGGGTCGTAACTGTCGGTCTCGCGGCCGCCGCGCGGATTCTGCGGGATGCAGCACGCCTTCGGAGCATCCGCCTGATGCTTTGGCGAATACCAGTCGGCCGTCCATTCCCAGACGTTGCCGATCATGTCGTGGAGGCCGTAGCCGTTCGGCGGGAACGCGGTGACCGGAGAGGTGCGCTCGAAGCCGTCGGCATTGGTGTTCTGACGAGGGAATTCACCCTGCCAGGTGTTTGCCATGTGACGGCCGTTCGGCGTGAATTCATCGCCCCACGCAAACTCGGCGTCCTCGAGCCCGCCACGCGCTGCAAATTCCCATTCCGCTTCGGTTGGCAAATCCTTGCCAGCCCATTTCGCGTAGGCCACGGCATCGCTGAAGGCCACATGCACGACGGGATGATCGTCCAATCCGCGGATGTTGCTTCCGGGTCCGTAGGGGTGCCGCCATTGCGCACCCCTCGCGAAGGTCCACCACTGGCTGAAGTCTTGGAGACTGACCGGATGCGTCGGCGGAGAGAACGCCAGCGAGCCCGCGTAGACCATGTGCGGGAGCATTCCCGGATAGTCCTTGGGGTCAGGTATGATTTCGGCGACGGTGACGTGTTTGGTGGCCCTTACGAATTCTCTGAATTGCCGGTTCGTCACCGGATGCCGGTCCATCCAAAAGCCGTCCACCGTGACACGATGCGCCGGGGCTTCTTCGGGATAATGCCTGTCCGATCCCATGCGAAAAGTGCCACCGGGTATCCAGGTCATTCCATCGACCATTAAAGGACCGTCACAAACGGTGACGTCGGACGTCAGCCTCGCCGCGGGGTGCGCTGTCATAAAAGCGTAACCTCCCAACCGATGCATGGGACGCGCACGCTACGGAGGAGAATCCTCCTTCGCTATTGGACCGTGGTCCAATAGCAAGGCACAATCTGCACAGTACCGGTCGGTCGCTTTCCTGTTCGCGGAGATCCTGAAAGGCCTGCCTTCAGGTATCGCGCCGTGGAGCGCGCGCTGACCCCCGGGCGAATCGTTGTCGAGAAACTCCAGCTGCCATCGAATGACGTCAGGCGGCTTTGCTGGAAGTGACCCACGAGCGTGTAAGGTCCATCAAAGACTTGATCGGAGAAGAAGACATGAATCGAATGCCAGTCGCTATCGTCAGCCTTCCGCTGTTTATCATGTCGGCGTCGGCGCAGACGCAGCCTCCGCCGCCAGCGTCGGCACCTCCCGCGGCGGAATCCGCAGGCAGGGCTGCGTTTGCCGTTCTGCCCGGTCGCTGGATCAGGGTGCAGGGAGGCTATGTGATTACGATCAATTCGGTAGACGCCGATGGCCGGCTCGACGCCAGTTATGCCAATCCAAGGCCGCTGCCGTTTCATACGGCCGTGGCTACCAGCGATGGCAACGGCCTCAAACTGTTCTTTGAACTACGCGCCGCGGGCTACAACGGTTCAACCTATTCGCTCAGTTATGATGCGGCGAATGATCGGCTGACCGGCGTTTACGATCAGGTCGTCGTCAAGCAGAAGTTCGAGGTCGTCTTCGTCCGCTCCAAATCCTGACGCAGCGTGTGATCGTCTGGCAGCGGTCGATTGGCTACAATACAGGGCGGCCACCATCCCCTATGCGCGGCCGGCAAGGGCGAGTGGACCGATCGGGTAAAGCCTTACCCATTGACTTTACTCATTAATTGCCTGTCGCGAGAGTGAGTGCACGCTGTCAAAGCGTGGTAAGGTTGCTTTCGATCATTCGAGCGGCGTACCTCAGGGGCGCCAGGTCTTGTGAATTTGTACTGGTGTACTTTGGTGTGGCGGCCTTTTCCGGAATGACAAGGACGCGCATAGTTCGCTGGAGCCTGCTGCTCCTTTTTCTATACGCGGCGGAATCGCGCGCCGCTGAGCCTCAGCGCGTGCTGATGTTGCACGCTTTCAACTACACGTTCCCCGCCACCACACTGATCGCAGACGGCGCTCGAAAGCGACTGTTGGAACGCTCGCCACAGCGACTCGAAATCGATGCAGACTTTCTTGACCTGGGACGACACACGGATGCCGCATATGAAGCCCGGATAGCGGAATTTCTGCGGACCAAGTACGAGAAGCGCCCGCCTGACGTCGTGATAACGTTAGGCAGCGCGGCTTTGCCATTCATCGTCAGGCACCGCGACGAGATCGCTCCAAATGTACCTGTCGTCTTCACAGCCATATCTCCACAAAGCTATGGCGCGTTGCAGTTGCCGCCGAACATCACCGGGATAATTTCCGAGTTCAACCTGGACAAGACGCTTGCGCTCGCGGAGCGACTTCAGCCTAAAGCAACCCGCCTGTTCGTCATCGCTGGCAGTGGGCAGGTCGATCGGCGTTGGCAATCGGTCGCTCGAAAGACCATTGAGGGTCGTGAGCGAAACTACGAGGTGACATATTTGTTCGATCGCTCCCATGCGGAGCTGATGGAGGAAGTGAAGAATATCCCGCGTGATGCAATCGTAGTGTACCTGACGCTTTTTGCCGACAGTAGAGGCAACACCTTTGTCCCTGCGGAGATGGCGGGTTCTCTGGCCGCCGCGTCACCGGCACCGCTCTACGCGCCTTATGACACGTATATCGGCAATGGTATCGTAGGCGGCTTCGTCGAGACATTTGAATCGGTTGGTATCGAGGCGGCAGACATGGCGCTTCAAATCCTCGCCGGGAAAGACCCAGCCACGATTGCCCCGCAAACAAATCCAGGACAGGCCTATCGAGTTGATTACAGAGCTTTGGCGCGCTGGATGCTTCAGGAGAGCAAACTTCCTCCCGGCACTGTTGTCTTGTTCAAAAAACCGACGATCTGGACTGAGCATCGAGGCATCGTCAGTGCAGCGATTTTGATTGTTGCCCTGCAATCCTTGATCGTTGCCGCCCTGCTGATTCAAAGACGGAGACGGTTACGCGCCGAAAATCTGCTCAAGGAAAGCGAGGAGCGGATGACGTTTGCGGCCGCCGCTGCCAATATCGGTCTTTGGCAATTTGACCAGCATAGAAATGAGCTTTGGGCGACGGAGCATTGCAGGGCAATGTTCGGACTTGCGCGCGATGTGCCGTTGACGCGTGATGCGTTCCTCGCGGCCGTTCACCCCGACGACCTGCAAATTGCAACCCAATCGCTTCAAAGGTCGTTGGAGCCAGAGCAATCCGCCATCAGCGACGTCCGAATTATTCTGCCGGGCGAGGAGGTGCGTTGGGTTCGCATGCGCGCCCGTTCCCGTTCAGACGGAGATGGCCGACCGGATCATCTTGGCGGCATATTTATCGACATCACCGAACAGAAATCGGCCGAGGCTGAGGTCGCACTGCAGCGCCGGGAAGTTGAGCATCTGATGCGCGTGTCCGTGCTCGGCGAGCTCTCCGGATCGATTGCCCACGAGGTCAACCAGCCGCTGACCGCGATCCTGTCCAATGCCCAAGCCGCGCTCCATCTCCTGGCGCAAGAGTCGCCGGACCTTATCGAGATTCGCGATGCTCTCGAGGAGATCGTTCATGAGGACAATCGAGCGGGCGAGGTCATCCATCGTCTCCGCGGTCTCCTGAGGAAAGGCGAGCGGAAGGCGGAAAACGTCAATATCAATGACCTTGTCAGGTCAACCATCAGTCTTCTGAATAGCGAACTGATCGGCCGCGATATCGTCGCTAGGCTTGATCTGGAAAACACCGTGTTCCTGACGCGGGGCGATTCTGTGCAACTGCAGCAAGTCCTGCTGAATCTTGTCATGAACGCGATGGATGCCATGGCCTCGACCCCCATGACCCAACGCTTTATTCTCATCTCAACGCGAGCAGTCCAGACTGGAATGGTAGACGTTCGCGTGAAGGATCGGGGACATGGCATCCGTCCGAAAGAAAACGGCCGTGTGTTCGAGCCGTTCTACACCACCAAGGACCATGGTCTTGGACTGGGTCTGACCCTCTGTTCGACAATCATACAGGCGCATCAAGGGAGGCTGACTTTGGTCAACGATGACGGCGGGGGCGCCGTCGCAGTGTTTTCGTTGCCAATCCAGCAGCCGGCAACCGGTATTGCATGACGGAAGAATTCACGGTCTATCTCGTCGATGATGACCCCGGAGTGCTCCAGGCGCTGTCGCGACTGCTCCGCACCGGGGGCTATGACGTCAGGCCATATTCTTCGCCGCAGATGTTCCTCGAAGAGCACGACATGGCTGTGTGCGGCTGCGCCGTACTCGATCTTTCGATGCCCGGTCTTGACGGTCTGGAGATTCAGCGCGTGCTGACCGCAGCCAGCGGTTATCATCGTCCTGTCGTGTTCGTCACCGGCAAAGGCGACATTCCCACCAGCGTGCGTGCCATGAAGGCCGGGGCGATCGATTTCCTGACCAAGCCCGTACAGGACAAGGATTTGTTCGAAGCCGTATCCCGCGCGAAAGCCAGGGAAGCCGAATCGCGTCGGCTTCAGTCCGAGAAGGAATCGATTCAGGCGAAGTTCAGCAACCTGACACCGCGCGAGCGCGAGGTATTCGCACACGTCGTAGCGGGACGGCTCAACAAGCAGATTGCCGCAGATCTCGGCACGGTCGAAAAGACCATCAAGGTCCACCGCAGCCGGATGATGGAAAAGCTCGGAATTCGCACCGTCGCCGATCTCGTCCGCATGGCCGAGAAATTCAATCTGTCGAAGTAGCAAATACTTGCCTTATTGGCCCAAGGGCCAACTCGACGGGCGGGTGGCGCAACCGCAATAGTCCTTCATGGCGGAAGCTTCGCTACTGATTGCTATTGTGGACGATGATCCAGCCGTGCTCAAAGGCTTGAGCCGGTTGCTGCGTTCGCACGCTTTTCGTGTTCTTACTTATGGATCGGGGCGCGAATTTCTTGCAGCGTTGCCAGCCGGTCTTCCGGATTGTTTGATTGTCGATCTCCAGATGCCGGAAATGAACGGTTTGGAGCTTCAGCGGCATCTCGCGAGCAGCGGCATAAAAATTCCAACTATCCTGATCACCGCCTACGACGACGACGCGTTGCGCGATCATGGAGGACTGGTCGCCAGTCTGCGAAAGCCATTGCAGCAACAGGCTTTGTTCGAAGCTATTGACAGAGCGGTCAGCGGCTCGCGAAGCGCCGGGTAGAGAACTGTTGCGGCGTCCGCTTCGCGACCGCAGTTCCTACGCCCGCGAAATAGGCTGTTGATGCCTGTATGCTCGTCTCCTCGTCCGGCCGGCAACACGGATGGAGGCGACGTTCCTGTGGAACCAGAGCGCGATCCGGAAAAGTGTGTCGCGATTTTCGCTCGCGATGAACGCGTCGCGTTTGGGCGGAGATCATGCTCAAAGAAGGAGATGAGAGAAGCACCTGGAGACGAGCGATGATCGAAGGCTGTGCCGACGGGAAGGCGCGCGGCGATCAGATCATCGAGGCGACTTTTTCCAGTCCGATCAGGCGCGCGAGCGAGCGCACTTCGCTCTTCTGATCTTCGCGAAGCTGGAACAGCAGCGGCATCGCCGCCGATTTCAATTGCTGGACTTCCTCGGAGTCTGGATCAATCGGCGGGGCGGACGCGCCGGGATCGACCTGCCGCTTCGCATGGATCTTGCGCGCGACCGCGCGCAGGGCGGCCTCGACCGGCGGCCAGTAGGATTCCTGCGCCGACGACAGCTTCAGCCGTTCCTTGATGCTCGCGATCTGCGCGTCGCTGAGCAGCGCGTAGCTCTTCTGCGGCGCCGGCTTGGCGGCGGCCTTCGGCTTCGGTGGAGTTGCCTCCGCCGGCGCTGCTGCCGCACGGCCGGTGAGCGGGGCAACGTCGGCGGGGTCGGTTGCGGCATAGGCCTGACGGAGGGTGGTGCCAGGCAGCGCGGGGATCGCAGCCTGCGCCCGGAGCTGCAAGGCCGATGGCGGCACGGCCTGTGGCGGCTCAAAGGCGGCCGCCGCGAGCGCTGCGACAGCGAGCTTGTCCTGCTTGCCCGCCTTGTTGGAAACCGGAGCGGCGTCGGCCGGCGCCTGCGCGACCGCGGTGGGCGCCGCCGGGACGCTATCGCGGCCGAGGATGGCGGCGGCCGCGGCCCCAACGACGAGGAGGCAGGTCAGCCCTACAATAGCTATGGCTTTGGTCAAAAGCGTCTCCGTCCCGGCCGGGGTGGCCGAAGGCTGCGCGGCAAATGAGGCTTTAGCATGCCACTGAAATGGCCAAAGGCCGGGAAATTGGATGAAGTTCGCACGAACCGGCCCGCGATCAGGCCGGGACGGCCAGTTCATAGGCCTCCTGGATGTCGGCGATGATCTCGTGGGCTTCCCAGAGGGCGCCGGGCTGCACCGAGCGCAGGCTGATGGTCCAGTTGGTGCGGCGGGTACGAGGGGTGCTGACGACGTCGAATTCGATGCCACGGCAGAGCGGATGCCGCTGCAGTGCATAGAACACGCGGTTCCTGAGCTGCTCGAGGGTCACCGGGGTCTTGGCCAACAGCCCCTGAAAATCCATAGCGCACCCCTTTTGTTCTCCAATCGGCCCGGCCATGGCGACGAGCCATGCTGTATCGCTATTGTTGGGACGATCATGGTTAATGGCGCGTTAAGGCAGTCGGCAGGGCTTCAAGCGTGGACTCGCAACCTCAGGCAACGCCCGCGGCGGCACGACCTGATCGCGCTCGGCGACAACGGGCTGACATGCGATACCGGAAACCGAGGCGCTCGCTTCGCGAGAAATGCGCCCGCCCCTATCCCAACAACTGGTCGAGCCGCTCGCGCAACTGGTCCTGATGATAGGGCTTGGCAAGCCGCGGCAGATCGACCTGGATACCGTCGGGCAGTTCGGCATAACCGGTGGCTAGCAGAACCGGAAGCTGCGGCCGGACCTCGCGCGAGGCGACGGCAAGCTCGAGGCCCGTCATGCCTGGCATCACGTGATCGGTCATCATCAGATCGATCACCTGGTCGCTCCTGAGGATATCGAGCGCATGCGGGCCGGAGCTCGCACTGATCACGCGATGGCCGAGATCTTCCAGCATTTCTGTGGTCGACATCGCGATCAGCGGATCGTCGTCAACGAACAGGATCACCGCCGAGCGCTTCACCTTCTGCGGCACAGGCGAGCAGATCCCTGATTGCGGCGCCGAGGTCGCAACCGGAAGCACCAGCGAGGCGGTAGTGCCCTTGCCGACCGTGCTCGCAAGCTGCAGCGCGCCGCCGAGCTGAACCGCGAGGCCGTGCACCATCGACAGGCCGAGGCCGGTGCCCTTGCCGAGCGGCTTGGATGAGAAGAACGGCTCGATCGCCCGCTTGAGAACGTCGGGTGACATGCCGGTGCCGCTGTCGATGACCGACAGTTTCAGGTAGTCGCCCGGCTGCAGTGACGGGTCGTTCTTCGCCGGCCAGGCCTCGAGCTTGATCTCGATCACCCCGCCATCCGGCATCGCATCCCGCGCATTGATCGCAAGATTGAGGATCGCGAGCTCGAGCTGGTTGGTGTCGACGCGCGCCGGCGGCAATAAGGCGGGAATATCCAGCCGCAGCACGATCCGCGGCCCGAGCGAGCGCTCGAGCAGATTGCTCATGTCGCGAACCAGCAAACCGAGATCGACCGGCACCGCACGCAGATCCTGCTGGCGGGCGAATGCAAGCAGCCGCTGCGTCAGCGACGCGCCGCGTTCGGCGCCCTGCAGCGCGCCCTCGACCAGCCGCCGCAGCCGCGGATCGTCAGGCAGGCGCTTGCGCAACAGGTCGAGATTGCCCATCACCGCCATCAGGAGATTGTTGAAGTCGTGCGCGACGCCACCGGTGAGCTGGCCGATCGCCTCCATCTTCTGGGCGTGGCGGAGCTGCTCCTGCGCCTTTTCGCGCGCGGCGACCTCCTTCATCAGATCGGCGGTGCGCTGCTCGACCCGCTGCTCCAGTGTCGCCGTGAGTTCCGCGAGTGCGGTGCGCTCGGCGGCGAGCTGCGCCAGCAGAGCCTCGCGTTCGATCTCGGCGGTCTTGCGCGCGGTGATATCGGAGCAGACGCCGACCACCGACTTGATGCTTCCGTCGGGTCCGCGCACCACGCGGGCGCGAACGTCGACCCAATGCTGCGAGCCGTCGGGCCAGATGTTGCGGTACTCGATCTTGTAGTCGGCTCCCGTACGCAGCGTGTGCTCGACGACCTCGAGTCGCCGGGCGCGATCGTCGGGATGAACCGCCTCCAAGAGATCCTGATAGGTGAACGGCTCGTTCGCCGTGCGCCCGAAGAAGCGCTTGCAGGTCGCGGAGGCTTCGAGCTCGAAGTCCGGCATGTGCAGTTCGAGCGCGCCGAGATGGCCGGCATTGAGGGCGGTCTGCAGCAGGCCCTCACTCTCGGTGAGATCCTCGAGGATGGCGCGGGTCTGGTATTGCCGGCGCCGTCCGCGCACGGCTGAAGCTATCAGGCTCACCAGCGTGGCAGGATGAAACGGGCGCTCGATGAAGGTGACGTTGCCTAGTTCCCGGCCGAGCCGCGCAGCCTCGGGATTGCGTTCGGGGCCGCCGCTCTCGCTCACCAGCACGACGGGGAAATCCGACCAGGACGGCTGCGCGTTCAGCCAGCGCCTGAGGCGCCGCAGATCCGCATTCCTGATCGCCTCGTCGGCAATGATCGCAAGCCCGGCCCCGCTCTCGATCTCGTCCTCCAGGGTGGCGAGATCGCCGCAGATTTTGGCATAGTAGCCGGCTTGCTTGATCAGATGGGCGGTCCTGGTGCCATCGCGTTCGTTTGCGGCGAGGATGACCGCGCGTTCCGACGATGGCCCCGGTCTCACCGCAGCCGCCTTTCCGGCCGCGCGACCCCGCCACGGGATGGTTCGAAATCGCAACGCCACCGGTCTATACATCTGATCCCGGTGACGGCAACGACACGTGTCATGGATCCCCCCTTACGGGAGCGAAAACTCGTTTGTGCCACCGAGTGTTCCCGGAGCGGAAAACTATTTTTGCGGGAAGCCCTCAGGCCACATCGCCCGCCATGCCGCAGCCAGGGGGCGGAAATCGCCGGGCCCGGTTTCATAGCATACTGCGCCGGCGGCCGGCTGAACCCACGGCTGCGCGCTGCGCATGAACATGTGCGCGACCGGGGTCAGCCATGCGGTGTCATCCAGCGTGCCGGCGCGAATATTGACCGACTCGCTCCTCCCCTTGCGCTCGCCGTAGATGCGGCCGCCGCAGTCGCCGCAGAACCAGGACGTGACATCGGCGCCGCTCGGCGACGGCCGGCGCCACCCCTTCGGCTCGCCCTTCACGATGCGAAATTGGGTGGTCGCCACCGGCATGTTGAGGGCAAAGGCGCTGCCCGAGGCCGTCTGGCAGTCGCTGCAGTTGCAGGTGTAGAGCAAGAGCGGAAATGAATCGATCTGATAGCGGATGGCGCCGCAGCAGCAGCCGCCGGTCAGCGGAAGCAAGGGAGTACGCGCGTTCATCGATTAGCTCCAATTTCGGATGCGATTCAAGACTACCTGGAAAACGCCTCGCGACAACCGGAGCGCGATACCAAGGGGATGAAGCATCGCCATCAAAGGATTCTGTTCGAGCATGATCTCCGCGCAAACGCGACGCGTTCGTTGCGAGGGAGAACCCCTGCACACTTTGTAGATCCCGCTCTTAGCGCCGCTCGATCACGAGGCTCTGAACCGCGCGGCCGAAATAACCGTGCTGATCGGCGAGCCGTGACATCGCAAGTCCGGCTCCGTCAGGGCCTATCCAGGATTCACCGTCGACCAGAATCCAGTCGCCAACCGGTTCACGCGCGAGGTTCACTGTGAGGTCGGCATTGATGAAAGTGAACTTGCTGAAATCGAGCGCCGGCGAGGTGCCGTTGGAGAAATCAGCGGCGACGACCGCGCGCATCACCTGCGACACGGCCGCGCCCGCGATCAACGGATGGTCGACGCGAAACCAGATCGCGCCGGGCCCAATCTGGCCGAACTGGCCGCGCGCAGGCCGCATCGATATGCACCTCACGAACGGACTGGTGATGTTGCCCGGTTCGGATGCGCATTGATCGGGCTTCGGCAACTCGACCGGCAAATCCGTGATCTCAGGCGGCAGCTCCGTCGCTTGCGCCTTGATCTTCAGCACGGTGGCGGAGACCACGACGACGCCGTCGGCGAGCAGGCGAACGCCGCAGAGCTGAATCTTGCGGCCGTCGCGCAGAACCTCGCTCTCGATCCCGAGCGACGCCACCGGCACTGGGCGCATCAGGTCGATGCTGACACGCGCGATCCGCATCGGCGCCGACGACGGAATCGCTTCCGCGGCCCAGACCACGAGCGCCGCCGGCGCAGAGCCGTGCTGCATCCGTGGATCCCACGGACCCGCGGCGTCGGGGCTGGTGACGACGCGGTCGCCGTCAACGCGAAAGATCGGCTCCATCAGGCGAGCGGCGGATCGACGGCGTCCGCGTACTCCTTCTTGAACCGCGCGATCAACTCGGCCGCGGGCATCACATTGCCGATACTGCCGACGCCCTGGCCCGAGCCCCAGATTTCCTTCCAGGCCTTCGGCTTGGCGCGCTCGCCGGAGGCATCAGTGCCGAAGCTCATCTTCGAGGGATCGGAGGTCGGCAGATTTTCCGGGTCCATGCCGGCCGCGACGATCGACGGCTTGAGATAGTTGCCGTGCACGCCGGTGAACAGATTGGAATAGACGATGTCCTCGGCGCTCGAATTAGTGATCATGTTCTTGTAGCTCTCCACCGCATTGGCCTCTGACGTGGCGATGAAGGCCGAGCCGATATAGGCGAAGTCGGCGCCGATGATACGGGCGGCGCGGATTGCGCGACCATTGGCGATGGTGCCCGACAACGCAATCGGCCCGTCGAACCACTGCCGCGTCTCGGCCACGAACGGAAACGGCGAGATCGTGCCCGCATGGCCGCCGGCGCCTGCCGCGACCAGGATGAGGCCGTCGGCCCCCTTCTCGATCGCCTTGCGCGCGAACTTCTGATTGATCACGTCGTGAAAGACGATGCCGCCCCAACGATGGACCGACTGATTCAACTCCTCGCGTGCGCCGAGCGAGGAGATGATCATTGGCACCTTGTACTTCTCGCAAAGCGCCATGTCATGATCGAGCCGGTTGTTGGACTTGTGCACGATCTGGTTCACCGCGAACGGCGCCGATGGGCGATCCGGATTGGCGCGATCATAGGCCGCGAGTTCTTCCTTGATCCGTGCGAGCCACTCGTCGAGCAGCGCCGGCGGGCGGGCGTTCAGCGCCGGAAACGAGCCGACAACGCCGGCCTTGCACTGCGCGATGACGAGATCGGGCACGGAAATGATGAACAGCGGCGCCCCGATTACGGGAAGAGACAGACGGCCCTTGAACAACGCAGGCATGGACATTGGGAGCGGATCCTTCGGGTTCTTGCGGAACGGAGGCTGCTTGAGATGCAAGGCATCATACCAACAAGGCAATCTTTCCACTGTCAAGTATTGCGTTTGAACGCCGCGACCGGATGACAAAACGTCATCCACGTCGTGCATTTTTCTTGCGCGTCCTGGTATTCCAGGCCACACCTATTGGCAGCGCGCGCGTCACGAAATTCTCGGTTTTGCAATCATTTGGCCCGCACTTGTGGACCGGCAGATAGGCGAGCTGCGAGCAATGTTCGGCAGCATCGGTATCGGGACTCTCGCCTTCCCTGAAACCCTTGCCCTGGCACAGCCTGTCGGCACCGGCCCCGCAATCCGACGAGCCTAAATCAGCTTGAACGCGATGACGAAGCCGAGCACCAGCACAACCGCGCCAATCGCGACCCACAGGCCGAGCCGCTTCTCAAGCTCCGCGCGGATCAAATCGCCGTAGCGGTTGAGCAACACCGCGACCACGAAGAAGCGGCCGCCGCGCGCGACGATCGAGCACAGGATGAACAGCCAGATGTTGTATCCGGCGAAGCCCGAGGTGATCGTGACGAGCTTGTAGGGGATCGGCGTCAGCCCCTTCACAAGGATGATCACCGCGCCCCATTCGGCATAGGAGGCACGGAAGGCGTCGACCTTGTCGGAAAGGCCATAGAGATGGATCAACCACTGCCCGAGCGAGTCGTAGAGCAGCGCGCCGATCGCATAACCGAGCACCCCGCCGGCGACCGACGCGATCGTGCAGACGGTTGCGAACCACCACGCCCGCTTCGGTCGCGCCAGCGACATTGGCAGCAGCATGATATCGGGCGGCACCGGGAAGAAGGAGCTCTCAGCGAAGGAGACCGCCGCGAGAATCCAGAGCGCGTAGGGTTTGTCGGCGGCGTCGATGCACCAGTCGTAGATCCGTTTCAGCATGGCCGCGATGAACCATCATCGAGCGGATTTGTCCATGCCGGGAATTGGTTGATTTTCGGGCGTTTTACCGTTGCCGCTTGTGCAGGCGGCTTTCGAGGGCGACGAGTCGCCGCCGAACGACGGGAACGGGCGTCGCTTTGCGCAATTTAACCGACGTCTTCGGCAGCTTCTCGGCGATCCCGAGCAAGCGCTCGCGCCGCTCCATCTCGCGCCAGACGTCGGCTGGCTTTACCCCGGCCGACGCCCAGAGAACTGTCAGATTGTAGAGCAGATCGGCGCTCTCCCGGACGACGGCATCGGGCTTGCCGCTGACGGCGTCGATCACGACCTCGATTGCTTCTTCAGCGAGCTTTTTGGCCATCTTGGCCGGGCCACGCTGAAACAGCCGTGCCGTGCGCGACGTCGCCGGATCAAGATCCTTGGCCGCGATCACCGCCTCGTAAAGCCGCTCGATCGAATCACCCATTCTTGCAGGCTAGTCGAAACTCGTGGCCGACGTGTTAACGGCTTGCCTGACAATAAAAAAATCCACCGGCCGGCCGGCCGGTGGATTTACGGGGCTCAGCGAGATTGGGCGCAGAAGCCCCCGTTACCATCGATTGTAATATGTGTGACCGGCGTAGCCATAGCCGCCATAGCCATAGCTGTTGTACGGACCGTAATAGGTGGGGCCGCCGTAATAAACCGGGCCACCGCCGTAATAGACCGGGCCGCCGCCGTAATAGTAGCCGTCATAATAGTCTCGCCGACTCTGAGCGGCAGCAATCGCGAGGCCCGTGCCGACGATACCGGCAAATGCAGCGGCAGCAGCCGCACCACCGCCACCATAATATCGGCGACGCGCACTGATGTCGGTCGCGCCGCTGGTGCCATGCGACGTGGTCGCGGCAGCAGGCTTGCCCGCCGGAGCAGAGCCCGCGAACGCCATCGTCGGCTCAACGGCCGTCAGCGCCACTGCGGCAACCGTTGCCAGCGTGGCCGCGCGGCCAATCGACGAGAACACACTTTTTCGCGCAAACATTGCAGTCATCCTTTGTGGAAGCCGGCCCAATGAGCCTTTGAAAGTTAACCGCCGGCCTCAGATTAGGTTCCGTAAGCCAATTGCAGGCTGAATGACCCCTGGCGAAATCGCGGCGGTCATCGTTCGTTCACCTTGGCTGCGGCAGAATGCGCGCAAATCGGCGCTTGCCATCACGCTCTCGATGTCATGAAACAATCGCAGCCGGCGCGGCAGTTTGTCTCGCTCCCCGGACGTCATCATGCGCGTAAGTCGGACCAGCTTTCTTCGCCTTCTCGCGGGCCTTGCGATCGGCCTCGGGTGCGGAGCGTGGCCTGCCGCCGCGCCGCTTCGGGCCGAGAGCGATCCGCCCCAACCGCTCACGATTCAGTTCACGCTCGACCGGCCGCTTGACGCTGCCGCTGCGCCGTTCGTGATGGCCGGAATCGGGGGTCTGTTCAGCGCCGAGGGACTGGCGGTCGGCACCAATATCGCCACCAACTCGGCGGACGCGATTGCGCGCGTCGCCGACGGCTCGAGCGACTTCGCGCTTGTCGACATCAATGCTCTGATCCGCTTTCGCGACAAGCCGGGCACCGCGCCGGTGAAGGCGGTGTTCGCGCTGTTCAACAGGGCGCCCTATGCGATCATCGCGCGCAAGAGCCGCGGCATCAGGACACTGTCCGACCTCGAGGGCAAAAGCCTCGGCGTCGCGGAGGGCGACCTGTCGATCCGGCTGTGGCCCGCCGTCGCCAGGCTCAACGGCATCAAGCTGTCGAGCGTGAAGCAGAACAGCATCAGCGCGGCGGTCCGCGAGCCGATGCTGTCGGCGGGCCAGATCGACGCGGTCACCGGCTTCTCCTATCTGTCGGCGATCAACCTGCGGGATCGCGGCGTGCCCGCCGATGATCTCGCCGTGCTGCGCTTTGCCGACTATGGCTGCGAGGCCTATGGCTTTGCCGTCATTGTCAGTCCGCGTCTTGCCGCGGCGAAGCCGGACGCAGTGAAGGGATTTGTGCGGGCGGTCATCGGCGGCACCAACCTCTCGATCAAGGACCCGGTCCGCGCCGCGTCCGAGGTCGTCAGCCGGATGGACGGCGGCTCGCGCGAGCTGGAGCTGGAGCGGCTGCACGCCATCATCCGCGACAACATCCTGACCGGTGAGGTGAAACGCAACGGTATTGGCGGCATCGATCCGGAGCGATTCGAGCGTGCGGTCGAGCAGCTTGCGGAGGATTTCAAATTCCAGAAGCGGCCGCATGTGTCTGATATTTTCGACGACAGCTTCCTGCCGCCGCGCGACGATCGCCTGATCAATTAAGCTTTATCCGTTCATGGCATGGTGACGTGGCGCGCAAGCACCGTCTCCCTCGACGCGCGCAGGGGCGTTCCACAGGCCGGTCGGAGAGCGTGTGGACCGATGGGCGAGCCGGCGCAAAGTGGGTAGTTCTCCGCACAATCCCTGCTTAGAATGGCTGCCTCCACCGCTCGCGAGTCACGCCGGCATGTCCCTGCTCCGCCTCTATACCCGCGTCCTGGAACTGCTCGGCAAGGAAGCGCGGCTCGGCTGGATCCTCGCCGCTGCCAACCTGCTGCTCGCCGGTGCCCAGTTCGCCGAGCCAGTGCTGTTCGGCAAGATCGTCGATGTGCTGTCGGGCCGACCCAGCACCGGCTTGATTGAAACCTCATCGCCATGGCCGCTGCTCGCAGCCTGGGTGGCATTCGGCCTGTTCACGATCGGCTGCAGCGCGATCGTCGCGCTACAGGCCGACCGGCTGGCGCACCGCCAGCGCCAGGCCGTGCTGACGGACTATTTCGAGCACATCCTGCAGCTGCCGCTCACCTTCCACTCCGGCACCCATTCGGGCCGGCTCATGAAGGTGATGCTGAACGGTACCGACGCTCTGTGGCGGCTGTGGCTCGGATTCTTCCGCGAGCACTTCGCCGCGATCATGTCGCTCGTCGTGCTGCTGCCGCTCGCACTCTACATCAACTGGCGGCTTGCGATCCTCCTGTTCGTTCTGTGCGTCGTCTTCACCGTGCTGACCACGCTCGTGGTACGCAAGACCTACGGCATGCAGAGCGAGGTCGAGGCCTATTACAGCGACCTCTCGGCGCGCGCCTCGGACGCGCTCGGCAATGTTGCGCTGGTGCAGAGCTTCGTGCGGATCGATTCCGAGGTGCAGGGCCTGCGCTATGTCGCGGACAAGTTGCTCGCGGTGCAGATGCCGGTGCTGTCATGGTGGGCGCTGGTCACAGTCATCACGCGCGCCTCGACCACGATCACCGTGCTCGCGATCTTCACCGTTGGCATCGCGCTGCATGCGCAGGGCCTGACCACGGTCGGCGAGATCGTGATGTTCGTCTCGTTCGCGACCATGCTGATCCAGAAACTCGAACAGGTGGTGAGCTTCATCAACAGCGTGTTCATGGAAGCGCCGCGTCTGCAGGAATTCTTCGACGTGCTCGACGCAGTGCCGGCGGTGCGCGACCGGCCCGGGGCCGTCGATCCCGGACGCCTCTCCGGGCTCGTGGAATTCAACGATGTCTCGTTCTCCTATGACGGCAAGCGGCCGGCAGTCGAGGACGTCTCCTTCACCGCGCTGCCCGGTCAGACCATCGCGCTGGTCGGTCCGACCGGTGCCGGCAAATCCACCGCGATCGCCCTGCTGCATCGGGCCTTCGATCCGCAGTCCGGCATCATCGAAATCGACGGAATGGATATCCGCGCGCTGAAGCTGACGGCGTTGCGGCGTAATATCGGCGTTGTGTTCCAGGAAGCGCTGCTGTTCAACCGCTCGATCGCCGAGAATTTGCGCGTCGGCAAGCCTGATGCAACCGATGAGGAATTGCGTACCGCCGCGGCGCGCGCGCAGGCGCTGGATTTCATCGAGCGCAGCGAGAAGAAATTCGATACCCATGCCGGCGAGCGTGGCCGCATGCTCTCCGGTGGCGAACGGCAGCGGCTGTCGATCGCACGCGCGTTACTCAAGGATCCGCCGATCCTGATCCTGGACGAGGCGACGAGCGCACTCGACGCCGTCACCGAGGCCAAGGTCAACGCCGCTCTCGATGAAGTGATGAAGGGCCGCACCACCTTCGTAATCGCCCACCGTCTCTCCACCATCCGCCACGCCACGCGCATCCTGATGTTCGACCAGGGCCGGGTGATCGAAAGCGGAACTTTCGATGAACTCGTGGCGAAAGGCGGTCGTTTTGCCGACTTGGCACGCGCCCAGTTCATGGTCCAGGAGACCGAGCGGGCGGATGTCGAGGCACCATGATTCCGACTTTCCGATTGAGGCGGCTGCCGAAATTCAGCGGATTTCGTCCACGATTTAGATCGCCGGGCCCTGTTCTCCGCTGGCAAGGCGGTATAGGGTTTGCGCTGCCGCAAAGCGGCCCCGGACACGCTTGAACCCGAACCTCACATCGCAAGACCTCCTTATCCTCAAGGCGGGTCTCAAAGGACCGGAACCGGACTCGTGCATTGTCTTCGACCGCTGTTGCGCAACCCGTCGTTGAAGTGGATTCTCGCCGTCGCGATGCTGCTGATCGCGATGCCGCGCCTGGCGCAGGCCGAGGCGCTGCTGGTGGTCGAGGCCGACAGCGGAAAGGTGCTGCAGGCCGATAACGCCACGATGCCGTGGTATCCGGCGTCGGTCACCAAGATGATGACGGCCTATGTAACGCTGACAGCCGTCAAGCAAGGCCGCATCTCGCTCGATACGCTAGTGACGGTCTCGCCTGTCGCAGCCTCGCAGGCGCCCTCGAAGATGGGTTTCCGGCCCGGCACGCAGCTCACGATCGACAACGCATTGAAGATGATGCTGGTGAAATCGGCCAACGACATGGCCGTGGTGCTCGCCGAAGGCGTCGGAGGCTCGATCGACGGCTTTTCGGCGATGATGAACCAGACTGCGCAGAAGCTCGGCATGACGCAAACGAGTTACGTCAATCCGAACGGCCTGCCGGCTGACGGCCAGATCACCTCGGCGCGCGACCTTGCGATCCTCGCCCGCGCCATCATCCGCGACCTGCCGGAATACGAATACTTCATGCACATCCCGTCGATCCGCTTTGGCCACCGGATCACACAGAACTTCAACAAGCTGATCGGCCGCTATCCCGGCGCCGACGGTTTCAAGACCGGCTTCATCTGCGCTTCAGGCTACAACCTCGTCGCGTCGGCGACGCGCGACGGCAGGCGACTGATCGCCGTCGTGCTCGGCGCCTCCTCGGGCCGCATGCGCGCGATCCGCGCCGCCCAACTGCTTGACCGCGGCTTTGCTAACAATACCGGGCTGTCATGGCTCCGTCCCTCGCTTGGCACTGTCGACAATCTGGTGCCGATCGATGCGACGCCTCCGAACCTGCGCGAGGAGATGTGCGGCGGCAAGCACAAGCGGCCCGCCAGCGATGAAGACGAAGATACCGTCGCGAGCAACGCCGCCAGTTCGAGCGCCTTCGGTGGCGAAGGCGCAGCAGCGTTCTTTGGCGCGGGCCTGCAGGCGTCGATGCCGAAGCCGTCCGAGATGATGGCGCAGGCGCCCGCGCCGTCGGAGCCGATTCCGGTCTATACCGGTCCGACCAAGACCGGCGCCGCGCTGCTCGCCGCCGTTGCCGCCGACAGCGAAAGGCTGCAGCCGGCCAAGCGCGGCAAGCGCACCCACGTCGCGGTCAAGAAGCCCGATGCGGCGGCCGACGCCAAGGAGGACGTCAAGGGTGACGCAAAGTCGGACGGCAAGCAGACCGCCGCCAAGCCGGTGCGCCACGCCAACGCCAAACCGGATTCCGCGGCCGCGAAGGCCGACAAACCTGCCACTCCACCGAAGTCTGCTGCAGCCAAGCCGGCCGACAAATCCTCCGTCCCGGCAAAACCCGGTGCCGCGAAGCCGAAGGCCGCCGCGAAGCCGAAGACCGAAGCCAAGCCGGCTGGTTAGCGGAAACGATTCCCCCACCACGCAATGCGTCGATAGCGCGCAGCGGCTTGCCATCGGCCGCAGCATCGCTCAATACTGCCCAAAACAACGCGGTCAGATCCGGCAACGAAACCGGGACCAATGGCAGGGTCATCAGAGGGGAATTCCATGGAGCGCATCTGGCTCAAGCAATATCCGGCCGGCGTGCCCGCCGATATCGACATCACACAGTACTCGTCATTGGTCGAATTGCTGGAAGAAAGCTTTGCGAAGTTCGCCGACCGCAAGGCGTTTATCTGCATGGACAAGTCGATCACCTATCGCGAGCTCAACGAGATGTCGACGGCGCTGGGCGCCTATCTGCAAAGCAAGGGCCTCCAGAAGGGCGCGCGCGTCGCGCTCATGATGCCGAACGTGCTGCAATACCCGATCTCGACCGCCGCCGTGTTGCGCGCCGGCTATGCCGTCGTCAACGTCAATCCGCTCTACACGCCGCGCGAGCTCGAGCATCAGCTCAAGGATTCCGGCGCGGAAGCGATCATTGTACTGGAGAACTTTGCCACCACCGTGCAGAAGGTGCTTGCCAATACCGCAGTCAAGCAAGTCATCGTCGGCAGCATGGGCGACCTGCTTGGCTTCAAGGGCGTGATCGTCAACCTGGTGGTGCGGCGCGTGAAGAAGATGGTGCCGGCGTGGTCGATCCCCGGCGCCGTCACGTTCAATGAAGCACTTTCGGCGGGCCGCGGCCTAAAGTTCAGCAAGCCCGCGCTGACACGCGAGGACGTCGCCTTCCTGCAATATACCGGGGGCACCACGGGCGTTTCCAAAGGCGCCACCCTTATCCATCAGAACGTGCTTGCCAATGTGCTGCAGAACGACGCCTGGCTGCAGCCGGCGCTGAAGAAGCCGCCGCATGTCGAGCAGCTCTTCATCGTCTGCGCGCTTCCGCTCTACCACATCTTCGCGCTGACGGCGTGCTATCTGCTCGCAGTGCGAGCGGGCGGCGTCAATCTGTTGATTCCGAACCCGCGCGACATGGCGGGCTTCGTCAAGGAGCTCTCGAAGTACCAGGTCAACAGCTTCCCCGCGGTCAACACGCTCTACAACGGCCTGTTGAATACGCCCGGCTTCGACAAGCTCGATTTTTCCAAGCTGAAGACCTCGTTCGGCGGCGGCATGGCGACCCAAAAGCCGGTTGCCGAGAAATGGCTGAAGGTGACGGGCTGCGCGCTGTCGGAGGGCTATGGCCTGTCGGAGACCTCGCCGACCTTGACCTGCAATCCCGCCGACACCGACAAGTTCTCCGGCTCGATCGGGTTGCCCGTGCCCTCCACGTATCTCTCGATCCGCGACGACGACGGCAACGAGTTGCCGATTGGGCAGGCCGGCGAGATCTGCGCCAAGGGCCCGCAGGTGATGACGGGCTACTGGAACAGACCGGACGAAACCGCGCGTGTGATGACTGCGGACGGCTATTTCCGTACCGGCGACATCGGTGTGATGGACGAGTACGGCTTTACCAAGATCGTCGACCGCAAGAAGGACATGATTCTGGTCTCTGGCTTCAATGTCTATCCGAATGAGATCGAGGAAGTGATCGCAAGCCATCCGGGCGTTCTCGAATGCGCCGTGATCGGCGTGCCAGACGCCAAGTCTGGCGAAGCGGTAAAGGCGTTCGTGGTCAAGAAGGACCCGAGCCTCACGGCCGAGGACATCATCAGGTTCAGCGCAACCCAGCTCACCGCCTACAAGGTGCCGAAGCAGATCGAGTTCAGGACCGATCTGCCGAAAACCAATGTCGGCAAGATCCTGCGCCGCGAACTGCGCGACCAAAAGCAAGCGGCGGCCTAGGACGAGCGACCCTGGCGTTGCACCATGACTGCCGCGCGCGTTGCAACACCCGCCGAGATCGTCGCTTTCTGGCGCGCCGCCGGGCGCGACCGCTGGTATGGCCGCGATGACGGCTTCGATGCCGAAATCCGCCGCCGTTTCCTTGAAACGTGGCGAGCGGCGGCCGCAGGCGAGTTGTCGCCGTGGGAGGCGAGCGATGGCGGCGCTCTGGCGCTGGCCATCGTGCTCGATCAGTTTCCCCGCAACATGTTTCGTGGCAATGCCTTGACCTATGCGAGCGATCAACTGGCGCGCGAGGTGGCACGGCGGGCCATCGATGGTGGCGTTGACGCGCGGATCGATCCGCTTCTGAGTGAATTCCTCTTTTTGCCCCTCATGCATTCGGAGCAACTTGCCGACCAGCAGCGCTGCGTCGAGCATTTCCGCAATGTCGGCGGTGACCCGGAGAACCTGGAATACGCCGAGCACCACGCCGATATTATCCGCAGGTTTGGGCGCTTCCCGCACCGTAACCGCATCCTGGGCCGGGTGACGACGGCGGAAGAGCAGGCATTCCTCGACGAGGGCGGGTTTTCGGGCTGATGAAGGAACGGTGACCGTGCTTCCGCTATTGCTATTTCCGCGCCTGAGGCGCAACCACCTCATGCTTTGATATTGTGCCGTTCGACCGCCGGGTTTAAGACACGTCGGGTCATTGAGGGAGAATTTACGATGACGATCAAGGTTGGCGACAAGCTGCCGGAAGCCAAGTTTCGCGTGATGACCGCCGAGGGGCCGCAGGTCAAAACCACCGACGACATCTTCAAGGGCAAGAAGGTGGCCCTCTTTGCGGTTCCGGGCGCTTACACCGGCACCTGCCACAAGATGCATCTGCCGAGCATTTTTCTGAACGCGTACGCCATCAAGGACAAGGGCGTCAACACGATCGCGATCGTCTCGGTCAACGATGCCTTCGTGATGAACGCCTGGAAGCGCGACACCGACCAGCGCGACGAAGCGACCTTCCTCGCCGACGGAAATGCCGAATTCACCAAGGCGATCGGCATGGAGCTCGACGCTTCCGCCAACGGGCTCGGGATCCGCTCCAAGCGCTACTCGATGCTGGTCGAGGACGGCGTGGTGAAGAAGCTCAACCTCGAACCCGCTCCGGGCAAGGTCGAGGTTTCCGGCGGCGACACGCTGCTCGCTCAGCTCTGAATTAGGATCGGCTACAGCGTTTTTTCGAGCGAAATGGATGCCGGTTCGCGTAAACGAAAACGCGGGAATCGAAAGCTTCGGTTCTGATTCAATCAGAACCGACAATGCTCTAGCCAAAGTTAAAGCCGTCATCGCCCGATTTCGCAGGTGGTGACGGCTGGGCTTGCAGCAAGGTGCAACGCTCCACGCGCAAGTTCACGCAGTGGCTTTCCACACACCGTCGACGAAAATCGCCTCATCCGTGCCTGGCCATGGCGGCATCGTCACCCCGACGATCACCAGAGGTTCCGCATCGCCGGCGCGAAATTGAAAGTGCGTGCCGACCGGGAGCGCGATCGAAACTCCCGCTTCTACATCGTCGATCACTTCTTCGTCGTTGAGCTTGCGCCACATCCGCCCGCGGCCGGAAACGAAGTACCAGATTTCATCGACCGTCCGGTGAACGACGGCTTTCGACACCGCCTTCGCCGGCAAGGTGAACAGCGCCATACCTCCGCGAGTCGTCTGACACAACACGCGAACCTCCGATCCGTCCGGCGCCGTGACGTCAGGTGCAGCAGCAATTCGTTTGGTCGCAAGCATCATATTCTACTCTCCAGGCCAGTTCAGATATTTCCTTGTCGGTTCTGTGACGAGAGCGCGCCAGCCGATCGGTCGTCGATCGATGATCATTCTTACATGATCGTGACGACGATGGCTTTCGGCGTCGCGTTGAAATGAGTTGGCCGAAACTCATTTGCCGCGCATTTTGGCAAGAATTTGCGTCCCTTGGAAACTGGTGAGTCTTGTCCATGAATCCCACGAGCGTTGCTTTCGATCGCCTCGGACATCCCGATGCAAAGGCAAACGCCGTGCCCATGACAGATATAACCAACCGCCTGCTTTCAGATATCCAGGCGCTGGCACCGGAAGTCACGGCACGCACAGCGGAGATCGAGGCCGGACGTCGGATTCCTCTCGATCTGGTGGAAAAGCTGCGATCTATCGGGATTTTCCGCGCGCTCGCGCCGCGAAGCCACGGCGGGCTCGAGCTCGATATGCCGGCGGCGATCGCCATCATGGAAGCGCTCAGCAAGATCGACGGCTCGATCGGCTGGGTCACAATGATTGGGATGGGATCCGCTATCATTGCGCCTCTCACCTCGCAGAAAATTTTCGAACGTATCTACGCGAAGGGTCCCGATGTAATCTTTGGCGGCTCTGTCCAACCTGTAGGAACTGCCGAAGCGGTCGATGGCAGTTGGCGAGTCAATGGACGCTGGCCGTTTGCGAGCGGCTGCCAGCATTGCGACTGGATGTTCGGACTATGTGTCATGTCCGAAGGTGGCAAACCACTGCCTGGGCCATTGGGCGAGAACGGTCCGCCGATGGTCCGAAGCTTCGTGCTTCCGGCACGGGAGTGGCAGATCGAGGACACATGGTACGTCGCGGGCCTGAAGGGCACCGGGAGCCATCACATTTCGCTCAAGGACAAGATGGTCCCTGCGGACAATTTTCTCGATCTGGCGAACAGCCAATCGTGCATAGCGGGACCGCTCTACCAAACCGTATCGCAGTTTATTCCCCTTATGCACATTCCTGCTGCGACCGGCGTGGCTGCGGGCGCATTGGACGAACTCGTACAGCTTGCCAATACCGGGCGGCAACAGCAGCGCGCCGTCGCACCGATGCGGGATTTGGAGACCTTTCAGTATGAACTCGGCCGGATCGAAGCTGACCTAAAGGCAGTTCGGGCGTATGCGTATGCTCAAGTTGAAAGCCATTGGCGCCATGCGCTCGCTGGAACGCTGAAGGACAACGTGCTTCTCGCAGAAGGCGCCCAAGCCGCGACCTGGACTACGGCAGCCTGCGTTCGCATCGCCGAGGATTGCTTCAGGCTGGGCGGCGGCAGCGCGCTATATGAGTCTTCCCCGCTGCAACGGCGAATGCGCGACCTTCAGGCCGTGGCGCAACATGCCGCCGTGAATCAACGAAACTACGGAAATTCGGGCAGGCAGTTGCTGGGCATTTCGGACGGACGTATGGCTACAAGTCCGTTATAAGCGGCTGCGATTTTCCGCCAATCCGTCACGCGCCAGTTGATCGGCACGCTCGTTTTCGTCATGGCCGGCGTGCCCCTTGATCCAGTGCCAGCGCACCTCATGGGGCTTTAGGGCTGCATCCAATCGCTGCCACAGTTCGACATTCTTGACCGGCTTCTTGTCGGCTGTGCGCCAGCCGTTCTTCTTCCAGCCATGGATCCAGCCCGTGATGCCCTGGCGGACATACTGGCTGTCGGTAGTGACGTCGACGACGCACGGTTTCTTAAGCGCCTCAAGCGCCGAGATCGCCGCCACCAGCTCCATGCGGTTGTTGGTGGTGTGCGCCTCACCGCCCTTCAACTCCTTCTCGACGTCGCCGAATCTCAGGATCGCGCCCCAGCCGCCCGGCCCGGGGTTCCCGGAACAGGCGCCATCAGTGAAGATCGTGACATGCGGCTTGTCGTTCACGCCGCGCACCCTGCCGGCGTGACGCCGTAGTCGCGCAACCCCGCGACGTTCTGCTGGAAGCGCAGCTTGCGCACATATTCCAGCGGGTCCTTGGGCTTCACCAGCGCACCGTCCGGTACGTTGAGGAAATCAACCAGACGCGTGAGCAGAAAGCGCATCGCGGCGCCGCGCGCGAGCAGCGGAAGCGCAGCCTGTTCCGCCGCTGCCAGCGGACGCTCGCGACCGTAGGAATTGAGCAGCGCGCGCGCCTTGGTGACGTTGAAGGAATGATCCGGCTCGAAACACCAGGCGTTCAGGCAGATGGCAACGTCATAGGCAAGAATGTCGTTGCAGGCGAACGGGAAATCGATCAGGCCCGACAGCTTGTTGCCGAGGAAGAACACGTTGTCTGGAAACAAGTCGGCATGGATGACGCCGAGCGGCAGGTCATTCGGCCAATTCGCTTCGAGATGATCGAGCTCGCGTGTGATGAAATCGGAGAGGCCCGCCTGCACGCTATCGGCCCGCGCGCAGGCAAGATCGAACAGAGGCCGCCAGCCGCCGACCGACAGCGGGTTTTTCCGGATCAGGGGAAAGTCGCGCCCGGCGAGATGCATCCTGGCAAGCGCATCGCCGACCCCGGCGCAATGCATCGCGTTCGGCCGCCGCGGCCACATGCCCTCGAGGAAATTGATGATCGCGGCCGGTCGGCCGGCCAGCCGGCTATAGACCTCGCCGTTACGATTCCTCGCCGGCTGTGGGCAAGAGACGCCGCGCTCGGCGAGATGCGCCATCAGCGACAGAAAATACGGCAGGTCGCCCTCCGCCACGCGCTTCTCGTAGAGCGTGAGGATGTAGGCGCCCAGGCTCGTGTGCAGCAGGAAGTTCGAATTCTCCACGCCCTCGGCGATACCCTTGTAGGAGAGCAGTTCGCCGATATCGTAGCTCTTGAGGAATTCCGCGAGATCTTCGGCGGCAACGTCGGTGTAGACCGCCATATGGTTTATTCCGCGGCGGCAGCGTCGGGCCGCAGCGAGCGCGGCAGCGGAAAGAACTCGTTCTCTTCCGCGGCCGAGACCGTCTCCACGTGCAGTTCGTAGCGCTCGGCGAAGGCGCCCATGATTTCCTCGACGATCACCTCCGGCGCGGATGCGCCTGCCGTGATGCCGAGGCTCCTGATGCCTTCAAAGCGATCCCAGTCGATGTCGCTCGCGCGTTGGGCAAGCACGGCGATGGGGCAGCCCTCACGCTCGGCGACCTCGCGCAGGCGCTGCGAGTTCGACGAGTTCGGCGCGCCGACCACGATCAGAGCGTCGACCACTGGCGCCACCTTCTTCACCGCGAGCTGGCGATTTGTGGTGGCATAGCAAATGTCTTCCTTGTGCGGGCCGTTGATGTTCGGGAAGCGCTCCTTGAGCAGCGTCACGATTTCGGCCGTGTCGTCGATCGACAGCGTGGTCTGGGTCACAAAGGCGAGGTTGTCCGGGTCCTTCGGGGCGAAGGTCTTGGCGTCCTCGGCGGTCTCGATCAGCGTGACCGCGCCGGCCGGGAGCTGGCCGAGGGTGCCGACCACCTCGGGATGGTGCGAATGCCCGATCAGTAGGATTTCCCGACCCCGCTTGAAATGGATCGCAGCCTCGCGGTGGACCTTGGTCACCAGCGGGCAGGTCGCGTCCAGCGAGAAGAAATTGCGGGCCTTGGCCTCGGCCGGCACCGATTTGGGAACCCCGTGGGCGGAAAACACCACGGGCGCGTTGGTATCGTCGGGGATTTCGGCCAACTCCTCGACAAAAATCGCCCCCTTGGTCTTCAGGCTGTCCACGACGTATTTGTTATGGACGATCTCGTGCCGGACATAGACCGGAGCGCCATAAATGGTGAGCGCCCGTTCCACCGTGTCGATGGCCCGGACAACCCCGGCGCAGAAGCCACGCGGGGAACAAAGCACGATTCTAAGCTCTGGTTTTTTCGCTGACATGGGCCAATCCCGGGACCGAATCACCCCTCGCCGGCGGGCGGGGAACGGCCAATTCGATAAGCACTTGGGACTGCTTTCGGGCGCTGTCAAGGCACTTTTCGTGGCCCATTGCGCCATTACCCCAGGAAGGCTTATATAGGCCGCATAATTCCCGTCATCACCGATGACTACCAGCTTCGCCTCCGAGAGGTGGGCGAAGCGCCAAGGAGATTTGCCATGAGCAACGCACCGCTGATGCCGAAGGCGACTGCCGTGTGGCTGGTTGATAATACCGCTCTGACCTTCGATCAGGTGGCCGATTTCACCAAGATGCACCCGCTGGAGGTCCGCGCCATCGCCGACGGCGACGCCGCCCAGGGCATCAAGGGCATGGATCCGATTTCCAACGGCCAGTTGACCCGCGAGGAGATCGAAAGGGGCGAGAAAGACCCGAACTACCGCCTCAAGCTCGAGCAGAGCAAGGTGGTGCTGCCATCTTCGGCCAAGAAGAAGGGCCCGCGCTACACGCCGGTGTCGCGCCGCCACGAGCGCCCGAGCGCGATCCTGTGGCTGGTGCGCAACCATCCCGAACTGAAGGACGCGCAGATCATGCGGCTCGTCGGCACCACCAAAACCACGATCGCCAGCGTGCGCGACCGCACCCACTGGAACGCCTCGACGCTGACGCCGATGGATCCGGTCACCCTCGGCCTGTGCTCGCAGATCGAGCTCGATTTCGAGGTGCAGCGCGCCGCCAAGGAAAAGCCAGCCGCGACTGTCTATGGCGGCGCCACGCTGCTGCCGGCCTCGGAGACCACGCGCAAGGAGCCCGAATACGAGCACACCGAAAAGCAGCAGGACGACCTCAATGTCGATGCGGTGTTCGCCAAGCTGAAGACGATCGGCGGCAAGAAGGCCGACGACGAAGAGTGAGCGCGTAGCCCACGGCCATCGAAATACCAAACGCGGCGGCAACCCGCCGCGTTTTTTGTTGTGGCATAGATGAACGCGGCGGACCGGAGGAAAGCTTTAGCTAAACCCGGAATTTTGATTCGAGGAGCAATACCGCTTTCGACAAGCGTCCCGCCCGCGCTCCGGGCAGTCCACGAGCATCGGCATCGCGAGAGTGCGTCGGCTGGTGTCAGCCGAGTTCGATCTCGCCGGATATTTCATGTGTAAGACTGAGACCATCGATGGTGAGCACAGTCTTAGCCGGAAGCTTCTCGTTACCTTTGAGCCGGCCACTTGCCACGGCCTCGCGCACCGCTCTCTCAACTTCGCGCTGGGAAGTAATGCCGACCTTCTTGAGGAATCCGCGAAGGCTGGCGTTGAAAACGTCCTCGTTCATCATCGCCTCCTGATTTACCGCCGGTCCGGATTGTTCAGCATGTATTCGCCGAGATCGCGCTGCCTGCGATCCGTGCGCGCCTCCGCGCGCTGGCGCTGGACGTCGCGGTCCTTGCGGCAGGCAACATACTCGGACGAGCCGACCTTGACCGTGCCGTTGGCCTGGCAAAATTGATCGTCGTCGCCCATGCTTTCCGCGACCGGCGATTGCCCGCGCTCCAGGCAGCCCGCGAGCAGCGGCAATGCAAGCAGCAAGGCGAGTGACGCGCGGGCAGAAATGGATCGCATCCGTGGTTCCGTTCCGTCGTTGCAACTTGGCGTGCGATGCGGGAATGACCCGGCAATCCATCAAAATCAAGGCCGTTCTTGCGCTCAATTCTGTCCGAAGCGGCGGTCATTGAGCGACATTCGACCCTTCGCCCTGCGCGGCGCGCAGCCGGTGTTCCAGCTCACACCTTGCCCTTGAGCGCATCGCCGATCTCGTCGAGCACCTTTGCGTCCTCGATCGTGGCCGGCATGCTCCAGGGCTCGCCGTCGGCGATCTTCTTGATGGTGCCGCGCAAAATCTTTCCGGAGCGCGTCTTCGGCAGCCGCGCCACCGTGATCGCGAGCTTGAACGCGGCGACGGGGCCAAGCTTTTCGCGCACCAGCGCCACGACCTCCTTCTCGACCTCATCAGGCGTCTTCGTCACGCCCGCCTTGAGCACCAGGAAGCCGCAGGGCACCTCGCCCTTGATCGCATCCTTGATGCCGAGCACGGCGCATTCGGCGACGTCGGGATGCGACGCCAAAATCTCTTCCATGCCACCGGTGGAGAGCCGGTGACCGGCGACATTGATGATGTCGTCGGTGCGGCCCATTACCCAGACGTAGCCGTCCTCATCCTTGTAGCCGGCATCCGATGTCTTGTAGTAACCGGGGAACTCCGAGAGATAGGCGCCCTTGAAACGCTCATCCTGCTCCCACAGCGTCGGCAGGCAGGCCGGCGGCATCGGGAGCTTGATCACGATCGAACCCATGGCGCCTTCCGGCACAGGCCGCGCGGCCTCGTCGACGACGTCGACCTGATAGCCCGGCATCGGCACCGTCGGCGAGCCGTGCTTGACCGGCAGCATGCCTAAGCCCACCGGATTCCCGGCGATGCACCAGCCGGTCTCTGTCTGCCACCAGTGATCGATGACCGGCACCGTCAACTGCCTCTCGGCCCATTCCACCGTCGGCGGATCGGCGCGCTCGCCGGCGAGAAACAGCGTACGGAATTTCGAAAGATCGTATTGCCGGATGAACTTACCTTCCGGGTCTTCCTTACGGATGGCGCGGAATGCTGTCGGAGCCGTGAACAGCGCCACCGCTCCGTGCTCGGAAATCACCCGCCAGAACGCGCCGGCGTCGGGCGTGCCAACCGGCTTGCCCTCATACATGATCGAGGTCGCGCCTTGGAACAGCGGGCCATAGACGATGTAGCTGTGACCGACCACCCAGCCGATGTCGGAGCCGCACCACCAGACCTCGCCGGGTTTCACGCCGTAGAGATTGTACATCGACCATTTCACCGCGACGAGGTGCCCACCATTGTCGCGCACCACGCCCTTGGGAATGCCTGTCGTGCCCGAGGTGTACAGAATGTAGAGCGGATCGGTCGCGAGTACCGGCGCGCAGGACGCGGCCTTGCCGGCATCCAGCGCGGCGCGGCGCAAGGATGCCCAGTCATGATCGCGGCCTGACGTGAGATCACAGCCGTGCTGCGGCCGCTGCAGGACGATGCAGGCTTCGGGCTTCGCGCTCGCAAGCTTGATGGCTTCGTCGAGCAACGGCTTGTATTGCACGATGCGCCCGGGCTCGAGTCCGCAGCTTGCGGAGAGGATCAGCTTCGGCTTGGCATCGTCGATGCGGCTTGCCAACTCCTTTGCCGCGAATCCGCCGAACACCACGCTGTGTACCGCACCGATCCGCGCGCAGGCGAGCATCGCGACCACCGCCTCGGGCACCATCGGCATGTAGAGGATGACACGATCGCCCTTGGTGACGCCGAAATCCTGCATGACGGCGGCAAGCGTCTGCACTTCCTTCAGCAGCTCGGCATAGGTGAATTTGGTGACCGTGTTGGTGAGCGGGGAATCGTGGATCAGCGCCATTTGGTCGGCGCGGCCCCCGCCGACATGGCGATCGAGCGCGTTGTAGCAGGTGTTGACTACGGCGCCGGCGAACCAGCGGCCATACGGACCCATCGCAGGGTCGAAGACCTTCTTTGCAGGCTCGACCCAATCGATCTCGCGCGCCGCTTCCGCCCAAAACCCCTCAGGGTCTCGAAGCGAGCGGGCATATACCTCATGATACCGGCTCTTTTGCTGGATGTTCATGACGTTTCCCCTCACGTATTTCCGCCATTGTCACGGGAAGCGCGGGCGTTTCAAGCCGAAAACGCACCGACTTTGGCGCTAATGGCCCTCGGCTCCGTTCAGCCGTTCCAGCCGCGCGCGCATCGCCTTGCGCAGGTCATAGCCGGATTTGCCGAACTCGCGGTTGCGGCGGGCGATGAAGTCGTCCTGTTCGCGCTGACGCGCGCGCGCCTCTGGCGCGCTTCGGGCCTCGCGCACCGCCCTGACGCTGGAGGCGTTGATCTCGCGGTCGAGGTCGGCAAGTTCGGGATTGGCACAGATCGCCTTTTCCACCGCACGGCGGGCCTTGCGGCAATCGAAACTCGGCTTGCCGGCAACCGCCATCAACGCGCCGAGCCGCTCCAGTTCCAGCGACAGCGATTTGTAGTTGGCCTTGGCGGCCGGGTGATTGCGATTGAGCTTGAGCGCGGCGCCGAAATCCATGATCGCCTTTGGCCGGTCACCCTTCCTGCGCCACAACTCGCCGCGAGCATTGTAGGCGTCGGCGAGCGACGGATCGAGCCCCAGCACGGTGTCGTAGTCCGCGATCGCACGATCGATCATCTGCTTATGATCATAAGCCGAAGCGCGCGCGGTCAGCGCCTTGATCCGGTCGGACTTCTCCGCCTTCTCATTGTCGAGAAACGCGCTGCAGACCTCGATGATCTTGTCGTCGTCGGCTGCACCGGAAGCAGCAAGGCAAGGCGACGGGTCGGCCTGGATGTCCGCCGTCGGCTCGGTGCCGGTTGCGCTTGCGCGGCTCGCCGTCAGCATACACGGCAGCCAGGCCAGCATGAGCGACAGGGCCAGATATCCACAATAGCGTCGCATCTCAATCGACGTCTGAGCGTCTTTTCTCCTGTGCCCGGTCGGACCAAGCGGTCCGTCATCCGGACAGCCAGCAATTTGCTGCAAGACCACACGCTGGACTATACGTCAATTCGACGATCGACTTCGTAGGGGCCTTGCCTTGCTGGTATTCGAATGGATCATCGGACTTCTGCTCGCCGCGGTCGCGCTGTCGGGGCTGGCGCGGCGCATCAAGGTACCCTACCCGATCTTCCTCGCCATCGGCGGCGTGCTGCTGGCACTGCTGCCGTCGGGCCCGCCCTGGACGCTGGAGCCGAAACTGACGCTGGCGCTGTTCGTGGCGCCCGTGCTGCTCGATGCCGCCTACGACACCTCGCTGCGCGACCTTCGCAACAATTGGCTGCCGGTCTCGACGCTGGTGCTCGTCGCGGTCGGCGTGACGACCACCGCTGTCGCGGTGGTCGCGCACTGGCTTCGCCCGGAGATGCCGTGGGCCGTCGCAATCGCGCTCGGCGCCATCGTGGCGCCGCCAGACGCCGCGGCGGCCACCGCGATCCTGCGCCAGGTCAGCCTGCCCTATCGCATCCAGAAGATCCTCGAGGGAGAGAGCCTGCTCAACGATGCAAGCGCGCTCCTGATCTATCGTGTCTGCGTCGGCCTGGTTGCCGCAGAGCACATGAAGGTGCGCGAATTCGTTCCCGCTGTTGCATTTGCCCTCCTGGGAAGCCTCGTCGCCGGCTTCCTGTTCGCGCGGGTCTCATTGGCGATCATGCGCCGTATCACCGAAGCGCCGAGCGCGATCATCACGCAATTCGCCGGCACCTTCATGGTGTGGATCGTCGCCGAGCACATCGGACTGTCCGGAATACTCACTATCGTCGCCTATGCGATCACCATCGCCCGCACCGCGCCGGCCCGCATGACGGCGCGGCTGCGCGTGTCGTCGTATGCGGTGTGGGAGACGGTGGTGTTCGTGCTCAACGTGCTGGCCTTCATAATGATCGGGCTGCAGCTGCGCCCGATCTGGTCCGGACTCGATGAGGTCGTGCGCCTCGAATATTGCAGATTTGCCGCCGCGATCCTCGCCGCCGTGATCGTCGCCCGCATCGCCTGGGTGATGCCATACGGCGCCTTCCTGCGCGCTTTGGAGGCGCACGGCCTGCTTCCTCCGCGTGCGACAAATGCGGTACCGACAGTGGGACGCGGCATCGTCGTTTCCTGGTGCGGGATGCGCGGCATCGTCACGCTGGCGGCCGCGTTCGCCTTGCCCGAAATGTTCCCGTTTCGCGATCTGATTCTGTTGACGGCCTTTGCCGTCGTGCTGGGGTCACTCGTGATCCAGGGCCTGACGCTGCGACCGCTGATTCTGGCATTGAAATTTGACAACGAGGATCCCGTTGCACACGAGGCCGCGCACGCCCGCTCGGTCGCCTATCGCGCAGCGCTCGACGCGATCGAGAGCGATCCGTCAGAAGAGGCCGAGATTCTCCGGCTCGAATATCGGGCCGTCCTGCTGCGCGCCGAGACCGAGCCCGACGGCGGCGTCGCCACGAGCGAACTTCCGGCCGACCCGTTGCGCCGCCGTGCCATCGTCGCAGCGCGGGCGGCGCTTTTAAAGATGCGCGACTCCGAGGAGATCGGCGATGACGCCTTTCACCAGGTCGAGGAAGAGCTCGACCGCGCCGAGCTCGGCGCGCAGGCGTGACGGCGCCGCAAGCCTATTGTAACTCAAGTTTTAATTGAACCATCCTCGGCTTTTGTCAGACTGAAGCATCATGACAATCGTTCTCGATCGCAATTCGTCGCGCGCCTCGGTGAAAGCCGGGGCGCAATACTTTTATTTCTACATGGCCCTGTCCTGCATGGCGGTCGCCTTTATCGGCTTTGCGCCTACCTACTGGGTACCGATGGCGAGGGGCTCGCTGTCGTCACCACCCGTCGTGCACTTGCATGGCCTGTTGTTCTTCGCCTGGACGATCTATTTCGTGTTCCAGAGTTGGCTTGCGTCCACCGGACGAATCGCCCGACACCGCAGCACCGGACTGATCGGCGTGTCCCTCGCGACCGCCATGACGATCATGGGCTTCATGGTTTCGGTCAGCGTCATGAAGCGGTCGGCAGCAGTCGGCCAGGCCGACGAGGGCCTCGCCTTTGCGATCGTTCCGCTCAGCGGCATTCTGTTCTTTGCGGTGGTGTTTGCGCTGGCCCTCGTCCATCTGCGCGACCGTGAGACGCACAAGCGCCTGATGCTGCTCGCCGCAATTTCCATCCTCGACGCAGCGGTCGCGCGCTGGTTCCTGACCTTCCTCGCACCTCCCGGTCCGCCCGGCCCGCCGCCGGTCTCGGTGACGATCGCGCCCGCTCTCGTCGCGTATCTCCTGCTGGTCGTCGCGATCGTGTTCGACTGGCGTACGCGGGGGCGGCCGCATCCCGCCTATCTCTATGGCGGGGCCGCGCTCATCGCCGTGAAGTTCCTGAACTGGCCGATCAGCACCACGGCAGCCTGGCATTCATTCGCGGGCGGGATCCTGACGCTCGCACAGTAGCCCTTCTTTAGGCTCCCGACTTGCAGGTGATGCCGCCATCGACCACGAGCTCGGTGCCGGTGACATATTTCGACTCGTCGGAAGCGAGAAACAGCGCCGCGTTGGCGACGTCCCAGGCGTCGCCCATGTGCCCCATCGGCACCTGCGCGTCACGGGCGCGCCACATCGCCTCCACATCGCCGTTGGCATAGCTCCGCGCGAGGCCGGCCGAATGCGCGACCATCGGCGTCTTCATCAGCCCGGGCAGGATCGCGTTCACGCGCACATGCCTTGACGCGAATTCGACCGCCGTGCTGCGCGTCATCTGATTCATCGCCGCCTTGCTCGCATTGTAGCTGACATAGGAAATCCCGACATGTCGGATGGAGGCGATCGAGGAGATGTTGATGATCGAGCCGCCGCCCTGTTTCACCATTACGGGAATGACATGCTTCATCGCCAGGTAGGCGCTCTTGAGATTGACGGCGAAGACGCGATCCCATTCGGCCTCCGCCAGGTCGACCACGCTGCCGACCTCGGCGATGCCGACATTGTTGTCGAGCACGTCGATGCGATCGTAGGCCTTCAGGCATGCCGCGACCATCGCCTCGACCTCGGCTGCGCGCGAGACGTCGGCGGTGTATGCGGTCGCCTCGCCGCCTTCGCCGGTAATGATCTTCACCGTCTCTTCCGCCGCTGCGGCGTTGCGATCGACGCAAAACACGCTGGCGCCTTCGCGCGCGAAGGTCACTGCGGTCGCCTTGCCATTGCCCCAGCCGGGCCCGATCGAGCCCGCGCCGACCACCATCGCAACCTTGCTCTTGAGCCGATCCATCGGTCGTTCTCCCTTTTTTTGTCAATGCAGCCGAGGTTGAGCGAACCAGGAAAACTGGCCGGACGAAACTGTCCGGTCAACCCGATCCGGCAGACATGCCCGATGCAGTCCCCGCATGTCCCATCATCCAAAAGTCGCAGGCTTAAGGCCTCTTGCCACGCTTGTCCAAACCGGCATGAATGCCCCGCACAAGTACCCGGCGATTCAGCCGGGGCGCACACAATTACGTTTCTGGGGGAAGCATGACTGCAGAAGGCCGATCGTCAGGGAATTCGTCGCCCAATGACGATGTCGTCGCGGTTTCCGACGAGGCGCTGCAGAAGGCGGAATCATTCGTCGAGGCCGAGGAAGGCGCAACCAATCGGCTGATGGGCTGGGCAGGACGGATTTCGACCACCATCGCGGTGGTGATGAGCCTGTTTCATCTCTACGCGGCCTACGCAATCGTTCCCACCCAGGAACTTCGTTACACCCATGTCGCCTTCACGCTGGTGCTGAGCTTCCTGCTGTTTCCACTGGCGACGCGGTTTCGCAACCGCGTGCGCTGGTGGGACGTCGTGCCGGGCATCATTGCGGTCGCAACCATCGTCTATGCGCTATGGGGAGGTGAAGACTTTACCGACCGCGCCACCACACCGGACCGCTGGGACGTCATTGTCGGCATCGTCTTCATCGTGTTGCTGCTGGAGGCGACGCGGCGTACCACCGGACCGATCATGCCGGTGGTGTCGATCCTGTTCATCGCCTATGCGATGCTTGGCCCACACCTGCCGGCGCCCTGGACCCACCGCGGATACGATGTGACGCGTCTGGTCGGCCATCTCTTCATTACGCTGGAAGGCATTTTCGGCGTAGCGGTCGACGTGTCGGCGACCCTGATCATCCTGTTCACGATCTACGGCGCCTTCCTGCAGCAATCCGGCGCCGGAAAGTTCTTCATCGACTTCTCTCTGGCGCTGATGGGTGGCAAGCCGAACAGCGCGGGACGAACGGTCGTGCTGTCGTCGTTCCTGCTCGGTGGCCCGTCGGGCTCGGGCGTCGCCACCACCGTGATGATCGGCACCGTCGCCTATCCCATGCTGGCCAAGGCGGGCTTTGAGAAGAACGCCGCCGGCGGGCTGTTGGCGGCCGGTGGCCTGGGTGCGATCCTGTCACCGCCGGTGCTCGGCGCAGCCGCCTTCCTGATCGCAGAGTTTCTCAAGATCAGCTATCTCGACGTGATCTGGATGGCGACCATCCCGACGTGCCTCTATTACATGTCGCTGCTGTTCATGGTCGAACTGGACGCCCGCAGGTTTGGCGCCAAAGACGTCAGCTTCACGCAGGAGCTGACGCTCGGCCAGATGACGAAGCGTTACGGCTTCCACTTCATCTCGCTGCTGGCTGTCGTCGTCTTCATGATCATCGGCTATTCGCCGTCGCTGTCGGTGTTCTATGCCGTCCTGGTCACCTTCGCGCTGAGCTTCCTGCGCAAGGACACGGCGCTGGTACCGTCGAAGCTCGTGAAGGCGCTGGCCGACGGCTCGATCGGCGCGCTCAATGCCGCCACCACCTGCGCTTGCGCAGGCATCGTCGTCGGCATCGTGACGCTGACGGGCCTCGGCCTCAAATTTTCGTCGATCGTGATCAGCTATGCCGGCGGCAGTCTGCTGCTGACCGCCATTTACACCTCGCTTATCGTCTGGATCATCGGTCTCGCGGTTCCGGTGACCGCCTCCTACATCATCTGCGCGGTGATCGCGGCGCCTGCGCTGATCAAGCTCGGCGTGCCCGATTACGCCGCACACATGTTCATCTTCTACTACGCCGTGTTGTCGGAGGTTTCGCCGCCAACCGCGCTTTCGCCTTTCGCGGCCGCCGCCATCACCGGCGGCGATCCCTACCGAACCACGCTGCAATCGTGGAAATACACGCTGCCGGCCTTCCTGGTGCCGTTCGTGTTCGTGCTCGACCCGCAAGGTGTCGGTCTCCTGCTGGCGATCCCGAAGGGGGGATCCTGGGTCGATATCCTCGAAATCACGATCAAGACGACTTTCGGTCTGCTGGCGCTTGCCGCGTTCGCCCAGAACTGGGCACTGCGACAAAATACGCCGGTCGAGCGTGGCCTGCTTCTGCTATCCGGACTGCTGCTGGTGTTCCCGAGTTTGATCGAAGCGATCGTCGAATGGATGATTGGCCGAGATATCAGCTACACCTACGTGCCTGGTCTCGTCATCGGCCTTGGGGTGTTGCTGTGGCAGGCCAGAACGCCGGCGAGACCGGCGCTTACGACTTAATTTATTCAGGGAGTGATCGAGATGAAAATAATGAAGAAGACCGCGGCGGTGCTGGCTGTGACGATGACGGCCGGTCTCGCTTTCGCTGGCATCGTCCATGCGCAGCAGAAGGCCATGTCGATCGGCACCGGCGGCACCGGCGGCGTCTACTACCCGCTTGGCGGCGCGATCGCCAACGTGCTCTCGAAGAGCCTTCCCAACGTGCAGGCTACCGCCGAGGTCACCGGCGGGTCGGTCGACAATCTCAAGCTGATCGGCACCGGGCAAAGCGAGATGGGCTTCACCATGGCCGACGCCGCGCTGGACGCGATGCAGGGTCATGACAAGTTCAAGAACAACAAGGTTCCTCTGCAGGCACTGCTCGTCGTCTATCCCAACCGGATGCATGTGGTGACGGTCGAGGGTACCGGAATCCAGACCATGGCCGACCTCAAGGGCAAGCGGGTTTCGACGGGGTCACCGGGCAGCGCCACCGAAGTGATGGCGTTCCGTGTCATCGAGGCCGCCGGTCTTGACAAGGACAAGGACATGAAGCGCGAGCGGCTCGGCGTTGCCGAATCCGTCAACGCTATCAAGGACCGCAAGATCGATGCATTTTTCTGGGTCGGCGGCATCCCGACCGCGGCGGTGACGGATCTGGCGGCCACCCCCGGTATCAAGATGAAGCTGATCGACCATGGCGACCTGGCCGAGAAGATGAATGCCAAATATGGCAAGCTCTATTCCTCCAGCATGATCAAGGCGGGCTCGTACCCAGGCTACGACAAGGACAATTCCATCACCGAAGTCTGGAACCTGATCGTCACCGGCGACAAGATGAGCAACGACGACGCCTATACGATCGTCAAGACGCTGGTGGAGAAGAAGGCCGACATCGTCGCCGTGCACAAGGAAGCCGAGAGCTTTTCGCTCGACAATCAAGTGCAGGATCGCTCCCCGATCCCCTTCCATCCCGGCGCGTTGAAATATTTCAAGGAAAAGGGCATCGGCGGTTAAGGCATGATCCGGAAAAGCGCGTAGCGGTTTTCCGAAAAGGTCATGCTCAATGAAAGAGCGAGAGCGCGATGGCGATTTGTTCTCATCTCTTCGTGTTCTAACGGACGTCCACCGCAAGGTTTCCACCCGCAGGGCGGTGCAGTTTGCTCCGCCCTGTTTCTTCGCCGGCTGCCGGCAGCACCGCCGATGACGCGGTTCTGGTCGGATGCCGGGCGGACATCTGGGCCGCAAGTCGATTTTCGCGGCGGCTCCGGGGCGTGCTCGTGATCCGCGGCGCGCTCCGCTGTCCGACGATCGTCACTGGCTCGATTCGGTGCAACTACCCGACGGATGCCGGAGACATTGCCATCGACGGTATCGATGCCCGCACCCGCGCGCGAGCCGCCGAAGGCTGCGTCACGCGACATGGCGCAGCCGTCTTCGCACACGTGACATCTCCCCATTTGACCCGTGTCGGTGTCCGACATTGGCACAGAGTCACGGCCGAAGCGGCGCCCGAACACAGAGATTAACGCGGTCTCTTGATGAGACATGGCGCGAGCATTGCGGGCGAGAGGGACGCGCTGGTCAATCGCGGCCGTGAACAATGGATGACGCATTTATTACGGTCGCTCTGGTCGCGCCGGACGTCGCTTCGCTCGCAATTTGATTCAAATTTGCGGTTTTAAGGTTATCGAAGCAATCAGCGGGCCGTCCCCAAAATTCCATGATTACCGCCGCAGCGGCGATGTACGAATCTGTCGGGGTCAATTCGTGGACATGGCGGGCATGAATCACATAAGTCACATCGGACACGGACGAAGGGGCTGGTTCGGCCATCGCAAACTGACGCCACGCGCCTGCGTCGCTGACAGCAAACGGCACCTGCGGACTTTCCTTGCAGATGCCCTCGAGGAACTCGGATTCGTCACCAGCGAATGCGACCAGGCCAACGAGCTTGACGCGGTGCTCGATACGGAGCGACCCGATCTATTGGTGCTCGGCGTGTCGGTCGATGGGATCGAAGTCAGTAAAATTCTCGAAACCTTGGTGAGAAAGGAGTTCACCGGCAAGGTTCTCGTGATCGGCCAGCCGGAGTCCATCATAGTAAAGGCCGTTAGACAAATTGGCGACGAATACGGTATCTCGATGCTGCCCGCATTGCCGACGCCGTTCAGCGCCGGCACGCTCCGCGATTGCCTTGCGTCGTTGTTGCCGGTCGAACCTGCGCCGAGCCCGGCAGTGGATGTTGCCGAGGCGCTGAAGGCCGGCTGGCTTGAACTCTGGTATCAACAGAAGATCCATCTGCGCACGCTGGTTCCGAGCGGCGCCGAAGCGCTGGTGCGGATGCGGCATCCAACATGGGGCGTCGTTCCGCCCGCCTATTTCATTCCCGATGACGGCGATCCGCACTTTGGAGCCCTGTCCGAATTCGTGATCGGCCGCGCGATCGAGGACTGGCACTATCTTCTGGAGCAAAAGGGGCCGGTCGATCTCTCGATCAATCTGCCGGTCACGTTTCTCGCCGACGCCCACACGATGCACGAGCTCTGCCGTCGGATGCCGGATCATCCCGCCTTCGCCGGCCTCATCATCGAACTGGACAGCGCCGAGGTGATCGACAATCTGGACCTCGTGATCGGGGTCGCAAGACAGGTGCGCCTGCACAACATCGCGATCTCGATCGACAATGTCGGCGCGAACTGGCCTTCGCTGATGGGACTTTCGAGCTTTCCGTTCGTCGAACTGAAGGTCGATCAGCAGTTCGTCGCCGGCTGTGCGGATGACCGGCTCAGGCAAACGGTGTGCCGCCGGATCGTCGAACTCGCCCGCGGCAATGGCGCGCGCGTGGTCGCACAAGGCGTCGAGACGCGCTCGGATTTCCTCGCAGCTCACGCGATGGACTTCGATCTGGTCCAGGGCTACCTGTTCGGTAAGCCAATGGGCGTCAGGAAGTTTGCTCGCTCACGCGTATCCCTGGCATCGGGATCCGAGCCAAAACCATGACGATGACGCGGATCGGCCTCACTGGAACGTCATGTCGAGGCATTTTGAAATGTCGGACCCTAGGCCGGACGAGATGATGATGCAGCCGCGTATCTTCTGGCTGTTGTTGTCGCTCGCCCAGATCGCATAGCCACCGGGACCAAAGAACGAGTTGGTGTTCGGCGGCTCGGTCTCGGTCGCGTCGAAGGAGTAGTTGCCGTCGGTGTCGAAGATACGCGGCTTCCTGGTGCAGCTGCCGTCGGCCTGCACATTGATGACCTCCTTGTTGTCCCGCGTCAGCGCCAGCGAAACCTGGCAGCGGAAATACTCCGAGGTCTTTGCGTTGAACAGATAGGCATACGACCTGCACGTCGCGGTGTTGAGCTTGCCGGCCGCCAGGCCGCGGCTGCAGGAAATCCGCTGGTTGTTGGAGAGCTTGAAATCGTCCGCCTGCGCAAGGGGCGCCAGCACCATGAACGACGCCGCAATACCGAAGCCGATTTTCATGACGTGGTTCATTGTGATTCATCCCCAAGCTGTTTTTTGGCAATGAGTGTTGTAGACGAGAAACGGAACATAGTCGCGAAGTGGGCAATCGCAAAGTCGCGGAAAAGCGTCGGCCACAACCCCTACTTCGTCGTATTGACGACACGTTCGCGTTCGTGATTTGTTCAAAAGACAGGGCGATGTTTCGGCTGAGAGGGTGGATCATGGCACGTTTTTCGATCAGGACCGTTTTGACAGCGGCAGCGTTTGCCGCGCTGACCACATCCGCATTTGCGCAGGCCGCGACACCGTGGGAGCTGAAATCCGACATGGGTTATGCCTATGACAAGGAAGGCAAGACCTTTTCCTACAAGATGGGCACCAACAATGCCGGCACCCTCCTGAAGGGTGCAAAGAAAGTGCCGAAGGGCACATTGTTCTTCATCGGCCAGAACGGCCAGCTCTACATGCGCACGGGCCCCTATCTCGAGGGCGACGGCAAGTTCATGTTCGGGTCCAACTGAGATTGCAGCCTGGTTTGCTCCATCCTCCCGTCTATGGAGGGTGGAAGTCAGAACGCGCCCGCGAGATCCTTCGCGCCCGGCTTGTTGCTGTTGAAGTCCATCCGTTCGTTGGTGACCGCTAACAGCCTCGCCACCGTGTTGTTGCGAATTGCGACCGGGTTGCGTTCGTAGCCCGAGCGCTGGAAGAAATTCGAGGTCGGCACCTGCTCGCGCATCGCCTGCGGCATGGTCACCATGTCGAGCCCGGTGCCGTCGCCGGTCAGATTCATCATCTCAAGCTCGGCGGCGGTAAGCGGACGGGTGTAGCCCTTGGCACGGGCGAAGATTACCGACGTCAGGAGCTTGTGGGTCTGAAGCATCGGGCCGACGTCGATGTCGAGCACCATGGCGTGAACGGCCCAGCCTTGCGGCGTATCGGCAAGCCGCTCATGCGCCGACCAGTCGTCCGGCACCGTGCGCGTGAACGCGACCATTTTCTTCAGCACCGCGAGCTTGTGATCCATCGCCTTGCGCGCCGGTCCTGACAAGGTTGCGGTCCGCTCTGCCAGGGCCTTGACGAATTCATGGCCCTGCTCCGCCATCAGCTCGACGCTGTTGGTGGTGAGGAGCTGATTGTAGCCGACCGCGGTCGAGATCGCCCGCGTTCCGGGGCCGCGATAGCCGGATTGCATGTCGTGATTGCCGCTGCCGCCGGTCTCGAATGAATAGACCCGCACCGCCTGTTCCGGCGTCAGGCCCGCCGCTCGCGCGTACCGGGCATAGGCACGCTTGAAATCCATCTCGGTCGCGGGACGCTCCGGCGTGAACTGAAATTGCTCGGCTGCCGCCTTGACGAAATCCGCAACCAGCGGGATCGATTTGCGCGGTGGACGCGGCTTCTCTTCCTCCTCTTCCGGGGCCGGATTCACTGGCCGCTTCGGGCCTTCATAGACCGGCGGCTGCGTCAGAACGTAATCGTCGAGCGTGACTTGCGCGCGCTCGCGCCGCTTGGCGTTACGGGCGCGCCGCTTCTCAGCGATTGCGCTCCAATAGGTGCCTGCCTCCTCCTCGAACGTGGCGCGGGCTTCCTGGTATTCCCTGAGCTTGCGACGATATTCGGCAATCGCCTGGGGCGATGCCGCCTGGGCCATCGCGTCCGCGGTCGACGAAGGCAGCCGGCCGGAATCGCCCGCCGTTACAGGCACCGCGCCCGCGGTCAACGCAAGCGCGACAAATCCAGGACACAGGCGAATCAAGTGCGGGCGCATTGTTCGGTTGTAGCAAGCGACGACACGAAGTCAGCCAGGATTTGAATCGTTCAAGAGCGACGGGATGCCGCGATCAGGCCCAGAATAAGCGCAAAGATGGGGTGTTATCCCAGGATTAGGGCATGGAGACTGCCATGAGGATTGCCGTCTGGCTTGCCGCCACAGGCGCGTTGGCGTTCGCAGCCCCCGCGCGCGCCGAGCTTCCGGATTGCGCCGTGTTTCCGGACACGCATTCGCGGTTTGCATGCTACCTCAACATATCGCGGGCGCCGACGCCGGAACCCGAGACGATGTCGAAGCCACAGGCCGCGAAAACCAACACGGCGAAAACCAAGACTGCGAAAACGCGGAGCCACAGGCAGGTCAGCCAATAACCCCTACTCCTGCTCGACCCCGCTGGCCTTGACCAGTTGCGCCCACTTCCGCTCGTCCTTGTCGATGAAATCGGCGTAGTCCTCGGGCGCACCCGGCGTGATGTCGGTGCCGTCATTATCGAGTTGCCGCTTCACCTCCTCCGATGCCAGCGCCTCGCGCAGCGCCTTGTTGAGCTTGTCGATGATCGGCCGCGGCGTGCCGGCCGGCGCCGCCAGGCCGTAATAGAGCGAGGCGTCGAAGCCGGGCAATCCGGCTTCCGCGATCGTCGGGACGTCGGGCAGCAGGCTGGAGCGCGCCGCGCTGGTCACGGCGAGCGCGCGCAGCTTGCCCGCGGCCACATTGGTGTGGGACGCGGGGATCGGCGCGAACGCCATCGGGATGTGCCCACCGAGCAGATCGGTGAGCGCCGGTCCGGTGCCCTTGTAGGGAATGTGCATCAGCGTAATGCCGGCGGCGCGCGCGAAATATTCGCCGGTGATGTGGCTTGCGGTGCCGGCGCCGGCCGATCCGAAATTGACCTTCCCCGGATTGGCCTTGGCGTAGGCGATCAGTTCCGCAATCGACTTCGCGGGAAACGACGGATGCACCACCAGCGAGTTTGGCGCGTTGCCGATCATGCCGATCGGCGCGAAATCCTTGCGCGGATCGTAGCCGACATTCTTGTAGAGCGATGGGCCAATCGCCAGCGTGCCGGTGTAGCCGAGCACGAGCGTATAGCCATCCGGATCGCTTTTCGCGACCGCCTTGGTGCCGACGGTGCCGCCTGCGCCCGGGCGATTGTCGATCACCACCTTCTCGCCGAGCAGCTCGCCCATCTTCTCGGCGACGCCGCGACCGACGATGGAGGTGCTGCCGCCGGGCGCGAACGGAATCACAAGGGTGATCGGCCGCGACGGGTAGTTTTGCGCACGCGCTGGATGCGACACCGCAACGAGGCCAAGTGCTGCAAGCGCAATGATCGATTTTTTCATTCGTTTTCTCCCTATTTCCAGGCGAACACCGGCTGCTCCAGATCGGCGACGCGGGTGCTGCGTCCGGCCAGAACTTCGCTGAACTGGTAGATCAGGGCCGCCGTCGGCGCGTGAATGTGCTGGCCAGCAAGACGGAAACGGATCACGCGCCGCGAGCTCTCGGGGATCGAGACGAAGCTGAAGGCATCGCGGGCCTCGATCGCATCGAGCCCAATGCGGTGAACGGAGGCGACCTCGTCAGGGTTCGGCGTCATCTCGGCGGTCTCGCCCGCCCACACCACGACCGGCGTGATCAGATAGCCCGACCGCGTCGGATAATCGTCGAGCAGACCGAGCACATCGCCTTCGCTGAGCGCCAGCCCGAGTTCCTCGTCAAGCTCGCGCAACGCTGCTTGCGTCTGCGTCTCGCCGGCATCGCAACGACCGCCCGGCAGCGCCCATTGCGCGCGGTGGGAGCGCAGGCTGGCGCTGCGGCGGGTCAACAGGAAGGCCGTGCCATTGCCGTCATCGCCTTCGGTCAGCGCGATTGCGACCGCCGCGCGCTTCAGCGCCGGTGCCGCATCCGCCGGCGCCAGGCGCGCGAACCCCGCGCAAAGCTCTGCGATATTCCGCCGGGTGGCATCGTCAAATGAACGGGTCATTGACCTTGACTACAACAGTCCCGCGCCTGATGAAATGACCGGAAGCGCATTGCCGCCGCAACCATGGACCACACGACATGACCGCCAAGGCCGCGGACAGACTCAAATCCGACGGCTGGACGATCGTCGACACCACGGGCTTCCTGCATCTGGTCGGCCCGCTGTGGCGGCGGATGGCCAACGAAGTGCCTGAATATGCGCTTGTCACCGAGGACAAGCATCACAACCGTCGCGGCCTGGTACAGGGTGGCGTCATCATGACCTTCGCCGACCGCTCCTGCGGCATGACCGCGCGTCACGTCTCGGGCAAGCCGACGCTTGCGACGGTGCAGCTCGATACCCATTTCGTCGAGGCCGGCAAGATCGGCGAGATCCTGGTCACCCGCCCCCGCGTGGTGCGTTCGACGCGCAGCCTGATTTTCATCACCGCCGAAGTGACGGTCGACAAGCGATGCATCGCGATGGTCAATGGTGTGTTCAAGATATTGAAGAATGAAAGCTAGGGAGTATCCCTGATGCAATACCGCCAGCTCGGCCGCAGCGGCCTGAAGATTTCTCCGATCTGCCTGGGCACCATGATGTTCGGCGGACCGACGAACGAGGCCACCTCGTCGCGGATTATCGCCAAGGCGCGCGAGGCCGGCATCAACTTCATCGACAGCGCCGACGCCTATAATGGCGGCAAGTCCGAGGAGGTTGTCGGCCGGGCGATCTCCAACACCAGGACCAACTGGATCCTCGCCACCAAGCTCGCCAACGCGATCGGCGACGATCCAAATCACGGCGGGCTGTCGCGGCGCTGGGTGCTGCAGGCAGCCGACGAAAGCCTGCGGCGGCTCGGCACCGACTACATCGACATCTACTATCTGCACAAGGAAGACCACACGACACCGCTCGACGAGACCGTGCGCGCGATGGGCGACCTGATCCGCTCCGGCAAGGTGCGCTATTTCGGCGTCTCCAACCATCGCGCCTGGCGCCTCGCGGAAATTTGCAATATCTGCGACCGGCTCGGCATCGACCGCCCGATCGTCAGCCAGCCCTATTACAACGCCATGAACCGCATGCCCGAGGTCGAGCATTTCCCGGCCTGCGCCTTCTACGGCCTCGGCATCGTCCCCTACAGCCCGCTGGCGCGCGGCGTGCTGACCGGCAAATACGCACCCGACGCCGCTCCGGATGCAGACACCCGCGCAGGCCGCAACGACAAGCGCATGATGCAGACCGAATGGCGCCCGGAATCGCTCAAGCTCGCGCAGGAGATCAAGCGTCACGCCGAGGCGCGCGGCATCACCGCCGGGCAGTTCGCGGTATCGTGGGTGCTGAACTCGTCGTTCGTCAGCGCGGTGATTGCCGGCCCGCGCACCGAGGAACAGTGGGACGACTACATCCGCGCGCTCGACTACCGCTTCACCGCGGAGGACGAGGAGCTGATCGATCGCCTCGTCGTCACCGGCCATCCCTCGACGCCGGGGTTCAACGACCCGGCCTATCCGATCGAAGGTCGACGGGCGCGGACGGAGCGGCCCCGATAACAGCGTCGCCCTCGAGGCGCGGGCCGTCATCTCGGCGTTGCCGAAGCTCGGCTTCGCATCTTCCGAATTGCGCAGCGACGAAGTTGGCGTCACCATCATCGCAGCACAACGCGAATGCTGGCGCTGCCATGAATTCCAATCTGCTGGAATGGATCGCGGCCTTGCTGGTTTGTTGCACGAGCCTGACCGCGATCTATCAATCTTCGTCTGAACCGATCGGGTGCACGATTCAGTCGGCGACGACCAGCCCGGCACCATCGCCATCCCTGTCGACGAAGAGGCGAGACCCGGAGATCGAAGCGATAATCCGGGACATGATGCTTCACGACTGAAGCAGACGAACAGTCACCGGACACCTTCGATTTGGAGCCAGGGGATGCCGGCCGTGGACATCATCCAGGAGCCGTCTGCGGTCATTTCGCGCGGCGAGATTGACGGGAATTCGCGCCGCCTCGGTGGCCCGGCGCGCATCATTCGGGGTGAAATAAATCGAAAGTCGTATGCGCTTGTTGCGCAGCTCCGCGTCCAAGCGTCGCATCATCCCGATCATTCTTGCCAAACCTCCGTGCAGGTCTTTGTCTCTCCAAACAAACAAGAAAGTTGATCCGACGAGGATCGCCATTCAGGGGAGGGAGAGACATGACCAAGTCGAACAAGGGCGGCGCGTCGAGTCGACGCCGCTTCCTGAAGGTTGCCGCCGCGGGAGCAGCGGCGACCGTTGCCGCGCCCACCATCGTCAGCGCGCAGGGCCCGATCAGCATGCGCTGGCAGAGCACCTGGCCGGCCAAGGATATCTTCCACGAATACGCGCTCGACTACGCCAAGAAGGTCAACGACATGACCGGCGGCGATCTCAAGATCGAGGTCCTTCCGGCCGGCGCCGTGGTGCCTGCCTTCGGCCTGCTTGACGCGGTCTCGAAAGGCACGCTCGACGGCGGGCATGGCGTGCTGGCCTACCACTATGGCAAGCAGAATGCCCTGGCGCTGTGGGGCTCGGGTCCGGGCTATGCGATGGACGCCAACATGCTGCTGGCCTGGCACAAATACGGCGGCGGCAAGGAGCTGCTTGAAAAGCTGTACGCATCGATCGGCGCCAATGTCGTCTCGTTCCCGTATGGACCGATGCCGACCCAGCCGCTCGGCTGGTACAAGAAGCCGATGGCCAAGGTGGAGGACTTCCAGGGCCTTAAATTCCGTACCGTCGGCATCTCCATCGACGTGTTCAGCGGCCTTGGCGCCGCCGTCAACGCACTGCCGGGCGGCGAGATCGTATCGGCGATGGACCGCGGCCTGCTGGATGCCGCCGAGTTCAACAATGCGACGTCGGATCGCGTGCTCGGCTTCCCCGACGTTTCCAAGATCTGCATGCTGCAGAGCTATCACCAGAACGCCGAGCAGCTCGAGATCATGTTCAACAAAACGAAATTCGACGGCTTGCCGGACAAGATGAAGGCGATCATCGCCAATGCCGTCGACGCGGCGAGCCAGGACATGGCCTGGAAGGCGATCGATCGCTACTCGAAGGACTACGAGGAGATGCAGACCAAGGACAAGGTCAAGTTTTACAAGACGCCGGATTCGATCCTCCAGAAGCAGCTGGATATTTTCGATCAGGTCGCGGAGAAGAAATCGGCGGAGAATGCCTTGTTCAAGGAAATCATCGAGTCGCAGCTGGCATTTGCCAAGCGCGCGACGCAGTGGGAGCAGGATACGGTGGTCAACCGACGGATGGCCTATAATCACTATTTCGGTCCGAACGCCAAGAAGAAGACCTGACCGGATCGACCGCATGTTCCAAGCGTCATCCGGGACGATGATCCCGGATGACGTCCGTAGTATTTTCAACGCCACACTGGCGCCCGATTTGCGGTGGCAACGCACATGAACGCCGAGCGTTTTCTGCACACCATTGACGGTATCAGTACCTGGACCGGCAAGCTCGCGGCATGGCTGGTCGTGGGTCTGATGGCTCTGGTCTGCGCCGAAGTGTTCAAGCGCTACATCCTCAACATGCCGACGGCCTGGATCTTCGACGCCTCGAACATGCTGTACGGCACGCTGTTCATGATCGCCGGCGCCTATACGCTGGCGCAAAACGCCCACGTCCGCGGCGACTTTCTCTACAGCTCGATGCGGCCGCGCACGCAAGCCGCGCTCGATCTGGTGCTCTACTTCGTCTTCTTCCTGCCCGGTATCGCGGCGCTAGTTTACGCAGGGTGGGACTACGCCATGGATTCCTGGCGTATCAACGAGCATTCCAATGTGACCGCCGAGGGTCCGCCGGTCTACCAATTCAAGTTCATGATCCCCCTGGCGGGAGCACTGGTGCTGCTGCAAGGCGCGGCGGAAATCGCCCGCGCCGTCATCTGTCTGAAGACCGGCGTCTGGCCGAGCCGGCTCGCGGACGTCTCCGAGATCGATGTCGTCGAGGAGCAGCTGGCGCACAGCGAATATGTCGATGAGGAGGCGCGCAAGGTCGCGATCGCGCGCGCGCAGAACATCGAGGAGAGCGCGCGGCAGCGCGGCATGGGCGGGGACTTGCAGCGATGAGCGATCCGGCACTCGGGCTTTTGATGCTCGTCCTCATCGTGGTCGTCATCATGATGGGCTTCCCGACCGCCTTCACCCTGATGGGGCTGGGGATGTTTTTCGGGTTCTTCGCCTACCACCGCGGCGGCGAGGCCTGGGGCGACAACCACATATTCGACCTGATGGTCCAGCGCACCTACGGCGCGATGACCAACGACGTCCTGATCTCGATTCCGCTGTTCGTGTTGATGGGCTACGTGATGGAGCGCGGCGCGCTGGTCGACAAGATGTTCTATTCGATCCAGCTTGCCTTTCGTCGTGTGCCGGCTTCGCTCGCGGTCGCAACCCTGATCGTCTGCACCTTCTGGGGCATCGCCAGCGGGCTGGTCGGCGCGGTCGTCGTGCTGATGGGCGTGATCGCCTTCAACCCGATGCTGAAGGCCGGCTACGACGTCAAGCTCGCGTCCGGAGTCATCACCGCCGGCGGCACCCTCGGCATCCTGATCCCGCCATCGGTAATGATCATTGTCTACGCGGCGGTCGCCGGCCAGTCGGTGGTGAAGCTCTATGCGGCGGCGATGTTTCCGGGCTTCTTCCTGGCCTTCCTCTATCTCATCTACGTGATCGGCTGGGCGCTGCTCAACCCGAAGATCGCGCCGAAGCTGCCCGACAGCGAGACCCGCGTGCCGGTGCGGCCGTGGATTGCCAAGCTGCAGCAGGCCTATTCCCGCAAGATGCTGCCGGCGCTGATCGCTGCGGTCGTGGCGCCGGCGAAGGCGCTGAAGATCGTCGATGACGGCATCCACCTCTCCTATCCGCGGCTGGTCAAGAATCTCGGTTTCGCGCTGGTGCCGCTGGTGCTGACGGCGGCCACGCTGTGGGCGACCTGGTGGTATGTGGTGATCCATCAGCAGCCGGACCTGCCGCCGCCGGTCGCGGCCGCGCAGCAGAAGGTCCAGGAGACGTTGCAGCCGCTCGGCGCCGGCGCCGGCGCGCCGGCCGCGGAGGAGGAGAAGCTGGAGGAACTCGGCTCGGGCGGGCGATCCGGCGACGCCGGCCGGAAGGAGCCGGAGACGCTGCAGCAGATGGGCAGCGCCGAACTCAGGAGCCAAGTCAAGGCCGTCCCCGCCGACACCGGGCCGCCGCCGGAGTTCTACACCTACTTCGCCTTCGTCGCCGGCATCTGCGCCCTGCTGCTGCTGTACTACTACTGGATCATGGAGGCCGAGCAATTCGAGGTGCTCCGGCTCCTCATCTCCTCGGTGATGCCGCTCGGCATCCTCACCGCGGTCGTGCTCGCCGTGATCCTGTTCGGCATCACCACCGCGACCGAATCGGCCGCCGTTGGCGCCGCAGGCGCGTTCCTGCTCGCGTTCCAGGCGCGGACGCTCGACTGGAAGCGCACCAAGGAGGCGGTGTTCCTGACCGCCAAGACCACCTCGATGGTGTGTTGGCTGTTCGTCGGCTCCGCGCTGTTCTCGGCGGTGTTCGCGATCCTCGGCGGCCAGGCGCTGCTGGAAAGCTGGGTGTTGTCGCTGAACATGACGCCGATCCAGTTCATGATCCTGTCGCAGGCGATCATCTTCATCCTCGGCTGGCCGCTGGAATGGACCGAGATCATCGTGATCTTCGTGCCGATCTTCCTGCCGATGCTGAAGCACTTCAACATCGACCCGGTCCTGTGGGGCGTGCTGGTGTTCGTGAACCTGCAGGCCGCGTTCCTCTCGCCGCCGGTGGCAATGTCGGCGTTCTATCTGAAGGGCGTCGCGCCAAAGCACGTCACGCTGAACCAGATCTTCTCCGGCATGATGCCCTACATGCTGATCGTCATCATCTGCATGGTGCTTATGTATATCTGGCCCGGCCTCACGCTGTGGCTGCCGAACTATCTGTACGGAAGCTGAGCTCCAGGCGGAGGGGTATCGGGGCGGCGCGGCAGATCGCGCCGTCCCGTTTTTTGTCGTCAGTGCTTCGCGAGCTCGAAGCGGTCGAGGTTCATCACCTTGCTCCACGCCGCGACGAAGTCCTTTACGAACTTCTCCCTGGCGTCTGCGGCCCCGTAGACCTCGGCAAACGCGCGCAGCTGCGAGTGCGAGCCGAAGATCAGGTCGGCACGGGTGCCGGTCCACTTGACCGCATTGGTCTTGCGGTCGCGGCCTTCATAGACGCCCTCGCCGACATGGCTCCACTGCGTGGCCATGTCGAGCAGGTTGAGGAAGAAGTCGTTGGTCAGCGTCCCCGGCTTGCCCGTGAAGACACCGTGCTTGGACTTCCTGGCGTTGGCACCGAGCACGCGCAGCCCGCCGACCAGAACCGTCAGCTCCGGTCCCGTCAGCCGCAGCAGTTGCGCGCGGTCCACCAACGCCTCCTCAGGCATCATGAACTGCTGCTTGCCGCTGACATAGTTGCGGAAGCCGTCGGCCCGCGGCTCGAGCGGCGCAAAGGAGTCGACATCCGTCTGCTCCTGCGACGCATCGGTGCGGCCGGGTGTGAAGGGCACCTTCACATCCGTGCCGCCGTCCTTCGCAGCCTTCTCGACCGCAACACAGCCGCCGAGAACGATCAGGTCAGCCAGCGAAACCTTCTTGCCGCCCTTCTGAGCTGCGTTGAACTCCTTCTGGATGGCTTCGAGCTTCGAAAGCACGGTCTTGAGCTGCGCCGGCTCGTTGACCTCCCAGTCCTTCTGCGGACTGAGGCGAATGCGCGCACCGTTCGCGCCGCCGCGCTTGTCGGATCCGCGGAAGGTGGACGCCGACGCCCAGGCCGTCGATACCAGTTCGGAGACCGACAGACCTGACGCGAGGATTTTCGCCTTCAGGGCTTCGACATCCTTGTCGTCGATCACGGGATGATCGAACGCCGGGATCGGGTCCTGCCAGATCAGCGTCTCCTTCGGCACCAGCGGGCCGAGGTAGCGCGCGATCGGCCCCATGTCGCGGTGGGTGAGCTTGAACCATGCGCGGGCAAACGCGTCCGCGAACTGATCCGGGTGCTCGTAGAACCGCCGCGAAATCTTCTCGTAGGCCGGGTCGACGCGCAGCGAGAGATCGGTGGTCAGCATGGTCGGGACACGCTTCTTCGACGGGTCGAACGGGTCAGGAATGATGGCTTCCGCGCCCTTCGCCTTCCATTGCTTCGCGCCCGCCGGGCTCGCCGTCAGCTCCCATTCATACTTGAACAGGTTCTCGAAGAAGTAGTTGCTCCACTTGGTCGGAGTTTGCGTCCAGACGACTTCGGGGCCGCCGGTGATCGCATCAGCCCCGATGCCCGTGCCATGCTTGCTCTTCCACCCGAGGCCTTGATCCTCGAGCGCGCCCGCTTCCGGCTCCGGACCGATGGAGGACGGATCGCCTGCGCCGTGGGTCTTGCCGAAGGTGTGGCCGCCGGCAATCAGCGCGACGGTCTCCTCGTCGTTCATCGCCATGCGGAAGAACGTCTCGCGGATGTCCTTTGCCGCGGCGAGCGGGTCCGGGTTGCCGTTCGGGCCTTCCGGATTGACGTAGATGAGACCCATCTGGACCGCCCCGAGCGGCTCCGAGAGCTGGCGCTCGCCGCTGTAGCGTTCGTCGCCGAGCCAGGTGCCTTCGGGCCCCCAATACAGCTCTTCGGGCTCCCAGACATCGGCGCGGCCGCCCGCGAAGCCGAACGTCTTGAAACCCATCGACTCGAGGGCGACGTTGCCTGCGAGAATCATCAGATCGGCCCACGAGATCTTGCGGCCGTACTTCTGCTTGATCGGCCAGAGCAGCCGGCGTGCCTTGTCGAGATTGGCGTTATCAGGCCAGCTGTTCAGCGGGGCAAAGCGCTGCTGGCCGGCGCCGGCGCCGCCGCGACCGTCGGTGATGCGATAAGTGCCTGCGCTGTGCCACGCCATCCGGATCATGAGGCCGCCGTAGTGGCCATAGTCGGCGGGCCACCACTCCTGGGACTCGGTCATCAGGGCGTGCAGGTCCTTGATTACAGCATTCAGGTCGAGCGTCTTGAACTCCTTGGCATAGTCGAACTCCTTGCCCATCGGATCGGACAGACCGGAATTGCGATGCAGCACCTGGACGTCGAGCGTGTTCGGCCACCAGTCGCGATTCGTACGTGTGCGAGGGCTGCCGGTGAATGGGCATTTGCCCGCGCCTTCGTCGGTTTTTGCATCCATTTTTCTTCTCCAAAGGTGGTGGATTGTGGAATGTGCTCGAAGCTTTCCAAGAACGATTCTACGCAACCCATTCCATCAGGTGAAATTGACTTTAATGATCGCTGCAATAAGATTATCTGATGATAAATGTCACACTCCGGCAACTTCGATATTTCGATGCGCTGGCCCGCCACGGCCATTTCGGACGCGCCGCGGAGGCTTGCGCGATCTCCCAGCCGGCGCTCTCGATGCAGATTCGGGAACTCGAAGAGGCCGTTGGCGGCGTGCTGATCGAGCGCGGCGCGCGGCAGGTCGCGCTGACCAGGTTCGGCGAGGAACTGTTGCATCGCGTGCGCGACATCCTGCGCTCCGTCGATGAGCTCGGCGATTTCGCGCGGGCTTCGCGCGACAGGCTTGCGGGGCGCTTGCGCGTCGGCATGATCCCAACGATCGCGCCCTATCTCCTGCCCAAGGTGATCGAGAATTTGGGCCGGCTGCATCCCGAGCTCGACATTCACGTCCGCGAGACACTGACGCCGAAACTGATCAAGGAGGTTGCCGACGGCCGGCTCGACACCGCGATCGTGGCGCTGCCGGTGTCGGAACCGTCGCTGATCGAGGTCGCGCTGTTCTCGGAGAGCTTTCTTCTGGTGCGGCCGGGCGAGTATGCGGGAACGCCGGTTCCGAGCAGCGAGAGCCTGCGCGAGATGCGGCTGTTGCTGCTCGAGGAGGGACACTGCTTCCGCGACCAGGCGCTGTCGTTCTGCAACATGCAGTCGTCGCCGCGCGAGGTGCTGGATGCAAGCTCGCTGTCGACGCTCGTGCAGATGGTCGGCGCCGGCATCGGCGTCACGCTGATCCCGGAAATGGCTGTGGCGGTGGAGACCCGATCTGCGCGTGTCGCAGTCTCGCGCTTCAGAAATCCGCAGCCCTCGCGTACCATCGGCATGGTCTGGCGCAAGACGAGCCCGCTTGCCGGACAGTTGCAACAGATTTCCGAGGTGGTCCGACTCTCGGCCGACGCGCTGCGCGCGACGGGGAATGGTGGTGCGAGAGAGACGCCGGCGAAGCGCGTGGCGGCAGCGAAGCGGAAGTAACGAGCCCGGAGGGCACTCATCCCTCATTGCGAGCCAACGGGGTGCGCGAATGCGCGCGCGCGATGACGAGCTCCGCGAGGCAATCCGTAGCACCACACGTTGAGAGATGGATTGGTCCGGCGCTTCACTGCAAAATTGCTTTGCAATCTTGTCGCGAGCTCCTCGCGCTGACGGCTTGCCACGATTATCGAACCCGTCATCCTGAGAGCGGCACGAACCTCGAAGGATGCACGGCCCGGCTGGTCGCCGTACATCCTTCGAGACTCGCGCAAGAGCGCGCTCCTCAGGAGGACGGGGATACAATTGAGCATGCGTCCACCTTCTCGCAGCATGTTTTGCCCGAGTTTTGCGTCACTTTCCGCCCTCAGTAAGTTGAGGGCACAGGGAAAGCCGGGTGCCGATCGCACCCATGGGCCCGGTGCAACAAAAAGCACCGGGGGTAGGACCACAGGTGTAACCGGAAACAACCCGGCTTTCCCTGCGCGATGGTTTTACGGTGTCCTCCGTGCTCTTCCCGGTGAGACCAGCTTTGTTGTCACCGTCGCCAGTGAGAAGCTTGCTTCTCGCTGACTTGACACCTGCATCGGGGCGTCAGAACCACACGACTTCGCCGTCCGCCTCTCGCGTGCTCGTCAATCACACGCTCAAGCGTCCACCGCATCTCGACCCAACGCCCGTGACGATCGCGAAGCGCCCCTCGATCGGGTGAGACGGGCGGAATTGAACACCTGATTTGCCCGACGACGGAAGCGAAATATTTTTCGACTGAGGACTGGACGGGCTTTCGAGTGATTTGCCCGTCGTGTCGAATTTACCACAACTCACTTCGCCCTGAGCGCCTTCTCGTGGGCCTCCAGCGCCGATGCCATCAGCTTCGGCAGGTTCTTGGCGTAGAGCTCGATGAATGTCGCATCGCCGCAGGCGTCCGGATTGCGCGCGGCCTGCTCAGCGATGCGCGCGGCCTTGGCCTCGCATTTTGCGAACATGTGCCAAAACCAGTCCGCGTTCTCGGAAAGCGCGGCCTTGTTCTTCTTGATCACGGCGGCCCCGACCGCGCTCATCGCGCTTACGGCGCCCGCGCTCAGCGTGCTGATGGCGTGCGGGTTGAGGATATCTTCGCGCGCCTGCGCGTGGGCATTGGCCGCGGTCGCTCGTCCCTTGTTCGGCATGCTCGGCTCCCTGTTCTACTCGCTCGATGCGAGCGAGCATCGGCCCGGGAAGTTGACGAACACTCAAGAGATTTGGGGTGAAAAACGTTTGGGATTCTGCTCCGGTTTTATGATTTTCAGAGACATCCGGGAACTTCATTTGGTCGCGAGTTCCGCTTTCAGGAAGCTGACGGAGCGGTCGATCGCGTCATCAGCGGCGGAGCTGGTCCGGACAGGCCACAAGATCGAATCGCATCATGATCTCATCTCTTTGCTTGAGCATGATCTCCGCGCAAGCGCTCCGCGTTCGTCGCGAGGGAACTTTTCCGGATCATGTGCCAGCCTCACCGCTCGCCGGTCACACGCCAGATCACGTTGCCGACATCGTCGGCCACCAGCAGCGAGCCGTCGGGGCCGAGCGCGACGCCGACCGGCCGGCCATAGGAGACCTTCTCGTCTGCTGCGAGGAAGCCGGACAGGATGTCGCGCGCGGGACCTGACGGGCGGCCGTTCTCGAACGGCACGAACACGACCTTATAGCCTGACAGCGTCGAGCGATTCCACGAACCGTGCTGGCCAATCACCATGCCGTCCGGAAAGCCCGGCAGCGTGCCTGATGGCATCCAGCACAGCCCGAGCGAAGCGGTGTGGCCGCCGAGCGCGTAGTCCGGCTGTATTGCCTTCGCAACCATTGCTGGATCCTGCGGCACCCGGTCGTCAACCGTCTGGCCCCAGTAGCAATAGGGCCAGCCGTAGAAGCCGCCGTCGTGCACCGAGGTGAGATAATCGGGTGGCGTCTCGTCGCCGAGGCCGTCGCGCTCGTTGACGACGGTCCAGAGCACGTTTGCCGTCGGCTCCCATGCGAGCCCCACCGCGTTGCGCAGGCCGCTCGCAAAGATGCGGCTCTTGCCGCTTGCAATATCCAATTCGTAGATCGCGGCGCGACCCTGCTCGACCTCCATGCCGCTCTCGGCGATGTTGCTGAGCGAGCCGACGCCGGCATAGAGCTTCGTGCCGTCAGCACTCGCCAGCAAGCTGCGCGTCCAATGCCCCCCGGGCTTGAAGGCAACGAGCTTTTTCCCCGCCGCGGTGATGCGGTCCGCGCCCGCCGCGTAGGGAAACGCGACCACGCCGTCGGTATTGCCGACGTAGAAGGTGTCGCCGACCAGCGCCATGCCGAATGGCTGGCTCAGTCCCTCCATGAACGCGCCGCGCGTTTCGGCAACGCCGTCACCGTCCTTGTCGCGCAATAGCGTGATGCGGTTGGCGCTGGCGCCGAGCGCGGCCGCGCGCCGCATCGTCGCCTGCATCGCATAGTGGAACAGCGTCCTGACCGGGCCTGCGATCTGCGTCGCCTCGGCCACCAGCACGTCGCCATTGGGCAGCACGTCGATCCAGCGCGGATGGTCGAGGCCATCAGCGAATGCGTTGACCTTGAGCCCGGGCGCCGCGGTCGGCTTCTGCCCGGGATCCCAGCCCCTTGCCGTCGGCATCTTCAGCGTCGGGATCGCGCCTTGCGGCTTCGCCGTGGGAATCTCCGGCGCATCGCCCCAGGCCGGCTTGGGCTGCGCGCCCTGCTGCCGGCGCCACAGCAGCGCACCGGCGCCGACCAGCGCAACGATGCGCGCGAAAGTGTGGGACATGCTCATGAGATTCCTCTGTGATGTTGCGCGGACGCGTTGCAGCCCCGAACGGCTGGTTGACCCCGCCGATCACTTACCCACCCGGAACCCGAAGCAGCTTTGGCACAATGGCGAACCGGTGGACAACAATTATACGATCTTTGTGGCCGGCACCGAATCACCGAGACTGCATGCGCGTTCCTGTCAGAACGCTTCCTCCCTGACACCTTTGCCCGCCGCACTGGCGGGCTCCCTTTCCGACCGGTACACACGACCGTTGCGCGGAGCGGGCGCTATAGCCAACATGGCATAACGGGTCAGCGCACAGCGCAACGCTGCTCATCCGCCCGATGTCCCCGCTTCATGATCAAGCCGATCGCCACCGAGACAGGCTGAGGCGCGTTCACGTACTCGCGTACGCGAATTGATCGGGAAATCCGGAACGCCGTTCACGTCACCGTCGTTGGTTTCGACACCAGCATGGAGCATGTGAATGCAACAGAAGATCAAGATCCTGTCCCTCGTCGCGGCGTCGCTGATTGCAACGACGGCCGGTGCGTTCGCGCAAGGTTACGACGCTTACGGTAACCCCGTGGGGTGGGACCGAGCCGGTCCGCGATACGAGTCCGTTCAACCGCGGGCGATGTACTACCCGGGTCAGCAATATCAATATTACGGGTCGCCGAATGGCACCAACCACCCGACACCGAGTTCGACGCAGGGCGATGTCGGTCCTGACGGTAACAACAACGGCACGCTGACCGGCCGTTACAGGCAGTGGTAACCACAGACAAGGTTGAGGCCCATCGCTCTGGTTGAACGATGGGCCCTTTTCCTTTTTCGCCGAGCGAAATCTCACAAGGCGGTGATGATGCTCACTTCACCATCGCGCCATAGACGATGTCCTGCACCTGCTCGCGATAATATTTGCGAAGTTCGCCGGGCGCCGCCGTTCCCACCACCACGACGAGGCGTTCCTTCGGATCGCAGAAGAACTGCGTACCGTAGGCGCCATTCCAGGTGAACTCGCCGGGATTGCCCGGCACCGAGGACAGGCCCTCGGTGGTGCGCACGGCCACGCCAAGACCGAAGCCGAAGCCGCCGCGATGCGGTTCGAGATTCGCGACGTTGTTCTTGATCTCCGGCCCGAGATGGTTGGAGGTCATGTGGTGAACCGTCTTGGGGCTCAGGATACGCTTGCCGTCGAGTTCGCCGCCGTCGAGCAGCATCTGACCGAAGCGGACATAGTCGCCCACAGTGGCGAAAGCGCAGGCCCCGCCACAGTCAAATTTGGTTTGCGCATCGAGAAGCTTGATCGCCTGCGGCTTGCCGGTCAGCGGATCGTTGGGGAACGGACGGGCGAGACGTTCGCGCTGGCCCTCGGCGGGGTGGAAAGTGGCGTCTCTCATGCCAAGCGGCTGCCAGACAGTGGCGGCGAGATAGTCGCCAAGCCGCTGTCCCGACACTTTCTCGACGACGGCGCCCAGCACGTCAATCGAGAAGCCATATTCGAATTCGGTCGACGGCTGATGCGCCAGCGGCAGCTTCGTCATGCGATCGACGAAGGCCTGCGTATCGCCCTCGAGCGCGGGCGCGGTGCCGTCAGGATAGAGGCGCGCGAGCGGGCTCGAGGAGTCCGGCCGTCCGCCGTACATCAGGCCGGAGGTGTGTCGATAAAGGTCGTGAATGAAGATCGGCGACGCCTGCGGATCCATCTTCAACGAACCATCCGCCTGCGGCACGCCAACTTTCATGTCGGCGAAGCCCGGATAATAGTCCGCCAGTTTCGCCTGCAGCGGCAGGCGGCCCTGCTCCATCAGCGTCAATCCCGCAACCGCGGCCATCGGCTTCGTCATCGAGGCGAGCGCGAACACGGCATCTATCGGCATCGCCGTGCCTTTCGCCGGGTCAAGCTCGCCATAGGCCTTGTAGTGCACGAGCTTGCCGTCGCGCGCGATCGCAACCACCGCACCGGGCACGCGCTTGGCCGCGATCTCGCGGGCGAAGAAATCGTCCATCCGCGACAGGCCAGCTTGCGAAAAGCCGACTTCGTCCGGCTTTGCCTCAGGCAGCGGCGCCGCATGGGCGACATCGAAAACGACGCCGGCGGCAACAGCCGCGGCAATTGCGAGTTTCTTCATTGGTTCCTCCCAAACAGGGCTCGGGCGATTGTTTTGAAGTTCAGTGCCCGCGGGTCATAGGCTTAGATCACGCGCGAAAGAGCGGCAACGGCTTTATGCCGTTCCTATGAGATCGCCTCACCTCCGCCCTCGAAATAATATTCGCGCCAAAAGATATTGGACCGACAAGCTTCGCAAGCGCGCCACGCCGACCGATTGCCGACTTTGCCGACAGCCGAAACCGGAGTGTGCCGACTGCGTCAATCAGAAGGAAACGCCAACATGAAGCTCGTCGAACCTCCCTCGTGCAGTTCGCCCTCGATCGTCGTCTTTGTCGGCAGAAACCGCAGGGGACAGTGGGTTGCGCAGCAACAGAACGGACTCTATGGCGGGCTGTTCGTCAGCCGCGCGCAGGCCATCAAATACGCCCTGTTCGAGAACGGCCGGCATCCGGAGACCATCGTCGAACTGTCGCGCGAGATCGAGCTCGACTTGGGCACGCAGCCGCAAGCCGGCATCGCGCGTCGCGCCGCCTGACACCGCGCACTCCTCAAGGAGTATTCCAGTGCTCCAGCTTCATTCTTCCACGTCCGAGCGCGACCAGGTGGTCGACACCATAATCACGCTCACGCATCTGTCGAATCTCAATCGCGCGATTGTCGCGGGCCTCGACAGCACAGAGCTGTATGTCGACCTGCGCCGGCGCGGCTTCGTCCGGATCGGACTGCCCTCGACGTTCCGCTTGCGCAAGGCGGTTTGCGCGGTTGGCCTCATCACCGTGCGGGACTCGTTCGCCGAGTTCGAGTCGGCGCTGGCCCAGGTCGCGCCGTCTCTCGGCACCAGCGCGATGATCGCCGTGCTGATCAGGTCGGACCCGAGCGGATTTGCGTTGAATATCCGCAAGAAGCTCGAACAGCTCGGCTTCCGTATCGAGGCGGGCGTCAGGTGCCATCGGGGCCTCGTGCTTTCTGCCGGCCGGCAGGCCTTCGGCCACATGGAATGCGCGGCGTAAGGCGCCGCACATTCAGCCTTCACCCCCGACGCGCGATGAGATGAGGATTCGTCATCGGCCTCCGGCAGGCCGCTTGCTCCCTGAGACCGGCACGTTGTTCGGAACGATCTTGTTTTGATTGGACCCGTTCACGGCAAGACCCCATCTTCGATGAGATTTTGCTCGTCGAGTCCTACGCCGACGTGGCGTTCGCCTCGATCCACTTGGCGATGTTGGTTGCGGCGTCGCCGTAGAACGTCCGATAAAGGTCTTCGGTGACGTAGCCGATGTGAGGCGTCGCGAGAACGTTCTCCAGCTTCCGGAACGGGTGGTCGGGAGGCAACGGCTCGACGTCGAATACGTCGATTGCGGCACCGGCGATCCGGCGTGCCTGCAGCGCGGCGATCAGAGCTGCCTCATCGACGATCGGACCACGCGATGAGTTGACGAGTCTCGCCGTCGGCTTCATCAGTCCGAGTTCGGGCGCGCCGACCAGCCCCCTGGTGCGCTTGCTCAGCACGAGATGGATTGTCACGATGTCGGCCTCGCGAAACAGCGTTTGCTTGCCGACGAGCGTTGCGCCTGCGGCGCCTGCTCTCTCCTCGGTCAGGTTCTCGCTCCACGCGATCACCTTCATGCCGAAGGCAAGACCGATGCGCGCGACTTCGCTTCCGATATTGCCGAGGCCCAGCACGCCCAGGGTCGTGCCCCGCAGGTTGGCGCCGAGCCCTGTTTGCCACCCGCCCGCCCTGAGCGAAGCTGCTTCGCGGTCGATGCCCCGCATGCTCGCCATGATCAACAACCAGGCGAATTCGATGGTGGGAGTGGCATCATAGCCGGTCGAAGTGACCTCGATGCCGAGATCGGCTGCGATCCTGGCGTCGATCGAGGCGTTTCGCGGTCCCGTCGAGGCGATGAGCTTGAGGTTCGGCAGTTGGCGCAAGATCTCCCCTGGAAGCGGTGTGCGCTCGCGCATGACGCACACAACGTCGAATGGCAGCAGCCGCTCGACGACCGCCGAGGGATCGGCGACGTGGTCGTTGAAAACGACGATCTCGGCTTGCTGCCGGACGGCCGACCAATCAGCGAGCCGGAGCGCCACATTCTGGTAGTCGTCGAGGATCGCAACCTTCATCGGCATTCTCCCTCATGTAACCTGATGCTCCGCAGCGAAGAACTCGGCCAGGGCCGCTGCCACTGCCTTTGGATCGTTCTCCATCGGAATGTGACCGGCCGACTTGATGCGGACGAGTCTCGTTTCCGGAATCTCGCGCGCGTAGCGTTCGGCATAGTCGATCGTCTGGAATCCGTCGTCCTCTCCCCAAAGCAGAAGCTTTGGCGTCGTGGATTCGAGCAGCGCCGGCAGCATCTCCATGGTGTAGCGGTGGTCTGCGGCGCCCGCGAGCGCCAGCCATGAGCGGGCAACCCTTGGGTCCTTCCATGGATCGAGATATTCATTGATCTCGGCTTCGCTGGCGGGACGCCCGAGCGACTTTACGACCGACACGCGGCGCGCGGCAACAACATCGTCTCGCGTCGTAGCAGCGGCCACCGCCGGATCCCGGAAGCGGGCAACGCCGGGGACGGGCCAGGAATCGTACATGACGCCGTTCACGACGGCCACGCGCGGCACTTCCACCTCCTTTGCGAGCATCAGATGCTGCGCCACGCCTCCGCCGATATCGTGGCCGGCGACCATGACGGGACCCTTCTGGCCGAGCGCTTTCAGGAAATGCAGCAGCCAGCCCGACAGACGCGGGACCGACGCCTCGGCCACGGCGAGTTCGCCTCCGGAGCGGCCGAAGCCGGGAAAATCGACCGCCACCGGACGAAGGCCGGCGGCGGCTATTCCCTCGAGCACGGGCTGCCAGACTCGACTCCAATAGGTGCCATGCAGCAACAGCAGCAAGGGACCGCCCTCTCCGGCAGTGAGATAGCTGACCGGGATGCCGCCCACCTCGATTGTCTCGCGCCTTGCTCTTGACATCGCTCTGCTCCTTGTCCTGCGTTTGTCGAATGCAACCGGCGGAGCCTGGAAGGTCGCGGCGGCGCCGCGTTGGACGTGCGGACTAGGCGCTATTCCGCCGGGGAATGAAGGCTTGGCCGCGCTCGTCCTGCGGTGAGCGCGGCCGGCGGCCTCCCGTGTTTGGGGCTATTGCTGCGCGCGCACCACATCCTGCCGGAGCAGATAGAGCGATACGGCCGCTTCGCGCCGAGCTCAGGCCGCCCTCGCCAGCTGCGCGAGGGCGGCCCGGTGGAGTCCGGTCAGGCGGCAGGCCGGAGCTTGCCGGGCGCGGTCCATTCAGCGCCCTTCATGAAGGAATCGTTCGGCGTGTCCGCGAGATGGTTGGTGTAGTTGGAGATGAGCTTGGTCGCGGCGATCACCAGCACGTCGAGCACCGACTGATTGTCGTAGCCGGCCGCCTTGAAGGCTGCGACGTCGGCCTCGCTCACAAAACCGCGCTGGCGGGTGATCTTGGCGGCAAATTCGCGCAACGCCTCCAGCTTCGCATCGGCAATCGGACGACCCTCGCGGACCGCCGCGATTGTCGCGTTGTCAACCTTCGCCATGCGCGAAAGGTTGGTATGGCCGGCCATGCAATAGGTGCACTCGTTCTCGTAGATGATGGCGAGATAGGCGATGTTGCGCTCCTGCGGCGTGAAACTGGTCTTCTCGGCGATGTCCCAGAGAGCGTTGTAGGCCTCGAGCGCCGCCGGGCTCTCGGCGAGAACGCGATGCAGATTGGGCACAAAGCCCCAGGCCTTCTGGACGCCGTTGAGCATCTCGGCGGAGGCAGCCGGCGCGCTGGCGGTTTCGTGAAGCTTGAATCCGTTGATCATTTCTGTTCTCCGTTTTGAGCATCGAACGATGCATCGCCACCATCATCCATTCCCGGATGCCGCAGCAGACCCGACGTAGTGATATCGCTCATTCCGTTTGGGAATGAATGTCCCGGAAGGGCTATTGCAGACGCGAGCCTCGCGCTGTTCTTGTTTGAAGGCGAATTAAACGTTGTGAGAAGTTGTTAAGACGTGGGCGGCTGCACCGGGGAAGCGCGACCAGTTGAATGGCTGTCCGCTTGGGGATGATTGGGCAAGCAGTGCGATGTGCGCCTACAGGCTCGGCGCAGCACAGACATTGAGACGCCGCTGCCAAATATTCACGCGAGAAATAGGAGTTATTACGAGGAGCGGCTGCCGCAATCGTTCCTTGCACGCAGTTGCCGATTCACTTCGCTTGTCTTGCCTTTGGCAGCGGGCCGAAACCGCACGGACGGGCCCGTGCTCTTCATCCCCGGCCCTGGAAGATGCAGCGTAGCAGCATCTCCAGATGGGGCGCGGCAATGACGGCAAGGCTCGCTATCGCACTGCCCGTCATCGCATAAACAAATAATGCAGTTCTTGCGACTCCGCTCACCGACTGAATTGCCTCGAAGGCCACGGCCTTCGCGTAAGTCATGCGGTTCGAGCCTGCATTGGCGATCAGGGCCGGCGTCGCGATCGGGTGTGGACAGGTGGTCATCGCTCTCTCTCCTTCGCCGGGCAACCGCTCGGATGGCTGGAGAGATGGCCCAATTCTCGCCCCGCATGGCAGATAGGGCGGAGCGATATGGCTCATTCCTGCGGAGAATAGGATGGATCGACTGGCTTCAATGGAGACATTCGTGCGGGTCGTCGAAACCGGCTCGTTCTCCGGGGCGGCCCGGCAACTTCGGGTAGGGCAACCGGCAGTCTCGAAGTCGGTCGCGCAGCTGGAGGAGTATCTCGGCGTCAAGCTGCTGACCCGCTCGACGCGCGGCCTCACCCCGACGGAGGCCGGGCTCGGCTATCTCGAGCGGGCCCGGCGGGCCCTCGAGGAAGCGGCCGAGGCCGAACGCGCCGCGCGCGGAGCAGGCGCCGGGTTGAAAGGCAGATTGCGCGTCTGCGCCGCCGTCACCTTCGCGCGCATCCATCTCATTCCGCTGTTGCCGGGATTTCTGGCGCTTCATCCCGAGCTCGACCTGGAAGTGCTGCTGGACGACCGTCACATCGACCTCGTCCAGGAGGGGATCGACGTGGCGCTTCGGATGGGAAAGATGACGGACTCGGCGCTGACCGCTCGCCGCATCGCAAGGTGCAAGCGCCTCGTGCTCGGCACACCCGCTTATTTCGAGCGTGCCGGCATGCCTTCAACTCCAAGCGAGCTCAGCAAGCATCAGGCCGTCGTCTATCTCCAGGGAGAGGGCAGCATCTGGTCGTTTCGACGCGAAAGCACCGAATTGGCCGTCACCGTTCAAAGCCGGTTGCGGGTGACCGCCGCGGAGGGCGTGAGAGCCGCTGTTCTCGCCGACGTCGGCCTCACCATCGCATCGGAGTGGATGTTCAGCCCCGAGCTTCGATCCGGCGCCGTCCGTGCCGTGCTTCTGGAATGGGATCTTCCTGCGCTCGACCTGTGGGCCGTGCTTCCCACCGGACGCGCCGCGACCGCCAAGGCACGGGCGTTCGTGGATTTCTTCGAGCGTGCGTTCAACGCGTGATCGCGCAGGCCTCCGCTTGGCGGCAGGCGGCGCCGGCGGCGGAAAGACGAACGAGCATGTTTTCGATCCGGCGCAGCATTCAAGGTTTCGGGGCGATCAGTAGGGTGTCACTCAACGGAGTTGCTCATCCCGAGCCTCCTTCCAAGGAGTGTCGCAATGTCCCGCACCTCGTTCCTGAAGCACTCGATCCGCATCGCCGCAGCCGCTTTCCTGTTTGCCGGCCTGCTGTCGCCGGCACATGCGGCCAACCAACAGGACGCCGCGAGCGTCTACCCAGTTCTACCGGTCAGCGCATCGGCTCACGACAGCGTCAACGAGACCGGGTCGACCGTGGCACATAACCGCGCGCTGAAGCTGACCTCGCGCCGCCCCTGGCTTGCTCCGGTCGGCCACCGCCAACCGCGCCGGGCCGAGATCTCCCAATCCGAGACGCTCTCGACATGGGAGGAGCAGCAGAAGCAGCTCGACGCGCAGCTGGACCGCAAGCTGGTCATCTGCCGCGGGTGCTGATCTCCCGCGGGGCCCTTATTCCTGACGGGAATAAGGGCTAGTCCGCCGGCCCGGCTACCCCGCACGGCCGTCTCCTCTAGTTTCCTGCGTGTGAACTTCAACGAATCGGACGGCGTCGCCGTCCTCCGCGCAAACGCTAATTGGAGACCCGTTATGTCGCTTCAAGCCAAGCTCGATGCTTTCAAGGCCGATTTCGAAGCCGGAAAGCCGCCCTACAGTGTTCCCCGCAGCGTCATCGAGACGATGCACCGCGCCACTGCTGAACTGATCCAGTCCGGGGCCGCCCGGCGCGCAAGGAAGGCCGGCGACATCGCCCCTCCCTTCTCGCTGAAGGACCCGGAAGGCAATGCGGTCTCTTCGGCGAATCTGCTGAGGCGCGGCCCGCTGGTGCTCAGCTTCTACCGCGGCGTCTGGTGTCCGTATTGCAATATGGAGTTGCAGGCGCTCGAAGCAGCAAAGCCGGAATTCGACAAATACGGCGCTTCGCTGGTCGCGATCTCGCCGCAGACCGCGCCGAACAGCCGGAAGTCGGTCCGTCAGAACAAGCTGTCCTTCCCGATCCTGTCGGACGTGAAAGGCCAGGTTGGCGACGCGTTCGGGCTCCGCTTCCACCTCCAGGATTATCTGGTCGAGCTCTACAAGCAGTTGAAGAACGATCTGCCGACCTTCAACGACGATCCGAGTTGGACGCTGCCGATGCCGGCCCGCTACGTGATCGGTCAGGATGGCGTGATCCTCTATTCCGAAGTCAATCCCGACTACACCCGCCGGCCCGAACCTGAAGACATGATCCCGGTCCTTCAGCGGGCAACCGCCGTCAAGGCGTAACGGCGCATGAGGCGGCCGGTGGGGCGCGATCCTTTCGCGACCACCGGCCGCTGTCCTCCCATCCGATCCAAGGAAACGACAATGTCCAAACTGTTCACGCCGGCGCAGCTCGGCCTCTATCAACTGTCCCATCGCGTCGTCATGGCGCCGCTGACGCGCATGCGCTCCGACCCCGGCGATATTCCGAGCGAACTGATGGTCGAATATTACACCCAGCGCGCCTCCGAGGGCGGACTGATCATCTCCGAAGCTACCCCGGTCTCGATCCGCGGCAACGGCTATGCCGGGGCGCCAGGCATCTACGCGGATACGCAGATCGCCGGATGGCGGCGCGTCACCGACGCGATCCACGCCAAGGGCGGCCGCATCTTCCAGCAATTGTGGCATGTCGGCCGGCAGTCGCATGTCGACTTGCAGCCGAACGGCGAAGCACCGGTCGCGCCTTCCGCGATCGCCGCCGAGGGCTACGCCTACACCAGGCGCGGCGAGGCTCCGTTCTCGCTGCCGCGCGCCCTCGAGCGGCATGAAATCCCCGGCATCATCGAGGAGTTCCGGGCCGGCGCCGAGCGCGCGTTGCGTGCGGGTTTCGATGGCGTCGAGATTCACGGCGCCAACGGCTACCTGCCCGATCAATTCCTGCAGGACGGGACCAACAAGCGCATCGACGATTACGGCGGCCCGATCGAGAATCGCGCCCGCTTCCTGCTCGAGGTCACCGAGGCGGCGATCTCGGCCTGGGGCGCGGATCGTGTCGGCATGCGGATCTCGCCGAGCGGCAAATATGGATCCATGTCGGACAGCAATCCGCCGGCAACCTTCGGCTATGTCGCAAAAGAGCTCGATCGCCTGGGCATCGCCTACCTCCATGTCGTCGAGCCGCGCATCAAGGGCACCGAGGAGATCTCGGATGGCCAGGCGCCGCTGGCCGCCCAGCATCTGCGGACGAAATTCTCGCGGACCCTGATCGCTGCCGGCGGCTTCGCGCCGGATTCGGCGGAAGCCATCGTCGCGGCCGGCGACGCCGACCTCGTCGCCTTCGGCCGTCACTTCATCGCCAATCCGGACCTGCCCGAGCGGCTGCGGCGCGGCCTCAAGCTCAACCGCTACGACCGCTCGACCTTCTATGGCGGCGATGCGCGCGGCTACACCGATTATCCGACGGCCCGCGTCGCATCGGTAGCCTGACGGATGTGCACGACCGCCCTGGCTGGTGTTGAACTCCCTTAAAACAGAGGGCGCCGTCCACGGGACGGCGCCCTCGCGTTTGAGGAGATTTGATGCATTAGCGCTTCTAGGACACCGCCTGCTGCGCGCGGCCGATCGGCGCGGCCTCCGTGTGGTGATGGTGATGAGCGCCGAGATTGGCGGTCAGCCATGCATAGGCCGGCCCGATGGCGTTCATGAGAAGCGTGGCGCCCAGCGCAACCAGCAGGTTGCCGGGCGCGGGCCCAAAGCCTCCGAAGAAGGTTGCGAAGTACGACGCGAAGCCAAAGAACATTCCAGGCACGAAGCTGAGCGCCGGTATCCGTCCAAGCGACATCATCGCACCGTTGAGGCTGAACAGGATGATGCACTGTGCCAGGACGAACGAGCTTCCCTCGAAATACTGCGAGGCGAGCTTGAAGCAGGCGACGATCAGGCACGCGACGATCGCGCCGATCGGCATCGTCACCCAGATCTTCCTCAGCGTATCGGGCTTGGGACCGCCCGCAGCGAAGGTGCCGGCCCAGGAAATGAAGATTGCCCACGGCGGAAGATGAGCCGGCGTAAAAAGCGTGGTCACTGCAAGCAGCGAAGCGACAATTTCGGCGGGTGGTTTTCTCATGGCGTTTTCCTTTGGCGTTCCTTTGCTGTTGATGTTGTTCAGTGCCGGTCTTGTGCCGGCTTGAGGGTCAGGTCAGGCGTGGGCATGGGCGTGCTCGGCCTTGGCATGACCGCAGGCACGACAGATCTTGCTCTCGTATTTGGTGACGACGGTGATCCGGCCGCGCTTGAATACCCAGGAGCGCGGCGGCAGATCGAGCAGGCAATCGGCGACCGCATATGTGTCGAGGATCATCAGATCCGCCTGCTTGCCGACGGCGAGCCCATATCGCCCGGCGATGCCGACGGCGCGCGCGGCGTTGCTGGTGCTCATCTTGATGATGTCGGCCTGATGCTCGGGCGTGCCGAACTGGATCAGATGGGCGAGAAGGTTGCCGATCTGCAGCGGATCGGCCTTGCCAAACGGCGTGAAGGCGTTGCGGACATTGTTCGACGAGTAGGCGACATTGACACCCGCGGCATGCAGCGCCCGCACCGGCGTCAGGCCGCGCCGCGGATTTGCCTCGTCGCGACGGCCGCCGAGATAGGTGTCGGTTGCGGGCAGTGTCACGATGTGAATGTCCGCCTCGCGGAGCAGCTCGGCGATCGGCTTCAGCGCATCCGGTCTCAGCGAGCCGAGGCTCGTGACGTGACCCAGCGCGACCCGCCCCTGGTAGCCGGTTTCAATGGTCTTGCGCGCGACGTACTCGGTGGTCGCAAAACGGCGGTCCTGGGTGTCGTCGGCGAAGTCGACGTGCATATCGATGGCGAGGCCGTGTTTCTGCGCGAGATCGAACACCCTGTCGATGTGGCCGCGTGTATCCTCCCAGCTGACCTCGTTGTACGGACAACCACCGACGACATCGGCGCCGAGATCGATCGCATTCTCCATGAGATCCTGCACGCCGGCGGTCTTCAGCCAGCCCTCCTGCGGGAAAGCGACGATCTGCAGCTCCAGCAGGTCGCGATACTCTTCCCTGAGCTGAAGTGCGGTCTCTACCCCGATCAGACCCTGGATCGGATCGACGTCGGGATGTGCGCGGACCAGCACCGTGCCGTTCCTGACGGCCATGTCGAGGACCTGGCGGGAGCGATCGAGAACGTCCTGCCGCTCCTGCTTCGATTTCAGGATGCCGGTCACGCGAATGGCTTCATCGAGCGTTCCGAAACGTGCCGGCATCCGGCGATGCAGGAAGGCCTTGTCGAGGTGCAGATGCGGCTCGATGAAGCCTGGCAGGGCGACGCGCCCCGCGGCATCGATCTCCTGATCGATCTGCCTCTCGATCTTCTCCTCAATGGCAACGATCCGTCCATCGGTGATTCCGATGTCCATGAGCGGCTGCTCGTCGCTGACCCTTACCCGGCGGATGATGATGTCCATTTTTGTGTTTCCTCCCGATTTTTTTAGAAGCCCAAGGCGACGCCCTCTCCCCGGATATCGGCGCCGCCTTCGAAGAATGGCGACCATGGTCCCCTCAGCCGAATGGCCTGGGCCGTCCCCATACGCGTATGCGGCCAGCCGACCCGCTCGACCGGATGTCCGTAGCGGCGCAGTCCGTCGAACACCGCATCCGGTGCACTGCCTTCGAGCAGGAGCTGGTTGGATGCATCTCCCCAGGAGCGGCCATAGAGCAGACGGGGCGCGTCGAGCGCCGATTGGACATCGAGGTCGAAATCGACAACCCTGGTGACCAGCGCGGTCTGAGCCTGTGGCTGAACCTCTCCGCCCTGGCTGCCATAGACGAGATAGGGCCGGCCATCCTTGCAGAGCATGCCGGACATCAGCGTGGACGCCGATTGCTTTCCGGGCTTCAGGAAGTTCGGATGCTGCGGATCGAGCGAGAAGAAGCTGCCGCGATTCTGCAGCATCACGCCCGATGCCGGATCGAGCACGCAGGCACCGAAGTCGAAATACAGGCTCTGCACCATGCCGACTGCGTTGCCTTCGTCGTCGGCGACACAGATGAAAGTCGTGTCGCTGCCGGAACGAGGGCTCACCGTTTCGCGCCCGATCTCCTTCAGCCACGCCGCTCGTTCGACCGAGGCGAGACGCGGATCGAGCAGCTCCGGAACGGGGACCTGATGAAACAACGGGTCGGCGAGATGGCGGTCGCGCTTCTCGAAAGCCCATTTGGTCGCCTGGATCAGCGCGCTGTAGAATTCCGGCGATGTCGGCCCGAGCTTGCCAAGATCCAACTCTTCGAGAAAATTGAGGATCAACAGACCGGCGATCCCTTGCGAGGGCGGCGGCAACTGGAACGCATCGAACCCGCGGTAGCGCGTCGTGATGGGATTGACCCATCGCGCGCGATATTCCTCGAAATCTTCCGCGGTCAGGGCGCCGCCGATCTGGTCGAGATAGGCAGCGATGCTGCGGCCGGTCACGTCATAGAAGGAGCGCAGGCCGCGCGAGGCCATGCGCTCGAGCGTTGCGGCAAGCGCGCTCTGGGTCAGGCGCGCGCCCGGCAAATACGGCCTTCCGCCATCGAGGAACACCTGCGCGGCACCGGGGTCGGAGGCCAGCTCGTGACGATCGTCGTGGATCCATGTCGCGAGGTCGTTGCTGACCGGTGTTCCCCGGCGCGCATACTCGATGGCCGGCTGCAGCAGCTCCGCGATCGGCAGCCGGCCGAAGCGCTCATGCGCAAGACGCCAGCTATCGACTGCTCCGGGTACGGTGATGGCGGCGCGAGGACCGCGATGGGGAATGCGATTTTCCGCAGCATAGCTGTTGGCATCAACGCTGCGACCGCACGGTCCGCTGCCGTTCAGCGCCTGCACGTTGCCTGAGCGGGCATCGTAGATCAGCCAGAAGGCGTCGCCGCCGATGCCGATCATGTGGGGCAGCACCACGCCGAGCGTCGAGGCCGCGCAGATCGCGGCGTCAACAGCGCTGCCGCCCCGCTTGAGCACGTCGAGCGCGGCACCCGACCCCAGATAATGGGCCGTGGCGACCATGCCCCGTTCCGATCGACACACCGCCCGCGAGGGTCTCATGGCAAAGCTCCAACCGATCGACGACCGATGGGAGCCTAGGAGGATTCGAATTGGCGGAAAATCAGTGGTGTCCTAGCGCGATCTAGGAATATTCCTAGGCAGCTATGGCCTTCGCGAGCGAAACGGAGCGCGCCGATGCTATGGCCGCGGATCAAGCTGATGGCGCAACGCGTAGCGCACCAGGTCGGCGGTGGTTTCGGCCTGCATCTTGTTCAGGAGGTTCGTCTTGTGAGTGCTGGCCGTCTTGATGCTCAGGCCAAGTTGGCGCGCGATGTCGGACATTTTCCGACCAAGCACCAGGAGATCGAACACTTCGCGTTCGCGCGGCGTCAGTCGCGTATGGGGCAATGGTTCGCTCGGCGCGCGCGCCTGGCGAATCAGGCTTTGCGATGCTGCCGAGCTGATGAACAACTCTCCCTTGACGACCTTGCGGATCGCGAGGATGAGCTGGTCGAACGCGCTGTTCTTGGTGACATAGCCGGCAGCGCCAGCCTTCAGCGCCTCGACGATATACTGGTCCTCCTCGTGCATGCTCAGCACGATCACGCGCCATTTTTCGTTTGCGGCGAGCTCGCGCAACAGCGAGATTCCGCTGCGACCGGGCATGGTGAGATCCAAGAGCACGATGTCGCAGGATGACGAAGCGAGCTGCGCCAAAAGCTCGTCCCCGTTGGTCGCCTCGCCGGCGATCTTGAAATCGGCCTCTTCCGCAAGCATCTGCTTCAGTCCTTCGCGGAAGATCGTGTGGTCGTCGGCGATAAAGATCCGGATCATGGCGAGGGCGCCGTTGCAGGCTTGTCGATCGACAGCGGCAGTCTCACGGAGATGCGAGTCCCGCGCCCGGGCGCACTGTCGATCTCCATCGATCCGCCGAGCATGTGGGCGCGTTCGCTCATGCCGATGAGTCCGAGCCGCTCCCGTTTGGATGGCGTAACATCCATGCCACGCCCGTCGTCGCTGATATCGAGCTGCAATTCGTTGGCGGAATGGCGCGCCACAATCCGCGCCGATGTTGCGCCGCTGTGCCGCACGATATTCGTCAGGGCCTCCTGCACGATACGAAACGCGGCGGTGCTGACGTCCTTGGAATACGCGACGTCGGTCCGGTCCAGCGAAAGCTCGATCGCGAGCGGGCTCCGTTCGGACAGATTCTGCGTCAGCCATTGGATGGCCGACACCAGCCCCAGCTCATCGAGGATCATCGGGCGCAGATCAGCGGCGATGCGCTGCAGGTCGGCCACCGAATGGTCAACGATCTGCACCAGCCGGTCGACACGTGTTCGCAATAGCGTCGGCTCGGAAGGAAGACGTTCCTTGAGCCAGCCCAGCTCCATTTTCAACGCCGTCAGCGTCTGGCCGAGCTCATCGTGAAGCTCGCGGGAAATGCGGGCACGTTCGGCCTCGCGAACCGATTGCAGATAGTTCGACAATTCCCGCAGCTGAGTTCGGGATTTGATCAACTCGCTCTCGGCCGCCTTCCGCTCCGAAATATCGCGGGAGATGCCGACCGTGCCGACGATGCGACCGGCCTGGTCGCGAATCGGCGACTTGATCGTCTCGAACCAGCGAGGGGTACCGGACGGATCGGGCCGCGTCTCTTCGTAACGGCGCCTCCGGCCGCTCTTGAGCACCGCGCGATCCGTTCGCAGGTAGACCTCGGCGATCTCCGCGGGCCAGATCTCGTCGGGCCGCTTGCCGAGCACCAGTCTCTCCGGCATGCCCAGAATCTCGAGATAGGCGGTGTTGACCGCGAGGTACCGGCAGTCGCGGTCCTTCAACCACGCCATGTCAGGAATATTGTCGAGCAGCGCACGCTGCTGCTGCTGGGTGTCCTGGCTCGTCATCGTCCCCTAATACCACGATGCTTTCAGTGGGGGACATCATCCTGCAAGTTCTGCAGGCTGCGCCGATCCGAGGACGCAGTCCAGGATGCGTCGCAGCAAACGGTGAAATGCAGACCTGGCGGTGGAGCGGCGCCGGGCCCTGCGCGACGGCGACTTTGATGCTTGCAGGCGAGAAGGCCGCTCACTTCCCCAGGGCGTCGCGAAAGGTGCCCGGGGTAAGATTGGAAAAATTGATCTGGCTCTTGGTCAACGTCGTCTGGAACTTGTTCTTGTCGCCGTCGTCCGTCATCAAATTGAATTTGGATGTTGCGGAAGAGTGCGCCAGCCCCACCGAGTGTCCGAATTCATGGGCGAGGACGCTCATGTCGGGCGTTGTGATCTGGCTGATGTAGATGACGTCAGCCGTCAACCCCGCGAGCTCCTTCGTGGGATCGGGGAGGCCGATTGCCCAGATGAAAACGACGTGGCGATCCGCCGGGCCAATTTGCAGCGTGGCCTTTTCCTTCATCGTCGGCGCGATCGCTTGCAGCAAACCGAATGGAGGTTCATCTCCGAGGTCGATCGTGATCGGCAGCCGCTGGCCGCCGAACGGCCTGAAGGTGATGTTGGCTTGCGACTCCCAGATCTTTTGCGCGGTGGCCGCGAACTGCTCCGGCGTTCCCGCTTGCTGAAAATCATGCTTGCCGTCGGTCAGGATGGTGAACCCGAGCGAGAAGCGCTTTTGTTCCAGCACGGCGATTTCGAGTGTCGCCTCGACCTGATTGGTCGCGTTGTTGATCGCCTGCAGCACTGCTCCGCCAAATCCTCGTCCATGGAGCAACACTTCCCGGACCATCAGCGCACCCGACTGGATTTCCTCCATCGCGACAATGTGCGCGACATCGGCGTTCCCGTTCACGCCCGCCAGCTTGAACCGAAGCGTGGGCGTTCCGCCCGCAAAGCCCGGATCGAGAATGCGCAACGAGCGCTTGCCGCCGACCGGGACCATCTGGAACGACAGCCCCGGCGTTTTGTCTCTCCGCGGATCGGAATCGAAACCATTTCCGTCGAACACAGGGCCGAGCGGCGTAAATCGGGCTCCCGTGAGGCCTTGGACCCCCTGGCGCAGCCTGGGCGACGACGCCGGGACGAACTTCGCGCCCCGCCGCTCGACCGGAGCCGGCTTGAGCTTGATGAGTTCGGCGTCCATGGCCGCAATCGTCATCTTGCCCACGATGTTGTCGGGCTTCGTCTGATAGGTGAAGTTGATGATCTTGCGCTTGGTCTTGTAGGCAAGAACGGCAGACGCCGTGCTCTGGCCGTAACGCACGCCCGTCAGCTCCACGGGTTCGATCGAGGCGCCGTCGAGGAGCCGCAATGCCACTTGAATCCGCCCGACATGTTCGCCCGAGTCGTTAGGCGTGACGTGCGCTGAATCCTGCGTCAAGCAGCGCTCCAGCCGCTGGTTGCCTTTGAACAACTCGGACTGAAGGGCCATTGCAAGTCTCCACTGGCATCAAGACATGCGGAAGGCAGGATCGAAAAGCGAAAGCGTGCAGATGTACCAAAATGGTAGCGTGGGAACCGGGGTGCCGCAATCTGGGCAGGGACGATCAGCGGCCATGTGCCGTTGAGCTGCTCATCCGGTCATGAAAGCGCAGACCACGTCTGCAACGGATCGCATGAGTTGTCAGAGGTGGGAATCCAACCGGAAAGCGTATGGATGGAAAGTCGGTTCGGTGTTCGACGCTACCCGGAATCCTGCCAATGTGAGAGCCGCTTGTGGCTCGTCACTGCATTCAGCAGAGCTTCATGTGACGTGAAATCGGGAATCGAACCGCTGGCACAGGTGGGCGGAAGTCATGGTGCCCAGGGGCGGGATCGAACCACCGACACTGCGATTTTCAGTCGCATGCTCTACCAACTGAGCTACCTGGGCATGCTGCGGGGCCCAAGAAGGCCGAAGCGAGCGGGCGGTTTATAGAGAGGTCAGGCGGCCGTGTCCACCCGGCTTTGCGGTTGGCTTTGCCGGGCGTGACGCGACTTCGACACAACGATCAACATATTGAAAGACAATGACTATTCGATGCAAATACCGAAGCGGTTACGCCGATTGCGAGATTGTCCGTTATGTCCATGAATTGCGGCGCGGCTGCCTGCCTCAGTTTTCCATCTTGATCTTGGCATCGCGGATCACCGGACCCCATTTGTCGGTCTCGGCGCGCAGGAAGCTCGCCAGCTCCTGCGGCGTCGAGCCTTTGGGGTTTGCGCCGAGCTCCTCGAAGCGGGCCTTGACCGGCGGATAGACCAGGGCCGCGTTGGTGTCGGCATTGATTCTGGCGACCACGTCGGGCGGCGTCCTGGCGGGGACGAAGAAGGCGAACCACGAAAACACGTCGAAGCCGGGCACGCCGGCCTCATCGAGCGTCGGGATATCAGGCACCACGGCGACGCGCTGCCTGGTCGTCACCGCGAGCGCGCGCACATGGCCGCTCTTCGCGTGCTGCAAGATCGAGGGCATGTTGTCGAAGATGACGTCGACGCGGCCCGGTATCAGGTCGTTGATGGCGGGCGCACCGCCGCGATAGGGGATGTGGGTCATCTCCACCTTGGCGAGCCGCTTGAACAGCTCGCCGCTCAGATGCAGCGTGGTGCCGTTGCCCGACGAGGCATAGGTGACCTTGCCGCGGTTGTCGTTGCAGAAGGCGATGAACTCCTTGACCGACCTGGCAGGCGAGGAGTTCGGCACGCACATCAGGTTCGGCTGCGTGATCAGCGTCGTCACCGGCGCAAAATCCTTCACCGGATCGTAGCTGAGCGAAGCATAGAGGAACGGGTTGGTGGCCATGCCCGGGCCGACGATGAAGATGGTGTAGCCGTCCGGATCGGAATGGGCGACCATATCGGCCGCGATATTGCCGCCGGCACCCGGCTTGTTCTCCACCACGACCGATTGGCCCCAGACCTCCTGCAGGCGGTTGCCGACGAGGCGCGCCGTGATGTCGGTCGAGCCGCCCGGGGTGAACGGCACCACCACCTTGACCGGCTTGACCGGCCAGTCCCCCGCTCTCGCGCGCGGGATCAGGAGCAACGGGGCTGCGATGGCGGCAAGGCGGATGACGTGACGGCGGCTCGGCATGGGCGCTGTCCCTCCAGACGTGATCGCCCGATTGCCTCAGGTCGTGCTGTTGGCGCGGAGTGTGGCGAGAGGTGCGACGGAAATCAATGCGGACCGACGCGCGCGGCGTGCACCCTATTCGACGTCGTCCACCTCGTCCTCCCGGCCGGGGATGAGATAGCGGCCAGAGAGCCAGCGGTTGAGATCGACGTCCCGGCAGCGCGGGGAACAGAACGGGCGGAAAGCCTGCTCGGCGGGCTTACCGCAGATCGGGCAGGCCTTCGTCTTGGCAGCGGGTTTGTGAGCCGGGTCATCCATGGCTGATGCGGCCTATACGAAGTGGACGCTCAAGCGCCCAATGCCTGCAAGGTTGCTCGGCACTGACCGAGCGACGGCGGCGCACGCCCTCACGCCCCGACCGTGTTGAGCCAGCCGTAGCGGATCGGAAAGCCCTCACCGCCAAGCAGCGTCATGGTCTCGTACAATGGCAGGCCGACCACGTTGGTGTAGGAGCCGACCATCTTGACCACGAAGGATCCGGCAATGCCCTGCACCGCGTAGCCGCCGGCCTTGCCGCGCCATTCGCCGGAGCCGATATAGGCCTGGATGTCGTCCTCGCTAAGGCGCTTGAAACGGACGCGCGTCTCGACCAGGCGCTGGCGGAACGCCTCGCGCGGCGTCACCACGCAGATTGCGGTGTAGACGCGATGGTTGCGACCTGACAACAGCCGCAGGCATTGCGCGGCCTCATCGACCAGATTGGCCTTGGGCAGGATACGGCGGCCGACCGCGACCACGGTGTCGGCGGCGATGATGAAGGAGCCGCGCAGGTCATCGTCGAGATGCACCGATTTCAGCGCCACGTCGGCCTTCGCCCGCGCCAGGCGGTTGGCACAGGCGCGCGGCAGCTCTCCCCGCCGCGGGGTCTCGTCGACCTCGGCCGGCCGCAGCGCGTCGGGCTCGATACCGGCCTGGTTGAGCAGCGCAAGCCGCCGCGGCGAACCGGAAGCAAGAACGAATTTGGGGCGGCCTAGCATGCGGGCTTTTGGGCTGGGAATCGGGGGGATGGACGCGCGCGGAACGTATCGGATGGGGCTCGGTTTCACAACCGGGGAACCGGCTGCGAATCATGTCGCTGGTCGAGGCAAGCCCCGATAAGCACAGCAGTTTGTCAGTCTGGCGACACGGCCAGAGGCAGGTCGGCCGGAAGTGCGCAAACTCTGCGCCTCTCCCCGGAATATGCGGCAGCTATCCGCTCGCAGCCGCGACCTTGGCAAAGCGGCGGCGGATGCGGAGCAGGAGGGCGTCGCAGACCTCCCGGTAGGCGGCGAGCTTCTGCTCGCGATTGCCGCTGGCGCCGGTCGGATCATGCGTCGGCCAGTACTCGACATCGGCGGCGAGCGTGCGGGTGAGATCGAGCGCCTTGTGGTGTGCCTCGGGCGAGAGGGTGATGATGAGATCGAAGTTCAGCCCCTCCCAGTCCTCGAGCTCCTCGAAGGTGGTCGGCTTGTGAGTCGAGATGTCCTGGCCGAGTTCGGCCATCACGGCGACCGCGAACGGATCGAGCTCGCCCTTCTTGACGCCGGCCGAGCGTACATAGAGGCCCTGCGGAAACATCTGCTGCAGCATGCTTTGGGCCATCGGCGACCGCACGCTGTTGAAGCCGCATGCGAACAGCACGGCCTGCGGATCGCGCGCGCGCAGCGGCGCCACCATGCGATCAGGCTTTTTTCGAAGGGGCTGTCACCCCATCGCGAACAATCCTGACCATCATGCGCCCTCACCCTTCCAGTGCAGCACGGTGATCAGCGTGAACAGCCGCCGTGCGGTCTCGAAGTCGATGCGCACCTTGCCCTTGAGGCGTTCCTGCAGCGTGCGCGAGCCCTCGTCGTGGATGCCGCGCCGGCCCATGTCGATCGCCTCGATCTTGTCGGGAGTAGCCGTGCGGATCGCCTGGTAATAGCTGTCGCAGATCATGAAGTAGTCCTTCACGACGCGGCGGAACGGTGTCAGCGACAACAGATGCGCGACCACAGGGGCGCCGTCCTCCTGGCGGATATCGAACATCAGCCGGTTGCCGGTAATGGCAATGTGCAGCGTATAGGGGCCCGCCGTCGCGCCTTCGGGTGCGAACAAATTCTCCTCGATCAGATCGTAGATCGCGATGGCGCGCTCATGTTCGATGTCGGGCCCGGAACGGCCGATCGATTCCTCGTCGAGCGTCACCGCGACGATGCGATTGTTGGAATCCGCGTCGGCAGGCTGCTTGGTCATGAGAGGTTGAGGCGCATTCCGACGGAGCGTGAGTGGGCATCGAGACCCTCGGCCCGGCCGAGCGTCATCGCGGCAGGCCCGAGCGCACGCAACTGATCCGGCCCGCACTTCAGGATCGAGGTTCGCTTCATGAAGTCAAGCACCCCGAGGCCGGAGGAGAACCGCGCCGAGCGCGCAGTCGGGAGCACGTGGTTGGAGCCGCCGACATAGTCGCCGATCGCTTCCGGCGTATGGGCGCCCAGGAAGATAGCACCGGCATTGCGGACCTTTCTCGACAGGCCTTCGGCATCCGCGGTCATGATCTCCAGATGCTCGGCGGCGATCGCATTCGCGAGCTCGACGGCGTCGTCGAGCCGCTCGACCATGATGACCGCGCCAAAATCCTTCCACGAGGCGCGGGCGATTTCGGCGCGCGGCAAGGTGGCAAGCTGGGCCTCGACCGCGAGCTCGACGTCGGCGGCAAGCCGCGCCGAATCCGTGATCAGGATCGACTGCGCGCTGACGTCGTGCTCGGCCTGCGCGAGGAGATCGGCGGCGATCCAGTCGGCGTTGCCGGTGTCGTCGGCAATCACCAGCACTTCGGAGGGACCCGCAATCATGTCGATGCCGACCTTGCCGAACACCAGCCGCTTGGCGGCAGCGACATAGGCGTTGCCGGGGCCGACGATTTTTGCAACCGGCGCGATCGTCGCGGTGCCATAGGCGAGCGCGGCCACCGCCTGCGCGCCGCCGACGCGATAGATCTCGGAGACGCCGCCGAGATGCGCAGCCGCCAGCACCAGAGGATTGAGCCTGCCGTCCGGCGCCGGCACCACCATCACCATGCGCGGCACGCCCGCGACCTTGGCCGGCACCGCATTCATCAACACCGAGGACGGATAGGCCGCTGTGCCGCCCGGCACGTAGAGTCCGACCGCATCGACCGCGCTCCAGCGCCAGCCGAGTTCGACGCCGGCGGCATCGGTGAAGCGTTCATCCTTCGGCATCTGGCGCCGGTGGAAGGATTCGATCCGGTCGCGCGCGAACGTCAGGGCATCCACGGTCCTTTCGTCGCAGGCCTTCACCGCGGCCTCGATCTCGGCCGGGGTTACGCGCAGGCCCGAGGCATCGATGTCGAGCCGGTCGAACTTGCGCGTCGCCTCGATCAGCGCCGCATCGCCCCGGGCCGCCACGTCATCGACGATGGCGCGGGTGGCGCGCTCGACATCCGCCGACGCCTCGCGCTTGGCAGCCAGGAAGTCGCGGAATCGCTGGTCGAAATCGGCGCTCTGTCGGTCCAGGCGAACGGGCATGACGGCTTTCTTACGGGGGTCAAGGGGTCAGGGTCCCCTGCTCAATGGCGCGGCGGCCAATGGCCGTCAACCCTTGCCGGTCCGTAAGACGGGCAAAGACGCCCTTCGCACCGTGCCCACCTTATCTTGGGACGTCGCGGGCATGCTTTGCTTTGCCCTCCCGACCAATTGTGCCTATTCCGGCGCGGTACCGAGGTCGTCGGTCCCGAGATCGGTCAGCTCGCATTCCAGGCACTCGACATCCAGCCGCAGCGCCGCGCCATGGCCGAACATCAGGAGCGCGCAACCGCTGGGCGGATCGGAGGCATAGAACTCGATCCCGAGCAGTTCCAGTGTTGCTTCGGGCGCCTCCAGGTCGATGTTGCGCGACTTGCATGCCAGCACTCGGTCGAAGCGAAGCGCGGCGATCAACCTTCGCGAACAGGTCCCGCCCGACAGGGTCTGCTCCCAGTCCAACCTGAACATACCGATCACCAGTCGCTTCTCGTCCTGCCGCCAGACGATGTCCGAGGCCTGGACGCGGGCGTCCTGCACATGGGCGGAGATGACCGCGAGATCATCCGCATCGAGAGCGATCAGTTTCAGCGGGGCGGGCGGCGACATGGCGACACTTATAACGCCTCGGCGTGCCGGAGGTAGCCGCATGCGGGAAGAAATTCCGCGATCCGCCGTTGCGGTGGGCGGAACCGGGACCGGACGCCGATGACGTCAGAGACGATTGATATCTGCGCTCTCGAGCACCGGCCTCCGATGGCCGTCACGCGCCACCTTGAGCATGGCGCGGCCGAGTTGCTCCGACGTCGTCATGTAGTCCGGCGCGACGCGCACAAGAAGGGAGAGCAGTGGCGCGGTTACGACATAGATCGACTGCACCCAGGCAGTCTTGGAGCGCACGCCATGCAACGGCTGGATGCCGGCGGGCCGGAACATGTAGGCAGCCTTGAACGGCAGCTTGAGCAGATCGTTTTCGGTCTTGCCCTTGACGCGCGCCCACATCAGCGAGCCGCGCTCCGTTGAATCGGTGCCGCGGCCGGTGACATAGGTGAAGACCATGCCGGGATTGAGCCGCGCCAGCGTCGTCGCGGCGGCCATCGTGATGTCGTAGGTAAGATGGCGGTAGCGCGCCTCGTCCATACCGATTGACGATACCCCGAGGCAGAAGAAGCAGGCATCGTAACCGGAGAGCTGCGACTCGATCGCGCTGTAATCCACGAAATTGTCGTGGATGAGCTCGACCAGCCTGGAATCGCGCTGGCCGGTCGGGCTGCGCCCGACCGCGAGCACGCGCTCGATGCCCGTGTCGCGCAGGCATTCGCGCAGCACGCCCTGTCCCACCATGCCGGTCGCACCGAACAGGATGACCTTCATGGACCTCTCCAGTCTCGCGGGGTCACTCAGACAACGTCACGAACCGATCGCCGCAGATCGCGGTCAACTGGCCCCGCAAGGACGGCCAGAGGCGCGTTGGTGCCACTGCTCAGCCCTTGATGAAGGCGAGCAGATCGGCGTTGATCGTGGCGGCTTCCGTGGTCGGCATGCCGTGCGGAAAGCCCTTGTAGGTCTTCAGCGTGCCGTTCGGCAGCAGCTTGGCCGACAGCGGGCCCGAGTCCGCATAGGGCACGATCTGGTCGTCGTCGCCATGCATCACCAGCACCGGCACGGTGATCCTCCTGAGGTCGTCGCTGAAGTCGGTCTGCGAGAACGCGACGATACCGTCGTAATGCGCTTTCGCGCCTCCCATCATGCCCTGGCGCCACCAGTTCTGGATCACGGCCTCCGACGGTTTTGCCCCCGCCCGGTTGTAGCCGTAGAACGGCCCGGCCGGGAGGTCGCGGTAGAACTGCGAGCGGTTGGCCGCGAGCTGCGCCTGCAGCCCGTCGAACACCTCCTTCGGCAAGCCTCCCGGATTGGCCGGCGTCTGCACCATCAAGGGCGGCACCGCGCTGAGGATCGCCGCCTTGGCCACCCGGCTCTCGCCGTGCCGCGCGATATAGTGCACGACCTCGCCGCCGCCGGTGGAGTGGCCGACGTGAACCGCATTCCTCAGCTTGAGATGCAAGGTGAGCGCCGCGAGATCGTCGGCATAATGGTCCATGTCGTGCCCGTCGGAGACCTGGGTGGAGCGGCCATGGCCGCGGCGATCGTGGGCGATGACGCGAAAGCCGTGATTGAGGAAGAACAGCATCTGGCTGTCCCAATCGTCCGAAGACAGCGGCCAGCCATGGCTGAACACGATTGGCTGTCCCGAGCCCCAATCCTTGTAGAAAATCTCGACGCCGTCCTTGGTGGTGACGGTGGGCATGGAGCTGCTCCTGTTCTGGCCGTCATGCCGGGCGCACGTCGCAGCGTGGCCTGCAATCGGGTGCGGTTGACTTCGGATGACGGGCCGGCGCGGCCGCCTGGCCCGACTCACGTGCCGATCAGGCGAACGCCATCGGCCTGAACCGGCGCCACGCGCCGATGATCACGAGGACGAAGAACAGCAGCACGATGCCCTGCACGACGGCGAACACCGGCCCGGACGGCGGGTTGGGCGGCACCGCCGGTGCCAGCGCCTGCAGTGCCGGTATCTTGAGGAAGCTCTGAATCACCAGCACGAAGACGTTGAGATAGAGCGAGACCATCGCGGTCACGACATAGATCGGGCGCCAGACACCGTTGAGCCGCATCCCATAGAGCGCGATGCAGGCGATCGCGAGCAGCACCAGCGAGAGAATGCCGATCATATGCGAGGGCAGGAGCTGCGTGAACGGAAACAGAAATCCGGTGGCGCTGGTCAGGATCGTGAACAGGAGGAAGATCGCGGTCAGTCCGGGCATCGGCTTCGAGCCGAGCAGGCCGGACATCACGACCAGGCCGCTCGCGATTGCAATCAGACTGATGATCACGTGGACCATCGTCACCGTTGCCAGACTCATGCCCAGGATCATGTGACGCCACTCCCCGTTGAGGACCCGAGATCAGGTTACGATGCGTCCTGGAGAATTGCTAGTTGGAAGGACGGCCAACATCTCATCCAAAGCCGAAGCAGGGCTTTTTTGAAAGAGTAAGGCCTTTTTGAAAGTATCACCCGAACGTCACATTCCTGCGTGCGATGAGAAGCGCACTCAGTAATAGCGCGGGATCGGTCCGTCCTGTGGCGTCTTGCGCCCTGACAGATCGAACAGCACCTCGTCGACATAGCACCAGCCCCAACCTTCCGGCGGGTCATAACCTTCGATGACGGGATGGCCGGTGGCGTGGAAATGGGCGGTTGCATGCTTGTTGGGCGAGTCGTCGCAGCAGCCGACATGACCGCAGGTGCGGCAGATCCGCAAATGCAGCCAGCGGCTGCCGCTCTTCAGGCATTCCTCGCAGCCACGCGCGCTCGGCGTGACGTCCTTGATACCGGCGATGTGCGTGCAGCTCTTTGACATGATCTAGAGGGGGGCGTTCTCATTGTCGGCGAGGAAACCGTGCAAGGCCGCAACCACCTGCGCGCCCTCGCCGATCGCGCCGCCGACCCGCTTGACCGATCCAGAGCGGACGTCGCCGACCGCGAACACGCCGGGCACCGTGGTTTCGAGATGCGGCACGGCGCGCATCCCTTCGCCGCTCTGAACGCCGGTCAGCACGAAACCGCCGCGATCGACCTGCACCCCGCAGCCCTCGAGCCAGGCGGTGGCGGGATCAGCGCCGACGAACAGGAAGAGATTGCGGCTATCGAGAGTGAATTCGTCGGGCGCGAGCCGGCTGCGCCAGCGCACGCGCTCGAGCGTCTCGGCGCCCTCGAGACCGACCACTTCGGTGTTGAACATCAGCTCGATGTTCGGTGTCGCCTCGATGCGTTCGATCAGGTAGCGCGACATGCTGGCCCCGAGGCCGCCACCGCGGATCATCATGTGGACCTTGCGGGCATGGGTCGACAGGAACACCGCGGCCTGGCCCGCGGAATTGCCGCCGCCGACCAGCACGACATCCTGGTCGGCACACAGCCGCGCCTCGATCGGCGAGGCCCAGTACCAGACGCCGCGGCCCTCGAAGGCTTCGAGATTGTCGATCCTGGGCCGGCGGTAGCGGGCCCCGCTTGCGACCACGACCGACTTGGCGCGCAGCGTGTGCCCGCATTCGGTCGCGAGCGCAAAGGCGCCGGAGGCTTTCGAACAGTCGAGCGACTTGATCGAGACCGGAATCAGCATCTCGGCGCCGAACTTCTGCGCCTGGTTGAAGGCGCGGCCGGCGAGCGCAAGCCCGGAGATACCGGTTGGGAAACCCAGATAATTCTCGATCCGCGCGCTGGCGCCAGCCTGGCCGCCATAGGCACGCGAGTCGAACACCGCGACCGACAGTCCTTCGGACGCCGCATAGACCGCGGTCGCAAGGCCCGCCGGGCCGCTGCCGATCACGGCGACATCGTAGAGCTTGTCGTGCGCATGGCTGCCGATCATGCCCATTGCCAGCGCCAGCGCCGTCTCGCTTGGATTGCGCAGCACCGTGCCATTGGGGCAGACGACCAGCGGCAGGTCATCGCGGGAGGCCGAATAGCGCGCGATGAGATCGGCGGCGTCCTTGTCGGTCTCCGGATCGAGGAAATGATGCGGCTGTCCGTTGCGTGAGAGGAAGTTCTGCAGCCGCGCCATGCTGCCGAGCGACGCCGGGCCGATCAGCACCGGCCCGCCGACGCCGCCCTGGATCAGGCTGACGCGGCGCAGGATCAGCGCGCGCATGATGCGCTCGCCGAGATCGGCCTCGGCGACCAAGAGCGCGCGCAATTTGTCGGGCCGAATCAACAGCGTCTCGACGTCGCCCTCGGCGCGACCATCTACCAGCGCAACGCGCCCGGCGAGCTGGCCGATTTCGGCGAGAAATTGTCCCGGTCCCTGGTCGATGATGGGCGTGACACGGCCGAGGCCGTCGCGCTGGGTGAACGAGACGTTGCCCGACAGCACCACGAACATGCCGGGGCCGGGCTTGCCGGTTTCGAACAGCGCATCGCCGTGTTGGAAGGAGCGTGGTTCGCCGAAGCGGCGCATCCGCTCGATCTCTGGCGCCGTCAGGGCCGGGAAAGTCTGCTCATGACGCGGAAAGGCGTAGGTGGTTGCGTTCAGTCGATTGATCCTCGCCTCGTCTACAGCCATCTCACCGACCCGATCTTCGAACAAACACACACGATCCCGGCTAACGCTCGGGCTCGTTTCCGCCTGCGTCATCTAAGGGGACCGCGGCCGCTTCGGAAGATGCAGCGTCGCCGCGACCGCGCGCCTGGGACTTTCGCCGCTTCAGGTTCGCGCGCAGGGCCAGTTTCAACCGGTCCTGCCGTGAATCCTTCACGCGAGGACCGCCTGGATCGTCGCCCTTGTCAGGATCGCCTGTCACTTTCAAAACCCGCACCCGCCGGTGCCTGCCACGGCGAAGGATAGACAATGGCCGCCGCCGGCGCACCGGCCGCCCGACAGTCAGCGCGCGTTTTCTGGCATGATTCGGGCGTCGATTGGCGCCAAACGCAGGCGCTTCGCGCGATCGGGAACCAAATCAACCCGGAACCGGCCGAATTGGCCGGGATCGCTGATCCACAATGCCAATTTCGGCCGGCTTCAACTCCTGCGAACGCGCCCTTTTGCTTGCGCCTCACTGGGCCCTGTGGCAAGAACCGCCCCGCCCGTTGGGGCCAATTGGGCCGATTCCTTTTTTCCGGGCATGCTGCCGTAGCTCAGTGGTAGAGCACTCCATTGGTAATGGAGAGGTCGACAGTTCAATCCTGTCCGGCAGCACCAGCAACAGCTTGAAATTGCTTATGCTGTCGGAGCAGCCGCTCCACATTCCCCCACGCCATCACCGTGAACGGACTTTGAACTTCCCCCAAGGATTGGGGGAAAGCGCGGGGACTCTGTTCGCCGGTTGTTCTGCGGAGTCGCTGTGATGGCCGCGCCTGACATCAAGGCCGCAGCCCTTCAGCTGCGAAAGCGGGAGCGGCATGAGCTTGAGAGTTACGACGAGTATTCCCGTGTCGTGGCTCATCTCGACGACGCGACACGGGTGATTGAATGCCGGGATCGCATTCAATGGATCGTCCAGCGCCGTTCCGGGCACCGATGGAACGGCGTCTCATTCTGCCGGACCAAAGAAGCCCTGTTGTGGTGCAGTGGGGTTAGGGCTGGCGGGAATGCGTCTCTCGATGCCCTGCCGGACCGCTTTCCGGAGGCCGCCGAGGCCAACACAGCCGAGATGGCGGATGGGCGCGGGTTAGAGAGTGGTGACGGCCTCGTCACGGCTGTGTCGCCGTCCATTGTGGGATTACCGCGCCGGTTGGACATTGGGGAACGCACTAATGTCTAAGAAAGCCCGGAGACGAGCGGCCATTGCCAAGGGCCGCAGCCCTCAAGAACGCTACGCGCTGTACCTGCATGCCCGCGTGGCCGATCTAGCGAGCCTCTTGCGAGAGATAACCGCACCGTCGGCTAGCGCCGCCGCTGTGCGCGAGATTGTCGCTTTGCTGCCGCCCTTTGGCGGCTTTAGTCCGACCCCGAACCGGCACATCACCGCGCCCGCTGTTGAGCCAATTGAGGCCAAGCGAGATGTAGCCCCGCTGCGTTTGTCGCACGAGCGGGCACCGCTCGCACCGAAGACGGCGGCGCCTCGGGCCAAGCCCAAAAGCTACGATTGCATCTGCGCCGAGTGTGGCGCGGCATTTGAGTCTCCGCAGTACGTCCGCAAGTTCTGCGGATTTACCTGTCACGGAGATGGAGCAAGACGTCGCTCCCGCGAACTATGGCTGGAAAGCCGCAGGTGGCCGCCCGGCGCCAGATCGGCGGGCGTCGCATGAACACCCCCGAGCAAATCTATCAGCGCGACGACGGCCGCTTTCAGATTGGCCTCACCGACGAGGCAGCCGGACCATTCGAGTCGCGGCAATTCGCCGAGAGTGTCGCAGCCCATGAGGCCACGCGCGCCGCTTGGCTGCGGCGGGATTCGAGACACTCACCGCCGCCGCTCGGCGGCTTTTAGCACCATAGGAGGGGAATCCAATGGCCCACACAAAGGAAAAGCCGCCCGGGCAAGGGGCGGCTCCAGAGAAGGTATTTTTATGCGTATCGGTACAAAAACACATCCGGAGGCTTTTTGCAAGCCTCCAGGACTATTCGCAAACGCGCAGCCTCAATACGCCGCGCTGAATATCGCGACCTTTCCGTTCGACGGCGCGACCAAGCGCCCGATGGTGTCGCACTATAATCGGATTGGCCTGCCGGCGAGTCAGCAGATGGCGATCCGCTTTCCGGACGCGCCAGGGCTTGCCGCTGTAGCCGGTGCCCGCAACCGCTTCACCGTGGTCGATATCGATGAACGTGGCCCGGCCGGCGAGCGGCTTCTAGCTGACGTCCAGCGTCAATTCGGCAATTCGCGGTTTGTGGTCAGAACCGGCGGCGGTGGATTCCACGCCTACTACCGGCACGTTGGCGAGGCTCGGAAGATCCGACCCGATCCGCGCAAGCCCATCGATCTTATCGGCGGCGGACCGATCGTCTTGCCTCCGACCCGTGGCGCTCGCGGAAGCTATGAAATCATACACGGCCGCCTCGAGGACTTGGTGGCGCTCGAGCCTATGCGAGCCAAATCCGAAACCGTTGCGGATTCGGCCTTCGACGGTCTCCGATCGGCTCGAGACGGAGAGCGAGACAAGAAATTCTGGCCGCACGTCGCGCGCCAAGCCCACCACGCCCGAAGCCTTGACGAACTGATCGAGATCGCAAGGGAGATGAATGAAATGATGACTGAGCCGTGGCCCGATACCGAGGCACACTCCGAGATCGTCAAGCGGTGCAAGTATTGGTGGGACAAAACCCAGAAGGGCGAGAACTGGTTCGGAGTCGGTCGCCACGTAAGGATCGATCACGCGCTCGTCGACGACCTGATGATGGGCGACCCCGACGCCTTCACCCTGCTCATGTTCGTGCGCCGGCATCATTGGGGCCGCGATTTCTGCCTCGCAAATGAAGCCTGCAATTTGATGCCGGGAGGTGGATGGCGCCGACAACGCTTCACCGCCGCCAGGTCGCGGTTGATCGAGGGCGGCTACTTCATTGTGGTCAAGCCGGCGACCTTCCGCCCTCCAAGCCCCATGCTCCTCAGACTGTCCAATAATGGCCAGCAATAAGAAAAGAACACTCTCCCCCAGTTCTCTCCCGCACCCCCAACCCTGAGACAGGACCTATGCCTATGACTAAGACCATGGCCGACACCAAAACGAAGCGCACCGAGCAAGACCTTGGCGCAGCAATTGTCCAGCAGATCAAGAACGTCCTCGCCGCCACCGACCGCGATGAAAGGGCGGCCGCGGCCAAAATCGCAGAGCTGGAAGCCGAGGGATACCGGCCGAGGCGGCCACGGTCGAGGGCCTGCCGTATGGCATGGGGTCCGCAATCCAAGACATGGCCTGGGAGTCTGATGATGAGCTTCGGGCTTGGCTTGCACCATGACCGACACATGCTCACTACCTGCTTGCACCGCTGGCGCCTACCCCCCGCCTGCCCCGCTCGTCCGCGGCCTGCAGGCCGGGGCAGGCTACCCCTGCGGCGTCGGCCAGCCCTCGAGCGCCAGCCGCTCTTTTGCGAGGCCGGATGCGGAGAGCGCACCGGTGGGCGCGACAAGGGCGCAGCGGGGCAATTCCGCGAAAAAAAATCAAGGGACCGTATCGCGGCTTTTCTCCATCACGGGTCGGGACCCTGCAACATTTCAGCGTAGCCGGGATTTCCGAAATTCAAGTTGTCTTTCCAGGAGTTACCCCAATGCCATCGGCATTTAGGCTCGAAACGGGCTTTTCTGGAAAGCCGAAAGCCTTGCGTCGGGCGATCCTCGAGGCGTTGCGACGCAGGGACAGGCTGACCGCGGCAGACATCGCCGGCGCCGTCTACAGCTTCCGGCGTGTAATGGTTCGGCCCGGCTGGCGCCGGTGCACCGTTTCGGAGTTGGTCTGCACGAGGCGCGCGCTGCGCAAAATGGTTGCCAAGGGCCTTGTCCAGGAGTTGCCCCGGTGGCGGCGGCGGAAGCTGTACAGCCTGAGCGAGGATGCGCGATGACCGACGCCGAGATATCCGAGCTCGACGCCGTCATCGCATCGTTGCGGTCGACCATAGACGAAGCCGAGGCGACCTCGGCAAGCTGATCGCTCAACGTCCCGCCCGTTACATAGCGCCGTCTCAAGCTACGGCGTTCTGCGGCCGGTCGGAAAGCCAAGTTCGCAAAGACTGCGAGCAAAATCCGATCGACCGCGGCGGCTTCGGCTTGAAAGTCGCTGGTCGATGGCTTGTCGACGAGGCGCGATATCGCTTGATGCGCGGCCGGTTGATCTGATGCGTGTTTTCGCGCGTTTGCTTTGTAGCGACGCAGCGCCGCCGCTGGCATTGTATCGGCGTCGACAGGTCCAGACAGCCTGTTGATCCTCATGGTTTGAACTCGGGCGGCGCGGTTGACGCACCGTTTTTAGGAAACCCAGTGCCCCAAGAGAGCCGAGCTTGCCGCGATTGCCGATTTGCCGAACCGACGGCGTACTCGGACCAGAAGATTTGCCGCCGCGCTGCCCCGTCTGGCGTGGACGTCGGAAAGTGGCCGCGCGTCCTAGCTACCGATTGGTGCTTTCAGTACGAACCCGCTCAGAGTGGTTCGCAACCCGCGACATCGCGGGCGTCGTCTCAATATGGCGTCATCGCCGCCGGCCGAGGTGATCGTGACGCTTGCTGGTATCTGCGCCGATGTCGGAATCGAGATCATCCCCACCACGCAACGGCCAGGACCGGGTCAGACAACGGCGCGGGCAACCCTACAAGACATCCTCCGCGATCATGGCGAGGGGCACACCATCCAGCTACTTCGCACATTCACAGAGACCGAGAACCGAACCAGGGCGCGGATCGACGCGTTCTCGCTCCACGCCATCAGCGACATCCTGATCGCGTATCCGGAGTGGGCCGACTCCGGTCTCCGCTGGTTCGAGGTATTCGATGGGATAAACCTCGGCGCCATCCAGAGGCAAGCCAGAGCGAACCGCGACGCCGTTCCGCAGCGCTGGGGACTCGGCACGCTGCTGCACCGTGAGCTTGCCGAAGCATTTGCCGAGAAGCAGGACGTCGCACCGCCGAAGCAGACAGCACGGCAGCGAACCGAGGCGTTGGCGGCGAAGGCGGCGGCGATTGTCGAGAAGAAGGTCGCGCTTGGCAGGGAGTTGGCCGCGGTACGCGCCACCGTGTCGAGCAACAGGAAGTTCGGCGCGATCATTCGCCGGCAATTCGATATCCACAACGCGACCGAAGTGGGCGAGATGGCCCGCATTGCGCGGCTGTACGGCGACCGTCCAGAGATTTATCGGACCGTCGGCTGGAATGCTTTGGTGCAGTTGTCCTCGCCGTCGACGCCGGAAGATGTTCGGCAGAAGCTCGAGGCCCGAATCCTCGAGGGCGAGCGGGTGAGCGGGTGAGCGGCCAGGAAGTGGTTCGGGCGCGGCGGCCCTAGGTCGGGTTTGAGGCGCGCGCAAACCCCTTAAAAAATAGGCTCCGCGGAGGCTCTGACGACGTCTGGGCTAGGGGTATAGCTCACCGCCCCGTTTGCCACACGAAAGCGGTAAAAAGTGCCCGTTTATCGCGGGAATTTGACGTCCCTAGCGCGAGCTCGACCAGCGGCCGGACCACCACCTCAGAACGTCGAGGGCTGATCTTCCTACTTCGCGGCTCCTCGTTGGACCGACGAACAGATAGAAGTGGCTGAATAACGGCAGCGGCTGGCTCTGGCCCGGGGGTGATAGGCGGGTGCCGATCACAGCCGGCTCTGGATCGTCAAACCATCCCTAAGTCGCTCAGGTCGAGGACTTCGCGGCGCAGCGGCCCACCAGCGTGACCCGGCATGCCTGCATTCCCACTTTTCCCGGTGATGTGAGCCCGATCACAGTACCTTCCCCCTCGCAGCGGACTTCTCTCGCGCCGGTGGAGGAGTCGTTCCACAGCATCAATTCCGGACTCATACATCGCAAACAAAGACTCACTCGATCACCTCGTCGGCGCGGGCGAGCAGCGGATCCGACACTGTAAGTCCGATTTCTTTCGCAGCTTTGAGATTGATGACAAGCTCAAACTTAGTTGGCTGATAGTAGGGAATATCGGCGGGGTTTGCGCCCTTGAGAATTTGATCAATGTCACTCGCAGCCCGGCGAAAAATTTCCACCAGATCAATTCCATAAGACATAAGCCCACCCGCCTCAACAAACGACCGAAATGGATAAATGGCCGGTAGCCGGTACTTCGCTGCCAACTCCCCAATAAGTTGTCTCTTGGTGATGTGTTCAGGACTTCCATCCACGAAGAGGGCGTTGGCGCCTGACTGCGACATCGTGGCGAAGACCTCCCGGTACTCCTCATCGTTGCCTTTATCCACATAAGACGGACCTACGACCCCGATACCTGCTTTCTCGGCCGTCTCCTGCATCACGGCTGCTTCGGGGTTTTTTTGTACGCCTAAAATTCCTAATTTCGATATTGTTGGAACGACCTCCCTGAAAAGCTGAAGTCGTTTCGCCCAAAGCTGAAGACCCGCATCTACGCTAACACCAGTGATGTTTCCGCCCGGCCGGGCCATACTCTTCACAAGGCCGAGTTGGACCGGATCGCTGGTCATCGCAACAATTGGGATCGTGGAGGTTGCCTCTTTGAGAGGGCCGACCATCCAAATAGTGATCGCAAAAATAACATTTGGATTGCGAGCAGCGGCTTCACGAGCGAGCTCAGGGTAATGGTCGATATGCCCTTCACCCGAAAAACGCTCGACCACCAAGTTGTTTCCCTCAATGTACCCGACTTGACGAAGTGCATGAAAGAACTCTCGCCAATATTTGAAGCGGCTGTTTTCAGTCAGCTCGGATACCGGATGCGATGGGTGCAGTAGCGCGATCCGGTACACCTTCTTCGATTGCTGCGCCCCTGCGCCGAGCGGCAGCATGACTCCTGCACCAACGAACGCAATGAACTCCCGACGTCGCATGCAATCCTCCTTCCAAGGACCACGCTCAAAGACAGATCGAGCCTACAGCTTCCAAATTGGCTGAGGGCGGCGCGATTAGCCGCATGCAGGAGTAGCTTGATCGTTGAATTTCCGGTTTGCGTCAAAACCGGCCGAGGCTGTTCGAACATGAGCAGTTCCTCGGCTTGGGGCGGGAGCGCAATTGGTCTCTCGGTCACCGGCAAATGCCACGGATCCGTTCGGTGACGCCTATTAACGCGTATGGAACCTGATTGGTTGCCTTCGATCGTGGCTGCAGTGCTGACGGAAATCGCGGTGCCCGCTTTTGGCCGGCTGGTCCTCTGGGTCCAATTTGCAGACTGTCTCGGCTCCTGGAGGGTGTCCGCTTGACCCCGGCAAGCGGCGGGGGCGATGTCCAAAACGCCACGTTCCAACATTTCCGAGCGCGGCGGCGCTCCAATTTTCGCGGCCGCAAACTTGGCAAAACGCAAAATTCCGTTTCTCCGTGGAATTATCTACCGCCTTATCAACGCGCCTCGGCTAACGGGGATTGCCAATGATCGAGCCGTTCTACGGCAGCTTCGACGGCCACGCTTGCCGATACACGGCGAGTGAGGCTTGGGTGCTGTGCGGCTCCTGGGAGCAGCACGACATCGCGGCGGTTCTGAATGCCGTGTGTGACGTGCCCAGGGAAGTATTCGATCAGCTCTTCCCAAGCCTGCCCAACCTGCCACGCCGCGCTTTCCTGACACCAGAGGAGCGCGAGATCATTAAGGCGCTGATGGATGGACATCTGGGCTAACCTTCGAGCAAGCGCTGGAGATGCTCAACACTGGCCGGATGTAACAACTAAAGCGCAGGCCATCGGTCGGGACTTTTTTCTCTGAGCGGCGGCGAACCACTGGCCGCCCGGATGCGTCATTTCGCGCTAGGCCGCTCAGCAGACCGCAGATCAGCGTCGGGTACTGGCCGGCGGCTTCAATGCTTGGTGCCCGACTTCCAATAGATCAGACATACGCAAAACAATTGCTCGGCTGCAGAGCGGACCTCAATTGCCATATCGGGCCGTTCGTTTGCAAAGGCGGACTCTACTCCTTCACCATCCCGGCCAGGGTTTGCATCGCTTCGATTTCGGCGGCCTTTTGATCGGGCAAATCCAGCCCTTCTTCATCCGCAAAAGAATTCGCGGCCGCTTTGGATATCGAAGAAATAGAGGGCTATGGTGAGTGCTCCCCCCATCCGTGAAAGGCGGGAGCGTATAGAACTCTCAGCCACTGGCGCCCAAGCGTCTCGTGCCAGTGATCTTGGCCGGAATTCTGCTTTCGCGGCCTGAAACCCGGCGACCGTTGGTGCCTCTGTGCTCCGCGTTGGCACGAAGCACTCGAGGCGGGGTAGCGCCTCGCGTGGTCTCTTTGCGCGCCACTCAGTTGGGTCAAACTGCGAAAGTCTCGCATCGAGCACAAGTGGTCCGATCTTGCTCAGAGATCTGACCTCACAGGGGACATGTTGAATCGGCAGCAACGGGCCAAAGGCGGACGTCAAAGGATTTTGCGGACTGTGACCCAGTTCACACCGCTTCGGTCCATTGCAGACTATTCAATTGCGAACCGCCTCGAACTCGATCGACCGCGCGAATCCGACGCAACCCGCAGGGTACGCATTTGAGCAGAGCCACTAGCTCAATTGTTATTGCGGTACTGGCGGCAATCATCCCCGCTCAGCGAACACTATCGCAACCGGCACCGGCGATCGCGGGCGGCTCAATGTCGCCAGCCACCATCCTTGAAGAAATAAAAGATCTGCGTTCGGCGCGACCCCTGTCACGCAAGGAAGAGCGCGCGCTAAGACCTTTGGATCAGTTCAAGGAATGCGAACAATGTCCTGAAATGATTGTGGTGCCCGTAGGTAGCTTTTCGATGGGTGCGAATGATGGAGAGCCGGGAAGCACCGCCGGCGAAAGGCCACGGCACGAAGTAAACTTTCGACAGCCCTTTGCCGTAGGTCGCTTTCCTGTGACGATGGCCGAATGGGACGCGTGCGTTGCTGCAAAGGGGTGCAGCCATCGGCCCGCTGACAGCGGCTGGGGCCGCGGAGATCAGCCCGTGATCGATCTGCTATGGAATGATGCCAAGGAATACGTGGCTTGGCTTTCCCGAGCCACCGGTCGACATTATCGCCTGCTGAGCGAAGCTGAGCGCGAATATGTCACGCGTGCCGGGACGACGACGGCTTACTGGTGGGGAAATTCTTTCGCACCTTCAAAGGCAAATTGCGATCCAGGCAATCGTGAATTGATTTCTGCAAGCGCCGGCGATTTTCAGGACGTCGTTGCAGGAGCACGGCCTCTACCCGTTCAATCGTTCGCGCCAAATCCATGGGGGCTCTATCAAGTCCATGGCAACGTCTATGACTGGGTCGAGGATTGCTGGAACGAAAACTACGACGGAGCGCCATCTGATGGCTCAGCCTGGCTGACCGGGAACTGTGACCGTCGCGTTCTGCGTGGTGGCGCCTTCAGCCGAACTGCCCAAACGGCCCGATCATCTGCGCGACTTTGGTCCGGCTCGCCCAATCGCTTTGTCTATATGAGCGTCCGTGTCGCAAGGACATGGACCGTTAGATCCACCGAATGATGGCGCGTCGGTTTGGAAGAAGCGCCTTGCCTCGGCAAATTTCCGCTCAGGTTCAAAACCGGCAATGCTCCGGTTGCAGATTTCTGCTTAGTCCCCAAAGCACGCATCCGCGCCCTAGAATTCATCCGCGGCCGTACGCCGCGTGCTCGCGGTTCTTCACCTCAATCGGCGATGTCCGCTTAACCCCTAACAGCGGCACAGAAGCGGACATCGCGCGAGGTCCGAAAAGGGCCAGAAGCGGAAATGACCAACTCATTCGATAACCTTATCAGCACGAATGATGACCGGTTCTGGTATCGATAAGTTCAGCAACTTTGCAGTCTTGAGGTTAAGTACCAATTCAAATTTGGTAGGTCGTTCGACTGGCATGTTGGCGGGGTTCACGCCCTTAAATATTCTATCTACGTATTGCGCTGATCGCCTGAACATGGCCGACAAGCTTGGACCGTAACTTGCCAATCCACCGGCCTCAACATACTCGCTGATTTGATAGATTGCCGGGATTGGAACGGTATTGGCAAGATCAACAATCTTTCGCCGAATTGGATCGGCGAGCACGAACACAGCGTCACACTGTTCTCTTCTGACATCCTGAAACGCTCGCTCCAGATCGGCGGGAGTTAGCGCAACAACAGGAACCGTTGATAACCCGACGGTAGGCGCGGCTGCGCGCGATACCTCATACAGCCCTTGGTGGGTAGGATTTGACGACATCAACACAGCAATCTTTCTGGCGGTCGGAAGCATTGCGCTGATCACGTCAAAGATCTTGGTAGTGGTGTCGCCGTACATATTGGCTAAGCCGGTTATGTTGCCTCCGGGATGAGCAAGGCTTTTCACAAAACCGGACCCTACGGGATCAGTCGCAGGTGTCATCACAATGGGAATGGTCGATGTTGCTCGCTGCGCAGCGGCTATCGCCGGTGTTGAAACAGTAACAAGCGCGTCGGGACGAAGTGCAATGAGTTCACCAACCAACGCAGGCAACCGGTCATTTTGTCCCTCAGCTTGCCGCTTGTCGATAATGAGGTTCTTGCCTTCGATATAACCGAGAGTGCTCAACTCTTGTCTAAATACCTCAAACAGGTTGATGTCTGGACTAACTATGAAGCCGGGCGTTAGATACCCAATTCGCCAGATTTTCTCCGGTTGCGACCACCCGACCTTCGGCAAAGTAATGGCCCCGCCTGCAAGAGCCGCAATAAACTCTCGTCGTCTCATGGGCTTCGCCCTCACGTGCAGCCCCGGCAATAATTACACCCCTACCCGAAGCCCGTACATCGCTGACACTGGGTTAAGCTGCGGAACTCGGTTCGCTGAGAGTCCTTCGGCGGCAGCGCTAACTGTGCGCCGATCGGCCGGCCGAGATAGCTCTCGATGAAATCGCGGAGCGCGTCGGACACCTCAAGACCCTCGGCGACGATCCGCCACTCCAGATCATGGGCCACTTCGGCGGATGCGTCGCGCGCCCAGGCCTCGGCCGGGTTGAAGGCGACTATCCGCAGCACATGATCGTATTGGCCCGTGAGCAGCTCGTCGATGAGAGTCGGGCAGTCACCAAGCAGCGTGAGCGTACCAGATGTAGCCTCTGGCTCCCCAAGATGTAGAAACAGGCAAGCCATTATGGAACCAGTACCGCTGCCACGGCATCCGGCTTGCGGCGCTGACCCGCAGGGCTGATACCTCCCCAACATGCGTTAGACAGGAGGGAGACGATGGGACAAGATCGTGACATTCTAATACTTTCATGGCTCGCGCGTCAGCCAGAAGGGTCTGCCTACGCTGACGAAATTCCCCTTGGGCCTACGGAGGAAGAGCTTGCATCGCTTGTGCGGCGAGAGCTCATTTCGCGGGTCAAGGCGGGTGGTAAAAATAAATATGTGATCACTCGGGAAGGCAGGCAATTTCAAGAAGGCGATTAATCGCCCGACCCGTTTCCAGAACGCGCTGTCACCCGTTTCGGTTTCGGCAAAACGGTTCCGCGTCCACACTACTCCCTAGTGTGAGTCACCTCATCGGTCTCACGGAAGGCCGCGCCGCTCGTGAAGTCCTCAAGCACGAGGTAGAAGGTTCGATCCAGCCGGTCGTTCGGAATGATGGAGGGAGCCTGACCCATACGCAAAACTCCATGAACCGGAGCCAAAGGTATGGGCGGCGAGGCGCTTAAAGCGAGTCTTTAACGTTGCCCAGAATGGTACTGGGCTCTTTCTTCCGGAGTCGGGGCTCGATCTCGAATGCAAAGTTTGCCACCACCGTGCATTCCCTTGATATTACGCACGTGCCAACCCGGTCTGACGTAGTGGTGGCGGTTCATGTCCTCTTCCTGCCAACCTGGCTTCGGATGGCCGACTCTGACGCCACTATTGCAATAGCAATAGACGCCAACAGGCGTGTTGTGCGTGCAAGGAGCTGTCCCGACAGCGGCGGATACGGGGCCGCCGGCAAACAAGAACAGTAGAATGAGAGTCACTCTCATGGGAAACACTGCCCTCCGCAATTCATAAAAAATATTGATTAAGTTCCCAAGAAAGCAACCGCCTGTCAATTGCTCAACTCAGGGTTATTTGTCCGGTCGGATTCTACTTGTATCGTCGCGTTACTGATGGCGAGTTTTCCGGGCGTTGCATCGGCGCAGGTGGACTGCGGCGCGATACCCCGAAGACCGGCGCGCACCGACTGCTACCGCGGTCTAAACCAGTATCTATCATGGACAATCGGACCTTGCCGCTGCGAGAGCGCGCGGGCAAGCCGAGGCCGCTTGGTTTCGGGAAATTACCGGAACAGGCCTTCCGAAACACAAACCACATCGGCAACGATATGAGCTCAGGCCATTCCCGCGCAGCAGTCCGGGAAGTCGCACAGATCGGTCGTGCTTCCGTTTGTCGGCCGCTGACAAGTTAGTCCGACAGCTATCGCCTCCGCGTGTGGGACGTTCGGCCAGCCTCGGGCCAACCAATGGTGTGGCAGGACGATGTCAACCGTTGCCGCCGCCCTCGACAATCTGCCTGATCGTGATCCTGAGATCGCCGCCGTCCTCGCCGTCGTGGGACTGCGGCGCGCGGCCCCAGCCGCGATCCAGCAGGATGCTCGCCGCCGACACGCGCGCCGCCGGTGGCACTGCCTCTTGGCTGACGATGCCCGCAAGCACCTTAATGCATAGCTCGGTGTGCCCCCGCGCCAGCGACCGCAAATCGGTTGGTATTTTCTTTCGGGACAATGACTTGCGGGGTGAGCCTACCCCCTCCTGTTGGCGCAGGCATCGGGCCCGCATCCGGCGCGGCGACAGTCACCCACATAATCTAGCACAAAAGAGATGTACCTCCTGACAGAAGTGCGCGTCCTGCGTTTTTTACAGATCGGCCCTAACAATAGGGCTGGCCGCGTTCTACGTGATGCAAGCGAGGTCGGCGGGGTCGGCCCGTCTCCGACCCGGCCGATGGCCCCACTGTGGGAGCCATGATCCAGATCAACGCCGTGGCCCGGCGGATCCAGATCAACGCCGTGGCCCGGCGGTCGCTCAAGGAATTCGCGCTTTAAGTTGCTCAACCCGTTTTTCCGCGCTGGACGCTTCTGGGTCGCCGTCGCTTCCTGTTCGGTGATTGAGGGCATGTCACCAATGAACCGCTGTCTTGCTGCTTTCGCAATCGCCATAAGCTTGTTCACCCCAATTGCGCACGCCAACGACGCCTTGGAAGCCAAGGTGCGGGCCTACGTTCCGGTCGTCTCCCTCGCCAAGGTATGTGACATAAGGATCAATGACGCCACCTCGGGTGACCACCGCGCCATGCTCGAAGCAGCGAAATCTGACCCGGACGCCAACAAACTCGCCTACCGCCTCCATTACGAAACGCAGACGGCCTACATCAAGGCCCGCGACGGAGGTCAACGGGTCGCCTTCTGCAAGGACTTCATCACAGCCAACAGCAAATACGCCAAAGCGCGCTTCACCGCCGTGGTCGAGGGCCACATGAGTGACGTCAGCACTAGTGTGCAGAAGGCGATTGCCCACAACGTCTGCGGTGCGCCCCCCGTCAAGCTGTCCAAGGCCGACTGGAAACCGTACGCGCTTATCAAAAAGATGCTTCAGACCGAGCAAAAGTTGGCCAAGGAAAACGCCGAGACGAACGGCTGGAACGTCAACGAGGAAACGACAGCGGTCACAGAACAGTTCTGCGCGGCGATGCGGTGACTGGTACGGCATCGATCTGAAAGACTTTCCAATGCTAGCCTGCGCAAACTTGAACACGAGATCGAAAAACTGGCATGCTCCGAGTTGATTGGGCCATTTGGCGCAACAGGCGTTGCAAATCGTCCCGGGCTGGATCCTTGTCACTGGGCAGCTTTCCTGTGCCGCGTCCCACTGCCTGCCGCGTTCCGGCCGACACCTCTCGGCATGCAACTTCTTAACCAACCGTTAACCATAGCTATTCATGATGCTGCTCTTGTGTGTGTGTTGGCGACGAGCTTGAACTGCATGGCGCAGAGCAATTCCAGAACGCCAGCTGGAGGGGATGAGGACGTCCTTCCCTCACCGCTGGCACCAGACCAGGGAGCAACAGCCCTCGATCTGGTGTATCAAGCGGCCGACGCCTTCCGCAATATGGAAGAGCATGCTCGCAAGACCGAAGCCCGCGCCCAATCGCTTTGCAGCAGCGCCTTAGAAAGATTGCGGCTTGCAGAAATCCGAGCTGAGTCCGCCGAGCGGGCGCAACGTGAACTCATCATCACCGCCGAACATAAGCTGCAATATGCGTGCAAAGCACTAGAACAGGCCCGGTCTTGTATTGAAGCCCAGAAGGATAAGCTGACGGCAGTAGAACTTCGTGCCGAAGTGGCTGAAGCCGAAGCGAGACAAGCCAAGGAAGCGCTCGCGCTTGTTGAAGAAGCAATTCGCAAGCGTCTGCTTTGCGCAAACCCGAATGCCGATGGCAGGTTGACAGCGGTAGCCTGATCCATTGCGGCTGCCATGGACCACGCGCCGCGTCACCCGCGCGCGTCTATTCAAAATGACAGAGCCAAGCGGTAACTAACTATTAACCAAGTTGGATTATCTGAAGACTTGGGCATTCGGGGCGCGTGTGCTGGCTTGCGGGCCAGCCGGTAGTGTAGGCGTGGACCCATGGCCCTTGACCCGGAAGAGTTCGTCACCCTGACAAATCACGGCTCGATGAAACTGCGCGCGGCAGTATTGCGCGCGATGACGTTGCTGCCCAAGGAACGCAAGCGGACAACAATCGTCCGCGAGGGTGAACCGGCGATCCTGAATTTCGAGCAGATCAAGAACCTTGCGGCGCAGTGGGACGAACGGCTCGTGCCAATCGACTGACTAATTTCGCTGTGCTGGTTTCAATCGGGCCGCCCCCAAGAGGCGGCTCGTGCACGACCCGTCACGCGCCTCCTCACATAATGGTGGGGCCGTGCTTTTGATCTCTCACAGTGCTACGTCCGATCATCGCGACTAGTCGCGCCGCGTCGTCATTGGTAGACTTGCCGCGCGCTGTGGCAGCATGTTTTGGCGGGCGTCAACCACGGCACTGCTTTCGCAAGTCGCCACAAGCTTGCGCGCGGGCGTGTCGAGGCCATGAAGGTCATCTGGATTGAGTCAAGGGCCGAGTATCATAGCGAGTTCGTGAACTTCGAGCCGATGATGGCGTGGCCGAAGCCGGTCCAGAAGCCGCATCCGCCGGTCATCGTGGCGGCGCCTTCCCGTACGGCGTACGGCGGGCCCTGCGCTGCGGCAAACGGCCGGATGCCTCACCGCTCTCGCGCCCAGTACGCGGACGTGCAGCCCTGCTGCCGAAGTTCCGCGAGATGGCGACTGAGACGCGCCGCGATCTCGCGTCGGTACCGATCACGATCTGGGGCGCGAAGGAGAATCTGGACCTACTCAAGCGCGACCGCGACGACGGTTTCTCACGCGTGGTCGTCAGCCTCGATTCCGACAAGGGAGATAAGATGCTGCCGGCGCTCGATCGCTCGGCGAATTTGATCCGCCAGCCCGGTAGCTAAGAGGTTACACGAGCGGCAAGACCTCAGCCCTGAATTTCTGCATGGTCGCGAGGACTTCATCCGCTGCAGACCCACCGAATCCAAAATCGATGCAGCCAACACCCATGTCGCGCAGCGCGCGGATATCGGCGGCAAGCAGCGCCGGCGAACCGGCGAACAGACGATGTTCGCCGTCACTGGCCTGCGGTGGCGCGGTCTCGCCGAACACCGTAACCCGCAAGCCTAAGGCCACCACCTTAGGATCGCGACCCGCCTCAGTGACCATCTTGCGCAGGCGCGCCGCCTGGGTCTTGAAACGCGTCAAGCTATCGAGCGGATTCTGCGGGTTGGTACCGATCGGATACCAGGCATCGCCGAGGCGAGCAGCTCGCCGCAACGCCGGGCCGCTCTCGCCTCCGACCCAGATGGGCGGATGCGGCTTCTGCACGGGCTTCGGCGCGAAACCGATATTGGAGAACCGGACGTGCTTGCCATCGAATTTCGGCGCACCCTTCGTCCAGAGCTCAACGAAGGCGCGCACATATTCGTCGGTCACCGTTCCGCGCGCATCGAAGTCCGGCGCGTCGATGGCCTCGAACTCCTCGCGCATCCAGCCCGCACCGATACCGAGCGTCAGCCGGCCACCCGAGAGCACGTCGATGGTCGAGAGGATCTTGGCGGTCAACACGGCCGGGCGATGCGGCACCACCATCACGGAGGTTACGAGACGCAGCCGTGTCGTTTTCGCGGCGATCCAGGCGATCTCCGTCAGCTGTTCGTGCCGCTCGCCGCGGGTGCCGCTGGGGAACTCCCCGGAGGCGCTGTAGGGATATTCGGCCGCGATCGACGTCGGGATCACAACGTGGTCGCTGAACGTTGCATAGTCGAAGCCCATCGCCTCGCCGCCGACCACGATCTTCGCAAGGTTGTCCGCGGCCGACAGGGGTCCGGCGGTCGGTGCGTTGAAACCAATCAGCATTTGTTGCGTCCTTCATTGCTTTGCACGCGTCGATGCGACACCATGTGGCCGCCAGACGGTGGGGGCAAGCGCATCCCGCGATGACACCCCTGACGGGGGAGACGAGCGATAATGACGGCCGGTAGACAGACGAGGCGGCGGTTCGACGCGCCGCTGGCCGAACTGACAGCAGAAGCCGCGGCCTTGCGGGATTCCGCGCACGGCCGACTGCTCTCCTACTCGCGCAAGGTCTTCATTCCCCTCACCAAGCTCTGCCGCGATGTCTGCCACTACTGCACATTTGCGCAGGTGCCCCGCAAGGGCAGGCCCATCTACCTCTCACCCGGCGAGGTGCTCGCCATCGCCCGCGCCGGCGCAGCCGCAGGGTGCACCGAGGCGCTGTTCACGCTGGGCGACAAGCCCGAGCTGCGATACCAGGCCGCGCGCGACGCATTGAAGGCGCTCGGTCATGAAACTACGATCTCCTATCTGACCGCGATGTGCGCGCTCGTCCTGCGCGAGACTGGATTGCTGCCGCATGCCAATCCCGGCGTGATGACGCGCGAGGAGGTCGCAAGCCTGCGCAAGGTGACGGCCAGCCAGGGCATCATGCTGGAGTCGACCAGCGAGCGGCTCTGCGACCGTGGTGGCGTCCACTACGGTTCTCCCGACAAACATCCCGCAGTCAGGCTGGAGACCCTGCGTCTGGCCGGCGAACTGAAGGTTCCCTTCACGACTGGCATCCTGATCGGGATCGGCGAAACACGCGACGAGCGGATCGACGCGCTGGAGGCGATTGCCGATCTTCACGCCGCTCATGGTCATGTCCAGGAGGTCATCGTCCAGAACTTTCGGGCCAAGCCCGACACCAGACTCGCCGATTCGGAGGAACCCGATCTCGAGGACCTCTTGTGGACAATCGCGACAGCGCGCCTGATTCTCGGGCCCGGCATGAATATCCAGGCTCCGCCAAATCTGTCGCCGGGAGTCTATCAAAAGCTGATCGACGCGGGACTCAACGACTGGGGCGGGCTCTCACCGGTCACGCCCGATCACGTGAACCCGGAAGCACCGTGGCCTGCGATTGCCGAGCTCGCCCGCAAGAGCGCGGACACCGGCAAGCTGCTAGTGAACCGCCTGCCCGTCTACCCTGCTTATGCGCGTGCCGCCGACATTTGGCTCGCTCCCGATATTGCCGCTCGCGTGCGGAGCATGAGCGACACTGAAGGTTTTGCGCGCGACGACGACTGGGCACCGGGTAATACCAAGCCGCCACCGGCGCCGTTGGTGCTTGCTAGCAGTGTCGATGCCGGCATCGCCGGAATCATCGAGCGTGCCACATCCGGCGAACGGCTTGCTTTGAACGACATCGTGCGTTTGTTTGCGGCACGCGACGCCGACTACCGGCACATCACGCAGGCTGCCGACGCGCTCCGACGCGCGGTCAGTGGCGCCGTCGTGCGCTACGTTGTCAACCGCAACATCAATTACACGAACATCTGCTACTTCCGATGCAAGTTCTGCGCTTTCTCGAAGGGCCGCACGCACGAGGGTCTGCGCGGTTCGCCTTATGATCTCGCCATCGAGGAAATCACACGCCGTGCGATCGAGGCGTGGGATCGCGGGGCAACGGAAGTGTGCCTGCAGGGCGGCATCCATCCCGACTACACCGGGGCAACTTACGAAGCCATCTGCCGGGCAATCAAGGCGGTCGTCCCCGCGATGCACATCCATGCGTTCTCGGCTCTGGAGGTGACGCAAGGTGCGGCCACGGTCGGACTGCCGATTGAGGCGTTCCTCGCGAAGCTGATGGCGGCTGGTCTCGGCACCCTGCCCGGAACGGCGGCCGAAATTCTCGACGATGAGATACGCGCCATCATCTGCCCCGACAAGATCAACACCAGGCAATGGCTGGACGTACAGCGCGCCGCCCACCGGGTGGGATTGCGCACCACCTCGACCATCATGTATGGACACGTCGAGACCTCTCGTTCGTGGGCGAAACATCTCCTCGCGTTGCGCGATTTGCAGGCGGAAACCGGCGGCTTCACCGAGTTCGTGCCGCTCCCCTTCGTTCACATGGAAGCGCCGATGTACCGCCTCGGCATGGCCCGTCCCGGCCCGACGCTCCGCGAAGCCGTGCTTATGCACTCCATCGGGCGGCTCGCCCTGCATCCGCTGATCTCAAACATCCAGACCTCCTGGGTGAAGATGGGCCTGGCCGGCGCCGCCGTCTGCCTGAAGTCGGGCGCAAACGATCTCGGTGGCACGCTGATGAACGAGAGCATCTCCCGCGCCGCCGGCACCCAGCACGGCCAAGAGTTTCCGCCGCACGAGATGGAAGCGCTCATCCGCTCGATTGGCCGCGAACCGATGCAACGCGACACTTTGTATCGGCCGGCGCCAGAAGAACGTCGAGCGGCATCAATGACCCCGGCCGATCTCGAGCCGGTCGTGCTGACGCCGCCACGCAGGAAGGCGGCGGTCGGTTAGGCGATGCCCCGCCTGGCCAACAGCGCGGGCACGCCAAGTTCCTCGAGCAGCGTGCGCGTGCGCGTGCCGGCTGACTGCGGCAGACGCAGGAAGAGCGCCAGGTCGATCGGATGGTCGATATCAATTGCGATTCCGGGTTGACGGATCACCGTCGGCTCAATGCCTTGAAGACGCGCGGCCTCAAGGTGCGGGAAGTAGCTGTTATCGCCGAAGCGAAGCGGCACCGATTCCGGCGGCGAGCAGACCACGGCGTTAGATCCGAGATCGTCATGCGCCGGTGAAATCGTAAAAGAGGGCGCTGCGAGATGCGCCGACAATATTGCGTCTATCTCGCTTGCGCGGACGGCTGGAATGTCGCCAGGCATCGTGATCATGCCGCCGCGTCCTTCGCCCGCGAGAAGGCGGCGGCCGGCGTTGACGCTGCCAGTGTGTCCGTCGCGCGCGCCCTCGGTCACGATCCGCGCGCCGACCTTTTCACCAAACGTCGTCGCATGCGGATCGAGCGTGACGATCACCACACCGGCGAGACACCGGGAGCCGATCACTGCGTCGAATACGTCCGTCAGCATGGTCTCGGCGAGACAATGACGTTCTTGCGGCGACAACAGGCTCGACAGCCGATGCTTGGCGCCAATGAACTCTTTGACTGGAATGACAGCCCAGATGTTGCTCATCGCGAGGCCAGTGCTTCCGCAGCGTCGAGCGTCACGCGTGCCAGCGTCTCCCTGTCATGCAGACTCGTCATCAGGGTTTTGGCGATCGTGATCCGCGCGCCGACCTTGCCGATCGCGGCGTCGGCGTGGTCGACGACAAAACCATCAAGCAGGTCGCCATAGCGCGCGGCAACGCCAGCGGCACTGGCCTCCAGACCGAGTTCGCCCATCATCTTTGCAGTCGGACCCTTGACTGCCTGCCCGCCGATAATGGGCGAGACCGCAACGACTGGTGCGTCGCTCACCTTGATCGCTTCTCGCATGCCTGACATCGCGAGAATCGGCTCGATGCTGATGAAGGGATTGGACGGACAGATGATCACGGCCCGCACATCGCCCGAACGCAGCGCCGCCATTATGTCGGCCTGGGGGCGCGCGAGCGTCGCACCGTCGAAAGTCAATTCATGGACAACTGGCCGGCACTGCTGGCGCACGAAGTAGTCCTGGAAGTCGATCCAGCCCGCGTCGCTGCGCAAGCGGGTCCGCACGCGGTCGTCGCTCATCGGCACCACGCGAACACCAATGCCGAGACGTCGGCAAATGTCTGATGTCACCTCGGACAGTGTCTGCCCCAAGCGCAGGCGACGCGTGCGCTCGACATGCAGCGCGAGATCGCGATCGCCGAGCCGAAACCAGTCCTCGCCGCCGAGCTCGCCGATGCTGTCCATGAACGACCACGTCTCGTCACGCCGGCCCCATCCGGTGACGGGATTGTCGAGACCAGCAAGAACATAGGTCAACGTGTCGACGTCGGGCGAGATACTCAGTCCAAGATGCTCGAAATCGTCGCCGGTGTTGGCGACCACGAGCAGCTCGTCGGCCGGTAATACTCGGCTCAGACCGAGCGCCAGTTTCGCGCCGCCGACCCCGCCGGATAGCGCCACAACAAGTCGTTTGCTCATCGGAACATGTCCTCGGCGGCCGGGCGCACCAGCTCGGAGGCCGCATTGTTGGGACCCCGCCACGTCAGGCCGCGCACGACCACGACAGGCCGGCGTTCGGCACCCTGGCCCATCACGAGCGAGGCTGCAGCGGCGATCTCGTCCGCATGCCCGGTGATGCTAACCTGAAGCGCGCGGCCGAACAGATCGGGCGAGCCACGCAAATCCATCAGCGATGGAACGCCGGCGGCACCAATCGCCACACCGCAGGTGCCGCGCCGCCAAGCACGGCCAAAACTGTCGCTGATGACCACGGCCACCGTCACACCGAACTTTTCCGACAGGCGCCCGCGCAATATCGCCGCGGTGCCGTCTGGATCGACCGGCAGCAGCAGCGCGCGCTGGGGCTCATCGGGCGAGGCCACATTGGATTGGTCGATGCCCGCATTGGCCATCACGAAGCCCAGCCGATGCTCGACGATCAGAATACCGGGCCTCGCCCGCACGACCCGCACCGATTCCGACAGGATCAGCTCGACGAGACGCGGATCTTTCTGGACTTTCGCAGCGAGTTCGATCGCTTCAGTCGAGGGTTCGACAGTTGCGAGATCAACCATGCGCCCTTCAGCCTTGGACACGATCTTCTGCGTCAGCACGAAGACGTCGCCGCCACGCGGTGAGATGTCGCCGCGCGCCAGCCCCTGGCCGATCAACGAGACGAGATCGTCGCCCTTGCGCACCAGCGGAATACCCGGGACGGCGAGGATCTCGACGGCGTTGCTACGTGTCATCGGCCGGTCCCGCGCACTCAATCAAAACGCTTGCGCAGTCGCGGCAGCACGTGTTCGCCATAGAGCTTCAGGAAGCGCGCCTGGTCCGGTCCCGGTGCGTGGAAGACCAGATTCCGGAAGCCGAGACCGACGTAGTAACCAACCCGGTCGACGTGCTCGTCGGCGTCACTGGACACGATCCATCGGCTGGCGGCGCGCTCGAGCGGCAACGCGTCGGCAAGGTGCTGCATCTCGACGGGATCCTCCACTGTCATCTTCTCTTCCGGCGTCAGCGCCAGCGCCGCCCAGTGGCGCGTGTCCTCGAGCGCACGCACCTTGTCGGTGTCGAACGACACCTTGACCTCGATCATGCGATCGTAGGACCGCGACGGATCCTCCGAGGCCGCAATTCCTTCGGCAACCTTCGGCAACAGCGTCTGGGTGTACAGCTCCGGCTTCTTGCCGCTGGTGCAGATGAACCCATCCGCGGAGCGGCCGGCGTAGCGCGCCACCAGGGCACCCGCGGCTGCGACATAGATCGGCACTGGCGTGTCGGGACGGTCGTAGATCGTCGCCTTGTCGGTTTTGTAGTACTGACCTTCGAAGCTGACCCGCTCCTGCGTCCAGAGTGCTCGTATCAGCGCGACGGATTCACGCAGGCGAGCGAAGCGCTCCTTGAAGTCCGGCCAGGGCTGGCCGGTCGAAGGCACTTCGTTGAGCCCTTCGCCGGTACCGATGCCGAGCACGACCCGTTCGGGGAACATCGCGCCCATCGTGCCGAACGCCTGGGCGACGATGGACGGATGGTAGCGAAACGTCGGCGTCAGCACGCTGGTGCCCATGACGACGCGCGACGTTGTAGCGCCCAGTGCGCCCAGCCAAGTTAGCGAGAATGGCGCATGGCCGTCGACATGCTTCCACGGCTGAAAGTGGTCGCTGATGAAGACCGAATCGAAGCCGACTTCCTCGGCAAGGCACGAGAAGCGCAGCAACTTGCCCGGCGCGAACTGCTCCGCCGATGCCTTGTATCCGAGCTTGATCACCGCACCTCTCCTGGCTGGCGCCGGTCGATGCCGATGCCGTAGTACCCGCCGCGGAAGTCTATAGACTAGAGGGAAGCCGGCAACCAGCCAAAGTGAGGAAATGACCATGCATCTCGGACTTGCCTTGCCTTTCGGCGACATCGGTGGCGATGGCCCGATCGTGCGCGAATTCGCTGAGCTCGCCGAGGCCGAAGGCTACGATGGCCTGACGCTGGCGGACCACGTGCTCGGCGGCAACCCGGCGAACCCCGCCAGCGGCCGTGCGGGTGGGCTCGGCCTGTTTCACGATCCATTCGTAGCGTTCGGATTCATCGCTGCCTGCACGAAAAAGGTCGAGCTCTCGACCCAAGTGCTAATTCTCGCGCAGCGCCAGACGGTGCTGGTTGCCAAGCAGGCTGCTAGTCTCGACGTGCTCAGCGGCGGCCGCTTCCGCTTCGGCGTCGGCGTCGGCTGGAACGAGTTGGAGTTCGTCGGCCTCAACGAGAATTTCCACAATAGGGGCAAGCGATCCGAGGAACAGGTCCAGGTGATGAAAGCGCTGTGGGCCGATCCCTATGTTACATTCGAGGGCAAGTGGCACCGCCTCCCAGACGCCGGCATCAATCCCCGGCCACCAAGCCGTAAAATTCCGCTCTGGTTCGGCGGCCATATGGACGTGACGCTGCAGCGGATCGCAAAGTGGGGCGACGGCTGGATGATGCTGTCCGAGCCGCCGGGGCCCAAGGCGGTTGCCGAATTCGACAAACTGCGCCGCCTGGTGGAAGCCGAGGGACGCGACCCGGCCTCAGTTGGTCTCGAAGTCTGGACGTCAACCGGCACTGGCACGGAGAAGGATTGGCGCGAGGAAATCGGCTTCTGGAAGAAGGCGGGTGTCACGCATGTCACGCTGCACAACACTTTTGGCGGCTATCACCACAAGCGCATGGCGGGCCGGAGCATGAGCGACCATGTAAATGCCATGCGCCGCTACCGCAACGCCATCGCCGACCTGCTCTGAGGACCGGCGAGCGCTCAGGTATCGACGAGCGCGGCCAGCATGCAGTCGCGAGCGCCGAAATCGCCGTCGGCGTGGACGGCAGACAGACATGCGTGGCGCCGGCCGTGAGGTGCGCCCGCATGCCGCGCCTGATCGTCTCGGCGTCACCCGAGAATACCATCGCATCGATGAACCGGTCACTGCCACCGTCGGCCAGGTCAGCCTCGGTAAAGCCCTGACGGAGCCAGCTGTTGCGATAATTCGGCAGCACCATGTAACGCGACAGTCACTTGCGTCCGAGCGCCCGCGCCTTCGCGAAATCGGTTCAAGCGTGACCTTCTGCTCCACTGCGAGCCACTTCGAAGACCCGAGGATCGCGGCCGCTTGGGTCGTGCTACGGCGTCACGTTGTATGGGACGGCGCCACGCGACTTGGCATCGCTCAGCGCCAGCGGTTTCTCGTAGCGATGGCCGCATACACCTTCGACCATCGGAATGTGACCGACGCCGAGACAGAGAATGAACTGGCCGCCGTAGAGCGTGTTCAGTGAGACCATAGCGCGCTGGGCGGTGAAGGAACCGCGCGCATAGATGTTAGCGATCGAACTACCGATCGTCAGCTTCTCTCTGCTCGATGGCAGACAGGCCGCCAGCACCATCGACTCGCAGCCCCGCGATTCCGGGTACAAGCGGCCGGGTAGCCGTTGTTCTCGACCATGATCGCATCCGTGAACTGATTTAGGAGCAAGGTGCCCCCCTTACATCCCGAAGAGCAACCGGCGCTGGAAGCCCTGCTTCGTTGATGAGCTGAGTTCGCTGCCGGACCAACAGGTCTCGGGTCCGAAACGCCTGGCCCGCCGCCTGCTGCTGTTGGCTCTTCACCGCCCACAAACCGCATGTTGGGCGATGCGTCGCTTCGCAGATCGCTTCGGCATCGATCGCGTCGTTCTTCCGCCTCACAAACGGATTTACATAGGCGGGCGGGATCAGCCGAACTTCGTGGCCAGGCAGCGTCAACTGACGGGCCCAGTGATGTGCTCCACCACATGCCTCCAGTGCTACCGTGCAACTCGGCTGGGCTGCGAAGAATTCCAGCAACTTTTCCTATCCGTTTGCTGAATAGACCTCACCCTTTACCCTTTTCTGTCTGCTCCATGGGCGTGGAAAACATGCCCAGAGGCGCAACTCATCGCAGATGATCACAGACCGACCGCTCAGCCATTGAACTGCTTAACGAGCCGATTGAACTTCTCGGGGTTCTCCATGAACATGAAATGAGCACCACCCTCGTTCTCCTCGAAGATTTCGGTCTTTGCGCCCTTGATTTGTTTCCCGATCCAGACCTGAGACTTCCAAGGAACTAGGCTCGCTTTGCCGCCCACAACCAGAGTTGGAATGTTGATCGCTGGAATGACATCTCGCCAATCGTTGGTAGCGTGATCGAATAGCAAGCGTGCCGCATATTCTCGTGGAAACTTCAAGTTCTCCTGGATCACCCAGCTTACTGCGTCCACGGGGTACTGTTTGGTGAACATGCCGCGGATGAACCCCTCCGTGGTCTTCACGCCGTCGGGCCCCGAGAGCGCATTGACATTTTCAACTAACGACTTGCTGTCAAAAATCGCGCCAGCGTCCTCCAACTCTTGTGCTGACCAGCCGGGGTTACTCGTGATCATCGGCATCTGATCGATTAGAATGACCTTCGACAGGCGATCGCTGCCGTACTGTTCCCAATAACCCCATATTACGGAGCACCCCATAGAGTGACCCGCCAATGTCACTCCGCCTAGATTGTTGGCCGCAAGGAAGTCGTGGACATCCGCCGACAATCGTTGAATGCGGTACCCATGGTTCGGCTTTGCGGACTCCCCATGACCACGCATGTCGAGGGCATAGACGTGGTATTTGTCGCTCAAGCCAGTCAGCTGATATTTGAACTCCATCGCCGACTGGGACCAACCCGGAATCATCACCAAGGGGCTGCCCGAGCCGGCCTCCAAATAGTGCAACTTGACGCCGTCATTAGTTACGAACCATCCCTCCTTAAAGGTCGGTTCGGCGGCGATCGCTAAGCATGGTGCGACGATCAGTCCTAGTAGCAAAATCACTTGCGACATGGCTTTCACGCGCATGGGCCATTCCTCCCTTTAATCGCTCGTCCGACTTCTTCAGCCGTCGCCGTGGCGATATGCTACGATAGTACTGGTATTGAGTTCCACAAGCATGCGACCGCGCTTCGGCCGGCTCGCTCTGAACCTTCCCGCTTTAAACCATCTCGGACGCCCAGCTAAGCCAGCGGTAATCTCCGGCCTTTGCTTTGATAATAGTTGGTTGTCATCGGCGCGGGCGACGGCGGGCGGCGGAGCGGCGGCGGACGTCGCTGGATACAGCGCTTCACGTCGACGAGGCCAGGCAGAGTGACAATGCCGTATGCACAGCGCCGTGCTGTCGCTTGCGGCCACCTGGCCGCACGTACCCTAGTGAACTGGATCCAGTACAACCACCGGTATCTCGCGCTCGGTCTTAAGCTGATAGTCGGCGTAGGGCGGCCAAAATTCGAGCGCCTTTTTCCAAAGTCTGAGGCGTTCCTCGCCTGCCGTTGTCCTGGCCCGCGCGTTCATCTTCTTGGTCCCGACTTGTACTTCTACGTCAGGGTCCGCGAGAATGTTGCGATACCACCCTGGGTGTTGGGGCGCGCCTCCCTTTGAGGCAATTACGAAGTAACTGCCGCCGTCCGTTCCGTAAAACAGCGGGAATATGAACTTATCGCCAGACTTGCGGCCGGTGGTGGTCAGCAGCAGTGCCGGCGCCGTGATCTCACCTCGCTGGGGCACGGTTACCTTGTATATGTGCCCGTCGGTTCCGCCGCTAGCAAGATAGCGGTTCGCGTGCTCGACCATCCAGTCCGGCAGGTTCGGAGCGAGTTTCGCTTCAGCCATCGTGCCCTCCCTCAAAGCTACAGGCAACATACCATCGGCCGACGGATCGGCCAATTCCGGATTCAAAAGCAAGCCGATTTGGGGCTAAAGATTGGGTTGCGAAATCTGTTGTTGGCCCGGAACTGACTGCGGCGTGGCGGTGCCGAGTCAGGACGTGGCTGACACAACGGACGGATTGGGCAGCGGGATACGTAGCTCATCAAATCCTATCGAGGTTGCCTCCTAGGCCCCACACCCCGTTCCGATAAAAAGCACCCGAGCTGTGCTTGATATCTCGAGCTTTTTTTAGTTGTGAACACAGGGGTTCGGCGTTCTCCTCTGTTCATGCTCGTGCGGTTCGTAAGGCGCAGCTTCCGGAAATAGCCCAGCGCGAAGCCCGGCGAGGCCGATCAGGGCCTCATTGCGCCGCTCGCTCGCCGCAAAGCACGATCGAAACGCCACAAGGATGTCCTGCGGCTGCTCGCTGAGGGGCACAACGTGCGCCTTGCCCGCTATCATGCACGATGCTGGAATTGTTCAGAGCCCTTTGTCGAAATCAACCTCGTCCCAAGCGGCATCGATGAACTCCGACTTGCGCACACCGGTAATCAAAACCAGGCGGCCACCACGTTGATGTCGCGCCGAGTGACTCCCTGCAGCAGCCTGTCGAGGCCAGGGCGCTCGTTGTCCTCTTGAGCCGCTGATACTCTGATCCAGATAGACGGCCACCGCCTCCCAGCCGTCGCGTTCTGCGATGGCCTGCAGCTCGCGCTCCTGATTTTTCGTGGTTTGACCGTTCGCGGTGCTGGTCCGGATGTAGAGGCCAACTCGCATGGGCCTTGATCACTTTGCATTCATGCCGTTCGCTCCTTCGCCGACCTAGTGCTATAAACATCTGATTTTGGAACGGCAAAAAGCGAGTGGGTGATGCTTGATGTCTCAGGCTTTTTTTGGATCGTAAACGGCAGGGGTTTTTGGTACGGCGTCTGGCGATGTAATGGCCAGGCCCTGCGGTTTAATCGTCAATCCCGATGCCGGCGGCTGATTAACCAGCGGCGGAAGACCTGAAGATCGCTTGCGAGTTCATTGAAGTAGAGAGCGGTAAAGTGGCGCCCTCGAGCGGGCGCCTATTGCCGCTGCTCCGAAGCCTGCTAAGCTCGCCATATAGGCCATGCGGAAAAAAGAATTTGCGACGCGCGCTTCCCTCGCGCAGTTGTACAGGGTTGCATACCGAACCTCTAGCGTTTGATCTGCTTTCGGGCAGTTCGCTGCATCGCTCGCCTGACCTTCATCCTTGCCAATGCTGCGTAACCGCGGTTTGCTCCGCAGACCCTCAGGCCACAGCTGGTCATCGCCAGCATGCCGCAGGGAGTACCGTCTCGCTTGGTGGCGGTGCAGAGGAGACGGTTCGTCCGACCCTTTTTGAGAGCCGTCTTCATTCTCGAAAGACGCCAATAAATGTTACCCGCACCGGCGGGGCGGGGATTGGGCACGATAGCGCTCTCCCGTGGGCGACCTAAAGCCCGTCCGTCTAACCTGATACGGCCTCCTGCTCGACGAGATCGTAGGGTCCGGCAGACGTGAACTTAGCGAGATAGCTTGCCACCTCAAGCTTGCTGATGAGCCGGAGCTTATAGATCTCGCCGATAGGTCCATCATCTATCCCGGGGTCGACTACCACCCCCCCTATATCGGTGACAATCAGCCGCTCGTGGAACTGTTCGCCGTCTTTCCTCTCGCTCCATAAAAAGGCGCTGACTGAAACTCCCTGAGGGAGCGCTGCACCGAGGCAGGCTCGGCAGTTGGAAGCGAACAACCCCGAATTCCATCGACGGCGTTCTTCGCGCGGGTTTAATGCATGGACCTCAAATCGTGAGAGCCGACCGTCAGTCGCTAGCGTCGCGGTGAGCGCTTGGAGGGGCCGCAACCACTTGCTTTGGCGCACCTGGCCGGTGGGGTTGAAATACGCGTCGACCAGTATGACCGTACGAGCTTGGCAAAGCATTGGCTTGACCGCTGCCGCCAAATTTGGGGCTGTGCGCGGGATCTCCAGGCTTCTGGAGCAGTCCCAACAGGGGACACCACCGAGCCCAAGCGTGGCATTTGCGGCTGATTGATGTGCGTCTGGACCATCAAGCAAGATGCAATCGAATGGATCTGCCGCATGGACCTCGAACGCTTGCTCCCGCCACGTGCGCGCACCGTTCCAATCGCATTGTCGAGGGATGATTGCATCGCGAAGTTTGGCGAGGCGCTCAACGATGCGGCCGCGTTCGATCTCCCTCAGTTCAGCGGTCGCTAGTCGGACCTCCTTTTCCCAGCGGCGCGGCACTGCACCAACAATCCTCCCGTGCTCGATGCCGATACCGGATAGAATTGCATCGGCCAAATGATAATTAGTGAACAACGATGGCTCGATCGCATACTCCTTCCATAGCTTCATCAGAAGAGCTCCTCCCCACGCTCTCCGAAAAAGCCTCGAGGCCAACGGTCGAGAAAATCGCCGTCGGGCGTTATGCGCAATGGAGTTAGTCGCAGCTCGTCTTCGGTTGGCTCGACGTAAATGACTGCCACGTGGCCAGGCGTTAGAGACGGCGCGTCTGGCGGGAGCTCGTTTTCAGACGTTTCACGAATGCGGCGCAGCAGTCGAAGCATGATGTGCTCGCTGTGCGTTTCGATGGGCAAAGACCTTTCCGCGTCGGGGTCAAACGACTGACCTGTTGCTGAGACAGCGAGCAGAACCGAACACGCGCTCGCATCGACGCGTTTTCGCTCCACGCCATCAGCGACCTGATGCTCGCCTATCCTGCGTGGGCTGACTCTGGACTGCGCTGGTTCGAGGTATTCGACGGGATAAACCTCGGCGCCATACAGAGACAGGCCAAGGCGAACAGAGACGCCTGCCCGCAACGTCACGGTATAGCAACGCTACTATATCGCGAGTTAAGCGAGGCCTTTGCCGAGAAACCAGACGTCGTACCGCCGAAGAAGACGGCGAAGCAGCGCACCGAGGAATTGGCCGCGGCTAAGGCGCGGATTGTAGAACAGCGCATTGAATTTGGCGAGCAGTTGGCCGCGATACGCGACACCGAGCCCAATAATCGGCGGTTCGGCCGGATCGTTCGCCAACAATTTGATATCCATTGCGGAACCGAGGCGGCTGAATTGGCCCGCGTTGCCCGCGTCTACGGATCGCGTCCGGAGATATATCGCGCTGTGTCGTGGCAAGCGCTTGTGCAGTTGTCCTCGCCGTCGACGCCGGAGTCGGTGCGGGAGAAGATCGAATCCAGAATTCTCGAGGGCGAGCGGGTGAGCGGCGCCGAGGTGATCCGTGCTCGCCCCTACCCTTAGATAGGCGCCCGCCAATTGATGCGGCTAGACTAGCTTGATTGCCAGGCCTTGGCTTGATCCAAAGGGAGCCCCTCTTGTCACGAATCGACCAATCGAAAGCCGATATGCGCTCTAATTCAAGCCCGACATTGAGTGCCGCGGAAGCCGCGCCAGAAAGGTAGTTCCGGTCGTCTTTGTGATCATCTCCATTTCGCGCTCGGCTCGGCCAGCGTAGCCCCGAGCCATCTCGCGGACACTTTCAAGCACACCACAATCGAAAATCGCTTTCCGAAGTTCCTCGATATCTATAGCGCGCGACAAGTACATGTCCCGGATTCGCTTGGCGCCCGTTGTTTTGGTCTTTAGCGCCTCGATCACGGGAAGACTGAGTACACCGCTCGCATAGTCAGTTCCTAGTACCGAACTTGCGACATGTCCTGGATCAGTCAATTGTTGTAGGTCCTCAGTGAGCACATAGGAAAGGCCCAAAGCACCGCCATACCGGGCGAGGGTCGGGGCCATTTTGGATACGTGCGCTACCGATGCGGCCAGCGTACATGGCAAGACGAAAAGCGGAGCATATTTCCGGCGAAGCTGCGCGAGGTGTTTCCTACGTCCCAATCCAATATTCCAAGCGTCATTCTGCTGATCTATGCTACCGGCATAGGCGCTCTCGAACGATATCATGATCTGGGAGGAGGCGTTTCTTCCGAGTTCCGAGCAAAATTCGAAGGCCCGCGAGAGCAAGAAATCGCTCAGGAGCACAGAGAACTTGTTCCCCCAATTTACCCCGTTGCGAATGGCTGGCTCTTCCTCGATCCCGCTTTGAGCAAAGATTGCCAAGTAGGAAAGATCAAGCGCGGTCGCAGCGTTGACTAGTTTTTCTTCCTGCCCGGAGCCAAGTGTGGCGCAGGCTAGGAAAAGCACGGAAGGTCGAAAAACGATCGCACCCGACGTGCGCCCCTCAATCTCCAGGCGTGAAAGGAATGGCCAGTCGTTCCTGAGCGAGGCGACAAGGCGCGCACCAACCTTGAATAACCGTCTCCTGAGGGGAAGGCTGCCGGGAGGGAGCAGCGGCGTGAGATCCCGCGCGAACTTTTGCTGGGAAAGTGATCCCGCGCCCTCCGGCACCAGGGCGAGGCGGCGTAGGACGTCATAGACTGGACGTTCCGAATCAAACGTGCTTTCAATAACGTGCCACAACAGCTGATAGCGTCGCGCCGACTTCTGACCTGCCTCGAAATAGCCGGCGAACTTGTGGCCGAGAAGAAACTTGTACTCTTCGTGAGCGAAGTAAAGTGCGCCCGAGGTTGCAAGGCACCGAACGATGACCTCGGCGGCGAGCCGCCCGGACTCGAGGGCGTAACTGATACCTTCCCCCGTGAATGGGCTGACAAGCCCGGCCGCGTCACCCACCAGAAGCAGGCCCGGGCAAGCACTGGCGTCTGGGGAAAAGTCGAAGCGGAGTGGAGCGCCCCAGGGTTTGCCATTTCCGACGCCGCCAGGCGCGAGCCCCTCTTCGCGCGTCATCCGCGCGACAAAACGACTGTAGAGATTGCTGATATTCTCATATGGGACGTCCTCGAACAGGCCGACGCCGATGTTCACGATACCGTCGCCGGCCGGAAATACCCACCCATAAGAAGGCAGGACATAGCTGTTGGTTGAATCGGTAAGCGGCAGGGCTATAGCAAGCATGTCGCGGTTTGCCCGGGGGCAGGAGAAGTAGCCGCGTATCGCGAAGCCCGGCGACGCTTTCGGAGACCTCAGTTTGCTGTCGCGCCAGATCGCTGTAGCGGCGCCGTTGGCGCCCACGACCATGGACGCGTGCACCGATCGCATGCAGGCTGCCGTACGAAACTTAACACCCGCCACGCGCTCTTCGTTCCAAAGAAGATCCTGGTAGTCAAGACCGCTTTCGAAATGCGCGCCAGCGGCAATGGCAGCCTGACGTAGCGCGTCGTCTAACCTGACACGCGGCATCACAAGGCCATAGTTGTAGTCGTTTCCCAACGCGCCGTAAGAAAAGTCGCGCATGCGTCTGCCATGCATGACCACTCTCACCCCCTTAATCCTGTGGGCGTCCTCCAAAGCCGGGCCGACACCAAGTTCGTTAAGAAGACGAACCGAGTACGGCGTCAAGCCGTCGCCGCAGCTCTTGTCACGCGGGAAGGACTTGCGATCTGCAAGCAGAACTTTGATGCCTGCTTTTGCGAGGAGCATCGCGGTTGCGGAACCGGCAGGACCTGCACCTATTACGATGACATCCCAGCCTTCCTTCATCTGGTCCTGCCGGCCATGCTGGTTGCGAGATTGGCTAGCGAATTGGCGGCGGAGCGATCTGATAGGAAGTGTAGCGCATCGATACCTTGCCGGATTTGCGCAGCAAGAATATCGCGGGCGCGCGGGATGGCATCGGAGCAGAGGAGGAGTGTCAATGCCTCCCTGACATCTCCGTCGGATAGCCGGTTGCGAGCGAATATGCGTTTCACGATTTCGGAAGATTCTTTTCCGCTTCTTATGAGCAGCAACCATGGAAGGCTGTAGACGCCGGCCCGAATGTCCGCAAGCGTCTCCTTACCGGTCGTGGCAGCATCGCCTTCGATATCAAGGAGGTCATCGGAGAGTTGGAAAGCTAGACCGAGATGGCGAGCGTAGCGGGTCAGCGCTTCGGTCTCGGCGCGGCCGACGCCACCCAGCAAGGCACCCAGCTGCAACGCCAGCCTGAACAGCGATCCCGTCTTTAGGGCGATGACCTCCAAATGGTCTTCGGCCGGAAGCTCGGTATTGTAAGCGTTCTCGGACTCTCGAAGCTGTCCTAGGCAGAGTTCCGCCGCCGATGTGGCAGCAAGCTTGCGCGCTCGCGGGCCCAACGCCTCTGTCAGTGCCTGGGCCCGAAGGAACAGGAACGTGCCGGTCAGCATTGCGGTTGCGTTCCCCCATTTGGCATTTGCACTTGCGAAGCCACGGCGGAGCAACCCACGGTCCATAATGTCGTCGTGGTAGAGCGAAGCCAGATGGATTAGTTCGACGGACGCCGCAGCGCGCACCACCTCAATCCTCGTGCAACCCGAGCCGTGTGCAACGAAGAGCATGGCCGGACGAATCCGCTTTCCGCCCAGCGATGCAAGATAGGCCGCCCTCTCCGCCAGACTCGGATGATCGGAGCTGACCATATCCATCAGAACAGGCCCCAGCCGCTCCAGCGCCTCGTAAACTTCGGCGTTCTCGATCCATCCGCCTTCAGGAGACATGAACAGTCCGCTACTTCAGGCCGGACTGCTCTTTGAACTTCTCCAAAACTCTTTGCAGCCCCTTGGAGGCGACGGCGGATGCGGAGAATTTCACCAGGAATCCGAACGCCTTGTGCAATTCTTCCGAGGGCGCCCTCACCACTAGATCGCCGGCGTGAAACGCCTCTAACGGTGTGACCTCACCCCTGGACATGGCAATAATCGTCTCGGGATATGTAGCACCCCGTGCGATTATCCGCGTCTTCCCCTTCGCCTCGCTCTCTCCGAGGTGAACTTCACCTCGGCTTATAGCGACGTTCACCGACCCCATGCCGAAGACACCCACGACCGCGCTTTGGCCTTCATATTCCTTTACTAGGACGTCGTAGTCTTCCGGCGCATCAGCTCTGAACGCCTCCAATGCCTCGCGCGCCAGTTGCTCGACCGCGCTGCCGCGCTGCTTGTCTTCATTTCTGCTAGCCATGATCGTCCTCCATTGACCGCACGCTCTGCTTGGCTCTCAAGCAGCGTTGACGGCATCGAGCGCATTAACGCGTCCGGCACCCATTTCGTCGGGCGTGTGTCCTACATTGACTGCTGTTCGCATAATGATGTCCTTCACGTCCTGCGGGGTAAGGGCGGGGTTCTTCTCGAGCATCAGCGCGCACACGCCGGCAATGTGCGGGGCCGCCATGCTCGTGCCGTCGAATGCGATGAAATCGGTAGTCCCGGCCTTGCAGGAGTTGATTTGGACGCCCGGCGCCGCGATGTCCGGCTTTGGCCTACCGTCGGCGGTCGGCCCGAGGCTTGAGAAGCCTCCCATTGCGTCTAGATCGTCGGTAGCAGCGACAGTAATCGGAAGGGTTGCATGCCCGGGACAGCGAAGGTGGGTATCATAGCTGGAGCAGCTATCGTTGTCTTCGTTGCCAGCCGCCACGACAAAAACGACGCCGCTGTCGACGGCGGCGTTCGCCGCCGTGCAAAGCACGCAGGTGCCGTCCGCGCAGACCCAGTTGCCGTCTGCATGCGAGAAACCCCAACTATTGGAAAGCACGTCGCGGCCGTCTGACACTGCCCGCTGGATCGTGGTTACCGCGATGGAGGAAGTGGTGGTGCCGCCGCCAGATCCATCGTTGGACATTAACTTGTAATCGTGCACGGTGCAGCCCGGCGCTATGCCGCGGAATGTCCTGTCCTGCGACGCGACGATGCCGGCACAATGGGTGCCGTGGCCCACCATGTCCCCAACACCCTCGCCAGTGAAGTCCTGCTGCGTGCCCTGCACCGCCGTCAGTGCCGGGTGATTGAAATCGATGCCGGTATCGAGCACGGCGACGTCGACGTCGGAGCCGTCGAAGCCCAGATTGTTCTCGACCTGATCGGCCTGGATCAGAGGTCTGCTCACGTCGAGTAATTGTGTGATTACCAACTTGTCATGATTGACTGAGCGCACGTCCTCCCGGCCCGCGAATTGGTGCAATTGCTCGCGATTGACGTCGACCGCCAGGCTGCGCGTCAGCCACAGTGTGGCCCGGATTCTGGCGCCAGTTTCGTCGGCGGTGGCTTTGAGGCGCTGAAGGGCGCGCTCTCCGCTGCGCCGTGTCAGGTTGGTCATCTGACGTTTGGCCCGTTTCGTTCGGGTCAGCATCAGGGCGCCAGCGCCCGGCCTAACGACGCGCATGTTAACGACCACCTTGAAGATGCGATCCTTGGGCGGCTCTGCATCGGTCAGTCGCGCAAAGCTCTCGTCGCGATTCTGCCGGATGAGATCACGTGTTGAAACAGTATCCAGCTTTTTCAAGATTTTGAACCCGATCTCGCTTCGCAACGCCTCGGTCTGTCGCGCTTGACGCTTGAGGAACATTCTAACGATCTTGCGGCTTTGAGCCGTGATGGAAGCGTCTGCCATGATGCAATCCTTTCTTCCTCTAAAAGAGTGCCTTCCGCGGGTGGTCCGAGATCACGGTCTCAACATCCGCGTCCGCTGCCGTCTGGCCGAGAACAGAAACTGGTGCTCTCGCGCCTATCGAATTGGCAATCCAAAGGCGTTCCGTGATTTCGATTCCGAGCGCGCTGAGGCGAACGACGAGCGGTTGTATGCGTCTTTCGAAGTCCAGCATCTTTTCCGTCGGCGTCGCCCCTTCGCCCTTGATGTGTAACCGGATGACGACCGGGACGATGTCGCGCTGCCGGGCGGGGTCGCCGACCATCGCGCGCAACCATTCGTCGAGTTTGTTCATTGCGGCGGAATCGTCCACCTGCGGGTTCCCTTTTTTTGACTTTCCTCTCTCTGTGGAGACTCGATGCAGAGTTCAACCAATACTGACTCCTGACCTGAAATCACCAAGCCGAAGATCTCCGGCGCTTCGATCGTCAAGGTCTGCATGCCCTGTCTTGCAGGGTCTCCGACGACACGGTTGATCACGATGCCACTTCCGTCGCGGGCATCAAGCGCGGGCGGCTTGCCGCCGCGATAGAAGACTGAAGCAATGGCCTTGTCGGCCTTGAAGGGGAACGCGATTTCGATACCGCCGGGAACGAGCAGCAAGCCGGCCCTGATGACGGGGTCGCCGATGACGAAATGCAAGGGCGACTCCGAAGGACTAGCGACGGTAAAGCCACTGATCTTGACCTTCGCGTTGTGCTCATCCCTTGGTGTAACTTGGCTGAAATCCATGCAGCGGCGTTCCGGATCGCTCGGGCTCGGCTTCGGTTCATTGCCACAGCATCTGCACTCCGTCTTCCTCGCGCCTCCTTCCGGCTCGCAGCAGCAATCGCATGCCATCGCCACGAAGCTTACGTCGTCGACGCAACAGACAAGGTCTTCTTTATCTGTCGGAAGGTCGGCCTCGAGGAAAATCGTGATCAACTCGCCTAGCGCCTTCACCTGCTCGCGCAGTTGGAACCAATCGCCAGGCGTCGAACCCTGCGCCCAGACAATGTGGCCTGCTGCCGGGTCCGTGCCGCCAGCAGGATCAATGCCTAGCCTCGCACTTCCAGGCGTGGCTAGAGTAAACCACGCGGCCACTTGGTATAGCCAGCCGGGATTCGCACCGAGGTGCTGGTAGATACCCCAGCGGGTGTCGGCGATCGGCATGATCCTTTGTGATCTCTGGCCATCGTGCACGACGCATTCCTCGCAATCGAAGACGGCAGCCTTCGGCGTACCTAGGACTGCACGGGCAGCAGCTTTCGTGCTCAATGTATCGAAGGGCTTCCTGCTCGCCAGACCATAGGGCTGCCAGCCATTGGCAACGCGTCCCAAAGGCAGGTCCCGATATCCGCCCTCAAACCCGTCGTTCTGGATGGCGACGACACGCACCACCAGCCCGTCTTCTCCGCTCGACCCGTCGTCATCGGTAACCCTACACACAGCGTGGTAGACGCCGCAGCCGGTATAGGCGTGGGCAAGCGACGCTGTTCCACGGGCCGCGGGCGGCGTGTTGATCTCGCGCACAACAGCTGTCTGTTCGCCTATGCAGACGCCGGGATCCCAAGTCGCGGTATGCATGTCGCACCAACCCGGATCGCGGAAGTGCGCGCAAAGCAGGAGCGGCGAGCCAGCGTAGGCGAACATGTCCGGCCCGGCCTCGACCTCCGGCGCTACATTGAGGACCGTCACGGTCGTCGTATCTTGCGCGATGCCGCCGTTTTGGTCGCGAACGGTGAACAAGACAGTGTACGTTCCGTTGTCGCACCAAGCGTGAGTTACAGTCGAGGTTCCGAAGCCCCTTGGAGGTGTGTGCGTTTCGGAGACGGTGCCCCGCTGCGGCGGTTGGTTGTCGCCGAATATCCACGATGTTTCGTGGCTGTCCGTGGGCTCCACGTCCCAGAAGCGCCCCGTCAATGTGACGACCTCTCCTTCCTTGGCGACGATATCGGGGCCGGCATCCGCGGTCGGGGCGACGTTGGCAATTCTGACCGCCGCGAAATGCCGCGTGCTTGCGCCGCCCGGCTGATTCATCACCAGACCGTGTTTGGCTATGTACAGACCGCTCGCCGTGTAGACATGTGTAAGATTCTGAACCGTGGCCTGCGGCGTTCCGTCGCCCGGCGACCACGAGTAAAGCGCGTCCGCATGGGTGCGGCCGGCGTTCATCGTCAGCGGGCTGCTCGCGCTAGCCGTAAAGCTACCGTTGGTCTTTGCGAAGGCAATCGCCGTCGCTTCGCAGGAGCTGATGACTTCCACTGACCCAGCGAGAGTTAGACCCGATGTATCGACGATGATGGGATTGGCAAAGCGGGTAGTGACGCGACCGATGCGGCTGAGCCGGCTGGGCCAGCCACCGAGACCTACCACCTGCCCCGAGATCTTGTCCGTGACGACTTCTGCGCCAATCGACTGGGCGATCTGGTCAACCACCAGCTTGATTATCACTAGTACAATGAGCGCAATGATCCCGCCGCCGATGCCACCGGTCAGAATGCCAATGATCAGAGCGATGACCCAAAAAAGCACCGATTCCTCCGGATCGATCTCCGGCTCGCCGAGTTTGACGTGCTCGATTCGCTGTGTGCCGTCAGCGTCATCTACCCATTCGAGGCCGATGTCGGATCGGAAATCGGCATCGACGTCGATGCTTCCCAGTATCGCATCGATCACGGTGACTTCCCCCTCGATCCGGATAGCGCTGTCGACCAGAAACACGTTAAGGCTATTGAGATCGACCTTGTCGTCTCCGGACTCGATGCGCTTGGGAAGATCGGCGTCGGCCAGTCCGCCATTCTCGCGCGCCACCGCAATCGCGGCATTCATCTGATCTGCATTGATCCCGATCGCAAATTCCTGAGCAGCAGGGATGAAGTTGGTCAGACCTCCGATATCGGCGCCCGCGTCGGCATTGATGCCGATCGCCAGGAAGTCCGTGTGAACGCGAGAGGCGACGTTGTCGATGTTCAGATTGATCTCAGGCGTTGCAATGGGAGTCCAGACCGAGATGTCGTCGCGCGCCTTCAACTCGTCGAAGAAGAGATCCCCGATCGCGGACTGGATCTGGTCGGATGTCGGCACGGCGATGTCGCGGTTGCGCATCTCGTGAGCCATCGCAAGCGCGGTGTCAGCGATCCCCTTGATAAGTTGGTTGTCAAGGGCCGTCTTGATGATGCCGGGGATCGCTGCGTAGTTCGGTCCCTCTTGGTCATGTACCGCGCCAGCCGGCTGAAGCGGCTCCACTTCGACGGTGGCTTCCGACAACGCTGCGACGATATGCCCCGGCGGCATCGAGAACGGCGCGATAAGGTTGAAGCGGGTCTCGATGCCAAACGGCTGCTCGATAAGCGCGAGAGCAGCCGGCGGCCGAATATTCGATATCCGCATGTAGAGCGGTATCGAGATCTTGAGTTGGTCCGGTAGCGGCCGTGTTACATTAATCCGTCGGGATGGATCGTTCTGATCGTCATAAAGCTCGGCGTAGACATCGACGGTCGCAGTGAATAGGCCCAGGGGCCACTGCTTGTTCGCCTCGGCGATGGAATGAGGAAAGGCGCTACCATCGTCCTCGTAGAGCATGTGCACGTAGTCGCCCAGGAGGAGGTCGATCTTGTTCGCCAGCGGATCGCCGTCGGGGAGCGAGACGGCGACATTGCCGCGCTGCAGAGCTCCGAGCATGAAGTAAACGGCGTTTTCATTCGCCGGAACGGCTATGGGGGCCTTCGCACGTGCCTCCGCCCGAAAATCGAACAGTCTGGCCGATGGGACGGGCGGATCCTTAATTTCCGCTTGAATATGCAGGCCGAGCTTTAGCTCGGCTCCGTCGATGTCCGGGGCCAAGGTGGCATCCAATTCTTCACGCGGGATCTGGACCTGAGCGTCGACGATTTCATACGGGCCGAACGTCATCCCGTCCGCTTGGGTCACGTCCAGATTCTCGGGAATCCTTCCGGAATCACCCGGATCTTCAGGGCAGAGCGCTGATTTCCACGCTCCGCGAAAGGCCTTGCGAAGCACCTCCCGCCCGGCTTCAACGACGACCGAGAAGCCTTTTGTGTCAGGCATCGCGATCCCCCGAGCGCCCTGAATGGCTTGACTTCGGCTTCTGCGAGAGCCGCGCCTTCAGTCTCAGGCCTGGAATCGCGAGCCTTCGCGACCGGATCTTCCGGTAGATTGCGTCCGAAGCGAAAAGCCGTGAGTTGGCCTCTATCCTCCTAAGTTCGAGCAATGCGCCAAAAAGTGGATGCCGGGTCCGGTTTTCCGCCAGGAAGTCTTCAGAGAAGTCGAGGACCCCTGAGGCACGTCCCCCCGTTTGGCCGAGGTCGGGGCGAACATCATCGAGGCCGAGTTTGGCAAAAATCTCAACGATCGCTTCCGGTGACGAAAGATCGGCGCGTTCTTTGGTAATTTCGTCAATCTTCGCGATGGCTTTGTGCCGCCGTGCTATTTGCCGCCTCGAAAAGCGGCTGCGCTCTTCAATCTCCGCGGACACTTTTGCACTCAGGGAATATCCGATTTCATCGAGAAAGAGCAACGGGTTGACGGCCGCAGCAATTGCCAACTCAGGATCGGTGTGAATCCTTTCCAGAATGCTGGGAAGATCAGCTTCTAACTGATCGATCGAGTCGATCTTCTTCCTCAAACCGTTCTGCATTTGGGTTTCCAAAAAAGGGGTAACCCAAGCAATCTTGCGATTGCCTCCGACAAATGCCCTGGCCGGCACCGTGCAGTACGTTAAAGTTGTACGAACCGGAGATTGCTCTAAAATCTTTCGCAGGCGATAATTCAATCAAATGTTGTGATTTACAAGTGAGGAGTACTGTCTCATCAGTCGCTTGAACCGACCGCCGCGCTAAGTCTTAGTCCAAGCGCGACGCAGGTTCGCGTGTCGCGGCTCAATATGTCTCGACGCTCGGCAAAACGCATGATGATCGCGTTGCGTCCCTGGCCCCGAGAGCTGGGCCAAAAACGCGCCGGCGTATCGGTCGAATACCGAACGCCGCGATCCAATCCGGAGATTGCTTTGGCGGAGATTGATCGCGCGTGGCAGCCGGCGTGCGCTTCGGTTGTGTGCTGGCAGGCTACGGCCCCAATTCGCCGTTTCGACAAGGGCTCACGGCACGCGGACTGGCACGGGCCGTTGGCATCCCTCGTCACCTCAAGGTGTATCCGGTCGGTGTGCAGCTCATTGGGCCGATTACCAAAGTTCGAGGTCGGCCACGGAAGCGCCACGTACGAGATATCTTATCGATCGCGGCAGAAATGCTGGCCAGCGCCAAGCGGAAAACAAACTGTGAGTTGGCGCAGCCGGACCCAAGGTCGGCTGATAGCCCGATTTGCTGCTGTCCGTGTCCGCACCGCCGATGGACCTCCACAGCGGATATGGGATAAGGGTTAGCAGCCATCTCCCAGGCGGCGAAGCCTGACTCATTGGCGACTACCGCAGTAAGGGCTTGATTTCCAGCCTAGTGAACGGGGCTGCATGTCCAATCCGGTCACGCCAATTCGGCACGATGTTCACAGCGCCGGCTGCCCCGCAAACTGTGCAGACGAGACACCAGCCGACGCGCGACCAGGGCCGGTCTTGGGGCAAGGCGTCTAGGCGGAAATCCACCCTGCGATCGCAGCCGCCGTAGCACTGGATGTTGCAGGTGACGTGCCCGTCAGCGACCCAGCCCGCGGGGCTGCCCGGCGGGTAACGGCCTGACCATTTCGTGTATCGGCGGCGATGCATCGACGCATTTCAGCGCCCGCCGACACGAACGTGCAAATTATCAATCCCTTGGGCATCGGAACGCCCGAGAGCTACAGCGCGTCGTGGGTGTGGAAAAGGGCGGTCTCATGGCCGGCTGGGCAGCCTACTGCGCAAGCCCGCCGGCGGCGTGAGGGCAACGTGCCGCGGCTGAGGGCCTGACGCTACCGTTGCGCTGGCGACGGGGCCAGCTGCGCTGCAGTCACCCACGCGTGGACAAATGATTCTCTTTCGGTGCTGTTCTGCCAGTCGACAATGTCGGACGCGTGCATTCGAGCGAGTGCGAGAGCCTCGTCAATTCTCGCTGCGGGACCCTTTGCGCGATATGCAAAAACCCGCTGCGCTGCGTGCACTTCACGTTGGGCGACGTCAAGCGTCACGACACCGGCGAAAAGAGCCGGAGGCGGCGGCCCGTCATCGTCAAGATCCATGTCAACCAGCTCGCAAACGCGCATGAGGCCGTTCATAAGGGCTAAGTCAGCACGGATACTGGGTCGTGAAGGAATAGGCCAATCCGGAACGATCTTGTGCTCGGACAACGCGCCAGCGTCTCCAATGGCCGCAAGGACCTTCTCGCGGCGAAAAACCTTTCGAACCTCGGTTGCCAGCTTGGACGCGATCCGTGGTCGCGGTAGCGCGGATCGCGGCGCGGCGACAAACATATTCAGAAGCGTCGATACTTGAGCTTCGTAAGCTTCTGCCTTGTCGTCGCCTACGTTAAACGTGCCCAGCGGCCCAAGCACAAACGCGCCAAGGCTGGAGAGAGCGCGGTGTCTCTCCGCTGGCGAGACAGGAACACTTCCCAATCTCCGTAGCACGTCGATTCCGGTGCTCAGCTCGGCGTCGGTGAGTTCGGGGTAGAGGATACGCGCGCGCGTGAGCACTTCGCCAAGGCGAACATCGACCGTTCCATCCAGAAAAACCACCAAGCCGAGATTGACGCTTTCCGCTCTAGTCACGTCAGGTACGAGGCGAAGAACGGCAAATTCAAATGTACGTGCCATCTTGTAACCCCTTTGAGATCAATTGAGTCCTAGAGGCTCGTTCGCCATCCCGCCACCAAACCAAGATACGGTCGCGATCCACACTTGTCAGCCAATCTTGAGGAATTGCCGTTAAGATCGTCTCAATTTCCATCACCGGTAGCCGTTCGAGTCGGTTAATCACCTCGATCGCCGCGGCCGTATCATGGCCGTACGGCTGAACCACGCTCTTAAACCACACCCGAGTGGCGGAGTTTAGAAGAATCAGCGGGTCGAACCCCTGAACCGTGAGTGACGGTGTCAGCGCCACATGGCTGAAATCGATTGCAAAAACTACCAAAGCGCCCGTTTCGTTCAGGATCAGGTAATTGCCTGGATGCCGGTCCCAGTTCGCGCAGAAGAGGTCGAATGCGTAGATCTTAGAAAGATGTTTGCCCCCATCATGAATCTGACCACTAAGCATGTGCTGCAAGCAACTGGCATGGTCGCGCCCGATCGACGCGGGTTCTCGCCTGGATGCAAAAAGCAACCTTCCCGAGGTATCCTCCATAACTTCTGGAATCGACGCGGCGAGGCCGATCACTCGGGCGACCGAAGCCCAGAAGAACTCGCTTGCTCGAACGGTGGGCGCCGTCGGCGGAGCATCATCTTTGACGATGTAGCACAACCCGTCATCGGCCCGAATCCACCAAGGACAAGTCACGCCATTTCCGACGGGAGCAAGCCGCGCAGAGATCCTCTTCGGAAAAAGATGAGGTTGGTGCATGCGGTTATCACCGATGCCAGATAACCCAGCCGCAATCGGAGGGTGATCGCGAGGGCATCTAGGTCGCCGGCGCGGCAGAAGGTTTTGCCGGCTTGCGTGGCTTCACCGGTGAAGATGTGGCGACCGGCGCACCATCTTGCTTGCGTTTGAGATCTGCAACCGCCGCGAGCTCTGCCTGCTTCGCTTCTGCCTGATCTTCAGGAACCAGAAGATAGCCCTTCTCAGCCATGCAACCGCGTTGCACGCTGTCAGCCGCCTGGCTGCGCTCCGCGGCCGCAGCGATTCCAGCCAACCCGCCGTCCGTGACCGTAACACCGGAAAGATTGGCCTTGCTGCGTTCGCCCAGGCAGGCCGTGCCATCGAGCTCAAACTGTGTCCGCAGCACTGGGTTATCGCTCGCACGCTGACCATCAGCCCGCAGCCAAAGCATCTTGGGCGCAGCGGCGCAGCCCCCCAAGCTAGCGCACAGCACCACGATGCCCAATTTTCGCATGAAAGCCTCCCCAGCCGGGCGAAAACTAAACGCAACCCGCGGTAGAGGGCAAGCCCGTAGGCTCACGGGGCGTCTTTTTTTGCGCAAATCGCCTCGGCCTTACTTGACCGCGGGCTTTCGGCTCGCCGAAGAGGTCCGTCGCGCAGTTCTGACAATCGGGCGGGTGCCGTCGTTCTGACACCGGCCACAAGAGCAGCCCGGCCAAAACGACAACGGTGACAACGAGTTTGACCAACAGATCATCGCTCAAAGAATGCGCTCCAAGCGTCGGCGCTGCTCATCAATCACGGTTTGACCGATCACATCGAACGGTTCGAAATTCTTCCGGCCCTTTAATGAGCCGCCGCTTACGGCTGCCTTGATCCTCTGGGCTAGCCTTGGCCTCGATCATCTCGTCGATCGCGTCGCCAGCCAATTCGCGGGCGCGTTGTTTCGTGTCTCGGCGCTGTTTTGGGAGTGCCTTTGGCCTTTACGGTCAATCCGAGCTCGACGAGTCGGCGGATGGCTTCGCTGCGGCCCGGCTTGTCATCCTGTACCGCTACACGCCCGGCATGCCCTGCACGGAGATCTTTGTCGCGATCCCCGGCACATTCAGCAACGCGAACGAGGTCGCCAGCGAGCTCGGCCGGATGATCGCCCCACATACAAGGTTTGCGGGGAAAGGCGGTGGCCAATGACAGCAATCGCAACCGGCGCTCTGCTTTCCTGGATCGGCCTAGCCCTCGTTGAGGTGGTCCGGCGTATCCCGCGACGAACCTGATCCGACAACCCCAAAGCAACGAGACCTGCCGGTTCACGCCGGCGGGTTTGTTCAATGGGCGGCTTGGTGAGAACGATTGGGGAACGTTTATTGCCGTCTGGTAAGGTGGAGAAAATACGCAATTCACGACATCGTCGTAGCGACCATACCCGTGTTTGCCCCATGGTGCCGGCACGTCGAAAGCACACAGTGATTAATACGGAGTTTATTTTCTTCAATCACTCTGGGGTTGAACGACGACATTTCCCCGTGGCCAACGGGTTAAGTGCGAAACAGATTCCCTGCATTCATTGGGCCTCGGTTTCGCAGAAATGCGAACCACGACGCACTTGTGGCTTGGCCGGCCGAGTGCCCAATGGAGACTACTCGACTGATGTCCAAGGCCCTACCCTTTACTGAAGCCTCCCTCGCGCGCGCCATCAAGGGCGTCGAGCGCGCGGGCCGTTTCGTGATTGGGGTCAGGCCCGACGGCACCCTGATCGTCGGGGACAAGCCCGTCGATCTCGCTTCCCTGGTCCCCGCAATCGGGCAAGATGTCCCCGCCTCCAAATGGGAGGATCAGAGGGCATGAATGCCATGCGGACCGAACTTGACTACCTCGAACGCGACGAGGACCGTCACGGCAACCCGCGCATCTATGTCCGCCGTAACGGCAAGCGCATCCGCATCCGCGAGATCGAGGGCACGCCAGCCTTCGCGAGGGCCTATGCCGATGCCGTAGAGAAGCTGGACGGCAAGGACCCGGCGCGCGTGAAGGCGCTGCCGACCCACGCCAAGGGCACGCTCGGCTGGCTCGGAGCTCAATACTTCGTCTCGAAGGGCGACGACGAGTTCCTATCCCTCGACAAGGACTCGCAGCGCGCTCGCCGCAACAACCTCGAAGCCTGCTTCAAGGTGCCGCTGAGCGACGACGACAAAGACCCGATGGGTGACTGTCCGCTCAAATACTTTTCGGCTCAGAAGGCCAAGCGCTCGCACCCCTTAAATTATAGTGGTTCCGGAGGCCATCTCGACGCTGTTCGGTGTCTGGGTCCAGATCGTGGTTTCTGTCGCCTGAAACGCAAAAGAAATGCCTATTTTACGAGGCTTTCTTTGACGTCAGTAGCGAAAGCTAGGGCGTGTACTCATGAAATTGAGACACAGCGGATGAGAGCACACACTTGATGTCCGCCATGCCCCAATTGCGGTACAAAGGCAGACGTCAAGCATCGAAAGCAAATATGCGCTTGTGCTGTCGCGCAAAACGGATGGACAGGGCTGGAAGCAACGCTAGGCCCGAAACCGGCATGCGGCGGTTGATGCTTGACCTCCTACGATTGCACGGTGTTCATCGTTGGTCCGCGGTCCGATCGATTGAGAAGCAGCCAAGCGCCAATGCCGAGCGTCGGGTCGAGAACCGCAAACGCAAGCAATAAATGAGGAAAAACTCCGGCGATGGCCAAGGGTACGAGCACCAAGGGAACGAGCACCAGTCTATCCAATACGCTAGCGGCGACGATCCGTCTGCCGCCAGATAAGCCACCGAACAAATAGAGCCAGCCAATGACCATCACGGCCATACCCATCACTCGGATGAGTGCTGCCTCATTTCCAACGAACGCCGCATCCCTGAAGATGGTCTGCACTACTCCGGGCCAAATGAGTAACAGGCTTCCGAGCGCCAGATAGATCCAGCCGTTCATTGCCGTGTATCTTGATGTAACCGCCTGATCGAACGGCCGCTCCAGAAGATCCTCGATGAGCGACATATTGTAACCTCCGTCGTTGAGGTTGTTGGTTAGCGCAAACCTGCCGTCCACAATTGGAATCGGGCTTGTTGGCAATTCAGAATTACCGCCAACCTTTGTTACCGCGCCATCCGTTGTGGGTCACCAGCCGTAATGCTCTAACCGATCAAAAAGATTTCCCTCGGCCTTGCGAACCCGACATCGAGGCCGATCCCTCGGCTGGATAGCGGCGTCAACGGCGCCGAGATCAACTGATTCCCGACACTCGCAGCGGCCTTTCGGGTGATGGCCTGATCTGGTTGGCCGGAGCGCTTAATGTCGGCTTGCCATGCGTGGTCTCAGCGAAGACGCCCAACCGTGGGCGGTGTAATATTGCCAACGTTGCTCGGCCTTTGACAGCGATCGCAAAGAAGCTGCCGCCACCGAAAGGCGGCGGCAGCTTTAGCGCACTAAGGCATATCAGAATCCGCCGAACTTGTAGTTGATGCCAGCGCGAACGACGTTGACGTGATCCGTGCTGGCACCGGTGCCCACAGTGGCAACGTAGAGATATTCAGCCTTCGCGGTCCAGTTCGAGGCAAATCCCCACTCGGTGCCAGCGCCGACCGCCAGGCCCGGGCGCCAATGTGATTCAGCGCAGCTCGGCACGAAGCCCAAGCTGCCGCAGGGCACGCCGGAGATGGAGGTCCCGTTGGCGGTCTCCTTGACGAAGGCCGCACCACCCGTGGCGTAGATCAGCCAATTGTTAAGGGCGACGCCGGCCCGTGCCCTGACAGTGCCAAGCGCCTCCCATTTGGTGTTGAAGTTGAACACTCCCCCAATGGGAACTCCCGCGATGGCTGGAATTGTGGTGCGGCTGCCGCTGATATCCGCCCAGTCCAAGTCGCCTTCGACGCCGATCACGACGTAGCCCTGCTGGATTTGCGCGCCGACGGTGCCGCCGACCAGTCCCCCATTGATGTTGAAGCTATCGCGATCGAACCGGTTCGAGATCAGGGTGAGAGGGTCCTGCTGGCCCCAGCCCCAGCCGCCGTTCACACCAACATAGAGCCCTGTCCAATTGTAGACAGCGGCTGGCACGGGCGCCGGAGGTGCCTTGACGGAAAGGTCGGCCGCACGCGCGGCGAACGGGCTGAGCAGTATCGCGACGCCGGCAAGAACATTCAGATAATGTTTCATGTGATGTACCCTCGCATCGATAATTATCTTGCTCGTGGAGCACGCAGTGGCGGAATGGGACGGCGGAAACTCGACGCCACTTAGGCAGATACGCCAATGACAGCAAAAAACTCGCCATGTTGCAGATCAGCTACTATGCGGTTTCGGCAAATTGAGAGATCGATGATCAGCCGTTTCGTGCCATTGCGGCGACCACACATTGGGCCGCCCGCAGGCAAAGCTCGCACCCTTGCTGCGAGCGCGCCAGGCGTGGACCGCAAGGTGGGAGTGATCTGGCACACACGAGAACGTTGAGCTTTTGCTACTGCTGCGCGGATGCCGGCGCGTTAGATTAAGTGCTCGGGTATGTGGCCCCTAACAGCCAACATTCCGGCGAACGCTGGGTTTTGTCAGTAGGGGCCAGACGTCAGGTCGCCGGCAAATAGTGCACCGGCTCTAATATGGGCGGGCGGGACCTATCTGCGGTGCGCGCACAGGCTTGGCCATGCCGTAAAATACAGTCAGCCCATTCCCCCCACAGAGTGTCGAAGTTGCTTCGCTTGCGTAGGGCGCAAAGCAACTCTGCGGCCGCTGCCAGTTGTCTGCGACCCAAACGTTGCCTGCCGGATCGATGGCGATGTCCGTTAGAGGCTGCATCCCGCCGCCCACATAGCCGCCTGGCGGCGAGATCGCGTCTCCTGTCTTCATTCCTGAAGGGCAGGTCTCTGTACGCGCGCCACAAAGATGCGTAATGGATGCACCGCCAAAGTTCGAACTCCAGACCTGATCGTTGCCATCGATAACAACTCCCCACGATCCCCAGGTGCCGCCCCCATGGAATGGCGATCCTGGTGCAGGGGTCCCGTCAGGGCGCAACATTGAAATATTTCCGAGGGAGGAGTTACCGTGCAAATAGTCGAAGACCACACGATGTAGCTGGCTCATCTGTCCGGTGAGCTTCAGCTCCAGCAGCTTCAATTTCACTCTAAGATCAAGTCCGGTCCCCGCCGTGTTGGTGATCCAGGCATTGCCGAGACTATCGATCGCCATGCCCTTGCCGCTGTGCCCGCCAGTGGGCAGGACCTCGACCTTGGTCGGATCACTAGCAGGGAAACGCGTGACCGTGTCACCAATTGCATTAGTGATCCAGACGCGATCCTGCTGATCGATCGCGAGGTGGAAAGGTCCGTTCAGCTTACAGGGGCTGTCTTTGTTTGGCTTGCCGTCTGTCGATCGACAATAGAACTTGGCATTACTGGCATCCCCTTTGGGTAGATGCACCACCTGATCCTTTTCAAAGTCGAGCGTCCAAACATCACCGTTGGGCGCAACGATGACGCCCTGCATGATTCCAAGCTGGCCACCAAAATTGTACCCATCGGCTGGAGAGAGGGGTTTGCCGCTCTTGTCGAAAAGCGAAATCGTCTTTCCGCCTGTGCTGGTAACCCAGACGTTGTCATTGGCATCTATCGCAGTGCCAAAGCCAGGACCTTCGACGCCTCCCCCTTCAAACCCCGTTGTATCAGGCGACAGTGCTTTACCATTTGGCGCGAATTTCGACAGATTGCCATCCCAGAGATCATCTGATGCCTGAGAGCCGACGATGAAGTTAACTCCGGTCCAGGCATTCCCTTCAGAGTCAAACATGATCTTGCCTGGCGCACTCAATCCGCCGCCTGTGAATTTGAGCGGCAGCGTCCAGGCGGTCGGCGCATAGTTGAGGTAAGGCATGTACGGCGGTCGCCGTAAGTTTTTGCCCTGAGGGATTGGATAAAACGCATCCAACAGCGCAAAGAGCTTCTCGGGCCGATACGCAGAATTACGCGCAACGGAGAGCAACGCTCCAAGTGTGTCGGTGGGCGCCTTGCCTCCGGGCGGTGTTGTTGCGGCGAACAGACTTGCACACGCATCCGGCTTTATGCGCGTGGTGCAGCCAGCCGTCAGACTGGAGAGCGTCGCGAAATTCGCCATGGTTGTGGTTGCCGAGCTGTTGAGCACATCCTGGATAGCCGCACCCCACCCGCCGGTTTGCAAATTGACAAAGTTCGATACGTTGCCAGCAGCAATCTTTAGGCCGAGCGAATGGCCCTTAATGCTCGTTCCATCGATGAACTGATTGGCAGTCCATACCGATGCCACTGTCGTCATTTCATTGATCGTTACTCTGGCCGGTAGTGAAGCACCAAGCACGGCGAGCAGCGCGGTCGCAGGGTTATCGCCGCTGCCCTTGTTGACCATTGCTTCGCCGCCCTTGGCAACGACATACAAAATCACATCGGCAGCGGGCGTTTCCTGACTGCTGAGGTCAAAAGTGCCCTCATTATTCGTTTTTGCTTGCGCAAGCTGCCTAGGATCACCCGCACTCGCAGCCCAAAGCGTAACGGTCGAATTAACAAGCGCGCCGCCGCCGGCTTTGACTTGGCCTTCGATGCGAACCGCAGCGGGACTCGAGCCGGATTGCAAACCCAGTATGCCGAATGTCAGCAGGAGAGACGCGATGGGTGCTCTACATGACTTGATCATCTGTCTTCTCCGCAACGCTGAGTTAGAAACCTCGCGAAAATGCCAGCTGCCACGAACTGGTCTGCCAAATTTCTCGATTTGAGTATCTGTGCTTCCCTGGGTGAACCAGAGGATAGTTCCTTTTCGGCGGCATGACTGATTGATTTAAATCAACGCATCGAACGTTCGGTTTGGAGTCAAGGGGCGACGGCAGTCAGCATCAGGGCCGTGTCCGCTTTAGCCCTCGAAGGCGGACATCACGGACGTCTAATCGAATGTCCGAGAAGCGCCAAAGGCGACTTCGCCGACCCATCCGCCCTTGGTTAGCTCTCCCTCTAAAAGCCGACACGCGCGGCCAAATGGGCACATCGGCTTCGGGCCACCTTGTATGCGGTGAGCACTCAGTCTGGTTGAAATTCACGCCGGGTGTGTCCCGTAAGTGACAGTCAAACATAACGCCTTGTAGTTGAATGAGGAAGCGACAGGAAAGCTTGGCAATATCGTTACCCAACATGGGAGCGTGCCATGAAGTTGTTCCTTCCGGCTCTGCTTGCAATCTGCGTGAGTGTCACTGCGCGTGCTGCGGACATGCCAGTGAAGGCTCCGCCTGCTCCCCCACCGCCTTACAATTGGTCAGGGTTTTATCTTGGCGCAAATCTCGGTGGGGCGTGGACCAACGGCAGCTTGAACATTCCAGGCAACAATTTTTATGGCGGCCTCACCGAATTCATCGGTGGCGTTCAAGCCGGCTACAATTTCCAGGCCGGCCATCTTTTATTTGGCGTGGAAGGTGATTTCGATGGGGCCACGTTTGGTCATCCCACGCTTCCGACGCCTACACCCGGCTCCGTGAGGCAGAACTGGATTGGCACAGTGGCAGGCCGCATCGGGCTGGTGGAGGACCGCTGGCTTTTCTACACTAAGCTTGGCGGTGGCTGGGTGCAGAGCAATGCCTCGTTGAACTTTCCCGGCGTCAGTTGGGAGGGATCCAACACCAGCTCGGGCTGGCTAGCTGGCGTGGGTATCGAGTACGGCTTCAAAGCGAATTGGACGCTCAAACTCGAGTACGATTACATCGGGCTGGGAAGCTGGACTTCGTCCACCGTCCCGCCAATTCCGTTGAACCGCGACCTTCAAATGGTCAAGTTTGGCGCGAACTACAAATTTCAGAGCGGCCTTGCCGAGACGACCGCGCCGACAAGAACCGGGCATTCTGCTCATCCTTCCGAAGACGAAGACCTCGCCAAAAAATCGCAAAATCCCATCGCCGATCTCGTCAGCGTTCCGTTCCAGAGCAATACGAATTTCAACGCCGGACCGTTCAACCGCACCCAGGAAGTGCTCAACATTCAGCCGGTCATACCGCTGCGCATCAATGCGGACTGGAACGTGATCTCGCGCACCATCATGCCCGTGATCAGTCAGCCCAGTCCGTTTTTCAACAACAACACGAATGGAATTGGCGACATTACCCAGCAGTTCTTTTTCACCCCCACCCATCCAGGCGCTCTGATCTGGGGCCTCGGTCCCGTCTTTACGGTCCCGTCTGCGAGCGATCCTATTCTTGGACAGGGAAGGGTGCTGGTCGGCCCCACGGCCGTCTTCCTGACAACGCCGGGACATTGGGTGATCGGCGTGTTGGTCAACAATCAGTGGTCGGTTGGCGGCAATCCGTTGCGCCAGAACGTGAACGAATTTCTCGCGCAGCCGTTTGTCAACTACAACATGGCGCACGGCTGGTTCCTGACAAGTTCGCCGGTAATCACGTCGAACTGGCTCGCCGCTCCGGGGCAGCAGTGGACCGTACCGATCGGTGGCGGCATTGGTCGAATCTTCAGGCTCGGCGACCAGCCGGTGAGCGCATACATATCCGGCTACTACAACGTCGTTCGTCCAACCGGCACGCCCAATTGGCAATTGCGAGCCGAATTATCTCTGCTATTCCCGGAGAGGTAGGAGGTCATGTCCCCTGTTGTCGAGCCAGCGTGGAGGCTTCGTATACGACTTTGTGCCTTAGTGGCTCTAGCAACTCCTGCGCACGCTCAATCTGTGGTCTTCACCTATGACCAGTGGGAACGACTGTCGGCAGGATTGAAAGAGATCTACATTTCGGGAGCAATTGATGCGATTTTCACGATCGCTGTTCCAGCTCAAGCGAGGACCTCCAAGTATTATAACGACTGTGTTGTGAAGCAGCAGATAAAGGCCCACGATATTGTTGAAGAAATGAAGGTTGCTGTTCGCTCACGCCCCGAGCTGTACCCCAAACCAGCTACGGCAGTATTATTGGAGGCACTGATCAAGTTATGCGGCATGCCAAATCCCGAGCAGAAGTAGCAGCTGTCTCAACCAGCCTGGCGGGGCCTCGTGAATCCCCGCGCCGATGTCCGCAAGAGGTCAAACTCGGCAATGCTCTGACTGAGCAGAAATGTTCTGCTTGGACGCAAAAGCAGACGTCCTCGCCCTAGAATTGATCAACCACGCGGCTGTACGCTGGGTGCTCACGGTTCTTCACCTTGATCCAGTCGCACGTTTTCGGTCGGTATCGCCGCAGTCGGTGCTTGGAGACAAGGCCCTCAAGCTTCATGCGGCACGCTGCGTCGAACAGGCCTGGTCCGATCTCGCCTTGCTCATAGGGCGCCACGAAGATGCCCTCGGGTCGGCGGGCCAGAAGCTGTGCGAGCTTGCTCTTGCGATCCACCAAGGGAAGATCGCGCAGGTCGTCACCCTCCAGCACCAGAAGATCGAAGGCGTAGAGCTGGGCCTCATCGTTGCGGCGATTGGAGTGCAGCGCGCTGAAGTCCGACATGCCCTGCACGTCGAGGACACAGATTTCGCCGTCGACCATGAAGCGACATTTGCGGATCTTCAGGGCTGTCTCGGCGATCCACGGGAAGCGCCACGTCCAGTCCAGTCCGGATCTAGAAAGGATCTTCACATCCTTGGCGTCGCGGATCACGCGCCCGCGGTAGCCGTCGTATTTAACCTCGTGGATCCAATCGGGACCGCTCGGAACAACCTTCTGGGCCTCCGGTTTGCAAAATTCAAATTTCTTGGTCATGGCCGGCATCTATGCATCACCGGCGTGAATGCGAGTCCTTCAGCGGCAGCGCCAACTATGCGCGGATCGACCGGCCGATGTAGCTCTCGATGAAATCGATGAGGCTGTCGGACACCTGAAGGCCCTCGGCGCCGATCCGCTGCTCCAGATCGTGGGCGACCTCCGCGGAGGCGTCGCGTGCCCAACCCTCGGCCGGATTGAACGCGACCACTCGCAGCACGTCCTCATATTGGCCCGCGAGCAGATCCTCGATGAGGGTCAGATAATCGAGGCCCTCGTCGGTCTCGCGGAAGGCCGCACCGTTCGTGAAGTCTTCGAACACGAGGTAGAAGGTCCGGTCGAGCCGGTCGTTCGGAATGATGGAAGGCGCCTGGCCCATACGCAATACTCCAATGGACGGAGTCCAAGCTAAGTCCACCGTGGCCAAATTGCGAATCGCCTGTGTTGATTAGGAACGTCTATGCGGGGGTATGGGTTGCTTTGCTGCCGCCTTGCGGCGGCGGAATCGAAGGGAAGCCTCAGCCCCAGCTCCTCGTCAGGAGCTGGGGTCTTTTCGTGAGGGCTTCCCAATGCGGGTAGTTTTGTTCGCTAAACGTTTGAGCCCGCTAACGGCTGTTCTCATTCAAATAAACGTCTGTTCTCATTCACATCGATGAAAAATGTTCTCACCATTCCGAGCCGGAATCGAAAGGGGCCGCCTGCGATTCACATGCGTTATTGCGGTCGGTGGACGAGCAGCGCAAGGTTCTCGTTGCCGCCTGTCAGTGGGTTGTGGGCGGCAACCCTGCGCACTCCAAGCCCCAGCTCTGGAGAACCGGCAAATCCCCCAGGAGCTGGGGCTAGGGCGGTAGGAACCAGCGAGCAGGGATGACGTTACTGTTTGCCGCCTGCGCGCAACCGGGCGGCGACCTGACATGACCCCAGCTCCTGCAGAACTAGCCAATCCCCCGGCGAATCCAAAGGAGTTGGGGTTTACTATGCAAACAGGTCTTTGCCCGCCTGAGTGAACTTCGCATAGGTGCCGCTCTCATGCAGCACAAGCCAGCCCCGCTCAATGGCGAGATCCAGCCCAGCCTTCCATTCGGCGGGCGTTGCCTTGAATTCAAATAGCATCGGCTCGTTGAGGCGCTCGATCAGCAGCCGGTGGTCCATGTAGGGCTCAAGGCCGTTGGCGATTTCCATGATCTTGCGCGCGGCCTTCTCCGGGTCGGCGTAGGGGCGCGTGTCGGCAAATTTCATGCTGCCTTCCAGTCCATCTAGGAACCCGTCTTTCCCGGGAACGTTGGCACGAACCCAGCCTGGGGCGAGTATCGGGAAGACGACCATCATGATGACAGCAGCACAATGTCAAGCGCTCGCAAATGAGTTCAATAAGCTCGCGCGACAACCGGCTATCTCCGAGGACCGCGCCATGATGTTAAGAAATATAGCGCGGAGTTTTACTGGTCTCGCGACGCAGCTTGATCGGCTGGCGGCGCATATAAGAGATGAGGGCACGATGGAGTCGCCGTCAGCTATCCTTCTCCCATAGCCGGGCTGCGCGTCGTTCCGCGGACGTCCTGATGATGGTGCCAGTGCTCGATGTCGCCAACTGACGTCATGCTGAACTGAAGGGCCAATGCTGCGGCGGCAATGCTAACGATCATGGTCGGTCTCCGATCAAACTGGAGGCTGCCGACGCTTCCACAAACCTCGCTGAGCGGCGCCAATTGTGATCAAGCGGCTGCAGTCTGACGCAACTTGTCAGGACGCGCTGAACACCCGATGAACGCCCGTCACGGTGTCGAATATGGCGTGTCATCACAGGGAACCCAGCACCTGCCAGACGATCGCCAGCACTCACGACCATCGCGTAGTGGTCCGCCGACCGATGCGGTTCATTCCAGCACTTCATATTCGAATGCTACGCTCTCGGGATCGTTCTCCTCGGCGCGCCCTCAGCGGCGCAATTCTGCGCTTGGCGGAGGTGCCCTAATCGTCTGCGCTGGCACCGCGCACTAGCTCTGAAAGAAGTAGCTTGGCGATCATTTCCGGCGGTGACATTCCGATCTGAGTCGCTTTGGCGCCGAGCACTGATCGTACCTGCACCACCGAACCTTGAACGAAATATGTTCCGTGGTGCGCGACACCGCCGACCGTGATGGTGACGGTTCTTACTGGATATGGTCCGCTGCTCATGATTCTGAAGCTCGGTCGCCCCGGTTGGATCCAATCGGAACGAGGGAGCGAAAGCAACTCCCCTTTTGGATGGCGATCTCTCGTGGCTTTCTTGTCCACAGTGCCAATCGCGCCACACCCCTGGGACGCGACTCGTGACATGCTCTACGAGCACCTTCACGATGCTTCTCCCTGGGACTTCAAGCCCGTCGCGAATGGCGGGCTTCGTTTGTAGCTCCGCATCACATGTGTGAGTAACTCTGCCGCGGGCCGGCGGGCGTAATGGGAACGTCTCCAGATCCTTACCGTTGACCCATTGGTCTTCCTGGAGGACTTTGCCATGGACGACGATTACAAGATCATGCGCGAGCCGGAACTTTGGATAGCTGCTGCCGTCAGCTGCGGCCCGGCGGTTCTGATCGGCACCTTGATGATCATGTCGCTTATGCAGTCGCGTCCCGGCTGACGCATCAAAAGACGTCGCCAACTGAGCGGTTGTCCGCCAATTCGAGGGCAATGCGGGAGCCGCGGTGCCACGCACTGGGATCGGCAATGCCCTATGACACCCAGCCGCAGCGTGGTTCCGCTCATTCCGGCGCTCGCAAACCAGCCGACTATAGCCACTCCGAAATGCGCGAAGCTGCTCTGCGCACGAGTTGCTCACGCTCGGCGCTCGGCTGCATGCCTTGCGCCTCGAAGGCGTTGGGCGGCGTCTTCGATCAGTCTAAGTTGCTGCCCCCGCGGTGGCGTATTCATCTGGATATAGGAATAGGAACGTCGGGGCGCTTGCGAAGTTCGGTCCCTTGCTCCCGGCGCGCGCCCCCCCAAACAGTTAGCCGGGGAGAAAACCCTCCACTGGGTTGGCGATCCTCGGCGCCTTTGATGACCCGCGCCGGGGTCGTTTGGGCGCGTGCCAAGCTACCGAGATATCCAGTCATGGCCGAGCTTGGCCGATTGTCTGGCACTCTCAATAAGGCGGAAGATTATCGTCCTGCCTAGCGGTCAAATGAATCGGCCCCAACAGGTGAGTGGACTGACCTGCTGGAGCCGCATTTCGATGGCCTAATCCTGCGTCACAATCGGCCGCGTCCTAGTTCGCAAATGCCGGTGTTCGAGATAGGACTCAACTGAGGCGGCTTACTCCTGTTGGCGCCGCCGCTCGGCTCGAGCGTCCAAATGCACCACGATCGTAAACGTCGCGCCTAACGCGAGCAGGCCAAAGCCGCCCGCAATCAAAAACCATGATGTCCATAGAACAAGTATTTCTACGGAGCCTTGGAACAACAATTCACGAAAGATTAGCGGCTGGAATAAACCAACCCCACGGTCATTGGTCTCGTTTCAGCTTGCGCTTGCCCCAATGGTGGTCTTTCCGGTCCGGATTGAACTCGCGAAACTTGTGCCGGTTCAGCGCCTGCATGAACCCGATCCGCCCCAGCGGGCCAACCTCTCGGCAGCATCAGTGATCTCTCGCTCAGCGTGGATATCCAGCTTCCTCAGCAAGCGGAGGCGCTGGGTCGCAACCTGCGCCTCGGTCCCGCCGATCTGGTTGGCGATCTCATAATCCGACCGCCCCAAGGCCATGCGCCTGAGGAGCTTTTTCTCGCGCGCCGTTAGAGGCCTGGCTTCGGTGCGCATCACGGTGCGAAGAGGGAGAATGCTGCGAAAGCAATGGAGCACAGGCCGAGCACCTTGACGCAGACCCGAAAGAGCATGTCACCGCCCATGCCATTGCCTCCGAATAAGCGAGACGGAGGCTACCGCCGTGAGGTTCGGCAACGCAAGTGCGGTTCGCGCCACCGCGCAGAAACAGGAGAGCACCATCAACCGAGGCGGCTTACTTTTTCAACTCCATCAAAATGCGCTCACGATCTTCGTAGTGCTGCGCAAGCACTTCTTTCAAGGTAGCGAGAACGATCTTTGCCCGCTGAGTCTCATGGCCCTCTCGGTCCAACTCCGCGATCTGCGCCTCTTGGCGCGCAAGCCTGGACGCACCTTCGGAGATGTTCCGTTCGGCTTCCTTTAATTGCTCCAGCAGGGCTAGCCTGTCCATAAGCCTCCGCCTCGCAGTGGGGGCCTTCAGGTGTCCACATCGCGAATTAACGATCGGTGAACAAGTGCCTCGCGCGAGGTCACGGCATCGCTCGACGCCCCGGGCTAGGAACCGACCGGTCGGAATGAAAGTTGGTAATTGCTGCCTTAGCCCCACACACCATGGGCAGCCAATGCGACCTTACCCCAGCTCCCGGACCCCCCCTGTCCCATGAGCTGGGGCCTTTTGCCGCTTTGCCGAGCTGGACGGCCGGGGGTAAGCGGCGCTCGTT